>NZ_CP070273.1:1815000-3994789 GCF_016906065.1 Marinomonas foliarum | reverse complement strand
TTATATCATTGAGTATAGTTAGGAATGCTGTATATAATAACAGTAACTGTATAAACAACCAGATACCCTATGATTAAATTAACCAAAAGACAATCTGACGTACTAGAAACCATTCGCGAGTTTATTATCGAAACGGGGTTTCCACCTACCAGAGCAGAAATAGCGCGCCGACTTGGGTTTAAATCACCCAATGCAGCGGAAGAGCATCTCAAAGCCTTGAGCAAAAAAGGCGCAATAGAGATGCTGTCTGGCGCATCACGCGGAATACGCCTAATCGACACCGAGCCAAGTAATGACTCTGCCGATGACCTTGGCCTACCCGTTATAGGCAAAGTCGCTGCAGGTTACCCCATTTTGGCACAGGAGAATATTGCTTCTCACGTGAATATACCTGCGGCTATGTTTTCCCCCCAAGCAGACTACTTCCTTTCTGTCTCAGGAACCAGTATGAAAGACATCGGCATTATGGAAGGCGATTTATTAGCCGTACATAAAACTACTGCTGTTCGTAATGGCCAAATCGTCGTCGCTCGTATTGGTGACGAAGTAACGGTAAAGCGTTTCGAACAAAAAGGCAGTATCGTCCGACTCATCCCAGAGAACGAAGAATTTAGCGATATTATCGTTGATCTTGAAAGCGAAGATTTTGCCATTGAAGGATTATCTGTCGGTGTCATCCGTCAAGGTCTTTAAGCACAAAATCTGAGTCAATCTCTTGCTAATCAATAAAAAAGCGAAGCTTAAGGCTTCGCTTTTTTATTTGGCGCGAGGTCTTCACACCATTCATGCTGACTTAATGTAGAATTTTAGGGCGAAATTCTTCATCGTCTAGGTAACCTGCATCTTCATCAAAGCTCGATTCATCAGAATAAACAAAATCAATTCCAGCATGAAACATATGCTTTGCCAATTCAAAGTACCGATCTTTGAGGTAAGAGCGTGTGTCATCGGAAATTTTTAATGTTGCTAGCGGAACGGTTTCCTCACCATCTTCAGAGGCTGGACGTAGCACAATATCGCCGTTATCAAGCTCAACAATTTCTAGGTAGGATTCTTTCATATTCAATACTCTGATGACTCTTCTCTAAAACGTAACACTAATTCAACTAGCTTAGCCAGATAGTAACTCACTGATGCACCAGCATCGCTTCCTCGGCCGATCAAATTGTCACTCTGGACCAGCGGCGACGCCGAACTTTTACATTCAAATTGAGCCAAATAAGCTTGATCAAGCTGAAAATACCAAGAATCTTTTCGCGTTAACAAATCAGCCAGTTCAGATAACACTGGCACAACAATTTGCTTAGAATCAGACTCCTCTAATAATTTTGCCACATCCAGCGAGCCAGATAACGAATACGCTAAAGATACTTCTTTCAACAAGCCATTGAATGCGCTTCTTAACTGGAAAACTGCTGAGCTTTCAAGTCCAACACTTAACCAAGCTTCTTGGCTTTCCTGGCTTTGTTGAATAAAGCGTCTTGCTGTATCTAATTTTTGGTTAGTAAGGCTCGCTAAACTGGCGACACTCATTTTTTCTTACCTTCCTCGATCACCCATTTAGAGCCGACAAAAAAAGCCTTCCAACCAGTTGGTTTGCCCTCTTCGTTTTCCGTCATGACATATTGCTCTTTTGTCTTGCGGCTATAGCGAATAATGGATGGGCGACCTTCTGAGTCCTTTACTGGCGCTTTAGCAAAGAAATGGTATTTAGGGTCAATTTGATCCATATAAGGAAGCAGTTCTTTTACCAAAGGCGCTCTTGTTTCTCGCTTACGAGGGAACTGACTAGCAGCAAGAAATAAACCCGTTGCACCATCGCGGAGCACATAGTGGTCTTCCACTTTTTGACAGGCAAGATCAGGCATTGGCACAGGATCCATCTTCGGTGGCGCAGCTTCACCGCTTTTCAATAGCTTACGAGTGTTTTTACACTCCTCGTTTGTACAGCCAAAGTATTTACCAAAGCGACCCGTTTTAAGCTGCATTTCGGAGCTACATTTGTCACATTCAAGTGTTGGACCATCGTAACCTTTTATTTTAAAGGTTCCGGTTTCTACTTCATAACCAGAACAAGCTGGGTTGTTACCACAAACATGTAACTTACGACCTTCATCCATTAAGTAGCTGTCCATCGCCGATCCACAAATCTTACAGCGATGCTTATTTATCAATGCCTTAGATTCACCTTCCTCATCATCAATAGCAACAGCTTCGTCACCACGAACAAGGTTAATCGTTGCTTTACAGCGCTCTTTGGGTGGAAGCGCATAGCCAGAACAAGACATAAATACGCCGGTACTCGCCGTACGAATTTGCATCGGACGAGAACAGGTTGGGCATTCAATGTCTGTTGGAGTTGGCTCATTTAGCATCATGCCGCCATCAGGCGATTCTGCTTTGGCAAGAACAGAGCTAAAGTCTTTATAAAACGCATTAAGCGTCTTTATCCAATCTTTATTACCTTCTGCGATATTGTCTAGTTGTTCTTCCATTTGCGCTGTAAAGCTGAAGTTCATCAAGGAATTAAAACTATCAACTAGGCGTTCTGTAACGATGTCGCCCATTTTTTCTGCATAGAAGCGACGATTCTCAACTCGCACATAACCACGATCTTGAATCGTAGAAATAATAGATGCATATGTAGAAGGTCGACCAATACCACGTTTTTCAAGCTCTTTAACCAAGCTCGCTTCGCTAAAGCGCGCCACAGGCTTAGTAAAATGTTGTTCAGGTAATAATTCTTTAAGCGTAAGATATTCACCCTGACCTACGTCCGGCAAAATATTATCTTCACCCTTTTTAGCAACCGTCTGCATAGCACGAGTGTAACCATCAAAACGCAGAATGCGGCCTTTTGCTTTGAACTCATACTCACCTGTCGTTACTGTGATCGTAGTAGAGGTGTATTCCGCTGGTGTCATTTGACAAGCCATAAACTGACTACGGATCAAGTCGTACAAGCGATGCGCGTCTTTTTCCATGCCAAGCAGGTCATCAACCCGTACAGTGACATCAGAAGGACGAATTGCCTCATGAGCCTCTTGAGCACCCTCTTTACTGCTATAACGAATAGGATCAGCTGGCAAATAAGCATCACCAAAAGTAGAAGAAATATAGCCTCTAAGAGCCTCTACAGCATCGACACTTAAATTAGTCGAGTCTGTACGCATGTAAGTGATATAACCACCTTCATACAGACGCTGAGCAAGCATCATTGTCTTCTTAACACCATAGCCCAAGCGTGTACTTGCTGCCTGCTGTAACGTAGAGGTGATAAACGGTGCAGACGGCTTACTGCTGGTTGGTTTATCTTCTCGACTGCTAACGAGGTATTTGGCATCATTTAAACGAGCAACATGCTCATCCGATTGAGTCTTGTTAACAGGACGATATTCTTTATTTTGATATTTTGCCGCTTCAAACTTAATAACGTCTTTTGAAGGCGTAGCCAGCATGGCATCCAATTCCCAAAATTCATCAGGAACAAATGCACGAATCTCTTTTTCACGCTCAACGATTAAACGCACTGCAACGGATTGAACCCGGCCTGCAGACAAGCCTCTTGCTACTTTAGACCAAAGTAACGGCGAAACCATAAAGCCAACCACTCGGTCTAAGAAACGACGAGCCTGTTGAGCATTCACGCGATTCATATCTAGTTCAGATGGCGTTTCAAACGCCGCCTTAATCGCCTTTTTAGTAATCTCATTAAAGACCACTCGCTTATAACGGCTATCATCACCGCCAATTGCTTCACGCAAGTGCCATGCAATTGCCTCACCCTCTCTATCCAAATCGGTCGCGAGATAGATGGTGTCAGCATTTTTTGCTAAGCGTTTTAATTCATCGACAACTTTTTCTTTGCCTGGCAAAATTTCGTAGTGAGCTTTCCAATTACTTTCTGGGTCAACTCCCATTCTTGAAATCAATTGCGTACGAGACTTTTTACTTTTATAGGCGAGCTTTTCTTCTGGGCTCATTTTTCTCGTCAAAGCGGCCTGCTTTGCACGCTCTTGAGGTGTAGAGGTAGCTGTTGTACCTGTAGGTAAGTCTCGAATGTGCCCTACACTAGATTTGACAACAAAGTCATTACCCAAGTATTTATTGATGGTTTTCGCCTTAGCAGGCGATTCCACGATAACCAGTGATTTTCCCATTGAACTGTGTAAGCCTTTTATAAAGTAGGTCTGCAAATCCACGTTGCACGAAGTTTAATCTCTAGGGGCGCTGATATTAAGTAAACATCTTTTATATGACAAGCGATCCCTGTATTGTTTCACACATTAAATCTTGTTGAACTTAGTATTTCTTATTTAACATACTGAATTCATTGCTTAAGGACAATCATGGCTACCCTTCAAATATTAACAATTGCATTTTTGATCATTATTGTACTTTTGTCTGTGGTCATAGGTTCGCGTGCCCATCAAAAAGAAAAAGAGATAACACAGCGACGCGTGAAACAACTACAACTATCAAACAGAGCTGATCGTGTAGAACAACATATCCGTGGCTTAAAAGATATCAATACGGATACCATTGCCACTGATGTGCTATATGATTTCTATCTAGACACACTTAGAGAACTTCTGCAATACACAGATGACCCCGAAAAAATTGAAATTCGCATAGCCACTGCGGAAGAAGGCCGTGAAAACGAACCTCTAACATTTAACCCAGAGCCAGAGCTTTTTAGTTTCCAAGAAAAATCAAACTATAAAGAAAGATTAACAAAACTAGCAAAAATGCTACTGTATTTACGTCGTAAAGGCCGCATCAGCAATTCTCATTACCAAGGCTGTTACGAGTACCTTCGCTGGCTTAATCTATGGGTGCAAGTTAATCGTCAAATGGTACAAGCAAACAAAAATTTTGACAGTGGTGATATGCGTGTAGCCCAAACTCTTTATGGTGTCATTTTATCTCATATCAAATCTGATGAGACTGAGCGTCCAGAAAAAAACACGCTTAAAAATTTCATTACCGATAGAATGAAAGAAATACTATCCCCTCAAATCGCTGCCATGCAAGCAAGTGACAACCCAGAAGAGGTATTGTCTGAGTTGTTACATGGCTTAGAAGCACCGAAAGACAGTTCAACGTGATAAATACTTAAAGTAGTGTCATTTTTGATGAGCGACACTACTTATAGCTTCCAATGCTGTAATCAGTTGAGACAACTCATTTAAGACTGCCTCATCTCCCCTCTCATCCCAATAACAAAAAACACCATCTGCAGTTATTTTAACGGCCGATAATATGGAAGTATATTTCTCTAAAATCCCCAATGTTTTTAGATCTAAATCAATAGCCTCACTTGTCCACCACCCCTCAGTAATTGAGCGATACTTCCAAACCTCAAAAGGCAATATCCAAATAGTTTCTGACAAACTAACTAGTGGCTTAAGGCGATAATGTGAATAAGCTACTGTTTTTTGCCTATTTTTTGATTTGTCCCACTTGTCAGGAAGGTCAATTGATGTAAGCTGGACGGTAATTCCAAGCTTTCGGGCCTGCATACGTAGACTCATTCGCTGGCGCTCTTTTTTTGGAGGCATAATCCACAGTGCCGAACCCATTAATGACAATGTAATAAAAATAACGATAAGAGCAGTCATAATTTTAAGTGTCTCTCTAAGTTTTAAACTAAAATTAGTAAATCGATCTAAATTTGGAGGTGTTCTATGATGTATAACAGAATTCTACTCGCTGTTGATCTAACCGATGAAAGTATCAAGGTAGCAAATAAGGCTGTTGCACTATGTAAGGCTACTGGCGCAGAACTTACCATACTTCACGTCATTGAATCACTCAATTACGCCTATGGTGGTGACGTTCCAATAGATATCACAGATATTCAGGCGCAACTGCAAGAGACAGCCAAAGAGCGTATCGCCATTCTTGAAGCCCAGTTGGACGTTCCCGTTCAAGAGAGCTGCATTTCTCAAGGCGGTATAGAAAGTGAAATACACCGCATTGCAGAAGAAAAGAAAGTCGATTTAATTGTTGTCGGTAGTCATGGTCGCCATGGTCTTGCCCTACTACTAGGATCTACAGCAAATGGCGTGCTTCACGGCGCACCATGTGACGTACTAGCGGTTAAAGTCGTAAAAGACTAAACAAAAGCTGCTCACTAGTCACACAATAAAAAAGGCGATGTTTTATAACATCGCCTTTTTCGTTTGCATCGCAGAGTATATTAACTTCTTGTCCAGGTTGTTCCTTCACGGCTATCAAGCAGTTCAATGCCTTGGCTAGCTAATTCGTCTCGAATCTCATCACTACGTGCAAAGTTTTTGTCTTTACGGGCCTGCGTTCTTTCGTCGATCAAGGCCTGTATTGCAGATTCATCCAGCCCCTCAGAAACAGTACTGTTTTGTAAAAAGTACTCAGGGTCTTGATAAAGCAAACCTAACAACTCGGCTAAGAATCGTAATTCAGCAGCTAACGCAGAAGCTTTATTCACATCTTCTGTTTTGGCTTTATTTAGCTCGCGCACAAGTTCAAACAAAACAGAAACAGCAACAGCTGTGTTGAAATCGTCTTTCATCGCCTCTTCGAAGCGCTCAGTGAAGTCCGTTGGCTCATACGACTCAGCAACTGGCTGCTGACGCAAAGCGGTATACAAGCGCTCTAGAGCAACCTTAGCCTCTGACAAGCTTTGATCGGAGTAATCAATCGCACTGCGATATTGGCTTGAAACCATCAAGTAGCGAACCACTTCAGGATTAAACTTGGCCAATACATCACGTACCGTAAAAAAATTACCCAAGGATTTGGACATCTTTTCATTGTTAACTCGAACTGCACCACAGTGCATCCAATAGTTAACATAATCCTTGCCGGTTGCTGCTTCAGATTGAGCTATTTCGTTTTCATGGTGTGGAAATTTAAGGTCAGGACCGCCACCATGAATATCAAAATGACTACCAAGACAATTCGTCGACATAGCAGAACATTCAATGTGCCAACCAGGTCGGCCATCACCCCATGGAGAAGCCCAAGAAACCTCACCCGATTTTGCCTGCTTCCACAAAACAAAGTCTGCAGGGTGCTCTTTGGCCACTTCAACATCGATACGCGCACCAGCCAACATATCTTCAAGCTTACGGTTGTTTAATTTACCATAATCTTTGAATTTAGTTGCTCGGTAATAAACATCACCGGAAGTGCCCTGATAAGCAAACCCTTTATCAATAAGGATTTGCACCATATCGATAATTTCTTGCATGAACTCAGTGGCTTTTGGTTCACGGTCCGGCATTTTATTACCAAGACGTAACTCGTCTTCGCGTTGTGCTGCGATCATGCGCTCAGTCAAAGACTGAGTTGATTCATTATTTTCCTCAGCGCGCTTAATGATCTTGTCGTCAACATCGGTAATGTTACGAACGTAGTTAAGCTCGTAACCTAGGTGACGAATAAAACGCGAAATAATATCAAAGGAAATCATCGCGCGCGCATGACCAATGTGACAGAAGTCGTATACCGTGTTACCACAGACATACATGCCTACCTTGCCTTCTTCGATTGGTTTGAAAATTTCTTTCTTCCCACTTAGGGTGTTGTAAACCTTCAACATGCGCTTAATTTCCTTTCGCTTCGATTTTCGCCCAAGAATCACGTAGTGTCACAGTACGGTTAAATACCATTCCGTCTTCTTTCAAGTCGCGGCAGAAGTAGCCTTCACGCTCAAACTGGAAGCCCTGACCTTTGTCAGATGTCACCAAGGAAGGCTCAACTTTGGCATTGGTTAATACAGTCAAAGACTCTGGATTAATAAAGTCCAAGAAAGTTTTATCTTCATAGTTTGCATCAGGCGCTTCATTTACGAACAAACGATCATAAAGATTCACTGTTGCGTCTACCGCGTGTTTCGCACTTACCCAATGTATAACGCCTTTTGGCTTATAACCTTCTGGGTTAACACCAAGGGTATTTTCATCATAACGACAAAGTAGCTCGACAACTTCTCCGGCATCGTTTTTAATCGCTTCATCGCAAGTAATCACGTAACCACCACGTAAACGAACCGCACCATCAAGCGTCAAACGCTTCCACTTACGAGGAGGCACTTCAGCAAAATCCGCAGCGTCAATGTATAGCTCTTTGCTAAACGGAACTTCACGCGTACCCGCCTCTTCATTCTTCGGATGGTTACCAACAGTGAATATCTCTTCTTTGTCTACTGGGTAATTGGTCAATGTCACCTTAATAGGATTTAGCACAACCATGGCGCGATTTGCACTTGCATCCAAATCTTCACGAATTGCGTGCTCTAGCATACCGACATCCACAACACTGTCAGACTTAGTCACACCAATACGCTCACAAAAGTTACGGATAGACAATGAGGTATAACCACGACGACGCAAGCCGGAAATGGTTGGCATACGAGGATCATCCCAACCATGGACATGCTTTTCATCCACTAGCTGTTTTAGCTTACGTTTACTGGTCACCGTGTAATTCAAGTTCAAACGAGCAAACTCAATTTGCTGCGGATGAGCAGTCTTTAGTGTATCCAACACCCAATCGTACAATGGACGGTGATCTTGGAATTCTAATGTACATACAGAGTGAGTAATGTTTTCCAACGCATCAGACAAGCAATGAGTGAAGTCATACATTGGATAGACACACCATTTGTCACCTGTTTGGTGGTGATGTACGTGACGAACGCGATAGATTATAGGATCACGCATATTGATGTTTGGGCTCGCCATATCAATTTTGGCACGTAAAACAACTTCACCATCTTTGTACTTGCCGTTTTTCATGTCCATAAAAATGGCCATATTTTCTTCAACGGTTCGATCGCGGAAAGGACTATTCTTACCAGGCTCTTTTAACGTGCCACGGTATTCGCGCATTTGCTCAGCATTTAATTCACAGACATACGCTTTACCGGCTTGAATAAGCTGTACCGCAAAATCGAACAACTGATCAAAATAGTCAGAAGCGAACTTAGGTTCATCTTTCCACTCAAACCCTAGCCACTCAACATCTTTCTTGATCGATTCAATGTATTCAACACTTTCCTTCTCTGGGTTAGTGTCATCGAAACGTAGATTACATTGACCGTTGTAACGCTGTGCTAAGCCAAAATTAAGGCAAATAGATTTAGCATGACCAATGTGTAAGTAGCCATTTGGCTCAGGTGGGAAGCGTGTAAGTACCTTACCGCCATGCTTGCCTGATTCGTTATCTTTATCAATGATTTGGGTAATGAAATTACCTGGTTTAGACGTTTCTGACATGTTTGATGTAAGTCCCGATAAGTGTTGATCTAACAATATTGTTACTTTGACCAGCAAGTATATAGTATTTAGGTTTCCATGGGATATTGGGCAGAAAATCTTTTCTCTTTTTTATAAAGAAAACCCATATTTCGCTACAAAGAAAACCAAAACACCTACGAGAATCGTTAGTAATTGATGCTGACGCCAAATACCCACAACGAAGGCCGCAAACGCACCAAGCAACCAAGGGTTGGACAGAGACAAATCCATATGTTGATTTGGCATTAGGGTCATCGGAGTAATAATGGCTGTAAGAACGGCAACGGGTACAAATTTAAGTGCTTTTTCAATAAAAGCGGGCATGACGACTTTATCTGCTCTAGCAAACAGCGCAAACCGCACACCAAAGGTGACAGCAAACATACCTATGATAATTAAAACGCTTTGCCACAAATTCATTTGCTCACCTCTTGCATACTGGTTTCTGATTTTGAAATCGTTTTATTAGAAGAATCACTCACAAATCCCATTGCCACGCCAATTACCGCAGATACAAGAAGTCCCAAGTTATTAGGCAATCCAGATAGAACAATCGAAGACACTCCTGCACTTAACAAACACAACCAAAATGCCTTGTGTTTTAAATATGGCGTAATGATGCCAATAAAGGTCGCCACCATTGCGAACTCTAACCCCCAGTCACTCATACCTGGTATTAGTTCACCGGACAGAACGCCTAAAACGGTTGTCACATTCCACATGATATAAAACGAGAGAAACGAACCGAGGTAGACTTTGTGTCCATTATTTTCATCCGCCGAGCCCACTTCATACATAGGACGGACCGCCGCATAGGTTTCATCTGTTAAACCAAACCCCATAATCACACGCATGGGCATTGGCAAATGCTTCACAAACTTCACCAAATCCGCGGCGTATAAAAGATGACGAAGATTAACAATAAAGGTGGTCGAAACAATTACCCATATAGGCGCATGTAAGGCGATCAAACCCAGCGCAACAAACTGCGCTGAGCCCGCGAAAACAAAAGCCGACATAGCAACAGCAAACCAGGGACTCAACCCATAACTCGATGCTAATGAACCAAACAGCAAACCAAAAGGAATGCCACCAATAATCATAGGTATGGAGGCTACAGCTCCTCGACGCATATGTTGCATTGTATTCATGAAGGATCTCGATCCGTTTTCAATATTAATGACTTTTCCATGTAAACATCTGCTCTTGCGTACAAAGAAGGAGTGGGAAATTCTTTCTCAACAAAACCATTTTTATCATAAAGGCGCCTAGCCAATTTCAGGCATGACGCTGTTTCTAGCGACAACAACGAAAAGCCTTGTTGATGAGAAAATGCAATGGCTGTAGAAAGCAGAGCTTGAGCCACCCCACCTCCTTGAGCGTGCTCAGCAACTGATAGTTTAAACACTTCGCCTTTGTTGTGATTCAAAGAATCGTTTTCCAAAGGGGCAAAAGCAATCGTTCCAACAACAGAATCAAGTGTTTTCGTTTTACGAACCGCCACCCAAACCACGCCACCTTTCTGAATAATTTCTTGCTGCGGGTTACTCAATATCTTTCGATCTTTATCGTCAATTTGATTTGGAAAATAACGTTCTAGCCACGCCATATTAAGATCATAAAAGGCTTTTTCGTGTTGAGTCTCTAGTAAGACAATATCAATAGGCCCTAAACGGTCCAGCACTTTATCCGCCAAACTCCCACTTAACACCTCTGATTCCAAAATTGACAAAGCATCCATAAAGTTTTCACTCGAATAAGTCGTCATTTTTTCAAGGATAATTTTCATTTCTTGTAGAACCGGCTCTACCCGCTGCATAGCGCTTAAGCCAAGTTCAGAAAGCTGCAAGGAAGACCTTCGCTGATCTTGATCATCAACTGTTTTTTCTAAGAGGCTTTCTTTGATCATCTTAGTGGTTTGCTTGCTCACCGCTGGGTGACTTAGATGCAACCTATCTGCAATTTCCATCACAGATAAGCTTCCGGTTTTCTGCAACAACCTAAGGATCGGAAAGTATGTTGCCGAAATAGGGATCTCACATTGAGAATAAATTTCTTGTACTTGAATAAACAAATGATCACTTAACCGCTTTAGCCGACTTCCAAGCGTCAATACTCCAAACTGCTCCATCGATCTTCCAAATCATAATTATGAATAAGCAAAAGCTACCATAAAATAGGTAACCAGTTACGCAAATTAAAATATCTTAAATTTTTCACCGTTACAAGCTTTGTTTTACCTTGGATTTCTAGTTGGAACGTTTGGCTATCTGCTATACTCCGCGTTTTTCAACCCTCGCCTTAATAGAGCCACTGTTACCACTTTTATTAAGGCTAATTTAGAGGAACCAAATGATGTCTGAAAAAGCCGTCGTTGTGTATTCAGGGGGAATGGATTCATTTACCGTTCTGAATACAGCAATTGAAAACGGACTGGATGTTTATGCTTTATCCTTTAACTACGGACAAAAGCACAGCAAAGAATTAGATGTTGCTACCAAGGTTTGCCAAGCCTTAAATATCCCCCACAAAGTCGTCGATATCACAGCAATTAATAGCTTGATGGCGAACTCTTCTCTTACTAGTGATGCTGACATCCCCGAAGGCCACTACGAAGATGACAATATGAAGTCTACTGTAGTACCGAATCGCAACATGGTTTTACTTTCCATGGCCATTGCGTACGCCGTTTCATTAGAAGCTGGAAAAGTCTATTACGGTGCGCACTCTGGAGATCATCATATCTATCCAGATTGCCGTCCAGAATTTGTTGAAGCCATGAATGCTGTGTCTAAGATTGCCAACTATCAATCGGTTGAAATTGTCACACCGTTTTTACATGCCTCAAAAGGTGAGATTTTAAAAGTCGGTTTGGATATGAAGCTTGATTATGCCAACACTTGGACTTGTTACAACGGTCGCGAAAAATCGTGTGGTAAGTGTGGAGCCTGTTGTGAACGCTTAGAAGCCTTTGCAGAGCAAGGTAAAAAAGACCCACTGGATTACGAAGCTTAAGCAAGAAGTTAGACAAAGAATTACCCCTGATTTTAGTGTGCTTGTTTTAAGGCTTGTTGGCTTTTGTTCCACAAATGACCGATGTAGCCATTAAATTATCAACTAAAGTTATCACCCTTACCTCGACTGTTTTTCGAGATGTAATAGGTATAACCAAATGTATTCTATTAAAGAAGCCTTTTATTCATTACAAGGCGAAGGTGCCCACGCTGGACGCCCTGCTCTATTTTGTCGTTTTACCGGCTGCAACCTATGGTCTGGTCTTGAAAAAACGCGAGCCAAGTCCGAATGTCAATTCTGTGATACTGACTTTATCGGCACAGACGGCCAAAATGGCGGAAAGTTCAAAACCGCCCAACAATTACGATCTCATATCGACGCTCTTTGGCCAGAAAGCCAAGGACATAAATACGTTGTTTTTACCGGTGGTGAACCTGCGCTTCAACTGGACAACGAACTCATTGCTGAAATGAAACGTCATGACTACACCATTGCAATTGAAACCAATGGAACAATGGAATTACCACAAGGAATTGACTGGATTTGCGTGAGTCCAAAAACCGCAAAGCCCTTGATTGTCTCCGAAGGCAATGAACTTAAGCTGGTGTATCCGCAATCACACCTTTCCCCAGAGTTGTTTGAAAACCTAGATTTTCAGCATTTTTATCTGCAACCAATGGATCAAAGTCACTTAACAGCGGATCAAATTCCACTAATAGATACCCAACAAGCCACTTTACACTATTGTTTATCGCATCCAAGGTGGCGTCTTAGCTTACAAACACATAAAATGCTCAACATTGATTGAACATAAATACATTTTGATATTACCGCGTTAACTTTATAAGGAATCTTAAATGATCATTTTACATACAAACCACGGTGACATTCACGTTGAGTTAGATTACGAAAAAGCCCCAAAATCAGCAAAAAACTTTGAAGATTATGTAACATCTGGTTTTTATGACGGCGTTATCTTTCACCGTGTAATCAATGGTTTCATGGTTCAAGGCGGTGGTTTTGAGCCAGGCATGACGCAAAAAGAATCTCGTACTGCCATTGAAAACGAAGCAGACAACGGCCTTAAGAATGAAATCGGTACATTGGCGATGGCTCGCACAATGGATCCACATTCTGCATCCGCTCAGTTCTTTATCAACGTTGCTGATAACAGCTTCCTAAACCACCGTAGTAAAACTCCAGACGGTTGGGGCTACGCTGTGTTTGGTAAAGTGACTGCGGGCATGGATATCGTGAACAAAATCAAAGAAGTAAAAACCACAATGAAATCAGGCCATCAAGATGTGCCTGCTGAAGACGTGATCATCGAAAGTGCTGAACTAGTAAAATAATGATCCGTTATTTCATTTCAGATTTGCACCTTAGTGACAAACGCCCGGATTTAATCCGGGCGTTTGTACAAATGAGCAAAGCACTTATTGCACGCGAAGAAAAGTCAGAGCTTTACATTTTAGGTGACTTCTACGAAGCCTGGATCGGAGACGATTTTCAGGCTGATTGGAATACCGAAATAGAAAATGCCTTGGCGGACATTTCTCAGTCAGGTATAGCTTTGTATTTTTTACATGGCAACCGAGATTTCTTGATTGGTAGCGATTGGATTAACCGTGTTGGCGCTGAGCTTATTCAAGAGCAAACCGAGCTCTCTCTTGAAAATAGCACTGTGCTGCTTACACATGGTGACGAATATTGTTTGGAAGATACTGAATATCAAGCATTCAGAAAAACAGTACGCTCTAAAGCATGGCAAGAACACATATTGGCTATGCCGCTTGAACAGCGTATCGCGCTCGCAGCTCAACTTCGCAATGACAGTAAATCTATGGCATCGGAAAAATCCATGTCTATCATGGATGTCACGCCATCAGCGGTTGCTGAATCTTTAACTAAACATCACTGCAAAACGGTGATTCATGGACACACGCACCGACCTGATGTCCATAAAGATGATCAGTATCTGCGCTGTGTACTAGGTGATTGGGACAAGTTTATTTGGCTGGCAAGTATTGAAGGTAATACATACATTCAATCAAAAGCATTCGTAGAAGACTTTGAACAAAAGGGATTATTTAGCTTACAGGAAGTACACAGAGAGTCTCTTTATTAAGAGATTGTCATCTAAAGTTGTATGTCAGCAGCAAGCCAAAAATCGAATTAGAAGCCAGCCTACGCTGGCTTTTTTCGTATCTTGCATAAATCTCTAGCGATTCAACAACTCACGAACCCAGACTGTTTCTTCACGATTGCGAGAACGAGTAAATTCAATATTGCGATTATGAAGCATAGCGATCGCGCGAAAAAAGGCGTTATTCACGATGACAGGACTCAATTGAATACCATATTCCTGCCACCAATATTGCTGAGCTTTACAGGTAAGCAGTTGGTATAAAAAATCCAGCTCTAAAGACCCTTTATACATAGCATCTAAGTCCACTACAGGGTCAACCTTCGCAATTTCTAAAGCAAGCCAATAAGTCACATCTGGTAGAGTTTCGCTCTTATGTATGCTCATTATATCCCCCAGAATTTCAAGAGTAATATTTTGAGATCCTTGCAGAATCGCTCATCACATAAAGACCTCACTATGAGTGTAGCACCCTACTCAAAAGTAACCAGAAGAAGTCGTCAAAGATTGTGGCATTTTGTAATTAGATTACGCTTGGAGGACCACTGTGCATGCGGAACTCTTCATCAGGTTCGGTAATCAGCTTTTCTTCTAAATTGCGGAAAAAAGCCACACGATCATCAATCGGTTCATTGGAATATTCTTTTGCAAGATCAAGGTAATCCTGAAAGTGCCTTGCTTCGGATTTAAGCAAAGAAATATAGAACTTCGATAACTCTTCATCTAAATGTGGTGCCAAGGCAGCAAATCGTTCACAGGAACGGGCCTCTACAAAAGCACCAATAATCATGGTATCAACTAAACGCGCAGGTTCGTGAGTGCGAATATGTTTACGCAGTCCATCTGCATAGCGTGAGGCCGACAAATGATCGTAGGCAACATCGCGTTTTCGCATGATTTTATGAACTTGCTCAAAGTGCAATAGCTCTTCACGAGCCAAACGTGACATTTTATGCAGAAGATTATCGCGATCAACGTAACGATACATTAAACTCATAGCCGTTGAAGCGGCTTTTTTTTCACAATGAGCGTGATCATTAAGTAGCAGAGTTTGATTCTCAAGTGCCCAATTTACCCATGCCTCAGGCGACTGACATGGAAGAAATTCAACAAGCTCCGGATACGCTGATAACATTACTCTACCTTTTTATGTTAAAAAAAGTGATTATACCTTGTATTAACCACTTAGGCAGCAACGTCTTGATTTGGATATCCAATTCGTAATGAATGATTTTTATGACCCTCAGAAACTAAAAATTGGCCAACATGTTGGCGTAGAACTAGATCCGTATGTTCTAAACTACCCAGTGGATAGTCGCAAAACCACTTGGGTTGCAGATCAGGGTGGGCGCCCTTTTGTATTGCGTTTTTATCAATCAGGTAAAGGCAAGGTAGAAGATTTTCTACAAAATGCCCGCAAATACGCCAGCGTAAAGCATCCGGCTATAACCCCTAATTATCCACCCTTTTATTCTAATTTGTGGGTGTTCTCTACCTCTGCAGTTTGCGGCGGAGAGAATTTATACAGCTTTTTAGGAAAATACCCTGATGGTGCACCACTCAATGTGGTGATTAGTTTGTTTGATAACATTGCTAAGGCATTGGATCAAGTTCATAAAAACGGCTTATTCCACGGCCATCTCGATCTAAGCGCGATCCATGTTGTGAATGGCCTTGGGATAATGACAGGCTTTGGCTCTCATAATTGGATGAAGCGCATCGAAGAGAGTGAAATGGATGCTCGCCTCTTCCCACCAGAATACCTTAAGAAAGACCAGAAAAGGACAGAAGCTGCTGATAAATATGCTTTTATGCGCCTTCTAATGGCAACATTGTTGGGAGAGTCAATTCTCGATAAAGATTTCTCCACAGGCCTTCCAGACACTCACCCTAACCTGAGCGAAGCTACCTGGGGGCGCTTAGTAGAATGGTGTCGTGAAAATGAACGACATCGTCCTAAATCATTAGCTGAAGTCATTCGGATCATTCGAGCTAACCTTTATAAGCAAGAAACCAGTGACAGTTCTGCTACAAAACGCGCGGTTAAACGTTATGTCCGAACCCTATCACCAATCAAACTGACAATCGGATCGATAGCTGCCTTAAGCGTTATCGCTGCATTTGCTTTTTGGGCAAATAGGCCGCCAGCAGAAGAATCAATTGTGGCAACGCAACCTCAGCAAACCCAACCACCAGAAGAGCCGGAAAAAATATCATTTGAGGCCTTGCCTCAAGTTTTAGAAGAGCCTCTCGCTTCTGGTGGCACAGCGCCAAAAATTGAAAAAGTCCCACCTGCTACATTTATTATGGGTGATCAGGGCCACCTTGGTGATGACAACGAAAAACCCGCTCACGAAGTGGATATCCCTCGCGGCTTTTATATCAGTAAGTATGAAGTCACCTTTAACCAATATGACAAGTTTGCCAAAGCGACAGGTAGGCCGCTCCCTCTTGATAACGGCTGGGGGCGAGGACAGCGACCAGTAATCAATGTCAGTTGGTACGATGCTAAAGCTTACACGGCATGGATTTCTAGCGAAACAAATGCAGAGTATCGCCTTCCTACTGAAATTGAATGGGAATATTCGGCCAGAGCAGATTCAAACACGGCATTCTGGTACGGAGACACGGTAAAAGCTGGCTATAGCGTTTGTGATAGTTGTGGTAGCCAATGGGACGGTGTTTCCACAGCTCTGGTTGGCAGTCAAGCAAGTAATCCACTAGGCTTATTCGACATGCATGGCAATGTCGCAGAGTGGATTGAAGATTGTTATCACGATACTTATGAGGGTGCCCCAACCCAAAACCAAGTTTGGCTAGCAAACCAATGTGATAGTCGTGTACTTAGAGGCGGATCTTGGTTTGACATTCCAAGAGTGGGCCGTAGTTCTACCAGATACCGAGCTGAGCCCGAGTTAAAAGCCAGTAATTGGGGGTTCAGAGTGGTTAGGATTATTCAGCAATCAAATGATTTATCTAAATCAGAATAATTCCGCTAAATGTCACCTATTCGAAATTGTTATGGTCCACAGTAACTCTTTGGCGCTTTTTTTCTATAAAATAAGTGCATCAAAAAATGATAAAAACTTTGTATGACTTATTTTCTGTAGAAGGTAAGTCAGCGTTTTCTAACATTATGATCAATAAAGTCGAAAATGAAACCTAAGGGAAATCATATGCTAGAAGCATATTGTTAGGCATGGCATTTTCGACAATCATTATTCAGAGGTGCAAATGAGCTTATATTTAGAGTACTTACAAGAAATAGAGAATCGTAAAAGCCAAGGATTGCATCCTAAACCAATCGATGGCGGCGATCTACTAGCTGAAATCATCGCTCAAATCAAAGACGCTGGGCATGAGCATCGCGAAGGCTCACTATCTTTTTTCATCTACAACACCTTACCAGGTACAACCAGCGCAGCTGCTGTCAAAGCAGAATTCCTAAAAGAGATCATCCTAGGTGAATCAAGTGTGAAAGAAATCACACCTGAGTTCGCTCTTGAGCTATTGTCTCACATGAAAGGCGGCCCTTCTGTTGAAGTATTAATCGACCTTGCTTTGTCTGATGATTTGGCTGTTGCAGCGCCTGCTGCAGAGGTACTAAAAACTCAAGTATTCCTATACGAAGCAGATATGGAACGTCTTGAATCAGCTTATAAAGCTGGCAACCCTCTCACTAAAGATATCCTTGAAAGCTACGCTAAAGCTGAATTCTTCACCAAGCTTCCTGACATCAGTGAAAAAATCGAAGTTGTCACTTATATTGCCGCAGAAGGTGATATCTCGACAGATTTGCTTTCACCTGGTAACCAAGCTCACTCTCGTTCTGACCGTGAACTTCACGGCCAATGCATGATTACCCCTGAAGCTCAGCAAGAAATTAAAGAGTTACAAGTTAAGCACCCAAGTGCAAAAGTAATGCTTATCGCTGAGAAAGGCACAATGGGTGTTGGTTCTTCACGTATGTCTGGCGTAAATAACGTCGCGCTTTGGGCTGGCCAACAAGCAAGCCCATACATTCCATTCGTGAACTACGCTCCAGTTGTTGCCGGCACAAACGGCATTTCCCCTATCTTTATGACGACGGTAGGTGTTACTGGCGGTATTGGTCTTGATCTGAAAAACTGGGTTAAGAAAGTAGATGCTAATGGCAAGCCGGTTCTTGATGAAAATGGCGATACCATTCTTGAGCAAGCTTACTCAGTTGAAACGGGTACAGTTTTAACTATCAATACAAAAGAGAAAAAACTCTACAATGGCGACAAAGAGCTAGTAGACATCTCTTCTGCCTTTACGCCTCAGCAAGTAGAGTTCATGAAAGCTGGCAGCTCCTATGCTGTGGTATTCGGTAAGAAACTACAAACCTTTGCTGCTGAAACCCTAGGGATTCCAACGCCTACTGTCTACGCTCCAGCACAAGAAATCTCTAACGATGACCAGGGCCTAACGGCTGTTGAGAAAATCTTCAACAAAAATGCTGTAGGTGTTAAGTCTAGAAAAGCCCTTCACGCTGGGTCTGATGTTCGCGTTAAAGTAAACATCGTCGGCTCACAAGATACGACTGGTTTGATGACTGCTCAAGAACTAGAGTCTATGGCAGCCACTGTTATTTCTCCAAGTGTTGATGGCGCATATCAATCAGGTTGTCACACTGCGTCAGTTTGGGATTCAAAAGCGCAAGCTAACATTCCAAAATTGATGTCATTCATGAACAAATTTGGATTAATCACTGCTCGTGATCCAAAAGGTGTTTATCCTCCAATGACCGACGTTATTCATAAAGTATTGAATGACATTACGGTTGATGATTCTGCGATTATCATTGGTGGTGACTCACATACTCGCATGTCTAAAGGTGTCGCTTTTGGCGCTGACTCTGGAACCGTTGCTCTTGCATTAGCAACAGGTGAAGCAACAATGCCAATCCCTGAAACGGTTAAAGTAACCTTTAAAGGCGAAATGAAGAGCTACATGGATTTCCGTGATGTTGTACACGCAACACAAGCTCAGATGCTTAAACAGTTTGGCGGTGAAAACGTATTCCAAGGTCGTGTCATCGAAGTACACATCGGCACATTGATGGCTGACCAAGCGTTTACCTTTACTGACTGGACTGCTGAGATGAAAGCAAAAGCGTCCATCTGTATTTCTCAAGATGAAACGCTTATTAAATCTCTTGAACTAGCGAAAAAACGCATTCAAATCATGATTGATAAAGGCATGGAAAATGAAGCTAAAACGCTTCATGGCTTAATTGCTCTTGCAGACAAGCGTATTGCTGGCATCACTTCTGGGGATCAGCCTGCTCTAGTGCCTGATAACAATGCTAACTACTATGCAGACGTTGTTGTTGACCTTGACGAAATCAATGAACCAATGATTGCCGACCCAGACGTTAACAACGATGACGTATCTAAGCGTTACACTCATGACGTTATTCGCCAGGTGTCTTTCTACAAAGATAAGCCTGTTGATCTTGCTTTTGTTGGCTCTTGCATGGTTCATAAAGGCGATATGCAAATCATCGCTCAAATGCTGCGCAATCTTGAAGAACAAAACGGCGGCGTGTCATTCAAAGCACCTTTAGTTGTTGCTCCACCAACATACAACATTGTTGATGAGTTAAAAGTGGAAGGTGACTGGGATATCTTGAAGAAGTACGCTGGATTCGAATTTGATGATGCTAAACCAAAAGGTGAAGCACGTACTAAGTACGAAAACATCATGTACTTGGAGCGCCCTGGGTGTAACTTGTGTATGGGTAACCAAGAGAAGGCAGAACCTGGTGATACGGTTATTGCGACCTCTACTCGATTGTTCCAAGGTCGTGTTGTAGCTGACTCTAAAGAGAAGAAAGGCGAATCTTTACTTGGTTCTACACCAATCGTTGTACTTTCTGCTATTTTGGGAAGATTCCCAACATTGGAAGAATACAAAGCCTCTGTTGTTGGTATCAAACTGACAGACTTTGCGCCACCACTAGATGCTATGACAATGGCTCCAGTAGAGTTTATTCCAGTAAATAACGTATAAGCTCCACCATACGACCATATTGTTAGCATGATCCAATGCCGCTGTTTAGTAACAGCGGCATTTTTTATGTTAGTTACACCACAACAAGAACAAAACAATCTACAAAAACAAAAAAGCCCCGCTATGCGAGGCTTACCCCTAGAAAGGTTGATTAACTAAATAACTTCTCGCTCCACCAGTTCATCAAACTCTGCTTGTAACTGCTGCTCTACAGGACTCTCTACATCTTTAGCATTAATATGATGTTGTCGGCCCGCATGCTTCGCTTTGTGTTTAATTAGTTGTTTCTCTAACTTACCGACCAGAAGGTCAAGTGCCGGCTTAAGCTGTTTATCGGTTTTAACCGTTGCAAAAAGGTCATGACCAGGAATATGAACACTGGCTTCTACTATTAATTCATGAATCTCATGCTTCTCTGTGTTTAGTATCACTTTAATAGTCGTTATCTGATTATTGATACGTGCCAAGTGATCCATTTTTTCTTTTACTACTTCTTGAACTTCTTCACCAGATTGGACGTGGTGACCACTAATATTCAATGTATACATAGAGAATTTCCTTCTATTTTAGTCAGTTTTTTATTAACTTAAGTTTTATTCCTCCTCTTCTGCTCTTACTTATAATCTATGGGTACTATCGCTTAATTTCAATGCTTAGAGTGTAAATACTTGTTCAAGATCATGAACAAAACACAGCAATCAAAAAACTTACACGACCCCCTTAAATACTATATATATCAATACCATAAATCTTCTTCTGAAAATTTATTTCGATACGATATAGATAAAGTAATAAGTTTTGACACCCATAGCAAGCTTTAGTTTCATCAAGAAAAACGTCAACGGTTTGATGAATGTCAACCCTCATTTAAATGAGTGTAGCAGCCCAGAAGCGATTGAGAAGTGAAATACCACATAAGCTTATAAAAAATACTAATCACTGCCACAAAAGCTAGAAGCCTACTTTTTTCATTTGGATATAAAGCAGCGGATTTACAATTAGCCACAAATAGCTAAAAAACATAAATTAGCCATTTTCGGCTAAATTTGTTTTTTTAGTCATAAACGGCTAAATTACTCTAATCAACTAGAAGGGCATCGCATGAAACAGACAGTTAAACCTATTGCCGTGATAAGCGGTGATGTAGTTAGCTCAACAAAACTTACTTCTGATGAATTCGAACAACTACTACAGCGGGTCAAAGATATTCAAGCGTGGATCACTGAAGGGAACGCCTCTAACCTCCATAGTATTGAGCGCGGAGATGAATTTCAGACAATCGTGCATGACATTAGAAATGCACTCAAATATGCGATTCTTTATCGAATCGGCATTAAAGCCCTTGGTAAAGTGTTTGAAAGCCGTATTAGCTTTGCTATTGCCTCTAACGCGGACTTGCGCGCCTCGGTATCAGAGTCAATGGGAGAAGCTTTTGTTTTATCTGGTCGGGGACTAAAAGCCCTGAAAAGTGACCGTTTCATTTTTCACTCAGAGCACCCCAAACTCACAGAGCGCTTTGATCTACTCTTCAAATACTTAGATAGACAGCTCACCGAGTTAACATCGCGACAATGTGCCGTATTAGTACCTATGTTGCGCAATCAAGAAGGTTTGTCTGTGAGCGAGCTTGCGGATAAACTCGACATTGCCACAGCGACAGCCAGCAAATCCCTTAAAGCATCAGGGTGGCCGCTTATAAGTGAACTAAATAGTCTATTTATAAACCAAGTAACAGGGCTTAAAGATGTCTGATTTTAGCACCCTATTCATTTCATTTTTACTGATCCATACACTTTGTGACTTTTACCTCCAACCAAAGCATTGGATAGAGGAAAAGAAAGAGAAAAAACACAGATCACCAAAACTCTATTTGCATTCGATTTTACATGGCGTGGCATTACTCATCCCTGCGTTAGCCCTAAAGATCGACTGGATGAACATCGCTATTATCATCTTGATTGTTACCATTACTCATTTCGCTATCGATCTATGGAAAGTCAGCACAACGAAAGGCGACGCCTTTTCACGCTTCGCCATTGACCAAATATTGCATGTAATAGTATTGATCACTACAGTTTTTTACATCACTGACAGCATCGCCATTACTGAACTACTACAGCATGATCAGTTACCAGAAGCTATCATGACCACTTTTGCTTACTTATTGATACTCAAACCTACCTCAGTCGCAATCAGCTGCATTTTAAGCAAATATCCGATTTCAGGTGGTGAGAAAGAAAGCGTTAACGGATTAGTTGCTGGCGGCGAATTAATTGGTTACTTAGAGAGAATATTGATACTAACTTTCACTCTAGTGGGCAGCTATGCTGCCATCGGCTTTGTGCTAGCGGCTAAGTCAATCTTCAGATTTGGTGAACTAAATAAATCAAATGATCGAAGCATGGCGGAATACGTGCTAATTGGATCATTAGTATCTGTAGTAATTACAACACTGATAGGCGTATTCGTAACAATAGGTTTAAACCTAGATATCAGCTAGCCTATTTCAATACTTTTACTTGCACATAAAAAAACCCGCTCAAAGCGGGTTTTTAGAATCTAGCTAAAAACTATCATTAGTCTTCGATTAAGATACGAAGCATGCGACGTAGTGGCTCAGCAGCCCCCCAAAGCAATTGGTCACCCACTGAGAAAGCACTTATGTATTCAGGTCCCATGTTCAACTTACGAATACGACCCACTGGAATACCAAGTGTGCCAGTCGCTGCAGTTGGCGTTAAACGCTGCATTGTTGCTTCTTTATCGTTTGGTACAACATCAACCCATTGGTTGTGCTCAGCAAGCAAGCCTTCAATATCCGCCACTGGGATGTCTTTGTTCAGTTTGATGGTGTATGCCTGACTATGGCAGCGCATAGCACCTATACGAACACACAGGCCATCAACTGGAATTGGGTTTCCGTCGATACCTAGGATCTTGTTCGCTTCAGCTTGCGCTTTCCACTCTTCACGGCTCTGTCCGTTATCAAGCTGGCTATCGATATAAGGAATCAAAGAACCCGCTAGAGGCACACCAAACTGATCTGTTGGAAGCGTACCAGAACGCATTGTTTCTGCAACCTTACGATCGATCTCAAGAATCGCACTGGCTGGATCAGCAAGCTCACTAGCAACCGAACCTTGCAACATACCCATCTGATTGATCAGCTCACGCATGTGACGAGCACCACCACCAGACGCCGCTTGGTAAGTCATAGAAGTCATCCATTCGATATGACCTTTTTCAAACAACCCACCTAGCGCCAATAGCATCAAGCTAACAGTACAATTGCCACCAACAAAAGTTTTAACGCCACTCGTTAAACCTTGTTTAATAACATCCAAGTTAACTGGGTCAAGTACGATAATGGCATCTTTATCCATACGTAGAGAAGATGCCGCATCGATCCAGTAACCTTTCCAACCAGCATTACGCAACTGTGGGTAAATAGCCTTGGTGTAATCCCCGCCTTGACAGGTAATAATAATATCCATCTTTTTCAATGCTTCAATATCGCTTGCATCTTGAAGTAATGGAATATCTTTACCAATTTCTGGACCTTTCTGCCCCGTTTGAGATGTAGTGAAGAAAACTGGATCAATATGATCAAAGTCTTTTTCTTCCATCATGCGTTGCATCAACACGGAACCGACCATTCCGCGCCATCCGACTAAACCTACAGTTTGTTTTGACATGGTTAACGTTACCTTTTTTTGTGGGGCCACTCATACCAAGAGCAGTATCCCTAATGAATACCCAATATCGTTATGATATTAAGCTTTTAATGCTGCTAGAACGGCATCGCCCATGGCTTGCGTACTAACAGTTTCGCATCCATCTGATGCAATATCTGCCGTTCTAAGACCTAGATCCAGAACCTTGCTGACTGCCGCTTCAATCGCATCCGCCGCATCTTTGGCGTCTAAAGAATAACGCAACATCATAGCAACTGACAAAATTGTCGCCAATGGGTTAGCGATTCCTTTACCTGCGATGTCTGGAGCAGAACCGTGACATGGCTCATACATACCGCGACCTTCAGCATTTAGTGAAGCAGAAGGTAGCATACCAATAGAACCTGTCAACATGGCAGCAGCATCAGAAAGGATATCACCAAACATATTGCCAGTAACCATTACATCAAACTGTTTTGGTGCACGAACAAGCTGCATAGCAGCATTATCGACTAGCATATGAGTCAATTCGACGTCTGGATACTCTTTCGCTACTTCTTCCATGATTTCTTTCCAAAGCACAGTTACTTCTAGCACGTTGGACTTATCAATTGAGCAAACACGCTTACCACGTTGGCGAGCCGCTTCAAAAGCAGAACGTCCAATACGACGAATCTCTGATTCGCTGTAAACATAAGTGTTAAAACCTTCTCGCTCACCATTTTCTAACGTGCGAATACCACGAGGCTGCCCAAAGTAAATGCCGCCTGTTAGTTCGCGAACAATTAGGATGTCCAAGCCAGCAACGATTTCTGGCTTCAAGCTAGACGCATCAGCTAACTGTGGGTATAGAATCGCAGGACGAAGATTCGAAAATAACTCTAGGTTAGAGCGCAAGCCAAGTAAGCCTTTTTCAGGGCGAACTGACATGTCTAACTTGTCCCACTTAGGACCACCAACCGCACCAAGCAAAATCGCGTCTGCTGTTTTAGCTTTAGCTAATGTCGCTTCTGGCAATGGAGAACCAGTCTCATCATAAGCAGAACCACCGACTAAAGCGCTCTCATGCTGAATATTCAATGAAAACTGTTCATTCACTGCATCCAAAACACGCACCGCTTGCGCTACGATTTCTGGACCTATACCGTCACCCGGCAAAACCAATACATTCTTAGTCATGTTAAACCCTTTAAAAAATCTGTCTTCTAATATGTTTTTTGAAAACTACTGACCGCGTGACAAGAAAAGCCACGGCGCATCATTCATGCGTTTTTCTTCGTAACGACGGATCGCAGCATCTTGCTGTAACGTTAAGCCGATATCGTCTAAACCATTCAACAAACAATGTTTACGGAAATTGTCCACGTTAAATTCGAATGCTGCACCAGAAGGCGAGGTTACGGTTTGGTTTTCAAGATCGACAATAATTTCTGCGCCTTCACGCAAGGCGACTTCTGCAAACAATTGATCTACTTCTTCTGCTTGTAAAACGATAGGCAACAAGCCATTTTTGAAGCAGTTGTTATAGAAAATGTCGGCAAAGCTTGGTGCAATAATCGCGCGGAAACCGTAATCATCTAATGCCCAAGGCGCGTGTTCACGACTAGAGCCACAACCAAAGTTCTGACGCGCTAATAAAACACTCGCGCCTTTGTAACGATCTTGGTTTAACACAAAATCCTGACGAATAGGACGACCATCGCATTCTTGGTCTGGTTGACCTTCGTCTTCATAACGCAGTTCATCAAATAAATTTTTACCAAAACCAGTACGCTTGATGGATTTCAAGAACTGCTTTGGGATGATCATATCAGTATCAACGTTCGCCAAATCCAAAGGAGCGGCTAGACCTGTATGTTTAGTAAAAGGACGCATACTGTTCTCCTAGTGTTTAACAAACTCATTAACATCAACAAAATGGCCAGCAATCGCAGCAGCCGCTGCCATAGCAGGGCTCACCAAATGCGTACGACCCCCAAAACCTTGGCGACCTTCAAAGTTGCGATTTGAAGTTGACGCACAATGTTCCCCAGCACCAAGTTTGTCAGCGTTCATTGCCAAACACATAGAGCAACCAGGCTCACGCCATTCTAATCCAGCGGCTTCGAAAATCTCGTGCAAGCCCTCTTTTTCAGCTTGCGCTTTTACCAAGCCAGAACCAGGAACGACGATTGCCTGCTTAAGAGTTGACGCGACTTTACGGCCTTTAACCACTTGCGCTGCAATACGTAAGTCTTCAATGCGTGAGTTGGTACAAGAGCCAATAAAAACTCGATCTAGCACAACATCAGAAAGCATGGTTTTGCCTTCAAGGCCCATGTATTTCCAAGCGCGTGCATAACCTTCTTTCTTCACCGGGTCTTTCTGGTCTTCTGCACGAGGAATCGGCTCATCAATAGCAATAACCATTTCTGGCGAGGTCCCCCAAGTAACTTGTGGTTTGATATCTTCCGATTTAATCACAACCACTTCGTCAAATTGCGCGTCTTTGTCAGACACAAGGTCTTTCCATGCTTCTACCGCCATATCCCAATGCTCGCCTTTTGGCGCATAAGGACGACCTTTAACGTATTCAATAGTCGTATCATCTACTGCAATCAAACCAACACGTGCGCCTGCTTCAATGGCCATGTTACAGACCGTCATACGGCCTTCCATAGACAAAGATTGGATGCCTGTTCCGCCAAACTCTATGGCGTAACCTGTACCACCAGCGGTGCCAATTGCACCGATAATCGCTAAGACAACGTCTTTAGCAGAGACCCATGGTGACAATTCACCATCAACACGAACCAACATGTTGCGGCTTTTCTTCTGCACCAAACACTGAGTAGCTAATACATGCTCAACTTCAGAGGTCCCAATACCATGTGCCAAAGCACCAAAAGCCCCATGAGTCGATGTATGGGAATCACCACACACAACCGTCATACCTGGAAGCGTCGCACCCTGCTCTGGCCCAACAACATGCACGATTCCTTGGCGAATGTCTTTCATATTAAATTCAGTAATACCGAATTCGTTACAGTTATCATCCAAAGTCGTTACTTGGATTTTAGAAACTGGATCTTCAATACCATCTACACCAGAAATACGTTCTTTCTTAGTCGTAGGTACATTATGGTCTGGCGTTGCTAAACTTGAAGACACACGCCAAGGCTTGCGCCCTGCCAATCGAAGCCCTTCAAATGCTTGTGGTGATGTCACTTCATGTAGCAACTGCAAATCGATATAAATCAATGCGCTGCCGTCATCTCGTTGCTGAACAAGGTGGCTATCCCACAACTTGTCATAAAGGGTTTTCGCTGACATAAGTTCTCTCCTCAGAAATCTATTGCGCTATCCTAAAACTTTGGCTTAAATTACTCAAATTCATATTTTTCATGTTTTGGATAATTTTTTGGAATGATAGATATTGCAGAGTTACTTACTTTTATAAAAGTTGCTGAAACCGGTTCTTTTTCAGAAGCGGGTGACCAACTTTTCGTTACACAACCAGCCATTAGTAAACGTGTCGCCTCCCTTGAAAACAGCCTTGGCGTAAAACTTTTTGATCGTATTGGACGACAAGTGCAATTAACCGAAGCCGGTATTCGCTTGCTGCCTAAAGCGCGAAAAATGGCGGAAGACCTACAAGACATAAAACGCAGCATGACATTACAGATGCAAGATGTAAGTGGTGAATTACGAATATCAACTGGTCATCATATTGGCTTACATCGCTTACCTAAATCACTAAAACGTTTCCAAGAAGATTTTCCCAGTGCACATTTGGAAATTGAATTTGTTCAATCAGAAGAAGCTTACCAAGATGTTTTAAAAGGACGAGCTGAACTGGGAATAATTACGTTGTCCAATAAAGAAAACCCGCTTATTGAATCTTTGCCTATTTGGTCCGATCCCTTGACTTGTGTGGTTAGTAAAGACCACCCTCTCGCGCATTATGACAATGTCAGCTTAATTGAATTAGCCCAGCACGCTTGCGTATTACCTAATAAGAACACCTTCACTAGACAAATAGCCGAGCAAGCTTTTGGCAAACAAGGACTAAAACCTCAAGTACGAATGAATACCAATAATTTAGAAACATTAGCAATGCTGGTAAACATTGGCTGGGGATGGTCCCTGCTTCCATCGACATTAGTCGATGATAGGTTGGTCGTCTTGAACTTGCCAGATTTGAACGTCGAAAGAAAGCTTGGCGTGATACATCACAAACAACGAACGCTCAGCCGTGCAGCCATCGCTTTTATTGAGTTACTAAAGAGCGATGGCACCAGCTTGTAAATACTTTAACGCCGTTGACTAATAACCAGAATGGTCAGTGCTAAGGCGCTTACGCACGCCGCTAAGGTGAAAACCCAAGCACCGCCTAGCCACTCCCACAGATACCCTGTAATTACCATACCAAGTCCGCCACCTAAGCCAATCGCAAAAGCGCTATACATAGCTTGCCCTTGACCAGCGAAACGTTCAGGAAAAAGGCGTCGTATTTGTTCAATCGATACCATGTGAAACAAAGCAAAGGTTACGCAATGCAACAGCTGAGTTAGAATAAGTACCCATGCGACAGAGGCAAACCAGCCAATTAGCAGCCAACGAACAATACCGCACACAAAACATAGCGTAATCACATGAACCACATCAAAGCGCTTAATGGTATTGCCAAAGAATAAGAACAAGAAAATCTCAATGACGACACCCAATGCCATCAGTAGTCCTATATGCTCACCGCTGTAGCCAAAGTTGGATAAGTGCACCGCAAAAAACACATTGAAAGGCGCATGGGACATAAAGGCTAAAAAAGCCAAAACAAAAAACAGCATCGACTCAGGGTGTTTCACTAAAGAGAAAAAAGACGTCGTCGATTTTTGCTGGTGAACCTCATAAGCCTGTTCTTTTAAGAAGAAAGAAGTGACCACGGCAAGTGCCATAAAAACACACATCGTTGGAATCACCACAGCAGTGCCAAATTTTCCAATTAAAAAACCAGCACTGGTAACTGCAAAAACATAGCCAATCGAACCACCTGCTCTTAGACGCGTATAAGGAACATCTAGTTGGCGAATACTTCTCACAGTTAACGAGTCAGTCATTGGTATAAGAGCGGAATAAAACAGCGCCATAGTACAAGTAAGTAACCATAAGGTTTCAAACTGATCACTCCAATTAAAGGGAATCACAGCAATGAAACAGCCTAAAATACCTAATTGCAGCGTACGCTTTGGCAAGCCAACTTTCGCTGTCAGCCATCCCCAAAAATGCGGAACCAAAATACCAGATAAAGTAAACGTGGACATCAAACGACCAATTTCAGAGGCGGTTAAACCTATCGATTTATAGTACATCGAAATATAAGGCATCATGACGCCTACAACCGCACAGAAGAAAAAGTAAAAAAAGAATAAAGGCCAAGCCACAGGGCGAGATTTTTCAGAAAACATCATGTCTCCAAGGGATACAAATAAGATTATTATCAACCAAGACAATAAAAAAATTATGCATAACTAATAATGTTTGAGTATGCTGGAATTAATGAAAAAAAGCACGACAGAGAATGGAACCAATCCTCTATAAATCTAATAAATTCTGTTAACGCTTAGACCAAAACATCCCTATATTCAGAGAGAACAATCATGATGAATAATCAAGAATGGTGGCGTGGCGCAGTAATATATCAGGTTTATCCCCGTAGTTTTTTTGACTCCAATAACGACGGCATTGGAGACCTTCCCGGTATAACGGCGAAAATGGGCTATATTGCCTCTCTCGGAGTGGATGCTATTTGGTTGTCTCCTTTCTTTACCTCTCCCATGAAAGACTTTGGTTACGATGTATCTGATTACTGTGGAGTTGACCCTATTTTCGGCAATTTGACTGATTTTGATAAACTGGTAGCATCCGCACATCATCACGGTATTAAAGTCATGATTGACCAAGTACTGAACCATAGTTCGGATCAACACCCTTGGTTTGTTGAATCACGCAGTAGTCACGATAATAACAAAGCTGACTGGTATATCTGGGCTGACGCCAACCCAGATGGCACAGTTCCTAACAATTGGTTATCTGTCTTTGGCGGCCCAGCCTGGCACTGGGATAGTCGTCGTCGACAATATTATTTGCACAACTTTTTAGACAGTCAGCCAGATTTGAACTTTCACAACCCTGCCGTAGTTAACGCCTTACTGGAAACCGTAGAATTTTGGCTAAAACGAGGGGTAGACGGTTTTCGATTAGACACTGCTAATTATTATTATCATGACGTAGAACTTAGAAATAACCCGCCAAAGGAAGAAGTAGTCGAAGGCAGTATTGGGGTTAGACTCGATAACCCATATGCTTATCAGCTTCACCTGTATGACAAATCCAGACCCGAAAACATTGCCTTTTTACAACGTTTACGCCATTTGCTCGATCAATACCCAGACACCACCACAGTAGGCGAAGTCGGCTGTGATTTTGCCCTAGAAACCATGGCTGCTTATACCCAAGGCAAAGACAAACTACACATGTGCTATTCATTCGACCTACTCACTCATGATTCTTCTATGACACACATTCGCAATACCATGGAAACAATAGAGGCAGGATTAGGTGATGGTTGGCCATGCTGGTCAATTGGCAATCATGATGTTGAACGCGTAGTAACTCGCTGGGGTAACAACCACGACACAGTAGCCAAAAGCAAAATTTATATGGCGATGCTATTAAGCTTACGTGGCAGCGTTTGTCTATATCAAGGCGAAGAACTCGGCCTACCAGAGGCTGATTTGACCTTTGAACAACTCGTTGACCCATTCGGCATTAATTTCTGGCCAGAGTTTAAAGGCAGGGATGGTTGTAGAACGCCTATTCCATGGAAGAATGAATCTTTAGGAGGGTTTACTCAATCCGATGAACCTTGGCTACCTATTTCTGAATCGCAACTTGCAATGGCAGTAAGTGAGCAGGAAGGTAATCGCCACTCTGTGTTGCATGCCTATCGTGATTTTCTACATATAAGACGAAGCCATCCAGAGCTGCGCCATGGCGATATCGAATTTTTATACAACGATGAAACAACCCTGACCTTTACCCGTAGCTACGAAGGCAAACGTATTTACGTGGCTATTAATACTTCAGGCCAAGATATCATCTTTCCGGACGAGCTCAATGTATCGCCTCTCACGTTGCCAGAAGCTATACACAGTGGCTATGTTGATGGAAATACGATAGTACTTCCTCCGTTTAGCATTTTACTGGCTTCTGTAAATGGCTAATACTTGAGCATAAAATAAATATGTAGGCATAAAAAAGTCTCGCCTACCAATGTAGTAGCGGGACTAAAATTCAGAACTTACACAAACTAAGAGGACAGCTGCTCTTGGCTTGGCCAAGCATTGATAATTGCTTTCACTAAGGTCGCTAACGGGATCGCAAAAAAGATCCCCCAGAACCCCCAAATACCACCGAAAAATAGTACCGCTACAATGATAGCTAGAGGATGTAAATTTACTGCCTCAGAAAACAGCAGTGGCACCAATATATTGCCATCCAGCGCCTGAACAATTAAGTAGGCCACAACCACATAGATAAATTCACTCTGTGTGCCATATTGATAAAAAGCCACCAATACCACAGGAATAGTCACTGCTGCCGCACCGATATAAGGAATTAAGACAGACAAACCGACCAACAAAGCCAATAACTCAGCGTACTTCAAACCAAAAAGCAAAAAAACGACGTAAGTGATAATACCAACAACAAACATCTCGATAAATTTACCGCGTATATAATTCGCTATTTGATCATTCATCTCATGAGCAATATTGCGCATCATTCTTCTTTCTTTCGGCAACCAAGATGTCAAATAACTAGAGATTCGTTCTTGGTCCTTTAGGAGAAAAAACATCACCAAGGGCACTAGAACAACATATATCACCACAGCAAACAGAGAAGGAATACTTGAGATAGAGAATGATACAAGCCATTGGCCAAGATTCGTAGACTCATTAGCTAGAGAGTTTGTTATTTCATCTATCGCAGATTGACTAACTAACTCACTGTGTCCTTCTGCAAATTGCTGCACCTCATTACGAATAACAGTAAACATTCTTGGTGCATCCTGAACCAATCGCACCGCTTGACGCCAAACGATTGGCACCATGACACCAATAAATACACTGCATGCAGTTAAAAATGTAAAAAAAACAATAAATACAGAGCTAATATGACCAAGACCGATTCGCTGTAATCGCTCAACAACACCCTGCAATAAGAAGGCTAAAACAATCGCGATTAAAATAGGTGCAAAAATCCCACCCCAGAAAGCTAGTACACACACGGTAGAAATTAGTAAAAGTAGAAAGACCACTACCTCTTCGTTCGAGAAATATCGCTTAATTAGCGTGTCTACAATTTTAAACATATCAGATCCATTTCAATTTTTTTGAATCACAAAGGTATATACATTACTGTCTTCTAAAGTGGACAGTAAAGAAAAACCAACCAGAGCTACGTATTGAGGAATGTCTTTCAAAGAGCCTGCATCACACGTTGTGACACAGAGACATTCACCCTTAGACATTTTGCTTAGCGCCATCTTGGCTTTGAGTAAAGGCATGGGACAACGATCTTCTCTTGCGTCTAAGATTACGTCATACTGATTCTCTAGATTGTCCGTCATTTTCTAATTTTCCAACAATTGCATTAGCCGTATTATGAGACTATTTCAAAACGTTACAACAAGCTTTGCTATCTTAGCCATTGTTTTTACAAGTACTTTATCTAGCATGACTCAGGCAAGCATCCCTGATTTGGAAGCAAGCAAAGACGAAAGAACGTTATCAAATCCCTCTTATATTCTGGGACAGTACTGGTTTCGAAAGCTCAATGGTAGCCGCGCACTTATCGATTTTCCGCCAGCTTATAATTACTTGAAAGATACGCTTTCACGCTTACTGCCACAAACTAATTTGTACAACACCACCATTGAAATGACGCTATTAAATAGCTCTCAAAGTAACGCTTTCGTTATCCCAGGAAACCACCTTTTTATCTATTCAGATATTATGGAAATGATAACCAGCGAAGATATGTTACTTGGCCTTCTCGCCCACGAAGTTGCACACTTAGAGTTAAGACATTATGAGCGTCAGCAAAAAAACTCTGGGCAAGAGTTACAAAAAACATTGGCAATGTTAGGAGCAGGCCTTGCTGCGGCTTTAGCCGGAGCCGGCTCCGATGCTACAACAGCGCTGTGGCTAGGAGGCATTGCTAACCAAGCAGAAAATACTTTAACTTATAGCCGTAACCAAGAACAAGAAGCAGATAGACGTGGACAGGAATATTTAGACAATGCTGGATTAGCACCCGAAGGTATGTCTAAGTTATTCCAAGCATTTTTTAAAAAAGCACTAGGTCGTCCAAAACTAGAATTCCTCTCCACGCACCCATCACCAAACACAAGACTTTCGGACTCTTTCAATACAGACGCAAGAGAAACCATCTTAAGCCAAATGACAAGCAGCGATTTCGAATATTTTCGCGCCAGCCTACTCGCTTATAGAGCGGGCATTGAAGATAATCCATATGCCTATCTCGACCAAAACATCCAACATATTGATGCACAAAACTTTGCTAAAGCATTGTTTTCATATTTGATACAGTCGCCAGAGCGCGCTCTTGTATTTTTGAATAAATTAGAAAAAACCAATGCGTTTTCTGATTATCTTGAAGCGCTTAGCTACACACAGGCAAACAAAAAAGAAACAGGGCTCGAAATCATTCAGAATAGATTGGCCTTAGCTCCTAATGACATATTGTTCTCTATGCTGAATTCGCAACTCACACAGTCAAAGCCAGCTAATATTCATTCGGGGTATCTCTATGAACAGAGACTAATTTGGCGAGCTAATATTCAATACTATAAATCAATAAATAACATTCCGATGGCATTACATTACAAAGCGCTTTTGGATTTTAGCCAAGGAAAAGAAAAAGCAGCCCTCTTTTTAATCAAACGAGCTAAAAGAGATACTTCTGGAAATGATAAAAACATAATTTTAAAAACAGAGGCATTTTTCGAACGGGTTATTGAAGCTGAAAAACAAGAAGATTTAATAGAAGGTAAAAATTAATCTATGATAAAAACAAAAAAGCCAAACATGATGTTTGGCTTTTTAATTCATATATCAGCATTATTCTGCTGATTGAGCGTGTAACTCATCAAACTGTGCTTGAAGCTCTGCATGCTTAGCTTTGTATACAGATGTTTTTTGATTTGTGGTGTAAGCGCCATTCAAATTTACGCTTGAATCAACATCTGCACCCATGTTTTCAAGTGTTACCGAAAGAGCTTCGACACTACCTCGTGCACTTTGAAGACGCTCGCTAGATGTTTCAGTTGCTGCAAAAGCTGATGTTGCCAACGCAGAAGTAGTAACAAGAGCAAGTATTGTGCGATTTACGTTATTCATAATAATTTCCTTAAAATAAGTTTTAATAAAGAGTAATGCTGTTTAACTAATTATTGAGCGTTAAGGGTATTAAACTGCTCTTGTAGCTCAGCATGCTTAGCATTATATACTGCAGCTTTTTGGCTAAAGGTATATGCACCACTCAAATCAACGCTAGTATCAACATTAGCACCCATGTTTTCTAATGTAGTACCTAATGCTTCAACACTACCTTTTGCACTCTGTAGACGTTCTTCTACAGTATCATTAGCAAATGCAGATGTTGTCATTACAGCTGCAGTTAATAGAGCCAAAGTTGTTTTAGTAAAAGTTTTCATATTAATCTCCTTATGAGAGTAAAAGTTTATATTTAGAATTTAATTCGTTTTGCGTTTCGATGAATTTATAATAGTCCTTTCGTAGAAATAAAAAAGGGGCAACCGACCTCTTCCACCTTTTTTCCAAATACGACTCAATACACGCAACTTTCTTTAAAAATCACATAAAATCTGTATAAATCAGAAAAATAAGATCAAAAACCAGTCAAATAAGGAAGAAATAGATAAAACTCGGGGCTAGGAGGATGCGAACACTGCGTTGCTAAGACAAATCGATAGGGATATATCAAAAAATTTGCTAACCTAAGACTATTATTTAGATGTGAATGATTATGATACCTCTAGCTTTAATTGATAATTTGGAACATTTGCCGAATCCCTTTACTCAATTCGAAGGTATTGCGGCGCACCTATCAAAAAACACACCCCAGCTTGTTGAACAGGAATACCGACGAGATCTCCAACTCGCCTTATGTTTTATTTATAGCTACAACGGCTCTCAGGCAACTTTTAACTCCTATCGCAGAGAAGTAGAGCGCCTACTACTTTGGTCTTGGAATATAGCCAAGTGCCCTTCTACCGAATTAAGGCGAGACCAAATTGAAGAGTTTATTCATTTTTGTATCACCCCCCCTGAAAACTGGATTGGGACAAAGAATGTGGCGCGCTTTAAATTACACATGGGAGTAAGAGTGCCGAACAAAGACTGGCGACCTTTTGTTGCGCATGTAAGCAAGCTAGAGTTCAAAAATGGCGAATCACCTCAGGCTAAGCAACACTCACTATCGCAAGCGGCTATTCGTGCAACCTTCTCTATTCTGTCGTCTTATTATGGTTTTCTAATGCAAGAAGATGCAGCCCAGCAAAACCCTGTTGCGCTGATTCGTCAAAAAAGTAAGTTCGTTAAAAAAGAAGTTACTCGAAAACAAGTTAGAAGAATTTCAAACCTACAGTGGGATTACGTTATTGAAACAGCAGAAATGCTAGCAGAGGAAGATCCCGGCCAACACGAACGCACTCTTTTTATCATGAATGCCCTACTTGGTATGTATTTACGAATATCCGAACTGGTTGCTGATGAAAGATCAGCACCTGTCATGGGGGATTTCATTAAAGATTCTGATGGTCATTGGTGGTTTAAAGTATTGTCCAAAGGAAACAAGGAACGATTAGTTGCTGTATCAGATGAGATGCTCAATGCTTTAAAGCGCTACAGACAGTTCCGTGATTTACCCTTGTTACCAACTATTGCAGAAAATACCCCAGTAGTACCTAAGAACCGTGGCCAAGGCGCTATGACGAGCTCTAGACAAGTTCGCAACATAGTACAGTTCTGCTTTGATAGAGCTTATGAGCGAATGTGTGAGGATGGGATGAGAGCAGATGCTGATGACTTACGCGTAGCAACAGTTCACTGGTTACGTCATACGGGAATATCTGAAGATGTAAAAACGCGACCAAAAGAACATGTCAGAGAAGACGCTGGGCATGCCAGTATGGCAACAACCGATAAGTATATTGATACAGAATACCGAGAGCGTCACGCCAGCGGCCGCAAAAAAGCGCTGCGCCCACATTAGTGACAACACCAAAAGCGAACATAATCCCTTAGAGGGATACTGTTCGCCTTTTTAAAATGTAAGCTAAACTATTTTGACCAACGCTCTAGGCTTTTTTCATCCTTGGTGTTGGCTTCTACCCAACGACTTTGAATTCCTTGAGTTTCTTTCTTCCAAAAAGCAGCTCTACTTTTCAAATAATCCATAATAAAGTCACATGCTAGGAATGCCTCAGATCGATGGGTTGCACTTACACCGACAAAAACGATTTGATCATCAACATGCAAGCGGCCAACACGATGTACTACACACACATCTAAAAGAGACCAGCGAGCATTTGCATCATCAACAATAACCTGCAAGTTGTGTTCCGTCATTCCTGGGTAATGTTCAAGCTCAAAGCTAGAATCTTCATTGGGGCCCTCAGCAAACTGACGAACTAAGCCAACAAACATAGCCACAGCACCCGTTTTATTCGCTTTTACTAAACGCTTATATAAAAGCTCAACCTCAAAATCTTCTTCTTGTACCAGAATCATCTAACCTCCAGTCACCGGCGGGAAAAAAGCCACCTCATTAACAGTGTCGAAAACAATATCCGCATCTCTAGCGAATTCGAAATCAATTGAAGATTGGATTCCTTTTGCAAGTAATGTCTGGCCTTTATCTAATTCTGTTGCTAATTGATGCTTGAGCTCACCAATGCTTAAGGGCATTGCGACCTCTGCAATATACTCACTCAGACCAATACTTTCTTTTAGGGATGCAAAAAAAACAACTCTTACCTTAGGCATTACCTTTACTCCAATCACCGCTTTTACCGCCTTTTTTTTCTAACAAAGACACGTTCTGAATAACGATACCTTTATCAACAGCTTTACACATATCATAAAGCGTCAATGCAGCGACACTGGCACCCGTCAAGGCTTCCATTTCCACACCCGTTTTGCCAGACAGCGAACAAGTACATAAAACCTCCAATTCGCAATCACTAAGAACATTAATGTCCACTGTCACTTTGGTTAGCATCAATGGATGGCATAATGGAATCAAATCAGATGTTTTTTTAGCCGCTTGAATGCCTGCAATACGCGCCGTTGCCAGAACATCACCTTTTGGTAATCCACCTTCAATCACTTTTATTAGCGTTGTCGGTTGCATAACCAAAGTAGCCTGAGCAGTTGCCGTACGCTTAGTAATCTCTTTGTCCGATACATCTACCATGTGAGCATGGCCTTGATGATCCAAATGGGTAAGTTTATCGCTCATAAAAATCCTAAACAGTGTACATAAATTTGAAATGTCGCCTATATTTTAAGAAACCCCCAACGATTGCAAGAAAAGATACGGCAAAGCCATAATAAAAACGCCCATATAAAGAATTAACATTTTCGTCATTTTAGTAAAATAGGATCAAGTGGAATGATATCTAGGCGATTTTTATTATCTATCCTGCTAGCGACACATTTATGGATACCTCTCTCAGCTTATTCTGATGAAGGGGACAGAATTGATAAAAATATTCCAACATTAAAAGAAACAACTCCACTTTCAGCACAGAAGGCATTAGCGTCAACCCACTTTAAAAAAAGCAATTTCGAGCAATCTCAAGCTTTCTCCAAGCAAGCTTATTGGCATAAGCTTGCTTTTCCAAAAGCTGACATAACGGACTCTCAACCCACCATTTACCTTAACTTGAATTATTACGTTATTGAACATCTTGATTTTTTTCTTTTTCATGGAGAAACACTGCAGCAGCAATGGAAAAGAGGCGCACTAGATGAGTGGAAAAGTGATAATCAGCCATACCATGGAATCTGGATACCCATCTCACTTTCTTCTGAAGAAGCGACAACCTTACTGGTACGTAAGCAAGGTAACAGCCCACTACTAACGCCTTTCAAGTTATTTGATAGAGAAAAAGCTATACAGGTGAAAGAACAAAAGCTGTTGTTTTGGACATTTATTATTAGTAGTTTGGGGATTTTGCTCGCTCATAATGTTTTTGTTTTTATCTTGTTAAGACAGCCGGGATTTATTTACTACCTTGGACTCAACGTCGTTATCTTTATCGGCTTATCGATTATTACCGGTTTTAGCCGATGGATATTTTCTGAAGCGCTTAACCAATGGTTGATAAGCTATTTATTTGTCGTTTTTGGCATTGGTGCTTGGATACTCTTTCGGTTTACCATGCAATTTCTTCAAGAGGTTCAGGTTCCATCACGGAAATCACTATTGCGAAAATATGGTGACGGAATCTTTATCGCCTTTTTAATTATGACTCAATTAATCTCGGTAAAAGCCTCAGCGATGTTTTTTGCTGCAATAGAAGTGTTTATGCTGATCGTATGCTTTTATTGGGGGATTAAGGCTTACTTAAAAGGATTTACTGCTGTTCGTTTCTATCTGTTCTCTTGGCTGTTTTTGATTGTTGGCAGCATGCTAAACACATTGATTTTTTGGAAAATACTCCCCATTAATCTTATCACCGAGTCGATATTCCCTGTCGCTTGTATACTGCAGCTTCTGGGTTTTTCATTTGCCTTTGCTGATAAAGCAAAACACATTGAACAAACTCGGCTGTTACAAGCCATTACAGACTTACCAACGGGCCTGCCAAACAGAACCTATTATTTCGATCACTTACCCATGCAACTCAAAGAGCTTGATAAAAATTCACCTTCTCTCGCTCTTGTCATGATTGACATGAGTAATTATCAAACGTTAAGCCAAGCTTTAGGGCCAACAAAAGCAGACTCAGTCATTTGTGAAGCTATTAGAAATATTCATCACCAATTAGCTGACTTAAAAGGACTTTTGTCGTTCCCTTTACCAAACCAAAATACAAAAAACCTTATTCGGCTTACTGCCGCCCATTTAGTGTTGATCAGTACAGAGCCAGGTCGCCTAAAGCAGCTTATTCATGACTTACAGAAAATTTTAGACAACCCAACACAGATAGATAAAATCCACTTTAGACATCAATACAAAATAGGGAGCGTTCTTTACCCTTCACAGGGCAATAATTTAAACAATCTCTATAAAAATGCTCTTACGGCAAGTCAATCTGTCACCTATTCTTCAGGGAATTGGGCGCCTTTTACAGACAATGTCAAAAACAACCATGCCCATCAACTCAATCTCATTACTTTACTGACTAACGACATTGAACATGAAAAATTGTATTTCGATATCCAACCGCAGGTGAATTTAGCAAATCATGGCATTGTTGGTGGTGAGGTGCTCATACGCTGGCATAACGAACACCTAGGGCAAGTATCACCCGGTGAATTTATCCCTCTCGCAGAGCAAACTGGCTTAATATATAAACTCACAGATATGTTAATCGAAAAAGTTTTTTCTTGGGCTTACGAACACCCACAAGCACTTGTCAATCAGTGCTTGTCTATCAATATTTCAGCACTTGATTTATTGCAAGAAGGTTTTGCTCGTAGAGTTATAGACAATGTTATAAAACATCAATTATCAGCAAAAAAATTCACTTTAGAGATCACTGAAACGAGTGTGTTTGATAACAATGAGACCGTCCATAAAAATGTTAAACAACTGCATAAAGCAGGCTTTAAAATTGCTATCGATGACTTTGGTGTGGGCTACAGTTCAATGCAAAATTTAGTCGCTCTAGAAACCGACGAATTAAAAATAGATCAATTTTTCGTAATGAACTTACTTAATGACCCACAGAGTCAAATCTTATGCCGAAACATGATCGACCTGAGCAAAGCACTTGAAATAACAAGCGTAGCGGAAGGTATTGAATCAGAGGAGATATTGAAATTGTTACGTCAATGGCATTGCCAAATTGGACAGGGATACCACTTATACCGTCCTATGCCTCCGGTTAAGTATCTAGCATTGTTAGTCGAAAACGATCTGCCTTTGTCAGAACCCGTAAATCGTGCATAATGCGTTATACACTTATTTTTCTCTAGATATAAAACAGTAAGTAACCAAAATCGCATGAGCCTAAAAGACGACTACCAATTGCTGGACATCCCCACCAGTGCCAGTGAGCAGGAAGCAAAAGCTTCATTTAGACGTTTAGCAAGGCGCTATCATCCCGATAAAAACCCAGATACAGACACAACCGAGTTATTTCAACGACTTCAAGCGGCCTACGAAAATGTCATCAGCGCCATTCGTCAAGGCGCCCTAGTAAATGATTGGAAACCTTTTAGCTTTACTAGCGAGAACACTCAGAACTCTGGGGCCAAAAATCGCTATTCCAGTTTTTCCAAAGCCACTGACAAAGAACAAGAAGCCTTTATCAAAGAACGCCAGCGCGCATACGAAGAAATGAAACGTAACAATGCCCATCATGAGAAAACTCGTAACGACGCTATTAAAGCCGCGCGAAACACGCTTAAAGAAAAGCGTGTTAAGGCCCTTTATGAAGAAGCTTTCAAAGCCTCTAAAAACTTTACCTCACAAGGCTACAGTTACACAGATAATCTGAGTGATGAAAAACCAGACATACCACCTTATCACTCCTTTGTTGACGATGAAGACGACTATAGCAATTCAAGACCCCAAGAAAGTGCTCCTGTTAGCCAACCTATTCGTTTAGATGCGGCAAAAGCTGCTTTTCGTGCAGCTACCTATATCGCCTGCTTTGCTGCTGGGATTTATGCCACACTTTACTGGCAATCTTCCGAAGAGAAAGCAGCATCCTCATCACAGACAGCGACTTATGTAAGCGGCTTGTATCCTCAATTCCGTGTTGGTCCTGGTTATACGCTTACCAGCACCACACTCTATGCTGAACCTGATACATCCAGCACAGCCCTACAAACCATCCCAACGAATGCAAACCTGCTAGGGATAAAGCTTCAAGGCGACTGGTTAACCGTACGTTATCAAGGCGTTAATGGATGGGTGCAAACCAAAAATATTGGCTATGGTAATGTGCAACATGCCCAACAAACAGGCTGTTTTGGCCAACCAGGGATTGCACCCCAACACGGTGAGTTAATTGGTAAAGCAGAGGGCAACAGCCGATTACGCATACTTAACCAATTGCCTGAACATAGCATGCTTACCTTTGAGTCATATGATGGACAAGCACCCTTTTCCATCTATTTATATGGAAAACAAGCATATGCAGCGAATTACATTCCAAGAGGCAACTACCGGTTGGTGTTAGAGACTGGTTCCCTGTATCATCACGCCTGCAATCAATTCATATTTAATGATACAACCAAAGTCATCTTAGAAAATGTCGATTTTGCCAGCACAGAGCAATCACTCACGCTAAAACCATAATCTGACTATTTACAAAGCCAAATGACAAATAACCCTGAGTACTTCACGACCCATGCTAAGTAACATCCGAATTGTACTAATAAACACTTTCCATCCTGGCAACGTTGGTGCCATAGCCCGAGCTATGAAGAATATGGGACTAACCAACCTTTATTTGGTTGACCCAAATGATTACCCATCAGAAGAAGCCACCAGCCGCGCGGCTGGCGCTGTTGATCTACTGGAAAATGCCACCATAGTTCCGACCCTAGAAGAAGCGATTGCTGATTGTAGTCTTGTGATTGGCACCAGCGCTCGCCATCGTACTTTTCAACTGCCTATCATGAACGCTCGTGAATGTGCCGTAAGCGTCATTCCTGAAGCGATTGATCACAACGTAGCCATCGTATTTGGTCGCGAAACAACTGGCTTACTAAATGACGAAATCGCTCAATGTCACCGCCAAGTTTATATAGATGCAAATGATGAATACCCTGTCTTAAACATTTCACAGGCGGTACAAATCGTCGCTTATGAAATTTGGATGGCGAACCAAAATAAAGAAAACTATAAAAAAGAAACACCTGAATACCCACATAAAAAAGACATGGATCTTTTCTACGAACATTTAGAAGAAACTCTTTACGGCATAAACTTCATCATCCGAAGCCATCCAGGCAAGGTACTTGATAAGTTGCATAGATTCTTTAATCGTTCTCGCCCTGAGAAGCAGGAACTCGGTATTTTACGAGGCGTCTTGGCTGCCGTTCAACGTGAAGCTGGATTAACCGAAGCTAACAATCATCCAGAGAAAAAAGCCAAAGATGCATTAAAAGAATCGGCTAAAAAAGAATAAGCAGACAGCCTTTTTAGAGATTACCTAAAACAAAAAATGCAGCCAATTGGCTGCATTTTTTTATAATCTTACAAATACACTGAAAGTCTTATTTCTCAGCACGACCTGCAAACTTACGCTCTTCTACGTTAACTTTAATACGGTCGCCAGTAGAAATATGTTCTGGCACTTGAATCACAGCACCAGTAGACAATTTCGCGGGCTTGTTACGTGAGGTTGCAGAAGCACCTTTGATAGAAGGATCGGTTTCGATAACTTCTAATTCAACATTCGTTGGCAATTCGATAATCACAGGCACATCGTCAACCAACACAACCTGTATACCAACAGTATCTTCATTAACAAACAGAATCTCTTCTTCGATCGCACTCTTATTCAAGCTATAAGGTGTGTAGTCTTCGTTATCCATGAAAACATATTCATCACCATCCGAATAAGAAAACATCGCTTGACGGCGAATAAGATCAGCAAGGTCGATCATATCGGAATCTTTAAACGTCTCGTCCAATTTGCGACCCGTTACCACATCGTACATACGCATACGGTAAAGGCTGCCACCTGCACGACCCTGAGGTACAGAGCGTTCGATATCTTTTACTATGTAGGTTTTGTTGTCATAGCTAATAGCAATATTTTTTTTGATTTCACTTGCCTTAGGCATTTTTCTTCGTCCTAAAATTACGTTCTATAAAAATAAAAAAGGGTATTAAATTTATTGCAATTTTGAAAACCAGATCCTAATCCAGTTTGGCAATATTCGCTAGATAATAAACCTTTATTTAAGACAAAAACCTCAAGTCGCCAACAGCACTCAGTCGTCGGCTTTCATATGAGAACTCATGATCACTTGATATATAGGATACAAAACGTCAGCCCCAAGAATCTTAGCGCGCTCTGGAGACCAGCCAACATCATCATCAGGCAAGTTTTTATTGTCTTTAAAAGGCATCTCTAATGTAAAAGATAAACAATTGTATGTTTCACCTACCCATTTTGTTGCCACGGTTAAGTTTGCTTCACCAAATTGATCTGGCGTATAGCCAATTTCAGTCTGGAAATCAGGACTGACTGCGGTGAAAATGTTTTTAAACAAAGTCTCCATTGCTTCCATGCGAGCATCAAACGACGGAACGCCTTGGCAGCCGTCGACAAAATTCACAGGCAAAGCTTCATCGCCATGAATGTCTAAGAACAAATCCACACCGGTTTCAGCCATTTTCTTTTGTACCGCTAACACCTCAGGACTGAATTCCGCAGTAGGATTCTTCCACTCACGGTTCAAATTAACGCCTTTGGAATTCACTCGTAAATTACCATGCACAGCGCCATCTGGATTCATATTTGGCACCACATAAAAACGACAATGCTTCAACAAAGCACGTGCGATCGGATGTGACTCATCAAACAAACGCTCAAGCAAACCTTCAACAAACCATTCAGCCATGGTTTCACCAGGATGCTGACGAGCAATAATCCAGATGTTTTTTGCTAACCCTTGGGTTTTGCTGATCTCTAACAAGGTAATATCACGACCTTCTGCCGTTTCACCTAAATGATCGGTAATACAATCTTCATTACTTGCCGCCCAAGCAATCATATCTAAATGACGCTCATAGCTGTAAGGTGCGAAATAGGCGTAATACACACTGTCTTGTTCAGGCTGATGCGTAATCACCAATTTGCCGTCTACGTATTCCGTTGGAACGCGGAACCAATACTCACGATCGTAAGAAGCAACGGCTTGGTAATCAACCCAACCATCCGGATAAGCAGCGTCGCTGGCGTTCTCAAAATGAATAACACATTGCTCACCCATACCGCCTTGTAAACGAAAATAAAACCACTGCAAAAATTTAGAGTTTGTATCATTAGGGATCTTTACTCTAATATTGTCCGGCTCCGAAGCATTTATAACGGAGATGTTACCGCCATCAAACGCACTACTGATCTTGATTCGGCTGGTCATTTATTCTTCCTTAACAATCAAACATTGGTTCTAAATTATGGCAAGTTTACCTATATTCATGACGGCTGTCGCCAACTCTTCCGACGAGCCAGCTTTTCCACTACTTTTCACTTGGTCCACTCACGAAGCGCAAGTAAAAGAAGTACTAGTGATCCCCGACGATGAATGGTTAGAAAACCATCGTATCGAGACTAACGCACTAGACCTTGATGAACAACAGCTCTACGAATTCGGCTTCGAAGCCAGTGACATTTTAGCGGAATGGATCAATGAATTTGATACCGACGTCATTTACGCCCTGGAGCCAGAATCGCTTAATCTATTGGTTGAAGCCACTTACGAGATAAAAGGACTAGAACCTAGTTTTGAAGTTCAAAGCATTCACTCGTGGTTCGAAGAGCGCGACGTGGACTTAAACGACGCCGTCGCTGAGCAAGGTCAAACCACCCCCTTACACTTATTACCACCAGATGAGCTGGTCATTCAGCTGCTTCAAATAGCCGTAGAACATGGCCTAATCGACCCAAGCGACATTCCTGTTATAGAGGACTAATCACATCACTGAATACTGAACATCCACCAAAACTGCTGGATATCTAGCACCTACCTACTTAGAGTCAAAGACCCTTTTTTATTTTAAGTAGGTATTAACTCATGCAAGACTTGCTTCCTGATCTCTGCGACTTGTACCCAGAAAAACTGCAAATCGCTGATCCTATTTTTACCTCTTTCGGAAAACGTACCCACTTTTATGGCGAAGTGGTCACCGTATCCTGTTTTGAAGACAACAGTAGAGTTAGAGAGCTAGTCGCTCTAAATGGCAAAGGCAAAGTTATGGTTATTGATGGCGGTGGTAGTAAACGGCGTGCCTTACTTGGTGATATGTTGGCGGAAAAAGCAGTCAATAATGGCTGGGAAGGATTTGTGATAAACGGAGCCATTCGTGACATAGCGGCCCAATCTCAACTGAACATCGGCATTCATGCTTTATGCGCTCATCCAATGCCAACGGAAAAACGCGGCATAGGCGATTTAGATAAAACACTTTGCTTTGCGGGCATGACGATCGCCCAAGGGGATTATATCTATTGCGACTTAAATGGTATCGCTGTATCCAAACAACCATTAACCCTTCCATAGATAGGGTTAATGGTTAATTTATGAATTCAACTACAACGAAGCTAGCGTGTGAGTAAACAAACTACGCACACCGTTTACAAGCATCTGTACCGACATCATCAACAGTAACATCCCCATCAAGCGCTCTAACGCTGCCAAGCCTTTCTCTCTCAATATTCTGTTCAGCAATGGCGCCATTGCTAAAATAATCACAGAAATCGCCCATGCAGCACCAACTGAGATCAGCAAATCTTGCTGATCATTAGGGTAACTCTTCACCATGACTAATAACGTCGCTAACGTGGATGGACCAGCCAACATAGGAATAGAAATCGGAACAATAAAAGGCTCCATAACAGGACCTACATCTTTTGTGTAGGGCGATGGGAAAATCATCTTCAAAGCGATAACAAACAGCACAACACCACCTGCAATCGAAATAGACTCAGTTTCCAGGTGCAACAAAGCTAAAAATTCCGCACCAAAAAACAAGAAACACACCAAAATAATTAAACCGATTAAACCATCGCGTATCACAATCTGGTATTGACGTTTTTGTGGAACGCCCTTCATTACTGATAACAAAATAGGAATGTTGCCGAACGGGTCAATAACAAACAAAAACAATAAGGTAGCAGATAAAATGGAAAATTCAGTGCTCATTCGATACTCGGTTAGTGTTACTGGAAATTGAGGGCGCGTAGTTTACCGTATTAGTAATCTTGGCGATAGCTGATCTCGCTTACTCGTGGTGCATATATGGTGGTTTTAAAATTAGCTTTAACCAAGTTATGTAACCTATTCTAAACCCAAATACTGCCTATGATTCATAGTGAATTTTTAGCTATCTAATACATAAGATAGTTAATGAAGTTTATATTTTCCTATGTTTATTCAAAAATAAAAAAACAAAAGTAAAACAACGTGTTTTTGTAACTTTTTTTTCATAAATATCTACTAATTTGAATCGCAAAAGCTCGCCAAAAAAATTACTATTGCGGCGCAAATATCCCCCTGAAGCCCTAACAGGATAGACACTTCAAAAACTTGCATCATGTGAAAGGAAATATCATGAAAAACCCCTTCGAAAATATCTCTATCGGATTCAAACTTGTATGTGGCTTTGGCCTAGTTCTGTTATTAACACTCATTGTCGCAATAGCTGGCTTTGTAGGTGTAGACGCATTGCTAGAACGAGCCCGTAAGGTGCAATTATCCAACCAGCTCAATAGCATTGTTCTAGACCTTAGAGATCAGCGAAAATTATATCTTGATAAAGGTAGCGAAGATGCTTACCAAGACGTTATTAAAATTAAAACAAAGCTCTCGAAGCAGTTTCAAGATTCTTTTAACCTTTATACTGGTGAGGGAAGTTTAGCCCTTGTCAAACAGGCTTCTAGTGCCTTAGATCAATATACACTCACATTTGAAGAGGTTCACACATTTCGCCAAGACTGGGGCAACACGGGTAAAACAGCTGCTGGTATTCGCAATGAAATTAAGAGCCAAGCCGACCAGCTCATAGATAGCCTCAGCAATTCCAGCGATACTAATGCAGTTACAACCACCTTACGTATGTCAAATGAACTCGCTGATACTATGTTAATCATTACAAGAAGTGTCGGCCAAGGCCAACCTATCCCACAGGATATAATCAATGTTCGTATCCCAAAAATTGCCACAGAAATGGAGCAACTTTCACTTACAGGACAGTCGCAAGCTATCCAACAAAAAATTGCTGAACTGTTTAAAACATATCAAGCATTACTTGCTCTGAACCCTCCCCTGACTTTGAAGCTAGATAAGGGTTCTGAAGAACTAGCCGCACTAGCAGCAACTATCACCAATAAGCTTGAAGATTTAGAAGAGTTACAACAAGTTAAAAGTGCTGAAGATGGAGCTCATGTTCGTATATTACTTATATCGATCACCATCGCTGCTATTGTAATGGGATTATTTTTCGCGTGGTTCATCCGCCGCATGATTGTCACGCCAATGAATGAGGTTACCTTAGCGGTAGAAGCTATTTCTTCAGGCGATTTGACTCGCACTTACTCAACTGAACGTCGTGATGAACTTGGCAAGCTATATAATGACATTGGCAAGATGAGTATTACGTTAAACAAATTGATCTCAGAAGTCGTTGGCGGTGTGCTAAACCTAAGCTCAACAAGCGAGCAGCTGGAAATTATCACCAAGAATAGTCAAAGTAGAATGCAGTCCCAACGAGATGAAACAGACCAAGTAGCGACAGCCATAAATGAAATGTCTGCAACGGTTGCTGAAGTCGCTCGCAATGCTGAAACAGCAGCTTCTGCCACGACGACCACTGACAAAATCGTCAACCAAGGGAGTGCTATGGTGAATGAAACCGCCACTCAGATCAGCAACCTAGCAACAGAGCTTAACAATACCAGTCAGACCATGGAAACACTGAAAGAGCGCTCTGATAATGTAGGAAACGTACTAGAAGTAATAAAGGCCGTGGCTGAGCAGACAAACCTTCTGGCACTTAATGCTGCCATTGAAGCAGCTCGTGCTGGTGAGGCGGGTCGTGGCTTTGCCGTGGTAGCAGATGAAGTACGTGGTTTAGCAAGTCGAACTCAAGACTCGGCCAAAGAAATTGAAGACTTAATTCACTTACTACAGAGTGGTGCACAAGAGTCCTTGGATAAAATTCAAACCAGCCGTAACCTATCCATTAACAATGCAGAACAAGCAAAAGGTGTCGTTGCCCTGTTTGCAAGTATCAATAAGGAAATGGGACATGTGCAAGATATGACTCAACAAATTGCTACTGCAGCGGAACAACAGTCGCACGTTTCTGAAGAAATAAGCAGTAGTGTCGAAAATGTACGTCAGCTAGCAGATCAAACTACTGAAGGCGCTGCTGAGTCAGCAATGGCTGTGAGCAACTTAAAAGCGCTAAGCCTAGAACTGAAAGCATTAACTCAACGCTTTAAAATTAAACGCTAGTACTTGATCACCAAAAGCCTCCCTGCACAGTTAGGGAGGCCATACACATTGTAAATCAACTATAAACAGTAAAGACCGTTTTTCTAATCGCTAACAAAGATGGAAATACACCCCTCATATCACTTATCACCATAAAGCTCTGTTCCAGAAAAATATTTTTTAGTACTCTGCGCTTCTTTATTACTTTGTTGTTTCTGACTTGCATGTTAAAAAATAAGATCTTGTTATTGTCTCTGTTAGTTGTAATTCCTTTTCAATTGGCACTTGCTCAGCCAAACTTCACAGTGATTAAAGCTCAAGCAAAACTATCGGATGACACCTATCTAGAATCAAGCACTTTAGAGCAACGCCTTATTGAACAAGGCCAAGCCTTGGTTCATCAATCACTAATCTCCTTATCACAAGTGAGTTACTTTTTAAGTCGCTCCAAGAAAGTTCAGACCATCGCCATCCGAGGCACAGCGAACTTAGAAAACGCCATGCTGGATCTGGATTTACAACTACAGCCAGATACTTTACTTGATATAAAACTACACCAAGGCTTTGGTTCTGGTGCAAAAGCAGTGTACGAAGATATTAAGCCCTTTCTCACACAAGACCAACCTATCCAACTTACCGGCCATAGCTTAGGTGGTGCTATTGCCGTAATCCTTGGTATGTATCTGCAAAACGATGGCTACCCAGTAGAGCAAATAATTACTTTTGGCCAGCCTAAAGTCACCAATGTCACTGGCGCAAATAAATTTCACACCTTACCTCTAACCAGAGTCGTCACACCAGATGATATTGTGCCTTTAGTGCCGCCAATTAGCCCAATGCAAATAAAAGATTTAGATATTTTTTGGCATATGGGAGAAGAGATCATTCTTATAGACAAAGGTGAATTTGCCCAAACTAATGGCGTAAAAGCCATGTTAAGGGCCTCCAAATTCGCAACCGCCATTCCCAGTGAGAAGAACCTACGAGCCCACAAAATGACCACTTATATAAGCTTAATAGAACAATTACAAACCTCTCCAAAAGAAACTACCTACAAAACAGAGATTAGTTTATTTGGCTTTTCATTCGATTAGCCCCACTTGTACCTGAAGCGGCGAATAGCTCAATACATCTAAAACTAAAACGTTACGTTTCACTTTTTGTAACGCTTTTATAAGATTAAACAGTTAAACACTGTAATAAGAAGCGTTATCATTATTGAAATTAATTCAGTTGCTTGCACTTTCAGTATTTCAACGCCTTGGCTCACATTGAAGCCAGATGTCTACTGAAGTTATTCATTTTTAAGGAATGCATTTTATGACGTTTAATCGCCCTATTTTTAAGAAAATATTACTGTGTGCTTGCTTAGCCACATCTTTAGGAACGTTCGCAGCTGAGCATACTGTTAACACAAAGTACGGTAACGTAAAGGTTAATGACGATGTAAAGCGTATCGTGACCTTATCTGAAGATGCATTAGATAGTGCAATCGCATTGGGGTTTAAACCATTAGCAGCTGTTGCAACACGTGGCGGCGATTCTGTTGCCGAATACATTCAAGAACGTGTTGAGGATATCAGTATCGTTGGCACCTCTAGACAAAATAACTTAGAAGCCATTGCTGCCCAGCGACCAGATCTGATTTTGGCATCAGCTTCTTTATCTAAAGACCAATATAGTATCCTCTCTAAAATAGCGCCAACTATTGTACCTAATTCGCCTGGAATGGTTGCAGATGCTTGGATCACGTTAGCCCAAGTTTATGCGGATGCGCTGAACAAAACCGAAGAAATGAATGTAATTCTTGCTGATATTGAAAAACGTGCAAGCAACCTTAAAGACAAAATTGCTACGAAATTACCTGAAGCTGAACGTTCTGCAACGCTTGCTCGATGGATGCCACAAGGCCCTGTTGTAATGTCGTCACAAATATTTTCAACTGATATGCTAGCTTCAGTTGGCTTTGAAATTAATGATGCAGGAGTTATCAAAGAAGGACGCCCGCACAGTAGCCCTCTTAGCTTAGAGAATTTATCAAAAGTGGATAGTGATTGGCTGTTCCTTGCTACACTGAACACGGAAGGTAAAGATGCACTGGATGCAGCAAAAACATCACCTTCTTTTTCTCGCTTGAATGTTGTTAAAAACGACCATGTTGTAACTGTTAACGGACAACTTTGGACAAGTGCGGCTGGTCCATTAGCTGCACATGCAATTTTAGACAATATTCAAACTGTTATCGATACAAAGATTAAATAACCTCGATGCTAAGTTGGTTTATTAAGACACCAGCACAGCGACCATTATTTTACGTCTTAGTGTCAGCACTTTTAGTGTTGGCACTTTGCTGTTTGCTGAGCTTATTATTTGGTGCTGGAGGGTTAACTCCTCAGGCTTCCCTACAAACTTTATTGGGTAATGGCACTGCTGACGACGAATTTACTGTTTTCCACCTGCGCTCAACAAGAACGTTAATCGGGTTATTTGTCGGCTTAACACTAGGTATTGCAGGTGCGTTAATGCAAGCTGTTGCTCGAAACCCTTTGGCAGAACCAGGCTTACTGGGTGTAAGTGCAGGAAGCTCATTTGCTGTGGCAATGGCACTTGTAATGGGGGCCAGTACAGCAACACTAACCGTTGGTATTGCTCAATTAGGCGCCTTAATTGGCTGCATCTGCGTCCTCGGCGCCGCACGAATGCAAGGTCAACATAACGATCCTATTCGTCTTGTACTCGCAGGGGCAGCATTATCCAGCCTATTATTGGCCATGACGTCTCTCATTCTTTTATTTGATCAAAGAGCAGCAGACGAAATTCGCTTTTGGGTTACAGGTAGTGTGGCTGGTCGTGATACCAATACTCTCATGTCTGTTTTACCCTCCATGTTAGTTGCTGTTGCTTGCATTCTTTACTCGGCAAAGCCATTGGCTTCGTTGGCTTTGGGCGAGCGAGTCGCCATCGGTCTTGGTCACAAACCAAGACGAATTCGAGGTGTTATTATTGTCGCTGTTGCATTATTGGTTGGTGGTGCTACAGCGATAGCAGGTCCAGTTGCCTTTATCGGCTTGGTCGTTCCGTTTGCAGCTCGAGCATTGGTTGGTCCTGATATTCGCCGAACATTATGGTTATGCCTGCCTCTAGGTCCAATTATTGTAATAACAGCAGATATTATTTCTCGACTTGTCGCACAGCCAGCAGAAATGCCATTAGGTGTACTCACAGCCATAGTCGGTGCCCCTGTACTTTTATTGATTGTTCGATCACGTAGACTGCCCACATTATGATTAATCACAGCCTTTCCATGCCAGATACCCCGCTGGATGCTTCGACTCCAGATGGCTATCGACTAATATCTATTGGACAATACGCGCATATCCTCATTGAGAAGCAGGCCATTATTCGCAACACTTGGCTTTTGATTCTTTTATTCTGTGCCAGCGTCATCACACTGGGTAGCGGCACTATGGCTATATCACCCAAAGAAGTCGTTGCGGTACTCTTTGGTCATGGCAACACAATGAGCCAATTCATTGTCCAAGACATACGTTTTCCGCGTTTAATGGCTGCAATTTATACTGGTGCAGCATTCAGCTTAGCTGGCTGCCTAATGCAAACCATGGCGCGAAATCGATTAGCCACGCCAGGCATCATTGGTATCGACAATGCAGCAATGGCCTTTGCTGTCTCTTCAGTTGTTGGCATGGGTATTTCTTTGGCCCCTTCTTTTATGGCACTAGCGGGCGCGGCAACAGCAACAGCACTGGCATTTGGTTTAGCCGGCGGAAGTGGTACCCGTGGCTATCGTTTCATTGTTGCCGGTATTGGTATTGGTGCCATAGCAGGTTCTGTGACTCAGCTCTTACTAAGCCAAGTCAGTATCGATGTTGCAAATAGCGCTTACCCATGGACAGTAGGTAGTTTAAGTGCTCGTGACCCTTTTATGGTTAACGTCCTAGGGATCGGTATTGCTATTTGTGTCATTGGATGTCTTTTGTTTTCAACGCAATTTGCCTTGTTACCTTTTTCTGATCAGGTGATTACGGGCCTTGGAGCCAATATAAAGCACATCAGAATAATAGCTCTAATTCTATGTATTACTTTAACTGGACTGGCTGTCGCTGTTGCAGGCCCTGTTGGCTTGGTCGCATTAGTTGGGCCAGAGATAGCCCGTGTTTTATCTCGCTATCGCGGCATCCCACTTATCAGCTCTGCCCTCACTGGTGCGCTAGTTATGATGCTTTCCGATTTATTTGGACGAACTGTTTTATCACCTATTGAACTACCAGTAGGCATTGTTACCGCAGTGGTAGGTGGCCCTTATTTAATCTGGATACTGGTAAGACGCTCTTCAAGGAGTTCGTTATGACACCTACTGCTTTAAAACAAAAGCCAAACACTTTTTGCGCTAGCCTTAGTGCAGATAAGCTCACCCTTAAACACGGCAAAGTTAGTATTATCGATCAATTGGACGTTACCTTGCCAGAAGGCCAAGTGACGGCGATTGTCGGGTCAAATGGCTGTGGAAAATCCACTTTATTAAATGGGTTATCTCGTGTTCATACACCAAGCTCAGGTGTTGTATTGTTAGATGGTAAAGATATCCACTCATTACCCTCTAAGGAAGTTGCACGACGTCTTGCCCTATTACCACAAGACACACTAGCTCCAGACGGCATTACGATTGAAGAGCTTATTCGATTTGGCCGACATCCTCACCAAAGCTTACTAAAACAATGGGCAATGGATGATCAAGAAGCCATTAGGTATGCTCTGCATGCTGCGGATCTTGAAGGTTTAAAGGACCGCCTTCTCGACACTCTATCTGGTGGCCAACGCCAGCGAGCGTGGATTGCCATGTCAATTGCACAAGAAACGCCATTACTGTTACTAGATGAACCAACATCTGCACTCGACCTTGGCCATCAAATTGAAGTTTTTGAGCTAATAAGAAACCTATCTCGACAAGGCAAGACATTGGCGATGGTTGTTCATGATCTTCCAAGTGCCTGTCGCTATTCAGACCATATTATTGCCATGAAAGAGGGCAAAATACTGACCCAAGGCAGCCCAAAAGACATTATGACCAAAGAGCTGGTACGTGAACTCTACGGTGTTGATTGCGACCTTATGCCAGACCCCATGACAGGAAGCCCTATTCTAATCAACATCAGACGCTTGAGAAGCTAATCGCAAAGTACAAAATAAAGCCTTCTTATGATGTTTTATAATGCAATTGGGCAAACTAAAACTGAAAAGAAGGCAATTTTTTTTAAAATGGCCAATTTAATTTTACTCACCCCCCTCTTATCGAAGATAATCTCACTATCATTTTTTATCGACCCTAGAGCTCGATAACTGCCCTGCACATACGCCTTATTTAGTGGAAATACGTTTCAATGGAAATCAAAGTTAATTTTCTCGACAATCTCAGACTAGAAGCCAAGTTTGATGATTTCACTGTCACTGCTGATCAGCCTATTCGCTACAAAGGTGATGGATCAGCACCCAGTCCATTTGATTATTTCCTCGCTTCATCCGCGCTGTGTGCCGCCTATTTCGTTAAGGTATATTGCAAATCACGTGACATTTCGACAGACAACATTCGCTTATCCCAGAACAACATTGTCGATCCAGAAGATCGTTACAATCAAATCTTCCAGATTCAAGTTGAGTTGCCTGACGATATTTCTGACAAAGACCGCCAAGGTATTCTGCGTTCTATTGATCGTTGTACCGTTAAAAAGGTCGTACAAACTGGACCAGAGTTCAAAATTGAAACGGTTGAGAATCTAGACGCCGATGCCAATGCGATGTTAATGGGCAAGCCAGATGGTTCATCCAACACTTTTATTGCCGGAAAAGACCTGCCGCTTGAAAAAACCATCGCGAACATGACAACAATGTTGGCGGATCTCGGAATGAAGATTGAAATTTCATCATGGCGCAACATAGTGCCAAACGTTTGGTCGCTACATATTCGAGATGCCGCATCACCAATGTGCTTCACCAATGGTAAAGGTGCATCGAAAGAAAGTGCTCTATGCTCAGCCCTTGGTGAATTTATCGAGCGCTTGAACAACAACTTTTTCTACAACGACCAGTTCTTTGGAACTGAAATCGCCAACAGCGACTTTGTACATTACCCAAATGAAAAGTGGTTTGCGTTAACTGAGGATGATTCCTTACCGGAAGGCATCTTGGATGAGTACTGCTTAGAAATTTATAATCCAGACGATGAATTACGTGGTTCGCATTTAATTGATACCAACTCTGGCAATAAAGCGCGCGGTATTTGCACAATTCCTTACACACGTAAATCCGATGGAGAAACGGTTTACTTCCCATCAAACCTCATCGAAAACTTGTTTTTAAGCAATGGTATGAGTGCGGGCAATAACCAGCAAGAAGCACAAGTACAATGCCTATCCGAAATCGTCGAGCGTACGGTGAAACGCCAAATTATTGAAGAGGAAATTGTCTTACCTGATGTTCCCATGGAAATTTTGGAGAAATACCCAAGTATCCTTGCTGGCATCCAAGAACTAGAAGAACAAGGCTTTCCTATCCTAGTGAAAGATGCATCTCTTGGTGGTCAGTTCCCTGTAATGAACGTCACTTTGATGAACCCAAAAACCGGCGGTGTGTTTGCGTCTTTTGGCGCTCATCCAAGTTTTGAAGTGGCTTTAGAGCGTAGTTTGACTGAGCTAATGCAAGGCCGTAGCTTCGAAGGTTTAAACGATGTACCAAAACCTACCTTTAACAGCATGGCTGTCACAGAACCAGAAAATTTTGTCGAACACTTTATTGACTCAACTGGCGTGATTTCTTGGCGCTTCTTTAGTGATAAGCACGACTATGACTTCTGTGAGTGGGATTTCTCTGGCAGCAGTGAAGAAGAAGCCGATGCTTTATTTGGCATCTTAGAAGGCCTAGAAAAAGAAGTATACGTGGCAGAGTTAACGGATTTAGGCGCTTCTGCTTGTCGTATTTTGGTGCCAGATTATTCAGAAGTTTACCCTGTTGAAGATTTAGTTTGGGATAACACAAACAAAGCACTGGATTATCGTGAAGATATTCTAAATCTTCATTCCTTAAGTGATGGACAATTAGAAGACTTAGTTAATCGCCTTGAAGAAAGCCAACTGGATAACTACACAGACATCCCGACTTTAATTGGGATTGTATTTGATGAAAATACTGTCTGGGGTCAGTTAACCATCATAGAACTTAAGATACTAGTCTACTTAGCCCTTGAAGCCCATGAAGATGCACTAGAGTTAGTTGGCGAGTTCCTACAGTTCAACGACAATTCTGCAAAACGCGGCCTATTTTATCAAGCCATGCACTGCGTGTTAGAAGTGACGTTAGATGAAGAATTAGAACTAGAAGATTTTACTCATAGCTTTAGCCGCATGTTTGGTAAAGAGGTTATCGATAACGTTATAGGTTCTGTCACAGGCGATGTACGTTTTTATGGCTTGACCAAAACCAGCATGCAACTCGAAGGCATTGAACCGCATTTGCGCTTAATTGAAAGTTATAAGAAACTTCATCAAGCGCGTAAAACAAGTACATTGAAATAATACGAACATAAAGAGAGGCCATTTAATGTTAAAGAGTATCGTCCGCCAGTCCCGATTTGTATTGATTGGCCCTTTATTACTAACATTAAGTGGCTGTGAATCCATGTCTTGGTCCATAGACTCTGTAGATTCGGTAAATAAGCTTACAACTCAAATCAAAAATGCTGACGATATTAAAGACGTAAAAATCATTGCAAAGCAGGTAAAAACAACCAGCAAAATCATTCGAGCAGATATTGAAGCGATAAAAGCTTTATACGCAGAGCTTGACCAAAGAGTGAATAAGCGATGGGGCAAAGGCAATAGTGAGCTACCCGAAAAGAAAAAGTACGTTAAATACACCAACGATTATCAAGCAAGAACCATTGTCGACTTTGAAAAAGGCACTGTACGAGTCGAAACACTAACCACGGAACAACCGCTTGACACCTTAAAGCAGGCTGTTACAACCACCCTACTCACTACTGCAGACCCAACCAAAACCGATATTTTTTCAAGCGATGCACCAGATACGGAAGGCGTCCCTTTTTTGTATCCACAAGTCATGGATCACGATGGTAAACTTGTTCAATACCGCTGGCGAGCAGAGCGCTATTCTGACTATTTAGTGTCAAACAAGCTGAAAAAATCTAATACAAATGGCAAATCTGTTTATGCAGTAGAATTCAATCTTGTCCCACAACATGAGCATCTAAGACAAGAAAAATACAGCCAATATGTGATCGCTGCCGCCAAACGCTATAATCTCTCTCCAGCACTTATTTACGGCATAATAGAGACAGAAAGCTCTTTTAACCCTTATGCGGTTAGTCCTGCAAACGCTTATGGTCTGATGCAAGTAGTGCCTGCGACAGCTGGACGAGACGTTTATAATTTAGTAAAGAAAAAGTCGGGGGAACCAACCAAAGAAGTGTTGTTTGTTCCACAGAATAATATTGATATTGGCAGCGCTTACCTACACCTTTTACAAACACGCTATCTTGTAAAAGTCACCAATAAACTCAGTCAAGAATACTCAATGATATCTGCTTACAACGGCGGCACAGGCAACGTGTTGAAGACCTTTGATCCAAATGATCGTACAAGAGCGATGAACAAAATTAATCAGACATCTACCAGCAACGTTTATAAGAAACTTAGGTACGATCACCCTAGATCGGAATCTAAAATGTACCTAGAGAAAGTCACCAAAGCAAAAAAAAACTATGAGTAGTGTTTTAATCACTCTGGTGACAAATTAGAAAGTTAACGCTCTATAAACGTAAACCAATTGGCAAGCTCTCACCGACCAAGGCGTTTAGTTCATCGCTGTTAATCTCGATTTGGCTCTCTAAACGCTCCAACCATTGCGCTGGGCATTTGTCTTTTTTGAGTTTATTAGCGACTTTTTTGCGCATAGCACCCAGCTTGTCGGATTCGCCAAGGCTGACTTGGCTCATCAAAACGGCTGCCAACCCTGCTTGCTTGCGTTTCTTCCAATCTTCCTTGAGAACCGTTTCTAGAATCGGAAAGAGTTTATCCTCTGCAATTCTTTGCTCTTGCTTGCCAGATAAAAGATGACGAGAAGCGATGCGCCCTATCGTCCACCAAGCTGTGTCTGGCTCAGAAGTCTTTTGTAAACGCTTCAGCAAGCAATCAATCGTGGTGACTTTGTCTTCATTCGACAAACTCTCTAACGCGCCAACCAAACGAATTAAATCATCGCTGGATTTAGTCGTCAGTGCTTTCATCTTGTCACGAGAACGCTGCCCTGTTGGTGAATAGTATTGGCTAAACTGCTTAAACAAATGCGTTTGTTGTTCCACCGATAAGCCACCTGCAACACGGCGATACAAGGTCCAATATTGCCCCCAAACGGGTGCCGTATCAAACTGAGCGCCTGCTTTGGTAGTATTAACGACTTGTTGAACCCGTGCCATATCATCCGCGGCACCAAAACCTGGGCGTAGACAATAGCCCATGAGCTGCAACCATTGTCGCTCATGCTGGGCGCTTTTGGTTCGACCTGATTTTACACTTAACAGTTTATCCACCAAACGACGTGACGTGGCAAGATTCCAATCATCTCTATTGCCCAGAAGCTGATCCAAATCCTGCTTAAGTGATTTAACCAAGTCCGGATTTTGTTTTTGACCCGCGCTAGAAAAGCACTTAGCTAGATGCTCTTCCGCTTGGCCCATATTGGCGTGCAGAAAACCACTTTCATCAGCTTGATCAGAGCCTTGTGAGGAGCCCACTTGGGTAGAAAAATCCAAACGCCACTGATCTTTCTGATTATTGGCATTTAACACCACTTGCAACACACCCACTTCGGTCATTTGCACCGATAGCGTTACCGCGGTTTCTTGGGAGTCGATGGAGCCATCTAGCTCTGTCATCAAGGTTGAAATGTAATGCAGCCCATCTTGATCGCGAATGTTACCGACAACACAGTCAATATGATCGTCTGATCGATATAAAGGGAACTGAACTTGCTGACCCAGAGTCACAAAGAACTCTTGTTCCAAGCGGATGGTTTCACCTTTCAGGGTACCCTTTGGCAAGATGCCGACGAATTGATCTTCACCAAGCTTCAAATACAAACTGTGCGCCACGCCACTTTCAATGCGTGTACTTTCACCAGCTAAAGCGTTCAAATACATGGCCGCGCCTTTGGCAACCGCGTCGTTTGGTTCATCAGCAGTACAAGCGAGAATAGGCTCAGCAGACCAAGCATTAAGCTGCTCTAATAAACGCGACTTCAATATCGGACTATTAAATAAACCACCATTAAACAACACCGCATCAGGCATAGGAGAGCCAGTTGCCGCTTCAATGACAGTTTTATGCTGTTGCAAAAACGCCGCTAAATGACGTGTAAAAGCAGGATCAGATTCGTAAGGTAAGCCCAAGGTATGCATGGCGTAATCGCTCTTTTTCACCTTGTCATCGCTATTCACCAAAGGAAAAAAGCCGCTGCGTATTTGTTCCAGTAAGGCTTCTCTCGATACATCAAATTTTTGCGAACCACCGATTAAACGACTACCACCACCAAGCACCGTAATACTTAAAGATTCCGGTGCATCTTCGCCTAACAAGGTTTCTTTTGCTTGACGAGTTTGCTGAACCAAAGCCGCTAAGCGCGTGGCTGATAAAGCAGAAATTTGTTTTGGATCTAACTGAAACGCCAAGGCTTGATCTAGGTTATCGCCACCCAGTAATAAATGTTCACCTACAGCAACACGCTTAAGCGATACACTGTTGGTTTTTGAAGACGTAGGCTTGATCGCCACTAGGCTAAAATCGCTAGTACCACCGCCGATGTCGACCACCAAAAGCATTTTTTTATCAGCTAATGCAGAGAGTTTTTCGTCATCACTGATATAGTGATAACAAGCCGCTTGCGGCTCTTCCAGAAGGTACAAATCGTTTAGACCTGCTAGTTTGGCCGCTTCCAAAGTTAACGCTCGCGCCTCTTCATCAAAAGAAGCCGGCAAAGTTAACGCGATGGATTGTGACTCTAGCGGCGCATCAGAAAATCGATAATTCCAGCTCTGCTTAATATGTAATAAAAGAATCTTACTCGCCTCAAGTGGGCTGAGCTTTTTAGGGAATTCGCTCGCCCAAGGCAAAATCGCCGAGCGACGATCGACTTGACGATGGCTTAACCAACTTTTCGCGCTTTGTATCAATTGCCCAGCTCGACGCTGGCCTAACGCTAACGCACCAACACCTACGATGCGCTCTTTATCATGATGGCGCCAAGGCAAAACCGGATCGATTTTGCCAATTTCATCAGCGGCCAAAACATAAATAGCACTCGGCAAATGCGTAAGCTCTTGCACAGAACCATCCGCCATAACTTGCGGAATAGGCAATAATGCAGGCACATCTTGGTTCGAATCATCCGATACTGGAACATACGAGACAACACAATTGGTTGTCCCCAAATCGATACCTACGCGATAAGCAGAAGGAAAAGCCATCTTTACCATGCGTTAAGACTCCCTAACTTGAAACTCAATAGTCCAACTTAGGTCCGATTGGGTATCGTGTGCTTGTAACAGCAACAATCCCAACTCAGTAACACGGGCCGTCAGATAGACTCGCACCATATCGCCAGCTTGGTAATGACCTGCGTCTAATCGTACCGACAAAGGGTTCAATTCATTTAGCTGGGGCACAGAAAATGACGCAATGACTTTACCTACCGATTCCACATCGCTGTGTTTTGATTGGAAAAAACGGAATGTAACACTTTCGCCAACTACAAGAGAAAACTCGTTGGGCAGCATTTGCTCTTCTGAACCTTCCTCCAACCCAAATGGTGCCACACAAATAGCATCCACAGGTGGTGCCATTCCAGGAATCGCAGGCATTGGACTAGCAACACCAATGTAGTAGTTTGCCGCTAGACCACTTTTTACTTTGACACCGCCTTCGGCTTGCACTTGGGCATAATAAGTCGCACCTTTGGCAACCGCATGATCCAAATGTGATGGCGTCAACATAGTTAATTCGTGGCCACCCAATGATTCTGCAAGCATAGAAGCCAAACGAGTTTCTAGGGTATTGCGAATGACACTGGCATTAAACACACCACCGTTTAGCAACACCTTGCTTGGTTTGACATCATGCTGAGCCAAGAATTCGCTGATGTGACGAGTGATCGCTGGGTCACCTTCGTAGTCCAAGTTAATCGCACTAAAACCACTACGAGCCGTTTTTTGAGCTTGCTCACCCAACTGAACTTTAGGAAAAAAACCATCAATTAAAAGCTGTTGAACATCGCTCTGCGTCAAGGTTGCTTTGATGCTGTTATTAAACAAACTGCGACCACGACTAGGCACAACAACGCTCACGTCGTCTAAATCCGCATTGGTTAACAAACGCTCTTTTGCTTCTCGGCAAGCTTGAGTCAAGCCGCTAATTTGCCAAGGTTCAAGATTAGTGCCGTTTTGCGCTAGCTGAGCAGCCAAATGGTAAGTCAGTGTCAAATCCATATTGTCGCCGCCAAGAAGAATATGACGGCCCACAGCGACACGCTCTAGGCCAAGCACCCCATCTTGCTCTACCGCTTGGATTAGCGACAAATCTGTCGTACCTCCACCCACGTCAACAACTAAAATATGCTCATTAACATCTAGGCTTTCAGCCCAGCTTTGCTGATCACTTAACCAGGCATAAAATGCCGCTAACGGCTCCTCAATCAAACGAGCACGCAAACCGACTTTTTCCGCGGCTTGCTCAGTAATAGCACGAGCAGCAGGATCAAATGACGCAGGCACAGTAATAACAAGAGTTTGCTCGGCAATTGGCGTATCAGGAAATTGATGGTCCCATGCACTAACCAAATGCGCTAACAAGGTTTCTGTCACCTGCGCTGGAGACACTTTTTCTACTTCTTCAAGCGCATCTACCGGTAATACCGCTTCATCAGCACTCACGCGAGAATGACACAACCAGCTTTTAGCACTCTGTACCAATCGACCAGAAGATTTCGCACCTAACTCACGCGCCAGTTGTCCGACGACAAAATCAGCTTTACCCCAAGGAAGCTGTAAATCGCTCTCTAAGAATTCACCTTGGTGAGGAAAATACACAAAAGAAGGAAGTAGAGGACGAGCATCCACTTGACCTGCCGCGATAAATTGCGGAATCGCCAATTGCTGAATACGCCCTACTTGATCTGATTCGGTTGCCGTTTGACTAGATGGCGAAAAATAGACAGCCGAATGCGTGGTACCTAGGTCGATACCAATGAAATATTGACTCATGAGTTATACCTCGATTTCAGCTGGCGCTAGAATATTTAGGCTTTCTGTATTGGTTACTTTTGGCAGACGAGTTTCCGTCACTTTCCAACCAGGATGAATCAGCGTGCCAGAGTATGGCCCATCACCCTCCACTCGACCTTCCAACTTGATCTGCTTGGAATCGTAACCAGATGGCACTTCTACACGGCTATTTTCCGCGGCACTGTTCACAGCATCAAGAGACACAACATCGATGGTAAAATGTTGCTTCAATACTTTAGAACAACCAGCGTGAATTTGGCGAGACGCCGCCCCCACGTCCGCATCGCTGTAATCATCAATGCTTTCTTGGATGAAATCGATAAAGCGCGCTTCTTGTTGCAACAGTTGTAGTAACTGATGTGCTCCGTCAGTGTTGACCGTATCCAAAACAGGTGCAGCGACTTCGATTTCACGAATCACTTCCACTTCCTCTGTTATGACTTTAGGCTCGACTTCGAAGGCAAATGGCTCGCCTTGATCAACTGTTTGACAGCGAGCGGCATAGTCGCCGCTCCCCATGTATTTAAAGAACTGACCAAAAGCGCCAAAAAAGCGCGGCATAAATGAAACTGGTTTAATTTTATTCGTCATAATCTACCCGTTTTGCGCAATTTAACCGTTTTGCATTTCTTCAAGCTCTAACCAACGCTCCATGGTTGTTTCAAGCTCTTCTTCTTTATGCGCTAATTTCGCCAAGGTTTTCTGAACCTTATCCGCATCATCGGTATAAAATTCTGGCGCGCTAGTGGTGACATGCAAAGCGGCGATTTCTTCTTCCAACTTCGCAATGGTCGCAGGCATGTTGTCAAATTCGCGCTGTATTTTATAGCTTAGCTTCGCTTTTGGTTTCACCTGCACAGAGGATTTTTTATCCTCTTCGACTTTTTTTGCGTCTGCTTTGGCTTTTTCTTTTTTACTTGGTATGTCGTCGGTTTGCGATGTGGATTCTGTTGGGAATTTACCACCTTGACGAATCCAGTCTTGATATCCGCCAACGTATTCTTTCACTCGGCCTTCGCCTTCAAAAGCAATCACGCTGGTGACCACATTATCTAGAAAAGCACGGTCATGGCTGACCAATAACAAGGTGCCATCGTAGCTCATTAGAAGCTCTTCAAGCAGTTCTAATGTTTCCACATCAAGGTCGTTGGTTGGCTCATCCATGATCAATAGATTGGCTGGGCGAGTAAATAACTTCGCTAGCAATACACGATTTCGCTCACCACCAGACAAGGCTTTTACTGGAGTACGAGCACGTTCAGGTGGGAAAAGGAAGTCACCAAGATAGCCAATAACATGTTTGTTCTGACCATTAATTTCGATAACGTCTTTGCCTTCACCAACATTTTCCGCAACCGTTTGTTCTGGATCTAGTTGCTCTCGCAGCTGATCGAAATACGCTACGTTTAGTTTTGTTCCTTGACGAACAACACCTGCTGTGGGCTCAAGATCTCCCAGCAGGATTTTCAGAAAAGTACTTTTACCGCAACCATTTGGACCAATCAGACCAATTCGATCTCCGCGATTTACAACAAAGTCCATTGGTTGAAGAATCACTTTATCTTCGAAAGAGTGACCCACTTGGGTGAATTCTGCTACCAACTTACCTGACTTGTCTTTGGTCTCAATCGCCATTTTTGCGTTGCCTTGGCGGTTAATGCGTTCAGAACGTTCTTCACGTAAGGCTTTCAAAGCTCGAACTCGGCCTTCATTACGAGTACGACGCGCTTTAATACCTTGGCGAATCCAGACTTCTTCTTCTGCAAGACGCTTATCGAACAAGGCGTTTGCGCGCTCTTCTTCTTCGAGCATCTTCTCTTTAAAAGCAAGGAAAGCGGTGATGTTACCGCTGAAGGAAATAAGATTACCGCGATCAAGCTCTATGATGCGGTTAGCCAGCTTCTCTAGGAAACGACGATCATGGGTAATAAATAAGATCAAACCGCGAAATTGCTGAAGCTGTTGCTCCATCCATTCGATTGTTGGCACATCCAAATGGTTGGTTGGCTCGTCTAATAGCAAAACATCTGGGTTAGAAATCAACGCCTGCGCCAAAATAACGCGACGACGCCAACCACCAGACAGTTCAGACATCAGCTTATCAGCAGGCAAAGCCAAACGCTGAATCATGTGATTCACTCGTTGCTCTAAATCCCAGCCCTGAATTCGATCTAATTCAGTCTGAATATCACTTAACTCATTGGCGTGATCATTCTCGAAATCTTCTAATAATTTGAAGTAACGAGTCATTAACGAGTGCGCTTCACCAGCACCCTCACTGACCACTTCACGTACGGTTTTTTCATTCGCATCCGGCAGCTCTTGGGGTAACTGAGCGACCTTCATGCCACCTTCAATGCGCACCATACCTTCATCAGCAACTTGCTCGCCGGAGATAACTTTTAACAGTGTAGATTTACCTGCACCATTACGACCAATTATTGCGACACGTTCTCCAGCCTCAGCTGCAAAACTAATTTTTGACAGCAGTGGATTATGCCCAAAAGCTACACTAATCTGTTCTAACGACAATAGACTCATATCTATCCATATAAAGTAAAAATTTTGTGGCGGTATAGTATCATTCTTCTAAGAGAAGGTTCAGCAAATACAAGCTTTCAAAGTATAAAAAGAAAAGAAATCTTAGTTTAACGGAGCATTTATAGTGTTTTTTTCCCTGCAACGAATTAACAATATAACCATTAGTACAGTAATTTTATAAAACCTCTTTATTCATTATCTTTTGAGCATATACTAGGTTTGGCATAATAATGATTTTCAATCAACGGAGTATTGAATGGCGTTAAAAAACAAGTTAGGACCAATAACAGCAGTGGTCGTGGCAACAGCAACAGTGGGATGGATGCTCGCTGGAGGCAATGGCATTACTGTTAGTAATCCTCAAGGTCAGCCCGATGAAAACACTGTATCCTCTCAATCAGCTGAGATTAAACAAGCCTATTCAGTCCAAGCCAAAACGTTAACGCCTAAACGCATTGAAATGCACCTACCTCTGAGTGGTAAAACACTAGCCGGAGAGACTTTAAACCTAGTTAATAGCTATCAAGGAAGAGTCACTAAACTGCCAATCGAAAAAGGCCAGTTTGTTAAAAAAGGCCAGTCGATGATGCAAATCGACACACGAACACTAAAGATACAAATTGAACAAGCTGGCTTACAGGTTAAACAACGTCAGCTTGAACTAGATGGAATTAAAAAGCTTAACTCTACTAATCTCACGTCAAAAGTTAATGTCGCGCAAGCTGAAACAGATCTTGCTTCTGCAAAAGCTAATCAGAGTTCGTTGCTAATCGATTTAGAAAACGCCAGTCTTAGCGCACCTTTCTCAGGCATCCTAAACACTCTTGATGTGCAGGTAGGACAGGTTCTTTCATCTGGAGAATCTATAGGTTCATTAGTTTCGATCAATCCAATTAAAGTGAAAGTGGACATACCGCAAAACAAAATCCACCAAGTGGAAATTGGCACTCCAGGTAATATTCGACTTGAATCTGGTTATGAAGCAGATGGTTTTGTCTCTTACATTAGCGCGACAGCAAATGAATCTAGCCGCACCATTAGTGTTGAAATGCAAATAGACAACCCAAACAACATTATCCCAGCAGGATTAACCGCAGCGGTTGATTTCATTATTGATGAACAAAAAGCACATGCATTGTCCCCTGCTCTATTGACCCTAGACGATACAGGTCGCACCGCCATCAAAACCATCAGCATCGACAATACTGTGACTATCACGCCAGTCGACATTGTTAAATCTGAACGCGATCACGTCTGGGTTATTGGCCTACCTGATAATGTCAACGTCATCACTGTAGGACAAGGTTTTGTATCTGCAGGCGATCTTGTTGACGCACACTACCAAAACTAGAGAGGCCTACCAATATGCAAGCATTAATTGAGGCCGCTTTAGCACGTTCTCGTACCGTCATGATGTTCTTCGTACTTATATTAATTATGGGGACGGTGTCTTATATCGAAATTGCTAAGGAAAACGATCCTGACATTACAATCCCCATGGCTTATGTGTCCGTATCACTAGAAGGTATTTCCCCTGAGGACGCTGACAGTTTATTAGTCCACCCTTTAGAAAAAGAATTAAAGGGCTTGGACGGCCTCAAAGAGCTGAAATCAACCGCTTCAGAAGGCCATGCCTCAATTATCTTGGAGTTTCTATCTGGCGTAGACATTGACCAAGCTATCAGCGACACCAAAGATAAAGTTGACAGGGCCAAAAGTGAGCTACCAAGCGATGCTGATGAGCCAACTGTATCCGAAATCAATCTGTCTACTTTTCCAGTTTTACGAGTTAATTTATCCGGTAATGTAGATTTCGGTACCCTCAGCCGCACAGCCAAAAACTTACAGGACGCTATTGAAGCGGTTGATGGTGTATTAGAAGCAAACATTAGTGGCGATAGAGAGCAGGAAGCACAAATCATCATTCGCCCAGAGCAGCTTGAATCTTACAACTTATCCCTGAGTGATGTTGCTAACTTTGTTTCTAATAATAACCGCTTGGTGGCCGCTGGTAATTTAGATACGGGCGCAGGACGCTTTTCTCTAAAAGTCCCAGGTCTATTAAAAACCAAAGAAGACATTCTTAACTTACCAATTAAAGCAGATGGTGATCAGGTTGTTTTATTAGGCGACATTGCCACAGGTGAGCTAACTTTCGAGGATCCCAGCAGTTATGCGCGAGTTGAAGGCAAACGCAGCATCACTTTAGGAGTCTCTAAACGCGTTGGCGCCAATATTATAAATACTATTGCGGCAGTCAAAAACGTAGTTGAAAACGAAAGTCAGCAATGGCCAAGTGGCGTTGAATATAACCTCACAGGTGACAAATCAACCGACATAGAAACCTCACTCAACGATCTCTTCAACAATGTTCTAGCAGCCACTCTATTGGTAATGATCGTAATTGTTTGGGCCCTCGGAATAAGAAGCGCTATATTAGTCGGCTTAGCAATCCCTGGGGCATTCCTAGCAGGCATTCTGATTTTAAACCTACAAGGCTTCACCATTAATATGGTGGTGCTCTTTGCCTTAATCCTCAGCGTAGGCATGCTTGTAGATGGCGCTATTGTAGTCACCGAGTACGCTGATAGAAAGCTGGCTGAAGGAGCATCTAAACGACAAGCCTATAGCGAAGCAGCTAAACGCATGGCATGGCCAATTACCGCCTCTACAGCCACAACATTGGCTGTATTTATGCCGCTATTGTTTTGGCCTGACATAGTTGGCGAATTCATGCGCTTTATGCCGATCACTATCATTGCAACACTGGCCTCTTCTCTTGTCATGGCGCTTATTGTGATCCCCACGATAGGATCGATTATTGGTAAAAAAGGCGCCTATAGTGATAAAACAATGCACGCTCTACGCATTACAGAGACGGGCGACCTTAGAGAGCTCACTGGCCCAACAGGGCTATACGGTCGAGTGCTGACACGCCTAGTCGAAAAGCCTATTTGGGTTTTAATGTTTACTATCGTTTTGCTAATTAGTATTTTCATGAGTTATGGAAAATTCGGTAAAGGCGTCGAATTTTTTCCTAATATTGAGCCCGAATCAGCCAACCTAGACATTCGTGCTCGTGGTGACCTCTCTCTTAAGGAAAAAGACACACTCGTTCAATTAGTAGAACGACAAGTTATCGGCACTCGTGAATTGAAAAGTGTCGTTGCTACAACCTATGCAACACCAGGTAATAATGTGGCACCAGATAGTATTGGCACCATTACTATGGAGTTTATCGAGTGGTACAAACGAGATTCAGCTAATGTCATTCTCGATAGAATTAGAGAGAAAACCAAACAAATCCCTGGTATAGAAGTTACCGCTGAAAAAGAGCAAGGAGGACCTCAATCTGGCGCCGATATCCAGTTACAATTAAGCTCTAATTACTCAGAAGCACTGAATATTGCAGCCGACGAAATAAGTAAACAACTACTGCTAAGAGATGAGATTCTGACAGTTAGTGACGATCGATCTCTAGCCGGAATTGAATGGCGTATTGATATTAACCGTGCCGAAGCAAGCCGCTACGGTGTTGATGTTACTAGTCTAGGTAATGTAATAAAGCTAGTGACGACCGGCATTACCCTAAGTGATTTTCTACCTGAAGGCGCAGATGACAAAATTGATATCGTGCTGCGCTATCCAGTAAATCAACGAAATCTGGACCAGTTGGATCAGCTACAGATCCCAACTAATCAAGGTAGCATCCCAGCTAGTAACTTTATTTATCGCTACGCTGCACCTAAGCAAGGTGTCATTAACCGCACTGATGGTAAGAAAACAATCAAAATTGATGCCGATGTGAAAGATGGTTTAGTTGTTGATGAAGTTATTAAAGCAATTAAAGTGAAACTCGATGCTGCGAATATTGATCAGTCGGTCCGTTACGACTTCCGTGGCAATACGGAAGAGCAGCAAAAATCGATGATATTCTTATTGAAAGCATTTGGGGTTGCCTTCTTTATCATGGCGATTATTTTGGTCACCCAGTTTAATAATTTCTTCCAATGCTTATTGATTTTAAGCGCGGTGATTTTCTCAACTATGGGCGTTTTGATCGGCTTACTGACTAAAGGTCAGCCCTTTGGCATTGTCATGAGTGGTGTCGGTGTTATTGCCTTGGCTGGCATTGTGGTCAATAACAACATTGTTCTTATTGATACATTCAACGGTCTACGCAAACAAGGCATGATGGTGCGTGAAGCAGCAATCCGTACAGGTGTTCAACGCCTCAGACCAGTAATGCTGACGACCATCACCACTATCCTTGGCTTAGTACCTATGGTGTTTCAATTTAATATTGATCTTATCCATCAATCTTTTAGTGTTGGCGCCCCCTCAGCACAATGGTGGACGCAACTTTCGACAGCTATCGCTGGAGGCTTAACATTCGCAACCCCTTTGACACTTATACTAACCCCGTGTTTATTAGTGCTGGGCTATAGGCGCAAAGAGCGAAAGCAACTAGAAGCACTACAAGAACAAACTATAGAAAAAGCCGACCAAACGACAGTCAATAAGGATGAAGAATCCTAACGACGGCCCCTTATCAAATTGACTACATTCTAAGAAAATAAAAAAGCGGACTTAGATATTTTCTAAGTCCGCTTTTTTGAATCTTCACACTACTCACTGTAAAACAAAGTACATAAATGCTTTGTTATAGTTTTGCCAATGCCTGATCAACATCAGCAATAATATCGCCGATACCTTCTAAGCCTACAGATACTCGAACCAAGCCTTCAGCAATACCTGCCTTGAACTTCTCATCATCCGTTAATCGACCATGCGTCGTGGTTGCTGGGTGCGTAACTAACGTTTTTGTGTCGCCTAAATTCCCAGTAATAGACATCAACTTAGTGGCATTAATGAAAGTCCAAGCAGCCTTACGACCACCTTCAACTTCGAATGACAATAAACCACCAAAGTCTTTTTGTTGCTGCTTAGCGAGTTCGTGGTACTTATGACTTGGCAAGCCGCCATAGTTCACCTTCAACACTTTAGGATGAGTTTCTAAGAACTCGGCCAATTTCAATGCATTAGAGGAATGCGCCGTCATACGCAATGACAAGGTCTCAAGACCATTCAGTAGCACCCATGCATTAAACGGGCTCATGCATGGCCCTGCACTACGCATAAATGCTGTGAAAACATCAACAATGTCTTTACTAGAAATCAAGGCACCACCAAGACAGCGACCTTGGCCATCAATAAACTTCGTAGCAGATTGCATGACGATATCAGCACCTTGCGTCAGCGGATTTTGCAATGCCGGCGTTGCTAACACAGTATCAACACACAATAAGGCACCTTTGACATGAGCCAATTCAGCCACTCGAGCTACATCAACCACTTCGTACAATGGGTTAGAAGGCGTTTCGAAATAACATAAACGGGTCTTGTCGTTGATCGCCTCTTCCCATGCGGTATAATCTGTCGCATCTACATACACGACTTCAACGCCAAATTTCACGGTATAAGTATTAAAAAACTTAACCGTAGAGCCAAAAATATTTCGTGAACAGACAACACGATCGCCCGCACTTAACAAGCTATATGCCAGAGTCATTAGGGCTGCCATGCCTGAGCTGGTCGCTATGGCCGCTTCCCCCTTCTCCAATGCAGCAAGACGCTTTTCAAAAAGCTCTACTGTTGGATTGGTAAAACGAGAATAAACATTACCATCATCTTCGCCAGAGAATTTACCAGCCGCTTCTTCTGCGCTGGAATAGGCGAAGCTTGATGTCATGAAAATAGCTTCGCTGTTTTCTTGTTCCTGCGTTTGACGAGCGCCTGCATGAATGGCTTTCGTCGCATCATTATATTCCGACATTCGTGTCTCTCCAAAATTGCCTTAGCTGAAAACAACAAAGCCAGGCGTGACCTGGCTTTGTTTCGTAAGTCACTATCAAATGATTTTGCTACATAGGGTGCATCATGTCACTACCAGAAGCGACTTCAATTGAAGATTTCTGAGAGTCATTACGTGCATTCTCAAGGCGAGCAAGATAAGCACCATCAATATTGCCAGTGATGTATTTACCATCAAACACAGAAGTGTCAAATTCACGAACGTCCGAGTGTTTGTCATCAATACATGCTTCAATCAAATCAGCCAAATCTTGGAAAATCAGCTTATCAGCACCAATCAATTCGCAAATTTCTTCTACATTGCGACCATTAGCAATCAGCTCAGTTACTGCAGGCATGTCAATACCATACACGTTAGGATAGCGAACCTCCGGAGCGGCAGAAGCGATATACACTTTCTTCGCGCCAGCTTCACGTGCCATCTCAATAATCTCTTTACTCGTCGTACCACGAACAATAGAGTCATCAACCAACAATACTGTTTTGTCTTTAAACTCAAAAGGTACTGGGTTAAGTTTTTGGCGTACAGATTTCTTACGTACCGATTGACCAGGCATGATAAAAGTACGACCGATATAACGGTTTTTAACTAAACCTTCACGAAATGGGATATTAAGCGTTTGCGCTATCTGCAGTGCCGCTGTTCGGCTCGTGTCTGGAATTGGGATAACAACATCAATGTCATGATCCTTCCATTCACGCTCAATTTTAGCCGCCAGGCGGTCACCCATGTTCATGCGTGCTTTGTAAACAGAAATACTGTCGATTACTGTGTCTGGACGTGCAAAGTATACATATTCAAACAAACAAGGACGGGCTACTTTTTTCTCTGTGCATTGACGTACATGTACATTGTGATTCACATCGAAGAAAATCGCTTCGCCAGGCTGAATATCGCGCTCAATTTTAAAGCCTGCTGCATCCAAAGCGACGCTCTCAGAAGCAACCATGTATTCAACCCCCGCCTCAGTTTGGCGAGAACCATAAATCAACGGACGAATACCATCTGGATCACGGAATGCCAAAATGCCATAACCAGTAATCAAGGCCGCAACGGCGTAACCACCTTCGATACGATTATAAACACGCTCAAGCGCATTAAAAATATCTTCTGGCGTTGGGATTAGCTTATTTTCCAAATGCAACTCATGAGCAAGAACATTCAATAACACTTCTGAGTCAGACGTAGTATTCACATGGCGTAAATCAGACTCAAATACTTCTTGCTTAAGCTTTTCGGTATTCGTCAAATTACCATTATGCGCAAGTGAAATACCATATGGAGAGTTAACGTAAAAAGGCTGAGCTTCTGCTGAACTAGAAGTACCAGCGGTTGGGTAACGAGCATGACCAATGCCAATATTACCGTGTAGTTTTTTCATATGACGAGTGCGAAATACTTCACTCACCGGACCATTGTCTTTGCGTAAGCACAAACGTCCATTATGGCTTGTTACCATGCCTGCTGCATCTTGCCCGCGATGTTGAAGAAGGGTTAATGCATCAAAGATGGCTTGATTGACCATGGATGTGCCTACGACACCAACGATACCACACATGTTCTAAATCCTCGTGTTGGGGAATTGCGGCAAACACCGCAAGTTTCTATCTATTTTTGTTGTTACCGATAACAACTAATTGCCAAGAGCACGATCAATGAGAGACGAATCCATAAGATCCGAGCTCTTGCCTAACATATCACGCGTCCAGTTATTCAACTGCCCCAATTGAGGAATCAATTGAGATGTTTTCCAAAACTCCGTTTTTTCTATTGCTGGGCTTAAACTCAACAACGCAACAAAAGCCACAACGACTAAGCCACCACGAGCAAAGCCAAACAACATTCCTAACACCCTGTCGGTACTCGACAAGCCCGTCACTTGAATTAAGGAGCCTAGCAAAAAGCTTACTAACGCCCCTACAATTAACGAAGCGATAAAAAGCGAAACAAAAGAAACAATATATCGAATTTGATCATTTTGAACTTGATCAATTAATAGAGACTGCATTTGATCAGAAAATTTTACCGACACCACAAAGGCCACAACCCAAGTTAGCAAGGATAAAACCTCTTTCACAAACCCTCTTTTTAAACTCAAAAGAGTAGAAAGAACTACTACTGCAATAATCAACCAATCAACAGTCGATAGAGAACTTACCTGCTCCATGAAAACCTCTAAAAAATCGCTGCGGAGTTTAACAGACGCCTAACTTTTTCCAAACACTGCAAAATAAATATTCAGCTTAATTAACTGAATATTTCACAACAATGCCGCTCAAACTAAACTCTTTTTTAATTTCATCTCGCAGTTTATCGGAGACTTCACGCTTTAATTCTGGACCAACATACACTTTATAAAGCGAGTTGGTCGTAAGGCTGTATGCATCGTACTTAGCAGCCTTAAGTTTTTCTACCAATCGGGTAGCATTGTCTTTGCTTTTGAACGTGGCAATTTGCAATGTCCAGCGATCAGCCACTACCGTAGGTGTGAGTTTCTCAACAGGCGCTTTTACTTGCGGTGTCGATACTTCTGGTTGAGCTGCACTAATCTGAGAAACATCTTTTGCCGCTTTTGGCACAGGTATTAATTCAATATTCCCAGTGTCACTGCCTGAGTCTTGCATAGACGCAACAGGTAAGCTGTCAACAGGTTGAACAGGGGCAATTTCAATAGTAGGAAACGCCGGGGGCGACGTTACTTGAACCTGCATATCCAGTTCTTCCGGACGTTCTCCGTCTAGGATTAATGGTAGAATAATCGAGGCGGATAACACCATAATCCCTGCACCAATAAGCCTATACATAATGGTTCTATCTATCATAAATCACTCTTCCAATTGACCGAGCGCCAAATATTCTGAGACGGTTACAAAGGAGCCAAAAACAATCACAGGGCACCCAACTTGCTTTGCTTGCGTTAAAGCTGCCTCAAAGGCACCTTGAACAGAGCTGAAAGCATTAATATCAAAAGACGGGCTATGGGAATGCTGCACAATATACTTATTAAGTTCATTGGCTTTCGCACCCCTTGGACCAGGTAAATCACAACAAAACCAGCTAGAAAAACTATCAGCAAGATAAGTCATCACACTATTAATGTCTTTGTCTTTTAACATGCCACAAACAGCAATTGGCTTGACAGGCAAATGTTTTATGCGCTGCGCCAGCTCCAAAGCCGCTTCCGGATTATGTGCGACATCAATATAAACATCAGGTGAAGAAGCTACTTTCTGAAAACGCCCAGTTAGCTCTGCTGTACTAAATAGTGTCTCAAGATCTTCCTGAGATGGGGCAAACCCCATATACACTAAGACAGCGAGAACAGTAGCAGCATTCTGCAAAGGCAATGTAGGAATCGGTAAATGCTCATACTGAACACCACCTCCGACCCATGACCATTCATGCTCGTTACTGTCAAAGGTATAATCCACTCCCTTTTGATGTAGCCTAGCGCCAATTTCTAACGCGGTGCTAGCAATGGTCTCAGGAGGATTCACCACACCACTGATCAATAATTTGTTTTTTCTAGCTATACCTGTTTTCTCTCTGGCAATAACATCCAAATTATCACCAAGCCAATCGACGTGATCCAACGCGATAGAAGTCACAACAGCAACGTCAGTATCGATCATATTGACAGAATCCAATCGCCCACCCAAACCAACTTCTAGAACCCAATAATCCAATTCGCTTTGATCAAAAATCCACAAAGCTACCAGAGTACTAAATTCAAAATAGGTAAGAGTTATGCCTTCACGTGCCGCTTCTACAGCTTCAAATGCGCGACACAAAAGATCGTCATCACAAGAAGAGTTATTAAGAGCAACACGCTCATTGAATCGAAGAAAATGAGGAGAGGTATAAGTACCAACAGAATAATTTTGACTACATAAATACTGTGTCAGCATGGCACAAGTCGAACCTTTGCCATTAGTGCCAGCCACAGTAATCACATTGACTTTAGGTCTAGATAAATTCAATCGAGCTAATACAGCATTCCCTCGTTCTAGACCTAGCTCTATTTCAGAGGGATGTTGGCTTTCAATGTATGAAAGCCAACTCGCTAATGACGTGTGCGTCATCTAATTAAGCAACCTTATTATTGGTAAGCAAAGATAAGATATTAAATAAACGACCGCGCATTTCATCACGCTTAATAATCATATCAAGAGCGCCCTTATCAAGCAGGAACTCACTACGCTGGAAGCCTTCTGGTAGTTTCTCACGTACTGTTTGCTCAATTACACGAGGACCAGCAAAACCGATCAATGCATTTGGCTCAGCAACGTTTAAATCACCTAGCATAGCCAAAGAAGCAGATACACCACCGAATACAGGGTCTGTCATCACAGAGATGTATGGAATACCTTCTTGCTTCAAACGCTCAAGGCCGGCACTTGTTTTAGCCATTTGCATCAAAGAAATCAAAGCTTCTTGCATACGAGCTCCGCCACTTGCCGAGAAGCAAATAAGAGGAATGCGTTTTTCTAAACAAACATTTACCGCTTGGATAAATCGCTCACCTACAATGGCACCCATAGAGCCGCCCAAGAAGCTAAATTCAAATGCTACAGCAACAACAGGCATACCGTTCAAGACACCCTGCATAGCAACCAAAGCATCTTTCTCGCCAGTTGCTTTTTGTGCATCCGCGATACGGTCTTTATAACGTTTTGAATCTTTAAACTTCAATTTATCTTCAGGCTCAAGATGTGCGCCGATTTCATGACGACCTTCTTTGTCCAAAAAGATATCCAAACGACGACGTGCACTTACACGAAGATGATGCTCGCACTTAGGACAAACATCTAAATTCTTTTCTAGCTCGGGACGATATAAAACGTTTTCACATTTCGGACACTTCTTCCAAAGACCTTCAGGCACAGAGCCTGTGCTGCGCTTTGATTCACTGCGCACAATGGAAGGGACAAATTTATCTAACCAGCTACTCATTTAATTCTCCATATCTCTCGTTGGCTGCCGCTTAAGCGTCCATTTCATTACGCATTGGTAATAAAATATCTTTTAAAGCGCCAGCTATATATTCTTTTTGATGATCTTTATTTTCGGCAATGGCATTAACCAACACACTACCTACAATGACCCCATCAGCACATTGACTGACTAACGCTGCTGTTTTCGCATCACGAATACCGAAGCCAACACCAATCGGTAAGCTAGTAATTGCACGCAATGAATCAACATGTTTTTTAACACTATCTACATCTAACTCAGCAGACCCAGTCACACCCTTAACGGAAACGTAATAAACGTAACCTGTCGCCAAATCACAAATTTTCTTAGCACGCGCTGGTGTCGTAGTCGGTGACAGCAGATAAATAAGATCAATTTCATTCTCTCGGAAGCATTCTACTACATCTGTCGCCTCTTCTGGAGTCAGATCTACTAATAAAACGCCATCAACACCCGCTTCTTTTGCGGCATTTGAAAAAGCTTGATACCCATAAAACTCAATTGGGTTCAAATAGCCCATCAAAACAACCGGAGTGTGAGTATTCTTTTTTCTGAAGTCCGCAATAATTTGCAATACTTTTTTAACACTTGTGCCAGCAGCTAAGCTTCGCTCACAAGCCAACTGAATAACTGGACCGTCCGCCATAGGATCAGAAAATGGCATGCCTATTTCAATCACATCAGCACCCGCATCAACCAAGGCATCCATCAGTGTTACTGCATAATCAGGACTAGGATCACCAGCGGTAATATACGGAATGAGCGCCTTTTTACCAGATTTTTCTAAATTTTCAAAACATTGTTTAATGCGGCTCATACTTCAATCCCATCCAATTCTGCAACGGTAAGAATATCTTTATCACCACGCCCGGAAAGATTAATTACAACTATTTCATCTTTCTCCATCGTCGCAGCGAGCTTCATGCCATAAGCAACAGCATGACTTGATTCAAGCGCAGGCATAATCCCCTCTAGACGAGTAAGATCTCTGAACCCTTGCATCGCTTCATCATCATTAATTGCTACGTAGTTAGCACGACCAATATCTTTCAACCAAGCATGTTCAGGGCCCACGCCCGGATAATCTAAACCCGCAGAAATAGAGTGCGTGCCAATAATTTGGCCGTCATCATCCGCCATCACATAAGTACGATTTCCATGAAGAACACCAGGACGACCAGCACTCAATGGAGCGGCATGACGGCCAGTTTCAATGCCATCACCGCCCGCTTCAACGCCATACATGGCAACACTTTCATCTTTGATGAATGGGTGAAACATACCAATAGCATTTGAACCACCACCAACACAAGCCACAACAGCATCAGGCAAGCGGCCTTCGTGCTCTAGGCATTGCATTTTGGTTTCACGACCAATTACAGCCTGAAAATCTCGTACCAATTTCGGGTATGGGTGAGGACCGGCAGCAGTACCTATAATGTAAAAAGTGTCATCTACATTACCAACCCAATAACGCATGGCTTCATTCAGAGCATCTTTCAACGTTTTAGTGCCAGATTCAACAGAAATAACCTCCGCCCCTAGCAGCTTCATGCGATAAACGTTCAGTGATTGACGGCGAATATCTTCCGCTCCCATAAACACCTTACACTTCAACCCCAAACGAGCAGCCACTGTTGCAGAGGCTACACCGTGCTGACCAGCCCCGGTTTCTGCAATAATATTTGGCTTCCCCATGTGCTTGGCGAGCAAAGCCTGACCAATAGTATTATTTATCTTATGAGCGCCAGTATGATTTAAATCTTCGCGTTTTAAGTAAATCTTAGCCCCACCGGCTTTTTTAGTCAGACGCTCAGCAAAATAAAGCGGAGATGGTCGGCCAACATAATGGGCTAAGTCATAATCAAACGCGGCTTGAAAATTACTGTCTTTAGACAAGCGTTCGTACATTTCGGATAGATCTTCCAAAGCGGACATCAATGTCTCAGAGACAAAGATTCCACCGTAAGAGCCAAAACGGCCATGAGAATCTGGTAAATCTAGATTAATATCGTTGCTATCCACACTTTGCTCCACGAATAAATTCTTGAACCTTAGGCTCGCTCTTAATGCCTTTTGACAACTCAACGCCACCACTTACATCTACAGCGTAAGGGGAAACCTGTTCTATCGCTTGTTTAACATTCTCTCCTGTTAAACCACCTGCTAGCACTATCGGCTTCGATAAGCCTTCAGGAATTAAACACCAATCAAATACCTCGCCAGTTCCACCTGGCACGCCCGCTTTATAAGCATCTAACAATATAGCCAGAGCACTTGGGTATTGATCAACCAAAGCTGAAACATTATCCCCTTGCTTGACCCGCAAAGCTTTCATATAAGGGCGCTTATATCGACAGCACTCGGATTCGGATTCCACACCATGAAATTGAATCATCCAACGTGCATTCGCACTAACCACAGACTCAATTAGCGATGCACTTGCATCAACAAATAAAGCAACGGGCGTAACAAAAGGAGGCAATTGCTCGACAATAGAATTGGCCGTTTCTGGCGAAACATACCTTGGGCTTTTTTCATAAAAAACAAAACCAATAGCATCCGCACCATGCTTACAAGCCATCATTGCATCTTCAAGGTTTGTTATTCCACAGATTTTAACTCGGCAATTCATAGCTAGGCTCGTCTACATAGGGTAAAAAATGAGGACCTAAATGGAGTTTAGGCACATTGAAAACATCAGGGTATTGAGCATCGACAAAATACAAGCCTGTCGGTGGCGCCGTAATACCACCTTTAGTACGGTCTTTCGCATCTAAAGTCTGTTTTGCCCAAGATACGGGCTTTTCTCCCGCCCCTATAGACATTAACACGCCAGCAAAATTTCGAATCATATGATGCAAAAAGGCGTTCGCCCTGACATCTAGAACAATATACTGACCGAGTTTTTGTACGTCAAAGTTAAGAATGGTACGGATGGGGGTATTGGCTTGACAGCCAATAGCACGGAAAGAAGAGAAATCATGAGTACCAAGAAACACTTCCGCAGCCTCTTTCATTGCATCAGCATCAAGTGTTTTATATGTCCAAGTTACCCCCTTTGCCAATATTGCAGGGCAAAAAGGAGAAGAATAAATAACATAACGATAACGACGGCTTAATGCGCTAAAACGGGCATGAAAGTCTTCTGAAGCATAGCTCGCCGCGACAACGGTAATATCAGAGGGGAGATAGGTATTAACGCCTATCGTCCATGCTCGCTCATTACGCTCAACATCCGTCTCAAAATGAACAACTTGCGCACTTGCATGAACACCAGAGTCGGTTCTCCCTGCGCAAACCACCTTAACAGGGTGATTTGCAATAACCGCTAACGCTTTTTCTAAATTCTCCTGAACACTTGGAACACCAGATTTTTGTGCTTGCCAGCCCTTATATTCAGAGCCATTATATTCAACAACCAGTACTACTTTTTTAGTCACTTGGGAACATTCGCTCCATCATATTCTGCGCTTCTGCGATTTGTTTTTCATTGCCGGAGTCAATAACATCTTCAAGGATCACTCGCGCGCCCTCTTCGTCACCCATATCCATATAGGCTCTTGCTAGATCTAATTTGGTTGCAGCTTCATCACCACTGGCATCAAAGAAGTCAAACTCCTCTTCTTCATCGCTAACTTCTTCATCTTGTGCCGCTTCAGCTTCCCCAAAAGATGGAACCTCCATCTCCTCTTCTTGCTGTGCTTCCGCTAAAGATTCTTCAATAGAGTTAGCCAATGTATCGCTTGGAGAACCACTAAAAACAGCTGATTCATCGACATCATCTTGCTCTTCTTCATCAACGTCGTTTAATAAACTTGATACAAAGGACTCTTCTTCACTCTCAGCTTCATCAGCAATAGGATCTTCATCCACCTCAATGGGTTCAGGCGTTACTGTTGGAATGTCATCTTCTTCATCAAACGCTTCTAACTCATCAAAATCATCCGTATCCTCTAAATCCGGCAAAGTATCAGTTAGCCCATCATCCCCACCAAAGGAATCAAAAATATCCTCAACGCTTTCTTCGGAATCCTCTTCAAGAGCACGTTCAAACTCATCCTCAACTGCTGAGTCATCTTCATCTTCGAGCGCGTCATAAGATGGCTCTGTTGAAGCTACGTCTTCTCCAAATGAACCAAAATCCGCTAAGTCGTCATCTTCATCTGGAGTATCAAAATCAAATGCGAACGGATCTTCCTCCTGAGGCTCTTCCGCCACATCTGGCTCATCAGCCACAGCGGATTCAGTTGCCACGACAGCAGCAACTGGTGCCACTGCAGCAGCAGGAGAAAGGTCAAATTCATCCTTTTTTGATGAATCTTGTTCCTCCTGTTTCTTTCCTGAGCGACGCATAACCAAGCCGATTAAAAGTCCAATCAGCAATAAAACAACCGCACCTATAGAGACAACAATAGGGTTACCGAAAACCTTATTTACAAATGAATCCGCTTCCGCCTGCTCTTTCTCTCTGCGTATCTGATCTGCTTCTAATAACTGATCAACGGTATTCTTTTGCTCTTGAAGAGCTTGTTGAGCACTAGCAAACTGTTGCTGTAAATCTGCCATTTGCTTGTCTTTCAAGCTAATAAGCTTCTCTAGCGTCTCTAACTGCTTATTCAGATCACCAAGTTGATTTGATAACTCTGCTTTTTCTCTTTGTTCTTTGTCGAGCATCTCTTTTGATGCAGATAGCTCATTCTGCATAGCACTCATTGAGGCGCTAGAACTTTGTCCAGCATTTGAGCTAGCCATATTCTCAGGCAATAAGCTTTGACCAGACGCTAGCGTTAATTTATCGCCGCCAGCACCAGCTGTACCAGCAGCGGCTTTCGCTTTTGCTTGCGTATTCAATTGAGCCTGTTCAACAGAAGCACCAGATTGAGAGCTTTTCAGAGCCATCCAAGCATTATGCTGTCGCTGAAACTCTTCTTGTGAAATCGACTTATTGAAAAGAGCAATCTGCTCTTGTGTTGGCAAGCGTAAAATTGCACCTTCTTTAAGAAGATTTATATTATCAGAATAAAATGCGTCTTTATTGAGAGCCTGTATTGCCATCATCGTCTGATAAATAGTCAGCTGATTGGTTGGGCGGTTTTGCCCAGCAATAGACCAAAGAGTATTACCCTTGACCACATTTAACTGGCCTTTAGGAGACATTCTCTCAGCAGACAAGGTTGCTTGACGAAAAACTGAATTGGAAGCAGAAGCTGCTTGCTGTGTAGACACTGCAGTCGATTGAACAACATCTTCTTGCGTTTTTTTCACCAATGCAGATTGATTCAGGGGCGTTTGATATTCTCGAACAAGTTGCCCACTTGGCCAACGAGCTGCTAAAACAAAATGAAGCTCATCAACCCTTAAGGCTTGGTCAGACGAGACAGAAACAGCCAGTCGACCATTCTCTCGGATCACATCAAATTTTAGCTGGGATAATACTCTAGTTGGTGCAAAACCCGCTTGACGGAATTCACTCTCACTGCCTAGACGAATTAAAATATCATTGTCAGTTAATGCGCCTACATCGGAAAGCTCTATTCGTCCGCGATAAGGCTCGCCCAAATTTGATTGAGAGGTTAACTCACCCAGTTCCAATGCGTAACTGCTGGACACATACAACGCGCCTGATACAGCAATACTAACGAGGGTTTTTCTGAGCATAAGCTTCCCTTTATTTACAAATAATGGACATAAATATCTGAACAAGTATCTTACACAGGTGACTATTTATCAATAGCTTTAGAATCAATGGTTTGCACTAAATGTAAGAGAGGTACAAAAAATCCAAAAGTAACGTTTTTGAATGACTAATTCTCACTTTTAAAACATACCGTTTTCATAGTCAAAAAAACAACACCCTACCAAAATATGGTAATAGCAACTATAGCACATCGCCAAAAGTTCTCAGCCTAATCACAGTCAAGCATAAAAAAACCCCGCTAAATAGCGAGGTTTCTTTTATCTCAATGGATGAGAGTGGAATTACATCATTCCGCCCATACCACCCATTCCGCCCATGCCACCCATATCAGGCATGCCACCAGCTTCGTCTTTAGGCAAATCAGCAATCATGGCTTCAGTAGTGATCATAAGACCCGCTACAGATGCCGCTGCTTGAAGTGCAGATCGAGTTACTTTAGCTGGATCTAGGATACCCATTTCCAACATATCGCCATACTCGCCAGTTGCAGCGTTGTAACCATAGTTACCTTCGCCCTGCTTAACTTTATCTACAACAACAGAAGCCTCTGCACCTGCGTTGATAACGATTTGACGCATTGGCGCTTCCATCGCACGTAGAGCAAGAGCGATACCAACGCTTTGATCTTCGTTATCACCTTTAAGATCAATGATTTTGGTAAGAGCGCGAACTAGAGCAACACCACCACCGGCAACAACACCTTCTTCAACCGCTGCGCGAGTTGCATGAAGTGCATCATCTACACGTGCTTTCTTCTCTTTCATGGCCAATTCAGTCGCAGCACCAATCTTGATAACAGCAACGCCGCCAGCCAACTTAGCAACACGCTCTTGAAGCTTCTCTTTATCATAATCAGAAGAAGAGTTAGCAATTTCGGCACGAATTTGCTCAACACGACTTGTGATGTTTGCTGCAATACCAGCACCATCAACAATCGTTGTACTCTCTTTAGTCAAAGTAACGCGTTTCGCGGTACCTAGCTGCTCAAGAGTCGCTGTTTCTAAACTCAAACCAACTTCTTCAGAAATAACTGTTGCACCAGAAAGAACCGCAATATCTTCAAGCATTGCTTTACGACGATCACCAAAACCCGGCGCTTTTGTCGCTGCAACTTTAACGATACCGCGCATACTGTTGACAACCAATGTCGCCAACGCTTCGCCTTCAACGTCTTCTGCAATAATCAATAAAGGACGAGACGCTTTCGCAACACCTTCCAATACAGGAAGCAATTCACGAATGTTAGTAATCTTCTTATCAACCAACAGGATAAATGGATTTTCAAGTTCCGCACTCATCGTTTCTTGGTTGTTAATGAAATAAGGAGATAGGTAGCCGCGATCGAACTGCATGCCTTCAACAACAGCTAGTTCGTCATCAAAACCTGAACCTTCTTCAACTGTAATAACGCCTTCTTTACCAACGCGCTCCATTGCTTCAGCAATGATCTTACCAACAGAAGAGTCAGAGTTTGCAGAAATAGTACCAACCTGCTCAATAGCACGAGTATCAGTGCAAGGAGTAGACAAATCAGCAATTTCTTTTACTACTGCAGCAGCGGCTTTATCGATACCACGCTTAAGGTCCATTGGATTACGGCCCGCAGCAACAGCTTTCAAACCCTCAGCAACAATTGCTTGCGCAAGAACTGTCGCTGTTGTTGTACCATCACCAGCAACATCATTGGCTTGAGAGGCAACTTCTTTCACCATTTGTGCGCCCATGTTTTCGAACTTATTTTCAAGCTCGATTTCTTTTGCAACAGTTACACCGTCTTTAGTAACAAGCGGAGCACCAAAAGATTTTTCGATAATAACGTTACGGCCTTTTGGACCTAAAGTTACTTTAACTGCATCCGCAAGAACGTTTACACCTTTCAGCATTTGCTGACGTGCACTGTCTCCAAACTTAACTTCTTTAGCTGACATTCTTTTATACCTTTAAACTGTTTTAAGTGTTACAAATCGAATATGAACTACAAAGATGATTTAGGCTTCAACAACGCCGTAAATTTCATCTTCTTTCATGATAAGTAGCTCTTCACCATTGATTTTCACTGTTTGACCTGAGTACTGACCAAACAACACAGTGTCACCAACGCTAACAGCTAACGCTTGCACGTCGCCATTAGATTGAATACGGCCAGTGCCAACAGCCAAAACCTCGCCTTGTGTAGGCTTTTCTGTAGCAGATCCAGGCAGAACGATACCAGATGCGGTTGTTGTCTCTTCTTCTTTACGGCGAACAACGACACGATCGTGCAAAGGACGAATATTCATCAATCATTTTCTCCAATTAAAACAATACCAGGACTCCCCTGGCAGGACTGCTCTTACTTATAAAAGCAAGAATCTCTATCGAAGTTTTATATACGGCTAGTAATCCGTATTTCAACCCAAACAAAAAATTATTTTTTATCTATTAAGTCGTTATCTTCATTAGCATATTCACCTTCAATGATATCGCCCTCATCTTTTGAGCCATACCGTTGGCCGCCACGCCACTGCGTGCCACGGGCCATCATTGAACTAACAAACTTAACAATCAAACCTGCTGCAAATAACTTTCTTAACGGTGGCACTAATAATAACGCACCAATCGCATCCGTCACGAAACCAGGAATCAGCAAACACAGGCCTGCAAACACCAACATCACACCCTCTGCCACTTCTGCAGCAGGAAGTTCACCACGGCGCATTTTTTCTTGTGCCTTTAATGACGTTTCTAAACCTTGCTTACGAATTAAAGTGACACCTATAATTGCCGTAAGGAACACTAAACCTACTGTTGCCAATGCGCCAATTTCACTACCGACCTGAATCAGTACGGTCATTTCAACAATGGGCACTAGAATAAAAAGTAAAAGCGCAAATCTCATATTCACCTTCTTTATGTCATACTCAAACTCGTTTACTGATCTCTATCTATGGGCATACCTTTGATTAATCAAGCAATGACGCACTTTAAATCGCAAGTACTCCTCATTTTAAGTGAAATACCATATGGAAGCTGCATAGCTTATGGCGAATTAGCCAAGCAATCTGGCTTTCCAGGTTATGGGAGACAAGTAGGACAACTAATGAAGAAACTTCCTAAAGACACCAAGTTACCTTGGCACCGTGTAGTTAATGCTCAACGACGAATCAGTTTCGCAGAGAATACAGATGGTTATTTGAGACAGAAAGAAAAGTTGGAAAAAGAAGGTTGGATCATTATTGGCAACAAACTCACCCTGAATGAACACACGACACTGAAATAAAAAAACGCCACTAAATATTTAGCAGCGCTTCCGTAAAAAATAGTTTTAGTCTCTAAAATTAGTAAATTGAACCGGCTGCGCCAAATCAGCTCCGCGTAAAAGCGCCATTACTTGCTGCAGGTCATCACGTTTCTTACCTGTGACGCGCAATTGATCACCTTGAATCTGTGCTTGGACTTTAGCTTTGCTGTCTTTAATCATTTTCACGATCTTTTTCGCCTCATCCGTTTCAAGCCCTTCTTTCATTTTCACCGCTTGAGATGCGCGCATATTTCCTTTCACAACATCTTCTTTTTCCAAACTTTTCAAATCAATACCACGGCCAACCAATTTTTGATTTAGAATATCAGACATCTGGCGAAGTTGAGGTTCAGCCTCTGCTTCCATGACAACGTTTTTCTTGTCTTTAATTTCGTAGTGCGCTTTCACGCCTTTAAAGTCATAACGCGTTGTAATTTCTCTGTTAGCCTGATCGACTGCGTTGCTGACTTCGTGCCAATCCAACTCAGATACTACGTCAAATGATGGCATTTTCTGCTCCTTTGCATTTTCAATAAGGTAATTTGGAGCGATAATAACAGGGATTGAAATAAAACACCTAATGGAAACCTATTATGAAGAATACGCCTTGGCTAGTCATCGGCGCTGGCGCTATCGGCCTTTTTTGGGCTTGTAAGCTAGAAAAACTCGGCAATAAAGTCCATCTAGTGTATCGATCAGAGAGCCCTGGGAAGAAAATCACCTTGGAATCGCTTACTGACGAAGAAGGTCAACAGCAGGTTTGCACGACCAAACATAAAATCAAAAGCTTTACTGCTGAAGAGCTAGCCGACCAATACGATAAAGTGCTAATCTGCACTAAGTCTTTTGACCTCACAAATGCTTTCACCCAAGTAGAAGCACACATTACAAACGATGCAGATATTGCTTGCCTTTGTAATGGCATAGGGGCGCAAGAAGAACTTCAAAACAAACTACTAGAAACACAAACCCTTTGGGCTGGCACCACCAGCGAAGGCGTACTCAAAATTGAAGCCAACCACATTAAGCACACAGGCTTAGGTGACACCTACTTTGGTCAATGGCGCCCCACAACCCCAGACAAAGAATTTCCAATCGAAGGCATGACGGTTATTAACATTCACCAACGAATTCTTGAAAAACTGGCGGTAAATGCCGTAATTAACCCTATTACTGCCATCTTCAACATCCATAATGGCGACATTTTAAATGACGAATACAAACCACTTATCGACGCCACCCTCTTCGAATTATCTAGTATCTTTACCCACCCAGAATTTAGTTACATACAAGAAAGCCAACACCTAACTAAAGACAACCTCAAGAACAGAGTTCACACCATTGCTCAACTAACCCGCCTAAATCGATCATCAATGCATGAAGACATCCGATTGCAACGCCAAACTGAAAACAGTTTCATTTCTGGTTTTTTACTTGATAACAGCCCTATTGAACTGCCTGTGCAACGCTTGTTTTTTGATGGTATCGCTCATGCAGAACAGCGTGAAGAGGTCAAAAAAAAGCTGCTAAGTCTTCCTTAGCAGCTTTTTTATCAAATCATATAACACTAGATTTTGGAGATTTTCTCTTTCGTTAGCAAAATTTTCTTTTCTTTATAAAGCGCACCCAAAGCTTTTTTATAGGTAGCTTTACTTACTTTAAACACTGCATAAATGGCTTCTGGGGACGCTTTATCTGTCAATGGTGACTCACCACCATGAGCATCTAAATAGTCCAGAATATCATCCAGTATATTACGTACTTTCTTGTAGCCAACTTCTTGCAAGCTTAAGTCAATTTTCCCGTCTTCGCGCATTTGCTTAATAAAGCCCACTGTCTTTTCACCTTTTCGAAGCTGCCTAAATGCATCTTCAAAAAACAAAACACCCCAAAAACGGTTATCAATAACACACTTAAAACCAATATTTGTCTTATCACCAATAATGATAGACACTTTATCACCCACACGATAAGGCGCTTCTTCACGGTTCAGCAAGGCATCCACTTTAGTTGTCGCCACAATGCGATTTGTGGTTTGATCTAGGTAGATGAAAAGTAAATGCGTTTCACCTTCCTCAACTCGGTTTTTCTGCTGACTAAAAGGCACCAATAAATCTTTAGGTAAACCCCAATCAAAAAACGCCCCGACTTGGTTTACTGCGATTGACGTTAACGCAGCAAACTCTCCAACTTGAGCCTTGGGAAATTCAGTGGTTGAAATCAATTTATCATCTGAATCCAAATAGACGAATACCTCTACCTCGTCATCTACCGTAACGCCTTTAGGCACATAACGTTTAGGCAATAAAATTTCGCCTAGTTGATCGGCGTCCAAATACACACCAAAATCTTTTTCTTTAACGACTCTTAATGTATTTAAGCGCCCAATTTGTGTAGCCATGAATTCTCCGGCAAGCATTTTTTTTCGCACTATACGCACTTCATTGATAAGCACAATATAGTTCATTTCGAAATCATAAGTTAGTCATTATCAGCTTTCATACAACCAGCAAATATAACGTCTAATTCAGATTTCCCAAGTTCTTCCATTTTTTCAATATTTTGATTTGGTATCTCTGTTGTATCGCCATAAAACTCAATCGCCTTATCCACACTCGCTTCTCTCAATAAATGCAGCATTGGGTAAGGTGAACGATTGGTATAATTAGAAACATCATCAGGTTCCGTACCAGAGAAGCAATAATCAGGGTGGAATGTGGCTAATTGATAAACCCCCTCACACTCCTGATCAAACATAAGATCTTCAGCCGTTTCGACAAAATCCAAATAACGATGAAAATCTTTAAATAGCGTCGGGAATATCAGCAATGTTGTTTCCGTCTCAGGGTGCTCATCCAGCCACTGAATCTCTGACATTAATTCTTCTAATGCCACATCCATCTTCTTTGATCGCAACACTACACAACGCACACTTTCTCTCTCCACTTCGCGCTTTGCGAAAGGACAGACATTTAATGCCACAATAAACTCTTTTACCCATGTCATTGTCTGGGTTGTGACCAATTCATCCGAGAGCAACATAAATCGTCTTCTTATCAATATTTGAATGTATTTTAGAGCAAAGCATACAAAGGGTCTAACTTATCAAGCCAACTTCAGAGGTTTAGATTTCGAATCCTCAGAAAACAAGGTATCATGATTGACATTACAGTCCATTATAGTGGTCCTACGCCCAAATTCATTATGCGATTCATAGTTAATTGATGATATCCATAGTTGGTCGTGCTACTTATCCCGCTACAGAGAGTTTACATGTCATTTGCTGAATTAGATCTGGATTTCACCATAGAACAAGCCATTAGTGATCTTGGTTTTGAAACCCCAACGGAAATCCAAGAACAAGCAATACCAATTGCCTTAGATGGCTCTGATCTCCTTGCAACCGCACCAACTGGCACAGGCAAAACCATCGCATTTTGTGCACCAGCCATTCAACATATTCTTGACCGTGATGAGCAATCTACTACGGCGCCAAAAGTACTAATTTTAGCGCCAAGTCGTGAGCTAGCACGCCAAATTTTCAATGTCGTAGAACAGCTAACGCAACACACACGCATTCAGTCTCACCTAATTATCGGTGGCACACCCTATGGAATGCAGCAGCAACAACTAAGCGAACCATGTGATATTTTGGTCGCCACCCCTGGCCGACTTGTCGAACTAGACGATAAACAATGGCTAGACTTAACAGACGTATCTTACTTTGTTATCGACGAAGCTGACCGTATGTTAGATATGGGGTTCGTTAATGCCATTAACCACATCGCCAAAGAGTTACCAACAGAACACCAAACGCTAATGTTTTCCGCCACATTAGAGGGCGAAAAAATGGGCCGCTTTGCTAGCGCGCTATTAAACAGCGAAACTCAACAGATTCGCCTTGGTGAATCTGCACGCACGGTACCGAGCCAAATTCGTCAATTGGCCTACCGAGTCGATAGTGAAGAACACAAAGAAGCCATACTAAAGCATTTATTAACACAAGAACGCGTTCAACAAGCCGTACTCTTTGTTTCTAATCGGGAGCACGTAGATGTATGGGTTCAACGTATTCGCAAAATGGGCTTAATGTGTGATGGCTTGCACGGTGAAATGAAACAAGGCGACCGCAGCGAGCACATGAAACAAATGAAACGTGGCCGCTTGCAAGTATTGGTCGCAACCGATGTGGCATCTCGCGGTATCGATCTTCCTGAAATCAACACAGTAATTAACTTGCGTCTACCACGCAAAGCGGATTCCTATATTCACCGCGCAGGTCGAGCTTCACGTGAAGGCGAGCCTGGTGATTGCATCTCATTAATCGATATTAACGATTTACCAATGATCGAGAAGATTCAGCGCTTCATGCAAGCCAATATTAAATTTGGTCGTATAGAAGGGCTAGAAGCAAAAACAAAAGCTCGTTCGCCAAGCAGCAAGAAGAAAAAGAAAAAACCAGCGCCAAGCAAAAAATAAAGGCTAAATAAATTAGCAACAAAAACAAGAAAGGCGCTTAAAGCGCCTTTCTTGTTTTTCACTTTGCACATTACGAAAGTCAATCAAACTTCAATGTATGGAGTTTACGCTTCGCTTTGGTTTCTAAATACAAACGATTATGCTGATTAACATGTACTTTTGTTGGTACTAATTCAGCAACGGAAATTCCGTGCTCGATAAGTTGTTGCGCTTTATCTGGGTTATTGGTCAACAAACGCACTTTATTAACACCTAGTGCTTTCAACATTTCTGCTGCCACACCAAAATCACGACCATCATCTGGCAAATGCAGCATCTCGTTGGCCTGATACGTATCATAGCCTTTATCTTGCAAAGCATACGCTTCCAGTTTTGCGTATAAGCCAATACCACGACCTTCTTGGCGTAAATAAAGAATGTACCCGCCCTGCTCATTAATAAGGTCTATGGCCTCGTCTAATTGCTCACCACAGTCACAGCGTCCAGAACCAAAGACATCACCGGTCAAACACTCTGAATGCAGACGAACCAACGGAATGCTATTGACGTCTTTTGTCTGTGTTCCTTCAAAAAATATCCCAATATGTTCTTTGCCTGAGTCATCACCATCAAAGGAAATAAACTCCGCCATCACGTCGCCAGCCCTCACGGGAATCATCACTCGACGCTTAATTGTCAAATCGCTCATCACATCTTCTCTACTAGGGACTTTTTTCACTGTAATAGTATAACATCCATTAATTTGGTCGAAAGCAAAAATATCAATGCTAAATAAGGAAAAACCTTCTAAATCAGATGATCCAAAGGCAAAGCAGTACTCTCTTTCACACTACGCAACAAAAAGCTCGACTGCACACCCGTGACACCTGGTATACGTGTCAGCTTTCCTAACAAAAAATCATGGTACTTTTCCATATCCTCGACCACGACTTCCAATAGGTAATCGCAGTTTTGTCCAGTCACCAAATTACAATTTCTCACTTCTGGAAAAGCGTCCACCTCTTCTTCAAACACACTAAATCGATCTGGTGTGTGTCGGTCCATACTAATCTGCAAAAACGCGGTCAACTTAAGACCCAGGCTAGACTTTTTTAAAATAGTCACCTTACGGTCTATCACTCCAATGTCTTCAAGCGCCTTCACTCGCCGCAGACAAGGTGAGGCGGACAAACCAACCCGGTCAGCCAAGTCCTGATTAGTTAAGCTAGAATCTTGCTGCAACTCTCGCAATATACTCAAGTCAATTTTATCAAAACCCATTATCGCAACTCCAAATCGCTAATTTTATTCTTAGTTACGCAATATAATGCTATTTGAATTGAAAATTCCATAAAAAACGCAATCTTTTACTCATCTTTTTTGTTTACACTATACAAACTGAAGAAATAAAAAATGCTAACAAAAGAAAGCGTCTACTCAAGACGCGCAAATAACAACGGGGTTTACCGACCTCCTATTAATAAGGACAAGATCATGTCGTCTTTTGACCATACAAAGTACACGTCATTCAAGCCAGTCGCTATTGCAAACCGTACTTGGCCTGACAAAGAAATCACTAAAGCCCCAATTTGGTCTAGTGTCGACCTACGTGATGGCAACCAAGCTTTGGTTGAGCCAATGACTGTGGAACAAAAGAAACAATTTTTTGCCCTACTAGTAGATGTTGGCTTTAAAGAAATTGAAGTGGGTTTCCCTGCCGCTTCTCAATTGGATTTTGACTTTGTCCGCTGGTTGATCGAAGAAGATCAAGTGCCAGATGATGTTTACATCCAAGTATTGACTCAAGCGCGCCCAGAATTGATTGAGCGCACCTATGAATCATTAAAAGGCGCCAAAAAAGCCATTGTCCACGTTTACAATTCGACATCTACAACACAGCGTGAACAAGTGTTCCGTATGGACATGGAAGGCATTAAAAAGATCGCAGTAAATGGCGCTAAATGCGTAAAAGAACATGCTGCTAAGCACCCAGAAACAGAGTGGGTATTCCAATACTCACCTGAAAGCTTTACTGGCACAGAAATCGACTACGCCATTGAAGTATGCGATGCAGTAGCAGATGTTTGGCAACCAACGCCAGACAACAAAATTATTATCAATTTGCCAGCTACGGTAGAAGTATCTACTCCTAACCGCTACGCAGACCAAATTGAGTATTTCTGCCGTAATGTTAAACAACGTGACAGCATAATTGTAAGCTTGCATACACACAATGACCGAGGTTGTGGCGTAGCGGCAGCCGAATTAGGCGTAATGGCTGGTGCAGACCGTATTGAAGGCACATTGCTAGGTAACGGCGAGCGCACAGGCAACATGGACATAGTTACTATGGCGATGAACATATACAGCCAAGGTATTGATCCAGAGTTGGCGTTGGGCGATATGGACCGCATCATAAGTGTGGTTCAAGCATGCACCTTGCTACAAGTTCATCCGCGTCACCCATACGCAGGTGAATTGGTGTTCACCGCTTTCTCTGGCTCTCATCAAGATGCGATTAAAAAATGCTTAGCCAACCAAACAGACGACAAACCTTGGGACGTGGCTTACTTGCCAATCGATCCTCGCGATGTCGGTCGTAGCTACCAAGAAGTCATTCGCGTGAACAGCCAGTCTGGCAAAGGCGGTGTTGCGTATACTCTTGAGCAAGAATACGGCTTGGCATTACCACGCTGGTTGCAGGTAGAGTTTAGCCCTATTGTTCAGCAGTTTGCGGAAAAAGACGGTGGTGTTGTCAACGCAGAATCCATGAAAGACTTGTTCGAAAGCAGCTTCATGACGGGAACAACGCCATATAAATTGGGCAAATACGACCTTGCAAAAGATGACGTAGATACCGTTCATGCAGATTTGGTCGGTAATAATACCTCAGTCAAAATTACTGGTGACGGTAACGGCGCATTGTCCGCCTTTAGCGAAGCACTAGGTAAGCACTTCAATATGAGAGTGGATATTATCCAGTACCAAGAGCACGCATTGACTGTCGGCAGTGATTCACAAGCGATCGCTTATGTTCAAGCCAACATCAACGGTGATCGTTACAATGGCGTTGCCATCGACAACGACATTGTATCTGCTTCTATCCAAGCACTATTAGCCACAGTAAATCAGAAGATTATTGAAAATACAGATTCTGCTGTAGCCTAAACACTTTAGCTAAATAGAAAGCATAAAAGGCCGACAGTCGATAAGATTGTCGGCCTTTTATGCTTAAATGATGATTACGCAGAATAAATCGGCTTATCCTGCGTAATATACGACTTTATTGCGACCCGTCTCTTTTGCTTCATACAAGCATTCATCGGCACGCTTTAGTAGAGCAAGTTTATCTTCTTTCTTTCCTGTATATCCTGCCACACCAATACTGGCCGTTATAGGAATCTCAACACCCTCATGTATTACAGGGTGCTCTGCGACAATTGCGCGATATCTTTCAAACGCCGCAAGTACCTCATCCACAGGCATTTTAGGCAAAATCATGCCAAACTCTTCCCCTCCTAAACGGCCAATAGCATCACCATCTCTTAGGTTTTTCGTGATGCGACGTACTACTTCCACAAGCACGGCATCTCCCGCGTCATGACCGTAGGTATCGTTGACCATTTTAAACTTATCAAGATCAAATATCGCACACGCCATAGGTACACCATAGCGGCGCGTAAATGACATTTCTCGCTCTAACATAACCTCAAAAGCACGACGGTTTGCAACCCCCGTTAAGTGATCAGTTGAAGCCAATTCTTCAAGCACTAAATTAGACTCAACTAACCGTCGTCTCATATCTGCAATACGTTGCATAGCTAACATTTTAGCTGACAAAATTTTCTGGCTAATAGGCTTAATAAGGTAATCATCACCACCCGCTAAAATGCCATCTTCAACATCATCGTCTTCCGCACTCGCACTTAAAAAAATCACAGGAAGCCATTCCTGTTTTTGTTGTTCTTGTATATCACGGATAGACCGGACCGCATCAAAACCATTCAAATAAGGCATTTGCACGTCCATTAAGATCAGATCCAAATCATCTGAATTCGCTATAAATTGCTCTATGGCCTCTTTACCATTACTAGCCTCTATCGTTCGGTAACCCAACTTCGATAGATGCAACTTAAGCAGCAAACGATCTGTATTAGTGTCATCAACTATTAATACTTTCATTGGCATGACAGCATATCCTGTAGTTTATTTTTCACTTCGCGGTACATTGCTAATACTTCTCTTAACTTCAAATGTAACTCAGGAACATCGCCTTCACGACCTTCTCTCTCAAGCTGTGCAGCCATTGAAGACATTGTCATGGCCCCTACATTTTGGCTAATAGATTTCAAACTATGAGCAAGCCGAGAAATGAGCCCACAATCTACGCCATCATCTTTCATCAGTATTTTATCAAACGAAGCAAGGATGCTGTCTGCATCTGCAAAAAAGGCCTCGACTAATAATACAAAATCATCCCCCAATATCACTTTTAATTCATTTAAGGCAGTCTCATCGATAATAACATCTGATTGCACATCAAAAGCTGAACTGGCCGATAACATAGATTGATCTTCACCCATATCTGGTGTTTGGCTGGCTGGTAACCATTTGTCTAACATACTAATAAACTCCTTTTGTTTAAATGGTTTAGGGACTAAACCATCTCCACCAGATCGAAAAACTTCGGGCAATGTCTCAGGCATAATATCCGCCGTTAACGCCAGAATAGGGACACGCTTACGACCTGCACTTTTTTCAGCTTGTCTAATATGACGCATAGAAGAAAGTCCATCCATAACAGGCATATGCAGATCCATAAAGATTAGGTCGGGTTGATGAGCTTCCCACATTTCAATACCAACAGCACCATTTTCAGCACCAACAACATCAAACCCCATACGCTCCAATATGCCTTTCGCAACAGCCATGTTCGCCCTCATATCCTCCACAACCAAGATTAATCCCCGTTTTTGATCCTCACCCAGACCTTTTATCGTCGAATCAACCTCAGCAGAGTGGTCTTTTTCATCTAAATAAGAATATTGACGTCCAATAAAGTGAGTAGACAAAGCAGAAATAAGGCCTTTTTTAAGCATAAATCCCGTCATTGGTTTTGCGACATTAATATTAACCCCCGCGTCAGACAGCTCCTCGCTGGACAATATACCTGCTGATGTTGTCATTAAAATAATCGGCTGGCGATTAGAGCCACTTGCTTCACGAATAAGTCGAGTAAGCATCAAACCATCCAATTCAGGCATCATATAATCCGTTACCACTATTTGATATGGCACCCCATCATCTATTGCCTGACTCACCCTGTGCAAAGCATTCTCCGAATTGATCTCAGCATCCGCATATATGTCACATGAGCGGAGCTGATTTTTCAAAATAGTTAAATTGGTTTCATTGTCATCAACAATCAATGTTTTCTTACCAATCAACAAATTTTCATTGATAACAGCATCGATATGAGAGATAGCATGACTTTCGGGTAAAGATAAAGTGACAGTAAAAGTAGAGCCTACATCAGGTTCACTTACCAAAGCGATATCACCATTCATTAAATCAATAAGCTGCCTTGTGATAGCCAAGCCAAGGCCCGTGCCACCAAATTTACGAGTTGTCGAGCTATCTGCTTGTACAAAGGCATTAAATAATAACGGCTGAACGCTTTTATCAATGCCGACCCCCGTATCTGATACACTCATTGTCATTGACGCTATTCCTTTCTTATCTACAGTGCCGTGTATAGTCACCAGCACATGCCCAACACTGGTAAATTTAATTGCATTACTGATCAAATTAGTAAGAATTTGCTTAATACGAAATACATCCCCAACCAAAAACCTAGGGCAGCTTTCATGATATTGAACCAATAAATCTATACCCTTCTCTTCGGCTTTTATTACCAGCATCCGAACAACATCGTAAATGCTTTTCTCTAAATTGAAATCTACTCGCTCAATTGACAAATGGCCTGCTTCAATCTTAGAGAAATCCAACAAATCATTAATAAGATTTAAAAGCCCTTCTCCTGATTCTTGCAACACTTTTAATTGCTCTGTTTGCTCAGGATTAAGAGAAGTCCCAGAAAGTAATTCGGCCATACCCAACACACCATTTAGTGGCGTTCGGATTTCATGGCTCATTGTGGCAAGAAAATCACTTTTGGTTTTGCTCGCGGCGAGTGCTTGCTTACTTGCTTCGCGTAACAACACTTCCGTTTCTTTACGCGATGTGATGTCCATATTGACACCAATAAGGTGTGACGCATGACCTAACTTGTCCAATACTAGAATCGCATTGGACTTGAGGTAACGGGTTTGCCCATCTTTGCGTGTAATTTTGAAATCGAAATCTAAATTTTCTGAGATATAAGATGCTTCTTGCGCGGTAAAATAGGCATTTCGGTCTAAATTGCTAAATACTTCACTGAGCATAAGTTTATCTTCAGGAAAAACACAATCATCCCAAACAACCAGCGGAGACACATTAGCCGATTTGGATGTGCCGTATAACCGATACATCCATTCATCCCAGCGCAAATTATCGCTTTGTAAGTCAAGCTCCCAAACACCAATGCCAGCCGCATCAGCCGCAACAGACAGGCGAAGGTTGGTGTCGATCATCTTCCTTTCAACGTCTAATCGTTCAGTCACGTCATGTACATGGGCAATATATCCACCCAGTCGACCATCGGCACTTTTAAACATATTGCCAATTGTTTCGGTATGAAAAACTTTTCCTAATTTATGCCTATAGCTGACACGGTAACGATTTAATACATCTTCAACATCATTGTAATACGCCTTGCCTTGCTTAATAAAATCACGTTCTTCGGCGTAAAGAACCTTGGTACTTTTACCTTTTACTTCCGCAAGCTCATAACCAAACAGCTTAGTGAAAGCAGGGTTAATCATTTTTATTTCACGGTCAGCCCCTACCATGACAATTGCTTCAGGCGCATTCACAAAAAGCGATTCGAAGAATATTTTTTGCTCTCGCAACTCTTTTTCATACTCAGCCTGTATCGCTCTATCCCGCTCCAACGTCATTTCATTACCAATCCATTGCGCCAACAACTTCATAACTTCATTATCGTCTTCACTGAATGGGTGTTTTTTGGGGTTCGGACTCGAAAAATTTAATGTCCCCCAACGCTTGCCTCCAATATACAGGACCATCCCAATATAAGCTTCTAAGCCAAAATTCGCATAACAAGGGTGCTCTTTAATGTCGCTAATTGCCGTATGAAAATAAGAGGTTGGAGTATTACTGCCTAACGTATGTACACAGTAAGTGTTACCTAAATCAAACTGTGCTCCAGGGAGCACCTCGCCATTTGGAGTTTGACTATATTGAACTTCATAGACATCACCAGTAATCGAACTAATAAGCCCAATTGGAAGTGCGAATTGCTCAACGCCAATTTCGAGGATTTTTTGTAACTTTTCATCCAATAACAATTCTGAATCAGCTGTCACCTCATGTAAGAGCCGCAACGTCTCAAGTGTTCGTCTTTGACGGGTAACATCTTGCACACAAACATAACCCCCCGTCACTTCCCCTTGCTCTATTCGAGGAATATATGACGATTTATTAAATCTAACTTCACCATCATCACCTGTATAGTCAACCTCATAATGAAATTTCACCGTTGAACCTTGAAGCGCCTCTTTTAATTTAGGTTCAACCTTCGTAAACATATCCGCTGGCACAAGGTCTTTTACAGATTTCCCTATGTAGCCGTCATCTGATGGCCTGAAGCGCTGTTCATAGGCTTTATTCACAAATTGATAGCGTAAATTACGGTCAAGCAAGGCCATATAGACAGGCATATTATTGCTTAAACTTAAAAGCTCTTCATATTTCACGAACTCCACGCATTCACTTGAAGTTTGGCTGAGGGCTGGCGCTAACAATCCAGCAAAAACATCGGCCAAATCATGGATATGTGCATCAAAACCCAACTCATCAATTGAACAGGGAGCCACGTCTATAAAAAACAAACGTACCCCATAAAGAGGGAAAAACTCAGAAAGGTAACTGGAAACTTGAGGATAATCAGAAAAAAATGGGAAAGCCGTATCGGTTTGCTTTAAATTAAATTCTCGAGAAGAATGTAACACTTGGCTACGGAATGAGGTATCAGAAAAATCAACGCCATGTGTTTCACCTGAAATAACAATACGGCCGTTTTCAAGAAGCAAGCCAGAACAAGACATCCCTAGAAGAGTCCTAGCAACTTTCAAAGCAGCTTGTAATGGGTCCATTTATTTCCCCTTAACGGCTTAGCTAAAAGCCTTTATAGATTTCCTCATCCTACTAGGCTACCTATAAAACATAACAGAAAATAAAAGTTTTGCTGCATCAGATTCTTAAGTTAAGGCAGTAACTTATCGATAAGAACACAATCCTTAGTGTCATTACGGCTTGCTTTAACTTTATCTAAGATTTTCTGAGCTACGTCTTTTTGGCGATCTGACACATGCTCAGAATCCACCGTCTTCTGAACATTGCTCAAATAAATGTCCAGTTTGGGCGTGCAATAGTCTTCAAACGCAAAAGCGCCAGTCGATGCAACAACTGCAGCAGCACTAACTAAAGCAACAGAGAAAGTTTTTTTGAACGACATAAAATTTTCCTAAATAAAGCCATTTAATTAGAAAAATTAGATCATAGACAACACAAAAGTGAAACCTAAACTCCCCCTTAAGCCAGTGTATTTAACAGTTTCAATACTAAATAGAAGTAACCTGCAGATATTAAGCAAGTGCATTTGAACGCACTTACCTAATACCACAGATCCTTAACCTAACTTATAAAGCAATAACTTGATGACAAGTTCGCTGAATAAGGTCAGGGTCATGACTCACTAACAACACCGCGCAATTCGCCTCAGTGGCCAACTCTACCAATAACTGCGTTACCTCCTTAGCCGTAATCGGGTCTAGACGTGATGTCGGCTCATCTGCGAACAGAAAAACAGGATCAAGCAACAAGGCGCGTAATATGGCAAAGCGTTGTAATTCACCACCGGATACCGACAAACAATTACGTTCTAAAATCCCTGCTGGTAGTTTCAATTTAGTCATCAAAGGAGCAATACGCGCTTTATCAATATCATGCAAAAGTACTAAATCATCCAATAATTGCCCCAGAGACACACTAGATGAAAACGCCGATGGTGGATCTTGATACAATTTCAGCCATTGATATGGCTTAGCGTTTTTATGAAAACGAGTAAGCTTGCCAGCCGAAACAGGCAACAAATTAAGCAATGCATCGCCAAGCGATGATTTACCGCAGCCACTGTCACCGACAATGCCAACCACTTCTCCTTGCTTGATGGTAAATGACAAGCCTTCAAATAAGACGCGCCCTCCACGTTCTAAAGTTAACTTATCTGCAACAAGAAGGTCGTGCGAGCTTGCACGCCTAATAGGCGGAGCAATATCTGACCACGCACTCGGCTCTGCTGCAATAAGTTCTCGGGTATAAGGGTCTTGAGGACTATCCAGAAGATTTGCCGCCTCACCTTTCTCCACCAAGCACCCTTCTTTCATTACTAATAGCAAACCGCCTAACTGACGGGCTACCGACACATCGTGAGTAATAGTCAGCAAACTGCCTAGATTCGAACGGGCCTGGAGCAGCTGCACAATACCATCACGACGAGACACATCAAGCCCTTTGGTTGGCTCATCAGCCAAAATCACATGCGCCCCACCAGCAGTGGCCGCAGTAATCGCGAGACGTTGTGCCATACCTCCCGACAGTTCATCAGGACGTTTATGGCCGTTACCTACCAAACCGACCTGTCCTAGATCGTCTTCCGCCATAGCAAGCGACGTTTCTGCACTATTGCCACGTACAAACCGATAAACCTCTTTAACTTGATCAACCCCTTTCATCAAAGGGTCCAGCGAATGCCAAGGCTCTTGCGGCAACATGACCATTTCACGTCCCCACAAAGCTTGACGCTCTTCAATCGTCATCACTTTACCAAAAGTTTCTATTTCACCAGACACCGTTAAACCATCAGGTAATAGACCCATAATGGCTTGTGCCAGTAAACTCTTACCGGACCCAGTTTGGCCCAGAATAGTAAGTGGCTCGCCTTGCTTTAGCTCCAACGACATTGGCTCCAACAAACAAGTGTCGCCCACATAAACAGCCACATTGGTTAATTTCAGTAATACGCTCATGCTCGTTTTCCTGCCAATAAATGAAATGCAAACACCATCAAAGCAATCACTACCAAGGGCTGAGCGAGTAACCAAGGCGCTTCGCTGTAATACGGAAACAATTCAACCGTCATTAAGCCAAGCTCAGCCAGCGGAGGTTGAATACCAACATACACAAAGCCCAATGATGCCATGGTTAAAATCGCATTCGCGCCACCAAAGGCTGCCAAGGTAAATACTGATGGAGAAATAGCTGGCCAAATATGACGCTTAAACTGATACCAACGGCCAAAGCCCATCATCTGTGACGATTGTCTTGCAGGGCTTTGTATTACGCCTTGTGTGACAGCACGCACTACTCGGAAATACTCCACCCACTGCACCAAAGAAATCGCCAAATACAACACCAAGAATGAACCCGGAGCGATCGCAGCAAACAGCAATACAACCACCAAACCCGGTAAAGCAAGGAGTATATTCACCACAATTCCCATGGCAACATCAACCTTTTTGCCTCCCCAAACAGACCAGACACCAAATGCCGTTCCAACCAGTGAAGAAGTGAACATACACAACAGACTTAACCCGAAAGACAGACCAACAGCATGCGCCATACGTGTAAACATACTGCGACCAAAATGGTCAGTACCAAGCCAATGGGTTGCAGAAGGCGATTCCATAATGGCATTCAAATCTTGCTGAGAAATACTATAAGGAGAAAAAGCCATCCCCCCCAGTGAAAACGCCAACAACGCTAATAAGATAGCCAAACCAACCCATTGGGATTTTTTCATCTTCATCATGCTTTCGCTCCCCTTGGGTCAATCCATAAACAAATAATATCAACCAAGGTGTTAAGCAAAACGAACAATACCCCCATAACTAAAGCGGATCCTTGAATTACTGGAATATCGCGAGCAAAAATAGCATGGGCCAAACCATGACCTATTCCTGGCCAAGAGAACAATGATTCAATCATTACAATCCCTTCGATCATACTCACCAATTGGATACCAAAGAACGCCACCACAGGCACAGCAATATTGCGCACACCATGCTGTCGAAAGGTTTGCCATTCAGACAAGCCCTTTACCCGAGAAAAACGATAAAAAGCAGCCTGAAAAGTATGCTTAGCAGAGTCTCTTACCACGCGATTCGACACTGCAGCCAAGCTAATAGCCAAAGTAAGAGCAGGCAAAACAAGGTGGGCAGGAGTTCCAAAACCGGCGACCGGGAATAGCCCCCAATGCAAAGCAAAGAATAAAAGCAGCAATACACCAACAACAAAAACAGGCATGGCACGAATCGCACTCGATAATCCCATTAAGACAGAGTCCAGCGGATTACCTCGCCATGCACTAAGTAACCCCAGTGGCACCGCAATTAACACAGATAACATCAGCCCAGAAAGAGCCAACAACAATGAATGCCCCAGCATATGCTGGACAGAATCCATCACTGGCAAGCCACTCACTAACGAGTCACCTAGCTTGAATTGAAGAAGATCCGTCAACCAGTGCCAATATGCCACCCATGGGCTTTGATCTAACTGTAATTCTGCGCGCACCAATGCCGCAGCTTCAGAATTTACATTGTCTTGTCCATATCGGCTGGCAGCTATTCGATAAGCCATATCACCAGGTAATGAACGCATCAAAATAAAGGTCAAAGTTCCAACCCCCCACACCACAGTAATCAGCTGCAGAAGCCTTTTTAACAGCATGGCCTTCATGGTTTTACAAACTCCATTTCATTCAAATAAAAGCTGCGCTCAAAAGGGTCGTATCGAAATCCTTTAATGCGATTATTAACAGAGGTTTGCTGCACGTAGGAAGAAACAGGAATCATCGGTCGCTGGTTAAACAATATTTGAGCACTGCGCTGGGCAATTTCTTTATATGATACAGGATCGGAGGTTTGTTCTAACGTCATTAAATCGGCACTTAACGCGCTATTATTCCAATTCATCGCTCCCCAATCACCACCGCCATTCGATCCAAAATCAGACAGCATCACACCCAAAGGGTCAGCAATAAAACCATAATTCCGCGCGATAAGCGCCACCTCTAAAGAACCATCCTGATGGCCCATTGCTATCGCACTTGAATTAGTAATTTCTACCTTAGTTGTCACGCCAATAGCTTGCCACTGGGCTTGGATCGCCGTTGCTACCGCTGTTAATTCAGGTCTATCAGCATAGGTAATCAGTGTTAGTTCAAATAATTCACCCTCTCTCTCAAGCATACCATTTGCATTCTTATTCCAACCCAAAGAGGACAACAATGACTCAGGTGTGCCAACTTCCGATTCAGTCTCACTAGTTACATTATCCAAATGCCAATTAGACATAGAGGCAGGCAATATCTGCTCGGCCTCAGAGCCAGGAATACGCAGAACACCTTTTGCTATCCCTTTACGATCAATAGCTAAGCTCAGCGCTTGACGGGCACGGACATCATTCAAAAAGCGATGTCCGCTGTTTAACTTCAATACAATGGTTCTAGGAATTGAGTTCGATGAGACAGTTAAAATATCCATGCGCTGTAATGAGGGTAGACTGGCAGGATCTAACCCAAAAACAATGTCCGCTTGACCACTTTTCGCCTGTAAGACACGGCTTTCAGCACGATGACCGGTTAAATAACTAGCAAAAGGAATACTGGCTTTTTTGCCCCAATAATCATCAAACTTTTCAACGACAAGCTTATGCGGCGGAGCAAACTGAAAAACTTTATATGGACCTGTGCCAGATAGCGCTAAGACTTCCTCATCATTTCCATACGCTGCAGGAGATAAAATGCCGTTTGCATAATTCGCTAACACCGCCCCCAACAAGGTATAAGGTCGAGACAGTGAAATAACAACAGAAGAATCTCCCGCAGCAGAAATACTGTTGATTGGCGCATTTCTCAATGCTCCATGCTTCGTTTGAGCAATCAAAAGACTATTAACAACAGCCTCAGCATTCATCAAAGTACCATCGTGAAAGTAAACATCGTCACGCAAATCAAACGTCCAGGTTCTTGCGTCTTCACTCACCTGCCAATCCTTTGCCAAAGCCGGAATAAGCAAGCCCTTTTCATTAACATCCAACAAAGTTTCCACCACTTGCATACGACTAAATATATAACCGTTCTTTGAAGGATCTAGACTGGTAAACTCAAAAGCCGCACTAATCGACACAGTGTTAGAGGATGTAGGTCCCGAACAGGCCGTCACCGCCAGCAGCCCAAACAATATAGAGCTACAAAATAGTATTCGTTTATAAAAAGGCATTACTTTCATATCCGTATTATCCATGAAACACAAAAATGTAATAATATAACATTACCTTTTTTTGCACAATAAAAAAGCCCACTCAAATCTCTTTGAGCGGGCTTTTTTATAAAAATTAGTTATATACGCTAGACAGCTAAAATCCAGCAAATGGCTGACTTGGTTCACCGGTGACATCAAGACCCAGCGCGACCTTTAAATCGATAGCCACAACATGACCGGACAACGGCTTTTCTGCTAATTCGCTTTCACTTGTGGCAACACTCGCCGACGTGATGAACAGTGTATTGCCGTCCGCACCACCAAACACACAACTTGTCGGCTTAGAGAACGGCAGCTCAATCGTCTGCAACACTTCACCTTCTGGGCTGTAGCGTACAATGCGTGAACCATCCCAATTTGCGTTCCATATACAGGCTTCGGCATCAATACAAGAGCCATCAGCCCCAATACCTTCTTTCACTTCAAAAAATGGGTTTTGGCTGCGCACATCACAAAACTCTGGATACGGAAAAACGTGCACTTTACGAGTCATTGAATCGCCAAAATAAAAACGTCCTCGAGACTCGTCCCATGCCAGTGTATTGGAAATACCAACCCCCTCCAACATGAGTGTCTTTTTGCCTTCAGGAGTGATTTTCCACAAGCGGCCCGATGCACTTTCTTCAGCATCGTCCATGGTACCAAGCCATAACACACCATTTGGGTCACATTTGGCATCGTTACTGCGGTTACCAGGAATATCGGTATCTAAGTCACATAAGTGTTCTAATTCACCTGTCGCTTTATCTAAATACGCAACAGAATCCGCCAAAGCCACCAACAATCGATCACTTTGAGTAGTGAATACCGCAGACACTTTTTTCGGCAAAGTCCAATGTTGGTATTCATTAGACTCTTGATGCCAGCGCCACACTTGGCAGGCAGGAATATCAACCCAATACAGAGCTTGTTCTGACTGACTCCAAAATGGCCCTTCGGCTAATTGATGTCGTTGAGTACTAATTTGCTTCATTGTTTTTATTCTCCTATCTCTGCTTTTTACTTAAAGAGAGCTATTTTTGAAAAGCCTTCCAAGCCGCCATAAAGGCTTCTGCATTCGTTTTAGTGACTTCGACCGATTGACCCTTTTTATACAAAGCCGAACCTAAACCAAAACCACGAGCGCCAACATTTAAATAGTCCGCCACGTTATCTGGCGTAACACCACCAACAGGACACAACCAAGTCTCGGTAGGAATAACTGCGCCTAATGCTTTTACTACGTTAATTGTTGGTAAGGCTTCGGCAGGAAACAGTTTTACCGCATCAGCGCCGGCATGCAGTGCCGAAAAAGCCTCACTCGCGGTAAAAAATCCCGGCATTGCATACAAACCTGCCACTTTCGCGGCTTTAATCAATTCAACATCGGTATGCGGACAAACCATTAATTTTGCCCCCGTGTCGACCAGCTCGGTTAACTGCGCCATGGTCAAAACAGTACCAGCGCCAATCAATACTTGGTCACCGAATTTTTCCTGAAGAGAGCGAATGCTGGTAAAGGCATCAGGCGAATTAAGTGGCACTTCAATTAGACGAAAACCAGCACCTATTAAAACTTGAGCATGCTCAATGACCTCGTCAGGCTTAATCCCACGAAGAATGGCAACCATTGGAAATTCTTGCATCAACGCATCAAAAGAATGTTTCATATCATTACGCTCCTTTTGTCAGATTAGTTTCCGACTTAGCCTGACGATTCGCCAAACGCTTTAAACCACGAATACTCGCTTCGTTAGCCGCCAGAAATTCAGCAGTAAGATCGCGCGAAGACAAGGCTAAGGCATATCGCGCGCTCAATGCCTGACTACCAATAATCACTACTCGGCCACTTTGCGTTTCTAATGATTCTGCCTCTAATGCCAGCAAAACATCATTCACATCATGACCAATTACCACACCAGATAAGTAATCTCGAACTTCATCTGCGGCTAACTCGCCACACACAAAACGACTTCGAGCACTGAATAAATGATGCAAAATACCGCCCGCTTGCTGGCTCGCCAAAACGCCTTTTTTGAAGGCAGCTTTATTCAGCTGATCAGATTGAGGCAAACCTTTTACCAAACTGGATTCATCGTTCAAACGCGCAAATAATTCACCAGTGATAGAGGTAGAAAACTGCGTGACCTGACCTTCTGTAATTTGCGCCCATTTACAGTGGGTTCCCGGCAAACAAAATACGGGAGACTCATCGGCTCGACCTTGCTCCTCTAACCAATCAATCGCACCCAATAATTGCGTTTCTTCGCCGCGCATGACATCAGTAAGTCCAGAGACACCTTCACCACGTAACCCAGGCACAATCGCTACCTTGTTTGGCAAAGATGTCGTCAACCAAAAAAGATGTTCAGATAAATCGTCTAACTTGATAGGACAGTGTTGATAAGGTACTTCTTGCCAACCACCGCGACTGCCCACCATGCCCGCCATATAAATCGGCAAATCAGGCGTTAGCCAATCTCCCAGCAAATCAGATAGAACGCTTTCAAATTCAGCCGGGCCAAGCTTTAGCATGCCTCGATCACTGTCTCGCTGAGCTTGAATTTGACCATCCTGAGTCATCAAAAAGGCACGTAAATTGGTCGTTCCCCAATCGACAGCAATGAAGCTTGCGCTACCATCAGCTGATTGCGGAACAGGATTAATTTGGGTCATTACAAGAGACCTCGATATCATAAGTTCTACGTTAATTTTTAGTGTGTTCGGTGAAGAAATGCTGCTAGAACAACACCAATACCTTTATGCCGCCTGCATAGCGCACACCTTCTTATTTTTATAAATCTATAAACCTTACTGATTAAACTGAAGTCTATATCAAACAAACAGGCCAACAAATAGTGGAACATAGTTCCACTATTTGCAATACTCAATCTATGGCATTTTCAAGACTGGTTATTTTTACTAAAATATTTAAGAGCTGCCTCATCATACAAATACTTCGAAAAGAGTAAGGATCCCATCATGTCAGAACAAGAAACAAAAAGTGGAGGCTCGTCATTAGACAAAACACTTAATCTCTTACAGGAAGTGTGTGCAGCAAAAGTGCCATTACGCTTTGCGGATTTGGTAGATAAAACAGACCTACCGAAAGCTACCGCTCACCGGATTTTAATGTCTCTATCAGAAAAGGGCTTGGTTCGTTTTGACGAAGTCACACAGCTTTATCATCCGGGCTACGGACTATTAGAGCTTGCTCACCAAGCTTGGGCAAAAATCGATGTACGTGATATTGCCGCAGACCAAATAAAACATTTATGGGATGAAACAGGCGAAACCATTCACCTTGCGGTACTTGATCGAGGAGATGTGATTTATATCGACAAACTAGAGAGTCAAAAAAGCTTGCGCCTATTTTCTGCGGTTGGCAAAAAAGGCCCTGCTTACTGTACAGGTGTTGGAAAAGCCATGCTGGCTTTTCTTAGTGAAGAGCAATTGGTGGCTGCTATTAAAGAGCAGAGCTTTATCAAACACACGGACACCACATTTATTAACGAAAAAATGCTACGAGACGACCTTCTTAAAATCCGTGAAAGCAAAATATCCTTAGACTTGGAAGAGCACGAGGAAGGCATTCAATGCGCCGCCTCCGTTATTTTAAATCACAGAAATGAACCCGTCGCCGCACTAAGTATTACTGTTCCAAAGTTCCGAATAGACGACGCACGTTTTAAACACTTTCAAATACTGGTGAAAGAAGCCTGTAGGAAAGTATCCGCTCGAATGGGAGCCACAACGCCCAATAATCCATAAGCCCATGATAGCGAAAGTAATGCACTGAACAGATCAATCAAAACGATTAGGACTTACCACTTCAGCAAAATATTGCAAAAGACTTTCCAAAAATACTCTTAATGCTGGTGTCATGGTTTTCCTATTTGAATATACCGCCTGAACAATGCTTATCTTAGTTGTCCATTCAGGAAGAACACGCACCAGATTCCCTCTTTCTAGCTCTTCCGTAGCGACAATTTCTGGCACCAACCCCACCCCGACACCTTGCAATGCCGAACTTAAAAGCAACCAGCGGTTCAAACACACCAACCGAGGATGGTGCTGAACCAAGCAAATACTGCTGTTCGGTCCAAGTAATTCCCACTGATGAACAGATTCCTGCTTACCAAAAGTTTCGGTCAATGTGGGCAGTTTAGAAAGCTGATCTGGATGAGTTGGCATTCCAAATTCTTTGATAAACTGCGGACTCGCTACCAAAATCATTTTGCTGGTGCCCAGCTTCTTCGCCACCATACCGGCTCCATTAACTATGGCGCCTCGTGTTCGTAGCGCGATGTCAATGCGTTCTTCCAGTACCTGAACATCTCTATCTGTCGCATCCAAAAACACGGAAATCTTGGGATACTTCTTCATAAACTCAGGCAAAAAGACAGAAAAGTGGTGCTGAGCCAATAAAACAGGACAACTTACCCGAACCACACCCGAAGGCACAGACTGCAATAACGCCACAGACTCGTAAGCAGATTGACCTTCCGCCACCATATTAATGGCGCCTTCATACAATTGTAGGCCAGCATCAGTTAGGGAAAACTGGCGGCTGTTGCGCTGAATCAATTGGATACCCAGCTTATCTTCTAGCTGCGCGACTCGACGACTTAAAAGCGATTTAGTAATGCCCGATACTCGCTCAGCAGCAGTATAGCCACCATGTTCAGCAGTCAGGTAAAAATAATAAATATCGTTAAAATCCATAAACCGCTTTATTACCCTACAAAAAAAGACCAAAAAATGACATTGGAAAAACGCTAGTTTAGGCGTTTTTGGCACCCCATAACAATCACCCCGATAATACCCACAACAAATAGCAAAGAGAAATAATCAATCCCCGCCAATATCACGGCATTACGATGAACTTGATCCGCAATCCATGCAAAACCTGCCTTAGTGGCCATATCGCTACTCATGTGAGCGCTATACACATTACTGATCTGACTCAGTGTCCTTACAAATATAGAGTCGTTCGTTGCGACATGCTGATTTAGCACACCATAATGCACCGTCGTACGCCACTGCAGCCCAATGCTTGCCAAGGATATTCCTAACGCCACACTTATTTGTGACACCATATTTTTCACTTGCTGAGCGTGAGAAAAGACCGTTTCATCATGCTGTAGTTCGGCAAACGCCTTCGCCGCCACCGTACCTTGTACGCACACCGTAAAAAACACAAAAAGGAATAGCGCTGGCACCACATAAGTCTGTAAGTTTGTCGTTGGTGTTAACTTCATCATCAAAAAACCGTACGCCATCAAGCAAACAAAACCTGCCACATAGAATTTTTTTCCATGAGGCTTTTTAGGCATAATAAGCATGTTAACGAACAACCCAACAACACCCGCGACTTGCCCAAGAGCGTACCAGTTGCCAATCGTGCTCCAGCCGTAACCAAGGCCTTTTTGCATAATCTGTGGTATCAAATAACTGTTTGACCCCATGATCAAATAACAGACAAAAAACACAGTCACGCCATTTCGGTACAACTTGCTACTAAACAGCGACTTCATCGACAATAACGGTCGATTTTCATGGTGACGCACCATGCTGCGTAAAAAATAATACAGGCTGCTCAAGCCCAGCAATAAAAACACACATACCAACACAGTGTTGCTAAAAAAAGCATAATTACCGTGCTGAAAGCCGTACAAAACCAAAAAAGAACCTGCAGCTAAGGCCATCAAAATATAAGGATGACTTTGACTACGCATCTCTTCTTTTGCAGGTATGCCCGGCAAACAAAAAGCAGCCGTAATTGCACTCAATAAACTCACCACCATCAAGATAACAAACAGATAATGCCAAGAAGCGGTCATAAATAAATGCGCAGCTAAAAATGGTGCAAGAGCCGAACCTATGGTCAACCCATAAGCATATGCTTTAATACCCGTTAAGCGGATCAGGCTAGGGGGAAATAAATTAATAATAACCCTAGCCCCCGTCATGAAAGCAGCTCCGCCAAATCCCATGATGACATAGCCAATCAAAAAGCCATCAAAGCTCCGACAGTAAAACCCTACCACACAGCCTATAAAGAAGATGAACAAGGAGCCCAATATGTAGAGCTTCCAACCCATTCGCTCAACTAACCAACGCTGCTTTGAAATCGTAACCACAGCGACACAAGCATACGACGCGGTTGCCAAACTATACTCTTGTGGAGAAACACCAAGTTCGCCCATCAATGGCGCAGCGGCAAACACAATCATGCCGGTCTGTAAAAAGTTCAGCAGCATAAGTAGAAATATGGTCGCCAGCATTAACCATTCATGGGATGGCGCTGGCACATATTTGTGACGGCTAATTCGACTTATCATCACTTACAAACTTTCTTTAATGATCTTTTGAATAATCACATTGACGTCATCATCATTGTGATCAAATACATGAGTACGCCAAGGCGCCTGAACATCTGCAAGAGGTGTTAATGCTGGTGCGCCAGCATTATTGGTATCGACCGTAACACTCATAGACAAACCAGGACGCAGCGGGTGCGCCTCTAATTCAGCAGGGTCCAACACTATACGTACCGGCACCCTTTGTACCGTCTTAATCCAGTTTCCTGTCGCGTTAGACGCGGGAAGCAAAGAAAACGCACTACCCGTTCCTGGTTCTATTCCCTTTACCTTGCCATGGTAAATCACACTAGAACCATAGACATCGGACGTTAAAGTGGCAGACTGTCCAGCACGAATATTACCAAGCTGTGTTTCTTTAAAATTCGCAGTTACCCAAACATTTTTTAATGGAATAACAGACATCAAAGTCGTTCCTGCCGCCACATGCTGGCCCACTTGAACACTACGTTGCGCAATATACCCACTGGCAGGAGAAAGAATAGAAGTACGATTCAGCGTTAACCAAGCCGCTTTTAAAACAGATTCCGCTTTTAACACATCGGGATGCGTCAGCACCGTCGTATTGTCGACCTTAGTTTTATTCGTATCGTATGACTTCAGAGCAAGGTTATAAGAAGCTTGAGCACTCGTTAAAGTACTTTCATAGTGGCTTAAATCTTCATTAGAAATTAAGTTATTCTTCTTTAAATTCACTCGACGTTGATAATCTTTTTGCGCCTTATCCAAAGAGATTTTAGCCAACCCCACATTAGCCTCTTGCTCTTCCAAAGAAGCAAAACTATTGCGCACAGAACGTATAGTACTCGCAAGGCTCGCCTCTGCCTGTTGCAAAGCCAACTGAGCATCCACCGGATTGATTTTCACTAATTGATCGGACTCACTCACCAAGCTGGTATTATCAACCATGATATCCGTAACCGTTCCAGACATTTGCGACATAACACTCACAATATTGCCTGACACATAAGCGTCTTCTGTTGCCTCGTGGAATCGTCCTATTTTTGACCACCAAATATAGACAACAACGCATACCACAATGACGCCAATCGCCAACATAACAATGGTGTTTTTCTTTTTAATTGAATGCTTATCTATTTCTTCCATCGCTCTTTTATACTCTAAAATAATCTGAAGGGGGATTTTAATCAGGCAAGAATAAGGCGATAAAACTGGGAGGACAATATCAAAAAATGGGATCTATCATCCTATATTTAAGACGAAACAGCCAAGGCCTTTTTTCCTTATTTTTTACTTAGAACTTATGAAAAGATCGACATTTTGAGATAGAAAACCAGTTGCAAAAGCAAAAAACACGTCGCTTTCTAAGAATGTTTTATAACTATTTATTATCCGTTCTGACTGCCAGAACCCGAATAAGATAAGAAAGGTATGATCGAGAGGGACAACAAACGATAAGAGACGATTCAAACAGACACAGACTGAGTTCTCCCTGTCTGCTTGAATCGGTATTACTTAAACAAATTCTTCTAAAAAGTGTTCCAAATATTGATAACCGCGCTGCGCGGTCAATGGATTATACTGGCTGCCATGTTCTGGATTGTCCGCACTTGGCAACATGAACGAATGCATGGTGCTAGCAAAATCTATGTACTGAAAATCCATCCCCAAACCTGCCCAGTAACGTTTCGCTTCTTGAGCTTCAGATTCATTAACTAGAGGATCTTCATAACCATTCAGCACCATTATTTTAGTTTTGGTGTTGGCCTTTTCTTCCGATTGAGCACGGAAAAAACTCATTAAGCCATGAAAACTCGCCGCGCCAGCACTTTCCGCCAGATGCAAACCGGCCTCCAACGCCAAACGACCACCTAAACAAAAACCAACATGCACAATGGTTTTGCCGTGAATTGCATCACAAGCGGATTCAGTCAGCTCCTTTTGCAAACCATGTAAAGGACCCGCTTCAGCAAGCAAAGCACCCATCTTCGCCAGTTTCGCATCCATTTCGACTGGGTTCTGATCCATGCCGTACAAATCCAACGCGGTTGCAGAAAATCCCAGTGACGCAATACGGTCTGCAATGCCTTTTTCAAAGTCAGTCAATCCAGAAAATGTTGGCCAAATAATCACCTGAATGTGACTTTTATCAGAACTCAGCCCATCGACTTGGTAATGCATACGCTTAACACTGTCTTTAAATATCGACTCGAATGTCTGACCCACAAGCAACCCCTTTGAAAATTCATTAATAATATTTATTCAGTGTAACCAGCTAAACCTAATGAAATCAATGCAATTACTCGATATCTCTATCGCAACAGCCACCCAGACTATTTACCAAAGCCTCTTACCCAGTAATTTTTCTCCCAAGGGCGTTAACTTAGCGGCTGGGTATTTTTCTTTTTCCCACCGCCTTGGATCACCCGGAAACGCATAACCCATTGGTGTGCTTTTTTGCTCAAAGCAATCAACTCGCCAATCCCGTATCTCGTTATCATCTAATGCAGGGCTCATAGATATATACTGAGCAATACGCACACGACCTGAATTATTGGGACGAATACCATGGGGAAGCAAGCCATTAAAGATCAATAAATCTCCAGCTTTCATCGCCACAAACGCTGTTTCATATCCAGTTAAATCTGGCACAAAGGGGTTTCGGTCTGGACGCTGGCTTTCACGCCATACAGCCAAATCGCGATATAGATCAGGCACACATTGAAATCCACCCGTTTCTTCATCTGTGTCAGACAGCGCCAAAACACCCTGCACACTAATTGGCAATGGTGTTTGTGATGTATCACTATCCCAATGAATAAAACCTGTAAATTCACGGCCTCCACGATTCGGTGGATTCAAATTAGCACGATCAATCGTGCTCCATAATGCTTCCTTATCCCAAATATCCACAAAGCTATTGTATACACTTGGCGATTGACGGTTATTCCACAACGTTTGATGGTGGTACGCCTCTACCATTCCTGAGTTATTCAGCTCTGTCATTGCATGATCTAAACGCTGGGGGGCATACCAAGTATCTGAATCTTTTGCAGACATATCTTGAAATTCCCATAAAAAATCAACCGTTTCTCGCACTTGTGATGAGTTTATGGCGGCAGGAATAACAACAAAACCGCGCCTTTGCCAATGGAGAAACTGCTCTTGCGTTAAAACTCGTAATGGTAATTGCTTCTTAATATCACACAATGCCACACCAACATGACGACCAGCGGATCGGTTTCCTGGTGTATTTAAATCTTCCGTCACAGCACTTACCTCGTTTGTTTATATTTATTATGTTTCCAAACCAGTGTAATGAGCTAAGGCATTATTTTTTGTCATATATGCCGCAATTCCAGTACTATCTGATCCAAATTCAAAAAAATTTAGATCAATAAGTGCCAAAAATCATGAAAGCTCATTTAGAACGTCTGACTAAAGCCCAAACTTCTTGGCAATTTTTACTCAGAGAATTAAAAGAGATCCCTTTCGAATGGCATTTTCACCCCGCATACGAGTTAACGTTTTCCATCAACAGCACAGGAAAGCGTTATGTAGGAGACAATATTGAAGAATACACAGACAATGACTTAACACTAATTGGGCCGAATCTGCCTCATACTTGGCATTCTCAAAACGCACTAGAACCCGAAGAACCTATTAGCGTCATCGTTTTGTGGTTTAATCATCATTGGATCGAAAGTGTCACTGGTGTATTTCCAGAACTCGCGTCATTGAAAGACACATTGAATCAATCACATCAAGGTATTCAATTTTCAGAAAGCCTCGCCCACCAACTTCGTCCACGCTTTTTGGAAATGATCCAGGCTGATGAAGCAAGAAAGCTCACTCTTTTGCTTGATATATTAGTCTGCTTGCAGAATCAGCCTTACAAGAAATTAGCCAGTTCAAAGTTTAATACTCAGCAAACCACCCTTAACCAGCAAAAAAAGCTTAGCCAAATACTAAGTTGGATACACAAATATTTCGCTACACAAATTACGCTAGACGATGCCGCCAATATAGGCACCATGAGTACCAGTCACTTTGTGCGCTTTTTCAAAGCCAACATGCAGCAAAGTTTTAATCAATATCTGAACGAAGTTCGTATCGGACATGCCTGCTCTCTTCTAATTAGTAGCGAACTACCTGTGCCTCTCATTGCGGAAAAGAGCGGCTTTTTAAACCAGTCTAATTTCAATAGACAATTTAAAAAATTTAAGCATGTGTCACCACTTCAATTCCGTAAGCTGTGGCACATAAAATGACACCCCATTTACATACACGAACTTGATGTACAATTTATTGTCTTAGTTTCCTGTCACTATGCGTGCCATAATTTATCCAAATCCAATCCCATTATCGTGGCAAGAGAGTGTTTTATATGAGTAATACCTATAACAAACTTACCCCAATGGAAGCCAGCGTCATTCTAGACAAAGGTACAGAACGCCCATTTACTGGAGAATATACCGACACAATGGCCAGCGGACTATATGTCTGCCGCCAATGTGATGCGCCCCTATACACTTCAGAACATAAATTTCTATCTCACTGCGGCTGGCCTAGCTTTGACGATGAAGTTCCAAATGCTATTAAACGTGTCCCCGATGCCGACGGCCGCCGTATCGAAATAGTCTGCGCCAACTGTGATGGACACCTAGGTCATGTGTTTGAAGGCGAAAGACTCACTGAAAATAACATTCGTCACTGCGTAAACTCCATCTCCATGAAGTTTATCGGCAAAGACTGATTACTTAGCCCAAGCGCATAAACAAGAAAACCGCCTAATTGGCGGTTTTCTTGTCTCTAAGTCTGGCTCGATGTTGAAGTTTCAATTTACAACAAAGCATCGCAACAACTGAATGGCACACCTGAACCGGCAAACCTAACCGAAAAGAATGAAGATATATATTTCATCAAAAAAACCACATCTCTTTTATTGCACTTTCTTTACTTAATATTGTATTGTTTAAAAAACAACCAACACAAGGATGATTCGATCATGATTATTAAACATTTATTAAAATCGCTTCTCTACATAACGAGTGTCTGCTTCGTATTCATCCCTCAAATATCGTTAGGAGTAACAATTTCTGAGGCAAAATTAAAAGCAGAAGCCTCTTTTGATCAAGCCAAAAGTGAAAATACAACTTCTAGTTATGAAGAGGCTCTTAAAGACTACAACGCATACGTAGAACTTTTAAAAGCAGAAATAACTAAAGCTGATAGCGATAAAAATCTAGCTAATGACAGTGAATTAGCGAATTCCAAACAGGTTATTACAAGCATTCAATCTACACTTTTTGAAAAGCAGCAAGAAACGAATGCCATTATTGATAACCAAACCTGTATTCTCACTTTAGGTGAGATTTGCTTAGCTTCTGGAATAGGAATTAGCGCAGATGTAAGAGGTGAAAATCATGGAGATGTAGATTTAAGATTAGTTGGCATTCTTTATAACCCTAGACTAGGTCCGGATCAGTCTACTGGATGGCATGTATACTTAAGCCCCGCCGAGGACTTTATTGATGCCTTTGGTTTGGGTGCATCAAAGAGGTGGTTTAAATATAAAGACAACAAATACACAGTTATGCATTTTGGCGTTCATGTTTTAGTAAATGAAGAAGAAAATCGCAATGATTGGAGAGTACATTACATCGTTTCTTGGTAATTGATCACCAAACCTTTGGCAGTTCATCCCACCTGGTCGTGTAAGCAGGCGACAGGTGTTCTCTTTTCATCGCCCACTGAGGCGATACACCTTGCGAGGCAAAGAAGACGTTGCCAAGGCCGCTGTGGTTGATCTTGTCTACCACACTCATTAAAGCGTTTGCATTAGGTTTTGTACTGTCCGCTCGGAATAAGTCTTGCTGAAAAGCATCATGCTCGTAAAAGTCGGCAAGCATGACACCTGCTTTCATATAACGAAAACCATCACGCCAGATTCGAGTAAACAGCACATCAGCGACTTCCAATAAATCCCGCGTGTCATCAGTTGGGCTAGGCAGTTCAGCTGAAAGAGTTTTAGAATACTGTGGTTCATTTGAAATAAACGGGCTGGTACGAATGAACACACTCACCACACGACAAAGACGCTTTTCCCCTCGTAGCTTCTCAGCGGCTCTGGTTGTATACTTGGCGATGGCCTCCCGTAGCTCACGCTTGTCTGTCACCTTATGACCAAAGGATCGACTGCAAATAATCTGCTGCTTTGTTGGCCTGACTAATTCTAAATCCAAACAGGACACCCCATTCAACTCTCGAATGGTTCGCTCCAACACCACAGAAAACTCACTTCGAATCGATTTAGGGTCAGCATTAGCCAGATCCAACGCCGTTTGTATTCCTCTTGCCTTTAGCTTTGCCGTAGTACGACGACCAACGCCCCATACATCACTTACATCAACAATTGCCAATAAACGCTTTTGTCTGTCTGGGTCCATCAAATCTACCACCGAACCGGTTGCTGGATACTTCTTCGCCGCATGGTTTGCCAACTTCGCCAAGGTTTTAGTGGGCGCGATGCCCACACCAACCGTAATGCCTGTCCATTTATCTACCTTAGCTTTTACTTGTTTGCCAAACGCCAACAAATCCGTCACATGATCAATGCCAGTCAGATCCATAAAAGCTTCGTCAATGGAATACACCTCCAATCGCGGAGCCTCCTCTTCCAAGATGGTCATCACCCGATTCGACATATCCGCATACAAAGCATAATTCGACGAAAAACACACAATGCCATGCTTTCTTATCTCATCTTGCACTTGGAACATCGGCACGCCCATTTTTATGCCTAAAGCCTTTACCTCTTTGGAGCGGGCGACAATACAACCATCGTTATTCGACAACACCGCAACAGGCGCATATTTTAAATCTGGCCGGAACAACTTCTCGCAACTCGCATAGAAGTTATTGCAATCTACCAAAGCAAAAGCGGTTTGCATTAATGACGCTCGTACTTACGAACCACACTGGTTACCACACCAAAAACCTCCAGTTCAGATTCCTCGGTAATAGGAATCGCCTTATAAGCCTTATTCTTCGGACGCAGAAGCACAGTAGGTTTAAGCTCTAGCGTTTTCACCGTCAACTCGCCATGGATAGAAGCAATCACAATATCGCCATGGCGCGCCGTCAACGAACGATCCACCACCAACACATCGCCAGAATGAATCCCCGCCTCAATCATCGAATCACCCTGAGCACGCACATAAAACGTCGCGTTCGGATGAGCCACACAGAACTCATTCAAATCCAAAGATTTTTCAACAAAATCCTGAGCCGGCGAAGGAAATCCCGCCGACACCGAATCCACATACAATGGGATTCGCACACTATTAGCCGCGATAAACGCCGCCGACTCAGACACACCAAGATAAGTAACACGCATGATAAAATACCATATACTGTATATTTGTACAGTATAGTTTCAAGCAGCACGAATCACCAAGTGAAATTTTGTAAGAAGAGCATTCAGCAGCGAGGGGTAAGGTAAGTTCGAGTCAGTGTGACAGCATCTAAAGACGTGACTGTACATCGTGAAATATTTATTGAATCTATTGGAGAATCTATTGGGGTCAATTGGGGTCAGATGAAAAATGGTTTTCACCCACAAAAGAAAGCTGCGCTTTCACGGCAGATTACGCTTCGCTTATCGTGCCCTACAAGTGATGTTGTTTATGTTCAGTAGCGAGGAAAGACGCAACAATGCATCAAAAGAGTTTTATAGAAACACAAAAAGATTAAATAAGTATTGAAGTATAAAAAAGAGAATTTAGAACATTGGGGGAGATTAAGGTGGCATCTCTACCAGCCGCACCTCGGCACACAAGTCCACCGCTGTGGCTGCTTCCTTCCGGACCTGACCAGATTAACGGTTTATCGTTGCGAGGGGACCAGCAGAGACACCATAAAGGAGGCCTGTTGACCTTGGGGCGCAATTATACGCAGCCAATTCGAAATATCAACCGCCTTTCTTATGTATTTTCAAATACTTAAATCCAACTAACTATCTTGCGCCCTCACCTGCTCTTTTGCTTCTTAGTATCGCGCTATAACGCGGCTTCTATTTACGGTAAGATACGCACCATTAAGAATCATAGGAGTAGCGAGTTGAAGCTATTTGTTAAAAACCTAACCCATGTAGATTTTTCCTACTTTGATGCCACACGTGGTTTGTTGGGTGAAAGCTGGCAGACAGACATTGTTCTGACCGGCAAGTTAAACGATGAAAGCATGATTTGTGATTTCAGCATCGTTAAAAAACAAATCAAGAAATGGCTCGATGACCACATTGATCACATGCTGGCAATTCCTGCTGAGCACAGTGGATCAGCAATCACACCATTAGCAAATGACCGCGTGTCATTTCATTTTGACCACAGCAAAGAAATCTCTAGCGACAAGCGTGTATTTCAGTGTGATGCACCAACTCAAGCGATTTGTGTATTGCCAATGACCGAAATCACACCTGAAGCCGTGGCTAAATGGGTTGAATCACAAATTCTTAACCTGCTGCCTGCGGAATTAGAAGCAGTAAGCGTGCGCTTTTCACCAGAGCACATCACTGGCGCGCAGTATCAATACAGCCATGGTTTGAAAAAGCACGCAGGCAATTGCCAGCGTATTGCTCATGGCCATCGTTCTACGGTTGAGATTTACGCCGATGGCGCACGTAATGCAACAATCGAACACGATTGGGCAAAGCGTTGGGAAGACATCTATTTAGGTACACAAGAAGACTTAATAAGCCAAGCGACTGAAAACGGCGTGAGCTATCACTGCTTTAGCTACACCAGTCAGCAAGGCTTGTTTGAGCTAAAGATAGACAGCAATCAAGTCTACATGTTGGATTGTGATACGACAGTCGAATCCCTTTCCGCACACATTGCCGATGTATTAGCAGAAGAGAATCCAGGTGTGCACATTGAAGCCCACGGCTTTGAAGGCATTGGTAAAGGCGCGATTTCAGAAAAACTTAAGGCAAGAACATGAGCTTAAAAGAATACGAGAACCTCGCCAAAGGCGAAACACTCTCTTTAGACACTGTATTAGCTAACCTAAAAACAGACGAACATGGCTTGATCGCCGCTATCGCGCAACAGCACGATACAGGTGAAGTCTTGATGCTGGCGTACATGAACGAGAAATCCATTCGTGAAACCCTAGAAACAGGCCAAGTATGTTATTGGTCTCGCTCTCGTCAAACCTATTGGCGCAAAGGCGAAAGTTCAGGGCATCGTCAAACATTGGTGTCTATGTCATTTGATTGCGATGGTGATGCGATACTTATTCAAGTAGATCAAAAAGGCCCTGCTTGCCACACCAACCGTCGAGACTGCTTTTTCTTCACTGTCGAAGGAAATGAAGTGGTTGTAAAGTCCGCGCCACAATAGACTCTCCTCCCTACAATCTACGCACTATATTAGTGCGTAAATTCAAATTATTTCTGTACCTTTACTCCCATTTCACGCTATCTTAAGAGCTGGCCGCTTTTTTTGCACATTTCAGACAAGAAAAACGGGCTAATACATGACACAGAAATGACCCAATCTGTATCACCACCCCCCACTTTCTAGATTAGTACCTAAAACAGGACAAGTAAGTACCAATACATAGAAAGCTATAAGCAGACGTTATTTCTGTAAGGTAATGTAATTTAATTGGCATAACTATTGCTCAATTATTGTCATTCTCTTCCACTCTTAATATTGGATTCGCTATGTTAAAACTGTCCGTGCGCACAAAAATATTGTCGCTTATTGCCTTGTTTTCACTGGTTATTGTAGGAATTAGTATCAGCTCCGCTTTAACCAGTAAATCTGTCTCCTCCGAATTACAAAGCCTTTCCTCTCAAAGCCTCCTACTAGTTAAAAATTTAGAAAAGAGCCGTCAGCTTTTACTACAACAATCAGTTGAATTTGAACGAGGTTTTTTCCAAGTATCAATCGCCAAATCCATTGGTGGTTATGGCGTAGAGCAAGTTACCGAGTCGGCGAATAAATTCAAAACCTATACTGGCGAACTGCTCACCAGTATAGAAAATGTAAAAAGCATACTGGCCACTATGCCAGTCCATGATGGTCTAGAAGGTTTATTTGAACAAATCAGGGTATTAGAAGAACAGCAAGAAGTTTTCCTAGCATCCAGCACAGAGACCTACAATTGGTGGGAAAAACTTAATACACTAAAAGCCAACAAATTCCGTAAAGAAGCCGAAGAAAGCCTGATTACCGTTAATGCGCAGATGGAAGAAATCATTACTGCGATTAACGACTACAACGATACCGTTGCAAAAGCACAAAGCAGCAAGCTTGACCAAACTATTTATACCAGCGGTGTACTTGCTGCCATTCTTATCGCTATTGGCCTTATCGTCAGCACCATTATCGTTAACGGCATTTGTCGACCTCTTATCCGAGCCGTTCGCCGCGCTGAAGATATTGCAGCTGGCAACTTGGCTAAATCGCAAGTTACCAGCACACGTAAAGATGAAATTGGCCTATTAGAAACAGCAATGGATAAGCTTGTTATACAGCTCAGTAGCATCTTGCACGATGTGGCGGAATCCAGCTCCATGCTCACGAATGCTGCCAATGACCTGAATCGAATCACCGATGAGTCTTCCGATATGGTGGATCGCCAGCAAGAGGAAACCAACCTCGTCTCTCAGGCAATACAAGAACTTCAATCTACCGCGGTTCATGTTTCCGAAGCCACTACAGATGCGAGCCAGGCAGCACACGATGCCGAAAGTGCTGCGACTGAAGGCACAGCCATAGTAACAACAACCATTAAGAGTATAGAAGAGTTGGCCTCTGAAATTGCCAGTTCGGCCGATACCATTAATGAACTACAGTCTAATACCCAAGAAATAAGCACCATTCTGAATACCATCTTGGGCATTGCTGAGCAAACCAACCTACTCGCATTAAACGCGGCGATTGAAGCAGCACGAGCAGGTGAACAAGGACGAGGCTTTGCGGTGGTGGCTGATGAAGTGCGCCATCTTGCCCAGAACACTCAGAACGCCACACAAGAAATTGAAAAAATGATTACTCTACTGCAAACTGGCACATCGTCTGCGGTAAAAGCCATGACTTCCAGCCATCAGCGCTCTACAGATGCGGTAAATCAGGTTAAGCATGAGGAAAAATCGTTACAGAATATCAACCTTTCTGTTACCAAGATCCGCGATATGAATGACCGTATTTCGGCCACAGCAGAAGAGCAAGCTTCTGTAACCGCAGATGTTAGCCGCAACGTAGAGAACATTACTGAAATCGCCTCACGAACCACTACATCGATTCACTCGATTAGTAACTCAGCTGGGCAGCTAGCGTCGTTAGCAACACAGCTATCGGCAAAGATCAGTTATTTCAAAGTATAGATCCACAGTAGCGCGCTTTTAGATTAAGATAATTCGGGGAAGTAACTTACTTCCCCTTTTCATTCCCAGGAGAAAATCATGTGTCGTTGGATGGCGTATCAAGGTGATTCTGTTTATCTTGAATCGTTGCTTTTTAAGCAAGAGCACTCTTTAATTCATCAAAGTTTAAGTGCCAGAAAGTCGGAGGTCACAGTAAATGCTGACGGCTTTGGTCTTGGTTGGTACGATGAGCGAGAAGAGCCGGGCCTGTACCATGAAGTCTTACCTGCTTGGAGTGATAGCAATTTAAAAAGCCTAGCAAAACACATTAAAAGTGGTTTATTTTTCGCTCATGTGCGCTCGTCTACTGGCACAGAAACCAACCGTTCTAACTGCCATCCATTTAGTTACAAAAACTGGCTATTCATGCACAACGGACAAATTGGCGGCTATGAATCTTTGCGCTGGCAACTGGATCGTTTGATTCCAGAGCACCTTTATAGCCATCGCCACGGAGCAACCGATTCAGAAGTGATTTTCTTATTGATGATTGCCAATGGCTTAGAGACGAATCCAGAGCATGCGATTGAGACAACCTTAGCGCAAATTCTCGACATGATGAAAGTAAAAAACATACAAGATCCGCTGCGTTTTACCGCTGTGCTTTCAGATGGTACAGAGATCACAGCCATTCGTTTTTCAAGTGATGAACAAGCCCCAAGCTTGTACTACAAGCAATTTGAAAAGCACATAGTCATTGGCTCAGAACCACTCGACTATTCTGGCGCCAGCTGGGTTCAAGTTCCTGCGGGACACATTGCCAAAATCAAAGATCAAGTCTACAAAATCCATCCCTTGTCTGAATTATTAAAAATGACCGCCTAGCGGTCATTTTTAATAATAGATTCCTCTTCAACCATTAAGCGCTAGATCTACGACCTGTTTCCTAAATTAAGCTTGTTCTTTTTCTCGATACGCATAAGTCGCATCAAAACGAGACTGAATCCAGTCGCCACTCAAGATCCCATCGTATTTCGCCGGTTTGTCAGCGGTCGCACAGCTTGGCACACACTCAACATTCGTTTCGTAATCTGGTTCCACAAAGAATGGGAAAGAATAGCGATGTACATCTGGCAATGAAGCACGCACTCGATGCGCGGTGGAAACGTATTCGTCGTTAGTCCAACGCTGCATCAAATCGCCGATATTCACGACTAAGGCATTATCTATTGGCGTTGCATCCACCCATTCACCTTGGCGATTTTTCACCTGCAGGCCACCAATCTGATCTTGCAATAATAAGGTGACACAGCCGTAATCCGTATGCGCACCCGCACCATTGTCATGGTCGTTGGCTGGACGTGGCGGATAATGAATCATTCGCAAAACAGTCACGTGATCTTTAAAGCCGCGCGTAAAGAAGTCATCCTCTAAAGACAAGGCTTGCGCCATGGCAGTCAGTAGTTTTTGCGCTACTTGAAAAGCCTCTACATAGTATTCTTGCAGCACTTCAAGCGTAGTAGGATTGCTTGGGTTCTGATTAGGGCCGTACGCCGTCGGATATTTAATCACCAAAGGGTGATCTTTAGGAAAGTCCAACGCCATATCAAAGGTTTCTTTCCAGTCCCCTTGGTTCACTTCGTCAAGCTGCTCTTCACCAATATTGCCGTAGCCACGGTGATTAATACTGTTTTTTATGTCGATGGCGTTTTTTACTTCTTGTGGCTGGTTGAAAAAGCGTTTGGCTTCGCGCATCAGCGCTGCCATCAATTCTTTCGGAATACCTGTATTGGTCAGATAGAAAAAACCAATCTCACGGCACGCCTTATCTAAGGCTTTAATTTCGCTCTGACGAACAGATTCGTTCTCATCAATCAGTTTCGACAGATCAATTAACGGTATAGACATTAGGTGTTCCTTAAGCTCTGGAAGACAATTTTATAAGTTGTGTATGCTTGGGATTAAAGCGTTTTAGACCCATTTCACCAAAATCCACGAAAATCATTTGCTTGGCGTCTCGCTCTTGTCGGACAACAACGCCCTGACCAAATTGGTCGTGACGGACTTTGTCGCCGGGCTGTAATAGACTCTTACCTTCTACACGATGGCGAAAGGTTAAAGCAGGCGAAGGATCAACCGCATTTAAATAGCGCTGAAACACCGAACCTTTCTCCGTATCAATTTGCGTGCCAGTATTTTCACTGTACCAAGCTTCACAAATATGGCTCACCGCGTACGGCTGCGCTTCGAACACAAAACGCGACAAGGACAAGCTTTTCAACGCAGCACGGGGAATGTCACCCTGTTTCATACGTTTGTGCTCATCAGCACTTGGGGATTCGAGCAGGACTAACTTCTGTTTTGCCCGCGTAATGGCCACATAAAACAAACGTCGTTCCGATGCCATATCACTGGCGGCCTGCTTGTCTATGGCGCTCAAATCCTCGTCATAATACGGGAAGCGGCCTTCTTGTAAGCCAGACAATAGCACCTGATCGAACTCCAAGCCTTTCGACTTATGAATCGTCATCAAATGCACGCCGTGAACATCGTCCGTTTGCTTTTCATTCAGGGTGGCAAGTTGTTCCAAGATCGACTTGGCATCACCGCCCACACCTCGCACATAGGCCATAAAGGCATCGCAGGTGGCGATCTTTTCTTGGGTCTGAATATCTTTGCTGCTGGTGCTTTCGAAATAACGATAAATGCCCAACTTCTCCAAGGTATGCGCTAAGCCTTGCCCCGGATCGGTGCGATAAATGCCTAAGCTGCGCAACCAATCAGCACGTTCGTATAGTTTTTTCGCACGCCAGCCATCCGTAGCATCGGCCACGGACTCGATAATCTGCGGCAACAAATGCGGAGACTGTTTCGCTTGTTGAATCAAGGTTTTGCGCTGCGCCATAGAACCACCAAGGCTCGGCACCGTCAGCAAGTATTCAATATCATCCGGATGAAAAAAGGTGTTCGACGTTTCCAAACCACCAGCAATCACCGCCAGATACGCCATTAGCATGCGAATTTGGCGGTTTTCCAACAATGGCGAGTCACCATGTAATTGATACGGCACGCCCTTGTGCATCAAGGCGAGTTGCACTGGCACCATGTCACTGTACAAGCGTACCAATACCGCGGTATCGCTCAATGCACGACCTTCATCAACCCAAGATTTCAGCTCCCCCAACAACGCCTTACCCGTTTTCGGAGCGCGGGCAAAAGACACTCGCGTGCGCTCGCCAGCGCCAATCACCAAGGCATCAGGATCGTTTTCACTGATCACGCTCGACGCCATTAAACCGACGGCATGGCCAAAACGAAAACTTGTGCTCAACGGATAAGTCGCTACGTTTGAAAAGTCTTGATCAAACTGACTCGCCATAATCTCTGGACTAGCACCGCGCCATTCATAAATACACTGCTGAACATCGCCGACAATCATCCATTGGCAAGGCACTGGATAAAGCAGCTTGAGCAATTCGTATTGGCAAGGGTTAATGTCTTGAAACTCGTCAATTAGCAAGTAACGAAAATCCGGCACCAAACCACGCACTCTCACGCGTTCAGCTTCGTCTAATTCACTGATTAATTCATAAGGGTCGCTGAGTAAATCGGCAAAAAAGCGTATGTTATTACGCTTGCGCAGTTTTTCTAACTCATCATATAACGCTGGGAAAAACTTACGTTCGTTAGACCAGCCCAAAGCTTCAAAAACGATCTGCGCGGGTTGGTCAGAAGCTTTCACTTGATCGACAAACAACAAGACATCTTCTAGCCAATCTTTCTCGTCTAAAATAGCGATTTTCTCACCATTGCGAACCAAACGCTGTAACGCCTCGCGTAACATTTTTACCAAACTAAAATCGTCGGTAATTAACTTGGCACTCGCTAGCCAACCTTGCTGTTCTAAGCGGCGGCAAAACTTCATACCAAAGGCATGAAAGGTCATCACGCTTGGTGAACGCAAATGCCCAGCACTCATGAGTCGCTTGCTCAAACGCTCGGAAAATTCCTCTTGCGCGCTTTTGTTAAACATAAACACGCCAATGTGCGACGGATCCACACCCTGAGCCAACAGATGCTCGATACGAGAAATTAAGGTGGTGGTTTTACCCGCGCCCGCTACGGCGATGACTTTTGCTGGCAACGAAAGATCGTGATGAACAACGCTTTGCTGCTCATCGGTTAACGAGGACGTCACGTCAGTATTAGGTTGAGCTTGAATCAAAATAGTTTTGCCTTGTAAATCTTCAAAGCGCTAGTCTTCAAATAGATGGCCAATTTCACGAAACGCAAGGTGTTCTCTACCGGCGATCTTGGCAATAGATTCGCCACACACCACCAAACGTCGTTGTACTCGGGCGAAAAATACGCCATTGGTGCGTGAAATCAAAGGATAACTGGAGGTCTCAACGTCGTCGTCCATCAGGTTCACGACTTCACCAATCACCTCACCTTCTTCTACTGCGTCGCCAATGGCTTTGTGATAGCAGACAATGCCAGCACACGGTGCTTTGACTAAATCCATGGCATCCAATGGATAATATTCGACTTGGCTGTCATCAATCACAGGTGGTTTGCCTGCAATCACTTCTCGCAGCACAAGGTAATCGAACAAGGCTTGCGCATCTTGCTGAGCAAACTCATTGGATATATCGTTCTCGCCGCGTAATTCTACCGTTAAAGAGCGACTTCCCCAAGGAATCAAATGGGCATAATGGGCTTTTAAATCCCGCCACACGCTGACATTGGTTTCGTCAAACGAGGCGGCACCGGTTTCCAGTTCAGACAAACCGACTTTTGCCCCGAGTAACGCTAACAAGGGTGTAAAATGACTTTCGAATTCTTGCGCCACATAGGCGTGCATGCTGGCTTCGCCCGAACAATGCAAATCGAGCACTTCGTCTGCGTCCATAGACAGAGCCAACAAGGTTTTCTTCATACCTTGCAGTTCGGTGGTTTCTGGCAACAGTACCAGCTCGTCGTGAATTGCTTGGCGAACTAATTCGATATTACTTTGAATATCGCCGGTCACATCGCCCTTAATGCGTTTTTCTACTTTCGCGCCTAACTGGGGCCAGTTGCGGTTAAAATTGCCGCCGCCATCAGAAAAGGCAAAACGTCCAGGAATATAACCATGAAAGTTCTGCGCCAAACCTATCGGGTTCGCCACAGGTACAATCACTATTTCCCCTTGAATCAAGCCTTCTTCATCGGCTTTCTTCAATTTTCTTAGCAAGGTGTTAAGTACCAAAAAGCCCGGCCATTCATCCGCATGCAGCCCCGCCTGAAAATAGACTTTAGGTCGCGCACCCGCTTCACCAAAGTGATGGGCTTTTAACACACGTTGAGTTCCCGGTGTCGCGCTAGGCAATACATGAGAGTAAATTTGGTAAGACATAACACCTCGAAAAAAGCAGTAAAACAGTCAAGCAATTTGAGCATGCAACATGGTACGCTAAAACCGATTCTTAATAAAAAACAATTCCTTAAATATAAAAGTTGTAAGAAACAAAGATCTATTTACGTCTAAGCTTTCGTACAGATTAAAAACATCAGGAGAAAGGAATGAAAAAATCGTTACTCGCAGCCTCCATCGCTGCCACGTTTGCGTTTACCAGCTTATCCACCCAAGCCAGCACAACAGAGACTTGGCAAGACACGCTACAACATGCCAAAGGACAAACCGTGTATTTCAATGCTTGGGGCGGTGCTGACAATATTAACGATTACATTCAATGGGCCGCCGACCGTATTAAAGAAGAATACGATGTGACGCTAAAACAAGTGAAACTGACCGATACTTCTGATGCGGTCAATCGTGTCTTAGCTGAAAAAGCCGCAGGCAAAAACACTAATGGTTCAATCGATCTTATCTGGCTCAATGGCGAAAACTTCCGTGCCATGAAAGACAACAATCTATTATTTGGCCCGTTCAGCCAGTCACTGCCAAACTACATCACTTATGTGGACGAAAACGCACGCCAAAGCTTAACGCAAGATTTCGGTACGCCCGTTGATGGCATGGAATCCCCTTGGGGCATGGCGCAAGTCATCTTTATGCACGACACAGCGACCTTGAGCAACCCACCCAAATCCATTGTCGATTTGCTCACCTACGCGAAAGCCAACCCAGGACGAATCACCTACCCAGAGCCACCGCAATTCCTTGGTTCAACCTTTTTAAAACAAGCCTTGTACGAATTAACACCTTATCGCAAAGCGCTTTCACAACCTGCAGACAGTGTGGATTTCGATAAAATCACCGCACCTTTGTGGGCCTACTTAGATCAGCTTCATAAAGTCGCATGGCGCAATGGTCAAACCTTTCCATCTAGCTCAGAAGAAATGATGCGTTTGCTCGATGACCAAGAAATCGATGTTGCATTAAGCTTCGACATTTCCGCTGCATCGGTTCAGATCGACAAAGGTAATCTACCAGACACGGTGCGCTCTTACGTTTTCACCAACGGCACCATTGGTAATACGCACTTTCTAGCGATTCCCTACAACAGCAGCGCAACAGCAGGCGCACAAGTGGTTGCCAACTTTATGCTGTCACCTGAAGCACAAATTAAAAAACAAACGCCGACCATTTGGGGCGACTTAAGTGTTTTATCTTACGCAAAATTGCCTGCGTCTGAACAAGCCAAATTCGACGATTTACCTCGTGGTATCGCGACGTTGAGCATTGAAGAGCTAGGACAAACGCTACCGGAACCACACAGTAGTTGGGTGGGAGCGTTAGAGAGTGAGTGGCGTAAGCGTTACGCACAATAATTAATAGAACGACTACTGCGCTCACCAATACTTTGTTAAAAATAGACTCAAAGTGCTCATTTATAACTTATAAACTCCGCTTTTTCGTCTATTTTTGCCTCGTCTTGGCATCGCTCGTAACGTCGTTAGAACTCTATAATTAGCTGAATAAGAAGCAAGATGCCGTTAAAACACGCGAAATGGATCACTGGGATAATTAGTCTGTTATTGGTATTTCCCATTGCCATTGGTTTGATCGGCACCTTGCTTCCTGCGTTTGCGTATTTTCCTCCCCTTGGTGAATACAACCTTTCCTTCTCTCCTTGGCGAGACTTGTTTACCCAAGGGGAATTTTACGCCAGTTTGAAACTCACTCTCATAACGGGAATTGCCGCGCCTCTGCTCTCCCTTTGGTTCGCTCTGTCGCTGTTGGCGTGGGGTTATCAACGACCGTTTTTCCGTAAAGTCGAAGCACTGCTATCACCGATTCTGGCGATTCCTCACGCAGCCATTGCCATTGGCTTGTTGTTTCTATTGAGTCCATCTGGTTGGTTAGTTCGGTTGTTTAGTCCATGGTTGACAGGGTTTGACCGACCGCCTAACTGGATTACCGTACAAGACCCTTATGGCGTTTCGTTGATTCTCGCCCTTGTGATAAAAGAAATGCCCTACCTGTTGTTTGTTATGCTCGCCACCATGAAAAGCATCAAGGCGCGGGAAAGCTTACAAGTGGGCCAAGCACTTGGTTACAGCCGTTTCACCTTATGGCGCAAGGTGTTAATTCCTCAACTCTATCCGATCATTCGCTTGCCTATCTTCATCGTCATTGCCTTTAGCTTGACCGTAATAGATTTGGCCTTGGTCATCGGCCCTAACACACCGTCGACACTGGCGGTCACTTTATTGCGCTGGTTTAACGCCCCTGATTTATCCATGCGATTAATGGCCAGCGCTGGCGCAGTTACTCTTATGCTAGTCATTGTTGTTGTATTGGCTGGCTGGGAACTCTCGCACTTGTTGTTTAGCCGCTTAACTCGTGCCGAACGCAGTAACGGCAAGCGCTTTGGCTTAACTGACAGCGTGCTCAGATTAGGTGTTGCTCTAGGTTTATTCGCTTTGCTGAATGCCTTTGTGGCTCTGGCTTTGCTACCACTTTGGTCGCTTACTCGACGCTGGCGTTTCCCCGATGCATTACCAAGCCAATGGACGTGGGACAATATCGAACGCGCCACACCGCTGCTGATGGAACTCACCTCAAACACGCTGACCATTGCCTTAGTGGCAACTCTCATGGCGTGCGCGATTAGCCTTGTGATGCTGGAAACCAAACGTCACAACACGACAGGTGCAAACTCAAGTAAACCACATGTGTTCGATTGGCTCATTTATGTGCCGATTTTATTACCACAAATTGGCTTTTTGTTTGGTTTGCATGTGCTGCTGATTTACTCGAACCTAAATGGCGACTTGTGCGCCATTATTGCCCTGCACCTAATGTATGTTTTGCCTTATGTTTATCTAACCTTAAAAGGCCCCTATTTGGCCTACGAAGAAGAATACTTACTGCAAGCTAATCGACTCAACCATCGTCCTTGGCGTAATTATTTCTTAGTGAAAATCGCCATGTTAAAGCCAGCGATATTGACGGCTTTTGCAATAGGTTTTTCCGTCAGCATCGCTCAATATTTACCAACGCTTATTGCCGGTGAAGGCCGTTACAGCACCTTAACGACAGAAGCCGTGGCGCAAGCCGCATCAGGCGACAGAAAACAAGTGGGCAGCATGGCAATGCTGCAAGCCCTCTTTCCCATCATGGTATTTTGGCTCGCACAATACATTCCACTACGCTGGACTAGGTGGCGATTGGTATTAAAAAATTTGTTTAGCAGAAGGAATACATAGTGCTCAGTGTAAATGCGTTTTCTTTGACATTGGATGGCAAGACACTTATCAAAGATTTGAGCTTCGAGATTACTGATGGTCAAGTCTTGTCTATCATGGGGCCAAGTGGCATTGGTAAATCTAGCTTGCTGCATTTTCTCAGCGGTTCTTTATCGCCTAACTTAACCACCACTGGCGAAGCCTTTTTAAACAACCAAGCCTTGCACACAAAGTCTACCCAGGAACGAAAAGTCGGCTTGTTACAACAAATGCCCTTATTGTTCCCTCACATGAGCATCATAGAAAATCTACTCTTTGCCATCCCTGCCGACATCAAAAAATCGGCACGAATCGACATGGCGCAAAACGCCTTGGAAAAACTCAGCATTCCAGACAAAGCCAACGCCCTACCAAAAGATCTTTCCGGTGGACAACAAGCCCGCGTCGCCCTGCTTCGCACACTGCTTTCCCAGCCCGACTTCCTACTGCTCGACGAACCCTTCAGCAAACTCGACCCAGCCCTAAGACGCGACGTACGAACTTTTGTACTAAACGAGATACGCCAAGCCAACATACCCGCGCTGCTTGTCACACACGACCCTGAAGACGCCAAAGCCATGGAGGGGGAGTGCTTGGAATTGAGAAACTAAAATAGTTAGATTAGTTTTTCCTAGAAAGAGATGATGAAGCGGATTAGTATCAAAGAATGAAAATATAAAGGCATAACATTATTGCCCTTCTCTAATTTTACAGCTATTAGAAAAATGGAATGAAAATGATTCATGACGATCAAAATGAAGGCTGGAAACAACACTTCCCAACTTATCATTTTTCTGAAAGAGATATTGCTCTTGAAGAATATAGCGTAGCAGCTAAAGCACTTGAGTCAGAAGAGCGAGTCTTTCTCAATGCTTCAAATATTACTTTAGTAGCAGCAGCGACCTTGGGTTCATTAGCAGTAAGTTCAACAGAAAATTTATCAAACACTTTAGATTCTGTACTTCCCAGCTATTCAATCCCCTTAGCCCTGTTACTCATGGTTAGCCTCTTCTCTCTTGTTAGCATTCGATATTTTGCAGATAGACAAAGAGCAATCATTTTTGCGAGCCGAAAGGTTGTTACTTTACGTAGAATGCTTGGGTTATCTTATGGTCGAATACATTTGGTTCTACCGAATTGGCGGATAGAAGGCGCAGATCAACCACTATCTATCCGGCTATTTCCTGGTTGGTTTACTTATGCAGCATACCCTTTCTGGATATTATTGATTATATCTAGCTGTATATGTTTCCTACTATCGGCATTGTTAATTAAAAGCATAGAACTTTCATTAGTATCAGAAAATTCGGTTTCATTTATCTTATTAACAAATTTTCTATGGATTACAATCCTCACATATACATTTAGATCATCATTGCTTGACACTCATGAAACCATGAGACTTTTATTTACCAAATTTATTGGAAGTTTCATTCGCTTACCTATTGCATCAAATATTGAATATTTAGTTTATAGAGCAACATTAGCCACCTATGAAACTGATAGAATGAAGGTCTCACTGACAAACTTAATCAAGCTATTAGTTTTTATCGAAGATAGAGGTTTTTACCAACACGGTGGCGTTAGTTTTAAAGCAATTGTCCGTGGATTCCTCAGCCTTTTCAACCTCAAACGTAGGTCTGGAGGCTCTACTATTCACCAACAACTAATACGAACTTTATTCATACTTGATCTCAAAAAGACCAAACGCAGAAAGGCAATAGAAATCCTCTTAGCACCTTGGTTAAATAAGATCTTAAAGAAACAACAGATCTTAGAAATTTATATTTCTTCAGTTAGGTTTGAAAATAAATGCTTTGGTGTAATTCCTGCAATGAATTATTTTTTTGACTCAGTTATTACCAATCCAACACCCGCTCAAGCATTTTTTTTGATTGAACGAGTCTCAAATATTCGACAATCTCTACTTGCAAATAAAGTTATAGCAACAGCAAAATCTGCAGTAGAAAACAAAGTACTATCCCAAAATGACCTCAATGAACTTGCTCTTATATATAAAGATGCTGTTATCAAGGGGAGCATTATAGACCACAACAATAGCATTAGTAGACTTGTATCAGAACTCACCAATTAATAATTTTATTATAAATCTGTTTCAATCGAATTAATGAAACCACAGAAACCTAAGGATAAAGCATGGAACTTAAAGACTTTATAAGAGAAACATTTGTTCAGATATCTAAAGGAATTGAAGAGGCTAATCAAGAACTAAAAGACAGTTCAGCTATCATCAACCCAAATAATGTCTATGTGAATTCTGATGCTCGACAAAACTATGGACGTTTGGATGAATCAAAAAATTATGATCGAATAGTTGAGTCTGTGACATTTGATGTTGCTGTGTCAGCTTCTGATAACAGTGAAGCAGGTGGTAAATTTGCTATAAAAGTAGGCTCAATAGAATTGGGGGCGAACAACAAACAATCTGAAGCAAATAGAGCCGAATCAAGAATCAAGTTTAAAATCCCAATGGTTTTCCCTAGCGCACCTTAAAATTAAACAGACCTAATTAATTTAAAAGATCAATCAGGTATGGCTCCTCAAATATCTATCATTCACCTTTTGATGTACTTGGTGAAATATGCCTCAAGAAGCCAACCCAAATATTTATTCTAAGTGTATCTTATCTTTCAGACCCAAGGCCTACTATGAGCAAAGTAATAGAAACGGAACTTCCTAGCAACAGCCTTCTTAGTGATCGTATCCAGCAATCTGATTTCATCGATTGCTACGCTGTTCAATCCAATTTATCACCTCGCGAAGCTGCTGAAATTATTACAGACTTTCCCGGATGGGCGCGTTTTCTAGTCAGCATACGAAACTCTGCCGTTTCAAAATTTGGTCTATTGAACGATGGACCAGAAGCAGCAGACAAGGTTGGCTTTTTCCCCGTTGAATCAGAGAATGATCAAGAGTTGATCGCAGGGTTTAACGACAAACATTTGGATTTTAGGGTGTCTGTCATCGCTCAAGACGGGCGAGTATTTTTATCGACTTGGGTTCACCCACATAATATTGGCGGAAAAATTTACCTTAAAACCATTCTGCCCTTTCACGTTTTAATTGTTCGTAATGCACTGGCTCGCGTTCAGTCATTAAGTGCGTCTTCTGTCTAGCAACACTTAATTTAGCTAAGCTTTCCCTATTCAAGTCTAGAAACTGGCCATAGTCTCTTATTGTGCACGGCAATGTTATGATATAACATTTCTTTCCTGTTAGCCTAGGTTGACATTAGTTATTAATGCGAAAAACGAACCCAGCATTAAGTAAAAATTATAATTTCCAAGGAGAGAACTGAATGATCAAACGCCTTAGCAGTGTTAGCCTTCTCGCAATGAGCATTAGTACCACTGCGATTGCAAGCGAGAACCACGATGACAGCATGACTCGTTATCGCGTATTTATTGGTGATCACGCTACACCACAAGTCACCGCTTTTGATTTAGATAACCCAAGTAAGCGTTGGACCTTTAATACTGCAGGACAAAGCAAGCTTTACTCTGTTTCCAACAATGGTCTAATCGTTGCTGTTCAATCTGATAATGATCAGGTGAACTTTATTCAATCCGGCTTTCACTTCCATGATCATGGTGCTCATACTGATATAGAAATCAACGATCCTGTTGCACTAAAAAAAGTGCTTAAGGGCCCTCGCCCATTTCATCTAGTTGAGCACGATGGTCTCGTGTCCATCAACTTTGATAAAGGTGGGTACGCTGATGTATTGGACAGCCATGAACTGACTGAGAGTCACATTGAAGTAACACGTGTTAAACAAAATCATGCTCATCATGGTTTTGTGACATCTTGGAAGGATAACTGGCTTTCTAGTGTTGCATCGAACGAAGCAGAAGAAGGTCATGCCCCACCACGTATAGGCTTACAAGCAATCAAGACAGACGGAACAACCGTAGGTGAACTGCAAACTTGCACAGGATTACATGGAGAAGCCTTCTCTGGCACTTACCTGACAGTCGGTTGTAAAGAAGGAGTTTTAGCCGCAAAAGCAGGTAAAAACGGTACAGAATACAAAATGCTTCCTTATCCAGCAGACTTTCCAAAAGGGGAAGCGACAGGCACCTTACTAGGCTCTAAATCCTTTCAGATATTCCTTGGCAACTATGGCAAAAAAGGCTTAGCCATTATAGATCCAACAGAAGCACCTTACATGCAGCTTGTGGAGCTGCCATTCCGCCGTGTGGACTTCATTTTAGATCCAGTTAAGCTTCAGAATGCCTACGTTCTAACCGAAAATGGTGAAATCCACCGTATTAACTTATTAAGTGGTGAAATCGAAAAAAGCACTCGCGTAACCGCGCCATACAGTATGGACGGGCACTGGAATGACCCAAGACCTCGCTTAGCCATGGCTGGTGATAATATTGTTATAACTGACCCAAATGCTGGCCTGATACGCCTCATTAATGCAAAGGACTTCTCTGAGTCAAAGAGCATTAAAATTGATGGCATTCCTTATAATATTGTCATTGCTGGCGGTAGCGGTATTAGCCACTAATTTTCCCTCAGCTTTAGTTAGAGAGATAGTACCCCAAAACCACTTTATGCAATTTAAGGTGGTTTTGTTGTTTTAAATTGACCCAAAATATTGCAGGTTTGAATACCCATTCGCTCAGAATACTAATGACTAAGTAAGCACACGAATATGCCAGAACTCAAAGCTGAAAGCCGATGACACAGGCAACTAAGATTTGTTTGTTAAACATTACGAAGATCAAGATCTGGTCGATTTCTCTCCAGAGCGTTTTGAGCAAGACATCAAACAGATGCAAGCCAGAAATGGAAAAAAATATGGGCTACGAGCGCTGACAGACACTCTTAGCTTACGGCCAATCCGAAAAGTCAGGTGTATTTTCATCACTTTCAATGACACCTTTCTCTGTGTGATTACGCTTAAATTGACTGGGTGAAATGCCTGTTTCCTTTTTAAAAAAATGACTAAACTGGCTGCCATCACTGTAGCCTAGGTCATTGGCAATAGCTTGTATGGATCCTGCGGACTTTTTAAGTCTCGATGTGGCTTCTATCAGCACTCTGCTATTTATCAGCTGCAAGGGCGACTTTTTTAAGTTGCGTTGGCAGATTGCATGTAATCGGTCATAGGTCATAATCAGTTCCTCGCAATAATAAGAAACTGGCCTTCTATTCCGGTATTCGACCTCCACAATCTGACGAAACTGTTGAAGCACGAGTTCATCAGGGGAATGCGTTAGTCGAATAGATTCGATGTTGCTAAGGCGATAAATACCGATAAGCAAAACACGAATAATGGAGCAAATTACTGTACGCGAGCGCTTATTGGTAGTGGATATTTCGGCCTTTAATAACTTCATAAGAGGTAAAAACTCTTCGTCTATGTCTTGTTTTGAACTCGATGTAATGGTGAATTGTCGCATCAATGTTTCAAGTTTGGCACTGTCTAAGTCAGACCCTGTCACCAGAGAGCTAAGCTCATCTCGATAACCTAACAACCAAACCTGACTACCTGCAGGCACTAATACCTTGGCTTGTTTTTTGTGAGGAATACAGAAAATAGAAGACTCTGTAACCTGATGCATTTCCTCCATCGAGACAGTCGCATCGCCACGCTGAATGATGCCGATTAAATTGAAATCAAAAAAGTTGTCATTGCCCGTGCTAAATATTCGAGATTGCAAACCGGGTTGAATAGACTCAAACCGCACCATCGAGCCAATGATATTTGTCAGCATCGTTTTTCCTCTAGAAACCATCAAATAAACCAGAATTTAACAATATTAAGCCATAATTTAACATGTTTATAGAAAATATAGCTGTTAGTCTTTTAACCGTTACTCATCGACCGATAAAAAATCTAATAACGGCAAGGTGTAATTTTGAACATTATGTACCAAGATGTAGATCCATCTATCATACCCGAAGTGAACTTGTTCATTGGCGGACAATACACACCAGCAGCGGCTGGCGGCTATTTTGAAAGATTAGACCCGAGCACTAATTTGGTCGCTTCTCGCGCGGCATCTGGTCGCGTAGAAGATGCAGAGCACATGACTGCGGTCGCAGCCGCTAATTTTTCAAAATGGTCTACGACCCACGTTTCCGAACGAGCTAAAATTCTACGCCGTGCAAAACAGCTCATGCCTAAGTACAGAGATCGTTTTGCTCAGTTGATGCTTACGGAAATTGGCGCGGTGAATGACTGGGTTGATTTCAATATCAATGTCGCTGGTGAAGCCATAGAAGCTGCAGTTGCTTTGGCACTTAAACACCCTTCGTCCCTTGCCGAGAATGAAACATCCGATTCCTATATTGTCCGCCAGCCAGTTGGCGTATGCCTTGCCATTGCGCCCTGGAATGCACCTATTGTGTTGGCCATGCGCTCCGTCGTCTTCCCATTGGCTTTTGGCAACAGCGTTATTCTTAAAGCGTCTGAACTCTCGCCAGCCACACATTCTCTAATAGCGGAAGTACTACACGAAGCAGGCGTTCCAAAAGGCGTAATTTCTGTCATGACGAATGCACCAGAACATGCTGAAGAAGTCATCGCTAGCTTCATTGCGAACCCGTCAATACGACGGGTTAATTTCACTGGTTCTACTCGTATAGGAAAAATAATTGCAGGTCTGGCAGCACAACACCTCAAGCGCTGTCTTTTGGAGCTAGGCGGTAAATCGCCACTAATTGTTTTAAAAGACGCTGATTTACAGCTGGCCGCACGTGAAGCGGTTTACGGCGCTTTTTTAAATCAAGGCCAAATCTGTATGGCGACGGATCGAATTATTGTTGAGCAAGTTATTGCAGACGAGTTTATTGGCATACTAAAAGAGATGGTTGCTGACCTGGTATCAGGAGACCCTCGTCGAAAAGGCGTTAAACTCGGGCCCGTAGCAAGTCCTTCCATCGCTTCACGGTTATCCGCACTTATTGAAGATGCTCTCGATAAGGGGGCAACGCTTATATCAGGTACACAGCGCAGAGGCCAATTTATTGATGCGACTTTGCTAGACCACATTACTCCCATGATGCGGATTTACTCGGAAGAATGCTTTGGCCCAATTGCCGGAATTTATCGTGTAGATTCACCAGAAGAAGCTATTACCGTCGCCAATAATTGCGAATATGGACTTGCCTCTGCCATTTTTACCCGAGATATCCCACTCGCCAGAAGAATGGCTTGTCTGCTTGAATCCGGTGCCTGCCATATCAATTCCGCCACCGTAAAAGATGACCCAGCGATGCCTTTTGGCGGATTAAAAGCCAGTGGCTATGGACGATTTGGTAGCGACGCTTGCGTGGACGAATTCACCGAAGTGAGCTGGATTACTGTCTCACCGACCTAGCTTCCAATCCTTATCACTTAACCCACGATAATGAAAAGAGGCTCTTATGGCATCAACAAGATCAACAAGATCAACAAGATCAACAAAAATAATTAAGCATTAAAATTATAAAAAGGAGAAACGTTATGACTGTTTTATTAAGCATTGGCGGTAATGACCTAACAGCCAGTAGCCGCAAAGAATATAACCGTTTAGATCCCGTTACAGGGCAAGTTGCCTCTACCTCAGCGGCAGCCACGCTTGACGATGTAAACGCAGCCACTAAAGCTGCTGCACTTGCCTTCCCGGCTTGGGCACAATCAGGCCCAGCCGAACGCCGTAATTTGCTCAATAAAGCGGCCGATATTATGGAAACGAAGCAAGACGAATTTATTGCTGCCATGATAGCCGAGACTGGGGCCACAGGTCCTTGGGCTGGCTTTAACGTTATGCTAGCCGCCGGACATATTCGTGAAGCGGCAGCATTAACTACACAAATGGGTGGCGAAGTGATCCCATCAAACAAACCGGGAACCTTGGCCATGTCGATTAATAAACCCAAAGGCGTTTGTTTGGCTATGGCTCCATGGAATGCGCCTATTATCTTAGGCTCTAGGGCCATTGCGACACCTTTAGCATGCGGTAATACCGTGATATTAAAAAGTTCCGAATTTTGCCCTCTAACCCATCGTTTAATCATCGACTGTTTTTTAGAAGCAGGATTCCCAGCAGGCGTTGTGAACCTAATTTCGAATGACCCAAGCGATGCCCCAAGCATAGTAAAAGCCCTAATCGAAGCGCCAGAAGTACGTCACGTTAACTTTACAGGCTCTAGCCCTGTTGGACGTATCATCGGACGTATTGCGGGTGAAAACCTGAAGCCAGCCCTACTCGAACTCGGCGGAAAAGCACCGCTCATAGTCCTGTCTGATGCCGATATAGAAGGTGCTGTGAACGCGGCTATCTTTGGCGCATTCATGAACCAAGGTCAAATTTGTATGTCCACCGAGCGCGTTATTGTAGATGAAGCCATTGCAGACGATTTTGTAACGAAACTAGTAGCTCGTGCTTCAGCATTACCATGGGGAAATCCTCGTGATGCAGTCGTTCTAGGCTCACTCGTTAACCCAGAAGTCTCCGATAAAATGCACGATTTAATCGATGATGCGGTAGCAAAAGGCGCCAAACTGGCATGTGGAGGCGAAAACGATGGCGCTATCTTCTCTGCCACTCTGTTAGATGGCGTTAATGACACCATGCGCATTTACACTGAAGAAAGTTTCGGGCCTGTAAAATCTATTATTCGCGTCAATAGCGATGAAGAAGCTATCGAGGTCGCCAATGACAGCGAGTACGGATTATCCGCTGCTGTCTTTTCACAAGACATCAATCGAGCACTTGCCTGCGCCAATGCCATTAGAAGCGGAATTTGCCATATTAATGGGCCAACCGTAGGTGATGAGCCTCAAATGCCATTCGGAGGGGTTGGTGATTCTGGTTATGGTCGCTTCGGTGGCAAAGCTGGCATTGCTGAATTTACTGATTCACGCTGGATAACAATCGAAGATCCAAAGCAGCACTACCCTATCTAAAGGGTCTTCAAGCTCATTAAGGTGCTCAATGCCAGTCTATTACTATATGGTCTGGCATTTTTTATGACTGCTCAGTTGAGGTTTAGTAGACTTATTCATACCTCCCTTAATTCCACCCCCTCTACTTTTTATAAATCGACTTAATGTGTATTAAGTTATGTGCGCTTTATTTACCTGTGTGAATCACAGAGCTAATAACTCCAAAATCTCTTTTTCGAAAGAATTAGGCTCAACACAAAACAGCCTACTATAATTAGATCTCTAACTTTTACCAATTTAAAGGTTACATAACTAATCATTAGAGATGACACCTATTTAAAATTTATATTTTCTACTCTAAACGCCTATTTTTAGGGCGATTACGCGCATTTTTAGAGCACGAAAATAAGCTTATTTAATTGATAAAAATGTGAATTTTAGTTTTTTTTAATATTTTTTACACTTTCATCTATGTGTTTGTTTTGAGCGCTTTTTTTGTTTTTTCCTTCTTATATTCCCTTCCTTATCTACTTTTATTTAACAATTTTTCTATTTTTCGGCCTTGCAAGTCACAAATTATTTAATTACTACTGTATGAAGTTTTCGAATTAAACAAAGTTTAAAAATCTTTTCAGGGAGGCGTTTATGCAGAAATTATGGCAAGACAATATCATCTTCGCTGAAAAATTGCGGAAGCAGTTGCACGCTCACCCCGAGCTTAGCTGGCAAGAAAAAAACACCGCGTCATTGGTACGAAACCAACTCGATGAATTAGACATTCCATGGCGTGCTTGTGCCGATACGGGAACGGTAGCTTTGCTCAATGAAGAAGCCAAAGGTACTGCGATTGCGTTACGAGGCGACATGGATGCCTTACCTATAGACGAACAAACAGGTAAGGAATGGCAGTCGGTAAATCATGGCTGTATGCACGCCTGCGGTCACGATGGCCATACCGCAACCTTGCTAGCAACGGCTCGCTGGTTAAAACAGTTTGAAAAAGAATTGCCTCAGCCTGTGGTATTAATCTTTCAGCCAGCCGAAGAAGGTTTTCATGGCGCTCGTGAAATGATCAAAGATGGCGCGTTGGAAAATGTCGGTGAGATTTACGGGTGGCACAACTGGCCAGCTTTGCCTTATGGCACGATTGCTTGCCCAGACAACATTGTCATGTGTGGTAATGGCACTTTCAGCATGAAATTTAAAGGCCGTGGCGGTCACGCCAGCCAACCAGAGCTGTGCGCTGATCCATTGCTGGCTGCAAGCGCAGTTAATGTTGCTTTGCAGCAAATTGTCAGCCGGCGTATTGCGCCGCAAGCAACTGCAGTTATCAGTGTCACGCAAATACACGGTGGAACTGCGCCAACGGTAATCCCAGAAGAAGCGACACTAAGTGGCAGCATTCGCGTTCCAGACGAAGCGACACGAAGGTTAATTAATAAACACATTACCGATGTCGCTACGCAAACGGCAGCAGCTTATGGCGTGGAATGCATTGTCGAACATGATATGCGCTACCAAGCGACCATTAACCATAAAGCCCAAGCGACTTATGGTCGCGAGGTATGGCAATCACTTTATGGCGAGCAAACACTTAATCATGGACAAGCCTTGCCTATCATGGCGTCGGAAGATTTTAGCTATTACTTACAAGCTATTCCCGGTGCGTTTGCTCTGATTGGTAGCGATGATGGCGAAGGCCATAACGTGTCTTGCCACAGCCCACATTACGATTTCAATGATCGCTTGATTGCAGATGTCTGCCGTTGGTTTTGCCAACTTGCCGGCCTTACCGATCAATCACTACCAAAACACTCAATACCCAAGCAATAAAATCCAAAAACCCGAACCAAAGGTCATAGATATAAGACCTTTTGAGGAGACGTTATGACTATTTTCGAACAACGAGAATCCAATATTCGAGCTTACGCTCGCACGTACCCAACGGTTTTTGTTACGGCAAAAAACGCTCGCCAGATTGACGAAAACGGCAAGGAATACATCGATTTCTTCGCCGGCGCTGGGGTACTTAATTTTGGTCACAACAACCCACACATGAAAGACGCCATGATTGACTACATGCAAAAAGATGGCGTGCTGCACAGCTTGGATATGCAAACCCAGGCAAAAGCCCAATTTATGCAGAAGTTTACCGACGTCATTCTTAAGCCAAGAAACATGCCGCATTGCATGCAGTTCATGGGACCAACAGGCACCAACGCCGTCGAAGCTGCCATGAAGTTAGCTCGTAAAGCCACAGGCCGCCACGATATCGTCGCTTTTAGCCAAGGCTTTCACGGCATGACACTGGGTGCTTTGGCGGCAACAGCAAATGAATATTTCCGTCAGGCTTCCGGTGTGCCTTTGCTGCATGTCAGCCATGAATTATTCGATCAAGAACACGATCAAGAAACGTCACTTGCGGCGTTAGACACATTAGCGAGCCAATACCGCGACCCATCCAGTGGTATTAAACCACCAGCGGCCTTCATGGTAGAAACGATTCAAGCGGAAGGCGGTGTGAATGTCGCTAGTAAAGAATGGATGCAAAAACTGGAAAAACTCGCCAAAGAATTTGGCTCAGTGCTGATCGTTGATGACATTCAAGTAGGCTGCGGTCGCACAGGGTCTTACTTTAGCTTTGATGATATGGGCATCAGCCCAGACATTATTACCTTGGCCAAAGGCATTGGCGGCGCGGGGACTCCAATGGCAATGAACTTAGTACACCCTGATTTGGATAAACATTGGTCGCCAGGCGAACACACTGGCACCTTCCGCGGGCAAAACTTGTCCTTTGTAGCGGGTGAAGTCGCATTGAGCTACTTTGAAGACGATACACTGATGAAAGAAGTCGTCGATAAAGTCAAAACAGTACGTAACGCACTAGAACCCTTAGTGAGCGAAAACAGCGCCAAAGAACTGCGCGGCAAAGGCCTGATTCTTGGCCTTGATATGGGCAGCGGTGAAATGGCCGCCAAAGTCGTTCAACGCTGCTTCAAACAAGGTTTGATGCTCGGTGCGTGCGGCAGTGGTGGTCGCGTCTTGAAGATTATTCCACCATTGACCATCCCTGACGCAGACTTAATAGAAGGCTTGGATATTTTAAAAGACGCTGTACGTTTCGTGATGGAGGAAGCTGCATGATTGAACGTGATGATATGACTTTTACCTTTGCTGAATACCAACGTCGCTTGGGTGAATTGCGCGCTCGCATTGCCGAGCGCCGCTTAGATGCGATTGTAATCACAGACCCAGAGAACATCGCGTATTTAACGGATTACCAAACTACTGGTTATTCATTCTTTCAGGCACTGGTGATCCCGCTCGAAAAAGAGCCTTTTATGATCACCCGAGCGTTGGAAGAATCTAATATATTTGCTCGCACATGGGTTGAACTAACTCGACCTTACCCTGATACAGGCGATGCGATTCAAATGCTAGTGGATGCGCTGCGGGAATTTGGTTTAGCTGACAAGCGTATTGGTTACGAACGCAATAGCTACTTCTTTCCAGCTTATCAGCAGGATTGTATTCACACGACATTGAAAAACGCCAAATTGATGGATTGCTTCGGCATCGTCGAAGAAGGCCGAATCTGCAAATCTCAAGAAGAAATCATGGTAATGCGCCGTGCTGCATTGGCGACAGAAGCCGGTATGAAAGCCGGCATTGAGATCTGTCGCCCAGGCATTACGGAAAACGAAATCGGTGCAGAAATAGCAGCGGCTATGTTCCGCGCGGGTGGCGAAACACCAGCAGTCATGCCCTACGTGACTTCTGGGCCACGAAGCATGATAGGCCACGCTACTTTCGAAGGTCGAACGGTTCAACCGAATGAACACGTCTTTTTGGAGGTCGGTGGTTGTTATCGCCGTTATCACACCGCCATGATGCGCACTGTGATTCTTGGCGAATTATCTGACGCCATGTATCAATCACAAGAAATCATGAAGCGCGCGCTCAATGAAATTCATCGCGTGGTGCAGCCGGGCATGACAGTGTCGGACGTGGATAATATGGTGCGAAACATTATTATGGACAACCAAGTCGGTGCCAGTTTAATCACGCGTTCTGGCTACTCCATCGGCATCGCCTTCCCACCAAGCTGGGATGAAGGCTACATCATCAGCTTGAAACAAGGTAATTCTGCGGTGCTAAAACCAGGTATGACTTTCCATATGATTCCATGGATGTGGGGCATTGAAGGCGATAAAACCTGTGGCATTTCCGATACCATCGAAATTACCGAAGATGGCTGTCGCTCTTTCTTTAGCATGGATCGCGACTTTACGGTGAAATCCGAATCCGGCATAGCCGTGCCTCAGGAAAAGAAAGCTATTGACCTATCCAACACCTTGCCAGCAAAAGAAGGTGTCAAAAAGTCCAAATCGAACACCAAGCAAACCGAGAAAGCAGCGAGCTAATTAGGAGGTGACTATGTTAACAGCAGCCAAACTAGAAACTGCAGCCCTTGAAAGCATTAACCCTACAACTGGGCAAGCCTTACCTTCTTGCGCTGCGTTGTCACTCGATGAAGCAAGCTCTGCCATCGATAAGGTGGCGGCAGGCTTCTCGGAATGGAAGGCGAAAAGCTTTCCAAAGCGAGCGGCTATATTAAAAGCCGTTGCCGCTTCGATGCGAGAAAACAAACACGAACTGGCCGATTTAATGGCGCTTGAAATGGGTAAGCCAATTAAAGAAGGCATAGCTGAAGTCGAGAAAAGCGCTTGGTGCGCGGAATATTACGCCGATAATGGTGAAGCATTTCTAACACCTGAAAGCTTAGAGTCGGATGCGAGCCACAGCTATGTGCAATACCCTCCTCTTGGTACGGTGTTGGGCATCTTGCCTTGGAACGCACCGGTTTGGTTGGCATTACGCTTTTTGGCACCTGCCTTGATGGCGGGTAATACTTGCGTGCTAAAAGCCGATCCGAATGTGCCTGCCACAGCCAAAAAATTGGTGGAATGTTTTTATCAAGCTGGCGTACCCGAAAACGTCGTCGCAAACTTAGCCGTCGACAACTCGGTGGCGAGTAAAATGATCGACCATCCGCAAGTAAAAGCCGTGTCTTTTACCGGCTCAAGTAAGGCGGGACAATCCATTGCGTCACAAGCGGCAGCGGGATTAAAACCAGCCGTCTTAGAGCTTGGCGGTTCTGATCCTTGCATTCTGATGGCCGATGCGGATTTAGAAAAAGCACTCGATATTATAACTCTCTCGCGCATGATAAATGCGGGGCAATCTTGTATCGCCGTAAAACGCCTGTTTGTCGAAAAATCGATTTATAACGAAGTCTGTGAAGCACTGCGTGAACGCTTTAGCAAACTTAAATGTGGTGATCCAAGAGACGAAAGTAATAATCTAGGGCCATTGGCGAGAGAAGACTTACGAGATCAATTACATCGCCAAGTATCTGCAAGCATCGACGCGGGTGCACGCTGTTTAACTGGCGGCGACTTACCTTCTCGCTCGGGCTTTTTCTATCCGCCGACGTTATTGGTTGATGTAAAACCTGGCATGACAGTGTTTGAAGAAGAGACCTTTGGCCCAGTGCTCAGCGTGACGCCGATTGATACGATTGATCAAGCTCTGGAATTGGCGAACGAAACAGAATATGGCTTAGGCGCCAGCATTTGGACGAGCAACCAAGTGGCCATAGATAGAGCTATTGAGACCCTAGAGTCCGGACAAATTGCTGTGAACGGTATCGTAAAAAGCGACCCAAGGTTGCCATCTGGTGGGATTGGAAAATCCGGTTATGGACGTGAACTTGGCCCGCAAGGCATACGGGAGTTTGTTAACGTACAGCAGATTTGGATTGCTTAGCGCTATATTGCTATTATGTTTAACACTCAATAAAAGGGCCTCACTTGAGGCTCTTTTGTATATGAGCAACCCTTAAACAAGTAACAAGAGTAATGAGCATGGAACCGCTGCCATATTTAAAAGCAATCGAACTTAAACGAGATTTGATCGAGTCCTTTGACGTTTATCCTTTCTCTATCCCAGCGGTAAAAGAACTGGATTTTATTGAGTTTGATAAAGCTGTGACTATTTTTGTTGGGGAAAACGGCAGTGGCAAATCCACCTTACTCGAAGCCATTGCAGTCAGTCTGGGCTTCAACGCAGAAGGCGGCACAAAAAACTTCAACTTCGGTACACGCAGTACTCATTCAGATCTACATAGCTACCTTCGCCTTTCGAAATCCTTTAAACGCTACCGAGACGGCTTTTTTCTTCGAGCAGAAAGCTTCTATAACGTTGCCACTAATATAGATGAATTAGATGAAGACCCCTCGCCAGGACCATTTATTAAAGATAGCTATGGCGGAAAGTCGCTGCATCATCAATCCCATGGTGAATCTTTTCTCGCTCTTATGTTGAAGCGTTTTGGTGGAAATGGGCTTTATCTCCTTGACGAACCAGAAGCCGCGCTTTCACCAACAAGACAACTTGCTGTATTAAGTCGAATGCATCAACTGATAAACAATCAGTCTCAATTCATCATAGCGACGCACTCCCCCATTCTGATGGCGTATCCGGGAGCGAAAATTTACCAAATCGATAAAACTGGCATTTACCCAGTCAAATACGAAGACACCGAACATTACGGAGTAACAAGAGCCTTCCTAAACAACCCTGAGCCAATGCTGAAAGAACTGTTTTCATAGGAAGAAGACAGCATGGCTTTGCATGTAAATGTATTTGACCATGTTATCGAAAAGTTGATTAAGTTAACTGCATTAAACCAAATAGCCCCTTATTGCCTATGGACGAACAGTAGGCAATAAGGGGCTATGAAAAGATCAGACAATCAAAGAATGTCTTTTTGGAATTTTACAGTGTCGCGGTAAATACTTTAGAAAAGCTGGTTTTTTCTTGAATATCGATGTTAAGACGCAGTCTGCGCGAAATATCACTGGCTGAAAAAATGCCTCGAATCTTGTGATTCTCACGATCCATAACAAGACAGTGACGTTCACCATCATTTTTAAGGGCGGTGATGACATCAGAAATGCTGGCTTTGGAAATATCCTGCCAATCCAATGCTTTTAGATTCTTTTTAGCTGTCATTAGGTCAGCAACAACGATTTCAGCTCGCTCCAAACCCTCCGAAACTTTTTGAACAATTTTTCGTTCGATCAGATCATCAGCACTAACAACGCCAATAAAATGCTTATTTTCATCAATGACAAATTTTAAGCGCACATGCTCTTTTTGCATGAGCTCTTTAACATTTAACACAGACCATGTGGACTCAACGATCAACGGTTTATTGTTTTTAAAATCAGTAAAAAAGCTCAGTGCTGGGGAATCGATGGTAAGGTCATAATTTTCTTCAGGCCAAGCCAATTCGTCGATATCAGTTGTTGGGTAAAAATTTAGTTTTTTCATATAAAGCCGCTCCGAAGTTCTCTCTTGTAATAAATATAATGTAGACGGTGTCTGACAACCATATCGCAATCATTATTGATAAAGTAATAGATAAGTACTAAAAATAACAATTACAAGCCTAAGGACCGTCTCTACAGCAAGTTTTGCACTATTTATGTCGTTTCTACATTGAAATCATGTTGAGCTTGCTCTTTTTGTCAGTGGCTATAGTCGTGCTTCAATCATATTTGCTAGGATCAAGTCATGGTGAATTGGCTAAATGATAGAGAACGTAGGAAAAACGATGACGCAGTCCGAGCTTTCGATAAACGACCTCATGAATGATGTAATGACTCAATGTGAGCAATTTTACTATCAAATGGGGCCATTTAGTGTGTTAACTGAGTTCGAAAAAGCCAGTATTGAACGAGATATTCGAGTAAAAATGAGTCATCTAAGCGAACTGTCTAAAGGCTACAGTCACGTGGCAATGATGTATTTACAAGTGGCTCTGGGTAACCAAAAAGAGTTGAGCAAAGCGTTTTTCGAAACATTAAATTACCTAGATAATGCCACTATTTACAGTAACTACGCTTCTCATCTTAACAGCCTAGGTTTTCCAAAAATGGCAGTTCAGGTGCTCGAAGATTACCTAGCATCCACTCCGGCATCCATGAGCGTAATTGTAACGCTAAGCAATCTTTATAAAGGCATGGGGGCGTTTACGAAAGACAGCAAACTGATGGAGACGTATTTAAAGTCCAACGTCCCTCAAGAAAACCTATTGCAAGAGTATCTTGTTAAGCACGATATTACTCCAGAAGAAACCGAAGAGTATTTCACACTTGTCAGTAATTATTTTCTTGCTCAACGTATTGAGCATTACAAGATTTCACGCCACATCGAAAAAGGCCATGACGATAAAGATTGGATTACCACGGAATTCCAGATTGAAGACGATTTAAGCCCAGATCAAATTCATTCAATCAACCTAGGGCTTTCAACTTTGTTAGCCGACAGCGACCTGCCCAAAAAAGTCGCTGAACATTTCATCACCCGCATTTATCAAGTATAAAGTATCCAACAATACAAACCGTCAAATCGTTATACATAACAACGAGGTAAGAATGAACGCAGTACAGAAACAGTACAAGATGAAAGGCATGCAGATTACCGAATACGAGTTGGACGTACCTCTAGATTGGGCTTCCTGTGATAAAAATTCCGTTAATTATTCTGCTGGCAACACCCCAACGATCACACTGTTTGCTCGCGAAGTAGTGGATATAAACCGCGCCGATGATGAGCTGCCTTTGTTATTATTTTTACAAGGTGGGCCTGGTGGAAAATCCCCTCGCCCAATGCCAGGCTCCCCACCATGGATGGCGGAAGCATTAAAAACCCATCGGGTTATTTTAATCGATCAACGTGGCACAGGTCGCAGCAGCCGAATTGATACTAACCTTATCAGTAAATTGTCTGCGGAGGACGGCCGAGATTACCTACTTAAATTCCGTGCCGACAGCATAGTGGCCGACTGCGAACACTTACGTAAAACGGTCTATGGTGGTCGTTTATTTGAGACCTTAGGACAAAGCTACGGTGGCTTTATTACGCTGGCGTACTTATCCCAAGCACCAGAAGGTCTGGCGGCATGTTATGTAACGGGCGGATTGGCTGGGCTTGAAGAATCAGCAAAAGAGGTATATCAGCTAACTTATCAGCGCGTGATCGAGAAGAACCAAGACTATTATGCGCGTTACCCGGAAGACGCCAATACCATAGCAAAAATCGCTCAATGCCTTACTAACGAAACGGTACGGCTGCCTGATGGCGACCAACTTACGTTAGAACGCTTCCAAAGCATTGGTATTTTGTTGGGAATGGGCCCTGGGATTGATCAAGTGCATTGGTTAGTCGATGAAGCCTTTGCAGGCAGCGATAAAACACGACTCAGTGATGTATTTTTAGAACAAGTAATGAACATCACCAGCTACCATGAAGGCCCGCTATTTGCGGCGATTCATGAAAGTATCTATGGCCGACCTAATGAAAGCACTAGCTGGGCCGCACAACAGCTGCGAGATCAGTTTAGTGAATTTGATGCATCTAATTCACCTTTGATGCTTACTGGCGAAATGATCTATCCGTGGATGTTTGATCAAATTTCCTCACTGCGCCCTTTTGCGGATGCAGCAAACGCCCTAGCGGAATACCAAGACTACGCGCCACTTTATGATCTCGAAAAACTTGCCAAGAACAAGGTGCCCGTTGTCGCCGCTGTGTATCACAACGACATGTACGTGCCCCGTGAATTGTCGCTAAAAACGGCGAGCCAAGTCGGACACTCTCAAGTTTGGATCACCAATAGCTACGAACACGACGGAGTTCGTCAATCGCCAGAAGTGTTCTGCAAATTACGTGAATTATTGTTAGACCAAGGCGGCCCTTTAAAAAGCGAACAACACGCATAACATTAATTTATGCAATTGCTTCGCATTTCAACCAAGCATTAAACGCTATGCTTAAATGGATTTTTAAAATTAGTTTTTATCATCTATAAGAGGTTTCCATGAGTCACGTATTAGATTTGACAGTTAATGACATCCAAGGCAAAAGTGTTGATCTATCGACTTACCAAGGCAAAACCGTTTTGGTGGTTAACGTTGCGTCTAAATGTGGGCTAACGCCACAGTACGAAGGTCTTGAAGCCTTGTACAAAAAATACCACGAGCAAGGTTTAGAAATCCTAGGCTTCCCTGCCAACGATTTTGCAGGTCAAGAACCAGGTAGCGATGAAGAAATTCAACAGTTTTGCAGCCTTACCTACGATGTAACCTTCCCAATGTTTAGCAAAATTACTGTCACTGGCGAAGACAAGCATCCTTTATACAAAGGCTTGATTACAGCAGCACCGGTTACACCAAATCGCGATGCTATGGTTAACATGTTGGCAGGTCATAAAATCGAAGCGACAAAGGCACCAGAAGTAGTTTGGAACTTTGAGAAGTTTTTGATCACCAAAGATGGCAAAGTTGAGCGTTTCTCTCCAGATGTGACGCCGAAAGACGACGCACTTGTTGCATCGATTGAAGCTGATCTATAAGCGTTAAAGCAAAGTTTAGACAAAAAAGAGTCACGCCAATAACGTGACTCTTTTTTTTGCTATGAAGACCGGATTTGTCTAAGTATCTTCATGCGGTTCCATTTTTGTCTATTCAGTTTTTTATACATCCATAAACAGCCAATATCGAAACCAAAATAAAACACGCTAATGCCACTCGGCGGATTACTACTCGCAATGAAAGGCACCTTACCGAACCAGGTGTCGGGCCAAAACCAGCACTGGTAATAAGTTCCCAGCAATTCCAAATACACCACCATGAAAAACATGATAAGAAAAAACAGCTCATTGCCCGTTTTCTTTCTTAACAGCAGCACAATCACCAACATACAAAGGAAGCCAAATACATCCTGGTCGAACAGCAGCCAAAGGCTCGAATAGGCGATCATTGCCCAATACAAAATCGAAATAATACGTGCCTTATTACGCTGGATAATTTTTTCTTTTTGGATATAAAACACAGCGGCATAAATAAGACTGTGACCAAGAGGCACATAAATAGGGACATTCTCAAGCCGATATTCGTACATTCCCAGCACGATAGAAAACACCACCTCCCCCAGCAAAGCCAAAGCAATGCCATACAACATCAGCTTTTTGATTCTTGCCGTAACACGAGAATAAACCCAGGCAAAACAGATCAATACCAAGAAATTAGTGATCCATTGATTAAACGGAATGTGCTCCGCCAATGCTTTGCTATCGAGGAAAAGCCCCAGCCACAACACTAGGAAAACAGGCAGATAAATAGCGGTAAGTTGCAGTTTTGATTTCATGCTGGAATCATAGCAAACTTGACGGTAGGCACCATTGAAAATAAACCCGTTAGCGTAATAACCTGCTTTTCATAAAACGCTTTGGCGTAATACCTGCGATTAACTGACATTCACGTGTCATGTGCGCTTGATCAGAAAAACCGTATTCGACAGCGAGTTCAGCCAGTTTGACATGATTTTCTTCCATTTTTAGAGCCAACAAAACCGCTCGAACTCTTCTCAAGCGTTGGAAGTATTTTGGAGACATACTCAAACGAGTTTGAAACTGACGTTCTATTTGACGCTGACTAAGAGGAAGGCTATCTAACAAATCAACTCGGGAAGATTGTTGAAGCAATTCTATGGCTTTCACTACTGGGTCATGATCATATGTCGATCCTGAAGTAACGTGATCGAAAGCCTTATCCAATAAATTAATACGTTCTTCTACACTTAAAATACTTTTTAACTGAACCAATAAAGATTGGATAAATTCAGACGATTGCCATGAGCCAATATTGCCTTCCAGCGCAGCTAACTCCGTCTGCAACAAGCCACCCATTCCGGGCTGAAAACGCACACCAACTAAATTAGCACCAGTGGGTAAATGAATAATATGCGCCTGCCGATTGGTTGATTGAAATATCACTGGTTCATTCCAAACTTCTTGATCAACCCGTATCGGCTCTCCAAGATTGAACAATATTCCACTACCTGCATCAGCAACCAATCGACGCGTAACACCCTGTTGATCCATTGGGATTTGTGCCGACCAAATAGCCTGTACCCACAGAGAAAGTGGCCCTTGCGGAAAGCGAATATCAAACAACAAGGGCGATAACATATTAGTCCTCTCATTTACTGGTGGAGGCAAACCGCTTGTTCAGCGAAAGCTACCTACTTCAGGTTTAAATACTTTTACTATTCTGTTCCAACTAGAAATAGCATTTATAGCAATGGTTAAATGAGTTAATCCAGATTCACCAAAATTTGCCAGCATTTCTTCATAATGACCGTCCCCAACAGAATGACCTGCGATAAGATGCTCCACCCAAGCCAAAGCCTGACGTTCTTGCTCAGAAAATAGCGGTGAATCTTGCCACGCATTCAAAGCTATCATTCGCTCGTACGTCTCACCCATTTCAAATGCTTGCGTACTGTGCATATCCAAACAAAAAGCACATTGGTTTATTTGTGAGACACGAAGCTTCACTAACTCCAAAATAGTTTTACCTAAGCTTGGTATATCCGCAAATTGTTTGCTTAAAATTTCTTCTTGCTTGAACAACAACTCGAACACTTGTGGAGCAGCAGCATAATAGTTGATACGTTTTAACATATTGAGATCTCCAAAGAAAAAATTTGAAGCCCAATCCTAGCGATAGCTGATCAGCATTAATTGAAGAAATTCGACATTTTGAAAGGAAAGATAAAACACACCAAATTGATGTAGAAGCGCCAATTAGGTGTGTTTTAGTGTATTTTTCTATCGCTATCTATTGCTCATAGTTGAATAGCAGTGAAGCGACTATTTATTGATTACTGAACAAACGACTCAGCCCAAAATGCTACAGGTGAAGCAATGAGGATCGTTAAAGCCACACGCTGATACCAAACAATCAACATTTGTTTAATATTCAATGGGATCTCGGTCGACAAGATACAAGGAATCGATGCAGAGAAGAAAAGTATGGATGAGATAGACACTACACCAACGACAAACTTCACAACAAACACGCTTTTCGCTGCAATTAACGCAGGCAAGAACATTTCTGCCAAACCAGTAGCCGACGCTGTCGCCACCATCATTGGATCTGGCAACTGGGCGATCCATGCGAATGGGTAAAACAGGTAACCAATCCACTCAAACACTGGCGTGTATTTCGCCAATAACAAGCCACACAAACCAACCGACATAATAGAAGGCAAAATGCTCATTGCCATTAACATGCCTTCTTTGATGTTTTGCAGGATATTACGACCAATGGGCGCGGCATTTTTCGCCACATCCAACCCTTCCAATGCCGCTTGTTTGAAGCGCGAATGCTCGAACTTTTCGACTTCACGGCTTTCTGCCGTGTCGTCCATTTTGCTAAGCGGAAAAATGCGTACTGTAATGGCTGTCACTACAAAAGTGATCAATAAAGTGGCCCAGAAAAAGACGTTCCAAACATCCATCAAGCCCAGTGTTTTCGCCACAATCACCATAAAGGTTGCCGAGACGGTAGAAAAACCAGTCGCAATAATCGCCGCTTCTTTCGCGGAATATTGGCCAGACTTATAAACACGATTGGTAATCAACAAGCCAATAGAATAACTACCTACAAAGGACGCAACCGCATCAATCGCTGATTTACCTGGCGTCTTAAACAGAGGCTTCATAATCGGCTGTAAAAGCACACCGGCAAATTCAAGCAAACCGTAACCAATCAGAAAGGCTAGAAATACCGCACCAATCGGTACAATCAGACCAACCGGCACCACCAATTTACTAAACAAGAAAGGCAGCATGTCTTTTTCAAATAAAAAGGCAGGCCCGACGGAGAAAAACGCCATTATCGCAGTGACGACGCCCAAGACTTTAAAAATAGACAACACCGTTTGCGTTTTACTGGCTTTCCAGTTACCCGAGATAAAAGGATAAGCACCACCAGCCAACACCACTAAAATAGCGTAAACCTCAGCCATTTGACCGTAATCATTACGGAGCCAAGACACAATATGATCAAGCGGAATGGTTTCTTTCCCACCGATATTGATCGGAATGAAAAAGACAAAAAGACCAATGCAGCTATAGGCAATGAGTTTAAGAAGAGACAGTGGAGACACCGCTCCTGACTTTGGATCTGTAGCATTCATATGAAGACTTCCTATGAGAAGGTTATTAATCATAAGCTAAAAAGCAACATACATACCAACATGTATATACATATTAAAATGACGTGGATTTGCTCTTCTTTCTTACGATTAAAGTGAATTTGTTTTTATTTTTAAGGCATCAACCATAGGAATATCGCACAAAATAGGCGCAATATAAAGCATTACGCGCCATTTTGATTCATAAATAATGTAGAGAAAAACAGAAACAATAAGTGCTTGATAAAATACAGATTAGCCAAGTTGTCTATACATAATCATTTTGACATCCGTGCTGATCAATAAGCTCATCATATTTTTTTAGTAAGTTTTCGGCTTGGTAATGGCTAACATCTGGCGCTTTCACATCATCCCTAACAACACGCAGAATCAAGTCCACTGCTCGCTCGGCTTCGCTTTGAATATCTTTCAAATCGCTATGATAAAGATACAGCTTTTCGTTTAGGTGATTGCCAAACAGCTCTGGATAAACCTGTCGGTCTGGCAGCACTGGCACACAACCCAGCGCGACCGCTTCTAGCACAGCAAGGCCTTGGAATTCATGCAATGCGGTAGAAAGCACAATGTCTGATGACGCAAGAAAACCTAGATAATCCGCCCGACTTGGTGCAAAGCCAAACTGTGTGATTCGATGAGCAAACTTGGCTTGAATCTGATCAAATTCTTTTGGAATAGAACGAAACTGTTCGCCAAGAATGGCAATTTCATAGTCTAGCTTGCGGCGCTCTAGTTCTTCTAGCATAGCCAGTAATCGATCAGGCCCTTTGTCAAATTCCCAACGCGCCGACCAAACCAATTTGATAGGCTCAGGGAGTTTTCCACTCTCCTCTATTTCTGACGCTAAACTCGTCTCTACTAAAGACTCGATTGAAGTAGGCATATCCAAAGGCACAGCAAGCACTTGGGATTTGGCTTCTATGTCATTTAACCAATCTGGCGAGACGTAATCAGGCAGTTTCTTTAACAAGGCCTGCGCCCCACCAAAGAAAGAGTCTTTATTGAATGCGCTATTAAACACGCACAGGTCAGCAGCCAAGGCGCTGTACAAGGTGACCATCTGCATTTCCACCAAGCCTTGCTGTTTGTCGCTGGCAGGATAGGCAAATTGATTTTCATGAAAATACAGCACCCAAGGAATGTTCTGTAAGTTTGGGCAAAAGGCTTTTAAACCGACACAGTCTGTCATCGACGTCGCAATGACCAAATCGTACTCTTGCTCTATCTGAGGTTTAAATTGCGGATCAAACGCAAAACTCATGGCGTTACCGCGAATCCGCCACGCAAAATGTCGAGCAGGCAGAGACAAGTAACTCCATTCATGCTGATCTAAACCATTCATCAAGGTATTTGCCCAGGCTTTATGGCTGCTAGCTTCGTAAGCACTGATCAATAAAATTCGCACGATTTCTTTCTACTCGTTGGTTAAATTTAGTTTTTTATCTATTTAAGAGCTTTTATGTCTATTTGAAAGCTTTGCGGCTGGCTCATCCCAGTTGGGTCGAATATCATGTAGGAAAATGACAAATCGCTTTAAGGATTACCATGATCATTCAACGTCACGATCAAGATATTAACACGCCAACCGGCACCATGCGCTGCACGGTTTATCGCCCTCAAGCAGAAGGTCGCTTTCCTTGTATCTTTTTCTACTCTGAGATTTTCCAACAAACCGCACCAATTGCCCGCTCTGCTGCGATTATGGCTGGCCATGGTTTTGTGGTGATTGTGCCAGAAGTGTTTCATGAACTTAACCCAATCGGCACAGTCTTGGGCTATGACGATGAAGGCAAAGACAAAGGCAACGCGGACAAATTCACCAAAACCCTAGAAGCGCACGACAGCGACACCGTGGCTATGCTGGAATATTTCGAACAGCAAGATTATTGCACGGGGCAATTTGGCACCATGGGCGTTTGTTTAGGAGGCCATTTGGCATATCGTGCGGCATTAAATCCTCGCATCCAAGCGGCTTTTTGCTTGTACGCAACAGACATTCATTCGAATACCATTCCTTGCGATGAAGGTAACGACTCTTTTACTCGCACAAAAGAAATTCAAGGCGAAATCACTATGGTGTGGGGCAAACAAGACCCGCATGTTTCTACGGAAGGACGCCAGAAGATTTACCAGCAATTGATCGATACTAACCGCTTATTCACTTGGCATGAATTCAACGGCCAGCATGCTTTCATGCGCGACGAAGGCGATCGTTACGACCCTGCCCTCGCCTTAGAGTGTTACAACAAAGCGGTTGCGCTGTTCCAACGCACTTTGCACAAGGCGTAACACTGTAAACTGCACATCGTGGTGGAAGGTGAGCTTATTGCTCGCCTCGCCACATAGGTGTCATCTGGCATTCGCCTAGCTCACCAGAGATCCACATTTCGCTGTCTTGAATGGTTACATTCAATTGCATAGAACGAGTACAGATCTTCGCTAACGCTTCAACTTGAGCTTCTGGGAAACGCAATACTCGCATGTTATCAAAACGGCTATTCTTGCCTTTGTTTTGTTCCCACCAAATATCGGACTTATCGTTGTAATTCACTACAACGACGTTTTGAGCGCGACCACAGGCTTTGCGCAAACGCTTCTCGTCTGGCTGACCTAACTCGACCCAAAGCAAAATTTCGTCTGAGTAATTTTTCTGCCAAAGATCTGGCTCGTCTTCAGTACTAATACCTTTACTGAAACTCAGTTGCTCGCCACCCTCTTTCTCATCAGCCAACAAGGCAAACGCCGCCAAACGCACCATCATGCGCTCTTCGGTTTCAGAAGGGTGTAATGCCAAGGTTAATTCATAACTTTGGTAATGGTTCCGATCCATATCAGACACTTGAACCGATGCTTTGTAAATTGTTGCTTTCGTCGCCATGAGGTCACTTACTACATTTGTTAACTATAAAAAGAGCACAGGAAAATCGCGAAGAATTGTACAGCAAAACACACCCACAATACCGACATAAACAAACTGTTTTTTTGCATTCAAGAGTGTATTTATAGTTTTTAAAAAAAGAACCGTTATTTCAATATAAGTAATTGACATAAGTCACGAAAAAAGGCTCAATTAAGGAGCTCAAACGAGCAAATATTACACAATGCATAACGCAATGAATAAACCTCAAAGTTAAGGAGAAGCAAAATGACAATTTATACGCTAAATCATTCTACTTCTTCCATGGCGACTCGCTGTAATAATCGAGTACGCAAAACTTTGTCCACGTGTTCAATGCCTGTGTAATACACCATTGACCGCGGAATTTACGCGGTCACCTCTGTAAGAAATCACCCCGTAAGTTCCGCCAAAACACACTATTAAATGTATATTTTGGAGAAAACTTATGAGTATCATCGCCCTATTCAACGCCGCTAAAGAATACTTCGAAGCTCGCCGTACGAACCAGCTGTTTCGTCAGCTTGATGACCATTACTTAAAAGACATTGGTTTCTACCGCGACAACGGACAAATCCGCCCTTTGGCCGGCAAGCAAGACCTAGAAAGTCAAAACAACGAGAAAGCCCAAATACCACCGGGAGAACAACCGAGTGACGGGTGACCAGATCGTCACCTCAGAGGGCTCTGAGGTGACGGTAAACCACTAGGCCGGATGGCCAAACACGCCTTTCATTATTCGGTAATGAAAGGCGTTTTTTTTGACTACTAGCAGTCAATATTCAACATAAAAATTAGCAGCAGACGCAAAAAAGGACACTGTATAAATACAGCATCCTTTAGTATTACCATCATCAAGATATTGACCTTCTAGCTGTCTATTTTTTTATCTCAAATAGAATCCAGACAAATCAAAAACTGATTAACAAAGTATTTTACTTCGCCGCTTTTTTGGCTTCTGAGATCCAGCCATCAAATGTCGCTTGATTAGCACTGATCCATTTATCAGCATGGATATCCATCTCACGCTGAGAATCCTCACCATCTGCAATCAGCATATTCTGAGCACTTACTGCATTAATAGGTAATTTCATGATCTCAAATAATTTTTCAGCAGCAGGGTTGGCTTCAGCAAAGGCTTTGTTTGCAACAATTCGCTCGCTGTTGATGTCAAAACCGTAGTTTTTACCATTTGGAAGCGCAGTGTCTGTGTTGTTCGGATTCGAAGAATAAGGCACTTCTAACCATACAACATCACGACCTGGAACAAGCTTGCCGGATACCCAATAAGGCGTCCAAGTGTAATAAAAGATCGACTCACCTTCATTGTAGCGAGCAATCGTGTCAGAAATAATCGCTGCATATTGACCTTGATTATGAGTAATCTTATCACGCAAGTTGAATGCATCTAGCTGATGCTCAATAACGCCTTCACAACCCCAACCAGCCTGACAGCCCGTTAGGTCTGCTTTACCATCACCATTGGTATCAAATAAAGCCGCAATTTCAGGCTTTTTGAAATCAGCGATATTGGTAATCTTGTATTTGTCTGCGGTTTTCTTATCAATTAGGTAGCCTTGCGCCGCCCCTTCTATATAGTTGCCACCGCGATAAAACTTGTCATCACCACCGGCATTTTTGTACATAGCATTATGCAGAGGGTACCAGTTCACTGCGAGGAACTGTGCATCACCATTCGCAACAGATGTATAACCAGCACTATAGTCAACCTCTTTAATTGGCTGTACGTCGTAGCCCAATTTTTCTAGCGCTTTGTTAACAACTATTGTTTGAAATGTTTCTTCTGCGATTGGGCTTTGTACCGCTGTGACTTTGACACCTTCGCCAGGCAAGTGACCATCGGCTAGGACAGCACCGCTAAACAGTGCGGCAAGTGAAGTTAATGTAACTACCTTTTTCATTGGAACATCTCCTTTGAATGAGTTTAGTGTAACCGTTTTGATTTTCATTTTTTAAAAGCGAGCAATAGGCCAATTGGTCCAGTTTCATACCAATGACGAGTGCCACGCTGACGAGCATCTTGTCCAAGTGATTGAGTCATGCGATCTAAGATAACAGCGAGAATAACAATACCTATACCACCGATAGTCGCGAGACCAATATCTAAACGGCCAATACCTCGTAACACCATCAAACCTAAACCACCGACCGAAATCATCGATGCAATTACCACCATAGACAAACCAAGCATTAGCGTTTGGTTAACACCAGCCATGATAGTCGGCATAGCAAGTGGCAATTGAACTTTGAACAACATCTGTTTCTTATCTGCACCAAACGAGTTTGCTGCTTCTATCAAGTCACTGGGTACTTGTCGAATACCTAGGTTCGTTAAGCGAATAACGGGCGCGACAGCAAAGATAATAGTCACGATAACCCCAGGAACATTACCAATACCGAACAACATAACGATTGGAACCAGATACACGAAGGCTGGTGTTGTTTGCATGATATCCAGAATCGGACGAATCACTTTGGCTGCGCGATCACTCCGCGCCATGGCAATGCCAGTCGGAATCCCCAGTACGATACAGAACAGGACGGAAGTTACCACTAGAGCCAAGGTTGTCATCGATTCTTGCCAAGCACCAATTGCACCAAGCGTTATCAAGCCAACTACAGAGCCTATCGCCAAACGTCGACCAGACAATTGCCAAGCAATCAAACCGAACAACGCAATAACAAGCAGCGGAGGCGCAGCATTAAATGTACTATCAACCGCTGTCAAAGTAGCATCTACTGGCGCTTTAACAGCGGTAAAGAAAGGACGGAAATTCGTTACTACCCAGCTAACACCCGTTTCAATCCAGCTATCAAGTGGAATCCAAACGTCTTGAAAAGGATGAAGTAAACTAAAATCCGTTTGCTCGACAGGCGTGCCACTAGCTGACATAGACATAGCATCTGAATTTTGAGTCGATGCAGCGCCACCCCAAGGGTTACTGGCTGTCGATTCCGCTGCACCCGTGTCGTCTGACGGGGTTGCCCAAGGATTTGATTCGGTACTCATACAGAAGCCTCCTTATCCAATGTTTCTAGTAAACGAGCTTTACTGATAACACCTACGTACTTCTGCTGATCATCAACAACCGGCACAGCACACGGAGAGTGAGCCACAATCGAAATAATATCCCCGATAGAAGTATCTGCAGCAATCGGTTGAATATCATCAATAATAGCCTCAGAAAGCGTCTGCTTATTCTTAATCACATCTTGCAGTGAAATAGTAGATACCACTCCTAAAAATCGCTGGCTTTTATCAATGACATAACCATAGTCACGCTCATTTTCATTTAACAATTTCAAACCGGTTATAAGCCCCTCGCTAGAATCTTTCTTAATAAGAGTAAGACTGGATCTAGAAGCAATATCTCTAGCGCAGAAAACATTACTAACATCAACGCCTTTGAAGAAGGAGCGGACATAATCATTCGCAGGATTATGCAAAATATCATCTGGTGTTCCGACCTGAACAACTTCACCACCTTGCATGATGGCAATTCGATCGCCGATACGCATAGCCTCATCAAGGTCATGTGAAATAAACACTACAGTACGCTGGTGCTCGGACTGCAAGCGGACTAGCTCATCCTGCATTTCTGTTCGAATAAGTGGATCGAGCGCTGAAAATGCCTCGTCCATAAGAAGAATATCAGGGTTATTGGTTAATGCCCTAGCAAGACCAACACGCTGCTGCATACCTCCAGACAGTTCGTCAGGGTAACTATTTGCGTGAGATTCCAAACCAACTTGAGCCAATGCATTGCGGGCTTTTTCATGACGCTCTTGTACATTGACGCCGGAAAGCTCTAAACCAAAAGCCGTATTATCGAGCACATTCATGTGAGGCATTAATGCAAATGACTGGAAGACCATACTGATTTTACTACGGCGAATGTCGCGTAATTCTTTATCATCCACTTTAGTAATATCGTGGCCGTCAATTAACACTTGGCCCTGGGTAGGTTCAATAAGACGGTTTAATAAACGAACGAGGGTTGATTTACCAGAACCCGAAAGCCCCATTACAACAAAGATTTCACCTTCATTAATAGCCAAACTGGCGTTCTTTACACCAACTGTTTGACCCGTCTTTTTAAAAATTTCGTCCTTGTTTATGCCTTTATCAAGCATCTTCAATGCTTTCTTGGGATGTTCTCCAAAAATTTTATATAGGTTTTTAACTTCGAGTTTTGTGACCATAATGGCTCTCTGTTGTTAAACACAATCGTAAATCGTTGTTGAAGAACGACTTAACGTTTATTTAGCATAAAGACAAAAATTATTAGTTACAAGTCTAAATGTTTACATTTTGTTTAACATTCCAAAAACTTGCCCGTATCAACGCCATGGGCAATACCGCAACAATTAGACCATTAAAATTGCATTTTTTTTGCTAAATTAACCCTGAAATTACTATGTTAATGAACTATTTAGCTAGATTCGTAAACTTAGGAGCATAGACACTGTGCTTGTTGAGTTGCGAGCAAACAACACTAAAAAATTAGAGCCGTAATCACTTTCCACAACGATGATACTAGCCGACTTTGATGAATTGTTCCGATCAATTATCAAGAGGAGCATTTTTATGACTTTTTTCCATCTGAACAGAGCTTTGCCGAAAATCAACAAACCTTCCTTGAACCGCAAAAAACACTACCCGCCCTAGCGCCAAACACCTGCTAAAGACATTAAATAAGTCTTGATACAGAAGAATCGATAAAAATGCTCCTTTCAGATTCTTTACTTATTTTAACCACAAATCCTCGGATAAATTTCGTTATGGTGAAAAGGTTATAAACATTTAACAAAAGGCTATTTCCGTATAGATACATTCTAATTTCACAGGAGAAGTTTATGAGCTTTGAAAATAAAGTCGTACTAATAACCGGTGCCGCTGGCGGCATTGGTATTGCCGCAGCGAAAAAATTTGCCGCCGCTGGAGCACATCTCGCATTAGTTGACCTATCAAAAGAAGCCTTAGAGAAAATCTCTGCTGAGATCAATGGAGAAACGCTATTAATAGACGGCGATGTGTCTAACGAAAAAGATGTCGAGAATTACGTACAAAAAACATTGGATAAATTTGGCAAAATTGATGTTTTTGTAAACAACGCAGGTATTAATGGCGATTTTGCTAACATTGTTGATCAGACCGTAGAAAACTACAAAAAAGTAATGGACGTAAACCTGATTGGTGCCTTCCTTGGACTAAAATATGTGATGAAAACAATGATGGGGCAAAAAAGTGGTGTCATTGTGAACACAGCATCCAATGGCGGATTACTAGGCGCACCGGGCATGAGCGCCTATGTTTCATCTAAACACGCTTTAATCGGCTTAAGCAAAACCGCCGCTCTTGAGGCAGCGCCTTATAATATCCGAGTCAATTCCGTCGCTCCTTCCGGTGTCGATACAGCAATGATGCGCTCCATTGAAACAAATTCAGCGAAAGGCCATGAAAAAGAAGCGAGAGAAGCCTTCGAAGCCGCAGTACCATTAAAACGCTATGCAAGAGCCGATGAGATAGCCAACTTAATGTACTTCCTAGCGTCTGACGACGCTTCCTTTATCACTGGCGCCTACTACCGTATTGATGGCGGCGGCGGTGCATCCTCCGTTTAATTCTGTTGCAGAACTAAGTAACAACTAAACCGAAAAAACCACCGAATGACGTGATCAATTGTGATAAAAAACATTGAATATCAATGCTTTCGGTGGTTGCGGGAAGGTGTTTTTGCTAGTTGTGCTGTTTGGAGTCGATGAAGGCTAGGCGCTATTTTTCATCTAGCCCAAAATTCACAAATTCAAATACTAAAGCTCATGATCTTTCAGTAAATCACTTTCACTAACCTGCCCCCTCGTTGCCAGGGAGATGCACCGGATGTATTTTGCCGGCGAACGCTTATGGATGTGCAACCAGTTCCAAACGTGAGCTTGCTTAACTCCTAAGATGTGCGCGAGTGCAGTTTGACTCCCTACAATTTCGACTGCTTTTGCAATGGCTGACATATAACCTCCTTAACAACCTTTACTGTATTTGATAACAGCTTTTATTGTTTGTCAAATACAGATAAAGTTGTAATTATTCACCTTATGAGCATCTCAGAACGCGTTAAACAAAAACGAACCGACCTTAGACTAACTCAATCAGAGCTAGCCAAGCGCGTTGGCATTTCACAGCAGTCTTTGCAAAAAATCGAAGATGGCAGAACACAAAACCCGCGAAAGCTACTCAATTTAGCCAAAGCGCTTGATTGCGATGCAGAATGGCTGTTACTGGGCACAACAAATGAAGTAAGAGAAAACACCTCTCACTACATCAATGATGATCAAACCTCACAGCCCTTTAAAAATAACCTAAGACCCATCATTACCGCCCAACAAGCTGCACAATGGCCGAACATAGGCGAGTTAGAATCTTTAAAGCTAAAACACCTAGAAGTAACAGACACGGTATCTGCAACGGCATTTTGGCTAAAAGTGATTGGCGACAACATGATGTCATCATCTGGCATTAGCGTCCCTGAAGGGTATTTTATTCTTGTTGAACCTACCTTAACGGCAAATAGTGGTGATTTGATCGTTGCGAAATTAGCAGACAGCAAAGACGTAACCTTTAAAAAATTTGTCGTAGACGCGGTTCGCACTTACTTAACGCCACTTAATTCAAACTACAGGCCTATTGAAGTGGCTAATGATCTACAGATTGTAGGGGTTGTGACCCAAGCCCGAATAATGTTCTAAACTATGTACAAGCCATCCTCTTCATACTAGCGCAGTGGTTTTTTTTCATAACAAAACAACTTAGACTGTTGACTAGCTAACAATAAAAACTGTAACTTGACGTGGTCGACAACAACCAAAGGATAGGAATCATGCTAGTCATAACTCGACACCCAGGTGAAACGATTAATATCGGTGATGATATGGAAGTCACGGTATTAGGAATCCAAGGTACGCAAGTACGCATAGGCATTACAGCCCCGAAAAAAATAAGCGTTCACAGGGAAGAAATATACAAACGCATTCAAGCCGAAAAATTACAGCAATCGAAAAGCGAGCAACTCAGTGAAACAGAACCTACTTAGTGCTGTATCACTTATTACCTGAATTTAGGCCTAAAACCACTCGAACAACAGTGGCCAATAAAAAATAGCCCAATGCCTAAATAGAGCATTGGGCTATTAACGTATTTTAGGACGAGACATATCAACTAAGATCAAACTCTATAGACAATATGGTGTCTATGTCATATGACCCATTAAACAGCTCAAATATTTTACCGTTTAAATCTTCTCTACTCAGAATATATAAAATTGATTTAGCAACATCGGCTCGTGGAATCTTCATTTCTTTTATGGTGGTTGGTCGTCTAGTGGTAATCTTCCCTTCGCCTTCATCATTCGTTAATGGGCCAGGACGAACAATGGTGTATGGCACACCAGACGCCATCAGGTATTGATCCGCCATGTGCTTAGCCACTAAGTAGGGCTTAATGTCAGACTCCATGGCATCTGGGTCGTCAGCACCAATACTGCTCAACATAATAAACTGTTTAATATTGGTTTTTTGTGCATAGTCGACGGCTTTTTTAGCAGCCCACAAATCAATCAGCAAGGTTTTATCCGCACCTGTTGAACCACCAGAACCAGCCACAAAAATCACATTATCAATACCATCAAATGCATGACTAAAATCTTCTTCAAGATCAGCCTCGACTATCTCCAGCTCACTGCCTTTAAATTCATCCAGCTTACTTTTATCTCGCACCAGAGCACGAGCAACTTCTTTTGACTCAACAAGTGTCTTCGTTATCAACTGACCAATTTGACCACTTGCACCTATAACGAGAGTTTTACTCATAACCTGCCTCCTTCTACGTTTCAAGGAACGAGACGCGAATATTAAAACGCCACCGCCTTTTAAAGGCTTACCTATTACTATAAGGGTATGACACCAAGATAAAACCCCAAACGACAAGCTTGCATATTTACTGGATATTAGAGAATCATGCTTAAGAAAGTAGATCACACCTAAATTAACCTCATAACTACAAACTCGAAAATGCCATTCAGATAACACCACAAAGCTGTCACACAAACCTCATACAACCCATACACTTACTCACAAAACACTGCAAATCCAAACGCATTACTGACAGCAAACGGCCCTACAATCCTGCCTATCTTATTCCTCAGGAAATGTGCCATGCGTCGCTGTTTTTTTGTGTTTCTGATGTTGTTTTCGGAAATTGTATTGGCGGGTTACTACGATGGAACGGAAGGGCTATCTGGTGACGCGTTGAAATCGAAGCTGCACTCCATCATAGATGGTCAGAAGCCGCTTAAGTATACGCAAAGTGGTAATACAGATTGGTACGATGGCAAGAAGATAGACGTATGGGAAGCCTTGGTTTACACCGATTCCGCCTGTCCTGATGACGCGCCAAAATGTGGCCTAGTGCAAATGCTTTACCTAGATGAAGCCAGACACATTAACCAGGCAAACCGTGGTAAATCCAATAACGATTCTTGGGACCGAGAACACGTTTGGCCAAAGTCGCGAGGATTCAAAAAACAAAGCCAAGATGGGTACACCGACTTGCACCACCTACGCCCTGCCGATCGGAACATTAACGGCGCTCACAGTAACTATGGTTACGACATGGGCGGCGATCCTTTCTACGATACCCTAGGCAATGGCAGTAAAGTATTCAGTGGCACCTATGTAGACAAAGCCAATGAATCGTTTGAGCCAACCGACCGCGCCAAAGGCCAAATCGCCCGTATGGTCTTCTACATGGCAACACGCTACGAAGCTGGCGACGACGCTTCACCTGAAAACATGCCAGACCTGATCATATTAGACAGCAACGAGAAACAAAGCGGCCAGCCATCCATAGGCGACCTTTGCACGCTGGTTAAATGGAATGATGAATTTGCCGTCACCGACTTTGAAAAACGCCGTAACGACCGAGTACAAGAGCTACAAGGCAACCGTAATCCGTTTATCGATCATCCTGAGTTCGTGGGTGTGATATGGGCGAGTAAGTGCTTATAAATCATTAAGAATGAGGCCAGATGAAACATTGCTTATTCTCATCTGGCTCAAAACTACTACCTAAATTCTCATATTGATATCTCTTCTGTTCTCATGCTAATGCTTTAACCTTAAGTGTAATCTCACGTATAGCATCAATTAAACCATACACAAGCAAAGAGTCTTGCACTCGAGCTGCTGGATGGGCAAACATAATCACAGGGTTATTTTGATGGTTTTTAAACCACTTGATTCCCCTAGAAGTTTCAAAGACTTTCCCATCATATAGATCTAAGACATTACGCAAATCCCAACCAGTACCACAACATACCGTTATACCAGGATTGTATATATCATATTGATTTTTAATGAAAATTTTATCTTCAGTAACAACTGTATCGAAACTGGCACGAACAGTAGTATGACCACCGGGCGATTTTTTTAAATTCATAGCGCAAATTGATTTTAAAAAATTTATTCTATCAGCTTCAGTTATTTCACCTAACAATTTCCAATCAACATCCTCATCTTTTTTTTGAATGCATTGCACCCATCGAGTGATGTTGTTCCATGTTTGGGAGCGAGCACCATTACGAATAAATTCTCGAAGATCCCAGCCACCGCCGCCTTCGTCATTCACTTCTTTCAAAACAAAACACAACTTCACTTTTGAATTGAGATAGTCGGTTTCTGATACGACACCATCAACAACAAAATCTTCTCGGTTTACACTCCATTCGTTAAATAGAGTCTGTTCTTGCTCTGTAATACCCATAATCCCTCACAGCTTAATATTTGAATAAATTTAACTATTAAAACAATTTATCTTCTTAGTACATTAATAACAACTAAAGCCCACGTGGGCTTTAGTTGATCGCCGTTTAGAAGTCCGTTAAGTTGTGTTGGGCGAGGTCTTTCATGCGGGTGATGTTGTCGTTTACCCAGTCTGGTGTGCGGAGTTGGACGATTTGGGTTTGATACATGCGGACGGCTTGGATTAAGTCGACGAGTTCGAGGTTGGGGCCGCGGATAAATAGCAGAGCAACCACCAAAACCTTGATATGACCGAGTTTGAAAGGTGGTTATTCTAATTAAATTTGATTTTACTCTGACCCCAATTATCTAGACGCGGGTGATGTTGTCGTTTACCCAGTCTGGTGTGCGGAGTTGGGCGATTTGGGTTTGGTACATGCGGACGGCTTGAATTAGGTCGACGAGTTCGAGGTTGGGGCCGCGGATAAATAGCAGAGCAACCACCAAAACCTTGATATGATCGAGTTTGAAAGGTGGTTAATTTAATTTAATTTTACTCTGACCCCAATTATCAGGTGATTGGCTCCACGATTGAATCATTCAATGCTCTAACTGGTGAACCATAACTATAGTAATCAAAATAAGAATCGCTTCCTTTAGTTGCTATCAATAACATTCTATGAAGCAGGCACTTTAGAATTTTTATATTTCTAATTTGTGTTTTAAAATCTTCGCCTGATGATTTACCATGAGCCGCATTATTTCTCTCCTTCCATGCCGAATTTTCTAAATCACTCAATTTTATTCCTAGCTCTAAAAAAAATCGATCTGTTATTACGCTTTGTGGTGTTTGATTTAGATTAGCTATTTTGTTTTCAAAAACCTTAAGCTCTTGCTCTGATATGTTTAATTCATCAACAACTTTTAAAACCTGCTCCCTAAAACTTTTCCATTTAGATTTATCAATTAATTTTTTGGAAAAGCATTCTGAATGTACCGAAACATAAGCAGATTGAAACGCTTCTATGCATGCACCAAAATGAACTCCAGCCATATGCAAAGGAGCTTCAAGAGCATACCAATATCCCCATAGAATATGTCTCAGGTTATATTTTTCATAATTATCATATAAAGCATTTGCAAGCCTATTAGTTTCATTACTGCTTAATTGGAAATTGAACATGCCTAATGGTGCGGGCATCAATGCAGTATATTCGTCGTCTAAGTTTTTAAATCTATTGGATAAATATGAAACTTCTACATACTTATAGTCTTTATTTAAAACAATATAGCCATGATATCTTATTCTTTTACCTAAACAAAATGAGACACAATTTCTTATTCTTTCTCGAACCTCAGAATTCTGGACAGTTTTATAAACAATAACGCCACTATTGATATCATTCCCTTTTACACTAACCACATATAACTTTATGCCACCAATATTCAAGGATAACGCAGAACGACTTAACCCTTCTCTATTTTCAATATGCTCAACAGTAACCCCTTCATGTTCATCATCCTCAATAAACACTTTATTTATACTTTCAACCTTCTCATCTACCGAGTCAGGAAAAATATAATTAGATTGAATATTTGAAATATATTGAATTTGGATATAACCTTCACTTTGATCCAAATACCTACAATATAATTCGTTTACTTCACTATTTTCAACCAACTCACTTGTATTTAGCTTATAATTTGTATTTCTTGAATGGTTAAAAGGTTGAACACCTCTAAGCTCTACCTCTATTCCATAATCAGATTGAAGAACTGCTTTATCATTATTGATCCTAACAGTTCCAACTCGGTGTTTAAGGAACATACGAACAAGTAAGACAATTTTTAGCTGACTTTCAGCTTGTGACAGTATTTCCTCAGAAGCGACATTTAATCACCACTTAACCCACTTGTAAGGTACTTCAAGCACCTTACAACCGTTATTTGGACGGATTAACCCCGTGCAGAACGTATCATCTGATCTACTCGTAACAAATTTCCAAGTGCAAACAGCACGGCGAGTTTGTTGTCATTTTTAGACAGGCCTTTGTAGACGACTTTGCGGAACCCAAACTGGCATTTCAGTATTCTAAACGGGTGCTCGACTTTCGCTCGGATACTCGCCTTTAAGTATTCCGTTCGGATCAGCTGCTTGTTGAGGCGGGGGTGCTTTTTCCAAGCACGTATCTTGCTGGGCATCTCAGCTACTAACCAATCGACATTCTTATCTTTTGTTTCTGTGCGCTTTTCTACGCCACGGTAGCCAGAGTCCGCCGATACAAATGACTCATTGCCATGAAGAAGTTCCGTCAACTGGTTTAAATCGTGATCATTGGCAGGCGTCGTGGTGAAGCTGTGAACTAACCCACGCTTTGCATCAACACCGATGTGAGCTTTCATGCCAAAGAACCATTGTTTTCCCTTTTGCGTTTGGTGCATTTCGGGATCGCGTGCATTAGATTTATTTTTGGTGGAACTTGCTGCCTCAATAATCGTCGCATCAACGATTGTCCCTTCTTTAAAGTAGGTGCCAGAATCAGACAGCCATTTGTTTACTTCTTTGAAGAGTTTACGACCCAGCTTATGCTTCTCAAGCAGGTGACGGAAATTCATGATGGTCGTGTGGTCTGGGATCGCACCTTCTAATGATAGGCCAGCAAACAGCCGCATAGAGGTGATCTCGTAAAGGGCATCTTCCATCGCTGGATCACTCATGTTGTACCAGTTCTGCATAAAGTGAATGCGTAGCATGGTAGCGAGAGGGTATGGACGCCGACCATTGCCAGCTTTTGGGTAAAACGGCTCAATCTGAGCTTCGAGCTGTAGCCATGGAATCAGCTCATTCATCCGACCAAGGAAGAGCTCTTTGCGAGTCTTGCGGCGTTTGCTGGTAAATTCGGTATCGGCGAAGGAAAGCTGATTCATGTCATTCGGTCTTGAGGTAATGGTCAGATCGGCATTGTCTCATATTGGGGACTTAATCGCAGTTTCCTTAACTCTGTCTGTAGATGAATCACCTTCTGCAATAGTAGTTAAAATAAGTTTGCCTAGCTTATCGAATTTAATGCTTTGATCTTTAATGGGGTTGTGTAATGGGCCATTATCACAAAACTCCAGATGTTTTAATCCATTAAAAGACGACTCTATATCCAAATTGAAAAATGAATTCAACATTACCTCCTGTCGCCTAACATTTAATTAAAATAACACTCATTTAGTATAGTGAAAATTATTTAAAAACAATCAGGATCTTGATAAATATCACTTTATCAAGACACAAATATTAATAAATTAAAAAAATTTATTGAAATCTCTGCCCTATTAACGCTTATAACCGTTATACACTATTTAATCATCTTATTATGTATTTACACCCAGCCATTTCTTTATATTGCTTTTATTTCTACTAAAAACCTCAACATCTACAACAGCATCAAGATAATTAATCACAAAATCAATTATTGTAAAACGTTCAACATGATTAAAATAATCACTCATCGGATGTGTTAAATAGCCATAGATTGGCATAGAAACACCGTCAAATTGGTCACAAGTAATATCAAATACAAGACCATCTATCTCTAACCAATAATGATTTTCATCGTTATCTTCGTTATATCCATGCAAAACTTCTATTTTTATATTCGGAAACTTATCCTTTAAAAAAACCCCGTGAATACATGCTGAACTTTCACATGAGTTTACTGGAAAGCTATAGAAAAACGGGAGATCTATATGATCTTTATTTTGCTCAAAAACCAGTCTAATTTCCTCAGAAAATTTTACTAGAGAGTTCATACTCAACCACCGTAAAAATTAAATAGCACACATGCATTATTACATATATTGATTAGGAATATACTGTGTAACCGCACTTTAGAGATTCCCTTAAATCGATAATTGCTTCTTTAGAGCCAACTTTATAATTATACGAAACCTCTTTACCTCTCGCAGTATCCAGAAAATCTAAAAGAGCCTCAATGGCAGAGATTAATTCCGAAGCTAAAGGCTTAACAGGATAGTGGCTCAGAGTGCCAGGCTTCATATGGGCAATTTTTTCATGACGTATTTTTACTACGGGATCAGCCTTGCTTCTAAAATTATCTGCTGCCGTTGTTACAGCTTCATTGTTGATTCCAAAGCTACACCTTTTAAGAACCATTGATATTGAACGTGCATCTTTTCGTGTATCAACCAACCTCGCCGTTCGTATGACTATCATCTCAGCTAATGAATTAATACCAACAAGATTATTAGCAAAATCATATCTGGTAGGGCTACTTGAAAGAGCCTCAATCAACCTTTGGTACGAATAAATGGAAACCAAAATGTGCCATGTTTCCGTTTGAACTTCATCTAGAATCGACACTTACTCTCCTCAAAAGCATAACATTCAAATAGTGCGCATACGCGTATACATATTCAACCAAAGTACATTAATACGAAACCGAAAAATTTTATCTATTGATTCTAAGAGCCTTTTTTACTTTTAACCAGAACAACAAACAATAAACCGTCTATCCCTAGCAGCCACGCCCATCACGCCCTGCACCTATGATTTCAAGGAGGAACGATTCGTTCCTCCTTGATAATTGACTGCTGCACACGCGGCTTAGAAGCATTTATAGGGGGTCTGCATTTCACCGACCCCCATTTACCGCCACACAAGCGGCTTAGAAAGTGCCGACCTGACCTACCAAAACGGTAGGTAAGGTTAGACATTAACTCGTTCGCTTATCCGTCAAGCTCCCATCCGCCCTTGTGGCGACGTCCATGTTGCCCATCATGCCTTGGGCAAATTCTGCCTTAAGGCGTTCTATCACTTGGTCGCTGAGTTGTTGGTCGTAACTTGGGTTGCCTGTCGGTGTTAGGTGGATGAATCTATTGGGGTCAGATGAAAAATAGTTTGTTTTTTTATCTGACCCCAAACCCTATACAAAGCTGCGTTGGGCGCAGTCTTTCATGCGGTCGATGTTGTCGTTTATCCAGTCTGGTGTTTTAAGCTGTTGCTTTTTTATTAGGAAAGTGAGGATGGCTTGGACCATTTCGACGACTTTTTTAGATGGAAGGACAACGGGTCGCTTTATTTATCACCAATAGACCTCAATGTTTCCCTCAGACTCTTAGATATCTTGTAATTTTATGACATAATGTTGTGCATCAGTCGCAGGGAGTTGCTCTCTTATGTCGCGACGCTTTTTTGAATTAATTCGATAGTAGAAGAATGTCACTAGATAATGGGTCTAACCCAGTAAATTCAAGCGCTGAGCTTGATCGTCGATTTTCCATTGCGCCCATGATGGACTGGACTACGTCCGATTACCGAGTTTTCGCTAGAACACTTAGCAAGAATACGCTGCTTTATACAGAGATGGTGACCACTGGAGCGTTACTGCAAGGTAATCATCCTGAAAGATTCTTACGTCATGATGGTTGCGAGCACCCAATTGCGTTGCAATTAGGTGGATCTGACGCGATTGCATTGGGTAAATGCGCAAAAATGGCGCAGCAAGCTGGCTTTGATGAGGTTAACCTTAATGTGGGTTGCCCAAGTGACAGAGTACAAAACAGTTTAATCGGTGCGTGTTTGATGGCTTACCCAGATAAGGTAAAAGATGCCATGCGCGCCATGCAGGATAACTGCGATATTCCGGTGACGATCAAACATCGCATTGGTTTAGACGACCAAGAAGATTACAGCGTAGTACGGGATTTTGTCGGTGATGTGGCAACAACGGGTGTAAAGACGTTTATTGTCCACGCTCGCAATGCGATTTTGGAAGGCTTGAGTCCGAAAGAAAATCGTGAAGTACCGCCGCTCAAATATCATTATGTACATCAGTTGAAGAAAGACTTCCCTGACCTTGAAATCATTCTAAACGGTGGCATAAAAACATTAGAAGAGTGTCAAGAACAATTAGCACATGTCGATGGTGTGATGGTTGGCCGCGAGGCTTATCACAACCCTTGGATTTTAAGCCAAGTCGACGAAGTATTATTTGGCGGTCAGCCGTTGGTTCATGATCGCTACGAGGCACTAGAAGCTTTCGTTCCTTATGTTGAACGCAAGTTAGAAGAAGGCGAACGCTTGATGCACCTAACCCGACATATTTTGGGTATTTTTCAGGGCGAAGCCGGCGGCAAACAGTTCCGTCGCTACCTATCTGAAAATGGTCACAAAGCTGACGCAAAGGTAAATGTATTATTAGAGGCCATTGAATTGGTCAAAAATCATCAACGCAAAGGATAAGAGCAATGAGCAATAAGTTATCTCAATTAAAAGAGTTCACGACCATTGTGGCCGACACCGGTGATATCACGGCAATCAAAGATTTTTTACCACAAGATGCGACAACTAACCCATCTTTGATGCTTAAAGCTGCACAAATTCCAGAGTACGCTCCTTTCCTTGATCAAGCGATTGCTTGGGCAAAAACGCAAAGCAACGATAAAGACCAGCAAATCCTAGACGCTGGTGACAAGCTTGCAGTGATCATTGGTACTGAAATTCTAAAATATGTTCCAGGCCGTATTTCAACTGAAGTGGATGCGCGTTTGTCTTTTGACAAAGAAGCGACACTAGCGAAAGCTCGTAAATTGATCGCCCTTTATGAAGAAGCTGGTGTGTCTCGTGACCGCGTTCTAATCAAAGCCGCGTCGACTTGGGAAGGTATTAAAGCCGCAGAAGAGCTAGAAAAAGAAGGCATTAACTGTAACCTGACATTGCTTTTCTCTTTCGCTCAAGCGCAAGCCTGTGCTGAAGCGGGCGTTTACCTGATCTCTCCATTCGTTGGTCGTATCCTTGATTGGTACAAAAAATCGACTGGCCAAGAATACACTGCAGAAACAGATCCAGGTGTAGTCTCTGTTACTGAAATCTACAATTACTACAAGCAACACGGCTACAAAACCGTTGTGATGGGCGCGAGCTTCCGTAACATCGGCGAAATCGAGCAACTCGCTGGTTGTGACCGTTTAACTATCAGCCCTAACCTGCTTGAAGAGTTGAAAAAAGACGAAGGCAAACTTGAGCGTAAATTGGTGCCAACTACGGATGTGAAACCTGCTCCTGCAGCAATCACAGAAACAGCATTCCGTTGGGCAATGAACGAAGACGCAATGGCAACAGAGAAACTGTCTGAAGGCATTCGTAACTTCGCAGCGGATCAGGCTAAACTAGAAGTCACTTTGGCGTCTATGCTTTAATCAGCTTGTCATTATAGTGAACGTTAAAAACGCGGCTTAGGCCGCGTTTTTTGTTTACTTTCGAGATACATTTTTTAAAAAGACGGTATATGACTGAACGGACAGAGTTTGAAAAAATGGTTCTAGGTGAATCATTCAATGGGATCGATCTTGATCTTAGATTACGACGCGAAGCCGCTCGCCTTGCGTGTGCTAAGTTCAATGCTCACCCAAGCAAGGGTAACCTTCGTCATGTGACACGCTTGCTTGCCGAATTTGGCAGCGTGGTGATTGAGCCGGGCTTTCAATGTGACTATGGTTCGCAGATTCATCTGGGTGAACGTGTTTTTATTAATTTCCAATGCATATTCTTAGACAGCGCCAAGATCCATATCGGTGACGATGTATTAATCGGCCCTGGTGTCCACCTTTATACGGTGGATCATCCTAGAGACGCTGAGCAGCGTGCCTCTGGCGAGTGTTTTGCTCGTCCGATTACGATTGGAAACAAAGTCTGGATTGGGGGCGGTGCCAAGATCCTTCCCGGTATTAAGATCGGCCATAACGCGATTATTGCCGCTAATGCGGTTGTGACTCGAAATGTGGCCGACAACGAGCGCTACTTTGGCTAATCCTCTTTTCATATTACGCCACAATAATGTTTGCATTATTGCAGCAAAATGCTGTATTCAACGCCTTAATTAGCGCTAATTTAAATACTTCTTTAAACTGGGCAAGCATTCCGCAATTGTTAAGGAAATAGCAAGCCCCCGCCTCTTCTATTGATTATTTTGTATATACTAAGACAGTGAAATTTGCGAGAAGAGGTCGCCTTATGAAAACTTGGATTCTATTTTTAGCTAGCCTAATGGCGCTAAATACTAGCGCCTCGGATGCCATCCTTGATGATTCATTAAACGTTGATCAAGTCACTCAATTCGATGGCATACCTTGGGGCATTGCCATACTCAGTGATCAAGAAGCTATCGTCACCATAAAAAAAGGTGAGACTTATAAAGTCAATCTAGTCAGTGGTAAATCCCAAGCACTGAAAGGTTTGCCCGAAGTAGATAGCCGTGGCCAAGGTGGTTTACTGGATGTTGCCATTCCGCCAACCTTCAAGACTCAAGGATGGCTATACTTCACTTATGCCAAGCCTACAAAAGATGGCGCTAATACAACACTGGCAAGAGCAAAATTAACCAACAACTCATTAACCGATTGGCAAGATGTGTTCGTCACAGATTCAGCCACCAGCACAACAAAGCATTATGGTGGTCGTATCGCGTTTGATGACAAAGAACACGTTTTTTTCTCTGTAGGTGATCGCGGTGTTCGTGATAATGCACAAGACTTAACCAACCATGCTGGCAGCGTGATTCGTCTAAACTTGGACGGCACTGTGCCAACTGACAATCCATTTGTAACTCATGCCAATATTCGCAATGAGATATGGAGCTATGGTCATCGTAACCCTCAAGGGCTGTTTTACGATACGGACACAGACACACTTTGGTCTAATGAGCACGGCCCAAGAGGCGGAGATGAAATCAACCTCATTCGTCCTGGCGCTAACTATGGCTGGCCGATTGTGTCTTATGGTAAGGAATATTGGGGGCCGATCAATGTGGGCGAAGGCCAAACAAAAGTCGGCATAGATAACCCAGCCAAAGTATTTATCCCTTCAATTGCACCTAGCAGTTTGATTCGTTATAGGGGCATGTTGTTTTCAAATTGGAATGGTGACTTTTTATCGACTGCTTTAGCGTTAAGACATTTGAATAAAATTAAAATCGATAAAAATGGCGAAACAACGGAAACTCGCTACCTGCAACATTTGGACGAGCGCCTTCGCTCAATAGCTCAAGATTCAAAAGGTGCGCTGTATATCGGTACAGACTCGGGAAAATTGTTAAAAGTGACCTTAGATAATAAGATCGCATTGCAATAGCCTTACTGGGCTACTAAAGCTCTCTTGTGTGATAAATACGATACCAATTTTCTAATTCATCAAGGGTCATTGGCTTAGATAGCCAATACCCTTGAAAGAAGTCACAACCTGCCTCTTTTAAACATTGAAGCTGAAAGGGGTTTTCAATTCCCTCGGCCGTTACAGCGATATCCTGCAAATGACACAATTGTATCAGTGGCGGCAACAGCTTGGCGTATTCCGAATCCGTTACTCGCTCGGTCAGCACTTTATCGAGTTTTACCTTATTTACTGGGTAATCAATCATATGCAAAAGCGGTGTATAGCCTGCACCAAAGTCGTCAATTGCGATACTAAAACCAGCATTTTGCAAGCCATTCAACACATCAAATACAGCGCCAGTTTGTACATAACTAAAAGTTTCTGTTAACTCTAACTCAATGCTCTTATCATCTATCTGATATTGTTTTTTTAGCTCAACAAGATGCTCTAATACAACATGATGGCCCAACTCGGCAGCCGATATGTTAATCGACAAAATACATTCTTCGCCAAAAATTTCTCGTACTTTGGGAAGGCTTTTAAAAGCGGTTTCAAATACCCAATGATCTATCTTGGAATAGGACCCTGTCTGCTCAGCGATCGGAATAAACTCATCAGGCTGAATAACACCCAACTCTGGAGAGTTCCAGCGAATAAGTACTTCAAACCCTCTTATGCGGTCATCGGCAGAGGTGTAAGGCATATAAACGAGGGAGAATTCTTTATCACACTCAATCATTTTTAAGGAGTTTTCGATTGTTTTTGTGCGTCGTGCGGCCGCAGCTATATCAACGGAGTAATGCTTGTAATGATTTTTCCCTGACCGCTTGGCGTTGTACATAGCCATATCGGCATTTGCTATTAGCTCTTTTAACGTGTCGCCATCTTCTGGGTAAGAGGCAATGCCCATACTTGCAGAAACAGGAAAATAATGTTGATCTGACTTATAACCACCCACAAACAAACTCACTACAGATTTTGCCAGTTCATCCGCCTCTTCAGCGACGGCATGCGTTAACACAATCGCAAATTCATCGCCGGATAAGCGTGACACCATACAGCCACCTCTTTGTTCCAAAATAGGCTGAATCAATCGCTGCAAGTCTTGAGCAAGAAAACAAAGCAAGTCATCGCCTGCTTCATGCCCTAACTTATCATTTACAAATTTAAAATTATCCAAATCGATATAAATCAAAGACACCAACGATTTGTCTCGTTCAGCCTTGGCTAACACATGTCTAGAATACTCATAAAACCGGAACCGATTGGGTAACCCGGTTAACGTATCCGTAATCGCCATTTCATGTGTTTTCTTCAAGTTCCTTTGCAACTGTTCAAACAAAATATGAAATTTTTTACTTAGCTGCCCTATTTCACTCCTATTGGAAGAAAGTGAAATATTGTCCCTTTGAAAGTTCATCACTTCAGTAAGCTCTCTATCAAGCTCTCCAATCGGGGCAGTAATAAAACGAGAGATCAAAGAAACAAGCAGACCGAACGTAAAAATAGCCAGAAACAATGCAATGGCCGTTAATTTTATGGACAGTTGTGACAATGGCTCCACCAGCACACTTACATTAGGCTTAATCGTCAGAAATTGATTTGGGGAGAGTTCGATAGAGTAACCAAGCTCATTTATATACAACTGCGGATTGCCACTCCATTCAATGCTGGCTTCATATGCCTCTTTTAAAGATCCTAAGTAATCTGAAAACCTATCCATACGAACCGAAAAGGACAATTGAATACTGTCCTGAACATCATGCCCCCTGAATGGCAATAATGCGACTCTATCCAGTAAACGCCCTCTTATTACTGTACTGGGTAATGTATCGTAATTAAGCTGCCAATCCATTGTGACTCGGTTTTTTATCATCTGAATAGACATCTCTGTCTGCTCATCACTTATGGTTGCAAAAGGGTCTGAACTGCGTTCGAAATAAAATAGCTCTTCGCCTTCTCCGCTAAACAAAGCAAAAGAAACACGATGATTTCTGCTCAATTGTAATTGAGTCGTTAATACCGTCAGACTTTGGCTAAGGGCAATGTCTCGATAGCTAGAGGAAGTAGACTGTAAAAAGTTGGATAGATACCCTCCTTCCAGAAAAAGCGCCATCAAACTATCAACAGAAGACGCTTCCTCTTTAAAAATGCTTTGCAGTTGGTACATTCGCTGCTCCAACTTAGCTTGTTCCAATTCAATAATATTACTTTTCTGATATTGATAGATAAAATAAGTGGCGACCCCGTACCCCAAAATAATAACGGGAAGGAGTAGAAGGATAAGCCGCTTATTTAGATTCATGTATGACCTTAATAGCTTCTTGTATGCGAATGCGCTGCCTTATATTGGCATCTGATAGCATCTCAACAGACACCAACTTGTCAAAGCCCTCTTCTCTAGGGTAAATCAGTTCATCCTCTGTCATCTCCTTGCTCTGAAAACTACGAGCCTTACGATTTACCGTTGCTACACCTACCTCTTCCGAGTTTTTCGCAGCAATATTTGCTTGGCCGATATATTCAATAAAGGACAAAGCCAGCGACTGTTTCTCTGAATTAAAAGGAATCACCCAACAGTCTAACCAAACAATTGACGGCTCGTCTGGCAACACATAACGCCATACTTCTTTTCCAATAGTGTCATTCATCAGGAATTGATCACCACTGTATACAACCGCTGCGTATAGCTCGTCTTTATTTGCTGAATTCAATAAATAGGATGGTGCGTATACATATGTTAGTACGCTGTTAGTTTGTTTCCTCAACAGCTCAAACATGGCTTTAAGATCATCCTCTTTATCGGTATTAGGAGATAAGTTTAGATGAATCAAGGCAGGTGCCGTCATACTGTAATAGTCACCCAGCATGCCGATATGACCTTCTAAGTCTTCCCTTCCGGAAAATAGATCAGCCCATGCATTAATGGGCTGATCTATTTTGTCCTCTCGATATGCAATGCCCAGTGTTCCCCATAAATAAGGCACCCCATTGTCACCACAACGCTGGAGCCAATTTGGCTCAATATCACTACGATGTGCAGCATCTTTCAGATTAACAACATAGCCTAATTTTGCTAATTTTGTGGCGGATGGCGAGTCAACAATCGCAAGATCGATTAGATTTTGTGTTGTATCGGTTAAAAGTAAATCTCGGACATCTTCATCATCATAAGTAATGACCTGAACCTTTGCGCCCATAAGACTTTCCCAACCAGCAATCGTTTCTTCCGAAAGGTAATCATCCCAATTTAGAATATTGAGTGTTGGGGAGCTATAAACATTGATAGAAACGAATGTAGAAAAGAAGTAAAAGCCCCAAGTGCTAAGAGGCTTACGGTATTTAGAAAGTAAGTGATTCATTGTCTTTCTCAACAAGGGGGTTTTAAAAATATAGCACTTATCCCCAACAAAGAATCAAAATATCTGCACATTATTTGCGCAAAATCATGGAAGTGTCATAAAAAGACTCTTCCTATTTAATAATTAGCACTACTTCCCACTAGAATCATCTTCCCAGCTTGAGTCGTCATCGACAGAATCATCGCCCCAACTCGAGTCTTCATCCCCCCAGCTTGAGTCGTCATCGACAGAATCATCACCCCAACTTGAGCCTTCATCCCCCCAGCTTGAACCGTCATCTACAGAGTCGTCTCCCCAGCTAGAACCGTCATCTACAGAGTCGTCTCCCCAGCTAGAACCATCTTCTGCTGCAGTATCATCACCCCAACTTCCGTCTTCAGAACGTATTTCTTGAGCCGCTGGTTTATTTTTTGGGACATTCCCATCGTGAACTTCATATGCACGTGTTTGCAAATACACATCACGAATAAAGCTATAACGGTCACCTATGATCATGCCTTCTGCATTCAGGTATCGTGCACGAGTATCAACAGCATCCAAGCCTAATAAACCTAACTTTTCATCACTGTTCAAATCCAAAAGACCCGTTTCGTCGACATAGGTATATTCAACAGCAAACGCCGATCCATCACGGACAGTAGATGGGCCAAAGAATGGCAAGACAAGATAAGGCCCTGATGACACGCCCCAATAACCTAGCGTTTGCCCAAAGTCTTCATCGTATTTTTTCAGTCCCAATTCACTAGCAATATCAAACAGACCAAACCAGCCAGCGGTGCTGTTAATCAGAAAACGAAAAGTGGACGATGCTGTCCCATCCCACTTTCCTTGCAGAAGGTTATTGGTAATATTCCCTATTTCACCTAAGTTAGAGAAAAAGTTACTCACCCCTTTCTGAACGGGTGTAGGGGTAACTGCCTTATAACCTTGTGCTACTGGCTTTAAAACAGCGCCATCAACCGTATCATTAAAGATAAACATAGAACGATTAAAACCTTCCCATGGATCTTCTTTAGTTTCTACTGGCACATGTGCGCAAGATTGCACAAGCAATAACATAGAACCAAAAAGTAAAGTGCCCATTACTTTAAACATTTTCACTTATCCTTATAAACCTATAGCCTGGTCAGAGAACGAAGCCAATAAATAAACTAAACCAGTTTTTTAACCTCACCCCATTGCTTTGCTAAGCGCTTTTCAGAGATAGGTTCTAGCGTACCAACAGATTGCGCAAACAAGGAAATACGGTATTCCTCTAACATCCAGCGATATTTAACTAATTCTGGGTCATAGAGCGCCTTATCTTCATGGGCTTTTTTCTGTTGCGTGTATTTCAACCAAAGTGCTTCTAACTCAGACACCGAGGCGTTTTCTTTGTTCAAATGGTTTTGAAAGCGTTCCAAGCGCACTTCAATACCTTTGAAGTAACGCGGCAACTGTCCCAGCCAAAACAACGGCGTATTACCAATGAATCCTGGATAAATCAGCTGAGCTAACTGCACCTTGATATCGCCATAAACCCGCGTCCAAGGAAGAGGAATATTACCTTTCATCTTTTTAGCCACCCCCTGATAAGACGACAACACACGATAAAGCTGTTCCGCCATGTCATTCGCTACGCTGATTAAACGTGGTTTATGGGCTGTAATACAAGACTCAAATTCTTGTCGAGTTCGTGGCAAAGCTCGTCCATCTAAAAACACTTTATCCAAAACGGCATTAAGCAAATCTTCGAGCAGTGTTTCTTTTTGGCCTAATGGCGAAAAAATCAGCATGGACTCTCTTAAGTGCGGTAAGTTTTTCTGCAAATAGCGCATGTCTTTGCTCAAGGTGAGTTTGAGCAAAGTAATCACACCTTTACGATGCGTTTCGACAGCTGTGTTTTTATCGTCATACATTTTCAAGGAGACACTTTCCCCTTGAGCCACTAGTGCAGGAAACGCTGTAACCTTGATACCCGCTTGCTTAATTTCTTGGCGTTCTGGAATATCTTGATCTGGCCATGCGGTTAAGCCTTCTTGCTCATGTTGCTTTGTACCGAATTTGGCAAAGCTTTCTTCCACAAGATCACTAAATTGAGTCTGGAGTTGTGCAAGATTTTTACCCACACCAAGTACTTTGCCGCGCTCGTCCACCACCTCTAGATTCAAAGTTAAGTGAGAATCCAGCTTGTCGGCATTCCATTCATTAAGTGGAATATCAATCAAGGTTTCACGTTTAATCTGCAAGCTAAGCTGCTCTAGCAAATCCCCTTTGTCTTTCGACAAATTTGGGTATACGCGATCAACAAACTGCGGAATCGGCACAAAACGACGACGTAACGCTTTTGGCAACGCGCGCAGTAAAGCCTCACAGCGTTCTTTGATAAAACCAGGAACCGCCCAACCTAAATCTTCTAAACTCAACTGACGCAACAAACCAACGGGGACTTTTAATGTCGCACCATCGGCTTCTTGGCCAGGATCGAACTTGTAATCAATAGGTAGCGCAACACCGTTCAGACCAAAAGAATCTGGAAAAGCATGATCATCCACACTCACATCCTGATTGATCAAATCATCACGCGTCATCAGCAAGACATCGGGCGAGGTTTTCACAAAATGTTCTAGGCTTTTTAAATTACGTACATGATCAGGCAATCGTGCATTATAAAAAGCAAACACGGTTTCATCGTCGACCAAAATATCACGCTTACGCAGCTTGGCCTCTTGGGTTTCTAACGAATCAATCAAGGCTTTGTTCTTACGATAAAAGGCCTGTTTGGTGCGTAACTCACCTTCCACTAGCCCTGAACGGATAAAGATCTCGCGGGCTTCTTCAGGATTCACATGACCGTAATCAATACGACGCTTCGCAACAATAATCAGACCATAAAGCGAGACTTGCTCATGGGCCATGATACGGCCTTGGTTACGCTCGAAATGCGGATCAAAGTATTGGCGTTTTACAAACGGTGCTGCATATTCTTCAATCCAAGCAGGGTCAATACGGGCGGTGACTCGCGCATACAGTTTACTGGTCTCAACCAGCTCCGCCGCCATAATCCATTGAGGTGGTTTTTTGAATAACATGGAACCTGGGAAAATCGCCAATTTGCGAGAACGACAGCCGAGCATTTCTTTGCTGTCTTCCATCTTATTAGCGACCTGAGTAAACATACCGGCCAACAATGAGCGATGAATCGCTTCATAATGACGTTCTTCATGCTGTACTTCTTTAAAACCAAGCTGTTTACAGGCAATCATTACTTGGCGATGAATATCACGCCACTCGCGCATGCGCATGAAATTCAAAAACTGCTTACGGCAATATTGACGCAATTGATTCTGCGATAAGGCTTGACGCTGCTCTTCAAAGCGCTCCCACAAATTCAAAAATACAGCAAAATCAGAATCTTCGTCTTTATCGACAGCATGAGCTTGGTCGGATTGCGTTTTCTTGTCTTGCGGACGCTCACGAGGATCTGGAACAGATAGCGCACTAACAATAATAGCCACTTCTTTGAGTACGCTATGTTGTTCAGCCGCAATTAAGATACGACCTAATTTCGGGTCAATTGGCAACTTAGCCAACTGACGACCAATCGGCGTTAGGCGCTCTTTATTCAGCGCCCCCAGCTCCGTCAAAGCACGATAACCATCGTTGATCATGCGTTTTTCAGGCATTTCAACAAAAGGAAACTTCTCAACAGCGCCAAGCTTCAAGTTGGCCATCTGCAAAATTACCGACGCCAAGTTAGTTCTGAAAATCTCTGGGTCGGTAAACTCAGAACGATTATTAAAATCGTCCTCGTCGTACAGACGAATACAAATACCATCTGCCACACGACCACATCGCCCTGCTCTCTGATTGGCGCTGGCTTGGCTGATTTTTTCTATTGGTAGTTGCTGAACTTTGGAGCGCACACTGTAACGGCTAATTCGCGCTAAACCCGGGTCAATAACATAACGAATACCCGGAACCGTTAACGAGGTTTCTGCGACGTTGGTCGACAATACAATACGGCGACCAGAATGGGATTTGAAAATGCGCTGCTGTTCACTGGCGCTCAATCGTGCATACAAAGGCAATACTTCGGTGCCACGCAATTCAGCACGACGAAGAATCTCGGCGGTTTCTCGAATTTCTCGCTCACCCGGTAAAAACACCAGAATGTCACCCGCACCGCGATAGCCAGATTGACGCTCTTCCGCGATCAACAATTCGACTGCGTCTAAAACGCCTTGCTCCATGCTTTGGTCTTCGTCTAGTTCTTCCGAATCGGACTTGCTCAGCAAAGGCTGATAACGTACTTCTACAGGATAGGTACGACCAGACACCTCAATAATAGGCGCATTATTAAAATGCTGGGAAAAGCGCTCCACGTCGATCGTAGCCGAAGTTACAATAACCTTAAGATCGGGACGAGCTGCTAACACCTGCTTTAAATAACCCAACAAAAAGTCGATATTTAAGCTACGTTCATGGGCTTCATCTATGATGATGGTGTCGTATTTATACAGGCGTTTATCTTGCTGAATTTCAGCCAACAAAATACCGTCGGTCATCAGCTTAATGAGGGTTTCTTCGTTGCTTTCGTCACTAAAACGTACCTGAAAACCAACTTGCTCACCCAAGGTTACCTGCATCTCATCACTGATACGCTCAGCAACGCTACGTGCGGCAATACGTCGCGGTTGCGTATGTCCTATTTGCCCCGCTATGCCACGGCCAGCTTGCAGACACATTTTTGGCAATTGCGTGGTTTTACCGGAACCGGTTTCCCCTGCAATAATCACCACTTGGTTTTCTTGTATGGCTTTGATGATCTCGTCAGCGCGAGCCGCAACCGGCAGACTCTCATCGTAAGTAATCTTTGGCAAGCGAGACAAACGAGCTTGATAAAGGGTCTCAGACTGCTCAATGAGAGTATTTAGTTCCGTTTGCATACGGTCAAAAGGTAAACCTTCCTTTTGACGCTTGCTCAACTGTGTTTGTTTTTGACTTATCAGATGACGATCGCGCGTCATTACGGCATGTGTCGGCATAATAGCTAAACTAGTATCCTTATTGCTTGGCGCAGAGAAAATATTGGCAAGCACAATAACTGTGCAAAGGTCTCTATCTATATAGTTGTAAATTCTAACACCAATCCCAATGAAGGGGTTATAGTGAAAACAATTTGCTGCCATGATCAGCAGCCTCATCCACACCCAAAAAAAAGGAAATGGTATGTCACATCAAGTATTTGAAGATAATTCTCTTACCATTGGCAATACGCCTCTTGTACGTTTGAACCGCATTGGTAATGGAAATGTTTGGGCTAAGATCGAAGCTCGCAACCCTGCTTTTTCAGTCAAATGCCGCATCGGTGCCAACATGGTGTGGGATGCAGAAAAGAAAGGTATTTTGACCAAAGGCAAATCCATTGTAGAGCCATCTAGCGGTAACACAGGGATCGCTTTGTGTTTCGTTGCTGCGTCTCGTGGTTACCCAATTACCATCACAATGCCATCCAGCATGAGTGTAGAGCGCCGCCAAGTGATGAAAGCCCTTGGTGCAACTATCGTGCTAACAGAACCAGCAAAAGGCATGAAAGGCGCCATTGCCAAAGCTGAAGAAATTGCCCAAGACGAGAACTTCGTTTTGCTTCAACAATTCGATAATCCAGCCAACCCTGAGATCCATGAAAAAACCACTGGCCCAGAAATTTGGCAAGACACCAATGGCGAGATAGATGTTTTTGTTGCAGGTGTTGGAACTGGCGGCACTATTACAGGCGTTAGCCGTTACATTAAAAACACCCAAGGCAAAGCCATTGTCAGTGTTGCGGTAGAGCCAACGAGTTCGCCGGTTATCACTCAAACAATGAACGGCGAAGAGCCAACACCGTCACCACATAAAATCCAAGGTATCGGCGCAGGCTTCGTACCGAAAAACCTAGACCTTTCTATCATCGACCGTGTTGAACAAGTGTCTAACGAAGACGCCATCGACATGGCGAAACGCCTAATGCGCGAAGAAGGCATTCTGTGTGGTATTTCTTGTGGCGCTGCTGTTGTTGCAGCAGAGCGCTTAAGCAAACTAGACGAATTTAAAGACAAAAAAATCGTCGTGGTATTACCAGATTCTGGCGAGCGTTACTTGTCTACAGCCTTATTTGAAGGTGAATTCACCGACAATGAATTGGTTCAATAAGACCAAACACACCCGCTAAAAAAATCCCCCGTTTGGATCAAAATCTAAGCGGGGAATTTTTATATCCTTCCCGTTATCTATCTCAAGGGAAGGGTTAGGAAGGCGCTATTCTCTTAGGGCTGGCAGAGCTCAATTAATGAGGCTTTTTAGTACCGTATCGAACCATGTCTTTGCCATTCTCAAAGACTTCGGTGGTCACATAACGCCCTAACACCAACTGCTGATTATCATCAAGCACTGCTACAAATGGGCGACCATTGGCATTATTTGTCGCCAACGCCACACCAGATACGTTATCAAGGCCTAAGCCACCCACTTCAACCGATCGTAAAAACGTTTCAAGCTCGTCCAAGGTTTCGATCACATCATTATCATTAATCATTCGTTCTACTCTGTTACACCAATAATGGCGCTAGGATAACAGTTCTGAGAGCGAGAGAAAAATGAGAAACGGATATAAGAGTAAAACACTCTGAACGCAGAGAGACTAGTCATGCTATTGAATTACACTCTCGCTCAATAATTTAGTCCGGTTCTTTAGACGGTGTCAGCCCTAATGCCGAGCCAATAAATTGCTCTATCTTTTCTTCAATTCGACTTTCATCAGTTTTCAATCGAAATAATGTCAGCTCCGCCTTTTGTAAAATGCTGTTTTTTAAAACATCTCTTCTCTGCTGTTCTGACGTATCATGACTTCCACCATCGACTTCTATAACAGCAAAAGGTTTCTTACCAACTTTGTGGTAAATAACAAAGTCGCATCGGCTTTTAATCATAAAACGACGTTCGTATTCAGTCAGGCCTTCATAATTTCTTGCTACTAATTTATGCAGCTCCACCTCCATATGAAACATCACACTATCATAGGGTGCTGAGGATAAAATTTTGCGCAACAATTCAGCGACGATCTGTTCAGACAGAAATTCTGAGTCGTTTGGCCTCAATCGAGATCTAAGTTTATCTAAGGAAATATCATACTCACGATACAGCAAATCAAATGCTGAAATAACAGGAGATCTATAAATATTGGAAGTGCCATTATCGTAATACTCAATATAGCGAATCAATGCAGCAATAGGGCCATTTAATGCACTAAAAACACGATCTCCTGTTACCAAAGTAAACTGGTGTTTTGCTCTAGAAACCGCAACATTGATTAAATTAGAATTATCCACGAAACTCAAACTTCTTACATTGCTGGGTTTCTCATCTAATACAGTCGAAAATATAATTTTGTCGCACTCCCTGCCCTGAAATCTATGCGTTGTATCCTTTATAAAATTTGCAGGCAGATGCAATTGAGATAGATCAACTTGTGCATTATAAGGGGCGATAAAACCTATATTAGAAGTCTCATCCCAGTGGCTGCTTTTTCCCTGCTTCTGTATTTCAAGTAAAGAATCCAGTTCTCGAAGATTTTTATAACCCCGAGTATGATTTCCTTTGGACGTAACAACCAGCTGTAGAGCAACTTCACCATTATCTTGCGTCATAGGTATGAGCTGATTGTTATAGAACTGCTGGTTACAAAATTGAATGATTTTGGGGTGACATCTGTAATGTTCTTTTAATAATGTAACAGGAGCTGTACCACCAAACACTTTAAGACAAGAATCTAGCAAACTATACTTACCACAATCGTACCTTTCATCTGGTGCAGGTATTTCAGTTTCATTAAATATTGGTGGTAGCTGCTTTCTATCTCCAACAACAACCAGATTTTTAGCACAGCCAAGCGCTAAAATCCCTGGGATAATATCCTGCTGAGACGCTTCGTCGATAATTACATAGTCAAGAACTGTTCCCGCTTTAATCGAATTCACAATAGAATGCGTCCCACTACCTATAATAGGGTATCGACGTAAAAAATCGTCGATTTTAACGCGATAATTATCTGAGCTAAAAGTTTCCTTGGACCACTTTCTTTGCGAGATCTGTTGCTTAAAATAAGACATTGATGATGTCGTAACATCTTGTAAAAGCGACTCGAAATTGCCCTTTATTAGTATCTTCTCACAAGCAGCTAACTCTTCTTCTTTTTCTTTTAGCTCATCACTATAGAATTTCAGTTGTAAAGCAGAAGTCATAGCATTTAACTTATCAACACTGCTAAATGGACCCGTACGAAAAATCCGAAAGTTCAGTAATAATTCGAAACGATTTCTCAGGGTGATTGGACTATCTTTGAGAAGAGTCAGATAGGATATTAAATCTAGAGTTTTTGATTTAGATAATCGGTATTTCTTTAACAGTCTGCTAAACGGTTTTGCACTATCACTTTGATACTCTGAATTACATTTAAGTAGGTACTTATACTCTATTCTCAGCTCGTCAATTTGTGATTTCAATCCAGCAGCTTCATTCTGGGCATATAGCAGTTGCGTTAATTCTTCAACCTTCTCCTCTACGAGTGATAAATCTAGATCATCACTTTGATCAAAAGCTGGTAGTTCTGGGAGATCAGAAAAAAAATCGTTCCTTTTATCTACACTTCCTAACTTTGCGACTAGGAAATCAAGTCCGCTTTTGGCTAATTTTTCATAGATATTTTCAACAGCTGCATTGTTATTAGACAGTATTGCAACCGTTTTTCCCTGCAACAGTATGTTTGCCAAGATGTTTAATATTGTTTGAGTCTTCCCTGTGCCAGGAGGGCCCTCAATAATACTAACTTGAGAAGAGAATACTGATGCTAGTGCCTTAAGCTGACTGTCATTTATACCAAATGGAAAAATGAGGTTTTGGTGGCTCTGAATAGGCTGACTATACCCTTTGCAGTATCCATATAATGCAGTTTTAGTTGAAAGTGGGAGTTTTTCCAGTTGCCGCAAAATATTATCAGCAATACCTGAATTTGATCCACCATTTGACTTAGCAATACGTTCTCGTGAAACGGCTTTAAAATATTGAAAAACATCACTCTCACTTACATCAGACGGCTCAACTAAATGAACATCGTCATACTTCATTAAATAACGCTTAGATTTACCAGAGTACTGTAGAACAACATACTTATTTCCATAAACAACCGCTTGATCTACCTGCTCAACTCTATGGCTATCCTTTCGTGTAAGCAGCTTATTTTGCATTTCTTCTGTAGGAGATATTTTGCACTTACTTAGAGGGAGTTTAAACTCTTTTCCAGATGGGAAGCTGCATGTAAGCCACAGACTCTCACCTGATTGGCTTATCTTCCAATCACTTATCTGTTTGGTCTTATCCTGACCGTCCATAATGATTGAGACCATAATTTGCTCATATATTTATAATATTAAAGTAATCGATCTGAGTCAGAGTAAATATTTCTTTTGAAGAAAGAGGACAAAAAAAGGGCTTTGTCGGGATAAATCCTGACCTGTAAAACTAAGCCTTTTCTAACAAGTCTTCCGCTTTGATCTGACAAACCACTTCGCCACCTTCAAACACACACAACTCGCCCTCTTCCATTTGTTGCCATGTTTCATCGTGGGTTAGTGGTTGCGTGGCGATCATGGTGACGACGTCTTTATCTGTGGTGACTTCTTTAAAATCAATAATGACGTCTTCGTCGGACAAGGTGGCTTTTTTAAACGGTGCTCGGCGGGTGATCCAATGCAGCTTGGTGGTACAGAAGCAATATAAGCGCACACCATCCGAGAGCATCATGTTAAACACGCCCATGGTTTTAAGGTGCAAAGCCAACCCTGAAAGAACTTCAGACACTTCTGTTAAAGCAGGCTCCTTATCACCAAAACGTGTTTGCAGTTGTTCAACGATCCAGCAAAATGCTCGCTCTGAGTCCGTACTCCCTAATGGGTGATAATGCTCTATTGGCAAAGATTCAGACGATTCTAATTGACCATTATGAGCATAAGTCCACGTTTTCTCCCACAACAAGCGATTAAACGGGTGTGTGTTCAATAGACTTACCGCACCGACGTTCGCTTGGCGTATATGGCCAATCACTATGTCGCATTTTAGTGATGTATTGCTGATGACTTCTGCCATATCTGAATCAGCACTAGGCCTTGGATCATGGATTGCCCAAACATAGCCATCACGATACATAGCCATTCCCCAGCCATCTTTATGGGGGCCGGTACGACCTCCTCGGGCACGTAAACCAGAAAAACTAAAACATATATCCGTTGGCACATTTGCACTCATGCCCAATAACTCACACATCGTTTACATCATCTCTTTGATAGGGTTAAGATTTCTTTAAGCGTCGATACAATAAAATACCGGCCACTATAATGACTATACCGCCAATGTTTAAAGCCGCATATAACACCCATTCTTTTGACGAAAAGCCGTTATCTGTCTTTGCTGCAACGTTGGCGCTGGCATCGTCATCTGATGAATTAGATTCGGAGGCAAGTGGCGCGGGCTCTTCTGCATCATCAACGACAGAGATAACTGGAGGAAGGAAAACCGGCATGACATTTTTGTCAACTGTAGAAGCCGATAGAAGAGCTATTCCCTCGTCATTTGCGCCTACTAAACCAACCACAGGCTCATCATTACCTTTTCGGCTGAATTGCCAAACAGGTGTCCAATACTCAAAACTCTCACCGTTATGATCTACGCCAAGTAATTCAGCACGCACCTTAACATTGTCATCTGGCGCAACAGGAACAATCATTTCCCAATAGCCTTGACCCACCAAAGGCATTTCTTCCACCTTGCTGGTGCCATTATTGTAGGTAAATTCCAGCCTGATATTGGATTGTAAAATATCCAGTCTCAAATTCACTGGTAAAGCTGAAAGCGATACGAAGCCACCACCAGACTTCACCCCTTTAAACTCAATAGCTGGGTGTACGGTGAAATATTGACTCATCTGTCGAGAAAAAGTTTTACCATCGGCTACGCTGATAAGCTCATAACGACCTGGCTCGACAACTCCCTGCAGCGTTTGACTAAACGCTCCCTCTTGCAACACCAATTGGCGAGAAAAAATCGATTCTTTTTGCTCGCCACTGAGTCGCACTAGGCTTTGCTCTACACTTAGTAAGTTAAGTAATTTTCCATCTTGGATACGCGTGTTTTTTTGCAATAAGCCCACTGTAGAATCAATGGACTCACCTTGGAACATAACCGGTGGGATATCGGAGGTATACAAACCAAGGTCTGTGATAACCCTGACACTACTACGCTCTAGATCGACATTATTGATTGTCCATTCACCAGAGAGAGGTTCTCGAATTGTTAGCAAGGTGTAATGCTCTGATATCGCCACTGAAGTGCCATTACCGTTTTCCAATGGCTGCAATACGCCATCAGGCTTTATGATGCGCGGTTGGATCTCGCCATCGTGGAACACAACTAGGGTAAGTTCTTGGATCGCATCGTCGACTAAAAAACGATTGCCATCTAAAGGCAGCTCATCCGAAGGGGCGGCTTGCGCGAAAATACGATCGAAAGTGTCTAGCAAGTCTTCTGGAATGGCTACTTCCGTATGGGAAGCGTTAGTTCTTAGAGAAAGAGATTCAAGCAACTCTTTATCCGTATAACCCGTCATTGAAATGGTATGAAGGTGAATACCACGGTCTTCTAGCTGGGGCGTTAGCTTATTAATAATTCGATCGCGAGAAGCTTTGTTTACCGCCTCATCTAGGCTGATGTCGACCATGCCATCGGTCACTAAAACCCAGTGACGGTTAAATCCCGACTCTAGAGTTCCACTGTCTGGTGTCTCTAATAACATCTTAACAATAGATTCCAAGTCGGTTTTAACATCTTGGGTAACGTAGCTGTTCACGTAACTTGAAAGTTTGGCTTTGGTGGCTTGGTTTACTGTGGATTCAGGCAATAACACTCGCGCTTCTTCCCCAAACAGCCAAACACCTAATGTGGCCTCTTCTTCTGGTGCTAGATTGGAAATAAGACGCAGTGCTTCTGATGTTAGCTTATCAGGGTCACTGATCAGCATACTGCCAGAAGCATCTACGATAACGCGGAACTGGGTATCCGCCTGACTAAACGGCGTAACAAAAGATAAAACAGCCGCTAACAACACAGTATTTATTTTCAACCACTTCACGTTTGCGAACTCCTTGAACTACTTTACTTTGCTGAATTTAGCGACCGTTCGCCTCATTAGGTTATGTCATAAGGCTCCGGCATGCCATGTACCCACTTAATAATATGGGTTTCCCAATCTTCTTCGTCTACTGACGCTTCACTCACTGCATAGTGACTCACAGTCAAACCTTGGCGAATCATCTCTTTATTGCTACCTACTATCAAAGGGTGCCAGTTCGGCAACTCTTTGGTTTCATGCAATACACGGTAACTGCAGGTATCAGGCAACCAATGAAACTCATCGATTTGATCGGGTGTTAATGTAATGCAAGTAGACACCTTATCCTGTCGGGTTTCATACACTTTACACTGGCATGAGCCAATATTCAGTTGATGACACGATAAGTTGGTATAAAAAACCTCTTCAGTTTCATCGTCTTGTAATTTTTGTAGGCAACATTTTCCACAACCATCACAAATCGACTCCCATTCCACTGAAGACATTTTCTCCAGCGCCGTGGTTTTCCAAAAAGGCTCGTAACGCTTCGCAATCATTCTTTGGACCCAAATAGTTAGTAAACAGCTTCTGTTGGTGTTTTGTACAAGTCCAACAAACAGTCATCTTTCGCTGGTGGCAATTGCAAATAAAAGCCTTTTTCTCGAATGCCTTCAATCACCTTTTCAGGTGTTGCTCGAGCTAATTTACTTTCTTTGGTTAACAACATGGTCATCGCACTGATGCCTTTACCAAATCGAGACATGAGTTCTTCTGGAATTTCTTTCAGCCCTTTGCTTTTTTCGACATACAAGTACATCCCATCATGCTTACTGGAACGAAATACTTCTACGATTAAATGCTGTTTCATAGTTTTCTCTTGACGATATTACGCCATATTAGGACTTTTTAAATTTTTCGAGCACTGGGTTAACAATAATATCGCGACGCCAGCCAGTTAGTGCAGGGTTCTGCCAATCAATCTCAGTACCATCAAACAAATGACGCACTAGAGGATCCAACAGTTTACGCTTCATCATGGCTTCTGGTGCAATATTTAATGCTTCTGCTTTTTGGCGGACAAACGATTTGATTGATTTCGTCAGCTCTCCCGCCTGTGAAGGCAAAGGAATTTCCAGAGGCAACTGATACTCATCTTCTGACAGCTCATTGACTAGAGCCACATTCTGTAAGATCACATCACCGTACAAACGATGCTGACGACCTGTTAGTTCTTCTGCTTCAGAAACGGCTTTATTGTGTGTCGGCAAGGTTTTACCCAAAGACCACAATGTACGATCTTTCAGTATCTGTCCCTTTGGAACATTTTCTTTACGAGCTTGCTCATCACGCCAAATAAACAACAAGCGTAATAGCGTCAAACCTGCTGGTGACAAGCGCCATGCGGTTTTCACACCGTCCCAATTTTGCTCTGGATCAGAGTTCATCTGATACTGCCACTTCAATGATTCACAATCTTCCATGACCCATTCAAGCATGCTTTTTTCTTCCAATCGGGCAATTTGCATTGGATACACTTTGGCTAGATACACAACATCTAATGCTGCGTAACGCTTTTGCGCATCGGTCAAAGGTCGTTGAACCCAATCAGAACGGGTTTCGTCTTTTGCCACTTCAATTTTCAGGTACTCATGGATAAGTTTCACGTAACTTAATGACCATTGAGCGCTAGCGTAGGCCTCGCCAATTTGAGTATCGTAAAACGGCGCGGGCAATACTCCCAACAAACGATCAAAAACATCCAAGTCTTCCGAACAAGCATGGAAAACTTTCATCACAGAAGGGTTCACCATCAAATCACGAAGTGGTTCCCATTCATCAATGCTCAAAGGATCAATCAGTACGGCTTTCTCGCCTTCACTAATTTGGATTAGCCCCGTAATTGGAAAATAGGTCGTGCGACGAATAAATTCTGTATCGACGGCGATAACGGGTAATTCTGCCCAGTACTCACACCAACTCGCCAGTGATTCATTGTCCGCAACCCAAATAATATTCAGAGCATCATCTTGATCATTCATACTAGAGTTTTTTCCGTCCCTCTAGCGCTAAAGCCAGAGTGTTTCCATCAACGTATTCCAGCTCACCACCCATGGGGACACCATGAGCAATTCGACTGACATTGATGTTCAATGTTTTTAATTTTTCAGCGATATAATGGCAAGTTGCCTCACCTTCAACCGTCGAATTCGTGGCGATTATCGCCTCTTCAACCTGGTTATGTTGAACCAAGGTTTCTAAACGATCTAAGCCTAATTCTTCTGGACCAATTCCATCAATCGGTGACAAATGCCCCAACAAAACAAAATACCGTCCAGAGAAGCTGCCTGCAGATTCAATAGCAACGACGTCTGCAGGCGTCTCAACAATACACAAATGCTTTGCATCACGCTCTGGATCTGTACAAATCTGGCACTCAGACTCTTCAGTCAAGGTACGGCAGCTTGAACAACGCCCGACTTTATCAAGCGCCTCGCGCAATGCACTAGCAAGCCTATCCGCCCCTTGATGATCACGTTCTAATAGATATAACGCCATCTTTTGAGCCGATCTAGGCCCAACGCCAGGCAAGCAACGTAATGATTCCATCAACTCTTTAATTAAGGGACTAAACAAAGCTTACTCCTAGAAAGGCATTTTAAAGCCAGGCGGTAAAGACATACCTGCCGTCGCTGCAGCCATTTTTTCTTTTTGAGACACTTCGATATTACGCACAGCATCGTTTACCGCTGCAGCGATTAGATCTTCTAGCATTTCTTTGTCATCACCAAACAAGGAATCATCAATAGAAACGCGCTTAACATCGTGACGGCCTGTCATCAACACTTTAACAAGGCCTGCACCAGCTTGACCTTCTACTTCCATGTTAGCGACTTCTTCTTGCGCCTTCTGCATATTTTCTTGCATCTGCTGCGCTTGGCGCATCATGTTGCCCATTCCACCTTTAAACATAACGTTTTCTCTCCAATTTAAGCTTTAACTTTAACCGTATCGTAAACCAACTGTGCGCCCATCGTTGCCGACAAAGCTTGCACAATCGGATGTGAATTTAAATGTTCTATTGCCACCTGCAAGGCTTCTGCCCGCTTGCTGGCGGCAAATTCTTCTGCGGTAACACCTGAAGTATCTTCCACAGTATCGATAATCAGAGGCACTGGCATGGTGAAAAAGTCACTCAGCGCGCCTTGTATTTGTTCATAACGAACCTGATTTAACATGTGCCCGTATTCTAACGGCACTTCTAAGCGAATGCCTTGATCGCTTGCATCAACCAAGCTAGAGTTCATTAAAATATTTTGCACCAAGCCTGTCAAAGGCAGACGCGGCGCCACCAGCCACCAGAGCTTCATGGTTAATTCGTTATAATGATTCAAGCTTGGCATCGTCATTCCCAGCGCAGGCTGAGCGATAATATCCGGCACTTTAGCTAAACGAGTATCTGGCTCTTTGCTTTCTTCAACAACAGTCTCTTCAACCGGTTCCTCGCCCAAGGCATCGACTAGGTCCGCAGCGGGATTAAATGGATCGGCGACGTCAGCGATTGCTCGCTCCTCTGCTTCTTCGTCATCCTCATCTTCGTCGTCACTTTCGTCTTCAGCGTGTTCTGCAAACTTTTCTTCATCTATAACAAAAGACTTAGGTTCAACATTAGGCTTATCTCTGCTTTCTGATTGTGCTTCTGGTTCTTGCTGCACAGAATCTAAGGATTCAGCTGAACCAAGAGCTTCAACTTCATTAAGCTCAACATCCTCAACGGGATCAATTGTATCGACTTGTGGCTCTTCAACCTGCTCCTCTACCACATCACCTTGAAGACTTACGCTTTCAATAGCATTATTGTCAGTTGCAACGAGGTCTTCTGAATTATCTTCAACAGGGATTTGTGATTTTGGAGCGTCTTCCCAAGGCGGGCGCTCTGCTGGTGTCATTGGCGTAACAGACTCTTGCTCAACAACCTGTTCTAATGGTTCTGTAACGACAGCCTCTGGCTCAATCGATGGTGTTTTTTTTTCCGTCATCCGCTGTGACGAATACTCTGGTTCAGCAGCGTGATCCATAGGTTCCGTAGACATAACTGGTGGTGCATTATGGCTCACTACCATAGGCGGTGCGGGACGAAACGCGATTAACCTTAGCATCAACATTTCAAAGCCAGCACGAGCTGAGTGCGCTAAATGTAAATCACGACGGCCAATCAATAGACTCTGATACATCATTTGTATTTCTTCAGAGCTCACACTGGCCGCAATGTTTTTAATACGGACTAAATCACCTAACTGATCTGTTAATGCATCGGGTACTTGTTGCTCTATCGCCACTCGATGCAAAACATCAAGCAAGCTGCCACAAATCGCCGCAAAATCTGGTTGATAATCGGCAAGTTGCTCTATTCTATTCAACACTTGTGCTGCGTTCTTAGACGCTACGCTTTCTAATAAATCCAATACTTGTGCTTGGTTCACCAAGCCCAGCATCGCGGTCACACCGGATTCCGAAATCGTCCCATTGCCAAAAGCAATCGCTTGATCCGTCAAACTCAAGGCATCACGCATACTGCCATTGGCTGCTTGTCCAATTTGCCAAAGCGCTGGCTGGTCAAAATTAACTTGCTCGGTGTTAAGCACGGTTTGCAAATAGTCCACCACGCGCTGTGGCGACATATTTTTAAGGTTGAACTGCAAACAACGAGACAAAATGGTCACAGGAAGCTTCTGTGGATCGGTCGTTGCTAGCAGAAATTTGACATGAGCTGGCGGCTCTTCAAGGGTTTTTAATAACGCATTGAAGGAATGAGTCGACAGCATGTGCACTTCGTCTATCAGGTAGACTTTAAAGCGTCCACGAGTTGGCGCGTATTGTACGTTTTCTAATAATTCACGGGTATCTTCTACCTTGGTACGAGATGCCGCATCCACTTCAATTAGATCAACAAAACGACCTTCGGCGATTTCTCGGCAACTATCGCAGGTTCCACAAGGCTCAGGGGAAATGCCATTGGTTTCACAGTTTAAGCATTTAGCAAAAATGCGCGCGATCGTGGTTTTACCGACACCGCGTGTACCAGTAAACAAATAAGCGTGATGTAAACGCTGTTGGCGTAAGGCATTTACCAACGCTTGAAGTACATGGTCTTGCCCAGCCATTTCAAGGAAAGTCTGTGGGCGCCATTTTCGTGCGAGTACTTGGTAGCTCATGCAATCCAATCTGATGATTATTGAGGCTGTGTAGCACAGCGTTTGATTGTTTAACCATACTACAGTCAACGCATATGGTTATATAATTTGCTGAATTTTAAGCTTTTTCAGCTTAAAAAGAAATGAGCTGATAGGAATACTATAGAGAACAAAATGCCCCACTGGCTAAATCAGCCTAGTGGGGTGTCGAATTTATTGACGATCCGTTAATTTGAAGTCTTTTGGAACCTCAAAACGGCTGGTATGTTCACCGGACATATTAGCGGCTTTCACTTCTCGGATATACGAAATGATCGGCTTACCGTCTTCCATTCCCATCCATTTTTTGGCACCTTTTTCTGCTTGATCAGAAAAGAAACTACCTGCCATGTCTTTCAAAGAGTTAACAGGGTCTTTGGCATCAAACTTAGGGTCATCCTTTTTAGCTTCTGTCTCTGGGCAAGTATTCACATCTGCATACCACTCAAGTTTCACAGAGATTGGCTCACCACCAACCGATGTCAGTTTTTTCATTTCATTTTCTTTGCCCGCACTAAAAAAAGCCATCGTGCCTTCCATATTTTGATCAAGCAAACGGGCCAAAGGGGTTGGAGCAATCACTTTGTCGTAATATTTCTGATCAAAGTCATGCGCTACTTTCAAAGCCTGATTAGTAGACACATCAGCCATCCAATAATCCATCGTAACCACGTGTTCATCACGATTACCTTGATCATCTTCACTCACTAAATCCCATCGAGCAACATACTGGTCAGCGACAAATCCATTTATCTGTCGACCTCGCGCTTTGGGCGTCACAGTAAAGTCGTATTTCTTCACAACGACCTTACAACTGTCATCTCCAGCTGGGTTGTAGTCTTCCTCATCGTCTTCGCCTTTATTTTTAAGCTTTTCTAGAGGGCTCAAAGAGCTACAACCAGACAAGGGACACTCAGCGTAGTTTTCTGCACTATAATTGACCTGCCAAACTAAGTTTTTATCTAAGCGAGTAATTTCAGCTGTGTGATTATCGCCTGCGATGGTACTTGTTACCCAAGAATCGTACTCTGTTTTTACTTCTTCAGTACTTTTATTCCCAGCGGTATAACGAACCCTTGTTTGAGTTCCATCAGGTGCCAAAGGACCACTGGTGCGTATGCTGGTTTTTAGCACACTTGTATCAACCACGGGCGTTTTATCGACGACTTGACTAGCACAGCCTGACAACAGTAGAGCGGCGCCGGAAATGGCGAATAGGGACTTCGAATACTTCATGAAAAGAATCCTTCTAAAATTAATCCAATATATGACAGGGCTAAAAAACGGTAATCAGCCCGAGTGAGTAAGAATACTAGATCTATCACCTTCTAATTTCAACACCAAAAAAAAAGGCCAGCATCAATGCTGGCCTTATAAAATATTCAATCAAAACAATATTATCAGGCTTATTCACGAACCTTGCGCTGACGCTCTTTTTCTAGCGCTTTTTCCAAACGATGTTTTTCAACTGCATCCAGCACTTCCGCACCGATGTGCTCTTCACCACGAGAACGAGCCAACTGAACTTGGCGCTCACGCTCGATAAAACGTTGACGCTGCTCATCGGTGAATTTATCAACGCAATGCACGCAGCTCACACCTTGTATGTAATGCTCGCTTTGTTTCTCTTCTTCGGTAATTGGCATACGACACGCATGGCATTGGTCGTATTCGCCTTTTTGTAGATCGTGATTTACAGACACACGATTATCAAACACAAAACACTCACCTTCCCATAAGGTTTCTTCTTTCGGCACTTCTTCCAAGTACTTCAAGATACCACCTTCAAGGTGATACACCTCTTCGAAGCCTTGCTCTAACATATAAGCAGTGGATTTTTCACAACGAATACCACCCGTACAGAACATAGCAACTTTCTTGTGTTTCGCTGGATCCATGTTTTCTTTCACATAGGAAGGAAACTCACGGAAGGTCTCTGTTTTTGGGTTAACCGCATTTTTGAACGTGCCAATTTGCACTTCGTAATCGTTACGGGTATCAACAAGAACCACATCAGGATCAGAAATTAAAGCGTTCCATTCAGCCGGCTTTACATAAGTACCGACCACGCGCTTAGGATCGATGCCTTCAACGCCCATGGTAACGATTTCTTTTTTCAGTTTTACCTTTGTACGGTAGAACGGCATATCTTCGTCATAAGACTCTTTGGTGACAATGTTATCCAAACCTGGCTGCTGATCTAACCAAGCCAACATGGCATCGACACCTTCACGAGAACCCGCCACCGTACCATTAATACCTTCACTTGCTAGCAACAAAGTACCGCGAATCGCGTTGTCTTCTAAGGTTTTTTGGAGTGGTTCACGAAGGGACTCAAAATGAGGTAGAGCGACAAATTTATAAAGGGCACACACAACGACTTTAGGCATAACATTCTCCTATGCGATCTGGAACGTAAAACCAGAGCAATTAAACAAGGCGCGCATTATAAAGATTTATAGACCATTTTTCGAGGCCAAACTCTAAAAAACCACACAATTAAAAGGGAGTAAATTTACTGGTCCGGATCAAGCGTAGACCCAGTGGTGTTGTTAACACGGAACCAGCCAGCAATACTGTGCCGAGTCCGTTTCGCCACGACCACTTCATGATAAAAGCATTCGCTCAAAAACACCGCCAAGCGCCCTTTTTTCGGAAAAAATCGCCCCACTTCAACAGACGAGTCATTCTCGTCATAAATAATCAATTCACCACCATCGCCATCTTGCCAATCCTCGTTCAGATACAAAACGGTCGATAAAATACGATTACTCTCGCCTTTAAAGGCATCTATGTGTTTTTCGTAAAACGCCCCTTTTTCATATCGGGCAAAATGCGCTTCATAATCAAACAAACCTAAGAACAAACGTCGGTTGAGTGCGACACGCAAGTCTGCCATCATTTTTAAAAAATCGGTGCGAATAGGTTTGTCTGGGTCAATCCACTGAATGTAATCACGTCGTGCATCCAAAACAATTTGGTGGTCTTGCTTACGACCAATACCCGCCTGCAACATCACCGCATTTTGTATGCTTTCTGCCTCATCCATTAACGCCTGAGTAAAATCCATTGAAAAAAAGTCGTCCTGTATACTCCACCCCTTGGTCTGTAGATCCATTAATAAATTAGCAAATGGCTCCTCCCTACTGAAAGCGGGAATAGAATTTTCAACATACAGGCGTTTAGCAGGCAGAACTTTGTTAGACATAGATAGATTCGTCACTTAAAAAAGATCACTTGTAAAAAGGCAAAATTACGACAACAGGTATGATACTGTAGCCAAAGACACAACACACCAAGATTTCACCTGATAGATTTAAAACAAAATGACCCAAACCTTTCAATTACGAGACTACCAAATTCAAGCCGTTGAGGCGTCTTTGGGACACTTTCGTAATAGCGACGACCCAGCCGTCATTGTACTTCCAACAGGTGCAGGAAAAAGCTTAGTAATAGCAGAGCTTAGTCGATTAGCCAAAGGTCGAGTTATTTGCCTGGCACACGTGAAAGAACTGGTTGAACAAAACCACGCGAAGTTCTTGGCAACCGGTGCATCGGCGGGAATTTTCTCTGCTGGGCTAAGTCAGAAAACCAGCACAGAAAAAACCACTTTCGCCAGCATACAATCGCTATCGGCAAACCTTGATAATTTTAACGAACCCGCAAGCTTAATCATCATTGATGAATGCCATCGCGTCGGCATGGAAGAAAGTGGCCAATACAATAAAACCATCGAACATTTTCGAGCACTAAACCCGAAGGTAAAAATCCTCGGTTTGACCGCCACACCCTATCGTTTAGGCAGTGGTTGGATCTACCAGAATCATTACCATGGCTACACACGAAGCTGCACCAACTCATTATTCAAGAAATGTATTTTTGAGCTGCCACTCCAACACATGGTGAAAAAAGGCTATTTGACGCCTCCTATACATTACGATGCAGCGATTGCTCATTATGATTTCAGCCTATTAACAGAGAGTTTGGACGGCGAGCAAAACACCGACGACATCGCTTTAAACGAGCTGATTCATAAACACCCAAGAGTCACTGAAGCCGTTACCGAGCAAATATTACAACTTAGCCAAGATCGCCAAGGAGTGATGATTTTTGCTGCCACCATTGATCATGCCAGAGAAATCGCCAGTTACTTACCGGCGGATAAAACCGCGCTAATAACAGGTAAAACCAAGCTCAAACAACGCGATTCATTAATCACTGCATTTAAAAATAAAGAGATCAAATACTTGGTTAACGTTTCCGTATTAACCACCGGATTTGATGCACCCCATGTGGACGTAATCGCCATATTACGGCCAACGCAATCAATCAGTTTGTTCCAACAAATTGTCGGCCGCGGTTTGCGCTTAAGCCCAGGAAAAAAAGACTGCTTAGTCTTGGATTATACCAATAATGGCTACAATATATTTCAACCTGAGATTGGCGAAAAGCGCCCAACTCAAGATTCAGTGGCAGTGCAAATTCATTGCCCTGCATGCGACTTTGCCAATACATTCTGGGGAAGAAAAGACGCCGAAGGCAATATCCTTGAGCATTTTGGACGCCGCTGCCATGGTCTAGTGGAAACCGAACACGGAGAAGAGCAATGCACGTATCGCTTTCGCTTTAAACGCTGCCCTCATTGCAATGAAGAAAATGACATCGCTGCACGACAATGCCAACATTGTGCCGAAAAACTCATTGATCCAGACGATTTATTAAGAAGCGCACTCAATCTAAAAAACAACAAAGTCTTACGCTGCTCAGCAATTACGCCGGAAATAAACAGCAAAGAAAAAACCATTAAGATCACCTATCACGATGAAGACGGCTTAACACTGGCGGAGACATTCCGTTTTAATTTCAAGAAGTCCCGACAAGCATTTAACGACCTATTTGCACGAAGAATCGCCAATGGCAGTCAATCTATAGAATTTGATAAACTGGAAGAAGTAGAGCGTTTTTTACCATATCTTCCTGCGCCTGATTTCGTCATCGCGAAAAAGCAAAAGCAACATTGGCAGGTCACTGAACGATTATTCGACTACCAAGGACCCTACCGAAAAGCCAACGAGCTTAGCTAAAAGCATTAACCCTTGGCTTTTAACGCATTACGATAAGACATTTCAAACGGCAGATTCATTCGCTTCAAATGGTCGATTGCAACCGCCCCCAAAACGCCCTTTGGCACCCCTGTTAGCAAAACAAACCAATAGTTAGCAATCATATTTTCAGCAAAAATACCGGCTGTTTTATCGTCTACACCAACCTGCTTGAAGCGCTTTACAATACCTTCTGAAATAACAGTCATTTGATTGGTATGAAACCCACCCTTCGCCAAGCTATCTAACAATACTTGTCGAGTAAATTCTGCGTATTCATCGTAAAAGTCAAATAAGACTTGGGCCATCTGCAGGAGATAGTCAATGGGGGAAGAGCTGGCTTTTTGAGAAGCAACAGCAGCGCGAAGCGCCACATCCATTTCATCAAAAAAGATATCTTTTACTAGAGAAAGCTTATCGGGAAAGTGAACAAACAAAGTTCCAACTGCAATGCCAGCTTTGTCACTTAGGTAGCGAGTACTGGTTGCTTCAATACCTTGTGTTAAAAAAGCTTGTTTAGCGATGGTTTTAATTTTAGATCGAGTATTGGCTTTTTGCTGCTGACGAAGACTCACCTTTATATTTCCTCTAAGAAAGATACTAATCGAGTCTAGCTTTTCTCTCTATCGATGACGAGCAGAAATTTAACGACCAAAATAAACATTAGGAATAGGAGAATGATTCAATGAGACAGATAGATCATTCATAAAAGACACAATTCGCTGAGCGTTTACACCGTAATCTCCAGTACCCACTCTAGAACATGAACGCATATCAATTCGAATTTTATTATCTACCTCAGTAATTCGAATTACAACATCATCACGAAAGCCAAAAATCGGCGTACGCGCTGTGGCTTCAATAATCCCCGCACCAGAATACGTAGCAATAACGTCCCAATCACGCTCTTCTACTAAATCGGTAACGGCAGCAAACACGGTGGCTTGATCTTTTCCAGAAAACAGAGGCTGAACATTGGGATAATATTTTTGCTGAATGGGTGCCCATTCGGTGTTGTAACTTAAATCATTTTCTTTCGACTTTCGAATGAAATTAACATTTAGAAAACTGGGGGGCGTCTGGGTATCTGTGGTTATATCGTTGATATCAGGCAGTTCAGCGCGCTGACAATAGAAAACGATCCACATGATGCTATACAACAAAGAAACTATGAGAACTAAAAAAAAGAAACGCTGAACACCAACATTTTTTTCTTTTCTGCATATACCCAACGAAGCCGCAGCTAACAGGGATAACACCAAAGAAGCAAATACGCTCGTGCGCAACATTGAAAAGCCTGTTATTGGCTCAAAAATCCCTACTCTAACACCGGCGATTGATATAAACGCAACACACCCAACTAACATAAGCAGAATGTATAAAACCGGAGAGATATAACGACTCATAGACAACTCATAGTAAAAAAATAATATCTGACACCATATCGTGACTTGGTGACAACGAACAGAAGCAATAACGCTCTTTCAGATCATTCCTTTGTATTTGCATATTTTCTGTAAGGTTTTTGATAAAAAAGCTTAAGGAGCAAACCACACAGCCCACATAATAATGAATACAACTGTTTTTTCAAACTGGACATAAGAGGCAAATAATCGATAATGACTCAGCCAAAACGAGAGCCATTTTCACCATGACTAACACACCCTCTAAACATTCTATCGACATACTGCGTGAAGAATGCAAAACAGACTCCATGAGACCATTCATCGCCAGAGGTTCTAAGGCTGTCCGATGTGCCTACTGTTTAATGGCTGAGTTCGCTTGCTTTTGCCACCTCAGAAAAAGCATGGCATCGCCAATTGATTTCATTCTACTTTTTCATCGTGACGAAATTCACAAACCAACCAATAGCGGCAGACTCATAGCAGACCTGTTTCCAGAAGACACGCAAGCTTACTTATGGAGTCGAACAGAACCATCGGAGCAACTACTAAAGCGACTGAAAAGCTGCCAAGGAAACTGCACTGTATTGTTTCCAAACACAGAAACAGCACAAGCCCAAAACAGACCGCTAAGAAGTCTTATCCCTCCCAGTCACCAAAACAATAAAAAGCACACATTTATCATTTTGGATGGGACATGGAAGCAAGCAAGTAAAATGTTTCATCAAAGTGAATGGCTTAAAGAGATTCCTCACTTTGAAATTAACAGTGAAGCCCAGCGCTCATTCCTGGTTAGACACTCTAGCCATCAAATGCAGTTTGCGACCGCAGAAGTCACCGCCATGCTTCTCGACACACTAGGACACGAGAAACACAGCAAACATCTATTAAATTATTACCAAGCCTTCAATGAGCATTGCATGATCAGTAGAAAACGGGGCAACAACCTCTCATTATGAAAGTAAATTACAGAAAAAGAATTTCAAAGAACGCTAGAGCCTAATTTAATTAGACGCCTCGAAACAACAAGTTACCCCAGCCATTAGTATGAAACTGCGCGGCTTGTTTTTTCTTTTTGCCCACTAAAATAGGCCCATTATCTAAAAAAAGAAATGCCTTCCACGTTCGTTTAAAAACACCCCAAGGCAGTTCAAAAACCAACTCATTATGGCAGCAAAAAAATACAGTCGTATCCTCACCCCAAGCAGAGAAATGCGTAAGAACCTCATCAGGTAAAGATGCCTCTTCACTATCCCACGCTTTTTCCCAGTAAAGCTTGCCATCAGGCACTTTTGCACTGTCTTTCTTTGGCCAGTCTTTGTCAGATAAGTGATCGGGATGAATCTGTTCATCACTAATATAATCTCGCCAAATTTGCGCGGCTCTTTGCTCACTTAACAAACAAATTTGCAGCAAATCTTCAGGCTCAACTTTTGGGTCATTACGCTTAAAAATCCAACTCTTGGAAAACTGTTCTAACGATTGGTACAAGGAAATTTCCTTAGCAAATTAAAATGATGAAAAAATCTAACCTAACGAGTGAAAAAGGATCGTTTGTTCATTTAATCAAGCTTAACTAATATTATCATTGTTGTAATAAAACAACATTTTCTATTAACAAATCAGGAGAATACCATGGACTCTCAAGAGCAATACGAAGCATTACTAGCAAAATGGGGCTATGCTGATACCTCTGTCGAAGACCACGCTCGCCGTCAAAGACGTGCTCGTCGTGTTAAAGCTGTTGTTGCTTTTTTCAAGAATGCTGTAACAGCAATTAAAAAAGTCAGCTCTCGCCCTCAGCAACTTGGTCAAGCAAGCAACTAATACCGGAAATAAGCCCATAATAATTGGCTGTTAGTGTATCGTAAATAGATCTTTTAAAGGGGAGAAAAATAATAAACCCCCTCCCTTCCTTAACCTCCTCTAAATTCGCTATCATCAATACTCATTCACAACAAAACACCTTCTTTTATGACTTACTCTTACAAAGCGATAATCTTTGATTGCGATGGCGTTATTGTCGATACAGAAACCATTTCCAACACTATTCTGAAATCCATGCTAAGTGAATGCGGCCTTGAACTTGATGACGAGACATTGCACGCAAAATTTACCGGATTCACTAACCAAGAAAACCTAATTAATGCCGAGAAGTTATTAGGAAGGCCTCTCCCAGCAAACTTTGATGAAGATTATAGGCAGCGCTTTCATGCTGTCATCGAAGCAGACCTAGACCCGATAAAAGGCGTGCGAGACTTACTCAACAAAATTACCATGCCAATCGCCATGGCAACCAATGCTCGACGTAAAGAAATGGATTTTAAACTAAACAAAATTCAACTAGCAGAACGTTTTTCTACACGCTTCTGTGTCGAGGACGTAGAAAATGGCAAACCTGCACCGGACCTTTACTTAAAAGCAGCAAAAGCACTCAATGTAGCGCCAGAAGATTGTTTGGTAATAGAAGATTCTATTGCAGGAATTACAGCTGGACGAGCGGCAGGAATGCGAGTACTTGCCTTTAGTGAAACCCTTGATGCGAACATGCAAACGGCCGCTGGCGCAACAGAATGCTTCCATACGATGAAAGAACTAGAAGGCTTGCTAGGGATTTAACAAACCTTCCACCCCTTCATCTCAAACAGCTTATTTTGTCTAAACCATTTAGTTAGACATAGACTGTAATTGTTTTAGCAGGCTCTTCGGCAACTCTTTTATAGTCAGCGTGCCGGAGTCTGCATCAAACACCACAGACTCACTCAGCAACTCACTATCAAAACTAATCGTCAAAGCACGAGAGCTACCAGACAAGCGTGTCAGTTTTTTCAGAGCTGCTTTTTCGACGAAGATTTCTTTCTCCATCTTAAAACTATCAGAATCGGCAATTTCTAAGAACTTATTCGCTTGCTCAACAGAAAATCGGGACTCAACTTGAGAAGCAATCTCCTTAATCGCCAACGGCTCGCGATCTTGCGCTTTCGCCTGACAATGCTCAGAAACCACTTTTTTGAATTCGTTCGCCTGCTTAGATGGAAAACCTTCCGACTGACAAAACGCAGAGGTCAAATCCACTAGCTTACGAGTTTCTTTTGCAGCGACTTTCGGTTCATCACAACCAATAAACTGAGTAAAATATTCACTCTCAAATTTAGGCGCCCGACCAAAACGGAAAGAAATGTAGCGCCCTTCATCGCCCGCTTGCCATGCCGTCAAATTAATACGCAGCGACATATGAAGCTTTTCCATCTCGATCTGCTCAATTTGCGACAAGCTCAAATCCGCACCAAGACCAATACCCTTTTTGCGTTTTAACATGACGATATACAAAAAGTGCGTATCATGTAGCTCGTAATGGTTAAACCACAACAAACCACCCTCCGCCTCTTCTACTGGCTCTAAATATTTCAAATATTCGGCAGCGCAATCCTTGGTAAATCCCGAAAAGTCGACAAAGGTATCGTTTTTAAAATGCTTAAACAATAAAGCTGGTAATTGCGCACCCTCCTCACTGCCTTGAGGGTTTACAAAGCGACCTGTATTCATTCCAGAACGATTGAATAGATTCGTCACCTGAGCAGACAACGCCTCAGCTTGCCCATCCACTGGGTTTTCATTGGGACGCGCAATAAGAATCGCCTTACGCTCGCCTTCATGTTTTTGAATCTCATGCACAATTAAGTTGCTAATAGACACCAGCTACCTCTTACGTTTAATATGGATGATTGCGATCATTTTTTAACCCATAGATTTACTTATAGGATATCCCCCAACCAAAACACTATGATAAAACCAAAAACCACCAAAAGAGACACGCGAGAAGAGCTTGAATCTCTGGTAGATCAATTTATCAAGCGAAACGGAACGATCCAACAAGTAAATATGGGTGAATCCGGTTTAGTTGATGGCAAGTATAACACGAGCCACATAGGCTTTAACGAGCCTAAACAAGATCGGACGCCATTAAATCACGTTGTCGCTGCAATTCAACAAAGAAAGCACACCAAATCACCAACCACCCCTGCCGCTAAAAAGCGTCCTAAGAAGAAAATAATCTATGATGACTTTGGCGATCCTATCCGTTGGGTTTGGGAAGAATAAGCATATAAAAAGGCTCTTCTCCTGAGCACTTTGAATTACCCTTTTAATCCTGCAATAATATTTCTCATATTATTAGTATCGTTAGGAATTTAATCATGTCTATAAAATATCTTCACGCAATGATAAGAACAGACAAACCAGAAGAAAGTCATACATTCTATACCGAAGGTTTAGGTCTAATTCAGACGCGACGTATGGACAGTGAAAAAGGCCAATTTTCACTTATCTACTACGCAACAGAGGAAGGCGCACCAGAAGTTGAGCTAACGCACAACTGGAGTGACCGCGAATACACTGGCGGCGATCAATTCGGTCACCTTGCATTTGAAGTCGATAATATTTATCAAGTATGTGAAAAACTACAATCCTTAGGCGTTAGTATCCTACGTCCACCTCGCGACGGTCACATGGCCTTCATTAAAGACCCGAACAACATCTCAATCGAGCTATTACAAAAAGATGGCTCGCTTGAAATACAAGAACCTTGGGCTTCTATGGAAAACATTGGTAGCTGGTAATTACATAAAATTACAAACCTGTGACTTTTTTAAACAAAGCTACAAAAAACCAATGGCGATGTTAAGCTTTTGTCCATAAGCTAAATAAATCACAGATGTCTATTAAGGACAGTTAAAGAATAATGAGGACTTTTTTGAACTCCATCAGTCTGATCGCAGCATTATTTGCTTTTGATCAACTTACCGCTGCAGAAAGCTTGTACGCTTCTAACATACAAGCTCGCCTAGCGGATTCCGACAAGGATGGTGTTATTGATGCTAGAGACCTCTGCCCAGACACTCCTGAAGGGGTAGCTGTAGACAACTACGGTTGCCCTTACGAAAGCACTAAACTCTTATCTATCGAACTAAACGTTCTTTTTGATTCCGGTAAAGCCGAGATTAAACCGCGCTTTTACTCAGAACTAAAAGAGCTGGCCAAGTTTCTGCAGGATAACCCAAACAGCAACGTGGTAATCGAAGGACATACGGACAGCAAAGGATCTGCAGAACTTAACCGAGTCTTATCCCAACGACGTGCCACCGCAATTGCTGACGTACTGGTAGACAGCTTTAGAATAAAAGCAGATCGAGTAAAAGGCATTGGCTATGGCGCAACTCGCCCAATAGCAGATAACGAAACAGCAACAGGACGCCAACTAAACCGTCGTGTTGTGGCAGAGGTTTTTGCAAAACAGCAATTCGCTAACGAACGCTGGACAATCTACAGTGTAGACCAAAGTTTAAACACAACCGCTCTCAAGAAAAACTAATCCCCTTTAGCTTTTCACTCAATGCAGAAAATGGTGCTTATCTAGTGCCGTTTCCATACCCATTACCCTTTTCTATAACCCACTAATACTTCAAAGCCAATATAGAAAGCGGTGACATTTCGTTGCAATACGGATATATTAACGATAATAATTCTCATTACTTGGATTCTTATCATGAACGCCTTTAGCATTCTGATCGTTGAAGACGATGAAACTCTTGGTCAACAAATATCAAAGTTACTTCAGGCAAAAGGCTTTATTACCGAGCTTTGCTATGACGGCGAACAAGGTCTACTAACCGCTTTAAAGAAGTCCTTTGATCTTGTATTACTGGATGTCATGCTGCCGCGTATGGATGGGCTCAAAGTATTGAACCTACTAAGGCAAGAGCGCCAAACGCCCGTTATGATGCTGACTGCCCTTGGCGCTGAGGAAGATCGCATAAAAGGACTCAGTATCGGAGCCGATGATTACCTACCGAAACCATTTAATTTTACAGAGATGAGTTTACGCGTTGATGCACTCTTAAGACGATCAAATCAAATAAACAACCAAGAAAACCCGTTACAACTACAAAATGGAAAACTTAAACTCAACCGCCTTGAACAAAGCGTTCACTACCAAGATCAGTTGATCGAACTGAGCCCAATCCAATTCCGTATGCTTTGGATGCTCGTTGAAAATCAAGGTGAAGTACTGTCAAAGTCATATCTATCTCTTGTCGCCCTGGGTAAAGCCTTCAGCCGCTATGATCGCAGTCTAGATATGCATCTAAGCCGCATTCGAAAAAAGCTTATATCTGCAGGAATGCAAACCGAGAGTTTACGCACGATCCATGGAAAAGGTTACAGCTACCGATGAAAAAGCGCTTACTTTGGAAGCTTCTTGGCGTTATTTCTATAGGAACCGTTGCTCTTTTTTGGTTAATAGATCTGGTTGCCAGTCACACTGAAGACAGCATGAGTTATATCGATCAGACATATCGTACAGAGCTTCGAAGCTATGCCAAAGAAGCTGAACGTATTATGACCACCAAAGGGGACGCCGCTCTTGCCGTTTGGATAAAAAATCTCGAACAAAAGGAAAATACTTGGATTGCTATCACTCGTCCTGCATTAGAGACTTTGGCTGATACCGATTTCTCTGATCGTTATAAAAGCGAATTTACGTTAGGCCGGAGCCTTGATTGGAAAATTCATCTCTACTTCAGAGAAAACCCGACCATGGACATTCTCTTTTCTGATGGTAAAACACATTTCTTAATTCAACTACCTCAGCGTATGCGCCCTGGCAGCAACCTGCTAATCATTGATTTGTTACTTCAAATAGCATTACCTTGCTTGATTTTGTGTTTAATCACTTTTGTTCTGTACCGACAGGTCATGCGACCATTACGCAGGCTTGAACACGCAACTCAAGCCTTTAGTGAAGGCGATTTCAACGCTCGTGCAGGCAATACACCAGATAAACAAAACGATGAATTAACACACCTTACTGCAATATTTGACGCCATGGCCGGACGAATCAGCACACTCATCGTCGACCAGAGGCAGCTATTAGCCGATCTATCTCACGAATTGCGCACACCACTAACTCGCCTAAACATTGCGGTTGATTGTGTTGAACAAGATCTCGATAAACAGCAAGCTTTAGCACGTCTGCGTTACGAGTCATCTAACATGCAGGAACTAATCGATGATGCGTTAACACTTGCATGGTTTAACACTGAGTCACCAAAGCTCGCACTAGAGCCGTTAGATATTGTCGACCTACTCCAAATTATTATCGAAGATGCTCACTTCGAGCACCCAGAACATCCGCTACAACTTGAAATAGCGAAGCCAAGTATATTCGTTCAAAGTGCTCAACAAGCACTAGCCGCTGCGCTTGAGAATACGATACGCAATGCCTTAGCTCATACGTCAACAAAACAAGCGGTTAAAGTTCGCGTTAGTACACTTGATAACCGAGCCTGTATCTATGTCGATGATCAGGGGCCAGGTGTTCCAGAAGAATACCTCGAAGACATTTTCAAACCCTTCTTCAGGATTCAAAAGCAAGACAAACGAACCAGAGAGAGCCGTGCTATCAGTTCTAAAAAGAGCGGCTATGGATTAGGCCTCGCGTTAGCAAAGCGCCAAATTCTAGCGCTAGACGGTACTATCAAGGCTTTCAATCGTTATAACGATCAGAACACTATTCAAGGTTTAACCCTACTTATATCTCTGCCTTTATCTCACGATAACGCACACTCAACGGCTGAATAGATACACCAGTGCTTTTTTGAAATGTAACAGTTGTAAAACTTGTTCACATTTTTTGCGCAATACACATAATGCAACAACTGAATATAAATCATTCTCATTTAAAGGAGTTGTTGTGCGTACTTTAGCCTCACCTATGCTACAGAAAACCTTACTGGCCCTTGCCATTACTCACGCGATCTTTTCTAACTCTGTGTGGGCAAATGACGGAGCGGTTTTACAAGCGCTTAAAATTGAAGGCCGTGCCATCAATGAACTTGACCAAGCCGTAACCGATAAAGAAATCGAGCAACGTCAGGCAACAGACCTTGAGGAGTTGTTCCGAGGAGAAAGCGAAGTATCAGCCGGCGGCCCTGTAGCAATGGGACAAAAGCTCTATGTGCGAAATATAGGTGAAGACTCCTTGAATGTAACAATTGATGGCGCAGAGCAAGCTGGTGCAGTATTTCACCATGCGGGGCGTATTTCTGTTGAGCCCGAACTGTTAAAACGCGTCGAAGTGGAAGCTGGTGCTGCAGGCGCAACGGCAGGCCCAGGTGCATTAGGCGGTTCAGTACGCTTTGAAACAAAAGACCCAAGCGATCTTCTTACAGAGGATGAAACCCTTGGCGTTATGCTCAAATCGACCTATAGCAGTAATGGCGAGAGCATTCGTAACAGCGCGACTCTCTACGGACAAACACAGTCTAAGAAATTAGGTGCACTGGTTCATTTTACCGACGCAGACCGCAGCAACATAAAAGACGGTAACGGCGATAAAATAGGTGGCACGGAATCAGAAGAGCAACTTGGCTTCGCTAAAGTTACAGCAGTGCTGTCCCCTTCTACCGACATCTCCATCAGTCATGAACGGGTTGAAGAAAACGGTAAAATGCCTTACAAACCAGAATGGAAGGTAGGTCCTAAAAACGTACCAGAACCAACAGAAGGCAACCGTCAGACGACGACCTTTAACCTAAACCACTTTGACCTTAACAGTGATCTCATTAACACACGTGCCGTGGTATACCGAACAAAAAATGAGCAAGAACGAGAATACCGTGGCACAGCCTACGATGGATACGTAGAAACGGTTGGCTTAACGTTAGAAAACACCAGTTTTGTGGGTGATCATGAGCTTATCTATGGCATAAATTACCGTGATGACAAAAGCTTCCAAAACGATGTAGACACAGCCCCTTATAAATTTGAAGAAACTGGCAGCGTTAAAGCTATCTATCTTCAAGACAATCTCTTAGTTACTGACTCCTTAACGCTTTCCACTGGTATGCGATATGACCTATACGAACTTAAAGATGTAGATGGGCAAGAGTTTTCTGAAGGCGGCTTTTCTCCTAACATAGGAGTGACTTATCAATTAACGAATCGCTTAAACTTAACGGCAAACTATGCACAAGCATTGCGTGGCCCTGAAGTTAAAGATTCGTTCAAATTGTCTAGCTCCAGTAATACTTCAAGTTTAGAAGCAGAAAATGCCAGCAATACAGAACTGGGCCTCAACTACCAACATAATGTTTGGATGATCGGTGCAGGGGTTTACCACTCTGAAATAAAAGACCTCATTGGTACACCTTTACCATGGTCTAAAGTGTACGAAAACCTTGATCACACTATCGAAACAAATGGTTTCTACTTGGACGTAAACTACCAACTGAATCGTGTGAATGCGGGTTTGCATTTCCATACAGCGGAAAGCGAAGCTAATGGTCAAACCGTAACTCGCTATGTTTACGGCTCAACGGCGAACTCTGTTGGTGACACGCTGATTCTAAATATAGATTACCAGTTCACCGACCACTTCGTGGCGGGTTGGTCGACAGAGATTGTCCGTGATCTAAATGACATAGAACTCACTGTTGGCAGCGATGAATTGACAGTCGACAAGCCTGGATACACTGTTCACGGTCTGTATGCTCGTTGGCAACCACTTGGTACAGATCGCCTCACCTTAGCGCTTGCGGTCAAAAACCTATTTGATGAACAGTACATCAACCACGCCAGTACAGCTGACTACTCAGCTAATTCAGGCTGGGAAAGTGTATCTGGAGCACCATCTTCCGGCCGTGACGTACGCTTAAGCGCTGCACTTAAATTTTAACATTCATCCCCTTAAGCCAGACATTCAACAGAATGTTTGGCTTTTTTCATTTTTATTTAGGCCTTGTTATGAAAATTTTTTCGTCTTTCAACGCGCTACTTAGCAGTACAATTTCATTATGCTGTGTACTCATTGCGTCACAAACCTTCGCTGCCTACCCAACCACTGTTACCGACCTAGCAGGTCGCCAGGTAGTCATAAAAGAAACGCCTGAGCGCGTCATTCTGGGCGATAGTCGCTATCTAAACGCCTTGTCTGTCATTTTTCCTGAAAACCCACTTCAGCATGTAGCGGCGATGCTATCCGACTTAAAAAGCATCGACTTTGGTACCTATAAGGCATATGAAGCACGCTTCCCGATCATTCAGGACATTCCTATTATCGGTCGCACTTCGGTGCAAAGTTTTAGTATTGAAAGTGCCATCACCCTTAGCGCAGACTTAGCGATATTTAGCCTAGATGGTCATGGCCCCAATGCACGCCATTCTGATGTCATCGCCACATTAGAAAAAGCGGGAGTTAAAGTAATATTCGTGGATTTTAGACAGCATCCACTAACAAATACTCTGACAAGCATCGATCTTCTTGGGGAGGTTTTTCAAAGACAAAGCGCAGCCCAGCGTTTTAGTGAATTTTACTCCAACGAACTCAACAAGGTCACCAAAGGGCTCTCCTCACTTAAGAATATATCCAATAAAGAAGTGTTCATTCACAGTCGCGTAGGAGTGTCTAATGCTTGTTGCGAAACCATGGTACGAGGCATGATAGCGGACTTTGTCATCGCGGCAGGCGGCCATAATATTGCAGATGCCATTGTGCCTGGCGCCGCGGGGGTTATTAACCTTGAACATCTGTTAACACATCAACCAGAAGCTTACATCGCAACCGCTGTTGGCTCAAAAGGCATGCCTAACGAAGGCAATACTGCTGCTTTACCCTACGTAATGTTAGGTGCAGGCACACCGAAGGACGATGCGACACGCTCTCTTAAGTCCGCGCTGATTCGCAATAACCTACAACATTTAGATGCAGTAACGAGCGGTAATGCACACGCTATCTGGCATGGGTTTTACAACTCCCCTCTCAATGTAGCTGCGATTCAACGTATTGCTAAGTGGCTATACCCAGACACATTCTCAGATCTGAACCCTGACGCTACGCTAGCTAGAATTTTTAACGAATTTCAAGCAATCGACCAAACCGGCACTTACTGGGTAACATTGGGTCCCGCAAAAATATGAAACCATTAATGTCCAACAACCCAAGCTTAGCAAGCCTCTATCAGCAACAAATTCGTTGGCGAGTGATCACCTTAGTGGCACTCGCATTTATCTGTATAACGAGCCTCATTTTGGACTTATCTCAGGGACCAGCCCCCCTGCCCTATCTAGAGCTAATAAAGGGCTTATGGCAGCCAGACACGCTACCCGCTGCTCAAAGAGTCATTATCTGGGATGTACGTCTACCCTATGCAGTAATGGCGATTCTCGTTGGCGCAGCATTAGGTCTAGCTGGCGCAGAGATGCAGACAGCCTTGAATAATCCGCTTGCTAGCCCATTCACACTTGGCGTTGGCTCTGCTGCAACCTTTGGCGCATCACTCGCCATTGTATTTGATTTTAGCGGACTAGGATTAAGCCCGACATTCCTAATGCCCCTATTTGCTTTTGCTTGTGCCAGTGTCGCGTCATTGCTCATCCTGAGTGTAGCCAGCAAACTCGGTGGCAGTGTGCAAAGCGTACTGCTGTTTGGTATTGCCCTGATGTTCGGTCTCAACGCAATGGTAGGTATTTTACAATTTGTCGCCGATGAAGGCGCATTACAACAGATTGTATTCTGGACCATGGGCAGCCTAGCTCGAGCCAGCCTAAACAAAGCCACATTGGTGGCACTCGTACTGCTTATATGTTGTATTTTTAGTTTGCGCAACAGCTGGTCAATGACACTGCTACGTAGTGGCGAAGAGCAAGCTCAGAGCATGGGCATCAATGTCAAACGATTGCGGGTCATGACCCTACTTCGAGTCAGTTTATTAACAGCGGCGGCGTTAGCCTTTGTTGGAGAGATCGGCTTTATTGGTTTGGTTGCCCCCCATATTGCGCGCATGATAGTCGGTGAAAGCCACCGAATGTTTCTCCTTGGCAGTGCATTAACCGGTGCCGTCTTATTATCGCTTTCTTCTATTGCAAGCAAAGCCATCATACCGGGGTTGATCTTGCCGATTGGCATGGTGACATCAATAATCGGTATCCCCGTATTCGTTACCCTGATCTATCAACACCAAAAACGCGGGGGGCAATGATGTCACTGAGTATACAAAATCTACACCTAGCTCACGGTAAGCATGTCTTGTTTAATGACATTAGTTTACCTGCTATTGCAGCAGGTTCACTGGTTGCCGTGCTGGGCCCCAATGGCGTAGGGAAGTCATCGTTAGTTAAATCGTTAGCTGGTATCCACTCATACAAGGGCGAGGCAAAGCTCAATGACTTTGAGCTGTCATCCATGACCCAATACCAGCGCCTTAAACATTTGGGCTATGTGCCCCAAGCACTACCCCAAGCAAGCAGTCTACTGGCCTACGAAGTTGTCATGAGCTCAGCAAAAAGCCTAGCTGCTAACGAGTCTAGTATGAGGATTACAGAGAAGGTTGAGCAAGCATTTATGACGCTTGGCATCACGTCTTTGGCGATGAAACCAATGCACAAACTGTCTGGTGGACAAAAGCAGATGATCTCACTGGCACAAGCCTTGGTACGCGAACCTAGCCTCTACTTACTTGACGAACCTACCAGCGCCTTGGATTTAAACTGGCAAATTAGAGTGTTAGAGGCCGTTCGATCCGAAGTTACCCAAAAGCAAAGTATTGGCCTACTGATCAGTCACGATATCAATCTTGCCCTACGCTATTGCGACCAAATCATCCTGTTAGCACCTAATGAACTGCTAAGCGCTGGCTCCCCAATGCAAAGCTTAACCTCCCAAAATATTCGACGCGCTTATAATGTCGATGCACGCATTGAAAAGTGCTCTAAGGGCTATCCTATAGTGCTAGTCGATCAAGCACTTTAATCAGTGTCAGTTGTGCCTTTTAACTCTTCTAACTACCAATTTCTGCTTTCTTCCCTAGGCCTGCATGAGTATGCTTGTAAACCAAAATAATTTGGGATCCGCTCTACCGCTTTAAGGATTGATAATGAACGCTTTGTTGAGCTTCTTCACTAATCGTATTCACTCTAATGCCTATGCCTTACTGATTTTATGTACCCTGTTTTGGGGCGGCAATACTATTGCTGGCCGTCTGGCGATTGATCAGGTTTCACCATTATCCGTGGTGTCTCTACGCTGGTTGATTGTGAGTGGTGTGATGTTATTTTTCTATGGTCGCCAAGTGCGTCAGGAATGGCACCTGCTGCGCCCACATTTGTTAAAAATGGTGCTGATGGCGACTCTCGGTTTCACCTGTTTTAACTCCCTGTTTTATATTGCAGCCTATCAAACCACCGCCATTAATATCGGAATCATTCAAGGCAGTGTCCCTGTACTGGTACTGCTCGGCGCCATGTTGCTGTTTCGTGAAAGGGTCCATCTTTTGCAGGCAATTGGCATTATTCTCACTCTACTAGGAGTGACTCTAGTAGCCACTCGGGGGCACCTGAGTACGCTACTAGAATTGTCCATTAATCCGGGGGACGGCTTTATATTGATCGCCTGTGTTTGTTATGGCATCTACACCTTGGCCCTACGCAGTAAACCCAACGTCTCCGCCATGGTGTTCTTTACTGTTTTGTCCTGTATTGGTGCCATCACTGCGCTGCCCGCTTTGGCCTATGAAATCGCCACAGGAGCGGCCTACTGGCCCACTCCAAAAGGCTGGCTGATTGTTCTGTATATCTCGTTCTTTCCTTCGTTAATCTCGCAGGTGTTTTTTATGCGTGGAGTAGAGTTGATAGGACCAGCTAGAGCTGGGGTATTTATCAATTTTGTGCCGATTTTCGCCCCCATTTTAGCGGTGCTGCTTTTGAACGAAACATTCCATTTTTACCATGCGATCGCCTTGGCTATGGTACTAGCGGGAATCTGGCTGTCAGAACGTAAAAAACGAACGACCAAACAATAGAAATAGGATGAACTGATCACTGGGACAGATAGCTGCGTTTGAGTAAATGGTGCTGTCGTGAGAACAAGAAACAATACTGACCAACCCTAAATTGGTCAGTATTGTTATCATAGAGCTGGATTACAATGCTTTCAGTCTGATGTCGTGGAAACCCTATTTCCTATCAACAATACTACCACCTAACCCGCAACCAACTGTTTGGCGCAGGCTTTATGTTTTTCTATTAAGGTCGGTAAGTCTAAGTCGATGATTTGCCCTTCTTTGACTCGCCATTGACCACCAATCATGACATGCTCAGCTTTTTCGGCCCCACACAGCAATAACGCGGCGATTGGATCGTGACTCCCTGAGAACCTTAGTTCGTCCAGTTTATAAAATGCCAGATCTGCCTGTTTTCCTGGGGTGATTTCGCCAATGTCATTACGCCCTAATAATGCTGCAGAACCTTTCGTCGCCCAGCCGAGTACGCGCTCTGGGGTGATTTTTTCAGCACCGTATTTAAGACGCTGCAGATACAGCGCTTGTCTGGCTTCGTACATCATATTGGAAGCGTCATTAGACGCCGAGCCATCCACACCAAGACCAATATGGGCACCCGCCGCGCTAAGATCTAACGTCGGGCAAATGCCAGAGGCCAAGCGCATATTCGATACCGGACAATGACAAATCCCCACGCCCGCAGCTCCTAATCGTTTGATCTCTTGCCCGTTAAAATGAATGCCGTGAGCTAACCAAGTTCTGTCGCTCATCCAGCCCACGCTGTCCAAATAATCCACGGTGCGTAAACCAAAGGTCTTTAAACAAAAATCTTCTTCGTCTAATGTTTCAGCTAAATGGGTATGTAAACGCACGTCTTCCTGTTGCGCTAATATTGCGCTGTCCGCCATTATCTCCCGAGTAACGGAAAAAGGAGAGCACGGTGCCAGTGCGATTTGAATCTGTGCGCCCTCGCCTCGCTCATGGTATTGCTTAATTAAACGATGGCTGTCGGCCAATATGACATCACCGTTTTGCACCGTGTGCTGTGGCGGTAAGCCGCCTTCGTTTTCTCCTAAGCTCATTGACCCTCGGGTTAACATGGCACGCATGCCCAGCTGCCTAACCACATCGACTTGCACATCTATCGCGTCTTCCATGCCCGTTGGAAAAAGATAATGATGGTCGGCGGCTGTCGTGCAGCCTGACAAGAGCAATTCGGCCATGGCAACTTGTGTTGCCAATGACAGCGCCTCGGGGGTAAGTCGCGCCCAAACTGGATACAACGTTTTGAGCCACGGGAACAAGGGCTCACTAACCACTGGCCCCCAAGCGCGAGTCAGGGTTTGATAAAAATGATGATGGGTATTAATTAAACCAGGCAAGACAACCAGCTCACTAGCGTCAACGACCTCGTCTACTGGGAGAGAAGGCAACTGGCCCAATGGCAGCACTTCTTTGATCCGCTCACCTTCGATGACGATGCCACCGCGCGCATCAAGTTCATTCGCCGTAAAGCACGCAAGAGGTTGTTTGATCCAAATACGATTAGATGAAGAGTGGAATGGCTTTTTAAAGTTTTGTAGAGAAATGTCATTTGGCTGTGTCGCAGACATAGCAGGCTCCTTGATGTTGAAAATCGTCAATTTGCCAGCTCAGTTATGCCCTGTCTGCTGATCCAGGGGCGCTTATGAAGCGCAAACTATACTCTACACAAAATCTAAAATGATGCAATTGAATAGGTAGTAAGATCGTGAACTAAAAATGGCCTAGCGAATGTGCTAAGCCATTTGGTGGCCTGGATAAAGTGACCTAGTTAACCTTTTAATAATGCAGGATTCTTGATCCATTTAACCAAGGTAAAACTACAACACAGAATAATCAGAGTGGCAGGTAAGCCACCTAAGTTAGACAGAGATTTCACGCCAGCCACGCCTACGGTGCTGACCATGATCCAAGCCACTAATCCTATTATGGTACCCCATAGAATTTTGATCGGCATGCCAGTGCCTTCTTGAGATTCAGCATTAAAGTTTTTCACACACAAATCACCAATGGCATCGGTGCTCGAATCGGCCGCCGTTACATAAGAGATAAAAGCAATGAAGACAAGGATCAAAGAGGTCAACGTACCCAGCGGTAATTCACCAAAAATATGGTAAAGCAGTAATTCAATGCCGCCGCTATTCAAGATTTCATATAGTTCACCACCGCTTTTTTGGTCCATAAATATAGCGGTACCCGAGAATACAGAAATCCATAACAGCACAAACAAACTAGGAAAAATAACGTTTACTTGGATAAACTCACGCACTGTGTAGCCACGGGCGATTTTACCTAAGAACATCGCGGTGATTGGCGCCCAAGCAAACCAAACAGCCCAATAGAATACACTCCACCATTGTGGCCATGGATCACTAGCCGCTTGTCCTGTAAACAAGCTAAGACGAAAGAAGTTCTGTAAAAATGCACCTAAGCCTTCCACACCAATGCCCAACATATAAAGTGTTGGCCCAAAGATCAAAGTAAATACAAATAACGCAATCAACAGCCAGAAGTTAACCATGGAAAGGCGCGCAATACCTTTGATCAACCCACGAGCTGCAGACAATACAAAGGTAATCACAATGATGGCGATAATAATGCCTAGCGTAACAGCGTTTTTCTCCATAGGTAAAAACTGGCTCGCACCACCCAACAAGGTAAGTGCACCTGTACCTAATGATGACGCCATTCCGACTACTAAGGAATACAATGCCAACGCATCAATCACATCGCCCATACGGCCTGTCACATATTTCCCAAATACTGGACGCAGAGAACTGCTGATGGAATAAGGCAGTTTTAGGTTATGAAACACCAAGGCAAAGATTAACGCTGGAACGGCATAAATAGCATAAGGCGTTGGCCCCCAGTGCAAAAACATCGCCGAGAAAGCAAATAGCACAGCGTTCGGGCTATTGCCTTCAATGCCCCAGCTTTCTGGTGGCGAGTACAAGTGATACAAAGGCTCGGCGGTTGTCCAAAACAATACACCTACGGCTAGAGTTGTACAGAGTACAATCATAAACCAACGAGATTTTTTGAGCTTTGGTGTGGCATTTTCACCACCAATTCTGATATTGCCCAATTTTGAAAAATAAGTAATAGCGATCAACACCAGCAGATAGAAACTACCCAAACTAAACAGCCAAGAAAAGTGTGACAACACGAAGTTATTGGCTATTTTGGTGTATTGAGTAAAAAGCGCCAAGTCCACCAAACTGAATATTAACGCACCGACCAAAATGATAAAGGTTGGAAAAAAGACCAAAGGTCGTAATGATTTAAACATGTAACTTCCTCACAGAAATAATCGGTTAAACACCTGTTCGTTTGATGGTTTCCTCAAACTCTTTGCTGAAAATTAGCTCCCCATCATGAAACGCTTCCCAAGTACTGGTGATGTAAAAATGCCTATGATCACAACGCATGTGATATAGGCCTTTTAAACCAGTCCACCAGCCTTCGCGCCCCATTGTCAGGTCAAAAACCAACTTAGATTCTGCTGTAAGTGGATCGTCTGGATGAATGGTCTGCCACTGACTCATCGCCATATCAATCATGCTTTCACAAGAGTTGTAATATTGGCGGCCGAAGTCATCATAGGTTTCTAACGTAACCAGACCTGTTTTGTAATCGTGATGCACCACTCGCTCACTCTTCGTTGGGCGAAGTGTTTCACCATCAACTGCTACAGGCGTGTCCAGCGCAGGCGGCTCGACTTCTGTTACTAACTGGGTTCTATGAGGCACTTCAATATTGCTTAAAGAAGACTCAAGTGTAATTTTGGCATGATCAGGGGATGGCCAAATTAACGGCCAACACGCTGTCGAAACGGAGATGCGCAATTTATGCCCTGCAGGCACTTTATAGGCTACGTGCGTCACAGGCACTTTTACATTGTATAGTTCGCCCGGCGTTAACGGCTCAACAAACTCATGGCTATCGCGATGCGTTAGGTTTAATACACCCACACTGATTCGTGTGACCGCACCATCGGGATGAACATCAGAAATACGCACAGCAAGGTTTGCTGTGGGCTTATCACTGCGGATCGCCAAATTCGCCATGGCCTGACCAGCAATCGCCAAATCGTCTTTTAAAGGCAAGGTATCAAAACACATGGAACCCGCATCATCAGCTCGCTGATCAGCCGGTTGCTCCATGGCAAGACGGATCCCCACACATAAACGACCACCGTTTAAGCCAACCGTTTGTGGCGAGCAAATCTGCTGCGCCAAAGCCGTTGGTTGAGGTGTATCCAGCAACTGACCATTCGATGGATAGAAGGTCTTTTTCTCTGTCTGAGGCGATGGCCAAGATGGCTCTGAAATCCACTGACCAGAACGCATATCATAATCCGTCTGTGGACGAACACTGTCTTGCATGTAATAGGTTAATTCCGGCTCGTCATCGATACCATTTTCGATGCCTTTTAACCAACGATCCCACCAACGCACCGACTCTTTTACATAATCCATTTTTGGGTTCGGGTACGCAATATTTGGGTATTTATGTGCCCAAGGGCCAACCAAACCTTTGCGCGGCACATCAACAAGGTTTTCTAATAAGCGGAATACCGTATCGCGATAATTATCAGCCCAACCACTCATCGCATAGACAGGAATCTTAATGGCACTGTAATCCTCACAGATTGAGCCATGCTTCCAATAATCATTGCGGACTTGCTCAGTCAGCCAAGGCTTAGCTAGGAATGGCATTTTGTTCAGGCGATCCAACCACTGCTCTTTCCAGCCTTCACCAACCAATTTTGCGTCTGGTGCGCGGCCTTGTGCATAGGCCCAAAAGAACGATGCCCAATCCAAGTTGTCATTCAGCAGACAGCCGCCCATGTAGTGTACATCTGTGGCATAACGGTCGTCGGTAGAACACTGTGTGATGATGGCCTTTAATGCAGGGGGGTTCAGTGCGGCAACTTGCAGTGAATTAAACCCGCCCCAAGAAATACCTACCATGCCTACGCTGCCACTACACCAAGGCTGTTTCGCCAGCCAAGCAATAATATCGAAACCGTCTTGTAACTCTTGCTCTGTGTATTCGTCGGTGGTGTGCCCTTCTGACTCACCGCAACCTCGAAGGTCAACTCGAATGCAGGCATAACCCTGCTCGGCAGTTTGCGCCATGGTGATTTCATCTCGAACAATCGTGCCGTCATTTTTACGATACGGCAAGAACTCCAAAATAGCTGGAACAGGCTTGCCATCGGCATCGCTTGGCAACCAAGCACGATACGCAAGCTTAGTGCCATCGGGTAATGGCAACATGGCATGGTGGATGTGTTTGATGTTTTGCATAATATCCTTTCGTTATATTTGTGTTTTATATCCATATTAGGAAGCTTGAATTGTAAGTAAAACGCTATTTTGTTAGGCTAACTTGAACTAAAAGTTTAGGATAGCTGTTTGCATGCCAATAAATAACCGAACTATTCCCTCTTTAAGCAGCCTTATTTTGTTTGAAGCATCGGCTCGTCTTGGTACCTTAACCAGCGCTGCCAATGAGCTTTGCGTTTCTCCGACAGCGGTTAGCAAACAAATAAAACAACTAGAAAACTTTCTGAACACCAAGTTATTTATTCGCAAGAAAACAGGCCTAGAACTGACAAAAAAAGGACAAATTTATTTAGAAACCGTTAGACAAACTCTGACTGTCTTGGCTGAAGAGTCAAAAAAAATGGATGATAAAGTCTCTCCTCTGCCCCTTAATTTAGAAATTGGCGCGTGCTTTAGCCACTTCTGGCTCATTCCTCATTTAGATAATTTTCGTGATAAATACCCAGATATCATGCTCAATATAAGCATTAATAATGAGCGTAATATGAGTGAAGTGAACAGCGACGAATACGATGTGGCGTTTTATTACTCCTCACTAAAAACGTCTTATAAAAACAATTTTTTGCTGTTTAACGAAAGAATGCTACTAGTGTGCAGTCCCAGTTTTCTGGAAAAACGTCCGGAATGTCACAATTTAGAAAGTATCTGGCAGCAACCCCTGCTAGGCCTCAAAGACGCCCCTGACTTCTGGGAAAACTGGAAAACCTGGGCAGCTCACTCAGCAATAGACTATCAAGAGCCATTAAACGAAATTCAGATGGAAGACCAAATCGCCGTCGTTCATGCCGCACAAAATGGCCTAGGCATTGCCCTTGCTTGGGATTGGCATGTGGAGGATTTAATCGCTGACGGTAGTTTGATCGCCCTCACACCTCCTATTGAATGTAAAAACAACGCCTTCTTCTTAACTCGAACCAAAAACGCCAACCAATACAGTTCCGAATGCTTTATTGACTGGGTTATGGAACTGGTGGCTGATCAAAAGCAAGTAGCAAAGACTTAACCTTCACATTCGAACACTTCAATCGCAACAGTACCATTGTTTACCTACCGCCATTATTTGCAGACGATGACTTTTTCTATTTGTTACACTGTCGGAAATAACAGCAAATAAGAGAGAGTTTTATGGCTAATGTTGGTTTTTTAGGTTTGGGCATTATGGGGAAAGCCATGGCTACAAATTTAGTAAAAGCGGGATTTGACGTAACCGTTTGGAATCGTAACCCAGAAAAATGTGCTGAGTTAGTATCTCTAGGCGCTCGCCAAGGCGCAACACCAAAAGACGTAGCGACAAATTGCGATATTACCTTCGCCATGGTGTCTGACCCTGAAGCGGCGTTAGCTCTTTGCCAAGGCCCTGATAGCGTCGCGGCAGGCATTGGCGCTGGTCGTGGTTACGTTGATATGTCGACGGTTGACGACACAACCTCAAAAGCCATTGCCGATTTAATTTCTCAAGCAGGCGGACGCTTTTTAGAAGCGCCTGTTTCAGGTACGAAAAAGCCCGCTGAAGACGGCACGTTAATCATTCTTGCTGCGGGCGATCAATCGCTTTATGACGACGCAAAAAGTGCGTTTGAGGTGATGGGTAAAATGTCACCCTACCTCGGTGAAGTCGGCCAAGGCGCAAACATGAAGCTCGTCGTAAATATGATGATGGGCGGCATGCTAAGCATTTTCAGTGAAGGCATGTCTTTAGGACAAAAAGCCGGTTTAGACGGTCAGCAGATTTTAGACATCGTTGATGCTGGCGCCATGGCGAATCCGATGTTTAAAGGCAAAGGCGCCATGCTGCTAAAGGAAGACTACACCACCAGCTTTCCGCTTAAGCACATGCAAAAGGACATGCGCCTTGCCGTCGCCCTAGGCGATCAACTTGAGCAGCCTTTGCCAACCGCCGCTATTGCTAATGAAGCCTTTAAGCAAGCGATAAAAGCAGGCTTTGCAGAGGAAGACATTGCCGCAGTTTATAAAGTAATAAAGTAGTGATTGCAGTAACATTTAAGAAGGTAATGGAGTACTCCTCTACCTTCTTTCCTTTTCTCTCTTCTCAGTGTGCTATCTAAATTCATCGCTCCATAAAATTGGAATATGAGCTTTCTTGGCCTGTAAGCCGCGTCCTTACGTGAGCATTTTTTGAGAAAAATGAAATCTTAAAATTCAGCAGCAATCGACTACACCATACAAAACAACATTCCATTAAGAGAGTTATTAAATTAAGCCGTTCGGCATTTACCTTCGCTTCAAGTCATATTTAAAAAAACAGGTTCGACCGTTTTAATTATAATATCGATTAATAGGTCAATTTGATTTGTTAATGTTTCTAAAGTTTGTGCATCAGCCTTAATTCCACGAGAAGTAACTGAAAAAATGTAAGCTAAATCTTGAGCATCCAAACTAGAATCCGTTGGCAGAACACCTCTGATTAACTCAGCAAGCATAGCCTGAAAAATTTCATAGTGATTATTAACTGCGTCAGGCGCATAAGAAGATACATTTTGTAAAATATCTCGCCCTGTATCCAACTCTATCACTGAAGCTGCTGGCTGAAGCGTCCAAACATCAAAAAAACGTTCAAGCTTTCCACGAAACGATAGATCAGACAAAGCTAACCCTTCTGTCTCACGAATATTATGCTCTAGTGATTCATTAATTAGCCCTACGACAATCGACTCTTTATTTGGGTATGATTTATAAAGAGTGGTTCGAGAGATCTGACAGGCATTGGCAATGTCTGTCATGGTCACTTTAGGGTACCCATATTTCAAAATGAGTTTTTGCGCTTCTCTGAGAATCATTACGTTAAATTCTATCCATCTTCTGTAGACACGAAAGCATGTCTGAAAAACACATTGACATCAAGTGTTAACCTGTTAAGTTACCTCTTGTGAACAAAATCACAAAATATGTTCACATGTTAAATTACAAGTTTATATAGGTACTCTATGAAAATTTTTATATCAGGCGTTACAGGTTATGTTGGACGGAATGTTGCTAGGCACTTAGCTCAGTCTCATGAGATCGTTGGTCTTTCACGAGACAAAGAAAAAACCAAAATCCTTAAAGACACCCAATTAACATTCGTATATGGGGATTTACTTAGTCACACACTAACGAATGACCTAAAAGACTGCGACATCGTAATTCATACAGCCGCGGATACAGATCACAAGAACCTTTCCAAAAACCAATTTAAAACTAATGTCGATGGTACAGCCCAACTGCTCAAAGCCGCAAAGGCAGCTGGAGTGAAACGGTTCATTCATATCAGCACTGATTCAGTACTACTAACAGGCAAGCCTATAAAAAATGTATCGGAAAACGCCTCATATCCAAAAAAAAGTGTAGGAGACTACTCACACACCAAGCAACTAGCAGAAAAGATAGTGTTGAATGCGAATTGTGACACTTTCACTGTTATTGTGCTGAGACCTCGCTTTGTCTGGGGTCGCGACGATACAACAGCCATGCCACAAATACTAAAGGCTATTGAAAATCAAACTTTTGCCTGGATCGGCGGCGGACACTATCTCTCGTCAACGACACACATTGCTAACTTATGCAATGCAATTGAAGCCTCTCTCTATCACGGCACCCCTAAGGCAATCTATTTCATTAGCGATGGCGATGATAGACCATTCCGAGAGACCATTTCCGGCATAATCGAAGCGCACGGGCTAACTGTGCCAGATAAAAACATCCCTGCTTTTATTCCTCTCGTAATTGCAAAGCTAGACAGCTTACGCCGTCGTCTAGCCCCAAAAAGCAGTCCACTTCCTGTTACTTTCCAAGAATACGCCACAAGCGCTGTAGAGGTTACCCTAGATATTACCAAAGCCAAACAAGACTTAAGCTATCGTCCAATGATGACATTTCAAGCAGGACTAGATGAATTAAAAACAACAAAGTCGACCAAGCAGCTATCGTAATATAATGAGCAGAATGGGTTTCTTGCAGTGGTCGGCAGCTTTCAATCAGCTTAAGCATATGCAAAAGGACACGCGCCTTGCTGTCGCCCTAGACAATCAACTTGAGCAACCTTTGCCAACTCAGTGAAGTCTTCAAACAAGCAATGAAAGCAGTCTTTGCTGAAGCGGATATTGCCGTAGTTTATAAAGTAGTGAAGTAGCATGAATCACCTTACTTAAAATAAGGAAATAACATCCAACCAATTTGATTTAGTCATTGCACACTCCCTCCGTGCCCGCAGATTCCGTTAGCATAATATATACTTTTTTACATATAAGAGAAAAAACGGCTGTAAATCCTTATCAATAATGAAGGGGACGATGATGAACGATAGTTTCAACACCCAGCAACAACTCACAGTTAACGGCGAAGCATTTCAAATTAACTCCTTGAAAGAACTTGGCTCTGCCACTAAACGACTACCTTTTTCTTTAAAAATATTACTTGAAAATTTACTCCGCAATGAAGATGGCGTGAGTGTCAAAGCGCAAGATATCCAAGCCCTACTAGACTGGGATCCTCACGCACTCCCCTCTACAGAAGTCGCTTTCACACCTGCCCGCGTTGTCATGCAAGATTTCACAGGAGTGCCCGCCATTGTAGATTTAGCCGCCATGCGCGATGCGATGGAAAGATTGGGTGGCAATCCGGCAAAAATAAACCCTCTTTCTCCTGTTGAATTGGTGATTGACCACTCCGTGCAAGTCGATGGTTATGGTAATGACAACGCATTTGATTTAAACGCAAAGTTGGAATACGAACGAAACAAAGAACGTTACGAATTTCTGCGTTGGGGGCAAACCGCATTTGATAACTTAAAAGTCGTACCACCAGCAACCGGCATTGTTCACCAAGTCAATTTAGAATATTTAGCCCGGGTCGTCTTCAATGAAGATAGAAACGGTCAAAAGTTCGCCTATCCAGACACACTAGTCGGTACAGACTCTCACACAACCATGATTAATGGTTTGGGTGTTCTCGGTTGGGGGGTCGGCGGTATTGAAGCCGAAGCCGTCATGCTGGGGCAACCTATTAGCTTGCTTATCCCACAAGTTGTCGGGGTTAAGCTAAGTGGCAGCCTGCCTGAAGGTACAACAGCAACCGACTTAGTGCTCACGGTTACCGAGATGCTGCGTAATCATGGCGTAGTGGGTAAGTTCGTCGAGTTTTATGGTGATGGACTCGCCGATCTACCTCTGGCTGACAGAGCAACCATTGCTAATATGGCTCCAGAATACGGTGCTACCTGCGGCATTTTCCCAATTGATGACGAAACCATCAACTACTTGCGCTTAACAAACCGTGACGAACAACAACTTACACTCGTTGAAGAGTATGCCAAGCACCAAGGCTTATGGCGTAATAATGGTGATGAAGCAGATTACACCGATTCTTTAGAGTTAAAATTGGGTGATGTGGTACCAAGTTTAGCAGGACCTAAGCGTCCACAAGACAGGATTGCCCTTGACCAAGCAGGCAAAGTGTTACGCAACCATCTAAAAGACTTTCAAAATGAACGCTTGGAACGTCGTGAAAGGAATGACCAAAACCACACTGTTATCGAAAGTGAAGGCCCTGCAAATGATGTCGATGAACCGGTCAATGAAGCCCAATTTATGGGGGCCGCGAATGTTAAATTTAAAGGCCACGAATTTGAACTGAATGATGGTGCCTGTGTCATTGCTGCTATTACTAGCTGTACCAACACCTCTAATCCAAGCGTTATTTTAGCGGCAGGTTTAGTTGCTAAAAAAGCCAAACAGCTAGGTATTAATGTAAAGCCATGGGTAAAAACCTCGCTGGCCCCTGGCTCCAAAGTGGTAACCGACTATCTGCAAAAAGCAGGCTTAATGGACGATTTAGAGTATCTTGGTTTTAACCTAGTCGGCTACGGCTGTACCACTTGTATTGGTAACTCAGGTCCATTAGCGAGCGAAATATCAGATGCGATTCAAAAGCACCAACTCATAGTAAGCTCTATTTTATCGGGCAACCGCAATTTTGAAGGCCGCATTCATCAAGATATTAAAATGAACCTATTGGCTTCACCACCACTTGTTGTTGCCTATGCCATTGCAGGACGAACAGATATTGATGTTTACAATGAACCATTAACGCACGATGAACAAGGTAACGATGTTTATCTAAAAGATATTTGGCCAAGCGTAAAAGAAGTTAGTGACTTGGTAAAAGAAACGGTCACCAAGAGCATGTTTGAAAAGAACTACGCAAGCGTTTATGAAGGTGACCATCGTTGGCAACAAATTCAGGTTCCTGATGGAAAATTATACGACTGGGATGACTCATCTACGTATATTAAAAAAGCCCCTTTCTTTGATGGTATGACCGTCGAGCCTCCAGGTATTCCTACGATAAAGGATGCACGCTGTTTAGCGAAACTTGGGGATTCTGTCACCACAGACCATATATCCCCAGCAGGTACTATTAAGGCAGACTCTCCTACAGGTACGTACTTAAAAGAAAACGACGTTGAAAAAGCTCAATTTAATTCATATGGCTCACGTCGCGGCAATCACGAAGTTATGATGCGTGGCACTTTTGCCAACATAAGACTGAGAAACCTTCTCGCCCCTGGTACGGAAGGCGGTGTAACTCGTACCCAACCTGACAATAACCTAGCCAGTATCTACGATGCGGCAATGTCATATCAGAAACAGAATACGCCACTTATTATTCTGGCCGGCAAAGAGTATGGTACGGGATCATCCCGTGACTGGGCAGCGAAAGGCTCTCTGCTTCTGGGCGTAAAGGCGGTTATTGCACAAAGTTATGAACGAATTCACCGTTCCAATTTAATTGGCATGGGCGTGTTACCGCTGCAGTTTAAAGACGGGGAAAGTCATGAGTCTTTAGGCCTTACAGGGCAAGAGGTGTTTTCTATCGAGGGTTTACGTGACAAAGTCGATGAAGTAACTCTGGTGGCTGAAAAAGACAATGGTGAAAAAATAAACGTCCAAGCCGATTTGCGCATAGACACTCCAAAAGAATGGGACTACTACAAACACGGCGGCATATTGCAATATGTATTGCGTAATATGCTTACTAAATGACATTAGCCCTTTAAATGGCACAAAAAAGCCAAGGTGCATGAATGTAAAAGCATGAACCTTGGCTTTATTATAGCTCATTGTTTTGTTTTAAATATTACCAATCAAACATATTGCCCAGCACAAAAACCACTCGCCCACGCCCACTGGAAGTTATAGCCACCAAGCCAGCCAGTTGAGTAATGAGCACATCAATACTTTTTGAACGCTCCTTCTGGCAGGCCTGAATCGGCAATAATGGCTGCGACTAGCTCTATGCACAATGCATGAAAGGCAGCAATACCCTGATATTTAGAGTTGTCGGTAACCAGTTAAACTGGCTTTCGCTGATTTGGCAATAGCATGCTTAACAATGACTTTAATCTTCATTCGGCGTGGATGGACCTTTCAAATTCATAGGCGAGACCGAGATAAAGGCTATATTGACAAATTATTGCTAGCAATGATTCATGCTATACTTTCTCATATACTCTATTTCTATATTGCTAAAGACGTTGTCTATATTCGACGTAAAATAGCTCTGCCTCTTTGTGAGTGAATTTTGTGCTATCTAATTATCGTTCTCGGATGACTTCTAGCGTTAACAACTCGGATCAATCTCAAGGTAACTTCACTACATGACACAAAGCAAATCGAAGGCTTCAAGTAAAAAGCAAGCTGAGGTACAACGAATAATCGACACTCTGTCTAAAGCAATTGCACAACACCGTTTAAAGCCTGGACAACGTTTAGTTGAGGCTCAGATTGTTGGAGCATTAAATGTGAATAGAAATCATGTTCAAACCGCTTTACAACGACTTTCTTTACAGCGAGTTGTGACAATTGAGCCAAATAGAGGTGCATTTGTCTCTCAGCCAAGCGCACAAGAAGCTCGAGAAATATTTGCTGCACGCCGATCTGTCGAGCGAGGTATTGTCGAAGCTATCTCAATAGAAAAAATTGAAAGACACTGGGATATAATTAACGCCCATATGTTAGGTGAGCTTGAAGTTACAAGCGGTACTGACCGACAAGCTATTGTAGGAAAATTAAGTGATTATCACCGCTTACTGGCTGATATATGTGATAACACAGTTCTTAAAGAAATATTCGACAATTTAATGGTACGTAGTTCATTAATTGTATCTTTGTACCAACGCAATGATGTGCCAACATGCCAACACAATGAGCATAAAAAAGTACTTGATGCGCTGCGTCTAGGCGATAATGATTTGGCAGTAAAAGTGATGCTTGAACATTTAAATAATCTTGAAGCTGAGCTTGTTTTAGATGACAACCAAGGATTAGATATTGATTTAGCCAGTGCTCTAAAGGATATTTAAATCAAGTAATCAATAAAGTGGGTGCCCTCCAACACCCACTTTATGTGATTTTACTAGTCAGGAAAAAATAGCTCTACTTCTTTGCGTTCAAACGTTATTTTACCTCGTTTCAAGCCCATAGTTGGTGCTAACACTGTGGCAATTACTTCAGACTCATTTTGAGCATTAAAAAAATTGACGTCAGCATCCATTCCAACTCTTATTCCATAGTTTGATAAACTCATTAATTTAGCTGAGTCAGTAGATATCCAGTGCATACACTTTGACAACTCGCTTTGAGTCGCTAATTGCGCCACATTGGCGTACAAATTAGCTTGGCGTATTTGTGACGCATCACCGTAGGGTGTGAAAGGATTTTCTATATTATTACTTGATATCGAACAACAAACGCCAGCTTTAGCAAGAGACATTAATGGTGCAACTCCTCGTGGAATATTATATTGATGGTCCCGCCCAGTTAGGAATAAGTCAGTACTAGGTAACGCTGTCAGTTGTACGCCAGCAGAAGCCATTTTTTTGGCTATTATATAAAGCTTCTCAGGTTCGATAGCTGATAGTTTTGTAACATGTCCAACAGTTACACGGTGTTGATAATTAAATTTTTCGGTCATCTCGATAATATAAGGCAGGCTCATATTATTAGGATTAAGATCAAAATCTAAATGAAAATCTAGATCAACGTCGTATTTAGAAGCCAACTTAAAAAGCGTTTCAATTTGCCGTTGAGGTTCACTGTCAGTGTATGGACACCCACCTAGGAGGTCTGCTCCTTGCTGCAATGTTTGCTCTAATAACTCAAATGTACCTGGATTATTATGTAAGCCTTCCTGAGGGAATACACAGAGTTCAACAGTCATGGCCCAAGCATAGTCAATTTTTAATTGTTTAATGGCATTGAAACTAATTAAACCAATAACAGGGTCAATTTCAACATGAGTACGCATAAAACTTGTACCTTGTTTTATCGCTTTTTCAATCACTTTTTTTCCACGTTGATATACATCATCATAAGTAAAAGAGGCTTTTGCTTTTGCAGTTTGCGTAATGGCTTCTTCTAGCGTGCCCTCTTTTAACTGACAGCGGGAAAAAATGCATGCCTTGTCTAAATGAATATGTGTTTCAATTAAAGCTGGCAATATAAGCTGACCTGCAGCATCGATAATAGTTTTATTCGAAAGCGCTGATTTATTTTCAAGATTTTGTTTTTTAAACCCTTCCTCTTTTTTCTGCTTTAGGCTCTGAATATCAATGAATTTACCATCTTTAATAAACAATGAATAAAGTTCATTTTTTTCATTTAATCGAGCATTTTTGATAATGACATCTGCCGACATTAACTGCCCCCCATGTATGCTTGCTCAAGCTCTGGATTAGCTAATAACTCTTTAGCATTAGCAGATTTTACAATTCGACCTGTTTCTAACACGTAGCCTCGATCTGCAACTTGTAATGCTAAATTAGCCATTTGATCTACCAATAAAATAGTAACACCATCATCGCGCAATGTTGCTAAAGCATCGTACAATTCACCTATCATAGCTGGAGCCAAGCCTAAAGAAGGTTCGTCCAACAATAAGACTTTCGGTTTTGCCATTAGCGCACGCCCAACAGCGACCATTTGTTGCTCTCCTCCAGACAAGAGTCCAGCCTCTGAGTCAATACGATCTTTCAGTCTGGGAAAGCGGTTTAAAATTTCATTTATCTCAGCATTTTCATCAACGATATCCGTACGTGAATAGGCCCCCATTAATAAATTATCTCTCACTGATAAATTCGTAAAAAGCTGGCGCCCTTCAGGTACCAGTGCTAAACCTCGATGTGCAATTTCATTGGCACTCAATTCATTAATATATTCATCCTGTAATCCAATGTGACCTGAAATTGGCCTTTTCAGTCCAGCTAACGCTTGTAAAATACTACTTTTCCCGGCTCCATTAGCGCCCAATATAGCAACTAATTCACCAGGATAAACGACAATATCAACATCGTGAACGACAGGTGCTGCTCCATAATCAACGCTTAACTTTTTACAAAACAGAACAGCATCCTTATTACCTTTCCAAGGAGATTTTCTTGGTTGAGCTTGATAATCAGTCCCTCCCAGATAGGCTTCAATAACAGTTTTATCTTGGCGAATAATATTCGGTGCTCCCTGAGCAATGGGTTTTCCAGCATCCAATACAAGTATTTGATCACTAACTTCCATAACTAATGGCATATCATGCTCAACCAAAATAACAGCAATACCATAACTTGCGATTACCCTTAACAATGCTGATAACTTGTCGGTGTCTTGTCGACTTAAACCTGCGGCTGGCTCATCAAGCAATAACACCCAAGGACGAGTCGCTAAGGCACGTGCAATTTCTACTAATCGACGATCTACATGCGGTAAGTCTTGGCTGGGTGTATGAATTGAGCCGCTATAGCCAACTAAAGCCAATAAATTTAAAGCCAGTTCTTTTTGACCTGTTTTTTGAGAAACAAATGGGGTTCCCATGTAGCCTTGCTGCATGGCCGATAAAAGGTTTTCCAATACCGACATGTCATCAAATAGTTGGCTAGTTTGATATGTGCGGGCAATACCACTACGTGCGATTTGATACGCATTTTTACCCGCTAATTGCTCACCAAGTTCAATACAGCCTTGATCCGGCTGATAGAAGCCACTAATCATATTAAGTACGGTAGTTTTACCTGCTCCATTAGGACCGATAATACTAGTCACGTTACCTAAAGAGGCGTCAAAGCTGACAGATTGCGCTGCTTTAACGCCACCAAACTGAATACCAATATTATCTACTTTCAAGCCAGTTATGGCATTGCTCGCACGATCATAAAACTGGAGGAGTAACTGCTGATTAACTAATTTAGGTGGTAGCTCAATTTGAGTTTTAGCAAAACGTCTTTGTAATTCCCCAAATAACCCACGAGGTGCGCCCCATAGAACAGAAAGTAAAAGTGCTGCAAAAATCAGTAAACGATACTCTGCTAGCGGAGACAGCATTTCCGGTAACACAACCACAATTATCGCGCCAAACACAGGCCCCCATAATGTGCCGGTCCCTCCTATAATAACGACTAAAACAAATAAAATTGATTGTGAAAATGGAAAGGTACTTGGACTGATATACATCATCAATGGAGGAATAATAGCCCCCGCTAGACCAGTAAACCAAGCCGATATAGCAAAAGCGGCTGTTTTTGTTTGAATGGGATTAAAGCCTAATGAACGAGCCGCAATTGGACTCGCTTTAACTGCTCGCATGGATTTCCCCCAACCACTGTTATACAGCAGAGCATAAGCAAAGAGAGAGATGCACATTAAAAATGAAGCAGCTAATGCTAATAACTGATTGGGATCAATATCGCCTAAAGTAGGCATGGGAATCCCCATTAGCCCGTTGGCACCACCGGTGAGACCACGCCACTCCATTAGACCGTGATGAACTGCAAATGCAAATGCAATAGTTATCATAGCTAAGTAAGGTCCACTTACTCGTAAGGCAGGAATAGCAAGAAGAATACCTACAAAACCACTCACAAATGCGGCAATAATAATGGCGAATACAAATGGCACTTCATTTATGAGCAGCAGTGCACTTACATAGGCGCCAATCGCGTAAAAAGCAATGTGGCCAAAACTGATTTGCCCACTCATTCCCATTAAAATATTTAGCCCCACCCCCACAAGTACAGTTAACACACAGAGCGTGAAGACTAATAACGAATAACTATCTAGCAAAAAACATAAGGTAAAACTAACTAGGGTTAATAACCCTAGTCCAAAGAATGATTTATTATTCATCATTGTCATACTTTAACCGCCTGCCCGCGACCAAATAAGCCATTAGGTTTAATAGCTAATGCCGCAATAACTAAAGAAAATGTAATGATCTGAGTAAATGCAGATCCAAAATAAATGGTAATAATGGCCTCTGTTAAACCAAAGATAAGCCCTGCAGCAAAAACACCTTTAGCGCTAGAAATGCCACCTAAAATTGCCACTGCAAATGCTTTTAGACCAAATAGTGTCCCCATGTCAGAGTGCACAGCAAATAATGGTGCGATTAAAATACCAGCAACAGCAGCAAATACAGTTGATATCGCAAAACTAATTGCGACGACTTTTGTCACATTAATGCCCATCAACTGAGCAGATTTTGGGTTTTGTACACATGCCTGTAATACTTTACCTAATTTCGTATATTTGCGGATTGCCACTAAAGCAATAGCGATAGCCAAACCGACAACAGGAATGATTATCTGCATGGCATACACTCCGGCCCCCAAAATATCCAAACTAAAATTAGCTAGCTCACTTGTGAACTGACGTGGCTCTTTACCAAATGAAAATAAAGCTAAATTATCAACTAAAATCCCGCCAGCGACGGTAGCCATTAACCAAGCTTCAGAACCTCTACTAGCAAAAGGCCTTACTAAAAATCGTTCGATAGCTAAGCCATAAACTGCGCATATCAGTAAAGTCAAAAAGAACGCAATCCAATAAGATACTCCCCAAGTAATACAGAGAGTGTATGCCAGTACAGCGCCGATCATCATGGCGCTCCCTTGAGCAAAATTAACAGTATTATTAACGATATAAGTAATGTGAAAACCTAGAGCCAGCAAGGCATACATACTGCCTAAACCTAAACCAGTTATTATTGCTGCTGATAACATGAAAAACCTCAAATTAAATAAAAGCGTCCTTGCTTAGAGATATATGAAATTACTTCACAGGTACAATTTGATCATTAACAAACTGGGTGAAAACGTAATCGTCTGGACCAATAGCATCGTGTTGATCATGACTGAATGGTTTATTAAAGGTTTTTATCAAGCCAGTGTAAGATTCAATTGCATAATAACCATTACGGATATCTTTGCCTTTCGTAGAGCCAGCATTTTCGATAGCTAAAGCTGTCAGATGCATAGCATCGTAAGCATTTGCAATACCTACCGCTGGCGTCACATCCGCAGTTGATTTAATTTCAGGGTATTTTGCTTGTAGCTCAGAGAATACTTCGCCCCCTTTGCCTGATGTTGTATCTGTAAATACAAAGGTTTGAATGAAATGCACACGATCGGCTGTTGGACCTGCTAACTCACCAAAACGACCACCTGCAGGCCCCCAATGAGAGACAACAGGCACATCCCACCCCATTCGCTCTAATGATTTTACAACTTGAGCAGACGGTGCAACGTTAGCTACCATTAATAGAGTATCCGTACCTTTTTCTCTTAAACGCGTTAATTGTGGAACAACATCCAAATCACTTGATTCAATACGCTCTATACCTGTATAGGCAATGTCTCGAGACTCTAGCGCAGCTTTGAAACCTTGCTCGTTTGATTCACCCCAAGGGTTATTGATCAAAATCATGCCTGGTTTTTTCATCGCATAGTTCTTTATAGCGTATTTCACTAAGGCCTCATCAACAATTTCATCTACCGCTGACACACGAAAAACATAGTTCTCCTTCGCACCATTCTTGGTAATAGGTGTTCCTGCAGCCCAAACCCCCATAAACGGAAACTTCATTTGATTAGCCAACGGAACAATAGCCATTGATACAGGTGTATCTAAACCACCAAACAAAACCGCAACCTTTTCTCTTTGGATTAATTCACGAGCAGCAAGTAACCCTTTAGATGGATTGCTTTCATCATCCCGACGAATCAACTCTAGAGGGCGCCCTAAAACACCACCGCTAGTATTAATTTCGTCAATAGCAATAGTAAGGCCTCGAGTAATAGCCTCACCTGACTTTGCAGACTGCCCTGAAAGTGCAGCCACTAAACCAATTTTGATAGGTTCTGCTGCATGAACATTTATAGAACTAACCAGTAAAGCTGCACTGGCAAGGCAAAAAGTTTTTTTTACGGTTGTTTTTAATTTTTCAAAGATCATAAAATACCCTCTCGTTGATTAATTGCTAGCTATTATGTATTAATTGCTAGCAATATAGATGCCAAGCTTTATTGGGGGGTATTTATAGATAAAACGCACTACCTGAGAGCAAAATGAAAAAAAACGCACTAGTTAAGCCCGTAAATTAATTGCAGAGGAATAATAAACACATGACTGAATTAGAAAGCGCAATTGAGGTAGTCAGTAACTTCTTAACTTTTTCAATGGTTCCAGACCCAGAAAAAGCAGCTACATTTATGAGTGAAGATGTAAAAATCACTTTTACTGGCCGCAGAGAAATGGCGAATACTCAAGCGATAACATCATTCAACAAAGATCGTTATTTGTGGGTAAAAAAATCAATAAAGCAATATGATGCTGTGCAAAAAGACGATCATTGTGTCGTGTACTCTATTGGTTTTTTATATGGTCAATGGCCAAATGGACAAGAATTTCATGGAAATCGATACACTGATCGCTTCGAAGTCCGAAATGGAAAAATAACCAAAATGGACGTCTTAAACGATAGCGCAGAATGGATTCTAGCACCTCAAATAAATAGGGTAAGTGAATATTAAACAAGATCTGTAAATACCGCTATGCCTACTTAGAGAGCATTTAAGATTAGGGGAATTCCCACATCCCCTAATCTTACTCAACTACTATAAAACTGCTTCACTAACGATCTAATTTCAAAAACACTTTAAACATACTGTCCAGCACAAAAACCACTCGCCCAGGCCCATTGGAAATTATAGCCGCCAAGCCAGCCGGTCACATCGAGCACTTCACCTATAAAGTAGAGACCTTTTTGTTTTTGTGATTCAAAAGTTTTCGAAGACACTTCGTTGGTGTTTACGCCACCTAGGGTTACTTCTGCAGTGCGATAGCCTTCGGTGCCATTAGGAGAAATGTCAAAGTTCGCGAGATAATTGAACAAGCTGTCGATCTGTTCGTTCGAGGTTTGTGCGCTGCGTTCAGTTAACCAAGGGAATTCAGTTTTTATTAGCTCTACCAATCGCTTTGGCAAAACATTAGACAAGAAGCCCTCGTAGCTCTTTTTCGGAGTACTTTGGCGAACATCAAGTAAGTCGTCTAACGACAAGGTCGGAACGATATTAATGCTAAGGGCTTCGCCTGGTTGCCAGAAGTTAGTAATTTGCAAAATAGATGGCCCGCTAACACCACGATGGGTAAACAGCATTGGCTCTTGGAAAGTGACGCCATTTGCCGTTGCGGATATTTCACAGGCAATACCTGATAGATCAGAAAATTGTGCTTTACGATCTGGCTGTACAGTAATAGGTACCAAGCTAGCACGTGTCGATAAAATATCATGTCCAACTTGCTTGGCTATATCGTAACCAAAACCTGTCGCGCCCATGGTAGGAATTGATAAACCACCTGTGGCAACCACAAGCGATTCACAAACAAAGTCTCCTTGATTAGTTTTAACAACGGTCTGCCCGTCTTGAAAATCAATATTATGAATTTTTGCGTTTAACTTTAGCTCTGCACCAGACCACTCAAGTTCAGTCAGTAAAATATCAAGCAGGTCTTTTGCGGAGTGTTCACAGAATAATTGCCCTGGCGCTTTCTCAACATAGTCCAGACCATGGCGATCCACGAGATCAACAAAGTCTTGAGATGAAAAGCGACGTAGTGCAGAAATGCAAAAGTGTGGGTTTTCAGATAAGAAATGTTTAGGGGCAGCATCCAAGTTTGTGAAGTTACAACGTCCACCACCGGACATCAGAATTTTTTTCCCCGCTTTATTGGCGTGATCCAACACCACTACTTTTTTACCACGGTAAGCCGCAGTCGCCGCACACATTAAACCAGACGCTCCGGCACCAATTACGATCACATCAACGTTATCCACAACCAACCTCTTTGCTTATTTGTGGCTGCATTATAGTGTCTAGCTCATTTATTGCCATCGAATCAGATGACTTTTGTATCAAATTACAGCAAAAAAAGAACATCAAAATCTTGTCCACAGAAACCGTTAAGAAGGCTGTGGGAATCATTAAAAACCCCTTTAAATTCAATCAAGTAAATAAAATCAAACATTATTTTTTAATTTTTTAAAAAACCTTATCTAGGTCAAAATCAATAATTTTTTCTAGAAATGCAAACTATTTTTAAAAAAGTCTCTGTACAAATTAACTGTCTGGATATACAGTACTGTATAAATAAACAGTAAAGATATTTTAAGGATGTAGATATGATCAAGCTATTAAGCCCTACTCATAATATTCATAAAATCGCACTTCTAGGCGTTATTGCTTTGGCTTTGTACGCGCCAGCTAAAGACCTTATTAAGTTTTCTGAAACACATTTTTCAAAAGAAAGTATTCAGATCATCGATGCATCATTTGGTACTAATATGCCTTGGCAGGAAGCGAGCTCTTCTTATGTCAAAGTGAATCAAAATGCACAAACAAGCCTTTCTCGCTCACAAATCATCTATACAAAATTACGTTTTAGTAATCCGACATCAGAACCTCAAACATACCGTAAAATTTGGCTTAACTTTTCTCATGAGAATGGCGATCAGGAATACACTACTGATTACACCTTATATAACTCAGAAACTCGCCAGCGATTGATTGGACAATCTATTCAATTGGGACCAGATAGTAGTATTGATGTGGTTGCTGCTTATCGCTTTATTCCAAGCTATAAACATAAATCACCCGTTAGTATGAGTGTTTCTTGGGAAGGCCAAAGTTTATTGAGAGATAAAGCATGTGAATATAGTCTTCACAATACAGCCGGAAATACATTTCAATATCAGTGCGGACAATAGCGCAAGTACAGAAAACGCAAAAAACATGCAAGAAAGTTATTGATAATCGTTTTTATCTCCAATATTATGCAAGCACAAATAATTTTGGAGCCTCAAACATGAAACGATTGTTAACCCCCATCGCAATGTGCGTTACAGGTGCGATGCTTACAGCGTGTGGACCAGCCACAGTAAAACAACAGTCTAGCGCCATTACTGCAGATTCCGTTGTTGTTCATTACGCTGATATTGCAGAAGCAGTTTATAGTGACTCACTAACTACAGCGAAAACGTTACGCTCCTCTATCGATACTTTTTTAGCCAATCCAACAGAAGCTAATTTGAAAGCAGCTCGAACCTCTTGGATTGTAGCTCGCGTTCCTTACCAACAAAGTGAAGTCTATCGTTTTGGCAATGCAATCGTTGATGATTGGGAAGGCAAGGTAAATGCTTGGCCACTGGATGAAGGCCTAATCGATTATGTTGCAGCCGATAGCTACGGCACAGAATCCGATCTAAACCCACTTTATGCCGCTAATGTTATCGCATCTAAAAGCCTTATTATCGGCGGCGAGAAAGTCGATACCACTCATATCACCCCTGAGCTTATTGCCAACAGCCTTCAAGAAGCTGATGGCGTAGAAGCAAATGTTGCCAGTGGTTATCACGCCATTGAATTTTTGCTATGGGGTCAAGATCTAAATGGCACAAACCCTGGTGCTGGCGAACGCCCTGCTACCGATTTCGATCTTAATAACTGTACTAATGGTAACTGCGATCGTCGTCGTGACTACTTAGTTGCGGCTACCGACTTGCTGATTTCTGACTTAGAAGAAATGGCTAACAATTGGAAAAATGGTGGTGCTGCACGTGTTGCCTTACTTGAGCAAACACCAGAACAAGGCCTATCCACTATCTTAACTGGCATGGGAAGCTTGGCGTATGGTGAATTAGGTGGTGAGCGTACTAAACTTGGCTTAATGCTTCATGACCCTGAAGAAGAGCATGACTGTTTTTCTGACAACACTCATTGGTCACATTACTATGACGCCAAAGGCATCAAAAATGCTTACCTAGGTGAATACAAACGTGTCGATGGTAGCTGGGTAAAAGGCGCATCTCTATCTAATCTTGTATCTAAACAAAACCCTCAGTTAGATTCAGAAATGAAGCAAAAGCTAAATGAAACAGAAGCGGCTGCTCAAGCAATGGTAGATGCGGCTAAAAAAGGCCAAACTTTTGATGTGCTTATTGCAATGAATAACACTAAAGGCAATCAACTCGTCCAAACTTTTGTTGATTCCTTAGTTAATGAAACCCGTACTACTGAAGCGATTATTCATCAACTGGACCTACAAGGCATTGCGCTTGAAGGATCAGATAGCCTAGATAACCCTGGCGCTGTGTTTGAATAAATAATTGCTTACAATAAAAGCTCTAATAAAAGTCAGGGAAGACTTTGTCATCTAGTCAGTTAATGGTATTTGTCTATTTATGACAGCGTATTATAGAAAATTGTGCTTTCTCATAGCTGGCGTTTACGCCAGCTTTTTTTGTTTCCAGAATCTTGCCATTGCCGACAACTATTCTAAACCTCTTTCCGGAATTGGAATTGAAGACAAACTCGATTTCCATATAGGAAAGAACGTCTTTCAAAAGCTATGGGTACCCTCACCGTCATCAACAACAGCCAGTGATGGTTTAGGCCCTTTATTTAATACTCGCTCTTGTAACAATTGCCATATCAATAACGGCCGCGGTCATGCTCCTGAAGAAAATGTTAGTGGCGTATCTGTACCGTCTTTCTTAATACGCCTTGGAAAGTCTTATCCGGCTTCATACACACCGCCTCAAAATATTTACCCTCATACTGGAGACGAACATTACGGACATCAATTTCAAGGCCAAAGCTCACCTGGTATTCAGCCTGAGGGAGATTATTACCTCACTTACGACACACATATTGAAACATTAAAAGACAACACCAAGGTCGAGTTAAGAAGCCCAAATCTCCACTGGCACACTCTTAATTATGGTAATTTTGAAAAAAGCACTCGGTTCACCATGCTGACCTCACCAGCGCTAATAGGAATGGGCTTACTCGGTAATATCCCAGCGAAAGACATTATTGCCAAGGCAGATCCAGACGATAGTAACAACGATGGTATAAGCGGTCGCGTTAGTTGGATAAAAAATGGAGACAATATCCTTGTAGGCCGTTTTGGCTATAAGGCATCGATGCCCACGGTTAGCGCACAAAATCAGTCAGCCTTTAACACTGACTTAGGACTATCAACACCATTAAACCCATCACCCTACGGTGACTGCACTGAATTTCAAAGAGATTGCCTAGAAAGCCCAACAGGCAATAGCCCACATTTAGACAATTTAGAAGTCGACAAACAACAGACTAGATTGGTAGATTTATTTGTATCTCTGTCTTCACCTCCTGCAATGCGCAACTTGTCTAATAAAACATTTTTAGAGGGCAAACGTTTTTTTGATGATGGCGGCTGTGCTAGCTGCCACACACCGAAAATGAAAACCGGCAGTAGCTCAGAATTTTCCATTTTAAACAATCGGACCTTCTACCCTTTTACCGATATGTTGCTACATGATATGGGACCTGCACTCGCCAGTGGCTTCCCAAGCTTTTCAGCCAGTCCAGCTGAATGGCGCACAGCGCCCTTATGGGGTATTGGTTTATCAAAAAAAGTGTCAGGCCGTGTGAGCTTCCTTCACGATGGCAGAGCTCAAACCATCGAAGAAGCTATTCTTTGGCATGGTGGAGAAGCGAATCAGAGCAAAGAATTTTACAAAAATCTCAATAAAGAACAACGTGAAAAACTCATCTACTTTTTGGAGTCGCTTTAATGAAATACTTTCCAAAACTAATTGCCATAGCAATTAGTGCTACATCCCCTTTGTTAGCGTCTGCAGGCCAATGGGAAGGTCCTCTTAATGGTATTGTCGATAATGTCGTAAAACAAGGCTACGCATCATATTCCGAGTCTTCCAAAACACTACAACAAAAAACAAACACACTTTGCCGCTCCCCATCACAAGAAACTCTTAAAAACGCACAAGATGCCTTTCAGTACAACGCTCTAGATTGGCAGCAAGTTCAGTGGCTAAACTTTGGTCCTGTCACCTACTTTATGCGTTATTATGCTTTTGAATATTGGCCAGATAAAAAAGGCGTAACTCAACGACAGCTCAGATCGCTTGCACAAGGCGAATCAAAAGTAATGGACGCACCCAAATTCTGGACATCAGCAAGTATTGCAGTACGCGGCCTGACCGCTATAGAAAGCTTGCTTTATCACCCAGACTTCCAGCCAGTCCAGGCTGCTAAGCATTGCCGATTGCTGGAAAAAGTAACAATACATCATTTTGAAAGCGCCGACGCGGTTGCGACTCAGTGGCAAAATGGCAAAGCACAAGATTGGGTATTTGATGAAGAAGGCATGGGGCTTGATCCTGAAAAAATCGCTTTAGAGCAATTTCTACAGCAATGGGTCGAGCATATGTCAGCCGTTAAAGACGCCAAACTTGAAACACCTATTGGTTATAATAGCCGTGAGAACTTAAAACTAGCCGAGTTCTATAGAAGTGACCTCCCGCTTAAAGCTATCCAAAAAAATCTTAAATCATATCGCGAAATATATCATGCAGGCTCTCCTTCGTTATTCGATCTCGCGAAACAGAAAGACCCAGAGCTTGCAGAACAGTTTGAAGCGCAACTTACTCAAAACCTTAAGCTAGCACTCCAGTTACCCAGTGATTTTTTTCACCTCAACGCCACATACTCGCAAGAAAAACGCATTGCTCTCGCAAAACCTTTAGTTCAATCAATCTCTAACAGCCAATCCTACCTAACTAGCTTAGTCACCCAACTAGGTTTCCAAATTGGCTTTAACAGTAGAGATGGAGACTAAAAAACGATGCTTTCAAGACGGTCTTTCCTTGCGATGAGTAGCGCTTTGGGCGGTTCAGTCATCTCAGCACCTTCATGGGCTGCCTTGGTGGACCAAGATGCCAACACAAAATTCTACGCCTCTGCGTACTCACTCAATAAACAAGAACATTATTTTGGACTATTTAACGACACAGGAAATCTATCATGGGCAACTAAGTTGGGTGCTAGAGCACATGCTCCAGTTGTTCATCCAACGCAAAGTATTATAGGAATTGTTGCTCGACGCCCTGGATTCTTTATGGAGTTTTTTGATGTCTCAACCCATCAAAAAGTTCTTCATATTACACCGAGCAAAGAGCATCACTTTTATGGTCACGCCCTTTTCAGTAAAGATGGTAAACACCTGATTACTCAAGAGAACCATTACCCATCAGGACAAGGCAAAGTATTTATCCGCCAATGGCCGAGCGGTGACATTATTCAGTCATTTAGCAGTAATGGTGTTGGCCCACATGAATCCGTGCTCTTAGGTGATAATACTTTGGTGATTGCCAATGGCGGTCTCATGACCCATCCGGATGAAGACAGAAAGATTTTGAATCTGGACACCATGCAACCCAATGTCACTTACCTAAACCTCGATAACGGCAAGGTATTAAATCAATCAAAGAATAGCAACGACTTACACCAGTTAAGCATTCGTCACCTAGATGTTAATCAGCAAGGTACGGTTGCACTGGGTTTTCAATATCAAGGTGAAATATGGGATCAAGTGCCTCTTGTTGCGCTATCCCAGCTTGACCAATCAACTTTAGAATATTTACCTATCCCAGAAGAAGTAAGAATTCGCTTTAAGCAATACTGCGGAAGTGTCTGTTTCGATGCATCTGGAGAAATATTAGCCATAAGCACACCAAAAGGCGGCTTGGTTGCCTATTGGCACGTCAACTCAAAAACGTTTTTGGGTATCGATAATTGCCGAGATGTTTGTGGCCTGTCAACAACCAACAATGCCCACGAATTTTTATTAACCAGTGGAACTGGCGCAATACTTAAAAGTAACCCAGTACAAAACTCAACCACTCTGATCAAGAAACATACAAGCCTGCACTGGGATAACCATTTACGCCTAATAGCTACATAATTTTTCAAATATATGAAAAACTAACGTAGTCAAATAACCTCTTTTTAGGTACTGTTTATTTTGAGCCACAAATAACTGTGGCTTATTTTTCGCATTATGAAGTTGATTAATGTTTATTGATTTTCTTAAGACTTATTTTTTAGCCGATTCAGACTCATCAATCGGAAAAGGCCAAAAGACCTTCCAGCAAAGCGCACTCAGAATTTTACTGGCGCTTACTATCTGCATATTCGCAATATCAGAATTACACTCTTTATTCGCACACAGTGATATTGCGCTAATCGGGTTAAATACGCTTTACCTTAGCCTGCTTGTTGGGCTGCTTCTACTTAGCAACAAGTACACAAAAGTCACCGCGGTATTGTTTCTTTTAGTTCTTATCACCACGAGTATTTTGCTATTAAGCTTAAGCAACGAGTCCTATGCTGAAAAATACGCTCTCGTCTCTTTATACTCGTTACCACTCATTACGAGGCTTTTATTCAGCTTTAAAGCCTCTCTAGCAGCAATGGCTTTTAACCTCTTGCCTTTTTGCTTGATAGCAATAAAAAACAATGACCTTGAGCAAATAGATACGACGTCTTTTTATTTTCAGCTGCTCACTTTTGTCACACTTAATATTGGTCTACCTCTTGCTGTTTCAAGAATCATTCAAATGCTTGAAAACAATGTCTCTCACATGAGACTACTCTACAAAAAGCTCAATGATAATTACGCTATGTATGAAGAGTTTTTTGAAAATACAGGTACACCGACTCTGTTATGCGATCAGAAAGGAAAAATATTAAAAGCCAATCAACTAGCTCGTGAATTACTAACAGGAGCAGAGCAACATGACTTTGTAGACTCAAGCATAATAGATTGGCTCACACCAGTGCACGAGACTAAAAAGGCATTTTGGCAATCTAGCCTTGTGGAGTGCACCTTAAAACAAAAAAGTGATATGTATATTGAGATTCGCCGAGTCACACTGACACAACACGGCCATTACGCGCTCCACCTACATAACAACACGCAGCTATATGCTATCCAACAAGAACTGGAAAGCACCCAACAAACCAATAGCCGATTAGCACATTTTGACTTACTGACTTTGCTGCCAAACCATAGACACTTTTGCACACAGATCAACCAACGAATTAAAGAGCAAGACAAGCACTTAACCGGTGCCATGTTTATCATTAGAATCAGCCAGTTCAAGCTACTCAATAAACAATATGGCAAAGACAACGCAAACAAAGTCATTCTTAACTTTGCCAAGACACTTCAGAAAAAGCTGTCAGACCAAGCGATTATAGGTCGATTGCGTGGTGTTAAATTTGCTTGTTTTGTACCGCTTGGACAAGCCTATTTGATTCAAAAAAACCTATCGACGCTCATTCGTTCCGTCTTACCCAATCAAATTATGGTTAATGGCAGTCGCCTTAACATGGACTATCAAGTCGGTATAGCTTATTACCATACAGATGGGAAGAACGCAGAAGAGCTACTTGAACACTGTGAAATGGCACTAGAATATTCAACCAGCACCGAACGTCTTTCCTACTACAATCACAACCTTGAAAACAAACTCGTTGAAGAGCACAAGTTAGGCCTGAAGCTAAGCTCGGCGGTTAAAAATAAAGAAATCTGTATTTGGCTTCAGCCACAAGTTTCTCCAAACGGACAAATATGCTCATTTGAAGCCTTGGCCCGCTGGCAAAATGATGGAAAATTCGTTCCTCCCACCACCTTTATCAAAGTTGCCGAGAAGCTAGGCCTACTGCCTTTATTAGCAGAGAATCTAGTTCGAGAGCTTGTCGCCACCTTATCCGAGTGGCACAAAGAGCACATATACACACCAGTTGCTTTCAACCTAGCCGGCCAAGAACTAATGAACGACACTTTCTTCGCTCTGCTTATGGCCCTGATATCGGATAACCCATGGTTGGCTGATATGATGGAACTAGAGATCACTGAAACCAGCTCGGTAATGACTCACCCGTTAATACATAAACGCTTAAGAAGCTTGTCTCAATATGGCTACTCAATCGCCATCGATGACTTTGGTACGGGACAGGCCTCTTTAGGTCAGTTAGTAGATATCCCAGCGAACATACTTAAAATCGATCGTCGCTTTGTGTCACCTTTACCAGGTGACCAACGCCATGTCGATATAGTGAAGTCCACCATACAGCTTGCTGAATCACTTGGCATGAAAGTCATTGCCGAAGGCATAGAAACAAAAGAACAAGCCACATTATTGGCTGCTCTAGGTTGTAACACACTACAAGGCTACTATTTCGCTAAACCTTCTCCTCTGTCTGATTGGACGGCACAAGACAACGCCAAAGCAAAAGAACTGCGCATGGTTTATTAAGATCAAACCAACAAGACATTTGCGCGCTCACAAAACCACCAAACTACAGATATAAAAAAGCCAGAGTTCAATTTGAACTCTGGCTTTTTTAAACACTACATCTATCAGAACAACTTAGAATGCCATGTTCATCGCTACAGAGATAACGTTGGCAGACGATTTGTAATCTGCGTCTAAAGTACCGCGAGAAGCGTCTTCTTGACCGCTAGCTGTAAAATTACGATCAACCGATACATCGTCTATCATCACATGGGTAAAAGCAAAGGTCGCGGACGTCATGTCGTTGAAATCGTATGTAGCACCCACTGAAATCCACTTACGATCGCCATCAGGTGTACGAGCAGAACGGTATTCATCCGTCACAGGAGAGTTATCCATTGCAATACCAGTACGCAAAGTCAGCTTGTCTGAATGCGCGTAGGTTAAGCCCGCAGAATACATCCACTGGTCCTCAAACCCGAAAGTAAGAACTGAATTTGGCTGATTGCTATCAAAGTCAATATTGATACCATCCATTGCGCCCCAACCAGTGCGTATGGCACTAAGGCCTAAAGTCAACTTAGGTGTTAAGTCCTGTTCAACACCTAATGTAAGCACTGAAGGAAAATCAATTGAATCACTAACATTAGTATTAATCAATTGGTATCCCGCTCCAGCAGTAGTAAGCCCTTGATTTACACCGGCAACATTTTGGTATTTAACATCGCCTTTAAAATCAAAGCTAACTTCACTGCGATATCCCAAACCAATGCGAGTCCCCTTTCTTGGCTCTAACGCTACACCAAGACTGTAACCATAACTGGTATCATCCGCTTCGATCCGACCAATACCTTCTCCACCCGCCGCCGCAGTAGAAGTACCAACAGCAGACTCAAGAACAACTTCCGCCTTATGGATCTGAACACTCGCGCCAACTGATGCCCAATCATTAACACGATGCGCTAGAGAAAAGCTAAGTGCTATATCTTGAATGGCCGTTTCTGTCGCATGGAAGCGCCCAGCCCAATCTTGCCCATAGTCACCAGACAAACCGAACGGCACATTTAATGCAATACCTGCAACTGTTTTATCAGATATTGGTTTAGCGAAGTAAAAAGAAGGAACCAAAGTGTTGTCAACAGAATCATTTGTAGCACCATCAGCTGATAAATCTTTCGCTCCCCCCGCTAAAGCTGGAGTAGCATCATCAGCTGAGTTAAGTGTTACATCCATTGTGGGTATAACATAAGCGCCAGATACATAGACGGTCGTTGATTTAGCATTAGTTAATAAAGCAGGGTTCCAGAAGCTAGCAGAGATGTCTTCATTCGAAGCCGCCACCCCGCCTAAGGCTTTACCCGAAGCTGTGGCGCTGTGATCATTTAAGGCAAAACCTGCTGAGTAAGCTGATGACGCTGCAGCAACCGAAGCGGCAACCAGACTTGCACGAAACAAGAATTTTGAGGAGGTAGTCATAAATAAGCTCCATTGTTATTTTTATTGGAAAATTTATTTTTAATCTTTAAATCCCTTATACGCTTCAAGTATAGAAGCACATAACCTGATATTACCAGTAAGTATGTCTTACGCAATACAATATTTGTAAATTATCTCATCAAATTAAAAATAGCAGACTGCAACACAAGCAAGCCAGAAAACCTATCAAGCTTTATCTAAATCGTTATTACACTTAAGAGCTATAAAATTTTGACACAGAGAGTTAAGACAGAAATGTGTTTAAGCAGAGAGTAATTAAAAGGTAAAAAGAAGCAATGAAAACTCTTATAAGAGATATTAATGAAGAAATAGATGGTGGGTGTGGAGAGGTTCGAACTCCCGACATTCGCCTTGTAAGGGCGACGCTCTCCCAACTGAGCTACACACCCAATCATATTTTACATCTATAAGATGTGGAGTTACCTTTTCCTGAGTTAATAGATTTATATATTAGAACTAAGGAAAATGGCGGAATGGACGGGACTCGAACCCGCGACCCCCTGCGTGACAGGCAGGTATTCTAACCAACTGAACTACCACTCCAACACAATCTAGCTTTTTACTTATTACTCATAAGTACCACTGCTTAGTAAGTGGTGGGTGTGGAGAGGTTCGAACTCCCGACATTCGCCTTGTAAGGGCGACGCTCTCCCAACTGAGCTACACACCCAATCATATTTTACATCTATGAGATGTGGAGTTCTTAACTCCCTCTGATATGCGCCTTGTTAAGATAAAACTCTTAACTGAGCTACACACCCATTTCTAGATAACCATTAAGTTACCTTTAACTCTTTGCCACACTTTAGTAAGTAATGGCGGAATGGACGGGACTCGAACCCGCGACCCCCTGCGTGACAGGCAGGTATTCTAACCAACTGAACTACCACTCCAACACAATCTAGCTTTTTACTTATTACTCATAAGTACCACTGCTTAGTAAGTGGTGGGTGTGGAGAGGTTCGAACTCCCGACATTCGCCTTGTAAGGGCGACGCTCTCCCAACTGAGCTACACACCCAATCATATTTTACATCTATGAGATGTGGAGTTCTTAACTCCCTCTGATATGCGCCTTGTTAAGATAAAACTCTTAACTGAGCTACACACCCATTTCTAGATAACCATTAAGTTACCTTTAACTCTTTGCCACACTTTAGTAAGTAATGGCGGAATGGACGGGACTCGAACCCGCGACCCCCTGCGTGACAGGCAGGTATTCTAACCAACTGAACTACCACTCCAACACAATCTAGTATTTTTGCTTTTACCTGAGTAAGAAGCCCACTGTCTAGTAAGTGGTGGGTGTGGAGAGGTTCGAACTCCCGACATTCGCCTTGTAAGGGCGACGCTCTCCCAACTGAGCTACACACCCGCTCGTAAATTCAACTCTTTGCCACACTTTAATAAGTAATGGCGGAATGGACGGGACTCGAACCCGCGACCCCCTGCGTGACAGGCAGGTATTCTAACCAACTGAACTACCACTCCAACACAATCTAGCTTTTTACTTATTACTCATAAGTACCACTGCTTAGTAAGTGGTGGGTGTGGAGAGGTTCGAACTCCCGACATTCGCCTTGTAAGGGCGACGCTCTCCCAACTGAGCTACACACCCAATCATATTTTACATCTATGAGATGTGGAGTTCTTAACTCCCTCTGATATGCGCCTTGTTAAGATAAAACTCTTAACTGAGCTACACACCCATTTCTAGATAACCATTAAGTTACCTTTAACTCTTTGCCACACTTTAGTAAGTAATGGCGGAATGGACGGGACTCGAACCCGCGACCCCCTGCGTGACAGGCAGGTATTCTAACCAACTGAACTACCACTCCAACACAATCTAGCTTTTTACTTATTACTCATAAGTACCACTGCTTAGTAGTGGTGGGTGTGGAGAGGTTCGAACTCCCGACATTCGCCTTGTAAGGGCGACGCTCTCCCAACTGAGCTACACACCCAATCATTGCTTAACGTTATTATTCCAACTTACTTTATTAAGTAGTGGTGCCGCCACCAAGAGTCGAACTCGGGACCCTCTGATTACAAGTCAGATGCTCTACCAACTGAGCTATAGCGGCTTAACGCTAAATCAAATCTTTAAATTTACTCACATATCGCAAGCAAATGGTGCCGCCACCAAGAGTCGAACTCGGGACCCTCTGATTACAAGTCAGATGCTCTACCAACTGAGCTATAGCGGCATTACATGACGCAGTTCACTTTTAAATTACTTCCTAAGAAGTGGTGCCGCCACCAAGAGTCGAACTCGGGACCCTCTGATTACAAGTCAGATGCTCTACCAACTGAGCTATAGCGGCTTCAATAAAAGCAAAATCTTTTTTTATCTCTGCTCTTTATTTCTAAAGAAAGAAACTTTGACCAAAAATGGTGCCGCCACCAAGAGTCGAACTCGGGACCCTCTGATTACAAGTCAGATGCTCTACCAACTGAGCTATAGCGGCATTTCTCAATTTTTGGTCGGGACGGCAGGATTTGAACCTGCGACCACTAGCACCCCATGCTAGTGCGCTACCAGGCTGCGCTACGCCCCGAAACCAACAGTTGAAGAGTTAAACTCTGTCCCTGCCAGCGGGTGCGTATATTACTATAACGAATTGAAAAGGGAAGACTTTTATAAACTTTTTTTCAATTTAATCATGACAGTAGAATATTCAAAATTGATTGCTTAAACATTGATCTAAATATCTTTCTACTTTATCTAGGTATCGATTAAAGCAAAAAGCTCTTCTAGACAGAGTTGATGACAAATAAGGGCTATCGGATTAGCAGCATATAAAAAAGGCCACCCTACTGGGTGGCCTTTTAGTGACTTCAAAAATCACTCTTGCATATAGTCTTCTACTTTTGACTTAAGCTTCTGCCCAGGCCGAAAAGTAACGACAGTACGTGCCGTAATAGGGATCTCTTCTCCCGTCTTAGGATTTCGACCTGGTCGCTGACTCTTTTCTCGCACTTCAAAATTACCAAAGCCCGACAACTTAACTTGCTGCCGCTCTATTAGTGAACTACGAACAACCTCGAAAAACCCCTCAACAAGATCTTTCGCATCTTTTTTACTCAGACCAATTGAATCCACTAAGTTTTCAGCAAGGTCCGCTTTCGTCAACGATCCCATAAATCTACCCCCTTACAACGGCTCCCAATTGCTCTGATAATGCCGCAACAGTTTTTTCGACAGAATTGTTCACTTCTTCATCACTAAGAGTGTGTGAAGGATGCTGCCACGTCAAGCCTAAAGCGACACTTTTTTTCGTTTCATCAATACCTTGGCCCTGATATACATCAAAAACCAACACATTTTTGAACGCGTCACCCGCCGTTGCAGAAATCACCTTCTCCAACTCGCTAACAGGTACAGTGCGATCAACCAATAACGCTAGGTCACGACGAACCTCAGGAAAACGAGAAACGGCTTCGTACTCAGGCAACGTCGCATTCAGTACAGCATCTAATGCAATATCAAATACATAGATTGGCTGATTGGCACCTAATGTCTTAGACAGCTGTGGGTGCAACTCCCCCATCAAACCAACAAACCTACCATCTAAAAAGATATCAGCCGAACGGCCTGGATGTAAAAACTCACAACTAGAACGCTCATACGTAGGTTTCCCACCATCATTCAATGCAAACAAGGCTTCGATGTGTGCTTTAAGGTCATAAAAATCGACCTTCTCGCTACCATGATACCAAGCTTCAGCATGGCGAGTACCTGCGATTAAACCAGCTACTTGTTGCTGCTGATCCAAATCCGCTAGCGCATCAACCGTACCAATAAAGCGACGACCTGTTTCAAACAAGCGAACACGGGACTGTTGACGATTTTGATTGTAAAGATAGGCTTTAACCAAACCTGGCACCAAACTTGGACGCATGACACCCATATCTGCTGATATTGGGTTTGCCAACGGCACAGGCTCGATATTAGGTAAAAACTGCTTACTCAAGACAGGATCAATAAAGCTATAAGTTACTGCTTCTTGATAACCCTGCGATACTAAAATAGAGCGCATCACTTGAATCTGAGTTTTTGTTTCAGACAGAGGCGTAAAATTCACTGCCGCCTGAGGCATTGAAGACGGAAGATTGTCATAACCGTAGATACGAGCAACCTCTTCAATCAAATCCGCTTCTATTGCGATATCAAAACGATGTGATGGCGCTTTTGTTGTCCAAGCATCATCCGTCACTTCAACCATCTCTAGACCAAGACGAGTTAAAATATCCGTCACCAAGTCTTTATCGATAGACATCGCCAAATACTGATCAAGCTTTTTACGACGCAAAGTAACAACTGCAGCTTCAGGTAAAGACGACTCACTCACAGCATGAGTTATAGGACCTACTTGGCCGCCAGCAATTTCGACAACTAACGCAGTCGCTCGCTCTAAAGCTCGCTCCTGAAGCGTTGCATCGACACCGCGCTCAAATCGATGAGAGGAATCAGTATGCAATCCATAAGAACGCGCCTTACCCGCCAAAGTCAATGGCGCAAAGAAAGCACTTTCAAGGAAAATATCTTTTGTTGCTTCGTTAACACCCGATCCTTCGCCACCCATTACACCAGCAATGGCTAGAGGTGATTTTTCATCAGCGATTACCAAAGTATCTGAGCGAAGTACTACTTCCTGACCGTCAAGCAAGACGATTTTTTCATCTTTATTGGCCATTCGCACAACAATAGAGCCGGATAGATTCGCTAGATCAAAAGCATGCATTGGCTGCCCCAATTCCAACATCACATAGTTAGTGATATCTACAATTGGGTCGATAGAACGAATACCACTGCGACGAAGCTTTTCAACCATCCACAAAGGCGTTTGAGCAGCAACATTGACACCACGCACAACACGGCCCAGGTAACGAGGACAAGCTTCTGTCGCTTCTACTTTCACAGGGAAAGCATCATCAACAACAACATCAGTTGGTGTGATTTTAACAGGCGTCACATCAGTCTTATTCAAAACTCCGACTTCGCGAGCCAAGCCAGCAACACTTAAACAGTCGCTACGGTTAGGGGTTAAATCTACATCAATAATCTGATCATCAAGATTCAAAAAAGCACGGAAGTCTTCGCCCGCTTTCGCAATAGCTGGTAATTCCATAATGCCATCATGGTCGTCGCTCAATCCCAATTCAGAGGCTGAGCACAACATACCAAAAGACTCTACTTGACGAAGTTTGGCTTTTTTAATTTTAAAATCTGCACCTAGAACAGCGCCAATTTTAGCAAATGGAATCTTGATACCTGGACGCGCATTTGGCGCACCACAAACTACCTGAAAAACATCTACGCCATCAGACACCTGACAAACTTGCAACTTATCAGCATTCGGATGAGGCTCAGCTCCGATAATCTCCCCTACTACCACACCTGAAAATTCAGAGGCAACAGGTAACACTTCATCCACTTCAAGGCCAGCTAACGTTATCTGAGCAACCAAATCATCGCTACTGATGTCTGGATTGACCCACTCTCTTAGCCAATTCTCACTAATTTTCATAAAAACATCCTAGGTCGACTGGTTACTTGAATTGTTTAAGGAAGCGCAAATCGTTTTCGAAGAACATACGAAGGTCGTCTACTTTGTAGCGCAGCATCGCAAAACGCTCAACGCCCATGCCAAAAGCAAAACCAGTGTATTTCTCAGAATCAATTCCTGACATTTCAAGCACTTTCGGGTGCACCATGCCGCAACCTAACACTTCCAGCCAAGACTCTTCGCCTTTGCTATTGGTTCGCATGATATCCACTTCTATTGAAGGCTCAGTAAATGGAAAGTAACTTGGTCGGAAGCGAACTTTTAAATCATCTTCAAAGAAGACATTCAAAAATTGCTGCAAAATCCCCTTCAGATCAGCAAACGAAATATTTTCGTCGATCAATAGACCTTCAACCTGATGAAACATAGGGGTATGCGTCTGATCCGAATCACAACGATATACTCGACCAGGACAAATAATTCGAATTGGCGGCTGCGTCGTTTCCATGGTGCGCACTTGAACAGGAGATGTATGTGTTCTTAGTACGGTTGTCGGATTAAAATAGAAGGTATCTTGCATTGCACGCGCAGGGTGATGCGCTGGAATGTTTAGAGCTTCAAAGTTGTGATAATCATCTTCGATTTCTGGCCCTGCAGCCACATCAAAGCCAATTCCACGAAAAAAAGTTTCAATACGCTCCATTGTACGAGTCACTGGATGCAAACCACCCACTTCCTGACCCTTACCAGACAAGGAGATATCGATTGTTTCTGTTGCAAGCTTCGCGTCAAGCGCTGCTTTAGCAAGAGAAGCTTTACGTTCAGTAATTTTCTGCTGAACTTGATCTTTTGCTTCGTTGACCATCTGACCAAACTTTGGTCGCTCTTCTGCTGAGACATTACCAAGCTGTTTCAACAAAGCAGTCAGTGCGCCCTTTTTGCCTAAATAATGCACTCGTACATCATCTAACGCGGACTCACTCTCAGATGCAGCCACTGCGCTTAGCGCATCAGCAAGAATCTGCTTTAGGTTCTCCATTTATACACTCCAAAAAATAAAATAGGGGAAGAACCATTGGCTCTTCCCCTATCAAAGACTGCATTGAGTGATCGTTCTATTAAGATTGAATCTATCAAGATCGAATCACCCTAAGGCTACGTCAGAAATTAAGCCAAGCTTGCTTTCGCTTTTTCAACGATAGCAGCAAAAACTTCTTTCTCGTACACAGCTAGGTCAGCCAAAACCTTACGATCGATTTCAATTGCCGCTTTTTTCAAGCCAGCAATGAAACGGCTGTAAGATAGACCATTAATACGTGCAGCAGCGTTAATACGAGCAATCCACAATGCGCGGAATTGACGTTTACGCTGACGACGGTCACGGTATTGGTATTGACCAGCTTTGATAACAGCTTGTTTTGCTACACGAAATACACGGCTACGTGCACCGTAGTAACCTTTAGCTTGCTTTAAAATCTTCTTGTGACGGCGACGAGCCTGAACACCACGTTTTACGCGAGGCATAATATAAACCTTATACTAATAAATTAATGAACTAAAAAAATCTAGACTTAGATGTATGGCAACATGCGTACAATTAACGCTTTGTCGCTTTGCGCAATCTGGTTCATAGAACGAAGATGACGCTTACGCTTAGTCGATTTCTTAGTCAAAATGTGACTAGTATGAGACTGCTTATGCTTAAAACCATTCGCGGTACGTTTGAAGCGCTTAGCTGCGCCACTGTGTGACTTAATTTTGGACATGATAAAACCACTCTCGCATTCGTTAATGTTAGTGTAATTTCTTAATAAATCAGTCTTTAAGAGCCGAAACCCTTAAAGCCAAGTTATTTAAAATTACTTCTTCTTTTTGGGGCCTAGCACCATCGTCAATTGACGACCTTCCATTTTCGCGGCTTGCTCTACTGCACCATATTCCTCTAAGTCTTGAGCGACTCGATTCATAAGTTGCATGCCAAGCTCCTGATGGGCCATTTCACGACCGCGGTATCGTAGTGATACTTTGGCCTTATCCCCGCCTTCAAGGAAACGTATCAGGTTGCGGAGTTTTACCTGATAATCCCCTTCCTCCGTCCCTGGACGGAATTTCATTTCTTTTACTTGGATCTGCTTAGCATTTTTCTTTTGAGCAGCTTTCGCTTTTTTCGCTTCAAAAATATGCTTACCGTAGTCCATGATTTTGCAAACAATCGGATCTGAATCAGCAATTTGCACTAAGTCTAAAGTAGCCTCTTGAGCCGCTTTTAGTGCCTCTTCTAGAGAGACAACGCCAACTTGTTCACCATCAGCAGCGATCAAACGCACTTCGGTAGCTCGAATGTTTTCGTTGATTAGAGGACGCTGCTTACTAGCGGCACGTCCACGATTCATATTACCTTTTATAGTACTATCTCCATTTCTTGTTTACGGCTACGGCGAGCAACTTCTTTTTGAAGCAAGTCTTCAAAATCGGAAATGCTCATCACTCCAAGGTCATCACCGGTACGAGTTCGAACAGCAACCTGCTGTTGCTCAACCTCTTTATCACCGACAACGATCATGTACGGCACTCGTTGTAGAGTATGCTCGCGGATTTTAAACCCGATCTTCTCGTTTCTCAAGTCAAGTTTTGCTCTAAAGCCATTTGAATTCAATCTTTTTTCCAAATCAGCACAATAGTCTGCTTGGCGATCAGTAATGTTCATGATAACAACTTGTTCAGGCGCAAGCCAGACCGGAAAGGCTCCTTCTGTCTCTTCGATCAAAATACCAATGAAGCGCTCAAGCGATCCAACAATCGCACGATGCAACATAACTGGTGTCTGACGAGAGCCATCTTCCGATACATATTGCGCACCTAGGCGAGTTGGCATCGAGAAATCAACCTGAATAGTACCACACTGCCAAACTCGGCCAATGGCATCTTTCAATGAAAACTCAATTTTAGGACCATAAAAAGCCCCTTCACCTGGTAACTCTTCCCAATCAAGCCCTGCAGAGTCCAATGCATCAGACAAGGCTTTCTCAGCTTTATCCCACACTTCATCTGAACCGACCCGTTGTTCTGGGCGTGTCGATAAACGATACACGATGTTATCAAAGCCAAAATCCGCATACACTTCGTGAAGCAGGTCAATAAACTCAGAAACTTCTGACTGAATTTGACCTTCTGTTACAAAGATATGACCATCATCTTGAACAAAGTTACGAACACGCATAATGCCATGCAATGCGCCTGAAGGTTCGTTACGGTGACAAGAGCCAAACTCAGCCATACGAAATGGCAGGTCACGGTAGCTCTTAAGACCTTGATTATAAACTTGTATATGACATGGACAGTTCATCGGTTTAACGGCGTAATCACGATTTTCAGAATGCGTTGTAAACATATTCTCGTGATATTTACCCCAATGCCCTGACTTCTCCCAAAGCACGCGATCAACGATCTGAGGCGTTTTCACCTCTTGATAGTTATTATCAATCTGCTTCTGACGCATATACTGCTCAACAGCTTGATATAATCTCCAACCTTTAGGATGCCAGAACACCATACCAGGTGCCTCTTCCTGCACATGAAAAAGGTCTAATTTCTTACCCAACTTACGATGGTCACGCTTTTCAGCTTCTTCGATTCGTGTCAGATAAGCTTTTAATTCTTTTTTGTCGTTCCAAGCCGTACCATAAATACGTTGCAACATTTCATTATTAGAGTCGCCACGCCAATAAGCGCCGGCCAACTTCATTAATTTAAAATGACGCAATACACGAGTATTTGGCACGTGAGGACCACGACACATATCCATGTATTCTTCGTGATTGTACAATCCAACTTCTTTGACTGATTCATCCATATCATCGATCAAGGCGACTTTATAGGACTCACCACGATCAACAAACTGTTGACGAGCATCAGCAATAGGCGTCATTTTTTTCACAACATCGTAATCGGCTTTCACCAATTCACCCATGCGCTTCTCGATCGCCACTAAATCATCCGGCGTAAAAGGACGCTCATATGAAATATCGTAATAGAAACCATGCTCAATCACAGGACCGATTGCCATTTCTGCGGTTGGATACAACTGCTTAACTGCATGACCAACAAGGTGAGCAAATGAGTGACGTATAATTTCTACACCCTCAGCATCTTTCCCTGTGATAATGCTCAATTTCGCATCTTCAGAAATCAATTCGCACGCATCAACAAGCTGGTCATTAATACGTCCTGCTACTGTTGCTTTAGCCAAACCCGGACCAATATCCTCGGCGACTTGCATAACAGTGACTGGGCTTGAAAAAGAACGTTGGCTGCCATCAGGCAAAGTAATTACAGGCATTTTATTCCCCTATCGGAGTCAGTGGTGCTCCATACCAAAGAGCACATGTAAATTTCAGCGCATAAATTACCATTTTTCGATTATTCATGCGAATCTAATTTAAATCGCCTTTTTATCTGCATGTATGGGACATCCACAAAAATCAAGCCTTTTTTCTACGTTTCAGCCATAGACATTATCGTCACGCGGAGTAAAATTGGCATCCGTTTCACACAGACTTCGCGTTCTAAAAGGCACTATGGATCTTAATACTCTTGACGACTACTGCATTGAGACTACTCAATCAGAACCTGAGCTTTTAATTGAGCTGGTTGAAAAAACCTACTCAGATATGGGCTACCCGAATAAGTTATCAGGAAAAACCATTGGCCGCACACTGAAGCTATTAACAAAAATAGCTCAGCCAAAGCGTGCTCTTGAAATTGGCATGTTTACTGGCTATTCCGCTTTATCCATCGCAGAAGGCATGCCTTCAGATGGTGAGCTTATTTGCTGTGAAACGAACCCTCGAGCGATTGAATTTGCTCAAACTTTTTTTGATCGTAGCGAACACGGTAAGAAAATCAAAGCGATTTTTGGCCCAGCCCTCGACACCATCAAATCCCTTGACGGGCAATTTGACCTTGTCTTTATCGATGCAGATAAACGCAACTACCTTAATTATTACGAAGCAGTAATACCGCTTGTGAGATCAGGTGGACTTATCATTATCGATAACTCCCTATGGCAAGGACGAGTACTAGACCCAAAAGAAAACAGCGATTTCGCTGTCAACCAAGTCAACCGCTTAATTGCGCAAGACAAGCGAGTTGAGAACGTTCATCTGAATGTTCGCGACGGTTTAAATATCGTCGTAAAACACTAACCCTATTTCTTATAAACCCCATTCACCTTTGGGTCTCCTCAGGTGAATGGGGTTTATGTGCTATTAAAAAGATATTACGTAAGAGGCAGCGATTTTGGTCGTTTTTAAAATCACAAATAACATCACTGGAAAGCACTATATTGGAACTTCTTTCAATAGCGGCTTCCAACGTTTCGAACAATACGTTGAAGCAACAAACGAAGGACTAGATTTTCCTTTATACAATGACATTAGGGAGAATGGCATTGAGGCGTTTACCGTCGAAGAACTATTTGAAACCAGCGACAAGCAAGAATTGTATGAACTAGAAACCGACTATATATCAATCTATAACGGTGAAAGCTTACGAGGTTACAAAATTGCTCAAACAGCCGAAAAATCAGCCGGCTTAAGCTTTGGCAAAAAAGCATTGTTTGACGCTAATGGTGTATCAACAGCAGAGCAGCCAAAGAAAACAAGAAAAGCAGCAACCAAAAAAACAGTTGAACTGCCAAAAAAAACGATTGAGCCAGCACCAACAGCCAAATCCTTCTTCGGCGAACTTATTGGAGAAGAAAGACTAAGTGGTGCAGCTGCTGCCAAGGAACCGGAAAAGAAAAAAGCGCCAGCCCGAACCAAAAGCAAAGCCAGCATACAAAAAATGCTCAACGAAGCTGAAAAAGCATCAAAAAAAGAACGTGAAGAAAAATTAAAATCACAACAACAAGCAGAAGCAGAAGAAATGGCTCTGATCATGGCAAAGATTGATGTGACATCAAAATCTTCCACATCAGCCTTCCGACGCCGAAAAGGCTAACAGCTTTAGCAGATAACCATAAAAAAGCTCAGTTAGAAATCTAACTGAGCTTTTTTTCGATAATCACTTATCCCATCAAGGAATGCGAAAAATTATGATCTCGCCTTCTTAAGTGTTTCAGAAATCATAAACGCCAATTCTAATGACTGATCAGCATTCAACCTCGGATCACAATGAGTATGGTAACGATCAGCCAAATCCGCCTCAGTCACTTTAAAAGCACCACCCACACATTCAGTAACATTCTGTCCTGTCATTTCAAAATGAACACCGCCAGCGTAACTACCTTCAGCATGATGCACTTGAAAAAATTGCTGAACTTCTTTTAACACATCATCCACTCGACGCGTCTTATAGCCAGTAGAAGCCTTAACCGTATTACCATGCATTGGGTCACTACTCCACACAACGTTCTTGCCTTCACGCTGAATAGCCTGAATCAATTTAGGCATACCATCTTCAACTTTATCCGCACCCATTCGAACAATAATATTCAAACGGCCCGCTTCATTATCTGGATTTAAAACATCACACAACTTCAATAGATCTTCAGGATCCATAGACGGGCCAGCTTTCACACCAATAGGATTCTGAACACCACGCAGAAACTCAACGTGCGCACCATCTAATTGACGCGTTCTGTCGCCGATCCATAACATATGAGCCGAACAGTCATACCACTCACCAGTCAAACTGTCTTTACGAGTTAACGCCTGCTCATAAGGCAATAATAGAGCTTCGTGTGACGTATAAAAGTCGGTTTCCTTAAGCTGAGATAAGCCTGCACCAACACCACAAGCCTCCATAAATTGCAAAGCATCATCAATTTTATCTGCGACACCTTGATAGCGACCGCCTGCAGGGCTTGCACTTAAAAAGTCCAAATTCCACTGGTGAACTTGATGCAAATCCGCAAAGCCACCTTGTGAAAATGCACGAAGCAAGTTCATTGTCGAAGCACTCTGATTGTAAACTTGCACCAGACGTTCAGGATCAGGAATACGAGCTTGCTCGGTGAAATCAATACCATTAATAATGTCACCACGATAACTTGGCAGCTCAACACCATTAATCACTTCTGTACCCGCAGATCTTGGCTTAGCAAACTGACCAGCCATACGGCCAACCTTCACAACAGGACACTTACCCGCATAAGTCAAAACTACAGCCATCTGCAGCATAACTTTAAACGTGTCGCGAATATTATTTGCATGAAACTCCGCAAAACTCTCCGCGCAATCACCACCTTGCAATAAAAACGACTGCCGATTAGCCACTTGAGCCAAGGCCTTTTTAAGCTGACGCGCTTCACCTGCAAAAACAAGAGGAGGCATTTTACCTAATGTATTCTCTACCTGAGCCAAATGCTCAGCATTAGGATAAACTGGCTGCTGCAGCGCCGTTTTATCTCTCCAACTTGTTAATCCCCACTGCTCCATAACGCAATACAACCTTCTCAAAAATTATTAATTAATATATCAACGGGCCACAACCCAAAGTATTTCAGCATCTTTTGCCGACAATGAAACAACGGCATGCCCCATAGATGCATCATAATACACACTATCACCTTCTTTTAATTCAATCGGCTCATAGAGTTCAGAGAAAAAATTAATTTTCCCCCGCAAGACCAATAGAAACTCTTCCCCATCATGGCGCACCCACTCTTTAAACTCTGTAAAGGACCTCGCTCTTACAGTAGTCTTGAAGGGCACCATTTTTTTACGACTGATAGAAAAATTCAGCAATTCATGCTCATACGTTGCTGTAGGATGAGGCTCTCCTCGACCTTTACGCGTCACATCCCTTCGCCCAGCAATAGAATGCTCACTCGCCTCAACAAACAACTGAGGCAAATCCATTTCCAAACCATTTATAAGCTTTTGAACAATAGCAAAACTAGGCGAGACTTGATCATTTTCAATTTTCGACAATGTAGAGCGTGCGATTCCAGTCTTTTTCCCCACTTCTTCCAGCGTCCACCCTCTTGCAAGGCGAATTTCCTTAACACGCTTCCCCAGCTCTAACGGCTCAACAAAACGATCAGGATCAGAAGCTGTGGCTGTTTCTAACGACGGTCGACTAACCATAAATTACCATTACTACATATTCACAAAGAAAGAAAAATGCCTGTTAAACCTCAGATATTCCCAGAAGCATACTGACCGCTATTTATTTAACAAAGGCGCCATTGCAGCTGCACATCGAGAAAGATCAAACCCCTTCCCCGCCACATAAGAACTAAGCTCATCAGACGACTTACCCTTGGCATTTTCAGACAACAGCCACAATACTGATGAGCGAGTTCCTGTACGGCAAAAAGCCAACGTTTTTTTACTGTCAATTAATGCTTCAGCCTGAACTCTAACATGCTCTTTTGATAACTTAGATAAGTCAATTGGATTACTAACATACTCAAGACCCAGTACTTCAGCCTCAGCGCGCAAATCATTATCTGTAGGCTGGTCATCCGATTCTAAATCAGGGCGATTATTAATTATTTTTTCAAACCCCAAACCCTTTAACGTCTCTATATCTTCTACCAAGATTTGAGGTGCAACATAATACAAGCCATCTAGTTGAACTAAATTATTCATTTTCACCCACCCTTACGAACGATATAACACTTTAATTAAATGGAAACCAAACTGTGTTTTAACTGGCCCCTGAATCTTATAAAGAGGCCCACCAAATACAGCCTTATCAAAAGCAGGAACCATATCTCCTTTGCGAAACTCACCAAGATCTCCACCCTTCTTACCGGAAGGGCAAGTTGAAAATTGTTTGGCCAATTTATGAAAGTCAGCTCCTTTATCCAACTTAACTTTTAATGAATCAGCTTCCGCTTTGGTTTTTACCAAGATATGACACGCACTTGCCGTCGACATTACCACTCCCACAATTCAAATAGACTAGATAAAACATGTTAACCTATTTAGTATAATCAAATTAAGCAGTAAGCAACCATTAACGCGAAATAGTCCAAGTAAACGTCGTAACAACACAAAACAGAATAGGCAACTTTACAATATGAGCACTTATGCAGCGATAAATGACCTGTCTTTTCTCCTAGTAGAACCGTCAGACACTCAGAAAAAGATTATTACAAAAGCGCTTGAAGATGCCGGCATAAAGCAAATCGAGTACGCAAACAGCATCCAAGAAGCAATGAGCTTGCTCACCTCTTTTCCGCCAGATCTAGTTATTTCGTCGATGTATCTTCCTGACGGAACAGCAAATGAACTTATTGATAAAATTCGCGCTGACCCAGACACTGAAAGCCAGTGTTTCATGTTAATTTCTAGCGAAAGAAATCGAGAACATCTAGAACACCTTAGACAATCAGGCGTACTTGCAATATTACCTAAACCTTTCACCCAAAAAGACTTAAAAAGAGCCATTCACGCCACTCTAGATTTAATTATTGAAGAAGAAATTGATTTAGAGTTATTCGACCCAAGAACACTGCGAGTGCTTATCACGGACGACAGCCTTATGGCGCGAAAGCACATTAGCAAAACGCTGAACACAATGGGAATTGAAGATATTCAATTTGCTGAAAACGGTAAGGAAGCAATACTCCTACTCAATGAAATGGAATTCGATCTTATTGTTACAGACTATAATATGCCTGAAATGGATGGCCTAGAGCTTACTGATGCCGTTAGATTGGATCCATCTTTAGCACATATACCGATATTGATGGTTAGCTCTAATGCAGAAGACAGTCAGCTATCAAATATCGCCCAAGAAGGGGTTGATGCTATCTGCGGAAAACCTTTTGAGCCCAGCACAGTAAGAAAATTACTGGCAAAAATACTGAGCTAAAAACAAAAAAAAGAGCTTCAACCGAAGCTCTTTTTTTAATCTAAAAGAATTACTACCACCTAAGAAAGCAGCAAATCGGCAACAATCTCTTTATTCGCTTCCGGAAAGTCATATGAAGACAAATCAGAAATTGGCACCCAAGAAGCTTGCTGACCTTCACTACCCATAGGCTCACCGTCAAACTTTGTTACTTTATAAAAACAAAGCTCAACTTGCTTATCTCCATAATCGTGGGCAATGGTTTTAAAAAAAGAGCTCTCAGTGACAACTATGCCACACTCCTCTTTTAGCTCTCTACTTAAAGCACTCTCCGGAGACTCTGTAGACTCACACTTACCACCTGGAAATTCCCACAAACCACCTTGATGCTGGTTTGATTTGCGCAGAGCAATGAAAACAGAATCATCTCGAAGAATAATACCTGCTGCAACCCTGACCAGCATTAGGTACGGTACTCTGCATTAATAGTGACATACTCATGCGAGAAATCAGTCGTCCAAACAATGTCAGATTCAGACCCCATGCCCATGTCGAGCACTACATGTATTTCTTCTGGAGCCATTGCCTGCTTGCCATGCTCTTCTAAATAATCTGGAGAACGGCCGCCATCACGAGCCACCTCAAAACCATTGATGTGAAGTTGAACACGATCAACATCTAAACCATCAACACCAGCACGACCCACGACCGCCAAAATACGACCCCAATTCGGGTCAGAAGCAAAAAGCGCCGTCTTAACCAGAGGCGAATGCGCAATTTCAAATGCAACTTTTGTCGCATCAGGCTCAACAGCCGCACCAACAACTTCAACGGTAACAAACTTAGTTGCCCCCTCACCATCACGAACAATAGCGTGAGCCAACTCTTGCATGACCTCGGTAAAGGCAGCAATAAAAGCTTGCGCTAGCGGCTCATCAACAGAAGTCACTTTCGCGTTTCCTGCCATGCCAGTTGCCACAGCAATACAAGAGTCATTGGTGGAAGTATCACTATCAACCGTAATACGGTTAAAGCTCTTATTCACCACATCCTTCAAGATTGCCTGAAGCACCTCAACATCCATCGCAATATCACTGCAAACATAGCCCAGCATGGTCGCCATATTAGGACGAATCATGCCGGCACCTTTTGAAATGCCCGCAATAGAAAAAGTTCGATCTTCAAATTCAAAAGTTCGAACAGAACCCTTTGGCAAAGTATCGGTAGTCATAATGCCAACACCAGCTGACTTCCAGTTATCACCTGATAAATTCTCAAGCGCTTTAGGAATAGCGGCAACAATTTTCGCCACTGGCAACGGCTCACCAATAACACCTGTAGAGAAAGGCAAAATAGATTCGACACTCACTCCAGTCTCATGAGCCAAAACCTCACAAGTTTTTAAAGCAGTATCGAGTCCTGATTTCCCCGTACCAGCGTTTGCATTACCTGTATTAATTAGCAGATAACGACTGCCATCGGACAAGCCTAAATGCTTCTGACAAATACGCACAGGAGCTGCACAAAAAGCATTTTGAGTAAAAACCCCAGCAACAGAGGCACCTTCGCATAACTCAAAAATCACAACATCTTTTTTGTTGGGCTTTTTAATTCCAGCCTCTGCAACACCAATTCTTATTCCTTTTATTTCAGGAATAAGAGGAAAATCATGCAACCCTACAGCCATTTAAACTTTCTCCAATTAAACCAGACTACCGTGACATTGTTTATATTTTTTACCAGAACCACATGGACAAGGCTCATTTCGGCCTACTTTAGGATACTCTTGAGTCTCAGTAGAGCCCTCTTCTAAAGCATTTAATGATTCATGAACCATGCTTACAGTTATTTTCTCTTCTTGCTTCTTACGAGCCGCTTCTATTTTTTCGGCCTCTTCTGCAGACTGCACTCTCACACGAGTAATAATTTGAATCACTTCAAACTTAATCTGCTCTAGCAAGCCTTGGAAAAGCTCAAACGATTCACGCTTATATTCCTGCTTTGGATTCTTTTGTGCGTAACCACGCAAATGAATACCCTGTCTAAGCATATCCATGGTCTGGAGATGCTCTTTCCAAAGAGTATCAAGAACCTGTAGAAGAACTTGCTTCTCAAAGGATCTAAATGAGCTTTCACCAGCAACTTTCTCTTTTGACTGATAATCATCAACAAAAGCATCCAAGATTTTTTGACGAAGAGGCTCTTCATATAACTTTTTATCTTCTTCCACCCATGCAGAAATAGGAAGCTCTAGGCCAAATTCATTACGAATCTTATCCTCTAACCCTACAAGGTCCCACATATCAAAAATACTTTGCGGCGGAATAAATTCATCAATGACACCAGCAACAACTTCTTCTCGCATCGCTGAAATAGCCTCAGAAAGATCTTCTGACACCATCATGTCAAAGCGCTGACGATAAATAACCTGACGCTGATCATTTGCCACGTCATCGTATTCAAGTAACTGTTTACGAATATCAAAGTTACGACCCTCAACCTTACGCTGAGCCTTCTCAATCGCATTCGAAACCATTTTGTGCTCTATGGCTTCGCCTTTCTCCATACCCAATGCCATCATCATTTTCTTGATGCGGTCAGACATAAAAATACGCATCAAGTTGTCTTCTAATGACAAATAGAAACGTGAAGAACCAACATCACCTTGACGGCCTGCTCGACCACGCAATTGGTTATCAATACGACGAGACTCATGTCGTTCAGTACCGATTATATGCAAACCACCTGCAGCCAATACTGAATCATTACGAGACTTCCAATCTGCTTTCAATGCATCAATACTTTCTTGGCTAGCTCCTTCGCCTAGTCGAGCTAGCTCAACCTGCAAGTTACCACCCAACACTATATCCGTACCACGACCAGCCATATTGGTTGCAATTGTTACAGCACCAGGACGACCCGCATCAGCTACAATTTCTGCTTCACGCTCATGCTGCTTGGCATTCAAAACGTTATGCTTTACATTTTTCTTAACAAGATAATTTGAAAGCAGCTCAGAATATTCGATCGAAGCGGTACCGACCAATACTGGACGCCCTTGCCCAACAATCTCTTCAATATCCAGGACGATCGCTTCAAACTTATCTTCCGTCGACATATAAATTAAGTCGTTATAGTCCTTACGCTGAACCTGACGGTTGGTCGGAATAACAATAACGGATAGGCCGTAAATCTGCTGAAATTCAAAGGCTTCCGTATCAGCAGTACCCGTCATTCCAGATAGTTTGTCATATAGACGGAAGTAATTTTGGAAGGTTGTTGACGCTAATGTTTGGCTTTCCGCCTGAATAGTCACACCTTCTTTTGCTTCTACCGCTTGGTGGATACCCTCAGACCAGCGACGACCAGCCATCGTTCGGCCCGTATGCTCATCAACAATAACAATCTGATCTCCCTGGATCACATAATCAATGTTTTTCTTGAAGATAACATGCGCTTTCATACAAGCATGAACATGGTGTAATAAAGAAAGGTTGCCTGCAGCATAAAGGCTTTCACCTTCACCTAATAGCTCTTGCTCTACCAACCAGCCCTCAACAAATGAGTGCCCCTCTTCCGTTAGCTCTATACTACGCTGTGACTCATCAAAAACGTAATGACCTGTAATCTCATCACTGTCAGCATCAGCGTCCTCTTGTTTAACCAGTAATGGAGCTAACTGATTAATCTTGCGGTACTGCTCTGAGCTGTCTTCTACAGCACCAGAAATAATCAGAGGCGTTCTCGCCTCATCTATTAAGATGGAGTCAACTTCATCGACGACAGAGAAGTTCAAATCACGTTGAACGCGATCTTCTAAACGGAACACCATATTGTCACGAAGATAGTCAAAACCAAATTCGTTATTCGTTCCATAAGTAATATCGCACAAGTAAGCTGATTTTTTCTCGTCTCGCTCTTGACCAGAAAAAACAACTCCAACACTCATATCTAAGAACTCATACAAAGGACGCATCCAATTCGCATCACGCTTGGCCAGGTAATCATTTACCGTAACAACGTGAACGCCTTTAGACGTTAATGCATTTAGATACACCGCCAGCGTTGCTACAAGTGTTTTACCTTCACCCGTTCGCATCTCAGCAATCTTGCCTTCGTTTAGTACCATTCCACCAATGAGCTGCACATCAAAGTGGCGCATACCCATCACGCGACTACTACCTTCTCTGACGACAGCAAATGCCTCAGGTAAAATAGAATCAAGCGATTCACCTTTTTCTAGGCGCTCACGGAATTCACTGGTTTTTCCAGACAAATCATCATCTGATAACTTTTGGAAAGATTCTTCGAATTGATTAATTTGCGTAACGACTTTTTTGAATCGTTTTACTTCTCGGTCATTCTTTGTGCCGACAATTTTTTTAATTACACTTCCTAGCATCTTGAACTCAACGTAGCCAATTAGTAATAAATACAGTCTACCACGGTAATGTGAGACAAAACATGAAATATCAAGGACCTAAATACAAAAAAACCAGACATATAGTCTGGTTTTTATGTATTCGATCAAGATTTAATCACTCATTAAGCACCAACAAAAGCGGGCTCTACATAAGAAATAGGCGTTGTTTGCGCTTCATCTTCGAAAACAACATACTCCCAAGCATCTTGATGCTCAAGCAAGGCTAGCAAAAGCTTATTGTTCAGAGCGTGGCCTGATTTATAAGCTTTGTATTCACCAATTAAGCTATGACCCAAAAGATAAAGATCACCAATCGCATCCAATACCTTATGACGAACTAGCTCATCACGGTAACGCAAACCTTCATCATTCAAGACGCGATAATCATCAAGAACAATTGCATTTTCCATATTCGCGCCACGAGCAAGGTTATTATTTTTGAAGTATTCTAAATCCTTCATAAAACCAAAAGTACGAGCTCGGCTAATTTCTTTCACAAAAGTAGTCGTTGAAAAGTCAAACGACGTACTTTGAACATCTTCACCAATGGCTGGGTGCTGAAAATCAATTGTAAACGACAGTCGAAAACCGGAGTGAGGCTCAAGAGAGGCAAATTTATCACCCTCATCAACTCGGATAGGCTTCTTAACTCGAATAAATCGCTTAGGTGCGTTTTGAGCTTCCAACCCAGCGGACTGCAGAAGAAAAACAAAAGGGCTCGCACTTCCATCCATAAGAGGAATTTCGCTAGCACTTACTTCTACATAGGCGTTATCAACACCCAAACCCGCCATTGCAGATAACAAATGCTCTACAGTACTAACCTTCACATCACCCTGACATAAAGCCGTAGCAAAATTTGTTGACCCAACCGCCTTTGCGTCGCCATGAATCTCTACAACTGGATCCAAGTCTGTACGAACAAATACGATACCCGTATTTACAGGAGCAGGCTTTAATGTCAAATACACCTTCTCGCCAGAGTGTAAACCCACTCCAGTTGCTCGAATAATGTTTTTTAGTGTGTGTTGGCGTACCATTTGATTCCTACATTTTTATGACTGGATACTATTCTTTACAAATAATATCAATAACACATTTTATATACAATCCAACCTTTTGATATTGCATCGTTTTTGCTAAAACTAGTCAGCTTGTCGACGCAGAAAAGCCGGAATGTCCAAGTATGACAATTTATCGCTACTTGAAATAGAAGATGAATCAGCAGACTCATTTTTTTCATCCAAGTTTTTCTCTACAACTTCCACCTTGGTATTAACCGAAGGCTTAGACTCAGGCTGAGCCACTGACACTTTCGCTTCAGTGTTTTCAACAACTTGCTCGACCTTTGTCACAACCGGTTGAGAGACAGCAGATTCACCAACAGCAGACTTCATTTCAACTGCGGTACGACCCTCTAAACCAGTAGCAACCACCGTAACTCGCATCTCATCACCTACACTAGGATCGATAGCACAACCAATTACGACAGTAGCATCTTCCGATGCATATTCTTCAATAATTCCACCAACCTCAGTAAACTCAGACAACCCAACCTCTTCGTTGGCTGTAATGTTTACTAGCACACCACGTGCACCCCTAAGATTGATATCTTCAAGCAATGGATTGTGGATTGCAGCCTCGGCAGCCACTCTCGCTCTATCCTCACCTGATGCAGACCCAGTACCCATCATCGCCATCCCCATCTCAGACATAACCGTTCTTACATCTGCAAAGTCGACGTTGATCAAACCAGGTCGCATGATCAAATCTGTAATACCCTGAACCGCATTAAACAAAACATTATTTGCTTCACCAAACGCCTTCAGTAAGGAAATATTTTTACCCAATACTGGCAACAAACGTTCATTTGGCACTGTTATTAATGAATCGACATTTTCGCGCAATTCTTTAACACCATCTTCTGCAACACGCGCTCGTCGACGACCTTCAAATGGAAAAGGCTTAGTAACAACAGCAACCGTCAATATTCCAAGCTCACGCGCTACCTTAGCAATCACTGGTGCAGCACCTGTACCTGTACCGCCACCCATACCAGCGGTAATAAAAACCATATCCGCGCCAGTTAATAACTGAGTAATCTTTTCTTGATCTTCTAATGCAGAATCACGACCCACTTCTGGATTTGCACCTGCGCCCAATCCTTTGGTAATCGTTGAACCCAGCTGTAAAGAAACTCCTGTCTCAAAACCTATCAGCGCTTTTGAATCTGTATTGGCGCAAATAAACTCAACGCCCTCCAGTCGGTTCTCAAGCATGTGACGTACGGCATTGCCACCACCGCCACCAACACCAATAACTTTAATAACAGCATTGTCTGATAGATTATCTTCGGCTAAATCAAAGACATTCATGGGCTTATCGCTCCTCAATAAATTCGTAATCACTTCTGACTAAATATAACTTTGAAACCAGTGTTTAAGTTTCTGCCACGCCTTCGCTGCACTGAAGGATGACCCGATTTCTTTAGGTGCCAGAACTGACGTTTCTCGTTTAGTTTGCGTCTTAGACATCATCCGCTTCGAGATTTCGGTTACTTCAGCCTCTTTACTGCCATAAGCCAATAATCCAACACTTGTTGAATATATAGGGTTATCGACAATGTCCGACATTCCTTTAGTACAATCTGGTAAAGATAGTCGAACAGGCATCTGGAAAACCTTTTCCGCCAGTTCAGCCGCCCCTTCCATTAGGGACGTACCCCCAGTAATAACAATACCTGCAGGTATACGCTCAGCATATCCACTGCGTCTTAATTCATCCAAAACTAAATTGTAAATTTCTTCGTACCTAGCCTCTACAACTTCGGTTAAGGCATGGCGTGTGATCGATCTTGGCTGACGATCACCAACACTTGGCACCTGAAGAACCTGATCTGCAGATGCCATAGAAGACATAGCGCATGCATACTTCACTTTAATTTCTTCTGCATGCTGAGTCGGTGTACGCAGAGCCATCGAAATATCGTTCGTGACCTGATCACCCGCCACTGGAACCACAGCGGTATGATGCAAGGCACCATCAAGCCAAACTGCGATATCAGATGTTCCAGCACCAATATCTATTAAACAAACACCTAACTCTTTTTCGTCTTCACTTAGTGAAGATTCGCTCGAAGCCAACTGTGAGAGAATGACGCCATCCACTCCCAGCCCACAACGTTTAATACACTTTTCTACGTTCATCACAGCGTTAACAGCACCGGATATTAAATGAACGTTAGCCTCCAAACGAACACCAGACATACCCAAAGGATCTTTAATACCTTCTTGTGAATCAATATGGTATTCCTGAGGCAAAATATGTATGACTCGCTGATCTGAGGATATTGGTACCGCTTGTGCAGCATCAATTACTCGATCTATGTCTTCTTTCTGCACTTCACCATTTTTCACAGCAACAATGCCATGAGAGTTCAGGCTACGTATATGACTCCCAGCAACACTGACATAAACAGAATGTATATTACAACCTGCCATCAACTCCGCTTCTTCAACAGCTCTTTGGATAGACTGTACTGTTGACTCAATATTGATGACAACACCACGTTTCATACCCTTTGAACTATGAGAGCCAATACCGACAATTTCCAAACTACCATCAGCCAGAACTTCGCCAACCAAACAGATAACTTTCGATGTGCCTACATCCAAACCGACTATCATTTTACCTTCCCGGCATTACGTGTTTTTATGATGACCTCTTTTATACTGTTTAAAAAAGCAACAAACAGGCCAACATTATTTATTTTTTGTCCAACCAACTGCTACCCCATGAGGATAGCGAGCATCGACAGACGTTATTTGATCTATTCTACCCGATAAATCACTTTTATACACCGCTATAAAGCGCTGTAACCGCTCTAATATCTCGCTCCTCCCCAGCTTAACCGCCACACCGTTACTAAAAACAATATTCCATGCCCCCCTTGGCTCTAAGGTAAGGGAAAATATGCGCAATGAGGATGAAGCAAGCACTTGGCTCACCAACCCAAACTGCTCAAGCACAATATCACTTGAATCTTCTGGACCATAAAGCCGAGTAAGCGGCAAATCAGGAACCGTTTTCGGGGTAATAACGGCAGCAGAGGTGGAAAGAACTTGCCTATCACCCCAGTATGCTAGAGGCGCATGCTCATGAACAAGCACCTGCAATGTATTTGGCCAAACTTTACGAATCTCTGCACTTGCCACCCACTCTGATGACAAAACCGTTGCTAAAGCATCAGATAAAGAAACACTTAAAAGGCTTTGATCGAGCAAAGAAGAAAAATCTGACTGCAACTCTGCTTTAGTCGCATATTTCAAATCACCTTTGATCTCAATATTTTCAATAGCAAACCAAGTTTCAGAGGAATCTTTTCCCTGAAACGTGGCTACCAATATTAGTAATATCGCCCCAATGAGTGCCGCTATTCTCATGACTTAGTTACGCCCTACTTTATCCCAGGCATTTTGCGCAATTTTTTCTACAAGTGAAGCGTAGTCAATTCCAACATAATTAGCAGCCATAGGAACCAAGCTATGAGACGTCATACCTGGCGCAGTATTTACTTCCAGCACCCAAAAAACACCTGCTTGATCGCGCATCACATCAACACGCCCCCAACCAGAACAACCTAATGAACGATAAGCATCCAACGCTAACATTTGCAGCTCATTTTCATCATCTTCATTCAAACCACAAGGTAAAAGATACTCTGTATCATCTGCTATGTACTTAGCCTCGTAATCATAAAGTTTATGGTCTGGAGCAGGCTTAAGCCCTATTGGAGGGTAAGCCACGTCATCGATTATAGTAATTGTAAACTCAGGCCCATCAACAAACTCTTCAACCAGAACATCAGAGTCATACTCAAGCGCCTTAATAAGTGCTTCATCAAGCTCGATTCTATTGGTTGCTTTATTAATTCCAATGGTCGAACCCTCTCTTGAAGGCTTCACTATCACGGGATAAGACATTTGCTCTTCAATAACATCTGCATTGGCGTGCCCGACAAAAGACAAATAAGCCGGTGTTGGAATCCCAATACCATGCCAAAAGCGCTTGGTTAGGACTTTATCCATTGCAAGACCACAGGCCAAAGGCGAACTACCAGTATAAGGTTTACCAAACATTTCAAGCAAAGCCTGAACTCGACCATCCTCACCTTCCCCACCATGTAACGCTATGAAAGCAAGATCAAATTCAATAGACTGCAACTGCACAATAGGATCCAGAGTGGCACTTGAACCATAAAGGTCCAACTCAACCACCTGAAAGCCTTTTGTTCTAAGCCCCTCCGCGACCAGAGGACCACTTTGCATCGACACTTCACGCTCTGCTGATCGGCCACCATAAATAACAACAATTACAGCTTCTTTTAGTGTTTTTGACATCTTAAATTCCGCTCACAGATAAGTTTTTCGACACCGTACCAATATCACCAGCACCTTGGGTGATAAACAAATCACCCTCGCGCAGGACATTGCTTAAAATGGAGCGTAGATCTGCCTCACTACCAACATGAATTGGATCAACATTACCACGCTGACGAATGCTGCCACATAAAGAACGACTGTCAGCACCATTAACAGGGATCTCACCAGCTGCATAAACATCAAGCAACAACAACACATCTACTTGTGACAAAACCCTAACAAAATCTTCGTAAAGGTCACGGGTCCTTGTGTAACGATGTGGCTGATACACCATAACCAATCGTTTTTCTGGCCAACCAGCACGAATGGCTTTTATGGTCGCTAAAACTTCACTCGGGTGATGGCCATAATCATCAACGAACATTACGCTAGAACCATTCGGAAGCTCTAACGGTTTTTGCTCTTGGAAACGGCGCCCAACACCTTCGAATCCCATCAAACCAGCTTGAATTGCACTTGCATCAACACCCAAATCAGTCGCCACTGCAATTGTAGAAAGCGCATTTAATACATTATGACGGCCAGGCATTGGCAAACGAATTTTTAACGGCTCACCCTCGGGGCGATGAGCTAAAAACTCGCAGTAGCGACCAGTCTGAACAATATCAGTTGCGTAGAAGTCGGCTTCTTGATCAATCCCATAGGTCAAAACAGGTCGACTTAGTAATGGCAAAATTTCACGGACATTTTCATCATCAACACATAAAACAGCCAAACCATAAAATGGTAAATTGTGCACAAACTCTACAAACGTGTGTTTTACCTTCTCAAAGTCACCATCATAAGTATCCATGTGATCTTCATCGATATTAGTTACTATGACTGTTTGCGGCTGCAAATGCAGAAAAGACGCATCACTCTCATCTGCTTCAGCCACAAGATATGCACTACTACCCAATTGCGCATTCGCGCCAGCACTTGTTAGGCGACCACCAATAACAAATGTTGGCGCTTCACCTGTAGACGCCAGTATAGATGCCATCAAACTGGTTGTTGTTGTCTTACCGTGCGTTCCTGCAACAGCAATACCGTGGCGATAGCGCATTAGCTCAGCCAACATCTCAGCTCTTCGCACAATCGGAATTCGATGCTCTTTCCCCCAAATGATTTCTGGGTTTTGCTCATTCACCGCAGTAGACACAACAATAACGTGCGCATCATAGACGTTTTCTTCTAAATGCCCGAGATAGATTTTAATCCCAAGTTCTTCAAGTCGCTCTGTTGTCGATGACGCTTTCAAGTCAGATCCTGAAACTTGGTAACCTTGGTTATGCAACACCTCGGCAATACCACACATACCAACACCACCTATACCTATAAAGTGGATATTTTGGATGCGACGCATGGTTGGAATATCGTACTGAGTTTTATTGTTTATCATGATTTTATTAACCTTAAACAGTGTGCAACAACATCTTGCGTTGCATTTGGATGAGCAACCAACTTGGCCTGCTCTCCCATTTTCAATAATGTCTCTTCGCTCTCTACAAACTCAGAAAGCAATGATATGATTTTTTCACAAGTTAACTGTGGCTGAGGCAATAAATAAGCGCCTCCATTTTTCTCTAAATAGCGTGCATTTGCCGTTTGGTGATCATCAATTGCATAAGGGTATGGAACCAATATTGACGGCAGTCCAGCAATTGCAAGTTCACTCACCGTCATAGCGCCAGCTCGACACAAAACAATGTCCGCCCAATAATACGCCTGATCCATGTTCTCCAAATAAGGCTCAACACGGGCCTCTACTTCTTCCGCACGATACAATTCAGAGACCAAGTCAAAGTTACGAACCCCCGTCTGATGCCAAACATCCAACCGCTGAGAAAAAGGCCATTGCGCTAAAACTTGCGGCATTACGTCATTAATAGCCTTAGCCCCCAAACTACCACCAACGACAAGTAATCGTAGCGGTCGCGCCACACTGCTTCTAGATACGCGAACACGTTGGTCCAAAATATCGTTCCGAATAGGATTACCAACACTAATAGCGCTTGGCAAAGCGCCATCAAAAGCTTGCAACCTTAAACTCGCCACTTTTGACAGTAGCTTATTCGTAGTCCCAGCGATGGCATTTTGCTCATGTATCACCAAAGGAATCCCCAAAAGTCGAGCTGCAACACCACCAGGACCAGCGACAAAACCGCCCATACCCAGCACAACATCAGGCTTAACCTTTTGTAAAACAGCAACCGCCTGGCCTATTGCATGCAAAACTCTAAACGGAGCCGCTAATAAACCAAGCACACCTTTGCCTCTCACCCCTTTAATAGATAAAGAATGCAAAACAATATCCTGCTTGGGCACTAGAGACTCTTCCATTCCCCCTTTAGAACCTAACCACTGAACGTCTAAGCCCTTTTCTTTAAAACTATGAGCGCAAGCCAAAGCCGGATAAATATGACCACCCGTTCCGCCAGCCATAATGATGACCTTCTTAACATCACTCATGCTGCACTCTCTTTCAATTTAGAAGATTCTCCAGAATCATTTTCAACACGTCGATTTTCAATATCCACACGCGCAACAACAAACAAACTACTCAAAGTAATAATAAGACTACTACCGCCGTAACTAATAAGAGGCAAAGTAAGTCCCTTAGTCGGTAAAAAACCCGTATTCACACCAATATTAATGATCACCTGAGCCAAAATAAGAATAGAAAAACCGAAGCACATGTACGCAGCAAACGGACGAGACAAAGTCATAGCATGACGGCCAATTTTAAAAGCACGCGCCACCATTAATGCAAATAAACATATCAGCAGCAAGCCACCAAACATGCCGGTTTCTTCAACCCAAATAGAAAACACAAAGTCCGTATGAGCCTCTGGCAAATAAGACAGCTTTTGAACACTATTCCCAAGACCTAGACCAAACCATTCCCCACGACCATAAGCAATTAAAGCCTGACTAAGCTGATAGCCCTCATTAAAAGGGTCCGCCCATGGATCTATAAAGTTCATCAACCGCTTTAATCGGTAGCTTTCAGAAATCGCAACTACGCCCAACATCAAAACCGCGCCGACCATCAGCAATAAAAACTGATACAAGGGCGCTCCACCTAAGAAGAGCAACACCATCACAGTCCCAAGTAAAACAACGGATGCGCCAAAATCTGGCTCAAACAATAAAAACAACAGAAAAATACTACAAAGACAAAGAGGAAGTACAAAACCAACCCACCCCTCTCTCACTCGATCCGCTCGGCGCACGAGATAACCAGAGACGTAAACCACCATACAAACTTTTGCAACTTCAGACGCCTGCAGATTGAACACCACAAGGTTAATCCAACGGCGACTACCATTGACACTCTTACCAATACCAGGCATCAACACAAGAATGAGCAAAATTAGGGACAACCCCATCATCAGAATGCCCCATTTATGCAGCTGACTTGTTGGTAATGACAGTAGAACCCAACCTGAAATTAAGCCGATAATTAGGTACAGAGCTTGCCGCACCATAAAAAAGTAAGGGTGACCATGAATATCTTCAGAGATTGAAATGGAAGCACTTGAGACCATCACCATTCCAAGCGCTAGAATGGCAACAACAGAAGCAACAAAAACGACATCAACCTGAGCAAACTCACGAATAGAAACTCGGTCAAATACCTTTAACCACTTCATAATTCATTAACCAATCGAGCAAAATGCTCACCGCGCACTTCATAGTTCTTATACATATCTAAACTAGCACAAGCGGGTGAGAACAAAACGATATCCCCCTCTTTACCATCTTTGCCGATACTAGCAACAATTTGATCCAAGGTTTCGAAACGTTTTACTTCAGCGCCTACAGGCAACACTTCAGCAATCTGCTCTGCGTCTTTACCAAACAAATACGTGGTACGCACAAAATCATTTACCGGCTTCGCAAGCGCCCGAAAATCCGCTCCTTTTCCATCTCCGCCAGCAATAAGTAAAATATTCTTAGCAGCAGAAGAACCAAGACCTTGAAGCGCCGCCAAGGTTGCACCCACATTAGTACCTTTTGAGTCATTAATGTAAGTCACCTCATTACGCACACGAACTGTCTCACAACGATGGGGTAACCCACAAAACTCACTTAATACTTTCGCAACTGCCTCCGACATTACATCCATACCCAACAGCTCAATCATTGCCAAAGCAGCCAGCACATTGGCGTGATTATGTGAGCCCTTTAAGGCGACTTGAGAAGTGTGATACAGCCTTTCAACACCATGACACAGCCAAGCGCCATCACCATCTTTCAGCATGCCATATTCTTTCAAGTCTGGACTTTTCGTAGTAAAAGCGCGAACAGGAACACCTTCCGCCAACAATGGCGCTGTTAAGATATCCTGCTTATTACAGACCGCTGCTTTGCAGCCGCGATAGACTTTTTGCTTGGCTCTCTGGTATTCATATAAATCTTTATAACGATCCATATGATCTTCAGAAACATTGAGGAGACAGGCTAAATCAGCCTGTAGGCCATGTGTGGTTTCAAGCTGAAAGCTAGATAACTCAAGTACATAGAAGTCAGTATTAGGAGACAGTAAATCTAATGCAGGCAAACCTAAATTACCGCCAGCCTTAGCATTTTTCCCACAAGCCTGAAGCAGCAAAACCACCAAAGTCGTTACCGTACTTTTGGCGTTAGATCCTGTAATGGCAACAAAAGGCGCATCGACATAATCGCGAAACAAATCGATATCGCCACGCATGGCAACACCCCGTTCAGCCAGACGAGAGAGAACAGGTGTCCGTAATGCGATACCTGGACTAACAAATAGCTCTGTCACCCCAAGGGTTTCAAGCACACCCAAATCACCAGTAAAAATTCGCTCTTCAGGACAAAGTTTTTTCGCCTCTTCCAAGCCAGGTGGATTCTCACGAGAATCCACCACGTAAAACTCAATGCCTTTGCTGGCTAAAAAGCGCACACAAGACAAGCCTGTCGCTCCCAAGCCGACAACGGCTCTTATCCGATCTGACCCGATCAACGACATGCAAAGCTCCTAGCGTACTTTTAAGGTGGCAAAACCCACTAAAACAAGACAAACAGTGATAATCCAAAATCGCACAATCACTTTAGGCTCAGCCCATCCTTTTAATTCAAAATGGTGATGAATTGGCGCCATCCTAAATATCCTTCGCTTAGTCAGCTTATATGAGGCAACCTGCAGAATGACCGACACCGTTTCCATTACGAAAACACCACCCATGATAAATAAAACTAATTCTTGGCGAACAATAACAGCAATCGTTCCTAATGCAGCACCCAAAGCCAAAGATCCCACATCACCCATGAAAATTTGAGCTGGGTAAGTGTTAAACCATAGGAACCCCAAACCGGCTCCAGCCAGCGCAGCACAAAACACCAGCAACTCCCCCGAGCCCTGCACATAAGGAATAAGCAAATAATCTGCGAATCGAATATTACCAGTGAGATAGGCAAAAACACCAAGAGCGCCACCTACCAGAACTGTAGGTAAAATAGCCAAGCCATCCAAACCATCGGTTAAATTCACCGCATTACTCGTACCGACAATAACGAAATAAGTCAGCACTATAAAAAACACACCCAACGGAATAGCAACATCTTTAAATAAAGGCACAATTAAAGCGGTTTCAGCAGGAGTACTCGCGGTGTAATACAAATAAAAGGCAGCAGCCAAGCCAAACACACTTTGCCAAAAGTACTTCCATCTCCCCGGAAGACCACGCGAATTTTTCTCAACCACTTTGCGATAGTCATCAACCCAACCAACTATCCCAAACGCCAACATAACCAACAAAACAACCCAAACATATTGGTTACGTAGATCCCCCCATAGCAATGTACTAACAGAGATCGAAAATATTATCAGAGCACCGCCCATAGTCGGCGTGCCCGCTTTTGCCAAATGAGTCTGAGGGCCGTCATTTCGAACCGACTGACCAATTTGCAAGCGTTGCAATAAAACGATGACTTTATTACCTATCAAAAGGGAAATAGCCAACGCGGTAAGCACACCCAAAATGGCACGCAAAGATAAATAATTGAATACGGTAAAAAAAGTGTGGTATTTGCTTAAATACGCCGTGAGCAGAAGTAACATTGTTAAGGAATATCCTAATTAATTAATGCTTCAATGACATTTTCCATTTTAGCGGACCGAGATCCCTTTACTAAAATGGCGTGTTTTTTATCTAGTGGTCTAACAACCGTTGCCGCTTCATTATGGGTTTCACAAAATATCGCGTTACCCCCTTTATTCCTAAATGCCACTCCAGCAACTTTTGCTACCGAGCCGACACAAATCAAATAGGATATTCCCTTATCTTTTGCATATTCACCCAAACCATAATGAATCGCATCTCGCTGCTCACCCAATTCACCTAAAGCCCCCAAAATTAACCAGGTATCTTCTACAGACTGCATAGATAACACATCTATTGCGGCTTCAACGGATTTTGGACTGGCATTGTAGCAATCATTAATTAATAGAGCGCCATTTTTTGCTTTAAGGCGCTCTAACCGGCCAGAAACCATCACAGGCGCGGCTAATTTATCAGTCGCCTGCTTAAAATCAATCCCTAAGATCAGCATAGCCAGCACAACCGCCATACCATTAGCAATTTGATGTTTCCCGGCACCCGCAATAGTCACCGGTAACGCCTCCCCATCATAATGAAACAATGCAGAACTGGACTCTGAGCCTAATTCTATATCAGAAGCATAAAGCCTAGCCGATTCAGTAAAACCAAAAGAATAAACTTCGCGCTGCTCAGCTAGTTCACACCAATAATGAAAGTATGCATCATCAGCATTTAACACCACTCTAGCATTAGGCGATGCCCCTGAAATTAAGCCACCTTTTTCTTTGGCTATGCTCTCAAGATCACCCAGACCTTCGAAATGGCTTCCACTGGCATTCGTTAATATCACTATATCTGGATACGCAATCCTCGCTAGCAGCGGAATTTCGCCAGTAAAACTGGTACCCGCTTCAATGACTGCTACCTCCTGACCAGCCTCCAATTCAAGCAATGTTTGCGGCACACCAATTTGATTGTTTAAATTGGCGCGTGTTTTTAACACATTTTTATCTGCAAGGGACTGAGCCAACCAATCTTTTACGGTTGTTTTACCATTGCTGCCGGTAATACATACAATATCTCCTTGGAACGCATCCCTAACCAAGCGAGCTATTGCACCATAAGCCAATGTCGTATCGCGCACTTTGACATAACTTGGAACATTAATCTCTCGATCAGAGACCACAGCAAGTGCTCCGTTATCAATCGCCTGACTGGCATAATCATGTCCATCAAAACGCTCACCTTGAAGAGCAACAAAGACACAACCAGGCGAAATGTTTCGTGTATCTGTAACAACGGAACCTATCAAACAATCTGCACCTACAAGCTCACCATCGCAAGCTTGAGCAATATCCGAAAGAGTCAGATTAATTAACATAGCTTTTCACCACCTTCAGCGCCTCTTCTTTATCATCAAAATGGTGCTTCACACCCTTTATATCCTGATAAGATTCATGCCCCTTTCCTGCGATTAATACAACATCATTAGGTCCGGCAGATAAAATAGCCTGTTGAATTGCCACTCTACGATCCGGCTCAAAGCTAAACGCCTCGCCCTGATTCGTCTGCGACAAAATATCGGAAAAAATTTGGTCTATTGATTCGGTACGTGGGTTATCCGACGTCAACCAAACATAATCTGCGTTTTGCATGGCGGCCGCCATCATCAAAGGTCGTTTGCCTCGATCCCTATCACCACCACACCCAAATACACAAATTAAGCGCCCGTTGGAATGCTCTCTTAACGCTTGCAGCGCCACCTCTAAGGCATCGGGTGTATGCGCATAATCTACAACAGCAATAGGTGCATTTGGTAATTGCACCTTATCCATACGCCCAGGTGCACCATGCAAGGTAGACACCCCTGAAATCAACGCCTGCTTATCCTCAGCTTCATACCAAAGGCTCGCCAGTGCAGCCAAGGCATTTTGTATATTGAAACGACCTAACAAGGGCAAAAATACCAGCGACTCACCATCAGGGTGGCAAAGAACAAACCGACAGCCTGTAGGCTCAAGCGCTAACTGCTTAACATAAAAGTCTGCTTCGGGGTTTTGCTCGCTATAGGTATGACGAGCAGACTTGATCGCACCTTCCGCCATAAAACTAGAATAGGAATCATCAAGACAAAATACAGAGTGAGACACACTCTCAACGGAAAAAAGACGTCGCTTGGCCAACGCATAGGAATTCATATCACCATGATAATCTAGATGATCACGAGACAGGTTTGAAAATACCGCAGCCTGAAAAGGCACACCTTCGATACGACCTTGATCCAAAGCATGCGAAGACGCCTCAAATGCAACAAAATTTACGCCCTTTTCAGCCATTTCCATTAAAGTAAGATGTAAAGACAAAAGATCTGGTGTGGTCTGCTTCGCCTCAGACAAGTCACCTAAAGGCCCAATACCAAAGGTTCCAACCAAACCACTATTGAAGCCAATAGATTTTGCAAGCTGAGCAATGTAAAAGCAGATTGATGATTTACCGTTTGTACCTGTCACCGCCACCATATGCTCAGGCATACTACCAAAAAACTCATGCAGACAAGACACCAACAATGCGGCAGGGTCAGTGACAGAAATAAGCTCTATGTTAGAGTGTTGCAAATTTAGGGAAGAAGGAACAACAGCCACCTTGCAACCCAAGGCAACAATACTATCTAAATAATCCCAACCATTAGAAGCCACGCCCGGCAAGGCAAAAAACACACAACTTTCATCCACTTTACGACTGTCGGTTTCTAGTCGACTATAGAAAGCAGAATGCGGGCTATCCTTTACAGAACAACCCGCCAAGCTAAGTAATTGAGCATGTGTTAATTGCCCCATTTAACCACCCTGCACAACTTGATATGGCACTTTCTTGGGTTCCAAACGAACCTCCCTGAGCCCTTCAGGCAAATCAGGATAAATATTCAATGTTGTTAGCGCCCCTTCCATCACCCGCGAAAAAACGGGAGCGGCCACTTCGCCGCCATAATACTCTCGCCCTTTAGGGTCATTGACCATGACAACCATCGCCAACCTAGGGTTTGAAGCAGGAGCAACACCGGCAAACAAAGCAATATACTGATCGTATTCATAACCCTTTGAACCTACTTTATGAACCGTACCTGTCTTTCCAGCAACACGATAGCCAGGGATTTTTGCTGCTTTGCCAGAACCTTTCTGAACAACCGACTCCATCATCTTCACAACGTCACGTGCTACTTTCTGAGGAATAACTTGCTTTCCATCTGCTGGAACATCTTGCTTGAAAATGGTCACAGGCACTCGATAACCACCGTTTGCCAAGGTCATGTAAGCCTGAGCCAACTGCAACGTGGAAACAGATAAACCATAACCATAGGATAACGTCGCGATCTCCGATGGGTGCCATTTAGGGTGTGAAGGAAGCACCCCAGAGGCCTCTCCTGGAAAACCAATCCCAACAGGTGAACCAATTCCTAGCTCATAATCCATATTCCAAACTGCATCTTGCGGAAGCGATAAGGCAATTTTTGATGCTCCAACGTTACTTGATTTAATTAAGAGCTTCTCAAAATCAATCACACCATAATTGGCTGCATCTCGGATGGTAAACCGACCAAAGCGTAAATACCCAGGAGAAGTATCAATAGTAGTTTCTGTAGTATATTGACCTGACATCAATGCTGCCGAGATAGTAAAAGGCTTCATAGTTGAGCCAGGCTCAAATAGATCAATCACAGCTCGATTACGCAACTCTTCATATTCTAGTTTAGAGCGATCATTAGGATTATAAGATGGCTGATTTACCATCGCTAAAATCTCACCCGTCTTCACGTCCAAAATCACTGCAGAAGCAGAAGTCGCTCGATGCTCATTGACCGCAGCCTTAAGCTCTCGATAGGCCAAATACTGCAACCTAAGATCGATACTTAGCTCAATATTTTCACCAGGATGCTCAGTCTCATCAACACCAACACCGCGAATAATATTCCCAGATAGATCCTTCACATAACTGCGACGCCCAGGCTGCCCTTCTAAAGCTTTATCGTAAGCAAGCTCAATTCCCTCTTGGCCTTTATCATCTATATTGGTAAAACCAACGACGTGGGAGGCAACCTCACCAGCAGGGTAAAAACGCTTATATTCTTTTGTCTTACTGACACCTACAACATGCGCCTCCATGATAGCATCCGCTTCATGCGGTGGAATCTGGCGCCTAAGGTACATAAAAGAGCGCGTCTTATTTGCTTCAAATCGCTCTTGCAGCCACGCCCTTCCCACACCCATCACTTCAGCAAGACGCTTAATCTCTTGCTCAGGACCAAGATTCAAGGAAGGGTCGCGTGGGATTTTCCACAAGGCTTTTGGGTTCGCAACAATCGTCCATGTTGGCGTACTGACCGCCAAAGGCTCACCTCGACGATCTAAAATCATACCTCGCGTTGCAGGAATAGATTCTGTACGTACAGCACGCATCTCACCTTGGTTTTGTAAAAATGCTTTATCGACAACCGTCAAATAAAACAATCGCCCGCCCGCGACGAGAAACAACAATAAGGCGATAGCATATACAAACCTAAAGCGCCATTTTCCTGGGGTGTGAACACTATTATCAATTTTCATGGTTTCACTATTATCAATTCATCCTGAGAAGGTGCATGCATGTTTAAATCTTTAATAGCCGCTTGCTCTAAGCGACTAGGCTGTGTCAGTGCACTTTGTTCAAGAAGCAACTGACCCCATTTCACTTCATAATCCACTTCGTCTTGCTTCAATGTTTGAAGGTAAGAGAAGTCTTTCCTAAAATCGTAAACTTGAATAACAACAGCGATTGACACGATAGCCAGCAACAAAACACCGACAGCAAACACCAACGGCGAAAAGCGGGCCTTAATCACTTACTCGCTCCAACACTCGCAACACAGCGCTACGAGAACGCACATTTTCACTCACCTCTGATAGAGACGGCTTAATAGCCTTCCCAATCGTCTTAAATTTAATGTCGAGATGTGCATTGCGAATAGGCAAATGTCTTGGCAACTCAGGGCCTTTTGCTTTCAGCTTCATAAAACGCTTAACAATTCGATCTTCAAGAGAATGAAAGCTAATAACCGCTAGGCGCCCACCCACTTTTAATGCCTCTGCAGCTGCATCCAATCCAACTTCCAAGTCCCCTAACTCATTATTGATATGAATTCGGATACCCTGAAACGCTCTAGTCGCAGGATTTTTTCCTTTTTCCCAAGCAGGGTTCGCTTCGGCAACAATTTTTGAAAGCTGAAGGGTCGTCAGAATTGGGGTATGTGCACGATATTCACATATGGCCTTTGCTATACGACGGGAGAATCGCTCCTCGCCATATTGGTACATCACATCCGCCATATCTTTTTCACTAACAGAAGCAATCCACTCAGCAGCGCTTAGGCCTTTACCAGGATTCATCCTCATATCAAGCGGGCCATCATTCATAAAACTAAAGCCACGCTCAGCGTCATCAATCTGAGGAGAAGAAACCCCCAAATCCATCATTACGCCATCAACTCTATCAACACCAAATACGTCTGAAATATGCTCTGCCATGTTCGCAAAGCTATCCTGAACAATAGAGAAACGTGAATCCTCTTGCTCTAATGTTTTGCCATAACCTATCGCCACAGGATCTTTATCAAACCCCAGCAATCGGCCTTTATCTAAACGATCTAAAACCAAACGAGTATGCCCACCACGACCAAATGTCCCATCGACATACAGGCCATCAATATCGGTTACCAGCATATCGACGGACTCATTAAGCATGACGCTTATGTGTTCTGCCATCGTCTTTGTCATAAAGAAATATCCATCATGGTTTCAGTTTGTAAGTCTCCAAGAGCGTCTTGGGACAAATAATCTTCGCGCTGCGCCTCCCACTCTTCTTGGCTCCAAATTTCTAGTTTTTTGCCTTGCCCAAGAATCGTCAGTTTTTTATCCAGTCGAGCAAATTCGCGTAATGGTGCAGGCAACAAAATACGCCCAGCTTTATCCACTTCTAAATCGGTAGCATGCCCAACCAAAAGCCGCTGCAAACGACGAGCTTGAGGCTGAAACGTTGGTAACTTATCCAATTTTTGCTGAATCAGCTCCCACTCAGATAAGGGATAGAGCAGCAAGCACCGAGACACAGGATCAATAGTGACAACCACACCATCATCGTCATATTGAGCAAGATCATCGCGCAAGCGTGCAGGGAGCGACATTCGCCCCTTCACATCAACGCTTACCTGATGAATCCCACGAAACATTTCCATATCCCACTTATCGACACTTTATCCCACAATTTAACACTTTTTCATCAAAATAGTAAAAAATAATTGATAAATATTAAAAATGACGAATGACAGACACAAAAAAACCGCCCAATGAGGCGGCTAAGAAAAGCTACACTTAAAAAAATGCAAAAAAAAACAAACAGAAAAACAACAACTTGCTTTTAGAAGTTAGTCAAATATAAAAAGAAAACAAAACGTACGGAGAATATCGATCAGGCGATAGAGAAATAACTAAGAAAGGAAATGTGCAAGTTGGCCGATAAGCCGGGTTCTGTCGTGAACAGTCATTCATCTAATACGTACATCACTGCACGTCTTTAGCAACCTACCCGAACTCAGCGCGGGTCACGCCAAAGAGTTCCTATTTGGTCTTGCTTCAAGTGGGGTTTACCTTGCCACGAACTGTTGCCAGTCGCGCGGTGCGCTCTTACCGCACCATTTCAACCTTACCGGCAGTAAACTGCTTAGGCGGTGTATTTTCTGCTGCACTTTCCGTAGGCTCACGCCCCCCAGGCGTTACCTGGCACTTTACCCTGCGAAGCCCGGACTTTCCTCCCCCCAATAAATTGAGCGGCGACTGCCTAGCCAACTTGCGACGCGCATATTACTTATCTATGAAGGTAATAACAAGCGCTTTCTTACCAGCAGAAAATTTTATTCAACTATAGAAAGCCATAGACTAGGCCACAGGTAACTGAAAACACACCTCCAAACCACCTTCCTCTCGATTTTTCGCAGTAATATGGCCTTTATGAGCCCGAATTATGCGTTGGGAAATAGTAAGCCCAACACCAAACCCACCACTATTCGCCTCTCTTGCCTCAGAAGACCGGTAAAAGGCATGAAAGATCTTTTCTAATTTATCATCAGAGACACCGGGACCATTATCACGCACATATATATAAGCCATCCCAGCCTTTTCGTGAGTCTCTACCTCTATAACTCCGCCATTACCGGCATAAAAACAGGCATTCCGAAGCACGTTCTCAATAGCATGACGCAACTGGAGCGGATCCCCCAATATTGTTTTAGGCATTCGACCCAGCCGAGTTACAGAAATCCCTTTTAGCTGACTCTCAAAACTCACATCAGCCACAATATCATCTAGCCACTCTCGAAGGTTCATCTCTTCTTTAATCAAAGAAGCCGCTTCAAGCCGACTCAATGTAAGCACCTGTCCAATCAACTCATCCAACTCATGAAGCTCTGTACGAATCCTACACAAGTACCCTTTTTGAGCCTCTAATGCATACTTATCTTCCGCTATAGTCAGCGCCACTTCAATACGAGCCAGTGGCGTCCTGAGTTCATGCGAAACATCACGCATCAAGCGCTCCTTAGACGATAAGAGCGTCTCAATACGAACTGCCATTTCGTTAAACTCTCGCGCCAACTTACCAACAGCATCACTCCTTCGAGCCAACTTATTCTCGACCCTCGCAGTCATATCCCCCTGTCCAAATGAGCGAGCTACTCGCTGCAGTTTAAGCAACGGTCCCAACAACCAATAAGCTAAAACACCACTTGAAACCAACAAGCCCAACAACGAAAAACCAACCACGGCCTCTGGTGCAATAGGGCTAATTTCAGGGTTTGGCTTAAATATCAGCAGATACTGAACATTATTCCCACCTATCACCTGAATAAACTGACTATGCAAGAAATCCGCCGCTGGGCGACCCGCTGCCACACTGGGTGTATTCTGCTCCCTAAAGTTACGAGGTAACGGCTTCAACAAAGGACGGCCATTTTCTTGATACAGATAAATCGTACCAGACAGCCGCTTCTCTGCCTTCTTAGTTTCCTCTTGCAAGGAGGTAATGCCAAACTTTTCATACCCAGCCACCAACTGAACACCCACATCTCCTAGTAGATCAGCCGACACCTGATTGCGCTTTTGGATAAACTGAACCATCCCCAACCCAATACTGACAACAACAATATTGGACAGCAACACCACCAAAAACACACGCAGAAAAGTATTTTTCATGAAAAGCTAAGCACCTTGCTCATTCGATACAAATATATAACCAACACCTCGCACTGTTTTAATCCGAGGATCACCATTTTCTAAATTACCAATTTTCTTACGCAAATTACTAATATGCATATCCAAACTACGATCATACATAGTTAATTTACGACCTAAAGCTTTTTCTGAAAGCTCTTGCTTTGTTAACACCTGACCAGGCGCCATCAACATACACTCAAGCAAGGTATACTCAGACGTTGTTAACTCGACCAACTCACCACTTAAATAAACAGTGCGATCCTTGCGACGCAACAATACCCCAGAAAGCTCAATGTCGGCAGTAGGATCATCTTCACGCTCTTGGCTTGCGCGGCGTAAAATTGCCTTGATGCGCGCTAGTAATTCTCGCGGGTTAAAAGGTTTAGACAGATAATCATCTGCCCCCATCTCCAAACCAAGAATTCGGTCAATATCGTCACCCTTGGCAGTTAACATAATAACTGGCACCGCACTCTTATTACGGATTTGCTTTAAGGTTTCAAACCCATCTAATTCCGGCATCATCACATCAAGGATAACAATATCCGGCATATTCACAGCCATAAGCTCTAATGCCTCTCTGCCATTCCAAGCATGAGTAACATCATAACCCTCACCATCAAAATACTCTTTAATCAAATCCGATAAACGAGCATCATCATCAGCAAGCAATAACTTAACCATAAATATTCCCTCTTTAATCTTACTATTCAAACAGCTAAATATGCTGCCATAAATTCAATTGTAAATATTACCTCACCCCCCGACAAACACAGCCCCCTCTTTTCACTCTATTTACAAAGAATACTAATAAGATGAACTTAGCCAGTTTAAAATACAAAAAAAACCGCTAAAAGCGGCTTTTTTAATCAATCCATTAAACAATTCAAACTATTGTTTGAAAGGATCACGGAGAACAATCGTTTCATTACGATCTGGGCCAGTCGAAATAATGTCCACTGGAACACCAACTTGCTCTTCCAAAAAGCGGATATAATCTTGCGCATTCTTAGGCAAAGCCTCAAAGTTTGGCGCACCAACTGTTGATTCAGTCCAACCAGGCAACTCAACATATACTGGCTTAGCGTTTTCATAACCTTCGCTATCAACTAGACATCCAGCAACTGGATTTCCATCGGCATCAGCATAAGACACACAAACCTTAATGACAGTAGAGCCATCCAGAACATCCAGTTTTGTTAAGCACATACCAGAAACAGAGTTGATTTGAACAGCGTGACGCAGAGCAACAGCATCAAACCAACCACAACGACGAGAACGACCTGTTGTGGCACCAAATTCATGACCACGACGACCCAAACGCTCACCATCATCATCAAATAACTCTGTCGGAAAAGGACCTGAACCTACACGAGTAGTATAAGCCTTAGTGATACCAAGCACATAATCCAAGTACAAAGGACCAAAACCAGTACCCGCTGGAGCACCGCCCGCCGTTGTATTTGAAGACGTCACATAAGGATAAGTACCGTGATCAACATCCAACAATGAACCTTGAGCACCTTCAAACATAATGTTCGCACCCGCTTTACGCAAGTCATGCAACAAAGTAATAGTATCTGCAACCATTGGACGCAAGAAATCAGCCATCTCTAAACCAGCTGCGTACACTTCTTCAAAAGAGATCGGCTCTACTTTATGGTACTCAGTCAGCACAAAGTTGTAATACTCAAGCACTTCTTTCAACTTAGCCGCAAAACGCTCAGAGTCTAACAAGTCACCAACACGAATCGCACGACGGGCAACCTTATCTTCATAAGCTGGCCCAATACCACGACCCGTTGTACCGATTTTCTTCTCACCTCTTGCAAGCTCACGAGCCTGATCAATCGCAATATGGTAAGGAAGAATCAATGGACAAGCTGCACTAATTTTCAAACGGTCAACCGCTGGCACACCCTGTTCAAGAAGTTCAAGAACTTCCGTCTTTAAAGCGGCAGGCGACAACACAACACCATTACCAATGATACATTGAACACCTTCACGCAAAATACCAGAAGGTATCAAATGCAAAACTGTCTTTTTGCCATCAATAACCAATGTATGGCCAGCGTTATGACCACCTTGAAAACGCACAACAGCAGCAACATCCTCAGTAAGCAGGTCTACAACCTTACCCTTACCTTCATCACCCCATTGAGTGCCTAGAATAACAACATTTTTACCCATAATTTCAGGTCTCATTTAGATAGTTCTTAAAGAAAACTCTAGCTCTGAATCGGCATCAACTGCCAAGTCTTATCAACAAATTCCAACTTAAAGTCAGCATCTCCAGCATAGACATCATCCAAGACCTCTATCACTCGATATCCATCAAACCGCAGGGAATTCGCTTTCCGCCAAAGCTCATCTGTTGAGCAAATTGGCGACAGAACCGTTTTTGGCTTATTGACCACGACATCAGTCAAAGCAACCAAGGCTTTTACATCCGTACTAAAACCCGTAGCCGGACGTGACCGACCAAACACTTGCCCAATGTTGTTATAGCGCCCGCCGCGAGCAATGGCATTACCATGACCAGGAACATATGCAGCAAAAACAACACCAGTATGATAGCTATAGGAAACCAAATCGCTTAAATCGAAATGCAATCCCACTCCAGGAAAACGCTGACAAATTGAATCACTTACTTTTTGCAGCAAAACAACAGCATCACGAATAGATTCATTCACATTACCCAATAAATCCATCGCACGCTTTAACACTTCTTTGCCACCACATAAACGTGGCAACCCAACCAACCACTGCTGCTGAATGCCACTCAAGCCATTCAACCCTTCTACGTAGCGATCAAGCTCAGGCAAATCTTTTGCCTTATACAATTCAATCAACTTACTTTCTTGATCGGCATCAAGATCACAAGCAGCAAGAACACCACTCACAACATCAACATGCCCAAGATCAAGAACAAGGTTTGACAAGCCAGCAGTAGACAAGGTCTGCAACATTAAGGACAAAACCTCAACATCACTTTCTACACCACCATGGCCATAAATTTCCGCCCCCAATTGAATCGGGCTACGTGTGCCATCAAGGCCAGCCGGCATTGTTCTTAAAACACTGCCACAATAACTTAAACGCTGAACACCATCATCTTTAAGACAATGAGCATCAATTCGAGCAACCTGGGATGTAAAATCGGCACGAATACCTAGAAGTCGACCTGATAACTGGTCAATTACTTTAAATGTTTCAATTTCTAGGTCAGAGCCAGCACCCGTAAGAAGGGAATCCAGATACTCTAATAGAGGAGGTATTACTAAGTGATATCCCCAACTCTCATGGAGATTAAGCAGAGTTCTTCTAAGGTGCTCGATCTTAGCGGCCTGTTCAGGCAACGCTTCATCAACGCCCTCAGGAAGTAACCAGCGATCTGCTAATGTCATTAAATTGTCCTCTTAGCTTCGAGTCAGCAAAAGAAGCATTAATCCAAGAAACATACTAACCGCACCCAGAATGCGTAAATTCAAATCTGAGCTCGCGATAGCTTTCACCATTATTTCCCGCCAAACATTCGGAACTAGAAACGGCAAAACACCCTCAGCGATCAATAAAAGGCTGACGCCAACCAGCAGCGACTGCAACAATTCCTGCATAGATTCTCTTTATTTTGACCATTAAAAAACCGGGCTTGGCCCGGTTTGTGTAATAGTACCATGTTTCCCATTTTAACAAATAGGTCTCATGTACGATTATTGATGAATATCTACTCTATTTAGAACCACTATTGGTAGAGCTATTCAAATATTTAAAGAATTCACTATCTGGCTCAAGTACGAACAAATCACTACTGCCACTAAAGCTCTCACGATAGGCCTGCAGACTACGGTAGAACTCATAGAATTCAGGATCTTGTTTGTAGACCTTAGAGTAAATTGCTGCAGCATTAGCGTCACCATCACCACGAATCATCTCGGCATCACGCTGAGCTTCCGCCTCAAGTACAACCTGCTGGCGATCGGCGTCAGCACGAATACCTTCCGCAAGCTCCAAACCTTTCGATCTGTGCTCACGAGCTTCACGCTCACGCTCGGTTCTCATACGCTGATAAACAGATTCACTAACATCTGGCGGCAGATCAATTCGCTTAACTCGGATATCAACAATAGAAATACCCAATTCACTTTGAGCCACTTCGTTTAGGTCATCACGCAATTCTGTCATTAACAAATCACGCTCACCCGAAACAACCTCGTGCATTGTACGCTCACCAAACTTATTTCGAAGTCCAGTATCAACACGAGAAGAAAGCACTCGATTAGCTACAAATTCATCACCAGACGTTGCTTGGTAAAATTTAGCAACAGAGTCTATTTTCCATTTAACATAAGAATCCACAACAACAGCTTTCTTCTCTAGCGTCAAATAACGCTGAGGACGAGAGTCCATTGTCAAAATTCGAGCATCAAATTTCTTAACTTCGTTCATAATCGGAAGTTTAAAGTGAATGCCAGGTTGAACATCATCCTGAACAATCTCACCAAACTTAAGAACAACCGCACGCTCAGTTTCATTTACAACAAAAAGCGTTTGTGAAGCAATCAGTACACCGAGAAGAACAACAAATAAAACTGAAAAAGAAAAGCCTCTCATTAGTTTCTGCCCTCTCTACGGATTGTTGCACCTTGGCGTTTACGTATCTCCTCAAGAACCTGATCCGTCAACGCCCCGACATTGCTAGAACTCAATGAGCTTGTAGACCCTTTAGACGATTCTGCACGCTGCTTCATTAACTGATCCAAAGGCAAATACATCATGTTATTACCACCTTTAGTATCCACAACAACTTTGTTCACGTCTTTATAGACGGACTCCATTGTCTCAATATACAAACGACGGCGAGTAACATCTGGCGCCTTAGTATACTCTCGATACAATCTATCAAAACGATCTGCCTGACCACTTGCTCGAGCAACGATTTCAGAGCGGTAAGCTTCCGCCTCCTCTCTAATACGCTGAGCACGACCACGAGCTTCAGGGATAATACCATTTGCATAAGATTCGGCCTCGTTACGAACTCGCAACTCATCCTCTTTCGCTTTGATAACATCATCAAATGCCTCTTGAACCTGAGTAGGAGCCTGAGTATTTTCGACGTTAACTTTTGAAATCAGCAAACCAGTGCCGTAAGCGTTACCATAATCCTGAATACGAACCTTAACCTCTGCCGCCAACAACTCACGACCTTCTGTTAAAATTTGATCCATCTCAGAACTACCAACAACATGACGCAGCGCACTTTCTGTTGCTTGAGCCAAAGACTCTTCTGGGTTACGTACATTCAGCAAAAAGTCTTTCGGGTCTTGCACAGAATACTGAACCGAAACACCAACCTCAACAATCGCATCATCAACTGTTAACATTAATGCTTTGTGATCATGAGAACGAACTTTAGTTACATTCACCTTACTGACAGAGTCAATCATAGGTGGATTCCAGTGAAGACCAGGCATAACAGTTGAGTGATACTTCCCTAATCGAAGCACAACACCACGTTCCTGCTGATCAACCTGATAAACGCCCGTTGCAGCCCAAAGAGCCAGCAATACAATCAGAACAAGAGCAATTAAACCACCGCCAAATTTGCCCGAAAAATTAGAGCCACCACCATTAGAGCCACCAGATTTGCGGGATTTTTTAACGCCTAGCATCCCCATTAATTTCTGGAAAGCCTCATCCAAATCTGGAGGACCTTGCTCATTCCCAGTAGGCTTGCGCCCCCATGGGTCATTGTTGGTTTCCTTTTCACGTTCGCCATCTGGGCGTCCAGCACCATTATTACGGTTTTTATCTGGATTCCATGGGTCATTGTCGTTATTACCCGGTTCATTCCAGGCCATACTACGTCTCCACTTTATTTTAATGATAATCCTGACAGCTTACACAGCTTCAATCTGATCCTCAGACATGCCAGCGCGAGCCAAAATTTGTAAATAATCTTTTTTAGGCAACTTAACATCAAGGACAAATCGGCCCGCCTCATCAAAGCGCTCCGACTTAACCGCCCCATGCTCGAACAACATAGCCCTTAATCGACCATATTTGCTCGACAAGTAAAGAGTTTCATTAAAAACATCTTCCGCTAACAGCTCTGCAATTGCCTGCTTAAGCAAATCAATACCTTGACCATCACGAGCAGACAACCAAACTCTCAAAGGGTTCCCGTCTGGGTCACGATCTATTCGAGGCTCTGCTGTTGGCAAAGCATCTATTTTATTAAATACCTTAAGCGTCGGCACTTCATTGGCACCAATCTCTTCTAGCACAGAATCCACATGCTTCATATTCTCGTCGCGAGAAATGTCAGATGCGTCGACAACATGCAATAACAAATCAGCCTCTGAAGACTCTTTCAATGTCGCCTGAAACGCCTTGATCAGCCTATGCGGCAATTGGCGAATAAAGCCCACTGTATCAGCTAAGACAATCGAGCCGATTTGCTCAATATCCAAACGTCGCAATGTCGGATCCAATGTAGCAAAAAGCTGGTCAGCGGCATAAACATCAGAGCCAGTCGCTCGATTGAACAATGTCGACTTCCCTGCGTTAGTGTAACCAACAATAGATACAGTTGGGACTGAAGATCTATCACGGGATCGACGGTTTTGATCTCGCTGAGAACCCACTTTCGCCAATCTCTTTTGAATCGCTTTAATACGCTCTCTAAGTAATCGGCGGTCAGTCTCAAGCTGAGTCTCACCTGGCCCACGCATACCTATACCGCCCTTCTGGCGCTCTAAGTGCGTCCAACCTCGAATAAGACGAGTAGACATGTGCTGCAACTGCGCCAATTCAACCTGCAATTTACCCTCATGGGTACGTGCACGCTGCGCAAATATATCAAGTATAAGCCCTGTACGATCAAGCACACGACACTGCAATACACTTTCTAGGTTACGTTCTTGGGAAGGAGACAAAGCATGATCGAAAAGGACCACTTGAGCCTCTTCTCGATCAACAATGTCTTTTATTTCTGCTAGTTTACCGGTACCGATAAAATACCGGGCATCAGGACGCTGACGCGACCCCGAGACTACAGCAACAGGATCTGCGCCAGCAGAAATAGCAAGTTCAACAAACTCTTCTGGTCCATAAGACTCATTTTGATCATGAAAATCTATATGAACCAATACAGCTATTTCACCACTATCTGGACGTTCAAAAAACAATCTAATATTCCTCTGTTCGCCTTATTACAGACAAACTATTCAGCGTCATCTTCCGGCTGATCAGGAGACGGGATGCGGATAGTACGGGAAGGTACCACCGTAGAAATGGCATGTTTATAAACCATTTGGCTAACAGTGTTTTTTAATAGAATCACAAACTGATCGAATGATTCGATTTGACCTTGAAGCTTAATTCCATTTACAAGAAAGATAGATACTGGCACTCTTTCTTTACGTAGAATATTTAGATAAGGGTCTTGTAATGATTGCCCTTTTGACATTGTGATCTCCTTAAACAAGCAAAAAATATTAAATTAAATATTGATAAAACAATACTGTAGATACTACACCAATTTTTTATCTATTTCCCCTATATAATCCTGCTTTCTATGTAATTCAAGGCTTCCGGCACAAGATCTTTCGACAAACTATCGAAAATCATCAGATCCTCCCATCCCCTTAACCAAGTAAGCTGCCTTTTTGCCAACTGACGAGAAGCAACTACCCCTTTAAAGATAGCATCATCTAGCAAATCAGCACCGTCTAAATATTGCCACAACTGCCGGTAGCCAACACAACGCATAGAAGGCATATCGGCAGACAAATCACCACGATGATAAAGCCCCTCAACTTCAGCCAAAAAACCTTGATCCATCATGTCATAAAAGCGTTGCTCTATTCGCTCATGCAACACGCTTCGCTCTTTAGGCATTACTGCCATATTAATCATATCAAACGGCAAGGACACAGCTTCTTGCTGCGCCCAAAACTGAGTCATGGTTTTACCAGTTAAACGATATACCTCAATAGCACGCTGCAATCTCTGTGGGTCGTTGGGATGAATGCGAGAAGCCGCTTCTGGATCAAACGCCTGCAACTCTTCATGTAGAGCTTCCCAGCCTTTTTCAGCCGCCTCCACTTCAATCTGAGCTCGCAGTTCAGCATCTGCCTGCGGCATTTCTGCCAAACCTTTTTGCAGCGCATTGAAATACATCATAGTGCCACCAACCAAAAGTGGCGTTTTACCTTTCGCTATAATTTCTCGCGATTGCTCAACCGCATCCAAAACGAAGTCGGCTGCCGAATAGGACTCAAGCGGATCAATAATATCAATTAGCCTATGGGGAGCCCTTGCAAGTAACGCTGCATCTGGCTTGGCCGTACCAATATCCATTCCTTTATAAACAAGAGCAGAGTCCACACTGATGATTTCAAAATCATGATGTTCAGCCAACTCAACAGCCAATCCCGTTTTTCCAGAAGCCGTTGGCCCCATTAAACAAACAACGTGCGGCTTTGTCATATTAACGCCCCCTCAAGAAAAGTTTATCCAAATCAGACATGGTCAAATGCGCCCAAGTTGGTCGGCCATGGTTACACTGCCCGCTTCGTTCAGTCACTTCCATATCCCGAAGAAGGCTGTTCATTTCAGCAATAGTCAACTTACGGTTTGCTCGCACCGCGCCATGACAAGCCATTGACGCCATCAACTCATTCGCCCTAGATTCCATTAGGTCAGATACACCATTGATCGATAAATCACTTATTACGTCACGAACCAACCCTTCAACATCCCCTCGAATCAGTATAATAGGAACTTCTCGAACCATGACACTTTCTAAGCCAGTTCTTTCTACACGAAAGCCAAAAGACCCAAAAACATCACCACTCTCTTCCACCAGATCCGCTTCACTTTGCGATACAGAAACATTAATTGGCACCAATAATGGCTGCGATGATATGTTCTTTTGATAAAACGCTGTTTTCATACGCTCATAAACAATTCGCTCATGCGCCGCATGCATATCCACCAAAATTAACCCTTGCTCACTCTCAGAGAGAATATAGACACCATGCAACTGGGCAACCGCGAAGCCTAACGGTGGTACAGCCTGATAATCACCTTCTGATCTAACAAATGGATCGTCAAATTGCCCCAGAGAGCTTGGCGGAGTAATTTCTCGCACCTCTCCTGTTTCAGGGTCAACCTCCTCAGTTTTAGAGACATACTCCTGTGCATAACCAGACAGTCGACGCAAACCATCAAGCTGACCACGCACCTCTGAAGCCCCCAAAGAGCTCGTTGGAGAATTAGATTGCATCCACTCCATACCAGAAGCTGCAGGACGATTCGATAGCTGCAAAGCAGATTGCTCTGTAATACTTGAACTGTAAGAAGAAGGCTCACTGGCAGTAGAGTCTTGCATGCCTGTTGGCGCCCCATCAGATTCAGGACGCACATCAGCAATCGCTTTATGAATACGACTAAACAAGAAATCATGCACCAAACGCCCATCGCGAAACCGCACTTCATGCTTGGTTGGATGAACATTTACGTCCACAGTAGAAGGATCTAACTCAAGATACAAAACAAACGTAGGATGACGACCATTATACAAAACATCACGATAAGCCTGACGAACAGCGTGAGCGACCAATTTATCTTTAACCACTCGACCATTTACAAAGAAATATTGCAGATCCGCCTGAGAACGAGAAAATGTCGGCAGACCAATCCAGCCCCACAAGCGCAAGCCAGCCGCTTCAACATCCAGCGTTAATGAGTTTTCAATGAATTTTTTACCCAACAAGGTTGCCAGCCTGTGCTCAGCATGAAGCTGATCTGTCACGGGGCGAAGATCGTATACCTGTTTGCCGTTATGACTTAGACGAAAACCTGTTTCATAGCGACTAAGCGCCAACCGCTTCACCACTTCTTCTAGGTGAGCAAACTCGGTTTTTTCAGTACGAAGGAACTTACGACGAGCAGGCGTATTAAAAAACAAATCACGCACATCGATAGTCGTCCCCTGAGGATGGGAAGCAGGACGAATCGCCGTCGCCATATCCTTGCCTTCCGCCTCTACTCGCCAAGCTTCATTTTCGCTTTCTGCTTGAGATGTAAGATGCATTCTCGACACAGAGCTAATACTGGCCAATGCTTCACCACGAAAACCTAGCGTACACACAGCTTCTAGGTCATCTAAAGTAATTATTTTGCTTGTTGCATGTCGACTTAACGCCAAAGACAAATCATCTTTCATGATACCCGTGCCGTTATCACGGATCTTTATACGCCTAACGCCCCCTTGCTCAACATCGATATCAAGCTGAGACGCACCAGCATCAAGACTATTCTCAAGCAACTCTTTCACAACGGAGGCTGGTCGTTCAACCACCTCACCCGCTGCAATTTGGTTAGCTAAACGTGGAGATAAAAGATTAATTCTTTGCATGAACGACCTTTGATTTCTGAGCCCTTTAGTTCATAAACACAAGAGCATAAGACTATTAGATTTTAGCCGGCAGGAATGACAAGCTTCTGACCAATCCAAATAACATCATTATTCAAATTATTTGCTTGTCTTAAAATAGGTAAAGACACCTGATTACGCCTGGCAATTTCAGACAAAGTATCACCTTTACTAACGGTGTACACATAATCAGAATGTTTCTTTTGCTTCCAAGCCACTAAGGTTCCATCTGGCGCATTCTTAGTAAAGTATTCAATGACACCCTTAGAAATAGAGGCTGCCAGCTTTACTCGATACGTTCTACTCGATAAATTTTTTGCTTCTGTCTTGTTTGATACAAACCCGGTTTCAATAAGTATTGACGGAATATCTGGTGATTTCAGCACAACAAAGCCTGCCTGCTGCACACTGCCTTTATGTAAGACAGCCACATTTTTCATCTCCCCCAAAACACTTTCGCCGATGTTCAGACTCATCTGAATTGTCGAATTCATCGACATATCTAACAAAACCTCAGCAAGTAACTGATCTTTGTCATCTAAAGAAATGCCGCCAACCAAATCTGCGGAGTTTTCTTGTTGCGCCAGCCAGCGACCCATTTCAGAACTTTTACCACTTAATGACAGAGCCCACACCGAAGCCCCGCGAGCACTCGATTTTGTAAAAGCATCCGCATGCACGGAAATCATCAAATCTGCATTGGCTTCACGCGCTACACGAGAACGGTCACGCAATTGAAGATAGGTATCAGTTGATCGAGTCAACACCGCTTTAAAACCATCTACAGCATTAATTCGACTAGCCAATTCCTTACTAATCGACAGCACTATATCTTTTTCACGAACTCTGTATTGCCCCAAAGCACCAGGATCTTTGCCGCCATGACCTGGGTCGATCGCAATAACGATATCACGCTTTTCTTTGGACAAGTTTGCTAAGCTTTTTACAACTGTTACAGGCTTGCTGACGCCATACTCAAGCTCAACCAATATTCTCGGGCCATAAGTCCCATTTGCAGCCAAGACAGTACTCTTCGCTTTTGCCTTTTGAGCCAAATCCAACACGAAGCGAACACCATTGTCTCGCTTAGCGTAACGAACTCGCATCAAAACGTCCGAAGATAAAGCTGATAAGCCATTTACTACGGACGTACTCAAGTCAACATTACTCACATCGAGCACAATGCGCTCAGGGTTTGAGAGAGGAAAAATACGATGCTCAGACGCATCAGAAAGCTCAAAAACCAAACGTGTTACGCCCTCTTGTTGAGCGACACGTATATCTCTAACTTCTGCCGCAAAAGCATTCGTGGCAACCAAAGAGACAATAAAAGAGAAAAAAACAAATAAATAAGTATGAAATTTAGTATGCATATCAGACAGCTAGCTAGTATATCTGACACACTATAACTGCTGATTACATGGATCTCAATCTTACTTAGAGTAAAGACATCTATACATCAAGACGTTATGACCTTTTGCAGCCCATTTATAGCCACCAAACCTTTTTCAGTAATACCTTCTATCACCACATGGCGACCCTGACGAATTAAACTTAATGAAACAATCAAATCCGCCTCAGGCAAAATACCTCGCCCCATTTCAGCCCACTCAATCAGGCACAAACTGCCGTCCGAGAAATAGTCACGAATCCCTATAAATTCAAGCTCTTCAGCATCTGAAACGCGATAAAGGTCAAAATGAAATGCTTCAAGGCCGGATAATTCATAGGGTTCAACAATCGTGTAAGTAGGACTTTTAACTGGCCCCAAATGACCTAAGCCTCGCAACATACCTCTAACAAGCGTGGTTTTACCCATACCAAGGTCTCCCTCTAGGTAAACAACCGCGCCCGCCTTCAAAGCCGACGACACAATAGCACCTAGACTTTCCATCGACTCTTCACCGTAAACATCTTTCTCTATTTGCATCACTTACCAATCCCTCTCTACTCAAAAAGAGCAAACACCAATCACATGGCTCATTAATTTCTGACAATTCTAATACAGAAGCCTTTTGAAACAAGTGGCAATCCCCCATAATCAATATGCATTTTTACCGCTCACCACAAACATCTAACCAGAGGACACTTATGGATTGGCTGCTTATGTCACTCATTGCCATTGCCGTATTTATTACTGGCATTTCTAAAGGTGGTTTCTCTGGCGCTTTCGGCATACTTGCTGTACCGCTTATTTCACTCCAAACCTCCCCTACTCTGGCCGCCGCCATAATGCTCCCTATACTATGTATCATGGACATTTTCACTGTGCAGAAGTTTTGGAAGAAGTGGAACACAGAGCAACTAATCAAATGCATACCTGCCGCCATCATCGGAGTAGTCATTGGCGGCTTAACAGCATCGTGGTTTTCTGCTGAATGGTTAAAAATCATGGTAGGCGTTATTGCTGTTGGCTTCACACTAAACTCATGGCCCAAAAAAAAACGCACAACAGAACGACAACCGCTGAATTCGTTCATAGGAAAACTTTGGTGCACCCTTGGCGGTTTCACCAGCTTTATAGCTCACGCTGGCGGACCGCCTATGAGCGTCTATCTACTAAGAGCAAACCTAGACAAAACACAATACGTGGCTACAGCAGCCGTCATCTTCACAGCAATAAACTACGTAAAACTCATTCCATACGGCATGCTTGGACAACTCAACAGCACCAACATCCTGTTATCACTTTGCTTTACACCCGTTGCGTTTATTGGCGTCCAGCTTGGCGCATGGCTGCATTACAAACTATCCACGGCCGTATTTTTCAAATTCATGTACGGCTTTCTTTTCCTAACAGGAATCAAACTAATATGGGATGGTGTGACAGGACTGAGTTAGTGGACACAGAACCCACCAACTCATAACAAGAACAGGTTAGATTAGCGGCATGTGCTATTAAGATTTATCGTCCATACCAAACATAGTTCGACGATAATGCTTCAATTCGCCAATAGACTCTAAAATATCGTCCATCGCCAAATGTGAGCCCGACTTAGTAAACCCTTCTAGCGCCTCTGGCTTCCAACGTCGTGCCAACTCTTTAATTGTACTAACATCCAAATAACGATAATGAAAAAATGCTTCCAAATTAGGCATGTAACGGTACAAGAAGCGACGATCTTGCCCAACACTATTACCACATATTGGTGATTTACCCGCTGGCACATATTGAGCTAGAAACTTGATCGTTTCTTCCTCTGCTTGTGACATACTAATCGTTGACGACAACACTCTTGCAGTCAACCCTGAGTCACCATGATGCTGTGTGCACCACTCATCCATTGCGTCCATCACCGCTTTATCTTGATAAACAGCAAGGCTAGGGCCTTTTGCCAAAACATTCAGATGCTTATCGGTGACAACGGTTGCAATCTCAATAATAGTATCCGTTTCTGGGTCCAATCCGGTCATTTCAAGATCGATCCACACTAAATTCTCTTCATTTAAGCTCATAATCTTCCAAGTCCTTTATTATCAATGCCAAGCATTATACTCTATGCGCCTTACTTTATGACCAGACGAATCTAATGTCGAAGCGAAAACTTACTAAACAACAAACTTGGCGAATCGAAAAAATCCACAAAGAGCGCGTTGAACGCACTCAAAAAAGAGGGGATGTCGCCGAGGAACTTCTTCAGTCATCCGACCTTGGGGCTGAAACAGAAGGCATCATTATTTCTCACTTCGGTACACAAGTAGAAGTGGAAGGTACTCAAGAGCCTTTTATTGGCGCATCTACTCGCTGTAATTTACGTGCCAATCTAGGCCAATTGGTGACAGGCGATAAAGTTATATGGCGTCCAAAACAAAATGAAGGCGGAGTCGTTGTTGCAACCACTCCAAGACACACTTCTTTATCTCGTCCTGACATGCATGGCAGAATAAAACCTGTCGCAGCAAACATAGATCACATCATTGTTGTTATTGCTGCTGAGCCTGTTGCTCACGCCAATTTAATTGATCGCTACCTAGTTGCCGCAGAAACCGTTGGCATCCCGCCAGTCATCCTGCTTAACAAATGCGATTTAATAGACGAAAAAAACAAAGAAGATCTAGACAAGCTCCTTAAAACCTATGAAGACCTAAATTACAACATCATCAGAACCTCGATCAAAAACCAAGCAGGCATGGAGTCTCTGTATGACTTTCTGCAAGATAAAACGAGCGTTTTTGTTGGGCAATCAGGCGTAGGTAAATCATCTCTTATAGGCACTCTACTTCCTGACATAGACATCAGCGTTGGCGAGCTCTCCCAGAAACGAAAAAAAGGCGTACATACCACTACCACAGCCCGACTATTCCACATGCCAAAAGGCGGGGACCTCATTGACTCTCCAGGAATACGCGAGTTTGGCTTATGGCACATTTCAGAAGACGAGTTGCTCAACGGCTTTATCGAATTTCGACCACATATCGGCTATTGTCGCTTCCGCGACTGCGCTCATGAGAAAGAACCAGGTTGTGCGATCCTTGAAGCCTTAGAAAAAGGTGAAATAACAGAACACCGCTTCCAAAGCTTCTTAAGAATTAAGCACTCGATACGTGAAAACCAGGCATTTTAAAAAACGGCCTCAGGCGTAAGATTCTCAATAGATTGCTGGGCTGCATCACCGAAATTACGGCGATTCTGATCCAGCAATTTCTTATAAGCATCATCCGTTAACAAGGTAATACTAATGCGCCTATTCTCTGCACTATCGGTATCAAAACGATTGTAAGGAATCGAATCAGACAAGCCTATCACTTGAGCAATACGCTTATCTGCCACACCGCCCTCTTCTAAAATTCGACGAGCAGCATTGGCCCTTAATGCTGACAAGTCCCAATTATCCAAGCGTCCACCACTAAATTTCGACGAATCCGTGTGACCAGTAATAACAATAGGATTAGTAACCTTATTAAAAATCGGCGACATAGTTAGAAGGGTATTTTCTATGTCTGGCATCATGCGAGCACTGCCGCGCTCAAACATAGGCTTATCTGGATCGTCCAACAATGTAATGCGTACACCAAGAGGCGTGATCTCGATGCGCATATTTTGCTGCTGGGAAAGCAGAACATTCATTTTCCCAACTTCCTCTTGCAACATATCATTGATGCTCTTTGACTCCGACGACTCAGGCCCATTACCCAAACGATCATCCCGAGAAGGCACATCGACACTACCAGGATCAGGCAACTGCAAATCTAATTTCTTTTCAGCACTTTTTGCAGGGCTTCCACCTAAATCAATAGGACTGGCACTAAAGCCAGCTGTTGACGGCCCCATTGGATCTTGAAAGTATCCTTCAATACTTTTTAGCTCCTCTGGAGAAGCCACACTCATAATCCATAAAACTAAAAAAAACGCCATCATTGCTAAAGCGAAATCCGCCAAGGCTATCTTCCAAGCACCGCCATGATGACCACCTTTCTTGATTTTTTTGACTCGACGAATAACTAAGCCATTGGTACCTATAGCCATTGCTCACACCTCATCTTCTTACGCTTTTCCATACTAGCGATACTGCTTAAGACCATCAGACAACTCAATAAAGCTAGGACGCATTTCAGGTGGAAGTAACTTACGGCCAGTCTCGACCGCTACTGGCGGAGCATAACCAGACACAATCGAATTCAAACAGGCTTTTATACACAGATACGCTTTTAACTCGTGGGTTCCCAAGCTCTCTAAATGTGAAGCGGCAGGCCCCACAAACCCATAACCAAAGAAGATACCTAAAAATGTCCCTACCAGCGCAGCCGCAACGTGAGCGCCAATTTCTTCAAGCGGCCCACCTATTGATCCCATGGTGATAACGATCCCCAATACGGCCGCCACAATACCAAAACCTGGCAATGCTTCAGCGACACGAGTCAAGGCATGACTTGGTGCAACCAATTCTTCCTGAATTTGCTCAATTTCATTATCCATAATTGCCTCTATTTCATAAGCAGGCAATCCAGTAAGCGTGAAAATACGATAATTATCCGTCAAAAAATCAACAACTTCATGATCTCGAATCACATCAGGAAAACGAGCAAACAACTCACTCGTAAAAGGCGACTCGATATCTTCTTCAACAGACAAAAAACCCTGCTGTCGGCTTTTTTGGAAAAGACAATACATCAACCCCAACAACTGAAGATAAAAAGTTTTATTGTGTCGACTCCCAGTGAACACCTGCGGCAGCATAGTAAATACTTTTTTCTGCACAATGAACGGGTTGGCAACCATAAAAGCCCCAAGGGCTGCACCACAGATTATAATCACCTCAAAAGGCTGCCATAGGGCTAACATATTCCCATGGGATGCAATATAGCCAAACACCACACTAACAATGACCACTAGCAAACCAGCTAATGCAAACATATTACCTTCCTTAATACTGACAAAGTATGCTCTCACCTCAATATACAGTATGATTAATAAGAACCGAAATATAAGAGCAACTTTTAAAAAACCACCAACATGAGCTCTCAATGTAACCAGCTATGATAGACAAGTCACCTTCTGGCCTAAATGAATGGCTACATTTTCTGAAAAACAAAAAATTTCCCGTCAAAGCGGTAAGTTTGTCTCGTCTAAAAACCCAAATAGCGAGAACAGAGGACACACTTGATGGCATGCAAGCCAATATCGCCTCTGATCCACTATTAGCCTTCGCTATACTAAACGAAGCTAATCGAATAATACCTAATAAAAACAATGAAATAAAAAATCCTTTCCATGCAGCATCAATGGTTGGGATGAGCGGCATAGGAAAAATTTTCTCAGCTTTTGCCCCATACAAGTTCTATCCGAAGAACAATCCACCGCATGTAACAGCTTTTCTTAGCGAAATACAAACCAGCTATGAAGCTGCTACTATAGCGAGACACTGGTCGATAGAGAAACTAACTAGCCACGAAGATGATATTTTTTGGATCACCTTATTTCGCGATTCAGCAAGGTGGCTTCTATGGTTTTATGCCTATCCAACAATGATGGACATTAAAAACAAACTAAGCCAAGGTGAAAAACAAAGCCAAGCAGAACTGAATGTTTTAGGCTGCCGCATAGACGAACTAACCGTTCACTTATGCTCTCATTGGAACACACCAAGCAAAGTCATCGAGTCCTTCTCAACCAAGTTCATACCGAATAAAAAAGAGCTACAAAGCCTTGCACATTTAGCTCACCACCCAGAAGAACTACCTGGCTTCACAGAAGACAAAAGACTAACAATATTAATAAACAACCCACTTATTTTTTCATACTGCGCAACCAAGGTAGCCCATGAAGCCGATTTAATAGGCTGGGATTCTAAAGATCTGCCTTTCTTCTATCGTGTTGTCGCAACGATAATGCATCGTAATGTGGGTGAAGTTATCCAAACCGCGCACCTTGCCAGTGCTGAAGCAGCTAGACTATTTAATAACGGTGGAAGACCCCCCTTAGCACAGCAATTACTAGACCCTAATTTATATACAGGCAAAAAAGCAAGAGACACCAACTCAGCCAATAAAACATCACCCATTGCAGCCCTGAAAAAGGCATTGGGCAAACACGACATCTATGATTCAAAGCAAAAAGCAAATATGGCTTTAAAAACCATTAAGCAAGCCATACCGAACACACAACACTGCATCCTCTTCAAACAATCCAAAAGCACTGTGTCGCCTATTTTCCAATATGGCTACAATATCAACACGCTTAAAGCCATAAAATGGGACGCGCCTTCTAACCTATTTAACAAACTATCAACCAAAAAGTCAGCCACACACCTTTTCGGCAAAAAGCTAGACGGAATATTAAAAGACCTGCCACACACAGCAGATCAAATAATCGATTCGAACAGCCACCTAATGCTCGCTTCTACACAAACGGCAGAGCGAGAAATGATCATTTTTTGGCTGGAAACTCGAACCGAATTTAATGAAAAAGATTTCTCAAGCCTAAAACAGATTGTGTCCCTTATAAGCCACAGTCCAATTTAAACATTTATTTAAACTTTACTTATTAGGATAATAAACGTGACTAAAGACCAACTTTTCGCATTTGCTCAACACATCACACCTCAAAAAGCATTATCAAGAGCCATTGGTAAAATCGCCGAATGCGAAAACTCATGGGTTAAAAACACTTTTATTAGCCAATTTGTAAAAAAATACCAAGTCGACATGTCGGAAGCCATCAACAGTGACGAGCTATCCTACCGCAACTTCAACGATTTCTTCACACGCGCCATTCGCCCAGAACTCCGCCCTATCTGCGAAGAAGATAACAGTATTGCCTGCCCTGCAGATGGCGCAATCAGCCAACTAGGTAACATCGAGCACGGCACACTCTTCCAAGCAAAAGGCCATCATTACAGCCTTACAAGCCTTCTTGGTGGCGACGCATCCTTATCCAATGATTTTCTTGGTGGTACTTTTGCTACCGTTTATCTTTCACCAAAAGACTATCACCGCGTTCACATGCCACTGACAGGCAAACTAACTAAAATGATCCATATTCCAGGAAAGCTCTTCTCTGTCAATAAAGTCACCGCCGAGCAAATCCCTAACGTTTTCGCTCGCAATGAACGCACCGTATGCCTATTTGAAACAGAAGCAGGCCCAATGGCTGTCATACTAGTCGGCGCCATGATTGTAGCCAGCATAGAAACCGTATGGGCAGGACAGGTCACACCATTCAATAAAAATGTCGTGACATGGGACTACAACGAACTAAGCAACATAGAGATCAAGAAAGGCGAAGAAATGGGGCGATTCAAACTAGGATCAACCGCCATCGTCTTATTCGGAAAGAATGCCATCAACTGGGAGGAATCACTCCAAGCAGAAACACCAACCAAAATGGGCATGCATTTCGGTACTGTTACTGAAAAACAATAGACATTAGAGCAAAAGCCTACCCTTCAATTGAGTAGGCTTTTAAATATGAAAAATAAAAAAAGGATTATTTCGCAGCTTGAATAATGGAAACTATATCCTGACTGACCATATCATGCAGCAAATCACGGTAACCGGTTTTGCCAGAAGGCAAATACTCATCAGAAGTGATAGCGATTGTTAAATCTAATGTTGGAAAAACATAAATCATTTGCCCACCGTAACCCCAACCGTAGTAGCCTTGCACATTAGCAAACGTCTGAATAAACCAACCATATCCATAAAGACCACGATGAAAACGAGACTCAGTCCTAGGCTGCCAACTTTCTTCTATCCATTTCTTAGAAAGAATCCGCTTACCTTTCTCAGTAACCCCACCTCTTCGATACAGCTCGCCAAATGCCAACAAAGAGGCAGGCGTCATGCCAACTTGATTTCCTCCCATTGGCACTCCTTGAGGATCTGTCTCCCAACTCTGAACCCAAACACCAGTCCCTTTAAACCACTTATTCGCTAGTTGATAAGTATTTTCGCCACTCTGGCGCATGATGATCGCAGACAAAAGGTGAGTATTTCCCGTTGAGTACTGCATATCACCACCAACCTCATCAATAAAGGGCCGCGACAGTACAGTTTGAACCCAATTATCACTTGCTACCCAACGCCCGTAATAACGCCCAGAAGTCCTCTCTAAACCCGCCTGCATTGAAAGCAAATGCGAAACCGTAATCTTTTTCAAACGTGGATCAGGGTCTTTCGGTAAAGAATCATCAAAAATAGGAGCGATAGCTTGATCGACACCATGAATAACATCACGCTCAATCGCCATACCAACGACGGCAGACATCAGAGACTTTGATGCCGACTTAATATTAGCAACCGCATCAAGATTTGCTTTGTTATATGCCTTTGCCCAAACAACATCACCTTTGTACGCGATGTGTATTGTTTTAATATTAGGAAAACCTTGGGCCGTTTTGTCCATATCACTAAAATCTAGAGCCTTAGCTTGAACACTAAAAAGCAAAATCAGTGAGCCAAGTAAAAAATAATACATAAAAAACAATTCACCCTATTATTAAATCAACACTCAATCAGAATAGAAAACCATCAGCTTACTATAAGGAAGTGACACTTACCGATTAAAGCACATAAAAAAACCTGCGCGAAGCAGGTTTTTTTATGTATCAAAAGAAGCTTAACAACTAAGGCAAGTCATCTTCCAATTCTTCTTTTGGTGCTGGCACCAAGTCTTCTCGCTTCACATCCAGCGCAAGCAATAGATTGGCTGCTACGAAAATAGAAGAATATGTACCAATCACAATCCCTACCAACAACGCCATAGAGAAATTATGAATCGCTTCACCGCCAGCAACAAACAACACCACCAACACAAATAAGGTTGTCATGGAAGTAATCAAAGTACGACCAAGCGTTTGGTTGATCGACTCATTTACCAAGTCGAAAGGCGTTGTATCGCGCATGATACGAAAATTCTCTCGAATCCGGTCACACACTACGATGGTATCGTTTAGGGAGTAACCGACAACAGCAAGTAGCGCTGCCAACACAGTTAGGTCAAATTCCACCTCAAAAAGAGAGAAGAAGCCCAGCGTGATGATCACGTCATGAATCAAAGCTGCTACAGACGCCACAGAGAACTTAAATTGGAAACGTACCGCAACGTAAATCATCACAATAGCCAAGGCAAGCAACATGCCTAGACCACCTTGCTCACGCAACTCCTCACCCACTTGCGCACCAACAAACTCAGAACGCTGAAGCGACACATTTGTCTCACCGTGATTCTGTAATGTTGATAACACTTCATCACCCAGTGTTGGGGTATAGGAATTGGCCATACGAACCACTACATCGGTTGGCGACCCAAAGTTTTGCACCACCACATCTGTATAGCCGTTCTCACCAAGCAAGGCTCGAACATCATCTAATTTAGGCGCCTCATCATAAGCCACCTCAATCAAAGTACCACCGGTAAAGTCCAAACCAAACTGCAGTCCTTTTGTTGCCAAAGAACCCAGAGAGATAAGAATCAAAACCAGCGAAAAGGCTGCTACGATTTTACGCATTGCCATAAACGGAATATTTGTCACTTTCATGGCACCCTCCTAAATATACAGTTTTTTGTTTTTACGACCGCCATACACAAGATTCACCTGTGCACGCGTTACAACAATCGCTGTAAACATCGAAGTAAGAATACCCAGTGATAAGGTCACTGCAAATCCTTTAACCGGCCCTGTTCCAACTGCAAACAAGATAACAGCAACCAACAATGTAGTGATATTGGCATCAAAAATCGTTGTAAATGCACGGTTAAATCCAGAATGTATCGCCTGCTGGTTTGGTGTTCCGTTTGCCAATTCTTCTTTTATTCGCGAGAAAATCAACACATTGGCATCCACTGCCATCCCCATCGTCAACACAATACCCGCAATACCAGGCAAGGTTAATGTTGCAGAAAGCAAGGACATGCAGGCCATCAAAAGTATGATATTAAGCGCCAAAGAAATGTTAGCAATAATACCAAACACCTTGTAGTAAACCAGCATGAACAACATCACAACCAGCAAACCAATTTGCGCTGAACTGACACCCAACTTGATGTTCTCAGCACCCAAGCTTGGTCCAATAGTACGCTCTTCAACAAAGTAAATTGGCGCTGCCAACGCACCAGCACGAAGCAGCAAAGCCAACTCAGAAGACTCACGAGGGCTGTCCAATCCAGTAATGCGGAATGAATTACCAAGCGTCGTCTGGATTGTCGCCAAAGAGATAATCCCTTTTTCACTGTAACTCCTACGCACCTCTTCCATTTTGCCGTCTTTCTCAACAAAACGGCTACGAGATTTGTGCTCAATAAACACAACCCCCATATTTCGACCGACAGCAGAGCGAGTTACTTTACTCATCTGCTTGCCACCCTTGGAATCCAGGTTAATGTTTACCTGTGGGCGACCATTTTCATCGAAAGAAGAACTCGCATCAGAAACACTATCACCCGTAATAATAAGGTCACGCTCTAAACGCGCAGTACGACCACTGCCATCACGGAACGTCAATGTTTCGATATCAGCACCTCTATCGTCTAAGCCTGCTTCCAAATGAAACTCAAGGTTAGCTGTTGCACCAATAATTCGTTTCGCTGCCGCAGTATCCTGTACACCTGGCAACTCAACCACAATACGATTACTACCCTGACGCTGTACCAAAGGCTCAGCCACACCTAGCTCGTTCACACGGTTACGTAATGTGGTTAAGTTTTGCTGCAAAGCGTAGGATTCAATTTCTTTCGTAGCCGCTTCCGTAAAACTCACATTCAGGTAAAAATCGCTGCCGTCTTGTAGAGTCGCGTAGCGATATTCAGAGAAATCACGTTTCAAAAGTGTTTCAGCCAAATCTAGATCTGATTCCTGCAAAAAGCGAATAGACAAAACACCGTCTTCAACGTCAACACTACGATAACGAATTCGATCACTGCGCAAAGCAGCTTTCATTTCACTAGAGCTCACTTCAAGTCTTTGTTTCAGCGCAGCAGGCGTATCTACCTCTAACAAGAAATGCACACCACCACGTAGGTCAAGACCCAACTTAGCAGGCCCCGCACCCAAAGAAGACAACCAATCAGGCGTTGTTGGTACCAAGTTAAGCGCAGTGACAAAGTCTTCACCCAAAGCTGCAGCCACGACAGGCTTGGCAGCAAGTTGGTCCTCACCACTATTAAAGCGCAAGGTACCGCCAGCAGAAGTAAGCTCTGCTTGTTTTAAATCTATGTTGGCTTTTGAAAGCGCATCTTTTGCTTTTTGCAACGACTGCTCATCAACAATAGCAGTACTTTTCTGGGTAGATAACTGTAGCGCTGGATCATCCGGATAAAGGTTTGGGAAGGCATAAAGTAGCCCCAAAGCCAAAACTAGAAGAATTAGCAAATACTTCCACAAGGGGTACTTGTTAAGCATGAAAAATCCTTTAAACCTAAAAAATTGAATAGATCGATAAAGAAGAAAAGCGCCGAAAAGGCGCTTTTCTAAGAAAGGTTAAATAGACTTTAACGTTCCTTTAGGTAAAACAGCTGCAACAGAAGACTTTTGGAATTTCATTTCAATGCCTTCAGCAACTTCAAGCACTACGTAGTTGTCATCTACTTTAGATACTTTACCCAATACACCACCGCCAGTTACTACCTCAGTGCCTTTCGCTAGAGATGCAATCAAGTTTTTATGCTCTTTTGCACGTTTCGCTTGTGGGCGCCACATAAGGAAGTAAAAAATAACAACGAAGCCAGCAAGAAGTACTAGGTTAAAAATACCTGCATCTGCTGGTGCGCCGCCTTCAGCGTAAGCTGGTGAGATCAATGCGATCATGGTGTTAACTCTCCAATGGTTTATGAAACTGTTGCAAACTCTTTTGTAAAGAAGTCCGCATGATTTTGTTTATTATTCACTCAAAGCGGGCGTTTCTAAGCCTCGCTTTGCATAAAACTCATCAACAAAGGCGTCAAATCTACCTTCATCGAGCGCTAGACGCAATCCCGCCATGAGTGTTTGGTAATATCGTAGGTTGTGAATCGTATTTAATTGCGCCCCTACCATTTCTTGACACTTATCTAAGTGATGTAAATAAGACCGAGAAAAGTTTTTACAAGTGTAACAATCACATTCTTTGTCTAACGGGCCAACATCATGACGATATTGAGCGTTACGAATACGAACCACACCATCTGATGTAAACAAGTGACCATTACGGGCATTACGCGTTGGCATCACACAATCAAACATGTCGACACCGCGACGCACACCTTCAACCAAATCTTCTGGCTTGCCGACACCCATCAAATAGCGCGGCTTATCAGCAGGCATTTTTGGTGTCGTGTGATCCAATACCTTCATCATTTCGTCTTTTGGCTCACCCACTGACAAGCCACCAATTGCGTAGCCATCAAAACCAATATCTACCAAGCCTTCTAACGATTCGTCTCGAAGGTTTTCATACATACTACCTTGGATAATACCAAACAACGCTGAAGGGCTATCACCGTGCTCGTCCTTTGAACGCTTAGCCCAACGTAAACTCATACGCATAGACTTCGCTGCCACTTCTGGCGTTGCCGGATACGGTGTACACTCGTCGAAAATCATTACAATATCCGAACCAAGATCACGCTGAACTTGCATGGATATTTCAGGGCTCAAGAAGACTTTCGAGCCATTAATTGGTGAACGGAAGCTAACACCTTCCTCGGTGATTTTGCGCATCTCCCCAAGAGAAAACACCTGAAAACCACCAGAATCCGTTAAAATTGGCTTCTTCCATTGAGTAAAGTCATGCAAATCGCCATGCGCCTTCACAACATCCGTTCCCGGACGTAACCAAAGATGAAAGGTATTACCCAAAATAATATCAGCACCAATTTCTTCGATATCTTTGGTTAGCATGCCTTTCACTGTACCGTAAGTACCAACAGGCATAAAAGCAGGTGTTTCAACCTTCCCACGTGGGAACGTCAAGGTAGCGCGACGCGCTTTTCCTGACGTAGTGTGAAGTTCAAAATCCATAAAACATTCTGGACGCTTATCAGACATACGTCTTATTCCTCACCTTGCGGGCCTTTAGCCTGCGCATTTCGTGTAATAAACATGGCATCACCATAACTAAAAAATCGATATTTCTGCTCTACTGCTTTTTTATAGGCGGCCATAACATGATCATAACCCGCAAAAGCACTAATCAGCATAATCAACGTGGATTCTGGCAAATGAAAATTAGTCACCAGAGCGTCCACTGTTTTAAATTCATAACCTGGGTAAATAAAAATACTGGTGTCGTCCTGCATCGGCGCTATCTCGCCACTTTGGCTCGCCGATTCAAGGCTGCGAACACTGGTTGTACCCACTGCGATAACTCGACCGCCTCGCGCCTTAGTCGCTTTTACTTGCTCAACCACGCTAGGCTCAACTTCAACATACTCAGCATGCATTATATGGTCTTGTACGTTTTCGACCTTCATCGGCTGAAAAGTTCCTGCACCAACATGCAAGGTAACAAATGCCATTTCTACGCCTTTTGCTTTTAGCTTTTCTAACAAGGCATCATCAAAATGTAATCCTGCAGTCGGAGCTGCAACCGCACCTGGTTTTTGATTATAAACCGTTTGATAGCGTTCTTGATCACTGTCTTCATCAGGACGTTCGATATAAGGCGGCAGCGGCATATGTCCAGCACGCGTTAGCACATCCAAAACCGGTTCATTAAAAACAAGATGAAATAAAGCACCTGAACGACCAATCATAGTCGCTTCAATTTGCTCACCCTTATCTTGCCCTAAAATCAGCTTGCTGTTTTCTTTTGGTGATTTACTTGCACGAACATGAGCCAAAGCTTCGTTCGTATTAATGACTCGCTCAACTAATATTTCGACTTTACCGCCAGACTCCTTTTGCCCAAAGACACGAGCAGGGATAACTCGGGTATTATTAAACACCATCAAATCGCCCGGCTGAACCAAATCCAACACATCAGGAAATTGACGATGAACCACATCACCTGTAGGGCCATCAAGATGCAATAAACGACTAGCGGTTCTATCAGGCATCGGGTAATTGGCGATCAATGAATCAGGTAAATCAAAGTGATAATCGGAAACGAGCATGGAAAGAAAGCTACCTAGAAAAAACGACCCAGTATTCTAGCGAAAATCCTGATAAAAAGGTACTTCCAAGCTATCAGAAGTGAAAAAGATAAAAAATAATCCTTATTGCCGTTGACATATGTTGGAAATACCCTAGAATACGCCTCACCTTTTTCAAGGCCAGTGTGGTGGAATTGGTAGACACGACGGATTCAAAATCCGTTGCCTTCGGGTGTGGCGGTTCGAGTCCGCCTACTGGTACCAACATAAAAAAAGCCCTGATCGATGATCAGGGCTTTTTTTTCGTTCCTTGAATGTCATTCTTGGAAAGCAACGTCATTTAGGAACTAAAACATGAACCGTCGCAAAAAGATCAAAGACATATACGACAAACGTATGAAGCAAGCCAACTTAAAGGTTAACCCTAAAAAGGCCAAACCTAAGTATATATCTAAGGCTGAACGCGCCAAAATGGAAGCCGAAGCGGCTGCAAACACAAGCACAGAAGCAGCTACAGAAACACCAGACACAAGCGAAACAAAAGACGCTTAAAATCGCGCTCTAAAATGCCAGTCACCTTCAGCCATATCATTATGGATTGACTGGCAAATATCCTCATCTATCTCATCACTCTTTGGGTCATATAAACCACACTGAGCAACTGCGTGCTTTTTATTTATATTTTTTCCCAAATATTCGTACACAACTCGCACGCAACAAGGCGCTCTTTCGCCACTACCTGACACCCCTAGACGCAAGCCTGTTAAGCGCTCAACGCGATTTCGAAAAGAAGGGTAAAGTATAGTCTGGGTCATTTCTACGTGTGTCTGACTTTCAAAGTCTAGCAAAAACAATCGGTCCGAAAGCAATTGTACAAAGCCATTATAAACACCATGGAACGACTTTTTAATATTGCGCGGGTTTAGTCGCTCTGTACGTTTATAATAGGTCTTACCGTCTTGCGACTCTATATAAACCAAGGTGCGTAATATTTTCCCTGGGCACGCCATAGAGTAATAATACTCAAAATAGTAACCATCATATTTTGCCAAACCCAACTGACCGGATTGATTAAGCCGATTAAATTGCAACTGCTCAGGCGTCAGGTTTTTACTTGCTTCACTCTGACGAATTGGACGTACTTGCACCAACTTAACGAATTGCTCATGGGAGAGCATCATTTCATCAGGCTCTACACCAAAAAACTCACAGATACGCCGCTGAGTACTACTACTTGGCATGGTTGTACCATTGAGGTAACGGTTAAATTGTGCACGATTAATATTAAGTCGACGACATACATCCGCTACCGATTTGTAGTAACTGCATAACAATTGCAAGTTATCCGCAAAATGCTGAACCATGATAAGCCCTATTTAATCTTATTTTGCATACCAACATAAATTCGTCGCTAGTGTAATAAATCACAGAATAGATAACACGCATAAAATAGTGCTAGTTGACGCTACCATAGCATCAACTAGCATCAGACCGCACCTATTTACGAACTCCCCTTCCTACTCATTTTTCGTTCCAATGACCGCTTCAATACCCCCTTAATAAATCTAAAAACACTAGGAGTTATGATCCATGTTATCCCTTCTCACTGACTTGCTTTGGAGCAAGGTCCTTATTGCCGTATTAGTCGGTCTTGGTATCTGGTTTACCGTTGCGACCCGCTTCGTACAGTTTCGCTACTTTGGCAATATGTTCAGTATATTGACGGCCAAACACCATGAAGCTAACAGCAAACATTTAAGCTCATTCCAAGCATTAATCTTATCCGTTGCTGGTCGCGTCGGTGGCGGTAATATTGCCGGCGTCGCAGTAGCCATTACTATTGGCGGTCCAGGCGCTATTTTCTGGATGTGGGTTGTCGGCCTCATGGGCATGGCGACCAGCTTTGTAGAATGCTTGTTAGCGCAAACCTACAAATCAGCAGAAAGTGACGGTTCTTACCGTGGTGGACCAGCATTTTATATTGAACGCGGCCTAGGCAAAAACTGGAAATGGCTATCCGTACTCTACTCGATATTACTACTAGCCACCTTTGGCATCGCCTTCACCACACTGCAATCATATTCTGTTGCAACGTCGCTAGAAGATGCGTTTGGCATTCAGCCTTACTACAGCGGCATCGGCATGGCGTTCATTGTTGGCCTGATTATTTTCGGCGGCGTAAAACGTATCGCTCAAGTTGCTGAAATCTTAGTTCCTATCATGGCTGGCGGCTATTTACTTATCGCTCTCATCGTACTTGCGATGAACCTAAGTGCAATTCCAGACACGCTAGTTATGATAGTAAAAAGCGCCTTTGGCTTAGAGCCTGCATTTGGTGGCGGCATAGGTGCAGCCATTCTAATGGGCGTAAAACGCGGTCTGTTCTCTAATGAAGCAGGTCTTGGGAGTGCACCAAACGTGGCAGCGGTAGCTCACATTCCACACCCTGCAAACCAAGGTATCGTTCAAGCTTTCTCTGTCTTTATCGACACCATTGTATTGTGTACTTGTACTGCTCTGATCATTCTTCTTGGCAGCGCTTACGACCCAAGTAGCACAGACACAGTTCAAGGCGTCGCCCTAACTCAAGCTTCTTTAGCCACACACATGGGTGATTACGGACGGATGTTTGTCAGTATTGCTTTGTTGCTATTTGGCTTTAGTACCATTCTCTACAACTACTACCTAGGTGAAAATAGCGTTAGTTACCTAACCAAATCTGATAATCATGGTTTCTACATGAACGCCTTCCGCGTCATCATCATTTGCCTTTGCTGTACAGGCGCTATTCTTGATTTGGGCACCGTGTTCGCCTTTGCGGATCTAAGTATGGGGCTATTAGCGCTGGTTAACTTATTTGCTCTTGCCTTGCTATTTAAAATTGCAAAGCGCGTCATGAAAGACTTTGACGATCAGCGCAAAGAAGGCAACAAAACACCAACATTTGAAGCCGCCCGCTTTCAAGACTTAGAACTGGACCAAGAATCTTGGCCAACAAACGATTCTCACCGCTAATAACTCAACCTAGACTTCACCTCACCGTGATTCGGTGAGGTGTCAGGAAACACAAGATGAACACTCGCTCTGAATACGATTTACTTGGCAATATGGACGTTCCCGCCGACGCCCTGTACGGCATACAAACGTTGCGTGCTGCACAAAACTTTTCCATTACTGGCGTTCCTATTTCGCACTTCCCTGAGTTAATCAAAGCCTTGGCTATGGTGAAAGCTGCTGCCGCTCGAACCAACCAAGAAATGAAACTACTTACGACTGAAAAAGCAGACGCCATCGTGTTTGCTTGCCAAGACTTAATTCAAGGCCAGTATCATGACCAATTTATTGTCGATGTGATCCAAGGCGGCGCTGGCACATCAACTAACATGAATGCTAACGAAGTGATTGCCAACATTGCCTTAACGAAGTTGGGCTATGAAAAAGGCGAATACAAATACCTACACCCAAATGACGACGTTAACCGCTCACAATCCACCAACGACGCCTACCCAACCGCAGCTTGTTTGGGCATCCAATTTGCTGCAGACAATTTTGTCCCAAGCCTAGCATCATTGAAAACAGCGCTAGAAGACAAGGCTCGTGAATTCGCTCATATCGTCAAAATGGGCCGTACACAACTGCAAGACGCCGTACCAATGACATTAGGTCAAGAGTTCGATGCCTTTGCAGTCACTCTTGGCGAAGACATTGACCGCATAAGAGAAGCGTGCGCGCTACTGTGCGAAGTTAACCTTGGCGGCACGGCAATCGGCACAGGCATCAATACGCCTGAAGGTTACGCCAAACTGGTGGTAGAAAAACTCGCTACCATTTCGACAAAGCCTCTTGTACCAGCAAGCAACCTAGTAGAAGCAACTTCTGACATGGGAGCCTTTGTTTTCTTCTCCGCCATATTGAAGCGCCTAGCTATTAAACTCAGCAAGATGAGCAATGACTTACGCTTATTATCAAGTGGCCCTCGTACTGGCTTAGGCGAGATCAACTTACCTGCAATGCAGCCAGGCTCTTCTATTATGCCGGGCAAGGTAAACCCCGTTATTCCTGAAGCAATGAACCAAACGGCCTACCAAGTCATCGCATCCGATCTTGCAGTAACATTGGCCGCTGAAGCAGGTCAACTACAACTCAATGCCATGGAGCCGATGATCATTTACAACGTTTTGAATTCGTTAAAAATGCTCAAAGAGGCTTGTCAGATGTTAGAAACACGCTGCATTCGTGGCATCACTGCAAACGAAGCCATTTGCGCAGGTCATGTTGAAAACAGCATCGGCATCATCACTGCATTGGTTCCGCACATTGGTTATGCCAACGCATCCCGCATTGCCAACACCGCGCTGCACACTGGCAATACCGTAAAAGCCTTGGTCATTGAAGAAAACCTACTAACAGAAGAGCAAGTGAATATTTTACTGAGCCCACAATCCATGCTGTCACCTGGCAAGGTTGTCATATGAGCGCACAAGTTCTCATCTTATACACGGGTGGCACCATTGGCATGATTCAAACAGAGCAGGGGCTGGCTCCTGCTTCTGGCCTACAAGAGCGCATCGAGATGGCATTAGGGATGAGCGTAAACACGCTTCCCTCTTTTGAAGTTTTGGAAATTTCACCTTTAATAGACAGCGCCAACATAACGCCAAAGCACTGGACGAAGTTAACGTCTATTCTTGCGACTCACTGGAAGGACTATGAAGGTTTTGTCATTCTCCATGGCACGGACACCATGGCGTATACAGCTTCGGCCTTGTCTTTTATGCTTGGTGCCTGCACTAAGAATATCATCCTAACCGGTTCGCAAATCCCTTTAGGTATGAATCGAAGCGATGCGACTTCCAATTTACAAGCCGCATTATCGCTAGCAGTTTTCCATAAAATACCCGATGTGAGCTTAGTTTTTGATGGCAAGCTAATGCGTGGCAACCGCATTCAAAAAGTCAGTAGCAACCATATTGAAGCCTTCCAAGTACCCAATGATGATTTACTTGGCGAGCTGGCTATTGATATTAAGCTTCACCCAGATCGCATGATTAAAAGTAACGAAGAGAACTCAACACCCTTGATTGAAAACCGCATCGTTTGTTTTATAACAGGCGCTGTTAGTGTCATCACTCTTCACCCAAGTCAACCCATTACCGTTTTCCAAAGTCTACTCGATGACGAAAATTGCAAAGCCATTGTTCTGCTAACCTATGGTGCAGGAAATGTACCAGATCAGAATCCCGCGTTTTTATCCTTCTTAACAGAAGCCATGCTGCGCAAGAAAAACATCGTAAATGTGACGCAATGTCTGCACGGTGGAGTTTCTCAGGGCGCTTATGCGACGGGATCCATCTTATCGTCGATGAACGTATTAAGTGGTAGAGATATGACCTTAGAAGCCGCCTTCTGCAAACTCCATTGGCTAATTGCCACAGGGGAAACCTATCACGGTATTCTAGAGAAATGGAACACAAATTATTGCGGTGAGTTTACCTCTCTGTAAATATTCTAAAGGCCTTTGTGTTGAGCAACACAAAGGCCTTTAAAAGTTACTTGCTCGGCTCACTCCATACCGCCCATTCATTGCCGCACGGATCAAGGAAGTGAAAACGACGACCACCCGGAAAATCAAAAATCACCTGTTCTATCGTACCACCAGCCGTTTGAACTTTATCAAACACCACTTCAAGCTCATTGCTGTACAAAATCACCAAGGCTGCGCCATTTTGTGGGCGCGAACAAAAATTGGCCTGAAAAAAACCACCATCTAATCCCGCATTTTCAAAAGCTGAATATTCAGGACCATAATCTTTAAAACCCCAACCAAACACCTGAGTAAAAAAAGTTTTATTTAACGCTAAATCACGCGCTGGCAATTCAACATAATTGATTTTATTAGACTCCATATACCCTCACTTAACGGTCGATACCACAACCAAGATAACGCTCATCACAATCATAGCGCCACCAATCCATTGCTGCTTCGTCATTTTCTCAGCAAAGCGCACTTTCGAATAATACAAGGTTCCGATGATTTCAATCTGTCCTAAGGTTTTCACTAAAGCAGGATTCACCAAAGCAAAACCGGTAAACCAACCAATGGAACCTAAAGAGCTTAGTACACCTACTTTACAACTTAACGCCAACTCATTTTTAAATGGCGCCAACAAATCCTTACTTCTATAGATTTGAACACCGCACAAAATAATAGACTGTAAAGCCAAAACATACCAAAGTGTAACCCCTGCACTGGTTATCAAAGAGCCAGATAAAGAATGGCTGGCCATCGACGCGGTAACGGAAGTAACAGCAAAACAAAAACCACTCGCCAATCCAAGTAACAAAGAAATATCTTTATGAGCCTGTTTAATATTCTTCCATTTCACGCTCATAACAACGGCACCAAATACCCCTAAAAAAATCCCAATCCACGAGCCAATCGTCAAAGTATAATGCAACAGAGGTAAACCAATTAATGCAGCCAACACCGCTTCCGTTTTTGCCAACAAGGTTCCTAGTGCAAAACTACCAGACTGAAATGCACGTAACATAAAATACGTCGCCATAATTTGGGCTATAGCACAAATACTAGCAGCAACCCAAAAGCGCAGATTATTGTCGACTGATACCCAGCCAAACACATACCAACACAAAGCAAGGTAAACAGTAACTAATGGCAAACCAAACAAAGATCGAGACATGGTCGCATGCAGGAAGCCTGTTTCACGAGCCAACGTATTTTGATACGCCGTTCGAACTGACTGACAACCTGCTGCAAACAAAGTAATAAAGATCCACATACCAATGCCTTATATTGGATTTAAAGCGCTAGCATGAGGTTAAGAGAAGTATTTGTAAAAGGAATAAATCTTATATTTTGGATTCTATAAAGGAATGCTTTAGGGCGTAACTCAACAAACGTCGGCAAATTGCTTGGTTAATTCAAAAGCCGATATTTCTTTGCAGCCTGACACATTCTGACCACTCCACAGAGAAGAAAAATCATCCGAGCCGTGCATCTCTGCCAAAGCTTTCAACTGCGCCATTTCCATTGAGGCATGAGGAAACTCTGGAACATTACTATTCATATAACCAAGATCTTTCATAACTCGATTAGCGATTCCTCTTGCTGGTCGTCCCGTAAACACATTGGTTAAAGCGGTATTGTTAGCTTTTTGGCTTTTTAATGTTGCGCGATGCAACGCCGATGTTTTAGCTTCATCACACAACAAATAAGACGTACCTATTTGCACCGCCCCAGCACCAAGTAACAATGCCCCATTAATACTTCGAGCATCACAAATACCACCAGCCGCAATAACAGGGATATCGACTCGATCAACAATCTGAGGCACTAACGAAAACAGCCCAACCTGCGTAGAAACATCTTTCGAAAGAAACATCCCACGATGTCCGCCAGCCTCAAGCCCCTGGGCGATAATACCATCAGCGCCATTCTCTTCCAGCCAAATAGCCTCTTCCAACGTCGTCGCCGAAGACAACACCTTAGTGCCCCAGCGCTTAATTCGAGCTAGCAAGTCCGGTGCAGGCAAACCAAAGTGAAAGCTAATGATAGGTGGAGCAAAACCTTCTATCGCATCGGCAACATCATGACTAAAAGGCATTCGCGAAGCCGCTTTTACTGTCTCATCATATTGGCTAGAGAATTCATCAAAATAAGGCTTTAACAAGCCACGCCACTGCTGATGTTTTTTCTCGTCGTATTCTGTTGTCTGATGACAGAAAAAATTCAGGTTATAGGGTTTATTCGTAACCGCTTTAATTAAGGAAACCTGACGAGCAATATCATCCACACTCAACATAGCGCATGGCAAAGAGCCCAAGCCACCCGCTTTCGATACAGCAATCGCTAAAGCGCTGTCTTGAACGCCAGCCATAGGCGCCTGAATAATGGGAAAATCTATTCCCAACCATTCACATGTACGAGATTGCTTCATTCGGCTTCCTTATATTTAAGCGAAAATTTAAGACCGTAAATCTAAAATTTAGCAACAATGCCCGACAGTGCCTGTTTAACAGACTCGTCAACCATCTCGCCGTCTTTCATCACGCCATAAAAATTAGGCACACTCAGGCTACCAACAACGTTACCCTTAAAAAAAGGCATACTGTTTACCGTTTGAGCCAACACACTGCTCGCGCCACCAGGACCAGGCGATGTTGAAAGCACAACAATTGGCTTATCTTGATAAACCGCTTTTTCAATACGAGATGCCCAATCGAAGATATTTTTGTAGGCCGCAGAATAAGAACCATTATGTTCAGCAAATGAAGCTACAATAGCATCGGCTTGAGCAATAGCATCTACAAACGCTTGTGCTTGAGCAGGCACACCAGATTCTTTTTCAAAGTCCTCACTAAAAAGCGGCATTTCAAAATCATTTAAATCAAGTAGCGTTACTTCCGCACCATCAACCAAGTTAGCTGCATAACCAGCCAAAGCTTTGTTAATAGACTGTCGGCTTGAGCTAGCGCCAAATGCAAGTATTTTCATTTTCGATCCTTCTATTTCGGGAATGTAAAAAACGATGATAACAAGAGTTTCATATTTTTTTGATGTACCTATATTTAGAATGCCATCATGAGACGCATTTTTAAACATACATTTTTACGCTTTGCTATTGTGGGTGGCTTTGGCTTCTTAGTCGACCTTACAAGCATGGTGCTGCTTTCTATCTGGTTACCCCACCTTGCTGCCAGAAGCATCGCCTTTTGGGTCGCCGCGAGCTCAAACTGGTGGTGGAACCGCAGTATTACCTTTAGGGAAGCCAAGCAAAGCCACACCCACAAAAAAGCCGCCGCATTGCAGTTCATGCAATTTCTCGGCGGCTCTGTAGTGGCCTTTATACCAAACTGGGGCTGTTATCTAATACTCATGTCTCAACCACCAGCCAATATGACACTGGCTCTTTTATGGCCTTATCTAGCCATGGTACCAGGCATATTAGTGGGGTTAGTCCTCAATTACGCTTTCTCTCGCTTTTGGGTATTTTCCCCAGCAAAACTTTAAAGCATAACTACCTAAACATTGTTAGCTTAAGCTTCGCTATTACCGTGATCAGCAAAGCGCCCTTTTGCTTTATCATGCACTTGGTCATGGCGTGGCCAAGGCCAACCGCCAAATTGAGTACGTTGATAGTCACTAAAAGCTTGTTGTAACTCAGCTCTTGTATTCATTACAAATGGGCCATGCTGTTCAACATGCTCGCCAATAGGGCGACCTTGCAACAACAAGAAGCGCGCTTTCTTACCCTTGTTTTTCAGCACTAAAGACGCATCGCTTTTTAATGTAAAGGCTTCATTGATAGAGGCACTCGTTTCATCCAAAGTAACCTTTTCACCTTCAAAGAAGTATAAAGTACGGCTCAAACCAGCCGCCGCCGCAGGTAACGTCCATTCACCATTTTCTGGCAAGTCGATCAACCAAATAGCTACATCATTTTTACTATCCGCTGCCCATGAGTTTGGAGGACATGGCGAAGGATCGACATTCTGAAACGTACCAGCAACCACTTTGACTTGAGTGTCTAAACCGTTCGCATCCGCCACGCTCACCACTGGCGTATCCTCATCCCAAAGCATCGCAAAATGTGGCGGTACCATTTTGTTTTTACTTGGTAGATTCAACCAAATTTGAAAAAGCTCCAATGGATTAGGGCCATCTTCGTTTAACAAAGGAAACATCTCAGAATGCTGAACGCCTTCCCCAGCTGTCATCCACTGGGTATCGCCTTCACCATAACGTCCAGCAGCGCCAATTGAATCAGCGTGATCCACAAAGCCCTTGTTTACAATGGTCACTGTCTCAAAGCCACGATGTGGATGCGCAGGAAATCCTGGCACACTTTTTCCGTGGTACATACGCCAGCCATCAATACCGCCAAAGTCTTGTCCCAGCGGACGATTATTTAACGATGCATCAGGTCCCATAGAGCCATTGGCTTTAGGATAAGTATCATTGTGGAAGGCACAAAATAGAAAAGGATCAAATGTCGGCCAGAACATTTGTAACGGTATACGTTTTAAAATTGTTGAGCTCATAGGATGTTCTCCATCAAAAATCGGTATCAATATAAGAGATAGTAACATCAAAAAAGTCGATTGTTTTATGCTGATATTGAATCTAACCCATTAACTATTTGAATCTATTAACACCTTTAAACACTAACACCACCATTAAGAGGAATGAGGAAAGACCACCGTTGCTCGACAACCCCCATCGGCATTATCTACCAACGAAAACGAGCAATCGTATTTAGCACAGATATCACGTACTATCATCAAACCCAAACCATAGCCCTCACCGCCAGGTTTGCCACTCAAGCCACACCCGCTATCGACAATCGCTAACTCGTTTTCTGAAATAACAATATTTACATAACCCTCTTCGGTACAAGCCATGGCATTTTTCAACAAATTGCCCACTAAAATATGAAAAGTCGGAACTGGCAACTTCGTAATAATTTGACCTTTATTGATAATCTCAACGGTTACCTTTCTGCCAGCCAAATACCCTAAATGCATCTGTCTAATATCGTCATATTCACTCGTCTGAACCTCGCGCGAAGCAATGACATCTAAATCTTCATCTCGGGTCAGAGACAACAAGGTCGTGATGTAATCTTCCATCTCTTGGCAAGCCTGGGCCATTCGCACTCGTTGCCTTTCTAAAAACTCTTTTGAATCCGATTTACCCAGCAAAGTCGTTGCCCCTTTCATCACCATCAAGGGCGTTCGAAGTTCATGACTAGCATAGCGGTTGAATGCCCGCTCTCGCTCAATCAAATCACGAATTTGATTCTGATAAAGGTTTAAACGATCAACCAACTGTCGAATTTCTCTTGTCGCTGCCCCTTCAGGCAATTCAATGGCCGATAGATTAGCAGGACTACGCACACCAAGGCTTTGCGTTAACTGTGCCAATGGTTTAGTTAAACGGCCAGAAATCCGCATCACCACCCACAAGCTGACAATTAAAAGCAATAAGGACAAGATCAATTGAGTGCTTTGTGTTTCGAACATTTGCCCTTCAGAAATCTCATATATTTCATCGTAATGAATAACATAAATCTCTTTCAGCTCACCGTTCAAAACGACTTGTGAACGCATAGCAAACATCTCAAGCGTGGTATCAGAAGCTTCATCCAGCTCAAATGGTTTGTCATCTACCATGCCTTGCGCTAACACAATCCCTGGAGGCAAATTTTCTTTGCCAACATACACATCAGAAAAAGGCGGAACCGCCACATGGGCTAGCTCAGTACCATCTAACAAAGACACCGCGGTATTTTTATCTTTCAGCATGCGGTTTTCAGCATAAATCATTTCTATGTTTTCTATCATTGAAGTAAACATAGAAAAATGAAACGCGATGATCGCAAAAGCCACAATAGAAAAATACGTGAAGGTTAACTGTTTCGCGGTTTTAATTTGCTTCATTCATCACCTTCAGCAACAAGCCGATAACCCACTTTAGAAACGGTTCTCAAATAAGCATGCTCAAAAGGTCGATCTACCAAGCTACGCAATTGATAAATATGACTACGCAGCACTTTACTGTCGGGCTCTTCATCGCCCCATAAAGCATCGCAAATTTCGTCTTTTGATACGACTTCTGGGGCTTTTTGTATCAGGCACTTTAAAATGGTGTACTGAGAAGGGTTTAGTGAGTAACGGCCACCCTCTCTTTGCAAAACACGAGTATTCATATCTAAGGATAAACGCCCAAAAGTCAGGGTTTTGTTAGCCACACCTCCTTTACGTCGTCTAACCAAAGCCTGCAACCGAGAATCCAGAATTTCTAAATCAAAAGGTTTGACCAAATAATCATCGGCAAGATGGTCAAAGCCCGCCAATATATCGTCTTTAGTATCGCGCGCTGTCAGCATTAAAATTGGCGTATCTACGCCCGCTTCACGCAAAGACTTACAGACGGTTAAACCATCCATTTTGGGCAGCATGATGTCTAAGATAATAACATCATAATGTTCCGTTTTTGCTAACTCGTACCCTTGTAAACCATTGTTTGCATAGTCCAAGACATACTCTTTGATTTCGAAATAATCAAAAATCACTCCTGCAATGTCTTTATGGTCTTCTATTAAGAGTAGTTTCATAGTCATCTCAGTGATTAGTAAAGAAGATAGATAGCACTATTTTATGACATCTATTGTCACACAGTGACATGAAAAAAAAGTGAATCACCTTTTTGCGACCTACCTCTCTTTATTATGCCTTCATCGCATTTCCCCTTATTGGAGAACTCAATGAAAGCCATTCCTTACAGACAATACGCGCAAACAGAGCCCGTAACAAAAGCCCAACCTTTGGTAACGGTTATTATTCCTTTTTTAAACGAAGCCGATGTTCTAAACGTTTGCCAACAGCGAGTGTGTGACGCACTGTCCCAACTTCATCAATACTGTGAAATTCTCTATATTGATGATGGCAGTCAAGACGATAGCTGGGCATTAGTCAATCAGTTCACCCACCCATTACACCAAATACGCTGCCTACGCCTGAGCCGAAACTTCGGCAAAGAAGCGGCCATGAGTGCTGGTTTAAAAGCCTCAACTGGTCGTTGCGTCATTCTGTTAGACGCTGACTTACAAGACCCACCAGAATATATCCCAGCTATGGTAGAAGCTTGGGAAAACGGCGCGCAAGTCGTTGAAATGCAACGCCGCGAACGGCATGGCGAAAGCTGGATGAAACGCACTACGGCTCATTGCTTTTATCGCTTCATGTCGAAAATAAGCGACCACCAAATCACAGAAAACGTGGGGGACTTTCGCTTAATGGACCAAAAAGTCGTCAATGTCATTAACACCTTGCCGGAACGAACTCGCTTTATGAAAGGCTTATTAGCTTGGCCCGGCTTCACTCGTAAAATACTCACCTTTGACCGTGACCCGCGCTTGGCAGGCAATACTAAATGGAACTACGCAAAACTCATCCATTTGGCACTAGAAGGCATCACTTCATTTAGCACAAAACCACTTCGTTGGGCCACTATGGCAGGTATCACTACCTCTGTGATTGCCTTCATTATGGCTCTGGTGGTTTTCGCAAAAACCATCATCTGGGGCGACCCAGTAGCAGGTTATCCTTCAACCATGCTGATCATTTTATTTTTAGGCGGCTTTCAACTCCTATCCATTGGAGTATTAGGAGAATACGTCGGTCGATTATTCATTGAATCCAAACAACGACCACTGTATGTCCTCATGGAAGACACCATCAAACAACCAACTTTTCACCCAATGGACACTGAATAATGCCAAAGACAATAACCCAACTACCATCCTATAAAACGCTATTCATTCTGCTATTCAGCTGCTTAATACTGCGTCTTATTTCTCTTTCGCTTTACCCATTGATGGATACAACAGAGGCTCGTTACGGAGAAATGGCGCGTATCATGTTTGAAACGGGTAACTGGATAACACCGATGTTTGACTACAATGTGCCATTTTGGGGGAAACCGCCTATTTTCACTTGGCTAAGCAGTCTTGGATTTGAACTCTTTGGCGTCAATGAATTTGCTGCACGCGTACCGCATCTAATTGTTGGAGCGGGCGTTATTTGGTTAATTTATAAACTGGCAAAAGACTATTTTCAATCCTCATCAGTGGGTCTTTTTGCTGCCAGCATTCTCGCATCAACAGTTTCTTTTATCATTTTAAGTGGTGCCGTGATGACAGACACCGCACTGACTTTTTCCATCAGCTTAAGCATGATCAGCTTCTGGCAAGCATGGAGCAACAAAGGCAAAGTTTGGGGTTATTTATTCTTCATAGGCTTGGCACTAGGTATGTTATCAAAAGGCCCGTTAGCGATCGTTTTGATTGGCATAAGTTTAACCATTTGGCTACTTCCTAATGGGCGCTGGAAAAAGCTTTGGAATGTTTTACCTTGGGGATACGGCACACTGATTTTTCTTGTTATTTCTGTACCTTGGTACGCCATTGCCGAATACAAAACACCAGGTTTTTTAGATTATTTCATCGTTGGTGAACACATTAAACGCTTCATCGTAAGCGGTTGGCAAGGCGACTTATATGGCACCGCACATGAAAGGACACGTGGTACGATTTGGGTCTATGCGATTATTTCTATGCTACCTTGGAGCCCACTACTCATTATACAATGGATTCGCGCCATTAAAGACAACAAAGACGTTGAGCAAAGCACTGACGGTTTCGGTGGCTTCCTATTTTTCTGGATGCTGTCTCCTATGTTACTTTTTAGCTTTTCGGGCAATATTTTAGCCAGTTACGTAATGCCAGCCCTACCCGCCACCGCTTTATTGATCGTTTATTTACACGATAAAAAACCATTACCAAACTGGCTCTACAAAATCGGCTTTATTACTCCAGTTTTACTTATTGTTCTTTTTAGTGTTTTGCACTTTGATTTAGTGCCAAAACGCTCAGAAGACAAAATACTAGCCATATGGAAACAGCAATCAGAAGCCACACAGAGCGATTTATTTTATCTGCATAAACGCCCCTTCTCAGCTCAGTACTATTCGTCTGGCAAGGCGAAACAGCGTGCAACAGACATCAACAACTGGCTAACAACACAAAAAACACCTTTCTTCATAGTCCAGTCTAAGAAAGATAGAACAACCTACCCAAACTGGCTATGCAACCAAAAAGCTCAAACAAGCAAAGAGATACTGCTGTATTGCCAGATAGAATAATTTTCTTTCGCCCATAAAAAAGCCCAAGCCTCAAAAGAATCAAGACTTGGGCCTTAGTGAATCCGCCACAATTTACATTGAAACGGACCCATAACTTGGCTCAGAATGCGAATTATTCAACGCATCATGGGCATGTGGAATATAAACAATTGCTTCACCAGACTCAGGATTCACCGCAAGGTCTGGCACTTCACCTTTCCAAGCAATTTTTCGCTCGTCTCTTGGCGAAACACCAATATGCTTACGATAACAGCGACTAAAATGGGGCGTGGATATGAATCCACATGCCATCGAAATCTCCACAATCGACATATTAGATTGCTTGAGCAGTTTACGTGCTCTTTCAAGACGCAAACGCAAATAATAACGAGAAGGCGAACAATCTAAATGACGGTGAAACATACGCTCAATCTGACGACGAGACACGTCGACAAAAGTGGCTAACTCATCAAGCTCAATCGGCTCTTCTAAGTTGTTTTCCATCAACTCAATCACATCTACCAGCTTAGGAGTACAAACACCCACATTACTAAACTGACGCATCGGCATACGCTGCTGATCAGACTCATTACGAATACGATCACAAATAAACATATCAGAAATAGCGTTAGATAATTTTGGACCGTGCTGCTTCGTCATCATGTTTAAAAGCATGTCCATCGGCGCACTACCACCTGATGACGTTAGACGATCCTTATCAATAGAGAAAAGCTTATTATTGCAATTCACCTTAGGGAAAGTCTCTTGCAAGGCAGTTAAACACTCCCAATGCACGCTGCATTGATAGCCATTCAGAAGCCCTGCATATGCAAGTACATACGCTCCAGTACAAATACCACCTAATTTAACACCTTTACGCGACTGCTTCGTCAGCCATGACACCTGCTTCGCTGTAAAAGCTCTGGTGATATCAACACCACCAGCCACGATGATAAGATCAAATTCACCACTGTCTTCAATAGATAGATCTGGTGTTAAAACCAGCCCATCGCTTGCAGTTACCGGCTTCCCATCCACGGAAATTAAATTCCAACTATACAGTTCTTCGGCCGACAATTGGTTCGCCATACGCAGCGGCTCAATCGAAGAGGCAAGCGCAATCATTGTAAAATGATCGAGCAATAAAAAACCCACTTTAGTCGTGCTTCTTGCATCAAAAGCAAGACCTGAGTCATTTGCCATTACCATATTAGAGTCCTCATTTTTGTGCTTCTCTATGCTAGGCAAGAACTAGACCAACATAACCATTTTCACTAAGAAGTACTTTTATTATTTTTAAGGAGATACAAAATCAAAGGCATCCTATCTTATATTCACATAATAATAGTCGAGCTAGAGAAAAACTCACTCTAGCTCACACCTAAAATCTAACACCATGCACTAATATAGAACAAGATCGCTCTTTTATTGAACGTTTTTTTTATAATTTTCAATACTCAAGTACAACGTCAGATTTCGGTACGGTACAGCAAGACAAAACATACCCAGCTTCAATGTCTTCATCGGTAATACCACCGTTATGATCCATCTGAGTTTCGCCCTCTTTGACCAGCACCTTACAAGTACCGCAAATCCCCATACCACAGGCTTTAGGTATCATCAGATCCAGTTTCGCAGCCGCGTTATGCAAGGTTTCACCCGAACCAATCTGAATACTCTTACCGCTTCCAGTGAACTCAACACGGATTAAATCTTCCTGATTGACCGCATCAGCCTCTGCTTGAGCCACTTCAGCTTGTTCAATCGCATCTTCCACCACACTGGCAGGCGTCGCACCAAAAGACTCCTCATGGTAGTGACTCATATCAAAACCTCTTGCGATAAGAAGGTTTTTCACAGCTTTCATGTAAGGCGCAGGTCCACAACAGAAGATCTCTCGCTCCATGAAATCAGGCGAAATCATATCCAGTTTCGACTCGTCTAAATAACCGCGGTATCCCTGCCAAGGCAAACCGTTTTCCATACGCTCAACAATCAAGTACAAGCCAAAGTTGTCTAATCGCGCTGCCAAATGATCAAGCTCACGAGTATAAATAACGTCTCTTGGAGAACGAGCACTGTGTATAAAAGTCATATCGACATCAGCATTGGTATCAAACCACCAACGCGCCATCGACATCACAGGCGTAATACCAACGCCGCCTGATAGCAACAACACCTTCTCTGCAGGATAATCAATACAGTTAAACTGACCAACAGGACCATGCACTGCCAATTCAGTACCTATCGCCATGTTGTCATGCAACCAATTAGACACTTCCCCACCAGGAACACGCTTCACCGTAATGGAAAAGCTGTATGGCACAGAAGGCGAACTCGAAATAGTGTAAGAGCGCATTACCTGCTTACTCTCAATCTCCAGCTCTAGAGTGACAAATTGCCCTGGCTTAAAGAAAAACATCACAGGCTGCTGAGCCATAAAACAGAATGTTTTCACATCCCATGTTTCATGAATGACTTTTACACAACGTACGTTGTGACGTCCATTCACCCATGTCTGAGTATTTACCGGTGCTAAATAATCAGCATTCACCATAGCAGAAGAAGAGTTGGTCATATTGAAATCTCTTTATTTTAAGTCGAGTACATAATAATTGAATGACGCCTTTTCGAGCCATTTTGGGCGCAGTTTGTGTATGCGAGTTAACTCTGAGCGACAATAAGTTGCTCGTGGAGGTCAAACCTAGAGGATACATACAATAGCGAGTCGATTTATGTATCACCCTATGTCGTGAATAGTCATTTTTTTGGCCGATAATTCAGCGACTATAGCCTCGTAGTTAATAAACGACGCGAAATTGCCCATCAATCTTTTTGTCATGAAGGTCCAGAAAGATGAATCAACACGATTTACTGAACGTACGCCACGCTTCCTTAGACGAAGCAAAAACGACAATGTCTGAGTTACTAGAGAATCGCGCCAGCAATTACTCACTAGATGCTCAGCTATATAATGATCCACACATGTTCAGAATCGACATGGAAGAGATCTTTCAAAAAGAGTGGCTATTTGTTGGAATGACCAGTGAAATTCCAAAGAAAGGCGACTACATCACCGTCGATGTTGGGCAAAACTCATTGCTTATCTTGCGTGACGCTGAAGGCAATGTGAATGCTTTTCACAACACCTGTAGACACCGTGGCTCGGTACTTTGCACAGAACACAGAGGCAAGGTTGCCAACCTAGTTTGTCCTTATCACCAATGGACTTACGACCTAAAAGGCAACTTACTGTTTGCCGGCACAGAAATGAACAAAGACTTCGACCTTAAGCAACATGGCCTTAAGTCGGTGTTTTGTAAAACCGGTGGCGGATTCATCTATGTTTGCCTAGGAAAAACACAGCCTGATGATGGCTTTGACGATTACCTAGCAACACTCGATGCCTACATGGAACCGTATGATGTTGAAAACACCAAGCTAGCTGTTGAATCTACCATGTACGAGCGCGCTAACTGGAAGCTAGTATTAGAGAACAACCGCGAGTGCTACCACTGTTCAGGCAGCCACCCTGAGTTGCTTAACACATTGCTAGAATGGGATGACACAGAAGACCCACGTGCGCCACAAGACTTCCACGACCACTACAACGCTCAAGCAGCGAAATGGGACGCAGAAGGCATTCCGCATAAGAGCAAAAGCTTTGGTGAAGTACAGCGTAACCGAATCGTACGTATGCCTTTGAAAAAAGGCACACAGGTTATGACAATGGATGGCTCTGCTGCTTGTACAAAACCATTAGGACGCATTCAAAACCGTGAACTAGGCTCAATGCGTATCCTGCATTTGCCGAACTCTTGGAACCACATGCAATCCGACCACTTTATCGTATTCCGTGTATTGCCTGTTTCTGCACAAGAATCCATTGTCACCACAAAATGGTTCGTTCACAAAGATGCAGTAGAAGGTGTTGATTACGATACCGACAAACTACGCAGAGTTTGGGATGCAACCAACGAACAAGACAAAGTACTTGGCGAACGCAACCAACTAGGTATTAACTCAATTGGTTACCAGCCTGGACCTTACTCAGAGACCTTCGAGTTTGGCGTAATCAATTTCTTAGAATGGTACTCAAATACTGTTAAGAAAAACCTTAAAGCAAAATAAAATAGCTTTAAGCTGCTCAGCAACACAAAACCAAAAAACACCAAAACGCAAAAAGCGAATCTTAGGATTCGCTTTTTTTTGCTTTAAAATAGGCGTGAGCTTTTCTACAGAATACGCTTAAGTAATCGATCCGCTCGTGTACGAATAATTCTTCTCAGCAGTTTTTGCGTTTTGACTGGATAATCATGGATAGTTTCGAGTTGCTCATAGGATGAAATGCATTGAGTATGCTGATGGATATTATCAAACTCAGCATTGAACTTAGCCAACAAGTGCTGCTCTGGATCATCAATCAACAGACCATTTTCCAAATCCAGCGCCCAAGCTCGTGGGTTCACATTATTGCCCGTTAGCAACATAGAACAACGGTCAACCCAAAGTCCTTTTAAGTGGTAACTATTGTTATCGTGCTTCCATAAGTGAATCGACAAGCCACCAGACGCAGTATAAGATTTATTGGCCTGAGCAAACCGACGTAAATTCATTTCATACAAATATGGCAAACCACCAATCGCCTTAAAAGGCTGATCTGGCGCAATATAAAAATCATTGGCTGTTTTATCACCCACAATCACATGAACCTTAACACCACGTTTAATAGCGCGCTTAACTTCCCTCAAGACAACTTTAGGCAGGTTAAAATACGGTGTACAAAGCACAATTTCTTGTTTCGCACCAGACAATAGAGAGACGATTTTTTGATTCAATACATTGTTACGTTTACCCACACCCACCATAGGCGTTACCGCCACCTGCTGATTGCCAACCGCTTGCTTTTCGCCACGATAAGACGACTTACCTAACGACATTCGGAACTGTCGAATATCAGATTTAATGTCTTTCGTTGTCGGCAAATCCGTCTGGTTTAAATTATGTACCGCAGGCTGTAAGACAATCTCATTATGAATAAATCCCACCATACTATCGGCCAAGGCTTGCTGTTGGATAATATGATAACGATCGAAACGGTAACGATCTTGTCGATGCAGATAAACATTATTAATACTGGCGCCGCTGTAAATCACAGTGTCATCAATAATTGAGCCTTTTAGATGCAATACTCCAAACACTTCGCGGTTACGAACAGGAACACCATAAACAGGAATAGCATGCTCATATTTTTCAGCAAATGCTTGATACATACCGGCATTGCCTTGCGACTTATCAGCACCGATCAAACCACGCTGAGCGCGATGCCAATCAACACAAATCGCAATATCTAAACTGGGGTTACGCTGCTTGGCTTCATAAGCCGCCGTCAAAACTTCTCTGCCCGCTTCATCATCTTCAAGATAAAGCGCAACAAGATAGATCCTAGACGTGGCGTTCTGGATCGCTTCTAATAAATATTCTCGAAAACTAAGGGCAGATTGCAGGACATGGAATTGGTCAGGCTCAACAGCAAATGTAGGCAGTGAACCGAATAAATTTCTAATGGGCATAATACAGAAGTGCTACCTTATTTTTAACTAACGCCAGACTGTAACAAATTCATCAATTTTTTTCTTAAAAATAATCGGCTCAACGAAAAAAGAGCCATAAAAATAGAGTAAATGCCGTATTCAATACCTACTAAAGCCTAACCTCCTCCATATCTGGGTGTCGCTCGAGATACGCCAACCAAGAAGAATCAATCACCTTCACCTCATCCTCAAGCCAACGTTTAAACGTCATCACCTTCTGATACTTAAAATGCGGCGCAGGCGCGACAAGATAAAAATCATACTGTGACTTCATATAAATAGGTAATGGACAAATCAACTGCCCTTTCTCGATCTGCTCATACACCAAACCATAACGCATCATGGCTATGCCTTGTCGAGACAACAGCGCCTCCACCAAAGAAGTAGAATCCGCCACATGCAAATGCGACTTCATTGGCATATCATAGAGATCCAAAAAACGCTGCAACACAGGCCACACATGCGCAACATCAGGCCCTGTATCAGTAATCATAGGAATAGAAACTAACTGCTCTCTAATCGGCTGCTGCGTATCAATCATCGAAGGATGACACACCAATACCAAATGCTCTCGAAACAATAATTGCGACTTTAGCCCTGCGTACTCACCTCGACCCAAGCGAATACACAAATCCAAATCACTGTCCGCAAACGTCGACAACTCAATACTCGGACTCAAGCGAAGGTTAATCTCCGGCTCCTGCGTTTGAAACCCACCCAAACGCGACACCAACCAACGGCTCGAAAACGACGGCACCGAACTAATCACCAAAGTACTAGGATTAGGATCTTCCGTAATGCCTTTCACACCCTCTTCTAATAAAGCAAACGCCTTCTCAACGTAGTCAAACAAATACTGCCCTTCCGACGTCAACACCACTTGGCGAGTGTGTCGTTCAAACAACTCCACACTTAACGCCTGCTCCAAAGTTTTGATCTGCTGACTCACCGCCGCCTGCGTCACAAAAAGCGACTCCGCCGCCTTCTTAAAACTCAACGACTGCGCTGCATAACGAAACGCCTGCAAGGATTTAAGCGGCGGCAAAGCTCGACTAGAAGACATGAAACATACCTTTTATAAGTAAGATTTTCTTAACTATAAAACACTTTTTCTCGTTTGTCGCAGTGCAATAATTAGACGATTATTTGTACATAAAGCAAACACCTCAATAAACAGAGAAAAGGAAAACACCATGAAAACGTGCATATCAGAAGAAATGAACAAGCTCGAAAGCAGCGAATTAGTCATCACGAACGAATGCAAAAACGCATTAGCCAAACTAAAAGAAAAACCATGGAAAGCGATTATCAAGAAAATCGCTCATAACTGGCGTACAAGAAACCGACTTAGCCGTTTAAACGAAGCACAACTGAAAGATATTGGCCTAACTGCTGCCGACGTGGATCATGAAGTGAGAAAGCCGGTTTGGAAGTAATTTCTAAGGAGTGAAAAAGGGTGTTTTATGATGAAACGCCCTTTTTTGCATAAATAACATCCCGTAACTGAATAATATTTGGGTTTAAACTCAATTCCTTTTGCTTTATCGTCATCTCCCCTATAACAACCTCAGCAAAGGAGAAAAGCGTGAAGCAAGACAGCGAATGGGATCTAGATATCGGGCACGAGCATTTTGTAATACAACGCCGATACGAAGCTCTAGGCGCATTCAATGACGTATTAATTGCTGTGTGGTTCTTGATCGGAAGCTTCTTTTTCCTAAATGACTCACTGGTCGAAAGCGGAACATGGTTGTTTATCGTTGGCAGCGCCCAACTTATCATCAAGCCTTTAATCAAATTAACGAGTTTAATTCACGTGGGCAGGATAGCGCCTACGAACAATCAAAAATAACAGCGTGTGAAGGGCGACAGTAAAATTAAACTCCCCTTCTATTTTTAGTCGCTGTTTTTTTTCGCTACCTTAACCTGTCAGGAGCGTATTCCATTTTTTAAATTTTAACTCTGACCCCAATTATTCCTAAGTCATTTCTGGCTCATTTACTCGTTCTGATATATCAGCAAGGTCTTCTTGATCTTCTCTCATAAGCAAACGAACCGCTTCATCAATTAGCTCTGAAACAGAAACATCCGATGATGCCGCTCGAATTTTTAACGCTTTGAGGGTATCTGGTTCAAAGTAAACGGTTGAACGCTTTGATAAATTACTCATTTTATCCCTCAACTTTTGTTATTAAGTCATAAGATTGTAGCGCTATAACACTAAACCACCAAAGTAATAACCCCTCCCTCGCCCTCCCCTTGGAAGGCATAAGGGGAGGAAATAATTACGCTGCCGGGCTGAAGCCTCGACCTACATATATATTTTAAATCAATAACTTACAAGGTTAATGTGGAGCAAGGCGAACGCCAAGAGCAAGATGAAATTGTTTAAGTAAGCTAAATAAAAGCAGGATCAAAGATCTTTGGTTTGCACCCATAAAAAACGTCGCTTTTAACGACGTTTTTTTGATTAGATAGGCGCTGCGCTTCCTTTTCTTAGTTCCTCAATGTGTCGCTTGGGCGATTGCCCAAAGAGGCGAGCATATTCGCGGCTAAAATGAGAAGGACTTTCATAACCGACTTTGAATGCAGCGCTTGAAGCATCAAGACTATCATTCAGCATCAAGCGCTGTGCTTCATTTAGGCGTAGCCATTTCTGATACTGCAAAGGACTCATCGCTGTGTGTTCACGAAAGTGATGGTACAGAGTAGTACTACTCATTTGCACATAAGCAGCCAGCTCTTCAATATGCAAAGGTTTAGAGTAATGCTTTCTCAACCAGCCAATCGCTCTTGAAATTCTGTGGGCCTGACTCCCAGTTGAGGCAATCTGCCAAAGCCGACCCGCTAGGTCGCTATTCAAAAGACGATAATGAATTTCTCTGACAATGAGTGGCGACAGCGTTGCAATAGCATCTGGCTCATCAAGTAAAGCCAACAAGCGAGTAAAGGGCTCCAGTAAAGATGGTGTAACTGTCCCTATCGCCGAGCTCCCACTAATAGAACTTTCATAAGGAGGAGGCATACCATTTTGAGAGATAATATCCGCCATAAGTAGCATATCGAGCTTGAGCATTAGCCCTAAACAAGGACTCTCTGCACTGGCGTCTAGCACTTGTGAACTCGCTGGTAAATCCAGTGAGTTTAATAAAAAGTGCTGAGTATCATAAATAAAGCCTTGCTCCCCTACTAACAGCTGTTTAGTGCCTTGAACGACAAAAAGAACACTTGCTTCAATCGTGCAAGGACAAGGCTCTGTTATCACTTCTCGTCGAAAAAAAGATAGGTTTTCGATTAATGTAGCGCAATCTTCCTGCCCTACTGTTTTTTCTTCGATCACCTTAGCTAAATCGGTTTGTATGCTACTGATATCTCTATTCATGTCTTTGCTTCTAATGATGGAAATGCTTTGAGTTGTAAGGAGTTACTTCGAGAAATTATCTTTTCATAATAGTTGGAGCACTATCCTAGGTCACGTGAAATTCTGCTCTTCAGGACTATCAGGCAAGAATCAAGCAGGATCCTGCTAACCCCCAAATACCCAGAGCTGTAAAACTAGATGCTAATGACTGCTTTCAGAAAGACGATGCTTAATCACTCTTTGTGATCGACAACTAGTTTGCCTAACTTACTTATCTGGAGAATGACCATGGATAAACATACTGAAATTACAAATAATATGACTCAACAAGATCTTCCTGATGAAGGCCGTCGCAATATGATGAAATTAACAGGGGCAGGCATGGTGGCACTAGGCGTTGCCTCGCTAACCACAAGCAAAGCCTTTGCTTCGTCCATAAAACTAAAACTAAATAATGACTGGGACAAAAAATTCGCCAAAAGTGACAAGGTTGATCATAAAAAAGTTACCTTCAAAAACCGCTACGGCATTACTCTTGCTGCTGATCTTTACCAACCAAAAAATGCGTCTGGCAAATTACCAGCCATTGTCGTTGGTGGACCTTTCGGTGCGGTGAAAGAGCAATCTTCTGGTCTGTATGCTCAAATAATGGCAGAGCGTGGCTTCGTGACGCTGGCTTTTGATCCATCTTACACAGGTGAAAGTGGTGGTGAACCTCGTAACATTGCTTCTCCAGACATCAACACGGAAGATTTTAGCGCAGCGGTAGATTGTATTGGCATGCAAGCCAATGTGGATCGTGAACGTATCGGGATGATCGGCATTTGTGGTTGGGGCGGTATGGCATTAAATGCTGTCGCTGTCGATAAACGTGTCAAAGCCGTAGTAGCAAGCACTATGTATGATATGACTCGTGTCATGTCAAAAGGCTATAACGACAGCGTCACCCTTGAGCAACGCACACAGGGACTAGAACAGCTCAGCCAGCAACGTTGGGAAGATGCAGGTAAAGCGGCTCCTGCTTACCAAGCCCCGTACAATGTATTAAAAGGCGGCGAGCCGCAATTCATGGTCGACTATCATGATTACTATATGACTCCTCGTGGCTATCACCCTCGCGCGGTCAATTCTGGTAACGCATGGTCACAGACGACACCATTATCCTTTATGAATATGCCTTTACTGACTTATATTTCAGAGATTTCTCCTCGTCCAGTTTTGTTCATTCATGGCGAAAAGGCTCACTCACTTTATATGGGTAAAACAGCCTATGAAAATGCGGCTGAACCAAAAGAGATGATGATTATTCCTGGCGCAAGCCATGTTGATTTATATGATCAAGTGGATGTCATCCCATTCGACAAGCTAACTAGCTTCTTTAAGCAACACCTAGCCTAATCGGCATCAAAATAGTTGAAGTAACTTCTGTACCATGCGGCTCTTTGAGCTCGCGTGGTGCTTTTTTGTAAAAATCGAGGCGTAACAAAAATCTATGGCACTCACCACATCTGATACTCATGATGGAACATCAACAGACAAGACTAATAACACCGCTCATTGGAGTGGCGTTTTTGCCATGTCGCTATGCGTATTCACGCTAATAGCGTCCGAATTTATGCCGGTTAGTCTGCTAACGCCCATTGCCAGCGACTTACAAATTACGGAGGGAATGGCAGGGCAAGGTATTGCAATTTCTGGCACCTTCGCCGTACTAACTAGCCTTTTACTTCCTATGCTAATTGGCACTATGGATCGTAAAAAGTTAATGCTAATACTGACAATCTTGATGGGGATCTCTGGAAGCATTGTCGCGCTGGCTCCAAACTACACAGCTTATATGCTTGGTCGTGCGCTCATCGGTGTGGTTATCGGTGGATTTTGGTCAATGTCAGCCGCCATGGCGATTCGGTTAGTTCCATCTAACAAGGTTCCTAAAGCTTTGGCTATTTTTAATGGCGGTAACGCACTAGCAACGGTAGTTGCCGCGCCATTAGGAAGTTATTTAGGTTCTATTGTAGGGTGGCGAGGTGCATTTTTAGCTATCATTCCTATCGCACTAATCACCTTAATGTGGCAGTGGATCGCATTACCGTCTATGAAGGGAAAGGTACGCGAACCAGGTTCAGGCAATATTCTCAAGGCGCTAAAAAGCCGTGCCGTTGCCTATGGTATGGCTGGATGCGGTGCCTTCTTTATGGGCCAGTTTGCCCTTTTTACCTACCTACGCCCTTTCCTTGAAACCGTTACGCAGACTAGCGTATCAACACTGTCTCTTCTATTGCTCACCATTGGTTTTTCAGGGTTTATCGGTACGCTAATAATCAGTTCAATCCTAAAACGTACTTTATATGGCTTGCTGATTGGCATTCCCGTTTTTATGGCAGCCATTGCTGTAATACTGATACCAGCTGGAAGCTATGTGTTACCTGTCGCTTTACTGCTAGCAATGTGGGGATTGGTCGCTACGGCTGCGCCTGTGGCTTGGTGGACTTGGTTAGCAAAAGCAATGCCAGAGAATGCTGAAGCAGGCGGCGGTCTGATGGTTGCCGTGGTTCAATTATCCATAGCGTTAGGTTCAACAATAGGAGGCATACTCTTCGATGCAGATGGCTATCAAAGCACCTTTATTGCTAGTGCAGCAGTCTTGCTCTTGAGTGCCTTTCTGACGCTTCAATCTTATCGTATGCAGACAAAGTAAAGTATCTATCCATATGCAAAATAAAATAATGAGGTCCCTATTATGAATAAAATTTTTCGTATCAACACAGATAACGTAAACACCTTACTCTTAATAGCGGACCATCAGAAAGCACAAACCCTAAAGCAAATTTGCCTTTCGTTACTGCTTTTACTAACGCTCGGTAACAGCTATGCAGCGCAGTCAACAACGAAGCCTACTTCTACTCAACAAGCATCCATAAACTCGGAGGAATCACGTATGTGGATAACCATTGGTGAACGTCGTTTCGCAGCGACCTTAGCCGACACTGATGCGGCACGTGAATTTGCGGCTATGTTACCGCTGACCCTAGACATGGATGATCTGAACAGTAACGAGAAGAAATTTGATTTATCAAATGCACTGACGAAGAATACCTATCAACCTGGCATCATTCATAATGGAGATATCATGCTGTGGGGTTCTCGCACTTTGGTGGTCTTCTATAAAACCTTTGATACTCCATATTCCTATACTCGTATTGGGCACATAGAAAACTCAGACGATTTGCCACGAGAACTGGGGCATAGCAACGCAATAATAAGATTCTCGAAGGACTAGCATTTGAATTACGTCTATTCTCGCAGGCGTCAGGGTCAAAACCCTTTTCCATGGAGGCTTGTTGTTTCTGATAGTGCGTTGGAGGAAAAAGGGTTCGACCCTTTTTTAAGACAATGGATCCCCGCCTTCGCAGGGATGACGTTAATAGTCGCCTAGGACTGTATGATTTTCTAGGGGCAAGACTAACACCAAGAGCGAGGTCAAACGACAGTGTCGAGCGGTGGTGTTTGCCTTGCTCCTGCTACCAAACGACCTAGATGTGAGCCTTCTCTTCACTTAGGACGTTGTTGATTTCTTTCCAAGTCAGTCCGCTGCCCTTTTTCGTTTCTGCTTTGGTTTGGGTGATTTGGATGATTTGCCCAGAGATGGAGATGGCGATTTCGAAGGGCTTTTTGCCTGCGATTTCGTTTAGTCCCACTGGGCAATGCACGGAGTCGATTTCCGCTTGGCTAAAGGAAGCGCTGACGAGGCGTTTTTTGAAGCGCAGGGCTTTGGTTTTCGAGCCGATTAAGCCGATGAATCGGCAGTCTTTTCGATCTAACAAGGCTTCCACTAGCTGATAATCTAACGCGTGGTCGTGAGTCATGACTAAAGCGATTTCGTTATGGCTCATGTGGTCGATGTGTTCCAACATGGATTCATACAGATACGGTGTAACGTTGCTAGGTAAGCCTTTGATGTTGTGCTCTTGAGCTAGGTTCTCACGGCTGTCGACCCATGAGATTTTCGCCTGCATGTTGCCCAATACATTGACCAAGGTGGTTGCGACGTGCCCCATTCCAAAGATGGTGATTTTGTTGGCGGGCTCTGGGAAATATTCCAGCAGCACGCTAACCGTACCGCCGCAACATTGGTTGGTTTTGGCGGCGAGCGGAAAGTTTTCCAGCACATGAGAAGGCGATGCCGCATCTTGCAACATGGCTCGGGCTTTTTGGCAGACAGCGTATTCCAGCTGTCCGCCGCCGATGGTGTCGAAGCTATGTTCCTCGGTAATGATCATCTTGCTGGATGATTCCCGCGGCGCAGAACCTTGGGTGCCGATCACGGTGGCGATCACCCAAGCTCGCCCTGCTTTCTCTACTTCCTGTAACGCCTGAACCCAGCTCATAGAAGACATCATAGGCTGGCTTCCCCATCTGTTTTGTGATTTTGCGCCGCTTGCATCGCATAAAATACTGCTTCTGGTGTGGCTGGCACAGCCAGTGGTGGCGAGATTTTGTGATCAGCCACAGCAGCGCAGGCGTCTTTTAATGCGCACCAAACGGAAATCCCCAGCATGAGTGGCGGTTCGCCCACAGCTTTAGAACGATAGACAGATTCTTCACTGTTAGGACGATCGAACAATTCAACATTGAATTTTTCTGGAATATCCGCCGAGGTTGGAATCTTGTAATTCGCCGGGCTGTTGGTGGTGATACGGCCTTTGTCATCCCAGCTTAATTCTTCTGAGGTGAGCCAGCCCATGCCTTGTACAAACGCGCCTTCGATCTGGCCGATGTCGATGTCAGCGTTTATCGAATCACCCACGTCGTGCAGGATATCCACCTGAGTGACTTTGTACTCGCCAGTGAAAGTATCAACGATTACTTCAGACACGGCCGCGCCATTGGCAAAGTACAAGAAAGGTCGGCCTTTGGCGGCTTTGCGGTCATAGCCGATTTTGGGGGTTTTATAAAACCCTGTCGACGACAAAGACACGCGGTTCATGTAGGCCAGTTTGATGAATTCAGGAAAGCCCATAGTTTCGCTGCCAAGAATGACTTGATCGTCTTCAATAGCAAAGGCATCGGCGGCGATGCCGAAGTGTTCCATAGCGAATTCTTGCAAGCGGCTTTTGATCGTCAGTGCGGCGTCTAGCGCTGCCATACCGTTCAAATCCGTTCCTGCTGATGCTGCAGTTGGTGATGCGTTTGGCACTTTATCCGTACGAGTAGAGCCAACGTTGACGCGTTGGTAATCAATGCCAAAGGCTTTGGCGACAATCTGCGCTACCTTGGTATAAAGCCCCTGCCCCATTTCCGTTCCGCCGTGGCTCACATGCACACTGCCGTCCGTGTAGATATGCAGTAAGGCACCACCTTGGTTTAAGTGTTTCGAGGTAAAGGAAATACCGAACTTAACAGGCGTGAGCGCGAGCCCTTTTTTGAGGAAAGGATTCTGCTTATTGAAGGCCTTAATCGATTCACGGCGAGCTCGATAATCTGAGCTGGTTTCCAATTCTTCAATCAATGTCAGCAACACATCGTCATCGACTTTTTGCCCATATGGCGTGGTGTCTTTATTCGCTTGATAACAGTTCAGCTTGCGAATATCTAACGCATCTTTGCCCACAGCGCAGGCAATTTCTTCAATGACGTTTTCGGCTAAGATCACGCCTTTTGGCCCACCAAAACCACGAAACGCGGTATTGGAAACTGTGTGGGTTTTCCCACGATACCCACTGATGCGAGCATTCGGTAGAAAGTAAGCATTGTCCGCATGGAACATGGCGCGATCGACAACGCCGTCTGACAAATCGGCGGTACAGCCACATTTGCCGACCATGTCGTATTCTGCCGCGATAATTTCACCCGCATCAGAAAAGCCCACTTGGTAGCTGTTCCAGAAGTCGTGACGTTTACCCGTTTGCACCATGTCATCTTGACGAGGCATGCGATATTTCACCGGACAACGATTTCGTACTGCAAGCACAGCCGCCATACAGCCCAGCACCGCCGCTTGCGATTCTTTGCCGCCAAAGCCACCGCCCATGCGTCGTACTTCAACAAGAACTTGTGCTACAGGTAAACCCAGCACACGAGCCACCAGCTTTTGCACTTCAGCAGGATGCTGAGAGGATGCAAATACTTGTACGCCACCGTCTTCATTTGGGGTTGCCACACTGATCTGCCCTTCCAAATAGAAGTGCTCTTGGCCCTTGATGTACAAATCGGATTTGAGTTTATTCGGCGCGGTTTCTAATGCGCCTTTGGCATCACCACAACTGATAGTGTGAGTCGGTAAAACGAACTCTTGACGCTCTAACGATTGGCGAGGATGCAAGGTCGCTTCTCGCGGTTTGTACTCTATCTCAGCCAAAGCAACGGCTTGTTTCGCCGCACGTAAGCTGGTCGCCGCGACGGCAAAAATTGATTGCCCTATGAAGTGAACAAAATCGCCAGCCAACAATAAGTCACCGCTCAATACAGGCGATACGTCGACTTCACCGGGAATATCAGCTTGCACGATCACATCAACCACGCCTGGGTAAGCACGAACTTTGTCCAAATTGATCGACACAATATCGGCATGGGCTTCGGTCGATAATCCCGTTGCTACATGCAGTTCATTCGGCCATTCTGGCATATCGTCAATATAAACCGCTTGACCTGTTACGTGCTTAATAGCCGATTCATGAACAGGCAGAAGTCCCTTTTTAAAGGCTTTTGTGTCGAGGTTAAAGTCTTGTGGAAGTTTACGCATGAGTGCTGCCCTCCAAACCGGTCGATAAAATGGAATCGCTGACAGCGTGACCTGAAAAAGTCACCACGTCGGTGCCGTTTAGTTCCAGCCATGCTTTGCGAATCAGGTTACAGGCCATGTCTAAGCGATATTTCGCGCTGGCTCGCATGTCGCTCATGGGTGTTAACTCAGCGCGCAATGCGTCGATGGCTTGGTTTAGGGCTTGCTCGTCGTTAATGGCTTTGTCAGTCAGCGCAGCTTCTGCTTTAAAACCACGAATCGGTGTGGCGGCCATGCCACCAAATGCCAAGCGCACATCGCTTAGTTTGCCATTATCCACGTCGAATCGAACTGCCAACATGACACTGGAAATATCGTCTTCCATGCGTTTTGACACTTTATAAAAACGATGGAACTGCGCCAGTTTATCGAGCGGCAAATCAAAGGATGCGATCATTTCATCCTTCGCTAATTGGGTTTGTTTGTAGCCTTGGTAGAAATCATTAATGTTTACCGTTCTGGTACTGCCGTCTGTTTTTAACAATTGAATATCGGCATCAAATGCCAATAACAAGGGCGGTAAATCGGCAATAGGTGAGGCGTTCGCGACGTTGCCGCCAATCGTGCCGCGGTTACGAATTTGTCGAGAAGCAATTCGGCTCAGCAAGCCATGGATCTGCGGATAGAGTATCTTACTAAAATCTTCCAATTCACTGTAAGTCACCGATGCGCCTATGGTTAAAGTGATGGCACCAATGTCCAGCGCTTTAAGTTCAACCACGCTAGATACGTCAATTAAGGTATCAAAATCACGATAGCGCTGAGTGTTTTCTAGCATTAAATCTGTGCCACCGGCGATCAAGCTCGCGTCTGGGTATGAAGTTAACGCCTGAGCAAGTTGCTCTAAATTGGTAGGTTGCAGATAATTGCTTTTGGCATTCGTCTCGGCTTGCAGGTTTTCAAGTAGACTTTTAATGCCTTCGTTTTTACTCATCAGCTCAATAAAAGGTGTCTCTTTTGCTTCTTGAACCTTGATCATAGATAAGCCAGCATCGATGATTGGGCGATAGCCAGTGCAACGACACAGGTTACCAGAGATGGCATCGCAAACTGCTTCACGGTCAATCGGCTGGTCAGCGTTCTGTTTATTTTCGTATAACCCTGCCAAAGACAACACAAAACCCGGTGTACAAAAGCCACACTGTGAACCATGAGATTCCACCATGGCTTGTTGAGCAGGATGCAACTCATCCACCTTGGACAAATATTCAACAGAGACAACATGCTTGCCCGACAAGGATTGCACTGGCGTAATACATGAATTGAGCGTTGAATAAGTCAACTCGCCGTTTTCTAACGCACCAACAAGAAGCGTGCATGCACCACAATCTCCTGATGCGCAGCCCTCCTTCGTTCCGGTTAATCCACGCTTTTCTCTTAGATAGCGCAAAGCAGTAAAGTCGCTAGGGAGCGTGTTATCGTCGATGAGCTCATCGTTTAGTATAAATTGCAAAGCGCTCTCCTTATTTAAAATGATGTTAGTAATGATAGCTTAAATGCAAAAACCTGACCAACCGTACAAACTTTTAATTTGAAGACTATTATGATCTCTTGAACAATTGATATTACAAGGCACAGAATAAATGTGTTTGACCTAAAGAGAAATTAGATACAAAAAACAAAAGTTGCTCTAGAAAAACATACAAATGAGTTTTATTATCATTTATAGATTCATCGTAAGGATATGAAAGTAATGAGTATGGATAAAATTAGTATCAATGAGCAATTCTCTCTTCTTAAAGAAGAATGGGCACCAAAAATCATTGCCAGGTCTAATGATCAATCGGTACGCATCCTAAAAGGGACAGGAGAGTTAGGCTGGCACAAACATGAAGACGAAGAGAAAATAATCATGGTATTCAAAGGCCAACTGACATTAAAGCTCAAAGAATCCAACGACATCACCCTTGAGACAGGCGAAATGTATGTCATGCCAAAAGGCGTCGATCACTGCCCTATCGCACAAGCTGACACGCACTTCATGATGATAGAACCGTCTTAGTGAGCACTCCGAAGTAAACATCAAACATAAGTCCAGAACGACAAAGATACAGTACCTCCAAAAATTTAGGTCTGAAATATGACCTAAATTTTGTCTACAAAATAAAAAAAAGAGCCTCAGGCTATCGCCTATCAAGTCTGTTGATATCGCACCATTTTGTTTCATTTTTTCTTTTCGAATCCTTTCCTGTCTTATCACCAAAAGTCTTCCACTTTACTTTTTAATATTAAATTCAATCACTTAAAAAATTAAATACGTCCTCTCCACAAACATGGAACAAATGTTGCTATATACATTTAATATGAAACAAGCGGGTCTTTATCCCCTATTAATTGTATGGAGTATGCTTATGAAAACGGCAAAGAAAACAGCAATTCGAATGACTCTTTTAGCCAGTCTCATCTCAACCACCTCTGCCATGGCAGCAGATCAGGTAACGTTTCAATTAGACTGGTTACCAGGTGGTGATAAAGCGCCCGTTTATGTAGGCATCCAACAAGGTTTCTTTGCTGACGAAGATTTGGAAGTTAAGATCGCCAGTGGTCGTGGTTCCACAGATGCATTAACTAAGATGGCCACTGGCCAATCGGATATTGGCAGTTCTGATATTGGCGCTCTGATGGCAGCTAAGGCGCAGGATAATGTGCCTGTTGTAGCGGTTTATCCTTACTTCACGCAAGCACCACACGCCTTTTTCGTATTGAAAAGCAGCGGCATTAAATCGATCAAAGATTTGAAAGGAAAAAAAGTCGCTACCTCTCCTTTCACTTCATCCAATGCTTTCTTGCCATTGGTATTAAAACAAAATGGTTTGAGTGAAGACGACATTAAATTAGTGAAATCTGACCCAGGTGCCCTAGCACCAATGATGATCACGGGCAGCACGGATGCCATTATAGCTTGGGTCACCAACACCGCACTTTATGAGTCGCAAGCAAAAGGGGCTGGCAAAGAGCTGATTGAAATGCCTTGGTCAAATTCTGGTTTGTCACTTTATAGTTCCTCTGTCTTAGCATCTGAAAAATTCTTAGAAGAACGCCCAGATGTTGCAAAACGCTTCATCAAAGCTTTCGCGAAATCCATTGAGTTTACTTATGCCAACCCAGATCAAGCGGGTGCTGACTTACACAAAATGGTACCAGAAGTAGACGCCAACATTGTCTCCGCACAAATCAAGAGCATTTATAACTTGGTGTACAACGACGTAACAACACAAGACGGCTTCGGTAACTTCACCGACGCGCGTATTCAAAAAACATGGGAATACGTAGCGCAAGCCAATGGTGTATCTGTGGATGCAATAGACCCAAAAACCGCAGTGAACAACAGCTTTAAGCCGGAGTAAGGGTATGGAAGATAAAAATACGACGGATGGCAACAAATCCGCCTACGTTAGCATGAAAAAAGTGGGTCATAAATTTGACCCACGCCCAGATGCTCCCATGGTTGTGCAAGACATTGACCTCGACATCCACCGCCACGAATTCGTTGCAGTGGTTGGGCCTTCTGGTTGTGGTAAATCCACCCTATTGCGCATGGTGGCAGGCTTGTTGATCCCTTCTCATGGTGAAGTATCTGTCTTTAACCGCCCCGTCACTGAACCGCGTGATGATGTGGGCATCGTGTTTCAAAAAGCCAATTTATTGCCATGGCTAACGGTACGTAAAAATGTGCTGTTTCCACTGAAACACAAATACGGCCGCTATTCCCCTAGTGATGAAAAGCGCGCTAACGAGTTACTGGAAATGGCAGGCTTGACCCAATTTGCTGACAAGATGCCGGACGAATTATCAGGCGGCATGCAACAACGTGTTGGCATTGTGCGAGCACTTTTGCTCAACCCAGACATTCTTTTGATGGATGAACCCTTCTCGGCATTGGATGCGTTAACGCGTGAGCAAATCGGTTTCGACCTGCTCGATATCTGGAAGAAGAATCCAAAGACCGTGCTGTTTATTACTCACTCTATTAGTGAAGCTGTGTTGTTATCGGATCGTATTCTCGTCATGAGCAAACGCCCTGGGTCGGTGCTGGATTTGATCGAGGTGGACTTACCTCGCCCCCGTTCTTCACAAACCATTAACTCCCCTCGTTTTGCAGAGCTAACCGATATAATCAGAGGCTATATTTATGAACCAAACGTACCAGCCTAAAACCTGGCTCGGCCAACAAGCCAACCGCTTTGCACCGGGCTTATTCTTTATCGGCCTAGTGCTGTTATGGGAATTAATCTGTCGCTTTGGTAATGTACCAAATTACATTCTGCCCTCTCCAGCCGCGATATTCATGGCGTTTTTTGATGTGGAGTTTTCCCGCTGGCTTACGCACCTTTGGGCCACGTTACGAGTTGCACTAATGGGCTTTGGTCTGTCTATTCTCATTGCGATTCCATTGTCGATTGGCATGATGCGTTCCGAGTTGATGAACCGCGTGCTGTATCCAGCTTTGATCGTGATTCAATCTACGCCTGTAGTCGCTGTTGCGCCTTTGATCATCGTATTACTTGGTACAGACGATCCATCTCGCGTGCTGATCACTTGCTTAATCACCTTCTTCCCTCTGGTGGTATCCACCACAACGGGCATGTTGGAAACACCACCAGAAATGATCGAACTCAGCCAATCTTTGCGTGCTCCACGATATCGTGAAACTTGGCAGATCCGAATTCCTTATGCGATTCCACACATTTTTAGTGGCCTTCGTGTCTCTATCACCTTGGCGATTATCGGCGCTGTGGTAGCAGAGTTCGTCGCGGCAGAAGAAGGCTTGGGTTATTTCATTCAGTTTTCCACCTCGTTCTTTAAAATTCCACAAGCTTTTGCTGGGCTAATCTTCTTGTCGGTTATCAGTTTGTTGCTGTTTAAATCGATCCAGTGGATTCAGGCGTGGTTTTTCCCGTGGAGCCTTCCTAAGAAGAAATAACTTACGATTATTGTGCTCATGACATCGTAAAAATCTTAATAACAGAGACAGATATGACATTAAATACAAAAGACACAGACTTTCTACGTCAAAGCTTCGCACTTGCGGATGAAGCCAAACAACAAGGCATCCACCCGTTTGCGGCGATATTGGTCGACGATGAAGACAATGTGCTAATGAGCCAAGTAAATGGCTACTTGCCTGATTTCGATATGACGGGACACGCCGAGCGCAAATTAATGACGCGCGCTAGCAAGGCGTATCGCCCTGACTTTTTAGCGAAATGCACCATGTACGTTTCCGCCGAGCCTTGCGCCATGTGTGCAGGTTCTGCCTATTGGGCAGGATTAGGACGCCTTGTGTATGGATTAAGCGAAGACAGCTTGAAACAGATCACCGGGAATCACCCAGAAAACCCAACCTTGGCTTTGCCTTGTCGCACTGTGTTTGAATCAGGACAACGAAAAGTGGAAGTCATTGGGCCTTGTCTTGAAGAAGAGGCAGCAAAATTGCATGAAGGTGTTTGGTAATACTAATTAAGCAATAGAAAACAATCGGAGTAGAAGCAGTCAGATGTATTTCTTTTGAAGTGCATCAGGTCATTGCTCCATTTTCCACTAGGAGGAGACCATAATGACTGATTCATATTCATTGGAAGAGCTACAACGTGAAACCACGTTTGGTGGTGCAGGCGAAGACACCAACGACCGAGAAATTCGCATTATCGATATGAGCGATTTTGAAAATCGCCGAGAAGAAATCACCGAGCAGCTTTGGCTAGCTGCCACCGAGATTGGCTTTTTCCAATTAAGTAACCACGGTATTGATCCTGAAGAAATAAAAGCGGCCTTTAAAGAGTCCGAGCGTTTCTTTAGCCTTCCAGAAAGTATTAAAAGCAAATACCCAAGGCCCAAAAGCGTCAATGCGGGCTGGGAAAGTCGCAGCCAAATCCGCCCTTCTACTGGCACCAAGGATCAAAAAGAGTCTTATCAGATTACCCAATATCACATGGATAATTTATGGCCAACTGAAGAAGAGCTACCAGACTTTCAGGCCAATACCTTGCGTTTTGAAAAACAATGTTGGGAAGTCGGCATGAAGGTATTGTCTTGCTTTGCCGACAAGCTCGGCTTTGATCGAGACTTCTTTAGCAAAGCCCATGACCCACGTCAGCCAGACTACCAAAGCACTTTGCGCTTGTTGCATTATTACGCCACCGAAGGCGTCACCGAGCAAGGCAATATGTGGCGGGCGGGCGCTCATACGGATTTCGATTGTTTGACTTTATTGTTCCAACACGAAGGCCACGGCGGCTTACAAGTTTGCCCCGGTGCCGAAGCAGATACTCAGCGCTGGACCAGCATTCCGCCCCTTGGCGGCGTGATCACCTGCAACATCGGCGATATGCTCATGCGCTGGAGCGATGACCAGTTGAAATCCAACTTACACAGAGTTCGCCAGCCACGAATCGATGAATACTGTGGCAGCCGTCATTCCATTGCCTTCTTTTGCCAAGCGAATAAAACGCAGATCATCCAAGGTCCGGCTAAACGTTATCAACCTATCAGCGCTGCAGATTTTTTGACGCAACGTATTCAAGCTAACTTTGTAGATAAATAAGCCTACAACTTTCACTTCCCTACTTATAAAAACCGCCATCGACATTTATACATCGATGGCGGTTTTTATATGAATCGGTAGGCGCAATTTCACAAATCCGCCAATCTAAACCCAGCAATTTTATGCACTTCGCTCATGGCGCGGTCAAATTCGGTTTGCCAGTCATTGGGCATTCTGGCTTTAAAGCCTGACAGTATCTGATCCTTGGTCGCGCCCTTCACGGCCATGATGAAGGGAAAGCCAAACTTCTCTCGATAGGTATCGTTCAGCTGTAGAAAATGCGCTAACTCTTCTTCTGAACATTGATCAAGCCCTGCTCCTGACTGTTCAGACGTTGAAGCATGAGTAAGCTCGCCAGCTAAAGCTGCTTTGCCAGCTAAATCTGGGTGAGCACGCAGGAGTATGAGTTTTTGTTCGTCTGTACTTTGTTCTACGATGTCTGCCATAGTGGCTTTTATTTTATCGATACTGTCAAAATGCTCACTTGGATGCGCCATTTTTTGGCGCCATAGTTCTTCTGCTACCCAGGTGGAATGTTCATAAATACTACTAAATAAAGCGATAAAATCCGCCTCTTCCATTTCACTGATTACAGCTAACGGGTCGTGCATAATAGGACTCCAATCTCTGACGGCTTATACAAAAAAAGATTTCTAAACGAATCTCGATAAATAATAAAAACGCTTACTACAGGAACACATGGCACAAATATTGATCTCTATGAAACAATATTTTCAGCACCATTTCACTTATAAAGACACTTACTTGCAAAAAGCAGGCTAGTTTTCAAATTAGATTGAGGTAAAACAATGGGATACTTAACCACTCACATTTTAGACACAACAAAAGGCATCGCAGCCGCTGGCGTTAAAATTGACCTTTACCAGCATACTAATAACGGTCAACGACAGCTGATCAATAGCACGATATCCAACAATGATGGTCGCTGTGATCAGCCCTTATTACAAGCGGATAGCTTCTCTGCAGGCATATATGAGCTGGAGTTCGCCATTGATGAGTACTTTGCTGACTGCTCTAATGAAGACACTCTAAAAGAGGGTCCAAGCTTCTTAAATACAGTAATTATTCGTTTCGGCATCAGTGATGAAAACGCTCATTATCATGTTCCACTACTTGTCTCGCCTTATTCTTACAGTACTTACCGTGGCAGCTAGCCTTAGTTCATTAGGCTTCCAGTTAAGGCTAAACGAGCCAGAATAGAGCAAATGCATATAAAACCGCACCAAGATAAGTCACTTCCTGCCCTATCGGTCAAAGAAGAAAACCAGCCTATTTCTTCTTTGACTTAGCACCACAGATCACGCACCCCTCTAAAACAAAGGTTTCACACAAATAAATATAGGTCCATTTGTTTCATGGCATATTTATTGCCATTTACTCCTTTAACAAGACATTAAAAATTCGCTAAGACAACACGAAAACAAGCGAAAGATTAAAGGGGAATGGTATGAAAGCACTTATTATTGGCGGCGGTATTGGCGGCATGTCTGCAGCAGCTGCGTTAAAGCAACAAGGCATCGAGTGTGAAATTTTTGAAGCTGTGAAAGAAATCAAGCCTGTTGGAGCAGCGCTTTCTATTTGGTCTAACGGCGTGAAATGCATGAACCATCTAGGTATGGGCAGCATTATGGACGAACTGGGCGGACCAATGCACAACATGGCTTACCACGATGGCTTAACTGGAAGTGTAATGACCCAATTTAGTCTTTCACCATTGGTTGATGCGGTTGGGGAACGCCCTTGCCCAGTATCACGTGCCGACTTACAAAGCCAAATGATCGATTGGTGGGGCCGTGATAAGGTTCAATTTGGCAAGCGTATTGAAAAAGTCGAACAGAGTGACACTGGCGTCACCGCGTATTTTACCGATGGTACCAGCGCTGTGGGTGACTTTATGATTGCTGCTGACGGCACGCACTCTGTCGTTCGCGCTGATGTCATTGGCTATCAAACCGAACGCCGCTATGCCGATTACGTGAATTGGAATGGTTTGGTTGAAATTGATGAAAGTATTGCCCCTGCTGATCAGTGGACGACCTTTGTCGGGGAAGGCAAACGCGTTTCTATCATGCCGATTGCCGATGATCGTTTTTACTTCTTCTTTGATGTGCCATTACCAAAAGGTTTAGCAGAAGACAGGAGTACTGTCATTGCTGATCTAACGGGTTACTTTGCTGGCTGGGCTGATCCCGTTCAAAAATTGATTGCAGCCATTAATCCTGAAACCACCAATCGTATCGAAATTCATGACATCGAACCATTCGACACCTTGGTAAAAGGCAATATCGCCCTACTCGGCGATGCGGCTCACAGCACAACACCAGACATTGGCCAAGGCGGTTGCTCGGCGCTGGAAGATGCAGTCGTGCTTGGTCAGTGTTTCGCGGATCAATTCAAAGAGAAAGGCAAAACGGTTTCTGGTGTGCTAGCGGCTTTGAAGCAATACGAAGAAGAACGCCGTTTTCGCGTGAAGGATCTTGTATTAAAAGCTCGCAAACGTTGCGATGTTACTCATGGTAAAGACATGCAAGAAACCCAAGCTTGGTATGATGAACTAAGACAAGAAACGGGTGAAAACATTATCGCAGGTTTGCGTACGACTATTATTGGCGGGCCATTGGCGTAATGCTAATAAGGCACTAGTAAAGTGATTCCCCCCTACTGGGGAATCACTGTCTTGCCAGTTTCAAAAAGCGCTCTCGACTGTTTGTTAGGTGCAAACGCATTGCAGCCCGCGCAGCATAGGAATCCCCTCGCTCTATCGCGGTATATACTTCTTCGTGTTCATGATTCACATGAGACACATCAATACGCTTACGTGGTACTAAACTGTTTTCCATGTGCTGCATGATATCAACAAAGTAATGATTGCCTGCTGATTTGGCGATTAATAAATGGAAGTTAAAATCCGCTGACCCAGCATCTGATACATGCCCATTTCTATCTATGGCTCGCAAGGCATCCAACGCTTTGCGAATTTCCACCAGCTGTTCATCGGTGCGTCGTAACGCAGCCAAACCGGCTATTTCCACTTCCAATCCAATGCGTAACTCCAAAATCTCTACAGCATCGTTGACATAATCAAACGACAGATCCATTGGCCCTTGCCCTTTATTATTTAAAACAAAGGTACCTATACCGTGTTTGGTTTCAACATTTCCTGATGCTTGAAGGCGCTGCAGTGCTTCTCGAACAACCGTTCGGCTAACACCATGCTCTTGCATGATATCAGCCTCTTTAGGCAACTTATCACCAGGAACTAAAACCTTACTTTCAATTTTCTGCAGTATTTCTTGAACCAGTTTTTGCGCCAAATTACGTTGTGGCTTTTGTTCGCGATGGGGCTCATCAACAGAAATCGTGGTCAATAATGAATTATCTTTCACTTTCAGTTATTCCTAACAACCAAAAAGTCATCATACAACATATAAAAGAAATACGGAAAACTAAAAAATAACAAGACGTTAACTATCAAGTAACCACAAAAACATACGATTATAACGTGATAATAACCCGAAAAAGTGATGTCAAACCCCATAAAAAAATAGTCATCGTACCTCTTGACCAATAACGAACAAGTTGTATGATGTACTACATCAAAATAATTACATCAGATCTAAAGAGATTTTCTTAGTCATGAAAATTACAAAAATAACAATTAGGCGCATTGCTATTCCATTTACGGCCGGCATACGAGACATCGCTCCCGTAAAAGAGGAAGACAAATTCAACGGCGCCTCTCCTAACATTAACAAGATGGAATCACTTCTTATTGAAGTAGAAACCGATACGGGTCTAACTGGCTGGGGCGAAGCGTTCGGACACGCCTCAAACGTCGTTACCTATGCGGCTTTAGAACACCTTGTTGCGCCCATGTTTATTGGCAAAAGCATCGCAGATTACGAACAACACCTCTACGCAGCTAAGCGCGCTCTGCACAGTTTCGGCAGTTCTGGCCCAATGCTTTACGCCCTATCCGCTATCGACATTGCAGTTTGGGACCTTAAAGCACAACAAGCCAAGCAACCTTTGTATCAATTTCTCGGTGGCAAGAGCGGCAAAATCAGCCTTTACGCTAGCCTGGTAAGTTATGGCAACAAACCAGATAAAGTCCGTGAAAACGTCTTACGAACTGCCAATGCTGGCTTCAAAAAAATCAAACTCCACGAAACAACTTATGAAGCCATTGCCACTGCTCGCGGGGCTTTGCCTAATGACGTGGAACTTATGGTTGACGTTAATTGCCCGTGGAGCCTCACTGAAGCTACCGTCAAGGTTACCGAGTTGAAATCGCTTAACTTAAGCTGGGTAGAAGAACCTGTTTGGCCACCAGAAGATGCTGCGCAACTTGCCACTATTAGAAACATTGGCGTGCCGATCTCTGCGGGTGAAAACGCCTCTGGCCCAGAAGGGTTTGAGCAACTTTTTAAAGCAGGTGCCATTGATATCGCTCAACCTAGCGTCAGCAAAATAGGTGGTATTACAGGCATGTACGATGTCTGCAAACGTGCCAAACATCACAATATCAAAGTCGTCCCTCACTGTTTCTACTATGGTGCCGGTATGATAGCGACTGCCCATTTCATCGCTGCAACCATGCCTGAAACATCATTAGAAATTCCCTTTATTGAGTTGGCTGATTCCCTTCATCCACTTAATGAATGCCCTGCAACATTCGATCTTGGAAACACTTTTGGGTTAGGTTTCTCACCAAAGCCAGAAACCCTTGAAAAGTACACTATAGCAAGCTGCTTAATTAGCGATAAATAGCACAATATTTCTTAGCACAATAAAAATAATCTACGCTTAAAGCGTATTTAGGAGAAGACTATGTTCACAAGAAAAACCCTTGCGGCCCTCACTATCACATCTGCTCTTGCTGTCACGCCAGCAGCTTTTGCAGCAAAAATGATTACGGTTGCTAACTTTTTTCCTGATACTCACCCAAACAGTATCGCCCTAAAAGACACCTTCAAAAAAGATGTCGAAAGCATTAGTAATGGCGAACTAAAAGTTAAAGTATTTAGCAATGGTGTATTGGGCGCAGAAGAAAAGCTTTATAACTCTGTTCGAGGCGGCACTATTAGTATGGCTATCCTCGGTACTATTATGGATAAAGAAGTAGAAAACGTTGGTATTATCCAACTGCCCTTCTTATTCAAAAATTACGAACATGCTCAAACTGTATTAAACAGCGATATCGGTCAGAAATTAGTGAATGATATGGACACCAATACAGGCATGCATTTCCTTGCCTATGGTGTACAAGGTTTCCGCGTGGTTGCCAGTAATCGTGAGATCTCCTCCATGGAGGACTTCAAAGGACTTCGTCTGCGCTTTCCTGGCATCACCAGCATGCTTGAAATCGGCAACAACCTAGGGGCAAATATCACACCTTTGCCTATTTCAGAAGTATTTAGTGCATTAGAGCAAGGTGTTGTGGATGGCGTAGAAAATCCATACCCAAATATTGTCGCGTCTAAGTGGTATGAAATTGTGAAATACATCACAGAAACGAATCACGTTTTCACGCCAAACTTGTACTTAATGAACAACAAAACCTGGAACGGCTTATCCAAGGAACAACAAAAAGCCGTCTCTACTGCGGCACAAAATGCAGCGAAGCAAGAGTGGAGTTTGTTGATCAAGCAAGAAGCACAAAACAAAGCGAAGCTTGAGCAAGATGGCGTGAAGATCACAGTTCCAAACCAAGACTTCCATACGGCATTAATACAAGCAGAACAGTCTGCTTATGAAAGCTTCTATAAATCACACCCAGAAGCTCGCGATATTGTTCAAGAAATCATTGCACTAGGCGAAAAGTAAGTTTGATAAAGGCGTCTGTATATTCCATATAGACGCCCTTTTTAATATTAAACCTTAATACTGTTTGACCAATTAAGAGCTTCACCATGATGAAAAAGCTATCTCGCTCTGTAGACTTACTTCTGGGAATCGGCATGGCAGGTTGTCTAGCCGCAATGTCTTGCCTTGTTTTCTCGAATGTCGTTCTTCGCTATTTATTCGATTCTGGTATCACATGGTCGGAAGAAATGTCGCGCTACCTGTTTGTTTTTATGATTTTTCTCGGCACCACTCGAGCTATGAAGCTCAATCAACATTTGAACGTCGACATTTTCATAAAGCTTATACCGTTCAAATGGTTAAGAGTCGCACTGCAACTTATCTCTGCTGCCTTAATGATATACGCCCTCTGGTTACTCATCGATGGTAGCTGGCAGCTAGCTAAAATCAATATTAATACCCTCGGACCCGCCACAAATATGCCTTTGTGGTTGCTCTATGCAGGCGCCATGATTATGGGTGCTTGCATGTGCTTGTTTATTCTATTTGGCATTAGACGCTTATTCGAAAACGAACAGCAACAAGACGCTCTCAATAAAAACCATCAAGAAGGAGAAGCATAATGGAGCTGGTCATTTTTGCTGGCGCGTTATTTGGCGCCATTATTATCGGTATGCCTATCGCCTTCGCGCTCATTATGACAGGCATGGCGCTGATGTTTTACATGGACATGTTTAACAGCCAGTTGATTGCAGAAAACCTAGTCAGCGGTAGCAATAATTTCTCTTTGATGGCCATTCCCTTCTTCATATTGGCAGGGGAATTAATGAATGCAGGCGGAATTACCCGTCGAATCATTGATTTAGGCATGACCATGCTTGGTCATAAAAAAGGCGGCATGGGTTATGTCACCATTGTGGCGGCTATACTTTTTGCGTCGTTATCAGGTTCCGCCGTTGCTGATACCGTAGCACTTGGTGCCATATTGATTCCGCTCATGGTAAAAGCGGGTTATGACCATAACCGCTCTTGTGGCCTTATTGCTTCTAGCGGCATTATTGCCCCAATTTTACCGCCGAGTATTCCGTTAATTCTATTCGGTGTCACAAGTGGCGTTTCTATCTCACAGCTTTTTATTGCGGGTTTAGCGCCAGGCCTGATGATGGGCGTTTTGCTTATTTTTGTGTGGTGGTACGTAACCCGCAAAGAAGATATCGAATTACTAGAAAAAGCCAGCCTTAACGAGCGACTACATGCTCTAAAAAATGCATTATGGGCACTCATTTTACCCGTCATTATTGTTGTCGGTTTGCGTTTTGGCGTATTTACCCCAACAGAAGCAGGTGCTGTGGCAGCGTTTTATGCGCTTTTTATCGGAATATTCGTGTATCGCGAGCTCACGCCTAAGCGTCTTTATAGTGTATTGGTGAATTGTGCCACATTAACAAGCATTATTATGTTCTTGGTGGCGGCCTCTTCTATTGCCGCTTGGATGATCACCATGGCCGATATTCCTGGCGCCGTGTCCGAATTATTACAACGCTGGAAAGACGATCCAACCACTCTAATGATCATTATCAACATCTTGGTATTAATCATCGGTATGGCGATGGATCTTGCGCCAGTTATCTTAATTTTGACTCCGGTTCTCATGCCGGTTGTTACAGCGGCGGGTATTGATCCTGTCTATTTTGGCATCGTCTTTGTGCTGAACCTGAGTATTGGCTTACTGACACCACCAGTGGGGACGGTATTAGCGGCCATATCAAGCGTCGGCAACACCAGCATGGGAGCGGTTACTAAAGGTATTGCACCTTTCTTATTAGCTCAACTAGCCTTACTTATTGCGTTAATTTTGTTCCCTTCACTGGTCTTGGTACCTTTCCATGCCCTGTATAATTAGCCAATAACGTCTGCTTTTTCAGAAAAAGATGTGGCTTTCTCACAAAGTGAACTAAGTGAGGAAGCCATTTAAAACTTGATAAGAATCACAATACTCGATATAAAGGCATCTTGAAGTGGAGATGATGATGAGTAAAAAGTTCTTATTGCTAACACCTGAAGACGGGGCTGATGTCCTAAAAAGCCTAGCGGCTCCAGCGCGTTTGGCAATTTTGTCCTTGTTACATGAAAAAGGGCCAATGAATGTTAATGATATTGCCGATCTACTCGAACTACCGCAATCATCTACTTCTAGTCATATCAACTCCCTCGAAACAGTGGGCTTAATCACTACAGAAAGCCAAAAAGGCCGTAAAGGCAGCCAAAAAATCTGCCGTGCGACACACGAAGAAATCGTCCTATCTTTCAGCAACACCAAGCAAAATCAAAATAATGTCATTGAAGTATCCATGCCTGTTGGCCTGTATTCTGAATTTGATGTGATGGCGCCTTGTGGCTTGTGCTCTGAGTCTGGCATCGTTGGATTTTTAGATAGCCCTGATACTTACCTTTCCCCAGACCGTATGCGAGCCAGCCTGTTATGGTTCACCAAAGGCTACGTGGAATATCAATTTCCCAACAATGCCCGCATTGCAGGCCAGACAGTCAAAGAGCTAGAGCTGGTAATGGAGCTTTCTTCTGAAGTCCCTGGCACCTCTGAAAACTGGCCTTCGGACATCCATATTTCCATCAATGGCAAAACCGCTGCTATCTGGACTGCGCCTGGCGATTATGGCGATCACCAAGGCAAATACACGCCCGACTGGTGGAAACTCGCGGGCAGTCAATATGGGCATTTAAAAAGCTTCCGTGTCACCAATAACGGTACTTTTGTGGATGGCATGCGCGTCTCAGACGTCTCTTTGAAAGACCTAGCACTTGAAGAGCACCGATCCATTCGGGTACGAATTTCAGTACCAGACAATGCTGAACACCCTGGCGGCATCAATATTTTTGGCAAACAATTTGGCAATTACAACCAAGACATTATATTACGCCTTCAATCTTAACCTCATATACAGCATCTTATTTTCTGACCTGGGGACTTAACAAGCCCTCCCCTAACCAGCAAAACTAAAAAAATATAAGTTTCAACACGTTAGGAAATAACTAAATACTTACCTCTTTCTTTTTTCGCTATAAATCTCACTTCGCCATACCATTTTTGGTATTTAACTGCACGAAAAATAAACGTCTTATTGATTGACCTCAGATCAAATATGCCTTTAATATCGATTTATCGGATAATAAACAAAAAATCAGATACTTAAAAATACCTTAAATAAGTACAAAAATAAGAAAGGAGTAAGCATGCGCGCTAACGTGACTGCACACAAAGATTATGTGATTGCTAAAATAGACCCACGCCTTTACGGCTCTTTTATAGAACATTTAGGTCGCGCTGTTTACAGCGGCATTTACGAGCCAGGACATGCAACCGCAGATGAGCATGGTTTTCGCCAAGATGTTATCGAACTGATTAAAGACATCGATGTTCCTGTTACCCGCTATCCTGGTGGCAACTTTGTTTCTGCCTACAACTGGGAAGACGGCATTGGGCCAAAAGAAGACCGCCCGACTCGCCTAGACCTTGCCTGGCATACCTCAGAAAGCAACGAAATAGGTATTCACGAGTTTGCCGAATGGGCAGAACAAGCTGGCACAGAAATGATGCTGGCAGTGAACCTTGGCTCACGAGGACTTGATGAAGCCCGCGCTTTTCTAGAATACGTTAATCATCCTGGTGGCTCTTACTGGTCTGACCTGCGTAAGAAAAACGGTCGCGAAGAACCTTGGGACGTGAAACTTTGGTGTCTTGGTAATGAAATGGATGGCCCTTGGCAGATCGGTCAAAAAACCGCTGCAGAATATGGTCGAGTCGCCTTTGAAACCGCTAAAGCCATGCGTGCCTTTGACAAGAATATCGAATTGGTTGTTTGTGGCTCTTCCTCTCCTAAAATGGCCACTTACCCAGAATGGGAAAGCACCGTTCTAGATTACACCTATGAAACCGTCGACTATATTTCATTGCATATGTATTTCGATGACCATGAGAAAAACACAGCCAACTATTTAGCCAAAGCCAGTCTACTGGATAACTACATAGACACTATTGCGGCAGTCATTAAAACCACCAAAGCGAAAAAACGCTCTAACCACGACGTATATATTTCTTTTGATGAATGGAACGTCTGGTATCACTCCAACGAACAAGACAAAAAAATCCTCGGCGGCAACGACGGCTGGCCGCATGCTCCTGCTTTGCTAGAAGACATTTACGACTTTGCTGATACACTGCAAGTTGGCTGTATTCTGAACAGTTTTATTCGTCACAGCGACGTGGTAAAAATTGGTTGTTTGGCACAATTAGTCAACGTTATTGCCCCTATCATGACAGTGAAAGGTGGCCCAGCTTGGCGTCAGTCTACTTACTATCCATATTTGTATGCTTCTCAATATGGACGCGGTACAGCGCTCAATCTAGCAGTGCAATGCGAAAGCTACAGTACAGACTTTGCTAAAGATGTACCTTATTTAGATGTCTCAGCCGTGGAATCTGATAAAGATGGCGGATTGACCTTCTTCATCGTTAACCGTCACCCAGATGAAAGCATTGAATTAGATCTATCTCTACAAGGCTTCACACACCAGAAAGTGATTATGGATAAAGTCATGTCAGGTCATGCACTTGACGCTAAGAATGGCCCAGATGCAGAACAAGTGGCACCAAAAGATGGCCAAGGCGCATCTGTTACGCAGCAAAAACTAACGGCAAGCATTGCTCCTATGAGCTATCGCATGATTCGACTTGGGGTATAACACCCCAAGTTTTTCCGTTTAAAATTTGCTGAGAGAGGAAACCATGTCTGCATCTATCTCTATAAAAAATATAACAAAGCGATATGACAGCGTTACCGTATTAGACGACATTAACCTACACATCGAAGACGGCGAGTTTGTTGTATTCCTTGGCCCTTCTGGCTGCGGTAAATCTACCCTATTACGCATGATTGCGGGGCTAGAATCCATCACCGATGGTGCGATTGAAATTGGCGAAAAACGCATCGACACGCTACCACCAGGTCAACGCGGTGTTGCTATGGTGTTTCAGTCCTATGCACTCTACCCACACATGACGACGCGTCAAAACATGGCGTTTGGTCTAGAAAATGTAAAAGTAGCCCAAGACGAAATTGATCGTCGCGTTAATGACGCAGCAAAAATTCTCGAAATCGATCACTTGCTAGACCGTAAACCCGGACGACTATCTGGTGGCCAGCGCCAACGTGTTGCAATCGGTCGCGCCATCGTCAAAGAGCCGAAAGCCTTCTTGTTTGATGAGCCCTTGTCTAATTTAGATGCTGCTCTTCGTGGTAGAACACGATTAGAGCTGGCGCAACTCCACCAGCGCCTTGGTTCAACCATGATCTTTGTAACCCACGATCAGGTAGAAGCCATGACGTTAGCCGACCGCATCGTCATCATGCACAACCAAAAAATAGAACAAATCGGCACACCTATGGAGATTTATCAATATCCTGTGAGCCGTTTTGTTGCTGAATTTGTTGGCTCTCCGCCAATGTCCATGTTGCCTATTAATCACATAGAAAAAACAACCGATGGCGTCACTGTTGAGGTCAGTGGAGCTGGAACCGTCGCCACAGCGATTACCCTGCCACCAGAGTTCAAAGCCAAAGATGCGGTGATAGGTATTAGAGCTGAAGACACTGAAGTGGTTTCTGAACAAGAAGATGGCCTAGATTTGACGATAAAAGTCGTCGAACGTCTTGGTGATCGCACACTTCTGTATGGCACATTAATTGATGGCACAGAGCTGATCGCGGAAGACTCAGGACGTTCAAAAGTAAAAGCCGGCGATATGGTGCGGGTGGCAATCTCACCTCATGCTGCGCATATTTTTGACGGTACTGGACTTGCTCACCACAGTCAGCTGGAGGTGTAAGATGGCAGAAAGTTATCGTCGTTCCCGTTGGTCGAATGGCTTATTTGTCGTTCCCTATCTCAGTGTCTTTTTGACCTTGCTGGTTTTCCCCCTTGGCTGGGGAATTTGGCTATCGCTGAATAAAGTCGATCTGTTTGGTGGTGAACGCTTCATTGGTTTAAAAAACTACGCACGGGTATTAAGCGATCCGATTTTTGGTCAAGCGGTCAAAAACACAGTCATTTTTGTTGGGGTGTCTGTTCCTACCTTAGTGATTTTAGGTTTGTTTCTCGCATTGGCCTTAAACAAAACCACCAAGGGCTCGTCTTTCTTACGCGGCGTATTTTTTGCGTCTTCCATCTTGTCTGTCACCATAGTGACGCTCATTTGGCGAATCGTTTTCATTCCTAATGACGGCTTAATGGCACTGATTTTTGAATATTTCGGTTGGCAGCCAATAGGTTTCCTATCAACCACTGGTTGGTCGTTATTTTCGGTTGGTGTCGCAACGGTTTGGTGGTGTATTGGTTTGCCGATGATGCTGTTCTTAGCAGCATTACAGCAGATACCGAAAGACCTTTATGAAGCCGCGGCTCTCGACAATGCTTCGCGCTGGCGAGTCCTCACGCGTATCACGCTGCCGTCAATTAAATCAACGATCATGTTGGTCGCTATTATCCAGGTAGTCATGCAATTCCAGTTATTTGGTCAGGCTCAACTGATGACCAACGGCGGCCCTGCGGGCTCGTCACGACCCATTGTCATGTACATATACGAAGTTGGCTTCTTACGCTGGGATATTGGTATGGGCGCGGCTGCGTCGCAAGTTCTGTTTTTAATCATTCTCTGTGCCGCCATGTTGCAGTATTGGGTCAGCACTCGTAAAGAGGAGACAGACGCATGAAAGCATTAAACTATTCACCAGAACATTTAACGTCGAACCGAAGATTGTTCTGGATAGCCGCTTTACTGGGCTTAATTATGATGGCGCCAGTGGCATGGATTATTGGTCTTTCTTTAAAGGATAACGCCGAATTACTGAAAGGCACTGAAGCCGTCTTTTCCTTTCCTTACACCATGGAAAACTATGCGAACATCTTAAAGTCATCCAGTGTTTTTGGTTGGTTTATGAATTCGATGATAGTAGCAGTCGGACAAACGTTTGGCGTCTTACTACTCTCTTCTCTCGCAGGTTATGCCTTTGCAAGACTGGAATTTCCATTTCGTAAAACAATATTCATTATTGTGTTGTTTGGCTTAGCCGTACCAGAGCAAGCCGTTATCATCGCTCGTCATCAGATGTTTAACTGGTTTGATCTACACAACACGCATATCGGTTTGATATTACCTAACTTGTCTTCGGCGTTTGGCGTTTTTCTAATGACGCAATTCTTTCGGGCTATTCCAAAAGAAATTGATGAAGCCGCCATGCTAGATAACACATCGACTTTCCGTATCTTCTGGAAAGTACTGCTACCGCTGACGTTACCTGCGCAAGCAACCTTGGGAATATTCACTTTCTTGCAAGCTTGGAACGATTATTGGTGGCCACTAATCTCAGCGACAAAGTCCGATATGTACACACTAACTATTGGTATTGCATCGTCACAAACAAACTTTGCGCAATCTGAAGGGCTGGGCTTTTTAGGTGCTCAGGCTATCTTTGCGTCATTACCTGTAGTGCTTGTCTATATCTTCTTTCAACGCCACATAGTCACTGCGGTATCAGGAGGAGCCGTAAAATAACGCGAATAAAATACTTGAGTAATAGAAATTGACACTGGGCTATACAACAACAATAAAAATGAACTAGGAGAAAAATAATGAAAAAGTTACTTCTCGGAACAACAGCAGTCGGCTTATTAGCTCTCGCGCCGTTGGCCAACGCCAACACCACGATTGAACTACAACGCTTCTTTGGTGCTTGTGAAGCCGAATACGGTAAGGTCACTGATGTGTCTTCCGCTGTGGGTGAATGTGGCATCATCACTGCGTTAGTTAATAAATTTGAAGCCGATAATCCAGATATCGACGTTAATGTCACAACGGTAGAGTGGCCTGGATACGACCAGCTGAATGCTCAACTAGCATCTCGATCAGAGCCTGATGTTGTTTCTATGCATTATTCAGCTATGTCCGACTATCAGTCTCGCGGCCTATTAGTACCGCTGGACAAACTACTAAAAGACCAGAATATCAAACCATCTGATTTTACCAACGCGGCCATCTCCAGTGTGACGAAAGAAGGCAAAGTCTATGCCTTACCATTTGATAACTGGACCATGTTATTTCATGTAAATAACAATATGATGAAGAAAGCAGACTTAATGAAATCCAATGGCAAACCTATCCTGCCAAGCAGCGCAGATGAATTATTTGCCCAAGGCAAACAATTTAAGGATGCAACTGGAAAGCCTTACCTAGTTCAAGTTACAGCAAATGAAACCGCTGTTTACGCCCGCATTTTCTACACCTTATTAATGCAGCAAGACAGCAAATTTTTCGCGGATCCAAGCCGCATTGATTTAAGTGGCAAAGAAGCAAAAGCAGCGCTTACCTTAATGAAAGACATCATGGATAAAGGCTTAAGTACGACTAATATGGATTATCCTGCTGCGGTTGCTGGCTTTTCAAATGGTGCAGGCGGCATTGCCGTGAACGGTACTTGGTTGATTGGCACTTACGATGCGCAATCAAAACAAGCCAACAACCCATTATCAGATGGTTATAGCGTTTTCCCTATTCCACAGTTTTTTAAACAAAAAGATGTTACTTATGCTGACGGCCATGGTTGGGTTGTACCTCGCGGTAATCGTGATGACGAAAAAATGGCAGCCATCGGAAAACTGTTTAAATTCCTCTACGACAACGACTATGAGTGGGCTCGCACAGGTCATTTACCAACAGTAAAAACAGTGATTGACAGCGATAAGTTTAAATCCTTACCGCATCGTAGTGATATCGCGAAGGTTGCAAAAACAGGGCAAGCGCTACCAGCTCAGGTTTTACGTCAATTTGCGATCCAAGACATTCTTGGTGAAGAATTAGGGTCAGCCATTAGTGGTAACAAATCAATGGACGATGCGCTGAAAACAGCGCAATATCGTATTAACGACTTGTTAGAAAATATCTAATTTATCTAATAGCGATCTATCTACACTTTCGGGAGCTTCGGCTCCCGTTTATTTGAAAGGATACTTCCGTGAACATAGCGCCAGATTTAAACCAAATTCAATCTATCACGCTAAAAAATGCTCAGCTTAAAGTGTCTATTCTGACATTAGGTGCGAGCATTCAATCTGTTTATCTTAAAGGCTACGAGCATTCGTTAGTTTTAGGCTCTCCCAAACTGGCTGATTACCTTCAAGGGGCAAAATACTTTGGCGCAGTTGTTGGCCGTGTAGCAAACAGAACCAATAAAGGGCATGCCGTGATAGGTGGAAAAACCTATCAACTCCCGCCCACGCTACCTGAAGCCCACCATCTACATGGTGGACCAGATGGAACAGGTAGTAAAAACTGGTCTATCATCGAGCAAAGCGATGACATAGTGCACTTGCAAACAAAGCTCGCTGACGGTGAAATGGGTTATCCAGGCAATATGATTGTAAATGTGTTTTATCGTCTGATCGATAGCGCATTGGAAATGGAAATTACAGCAACCACAGATCAACTAACAATTTGTAATTTTGCTGGCCACAGTTACGTTAATCTTGATGGCAAAGGTTCAATCTTGGACCATCAATTGAGCATTCAAGCAGACCACTATTTACCAGTTGATGCTGAGTTAATTCCAACGGGCGAAGTCACGCCAACCGCTGGCAGTGCGTTTGATTTTCTACAAATGCGCGCTATTGGCCGTGAGGACTACCCAGAGCTGGATACCAATTTCTGCCTATCTCTTGCTAGCAATCGCCCGTTACAAACGGTTGCCACTCTTAAAGGCCCTATCACCGGACTGACATTACACTACCAGACAACTGAACCGGGATTGCAGGTTTATGACGGCCGTCATATTCAACTAGGTGCCGAATCTAATATTAACCAAGGCGCTTTATCGGCATACGCAGGCCTTGCTCTCGAAGCGCAGCACTGGCCTGATGCGATCAACCAGTCACACTTCCCACCAATATTACTTACGCCTGACGACACTTATCGGCAAGTTACACGTTATGCCTTTGAATGATTTTTGAGCTAATCAAAGAATAGAAAACAAAAAAGGGGCTTTCTACTATCCATGTAGAAAACCCCTTTACTCTTAATCAGAACAAGTACCAGATCTATTTTACAACGCCAAAGTAAAGGTTCCTTTTGGCGTTACCGGTAGGTATTTTTTATAAAAGTCTAAATACGCTTCTTCTGGATTCAAATCAGCAAACAAATCTGGATACATCACCTTAGCATAGAATTCAATCATGGCCGCATCAAAAATGGTACGGCATGCGCCATGATAAGCTGCATATAAACGATTATTTTTAACTGCATTGATAGACGACCAACCTAAGCGATTTTTATAACCTTCTAAACGCTTGCGTGCTTTCGCTCTATCAACACCTTGACCCATGATCATTGAATCAGAGCCTTTGCCTGTTTCATAACCTGTGATGACGATGACGTCAGGGTTTGAAGCAATCACTTGCTCAGGGTTCAATTTCCCCCACCATTCAACAAACGGTGCAGAAATATTGTCGCCACCGGCCATAGTAGAAATCGCACCCCACATGTTTTTACCAAAGGTAAAACCAAGCTCTTGTACACCAGAAGCACCGAACTCTGTATACACTTTTGGAGTTGGTAGATTAGCATCAGCAAGTCGCTTACTTATACTTTCAACCGTTTTTTTGTAGTCAGCAGCAATAGCCGCCGCGCGTTTTTCTTGCCCTGTAATCACACCAATTAACTCAGTGCTCTTAATATGGCGCTCTAAGGTTTGCGCGTTGTAATCAACCACAATCACTTTTACACCGGCACTTTCAAGACGCTCAATATCCGTCCCTAATCCCTTGTACTGCCAGTCAGCTAACATCAAAACATCTGGCTTCAAACTAATGACTTTTTCAACAGAGAAAGTCTGTGTATCTACACGACCAATACCTGGAATATCCTCTAATGACGGACGGTGCTTAACGTACATTTCCCAGTTCGCAGAACGCGCCTGCCAAATGTATTTTGACATACCAACCACTTTGTCATAAGCGGCTTCCGTACCGATTGCCATATAGTCTTCTGGATAAAACCCGACGATAACTCTTTGTGCAGGCGCATCAAATGTTACATCACGACCCAAGATATCTTTTACGGTTACTTGAGCAGCCCAGACTGAGCTTATAGAAAACGTTAAAAGAAGCATTATGAACGATTTAATCATGCTAATACCTAATCAGTAAATTTAAGCGCATATGATAATCGTTATCACCTTTTTTTCAAATGATATTTGAAAAAATACCCAAATAAAAAGGGCCACATTTCTGCGACCCTTCTGTTTGTATTTTTGAAAAATGAACTGCATTTATTCCGTACGGAAACGAACTACCATCACATGCAATTGTTTACTTAGCTCATCTTGTTTCTGGCATAGTTCAGCCACATCACCCGATATAGCCGACACTCTATGTGCAGACTCGCTGATTGAGTTAATATTTTCATTTACCCCCTCAGTTACAGCTCGCTGCTCTTCTGCGGAAGCCGCTGTTTGCATCGTCATATCTCGCATCTGCTTAACCACTTCTTCAATCTGTTCGAATGAAACTAATGCTTGATCAGATAAATTAATCGCGTTTTCTGATTCCGTTACACTTATCACCATAGAATCTGATGCTTGTTTCGTTCTGTTCGCAAGAAGCCCCAAAATATTGCTAATCTGCTCAGTCGATTCTTGGGTACGTCCAGCGAGTGTACGTACTTCATCAGCCACTACAGCAAAACCTCGACCTTGCTCACCAGCACGTGCAGCTTCTATCGCAGCGTTTAATGCCAACAAATTAGTTTGCTCTGCGATACCTTGAATTGTCGACAAAATCTGATTGATATTTGTGGTCTCTTTTTGCAACTCAGTAATGATCTGATTAGACTCTTTCAAGCGAGTTCCTAAACGATTCACCCCTTCAGCACTGCTTTTCAATAATTTCTTACCTGCAATCGTTGTCTCCAAACCTTTCTCTGAGAATTGAGCAGAATTGGCACAACTTTCAGCCGCTTCATTCGATGCGATTAACATCTGCTGACCCGCTTCGGCAATGAGCTCAATAGACTGTAATTGTGTTGTCGCTGACTGAGCCACTTCACTGGCTTTCGCTGAGGTTTCAGCAGCGATTTTATCAATCTGAATACTGGACTTCTTAATACCAACAATGAGCTTTCTGGTCGTCTCGATAAATTGATTAAACCAATTAGATAAAGTCCCTGTTTCGTCTTTTGTATTGATCGCAATTTGAGAAGTTAAATCCCCCTCGCCTTCTGCAAGAGTTTGCAAGTGCTTAGATACAGACTCAATCGGCGTAATTAAACCTTTTGCCATTAAGAACGCAACCACACCAAACGCAATCAAAAGCAACACACAGACAACCGCTGTGGTTTTAATCATTTCAACCGTACTTAAATAAATTTCTGCGGCAGGCATTAAGCCTACAAACTTCCAACCTAAATTAGGAGAGGTATACACATTGGCATAATAGTTCTGTCCATCTAAAGTGAAATGAACAACACCTGAAGATGTTTCTGCAATGGTTTGATATGCTTCACCATCCAACTCAGTAATTTTTTTGAAATTATTGTCGGCGTGAAGGGCATCAACCAAAATAGTGCCAGTATTTTCTACCACCATAACGCTACCGGAATTCCCCAGTTTCGTTTTATTCGCCATTTCAGTTAGTGTCTTGATTGATACATCGACAGCGACAACCCCACCGACACTATTGCCTTTGTTATAAGTACGTACAGCAGAAACATAAACAGCATCATCAGGCTCCCAATAATAGGCATCTCGTAATGCCACTTCATTCGGCGTCTCTAGAGCTCTTGTGTACCAAGCGCGTTGTTTTGGATGCCACTCCGCGTATTCATATGTCCCTGGCCATTCCATATAACCGTCACTATCATCACCAGTGTAGACGTAAACATAATTAGGGTTATTTTGACCTATCGCCTCAAACAAATTAAAAACATCCGCCTCTCGACCGCCATTCTGTGCAGCAATTTTACTTGGGGCCTTACCTTGTTTTTCGTGGTAGGTAGTTAAAGATTCTGCATTTGGGTCTGATATCGCGTCACTCTCAGCAATAAAGGCAACAACATATTTAATGTCGGTGAGGAACTGATCAAAAGTAGCTTCAACTGCCCCTAAAGTTTGACCGCTATTTTTAGAAAAACCTTTTAGCGCTTGTTCGGAAGCAAGAAAACCAGTAATAGTACTTACGACTAAAACAGGCAAAACAGTAGCGACAGAAAAAGCAATCAATAACTTAGTTTTGATTTTCATAAACGACATCCAAATATTCTAGTAGCTATATTGATTCTCAGAAGGAACTTGCGATAAGCCCACTAACCGAGAACACATTAAATACGAGAAATATCATTTAAAAATGGGTCTTTTGTTTATGATATTTCATGCTATCTAAGCAGCTTTTAAGTTAAAAATAGTACTTCCTTACCTTTTCCTTTATTCCATCAATGTATTAAAAGTACTTTATCGACAGCATATTGACTAGCGTATATATGCTACGTTATGTATCTAAATAGTAGCGTTTAGAGCGTCTGAAAAATACAGAACAGTGAATGCAGAAAAATACTTATCGTAGGGGGAAAATATAAATAAGTAGCGCCTATAAAGCGCTCTTAACAGCACCCTCAATAAATTATTTGGGTGCTGTGAGAGGGGTCGTATATTGGTAAGGATTAACTGAATGCAGCCATTACTTGATACACTTCTGGAAGGACAGTCGTGTTTTCTTTTTGCATTGATAAACAAAGATCCTTAATAAAAGGAGTCTGTTCTGGATACTGCTGCAACCAAGACAAAACAGCTTCCTGTACTTCAGGCAAACTTTGCTCTGAAGTAACAGGTGCCCCAAGGGCTATCAGCCTTTCTTTGAAGTCGACTTCATCAACTAAGTCTACAATCATCATAACGCATACCTATATACAAAATTCTTGTTCAGTTAAGCAACAATGGACTGACAGCTTATACCTAAACAGTAGTCTAGCGCACCACTTTTTCTTCTAATAACAAGTCAAAAATAGCTTGTGCCTTTTCAGCAGCCGTTTCATTTTTCATAACTTTACCACCGCCACCGACAGGTTTCGCCGTTGCAGCCTTCATTCGATCAGCTGCTGTTTTGGCTTTCACCACTTTCAAACGCTTAGGACGAGGCTTGGCAGCACTAATTTGCCATGTCGCCATAGCATCATCCGTCACACTTTCGACGTTTAATACCTTTAGGTCTGCCCTTAACCCAGGTCCAAATGCTGTTTGACGCGCTTCAGCCGCGGCGTTATCAACAGTGGCAATAAATGGCAAGCTGACGATTACCGAACGTCGCTGGCCACGGGGTAAGGCCAAAAGCACTTCTGCTGCTCCCTCTTTTATTGTCAGGATTTCCGCAACACGAGGTACTAATGGCCAACCTAGTTGCTCTGCCAACAAATATGGTAACATACCAGAAGACTCACCACTTTCTGCACGGACTCCCGTCAATACCACTTGAGCTTTACTATTTTTTAAAAATTCAACCAAGACTGGCAAGGCATCACCATCCGCCGCTTGTGGCAAAACAGTCAATGAATCTAATCCCATACCAGCATATTGACGAAGTACAGGCTCTTGAGAATCACCAGCGTGAACCACTGTTAACGATTTTTTAGACAGTTTCAAACCTAACTCGACGGCTCTGCCATCTTGTTCTGCACGACGTGACCGCCCAGACTGAGGGTGACGACCGACAGATACCAAAGAAACTACATTGACTTTAGGCGGCATCACTCTTCTCCTGTTCCTTCGACAAATAATGTTCTTGAGCTAGCTTCAGCAGAGCATCCAAAATAGCTTCACTGTCTTCAATCACAGCTAAATCAGCACGCTTCACCATGTCGCAACCCGCATCTGTATTAATCGCAACAACCTTGTCGCACTGACCGATACCTTGCATATGCTGAATCGCACCAGAAATACCCACAGCCAAGTAAACACGAGCAGTAACCCAAGTACCCGATGCCCCAACCTGACGAGAGCGAGGCATAAAGCCATCATCCACTGCCACTCGACTTGCCCCTTCTGTGGCTCGTAACGCCGCTGCTACAGCATGGAATTGATCCCAGTTATGGATACCATTACCCGCCGATAAGATAAACTCAGCTTCAGCCAAAGGCACAGCGTTAGAGTCCACTTCTATTTGCCCCTGATCGATCAAGCGATAATCATCACCGGTTTCCACTGCATCTGCATCAAACGCTAGATCCAATACTTGATGTCGAGTGTCTTCAATAGCATTAGCACATTCTTCCATCAACATCAGAATACGTGGAGTTTCTCGGCTAATATCTCGACTTCCAGACGCTCCACGACTTACTGTGTTGCTTGCCGTAACTTGCCAAGCCTGCGTCGCTGGACGCTCACCCAAACGTGATGCTAAACGGCACGCCAGATCTGTGCCGCCATGGATGCTATCTGGGAATAGCCAATTCACTGGTTTATACTGAGCTTCAACTTGCATCAGCGCTGACAACCTTGCTTCTGGCGCAAAACCTTCGAACTCTTGGCCTGTAATATGAAGTAAACGATCCACACCGGCCAAATCAAATTGCGTTTCTTTGCTTTCACCAAAACACACTAACACAACAGCGATACTGCCTTTACCTGCAGCTTTATTTTCACCCACAAGCTGATGCGCCAATCCTAAAATATCTTTGTCATGACCGGTTAAACGACCGCCAATCATATCGGCGACTACCATAATGTAACCATCTGGATTATCGACAATATGTAATGGCAACTGTGTTTCTTTCGCTTCACCAGCACGTTTTTTGCCATTAAGACCAGCAGCAGACAAGTTGGCTCTATCGATACGCTTGATGCCATTAGGCCCAATAAAGCCAATAACGTGAGGGTTTTTACGTAATAACCCTGATGGCCCACGCACCTCACCTTGCCCTGCCGACACCACACTGCTGTGCAGAGGATGCAAGCGATTACGGGCAATCCATTCGGCTCTTGGATCACGTCTTAGAAGATCGCTTAAAGTCGACTCAGTTGGGGTAAATTCACTCATGAGTTCACCTCCTCTGCAAGTTGGCTAACTAGAATTTCTGCAATATCTTTTACGACAGGCCTCGGCTCTACAACACCTTCCAACATAGCAGTACATTGCTGACAACCTACTGCTACCATTTCAGCGCCAGTGCTAACGACATCTTCCATACGCATATCTGCAATACGACGTTCGCCAGGAATATCCGTAATCGGAGCGCCACCGCCTCCGCCACAACAACGAGAGCGGTAACCAGAACGTTCCATTTCGGCAACATCAATACCTAAGCTAGCCAATAATTCACGAGGCGCTTCATATTCGCCATTGTAACGACCCAAATAACACGGATCATGATAAGTAACCTTACCACCCTTAAAGGTATCTAGCTGCAAACGCTCTTCTTTCACCAAACGATTCAAGAAGGTCGTGTGGTGCAATACTTCCACACCTTTCAGCGCGTCAGAGCCAAAGTCACCGTATTCATTTTTTAAACAATGGAACGCATGTGGATCTGTCGTCACGATTGTCTTAAAGCTATATTTCGACAAAGTCGCTAAGTTACGTTTAGCCAAACTTTGGAAAGCGGCATCGTCACCTAATCGACGTGCAACATCACCACTGTCTAATTCTTCATCGCCTAATATAGCAACATCGATATTAGCGGCTTTCATTAACTTAACAAACGCGCGAAGAATCCGTTGACTACGCATATCAAACGCACCATCAGATACCCAAAACAACACATCTGCCTGCTTCACGTCTTTCATCAAGTTTAAGTTTTGATCTGCCGCCCAGTGCGTTCGGCTTGCTGGCGAGTAACCATTCGGGTTATCCGTAGCGATAATATTTTCCAGAACTTGTGCACCTTTGTTTGGTGTCTCTCCTTTTTCAAGAGTCAAGAAACGACGCATATCAACAATAGCGTCCACATGCTCTATCATCATTGGACATTCTTCTACACAAGCACGACATGTCGTACATGACCAAAGCGTATCTGAACTGATCAAGCCATTGGTAATAATCTGGTCAGGTGCACCTTTAGCGTTACCAACCTCAACACCGGGGTATGCACTACCAGCGTATTTTTTATCCGTACCACCAGCAAAACCCACTACCATATCTTGAATAAGTTTCTTTGGATTAAGTGGTTGACCCGCTGCGAACGCAGGACAAACTGCTTCACAACGACCACACTGCACACAGGCATCAAACCCTAATAATTGATTCCATTTGAAATCTGTTGGTTTCGCAACACCATGAGATGCCTCACCTAAAGCCGCAGGTTTCAACCCCGTAGATCGACCGCCACCAAAGCGCTCAGGACGACGGTGAAAAGCTAGATGCAAAGCCCCCGCAAAAGCGTGCTTCATCGGCCCACCCCACGTCATACCAAACAGCATTTCACTTAAGCTCATTAAAATAAGAACAGACAATACAAGCGTGAGTATCCAGCCGCCCGTTCCTTCAGGAAGGATTCCTGCAGCTGGTAAAGTCAGTACAAAAAAGGTAATAGAGAAGGTAAGCAAACTTTTCGGCAAACGCATCCACGGCCCTTTAGAAAGGCGTGATGGCGGATTCATTCGGCGCTTATAAACAAACAAAGCACCACAAAACATAAGCACTAAAGCTGCTAATAACGCCCAAGCAAGAATTTCGTTCTTCACTCCAAATAGATGAACAAAGACCACTAATACCATTGCCAAGACGAAACCACCGCCTGTCGCAACGTGTGTACGAGACATATATTTATCACGTTCTACTACATGATGAAGATCATGCAAATAGCGCTTTGGCATCGCGAACAAACCAGCCAGAAAATCAACTTTTTCAGCTTGACCTGCACGCCATAGATTCATACGACGAATCGCACCAATCCCCGCTAGCACAAGAAGAACACCAATTAAAGTTGGAGGTAACCAATCAAGAATCATCTTAAACCCTCAGTCATCGGGCATATTGAAAATAGAAAAACCATTAAGAGAGAAAGTGAGCGATGAAAACAAAGTAAAAACAAATCAGAAAAGAAATAACCTTAAAAGGTTTTGGATCTGAGGAATCAGTAGGCTAAATCGCACCTTTAATTCCTAGACCCACCTCTAAAATTTGTTTTTTTAACTCTGTCTTCACCTGCTCAACTAGCGTTTCTTATAAGTCTTTGCAAAGGCGAAGAGCATCATACATAGCAGCATGAACGTTGCGCTGAGACACACAGTCTCCTAGACGCCACAGGATCATACCCTCATCTGAACCACCATCCAGCACGGGCTGAGGTTTGATATCAAACAAGGCTTCGTTATCAATTTGGCCTTTATTACATGAGCTTGCTTTCAACGCGTAGTACAGTTCCTCGTTTGGACGAATACCGTTCTCAATCACAACTTGATCAACAACACGCTCTTCTTTCTGAGCTGTATATTCATTCTCAAGCACTGCAACTAAACTATTACCTTCGCGATATACTTTATCTAACAGCATATCCGACGTCATAATAACTTCGCGTTCGTACAAAGAACGGTAGTAAGTTGGGAACGTCGTACCACCAACACCAACACCAGGTTTAATATCGTCTGTGACCAATTCAACCAGAGAGCCTTTAGAAGCCAAGTAATCAGCCGCAGACATACCAGAGAATTCACAAATAGTGTCGTATACCAAGACATTTTTGCCTGGCTCAACAGCGCCACTCAAAATATCCCAAGAAGAAACAACCAAACCTTCAGCTGCACCCCACTCTTCATTCTGGTCGATAAAAGGACGACCGCCGGTAGCTAGGATACACACATCTGGGTTCAGCTCTTTAACCATGTTTTCATCAGCTGACGTGTTTAAACGTACTTCCACACCCAAGCGTTCCAACTCCATCACCAACCAACGAGTAATACCCGCAATCTGATCACGCTGAGGCGCTTTACCTGCATATACCAATTGACCACCCAGCTCTTCTGCTTTCTCAAGCAAAGTCACTTTATGTCCACGCTCCGCAGCAACACGAGCAGCTTCAAGCCCACCAGGGCCACCACCGACCACTAGAACATTACGAATAACACCAGAGGTTTTCTCAATGACATGTGGCAAGCCCATGTATTCACGAGACGTCGCAGCATTCTGAATACACAACACATCCAAACCTTGGTATTGACGATCGATACAATAGTTTGCACCAACACACTGACGAATCTGATCAACCTGATCCATCTTGATTTTGGCAATAAAGTGCGGATCAGCGATATGAGCACGAGTCATACCTACAAAATCTACGTAGCCTGCTTCAAGAATACGTTTAGCTTGATTCGGATCTTTAATATTTTGCGCGTGGATAACAGGAACATTAACCACTTCTTTAATGCCTGCCGCCAAGTACAAGAAAGGCTCAGGCGGATAGCTCATGTTTGGAATAACGTTAGCCAAAGTATTATGTGTATCACAGCCAGAACCAACCACACCAAAGTAATCCACCATGCCGGTCGCATCGTAGTATTGAGCAATTTTCTTCATTTCTTCGTGGCCCAAGCCATCAGGATGGAACTCATCACCCGTGATACGCATACCCACAACAAAATCTGGCCCTACTTCGGCACGAACCGCTTTAAGCACTTCCATACCAAACTTCATACGCCCTTCAAACGTTCCACCCCATTCATCGGTACGTTTGTTTACGCGTGGGGACCAGAACTGATCTATCATATGTTGGTGAACGGCAGACAATTCAACACCGTCTAAGCCGCCGTCTTTTGCACGACGTGCTGCTTGAGCAAAGTCACCAATGATGCGCCACATTTCTTCTACTTCAATCGTTTTACAAGTCGCACGGTGAACCGGCTCACGAATACCAGAAGGAGACATTAGGTTAGGCCAGTTTTCACCATCCCAACGAGAACGACGACCCATGTGAGAAATCTGGATCATGATCTTGCCGCCATGCTTATGAACCGCATCCGCAAGATTTTGGAAATGAGGAATGATGCGATCTGTCGAAAGGTTGACCGAACTCCACCAGCTTTGTGGGCTGTCGATAGACACCACACTGGAGCCACCACAAATACACAGACCACAACCGCCTTTGGCTTTTTCTTCGTAATACTTTACGTAACGGTCTGTTGTCATGCCGCCATCAGTGGCATATACCTCAGCATGAGCCGTACTGACAATACGATTGCGGATGGTTAATTTATTTATATTTAGAGGTTCGAACAACGCATCATACTGGGACATAACATCCTGCCTTCTTGAAAACGACGTGTAACTTTTACTGATTGTGATCACCACCTGCCCGTGGTGATCCCATATTCGTGGTTTAGGTTAAAAAGATTCTAAAGTGGTGACACTTGGAAATACCCAACATCACAGCCTTCTTCGGCTGCACTTTGGGTCTGAATCGCCTTGGTACGAACCGCCAATCCATTGCTTTCTGCAATTTGATCCAACGCCCCAGCAAACCAACCTGTGAACATATAATCCACTTTACGATTCACTTTTTTACCGTGAATTTTTTCGTAGTGATAAACAAAAGCCGAATTCTCTAAACGCACTTTTGCTGTGCCTTTTTCAATATCCAACTCTTCTGTAATAAAGAAGCCCCAACCACGTTGAGACAAACGTCTCAAATAGTGGTGCCAAATTTCTTCACCATAAATACCGTGACAAGCTGACTCTTGCTCACACCAGTAGTAAGCTGACTTATAGCCCGCTTTATAAAGAATCTCAGCGTAACGCTCGTCGCCGATTTCATCCTCAATACCCATGTGATTATTCACAAAAAAGTGGCGCGGCACATACAGCATAGGAAGAGCATCTGTACTCCAAACGCCGGTTTCGCTGTCAACTTCTATTGGCATTTCTGGTGCATGAACAGTCATATATAGTTCCTTAAATTCTTTTCGTTAAAATCAAGTAGCAGAGCAAATTAATAAAGCGATACAAGCATTCCCGCCTTACTATTCACCCCACACTTCTTTTAATAAATTCACCCAATTCTCACCCATAATCTTTTGCACCTGACGCTCGCTAAAACCATGTTTCAACAGAGCTTCAGTCAAATTTGGGAAGTCACCTACAGTACGCATACCCAATGGATTAATAATCTCACCAAAGCGCGTCAAACGACGGGCATAGCCTTTATCATGAGTTAGGTATTCAAAGAAGTCATAACCATGACCTTGAGTAAAGTCAGTACCAATACCGATCGCATCTTCACCAACAATGTTATAGATGTATTGAATCGCTTCTACATAATCATCCACTGTCGCGTTGATGCCAGCTTTTAGGAAAGGAGCGAACATAGTGACACCAACAAAACCGCCATTGTCAGCAATAAATTTAAGCTCTTCGTCTGTTCTGTTACGTGGATGCTCTTTCAAACCAGCAGGTAAACAGTGTGAATAAGCAACAGGTTGCTTAGATTCAATGATGACTTCTTTCGCAGTATTTGGACCAACGTGAGATAAATCACACAACATACCAACACGATTCATCTCAGCGACAATCTCACGACCGTAACCCGACAAACCACCGTCGCGTTCGTAACAACCAGTGCCCACCAAGTTTTGCGTGTTGTAGCACATCTGCACTATACCTACACCAAGGTCTTTAAAAATTTGCACGTACCCGATTTGATCTTCAAAAGCATGAGCATTTTGGAATCCCATCATCACGCCCGTTTTGCCTTCGGCTTTCGCGCGATGAATGTCTTTTGTCGTGTAGACTTTAGTTAGCAAATCACTGTTGGCTTCGATTAACTGATTCATCTCGACAACATTGCGAACTGTGCCTTCAAAATTTTCCCAGAACGACACAGTACAATTCGCTGCCGTCAGCTTACCTTTGGCCATATCTTCAAATAGCTCACGGTTCCACTTTGAGCAAATCAAACCGTCAATAATAATAGACTTATCGTGTAACTCTGCTGCGTTCATCGTTCTGTCCTTTAGGGGTATTAAGCAATGAACTCAGTGTAATTTTTCGGCTAGTAGGAGAACTAGCTGGAAACGACTAGAGGAACACTAAAACCGACTAGGTCATAGCGTCGCTTTTAAACTTGTTTTGTTGGAAAGGGCATTAGGTGCTGAATAACAGGGTTTAAGAGAGGTTTCAGGGGGTGAACCCCTTTTTAATTCAAAGCATTATTTGATCTAAATAACGCTTAATAAAAAAGGGTTAACCCGCCGAATTTGTACTGGAGGGTATATTTGAATGGGCTATTTTTTAACAAGTAAGTCTTCGAGTTTCAATCCTGTAGCTTTTTGGATGCTACGCCATAGGTAGTAAAAAATCGCCATTAACATGATCATCGAAGGAATCGCAATCATCGGGTAGCTGTATAAGGTCATCTGCCCTAGTTCTTCATTAAACGCTTCCGTACCCGCTGGGCTAGTAACGATCCATTTTGCCAGCACGTAATTCATCGTCGCTGAAAAGGCAAAAGAGGCAGCAATAAAATACGTAGCTTTCATTAATCGCTTTTCGAAGATTGCGGTGCTGTTGTTCTCCTCTAGCTTCTGCTTGATAGTATCAACGTCCATAATCGCCGCATTAAAAAACATCGCACGCACCAAGGGGTAAGGCGTAAATGTCGAGATAAGAACAGCAACACCAATAACCGCAGGGATCGCCGCTTCTTTGATCGCCAGCCATTTATTATCTAATTCGAACAAACCGATACTACCAGTCAGCAAAACACTGAACAAACCTAACAAAGCGATAAAATTAAACTTCCTATATTTAACTAACTCATAGACCCCCCAACCAAGAGGAAATGCCAGTGCCGCCACCAAGCCGCCAGTCGTACCTAACTTATCTTCACCACTTAACTTCATTAAAATGAAAGACGGCAAAATGACACTGACAATAAGATCCACCATCGGACGTGGTTTGTGTTCGGGAGTGTTGCTCATAATTTCTAATTCCAAGTTTAATTCAAATTCTAATAGCGACTATCATAAAGGAAAAATGCGCATTTTGGTGAATAGACAATGTTTTTTGATAGAAGTGCCAGAGGTTTGTGGGTTTCATCCACACCGCATCTAAATCTGGGAAATAATAGTACTCTCTTCCATCCCAGTTGCTTCCTATGAAAGCCCTTTCCTATAATGGCTGCTTACTCAACAGTTCATACACTTAATCAAGGCGGTTTTACAATGGTGTTTATGAAGGTTTCTTTAAAGGCGGCACTGGCAGCGGCATTGGTTGTGATGGTGGGTTGTAGCTCTTCACCAACCGGTCGTAAGCAGTTTGCTGTTTTGCCTGATAGCCAGATGAATGAGATGGGCATTCAGTCTTTTACGGAAATGAAGAAGGAAATACCTGCTTCGTCTGATGCGAAGCTACGCGAGAACGTTCAGTGTGTAGCAGATTCATTGATTGCGGTATTACCAGATAAATATCGTAAGCAAGATTGGGAAGTTGTGTTATTTAACGATGAACAGGTGAATGCGTTTGCCTTGCCAGGATATAAAGTTGGTATTTATACGGGACTTTTGACTGTGGCAGAAAACCAATCGCAATTAGCCGCTGTGGTCGGTCATGAATTGGCTCATGTGATTGCGCGACACGGTAACGAACGCGTGTCGACTCAGCTAGCGACAAGCCAGGCTTTGGCACTGGGTTATCAATTAAGCGGTGAAGAGTCGCCAGAAAAAATAGCGATCTTCCAAGCGTTAGGTATAGGCGCGCAAGTGGGGATTATTTTACCCTTTAGCCGATCCCATGAATCTGAGGCGGATGTGCTAGGCCTAAGTTACATGGCAAAAGCTGGATTTGATCCACGAGAAAGCGTTCAGTTATGGCGTAATATGAGTGCAGGAGGTGAAAGTAAAGCACCAGAGTTACTATCAACTCACCCTTCTAACTCTACTCGTATTAAAGATTTGCAAGCAAATTTAAGTAAAAACCTACCGATTTATGAAGCTTTAGTGGCACAAAACAAAGCCGCTAAGTGTTACTAGCGTTAGCCTATAAGTTCTTTCGCGAACAAGTAGCATGACCTTGCTTATATTTCATCCAGTATTGAATAAATAAAAATCCCCCCTGATTCTTACATATGAATAAGGGGGATTTAGAAAAGCAATACTTAAGTACTTTCCAACGTGTTTACAGGTTCTTCTGTTCTCAAGCCCGATGTAACGACGAGAGCAACAATTAAAAGAATTAAAGCCGCGATAGTAAAAACACCAAGTGCACCAGTAGTATCAAACACTAACCCACCTGCTGCGGCACCGGTAGCAATCCCTACTTGAATAGCAGCAACTAAAAGTCCACCACCACTTTCGGCTTCGTCCGGTACACTACGTGTAATCCAAGTTGACCAACCAACAGGCACCCCACCAAACGCCATCCCCCAAATCGCCACCAATACAGCGGTTGGAGCAATAGCACCCTGCACACTAACCATCCCGATTCCAGCTAAGCCAATGATCAATGGTGCAAGGGTTAAAGTAAGACGCAGAGATCGCGCAATTAACACACCGGCTAGGTGAGTCCCAATGAAGTTCGCCACGCCGAAGCCCAACAAAATGCCAGAAATACCCGCCGTAGCCACACCTGTTACGTTTTCAAGAAAGGGCCGGACATAGGTGAATAAAGCGAAATGTCCCGTAAAAATCAGCACTAACATTATTAGGCCAAACTTCATTCGAGGTCGATTCATTACTGCTATTAATGTACCCAATGTCGCTCGCCCACGTGGCGGCATTTTCGGCAAGGTCGCAAATTGGACGAAAAGAACCAGAACACCTAATAAAGCAACAAGCCAAAAAACATTACGCCAGCCAATAGTACCACCGAGGTAACTTCCAAGCGGCGCTGCAAAAATCGTCGCAGCTGACACACCACTAAACATAATAGCCAACGCACGAGGAATGTCTTTATCGGGAACCAAGCGCATAACGACAGCGGCCGCCATGGTCCAGAAACCACCAAGCGCGATACCAAGTAATACCCGACCAGCCAGCAGTAAAAAGAAGTTCGGAGCAAGTGCAACCAAGGCGCTTGATATAACTAATAGTATAGAGAAGCCTAACAAAACGTATCGACGGTCTATTCTGCGGGTCACGGTGGCTGTTAAAAGACTGGCAATTACTGCCAAAATGGCAGTAGCCGAAACCGCTTGGCCAGCCATGCCTTCGGTAATGGAAAGATCTGATGCCATTGGAGTAAGGAGACTAGCAGGCAAAAACTCTGCCGTAACTAACCCAAAAACGCCTAACGTCATGGCTATCACAGCCCACCAAGCAGGCGTTTCTTTTGTCTGCATGGATGGCTCATTTACAGTATTCGTCATTGAAAATCCTCTGGATATAAATGTTTGTACATTACCTATCGAACAACATGCAGAGAAGAATAATATGGACAGTCCAGACGATATATACCAATATATCTTAAATTTATACCATTTCGTCCGGAGCATTATGCAACCTTCTTTACCAACTAACCAATTCAATGAAAGCCGACACGACATGGTAAACGAGCTTCTGTCGGGTGTTCGCCTTAAAGGCCTTGAATACCGGCGTGTCGAAATTTCTGCACCATTTGGCCTACAATATGGAGAAGGAGCCGATACAAAATTGGCGTACTTTCATTTTATTGGCCAAGGTTCAGTATTACTTCGAACCAAGAGCGGAGCTGTACACAAACTTGCCTGTGGCGATGCTGTATTGTTGCCTTGCGCTGGAACGCACGATATTTATAGCGAAGACGGCGTGCCATTAGTCAGTATCGATGCCTTTGAAAAAGTATCACTGTGTGATACCTCCTCTGAAATCCGAGCTTGTGATACCGAAATTTGTAGATCAAAAGACAACTATATTTTCAGTTGTGCGATGGAGTTCAACTTAGGCTGGCTTCATCCATTAGCCCATTTGAAGCCCGAAGTCATGCATATTGAAACCGTGCCCGATTATGACCCTCAAATCCCGGCCATTCTTGATGTCATGACCAAAGAACTAAAGGCCAAACGACCTGGATACAGCGTTATTTTAACAAGACTTGCCGATGTCGTGGCCGCAGCGATTTTACGTCGTTGGGTAGAAGTTGGATGCGATGTCTGCGGCTGGGTTGAAGCCATGCGCGACCCCAAATTGGCACAGGTATTATCCGCCCTGCACCATGACCCAGGTCGACAATGGTCGGTAGCAGATATGGCTTCCGAAATGAGCGTTTCACGGTCTGTCTTTGCTGAGCGCTTTACCGAATTAACCCACTCCACACCACAGCAATACCTAGGCAATCTGCGCATGCGACTAGCAAGCCAATGGATCAGCCAAGACAACCTGAATCTTGATGAAATCTCAGATCGCCTTGGCTATAGCTCAACAGCGTCTTTTAGTCGAGCCTTCAAACGAATGACAGGTATCTCACCCGGCGCAGTTAGAAATGGCCTTCTTCCAGAACTTTGAAAACAAAAGTAGAACAACAAAATGCACATAAGTGTGGATGATAAGCTGGTTGATAGAGTTGATCATAATCCACTGGTAAACTTGCTGAATTTACTTTTCATAAGGCTTAAATCACATGTCTACTTTGATAAAATCTGGCTTTAATGTAATCAGAGTTGCGGGCTTTAGCACTATTCTAATGGCAACATTTTTAGTGGGTTGCAGTGAGCCACCAAAACTGGAAACGGTTGAAGGTTATGCCCAAGGCACGACCTACCAAATCAGCTTTTGGTCTGAAGACGCCGTTCCTGTCACAGAAGTACAAACCGCGTTTAACGATACCCTTGCTCAAATAGACAAAGAGCTTTCCACTTATCGTCCAGATTCCTTTATTTCAGAATTTAACCGCAGCCCTTCTGTGGCTTGGCAACCTGTATCAGAAGACTTTGTCGAACTTGTTCAAATCGCTCAAGACATACACGCCAAATCAAAAGGTTGCTACGATCCAACCATTGGGCCTTTGTTTGATTTATGGGGTTTTAAAACCGACAAACTTCATGTACCAACTCCAGAGGAATTAACCGCTCTAAAATCTGAACTTGGGGTAGAAAAGATAGAAGTCGACGAAGAAAATATGCGCGTACGCAAAACTCGCCCTTTTTTGCAGCTTGATTTTTCTTCCATGGGCGAAGGCTACACCATTGGCAAGTTAAGTCATGTATTAGAATCCAAAGGCTACGATAATTACATGGTGCAATTTGGTGGCGACATGAAGATCAAAGGGCACAAGCCAAATGGCGACAAATGGAGAGTCGCAATCCAAAGCCCTATTCCTTCTGCTGACGGCGCACCAAAAGTCTATAAAGTCATCACAGTGAAAAACGAAGATGGCGTCACGCTTGATACATCAGGCACTTATAACCGTCACTTCGACGATAATGGTGTGGAATATTCGCACATTATTAACCCAAGTACAGGCAAACCAATCACTCACGACCTTGTCTCAGCGTCGGTATTTGGTACTGATCCAAGAATCAGCGATGCATGGGCAACCACCATGTTGTGCCTTGGCCCTATAGAAGGCGCAAAAATCGCCAAAAAGGAAAACTTAGACGTTTTCTTTATCGAAAGAAAGAACGACAAGTTGGTGAACTCCAGTAGTGCCGCTTTGCTAAAAACAGACAAAGTGGAATTTGATTAAAAAGCAAGCAGGCGTAATGCTTGTTACTACTGCTCGCCTTATGCGAGTCTATTTTAATCCCATTTAGAACTATCACGATCGTAAGGAGAAAAGCGCTATGGAAAAGCTTGTATTAGTAAGCCTATTTTCTGTACTAATGGCTGGCTGCGTAGGCAATGAAAGCTATACCAAAATTGGGAATTATTTCAAAGGCGGCGACGAAAGCCCTGTTACAGAAATCGAGGATACCGAGAGCGAAGGTAACGACACAGAAAACAATCCTAAAGATACCGAAAAAGTATATAACGCCACCGTGACGACCAGTGACCTTGAAGGCTCTTGGAGAAAACCATGTGGGCATGTAGAAGGTGAAGCGCACTATGATATCGTGATCGTATCCTTCAGTCGTAGTGAATTCACCACAGATATCAAAAACTACATTGATGCTGGCTGCACTAGCCCCTTACCAGGGGCCCCGAACCCTACATCACTTAGCAAATTTACATTGGGGAACGGCGTTATGCTGAGTGATGGCAAAATCGTCACCGAATTCGATAGTCGCACTATGCGATATGATGGCGCCCACTTCTACCCTGAAGAACACAGTATCGTTTATATCAAGAACGACACTCTCTACACTGGAGCCGACGATCAAGATACGTTACAGAGACCAACCAGACTAGACTATAACCGCCCTTTCCATAAAATAAAATAGCCTACAAGCAGCCATTCTTGCTGCTTTTCATTCATTAATTCGTTAATACTTGGATAAAATAAAAAGACCGAATAGCGAACTACTCGGTCTTTTCTATCCATTCACTTTGGCTTCAATTAAAGCGTACTTTTAAGGCCCAACTCTAAACCACGAACTTCCGCCAAGCCTTTCATTCGACCTAGTTTCGAGTAACCCGGTTTCGAGTTTTTATCTAGGTCATTCAGGATTTGATGGCCGTGATCTGGTCGCATTGGGATCAGGCTCGGTGCGTTGTTGTCGTTACGTTTTTTCTCTTCTACAAGAAGCGCGCGAACTACGCCAACCATGTCTACATCACCACCAAGGTGGGACGCTTCATGAAAGCTGCCTGCCACTTCTTCACGTTTGGTGGATCTTAAATGTGTGAAGAAGATATTTGAGCCAAAACGTTGCACCATGTCGACTAAGTCGTTGTCTGCGCGAACACCGTAAGAGCCAGTACACAGGGTAATGCCATTTACTGGGCTTGGCACAGCGCCAAGCAACCATTCGATGTCGTCTTTGACAGAGACAACGCGTGGTAAACCAAGAATTGGACGTGGTGGATCATCTGGGTGAATCGCTAGTCGCAAACCGCCCTGCTCTGCTGCTGGTACTATTTCTTCTAAGAACAGCTTCAGGTGTTCACGAAGTGTGTCTTTGTCGATGCCAGCGTATTCGTCTAATTTAGAACGGAACTGCTCAATAGTGTAGCTCTCTTCTGAGCCAGGAAGACCGGCAATGATGTTCGCTACCAAGCGGTTTTTATCGTCTTCTTTTAAGTTTTCCATGAAAACTTTCGCTTGCGCTTTTTCTTCATCACTGTAGTCAGATTCTGCGCCTTTGCGCTCTAGAATATAGAGTTCAAATGCAGCAAACGCCGTTTGGTCAAAACGCAATGCACGAGAACCATCTGGCAGTTCATAATCCAAATCCGTACGCGTCCAATCCAACACTGGCATGAAGTTGTAGCACACCGTATCGATACCACATTCCGCTAAGTTCAGCAGGGTTTGCTTGTAGTTTTGAATGTACTCTTGGTAATTACCGGTACGCTTTTTGATGTCTTCGTGCACTGGTACACTTTCGACCACAGACCAACGCAGTGAATGCGATTCGATCATGGCTTTACGATCTTTGATTACTTCTACTGGCCAAACGTCACCATTAGGAATTTCATGCAACGCGGTCACAACCCCCGTCGCGCCCGTTTGACGAATATCCGTCAAAGTTGTTTCATCATTTGGTCCAAACCAACGCCAAGTATGTTCCATTCTATCCTCCAAAATTCGCAGTATTGCTATTTAATGGCCTGTTATTGAATGACAGACATTCCACAACACCGCTTGAAATAAGTGTTTGATAAGCATTCAGCACAGCGTGAGAAAAGTCCTCGCTTTGGCTGATTTCTGGTGAAAAAATATCGTTGAGTTTTAGAGCTTCGCTAACCAAGCTTTCTGGGTCAGAACAACGAGCGTGGAGCTCACTTAATGTTTGCGCCATTGGATCATCGACCTTGTGCTGTTTACCTTCTAGATCAGCACCGCGCACATAAAATAACCATGCAGCTACACCTAACGCCGTCGCATTAAGCCCCCCCTGTTTCGCCCCTTTCGCTAAACGTTCTTCTGCGCCATTTAACCAACGCTGAGGAATTTTCTGTGAGCCATCCATCGCAATTTGTGACAACTGATGCTGCAGGCTGTCGTTAGCAAAGCGGCTCACCAGACTTTCAATATAGGTTTGCACTTGCACTTCTTCAGGCAAGTCCAACGTTGGCGAAGCTTCACAGCTCATATAGTGACGAATCAAGTTAGCGAATTTTTCATCCGCAATGGCTTGTGCCACGGTTTTATGCTTAGCGGCTAAGCCAACATACGCCAACAAAGAATGACTGCCGTTTAATAAACGAAGTTTCATGGTTTCAAATGGGTGAACATCTTCTACCATTTGCACGCCATCGTTTTCCCAATCTGGACGACCTTGCGGAAAGTTGTCTTCTACAACCCATTGGCTGAAGGCTTCACACATCACGGCATTTTGATCGTCGCATTGCAGCTCTTTCTGTAAACGTTCACGAGAATCATCCGACATGGCTGGTACGATTCTGTCGACCATAGAGCTAGGAAACGCCACATTATCTTTAATCCATTGCGCGAGTTCAGTCGAACGCAGAGCGGCTAAATCACAAACCGCTTGGCGAGTTAAACGCCCATTCTCTGGCATGTTGTCACATGACAAGATGGTGAACGGCTCTAAACCAGACTCTTTTCGGCGATACAAAGCTTCAACCAAGATTCCCGGTGCGGTTTTTGGCGCAGTTGGGTTCTGTATATCGTGCTGAATGCTTGGATCATCTTGGCGCAGAGTTTTGTCCGCTGGTGACAAGTAATAGCCTTTTTCAGTGACGGTTAAGGTCACGATCTTGGTTTTTGGCGACACAAGCTTGGTAAACAAAGGCTCTTTATCAGCGCCAGCAAATAGAGCATCTCGAATCGCGTTGATCTCGCGCAACTCGACGTTCTGGCTGTCTTGATATTCGGCAATATGATAACGGCAACCATTGCTTTTTAACTCGTCGACCAATTGGCTATTCGAGCGAATATTTACCGCACAAATCCCCCAATCGCCTCCTTGGTGACGATTGAGGTTTTTCTCGATATATACGGCTTGATGTGCACGATGAAAAGCACCTAAACCGATATGAACAATGCCAACATCTACCTTATCTGGAGCATATAAAGTATCTGTGGTTTTTATGCTAATCATTATGATTCCTTATGTTTTTAGAGACAAATACCTTAAAAACCAAAGTACTTCTTGGCATTTTCCGAACAAATCCCTTTTACCATCTCGCCTAATAACGCCATGTCTGCTGGCACTTCACCACGCTCAACCCAACCACCAATCATCTCGCACAATAAACGGCGGAAGTATTCATGACGTGTGTACGATAAGAAACTGCGAGAGTCTGTTAGCATTCCGACAAACTGGCTAAGCAAGCCCATTTGCGCCACGCTGGTTAGTTGACGTTGCATGCCATCTAATTGATCGTTGAACCACCAGCCAGAGCCGAATTGCACCTTGCCTGCTATACCACCACCTTGGAAGTTACCCGCCATGGTCGCTAACATTTCGTTATGAATTGGATTCAAGCAATACAAAATGGTTTTAGGTAGTTCATCAGTTTGGTCTAACGCATCTAAGAATCCTGACAATGGCTCGGCAAACGCACCATCGTCCATGGAATCAAAACCAGAATCGCCGCCAATCAGCTTAAACATTCGAGATGAGTTATTGCGGCGGGCACCAATGTGCAGCTGCATGACCCAACCTCTTTTCGCGTATTGCTTGCCTAGCCAAACTTGCACCGCGCTGGAGAATTGCGCAATTTCAAGCTCGGTTAACGGCTGCTCATTAATACGTTTGGACAAAATCGCATCCAATTCTGTTTCGCTAGGCTCGTTAGCAAAGCGCATTATTTCAATACCGTGGTCAGCACTGCGGCAGCCATGAGCATCAAATACTTCAAGACGTTGCGCTAAGGCATCAATCAAATCACTAAAGCGTGCAATATTGATGTCTGCTGCTTTACCAATTTTGTTTAGATAATCTTTGAAGCCAACATGATCAACTTTAAAGGCGCGATCAGGACGCCAGCTTGGTGTGACAGCAATATCAAAACTGCTGTCATTGGCAATGAATTTATGATGTTCAAGGCTGTCTGCAGGGTCATCTGTGGTGCCGACCATCTTCACGTTCATTTGCTGCATGATGCCGCGCGCTGAAAACTCAGGTTGCTGCAGCATGTCATTGCATTGCTCCCAAATGGCATCGGCCGTTTTTGGAGAAAACAACACATCAGTGACACCAAAAGGACGACGTAACTCTAGGTGCGTCCAGTGATAAATTGGGTTACCAATACACTGAGGTACGGTTTTCGACCAAGCTTGGTATTTTTCTTTGAAGCTCGCATCGCCTGTAATAAAACGCTCTTCAATACCAGCGGCACGCATCGCGCGCCACTTGTAATGATCGCCTTCCAGCCATATTTCACCAAGGTCACTAAAACGACGGTTTTCGGCGATTTCTTGAGGACTCAAATGGCAATGGTAGTCGTAGATTGGTTGCTCGGCCGCGTACTCATGGTAAAGGCGCTTAGCCGTTTCTGTGGTAAGCAAAAAATCTTCTGTCATAAAGTTTTTCATGTCATTTCCTCGGCTTAGGCCATTTCGCTTAGTGCAACAGCTTGAGACGCATCGACTCGCTTGCCGTTGACATAGAAAGGACGCAGCTCATTTTCTGGCAAGGCAAAACGTACTTCGTTGTAAGCCGGTTGCCATTCACCTTCACGAGATACTGTTAGATCGATACGTTCAAGATCGGATTTCAACGTCATGTTTAGCTGTAAGTATTTGCCGTCTAAATAACCCGTTGATAGCCCGTCGTCATCAAACACAGACATATCACGCTGCCCAGCTCCTTTAAATGGGAATACTAGGAACTGTCTTTGCGTGTCTTTTTCTGCATCCACATGAGCAATACGACGACTAGTAGGAATCACACTACCAGCGCGAGCAAGCAGAGGAATCTCTTCTAATGCGGCTGGCAAAGTGATTTCTTGTCCGCCGGTGTACCAGGTTTTGCGATGGAAGTCGTACCAGCCTTCGCCATTATCAGGCAAATATACAGGACGAGTTCGTTGTCCTTGCTCTACGACAGACGCAACCAAAAGATCTTTACCCAGTAGGAAATCATCGTTTTCTTCATAAGTACGAGCATCATCTTCGTGATCTAAGAAGGTTGCACGCAGCATAGGCTCATGATGTTTATGCGCTTGCCAAAGTAGGTTGTACAAATACGGCATCAAACGGTAACGAAGCGTCATAGCTTCTCGAATGATCGGCGTGACTTCTGGGTACATCCAAGGCTCGTTAACCGTTTTATCATCGTTCCAAGAGTGAATAGTGAAACGAGGATGCATAACGCCATTTTGAACCCAACGCACGAACAATTCTGGATCTGGACGATCACCAGAAAATCCTCCTACATCATGGCCCATGTTGTACAAGCCAGAAAGGTTCATACCAACACCCATGCGTGTGTTGTAACGCAAAGTTTGCCAGTTAGTACGGTTGTCACCACTCCATGTTTGCACATAGCGCTGCATGCCTGGGCAACCAGAACGGGAGATCAAATACGGGCGCAAGGTCGGTGCAAATTCCGTTTGGGCTTCGAAAGACGCACGCATCATTAGCAATGGCTGCAATGGACGAATCAACTTGATTGGTGTTTGTTTACCAAAACCAACACAACGAGCATTGCTGTCCCAAACCTCGTATTCGTTGTTGTCATTCCAAGTGGAATCAATGCCCTTTTCAAGCAATTGCTCGGTGACATTCGTTTTCCACCATTGGATGGTTTTTGGATTAGTGAAATCTAGGTGCGAGCCGGAGTCATCCCAAAACTGGGAAGATTCAGGTGCGTCGAATTCAGAGTCTTGAATGAATAAATTTTGTGACGCAACTTCATCAAAGCGCGGGTGATCTTGAAGCAGACAAGGCTTGATGTTGGCCGCTAGCTTAAGACCCGCTTGATGAAAGTCTTCACTCAATTTAAGTGGAGTTGGCACCTTACTTGTGTTCCAGTTAAATACGTAGCGTTTGTTACCAATCGAGGTATAACCAGACGAAAGCTGGAAAGAATCACAAGGCATGCTGTGATTGTCACAATGCTTAATAAAGTCGCCTAATTGCTCTTGAGCGTTTTCTGCATCCGTATAAAGCATGGTGGAACCACTGTAACCAAGACTCCACTTAGGACCAAAAATAGTACGTCCCGTTAGGTTCACATAGGTTTTGGTTACATCGACGACTTTTTCACCGTACATGAAGTAAAAATCCAGATCACCTTCATCTGCATGGTAACTACGATAATAGCCATGGTAGTTATCTAGCTCATTCCCCAAGTCGAACCAACTGGTTGACAAGTTATCGTAGAAAATACCGAAGCTCGCTTGCTCGGTTTTGGTGATGTAGAAAGGAATGTGCTTGTACAATGGATCGGTGTTTTTCGCATCGTAACCCATGGCATCGATATTACGCATTTGGTAGCGAGAACCATGGCGATTCAGATCACCGGCTTTCTCGCCCAGCCCGTAATATTTTTCGGACAGATCTCGCGCCATATAATGATGAATGTCGTTGCTTTGTACGCCCAACATATAGGCGCCGCTGTGACGGTCTGCCGCAAGATACTGCCATTCACCGGACGCGTCGGCGTATTCCCATGTGAGCTTCAATGGTTTCGATAGAGTCACTCGAAGTGATACAGAAGCAATACTTAGCTGATCACCTTGCTCTGACACGTTAAATTCTGGACAAGTAAAGCCTTCCGTACTCATACGGTCGCGCCCTTCCCAGCCTGTTTCACTGTCATTAGGAGAAACACACCAGCTATTTTCAAGCTGCAATGTATCGTTCTTTTTCAGTAATACACGAATCACGTTGGATTCTAGAACGAAAAAATGCAGCACGTGGCGATCATCACACTGAACGTCTACGCGATTATCTTCAACACCTAGAAGCTTCCAATTATTAATCGGCTTCATAAATACATATCTCCAAATATCGTTAAAATTCGCAAGTTTCTAAACTAGTACCCAAGTAAAAGAGAAGGTAAAAACAGGGTAATCTCTGGGATGAAAGTCACCGCCAGCAGCGCCAATAAAAGCAAACCAAAGATAGGCAACAATGGCTTAATCACTTGGTCGATCTTCACACCGCTTACTGAGCAACCTACAAACAAGGCACTGCCGACAGGAGGCGTACAAATACCAATACATAAATTGAATGTAATGATGATGCCGAAGTGAACTGGGTCGATTCCAAGCTCTTGTGCAATAGGTAAGAAAATAGGAGTGAAGATTAGCAAGGCCGGCGTCATGTCCATGAAAATACCGACAACAAGCAGAATTAAGTTAATAATCAACAAGATAATGATTGGATTATCAGACAGGGCCAGTAGCACATCACTTACCGCATAAGGAATGTCACCATTCGCCATCGCCCAAGCCATCGCCATAGACGCCCCGATCAACAACATGATCATAGAAGCAGTCATGATGGAGCCTAGAATAATGCTAGGCATATCCTTGATGGTTACTTCACGATAAATCAGTGCCAATAATAAAGAGTAAACAACCGCGACAGCAGAGGCTTCTGTCGCCGTAAAAACACCACCAATAATTCCGCCCATGATTACAACAATGAGACCTAAGCTAGGCAAGGCTCGAAGCGTAATCTTACCGGCTTCTCCCACGGAAACAGGCTCAGAAACTGGGTAGTTTTTCTTTTTAGATACGACAGCAACAGCCAACATCACACATGCGCCCATTAATAGACCTGGCAAATAACCACCAAGAAATAGCGCGCTGATAGAAGTACCGCCAGAAATAAGGGAGTAAACAATTAAGGCATTACTAGGTGGAATCAATAGACCCGCTGGGCTAGAAGAAATGTTGACAGCCGTTGAAAATACAGGGTCGTAGCCACTCTTTTTCTGCAATGGTGCCATGGTGCCACCCACTGCGGCTGCGGCAGCAACCGCTGAACCTGAAATAGAACCAAAAAGCATATTAGCAATAACATTCACATGCCCTAAGGAGCCAGGTAAACGTCCAGCTAACAACTTAGAAAATTCAATCAACCTTAACGCTAAGCCGCCTCGATTCATTATATTGCCAGCAAGAATGAAAAATGGGATCGCCAACAAGGTAAAACTGTCCATGCCTGAAGCAAGCTTTTGCGAAACAACAGATAAGGCCGCATCAAACGGCAGAGAGACCATAATGGAGAGAAGCGAAGCAATCGCAATAGAAAAAGAAATGGGTACACCAAGTACCAACATTGTGAAAAAACTACCAAATAAAACAAGTGCAATTAACCATTCCACGTTTTTTATCCTTATTATCAGAATTCTTTAAACCGCGAAAACATTACAAAAAGAGCGGCATTATCTAATCTGTAAATTATTTTAATCTTGCGCTGGCGTGAGCAAATCTCTTACCAAATACAAGATCATGCATACGCCACTAATTGGAATTGCGGAATAAACCCAGCCCATTTGAAGCCCCAAAACAGGTGATAACTGACCATTACTCAGCGTTTTCATCATCAATGATCCACCGCCATATACCATGATGACAGCAGCGAAAAACAAACCTATAAATGTAATAACCAATTGCAAGGTGGCTTTTTTGTTGCCATCCAACATCAGCAAAACAAAGTCCATCGCCAAATGTTTCTTCTGCCCCAAAGTGAAAGCGGCGCCTAACAATGCAACCCAAATAAACAAGAACCTAGCTAACTCATCTGTTGATGTACTTGGCGCACCAAGGACATAACGAGAGAATACTTGCCAGACTACACACGACACCAACACCACCATCAAAGTGACACAAATTGTCGATAATATGCGGTCAACCACATGAATAAATTTCGCCATTTATTACCCCCAAATGAGACTAAAGACACACAACAGCGCCTATTAACCGACGACATATTGAACCAAACATCAAATTTGGTCAACTAATCAAGGGGATTGGTTGACCAAAATCAGTCTGCGTGCAATTATTCGAACTTGAAACGACACACTTTGATAATCTGATACCTTATAAAAATATCAACACGGAGATTTACAAAATGTTAAATATTAAAAAAACTAAGTTACATCTTGCCACTGCGGTAATTGTTGGCAGTTTAATGGGCGCTTCATCTATGAGTTTCGCTCAGACCATAAAACTTAGTCATAATGGAGATACCAAATCGCCTATCCATAAGGCGCTAAAATTCTTTGCTGATGAAGTTAAAGAGAAGTCTGATGGAGATCTAAAAGTACGAGTTTACCCAAATGGTCAATTAGGTACACAACGTGAGTCTTTGGAGTTATTACAAAGTGGTGCGCTAGACATGGCGAAATCAAACGCCAGTGAACTTGAGTCATTCGACCCAGCCTACGGTGCTTTCAATATTCCCTATATCTTTAGAGACCGCGAACACTTCTATCGCGCTTTAGAAAGCGACGATGTTGGTCAGAAAATCTTACGCTCTTCTGAGAAATATGGTTTCGTCGGTGTGGCTTATTTTGACGCAGGCTCTCGTAACTTCTATACAACGAAACCTGTTCGCACTCCTGCTGATTTGAAAGGCATGAAAATTCGCGTTCAACCAAGCCCAAGCGCTATTAAGATGATGGAACTAATGGGTGCATCTCCAACACCACTTCCATTTGGTGAGTTATACACAGCGCTACAACAGCGCGTGGTTGATGGTGCGGAAAACAACATAGGTGCTGTAACGACTTACCGCCATGGTGAAGTGGCTAAATATTACACCCAAGATGAGCATGCTATGATCCCTGATGTATTGGTAATTAGTGCCACTACATGGGAAAAATTGTCTGCTGATAACAAAGAAGCCGTGATTGCTGCGGGTAAAGACGCAACAGCCTTCATGAAAACACTTTGGGCTGAGTACACAGCAGAAGAAATGAAAAAAGCCACTAAAATGGGCGTAGAAGTTCTTGAAGTAAATAAAGATGCCTTTATCAACGCCGTTGCTCCAATGCACAAAGAAGCAGCAGAGAACCCGGTAATTTCGTCTTATGTTAAGGCGATAAAAGCACTCGACAAATAAGCAAAATCCAGCGACTCTTATTAGGCATTAAAACCAGATGAGAGTCGCTTACTTTTTACAGCCTCCTCTTTCAATCTATCGACCTCTAATCTCACACTGTATTAGAAAAACTAAAGTAGAACGCCATGATAAACAGTCTTGTAAAACCAAAGCGCCTTTACCAAGAGGTAGGACTTAAGTTATACGAGGAACTTAGGAAAGGCAGATATCAGATTGGAGACCGTTTACCACCCGAACGCGATATCGCTGAGCAATTAGGCGTGAGCAGAACCTTACTCCGCGAAGCATTGATTATGCTTGAACTGATGGAGGTGGTTGAAGTTCGTAAAGGTAGCGGTGTTTATCTCTTAAAACAGCCTACCAGTATTAAATCGACCGATCGATTTGAAGAATCCTTAGATAAGGATGATGTTGGTCCGTTTGAAATGATGCAAGCAAGGCAGTTGCTTGAAAGTCATGTAGCAGAATTTGCAGCTACCCAGGCAACCAAGAAAGACATTCTCAAAATGCGCGACGCGCTAGAGCTGGAAAAACAGAGTATAGATACTGCCGACGAAAATCATGTTGCAGATAAGCTGTTTCATTTGGCCATTGCCGAAGCAACACAAAATAGCGTGTTAGTCGACTTAGTAGAAACACTCTGGGAACGCCGTGAAAATAGCCCGATGTGGAAGCAACTTCATTCCCACATCATCGATCAGGCATATCGAAAGAAGTGGCTTATTGATCATGAGAATATCCTTCTTGCGATTCAACAAAAGAAGCCTGATGTTGCTCGTATGGCAATGTGGCGACACTTAGAGAATGTTAAAGACACCTTAATGCTATTGTCTGAGCATCAAGATCCTAATTTTGATGGCTACCTTTTTAGCACTAACCCAGTACAACTACCTATCAACGAGTAGACCTTCTAGCCGCTTCCTTGTTAAACAATAAGGAAGCGCTTTTCAAGATGTTTTTTTGTCTTCGCTAGGCACTGTCCCTACCGTTATAGAAAGCAACAAAAACCACCTAACTCCTTCCCACACTTACAAAAATCAATGCTTACTTAATTGCCGTCCTATCAATTTTAGTCTATCAATATAAAGAGCACCTTCTTGATATATGGAATACATGATGGATCATACTGAAGTTGAAGATGGTAGAACCGATCTACCAAATAGCCCGTTAAGGGATGAAGTTTTTTTAAAACAATTAGTTACTTGCTTACCTATGGGAGCCATGGTTGTAAATACTGACGCGCGCATCCTTTTTGTCAATGACTCCCTTGTTGATATTCTCGGTTATTCCTACGACGAACTACTTAACGTAGACATTAATATATTGCTGCCTGCGGAATTCAGAAAAAAGCACAAAGATTTTATGCGGCAGTTTTTCGAGCATCCTCGTAAGCGCCAAATGGGCGCTGGGCAAGCTTTATACGCTCGCAAGAAAGACGGAGAACACATCCCAATAGAAATTGGACTGAACCCAATAATACAAAATGGACAAACTGTTGTTTTAGCCACCCTGATCGACTTAACAACGAGACAACGAGCAAGTCATATGTTCCAAAGCTCAATTCAGGGTGCGCCTCATGGAGTATTGCTCATTGATGCTAAAGGCATTATTCGCTTAACAAACAGCGCACTTTGCCAGTCTTTTGGCTATACATCAGAGGAGCTCATTAACCAATCGATGGACATGCTTCTACCGCAGCGTTATCGCGAACATCACGGTCATTTACGTCAGACCTTTCACCAAAGTCCAACCCCACGAATGATGGGTGTAGGTCGCGACCTTACAGCCCTTCATAAGGATGGAAGAGAATTTCCTGTGGAAATTGGACTCAGCCCTTTTGAAGACGAAGAAAACAATGAATTAGTGCTGGTTTCCCTATTGGATATCACAAAGCGCAAACGCTTAGAACAGGAATTACGTGAAACCAATACCAATTTAGAAGAATTTACCTATGTTGCGTCCCATGATTTGCGATCACCACTTCGAGGTATTGCGGACTTATTGGAGTGGGTAAAAGAAGATTTAGGGCCTGATGCTATTCCAGATGTTACGCGAAACCTCAACAGAATAGAGGTTCGAATTGAACGCATGGAACAGTTAATTGACAATCTACTAACTTATGCGAGGGCAGGAAAGATAGAGTCGAATACACAAGAAATCGATGTAAATACACTGCTAGACAATATATTTGAACTACTCCCTATTCCAGAAGGGATATCCGTTACTAGAGACATCCATCTAGAGCATTTCACATCTACTTGGACACCTCTCGAAACCGTTATTCGCAACCTAATCAGCAATGCCATCAAACACCATGATCAAGACACTGGCAATATATCCATCCGCTGTGTTGCTGAGAATAACCTTTGTCATTTCTCAGTCTCTGATGATGGGCCAGGTATTCCAGAAGCGGCTTTTTCACGCATTTTTCGCTTATTCCAAACGGTAACGTCTAACGAACGCAGTGGCACAGGCATAGGACTATCTGTTAGTCGGCGCCTAGTTGAAACACATGGTGGGCGCATTAGTGTTGAAGCAAATACAACACAAAGAGGCGTCACGTTTCATGTATGGTGGCCACGGTTTTTAAGGAAGGATACCCATGATTAAAAGTCTAAACGTACTTATTGTTGAAGACGACGATGTTGCGGCTGAATCCATCACTCGCAGCCTTAAAAAAGTCGCTCCAGACATTAGCCTTGTTTACGCGGAACACGGTAAGACAGCGATAGAAATATTAGAAAACCGTCACCCAAGTAGAACATTAAAAGCCCCCTATTTGGTGTTGCTAGATTTGAATATGCCCGTCATGAATGGCTTTGAATTTTTAGAGTACGTACGTGAAGACCCAGTTCTTCAAGACAGCGTTGTTTTTATACTCACCACTTCAAATGATGATAACGACCGCTCACGAGCTTATGACAATAATGTGGCAGGCTATATGGTGAAATCTTCTGTTGGACCACAATTCGCTAAGTTGGCCATGCTAATGGACGCTTATAGAAATGCTGTTGAGCCTAACCGTTGAACTTGGAGTCACTATGGAAGCACAATTCGCTACGGATTTATTAGAAGCCTACGAAGGGCCCGCGTTAAGACTACTTATTGTTGATGATGATGATGTAGATCGCGAGCGTCTGCGTAGAATGCTGTCAAAATCCGATATAAAAACTCATGTGTCTGAAGCAGTTTCTGTCGAAGAATCTTTAGCGTATTTAAGCAATAATGAATTTGATTGCGTCATTATTGACTACCGTTTGGGATTAACTTCTGGCCTTACTCTTTTAGATAATATTCGCACGTCTATGCATAATCATTGTGCCGTCATCATAGTCACAGGGTTAGGCGATGAAGAAGTGGCTGCTGAGGCAATGCGACTCGGAGCAAGTGATTACTTATTAAAGAGTCAGCTACAGAGCAACAAACTCATTCACGCCATTATCAATTCAGTGCATCGTGCAGAGCTAGAGAAAAAGCTTCACGATATGGCCCATTATGACAATCTAACTGGGTTAGCCAGCCGACCACTTCTATTAGAAAACTTGCAACAGGTCGTTAAAAATAATGAACCTGCTGCGGTGGCTTTTTTGGATTTGGATAATTTTAAACCCGTCAACGATAACTACGGCCATGACACAGGTGACTATGTTTTAGTTACCATTGCGGATAGACTCAAAAAATTACTCCGCAAAGAGGACACCCTGTCTAGAATTGGTGGTGATGAATTTGTCTTACTGCTCAAAGGCATTGCTAGTAAGAAAGAATGTAACCTCTTCCTGAATAGGTTAATCAGCCTAATCAATACTCCTATTGAGCTGACAGAATTTGAATGCCAAGTACAGGTGTCTGCCAGCATTGGTGTGGCTTTGGTGACAGACGATAGTCTAGATGCTGACACCATATTACGTCGCGCCGATCAAACCATGTATCAAGCCAAAAACTCCGGCAACAACAAAATTTTGTTTTTCGATCCTCATGAAGAGAAACGCCAGTATGATCGCAGAACCATGCTGCAGGCCGCTGAGCGAGGGGTCGAATTAAACGAATTTGAACTCTATTACCAACCCCAAATTGACATGGTAGAACACTCACTCATCGGTGTTGAAGCCCTAATTCGTTGGAATCATCCAACCCTAGGCTTGTTGTACCCACAGACGTTTACAGAAGCATTAGAACACCCAAACACAGGTATTTTGATTGGTGAATGGGTTCTAAAAGAGGCCCTAAAGCAACATTCAACCTGGAACCTGCCAGACCTTGTAATTAGCGTCAATATTGCTCCGGCTCACTTACTAAGCAATAACTTTGTCCAACGCCTTGCTCTATTACTAGAGCAAGCCCCCACTGTAAAGCCTCAAGCCTTAGAAATCGAGATCCTCGAAACGGTATCTATATCTGATATTCAAAATGCAGTTGAAGTTGTAAAAGCCTGTAGCAAGTTAGGCGTACATGTGGCGCTAGACGATTTTGGAACTGGTTATGCGTCTCTAAGCTACTTAAAACAATTACCTTTGAACACGCTAAAAATCGATAAGAGCTTTGTACAAAACCTGTTAACGAACCCTGAGGATCGATCCATTGTGATTTGTATCGTGGCATTAAGCCAAGCATTTAATTATAAGCTGATTGCGGAAGGCGTGGAGTCACAAGAAATTGAACAAGCCTTATTAGAAATAGGCTGCCAATTTGGGCAAGGGTATTTTATTGCTAGGCCAATGCCAGCAGAAAAAATGACGTTATGGATAGAGGCTCATGATTAAGGCAAAATTTACGTCATTGTGTAAATCGTGACGATAATCTGCATTACAAAAGTTTCAAAACCTCTTTTTAGTTTCATTAGAAGAAAAGGAACTTCCGCTTATAACGAAGGTTGGTAGACTGCGGCGCATATCAAAACAAGCAAAAAAAAAGAGAGTCTACCATGATCACTAATGATGCTATGACGGTGCGCGATCAACGCACTAGCAAAATCATATTGGCTATTGCCGCGATTACTATTTTGTTGGCCACTTTTGCGGGCAAAATGCCCAGTGGAATGATCGGTGCCTTAGGCATTATGGTTATTATCGGTTTCATACTTAATTACATTGGGGACAGAACCCCCATTATCAATCAGTTCTTCGGCGGTGGCGCTATTGTCGTCATTTTTGGCTCTGCTTATTTATTCCACAGCGGTTTATTCCCTTCTAGTGCTGAAAGCAACGTAACCACCTTCATGAAAAGTGGCGGTTTCTTAGCATTTTATGTGGCTAGCCTAGTAACTGGCTCCATTTTCGGTATGGACACACAAACGCTAAAACAAGCTGCGTTAAAATACATTCCAGTTATTTTAGGATCCGCTTTCTTCGCTTGTATCTTCACAGGCTTAGTGGGCATGCTGGTGAGCAAAGACTTTTACGACTCCGTTATGTTAATAGCGCTTCCTATTATGGGTGGTGGCATGGGTGCTGGTGCAGTGCCTCTTGTTGAAATCATGTCTGGAAAGACAGGCATGAATGCAGAAACGCTAATGTCACAAATGGTTCCGGCATTGGCTATTGGTAATGCGATCGCTATTGTTATTGCGGGATTACTCAATAAACTCGGCCAGATGGCTCCGAGCCTAACGGGTAATGGTCAGCTAATTCGCGGTCAAAAACCAATAGAGGAAGAAGATCAAACAATAACAGGGTTGAATGTCACAACGCTTGGCATTGGCGCTTTATTGGCTGTCAGTATGTACTTCATTGGTACTTTGCTATCAAACTACATCAGTATGCATACCTACGCTCTAATGATTCTATCTATTGCGATCATCAAAGTGTCTGGCATCATGCCAAAAGCATTAGAACAAGCGGCCTTCTCTTGGTATAAGTTTGTTGTTGGCAATCTAACACCAGCATTACTAGTCGGTATTGGTGTGGCTTACACAGATCTAAACCAAATCCTAAACGCGTTATCTCCAATATACTTCTTGTTGGTTCTAATTACCGTACTTGGTGCTGTGTTTGGTGCTGGCTTAATCGGTTGGTTAATGGGCTTCTACCCTATCGAAGCAGCCATCACTGGCGGTCTTTGCATGGCTAACATGGGCGGTACTGGTGATGTAGCGGTTCTTGCGGCAAGTAAACGTATGGAACTAATGCCTTTCGCACAAATATCATCTCGAATTGGCGGCGCTTTCATGCTGATTCTTGCAACGATTGTAGTGCAAGCCATCGCTTAAAACGGTACTAAAGTGGAGCCAAGTGCACTAAAGCATTGGCTTCACTCTTATCTCTCCTTCCTAGTTAAAAAATACTTCCCCTACTCAGCTACTTTCAAGGTTACCTCTGTAACCATTGTGCTTAAAACATTGCTAGCTGCGTATATCAACATAATTTCCTCCCCAGTTATTAGCTATGCTAGATACCCCCTATAGATTCTCACCGTAATGAAAAGCCATCCAGCCTCAAATCAACAGAACTCAGCAACACAACCTCTCTCAAGTAAGTCTTGAGTAATAGTTAAGGTAGTAATCTAGAAGATCTATAAATCTTCAATACTATCTGCCTATAGGGATAACAAATCATGAGTGTTACTAATCTCTGGGAGGGGAAGCGTTTAACGACACAATCATCCTGTCTCATATTTCTAGCGATCATCACCATTATGGTTGCTTCACGCTTTATTTCGATATCGGCTCACGCAACCGAAAATGAGATAAAGCATGCAGCGTTAACCGTCACAACCACCTCCGTTCTGTCTTTAGATTGGAATAACAACATTGAAGCCTCTGGTGATATCGTGGCTTGGCAAGAAGCAATTATTGGAGCCCAACTAAACGGCTTAAGGCTAACCGAGGTGTTGGTCGATGTAGGTGACTATGTAAAAAAAGGACAACTCATAGCTCGCTTTGATAATGCAAGTTTACTAAATGACAAAGCCTTACTAGAAGCAAACCTTAACCAAGCTTCAGCTCTAGTTAAGCAGGCCAACATTGACTATCAAAGAGCGTTTGCACTAAGTAAAAGCGACGGTATAAGTAAGCAGAACCTTTTGCAAGCAGAAACACAAAAGCAAACAACCACGGCAGAAGAGTCCGCAGTTACAGCTCAGTTAGCCTCCAATGCACTACAATTAAGCTATGTAAATGTAACATCGCCAGATGAAGGCGTTATTAGCTCTCGTACGGCTACTTTAGGGGGAATAGGTACGATTGGAGAAGAACTGTTTCGTTTGATTCGAGGCAATAAGCTTGAATGGTATGGGCAGCTCACAGCGCAGCAAGCTTCTCATCTCAGCCTAGGCCAAAAAATCACCCTGGACCTTACAAATAACAGTGAAGCCATAGCTTATATTCGTCAAATTTCTCCAATTATAAACCCGCAAACTAGAATGCTCACTGTTTATGCCAGTCTAGAGCCAAACAATCGTGCGCGTGCAGGCATGTTCGCCCTAGGAAAAATTCAACTTAATAAAACACCTGCGCTTGTTGTTCCCTCCATCAGTGTCGTTATCAGAGATGGGCGCAGTTACGTTTTTGAGTTGATCAATGAAACCCAGCAAGTAATACAAAGACCTATCAAAGTAGCGCGACGCCAAGGTGATTATGTTGAAATCACAGGCAACATTAAAGCAGGCGCAAGCATTATCAAGCAAGGCGCTGGTTTTCTCAATGAAGGTGACATAGTAAAAGTAGTTGAAGAACAAGAACCCATTACCTTTTCAGGCGCACACCTAGAGCAGGAGGCGCTATGAGTAAGCCTGCATATAACTTCGCCACTTGGTCTATTCGAAACCCTATCCCAACTATTTTATTATTTGTCTTACTCTCTATTGCTGGTATAAAAAGTTTTCAAGAACTGCCTATCGCTGAATTACCAGATGTTCGATTACCCACTATTCTAGTGACATTATCACAGCCCGGCGCAGCGCCAGCCCAGCTTGAAACTGAAGTAGCTAGAAAAGCTGAAGATGCTTTAGCGACACTATCGAGTCTGCGCCACATACAAACCTCTATCTCCGATGGAGTCGTCAGTATTCGCGTAGAATTTATGTTAAAGAAATCACTTTCTGACGCATTAATAGAATCTCGTAATGCATTGGATAGAATCCGTTCTGACTTACCCGATGACGTACTTGAACCATCCGTCAGCGCTGAAACAGTAGATGCCGATACATTACTCACCTATGCGATCAGTGCGCCACGCATGAATGAAGAGGCACTCTCTTGGTATGTTGACAATACGATTAGCAAAAGAGTTTTAAGTGTTCCGGGACTTGGTCGTTTTGAACGAGTGGGGGGTGTACAGCGTGAAGTACACATCGAACTGGATCCAACTAAATTAGCAGGACTTAATGTTACAGCAAGTGATGTATCACAAGCTTTGCGTATTACACTCATTGAGTCTTCCGGTGGCAGAATGCAGCTAGGGAATGCAGCTCAATCCGTGCGAACAATCACAACAGCAAAGCAAGCAGATGAATTGAACGCTTTCCCATTAGTTTTAACAGATGGTCGAACCTTACGGCTTGATCAAGTTGCTACAGTACAAGACACTACCGCAGAACGCAGCCAGATAGCACTTTTAAATGGTAAGGACGTTGTCGGATTCCAAGTTTATAGGGCAACTGGTTTTGATGAAACTAAGATTGCTGCGGGTATAAAACAAGTCCTTGAAGACCTAAAAGTAAAAGATGGCGTTGATTTCACTCTCGTCTATGACAAAGTGTCTGGAACGCAGGAGCAGTACAAAGGTTCAATCAATATGCTTTTCGAAGGGGCCTTTCTGGCAATATTAATTGTCTGGTGGTTTTTGCGTGACTGGCGCTCAACACTCATTGCCGCTACCGCATTGCCCTTATCAATCCTCCCCACTTTTGCCGCTATGTACTTTCTCGATTACTCATTAAACACCTTAACCTTACTTGCTCTTGCCGTCATTGTTGGCATCCTAGTAGATGATGCCATTGTTGAAATAGAAAACATCGAGCGCCATGTCCGTATGGGTAAAGGTATTAAAAAAGCCGCCGGTGATGCGGTGACAGAAATAGCTCTAGCGGTAATGGCAACAACCATGACCCTTGTTATGGTATTTGCTCCAACAGCTATGATGAGTGGTATAACAGGATTGTTTTTCAAGCAATTTGGCTGGACTGCTGTTGTTGCTGTGCTGTCTTCTTTGTTAGTAGCTCGTCTACTAACACCAATGATGGCAGCCTACATGCTTAAACCAAAGACGCACATAACAGAAAAAAAACAAGGCAAATTACTGGTTTTATACTTATCTATTGTGCAATGGACGTTAAACAATCGCTTTAAAACATTAATGGCCACTTTGATTGTTTTTGCTGTCACTGCTTCTTTAGTTCCGCTATTAAATACTGGCCTCATGCCCGCCTCTAATAGCAATTACACCACCGTATCAATTGAGCTTCCTCCTGGTAGTGCATTTAACACCACTCTAGCTAAAGCAGAAGAAACTCGAAAAACACTTCTTGATATCGCAGGTATTGATCATATTTTTTCTACTATAGGCGTTGCCAGTGGTGAAAACGCTGACTCAGCGGGAGGCGATGTACGCAAAAGCCAATTGATTTTGATCCTAAAAGAAAGAAGTAATAGAGCCACACAAAGTGATATTGAAAAAGTATTGCGTGACGTTTTAGTCACAGTACCTGGCGCACGATTTTCGGTTGGTGGAGGCATTGGACAGGAGCTATCTTTTATTCTTGCGAGTAACGATAGTACTGCGCTCAAAGCAAGCGCAAATAACGTTTTAACAGAGTTGCGGGGGATAGATGGTATTTCAAATATTCAATCTACGGCCAGCCTAGAAAGACCAGAAATTATTGTCCGTCCTAATCTACAGCGTGCTTCTGAACTTGGCGTTTCTACCTCAGCAATTGGCGACACTATCAGAGTAGCCACTAGCGGTGACCATAATTCACAGCTTGCTAAATTAAATTTAGATACTCGACAAATTTATATTCGAGTTCTGCTAGAGGATAGCCATAGATTGAATATAGAAACGCTGAGAAGTTTACGAGTACCCGCACGGAACGGGCAGCTAATCCCTCTATCAAGTGTGGCCTCTATCTCTTTCGAAAGTGGCCCATCGCAAATTGACAGGTATGATCGTAAACGCTTTATAACGATTAGCGCCAAACTCAATGGACGCGCATTGGGCGATATTATCAACGAAGCCCACCAGCTTCCCTCCATGATAGCTTTACCGAGTAACGTAGAATTAATAGAAGCAGGTGATGCTGAGCTAATGAACGAACTCAGCTCAGGTTTTAGTACCGCCATTTTGACCGGTTTACTATGCGTGTTATGCGTACTTATTCTGTTGTTTAAAGATTTGATTCAACCAATAACCATCTTATCTGCCATACCTTTATCTTTAAGCGGTGCTTTTGTCGCCTTATTGTTAACAGGTAGCGAATTAGATATCCCCTCCATGATTGGCCTCATTATGCTATTGGGCATTGTCACGAAGAACTCTATTTTGCTTGTGGAATATGCTGTAATGTCCATGAAAAAGCATGGGCTAAATATGCATGACGCTTTGCTAAATGCCTGTAACAAAAGAGCACGACCTATCATTATGACTACTGCCGCAATGATTGCAGGTATGTTACCTATTGCGATGGGTTTAGGTGCCGATGCAAGCTTTCGACAACCCATGGCAATTGCGGTTATTGGCGGATTAATCACTTCTACTCTCTTGAGCCTCATTGTAGTCCCTGTGGTATTTACCTACATGCATGGGTTGGGACAAAAATGCACAGCCCTCTTCAAAGGCAGGACCTCTATAGACAATAAGAATAATGGAAAGACTAAGACTGAAAGCTTGTGAATGTATTTAGGGTTATAACACTAAAAAATAAGCTCGTAAGTGTCCCGTAATACTCTACAACTTACAGTAAAAATTCGTCTTTCATAGAATTAGGAAAAACATGAAAAACAAAATTGAAACAAAAGAAAAAAACACAATAATCATTGAAAACGCTCGATTAATCCAAAAAAAATTGGTTTTACGCTACAGTATTGTACCTCTTGTCACGATATTTTTGACAACAGGGAAAGCGTTCGCCGATGGAACAACATCAGTTGCGTTAGGAGTGGCTGCTGGTGTTAGTCAGTCAGAATATCGTGGCGTAGACAGTGACCTCACAGCTATACCGATAGTGTTTGTTGATAACTCTTGGATATCTCTTCTGGGGACGACGATAGATTTAAAAGTCGCCCAAACCAATAGCCTCGCTTTTTCTATACGCGGAAAATATGGATTCGGTGATGGTTATGATCGTTCAGATTCCTATATTTTTGACGGCATGGACAATCGCGATTCCAGCTTCTGGGTTGGTCCAGCAATGACATGGAGCACAACGATGTTTGATCTAAAACTTGACACCCTTCTCGACACAATGAACAACAGCGAAGGTCAACAAGCCTCTGTCTCAATATCAAAAAAAATCCAAGTCAACCAGCACTTAAATTTAGAGCCAAGTCTCGGTGCTACATGGTATAACGACAAATATGTTAACTATTACTATGGCGTTAACCCCTCTGAAATAAAAGTGAATAGAGAGCAATATGACGCTAACTCAGCAACGGTAATCAATGCAGGCCTGCGTTTTAATTATATTATTAATAAAAAACAATCAGTGGCATTCGATTTCAGTATCAAACATTTTGGAAGTGAAATGTCACACAGCCCATTAGTTGATAAAAAAACAACTGCAGCAGCCTATCTTGGCTATATATACCGTTTCAAATAATCACTGAAAAATAGCCTGTTTGCTTTAGATGAAACTAACTCTGAAGCAAACTCTGCTCTATTTAACTTAACAAATGAATTTTTATGAATCGAATTATTCTGGTTGAAGACAATGATCGCCTATCCAAAATGGTATCAACAGCATTGCAAAAGGTCGGTATTGAGTTGGATATTTTCGCAAACTTAGCAATGGCGAAACATGCCCTAGAGGCACAAGAGTATGGCTTAATTATACTTGATAGAGGACTTCCTGATGGGGAAGGATTAAGCTTACTTAAAACCTTACGTCAAAGAAGCGTAACAATCCCGTGCCTCGTATTAACCGCCAGAAATGCTGTACATGATCGAATAGAAGGTTTGGAAACAGGAGCTGATGACTATCTTGTAAAACCTTTTGCTATGGATGAATTAGTCGCCAGAGTTCGAGCTCTACTACGCAGGCCTTCCGATATAAAACCCTTATCTCCCATTTTTGAAGATATTACCCTAGACCTACACAATGCTCAGCTTCAATGTGGTACTCAATCCGTCACTCTCGCACCAGCAGAAGTTCAAATTCTGTATATTTTGATGCGATCTGCTGACACCACAATAAGTCGCACTAAACTTGAACAAGGAGCATGGGGCTTAAATCAAGCTGTCACTCCCAATGCATTAGATGTCGCACTACACAGAATACGCAAAAAATTAAGCACCTTAGGTTCACAAGTAGTCATCTCAAACACTCGAGGACTTGGTTATGCTATCTCTAAAAAATCGCTTTAAACACAGCCTAAAGTATCGATTAATTATTACTTTTTTTGTCGCACTAACACTATTAATCAGCGGTATTTACAGCTATTTATTTGTCATGAACCCTAATCTGCTTATTGGTCATATTTTAAATGAACAAGCAGAATTTTTAATCGATGAAATTTACACAAATAGCATGGGAGAACCAGAACTCTCTATACAAAAAAGCAATCAAGATGCCCACTGGGTATGGATATATGAGACATTAAACGAAGACCTTTTTTTCCAGATTGTCGACCCACAAGGAGAGGTTGTATCAGCATCAACGAGGCAAACAAAAGCATTCGCTCCAGATAATACTTCATACAATAAACACACAAGTAATTTTACGTTCACTCGTAATAACAAACTTTTCTATGGCCTTAGCGAGCCTTTGAAAGCAGCGTATACTGGCTATAACATACAAGTAGCAACAAGCTTAAGGCTTCTAGAAGTATTCCAGATAACAAAAAGATCTCCTATTTCAAAAACCGTTTTACTCGTCTCTATACTGTCGTTATTTATTGTCAGCTTTGCTGTCATTATTACCATACATTTCATGTTACGACCGTTAAGAAAGGCTTCCGACATTGCCTCCAAGATAACACCTCAAAATATTCAAGGCCGCTTATCCATGGCAGAAATGCCAAGCGAGTTAATACCCCTGATTAGCGCCTTTAATGAAGCACTTGAAAGGTTAGAGCAAGGCTTTAAAGTTCAACAAGAGTTTTTAGCGACAGCTGCACACGAGCTTAAAACCCCTTTGGCACTTATTCGAGGGGAAATTGAAATGCTAGAAAAAACAAACTCGAAAAATCTGATATTAGAAGATGTTGACCATATTTCACGCCAAATTAACCAGCTACTTCACCTCGCCGAAGTTCGTGAGTCCCACAACTATACTTTTCAAGATATTACTCTCGTTAATACCGTAAATGACACCATCAAATACTTATCACGCCTTTCCAAAAAACATGGCACGTCAATACGATTAATCCAGATCAACAAAGACATTCACCTAAATGCTGACGCAAGTACCCTTTTCATCCTTCTGAAAAACCTTATTGAAAATGCCATTTACCACTCTCCATCCGGAACCACTATCGATATCACTATGACAAAAAACACCGTGAGCGTTCGGGATTATGGACAAGGAATTAATGAAGAACATCTAAACTTAATCTTTAAACGTTTTTGGCGCGCCCCAAAACAAAAAATCCATGGTGCTGGTTTAGGCCTAGCTATTTGTATGGAAATCGCCACATTTCATGGCTGGAAAGTCACCGCGAAAAACTCATCGCCTGGAGCATCATTCGTATTAGATATGTCGCCTTAAAAGGACAAATAGTAAAATAAATCTGTCTAAAATGAATTTATTCAGTAAAAGCTCGTTATGACTTTTCCCTTTTGTTTAGTAGCACTTCTGCATGCTGTATAATCGCGTTTCATATTTTATTGATCTAGAAACGCGAATGACTTTAAAGTCTTATCTTGCCTTAATTACGCTCTCCACCATCACTCTTATTGTACTGGCAGTCGGTGTAGTGCTGGGTTATTCCCTACAAAAATCCTACTTAGATAGCATTAGCCAACGGGGCCTAGAACTCGGCCGAGTAATAGCTCACAATGAAAAAATCATTCAGGCAGTCGAGTTAAGTAACCAAGGCAAGCCTAATGACATTCAAGATTACATAGAAATGCTTCGCGCCCAAACAGATGCCTCTTACATTGTTGTTGTTAATAAAAATTCGATTCGTTTGAGCCATCCGGAGCCAGAAAAAGTCGGTAAGCGCTTTGTAGGTGATGATATTTACCAAGCGCTAAACCAAGGAAAAGATTACACAAAAGTTGCCGTCGGTACGCTAGGACAAGCGATTCGAAATTCAGTCACCATACGCAATGATGATCAAATTATTGGGGCTATTAGCATTGGCTATTTATCCCAACCCACCAGCGAATTAATTTTTAAACATTTGCAAGAAGCAGGACTACTGGTCGGTTTTGTTTATTTTCTCGGTATTATCATTGCGGGGTTTTTAATTCTAAAACTCAAACGAACTTTTTTGAGCCTAGAACCAGAAGAAATCGTTCAAAAATTCAAAGAACATGAATTAATTTTAGACAGTATTCGCGATGGCATTGTAGCGATCGATCATGAACAAAATATCACGGCAATAAACAGCATGGCAATTGAGTGGCTAACCATGAATGTGCTGAACGCCCCTCAGGTTGTAGGTAAACCATTGAGTGAACAATCACAAAGTCTTTCTCACTTCGCCCTAGAAGCTCAAGGGCAAATTACACAAAACCGTTTTAATTTAGGAAAATTAGAGTTCATTGCGACTTTATATCCGATAAAAATTCAAAAAGGCGATATTGGCTATGTCATTGTATTTTTTCCAGACCACGGTGAAAAATCCTTAGAACAAGAGCTAACCGCCACAAAAAACTACGCCGACTTGTTGCGCGCTAAAACCCATGAATATGCCAATCACTTAAACGTGTTATCCGGCATGTTGCAGGCGGAACACTATGATGATGCAATTGAGTTTCTTCAGCAGGAAAGCGACGGCGATCAAGTCGCATTAGGACGCATCATCAAAACTATTGAGAACAGCGCTGTTGCAGGGCTAATTTTCGCCAAACACAATAAAGCTAAAGACCTAAAAGTCGACATGCTGATCGAAAGCGACTGCCAGCTTGGTAGATATCCATCTAAAACCAACGAAGCATTGGTCACATTAGTAGGAAATCTAATCGACAACGCCTTATTGGCCGCTTGGTCCAACAGATTACTTACGTCACCTTTTGTTAAGCTGTATATTAGTGACCGTAATGCTCACATCATGATTCAAATAGAAGACAGTGGTGCCGGTGTCGATGAAAAACTAGAGAACCGAATATTGGATTTTGGCGTCAGCAGCAAGCACAATACAGAACAAAATGGCATTGGCTTATATTTGGTTAAAAAAGTCGTCGACCAATATCATGGAAGTCTGGATTGGGAACGAAGTGAGGTAAACACCACTGTGTTTAGCATTTATTTAGATAAGCGAGCACTAATAAAATGAGTCGTATCCCTGTAATGATTGTGGAAGATGACCTGCGTGCTAGCTATGTATTAGAAAGCACCGTAAACCAACACAATAATTTTCATGTTGTCGCAGCCTGCGAAGGTATTCTTGAAGCAGAATTAAAAGCAGAAGCATTCGAACCAGAACTGATCATGGTGGATATTACGCTTACTGATGGAAATGGTATTGACCTGGTGAAGTCGCTAAAACAACGCGGTTTCAATGCTGCTTTCATCATGACAACAGCGGAAAGAGAAACCACCACTATCGAAACAGCCATTCAGCTTGGGGTAATCGATTATTTAGTTAAGCCAATCCGCATGTCTCGGGTATTGCAGGCATTGGATGATTATTTAGACTTTAAAAAACGCCTAACGAAAAACAATAAAATCGATCAACAAGACATAGACGCACTGTTCCGAAAAAGCTCTTCCCAAGATAGTAGCCGAAAAACCCCAAAAGGCATTGATGAGAACACCTTAGAAAAACTCAATCAATACCTTGAAACCATAGAAGATCACTCTTTCACAGCAGAAGAGGTGGGTGACGCGATCAATCTAAGCCGAATTACGGCAAGACGTTACCTTGAGTATTTAGAAGATCAAGGGCATGTTTGCATGACGTTAGATTACAAAACCGGCGGTAGACCAAAGCAACGCTACACCAAGACGGCTTAAAACATGATGATAAACCAGCTAACGAGCCTACTACCTCAATGCTTTGCCCGTAAACCAATGCCAATAAAGGTCATTTTTATTGGCATTGACTATCTCTGCTTTGCTTTATCCAAATCCTTACTCGACAATAACAAAACGTCTAAACAACCTCTTAGCATTACCGCTTTTATAGACGATGAACCTTGGAATAACAGAACACTCGTCCATGGCGTAACGGTATTTTCACCCAGTGAAGTATCTGCCCTAATACGCAAACATGGTGTGGATATGATCATTCAGGTAGCAGGTGAATCAATCAACATTGCAGACAATATTTGGGACGATATCATCAAAACCAAAGTATCAATAGTTACATTAGAAAAGCATCAGGACCTCAAAAAAATGCACAGTATCGTCTACCAAGCCTACGAGAGCATAAAAAAATAGGACAAAGGAAAATATCTCCTTGGCCCTATTTTTAAACGCTATATTTCCCACTTTCCCTACTGGTAGTATCGAAGTCGATTAGTAAGCGGATGAAAACGCGACACGCTGACCATTCAAGCTCATTGCAGTTTCAAGTGACTGAGTCGATGACATAGCGACAATATTCAGTTGATCCGTATAAATATCTTTAGGTAACTCAAGATCTTTACGTTGCGCCATCACAGTTTTAAATTTTTCAACGTCAATTGAATCTGAGCCATTCTTAATCTTATTCAATTCACCTTCTGTTAAGCTGGCCATTCCGCCGCCAGGCAAATATATTGCCCCAGTTACAAAATCCACACCAAATGCAACAACACCAGGAACAAAGAAAAACAATAAGCCAATGGCATCTAATGCAGCGACACCGATATCGATTTGACCATTTGTTTGACCGCGACGCTCAGGATAAAGTAATGTGCCGCATGCCGTCACTTGAGTAATAAGCAGCGCTGCTGCAATGCCTCGCGCCAAATGAGTAAAGCCTAGATTTTTCTTTAAACCAGTCATACTTATTCCTTATCAGTGATTTATACATTAATCACTTTAGCTTGAATCACTTACACAATACAAACTAAGCCATCTTTATTTCACAATACTTTCGCTCTGCTAAACTGACGTAATTTGGTCGTCTAGCTTATTAATAATGTATTCTCCTATCGGAAATGCACTGGTGGCTGCTGGGGAAGGTGCATTGCATACATGTAAGGTTCGAGCACTTTGAGCGAACAAAAAATCATGCACCAAGCTGCCATCTTTCATCACTGCCTGAGCTCGTATTCCAGCTGGATATTCCTGTAAATCATCTAATGAAACAAGGTCACAGTATTTCTGTACTTGCGCTAAATAGCCCGGTTTATACCAAGAGTTTTTAGTCTCCATTAGCCCTGTTTTCCAATGATTCATCAGTAACTTCCAAAACCCTGGGAAGCGCACCATATCAAATACGTCACGAAGGTTGATGTTAATTCGACCATAACCTTCTCGTTTCCAACCTTGTACGGCATTTGGACCTACCGTTACAGAACCATCAATCATACGAGTCAAATGAACCCCTAAAAATGGTAAGTCAGGATCAGGTATAGGATAAATAAGGTGATTTACAATCTGATTATGCTTTGTTGGCAAGCGGTAATATTCGCCACGAAATGGAATAATTTGAAAGTCAGTTGGTATATTTAGCATCTTAGTCAACCGATCTGCCATCAGGCCACTGCAGCTGACCAAATAAGAGGTATTCACTACATCATTGTTCAATGTGATCGCCACACGTTCGTGGCTTTCATCAAGACCAACCACCTCTGTACCTAGACGCAGTTCACCGCCCTTCCCTACAAAAAGGTCAGCAAGCTTCTGACAAATCTCTCGGTAGCTTACGATTCCAGTAGAAGGTACGTAAAGTGCAGCAAGGCCTTTTACATTCGGCTCACGCTCTTTAAGCTCTGCTTGACCTAGCTTATATACTTCTAAGTTATTTTCTTGACAGCGTAAGTACAGAGCTTCCATACGCTCTTGCTCAGCGATATTTGTTGCGACCAGTAGCTTGCCACATTCATCGAACTTGATATTGTACTGAAGGCAGAAGGCTTTTGTGGCTGTCGCACCTCGCTGACAAAAATCTGCTTTAAGACTGCCAGGTGCATAATAAACCCCAGCATGAATCACACCTGAGTTATGACCCGTTTGATGTGAGCCAACTTCTACTTCTTTTTCAATCAATAGTATGCGGTATTTAGGATAGCGCTGCTGTAACTGCCATGCGGTTGATAGGCCAACAATACCCGCTCCTATCACTGTAATATCGTAAACAGCACTGCCGCCTGACGCCTCACTCATTGCCTTATTCCTTTTATTGTTGTCAAAACACGTTCAAAGAACGAACCACATGCTCTATTAAAAAATAAAGCTATCTTGACTCAAAGTCGAATACTTTTAAAAAACCAAGTTTATCGGTACGATAGAATTCAATACACTCTTGGCACACGCAAACACTTCCCTTTTGCCCTAGCGGAATATACGCCAATAAGTCCTTAGGCACCCTAACACTGAAACACCAACAATTCTGATTTTCATCAAGCACGCAGCCATTATTTTTTAAACAAAAAGGGCACTTCATCTGAACACCTATAGCCAAAAAAAATCCCTGCCGAAGCAGGGATTTTTATCATCAGTCGTACTTAAAGTACCAGCTTACCAGCCAGTGATTTCTTTAAGTCCTGCACCAATGTCTGCCAAAGAACGAACAGTTTTAACACCAGCGTCTTCTAGAGCAGCGAATTTTTCATCAGCTGTGCCTTTACCACCAGAGATGATTGCGCCAGCGTGGCCCATACGCTTACCTGCAGGTGCAGTTACACCAGCAATGTAAGAAACAACAGGCTTAGTAACGTTTGCTTTGATGTAAGCAGCCGCTTCTTCTTCAGCAGTACCACCGATTTCACCGATCATTACAATCGCTTCAGTCTGTGGATCGTTTTGGAACATTTCCAATACGTCGATGAAGTTAGTACCTGGGATTGGGTCACCACCGATACCTACGCAAGTAGATTGGCCGAAACCAGCATCAGTCGTTTGTTTAACAGCTTCATAAGTCAAGGTACCAGAACGAGATACGATACCGACTTTACCTGGCATGTGAATATGACCAGGCATGATGCCGATCTTACATTCGCCCGGTGTGATAACACCTGGACAGTTAGGGCCGATTAAACGTACGCCTAGGTTGTCACAAGCCACTTTACAGTCAAGCATATCTAGAGTTGGAACGCCCTCAGTAATACAAACAATCAGTTTGATGCCTGAGTTAGCAGCTTCAAGGATAGAGTCTTTAACGAAAGGAGCTGGAACGTAGATCACAGATGCTTCAGCACCAGTTTGCTCTACTGCTTCTTTAACTGTGTTAAATACAGGAAGGCCAAGGTGAGTTTGACCACCTTTACCAGGAGTTACACCACCAACCATTTTCGTTCCGTAAGCAATTGCTTGCTCAGAGTGGAAAGTACCTTGGCCGCCAGTGAAACCTTGACAGATTACTTTAGTATCTTTGTTGATTAAAACAGACATTATTATTTGCCCTCCGCAGCTTTAACTACTTGCTCTGCCGCGTCTTTCAAACTTGCTGCAGCAATGATATCTAGACCAGAGTTCGCAAGAACTTCACGACCTAGTTCAGCATTTGTACCTTCAAGACGAACAACAACAGGCACGTTTACGCCTACTTGCTCAACAGCACCGATAATACCTTCAGCGATCATATCGCAACGAACGATACCACCAAAGATGTTAACCAATACGGCTTTAACATTGTCATCAGAAAGGATGATTTTGAACGCTTCAGCAACACGCTCTTTCGTCGCGCCGCCACCAACGTCTAGGAAGTTAGCTGGCTTGCCGCCGTGTAGGTTAACAATGTCCATTGTACCCATTGCTAGGCCGGCACCGTTTACCATACAACCAACGTTTCCATCTAGTGCAACGTAATTAAGTTCCCACTGTGCTGCATGTGCTTCACGCTCATCTTCTTGAGATGGATCGTGGAACTCTTGCATTTTCTTCTGGCGGTAAACAGCATTGCTATCAATGTTGATTTTGCCGTCTAGACAGTGAAGGTTACCTTCATCTGTAATAACAAGAGGGTTGATTTCTAGAAGTGCGAAATCGTAGTCATGGAACATCTGAGACAAACCAAGGAAGATCTTAGTGAACTGCTTAATCTGTGCAGCATTAAGACCCATTTTGAACGCCATTTCGCGCGCTTGGTAAGGTTGAGCACCCACTAGAGGATCGATGATCGCTTTATGAATAAGCTCAGGTGTTTCTTCTGCTACTTTTTCAATTTCAACGCCGCCTTCAGTAGACGCCATGAAAACAACTTTGCGTGTAGAACGGTCAACAACCGCACCTAGGTACAATTCGTTTGCAATGTCTGTGCAAGACTCTACTAGAATCTTAGCAACTGGCTGACCGTTTTCGTCAGTTTGGTAAGTAACTAAGTTTTTACCTAACCAATGTTTTGTAAACGCAGCAACTTCTTCATAAGAATCAACAAGTTTTACACCGCCTGCTTTACCGCGACCACCAGCATGAACCTGAGCTTTAACAACCCACTTGTCACCACCAATTTTCTTCGCTGCTTCAACCGCCGCTTCTGGCGTGTCTACTGCGTACCCTGTAGATACTGGCAGGCCGTATTCAGCAAAAAGCTGTTTAGCCTGATATTCATGTAAGTTCATTTGATTCTTCCGCTCATCTGAATGGTTGACATAAGCTCTGCCCGTTAAGACAGAAATTGCCGGCTCATTGGCCGGCAAATCTAATTTTTATTAACGCTTTTTACGGTTCGCGATATGGATCGCATGGTTATCTACTGCTAACGCTGCTTCATGTACTGCTTCACTTACTGTTGGGTGAGCAAATACAGTCAATGCGATATCTTCTGCTGTAGAACCGAATTCCATTGCAATAACAGCTTGAGCGATCAAATCAGCCGCATGACCACCAATAATATGGCAACCTAGAATGCGATCCGTTTCTTCACAAGCAATTATTTTAACGAAACCATCAGTATCGTTAGCCGCCATAGCGCGACCAGATGCTGCAAATGGGAATTTACCCACTTTAAACTTCACACCCTCTGCTTTTAGCTCTTGCTCATTTTTACCAACCCAAGCTAGTTCTGGGTGAGTATAAATAACGGAAGGAATGCAGTCATAATTCATTTGTGCTTTATGGCCAGCAATTATATCTGCAACCATCACACCTTCTTCTGACGCTTTATGAGCCAACATTGGACCACGAACGATATCACCAATGGCGAAAACGCCTGGCACAGAAGTACGGCACTGCTCGTCAACGAAGACAAAACCACGCTCATCTAGCTTCACGCCTGAATCTTCAGAGAAACAACCTTGAGTAAATGGCTTACGGCCAACAGCAACGATTAATTTATCGAACGTTTGCTTCTGCTCTTCACCTTTTGCATCAAGGTAAGTCACTTCAACTTCTTCACCCTTGATTTCGCTACCAGTAACACGAGCACCAAGACGAATGTCTAAATGCTGTTTCTTGAAGATTTTAGCAGCTTCTTTAGCAAGGTCTTGGTCACATACACTCAAAAACGAATCTTGTGCTTCAAGAACAACAACTTCAGAGCCCAAACGCGCCCAAACAGAACCAAGCTCTAGACCGATAACGCCTGCACCAATAACACCAAGACGTTTTGGCACCGCGCGGAAATCAAGTGCACCCTCGTTATCGACGATAATATCGCCAGTACGTGGAGCAGGTGGAATGTTTACTGGAACAGAACCTGTTGCCAAAATAACATTATCAGCTTCGATAACAGTTACTGTGCCATCGTGCGCGGTGAATTCTACTTTTTTGTTCGCAAGAACTTTACCAAAACCTTCAAAGCTAGTAACGCCGTTTGCTTTGAAAAGGCCAGAAATACCACCAGTTAGCTGATCAACGACTTTGTCTTTACGATCAACCATGGCATTCACATCCATAGACACTTCACCCATGCTAATACCATGGACACCATAAGCTTCTTTTGCGTCATGGAATTTATGAGAAGAGTCTAACAATGCTTTAGAAGGAATACAGCCAACGTTCAAACAAGTTCCGCCAAGGCGCGGTTTATTGTCTTTGTCTAACCATTTTTCGATACAGGCTGTTTTCAAACCTAACTGAGCAGCTCGTATAGCGGCTACATAACCACCAGGGCCGCCACCAATTACAACAACATCAAATTTATCAGACATAAGAGGTCCCATTTTTCAGTCAAGCTAAGCAGCACATACAGTGCCACTTAGCATTCAATTCATACAAAATAGTTGGTACGAATACTTAGATTTCAAGTAAAAGACGTGCAGGGTCTTCAAGTAAGTCTTTGATCGTTACCAAGAATTGCACGGCTTCTTTTCCATCAATCATACGGTGGTCATAAGACAAGGCCAAATACATCATTGGCTGAATTACCACTTGACCATTCACAGCCATTGGGCGCTCTTGGATTTTGTGCATACCCAAGATACCTGTTTGAGGTGGATTAATGATTGGCGTAGATAGCAAGGAACCGAAAGTACCACCGTTGGTAATGGTGAAAGTACCACCTTGCATATCGTCCATACCCAGCTTGCCATCACGACCACGTAGAGCGAAGTCCATGATTGAAGACTCAATGTCTGCAAGACCCATAGCTTCAGTGTTGCGAAGAACAGGAACCATTAGACCACGATCAGTAGAAACAGCAACACCGATATCTTGGTAACCATGGTAAACCATGTCGTTACCGTCAATAGAAGCGTTTACTGCTGGGAATCGTTTAAGCGCTTCTGTTGCTGCTTTTACAAAGAAAGACATGAAGCCAAGCTTGGTGCCGTTATGAGCCTTAATAAACTCATCTTTGTATTTTTTACGAAGTTCCATGATTGGACCCATGTTCACTTCGTTATAAGTCGTCAACAACGCTGCTGTTTGTTGAGCTTCAACTAAACGCTTAGCAATAGTTGCACGAAGACGCGTCATAGGAACACGTTTCTCAACACGACCTTCAGCACCTAACGCTGTAGATGTTGGCGCTGCAGAAGCAGCTTTTGCAGCTGGAGCAGCTTTAGCTGGAGTGGCAGCAGCAGGTGCTGATTTTGATTTAACAGCAGCCTCAACGTCTTCTTTAGTAATACGACCGCCTTTGCCTGTACCCTTAACTTGAGAAACAGTTAGGCCAGCTTCAGAAAGTGCTTTACGAGCAGCAGGGCCCGCAACGCCATCTTCATCGCCTTCTGCAGTAGAAGTAGATTCAGCTTGTGAAGGTGCTGCTTCTGAACCAGAAGCCCCAACCAAGAAGTTAGCTAGAACCTCATCACTAAGAACGGTATCGCCTTCGTTTTTCAAGATTTCGCCAATCACACCGTCAGCAGGTGCAACTACCTCAAGAACAACCTTATCGGTTTCAATATCAACAATATGGTCATCACGAGTACAAGCTTCACCTGGTTGTTTATACCAAGTAGCAACCGTACCATCAGCAACAGACTCAGGGAAACTTGGCGTTTTAATCTGAACGGTCTCTTTTGAAGAAGTCGCAGCCGCTGGTGCTGCAGATTTTTCAGCTGGCGCGTCAGTTTTTTCAGCTGGTGCTGCAGAAGCTGCTGCACCAGATTCAAAAACAGCTAACACTTCATCACTCAATACAGTGTCGCCTTCGCCTTTCAAAATTTCTTTCAACACACCATCAGCAGGTGCAACAACTTCCAAGACAACTTTATCTGTCTCGATGTCTACAATGTGCTCATCACGTGCACAGGCTTCACCTGGCTGCTTGTACCAAGTAGCAACGGTACCGTCGGCTACAGATTCTGGAAAAGTAGGTGCTTTAATTTCAATGCTCATTTTATACCCTTATCTCTTTGACAGGCTATGGTACTAACCAACTAGTGCGTCGTTGACCAGTGCTTCTTGTTCTTCAACATGGATTGACATGTAACCAGCCGCTGGTGCAGCTGACGAAATTCGACCAGCAAAGCGGATCTTCAATTCTGGATACAGTTTTTCCAATACTCGATTCATACGGTGACGATTGGCATGCCAAGCACCTTGGTTCTTCGGCTCTTCTTGACACCAAACCAAGCTCTCAACATTTTTGTACTGCTCTAACACAGACTCAAGGTCAGCGTATGGGAACGGGTACAATTGCTCTAAACGAATCACAGCAACATCATCTTTTTCTAGCTCTTCACGACGATTAATCAAGTCGTAATATACCTTACCGCTACAAAGGACAATACGCTTCACGCTATCCGCAGTAACAGTTTCAGATGATTCTGGTAATACCGTTTTGAAACTTCCTTCCGATAGATCTTCTAATGTTGAAATTGCTTGTTTATGACGCAACAAGCTTTTCGGTGACATTATGATCAGCGGACGACGCATAGGACGAATCGCTTGACGACGGATAATATGGAAGATCTGAGACGGTGTCGTTGGCACACAAACCTGAATATTATATTCAGCACAAAGCTGTAAGAAACGCTCTAGCCTTGCAGATGAGTGCTCAGGACCCTGACCTTCATAACCGTGCGGCAACAACATGGTCAAACCACATAGGCGGCCCCATTTGTGCTCACCACTGGTAATAAACTGGTCAATTACAACCTGCGCACCGTTTGCGAAGTCACCAAATTGTGCCTCCCAAATAACCAAGCCTTTAGGAGATGTGCTGGCATAACCGTATTCAAACGCCAATACTGCTTCTTCTGAAAGATAAGAGTCATAAAGATCCAATGTAGGCTGATCTTCTGACAAATGTTTCAGTGGAATATAAGTGCTGCCATCTTTTTGACTATGTATTACCGCATGACGATGCGAGAAAGTACCACGACCAGAATCTTGACCAGTAATACGGATCGGATAATCCTGCTCAAGCAAGGTTGCAAACGCTAATGTTTCTGCGTAACCCCAGTTCAGAGGAAGAGCACCTGCTGTCATTTTATCGCGGTCTTGGTAAATCTTCTGAACTTGACGCTGAATCACAACACCATCTGGAACCGTCGTTAGTTTCTTAGCGACTTCCTGCAATTTAGCCAATGGATAAGTTGTATCGCCCGCATCCGTCCATTCGACGCCAAGATAAGGCTTCCAATCAACAAATGAACCAGTCTGAGATTCAAGAACAAGACTCTTAGCAACATGACGAGCGTTGTCTAAATCTTCACGATTTTCACTTACCATCTGATCTGACTTTTCTTGTGTCACAACAGACTCAGCGATCAAACGCTCAGAGTAAAGGGTACGCGTTGTTTTCAAATTACTAATAATACTGTACATCAATGGCTGAGTACCAGACGGCTCATCTGTTTCATTATGACCACGACGACGGTAACAAACCATGTCGATCACAACATCACGACCAAACTCGTAGCGGTAATCTAACGCTAGCTGAGTAACAAACAATACAGCTTCTGGGTCATCGCCATTAACATGGAAAATTGGCGCCTGAATGATTTTAGCAACATCAGTCGCATATTCAGTAGAACGCGAGTCTTCCTGACGGTTAGTGGTAAAACCAACCTGATTATTAATAACAATATGTACCGTACCACCTGTTCGGTAAGCGCGAGTTTGAGACATCTGGAATGTCTCCATAACCACGCCTTGGCCTGCAAATGCTGCATCACCATGAATAGAGATAGGAACAACTGTCTTACCCGTTGTATCTTTACGGCGATCTTGGCGAGCGCGAACAGAGCCTTCAACAACAGGAGAAACGATTTCTAAGTGTGATGGGTTAAATGACAAGGCAATATGAACTTCCCCACCAGCCGTCATCACATTAGAAGAGAAACCTTGGTGGTACTTAACGTCACCAGACGTATTAACCAATTTCTTACCTTCAAACTCGTCAAACAAGTCTTTCGGGTTTTTACCTAGTGTGTTCACCAATACGTTGAGACGACCACGGTGAGCCATACCGATCACCACTTCTTTCGCACCAAGTGCGCCAGAACGTTGGATCAGCTCATTCACCATAGGGATCAAACTTTCGCCACCCTCAAGGCCAAAACGTTTTGCACCTGGGTAACGGCTAGCAAGATACTTCTCTAAACCTTCAGCGGCAGTCAAACGCTCGAGTAAGTTTTCGCGGGTCTCTTGAGAGTATTCAGGATGTGAACGGACAGATTCGACACGTTGTTGAAGCCACGCCTTTTCTTGCGTATCAACAATGTGCATAAATTCATAACCAATGCTTCCGCAATAGGTTTTTTCAAGCTCAGATACGATCTCACTTAACTTAAGTGCATCTTTATTAAAGAATAAAGAACCTACATTAAATGTGGTATCTAGATCTGCACCAGTTAGTTGGTGATAACCAATATCTAGGTCAGCGACTTTCTCACGTTTTTGCAATCCAAGTGGATCAAGTGTTGCGTGTTGATGTCCACGAACGCGGTAAGCGTTAATCAACTGCAGAACATTGATTTGTTTCTGTTCATGATCAGAACTTGCTACCTGACCTGTAGAAGCAGGCATTGAGCGAAATTTGTTCTTACCAATCTGTAGAAACTGCTCTTGAATCACGGAATGAGGAAGATCAGTTGATTGTGCTTCGCTTACACGAGGCAATTGATCAAAACATTTACGCCATTCCTCCGACACTGAGTTCGGATCGACGAGGTAGCTTTCAAACAACCCTTCAACATATTCCAAGTTTCCACCTGAAAAATGAGAGGTGCTCCACAGCAACTCCATTAAACTTTCGTGCATTCTCGATCACCCTTATGTTCGAGCCAGCTACCGGGGTCCCGGTCTCAATCTATAATAAGATCGATCATTTTATCAGGCCCGTAAGGCTATTAAAGCCTCGATTTTTTGTTTATTTCCAGCTACTTTCGCCCTTCTACGTTCAATACTAAACCACTAAGAACATCACATTCAAAAAAATGCCACATCCTAATTCCATAATTACTAAGTTAGCGGTTTTTCTTAGTACATCCATGTTCGCAAAGGTCGAATTTTAAATTCTTTTCGTTGCATTCTCTACATTAGAATATGCAAAAATGGCGGCATTGAACAAACCTTCAAGCCGCCGATTGCGCGCAGTCAGTCCAAATAACACTGGATAACCACACTAATAACTATCAGGTCGCTCTTTGTAACAGCATAGAACGAATATTACCAATTGCCTTAGTAGGATTTAACCCTTTAGGACAAACGTTTACACAGTTCATGATACCGTGGCAACGGAAGACACTAAATGGGTCATCTAGATCACTAAGACGCTCCTGCGTCGCTGTATCTCGGCTATCAGCCAAGAAGCGGTACGCTTGTAGCAAACCAGACGGACCAACAAACTTATCTGGATTCCACCAGAAAGATGGACATGCTGTTGAACAACAAGCACATAAAATACATTCGTAAAGGCCATCAAGCTTTTCACGCTCTTCAGGGCTTTGCAAGCGCTCTATTGCAGGTGCAGGCTCATCATTAATCAAGAAAGGACGAATCTTTTCATACTGTTTATAGAATTGTCCCATATCCACAACAAGATCGCGAACAACAGGCAAGCCAGGCAAAGGACGAAGCACAAGCTTACCTTTCTTAACAGCTTCGGATACTGGCGTAATACAAGCCAAGCCATTCTTACCAGACATATTCATACCATCAGAACCACACACACCTTCACGGCATGACCGACGGTAAGAGATGCTAGGATCTTGCGCTTTCAACAAGTTCAGCACATCGAGCACCATTAGGTCTTTGCCTTCTGGCAACTCGATTTGATAGTCCTGCATGTAAGGAGCATCATCCACTTCAGGATTATAACGATAAATACTAACCAACATTGATATAACTCCTTAGTATGAACGGATCTTAGGTGGAAAAGCTTCCATGGTTTTTGGAGCGAAGTTTACTTCACGCTTAGTCACGTTCTTACCTACTGGATGAAATAAAGAGTGTTTCAACCAGTTTTCATCATCACGTTCGGTAAAGTCATTACGCGCATGAGCACCTCGACTCTCTTTACGGAATTCCGCTGGAATAGCTGTTGCTTCAGCTACTTCCAAAAGGTTCTCAAGTTCAAGCGCTTCAATACGTGCGGTATTAAATGCCTGACTCTTATCTTCAAGATGTAGATTCTCAACACGTGTACGAATTTCTTTAAGCTGAGCCAAGCCTGTCTGCATAGCCTCACCATCACGGAAGACACCAAAGTAAAGTTGCATAACACGCTGTAGATCAGCACGCACCGCAGCAACACTTTCACCGCCATTTGAACCATTCAAACGATTCAAGCGAGACATTGCCTTCTCTACATTTGTGTCATCAGCATCCTGTGACTCAAAACCTTCATCTAGAGATTTTTTAACATGCAAACCAACTGCACGACCAAAAACAACAAGGTCTAACAACGAGTTACCGCCAAGACGGTTAGCACCGTGAACAGATACACAAGCCGCTTCGCCACATGCATAAAGACCATCAATAATGATGTCTTCGCCGGCATCATTTTGCTTAAGCGCCTGACCACCGATGTTTGTTGGAATACCACCCATCATGTAGTGACAAGTAGGGATAACAGGAATAGGTTCTTTCACTGGATCGACGTGAGCAAAGGTACGAGAAAGCTCAAGGATGCCTGGCAAACGCTTGTTTAGAGTCTCTTCACCCAAGTGATCAAGTTTAAGTAATACGTGATCACCATCAGGACCACAACCACGGCCTTCAAGAATCTCAAGAACCATTGAACGAGCCACCACGTCACGACCTGCAAGGTCTTTCGCGTTTGGCGCATAACGCTCCATGAAACGCTCGCCGTCTTTATTAATTAGGTAACCACCTTCACCACGGCAACCTTCCGTTACAAGCGTACCTGCACCGTAAATGCCTGTTGGGTGGAACTGCCACATTTCCATATCTTGCATAGGGAAACCAGCACGCAATGCCATACCAACACCATCACCAGTATTGATGTGTGCATTAGTCGTTGACTGGAAGATACGACCAGCACCACCTGTTGCAATAACAGTCGCCTTCGCTTTTAGGTAAACAGTTTCGCCTGTTTCAATACAGATAGCGATAACACCAACAACAGCATCTTCGTTATTTTTAACTAAATCAGTTGCATACCACTCATTAAGGAAAGTAGTACCACCTTTAAGGTTGCCCTGATAAAGAGTGTGAAGCAAAGCGTGACCCGTACGGTCAGCTGCAGCACAGGTACGAGCGGCCTGCCCGCCTTTACCAAAATCTTTAGACTGGCCACCAAATGGACGCTGATAAATACGACCTTGCTCAGTACGAGAGAATGGTAACCCCATGTGCTCAAGTTCAAAAACAGCCTGCGGCCCCACAGAGCACATGTATTCAATAGCGTCTTGGTCACCGATGTAATCTGACCCTTTTACGGTGTCATACATGTGCCAGCGCCAATCATCATTTGGGTCATCACTTGCAATTGCACACGTGATACCGCCTTGAGCAGATACAGTGTGTGAGCGAGTTGGGAATACTTTAGTAACACATGCCGTATTTAAACCAGACTCAGTTAACTGAAGCGCAGCACGCATACCTGCGCCACCGCCACCGATAACAATGGCATCAAAAGAAATAGTACGAATATTTGCCATTACTTATAGCCCCCAAAGAACCTGAACACCCCATACGATGTAAATAAACATTACAAGACCGCATAGAGATTGAAAAAAGAAACGAGCACCGGTTGCTTTAATATAGTCAGTTGAAATAGACCATAAACCAATCCAAGAATGCATACCAATAGATAGAAGCACCATCAAACTAAAGATGCGCATCCATGTTGCTTCAAACAGAGCACTCCACTGATCGTATGTAAGATCAGGATTAAGCAGCAAATAACCGATAATGAAAACGGTGTACAATGACAATACAACGGCAGATACACGCTGCATCATCCAGTCATATAGGCCTGAACGACCAAAACTTGTGATTTGAGTTACCATATCCAAACTCCTGCTAACACAATAAGAACCACAGCAATCACAATGTTTGCGATAGCAGCACTACGTCCACTTTCTAATTCTTCAAAGCAACCCATATCCATAAACAAGTGCTTAACACCTGCTACGAAATGGTACATCAATGCAGAAACAACACCCCAGATAACAAACTTCACCAAGAAGTTAGTTTGCAAAGCGTTGACTACCTGATCAAAACCTTCCTGAGATTCTAGAGAAAGATCGAACGCATAAAACAAGAAAGCTAACCCCACAAAAAGGATAATTCCTGTTATACGATGAAGAATAGACACAATTGCAGTGACGGGCATTGATATTGTTGAAATATCAAGGTTGACTGGTCTTTTTTTATTCACGACTATTTACACCATTTTTATCGATTGAATGGTCAATCACGACCCAATGTCTATACGCGCCTTCTTTTACATCTTAATCAGAGTAACATTGACACGTCATAGGCCTACTTTGAAAATCTCATCGATTTGCCAACAAATGTTTAAAAGCGACTTTCTTTTATCCATTAGCATCAGCAAATCAATGAAATCGTCTGAGGCGCAATTATAGACCAGCGAAAAATACTAAGACAAATAGACTGAACAAGAGGTTTTCAATGGTCACCATTCAGCAAATGAATGTAGACATAACTCCAAACAATAATGGTATAAAATTACATAAAAATCACACATGAAAAATAATTTATTTTCCATATTATTCAATAACTTAAATCGAATTACATATAATTCACTTCTTAACAAACCTCACCGTTATGTCAGATAATTACAAAATAACACACCAGTATGTAAATAGAGTGCAAGTGAACAAGATTGACTTTTATAGCCTAGAAACAGTATTTTTTCCGCACCTTCTGGACTAGACGGTGTCAATATACGACCTTTTAGCTCAGAACCGGAATACGAAGGAGACCATAAATGGCTGATAAAAAAGCGCTACTCAAAGTGGATGGGATCGATAAAGCTATCGAACTTCCTGTTCTTTCAGGTACTTTAGGCACAGACGTTGTAGACGTTCGCAGCTTAGGTGCTAACGGTGTATTCACCTACGATCCAGGCTTTATGTCTACCGGCTCATGTGAATCCTCTATTACCTATATAGACGGAGACGCAGGAATACTTTTGCATCGCGGCTACCCAATTGCCCAACTTGCAGAGCATTCAGACTATCTAGAAACATGCTATTTGTTACTTTATGGAGAACTTCCTGATAAAGCCCAAAAAGCAGAATTTGAAAAAACGGTTGGCAAACACACTATGGTGAACCAATCAATGCACAAGTTCATCGAAGGCTTTAGAAATGACGCTCACCCTATGGCTATTATGTGTGGCCTAGTTGGTGCTTTGTCAGCTTTCTACCAAGACCACATGGATATCAACAATCCGAAGCATCGTGAAATTGCGGCATTCCGCCTTATATCTAAAATGCCTACGTTGGCGTCTATCTGCTACAAGTACTCTAAAGATCAACCAGTTATGTACCCACGTAACGATCTATCTTATGCAGAAAATTTCTTATACATGATGTTTGCAAATCCTTGTGAAGATTATGTTGTTAACCCAGTTTTTGCTAAAGCAATGGATAGAATCTTTATTCTTCATGCAGACCACGAACAAAACGCGTCCACATCAACAGTGCGCTTAGCGGGCTCATCAGGCGCAAACCCATTCGCTTGCATTGCCGCTGGCATTGCAACACTTTGGGGACCTGCTCATGGTGGTGCCAACGAAGCTGTACTGACTATGCTTGAAGAAATTGGTGATGTTGAAAACATTGATGAATACATCGCAAAAGCAAAAGATAAAAACGACCCGTTCCGACTAATGGGCTTTGGTCATCGTGTCTATAAAAACTTTGATCCACGCGCCAAAGTAATGCGTGAAACTTGCGACCAGGTATTGGAAGAATTAGGCCAGTCTAATGACCCATTACTGAAAATTGCAAAACGCCTTGAACAAATTGCCCTAGAGGACCCTTACTTCGTTGAGCGTAAACTTTACCCTAACGTTGACTTCTACTCAGGCATCATCATGAAAGCAATTGGTATCCCAACCAGTATGTTTACTGTGATTTTTGCTATGTCCCGTACTATCGGCTGGATCTCTCATTGGAACGAGATGATCAGTGGTCCATACAAAATTGGCCGCCCTCGTCAGTTGTATGTTGGCCAACCTGAACGCGATTACCCTGCTGAAAAATAATTCATTAGGTCGATACAAAAAAACCGCGCTATATTCTATATAACGCGGTTTTTTTATGGGCCAACTCTCCGATAACGTCAGTTCTACTCTTCGTCATCCTCAACAATTTCAGTAATCGTTGATTGACCGCACTTAATACATTCACCTTCGATCCAAACTCGATCTTTCGACTCAAATTCCTTAGGGTTGACCATCCCCAAGTCAACTTCCATACAGTGGTTACACCACGTTTGAGACAAAAAATCATTTTGCTCTTCCACGGGTCGCGCTGAGAAATCCCGCGCTGTAACACCTTCATCCAATGGATCTATCATTTAATTCACTCCACCATATTGATAAGACACAACTCTGTTCGCATCAGGATCTAACGCATTTAACGGGGCATTTATAAGTAATCGACTCAACGAAATACTATTGAATAGTTTCTGCTTATCGCCATCTATGACTACAGAAAACTCGACTTTTTCACCCTCTACCTGAACCAAGCTTATATCACGCACCAAACCAATACTTTCCAAATAGGATTGCACTTTATTCATGATGTCGTAGTTTGTCACACCAACGACCTGAATATTCAATTTGCTTGCAGACCCACCATTACGAACAGAGGCATAACGAGATGAAAAAACTTTAGCTAGTCGCGTACCGGCCTGATCGACAACATCATTTAGTGTTTCACCCTGTAATGAAAATCGCTCAGCCTCACCATTTTTCAACAGCACCAAAGCGTTACCTTCAATCTGTCCTGCAAAGTCACTTACTTTTAACGCCACAACTGAGTCTGTCTGATAACGCCTACTTGCTGCTTGTATGCTATCTTCAAAAAAGCCCCACACATCAGACACAGATAGATTTTTCTGATCCACATCATCAAATAAAGGTGCATAGATAGGAACCCCTATCGCGCTGGCTGACTGAGCGAATTGACTCAAAGCCTCTGATGGCGCTCTTGACCCAGAAAGGGCTCTTACACCATTTTTCTCTGTCACCAACCATACCAATACCGAAGGTCGATTATCTCCCCATACAGGTAGATTATTCTGAGATAAAAAACCATCAATAGACTCTTGGTAAAAAGCCACCTTAATTTTTTTGCCTGGAACAAAGCCACCATCAAATGGCAAGAGTTCACTTAAGGAAGCAATAGAATGCTGTGCCACCCAAGTTGAGGCTTGTTTTTTAGCCTGCGCAAGCAAATCACCAGATATAGCGTCTTTATCTCCCGACACTTTAATCAACACACTCTCAGCAGCCAAACTAAACGCTTCATTGAGCATTTGAGACTCAGATTGTGTCACTGGTAAATTAATTTCAGCACTATAAAGCCCCTGTACAGGAACCGCATTAGCTGACGAAATACAAAAAACACTAATAAGTAGTAAAAATATACGAGAATTCATAACCCTTCCTTCGTTTATTTGCCTATTCTACTGTCTTAATTGCAAAGAACCATAGCCCTAATGCGCCACTATGCTAAAATGCATTTTTTTCCTCGTACCATGATAAGGCATAGGCAATGACCAAGTCGGATAAACCATCCATTAGTTATAAAGACGCAGGCGTAGATATCAACGCCGGAAATCAACTTGTTGAACGCATCAAAGGCGTAAGCAAAAAAACTCGTCGCCCTGAAGTAATGGGTGGCTTGGGTGGATTTGGCGCCTTGACTCGCCTCCCAACGAAATACAAAAATCCCATTCTTGTTTCTGGCACCGATGGTGTTGGCACTAAGCTTCGTCTAGCAATGGACCTTAATCAGCACGATACAATCGGCATAGACCTAGTTGCAATGTGTGTTAACGATCTAGTAGTAGCCGGTGCTGAGCCGCTATTATTCCTAGATTACTACGCTACAGGCAAGCTAGACGTTGATGTTGCTGCAAACGTTGTGACTGGTATTGGCGAAGGCTGCCTACAAGCAGGCTGTGCACTTGTTGGCGGCGAAACAGCTGAAATGCCAGGCATGTACCACGATGGCGATTACGATCTAGCTGGATTCTGTGTTGGCGTAGTTGAAGAAGAAAGCATCATTGACGGCAGCAATGTAAAAGCTGGCGACAAGCTCATTGCTTTAGGTTCATCTGGTCCACACTCTAATGGCTACTCACTTATTCGTAAGATTCTTGAAGTCAGCAAAGCAGACCTACACCAAGACATCGATGGTGTTGCTTTAAAAGATGCGCTTATGGTACCGACTCGCATTTATGTGAAGTCTATCCTTAAGTTGATGGAATCTATCTCTGTAAATGCGCTAGCTCACATCACCGGGGGTGGCTTACTTGAAAACATTCCTCGCGTTCTTCCTGAAGATGCAGCGGCTCGTATCAATGCAGCAAGCTGGAAACGCCCTGCCGTGTTCGATTGGTTACAAGAACAAGGAAATGTTGAGCAAGAAGAAATGTACCGTGTTCTAAACTGCGGCGTCGGCATGATATTGTCTATTGACGAAGAAAAAGCAGACGAAGCACTTGCCATTCTAAAAGCTGAAGGCGAAAACGCTTGGATTATCGGTGAGATTTGTCCACGCAACGGTGGTAAAGATGTCTTGATCTCTGATCTAGAGTCGCAGGCATGAGTTTTCCAATCGTTGTCTTAATTTCTGGCAGCGGCAGCAACTTGCAAGCTTTGATTGATCAAAGCTTGCAAGGGCAACTTAATACCAAAATCTGCGCTGTTATTAGTAATAAAGCCGATGCTTATGGCCTAGAACGAGCTAAGAATGCAGGCATTCCCACTCATACTCTTAGCCATAAATCATTCAGCAGTAGAGAAGAGTTCGATACAGAGTTGCAAGCTCTAATTGATCAATATCAGCCAAAACTGGTTGTTCTTGCTGGCTTTATGCGTATTTTAACTGAAGCATTTGCGAAACATTATGACGGTAGAATGTTAAACATTCACCCATCATTACTACCGAAGTTCAAAGGATTAGATACACACCAACGTGCAATTGATGCAAATGAAAAAGAACACGGTGTATCAGTTCACTTTGTTAGCCCAGAATTGGATGCTGGTGCCGTTGTATTACAAGCACGCACAGAAATTACCAAAGCAGAGACAGCTGAGACCTTAGCGAATAAAGTCCACGCCTTGGAACACATTATTTACCCGCTGGCTGTTAAATGGTTCAGTGAAGAAAGACTAACATTCCAAGACGGAAAGGCTTTTTTTGATAAGAATCGACTGCCTGAAAGCGGTATTCTTTATCACAAAGCACTAACATGATGTAGGAGAAAGTATGAGAGCTCGTAAAATTCCAATGTTGTTGATGGCTATTTTTATGAGTATTCCCATGCTTTCTTTTTCTTCGACAACAGAAATTACACCTCCCCCCATAGAAACCTTTCTAAAGCCCTACTCTGCCGTCTATAGCACTGTATGGAAAAAAGGCATCAGCCTAAAAGTAGAAGGCAAACAGACTTTAATAAAACAAGACAATAATTCTTGGAAATTCACTTTTACGGCTGATAGCCTAATCGCATCTCTAAATGAATCGTCTGTTTTTAAGGTTAAAGACCAGCAAATTGTTCCAACTAAATACCAATATAAAAGCTCAGCCTTAGGAAAAAAAAGAAGCGCAACTCTTACTTTCGACTGGGAAAACAACCTTGTTCGCAATGACGTTAAAAACAAGCCATGGAATCTTTCAATTAGCCCAGGCACACTCGACAAGCTGTCGATACAGTTACAAGTTCGACAAGACCTAAAACTTGGCAAGAGCGACTTTGACTATCAAATAGCGGATGGCGGCTACATAAAAAGCTGGAGTTTCAAACGCGATAAAATGGAGACTGTTAATACTAACCTTGGCCGCCTTTCAGCCATTAAGATCATCCGCACCGATAATCTTGAAAAAGGTAAAAAAACCTCGTTCTGGTTTGCCCCTTCATTGGATTACCTACTTGTAAAACTAGAACACCAAGAGGATGGCGAGTCCTACCACTTGGACATTGAGTCACTTAAATAGTCACGCTAGATCCTGAGGTGTGTTCACATTTAAGAGTTGCTCGGGCCTATCCCACATGACGGTATCACAACCAAAATAGTCATAAAAAGCCATCACACTGTAGCGGTTTTTAGTATTAAGAAATGCCTTCAACGACACCCGTGTTTCTGCAACAGGTAAAATCGCATGCAAAGGATGTGCTCCTGAAATGCCATATAAATAATGAATACGATCAGGTACAGATACACTCGCCTCTTTTAACCTTGCAAATGCCGCTCCACTAATACGTGGTGTATCGCAAGGAGAAACCAATAAATGCGATGTTGTAGCAATGGCTAAACAAGACATTAAACCCGATAAAGGCCCTTTTCCTTGATAATTTTGATTATCAACTATCACCTCATAACCAAGTTCAGCGTATTGTTCGACATTTCGATTTGCATTAATAAACACAAACTCCGCTACCTGCTGCAAAGCCCGACCAACTAACAAGGCCATAGGTTCATTTTGGTAAAGTAACAAACCTTTATCTTGACGAGACATTCGCTCTGCTTTTCCGCCAGCAAGCACTGCTGCTGATAAAGATATAAACGCCATACTACTTTCTCTTCTACAAAACAGTATCAAAATACCTTTTATCTCGTTTGGCCCAAATTTCATCAGCTAAAACAAGACACTCTTCATGGGAAGTCACACCATAAAGAAGTCCAGCAACTGACGCAATGGTTTGCCGTACAGCTTGCTCACCAAATTGATCAAGTTGATCTCCTCGCCAATGATCCGTTAATCGTGACAAATCCAAATTGTCTTTTAAGCGCTTATGTTCTTTTTCAGCTTTTGGCCAATCTGACCAACTGGCAACGCCATTTTGCCACTTACCCAAGGTAACATCTCGCTCAGGGTTCACTTCCGCTTCGCCATTACCACCACGAAATACCAACACTGACGCATCGGCCAATTGCTCACAAGCAGAAAGATGCAGCTGATCATAGCCACGATGAAATACTCCATGAACACTGTGATCAGCAGAAAAAGGATTCATCATACGCACCACGGTATTCACTGGCGAACGTAAACCCAATACGTACTTAAGATCCATCATGCCGCCTAACAGTTTATCTACTTCAGCCAACGGCATATAAGCAAAACACCTAACTTCAAGCTCTTGTGTTACCTGAGTTCTGGAATGACAAACAGCTAATCCCAATTGATTAATAGCATGATCTACATACATTCGATTTTCCCCTTCAAATGTATGTCCATGCATCACAATTTTGATCCCTGTATTAGCGAGTGCAAGCGCCGCTAGTAAAAACCAAGGCAACTCATTGCGCTTACCTGCGTAAGCCGGCCAATCCAAATCAACTTTAATTCCCAATGCTTCTTTTTTCGATAAATAGTCTCTAGTCGCCTTGGTAAAACCAACAGTTTCCTCTACAGTCTCTTCACGAATTCGAATCAACATCCAAAATGCACCTGACTGTTCTGGCGCAACCTTGCCTGACAGCATCAAGCTCATTGCTTGTTCAGCTTCTTCCACTGTTAAACTTCGTGCCCCCTTCTTTCCCCGCCCTAAGATTTTCACGTATTGCGTGAAGTCGCTGCCCATTCTGATGGCTGTACTAATACTTGCTCTGTCAGTCATACTGATAACTCCGCCACAGTGGGAATAAAACGTTTTAATTCAGGGAGACAAGAGCCGCAATTGGTACCACATTTCAACCTGGCTCCCAATCCATCCACGGAACAAACACCTGACGTAACAGCCTTTTCAATTTGCTTGCTACCGATTTGATAACAAGAACAAACAATGTCACCTTTATCTTCAAGGTTTGCTGGAATGCCCACCAAAATTGCCAAACGATCTTGTGCTGACAGCGACGTATTTATTGCCAACTTAGAGATTAACCAATCGGCCACGAGTGATTCTGGCTGCGGATGCGAATATATAAGCAAGGTAAGTTTTTGATCAACCAACTTGGCCAATCGAATTTGCTGTGTGATTGGATTTGAATACTCCAGCCATTCTGCTTTTTCAGCTAGATCTTGACTCTGCCCTACATCTATTAACTTAAGCGAAGCTTGCGTTTGTCCGCTAGGCCAAACTACTTCGTAGTGATAACCTTGCTCAGAAGGTACTTGGCACCAATACAAACAATCCGATAAGACAAGCGGCACAGCTGAGATAATCAAGCCATAGCAAATACCACCTACCGCTTCTAGCCGTACCTGAGCATGTTTAGATTCTGGCTGCCCTGACAAAGGATCAACCACCTGCGGGATAAGGTTTGATACCACAGACGCATTGGCAAATTGTTGCGTCCAGTGAATAGGAGCAAACACATTGCCAAGCGCAACCGCTCGACTCACTTTAGCTTTTAGCAAAGCCTCTCCGTACGGTGAAGTAAGACGCACTAAGGCTTTATCTTTAATAGCAAGACGTTTCGCATCTTTGGGATGAATCTCTACATAGGGTTGCGCTGTATGCTTAGCTAAAGACGCAGCATCTCCTGTCCTCGTCATAGTGTGCCACTGATCGCGTACTCGTCCGGTATTTAAGGTGAAAGGCCATTCTTGTGAAGCTCGGCTCTTTGGAAAACTTGGTGTAATACCAATAAATCGTGCTCGACCGTCGGGGGTAAAAAAACGCCCATCTTCAAACATGCGCTTGGTGCCTTCAGGTCGACCTTCTGGCACAGGCCATTGCACTGGAATAAGTGCGTCATATTCAGCCTTACTTATCTGGCTAAAATGACCAATATCAAAATCACGTCTGCCATTATTTTCAAAGGCCGACAAAGCGGCATGCTCTGCAAAGATTTCATGAATACTTTGATAGGAAAACGCTGACTGAAAACCAAGGCTTTTGGCGACTTCACAGATTGCCCACCAATCATGCTTGGCTTCACCTGGTGCAGGTAATAAACCTCGTTGGCGAGAAATACGGCGCTCTGAATTCGTCACCGTACCGTCTTTTTCACTCCAGCCCGTCGCAGGAAATAGAACATCCGCCATGACGGTTGTATCCGTATGTGCCTTGCAATCGCTGACAATCACCAGCTCGCACTTTTCCAGCGCGCGTCGGACTTGAGCGGTATCAGGTAAACTCACCATGGGATTAGTCGACATAATCCACACAACTTTGACCTTGCCTTCCTCCATGGCTTGAAATAAGTCGACGGCTTTTAAACCGTCCTTTGTTGCCATATTCGGCGCTTGCCAAAAACGCTGCACCAAATCCTGTGCACCCGGTGTGGCAAAGTCCATATGAGCAGCCAATTGATTGGCCAAGCCGCCAACTTCTCGCCCGCCCATCGCATTAGGTTGACCCGTAATAGAAAAAGGTCCAGCGCCTTCTTTGCCAATACGCCCAGTGGCCAAATGACAATTAATAATCGCATTGCATTTATCAACGCCAGAGGAAGACTGATTCACCCCTTGAGAATAAAAGGTGATAGTCTTTGCCGTGTCACGCCACCAGTCAACTAAACTTGCTAAATCTTGCTCACTGACCCCACAAAAATCTGCCGTCAAAGATAAACTCGGTGTCGACTCATTCGCTTGCGCTAAAGCAGCCTTAAATCCATTGGTATGATTCGTAACAAAGCCCTGATCCAAAATGCCAGCCTGAACGGAATCGCTTAATAAGAAGGAAAAAATCGCCGCGTCACTTCCAGGCTTAATCGCCAAATGCAAGTCTGAAATATCACAAGTCGCTGTTTCTCTTGGATCAATTACCACCACCTTCATGTTAGGGCGCTGTTTTTTCGCTGCGGCAATACGTTGATATAAAATCGGATGTGTCCATGCGGCATTCGACCCAACCATAATCAATAAATCGCAGAGCTCTAGATCTTCATAATTACAAGGCACAGTGTCTGAGCCAAAGGCGCGTTTGTAGCCGACCACGGCAGACGCCATGCACAGACGAGAATTGGTATCCACGTTGGCGGTGCCGATAAAACCTTTGGCCAGTTTATTTGCCACGTAATAATCTTCCGTCAGGATTTGTCCTGAAAGATAAAAAGCAAAAGCGTCAGGGCCATGATCTTTTACGACTTGAGCAATTTTCGCGCTTACTGTTTTAATAGCCGATTCCCAAGCAACAGGATGACCACCAACCATAGGCGTTAATAAGCGATCATCCGATTGGATCGTTTGCGCAAGACTGCTGCCTTTCACACATAAACGCCCAAAATTAGCCGGATGCTCCAAGTCACCAGACACTGGTGGAACCGCTTCATTTGCCGAATATGGAAGAGTCAGATTTACGCCACATCCAACACCGCAATATGGACAAGTCGTTTTACCACTTGTTGCTGTCATCATCGTTGCCGTCATGGAAACTCCTCACACGTTTACTTTTTTAAAGACAAAAAAAGGCCCAATCACTTTTAGGAAAAAGTGATTGGGCCTCGTTGCCTTTTGTAATATCTGTATGCTTTATGTGTAAGCCATCGTCGGTTTACGGTGCATCAGTGATCTTTATAAAGCAATTAATAAGCCAACTTTTAAAAACACATTCAGTTGTGTCATTGCCGAGCTTTACTAGCCTGGCAATTGGTTCACTTCATAGGAACTATAAAATACCGACTTTACGAAGCGCTTAAACAGTGCAAAGAGACCATTTTGGTGCACCAATTCTTAATTAGTGTGCCGCAACAAACACATGACCGCCTTCTAATTTAGCTGGCCAATGGGGCACCTGAACATTTTCTTCAAGGCATTCGCCCGATGCCAATGCAAAGTGTTGCTTGTACAAAGGGCTAGCCACCACCCACTGCTCCTGTAAATGCGCTATCAAACCACGGGATAGTACATTCGCCTTTCCAACAGGGTCCCAATTTCCAAGCACAAATACTTTACTATCCGATTCAGGAATATAGAAGATAGCCACTTGCTCACCATTCAACATAGCAGCAACACCAGCTCCTTCTATTAGATCTTCTTGTTCACAAATTAATTTCCATGGCGTCGTCATCGTATTAGCCTACCTTCGCAATTAATTGCTGTTTTTCTGATTCGGTTGCTGGGCGCATTTGATCACGCTCTTCAACAAAAACTACGTTACTATCACTTCCTTCATAATTCACAAATTGGCGGAAGGTTTTTAGCGCTTCAGGATCTTCTAACGTGGTTTTCCATTCGCACTGGAAGGTATTTACAACGTGCTGCATACTCGCTTCAAGCTCACCGCACAACCCTAGCTTGTCGTTAATCACCACCTCTTTAAGATAGTCCAATCCGCCTTCTAGACCGTCCATCCAAACAGAAGTACGCTGCAAGCGATCAGCGGTTTTGGTGTAAAACATCAATACGCGGTCAATGTATTTCACCAAGGTTTCATCGTCCAAATCTTTGGCAAACAAATCTCCGTGACGCGGTTTCATGCCACCATTTCCACAAACGTATAAATTCCAACCGCCTTCTGTGGCGATCACACCAATGTCTTTGCTCTGAGCTTCCGCGCATTCTCGTGTACAACCAGAAACCGCAAATTTGATTTTATGAGGCGAGCGCAACCCCTTGTAACGATTCTCCAGATCAATCGCCATCTTCATGCTGTCATTCACTCCATAACGGCACCAAGTGCTACCGACGCAGGACTTCACAGTACGCAAGGATTTTCCATAGGCTTGACCGGTTTCAAAACCCGCTGCAATTAACTTTTCCCAAATCTCAGGCAATTGCGGCAGAGTAGCACCAAATAAATCGATACGTTGGCCTCCAGTTACCTTGGTGTATAAGCCGTACTCTTTTGCTACTTCGCCCAATACGATTAATCTATCAGGAGTTATTTCACCACCGGGAATTCGCGGCACAATGGAGTAAGTCCCGTCTTTTTGCATATTGGCAAGGAAGCGATCATTCGTGTCTTGCAAGCTGATGTGTTCTTTTTTCAACACGTAGTCGTTCCACACACTCGCTAAAATAGAACCAACAGCGGGTTTACAAATTTCACAGCCGTGACCTTTACCATGCGTTTTTAATAGCTCATTAAAAGTTTTGATTTCGCCGATTTTGACTAGGTTGTATAAATCTTGGCGTGTGTAAGCAAAGTGCTCACAAATGTCTGTGCTGACCTCAACACCCAAGGCTAACAATTCATTGTCGACGACTTTTTTCAATAACGCCGCACAACCACCACAACCCGTTCCTGCTTTCGTAGTGCCTTTCACATCACTAACGGACAAAGCACCACTACAAACAGCATCGTTAATATCTTGCTTGGACACGTTATGGCAGCTACAAATTGATGCGGTCGCTGGCAAAGCATCCACACCTAAGCCAACTGGTACATCACCCATAGCGGGCAAAATAAGCGCTTGTGCTTGCTCCGGTAAATCAATGGCATTGAGATAATATTGCAACAAGGTATCGTAATAACTATTGTCGCCCACCAAGACAGCTCCTAGGAGCTTTTTGCCGTCCTCAGACACCACCATTTTTCGATAGCTCTGACTTATTTCATCTTGATAGACAAAAACTTTGCAACCTTGAGACTGAGCATGTGCATCACCAACTGAACCCACATCGCAGCCCAGTAATTTCAGTTTCGTACTCATGTCTGCGCCAGTGAAAGTCACACCCGCATCACCCATAAGATGCCCTGCTGCAGATTTTGCCATTGCATAACCCGGTGCGACCAAACCAAAAATACGATTATTCCACAGCGCACATTCGCCAATGGCATAAATATCCTCATCACTGGTTTGGCAATGATTGTTCACACTAATGCCGCCACGCTCACCCACGCTTAAACCGGATTGATGCGCTAACGCATCCTGCGGACGAATACCTGCAGAGAACAAAATCAGATCGGTTTCAAGGTGAGAGCCATCAGCAAAGTTCATCCGGTGAAAAGCAGATTCTCCTTCAATAATCTCTTTAGTCGCTGTGTCGGTGTACACCTTCACATCTAAGCCTTCGATCATTTCTTTAAGAACCGCGCCGCCCTTTTCATCTAATTGAACCGGCATTAAGCGTGGCGCAAATTCCACAACACTGGTTTCCAAACCAAGATTTTTAAGCGCATTAGCCGCTTCCAACCCCAATAAACCACCACCGACAACCGTGCCTCTTGTTACTTGTTTCGCACAAGCTCTAATCGCGTCAAGATCATCAAGAGTGCGATAAACAAAGGTGTTATCACGTTTATGACCAGGAATAGGTGGAACAAAAGGGTAAGACCCCGTCGCCAGTACAAGCTTGTCATAGGACAATGACTTACCATCTTTCAGTATTAACTGCTTCGCCTCACGATCGATCTCGGTCACCAAGCTGTTGGTAAAATAACGCACACCATGTTCACTATATAAAGTACCATCTGTCATGGCCAAATCAGCCGCACCTTTGCCAGTAAAATATTCACTTAGATGCACACGGTCATAGGCTAAGTACGACTCTTCACCAAACACCGTAATTTGGAATGTGTCATGGCCACCTTGGTCAATCATTTGCTCGACAAAATGGTGGCCAACCATACCATTACCGATTACCACTAGATGAGGTTTAGTATTAAGAAAAGACACTGTTGACGTCATTTTATTCCCCTTGCAATAACTCTTATTGAAGTAACATGCCTAACGGCTAGCAACGCCTAAACGGCTTAATTCAGGCCACTTGAGGACAGCAATACGCTTCGCCAAATACCAGTAAATCCAGCATATTAGAGACATTGGTCTTATTTTGAATAAGCTGGAAATACCAGCTCCCATCGGCGACGTTGCCATATAGAATTGCGCCAACCAGTAAGCCACCGTTGACTACCAGTTTGCGGTAATGATTTGCACTAACATCTTTGAAAAGGATGCAGCTGTCTTCTTCTGAGGGTTGAATCTTACCGATTGAAAAAAGGTTCACGCCAGACACCTTCAACTTAGTCGGTGTAGGCTCTACCACAAACGCAGCCTCTTTCCCGACCAATACCTTCATCAAGACGTTAATTTGTGTCCAAATAGGCGCAACTAAACCAAAGGTTTGTCGATCAAATTCACAACATTCTCCCAATGCAAAAACATCTACATGGGAAGTCTGCATTTGCTCATTAACTAAAATAGCTCTATCTGTTTTTAATCCAGCAGACTTGGCTAAAGCGATTTCCGGCGAAATTCCCGCTGCCATTACGACTAGATCGACACTTAACTTCTCACCCTTCTTACAAACCACATGGGACACTCGACCGTCATCCGTTTGCAAAAAGGACTCTGGTGACTCACCAAGACGAAACTCAATACCCATTTGCTCAAGTCTATTAAGCAAAAGCTCAGCTGATTCTTCGTCTAGCTGGCGATTTAACAACCAACTAGAACGATGAAACACCACAACCTTGTGACCACGTTTCACCAAACCCACTGCGGCTTCTAGGCCTAACAAGCCACCACCTATAATACAAACAGATCGACGATCATCTAATTGGGTCATGACATCCACATCACTCCAAGTACGAAAACCCATAACATTGGGGGCAGACGAACCATGGATTGGCAACACACTTGCCCGAGAGCCTGTCGCTAGCACTAATTGGTCGTATATAATGCTTTTTCCACTGGCTAATAAGATCGTTTTATTTTTCGAGTCCACCTTAATAGCGGGATCATTGGACACAATATCAACGCCATTTTCTTGCATCTTCTGTGTATCGACTAATGGCATTTCGGTATCAGAAATATCATTCGCCAACAAAGAAGACAGCATGATTCTGTTGTAGCCAACTCTGGATTCCTCACCAATCAAAACTATTTGGTACTCATCGCCATGCGCCTTTTCGAAATCGTGCGCAAGCTTGCTGCCAGCCATCCCTGCACCAACAATGACGAGACGGCGTTTCTCCGACTGAGAAATAAGACTAGGCATTAGCAACCTTGGCGTTAATGGCCGTTTTTTTAGTTTTCACAGCAGGCTGAATAGGTTCAACTTTGCGTTGTTTTTCATATAAGAAGGTCAACACTTGGGTCCGATAATCCACGTACCTTGGGTCATTCGCTAAAGCCAGACGTTCACGAGGACGCTCAAGATCAACATGCAGAATTTCCCCTACTGTTGCTGCTGGGCCATTAGTCATCATCACAATACGATCCGACAGCAACACAGCTTCGTCTACATCGTGAGTGATCATAATCACAGTGTTGTTGAGATCTTTTTGAATCTCCATCAACGAATCTTGAAGGTGTGCCCGAGTCAAAGCATCTAATGCTCCGAAAGGCTCATCCATCAGTAAAACACTAGGCTCCATCGCCAAGGCTCTGGCAATACCAACACGCTGTTTCATACCGCCAGAGATTTCATCTGGGCGTTTGTCCGCTGCGTGCGTCATGTGTACTAACTCTAAGTTATGCATGATCCAGTCATGCATTTCTTTCTTCGATTTAGTTTTGCGAAAAACCTGTTTCACTGCCAATTCGACATTCTGATAAGAGGTTAACCAAGGCAGTAAAGAATGGTTTTGAAAAACCACCGCACGTTCTGGACCCGGCCCTTTTACTTCACGACCATCCAATAAAATGCCGCCTTCTGTTGCGTCATACAAACCAGCAACGATATTAAGGACAGTCGATTTACCACAGCCAGAATGTCCAATAAGAGAAACAAACTCGCCTTTCTGTATTTTCAGGCTGACATTATCAAGGGCTTTAAAAGGCCCTTTTGGTGTAGGAAACTCAATAGAAACATGGCTGATGTCTAAATGTGTTGTCATCGTATTCTCCTATTAGCGCATTCTAAGTTAATCTATTTTCGAACTATCGCTTCTTAGCGAAGCACCTGTGTCTTATCCCAAGATGCGAAGCGCTGGAATGCCAACATCACTCGGTCCAACAAATATCCAATAAAGCCAATCATCAGAACCGCCACCATAATTCGACCCAACGAGTTCGAGCTGCCATTTTGGAACTCATCCCAAACAAACTTCCCTAACCCTGGGTTTTGCGCCAACATTTCCGCTGCAATCAACACCATCCAAGCGATACCCAATGACAAACGCAGGCCGGTGAACATCAAAGGGATGGCTGAAGGGATGACGATCTTCATCACATGCGTCACCCAACCAAGGCGCAAGACTTTCGATACGTTAAGCAGGTCCTTCTCGACTGCCGCAACACCCACCGCGGTGTTAATCAGGGTTGGCCACATGCAACACAAGGTGACCGTGAACATAGACGTCAGAAAAGATTTCGAGAACATAGGATCATCGGACACGTAACTCGCACTCACTACCATGGTGACCAAGGGCAACCAAGCTAACGGAGAAACCGGTTTAAATACCTGAATAACTGGGTTTAGTGCACTGTAAACAGAACGATTCAAGCCAATCAAAATCCCTACAGGAATAGCAATAAGGCTGGCCAGACCAAACCCTGCTAGAACGGTGTACAAGCTGGTAAATATTTGATCAAAGAAAGTCGGCTTACCAGTGTAATCCCGGATAATGCCAGCATAACTAGGATCTTTAGCCTGACGCTCTGCAATACGCTCTTCTTGACGGACGTAAAACTTATCCGCCTTAACACGTTCATTCTGGTGTTCTGCAACGAGACTATTCCATTGCTCATACACCACAACTGGACCAGGAAACTCTCCCAAAGAGGTATGAACTCGACTTGCTCCAACTTGCCATAACAAGATAAACACAAGAATGCCAAAGACGGGCAGCAGGATTCCCTTAACAGAAAAAGCGCTGATCTTTTCCTTTAAAGAAGCCATAGTTATGTTTGATATCATCATCTTTTTCTCACTTAATCTTGTTTGGTTTAGACCTGATCATCGCCTTTTAGACCAATCTTAAATCGCTTCAGATAATCGTTTGGGTGCTTACCGTCGTACATGACGCCGTCGATAAAGTCGCTTTGAGGTGGTTTAAAGCCGTCTTCTTTATCAAAATCTGGAAACTCATCAGCAGACATAACACCATCCTCAATTAAAGATTGTGCCGCTTGCGCATAAATATCAGGACGATAGACATCTTTGGCGATCTTCATGAACCATTCGTCAGATTTAGGCTCAGCGATCTGCCCCCAACGACGCATTTGAGTGAGATACCAAATAGCATCACTGTAATAGGGGTAAGTGGCGTGATGACGGAAAAAGACGTTGAAATCGGGAATTTCACGCTTGTCGCCTTTTTCATACTCAAATGTGCCAGTCATACTGTTAGCAATAACATCGTAATCGGCACCAACATATTGGCTACGAGAGAGTATTTTTACGGCTTCAGGACGATTAGCGTTGTTGTTTTCATCTAACCATTTCGCTGCGCGAATCATGGCTTTAACAACACGAATATGAGTATTCGGATATTCTTCTGCCCAGTCACTGCTGACACCAAATACTTTCTCAGGGTTATTCTTCCAGATTTCATAATCAGTGATGACTGGCACACCGATTCCTTTAAACACGGCCTGTTGGTTCCAAGGTTCGCCAACGCAATAGCCGGAAATCGTTCCCGCTTCCATGGTGGCTGGCATTTGTGGTGGCGGTGTCACAGACAACAAAGCCTCAGCGTTAATTTGGCCACTGGTATCACCTCGCGCTGGTGCGTAATACCCCGGATGAATGCCACCAGCAGCAAGCCAATAACGCAGCTCATAATTATGAGTGGAAACAGGGAACACCATGCCCATCTTGAATGGCTTACCTTGTGCTTTGTAACCATCAATCACAGGTTTTAATGCACTGGCGCTGATCGGATGAACTGGCTTCCCGTCTGCGCCATTTGGAATGTTTTTCTTCATTTCATCCCAAACATCATTGGAAACCGTAATACCGTTACCATTCAAATCCATACTCAAAGCCGTCACTATATGAGCTTTCGTTCCGTACCCAATGGTGGCACCAAGTGGCTGACCTGCTAACATATGAGCACCATCCAACTGGCCATCAATCACTCGGTCTAACAAAACTTTCCAATTTGCTTGTGCTTCCAAAGTGACGTACAAACCTTCGTCTTCGAAATAGCCCTTCTCATAAGCAATCGCTAATGGCGCCATATCCGTTAGTTTTATAAAACCAAATTTGAGCTCTTCTTTTTCGGCGTAATCTAGCTCTGCATGGGCAACGCCAGATAAAAGCGCAGACCCCATCAGTACAGAAAACCCCATTTTAGGAAGGGGAACTAAGGCTTTCAAAAATCTTAGGTTCATTGTCATACTCCGCATCTAAATACATTTAAAAAAGTAGAAAAACAAAAAAAGGCGCATGCAAATCACAATAAAAATGTGTTTGCAGGCGCCTTTGCCATTCAAAGAAAGTCCGACTTTGGACATTCAGTAATGTGGGTGACAATTAACGATCGTTGCCAATTTCACCATTTTTTCAAAATACTTTATCTCTATGTGATTTATAAAGCACGCAATGTGCCAAGTAAAACAAACGACTGATTTATATGATTTTTTGAATTTTATAACCCAGCTTTTTTAATATCGACACATTGAGAACCTTTATTTATGCCCAATTATCTTGCACAGCGCACTAAAACATCACACCATCAGATGCGATTTACGCAAATGTCTCAAACCCCTTTAAGATCCCCTCTGGATGTAAACGGACCTTTCCATGTTCCACCAAAGAAAGCCAAGCAGCTTCTTCAGCCTCTGGCAGCCGCCACTCTACAGTGTTTTTGTCTTCGACCAAGCCAAGCGCGTTATAATAAAGATCTTTACGATAAATCTGCTCAGCTAACTGGTTAAGCTTGGAAACATTATTGCCTAACTGTTGCCAACGATGCATCTGAGCCATGATCCATAGAGCATAACTCGGTAGCGGCTTATTAATGTCGCTACCAGAAAAGCGTTGAAACGCTTCCATTGGCCAATCAAACTGACTCTTTGGCTTAATAGAGCCAAACCCATATACCAACTGCTGTACAGTACAGTTTAAATAATCTGGATGACTCAAGATTCTAAGTAGTTCTGCTTGGTTTTCAGCTTCATCTACCCATAAGCATGCTTTTTCTAAAGCTCGAATAATTGCAAGATGTTGCGCTTGATTCTGTTCAGCCCAAATAGTGTTCACTCCAAACACTTTCTCTGGAGTGCTACCCCATATTTCATACCCAGTAACCAACATATGGCCAACACTTTGCTCAACCGCTAGGCTGTTCCATGGCTCACCAACACAATAACCATCTATGTCGCCGCGCCTTAGATTATCAACCATTTTCACCGGAGGAATGACCACTATCTGAACGTCTTTATCTGGATTGATACCAGCACGGCTAAACCAATCCCGTAACTGATAATTATGAGATGAATAGGGATAGACCATCGCAAAACGCAGTGGCGCGACATTATCACCTCGACTATCTATTAGCCTTTTTAAGGCAATGCCTGTTCGAATATCTAAAGAAGAGTCAGAAAAATGTTGAAGCTGGTCGTACAGGGCATTTCCAATAGTGATGCCGTTACCATTATGACTTACAGTAAAACTGGTTTGCATGGCCGTTTTTATACTGCCTATTCCTAAGCTAGCGGCGATCGGCATAGATGACAGCATGTGCGCACCATCTAACAAATTGAACGCCACTTTATCGCGAATGCTCGCCCAAGATGCTTCTTTCGAAAGCACAGCATTAACACCCTCACTGGTAAAAAAGCCCTTCTCTTGAGCGACAACAAAAGGCGCACAATCGATAAGTGGGATAAAACCGATACGAACAGGCTCGCTATTTTGAATAACATTATTTGGCTGTATCAGGTTCATTTAGAACCTCCCATTAATTCCATCACAGATATGATATTTCGAGCTACATCAGTCATACGCTGACTACGATCCATCGCGAGTTTTCTTAACGCTTTATAAGCAGCAGGCTCATCACATTGCTGATGTTTCATTATCAGTCCTTTTGCTTTATCGATAAGCTTCCGGTCTTCAAGCTGGCTTTTTACGGATTCTAATTCTGACCGTAATGCCTGAAATTCTCGAAACCTTGCAATGGCAACTTGTAGCAAGGCTTTTACACTACCGCTGTTAACACCGTCTACAACATAAGCGCTCACTCCTGCTCGAATAGCCGCTTCGACGTGCCTAGAGTCACCTTCTTCAGCAAACATAACAATAGGACGAGGATTATCTTGAGTAAGGCGAGACATATTTTCCAACATGTCTCGGTCCGGCGATTCAATATCTATAATAACCATATCTGGTTGGAATTCTGCCACTGCTTCCGTCAGGTTTTTAGCATTCTCTAACCGTCTAATGACACGATAGCCACTGTCAATCATAGCTTGCTCTACAATAGCGGCTCTTGCAGGCTCATTATCAACCAACATTACGGTCAACTCTTTTTCGGGGGGAGCGGACATGGTGCATTCTCTTTAAAAACGTAAGGTTACGTTTAAAAACTGCAATATATGCGCCATTACGACACACAAAAAGTAGATAAATAAAGAGAGAAAATAGCGGGAAAACACTACAAGAGCGGGAAAACACCCTTAAACTCTGTGCTTGAAGAAATAAAAAAGTTATAAACGAACCAAATTGGCGCAAAAAACATTTAAAAACAGTTCAATGCACCAAGTTTTGTGTTTGTATCAAAAGCGCCAAAGCTAAGCGGTCTTTTGTATTGGTTTTCTTAAATGTTGAAGTAAGGTGTGCTTTCACTGTACGCTCGGTAATTTCTAACTCTAAAGCAATCTGCTTGTTTGAAAGGCCTCTCGAAATACATATAGCCACACTCAACTCCCGATCAGATAAATGCTCTAACGCATTATTAGAGGTTATTTCAGGCAGCGCGGATTGTTGAATTAATTGCTGTATAAAGGCCCTCCCCCCCCAAATTTCACCAGAGTCAATGACAGACAACACCAGTGATAATTGCTCCTTACCAATATAAGGCGCACATTGCCCATTTACGCCTACTGAAAATAATCTCAGCGCCGCACTTTGGCTAAGTTGGTTAGGGAAAACCACTTTTTTTTGATTGGGAAATTTTAAACAAAATTTTGCAACATCTTCGACATCTTTGGAAAAAGATTCATTTCCTAAATACATAAAGCAATACTCGTATTCAGAGGGTGTTGCAGTTAACGCTTGACTCATCTCTTCTAGTGTCTCAACTCGAAATAATGAAATTCCGACTGTGACTACTTGACTCCAATGCATCCATACTGCGTCATCTGTATTCCAACACAAAATTTTCAAAATAAATCTCATCCTATCGAGTACGATCTTGCTATTCTAACCAGCTAACAATGACAGTCTGTTAACATTTGTTACCGAATATAACGCTTGCTGTTATTTTTGTAATTAGCGCTCACGAAGTGCGTTCTGTTTAGCTTTTAGAATTGGTTTCAACAAATAATCAAGTAGTGTTTTCTTACCCGTAATAATATCCACCGTCGCTTGCATACCAGGAATAATTGGCAGTTGAGCCTGCTGAGTACCTAGATAGCTCTTGTCTGTTCTCACCCTAACCAGATAAAAACTGTTGCCCTCTTCATCCAAAATTGTATCGGCACTGATATTCTCAACAACTCCAGGCAAGCCACCAAAAATAGCAAAATCATAGGCTGAAAGCTTAACAATCGCATTTAGATCAGGCTGGATAAAACCAATGTTTTCAGGTCGCACTTTGGCTTCAATTAATAGCGAATCTTCTATAGGGACGATTTCGAGCAAACTCATCCCAGGCTTTACAACACCGCCTACCGTATTAATTTGAATTTGTTTTACTATGCCTTTTACTGGTGACCTAACTTGCGTTCTAGACACTTTGTCTGCAAGTGATACGTTACTTTCACGCAACTGGTCCAACTTACTTCTTACGCCCGTTAGATCTTCTTGTGCATCCGCTCGGAATTTCGCTTCAGCTTCATCTAATTTACTTTGTGCTTCTTTTAAGGCTGAACCTGCTCTTGGAATGGCTAATTGCGTAGCTTCTAAATCACCTTGTAACTGATTCACTTGTCGCTCAAGTTGCAGTAACTCAACTCTAGACACAGCCCCTTGCTCAAAAGCAGGACGAGTTAAAGCCAGCTCTTCTTTGGAAAAAGCATAACTTTGCTTCAAGTTTCCCAGTTTCGCCTGTAATTCAACAATTTCTTGTCTGCGTTGCTCAATCTGTTGCTGAAAACTAGACTGATTAGTACGGAGCGATTCAAGGCGATTATTGTATAAATCAAGCTCTCGATTAACCACTTGTGGGTTTTCTTTCATGATGTCAGGATCAAATTCAGGCTTAACGCCGTAAGACTCTGCTTGAAGGCGAGTTGCACGCACTCGTAAATTAACCGATTCAGCTTGTTGCTCTCTCAGTGAAGATAGCGCCTCGGTGTTTTCAATTGTCATTAAGACCTGACCGTTGTCGACAACCTGCCCTACTTTGACATTAATTTCTTTTAAAATACCGCCTTCAAGGTTTTGGATCTGTTGAACCTGACTAGAGGGGATCACTCTTCCCTCACCAACGGTAACTTCATCCAACGCGGTATAGTTTGCCCACACTAATGCGACAGTTATAAATATAAATATTACCCATAAAATAATGCGACCTCCACGAGGAGTCCTCAGCATCAAAGCGGCATTTCGGTTAGTTAAATACTCTAAATCATTCTGAGATATTGGTGTTTTTTTACTCATTATTAACTGACCTTTAATTTACCTTGGCGAAGCGCTTCATGCACCTGAGCTTTTGGACCATCAGCAATCAAGCGACCATTATCCATAACAATAATTCGATCAACCATATCTAGCATAGAGGCCTTATGTGTAATCAATATAAGCGTTTTATCTTTTAACCCTTCCATTAGTCTTCGCTTCATTCGAGACTCTGTCGTGTTGTCCATCGAAGCAGTTGGCTCGTCCAAAATAAGGATTGGTGGATCAAAAAGCAACGCACGTGCTATTGCAATACTTTGGCGTTGACCACCAGATAGCAAAGCTCCTCGCTCACCAACATTACTGTCTAGGCCACTTGGTTTACGATTAGCAAACTCAGATACGCCAGACAAATCAGCGGCTCGAATAACGGCGTCGTCCTCCATATATGGCACCCCCATGACAATATTGTCCTTGATCGAGCCGTAAAACAAATTAACGTCTTGAGATACAGCACCAACATTACGGCGTAAGTCAGTAGGATTCACCTGTCGAAGGTCCACACCGTCTATTCTTATTGCTCCACTATTTGGCGTATAAAGGCCCGTCATCAACTTACCAAGAGTCGACTTACCTGACCCAATACGCCCAATAATGGCGACCTTTTCTCCTTGTCTAATATTAATATTAATTTCACTTACCGCTGCCTGTTCTTGATCAGGGTAGCCAAAATTAACGGCCTCAAACTGAAATTCACCTTTAAAAATCGGGCGATGCACAAACTTAACATCTTCAGGGTTTTCAACGGGAGAGGCCATGATTTCACTCAATGAAGTAAATGCTGACTTAGCTTGATTATATCGAGTCGCTAAACTAGCTACTTGCGCCATGGGACCAAGTGCCCTTCCGGTCAACATTACAGAGGCTACTAAAGCCCCCATGCTCATATTCCCCTCAGCTATCTGATAAACACCAACAATAACAATAATAACGGTTGTTAACTGCTGTGCGACCATGGCAAAAGAAGAAGAGGACTGTGATAATTGACGAGTTTTCACTCCCCAATCAGCAATATTACCAACAGCGCTCTCCCATTGCTTTTGCATTACACCTTCTGCGTTATTAAGCTTTACGCTCTCGGCGTTATAAAGACTTTCGATCAATACCGCATTTTTCTGAGATGCTGTTTTTTGACTTTCTTCAATCGAGCGACGCAGAGGAACTTGGATAATCACGCTATACAGCACAATCAAGGCAATGGTCACAATGGGGATATAGCCAACAGGACCGCCAATCAGCCATATCACACCAATAATAAGAAACATAAAGGGAATATCAACCAAGGTAGTGATTGATGCTGATGTAATGAAATCTCGAATACTCTCAAATTCTTGGAGGTTTTTTGCAAACGCCCCTACCGATTTAGGGCGAGACGCCATTGTGATGTTATTAACCTTGGAAAAAATAGAAGCTGAAATCAATATGTCTGATTTTTTCCCAGCAATATCGATAAAATAAGCGCGCAACATACGCAATAAGAAATCAAATAAATAGACAACCGCTGCACCAATAGCTAAGACCCAAAGTGTATCGAATGCGTTGTTAGGTACAACACGATCGTATACGTTCATCACGAAAAGAGGACTGGCGACAGCAAAGATATTAATCAACAAGGAGGCGATAAAAACGTCTCGATAAATGCGCCACGAGCCAGTTACAGTCCCCCAGAACCAATGACCTTTTTTGTTTTCCTCGTCATCCCTTTTCTCTGAACGCTTATCAAATTGATACAAAGGACGTACAAAAAAGCAGTAACCAGAAAAAGACTCAGCAAGCTGTTCAATTGGTAAGGTTACTTCCCCTTCACCTGACTCAGGTCGAAATATTTTAGCGGTGCCTGCCTCTTTATCCAATTCCAATAGAACGCAGGCTTGCTTGTCCTTCAATAAAAGGACAACAGGAAGCACCATTTCAGGAATTTTTAGTAGTGAGCGTTTAACAAAACGAGAGCTCAGACCAATCCGCTGCGCCGCACGTTGAAAAAGCTCTGGCGTCATTGCGTTTTCAGTTATTGGGAGTCCAGCAGCAATACCGTCAGCGGTATAAGGGTTATAAAAATACTTACTAAGAAGAACCAAGCAGTCTAATAACGGATTCGGGTATTCTAACGAAGCACTTTTAACGCGCCATTGGTCCGCAGTTTCTTCAGGAGTAGCTTGATTCGTTGCTTCTGTCACCCCTTCATCACCATCATTAATGATTGCATTTTCCTCATAAGAATCAGGTGGCGAAGAGTCCTGCTCTGAACGACCAGTGTCAGACATACTCTATATTCTCCTTTAAAAACCAAAACATGGCTTGAAAACCAATAATAAAATGATCAGAACTATGGTCTAGAATAGTGTTTATTAAGTAATATGGGAAGAGAACAAACCGCCTTGCCATAAATTGAGATATTAGAAGGAAATAAATATGCTATACGCAAAACTCAATGCAGATGGAGTGATTGTAGATGTTGCCACATCACAGTCAGATGATTACAAACTATTAGTCGCCCCTAATGATCCAACTGTAGCCAGCATACTAGAAAAAAAGTTCACATCAGCAAGTACCAGTACCCAAGAAATACTCTCTAGCTCTGATGGAGAGATGATGCGAATTTTAGAAGATTTAGTTGACCTTCTTACCGAAAAGCGCCTAATACAATTTACCGAGCTACCCTTAGCCGCACAGAAAAAATTACTTGGTAGGAAATGGGTCCGTGGTGTTCATAGCGGACATGATGAAGGTTTAATGGCAGACAATGAACACATTGGCGGAAGAGAAGATGACTCGCTAATCTAACTGGCAACCTTCAACTAGGCCACAACACAAACAAGCTATTTTACATATCTTGAGAGCGCCCAATATAGAAGCCTTGAGCACCAACCACATCAAATCGCTTCAATGCCATTAGCTGTCTTTCACTCTCTACACCAGTAGCTATCACTTCAATATTTAAACTATTGAACATCTTACACAGGGTATGCATAAAGAAAGACTCAGACTCCTTGCCCGCCGCCATACGTGTATAAGAAGAATCCACTTTCACGTAATCGGGCATTAACGTTTGTAGATATTGGAAAGCGGAAAATTGCTTGCCTACATTATCAATACCGAACGATACATGATGTTTTTTTAGTATTTGAGCCAACACATTGGCTTGAGATTCCTCTAGCAACACACTCTGCTCAGATATTTCAAACATCAACTTATTCTTCACATCAGCACTCAGTAAGCCTAGCGTTCGATCTAGCCAATCAATAAATGATGCTTTAGAGAACGATGACATTGATAGATTCACAGTTAGAGGCACAGTTAAGTTTCTTGATTGAATGTAGTGAATAACTTGTGAAACAATAACTGTGTCTATTTTTTCACCTAGATCAAATTGCTCAGCTAAACCAATGAAATAACCTGCATGGTATTCCTTACCAGCATGCTCCAGCCCCATAAACACTTCTTCATGAGAAGTAGTTAAAACATCGTCTGATGAAGAATCCAACATCACCACTTTTTGCTTTTGCAGCTTAAATGATTCGCGTTTAATGGTTAATTCTAAAACGTCTTTCCAATCTGCCCTACTCAATGACAATCTCTGACCAATATTGGAATCCAATACCTTAGTCATGTTTGCACCAGCTCGCTTCGCTTCGCGTAGGGCACTGTCCGCTTGCGACATAGCTCCTGCACGATCTACTTGCCCATCAACAGAGATAGCACCAATATTTGCGACATAGCTTGAATAACTAATACTAGCGACATTTAATTCCAGCAAGTCCGTCATAATATCTTCGACAATTTGCTTTAGCTGGCTATGGTCAATATTAGGGATTAACAAAACAAAATCTGCACCAGACAAACGGGCAAGCGTACTAAATGACGAAATTGTCGCCACTTTTTTAGAAAGCACATCCGCTGCTGATTGAATAAACATATCCGCAGATTCATAGCCTCTCTCGTTATTCAATTTTGCCAAGTCGGCCAAACTCACAAATATCAGTCCATCGACTCCACGCTCTCTTCCAACAAAGTGAGATTTAATCTGACTTTCAAAGAAGTTACGGTTTCCCAGTCCACTTACCGGATCTTTAAACGCTTTCGCTTGCAGCCATTGAGCCGTTTCCACCTCAGAGGCAAATTCTTTCTCTAATTTTTCTGCCATACGGTTCATTGATAAAACAACTGATTTTAGTTCGCGAGTTTTGGGGACATTCGTCATTTTCAAAAAACGACGTTGCTGTATCGCTTCAGCTTGCTTTTCAAGCTCAACCAAAGGGCGGAACAAGTAACGCAAAGCAAAACTACCAACAATTAACGTTATTGCCCCAATGACAAAAAATGAGATTAGTAAATCTCGAGATGCCAACCAAAGCTGATGATAGCCATAACCTGCACTGCCCGTAATGTATACCTGCCCAAGCTCATTCCAACCGTTTGAAATAACGGCTTTAGCAACCGGCACTTTAAAATCAATCAGTTGAATAAACCAACTTGGAACACCATCAATTTTTGTTTCATTCGAGCGGACGATGTCTTGCTCTGTAGCATAAACATGGATACGCACTTCAGAAAAATAACCGCTATCAAATACTGCGTTGATACTACTTCCAACAGATGCATAATCTTCCAAGGCCATAAAGTCTGAGACTGACATACTCAGAGAGGTAGCCGAATCTTGCGTAGTCGATGTCAGCTGTCCGATCAAATAGCCTTTCGTGGTGTTAAAATTGATACCCATTACGACAGCAAGCATCAACGAAAAAATGACGATTATTGTTATCATTAATTGACGGAACAGGGTCATCCACGTTCTCCTAATTTGTCATCGTATTAAAACGATTATTTAATTCTGTCCACAAGCTCAACCTAGATGAGCCTCCGACCAATACACCGCGTCCTTTTTCTTTCGATAGCCACATGTTCTCTGCATTAAATGAATAAATAGGCAAGAGGTCATTGCGCTTTGTCGCGGGTTTTAATTCTTTATCTAGATTATCAAGCAAGACTGGAACAGATGTTGGCTTATGATAATACGCCAATACCATATGATGTTGGTTTAGCTTCAATGCTTTTACATACACAAGTCGTAGTTTATCATCAGGCACACCAAGCTCTCTTAAGGTGAAATATTTAGCAATAGTAAAATCTTCGCAGTCCCCTGCTTGCATCCCTAAAAACTCAATTGGCGTAGCCCAATAGTCTTCCTTGCCCCATAGAGTCATATCATCAACAAAATCCATTTGATTAAAAAAATTATTCACCACCGCTAGCTGTTCTACTATGGGTAATGATTGAGACTCATCTATCAACTTGCGCCATGCTAGTATGCGTTTTTCTGCATCTGCACCATAAACAGTCGCAGCTTGCTTAGCCAGCTTACGATATTTATCCGATACGTCAGCGTATAGCCACAAATGCGGCACAAAACACACGATCAGGAGCACACACAAACATCTTCTGCCGTGCCCCGAAAGTAAAAAAAACGATTGGAATCGTTTTTTCAATGGTAAATTACTTCTCAGACTTTGACTTTGCATTAAATGCAGCTAGCTGCTCTGCAGTCGCTTCTGGCTGATACCTAGCTTTCCAAGTATCATATGGTTCGCCATAGACGAATTCGCGAGCTTCATCATAGTTAACATCGACTCCTTGCTGTTCTGCTTCAGCCATATACCATTTACTCAGACAGTTGCGACAAAATCCTGCCAAGTTCATTAAATCAATATTTTGCACAGATTTATTGTCATCAAGGTGCTTCAAAAGACGACGCAATACCGCTGCTTCAATTTCAGTTTGTTTGCTCATAATAATTTCAAATCTCTTTTTTCTAATAACGGAATAACCACTAATCAAGGTGCCGGTGACTCAAAGGCTGCCTGCGCCACTGCCATTCTTGAGCGGCCACCATAAACTCTCTTAGTGGTTGCATATTTTCACCAGTGACTTGCTCTATCGCATAAGCACAGGCTTCAAGAGTCGATAACGATTCTGCACTGGGTGATTTGCGAATACTGTACTGCCCTTCTGGCGGCTGCGAAAAACAGACAGCACCAAAAGCATGCAATAAGGGCTCTGTAAAATATAGCCTCTTCGCTTTACGCCAAGTGGCATCAAGTAAAATCAAACCCTCAATTTCAGAAGCCGTGTCAGCGCTTATAGATTCAATAGACTCAGCAGAATCCGATGGAAACACTAAACGCCATTTGGCCGGATCTATTTGCCTAAAGACCTGAATCATCGCATCATGATTGGCTGTCGAAATACATTCCACTGACGGCAGGCCTAAAGACAAAAATGACACAGTGTTCTTAGCATGTTGCGCTTCTTTAGGGTCTTGTAGTACCAAGATTTTTAATCGTGTAGAAAGCGCTGGTATCCACTGACAAATACACTGATCAGCTAAAAAACCACACGTATCGCAGCGTGCTCTTTTTCCACTTTGCATTGACTGATCTCTAATTACTAGTATTTAAGCTAGCTTAGCGAGATACGCTTTTACAACGCTATCCCAGCCCATATTTAACGCTTCCACAGTTAACGCATGGCCAATTGACACTTCCATGATTCGACCTTGCTCACATAAGGCCTGAACATTGTTCAAATCCAAGTCATGTCCAGCATTCACTTCTAAACCTGCATCCAATGCGGCTTGGGCAGCTTGCTGATATTCTTCAAGCACAGCATCAAAGCCCTCTTTACCATAAGCATTCGCGTACGCTTCTGTATAAAGTTCAACACGATCAGCTCCCACTTCTTTTGCTAAGGCCATACTTTCAGCATCAGGATCCATAAATAATACCACTCGAATTCCCTTTGCCTTAAGTTTTGCAATAACTGAGCGTAAGGCGTCTTGATCACGAGCTATATTCCACCCGTGGTCTGAAGTCAGCTGGTTTGGATCATCAGGCACCAAGGTACATTGATCCGGCTCTACTTCTAACACCACATCTAAAAACTGTGCATCTGGAAAGCCCTCAACATTCAGCTCTGTGCCAGGAAAGCGCTTTAATAACGCCTTTAAATCGTGCGCATCTTGATACGTAGCATGTCGCTGATCAGGTCTTGGATGAATAGTAATACCAAACGCACCCAGCTCAAGTGTGCGTTCAGCCATATCAATTAAATTTGGGTAATCTCTTCCACGAGAATTTCGAAGTAAACCAATTTTATTCAAATTAACGCTTAAGTGTGTCATTCAACTTCTCTCGATAGGTCATTTATTGGCATTATAGGACAAACACATAGCGTCAATCACTAAAATACCAAACAAGATATTGGTTAACTCCATTATATCAAGCAAGGCTTATGATAAACTGGCCGCTACAAAACAGGAGTCCAATATGAAATACGAACTCTTCCAATCCATTTATGATCGGGCAGCTCTTCGCCATGGAGGAAAAAACCTTCTAGACGCGATGCTCTCTGTGCCACTGAGCACAGCACAATTAAGCCAACACAGTGATGACCGGTGGCTTGCAGCCTTCTCTCAGAAAATCTTTCAATCTGGCATCAATTGGCAAGTGGTTCGCAATAAATGGCCTGGGTTCGAAACCGTATTTTTCGGCTTTGACATTGAAAAGATGCTGCTAATCCATGACGAAATGTGGGAAGAAAAAGCCAAAGACGTTCGCATCATTCGCAACTTTGGCAAGGTTATGACGATTCGCGAAAATGCCCTTATGATTAGCGAATGTCAGGCTAGCCACGGCTCTTTTTCGAGCTTTGTTGCTCAATGGCCAAATGACGACATTATTGGCCTGTGGGCCTACTTAAAAAAACATGGTGCTCGTCTTGGTGGTAATACAGGCCCTTACACGTTAAGAGCAATGGGCAAAGATACTTTTATGTTAACGAGGGATGTTGAGGGTTACTTGCGCCAACATGAGATAATCACCACCGGCAGAGACACCCAATCTGCATGGAAAGCAGCACAAGCTGCGTTTAATCACTGGCATAAAGAAAGTAGTCGTTCTTATACCGAAATAAGCCAATGCATTGCGCTAAGCGTTAATTAAACACTTTATATACTCAGTAATTTATTATTTGTTAGGAGAATACATGGCCGATCTACGTATCGACATTATTTCAGATGTTGTTTGCCCTTGGTGTTACTTAGGCTACTCGCGCCTTAAACAAGCTATTGAACAGCTAGGAGACGATTACCGCATAGACATTCGTTGGCAGCCTTTTGAACTGCATCCAGACATGCCTTTAGAAGGTGCAGACCGTGAAACTTATTTAGGCGAGCGATTCGGTAGTCAAGAAAAATTAAACGAAGCCACTCACGCTATCCAGCAAGTGGGTATCGAAGCAAGTATTCAATTTAATTTCTCAGAAAATGACCGCATCCCCAATACCAAGCTTGCTCATCAATTTGTGCTTGCTGCTACCAAATCTGGGCTAGCTACACCTTTTGTGTTGGCGGTATTCCATGCTTATTTCACTGACGGAAAAGACATAGGATCAAAAAGTATTCTTGAAGAAGTAGCCGTTAGCATTGGCATGCAAAAAGTCGATATAGAATATGCACTCAGCACAGAAGCGAAAGCTCTTACTGAGAAGAAGTTACAACACCTACGCAGTTTGGATATCCAGTCTGTGCCTACGTATGTCATCAATGATAAATACATGGTTCATGGCGCCCATGACCCAGAAGCCTTTCTGAAAGTTTTGACGGATATTGCAGAAAAAGAACAGTAAGAAACTCTGTAATTTCATTATGCTACTGATAAGACCTAAGCCGTTCAGCGGTTTTATCAGTAGGCTTATCAATACACTCGACAAAAAAACTATCAAATATTTAAAATAGATTAATATTTATCTATTGATAATCATTAACATTAAAAATAGAATCGCATGATCAGAATATTAGTGAGAGTGATTTTCATTTATGTATGTTTGTATTTGTAACAGAGTATCAGACAAAGAGATCAAAGCGTCCATTCAAGATGGGGCAACAACCATGCGTGAACTCTACAAAGAACACAGTATTGGTAGCCAGTGCGGAAAATGCTGCCAGTGCGCAAAAAAGCTACTGAACAGTGAGCTAATCAAGATTGCCGACACCCAAGTTCAAGTAGCTTAATGGCAAAATACTGAATTACATTTGCGACTGTAAGTAGTTTTCAATACCAGAACTAGCAATCAAATGCTGTTGCGTTTCAAGCCAATCGATCTGCTCTTCTTGCTCTTCTAATATTTTTTCCAATGCATCACGACTCATAAAGTCTTTTTTCTGCTCACATAAGTCGATAGCCGTCTTAAGAGCTGGCAAAGTATCTAACTCAAACTCCAAGTTAGCCGAAATCATCTCTTCGCTGTTTTCACCAATCCTCAGGCGACCAAGATCTTGCAAATTAGGCAAACCTTCCAGAAACAACACTCGTTCGATCAAACGATCAGCATTTTTCATTTTTTGGATAGAGGTTTTATAATCGGCTTTATCCAGCGCACTAAATCCAAAGTCTTTAAACATGCGAGCATGAAGAAAATACTGGTTAATACCAACCAACTCATTCGCCAAGACTTTGTTCAGATTGGCAACTACGTCACGATCCCCTTTCATAGCACCTCTCCTTAGTTACCCATTTGTGACTGGTAATAATTCTGCATACCAATTTTTTCCATTAGGCCAAGCTGTTTTTCCAACCAATAAACATGGTCTTCTTCCGTATCAAACAACAACTTCTCTAATGTCTCACGTGTTTGATAATCCCCTTCTGCTTCACACACAGCAATGGCCTCTCTCACACAACTAACCACTTCAAGTTCAAGCGTCAGGTCATTGCTCATCATTGAATGAACATCTGAGCCAATCAATAAATCACGACGCTTCGTCATGCACGGTACACCTTCCAAGAACAAGATGCGCTTGATAAGCCAATCAGAATGCTGAGTTTCCTCTTCCATCTCGTGATTAAGGCGCTCATAAAGTTTATCTAAGCCCCAATCTTCATACATGCGAGAGTGAATAAAATATTGGTCAATCGCGGCTAATTCGTTCGCTAACAAGGTATTCAAACTATCAATTACTTTTTTGCTGCCTTTCATATTCTTTTCCTCTTATCGCAAGCAAGTCCATTTTCGTAATAAGTACAAAACCCAAGACCTGGTTCAAAAAAATGAGAGCCTAGAATTCAATTCTAGACCCTCGTCTCACTTTATCCATTATTAAAATAAATCTTGGCTTGGCGAGTCATCAGTTTTAGCTACCTTTCCCTCTCCAATCTTGACTTCAAGACTATCAATTCGTTGTAGTCCTCTTGGCAACTTAAGACCTCTTCGGCCACGCTCTCCGAGATATTCCTCTAAATCTTTTTCCGTGAAGGAAATGAAACGTTTCCCAGCATAAGCGGTTAAAAGATCATTTGGTTGCACACAGGCTAAAGCAACCACCAGCTCTTCTCTATCGGCAGCACGAGCACTTGGGATGCTAAGCATCTTATTGCCCTTACCTTTTGCCATCTGAGGTAACGAAGCCACATCGAATACCAACATACGCCCTTCATTAGAGATAGCAACAACACGACCTGAGGTAGGATCCTGAACACGCACTGGCGCCATTACTTGTCCACCTTTTGGTAGCGTCAAGGTTGCTTTACCTGCTTTATTTTTTGCATACAAATCTTTGAGCTGCGCAACAAAGCCGTAACCTGCATCGCTGGCAATCAAGTAATGGGTCTCTTCACTATCAAGCACCATAGAAACAACTGTTGCGTCTTTTTCTAATGAAATACGTCCAGTTATGGGCTCTCCCTGTCCTCGAGCAGAGGGCAAGGTATGCGCTTTAATCGAATACGTACGCCCATTTGAAGCAACTAGAACAAGCATCTGATTAGAGCGACCTTTTGCACTAACTAGGAATTCATCGCCAGATTTATAACTCAATCCATTTACATCAATATCATGGCCTTTGGCAGCACGAATCCAGCCTTGCTTAGAAATAACCACAGTAATAGGGTCATTAGATAACAAATCTTCTTCGCTAAAAGCTTGCGCTTCTTTACGAGCTACAATAGGTGTACGGCGGTCATCACCAAAAGCGTCAATTGCTTCTTGAATCTCATCTGAAATCAATTTCTTCAGCTTACGATCAGAAGACAATAGCCCCTCAAGCTGCTTGCGTTCTTTCTCTAGCTCGTCTTGCTCCCCCTTGATACGCATTTCTTCAAGCTTAGCAAGATGACGTAATTTCAACTCTAGAATTGACTCTGCTTGGGCATCACTTAAGCCAAAGCGAGACATTAACTCGACTTTCGGCTTTTCTTCCGTACGGATGATTTCAATAACTTCATCGATATTTAAGTAAGCAATCAACAAGCCTTCTAAAATATGCAAACGGCTATTAACTTTGTCCAGGCGGAATTGTAAACGACGACGCACAACATCAATACGAAAGCGCAACCATTCAGATAAGAAATTCTTCAGCGGCTTAACTTGCGGTAAACCGTCAAGCCCAATCACATTCATGTTCGTGCGGTAAGATTTCTCAAGATCTGTCGTTGCAAAGAGATGCGTCATCACCGAATCAATATCAACACGATTTGATTTAGGCACAATCACCAATCGAGTAGGGTTTTCGTGATCCGATTCATCACGTAAATCCACCACCATAGGCAATTTTTTCGCCTGCATTTGCGCTGCAATTTGCTCTAATATTTTACTACCAGACACCTGATGCGGAAGCTCATTTACAACGATTTCGCCTTCCTCAATAGTAAAGCGAGCTCTGGCTTTAATTTGTCCCTTACCTGTCTCATAAAGCTTAACAATATCGCTTCTAGGCGTGATGATTTCACCACCTGTTGGAAAGTCCGGGCCTTGGACAAAATTAAGTAGATCTTCTAAGTCAGCATTTGGGTTATTAAGCAAATGAATGCAAGCACCACCAATTTCACGCAAGTTATGTGGTGGAATATCAGTAGCCATGCCAACAGCAATACCTGTGGTACCATTAAGCAATAAATTTGGCAGACGTGATGGTAAAACCGACGGCTCTTGTAGAGTCCCATCAAAGTTAGGCACCCAATCCACTGTTCCTTGACTCACTTCTCTAAGCAAGACATCAGCGTATTTAGACAATCGAGATTCGGTATAACGCATGGCAGCGAAAGATTTTGGATCATCTGGCGCGCCCCAGTTACCTTGCCCGTCCACTAATGGATAACGATACGAGAAAGGCTGTGCCATCAGCACCATAGCTTCATAACAGGCACTGTCACCATGAGGGTGGAACTTACCCAGAACATCACCCACGGTACGAGCGGATTTTTTGTATTTAGCGCTGGCTTTTAGACCAAGTTCACTCATCGCGTAGATGATGCGACGCTGAACCGGTTTTAACCCATCACCAATGTGTGGCAATGCTCGGTCTAAAATCACGTACATTGAGTAATTTAAGTACGCTTTTTCTGTGTAGTCTTTTAATGAAAGGGTTTCATTCGACTCAAAATTTGACAACTCACTCAAGGAAATTTTCCTTCTACAATCGTTTGAATGTGTAAATTATCGACACATACGGATTTCATAAACTAATATGGGAACAACTATAAAGAAACTTCCCAATACACTGCAACAGTCTGCGTAAGATTATCATGGAAAGGCCTGCATTCTCGTGTTTCAATACTGTCAATTAGCAAAAAGGTAACCGATGGTGAATGCAACAGCCCAAAATACAAGCCCCCCCCTAGACTACAGTCTTGGCGAAGCCAGCAAACGTATTATTGTGCACCAGCAAGACGACCTTTTAATTATCCATGATCACCTTGTTCAAGATGTGACACCGACCCGCTTTTATCACAATCCAGTTGATACATTCCTGTTTTTGCTTAAAGGCGAAGTGTACTTGCAACAATATGAGTCCAGCAATGTTCAAAACATAGCGGAAGAAATCACTTTGAAAAAGCATCAAGGAATTTGGCTCAATGCAAATACGATTAACTCTGTCACTTTACTCACACCCAGAGTCGAGCTTTGCTTAATTAGACTGTCGACCTCTGTTAATACAAAGTCCACTCACCCATTTGAGAAAATATCGTCAGGAACGGTAGAATTGCAATTAGGAAGGAACCAAATCAAAGTGTGGCCTCTTTGGGAAACAGAGCACGGGCGAATTGCACTAGAATTGTACCCAACAAAATACAATGAAACCCTCTATTACCATAAAGCAGCGACGCAGTATTTTTTACCATTGAATGGCTCTGCAGTCTTCATGAGCAAATCAAAAACACCTACATCTTGCCCTAGTATAGGAAAAGTTGTCCCTCCTAAGGAAGCTGTCGCCATATTAAACCCAGGAGATCAAAATAGTATTGTACTTTCAGTTATGACCAAAGATTACAGCGAAGGACGCGTACACCTTCTAACCCGAACCTAGTGAAGTAAGCTCTGTTCAATAGACAACTAACGCAATACTAGCGCAGTTAAAATATGGTCTTCCCACTCGCCGTTAATTTTCAAATAATCTCTTGCCACACCTTCCTTATCAAAACCTAACTTCTTCAGTACCGCTGCACTGCGAACATTTCTCGGCATGTAACTGGCTTGTATTCGATCAATATGCAACTCTTTAGAAAGGTACTCTAACCCCGCGCTTAATGCTTCATGCATAATCCCTTTTCCCTGCTCGCTTTCTCGTATGCTGTACCCTAAATTACAAGCTTGAAAAACCCCACGAATAATATTGGAGTAATTGGTATACGCAAGCATTCTGTCTTCATTAGAAGATAAAAAGCAGAACACAACCCCTCTGTCTTCAAGGAAGTCTCGACGCATTTCACGTATGCGCAACGCACAGGTTTCAAGCGAGTAGTAGCCTTCACTGCGAAGTGGCTCCCACTGTGTTAAAAATTCCTTTTCTTGGTTGATATAGTCATACAGTAGAGGCGCTTGGCTTTCATCCAACACCCTTAGTACTCCTCGTTCCGTGACGATACGAGGAAAGCGTGATGCATACAAATCATGGTTAGAGTATTTAAACGACATATCCTTCATCACTTCAAACAGCTTTAACGAATATTCTTCGTACCAACAATTTTCACCAATAGATAAAAGCCTACGCTGTACATCATGATTAAGCCAAGCCTCAGCCTCAGCTTTGCTTGCCCAATAAGTCATGAATACGTCCATCTCACCTGAGCTATATTCGGCACCAAGATAGCCGGGCTGATCTTTCACAAGTTCGAGTATTTTTTCAGCCATAATTCGGTAGGTCAAATCATTCGACATCAGTTTACTAGAAAGCGAAACGGCATAATAAGGCAATGCATTTGGGGAACTAAATACGTTCATAGACTCTCTAATCAGACAGAAAGATGGCTCTAAAATGTGCAAACATGAATTATATACGTACTTATTGGCAATCTCCGACTATAGTTATTACCTAAGTTTGGACAGATCTATACTGACGGTTCATTTTATTTTATTAAAGCGTAGCAATATGCTTTTGACTACCGACAGAGGTACTTAAAAATACCTATTACACTATTATTTTAAAACCTTTTAGGCTTCGAAAAGCCAAGTGTGAGTAGATCTTCCCTATTGGTATCCCCCTTTATATCAATAGGGATATGGAAAGCTTTTGTGCCCGCTTTGAAGCGGGCACTTTTTTGACTATTTATCCCAAGTGACCCCAGCACCCGAAGTAACCGCTTGATATTGATCTGGTCGACGGTCACGGAATAACCCAAAAGAACGGCGTGCTTTGCGTATTGCATCTAAATCGTATTCAGAATATAGAATTATACTTTCATCTCGACCCGCAACACACTTCATAGCGCCCATTTCGTCTGTCATAAAAGAAGAACCATAAAACTGAATAAAGCTATTTTCTCCTTCTTCTCGACCAACACGGTTCGCAGCAATAACAGGCACCATATTCGCGGCAGAATGGCCTTGCATGGTTCTTTGCCAATGATCTTTTGAATCCCACTCTGGGTAAGGAGGTTCAGAGCCAATTGCTGTAGGATAGAAGATCAACTCAGCACCTTTTAAAGCCAATTCACGAGCCAATTCTGGAAACCACTGATCCCAACAAATCCCACAACCAATTCGACCAAACTTTGTATCCCAAACTTTCACGCCAGTATTACCTGGTGTGAAGTAGTATTTTTCTTGGTAACCAGGACCATCTGGAATATGCGTCTTGCGGTACAAATCCATCACATCACCATTGGCATCAATCATCACTAATGAGTTATAAAAGACGTTCCCATCGCGCTCAAAAAAGCTAATTGGCAAAACCACACCCAATTCTTTTGCAAGCGCACTCATAGTCTGGATCGCCAAACAATCATTAACAGGCTGCGCCCAATCAAAGTAAGCAGGCTTTTGATCGATGCAGAAATATGGCCCCATGAACAATTCTTGTAACAGAATTATATTTGCCTGATTTGCTGCAGCTTCTCTTACCTGCGCAACAGCATTGTCTAGGTTCTCTTGAAAATCTGTACTAATTGCCATTTGAACGCAGGCTACTTTTACTGTACTCATACTCTACTACCTCCAAAATATCTTGTGTCGTAAGCTCAAAGGCTTAGCTTATACCTGAGTCAAATAGGTTGTGCCTTCTAGTACTTTTTTATAAGTAGCCATAAGCTTCACCTGCTCTTCCTGACTAAGTGAGCTTGCTGCTATTCTATCTTGATAGCGCTTAATTAATTCTTTCTCATCATAACTAACAAACTTCAACACATCCTGAACACTATCACCTTTTAATACATGGTCGATTCTAAAGCCGTCATCCGTTAGATATACGTCGACCGAACAAGTGTCACCAAATAAATTATGTAGATCCCCTAAGGTTTCCTGATACGCTCCCACTAAGAAAAAGCCCATCAGATAATCCTCGCCTTTCGGCGGCGGCGGTGGCAATGGCAGAGACGACTCAATACCTTGACCATCCACATAGCTATATAAACAACCGTCAGAATCGCAGGTGACGTCTTGAATCTTACCTCTAAAAGAAGGCGCCTGATCCAATCCCTGCAAAGGCAACACAGGAAATAATTGATCAATCCCCCAGGCATCAGGCATTGACTGGAACACTGACAAATTGACAAACAACTTTTCGGCTAAACGTTCGTTAAGCTCATCAATAACTGGGCGATGACCTCGGTTTCGATTATCTAAACGAGGCAATAAATTACGGCACGCTGATAAGAAAAGATTTTCAGCTTGCGCTCTTTGGGCAAGGTTAAGCTGACCGTGGTTATATAAAGTCAAACTATCATTAAAGTCATCCAGCAAGTCATGATAAATCTCAACCAGAGAGCGACCCTCTTCCTGTTGCCCCTTTAGGCTTTGATAAGACGCCCAGAGTCGTTGTAGTTCTAATTCACACTCTTCACTCGGCTCTTCAATCGGTAAAAGCTCTGCGCCATGCGAAAAAACATCGGCAATCATCATCGCATGATGAGCCGTTACCGCACGACCAGATTCAGAGATCAAATGTGGATGAGGTAGTTCATATTGCTCACACACATTATGGAAAGCAAACACCACATTATTAGCATATTCGCCGATGCTGTAGTTTGCAGAGAAGTCGTTCTGACTGCGAGTGCCTTCATAATCAACACCCAATCCGCCACCAACATCAACCCACTTGATTTTGACATCCATTTGATGAAGTTCAGCATAATAACGAGCACATTCTTTCAGACTATTTTGAATATCTCGGATTCGGGTAATTTGCGACCCTAAATGAAAATGGATTAATTCAAGACAATGCAATAAATCCAATTCACGTAATCGATCAATGGCACGTAATAACTGAGATGTGGTTAGACCGAATTTCGATTTTTCACCACCACTATTGCCCCAGTGAGTAGTGCAAGTTGAAGCCAGTCGAATACGAATACCAATACGAGGTTGAACTCCAATTTTTTCCGCTTCTTCTAGAATCCAATCTAGCTCATGCATTTTCTCAACTACGATGAAAACTTGATGCCCCATCTTTTCGGCCATCAAGGCAAGATGAATAAACTCACGGTCTTTGTAGCCATTACACACAATAATACCATCAGCATTTTTATGCATAGCTAGAACAGCCATCAACTCAGGCTTACTGCCAGCCTCAAGGCCCACAGTAGATGAATTATCAGGCTGACAAGCGGCGATCTCTTCAACCACTCGGCGCTGCTGATTCACTTTAATTGGATAAACAATAGCGTATTGCGCTTGGTAGTCGTAATAGTCTATGGCTTGTTGAAACGAGTTCGTGATTTTTTCAATGCGCGAATGCAGAATATTAGGAAATCGAACAAGACATGGGTAAGGAATCCCCTGTTGTTTAAGCGCTTCCGAAAGCTCAGTTAGGTCAATACTATTTTCTCTATCCGGTAACGCAATCACTCGACCCTTATCATTGATTGAAAAAAAGTCACTACTCCAATGACTCACATTATAAAGTTCCATTGAATCTTTGATTGACCAAGGCTTCATATTATCTCCAAATGTCTATGTACCTAAACATTAGCACTCATTCTTATAAAGTGTACTTAGTGAAGCACAGACAGATATTTCAGGTATAGTTAAAATAAAAAAAAGCGGCGCTAAGATAAATCTTAACTCCGCTTTATTCTAACGAAGGAACAAATTAAGACACTCGTTCGCCATGTGCTTGTTTATCCGCATGGTAAGAAGAGCGAACCAAAGGTCCGCATGCAGCATGCTTAAAACCTAGCTCTTTTGCCACTTCTTCATAACGGGCAAATTCTTCAGGTGGTACAAATCGAGCCATTGGGAAATGATGCTTAGATGGCTGCAAATACTGACCAATTGTCAACATATCCACATTATGCGCTCGCAAATCTTTTAGTACTTCGACAATTTCTTCAAACGTTTCGCCCATACCAACCATCAAGCCTGATTTAGTTGGTACTTCAGGGCAACGATCTTTAAAGTTTTTCAAAAGATCCAGTGACCACTGATAATCAGACCCAGGTCTTACTTGACGATACAAGCGAGGAATAGATTCTAGGTTATGATTAAAGACATCTGGCGGTGCTATTGAAAGGGTGTCAATAGCCACTTCCATACGACCACGAAAGTCAGGAACCAATGTTTCTATTTCGATATTCGGGCTTTCTGCACGAGTCTCTCGAATACAATCAACAAAATGCTGCGCACCACCATCGCGAAGGTCGTCGCGATCTACCGATGTAATAACAACATATTTAAGTTTCATGTCGCGAATGGCAGCTGCTAATTCTTTTGGCTCGTCTGTGCTAAGTGGATTAGGGCGACCGTGAGCAACATCGCAAAAAGGACAGCGACGAGTACAAATCTCACCCATAATCATGAAAGTAGCAGTACCATTACTAAAGCATTCACCCAAATTTGGGCAGTTTGCTTCTTCACAAACAGACGCCAACTTGTGCTCTCTTAACGTTGCTTTAATACGAGCAATTTCAGGAGAAGCAGGCATACGAACTCGAAGCCAATCAGGCTTACGAGGAATCTCTTCTGTTGGAACAATTTTTACGGGAATACGCGCCATTTTATCGGCACCACGTAACTTTTCCCCTTGGACAACGCGTTTGCGTTCAGCTGTCATTCTAATTCCACCCTTGTTGGATAGCCGGATAACTGTATCCGAGTTGTTCAGCCAACTGATTCGCCAACTGAACTTTTACATTCGATAAAATACTGTCTTTATTAAGACGCTTCATATCAACCATTTGTAAGCCTTGGTAGCCACACGGGTTAATACGATTAAATGGGGTGAGATCCATATCAACATTCAAAGCTAAGCCATGAAATGAACAGCCTCTGCGCACACGCAATCCCAACGAGGCTATTTTTTGCTCATCCACATACACCCCAGGAGCATCGGGCTTTGGGTAGGCATCAATAGAATTCATAGCCAAAGTACCTACCACAGAGTTTTCTAGTACACTGACCAAATCTCGAACACCGATCCCAAGACGTTTTAAATCTACTAAAACGTAAGCAACCAGTTGCCCAGGCCCATGATACGTGACCTGACCACCACGGTCGACTTGAATAACGGGAATATCACCAGGAGCCAAGAGATGCTCTTCCTTCCCAGCTTGTCCTTGCGTAAATAAAGCTGGATGTTCCAACAGCCAAATCTCATCAGCATCCTCTTTCGATCGACACTGAGTAAATTCCTTCATTCGCTCCCATGTATCAGCGTAATCAATCACGCCCAAGTCACGGCAAATTAAATTCAGCTGCATTTACATGACCATTTTAACGGCTTCAATCGACATTAAGTCGCGATGCAAAGCCGATAATTGGTCTTCACTCTGAGCTACTATACGAAAACTAAAGCTAATAAAGCGCCCTTTACTAGAGCGATTAATATTCTCTGCTTCCGCCATTTCTGGAGCATGAACAAGCAAGCATTCTTTGATTTCTTGATGAATATCATCAACATCAAGTGAAACTACTTTGATCACATAGTTTTCACAAGGAAACTCTATTTTCGGTGCATCAACCACTTTTTCTGTTTGATCACCATCTTTCGTAATTAGTGCCATTTCTAGTTTACCATTCGCCTATAAGGCCTTAAAACAAGTTCATAAAGAAGAGCTTAATTTTATCAAACATTCGCTTGAAGAAACCACCTTCTTCCACGGCTTCTAATGCCACAACTTGGCGCTCTAATAATATATTATCTTCAGAACCAACAACGATTTTCCCTAAAACATCACCGACCGCGATAGGAGCAACAATTTCTTTCTCCATATCCAACGTCGCTTGAATAGAGTTGCCTTGTTGACGAGGCATAGTCACTAGGACATCTTCTGAAAAGCCAACTTTTACATTTGGCTGGCTACCACCCCATACTCGAGCATTATTCACCACTTGTCCGCGGCTATAAAGCTTACGAGTTTCATAATATCTAAAACCATAATCCAACAGTTTTTGAGCTTCAGCCGCACGTGCAGCATCCGATTTTGTCCCCATAACAACTGTAATTAGGCGTGTACCATTACGTACCGCTGATGCTGCTAAACAATATCCCGCTGCCTCAGTGTGCCCTGTCTTCAGGCCATCAACAGTTTTATCTCTCCACAACAAACGGTTACGGTTTGGCTGGCGAATATTATTGTATGTAAACTCTTTTTCGGCATACATTTTATAGTTTTCAGGAAACTGCAAAATAGTAGCACGAGACAATTTAGCTAAGTCATGAGCGCTGGAATAGTGATCTTCTGCAGGAAAGCCTGTTGAATTAACAAAATGTGAATTTGTCATTCCAAGTAGCTGAGCATGCTGATTCATTAAATCTGCAAATGCAGATTCACTTCCTGCAACATATTCAGCGGCTGCAACGCTGGCATCATTGCCAGACTGAATAATAATACCGCGCATCAGGTTTTCTAAACTAACCTGAGTACCTTCACGAATAAACATGCGAGAACCTTCCATTCTCCATGCTTTCTCGCTAATGGTTACTTTATCTTCTAAAGATAAATTTCCACGAGCAAGCTCGTATTCAACAATATAAGCCGTCATTAGTTTCGTCAGGCTTGCCGGTGGCAAAGCTTGATCAGCATTATGCTCGACTAAAATATCTCCGGTATATGCGTCCATCAAAATATAGCTAGAGGCAGATAACTGCGGAGGTGTCGGGATCAATGAAGGAGCTGCAAAAATAGAGCTACTTACGAAACAAAATACGAGTGATAAGGTAACAAGGAGTTTTTTCATACTCAAAAAAATCGTCTTCTAAAAAATGTGAATAAATAATACTAGAGCATTAACCGAATCTCTAGCCCAAACAAATCGTGCCTACGGCACTAAAGCAACCCTGACAGGGTTGCCAAAGCCCTCTTGCTGTAACTTATTTTGCCAATCAAGCAATTCTTCAGAACTTTCAAAGGGACCGACAAAGACTTTATATAGACCATCGCTTTGCTTATTGATAACAACTTTTACACTGGTATCAAATGCCTCAAAAAGTCGGAGTTTTAGTTTATCTGCAGACTCCTCAGAACTAAATGCCCCCATTTGTAAGTGAGAAAAAGACAATTCAGTCTGAGAACGTTGAACATCAACTACCGGTGCTGTTAAAGCCTTAGCAGGCGAGGCTTTCAGCGGTGGAGCAGGTGCACTCACAACCGTTTCATCAGGGCGATAAGCTTGCCCTTGAGCAGGTGTTATCGCTTCAACCTTGACCCGGGCTAATCCTTTCTTATGATAGTCAAGACGAGCCGCTGCGGCATAAGAAAGATCAATTAATCGATCGCCATGAAATGGCCCACGATCATTAACACGAACAATAACAGAACGCTGGTTGTCGAGATTCGTTACCTTGAGGTAAGTCGGTAATGGCAAGGATTTGTGTGCCGCAGAAAAAGCGTACATGTCATATGTTTCCCCATTTGAGGTTTTATGACCATGAAACTTCTTTCCATACCAAGAAGCTGTACCTTCGGCTACATAGCCTTGAGCTGAGTCCATGACCCAATACTTTTTGCCCCAAACCTCGTAGGGACTTTTATTACCACCACGACTCTTTTGTTCCCACTTCGGCACCAAGTCTGGTAAATGGTCTACTTTTATATCACCTGTCGGAGCGTGATCCTGCAAAATAGAATAGCGACCGCCACCTGATGCTTTTTCATAATCTATATCATCTTTACCTAAAACATGACGTGTACTCATACAACCACTCAATACCAGCGAACTAATGCTGGCAATAAATAGTATGTTAATAGCTCTCATAGCTTCCTATACTCTCCGCAAGCTCAAGTACTGACATGGCATACCGCCTACTTGGGTTATAGTCCATGATGGTGAAAAAATTTTCGTAGGCAAGCCAATAAGACACATCTTCAGGTCCCGTTCTTAAAGCAATTAATCCCGTCTTTCGAGGAATAAAAGACTGTGCAGGAAGCACATTAAGTGCAGACCACTCAGTCATTTCAGAGCTAGGCTCTCTACCACGATTAATTAAATCAGCCACCTTATCTGGTTCGGCAACGTAAGCCATAACAAACCAAGGTTCTTTCGTCTTCCACCCATGATGTTTAAGGTAGTTAGCAACACTACCAATGGCATCAGCGTCAGATCCCCATAAGTCAATATGGCCATTTTGATCATAATCTACCGCCAACTTTTGATAATTGCTTGGCATAAATTGGACCATACCCATTGCACCACTATATGACCCTTTTGTGTCGCCAATGTTCCATCCCTCTTGGCGAACTAACAATAAATAAGCTTCCAGCTCGCTTTGGAAATAATCTTTTCGTCTTGGATAGTCAAACGCTAATGTCGTAAGTGAGGTAAAAACGTCTTTTGAACCAGTGATACTTCCGTAATACGTTTCTACACCAATCAAAGCAACAATAATATTAGGCTCAACGCCAAACTCTTGCTCAGCTTTACGTAGCCATTTCTCATTACGTTTGGCAAACTCACGTCCGGCTTTTGCTCTATCTTCGTTTACAAAGCGAGTTTTATACTCGTAATAAGGCGTAATAACTTCAGGTTGATTGTCTGATTTTTCAATAACCTTAGGCCGCACTTTGATCTGAGAAAATGCCAGCTCTAGGCGGTTCCTATCATAATTATGCTCTTTCACTAACCGGCTAATAAAGCGCTGAACCTCAGGATAACCTGCGTAAGAATCACCCCATTCTTTAGGCGTATCATCAAGCAGAGAATTACTGACTCCTGAGTCAGAAGGAAATGTAGAGTGATCCATACTACTGCACGCAGTCAGACCAAGCGCTAAAAATACAAATGCAGCTTGCTTAATCATCATCTTGCTCTTTTATGTGTTTGTATTGACATTAAAATCCCAAAGGTTGCCATGATGGTAATAATCGAGGTTCCACCATAACTAACGAGTGGTAAGGGTACCCCAACCACAGGGAGAATACCTGACACCATCCCAATATTTACAAACATATACACAAAAAAGGTAAGCGTTAAACTACCCGCTAATAAGCGCGCATAATTATCTTCAGCCGTGGCAGAGATATACAAGCCTCGAGCAATAACCAATAAATACGCCAAGATAAGAACACCACAACCTAGCATACCAAATTCTTCAGCAAGAACAGCGATAATAAAATCCGTATGACTTTCAGGAAGAAAGTCTAACTGAGCCTGTGTTCCCTCTAAGAAACCTTTTCCATATAAACCACCAGAGCCAATCGCTGTTTTAGATTGGATAATATTCCAACCGGACCCTAGCGGATCGCTTTCCGGATTTAAAAACGTCAATACACGTTGCCGCTGATAATCATGCATAAACTGCCATAACGTATAACCCGCTATAGGAGCTAACGCCGCTGCGCCCAATATATAGCGCCAGCCAAGTCCAGCAAGAAACAAAACAAAAATGCCAGACACAGCAACCAACAGAGAAGTCCCCAAATCAGGCTGCTTAGCGATCAGCAACACAGGCAATACTATAAGACCAAGTACGACCAATATTTGTTTAAAGCTAGGAGGAAGCTGTCTGTCAGAGAAATACCAAGCGATCATCATAGGCATAACGATCTTCATAATTTCAGAAGGTTGAAACCGCAGACCGCCAGGCAAAGCCAACCAACGTTGAGCGCCTTTTGCCCCCACCCCAAAAAACAGCACCCCAATCAAAAGCACTGAGATAAAAATAAATAAAGCGGGTGACGAACGTCGCATATATTTAGGAGGAAGCTGAGCCAACGCCAAACACACTAAAAGCCCAACAGCCAAACGAAACACTTGTCGCTCGACCATTTCGACATCCTGACCAGAGGCAGAATAAAGAATAAAAAGGCCGCCCGCTATCAACAATAATAGAGAGGCAATAAGCAGAATGTCTATATGAACCAGTTTCCATAGGCGGGCATTGGTAAAAGACAAGGCTCTACGATAAATACTATCCTTCATTCTTATTACCTTTTAAATAGTCATATCTGTCAGGGTAGTCATCATAAAGATACGCATCAAACAGAGCCCTACTTAAATCTGCAGGTTTGGAGCTACTGCCCCCATTTTCAAAAATCGCAAATATAGAAATTTTGGGCTGCTTGGCAGGAGCGAAACCAATAAATAAGGCGTGATCGTGTAACCTTTTTTCCAAGCTATCCGCATCATACTCTTGGTCTTCTTGTAAGCTAAACACCTGCCCAGTACCTGTTTTACCTGCAATCTCATATTCCGTCCCTTGCAAGCGTCGAGCCGTACCGTGCGAATCAGTTATTACTTTACGCATAGCAACAACCATTCGCTCCCAATTACGCTGATCTTTCAGCACAATATCGTGCTCGTCACCAAGACCATTTTCAAAAACAGCTGGTTCATCCCCAACTGTATTCGTCATACGCGGATAAAAATAATGCCCTCTGCTTGCAAGCGCAGATGTAGCGGAGGCAATTTGTACAGGAGTGGCCACCATAAACCCCTGCCCTATACCAACGTTTACAGAATCACCTGGGTACCAAGGTTCTTTATATTTGGCTTTTTTCCACTCATTAGATGGCAACAGACCATTACTTTGACCATTTAGGTCCAACAAATTACTTTGACCAAAACCAAAACGTGTCAAAAAATTATGGATTGGGGTAATCCCCATTTTATTCGCCAACTGATAATAATATGTATCAACCGATTCTATGATAGATCGCTCTAAATCAATCCAGCCATGACCCGTTCGCTTCCAATCTCGATAACGTCGCCCATCTGGATTAATCTGATAGTAACCTTTAGCAAAATAACGTTCAGTCCAAGAGGCAAAGCCATACTCAAGACCGGCAAGAGCCATAAAAGGCTTAATCGTTGATGCTGGAGGATAGCCGCCACGTAACGCTCGGTTAAATAAAGGGAGTTTTTTAGATTGACGAAGAACATTATAATCGTCGTAAGAGATACCACGGACAAACAAGTTAGGGTCATAACCAGGCTTTGATACCAAGGCCAAAATACCCCCCGTTGTTGGGTCTATTGCTACAACCGACCCTGTATAATCGCCTAACAGGTCATAAGCATACTGCTGCAGCCTTGCATCTAAAAACAGATGTAAATCTTTGCCTGGAGTTGGGTTCTGTCGATCCAACTCTGACATGATACGGCCACGAGCATTCACTTCTACTTTACTAAGGCCTGCTTCACCAAAGAGTGTTTTCTCGTAGTAGCCTTCAACACCTGTTTTACCAATAAACAAGGCGCCTTGGTAGGCCTGCCTGTCGACCGTTTCTAGATCTTTTGATGTAATCCTTCCCACATAACCGACAGCATGAGCAAATGCCTCTCCGTATGGGTAGTAACGAGTTAATTGTGCTTCAACTTGAACACCATCAAGCCTGTAAAGGTCAACGGCGACTTTAGCCCACTCCTCATCGGTTAGTTGAGATTTTAACGTTAAGGATTGATAAGGTCGGCGGTATTCTTTACGTCTGTCATCAAAGTCTTCCCACTCAGCATCACTAATTTCAATAATGCCAGAGAGCTGCTTTTTTAATTGAGAAAAGTCGTCTACTCGTTCAGGAGTGATGGTTAAACTGTGTATAGGTCGATTATCCGCTAAAATAACGTCATTACGATCATAGATTAAACCACGAGGTGGTGGTTCAGTGACCAACATCACCCGATTATCATCCGCTTTTGTCTGATAAAGGTCATGTTCTATCACTTGCAGATAGAACAGCCTAGCCATCAATATAATAGCCATTAACAAAACAAATAACGCAGCGGCAATCAAACGATGCTGAGTTAACCGCTGTTCTTGACGATAATTCCGAAAATTCTGATGTCGACGGCTCACCTGACCACCTTTACCTGTGATACGGGTGATTGTTCATCAGCGTCCAAGCACGGTATATCTGCTCTGCTAAAATAATTCTCACCATAGGATGGGGTAACGTTAAACGAGACAAAGACCAAACCTGATCTGCTCGCGATGTACACCTTGGGTCGAGGCCATCAGGACCTCCAACTAACAAGCTGACATTGTAGCCATCCATACGCCACTGCTCAGTTTGGTCTGCAAGCTGCTCTGTAGACCATTCTTTACCAAGGACTTCCATTGCAATGACCTTGTCGTTTGAAGGAATTGCCTCAAGCATGGCATCTCCTTCTTTGCGAATTGCCTTAGCTATATCCGTATTTTTCCCACGTGGCGACATTGGAATTTCAACAAGCTCTAATGCAAAGTCTTTTGGAAGACGTTTTGCATACTCATCATAACCTTCTGTCACCCACTTAGGCATTTTACTACCAACAGCAATTAAACGAACACGCATTACAAAAAACCTTAAAGTTGTTCTGGTTTAATATCCCACAGCTTTTCAAGATCATAAAACGCTCGAGCTTCTTCAGTCATCACATGAACAACAACATCATGCAAATCCACCAAAACCCAATCACTGCCCATACCACGACCTTCCGAACCTAACGGCTGAAGACCTTTACCTTTCAAATGCTCAAATACGTTTTGGCCCAAAGCATTCACATGACGCTTTGAAGTACCAGTACAAATAACCATGTAATCCATCATATCAGTATGATTTCCTACATTTAGCACTGTGATTTTATCACCTTTGACATCTTCCAATGCTTCAACAGCAAAAGCCAAAATTTGATCTGCTGTGAGGTTAAGCTGACTCATATAATTACGTTACCCTATCGATATAATTGATGTTGTTCTATATAGTTTTGGACTGGTTCTGGCAACAAATAAGCAATAGACTCGTTTTTACGAGCCAACGCCCTAATCATGCTAGAGGATATCCCCAAAGGAGTGAGAGTCTCGAACCAGACCCGCCCTGAGGGCGCGCATTGTAACTCATGCGACGAGGCGGCACGATAGTTTTCGCAAAAACCGCTCAATTCAGAGATTAGGTCAGGCTCCCAACCAGGACGTGACACCACCAACAAATGAGCATATTGGATAATCTGCTGCCAATTATGCCAAGTTGGAAGGGATAAAAAGCTGTCCATTCCTAGCACCATAATGAGTGATTCATCTGGACCTATTTCGCTCCGAAGATCTCGTAATGTATCGATACTATAACTTGGACCTTCCCTATCAATCTCACGAGAATCGACACTCAATCGAGCATCACCAGATACTGCAAGCCTAGCCATTTCAAGTCGTTGCTGAGGCAAGACACTTGGTCGATCTTTGTGCACAGGCTGAAAACAAGGTATTAACCTCAAAGCGGAGTAGTGGTAGCGATCTAAAATCTCAACCGCTGTTCTTAAGTGACCATTATGAACGGGATCAAATGTCCCACCCATAATAGCCAACCCAGAAGTCTTTACATTATCCTTAAGTCTAATTGTCACGAGTATGACCATCGCCAAGTACAACATACTTCTGACTGGTCAACCCCAACAATCCTACAGGGCCACGAGCATGAATTTTGTCAGTAGAAATACCAATTTCAGCTCCAAAACCATACTCAAAACCATCAGCAAAAGATGTTGAAGCATTCACCATCACTGACGAAGAATCCACTTCCGTCATAAAAGCACGTGTTTTTGTGTAGTTCTGCGAAACAATTGCGTCCGTATGGTGAGACCCATACTTATTGATATGAGCAATCGCCTCATCCATATCAGACACAATCTTAATAGATAACTTAGGGGCCAAATACTCTGTATACCAATCTTCTTCTGATGCAGCTTCAATGACAGAGCCAATAGCACGAGCTTGCTCACAACCTACTAGAGACACATCTTTTTCCTGCAAAGCAGTCACTAACTTAGGCAAAATATCCCCAGCAATTTCAGAATGAACCAGCAATGACTCCATTGCATTACACACACCGTAGCGGCGGGTTTTAGCGTTCATGGCAATAGCATAAGCCTTTTCAAGATCCGCCTCACTATCAATATAGACATGACAATTACCATCAAGATGCTTAATCACAGGTACACGTGCATCCTTACTAATGCGCTCAATCAAACCTTTGCCACCACGAGGGACAATAACATCAACGAACTCAGGCATAGAAATTAACATGCCAACCGCTTCACGATCTGTCGTATTAAGAACTTGCACTGCATGCTCTGGCAAACCAGCAGCGATGACACCTGCCGTTACAGCCTCAGCAATAGCTTGATTGGAATAAAATGCCTCTGAGCCGCCACGTAAAATAGTGGCATTTCCAGATTTCAAACAAAGACTTGCCGCATCGATGGTCACATTTGGACGAGACTCATAAATAATACCAATAACCCCTAAAGGCACACGCATCTGACCTCGCTGAATACCAGACGGCAAGAACACCATGTCTGATATTTCCCCGATTGGGTCAGGTAAAGAGGCAACTTGTTTTAGCCCTTCAATCATGCCATTAATACGAGCATCATCGAGCAACAAACGATCCAACAAGGCAGAATCCAAACCTTTGACACGGCCATTTTCCATGTCTTTTTTATTCTCTTCTATCAATCGAGGTCGCGCGTTTTCCAAAGCGTCTGCCATAGCAAACAGAGCCATATTCTTTTGCTTTGTGGATGCTTTAGCAAGAAGGCGAGAAGCCGCCCTAGCTTGCTGACCAATTTGATTCATATAAGATTCTAAAGACATCGTTAATCTCTAATAAAAGTAAAAAGAACACACTAGACACGCAAAAAATCGCGATCTATTTCATCAAGACAGTATACTATCACACTATTTTTATTCATTTAGTGCAGATTTTCATGAAAGGATAATCCATTGATCCCCCAAAATTCTTTTACTCTCAACACTATTGGTATAATACATTCTTGCTACAAAGAAAAATTTGGCATTCCACGCCAACCAGGATTAGTTACCGAAGCAACAGCAAAGCTAGAGCTCATCCCTCCATACAACCGGCTTGATACAGTAGACGGGCTAGATGGTTTTTCTCACATCTGGATACAATTTATTTTCCATGCCTGTCTAAACGAAAACTGGAAAGCTAAAGTTCGCCCTCCACGCTTAGGAGGCAAAGCTAAAATAGGGATATTTGCAACTAGAGCAACTCACAGACCCAACCCGATAGGCCTGTCAGTGGTAAAAATTGGGCGAATTTATCAAGAAGATCAGCGCGTATTTATTGATCTATATGGCGCAGACCTGCTTGATGGCACACCTGTTCTAGATATTAAACCCTATTTACCTTATGCCGATAGCATCAGTAACGCTGAAGGCGGCTTCGCTCCGGCGCCTGCCGAAGTCCAAAAAAAACCCGTCATCTTCTCAGTAGAAGCCAAAACACAGTGCGAAAGATATGAAGATTTGCACAACAAGAAAATAACCACTTTAATAAAACAAATAATAGAACAAGATCCGAGACCATCTTACCTATCCGAACAAGTGGATAGAGAACATGGAATCCAACTATGGGACATGAATATAAAGTGGTGCGCAAGAAATGACCATTTTGAAGTTCTCAGAATAGAGCACGAATAAGTGAGCCAATCATGAACAAGAAGCAGCTTTTAAATACCTACAAAAAAATCGACTCATTCAACGAGAAAAAGGTAGATAGCTCAGTAAAACCAGCCATTTATCGCTCAGAATACGATGAGCGCCTCATTAAAGACTTTCACTACGCAAAGTTTCAAAAAAATCTTCAAAATGCTCAAAAAAGTGACACCCTTAAAGCCTTACTCAACAAAGAAGATTGGAGCGAGGAAGACACAAACACACTATTAGAATCATTGCGCTAACCAACATACACAACACCTATACCCATGGTTATCCACATGTTATATGTATAGTTTCTCTGTCAATAATTTCTAAAAAATATGCAAAAAAAAGCGGGCCTAGGCCCGCTTTTTTATTACAACTAAAGAATCAAAACTTAGTTTTGGTTTTCTAGTTGTGCTTTGATCAAATCACCGATAGTGGTAGGACCATTAGATTCAGCTTGTTGCTTCTCAGAATGAGATTTCAACGCTGCTTTCTCTTCAGTAGCATCTTTCTGCTTGATAGAAAGAGTAATAGTACGAGCTTTACGATCAACGTTAATGATCGCTGCTTCTACTTTATCACCTTCTTTCAATGCAGTTGTTGCATCTTCGATACGTTCACGGCTGATTTCAGATACTTTCAAAGTAGCTTCAACGCCTTCAGCAAGAACAACTACAGCACCTTTCGCATCAACTTCAGAAACAGTACCATTAACGATAGTGCCTTTGTCATTTTCAGCAACGAAAGCTAGGAACGGATCTTCTTCTAGTTGTTTAACACCTAGAGAAATACGCTCACGCTCAGCATCGATAGACAATACAACTGTTTCTAGCATATCGCCTTTCTTGTATTGACGAACTGCTTCTTCACCAGTTTCGTCCCAAGATAGGTCAGATAGGTGAACAAGACCATCAATACCGCCATCAAGACCGATGAACACACCAAAGTCAGTGATAGACTTGATTGCGCCAGAAATCTTGTCGCCTTTATTGAAAGAAGTAGCAAACTCTTCCCATGGGTTCATTGTACATTGCTTGATACCCAAAGAAATACGACGACGCTCTTCATCAATGTCAAGAACCATAACTTCAACTTCATCACCGATCTGAACAACTTTAGATGGGTGAATGTTTTTGTTAGTCCAATCCATTTCAGAAACGTGTACTAGACCTTCTACACCTTCTTCAAGTTCAGCGAAGCAGCCGTAATCAGTCAAGTTAGTTACTTTAGCAGTTACCTTAGTATTTTCTGGGTAACGAGCTTTAATAGCTACCCATGGATCTTCACCCAACTGCTTAAGACCTAGAGATACACGGTTACGTTCACGGTCGAATTTAAGAACTTTAACGTCGATTTCATCGCCAACAGCAATGATTTCGCTTGGGTGCTTAATGCGTTTCCAAGCCATGTCAGTGATGTGTAGAAGACCATCAACACCACCAAGATCAACGAAAGCACCGTAGTCAGTAAGGTTCTTAACGATACCTTTAACTTCTTGACCCTCTTCAAGAGAAGCAAGCAATGTTTCGCGTTCAGCGCTGTTAGTCGCTTCCATAACGGCACGACGAGAAACAACAACGTTGTTACGTTTTTGATCAAGCTTGATAAGTTTGAACTCTAGATCCACACCTTCCAAATGAGATGTGTCGCGGATTGGTCGAACATCTACCAAAGAACCAGGCAAGAAAGCACGGATATTTGCGATATCAACTGTGAAGCCACCTTTGACTTTACCATTGATAACACCGTGAACAATGGCGTTTTCTTCGTAAGCTTTTTCAAGAACAGACCAAGTTTCTGCACGTTTAGCTTTTTCGCGAGACAATTTAGTCTCACCGAAACCATCTTCAACAGCATCAAGTGCAACTTTAACTTCGTCACCGATGTTTAAGTTGAACTCACCACTTTCCGTTAGGAACTGAGAACGAGGAATTACGCCTTCAGATTTAAGACCTGCATGAACAGTTACCCATTCGCTGTCAATATCAACAACGATACCAGTAACAATTGAGCCTGGCGCCATTTCGACGGTTAACAGGCTTTCTTCAAACAGTTCTGCGAAGCTTTGAGTCATTGTATTTCCTATATAGTTGGCCTATAAAAGAACTAGGCCTTATCCACATTGCCAGCAAATGTGGGTCAATTTTTTTGAATGATGCGACAAAGGCTTGCTGGCACCCTTGCCGACTTGAACAACATTTAATCTATTCTAGCACATTCTAGGTACAAAAAAGTAGACGCGAAAAAGAACAGATTATACAAGACCCGCTTTTGCTGTTTCAGCAAAAATCATCTCGACAACCTGCTCTATGGTCAAATCTGTACTATCTATAACTAAAGCGCCTGCCGCAGGCACAAGAGGAGCAATTGCTCTGTTCGCATCGCGCTCATCACGTTCTTTAATCGTCTTAACAAGTTCGGCTAGATTAACAGCTTCACCTTTTTGCTGCAATTGCTGCAAACGCCTTTGCGCTCGCTCTTCTGCAGACGCTGTTAAAAATATCTTAATCTGAGCGGAAGGAAAAACAACTGTTCCCATATCTCGCCCATCAGCCACCAAGCCTGGCGCCTGTGAAAAGGCACGTTGACGTAGCAACAAACCTTCACGAACTTCTGGAATGGCCGCCAATTTAGAAGCACAATTACCAACATCTTCAGTTCGAATAGCCTGTGTTACGACCTCCCCCTCTAGAATAATTTCAACTTTACCTTCTTCTGACTGCACAAACTGTATGTCTAAATGCTCAGCTAAAACCTTTAGCATCTCCACATCATCAGAAGACATACCATGATGCGACACTGCAAGAGCAAGTAAGCGATATAAAGCACCACTATCTAGTATGTGCCATCCCAGCTTTTCTGCGATCAATTGACTTACGGTACCTTTACCGGCACCACTTGGACCATCAATCGTAATAACTGGGCCTTGGTTGATCATAACTATTCCTCTTAAAAAACTATTGCGCCACAGAGCAATGAAAACCTAATTGCAATGCAACACTCTCCAACTCATTAAATTCTTCTAATAATTTTTGACAATCATTTACTTTTGTTACGGATTGACTACGCGCACCCAAACTAAGCATAGCAAGTGCCAGCCTATCATCTCCGGCGCAATCCAACTCACCACCCTGAGGAAAGCCCCCCTTGATCAACAAATCACCCTGTTCATACTCGCAAGCGATTTTCATAGACTCAAGGGCGTCCACCAAGGCCAACACTCTATCTTCATAGTAATAAGGTAAATCACCAACACCTTCTAAACAGCTATCGCCTTTCGCGTACGCCGCTGCTACACAAAGCAAAGGCAATTCATCTCTAAGCTGATAACTCTGCTCTGCCGATAAAACAAACGCTGACAACTCGGCAAAGCCTGCCTGTAACTTGCCTTCATATAGACCCGACTCAGCCAGTGGAGGTATTACCACATCCGCACCGATAGACATTAAAAATGACAAGAAATCGAAAGAGACAGAATCAAGCCCAACATTTTCGATAGTCAAATCAGATCCAGGCAGTAAGCTTGCCAACAAAACAAGCCATACAGCTTCATACTCATCACCAGACAATACAATATCCGTACCAACTAAAGGTACTGGAGGAACGTTAAAGCCCTCGCCAGATTTTGTCATATTCTTACCGAAGCGTTGCAACAAAACCTCGCAATGAGATAGCCCTGGCAACAAGGGCTTTACTCGCCCCATTTCAGGAGAATACAGAGCCGACAGAAATGCCGCCATTAGCAAATTCCCAGACCCTGTTTTCAAATTAACATCGACATTTAAAGAGTCGCCTGGAGACAGGGTGACAGGCAAACAATCCGCCACCTCAGATACTACAGAGCCCCCCATCTTGCGCAACAAAGAGAACAAGTCACTCATCGATTGATTAAGTAATTTCCCCTCAGCAACGACTGATACCGCAAAAGACTGCCCTGCCAATACAGGCAACAGTAAATATAGACTTTCTCTCGATTCATGCACATTAATTGGGGCTATCGGTGCCTTTAAACCATATAAACCCACACCATGAATTCGTACACAATCAGCCGATACCTCCTCAATGACCACTCCCATATCACGGAAAGCCTGCATCGTAATACGAACATCGCCAGTCAAATCAATATTCTTTACTTCACTTACACCGACCGAAAGCGCAGCTATAGTAATGACTTTATGTGACAAAGATTTGTCACCCAATAAAGAAATATTCCCTTTTATGGCCGAAGCTGGCAAAACAGAGACAGAAACAGGTCGCACCTCTTTTGCCGAGCCAATTGTACGTTGCTCCAACAGTCGAAGAAAATGATCTCGCGCAGACTTTGCTCGAGTAAAAACACCGAACATGCTTGCGCCATCACCCTGCTCAATAGCAGCACGCATATCAGCAAGACGATCCGTAAAGTGATCCAATGTAGCCAGAGTGGCATCTTTATTGGCCATAAAAACGTCGCGCCACATCACAGGGTCACTGGATGCAATGCGAGTAAAATCACGGAATCCACCTGCCGCAAATTTGAATATATCTTGACTACGCTCACCACTTGCCAAGGCATCCACCAAAGTGTAAGCCAACAAATGTGGCAAGTGACTAGAAGAGGCTAATACATGATCATGATGATTAACATCCATACTCACAACATCAGCACCAACCGCACGCCAAATACGATGCAATCGATCCAATAGCGTAGGATCACTGTCTGGCAAAGGAGTCACAATCGCCATATGCTTTTCAAACAACTGCGAATTCGAAGCCAAAACGCCACTTTTTTCGGCGCCAGCAATAGGATGACCAGGAATAAAATTAGCGGGGACAAAACCAAAAACACGACGCACAGATTCAACAACACTGCCTTTTGTGGAGCCCACATCAGTAACAAGGGTTTTTTCCAACAGCAATGGCTTAAGGTCAGCTAAAACGGACTCCATCGCTCTTACTGGTGTAGCAAGAACAATAACATCCATCTGTGACACATACTCATGTGAAAGCTCTGCCGGATGATCAATAACACCAGTTGAAACCCCTAGTGCCAGCTCCCCCTCTCGGCGATCCACCCCGTAGAGCGTGGCCAAGCCCCGCTCTTTTAACGCCTTAGCAAATGAGCCGCCTATCATGCCAAGACCGATAATCATGACATTTCCAAATTTCTTTTTTTCTTGCAGCGTCACATCTAAAAACGCCTGAAATTCACTTTCACCAGTCAAAGCACAACACTCTTATCAATTTACTAAAGCACAGCCACAGGGTATGAACCCAACACTTTCACTTCTGACGCCCGTTCACGCAACTCATCTATAACTGCGCGACACTTATCATCCAAATGATGACCAACAAAGTCGATATAGAAGATATATCCCCAACGACTCATCAGTGATGGGCGCGTTTCCAAGCGCGTCATATCGACACCGTGTCGCTCGAAAGCCTCAAGCAATCGATACAAGGCACCCGGCTCATTTTTCGCACTAATCAATAAAGAGGTCTTATCTTTTCCGCTTGGCGGCACATCTTCATTACCAACGATTAAAAAGCGCGTTGTATTGTCCGGACGATCTTCGATATTGGCAGAGACTTTAAGCAAGCCATACAACTCACAAGCAACCTCGCCAGCTATTGCCGCGATTGCACGACCACTACGACCCGCTTCAGCCGCTAAACGAGCAGCTTCTGCATTTGAACTCACAGCAACACGCTCTACATGTGGCCAATAGCGATCCAACCAAGCGCGACATTGCGCTAAAGACTGCTGATGTGAATAAATATGTGTCACATCATCAGAGTTGATATTCGGACTCACTAATAGATGGTGATGAATACGCTCTTCAACCTCACCGCATATTTTTAAGCGTGAATCCCGAAAACTGTCTAACGTATGATTAACAACACCTTCTGTCGAATTCTCAACTGGCACGACACCATAATTTGCCGCGCCAGATTCAACTTCACGAAACACTTCATCAATAGCAGCCATAGGCGCACTAATAATAGACTTACCAAAATGCTTTAGTGCCGCTTGCTGAGTGAAAGTACCTTCCGGACCTAAAAAAGCAATACGCATTGGTTTTTCAAGCGCAAGACAGGAAGACATAATCTGACGAAATATTTTCGCCATTTCTTCATTTCCCAAAGGCCCTTCATTTCGATCCATCACTCTACGCAAAACTTGCGCTTCACGCTCAGGACGATAAAAGACAACCGACTCATCACCTTGCTCAGCTAATTTCACTTCTGCCACTTTCTGCGCGCAGCTAGCACGCTCATTGATCAGCAGTTGTATTTGCGAGTCAATAGAATCAATACGATCGCGCAATAAAGGCAGCGTATCTGGTACCGCTTGTTTAGAATTCGACATGCTATTTATTATCCGTAGACGTTATTATCTCTAAAAAAGGTATTATTTATGACGCTCTTCGAAGTCGCGCATAAAATCGATTAACGCTTGAACCCCTTCCATTGGCATAGCGTTATAAATACTTGCACGCATACCGCCAACAGAACGATGGCCCGCCAAAGTACGCAAACCAGCCGCCTCAGACTCTTTTAAGAAAAGAGCTTCAAGAGATTCATCCGCCAAGATAAAAGGCACATTCATACGAGAACGGTAAGCAGGGTCAACTGGGTTTGAATAGAACCCACTAGAATCAATGAAGTCGTAAAGAGCTTGCGCCTTACGAATATTAATCGCTTCAATCGCCTCAACACCACCCTGCTCTTCCAACCACTCAAACACCAAGTCAGCCAAATAAATAGCAAAAGTTGGCGGTGTATTAATCATGGAATCATTGGCTGCTAAATTCGCAAAATTCCAAATAGAAGGCACACTATCGCTACAACGAGCCAGCAAGTCCTTACGAATAATACAAATCACGACACCAGCAGGCCCAACGTTTTTTTGAGCACCAGCATAAATAAGGCCATATTTGCTTACATCAATTTTGCGCGACAAAATAGTTGAAGACAAATCAGCAACAATAGGTAAATTTGTTTCTGGCAAATCGGCAAACTCTACACCACCAATCGTTTCGTTTGAGCACAAATGTAAGTAGGCAGCATTTTCATCCAGGTTTAAATTAGAAAACTCAGGAACCGTGGTGTAATTTTGCTCTTTTGAAGAGCCAACCACGTTAACCTTCGTATATCTTTTAGCTTCTTTGATGGCTTTCGAAGACCAAGCCCCTGTATCTAGGTAGCAAGCAGATTCAAAACCATTTACCAAATTTGCAGGTATCTGAGCAAACAAAGTGGAGGCACCACCCTGAACAAACAAAACCTCATAATCATCACTAATATCAAGCAATCGAGATAAACGAGCTTTGGCAGATGCCAATATCGACATAAACTCAGCACTTCTGTGACTCATTTCCATAACAGAAACACCAACACCATGCCAATCAAGCATTTCAGCTTGAGCTTTTTTCAATACCGCTTCAGGAAGCGCTGCTGGACCAGAACAAAAATTATATACTCGGCTCATCCCGCCTATTACCTCTAGTATTTTTCAGGACCTATCTACAACAAAAGCGACGCACCTAAGTGCGCCGCTTATTTTCTATTCCGTATCAGTATCAGGAATGTCCGGAGACTCGTCACCATCACTTGGTGCCTGATCAATGACTGCATCACCTGCTTCATCAACCACAATGCCTGCCTCGTCATCTTCAACGACACGCTCAATACCAACCAAATGCTCATCATTGGTCAAACGAATCAGGGTAACACCTTGAGTATTACGACCTTGGCATGACACTTCCGTCACCCGAGTACGAACTAATGTACCTTGATCGGTAATCAAAATAATCTCATCGGTTTCATCAACCTGGGCAGCACCAACAACAGGGCCGTTACGCTCAGACACCTGAATACCGATAACACCTTGACCACCACGCCCATACACTGGGAAGTCTTCTACTAAAGTACGCTTGCCGTAACCATTTTCACAAGCCATCAGTACAGCAGAACCTTCTTGAGGAACAATAAGCGAAACAACCTTAGCGTCTTCATTTAAGCGAATACCACGAACACCCGCCGCTGTACGACCCATTGCACGAACATCAGACTCTTTAAAGCGAATTGTCTTACCAGAAGATGAAACCAACATAATGTCATTTTCACCATTGGTAACCGACACACCAACTAATTCATCAGTTTCGTCTAGGCTAAGCGCAATCAAACCTGTTGAGCGAGGGCGAGCAAAATGCTGCATCGCTGTTTTCTTCACTGTGCCGTTTGCCGTTGCCATAAAGATATAGCTGCTTGCTTCAACAATTTCGTCTTCAGAAACGTCTTCTTCAGACTCAACTTCAGCTTCAATCACTGGCAAAGGCAATAATGCGGAGATGAATTCACCTTCTCTTAGCGGCAACAAGTTAACAATAGGACGACCTTTTGCACTACGGCTAGCCACTGGAATTTCGAACACACGCAACCAATAAACTTTACCAAGATTACTAAATAGCATGATGGTGTCATGACTACTGGTTACTAATAGATGCTCGATGTGATCTTCGTCTTTCATGCTCGCAGAAGATTTACCACGACCACCACGACGCTGAGCTTGGTACTCAACTAGTGGCTGAGATTTCGCATAACCAGTGTTTGAGATCGTCACTACCATTGGCGCTTCATCGATCAAATCTGCAATCGTCAAATCCTGACGAGACGTTAAGATTTCTGTGCGACGAGCATCTCCAAATGTATCGCGAACTTCTTCTAGCTCTTCGCGAATAACTTCCATCAAACGGTCTGGATCAGACAAAATATTCAGCAACTCACCGATAAGCTCGATTAGGGACTTATATTCGCCCAATAACTTATCGTGTTCCAAACCTGTCAAACGATGTAGACGCAAGTCCAAAATCGCTTGAGCCTGATCTGGTGATAAATGGTAAGCACCATCAACAAAACCATAACCTGCTTCAAGATCGTCTGGGCGACATGCGTCAGCACCAGCGCGCTCCAACATGGCAACCACATTACCCGGTTCCCAAGACTCGCTAACAATTTTTTCTTTTGCTTCTGCAGACGTTGGAGATGTACGAATCAATTCAATAACACGGTCGATATTAGCAAGTGAAACTGCTAGACCTTCAAGAATGTGACCACGCTCACGCGCTTTACGAAGTTCGAAAATAGTACGACGGGTAACCACTTCACGGCGATGTTTAACGAAGCACTCAAGAATTTGCTTAAGGTTAAGTAATTGAGGGCGACCATCAACCAAGGCCACCATATTCATACCGAATACGGACTGAAGCTGTGTTTGCGTAAAGATATTATTTACAACCACATCAGGGTTTTCACCACGACGTAATTCAATAACGATACGCATACCATCTTTATCAGATTCATCACGAAGCTCACTGATGCCTTCCAGTTTTTTCTCTTTCACTAGCTCAGCGATTTTTTCGATCACTTTCGCCTTGTTTAACTGGTATGGAATTTCAGTGAAAACGATGGACTGACGATTGCCTTTTTCCATGTCTTCAAAGTGATGGCGAGCACGCATATAAATACGACCACGACCTGTTTTATAAGCTTCTATAATACCTGCACGACCATTAATAAACGCCCCTGTAGGGAAGTCTGGTCCAGGTATATGGTCGATAAGTTCATCAATGGTTATGTCAGCGTTATCAATAACAGCAAGACAGCCATCAATAATCTCACCAAGATTATGAGGTGGGATATTAGTTGCCATACCTACCGCGATACCAGCTGAACCGTTTACCAATAGTCCAGGAACACGCGCAGGCAATACTTCAGGCATAAATTCCGTGCCATCATAGTTAGGCACGAAATCGACGGTTTCTTTCTCAAGGTCCATCAGAAGATGATGAGAAATTTTCGCCATACGAATTTCGGTATAACGCATTGCCGCAGCACTGTCACCATCGACAGAACCGAAGTTACCTTGACCATCGACCAAGGTGTAACGCATTGAGAAAGGCTGCGCCATACGAACAATAGTATCGTATACAGCGGAATCACCATGTGGGTGATATTTACCGATTACATCACCGACGATACGCGCCGATTTTTTGTACGGTTTATTCCAATCATTTTTAAGTTCATTCATCGCAAATAGAACGCGACGGTGAACAGGCTTTAACCCATCTCGTACATCAGGTAATGCTCGGCCTACAATAACGCTCATTGCGTAATCTAGGTAAGATCCCTTAAGTTCATTTTCGATACTGACGGGAATAATTTCTTTGGCTAATTCACCCATAGATACAATCGATCCTTATGCCTTGGAGTCAAAAAGACTCCCTAATATCTTTTTATAAGCGCTGCATTGTAACATAAGGAAATAAATAACACCCCTTCAAGGAGCATGTTTTGTTGCTCTATATTGCAATTATAGAAACCGTCTACTAAACAGTCTCATCAGACAAAGTAAGTTTGCTATTGGTCACCCCTTTAGTTGGCGCTATACTAGAAAAAAGCGCATTTTTAGTTAAAGCTCACAAGAGACGACAACAAAGCAGATCACGCAGCTCAATACATCGAGCTTACTGCCTTTAGCAACCTTAAAGATGGATACAAAACAAATGACCAACACCCAACAAAACAACGTAGACCTAAATGAAGTTGCAAAATTTGAAGCACTAGCAAGCCGGTGGTGGGATACCGAGAATGAATTTAAACCTCTGCATGATATCAATCCGCTACGCACCAACTACATAAACGAACGCGCTGACGGTCTAGATGGTAAAAATGTTATCGACGTCGGTTGCGGCGGTGGCATCCTGTCAGAAGCAATGGCAAAACTTGGTGCAAACGTTAAAGGTATCGACATGGGTGAAGCTCCTCTTGCTGTAGCAAAACTACACAAAGAAGAATCCAAACTCGACATTGATTATGAAAAAATCACGGCAGAAGAAATCGCACAACGAGAAGCCGGCCAATACGACATAGTCACCTGCCTTGAAATGCTAGAGCATGTACCTGACCCATCCTCGGTTATCAAAGCCTGCATGACGTTGGTAAAACCTGGCGGACACGTTTTTTTCTCCACCATAAACAGAAACCCAAAAGCCTACTTATTTGCAATCATTGGCGCCGAATACATTCTAAAAATGCTTCCAAAAGGCACCCATGACTATGCTAAATTTATTCAGCCAGCTGAGCTTAATAATTATGCAAGGTTAGCGGGTCTAGAAGTCTCTCATATGACGGGATTAACCTATAACCCCCTCACAAAAGTATACAAATTAAACGACAAAGATGTATCCGTTAATTACATGATGCACACTCAAAAAATTAACGCCTAACCAAGGCATAAGGAGGAGATATGTTTGATTATCAAGCCCCAAGCCAACTACTTAAAAACAAGGTAATCCTTGTTACTGGAGCAGGCGATGGCATAGGCAAAACCGCCGCCATTACTTATGCAAAATATGGCGCAACAGTTATTTTATTGGGCCGCACCACCAAAAAACTGGAAGCGGTGTACGATCACATAGAAAAACTAAATTATCCTCAGGCGGCGATTGTACCTCTCAACCTTGATGGTGCAGCAGAACACGACTATGTAGAGCTTGCTAACACTATTGAGAGTGAATTCGGCCATTTAGATGGCATTCTACACAACGCCAGCCTCTTAGGTGATCGAGCACCAATAGCAAGCTACGATCCAACGCTGTTCGAGCAAGTTATGCGTGTCAATGTCACCAGTCAGCTACTACTAAACCAAGCCCTCCTCCCTCTAATGCAGAAAGCAGAACATGCATCTATTGTTTTTACATCGTCTGGCGTTGGCAGGAAGGCAAAAGCTAATTGGGGAGCGTATGCTATCTCAAAATTTGCAACTGAAGCCATGATGCAGCTGTTTTCCAGCGAATTAACAGAACTCTCCCCAAACATTAGAGCAAATGCGATCAACCCTGGAGCAACAAGAACCAGCATGCGCGCCAACGCCTACCCAGAAGAGAACCCAGAAAACTTAGCAACAGCAGAAGACATCATGCCGTTATACCTTTACCTTATGGGCAATGACAGCCTTGATATCAACGGGCAATCTTTAGACGCCCAATAAACCATAAAGATGCAATGTGCTTCAGCCATTGCATCTCGCCCCATGCTTCAGTTAGTCTGAAGTCATGAACCAATCTAAAACTGTGCTATACCTACTTTTTATTTTACTCACCACGCACACCTCTCTATCTGTGTGCGCAAATGACATACACCCAACAAAAAACAACACTACAGAAACCCCAAACTCAATGATGCAAAACAATACATACGTCACTCAAGATAGCCTCACCCCTATCCTCAACAAAAGCACAAGCGATCAAAACACTTACAACCTAATCACCTTACCAAACCATCTAAAAGTACTACTTATTAGTGACCCAAAAGCAGAAAGGTATTCCGCATCTTTATCAATCAAAGTCGGCAATTTTCAGGATCCATCAGGCCAACAAGGCCTCGCTCACTTTCTTGAACACATGCTATTCCTTGGCACTGAAAAATATCCTGAACCCGGAAATTATCAAACCTATATAAACACTAATGGCGGAACACATAACGCCTATACAAGTACAAACAAAACCAACTTTTACTTTGATATAACACCATCAGCTTATGAGAACGCCCTAGATCGCTTTTCACAGTTTTTCATCTCTCCTCTGTTTAGCGAATCACTCACTCAAAGAGAGAAAAATGCTGTCGATGCTGAATACAAAGCCAAATTAACAGACGAAAGCCGACGCAGCACCCAAGCTCTAAAGACCCTAATAAACCCCAAACATCCCTACAGCCGATTCAGTGTAGGAAGCCTAGACACCCTCAAAGACCTCCCAAATAAGCCACTAAGAGAACAACTACTCAATCTATATGAAGAACACTACTCTAGCGAAAATATGGCTCTAGTTCTTGTCGCAAACCTACCACCCAAAAAACTTGCAGAACTTGCTCATCAATACTTTTCATCCATTCCGAGCAAGACCAAAGCATCAGAAGAAAACTACCCAGAACTTATCACCACAGACAAACCGCAATTGCAATTTTTCCGCCCCTTAATCAATAGCAACACCCTTAATGTTTTCTATCAAATAGACGCCCAAGGAGAAAATTACAAAACTCAGCCAACCCGATACCTGTCCTATATTCTAGGAAATGAAAATAAAGGCTCTCTTTATGCCTCACTCAAATCAGAAGGATTAATTAACAGCATATCAGCTGGAGCCTCTTCTGATTATGGAAGCAATGCCTTATTCTCTATAAAAATACGCTTAACAGACGAGGGGCTATCCCAAATTGATACTGTCGCACAACGCCTCTTTGCAACTATTAGCCTCTTAAAATCCTCCCCAGTAAATCCCCTTTACTTACAAGAAGGACTGAAATTAAGCCAACTCATGTTTAACAATCAAAGCTATGTTGCTCCCATAAACCTTGCCCGCGCACTATCAGCAAGAATGCTAGACATACCAAGCGAGGACACTTTAAGCAGCTTTCGACTAGAGCACACAGCAAGCCAGAGTGATGTACAAGCACTATTACAACAACTTTCTCCAGAAAACCTATTGATACAGGTAATTACCAACAAGACCTTCCCACAAGACTGGGCTAAAGGAACACCTACCTGGAAAAAAGAGCCTTGGTACAACAGCGAATACAGCAATAACCTCCCTAGCCAGTCACTCTCAGACACCATTAACTTCTCAGCTAAAACAACACAAGTTGGGCTACCCGAAAAAAACAACTTCATCCCAGAATCCCTAAAACTCGTCGATGAAACAGATCAAAGCCCTTCAATTATCCTTCAAAAGAAAGGCATGACTTACTGGAATAAATCCGACCCTAGTTTTAACAAACCCACAGCCATGAACTTTATCGCATTTCGATTCGACAATGCCGCAGATACACCCGAACACACACTACTCAATAGACTGTGGACACGACTTTTTAATGACAGTGTGAGTGAGTCGACATATGCTCCATATGTCGCAGGATTAGGCTACTCATTCTACCCACACACAAACGGCGTAACACTTAGAACAAGCGGCTATTCAGATAAACAAAGCACCTATACAACTTGGCTAATAGACCAGATTTTTTTATTTCGACCAAGTCCGGAAAAATTCAACCTCGCCAAAAAACAGCTTGAAACAGATCTAAGCAATCAAAAAAGCCGACAGGCTTACAGCAATGCTAACAGCGCACTACAAACACTCATCACAAAAAATAGCCAAACCATAGAGCAGTTAGAAGATGCATTAAAATCACTCACTCTAGAAGACCTTCAAGCCTTTACAAAAAAAGCACGCAATGAATTTGATATCGTCGCCTACAGCACAGGAAATATAACAAAACAGCAGTCGACACAACTTGCTCAATCCATTTACCAGCGCGTAGAAGACAGACTCACACCAAGAGAACCGCTAGAAATTGAAACAAAAGAGCTCTCCGCACAACAGAAGCATCACTATCAGTTCAACTCAACAAGCAGTGACTGCGTTGTTCTTTACACATTAATAGACACTAGCGGACAGAACACACAAAAAGCAATTATAGAAAAAGCCTATTTTGCCATTTTGAAAAAACTCATTAGCAGTCCATTTTACCAAGAATTAAGAACCAACCAGCAACTTGGTTATATCGTTGGAGCCCAAGACCTCAGCATTCGCAAAACCCCAATACTAGGGCTACTGATACAATCTCCCAACAAGGATACGCTTACCCTTGTAACCGCTATGGAAGACTTCATACAAGAACAGAAAGAAAGGCTACCCAACTTATCTGATGAGGAGTTTTATCAAGCAAAAAATGCACTCTTAAGCGAACTCAAAATGACAGCTAAAAACTTAAGCGACAACGCTTTAAATGAATGGCATCAAATTGCCAAACCAGCACCGGATTTTCAAACAAAAGAAGAATGGATAGAAAATGTAGAAAAAATAGAAATAAAAGACTTTCTTGCTTTTATCAAACGGAAATTTGAATCAGCTGACACAGCAAAAATCATCATTCATAACAAAGCGTTTCCGCAGGAATTAACAGAGCAACAATCTTGGCAAGAGGCCTCTCCAATGTCACCCAAACTTTAAGATACAGAGCAGCGAAATCAGATTAGCCACCAATTAACCGCTCTAGCTTTTCAGCATCCGTGGCTGGAGCGCCTTTTGCTCCGCTGGATGAGGGTGGAGCAACGGCCTCTCCGACAGGAGAGAAATCCCCAACTTCCGGCACCACATTATCGGACGAGCGCTCATCCGTTTTAACTTGGTCACCAAAAATACCAATCTCTGGCATCATACGTAGACGTTTGGCTTGAATTTCTTCGGGAATATTCCCTGTAAATAACACAGTAAATGGCGCCTCTTCGGTACGCTTATTCACTTCATCGTAAATCGCCTGTTCGCGCTCCGCGATGGCATTTTCTTCCAAATAAGACATACCTTTACCATCAGCCGTAATAACGATATTTGGCCCTAAGGTCATCTTTGCTTTTTCAGCAGGAATAACCGCCACCTCTTCTTGAGAACTGACGACAACTTGATGCTCGGTATGAATAACCTGGTTACCATAGATAATATCAACAGGCTGACGCTCAATAGTCTGAGCATCTGCGCATAGCGATACTGCAAAAAGCAACCCAAATGAATATTTCATAACCACCCCAGAATAAGCCTCCATTTACTATAAGAGATAAAAACACATAAAAAAAGGAGTCCAAGCAATACTTGAACTCCTTTTTTGTCTCTTTTAATTAAAACTAAAGAGTAATGACTTCAAAATTGGCTTCTGGATTCGCTTCAGCGTCGTAATCAACACCTTCTACACCAAAACCAAACAACTTCAAAAACTCATCTTTATAAAGTTGGTAGTCTGTCTCAGCAAACAAATTAGCGTCATTTACTTGAGGCCAAAGCTCACGACAAGCTTGCTGAACATCTTCACGCAATTCCCAATCATCCAAACGCAAACGATTTTTATCGTCTGTCAATTCTGCTGGATTGTGGTTGTTGTACAAACGCTCAGAGAACATGCGATAAATCTGATCCATACAACCTTCATGAATGCCTTTTTCACGCATCACCTTGAAAACCATCGCCAAGTACAAAGGCATCACTGGAATAGCTGAAGACGCCTGAGTGACAACCGATTTCAATACGGCAACATTCGCACCACCGCCGATTTTAGCTAACTCAGAATCAATGGCTGCAGAGGCGCGATCTAAATCTTCTTTCGCTTTGCCAAGCGCACCATGCCAATAAATCGGCCAAGTGATATCAGAACCAATGTAAGAGTAAGCTACGGTGCGAGCACCTTCCGCCAAAACACCTGCTTCTTGTAAAGCAGACATCCAAAGCTCCCAATCTTGACCACCCATTACGGTTGTAGTTGCTTCAATCTCTTCTTCTGTTGCTGGCTCAATTTCCGCTTCAATGATGACATCTTTATTCGTATCAATGGCAGTGGAGCGGTAAGGCTGACCAATAGGTTTAAGAACTGAACGAATCACCTCACCCGTTTCAGGCATTTTACGAACCGGAGATGCCAGTGAGTAAACCACCATATCTACTTGACCAAGATCTTGCTTAATCAAATCGATAACAGTGTCACGCGCTTCGTTTGAAAAAGCGTCGCCATTGATGCTTTTAGAATACAAGCCTTCTTCTTTAGCCACTTTGTCGAATGCCGCAGAATTGTACCAACCTGCCGTACCGGTTTTTTTCTCAGTACCTGGCTTTTCGAAGAAAACACCAATTGTTGCGGCACCTGAACCGAACGCCGCAGCGATACGAGAAGACAAGCCATAGCCACTTGACGCACCGATTACGAGTACTTTTTTAGGACCGTTTTCAATCGCCCCTTTGCTTTTAGTAAAAGCGATTTGATCTCTTACGTTTTGCTCACAACCTACTGGATGCGTTGTTGTACAAATAAATCCGCGAATCTTTGGTTTTATGATCATAATATCTTCTCAACGTCATGTTTTGCTTACGTCTTACCTGACAATCCCTTCAAATGAGGCAGGCAAGACAAATCTACCAGCCATGATACAATAGCCAGACGAATATGTCCTGATTCTGCTAAAAATTCAGAACCAATAAACCATTAGAACCTTGAGAGAACACCGTGCACCTACTCGTCATCGGCTACGTCTGGCCAGAACCAAACTCTTCCGCTGCCGGCAGTAGAATGATGCAATTACTCAACTGTTTTCACAAAGAGCAATGGCAAATTTCTTTTGCGAGCCCCGCTCAGCAAACAGAACACATGGCCGACCTTTCCCTGCTGGGCATTGAAGCCGAGCATATTGAGCTCAATAGCGCATCATTTGACCACTATATTGCACACAAAAAGCCAGACATAGTGGTATTTGATCGCTTCATGATGGAAGAACAGTTTGGCTGGCGTGTAGAAAAGTTCAGTCCAGACTCATTACGAATCCTTAATACGGAAGACCTTCACTCACTAAGACAAGCCAGACACAATGCGCTGAAACAAAATAGAGAGTTTGCGGTTGAAGACCTTTACAGCGACCATGGCATTCGAGAAATCGCCGCCATTCATCGTTGTGACTTAACCCTAATGATTTCAGAAGTGGAAACTAAGTTGCTTATTGATGAATTCCACGTGCCAGAAACGCACGTATTTCACCTGCCATTTATGTTGCCAGAACCACAACCAACAGAAAAATTGCTCAACTTTGAAGATCGCCAGCATTTCATTAGCATTGGCAATTTTCGCCACGCACCAAATTGGGATGCCGTCCTACAATTAAAAACAGAAATATGGCCAAAAATCCGCAAACGCTTACCGAAAGCTGAGATGCATATTTACGGTGCTTATCCGCCACCAAAAGCCACACAGCTACATAACACAAAAGAAGGCTTTTTAGTGAAAGGCTGGGCTGAAGATGCTCACGCCGTCATGCAACATGCGCGACTTTGCTTAGCGCCATTACGCTTTGGGGCAGGGATTAAAGGCAAATTAGTTGAAGCTATGCAAGTAGGCACTCCAAGCATAACCACCAGCATTGGTGCAGAATCTATGCATGGCGCATTCCCATGGAACGGGGTGATAACCGACGACATAGAGACCTTTGTCGATGCCGCCGTTTCTCTTTATGAGGACAAAGAAAGCTGGCTGCTGATGCAACAAAATGGCAATAGGATATTGCAAGCCCGCTATCAGGCAGAAGAATGGGAGCCAAAATTAATCAATCGATTGAAGCTACAGGTTCAACTAAAGGAAAGTCTAAGGAAAAAACATTTCTTAGGGTTAATGCTGCGACACCACAGTCTTAAAAGCACGCAATACATGTCGCAATGGATAGAACTTAAAAACAAAAATGAAGCGGAGGAGCACTAACACGTTAGCCAGAAACAAAACCGCTTTTAGCCTCTCGCTCACGAACCTTTTTCATCACAGCCTGCTGAGAGGCTTTATTCATACTGCCCCACTGACTAATTTCTTTACCTGTGCGATAACAACCAACACAGACATCCTCATCATTGAGAAGACAGACATTAACGCAGGGAGATTTTAACTGAGGTTTTGGCTTGGTCATTTTTAATCAACATACATAAAAAAAGGCCTTAGTGAAAATATCACTAAGGCCTCTCATTCTATTATTCAGCGTTATGATAAACACGCTGCACATCGTCTAAATCATTCAACAGATCCAAGAAGCGATCAAACTGTTCCAACTCTTCACCTTGAATTTCTATAGTGTTTTGAGCAACAAACTGAATTTCATCTACTTCAAACTCAATATCGCCAAGCGCATCCGTAATGGCCGTTTTCGCTTTACTGTAATCTGTATGAGGCGCAAATACTGTCACTTTACCGTCTTCTAGCTCGATATCGGTTACATCAACATCCGCCATCATTAAGGCTTCTAATACTACTTCTTCATCCGTACCAGCGAAAACAAAAATAGCACTGTGGTCAAACATGTGACTCACACTACCCTGCCCACCAATTTTGCACTTCACTTTGTTAAAGCAAGTACGCACATCACCAAAAGTACGGTTTGGGTTATCTGACAAACAATCCACGATAACCATCGTATTACCAGGACCAAAACCTTCGTAGCGCGCCGTATCAAAGTCTTCTCCACCGCCACCTTTCGCCTTATCAATCGCTTTGTCGATAACGTGCGTTGGCACCTGATCTTTTTTAGCTCGGTCAATCAGAGAACGTAGTGCCAAATTACCATTGGGGTCGATACCACCGGATTTTGCGCAAACATAAATCTCACGGCCGTATTTACTGTAAACCTTGGCTTTCTGGTCAGACGTTTTTGCCATGGACTCTTTGCGGTTTTGAAAGGCTCTGCCCATTACATATTCCTATTCTATACAGTCTTAAAAGTAAGATTCTAACGTGTAGCCCAAAAAGAAGGAACTGCTAGCCAAACATAAATACAATAAAAAAAAGCCTTACTTCTGCAAAAGACCACAGGCGCAATTTTAAATACTGTTAATTCGAGCGCTCTTTAAATTGTAGAACCCTCTCCTTTCATCATGACGTCAAATTGCCGGTCTTTTTCCTTCCAAAGCTCATTCACCCATTGCTGAAAATACGCCCTATATTCTGTATCATTTTGATAGTCACCAAGTAAAGAGTCATTAATAGGCATCACTCGAATATGGACTTTAATCTTCGATATTTTCCCACATAGGTAGTCAAAAAAGCTTGGAATGCCCTCCGGATAAACAATGGTAACGTCGATCAATTGATGCAGCTTTCCATTCATAGCATTCAGTGCAAAAGACAAACCTCCGGCCTTAGGCGTAAGAAGATGCTGATAGTGGCTAGACTGTTGTCGGTGTTTTTCTACAGTAAAACGCGTCCCCTCTAAAAAGTTCATAATCGACACAGGGAAATGCTGAAATTTTTCACAGGCTTTTTTAGTTACTTCTATGTCTTTTCCCTTGAGTTCAGGGCGTTTCTTTAACAGAGCAGGACTATAGCGTTTCATAAAAGGAAATTCTAAAGCCCACCAAGCTAAACCAATAAAAGGTACCCAAATTAACTGACGCTTTAAAAAGAATTTAATAAAAGGAATTCGTCGATTAAACAGTCTCTGTAAAATAAGTATGTCCACCCAAGATTGGTGATTTGCGGTGATCATGTACCATTCATTTTTCTCAAACGCATTCACACCCGTTACATCAATTGCTGATTTCCCAAAGCAACGCTGATTAATGTTATTCACGCCAATCCAAAAAGTAGCAATTCGGTCTAGAATGACATTCAATAATGCACGCACCTTCGTGAAGGGTAATAGCCACTTACAGAGCGCTAATATTATCACCGGAACAAAGCAAAGTAAGGTGTTCAGTACAATCAAAATAAATGAGAGCACACCTCTAAAAACGAAGAAATTAATCATGAAATAGCTCAAAAAACTAAAAATAGTGCGCTATTTTAAAGGAAATCCTCATTATTTACACTCCAATCAAGTAGCCAGCTTTCCTAATAAAACAGTATAGTAAATAGACCATTAGAATGACTAATAAACCAACACCTTAAATGAAACTCTTTAACAGTAGCTCAATGACAATCAACCGCACAGCACCATTATTTTTAACAATGCACACTATAGGATTTCAAGCCCAACTATGACCATGACAAAAGGGTTAAAAATTCGCCATAAATTGTTTGCAGTTTTTGTTTTAAGTAACGTATTGCTAATAGTTTCTATGTGGCAAGTATTCCAATGGAGCTTTGATAGAGGCTTCGTATCCTATGCAACAGAACGTGATCGCGACTTTCTTGAGCAAATGGCAAATAGAACAGCCAACCTTTATATCTATTACGATGATTGGTATTTTTTGGTCCAAGAGAGCCGTATGGAAAGTGAATGGCACCAAGCAAAACTTGAAAACCTTCGAGACTTAGTACCACCTCCTAGCACGCCTAATCTAGATTTAATTTATCCATCACAATATTACCGCCAGCGTTTTTTACTGTTCGACGATCAGCAAAAGCCTATTATCGGCAAGGTTAGGTTTACAGACGCAGAAACTCATGCAGTGAAAGTGAACAAAAAAGTGGTTGGTTATGTCGGTCTCCGCTCTATTCGTGAATTGGTGCAAGATCAAACATTACGTTTTGTTAGGCAACAAGGCGAAGCCTTTCTCTTGATATCAGCTTTCATGCTAGCCATCGCAGCGTTATTAACGTGGCCTTTAGCTCAATGGCTAAGTCGTCCGATTACCTCTATGCAAAGAGCGACCAAAAAACTAGCGGCAGGTAAATTCGAAACACGTATTACCGTAAATGGGTCTGATGAACTAGCAAGCCTAAGTTGCGATTTTAATAACTTGGCCTGCACCTTAGAGAATACAAGGGAAGCCCGTAAGCGCTGGGTAGCAGATACAGCCCATGAGCTACGAACACCTGTCGCTATTCTACGTGGAGAAATTGAAGCTATGCAGGATGGTATTATCAAGGTAACACCTGACAGTCTTGCGTCGCTACAGCAAGAAACATTGCACATTGCTCGCCTGATTGATGACTTAAACCAATTATCAATGCATGATGTTGGAAGCTTAAGCTACAACATGGATGATATTTTAGTTAATGACATTATTGAACAAACTGTTCAATCTATGACGCTTCCTTTTAATGAAGCTGGATTGGATTTGATATTTGAATATTCTCAGAAAAAACCTATTGTTATGAATGGTGACTCAGATAGGTTGCATCAATTGTTTTCGAACCTGATGAATAACTCATTAAAATACACAAATGCTCCAGGGACCTTGACAGTAAAACTAAAAAGAGTAAATAAAAAAGCAATCATCCTATTCGAGGACTCAGCGCCTGGAGTAAGCGATGAGGATAAAAACAAAATTTTCGAGCAGTTTTTCCGTGTTGAAAACTCACGAAACAGAGCAACAGGTGGCCGAGGCTTAGGTCTCGCTATATGCTCTAACATTGTAGATGGACACCAAGGCACTATTGGTGCATATCATTCCCCTGATGGTGGTTTAGGAATAAAAATAGAATTTCCTTTAAATTAATATGGAACGAATAATATTATGAGCAAAGTACTGATTATTGAAGACGAACCAAAATTAGCAGAGTTAATGAGTGCATACCTAGAGCAAGCTGGTTATGAGCACCATCATCTTGATCGTGGTGACATTGCGGTAAATTACATTAAAAACAATGCTGTCGATATTATTTTGCTCGATCTAATGCTACCAGGATTAGATGGCGTTGAAATTTGCAAACAAGTTCGTCAATTTAGCGGTGTGCCAATCATCATGGTTACTGCAAAAGCAGAAGAAATCGACCGCCTAATTGGCTTAGAAATGGGCGCAGACGATTATGTTTGCAAGCCATTCAGCCCTCGCGAGATCGTTGCTCGCGTTAAAGCCAACCTTCGTCGTGTTGAACTAGACCAAGCTGAATCACCAAGAACCGATGGCTTTGACCTAGACGTTGATCGCCTACGTGCTACTTACAAAGGTGAACTGATTGATCTGACTACCGTTGAATTCCAGTTGCTTCAACTACTAATCAAAGAGCCAGGTCGTGTATTCGGTCGTGATCTTATAATGAAGAGCATTTACGCAGATAGCCGTGTTGTAAGTGACCGTACGATTGATAGCCATATCAAAAAGCTTCGTAAGAAAATCTCTGCCGTAGCACCTGAATTGAACGTTATTCATTCCGTATATGGTGCAGGTTACCGTTTCGAAAACAACGACCAATAATATCCACCTAAGGAACAGGCGTTGGACAACTTTTTAGACGTATTGGTTTTTTCATTCTCCATTACAATGCCAATATTCTTAATATTGGCTCTTGGAGTTCTGCTACACCGAATACGTCTTATCAATGATAACTTCGTTGATATTGCATCTAAGTTAGTGTTCAACGTCACCCTTCCTGCCCTACTCTTTATTAGCATATCTAAATCAAATATCAACCAAGACACAGATTTGTCATTAGTGATATTTGCTATGCTCGCTGTCACTATTACTTACATAGCTTTAGAGCTGTTTATGTCGTTTTGGATAGCAGATAAGGCCGAGCGTGCCGTACTAGTTCAAGGCGCCTTTCGCTCCAACATGGGGATTATCGGTTTAGCCTATTGCGTAAACGCATACGGCAATGAAGTTTTCTCTGTTGCGGCAGTTTACTTAGGTGGCGTCACCATATTGTTTAATGTTTTATCGGTGATTGGATTAAGCCGAGCATTAGGCAAAAACCCTAGTTTGATGGGAATCATTAAAGGTATCGCAAAAAACCCTTTGATTATCGCTATTGTAGCGGCCTTTATTAGCTCATTATCAGGCTTAACACTCCCCTCTACACTTTATAAAACAGGCAGTTATTTTGCTCAGATGACTCTCCCATTAGCACTACTTTGTGCTGGCGCATCATTGAGTTTTAAATCATTAAAGAACGGTATGTTTGGTGCTATACTCGCGTCTGTTGGTAAACTTATCTTCATTCCGTTTGCACTTACCTTTGGTGGGTATTTGCTAGATTATCGCGGCATGGAACTCGGTGTATTATTCCTAATGTCGTCCGCTCCAACCGCTTCAGCAAGCTATATTATGGTCAGGGCAATGAAGGGCAACTCCACTCTCGCCGCAAACATCATTGTGATTACAACCATTGCCTCCTTGATTAGTACAAGCATTGGCGTTACTTTGCTACGCAGCTTTAATCTTATCTAATAAAGCGAGACCTTTCTCTCGGCGAACATTTTAGCCTGTATGTAATTAGGTCTCCCAGCATAATAGGCCAGCGAGACACCCTTGATTTCACAATTTCGCAAACATCGTCTTTTTTTTCTTTCTCTTGGTTGTGTAATCCTGACTCTGCTTTTCTTTGGTGTAAACACCATCGCCTACCAGGCACTCATCATTAACAAACATTCAGAGGGCCAAGATCAGCTGCTCGATTACGTAATCGAATTACGCAATGAACTAAAAGGCTACCATATTCTCCCCTACGCTCTCGCAGACAATCCAACGCTATTGGCCTTTATGAATAACCCTAAAGACACAGCGTTAACCCTGCAAATGCAACGACAGCTAGAAGACCTTACTCACGTATCGAAAACACAAGATTGGTTTATTCTTTCCTCACAAGGAGATCTGCTTGTCTCAAGTGAACAATCCCCTCATTTCAATTTGGACGATTATTTCGACAAGCAAAATCTCAGCAATGTCTTAAAAGACCAGCAAGGGGAATACATTTTGGTATCTGGCTACAGCGCTGAACTGTCTAAATCCGCGCATATTGTTATGGCACCGGTTTATACCGCTTCAGGATTAGCTGGAGCCGTTGTCGTACGCATTAATGTGGGTGATTTAATTGAGCGATGGAACTTATCTGATGATCTAGTTGTGATGACAGATCAAAACAGCCTGATTTTTTTAGCCAGCAAACTTAATAGATTGTTAATTAGCGACTGGCTAAGCAACTACAGTAATGTTCAGTTTTTGAATAACACTCGCTCCAAGCTATACCATTTAAACGATGAGAGTTACTTATTGCAAAATGTCACTCTAGACGATCTCAAATGGCAAATTCACTATTTATCTAACCTAAAAATCATCCAAAAGAAAGCGCAGAACATTGCTTTTATCAGCCTGGGGATCTTCGCCTTAATCTTTCTTTTCTGGCTATATCGAAGAGAACGCGCTTTAAAGATAGCCTCGAAACTCGAAAATGAAATTCTCATTGCAGACAGTGCTTTACGCCAGCGCGTACTGATAGAAAACACGCACGTAGGGCTTTTACAGCTAACCAAAAGCGGTGAAATCTCTTTTGTAAACCCTATGGGGCTACGCTATCTTGGTAAAAGTGCACAACTCAACGGCCGCTACCTGCTGGAATTTTTACCGAATTGCCCTGAAAACCAGGTCGCACTTGCTTTTGTTCAGTCTCTACAAGAAGCAGAATCAACAGGTACGGTTCTGTCCACTAATGTACTTGGACAAGAGGCGGTATTACAAAAAGACAATGGACAACTTTTCCCCGCCCTATTATCTGTTTCGTCACTTGAGTGGAGTGACTCCCAAGGCTACTTAGTAACATTAATAGACATCAGTAAACGAAAAAAAGCCGAGTTGAATTTGTTAGAAGCCAATACCCGCCTAGAGGAGCGCGTTCTAGAGCGAACAAAAGCCCTAGAAGTTGCACAGCAAGAATTATTAAGAACCGAAAAGCTCGCCGCCATAGGCCAAATGTCTACTGCCATTGCCCACGAGCTGAACCAACCGCTTACCGGCATCAGAACACTTGCCTACAGCACGGAATTGCTCTTAAAACGGCAAGAGCCCGAACAGGCATTAAAAACATTAGTTGATCTAGAATCTCTTGTAGTACGAATGCAAAAACTAACTAGCGAGCTAAAAGTCCTCGCGTATCGACGACCTGAACAGCTAATCCCAACATCAATTAAAGTAGCAATAGACTGCGCCATAGAAAGCCTTGGTGATGATGCTCATGACGTACAATGGGATATAAAACTGCATGATTTAGACAGGGTTATTGCTGAACCAACAAGGCTTGAGCGTATTTTTGCCAACCTCATTAGTAACTCCGTGCAAGCTTGCAACGAACTAAAGGTCCCTCCAAGAATTCAAATTGCATTACAAGAGGATGATGGCTACATCAGCATCAATTATCAAGACAATGGGCCAGGCATTGATAAAACACAATTAGCGCATATCTTTGAACCATTTTTTACGACTAAGCCCATCGGCAAAGGATTAGGGCTTGGTCTTGCCATTAGCGCTAACCTTGCGAAAGACATGAATGGAGTACTAAAGGCAAGCCATAACTCAGCAGCCCAACTAGTCTTCAGATTAACCCTATTAAAGGCCTAACATGGAAAATAATAACACTAGTAATCACATTGAAATTTGGCTGCTTGATGATGACGACATTGTACGTTCAACCACTGCCCAATGGTTGCGTTTATCCAACTACAAAGTACGAGAGTTCCAAAATGCTCAAGACTTAATCGATCATTTTAGCATTGGCTTGCCTTGTATCATTGTCAGCGATATTCGAATGACACCCATCGATGGGCTAACGCTAATGAGTAACTGCCTTGCGCAGGAACAGGAATTACCTTTTATTCTCATTACAGGCCATGGGGATGTAGACACAGCCGTCAATGCTTTGCGTGATGGCGCGTTTGATTTCCTCGAAAAGCCCTTTGATCCAAATAGATTATTACAAACCGTTGAGAAAGCCATTCAGCTGAGGAATGTTCAGCAGCAGCATGCTAACCAATCTCAATATTTAGGCGAATTACATGGTTTGGAAGAAACCATTATCGGACAAAATGAGCAAATCATTCGTGTAAGACAACAAATCCGCACTTTTGCAAGCATGGATACTCACGTCATTGTGTACGGGAAAACTGGCTGCGGAAAGGAGCTAGTCGCCAAAGCGCTGCACGATTGCAGTCCTAGGAGTAAACACCCTTTCGTCGCCATAAACTGTGCAGCTATCCCTGCCGACCTCTTCGAGAGTGAGTTATTTGGTCATGAAGCCGGAGCATTCACCAGTGCCAATAAGCAACGAGTTGGTAAGCTGGAGCACGCCAGTGGCGGCACTCTCTTTCTAGATGAGATAGAAAGCATGCCTCTAGCAATGCAAATAAAGCTATTACGCGTACTACAAGAGAACCAGCTAGAGCGCATCGGCAGTAACAACACAATACAAATAGACCTCAGAGTGGTTGCTGCAGCCAAAAACGATTTACAAACACTCGAAAATTTCCGCCAAGACTTATTTTTTCGACTCAACGTCTCTCAAATCCACCTACCAGACTTACGTAACAGGGGAACAGACATCCCCCTACTTTTCGAGCATTTCTGCCGGATTGCGGTAAAAGAACGTGGTGGAGATTTCAAGCCATTAAGCCCAATAGACCATGAAACACTCACCGTCTATGGGTGGCCCGGCAACGTTCGGGAACTAAGAAACGTCGCCCTACGCTATGCCTTAGAACCAAACACAAGTATTGCTAAAATACTTGCGGGATATCAGGCGCAAGACGACATAGACACCATTACTCCATTACCCTTAAGCGTCAAAGTCCAAGAGTTTGAACGCAGCTTAATCGAAGCCAGCATTCGACAGCAAAAAGGCAATATTCAACTGGTCTTGGAGCAACTTCAACTCCCACGAAGAACTCTTAACCAAAAAATGCAAAAGTACGGCTTAAACCGAGTCGATTATCTGGATTAATCCACTCTACTCGGCATTTGCATCAAATAAACATATTAAGAAAGTGATTCTCATATAATTTATTTAATGAGAATCACTTGCATCAAACCGTCAAAAATACTTTAATGATAACCATTATCGATTCAAGGGCGACATACGATGCAACTAAACATGCAAGACATCTATGACAATAGCGGCAGCATTAGCAAACAAGCTACACCATGGCTATCTGGTCACAAGCAACGACTTACCCTTCTTCCTAATTTGCACTTACTTAACCAGCATCTAAGCAGCAATGCGGATGTATCCATACACGAAGAAGCACCAGCAGGTCTTTATTTTTCTTTTTTAGGCACAGGCCCAATAAAAACAGTTGAAGATATCCAATCTGTACAAATTAATTATCAAGCTCGCGCTATTAGTGGCGACATATTAATTAAGAAAGGCGAAGAGTTTAGTCTGCTGCAGGCACATATTAGCCCGTCTCTTCTAGCATCTGTTTTAGGTGAAACAGAAGATCAAGTGATTCAACATTTTGTCTCTATGCGTAACAAATTGGGCAACGAAAAATCCGTCATTCAACTTCCGGTGACAGACAATACTCGCCCTGCTCTTACCAATATTCTGAACCATAAAAGCCACTCAATTAGCTTAGCAGGCCATTTGTACTCTCTTATCTTTACCTTGATAGAGCAACTACAAATGCTTAGCCATCTATCCCAGTGTGAAGGCTGTCAGAGTAAATTATTTAGTGCACAAAACCTTCTCGAAACACCTGATCTAAATAAGCTTGACCTTCAAAATCTAGCTCACACGGTAGGTCTGAATACAGAGGCACTTGCTATTGGCTTTAAATACCTTACAGGGAAATCAATAGAGAGCTATTTCACTCTAAACCGCATTGAATCTGCCGCACTTAAATTGCGAGAAAACCCTGCGGAAAAATCTCATATTGTCGCCCAAAGCGGTTTTTCAGAAGCCCAATTTGAAGCTGCTTTCATTAAATATTTTGGTGTCTACAGCCACCAGTATGGACAGATCCATTAAGCATTAAGTTATAGGAATAATATTAGATATGGCTCAATCATCTATCGCCCTCGTTTACGGCACAGATACCAACAACACAGAAGAGGTTGGTCACAAGATAGTTAAACAATGGGAAGAACTAGGCGAGCAAGTTGATGTGTTCAACATAAAAGACATAGAGCTTAGCCAACTTGAACAGTATTCCATGCTCATTCTAGGGATTCCAACTTGGGACTTTGGTGGCATTCAATCTGACTGGGAAGACATTGGAGATAGCCTAGCTGAGCTGACTCTTGAAGATAGCGTAATAGCGTTATATGGACTGGGCGATCAATTCGGTTATGGCGATTACTTTGTTGATGCTGTTGGCTGGCTTTACGAAAAGCTCCTACCAACAAATGCTACTTTTATTGGTCAATGGCCGACAGAAGGTTATGAGTTCGAAGCATCACGAGCCTGTATTAATAACAAAGAACACTTCGTTGGTTTAGCAATCGACGAGGACCAGCAATTTGACCTCACTGATCAGCGCATAGAACAGTGGGTCATCCAGCTTTACGCAGAGAGAGCAGTAGAAGCCGCTTAAATTATCGTCTGACTGGCCATTGCAGTATAAAAAGCTAACGACTAATTTGGTACACCAAACATTCGCTGCCCCGAATGCCCAAATTTAGCTTACCGCAATGAGATGATTTAACAGCTTGCTCTAAACTGTGTGAAGAACGTGGCTACCTCTCCTTTCTCTCCTGCTTGGAGGTAGTCACGTATTTTTCTTTTCTTCTAGGCACTATTCGTTATGATGTAAGAGAAAGCTTTAATTTTCTTATACATACAGTTGATACAAATGAATCTACAACTTTCTGATATCGTTATCTTGTTACTTGTTTTTGTTGCAATCTACTCGTGGTGGCGCAATGCAACCATTAGAGAACAGGCCTTAATAATGGCAAAAAAACACTGTGAATCTCTCAACCTACAATTATTAGAAGATAGTGTTGCAGGTTCAGAATGGCGACCGACTTGGCAGCACGGCCAAATCAAGATTAAACGCAGCTATAAGTTCGAATTTAGCTCCAGTGGTATCGCTCGATATCAGGGAAAAATAAGTTACCTTGGCGCCCATAAAACAGAAGTATGGCTAAGCCCACATGACTTTTAAGCAAAAGAACGCTCTACAATGCAACAAAACGCCAGCTACAGTCACATTCATTCACACAAGTACTACAATATAAATCCATATTTTTATTTCATTTAATTGCAAACTTAGCCATAGTAGAAATAGAATAGATATGTAAATAAGTGTAATGTTTTGATAGACAATGCGTAAACGAAGGCAATTGACTTCATGCACTAAACAGAAAGTCTATCTGTTCCACCTATAATAAAAAAATGCAGGATATATTATGTTGGCAAACCTTAGTTTTCGTACAAAATTACTCTCCTTACTGATCGCTGCTATTCTTGGGTTCATTGTTGTCACTGCCGTTGCTCTGCAAGGGTTAAACGTCCAAGAAACATCTTCATCAAAATTCGAACGACTAACAAGTGTTGATAAGAACCTATCAACACTCATTATTACCTTAATGGAAGAGTATGAATCTCTATCTGCTGTCGATAACACGTCCTACGAAAGCTATTTAGAGCAGTTGCAAACAAGCAATGAAGCTTTTATGGCAACACTTCAAAAAGATCTAGAACTTCTTGAAGATGAAGCTGAAGCTCAACAAAGCCTAAATAGCATTATCACTTCTTTAGCCAACTACAATGACTCGTTGGTGCAATTAGTTAACCAGAGACAAAACGTGGGCTTTAACGGTTCATCAGGCCTTAAAGGTGAAATCGCACTTTTAGGTGAAAAAGTAACTGACGACATTTCTTTCTTGAGCCTTGTGAAACAAGAGTTCTTGCCTGTTCGGGAAGCAGAAAAGAACTTCATCTTTGAACCTACTCCAGAAAACAAAGCAGCCTTCATGGAGCGCTATGAAAAATTCTACAAACGCGTAACAAACTTTGGTCTAGAAGAGCGCTTTGGCGAAGTCATTAATCAGTATTTTGCTGCCGTAGAAAACTTTGGCAAAGAAAACCAAGTATTAAACAATCTACAGTCACAATTCTCTGTAAATAAAAGCGACTTCGCTCAAACACGATTAGTCGCTACTGAATACATGCAAAAAGCAGTATTGGATGCACGCCAACAAGCATCCGAAAGCTCCCAGCAAGCCAGTATCGGCCTAATTATTGTCAGTGTAATTGTTGCTATTATCTCAGCACTAATGATGATGGGTATTGGCAGTAGCGTTAACAAAACATTAAATCAAATCATTAAAGATTTAGGCAAAGTGAAAAGCGGTGATCTAACTGCACGCCTGCATGTAAATAATAAACGCAACGATGAGTTTGACTCTCTATGTAGCTCGGTCAATGAAATGACAAATGGACTAGGCAGCGTTATTGGAGAAGTCGTTGATACCACACAAGGTGTTAACAACATGGTATCTGAACTTAATACATCTGTTGTAAACATTGCTCAGAGCAACCGTTCAGTTAGCGAACAAACAAACTCGCTAGCTGCCGCTACAGAAGAGATCTCCACCACCATTTCAAGCATTTCACACACCACAGAAAGCCTAAGTAGCCAATCCCAACATACTTATGAGTCTGCTAAAGTAGGTGCTGAAACCATTAAAGGTGCGCTATCCAACCTGTCTAGCACCATCAGCGTGGTAAATAAAACCAGCCAGCAACTTAACGAACTAGGCCAACTGTCTAAAGACATCGACAACGTCATCGGCATGATCAACGATCTTGCTAATCAGACTAACTTATTGGCACTAAACGCAGCCATTGAAGCTGCACGTGCAGGTGAAGCTGGCCGTGGTTTCTCAGTCGTGGCAGATGAAGTACGCTCTCTTGCAGAAAAAACCGTAGATGCAACAGCGAAAATCACCGACATTGTAAGTACGATTCAAACATCTACTCAAACGGCGATAGAGACAATGCAAAATGGTCAAGAAAGCTTACATGCCATTGAAGAGTTCAGTGAGAAAGCCGAACTTGCTATTCGAGACATAGAACAAAATGCACAGACTAGCTCTGCGTCTTCTATTGATATGGCAAGATCCATCCAAGAAGTAGCTAAAACAGCGGTACACATGAGTGAGGAGATGGACAAGATTGCCCAACAACTTCAACGTGATAACAGCTACATCAACAGCATTGAAGGCAATACCCGTGATATCCACAATCAGGTAAGCAGCCTAGACAAAAAAACGAGCGTTTTTACAACTCGTTAATGCAATACAAATAATAGACAAAAAAAACCGGCCTAAGCCGGTTTTTTTTGTCTCATTTACTATGAGCCAGAAATGACTGATTGTTATAAATCAGCAAATTCTTTTTCCCAACGCTTAGCTTCTTTCTTAGACGGTCCGCCCAAAACATTAACCGCAGTACGCATGCGTGCACGAGAAATATCAGAACCTAGAATCGCCATTGAATCAAAGACAGAAACAGACGCTGTTGTGCCAGAAATAGCCACAAATAAAGGCGCAAAGAAATCCTTCGGCTTAATTTCCATAACCTGTGCTAGCGTCTTCATTTCATTAAAGATGTTATCTTTTTCCCATTTGCTCAACGCCTCTAGACGCCACAAGGCAAACTGCATCGCTTTACGAAGCGTTTCTTCTTCCATCTTAATCGAAGAGAAATCTTCTTTAGTTATAGGCAACATACCCTTTAAGAAAAAGCCCGCCACATCAGCAACATCAGAGAACGTCTCTACTCGTGGCATCACTAAAGGCAAAATTTTCATCAAATATTCTGGGTTAAGTGCCCATTCAACGTATTTCTGAGCAAAAGCTTCCGGAGATAGGTTCTCACGAATCCACATACCGTTTAACCAGCTCAATTTTTCAACGTCAAAAACAGGGCCACCCAAAGAAACGCGCTGAATATCAAAATGCTCAATCATGTCATCAAGCGAGAATTTTTCACGCTCATCAGGCATAGACCAGCCCATACGGCCAAGATAATTGATTACCGCTTCAGACATATAACCCATACGTTGATAGTACAAGATACTCGTCGGGTTCTTACGTTTTGATAACTTAGACTTATCAGGGTTACGCAAAAGTGGCATATGACACAATGTCGGCATATCCCAACCAAAGTATTGATACAACAAGATGTGCTTAGGTGCTGAGTTAATCCATTCCTCGCCACGAATAACGTGGGTGATTTTCATCAAATGGTCATCAACAACGTTTGCCAAATGATAAGTCGGCATGCCGTCTGCTTTCAACAATACCTGCATATCCACTTGAGCCCAATCGATTTCAATCGAGCCACGCAGCATATCTTGAACAACACAAACGCCCTCTTCAGGAATTTTCATACGGACAACATAAGGAACACCCGCATCAAGTTTTGCCTGAATCTCTTCTTGGCTCAGCTTGAGTGCTCTACCATCATACTTTTGCGGCAGACCTTGCTCTTTTTGTTCAATGCGCATCTGATCCAACTCTTCCGTTGTCTCAAATGCATAAAATGCATGACCTTTTTCAATCAGTTCTTGTGCATACTGACCGTAAATATCGCCTCTTTCACTTTGACGATAAGGGCCGTATTCTCCGCCAACATCTGGACCTTCTGCCCAATCAAGACCCAACCAACGAAGTGCGTCCAAAATCATTTTTTCAGACTCTGGCGTGCTGCGAGTTTGATCCGTATCTTCAATACGTAAAATAAACTTACCGCCCATTTTTCGAGCAAACGCCATGTTAAATAGCGCGATATAAGCAGTTCCTACATGCGGATCACCTGTTGGTGAAGGCGCAATACGTGTTCTTACCTCTGACATAACAATCTCATTTATCTGTTGCCTGAAAATATCACTATTATAAGCCTCTCATAGCTTGTGAGTAAGAGGGCTGAACTATCTTTTCCGCTTAGATGTTTGATATTCATGAAACTTTACTTGCACATCCGCTAGGCGTCCGCAAAATCAAGTAAATAAAATCTCTAACTGACTATGCTAATTGCTTATTTGTGTTGATAACGAAGTTGGGAAAGTCGAACACCGATATCTACATCGGTTTTTAATTCAACCAAGGATCGAGATAGAAGACATTGCTCGTATCCACCTGTCAACATTTTCTGAATACGTTCCGAAAATGACGCTGTATTGGCATAAATATCTTCAATCGTTGGGAACTCACGAATAATACCCAGTGCGGTTTTAGGGCCAATCCCTTTAACACCTGGGATACGGTTTGTTGTATCACCAACCAAGGCCCAATAATCAGTTAACTGATGAGGTTCCACACCATATTTACCGGGCACCCAAATTTTGTCATACCCCAATTTGGCAAAATAATCGTATTGTAGAATATGATCATCCCCCAGCAATTGCGTGAAGCCTTTGTCCGTAGAAACGATATAAGATTTGACATTATTCTGTGCCGCTTTGACAGCTAACGTTGCAATGAGGTCATCCGCTTCCCAGCCATCTATTCTTAGACACGGCCAATTATTAAAGCGAAAGACGCGGGCAAAATCCGCTAATGAGTCCAATAAAGCATCATCCATTGGTACTCGGCCAAGCTTATATTCTGGATACACTTTATGACGCCAGGTTTTTCCATTGGAATCAAACACAACCACGGCATACGATGGTTCAAACTGATGGGAGAGCTTCGCCAAAGCTTCTATCGCAATACTTTGCGTACGCTCCACTCGACGCCCTAAGTCTTGCTCGGATTCTAATGCAGCATACAGTCGACGAATTAAATTTAAACCGTCAATAATGAGTAATTTTTTATCCACATCAAACCCTTATTTTTACTTCTTTGCTTTACAGACAAAATTCATTAATAGGGTAACATGTGTAAACATGCATCACGATAACTAGTATGATGAAATCTCAATAACACAAAAGGACCCTGTTATGAAAAAGCAACCAGCCTACGTATATGTAAGCGTTCTTTTAGGTACCTTAACTCAACCTATTTTTGCAGCCCCAATAGACGCGGTTATTGGCTTAAGTAACAGTCAAATAGTTGAAAACAACCCGACTATAAGTCTGTCTCCAATCTCTGGGACATTGCTCCCCTTACAAGACAACTTCGCCCCTATCACCCACTTACAAAATGATTCATCAACTAATTGGATCAATGAAGTTGGCCAAGAAGTAAGGGTCGAACATAAACAAAGAGACTTAAACTACACAGGCACACTCACCCAAATACAACAAAATAACCGCAGTATGTGGCTTTCGATTAATGGCCGTCTCACGCAATTACCACTGGATGACTTTTATCTAATTCCTCTGGAAAAATCTGAGCCTAGGAAAGATCAAGCTGCACTCGCGTTTCCAGTAAGCTATCAAACTAACCAACTCTCTTGGTCACCACAGCTCAGCCTAATATTTGAAAATAATCAGGTCACCCTTTCTCAACAAGCCCTATTGAGTAACCACTCAAACACACAGATTGATATTCGAAAGAGCTTGTTACACTACTCAAATAACGCTAACCCGCAGCGCTTTAAAATAGAACGTAGCTCTCTTGCTATGGGCGACATGAAACAAGAGGTAAATTACCAAGACAACGAAATAAGTTACCCACTGGAAGAAAACTCTCTTTCTATTTCGCCTTATTCCAATACCCTAATATCGCTGCCAAGCAGCAAAAGTAAAATAGAGAAGCAGACCCAACAAGCCAACTTATATACTTATGGAAACAGCTCAGGGAAAATCGACCTTAACTTTTATAATACCGTGCGCTTTTCATTACCTAAAGACGGCTTCCCTGGGGCATATAAAACATTTTGGAAAAAAGGAAGTTTACTGATCCCTAGTGACACCATTACATTAAATACTGTTCGAGCAAATAACCCTCTTACAGTGACCACCAATAAAAGCCAAGATGTAACCGGTTATCTTACCCTTGTAAGTGCAACATCTGAAAAGCTCCCCACTACACAAGTCTGGACTGCTACAATCGAAAACCATTCAGATAAAGCACAGCAATACTCTGTCGAACACAGCACTAATAGTATCGTAGAGTTATTAGAAAGCGACACGGCAACTCAATCAAATGCCAAAGGCATAAATCTTAGCGGAAGTATCAAAGCAAATTCGACGAAGACAATGACCTATAAAATAGAACTGAAAAACTGATTGCGCAAAATAAAGGGAAATGAGGTTAAATCCTCACTTCTCTTGCATTAATTTTTCACAATCGAACACCATTTAAAAGAATTCGTTATGATATGGTCAATAGTCATAATAGATATAGCAACACAAGCACTGCCACAAGATAAAAACTTAAGGTAGTATTATAACTATATTTCATAATACGAGCCCACAGAGATCTATGAAAAAGCATATTATATCATCACTCATTGCCGCAGCAGTGCTAACTAGCGCGACTGCTCAAGCTGAAAGCATATACGAAGTATACAAACTAGCCCAAAAGCATGACCCTAGTCTAAGAGCGGCAGCAGCCACTTACCAAGCACAAAAAGAAGGTGTGACAGTTTCCAAAGGGAACTTATACCCAAGCATCTCTTTTAACGGCAATCTTGGTTACGATAAAACAGACACTTCTTCGAGTGATTTTGACAGCACCTCAAACTCATTAGCATTGCAGCTAGATTACCCGATTTACTCACCTGCACTTGGCTATGCGGTTGACGCAGTTGAGTTAGACTCAAAAAGTGCTGGTATTAGCTACGAGAACGCCTCTGAAGATCTTGCTCTTCAAACTTTAACGGAATACTTCAACCTGTTAATTGCGCAATCCACACTTCAAACAACTGAAGCATTAGTAAAAAGCACAGCAAGTCAGCTAGACCGCGCTAAAAAGCAATATGAAGTAGGTTTGGCATCCATTACTGACCTGCAAGATGCCCAAGCTGAATATGACTCTGTTAGAGTAACTGAATTAAGTGCCCGATCTAGCGTGTCTTATGCTCAAAAAGCCTTGTTCCAAAGAACAGGCCAAGAGATCAGGACCATTCCGCAACTGTCAGAAGACTACCCTATTCGCTTAGACCCTAATATGACAGTGGATTCTTTGATTGCCAAAGCTCGACTAGATAACAAAGATCTGAAAATTCTAAGCCTTTCTCTAGAAAGTGCACTGAACAACATCAATATCCAAAAAGCCAATGGCCGCACACCAACAGTTGCCATAACAGGCTCTATATCAAGAACAGACACTGATTATAGCAATAGTGCGCCTGCTTCCATGCAAGATGGCGTAACAAACAATGCCGCCATCGGATTAGGTGTGAGCATTCCGCTATACAGCGGTGGCGCAATCAGCGCTTCGGTTCGCCAAGCAACGTCACAAGCTGAGTCTGTCACCGAACAAAGAGCAAGCTCTATTCAGTCCATTGAGCTTAACATCCGTAGCCTATATCTCGACTTGCAAACTGCCGTTGCTCAAATCGATGCCCAACAGCAGCTAATCCGCTCTAGAACAAGCGCATTAGAAGCAACAAGAGCTGGCTATGATGTTGGTACTCGTAACCTTGTTGAATTATTGGACGCACAATCCAATCTTTTCAATGCACAAAATACTTATGAACAATACCGCTATAACTTTGTCTTGCAGAAACTCAATCTTCTGGAAGCCACTGGAGATTTAACGGAAGACAAGATCAAAGAATTAGACAAATGGTTGGTTGCTAAAAACTAATCAGTCCATTGCTATTCATATAAAGAAAAGCCGTAAAACACTGTTTTGCGGCTTTTTTATTGATTACAGCAACACTCTTTCGATCCTATCGAGTGATCAATTTATCTCGTTTTGTAAAACGAGCTAGCACTTTATACAACCCATAAGCATCACGACTTCCCGCCAACTCACGAATTGAATGCATGCCAAACGTCGGCAAGCCAATATCAATAGTGGGAACCCCTATCTCACCTGATGTGATTGGGCCAATTGTGCTACCGCAAGCCATATCACTACGAACGACAAAGCACTGCACATCGTAATTTTCTTCGGCTGCGATATCACGATAAATGCTCGCTGTTTCGCTATTCGTCGCATAACGCTGGTTCGCATTCACCTTGATTACTGCCCCTTTATTTATAGCAGGCGCGTGATTTTTATCATGTTTGTGGGCATAGTTCGGATGAAGAGCGTGAGCATTATCCGCAGACACCAACATGGAGCGCTGAATAGATTGAACATATTGCTCTGGGTCTGGCGTTAAACGATGCAATACATCTTCTAAAAATGGGCCATTCGCACCGCAAGCAGACAAGCTACCAATCTCTTCGTGATCCGTGCAGATAAGCAAACTTGGACGCTGTTGATCACCATCTAGCAAAGCCTGCAAACCAACAAAACAACTCAACAAATTATCCAAACGAGCGGAGCATATATACTCTTTATGCAAACCAACCAATGCGGGCGGCTGCGTATCATAAAGACTCAGTTCAAAGTCTAAAATACTAGCAATGGACAAATCTGGGTATTGCTTTTGCAGCTGTCCTTTTAAGAGCTCATGTAGGTCAAACTCATTTTCAGCCCCACACAAAATCGGCAAAATTTCTTCTTGTGGATTAACTGAGAAGCCTTCATTAGCTTGTCGATTCAAATGAATCGCTAGATTTGGCACAACCGCAATCGGGTCTTTAAAGTCAATCAAACGACTAACAATCCCACCCTCTTGATTTTTTAGCGTGATACGGCCAGCAATCGATAAATCTCGATCCAACCAAGTGTGAAGCAAAACCCCACCATAAACCTCAACGCCCAACTGGTGGTAACCAAAACGATCGACTTGTGCATTCGGCTTCAATTTTAAGCAAGGGCTATCCGTATGGGCTCCAATCATTCGCCAACCGGTATGATGCATGGTTAGCTGGGGCGTGGTAAAAGCAATCAAAGATGATTCATTACGCGTTACAAAATACTTCCCACCTTCCTCAATTTCCCAGTTATCTTCTTCCAATAGCTCGACATACCCTTCCGCAAGTAATGCATTACGCATGCTTGCGGTGGCATGAAACGGTGTGGGCGAAGCGTGAAGAAATGACAGTAAAGAATCATTAAAGTTTGAAAATTCCATAATATCCTATAGCACAATGCTTTAAAAAAGTGACTTTTTAACACTTAAGCTAGCCTTACAGCTCAGTGTCTAATATGATTTTACTAATGATGTATTAAATAGACAGAGAGAAAACATTCCGGATGAACTATAAACGCCTTTTGCTTTGCCTTTTAACCGGCTACACCTTTGCCTCCACCTCTGTGTCTGCTTATCAGGAGCTGCAGCCTCCTCATGAATATGACAAAGTATCCAAAGAACTAGTCGAAATGCTGGAAGGCATTCATTATAACAGACCTCTGATCGATGATACCATTTCGGCCAAAGCGTTTGATTATTACATTGAAGCACTCGATCCCAGCAAAAGCTTCTTTCTAAAAAGCGATATAGAGAAACTGTCTCAATACAGAAACAGCCTAGATGACGCTTTGCGTAATGGCGACACACAGGTTGCGTATACCATTTATAACCTTTACCTTGAGCGCCTTGAAAAACGTTTGCTCGACCTTAAAGGCCAACTTCCAGACATGGTGAAGGGATTTGACTACACAGTAGACGAAGCCTTAAACGCAGACCCAGAGGCTCTCAAATGGGCAACCAGCGAAGCCGAACTCGATGATTACTGGCGTAAACGCCTGAAAAATCGTGCGCTGACCCTAAAGTTAAATGGCGAAGACGAAGAAAAAATCATTTCGGTCCTTGAGCGTCGCTATAAAAATCAACTTAAACAGGTTGACCAGACTAACGCTATCGACGTCTACCAAACCTTTGCTAATGCCATTACCGCTGCTTTAGACCCTCACACCAGCTACTTTGCCCCGCGGGCGTCTGAAACCTTCAATATCAATATGAGCCTATCTCTTGAAGGGATTGGCGCCGTATTACAAATGGAAGATGATTATACAAAAGTCGTTCGCCTAGTACCTGGTGGACCAGCAGCCAGCCAAAGCGACCTTTCTCCTAACGATAGAATCATTGCCGTTGGCCAAGAAGGCAAACCAATGATCGATGTGGTTGGCATGCGCCTTGACGACGTTGTCGATATGATCCGCGGTGAACGCGACACCAAGGTGACATTGGAAGTAACGCCCAGTAAAGGCAACACGCAAACTAGCAAAAAAATCAGCATAGTACGCAAGAAAGTAAAATTGGAAGACCAATCTGCCAAAAAAGAAGTTGTAGAAGTCGAACGTGATGGTGAAAAATACAAAGTCGGCGTCATTACCTTACCGACTTTTTATTCTGATTTTGCCGCTATCCAAGCTGGCGATCAAAACTACAAAAGTTCCACTCGTGACACTAAAAAACTAATAGAAGAACTGCGTAAAGAAGATATTTCCGCGCTAATTCTAGATCTACGCAACAATGGTGGCGGCTCATTACAAGAAGCCAACGCCTTAGCAGGTTTGTTTATACCGTCTGGCCCTACGGTTCAGATACGAGACCAAAGCGGACGTGTCACGCCATTAGGCGACTCTGACCCTGGTATCGCCTACAGCGGGCCTATGGCAGTCCTAGTAAACCGTATGAGTGCATCAGCGTCGGAAATCGTTGCTGGCGCATTACAAGATTATGGACGTGCACTTATTCTTGGTGACCAAACCTTCGGGAAAGGGACCGTCCAAGTATTACAAGAGTTGGACAAAGGCCAGCTTAAAGTAACACAGGCTAAATTCTATCGTGTATCCGGTGAAAGTACCCAACACAAAGGCGTCATGCCAGACATAGCCTTCCCTTCTCTGATAGATAAAGAAACTATTGGAGAGAGCGCGCTAGACAACCCGTTACCATGGGATAAAATTCATGAAACACGCTACCCAGTTTACTGGAACATGCCTGCGTACTTGCCAATTCTAGAGCCTCGTCATGAAGACAGAATGGCAAAGGACCCTAATTTTATTGCGATTAATGAACAAATCGATGAGTTCAAAAAACAAGTTGAAACCTACAAAACAATTTCATTGAATGAAGAAGAGCGCATAAAACAGCGAGAAGAAAGCAAAGAAAGAGAACTGGAACGCGAAAACACACGTCGCACAGCACTCGGCCTTGAAGCGCTAGAATCGGTTGACGATATAGAACCTGTCGAAGAAGATACCTACGCTAAAGAAGCGTCTGAGATTTTGTTAGACTTCATCGCCACCAACCAAATGGCACAAGAACAAGCAGATAAGAAAACTGCAAAAAACTAGTCTATAAAGGGCGAAACGAATCAATAATGCGTTTTGCCCTTTTCTAACTCACCAAAACAAACGTACCTAATACCATGGCCAAAGCCTCATCCGACCGCAATACCATAGATCTATTTGGCAAATCGCCAGGCCGCCCTAGAAGCCAACCTCTCACAAGAAAAGATCAGCTCAAAATCAATAAGCGAGCGCAACGTGAGAAAGAAAAAGCACAAGGGTTAAAACGCTTAGAACTTCTCATAGAGCAAGAAGTCCTTGAGAAACTCGATCAACTCTGTGATCTAAAGGGCTTAAAGCGCGCTGAATGGCTAACATTACAAGTTAATAGCTCCCTCACCAATAGCAAAACCACCAAATCCAAAAAAACGGTGGCCAAAGTCATCAGGTAAAGTGAGTAAATTATCCCCATGAAAAAGAACCACTAACAATAGTGATTTGCTATACTAGCGAGCCATTTTAAACAGCAAACAGAAAAACAGACTCGATATGGCCAAACTGTATTTTTATTACTCCGCGATGAACGCAGGAAAATCCACCGTTTTACTGCAATCTGCTCACAACTACCAAGAGCGAGGCATGCGGGTTTTACTTCTTACAGCATCGATAGATGACCGATTTGAAACAGGGCAAATCGCTTCTCGTATTGGCATATCTGCAGAAGCTTGCTTGTTTGATAACGACACCGACCTTGTTGCGTTAATTCAAAATGAAATCAATCAGCAAAGATTAAGCTGTATATTGATTGATGAAGCGCAATTCTTAACCAAAGAACAAGTTTATGCGTTATCTGAAATTGTCGATAAACAGCACATTCCCGTGCTGGCTTTTGGCATACGCACCGATTTTCAAGGAGAGCTGTTCGAAGGCAGCCAAGCCTTACTGGCTTGGTCTGATAAGTTAATTGAATTGAAAACCGTATGTCATTGTGGCAGCAAAGCCACCATGGTCATTCGACTTAATGAACAAGGAACCCCTGTTAAAGAAGGCGCGCAAGTAGAAATAGGCGGTAACGACCGCTACTTGTCCGTCTGCCGAAAACACTTTAAAGAAGCCGTGAGAGACTAATTATGTGGTTCAAGAACGCCCAGATATTCCAACTAAAAGATACCGAATCACTAGATACCAATGAACTCATCGACAAAATTCCTGAGTTCCCATTAAAAGAGTGCGGATCTCAAGAAGAGTTCTCTTTCGGCTGGCTTCCACTTATTCGTAACAGCGAACAATGGAGCTTAGCAAGTGACCGTTGTTTGCTATTCCGTGCAGGTAAAGAAGAAAAAGTTTTGCCTTCTGCCGTGGTACGGGAAGAACTGGAAGCCAAAGTGGCTGAAATCGAATTGATTGAAGGTCGCAAAGTAGGTCGTAAAGAAAAATCCGACATGAAAGACGAATTGGTTTTTACTCTTCGTCCGAAAGCCTTTTCTAAGCGCACAGACATCTGGGCATACATTGATTTGCAAGCCAAAATACTGGTTCTCAACAGCACAAACGCCAGCATGACAGAACAGTTGTTTAAGCACTTGCAAACGACGCTTGGCAGCTTCCCAATGACGCCTTTGCAAGCACAGGTTTCACCGTCATCACTGATGACGGATTGGCTAGTAAAAAATGAAGTGCCAGCTAGCCTAGAAACCGGTGACGAATGTGAAATCCAAGACGCGTCTGAAGACAAAGCAACAATTCGCTTTAAGTCTCTAGAGCCTTTATCTGAAGACGTTACACGTCATTTGCAGCAAGGCATGGCAGTGAAAAACCTAGGCCTACGTTGGACAGATAAACTAAGCTTCGTACTTCATGACGACCTAACATTACGCAAAATTAAATTTGATGACGCACTAAAAGAAGCAGCATTTAATGACTCTCAAGGTGGTGGTTTATCAGACATGGATGCAAACTTCTCCCTAATGTCTCTTACCATGAGAGAGTTTTTTACTTCCTATTGCTTGTGGTTTGAAATCAATTAAAGCGCCATTTTCATTGGGCTTGCCAAGCTTTTCCACAGATATCGTGGATAAGCTTGGGGAGAACATTCGCAAAGCCAGATAACAAGGCAATCTGACAAAACACTCAATAAAAAACCGTAAAATTTAAAACACCCTGATGTGTCATTTAGAATATTGAAACGTCAGAGCAACCAGAAAAAGAAGCTAAAAACAAAATAAAAATCAACCACTTAATTTTTTAAACCTTCTTAAAAACTTTAGATAAATTAAGTCAATTTAAGAAAACGATACAAATAGCCCCCATCATATTGTCGCATATCAAAATAGGTCCCTAACTGCATGACAACACTTAAAAAAGAAGAAGATATTGCCAAAAGAGTGACTCTGGTTGGCGCGGTTTGGGACGCCCTATTAGGATTAGCAAAAATTGTCGCGGGCTACTTTTCACAATCACAAGCCCTTATTGCCGATGGAATCCATTCCTTATCAGATTTAGTCACAGACGTATTTGTCTATTTTGCTTCAGCAAACTCACGCCAAGGGCCAGATGAAAACCACCCCTACGGACACCTTCGATTCGAAACATTAACCACCGTTTTTCTAGGCATGGTACTTATCGTGGTTGCGTTTGGCATTGGCTACGAAGCCATCAATGCAGAACAATCACAAGCCCAATTAACTTGGTACGGACTTACTGCCATAGTGGCAACCATCGCAGTGAAAGAAGCTATCTTCCACTACACAAAAAAAGCCGGTGATGAAATTGGCAGCAAAATGTTGGTTGCCAATGCGTGGCACAGCCGTAGTGATGCGCTTTCCTCTGTAGCAGTATTAATTGGCTTGATTGGTGTTTACTTTGGCTATGGCTGGGCAGACATGGTGGCATCCATTATTGTCGCTCTATTAATAGGCAAAATGGCTATCAGTATGGTCTGGGAAAACCTTGCTGAACTTGTGGATACCGCACCGGACCCAAAGCTCATTGCACAAATTAAAGATACCGCCAACAGCCTAAAACATGTCATGGCGCCTCACGACGTGCGAGCAAGATCCATGGCGGGAAAAATTTACCTAGACATGCACATCCATGTGCCCAGCCATGCGAGCGTCAGTGAAGGTCACTACCTTGGGGATTTGGTCGCTTACACTATCAAGCAAGCGCACTCACAAGTAGAAGATGTGATGGTTCACGTGGATACAGATGAAACAATCCAGACAGACAGTTTTACTCACAAATCTGGAAAGCCACCACATTTAAAACTACCAGCACGCCATCAAATATTGGCCGATTTGGGCTTTTTACTGCGCCAGCATTCAGGCTATGTGGATATACCAAACTCTCGCCTGCACTATTTAAATAACAAACTTGATTTAGAAATCATTGCAAACTCGGCCAACACTCCCGAAGGTACCGACCTAGCGCAATTGACAGCAAGAATTTTGCAGGAGTTACAAACAACGAGCTATATCAACAAAGCCACCGTGCTTTGGACCTTCCGTGAAAGTTAATCGGCCATGGTTTTTTGTAGGTCGGGGATTTATCCCGACAAGGCCTAAAATGTCGTTATTAGCTTTTTGGGGCGTGCTTTAGCACAACAAAACGTCATTCTCGTGAAGAAGGTTTTGATCTTGTATTGAGAGCTTTTTTGTCGGCCTAAAGGCACGACCTACAATTTACGCAAAAAACAACGAGCGATGAAACACGAAAAAATTCAATTACTCATTAGGTTCATCGGTAAAAACATCGTCGTTGAGATACTCCACTGGCAAGGCCTTGCTCGTCTTCGCCCCCATCAATTTGAGTTTCTCTGCTCTAGCGACCAGATTTCCTCGCCCTGCGGTTAGCTTTTTCAACGCTGATTCGTGAGTACGACTCACCGCATCTAATTTACTACCTATGTCATCCATATCTTGCACAAAGCCTGAAAACTTGTCGTACATGGCACCGGCCTGACGAGCGATTTCAATGGCATTTTGACTCTGTTTTTCGTTACGCCAAATATTTTGAATGGTACGTAATGTAGCTAATAAATTGGACGGTCCGACGATAATAATATTGTGCTCAAAGGCTTCGCTGAACAAACCATTGTCGCCCTGTAACGCCAAACCAAACGCCGCCTCAATAGGGATAAACAACAACACAAAATCCAGTGACGTCACACCCGGCAGATCATGGTAATTTTTGGCGCTTAACTCTTTCATATGGCGTCGTACCGCATCCAAATGCTGTTTTAACGCTCGATTTCGATCTTCATCAGTTTCCGCTTCCATATAAGCCAAATAACTGATCAGCACCATTTTAGAATCAACAATGATCTGCTTACCTTCAGGAAGATGAATCACCACGTCTGGCTGCAGACGTCGACCTTCCGATGTTTGATAAGACGCTTGTGTCTCATACTCACGACCCTTTTCTAGCCCAGAACGCTCTAAAATACGCTCAAGAATCACCTCACCCCAACCACCTTGCAGCTTGTTTTGACCTTTTAAAGCATGGGTTAAGCTCACTGCATCATCACTAATTTTCTGATTCAGTAACTGCAAACCTTTAATCTCTTTCACCAAAGAAAACCGTTCACGGGCTTCTTCTTGATAGCTCTTCTCTACGCTTTCCTGAAACTTTTGGATCTGCGAGCCAAGCGGCGTTAGTAAAGAACCTAACTGACGTTCATTCTCTTTCGCCAATTGTTGCCCCTGCTGACTCATAATCTCATGAGCCATTTGTTTAAATTCCGTTTCATTTTGCTTTTTTTGCTCGCGGTAAAACGCTTCTTTTTCTTGCCAAACATTTTGTGCAGCAGCGAATTGTTGCTCCAAAGTCAGCGACTCTTTTTCCAAATAATGGATCTGATCTTTCGATTGCTCTAAAAGACGCTGTAATTCCTCATTTTGTTGCTGCATTTTTTCTTGTGTGTGCTGCCACTGGCGGCGCATAGCCTGTACAATACCGACAGCAATGCCAGACAGTAGAATCGCGCCGATACAAAAGCCCGATAACACCCAAACTGATTGCGAAAGCCAATCTGTCATATAAATTTAAACTCGCTATTTTAAATGTCTGTTTTAATACGATATTGGCGCGCAAAGCCGTCGCAATAAGGTTTCGATAAGTTTACATGGATTACTACCTAAGCCCAACACACACGCAACGCTTTGATCTAGAAATAAAAAATAGCCAGTTCATCACCACCGTTTGCCGTACTAACGGCCGTGATGCAGCAAAGGCTTTTATCGAAGAAATGCGCCAGCTTTACCCTGATGCAAACCATCATTGTTGGGCTTTTATTGCAGGTATGCCAAACAATGCGCATTTATGGGATCAAAGTGATGATGGCGAGCCGAAAGGCACGGCAGGTAAACCCATGTTAAATGTGTTACAACATTCCGATTTTGGGGAAACTACCGTCGTCGTGACGCGCTTTTTTGGTGGTATAAAACTCGGTGCTGGTGGCTTAGTCAGAGCCTATAGCCAAGCCGTACAAGAAGCCCTGTCGCAAACAGAATATGAAAATGTGTACCCACGCAGCCCCGTTCAGCTAAAAATCGCCTACCCTTTATTGGGAAAGGTTGAATATTGGCTAGAACAGAGCGATATAGAAATAACCAATAAAACATACAGCGACAATATCGTTATTGATCTTGCTGTTATTGAACGTACTTGGCCTGAACATAAAACCGCATTGACGGATTTATGCCAAGGTAGCTTAACTTTAATTGAACCGGAAAAAGACTAACTATGTACCAAACTGGACAAAGATGGAGTAGCCGCAACGAGCCTGATCTCGGCGTAGGCATGATAGTAGACACACAAAACAAGTCTTTTACCCTGCACTTCCCGGATGCGGAAGCGGATCGTCAATACTCAAATGACCAGACCAGTCTTGTTCGACGCACACTAACCGTCGGTGACCAACTTCATTTCCAAGACGAAACCTACACGGTATTGGAAGTAGAAGAAATTGACGACCTGATCGAATATCGTATCAATGACGACGATGATTGGTTAGAAGAATCCATCATTCAATTTCCACGTAACGACAAGAACGAGCTTGATTCTTTATTGGCACTGTCGCCCGCTCGTCGCATGTGGTTCGACCTACGTCGCCATACACTTGAACACCAAGCAGCCAATGCAGCATCGCCAGTACGCGGCTTAATGGGCTTGAAAGCAGAACTTCTGCCACACCAGATTTACCTTGCTCACGACATAGCCAATCGTCCAAAAGCACGTGCACTTTTGTGTGACGAAGTTGGGATGGGTAAAACCTTAGAAGCAGGTTTGATCTTGCATCAGCGCCTACTCAACGGACTCTGTAAGCGCGTACTTATTCTGACACCAACCAACTTGCAACATCAGTGGTTGGTTGAGATGTTACGCCGCTTCCATCAGCCTTTCTCACTGATCAACGAATCTGTCTACGAAGACTTCATGGAAGGCGACGACAATCCTTTTGAGCAGCAGCCATTCGTAATTTCACCAATCGACTGGGCAAGCCAGCACCCGAAAGCGACCCAACACATGTTAGACGCTGAATGGGACATGGTTATTGTTGACGAAGCACATCACCTCGCTTGGCACCCAGAAACACCGAGCATTGGCTACCAAGTGGTTGCTCGTTTAGCCGCACAAACAGAGTCTCTATTGCTATTGAGTGCAACGCCAGAACAAACGGGCGAGCGTGAACATTTCTCTCGCCTACAGCTTTTAGATGCCGATCATTACCATGACTTCGACCACTACCTAGCTCAGCAAAGAGAATTTAAAAAAGCCGCTGAACTGGCTGAATCTTTATTGCCATTTAGCCAAGAAAACAGCTCACCTGAAGCATTGGACTGGAAAGCGGCATTTGGCTCGTACCTCGCTGAAGTGAGCGCCAAAGACTGGTTCCAAGATCTAACCACCAAATCTGGCGCAGAACAAACCGCTGCCGCGAAAGAAGCCATTAGCTGGTTGATTGACCGTCACGGAACAGGCCGTGAAATGTTCCGTAATACACGGGCGGCTGTGGGTGGTTTCCCTGATCGTTACCTTCATTCTTACCCATTAGAAAACAATGAACACTTCGAATCTGCCAATCGTCACATACAACCAGAAACCGAAGTATCCGATGGCTTGTGGGAAAAAGATCCTCGCTGGGTTTGGCTTAAGGAATTCCTAGAATGCCAAGCGGACAAAGTCCTAGTAATTTGTCACAGTGCAGACATGGCACAGTGGCTAAATGACCAACTGACTTTTGCTGGTTTCCAAAGCGCCGATTTCCATGAGCAAATGCCACTTATCCACCGAGATCGTGCAGCGGCTTATTTCGCAGACGAAGACGGTGCGCAAATTTTGGTATGTTCTGAAATCGGCAGTGAAGGCCGTAACTTCCAGTTCAGCCATCACATCGTCATGTACGACCTGCCTGAGCACCCTGATTTACTAGAACAGCGCATTGGTCGCCTTGATCGTCTAGGGCAACTAAACGACGTACAAATCCACGTGCCATACATCAAACAAAGTGTACAAGAGCGCTTGTTCCACTGGTATCACCACGCCCTAAATGCCTTCTGCCGCACTACCGGTTCTGGTGACAAAGTTGAAGAAGCTTTTGGTGACAGCTTACACGCTTACCTTCATGGTCAAGATGATGACACTGATCTTCTTAAAGAAGCCAACATATATCACGAAGCGCTGCTAAAACAGATGGAAGAAGGCCGTAATCGCCTGCTAGAAATGAGCTCATGCCGTCCAGAACAAGCCCGTGCGTTAATCGATCAGATTAACAACCAAGCAACAAAAGGCCTGCACCATTATATCGAGCAAGTCACTCACGCCTTTAACATCTATGCAGACTGCATGAATGATGACCCTGATCGTGCAGCTTGGTTCTTGCGCCCTTCTACCGACATGATGCTAGAAGCCCTGCCAGGCATTGAGGAAGAAGGTAAAATGCTCATGCTTGATCGCCGTCAAGCCAGCCAACGTGAAGACGTGGCGTTCGCAACTTGGGAACACCCACTTATAACAATGCTTATGGACGAAGTCCAAGGCTTTGACTCTGGCAAGCTGACTTCGGCTATCTTACCAATCGCAGCATTGCCTGAAGGCACGGTATTGGTAGAAAGTATGTTCGTCATCGAAGCGACCGCTCACCCGCGTTTGAAATTGGCGCAATCTCTGCCAATGACACCAATGTGGCAATTGTCTGACTCCAATGGCAAATTCCTCCATCAGCAATTTACTGCCGATAAATGGGCAGAAAAACTGAAAGGCGTGCCAAACCGAGTCGCGGAACAATGGGTTGCTGCATTGCGAAAGAACCTTATTGAAGTTCTTCAGGCGCACCAGTTAAATGCTCAAGACCAAGCGCGTCCGATCGTTCACGCAGCGAAAACGTCTTACCAACATCGCTGTCAGAATGAAATCGAACGTCTAGTGGAGTTAAAAGCCTTCAACAACACCATTCGTGACGAAGACATTGAACGCCTTGAAACCAACATGCAGGAAGGTTTGACTCGTATCGACGAACACCAAATCCGCTTGGATGCGATTCGTATTATCTTAACGACGAAACCGGAATAACACCCTGTGCAGGATGCCGTGCCGAGTTTAGAATTATCTCGCTTAGAGATATTGTACGAAGACGAATGGTTTGCAGTCATAAACAAACCTGCTAACTGCTTATCTGTGCCTGGTCGCGGCCCAGATAAGCTTGACTCTATCTTGCATAGAGCAGAATGTTTATTTGGCGAAGCCTTTGCTATCCACCGCTTGGACGAAGCCACCTCAGGCTTAATACTCGTGGCGAAAACCCACGAATGTCAAAAGCGCATGTATGCGCATTTTCGTGAGAGAGAAGTCAAAAAAGAATACCGCGCCTTGCTGCGCGGTCATCTTTTGGGTGAGAAAGGCGAAGTGCGGAAACCGCTGCGCTGTGACTGGCCCAATCGACCCAGACAAATCATCTGTACAGACGAATGGAGCAAAGACTCCATCACCTACTGGGAAAAAATGGCCTACGAAGACAACACTACCCGTGTTCGACTCGTACCTTTTACTGGTCGTTCTCACCAACTTCGCGTCCACATGCAAAGCCTAGGACACTCAATAATTGGTGATGAATTCTATGACCCAGCGTTTCAGAATGACCCTCGGTTATTGCTGCATGCTTATAGACTAGAGTTCAGACATCCGTTCACCAAAGCCTGGGTGGCGTTCGTCGCGGCTTGTCCTTTTTAACTGCAAAACCTTCTTTATTCCCTCCCCTTATGTCTTCCAGGGGAGGGTTAGGGAGGGGTTATTTCTTTGGTTTTTTAAAGTATATTTGCTTCCTCTCAATGGCTTTTAGCTGGGAGCTTTTTTCCGCTCTGCTGAGCGGGTAACTTTTTGCTGGCGCCCAAAAAGTAACCAAAAATTCGCGCAACTTCGTCGCGTCGAACTGACTTCATGGTGAATTCAATGATGGAACCCAAAGAACGTAGGGCGACATGAGGGAGGTACGACCGTGATGCGCCGATGAAAGCGGAGCTTTCATTTTGTAGGGCGTGGGCTCAAGTACTTTAGACTTGTAACGCCCAAATCAGGTGCGCCGTAGGCGCGTAGTTAATTGACTTGTTAAGCGTGGACATATGCACCAAGCACTTTTGACAAGATGTAAATTAAAAAAACCTGCAACCAAGCAGGAATTTCTCAGAACATAACAAATATAAGATTTCCTTAAAATTCTGTTTAGCTTATCTTCAGTAAGTACCTCAGATTCAACACTACCGATTCGCCTACCAACTAGCTGGATATAGTTGAATTTATATTGCTGTATCTGATATTCGGATCTTTTAAATGATGCAATTCCAGAAATACCAAAAATAAGCAAAGAGCATAGCTGCATCGTTTCTATGTTTAGGCCAATTGGTGCAAAGTTGATTTCTTTTGTAAGAAAACCACATACCACTACGATAATGCCGAGGATGAAGTAATCAAATTTTTCAAGCGATGATTGATAGTAGTTATATGTTTCCTTCTCCATCCTCTATTTCTTTCCTTATTGACGCTTGCAACAGCAGCTAACTAAGAACCAGAGCGATTAGTTAGTCTGATGCTTGCTCTTGTTAGCCGTATTTTCATCTCGCACTCAAGTCCGTACAAATCTTTTCCCATATTTCATACAAAACATTCAGATTATTACCAGCAGAGAAAAGTCTTGCTTGGTCATATGTGAACATTTCTATGTGAAAGTCGTTCGATTTGCCTTGCACTTTCCCGATAACCATTTTGTTATCGTCATAACTGTCTATCACACCATGAACACATACATCTCGTACCTGAGCTGTTCCCTTTGTGAGTTGGATAATTTCATCTATATCAAGGTTACAGACCATTGACTGAGACAAGCTCTGTTTAATGTAATCTAGCTTTCGATTTAGGCTAAGCGGCTGTTTACCATTTCCTTTTGAAGATAAAAGAAGAAATACACATTTATCAATTTTCCGTTCTATTGGAGTCCACATGACAGTAAGCAAGCCGATAACCGACAACCATGGCTCTAATAGCTTTTGCTTTTCCGAAATATCTAAATTCATATTAACTGACCCCGTACGGCTAACGCTGCAAACACCGGAGCAGCTTGCTGCTTCCGGCGCTTTGCCTTGTTAACCTCTGTTTAAGCAGGAAGCATAAACTCTATTTCACTACTATCATGGCTGCTCGTAACAGCGGGAGATGTCGTTTCAAAGTGCGATAAGAATGCAGATGCTTCCGTTGAGGCTGCTTGTATATGCTCTCTGATAAAGGGGTATAAAGCTATACCAGCATTTGTAGCTAAAGGAACGAAATTAATAAATATATCTTCGCTTGTTAACCCTACTGCTGCTGCATCAGCTTCAAATTGATCTGCATTTAGATAGTTCCGAATCAAATCTCTGGCACTACTTCTAAGCCTAGATTGATTTCTAGGCATTTCTAAGAGCAACGATAAGTCGCCCCAAGATAGTCCCACATCAAAGAAACCTGCCCCCTCTTCATCAGGAGACGCAGGAAAGTTTACGTAAAAGTATCTTGAAGTATCTGTAGGGGAAGATGAGTTATGTACGTGATAATTATATATACTTCGTATTCGATTAGCATTGTTATGGTGTCTTGCATTTCGAATAGCAAGTATTAGACATAACTCTGGTGTGGCATACCAATCTACTGGAGAATCAAGTTCTTGCTGCATTAAGTCATATAAGTTTGCAAATGCGTTTAGCATTGAATTTACTGCTGTTTCAATATTACCTACAGCTTCAGGCCTATCTACAGCAATGAGTTGACCTAATCTGAATTGTGCTTCAACTAGAACCCTAAAGGTTTGAGCCAAATCCTCAAATGAATGGCTTAGCATTATTCATCTCCATTGTTTACTTAAGGGGTTAACATTTTGTTAATGCGCATGCGCGTTTACACATTTCAAAAACCTTCTTAATATCTGTATAAGTCTTTGACCATAAAGCCATTAATAGAGATATTAACAAAAGCTAAAACTGGAAAAACGAGCATGCATGTTATTCCTTTTATCCACAGCGCGTTATTTCTGCTCAGTGGATTCTTATTCATTGATATTAGGAGACTTTCTTACTTACCGCCAGCACAAAACGCGCACAACTGGTTTATTTAAAATGGCTAAACGCGCAAAAATGCGTTTATTTTAAAAATAGACTAATACCGTTATAATGAGCTGATTGTCGGCCTAAAGGCGCGACCTACATGTGAACGGCGCTCTTATATTACAGAAAGCGGTCGTATCTCCCTCATCTCGCCCTACAAAAATCGACATCACACATAACGCCAGTTCGACGCGACGAAGTTGCGCGACTTTATGGCGTTTAAGCAACGGAAAAAGATTGCGAATACAAAGCGTTTGAATGGAATCCAAAGCAGAGAATAACCCCACCCTAACCCTTTGGAAGACATAAGGGGAGAGAATAAGAAACTAAAACTCTCTTCCAAGAATAAGCACGTCTTCTTTGACCTGTTCGCTCTGGGCAATATTGGGAAGCAGCCCCCATTGTTCAAACCCATGGCGTTTGAAGAAGCTTTGGCTTTCTATATTACTGGCGTAGATGTAGGCAACGAGGTGTGTAAAGCCAAGCTCTGTTCGTTGAGTTTCTAGGTACTGGATAAGCTGTGTTCCGACGCCTTTACCCTGCTCTTCAGGGTGGACATAGAGGCTAATTTCGCTAGCGGCATCAAATGCTGGAAGTCCGTAGAAGGGTTCGAGGGAGCACCAGGCGATAACCTTGCCTTGCTCTTCGAGCACCAGCATGGGATGAGTGCCAGTGATGCTTTCAATCCAATCCATGACATCGATTAGATTGATGTGTTGTTGCCTGCGCCCCTTGATGGCAAATGGATCACAATGTTGGAAGATGCTTAATATGACAGGGGCATCGTCTAAGTTTGCTAAACGAATGCCGCTGCAGGTGTTCTTTGACACGAAAGGGTTAGCCTTGCTCAAGCAAACGACGCAAGTCGATGATGGCTGTATTGGCACGAGATACGTAGGACGCCATAACCAATGAATGGTTTGCAAGTACGCCGAAGCCGCTGCCATTTAGGATGAACGGAGACCAAATGCTGGCTTGAGTGGCTTCTAGCTCACGAATGATCTGACGTAAGCTTACCAACGCATTCTTATCTTGCAGTACGAAGACAAAGTCCACTTCAATCGCACGAAGTATATGAATAAGTGCCCAACTTGTGCCACGAGCTTCATAAAATACATCGTCGACTTTTGACCAAGGTGTACGTACGTAGCGGCTATTTTCTTCAGACTCTAATTGTGGCTTATCATCAATCACGCTAGCAGATAAGCGCTGAGACAAGCTACCAAGGCGAGTACTAACATCCGATAACCAATCAGCAAGGTTGTCTGCACGCGCATAGAATTGCGCTTTGTTGTTGCTTGGTCCTGCTAAGCGGTCTAAATATTCCATTAATTCTTTATTACCGCGGCGGTATTCACTTTCACTAGAAGGCAGTGCCCAGCTTCTGGTATCAAAGTTAAATTGCGGTTCGGCGATTTTTAAGTTTACGTCTTCTGTTGACTGAGACTGTGAACGGCTGAACTCTTTACGAAATGCACGTGCCAAGTCACGAGACTGTACTAATGCACCAAATTCCCATGCAGGCATGTTGTCCATAAAGACACCCGGCGGCATGATATCGTTACTGATAAAACCACCTGGTTTATCCAGCAAGGTTTCGATAATGCTGTGTAAAGTGCTGGCTGTGGTATACCCAGTCACTAACTTTTTACTGTTGTTTAAATAGCCTTGCGCTGCGGCTTTTTCTTTGGCTGCTGCGACCACATCAAATTGATCCGGTTCGCTACTCCAATACATACCTAAAATACTCAACAGTATTGCAACAACCACGAGGACAGCCGCTATGATTTTTCCCATGCCTGAAAAGTTGATAATGGACGTTAAGCTCTTAAACTTATTCGTTAACCACGACATTATTGACCTACCTTAATCTTGTTGTAATTCAACCATGTAATCTGCACGATGATAAGTCATCGCACGTACACGAAATTCTGTTACTCGACTGTTAATAATCTGATAAATCAATCGCGCTTCTTTGTCATTTGGCCAGTAAATAGCAAGCGGCCGATCTGCTTGCGCCACTTTATCTATAATAGGCTGAATGTGAGAGATTATCTCGTCTTCTGTCATACTAAAAAGAGTTTTTGGCAATAAATACTGCCCTTCGGTCAGCGGTTTTGGCGCTTCTTTTGATGACGGCTGGCTAGATTGCTTTTTACTCACCTTCGCCACTTGAGCGCGTCTTTTTTGTAAGTCGCTAATACGTGAAGTCATTTCTTCTATGGTAGGGTCTTCAGGGTTTACCGACTTAGCTGAATCCATATAACGCGAGGATCTTGCGTACTCGCGGCGCAGCGCAGACTCCCAAGCCCATTGCGTATACACATCTACAATGGTGGAGATACCTAGTATTGCACGGTAGTTGCCTGGATCTCGGCCAAGTGCCGCCTGAAAATAAAGATTGGCGTTGTCCTCTACAGGCGTCAACAAACGTTCAGCAGCTAAGGCACCTTCACCTTTTTCAATCAAGTGCTGTGTCAGCTGTTCAGATGTAGTTAATGTTTTTTCTACACTCTGCGCCGGCGACGAGGTGGTAACAACATCCTGAACTGTGCTTTTATCGTCAACACCAGCAGATACGGCTACTACATTATCTTGCTTTTTTTCGGGAATTGGTGGCTTTTCAGCTGATGTTTTAACATTTTGCTGGCAACCTGTCATGAAAAGCACAAGAATGAGAATTAAGATACGATTTTTACTCAATGTTTCCCCTTGAGATTGGCAACGTAAAGACTGATTGGTAGTCTACACCTCACCTTTACCTTAGTGAAATTAGATTGTAAATTTATGCGCCTATTTGCTTTTTTGCTCTTACTGACTTTCCACAGCGTTACTCAGGCTTTTACATTTGGGGCAACGTCTGCTTTTTCAAAGCCCACTTTTCTACCCGTCGACCAAGCGTTCCAATTATCTGTTTCACAGCCAAAAGATGGAAAATTCATAGCGAACTGGCAAGTTAATGACGGTTACTATTTATATCAAGAACAGTTTAACTTGTCTGGTCAACACGCGGATAAACTGCACTTTTCCCCTTTTCCCTCAGGTGAAGCAAAACACGACGCTTATTATGGTGACGTAATCGTTTACCGAGATCAATTTACTCTGCCTATTTATTACGACATTACACTAGCTGAAGGAACACAGATTAACGCAGTTTTATCGTATCAGGGCTGTGCAGATAAAGGCTTATGTTACGCACCGCAAAACATGCCAATTCAATTCACTGTACCGGCAATTAGCACTGAATATGCAGCACTTTCCAATGATAAATCGACTAACAGCAAAACAATTAACGACAAGAAACCCAACAGCAAGACCACCGCCAATCAACCAACTCTTTCTGATGCAAAATCTATTAGCCAATTATTCGGATCAAACAATACTTGGACAACGCTACTAGCGGTTTTCGTGTTGGGGCTGCTCTTATCTTTCACGCCTTGTGTACTGCCTATGGTTCCCATTGTCAGCGCCATCGTGATTGGTACACGTAATTCGAAGTTGGGCGCTTTTTACTACAGCTTGATTTATGTGCTGGCGATGGCGCTAACTTATGCTGCTATTGGTGGATTGGTTGGCATTTTCGGTCTTCAGTTCAACATACAGGCTCAATTACAAAACCCTATTCTATTAATGTCTAGCGCTATTGTTTTTGCCTTACTGGCTCTGGCCATGTTTGGTGTTTACGAAATCCGCTTACCCAGCGCATGGCAGCAACACCTTCAAATGTCAGGACAAAAAACATCATCGGTATGGAAATCAACCGCGAGCATTTTTCTAGCAGGGGTGTTGGCCACCTTAATTGTTTCCCCTTGCGTTTCAGCACCACTGGCAGGCGCTTTGCTTTACATAAGCAGCCAAGGCGATGCTTGGTATGGCGCGATAATGCTATTTGTTATGGCGCTTGGCATGGGCATACCCTTACTATTAGTTGGCTTGTTTGGCCCTAAAGCCTTACCTAAAAGCGGCGAATGGCTTCAAGATATCAAAGTAATGATGGGCTTTGGCTTGCTTGCCATCTCGATTTGGTTAGTGACTCGCTGGCTGCCAACATACAGCCACTTATATCTCTGGGCTTTTCTGGCACTCGGCATAAGTGGTTATTTCATTCACCGTGCTCATCTCCTAGCATCTCATCCGGTGCGTTGGTTCTTGGCATTAGTTTTATTCGTTGTGGGCTGTATTGAATTCATTGGCGGGGCTACTGGTAGTCATTCGCCTTTACAGCCCTTGAAAAAGCTCGTCACCACCTCCATCGATTCAAAAGAAGTGAAATTATTTGACGCAACCATTACAAGTTTGGAAGAACTTAATAGCATTGTCGCCAATCAAGACACTCGACCAATTGTATTAGACCTTTACGCTGACTGGTGTATTAGCTGTAGAGTGCTAGAGGATATGTTTGCCTCGCCTGATATTGCATCTAGGCTCAATAATATTCAATTAGTACGAGTCGACGTTACTGCGAATTCAGAGGACAACAAAACCTTGATGAAAAAGTTTAATTTATATGGGCCGCCCTCATTGGTTTTCTTAGACCCTCAAGGAAACGAACGTAAAGCATTAACCATAATGGGAGAACCGTCAAAGTCTTCGTTAATCAACCGCTTAGATGCTATTTTGCAACCATAAACAAAAGAACACAGACACAAGGTTTACTATAGATCAAAAACCATACACTACAAACAATTTTTGGTTTTTTTGCCGCATAACTGGACAATATCAAGCTTTTTACCGATAATTTCGCGTTACAAGCTTTTACATTACATATTTTTATAAAAGCCCTGTTTGCTGGACAAGGCAAGCAATACACAAATTTATAATAATCAGTGGGTCACACAATCACTGAACCATTAATTTCAGACAGAAGAGAGTAACCATGGACATTCGTAAAATCAAAAAACTAATCGAGCTTTTGGAAGAATCAAACGTCTACGAGATTGAAATTAAAGAAGGCGAAGAAGCTGTACGTATTAGTCGTGGTGGTGCTCCTGTACAAGCACCTATGATGGCCGCTCCAATGATGTCAGCACCTGCTGCTGCCCCAGCTGCCGCTCCTACTGCAGCACCTGAAGCACCTGCTGCTATCGCAGGTCACACTGTAAACTCTCCAATGGTCGGCACTTACTACAAGTCTTCTGCACCAGGTGCTAAGCCTTTCATCGAAGTAGGCCAAAAAGTTAACGTTGGCGATACTATCTGTATCGTTGAAGCAATGAAAATGATGAACCAAATTGAAGCAGATAAGTCTGGTACAATTGGCGCGATCCTTGTTGAAGACGGCGAGCCAGTTGAATTCGACCAGCCTCTTATTACTATCATTTAATCCAACGCAAAGGTTTCATCATGCTCGATAAGGTATTGATTGCTAACCGAGGCGAAATCGCGCTACGTATTTTACGTGCGTGTAAAGAACTCGGTATCAAAACCGTTGCGGTTCACTCTAAGATTGACCGTGACTTATTACATGTGCGCCTTGCAGACGAATCTATCTGCATTGGGCCAAATCCATCAGCTCAGAGTTATTTAAATATTCCAGCTATCATCAGCGCTGCGGAATTAACAGATACCTCAGCTATTCACCCAGGCTACGGTTTCCTTGCAGAAAATGCGGATTTCGCAGAGCAAGTAGAGCGCTCTGGTTTTGCCTTCATCGGCCCTAAAGCTGAAACCATCCGCCTAATGGGTGACAAAGTTTCAGCAATTAAAGCGATGAAAGAAGCCGGTGTACCAACGGTTCCAGGCTCAAACGGTCCAGTACCTTCTGATCCTGAAGAGTGTATCCGTATTGCTAATGAGATCGGCTTTCCGGTTATCGTAAAAGCAGCCGCTGGTGGTGGTGGTCGTGGTATGCGCGTTGTTCACAACGAAGGCAGCCTACTAAAATCTATCAGTATCACGCAATCTGAAGCAGGTTCTTACTTCGGTGACAGCACGGTTTACATGGAAAAATTCCTTCAAAACCCACGCCACGTCGAAGTACAAGTATTGGCTGACGGACAAGGTAATGCAATCCACCTTTACGATCGCGATTGCTCATTGCAACGTCGCCATCAAAAAGTATTGGAAGAAGCGCCAGCACCAATGCTAAACGAAGAATCTCGCCAAGCTTGTCTAAAAGCGTGTGTTGATGCTTGTATTAAGATCAACTATCGCGGTGCAGGTACGTTCGAATTCTTGTACGAAGACGGTAACTTCTACTTCATCGAAATGAACACGCGCGTTCAAGTAGAGCACCCTGTTACTGAAATGGTAACAGGTGTAGACATCGTTAAAGAGCAACTTCGTATTGCTAGCGGCTTGCCTCTGTCTTTGAAACAAGAAGACATTAAGTTAAACGGCCACGCAGTTGAGTCTCGTATTAACGCAGAAGACTCTAAAACCTTCATGCCTTGCCCAGGTAAAGTGGAATATTTCCATGCACCAGGCGGCATGGGTGTTCGTGTCGACTCTCATTTGTACAGCGGCTACTCGGTACCGCCAACGTATGACTCCATGATCGCTAAAATCATTTGTCATGCACCGGATCGTACTGCTGCACTAAAACGCCTTTCTGGCGCTCTAGATGAAACATTCATCGATGGTATTAAAACCAACATTGAGCTTCAAAAAGACCTAGTCAATGATGCTAACTTCATTGCTGGTGGCGTTAATATCCATTATTTGGAGAAAAAACTCGGTCTATAAAGACTGCAGTTTTGTCCCTAGTGGTCACTAAATCACTAGGGACAATCATTTTCCTCTCGCCTCTCGCCCCAAGCTTCGTTATTCTATTCCTGTTTGTTTATTGTTGGACTCCACTTTATGCCTTGGCTTCAAATTTGTATCCATACCACGCCCGATCATGTCCCAGCCTTTGAAGACACTCTTCTTGACTGCGGCGCTTTGGTTGTCACCTTTGAAGACGTTCACGATGATCCGGTTTACGAACCTGACCTGAACACAACACCGCTTTGGAAAAACACAAAAGTCACAGGCTTATTTGAAGCCGATGCAGACATAGAACATATTCGTCCCGCTATTGAACATAAAGCCACTTCTATCGATGAATCCGATATCGATATGAAAATAGAGATACTTGAAGACAAAGACTGGGAACGTGAATGGATGGACAGCTATCACCCGATCCAATTTGGCGAACGTCTTTGGGTTTGTCCTAGCTGGAGAGAAGTCCCAGATCCAAAAGCGGTAACACTAATGCTGGACCCAGGCTTGGCATTTGGTACAGGCACACACCCTACAACGGCGTTGTGCTTGCAATGGCTAGACAGCATCGATTGCCAAGACAAAACCATTATCGACTATGGCTGCGGCTCAGGTATCTTAGGTATTGCAGGTTTATTGCTTGGCGCTACCAACATGGTAGGAATTGACATAGATCCACAAGCCGTTCAAGCAACTGAAGCCAATGCTGAACGCAACAAGATTGATCCAAGTAGAATTGAAGTCAAACTGCCACCATATGAATCTGACTTACAAGCGGATATCGTTGTAGCAAATATTTTAGCAGGCCCACTGGCTCACCTTGCTCCAACTATTTCAGCACTGGTTAAAAAGAATGGGCGATTAGCATTGTCCGGTATTCTTGCAAACCAAGCTCAGGAAGTCATTGAAGCTTATCAAGAATGGTTTACGATTGACGACATTACCGAAAAGGAAGAATGGGTTCGTATTGTGGCAACAAAACACGCATAACACCCATTTAGTAACGCTTAAACAGGAAAATACACCTCATGGCCAATAGCTTTATCACTCGATGCCCAAAATGTTCTACTGCATTTCGTGTTAGCGACGAGGTATTAAGCATGGCCAAGGGGAAAGTACGATGTGGGCAATGCTTCCATATTTTCGACGCGGGCAATATTCTTAAGCAACCTGAGAGAACGCAAAAGCGCGAAGTCAGCCAAGAAAACAAAGCACCAATTAAAGAAACAGCGCTAGCAGAAAACTTAGCTCAATCAGACTTATCACCTCCGCCATTAGCGCCACGCGATCAAAGCAACACTAATCCAAACCAAGAGCAATTCACTCCCGCTGATGAGATCGTCAATCCAGATTGGCTACACACTCTATTTGATGATGAAGACCTCTACCCTCTTGGCCATAAAAAAGAGCCATCTCAAAAAGAGAAAGAGTCAGAAAGCAATTCAACTTCTAAAAAAACAGCCGCAGAGGCCAACACCACTAAAGAAGCACCACCAAAGGCAGATGATCCTGCACCATGGGAAGTTGAATTAGCAGAAGTTGAAGCAGCACTTAAGTCGACATCTCATACTGTTGATACAAAAAAGCCTACACCGAAAAGCACCACAACTTCAGCCAAAGCAGAAACAGCAGAGCCACATATAGAACCTGATTACATGGTCGCACTGCACTCGCTAGCCCAATCTGCTGCCGAACAAACACGACCGTCTGATATCAAGAACAAACATTCTATATTAGAACAACTGTCTGCCCAACAAAGTTTGGCACCACTACTGGGGGAGTCAGAAGAAACCTCTCGCAAGAAGAAATCTCACCCTTGGCTATGGTTTTTCGCTACCTTGTTTGGAGCAGCACTGTTGACCGCTCAAATTGCCATGCACTTTTTTGATGAAGGCAGCCGCTCATCTAATTTCAGATCTCTTTACCGAACCTTATGCTCATACTCTGGCTGCGTACTACCAGGTTTTGAAGACATCAGCGCTATCACTATCCAACACGTCAGAATACAAAGTCATCCCACTATTCCAAACACCTTGCTGGTTAACGCCATAATTACAAACACCAGTGATTTTTCACAACCTATGCCTAAAATTGCTTTGGAGTTTTTCGATTTAAACGGCCAGCCCGTTGCAGCAAGACTCTTTGCGCCAAGCGATTATTTACACAAAGACTTCCTTGATATCACCTATATGCCACCAAATACTCCTATACACCTAGTCATTCCGATCCAAGACCCAGGCGCTCGCGCTGTCACTCATCAGCTTAGATCCTTCTCTGCAGACACTCGCTCTTACTAGTTTTGCGTTGATTTACTACTAAGCTAAAAAAAAGAACAAAAAATAGTCAGTTTTTATGCTGTCAAGACTTCAAAAATGACGATTGCCTAGGTATTATTCACGCCCGCTCGACACTGTCGACGATCTTTAACATTCAATCCAGTATTCAGGAACATCATGGCATTTGCTATTGGCCCATATTGCGTTGACAAACCTGTCATTCTTGCCCCTATGGCTGGAGTAACGGATTTGCCTTTTCGCCGCCTTTGCCATGACCAAGGTGCAGGTTTGGTCGTATCAGAAATGGTTACTTCTGATGTTCGCCTGTGGAACTCGACTAAAAGCCGCCATCGTCTAATACACGACGCAGAAGTCTCACCAAGATCCGTTCAGATCGCAGGTGGTGATCCCGCAATGATGGCCGAAGCCGCTCAGCAAAATGTTGAACTTGGCGCTCAAATTATTGATATCAATATGGGTTGCCCTGCGAAAAAAGTGTGCAATAAAGCCGCTGGCTCTGCATTACTAAAAGATGAAACCTTGGTTCGTGAAATACTGGAATCAGTTGTAAATAGTGTTTCTGTTCCAGTTACTCTAAAAATTCGTACTGGATGGAGTCTCGATCAGAAAAACGGTCTTGCTATAGCAAAAATGGCTGAAGATATTGGTATTCAAGCATTAGCAATTCATGGACGAACACGGGAATGCAAATTCCAAGGACAAGTTGAATACGACACAATTGCAGAAATCAAACATCATTTGACTATTCCTATTTTTGCCAATGGGGATATCAAAGACGCGCAGTCTGCAAAATTTGTGAAAGATTACACCCAAGCGGACGCTATTATGATTGGCCGAGCCGCTCAAGGAAGACCATGGATTTTTCGCGAAATAAACCATTATTTACAAACAAATGAATTGTTAACACCTCCATCTTTATCTGAGGTGAGGCAGCTTGTTATTAACCACGTAAGCGCTTTACACCAGTTTTACGGTGACTATTTAGGCGTGCGTATTGCTCGCAAACACGTTGGTTGGTACTTGCAAACGTTAGCGGATAAAACACAATTTCGCAGCTTGTTTAATCGTATTGATAATACGCAAGAACAGCTTGATAAATTGGAAGAGTTCTTTGTTTGCCAATAGGCAAACGAACCTTACACATTAATGTCATGATCATCAGAAACGAAGAGTTAGATCACTCTTCTCTATAATGATCAACACACATTAATACATGGTTAGCTTTAAAAAATAGAAGGTCATTCTGTGGTAGAACAAACTCATACACATACGTTTCAAGCCGCTTCTTCAGAGCAGTCACAAACCCTACGTGACAATGTTGAAAAAGCCCTACAAAACTATTTCGCCCATCTTGATGGGCAGCCAATAACAGACTTATATCAGTTAGTCTTAGCCGAGGTTGAGGCGCCTTTGCTAGAGTCTGTCATGAGCTACACAAAGGATAACCAAACAAAAGCATCCACCATCCTTGGGTTAAACCGAGGTACACTTCGCAAGAAGTTAAAGCAATACGGCATGCTATAAGCACAAAGAAAAAAGGGCGAATTCGCCCTTTTTTTCGTCTTATCTTCCCCTTGTTTATTTAGTGTTAAATTAACTGCGAGAACCATGATGGCAAATCAAAATACAGTAACTCCAATCAAACGAGCGCTGATCAGTGTTTCCGACAAAGCAGGCATTGTCGATTTTGCACGCGAATTAGCCGCTCAAGGCGTTGAAATTCTTTCAACCGGTGGTACTTACCGTCTTTTATTGGACAACAACGTTAAAGCGACAGAAGTGTCTGACTACACAGGCTTCCCTGAAATGATGGATGGCCGTGTGAAAACCCTACACCCTAAAGTACACGGCGGCATTCTTGGTCGTCGTGACATCGACGGCGCCATCATGAAAGAACACGGCATCGAAGAAATCGACATGGTGGTCGTTAACCTTTACCCATTCGAAGCAACGATCGAACGCCCTGATTGCAACCTACCAATGGCGATCGAAAACATCGACATCGGTGGTCCAACTATGGTTCGCTCTGCTGCAAAAAACCACAAAGACGTTGCTATCGTAGTTTCTCCATCTAGCTACGAAGGCATTTTGGCCTCCCTTAAAGCCGATGGCGGTTTAACGTTTGATCAGCGCTTTGACCTTGCTGTTCAAGCCTTCGAACACACATCACACTACGATGGTGCCATTGCTAACTTCCTAGGCAAAAAAGTAGCAGGCGGCAGCGAAGATTTCGCTCGCACCTTTAACCTACAATTCAACAAACAAGAAGAAATGCGCTACGGTGAAAACCCTCATCAAAAAGCCGCCTTCTACGTTGAAGCCAATCCTAAAGAAGCTTCTATTAGCACAGCAAAACAGATTCAAGGTAAAGCGCTGTCTTATAACAACATCGCGGATACCGATGCGGCTCTTGAGTGCGTTAAAAGCTTCGACAAGCCTGCTTGTGTTATCGTTAAACACGCGAACCCTTGTGGCGTTGCAACAGCAGCAACTCAATTTGAAGCTTACGATCTAGCCTTCCAAACAGACCCAACATCAGCCTTTGGCGGCATTATTGCATTCAACCAAGAACTTGATGCAAAAACAGCACAGGCTATTGTTGATCGCCAATTCGTTGAGGTCATCATCGCACCAAGCGTCAGCAAAGAAGCGTCTGACATTGTGGCGGCTAAGCAAAACGTTCGCTTACTTGAATGTGGCCAATGGTCAAAAGATAAGCCTGCTGCACTAGATTACAAACGTGTTAACGGCGGCTTGTTGGTTCAAGACCGTGACGATGGCAACATCACTTTAGCTGATTTGAAAGTGGTTTCTAAGCGCCAACCTAGCGAAGCTGAGTTAAAAGATCTATTGTTTGCTTGGAAAGTGGCTAAATTCGTTAAATCTAATGCTATTGTTTACGCGAAAGCAGAACAGACAATTGGTGTAGGTGCAGGCCAAATGAGCCGCGTTTACAGCGCGAAAATCGCTGGAATTAAAGCCGCTGATGAAAGCTTAGAAGTGGTTGGCTCTGTTATGGCATCTGATGCATTCTTCCCATTCCGTGATGGTATTGATGCGGCTGCTCAAGCTGGCATTACAGCCGTTATTCAGCCTGGCGGCTCTATGCGTGATGAAGAAGTCATTGCTGCAGCTGACGAAGCTGGCATGGCGATGGTCTTCACTGGTATGCGTCATTTCCGTCATTAATAAACCGTGGTTTATTAGGCCAACGTTTTATTAGTTTGTTGTCAGAGGCTTTTCCGGCCTCTGACTCGCAATACAAAGGATTAGATAATGAAAGTTCTTATTATTGGTAACGGCGGTCGTGAACATGCTCTAGCATGGAAAACTGCAGAATCCAGCCAAGTAGAAAAAGTGTTCGTTGCTCCTGGTAATGCAGGCTCCGCAACCGAAAACAAAGTTGAAAACGTTAACATCGGCGTAACCGACATTGCTGATCTTGTTGCTTTCGCAAAAGCTGAAAATATCGACTTGACGATAGTTGGCCCAGAGGCACCATTGGTTATTGGTGTAGTGGACGAGTTTGAAAAAGAAGGTTTGGCTATCTTCGGCCCGACAGCGGCCGCAGCACAACTAGAAGGCTCTAAAGCCTTCACTAAAGATTTCCTAGCTCGCCACAATATACCAACAGCGGCTTACGGCAACTTCACTGAAATCGAACCAGCTGTTGCTTACATCAAACAGCAAGGCGCTCCGATTGTAGTCAAAGCTGACGGCTTAGCAGCAGGCAAAGGCGTTATCTTGGCACAAACCGAAGCCGAAGCGATCGAAGCTGTTGAAGATATGCTTCAAGGAAATTCTTTTGGCGATGCGGGTAGCCGCGTTGTTATAGAAGAATTCCTAGTTGGCGAAGAAGCCAGCTTTATTTGCATGGTAGACGGTGAAACCGTTTTACCAATGGCCACCAGCCAAGATCACAAAGCACGTGATAATGGCGACCAAGGCCCGAATACTGGCGGCATGGGAGCTTATTCTCCGGCTCCAGTTGTTACACCCGAAATTCATGATCGCATTATGAACGAAGTCATTATGCCAACTGTAAAAGGCATGAACGCTGAAGGCAACCGTTACCGTGGTTTCTTGTACGCTGGTGTAATGATCGCACCAGATGGCACACCAAAAACACTTGAATACAACTGTCGTTTTGGTGACCCAGAAACACAACCTATCATGATGCGCTTACGCTCTGACTTGGCACAAATGTGTTTGGCAGCAGTGAATGGCAAATTAGATACCGTTGAAGCTGATTGGGACCCTCGCGCAAGTTTAGGCGTTGTTCTGGCGGCTGGTGGCTATCCTGCCGATTATCCGAAAGGTGATGTAATCTCTGGTTTAGATGCTGTACTTCCTGAAGGACAAAAAGTCTTTCAAGCTGGCACGGCACTAAAAGACGGTCAGACAGTCACTAATGGCGGTCGCGTACTTTGCGCTGTTGCTCTAGGCGATACGGTTGCACAAGCACAAGCTGCCGCATACGACGTTGTAAACACACTCTCTTGGGAAAAAGTTTACTTCCGTACTGACATTGGCCATCGCGCTATTGCTCGCGAACAAAAGTAATCTTCCAAACCACAGATAATTGAATACTAAAAAGGCCTCTATTGAGGCCTTTTTTTCATCTTTAATTAAGAACTGTAAAAAACCAACTTTATTTTTGTTTAAGCTGGCTCTCTTTCTTATTTAGCCACGCTTTGAATAAACGGCCGAGCTCTAAAACCAACAAGCCGAAAATAACACCAGCGACCCAGTCTAACCCTAGAACAAAGCCTAAAGCAGCAATCATTCCATAGCCGTAGAACAAGTTCGTTCGCAAGGTTGGCGTTGCTCGTCGGGCAAACCAAGTAACCCCCAACAGTAGCAAACTAAACCAAACATAATATTCCACCAACATTGGATATAGCATTCAATCCCCTATCTAGTTAATAATGATAGCCTTTATTGAATCTGCTCAGGCCAGCATTTTGCTTAATCGATTAATTTTACTATTTATACTCAGCATCTCCAACACTGTATGGGGCGTTAACTCCATCGCTATCATCGATGATAGCCATGACGTCTCGAACATCAGCCAAACTGGCTCATATTTTATCGATAAGAACAAAGCTCTCTCTCTTGATGACATTTCATCCGATGAATACGCCAAGCAATTCCGTCCGATTAATAGCGATTACTTTCAGCTTGGAATGGTGGAAGGAAACGTATGGATTCGTACTGATGTGGCGATACGAACTATCGACAACACCCCAGTCTTATTAGAAATAAATTCCCCAAGACTTCAGTACCTAGACATTTATTTACCTACTTTACATAAAGGGCAAGTCCAAGTAGAAATTGGTGGTGCAAGACCCTACAACAACAGACAAGTGAAATCGCCACATTATATTTTCTCGATTCCAGCCAACCCGCCACCTGTCTTTACACTGTATCTTAAGCTCTCTTCCCATTTGCCTATCAATGCTGATATTGAGCTAAAAACCCTCTCCAGAATAAGCCAAGACACCCAGCAAGAGCTAACTATCACGGGTATTTTGATTGGTATCTTGTTTACCTTATTTGTGTGCAATATTTTCTTTTACATCAAGACATCTCATCCGATGTACTTGATTTATAGTTTCTTACTGGTCGGCATTGTGATTTTGCACCTTTCCATTCATGACCAGGTCGCGCAGTTTTTTCCTAATCAAAGCAATATTCAAGAGCGCTTATATAATCTATCGTCACTCGCCTGCTTATGCGCAATCGTATTTTTTTCCAGACTGTATCTGAACACCAAAGCGCACCTGCCTAACATTGATAAAATCCTAATCGCAGTCGGCTCTATTAACGGTATCTTTGCCATTATTTTTAGCCTGACACCCAATGTCTTAAATATCAAAGTGCTTTCTCTAATAGTTATGAGCACACTAATACTATTAACGATACACGCTATCATTGCGTTTCTTAAGAATATTCCATTTTCTGGCTACTACTTAGCCGCGAGGCTAACTCTGCTCACAGGTCATTTTCTATGGATCTTATCGGTTTATAGCATTATTCCAAGTGTCGTCTTATTTGAATGGGGATTAACCATCACCATCATTTTGGAAGCCATGATTCATTTCTCTGGCATGATCGTACAAACCTCGCCGCTGATCCAAAAGAACACGCTAAAAAGCCAATACAACCAAACCGAGGTTATGGATTTTCTATCAGATATTTCAAATCGCTTACGACGTCAAATAAACATTCTTGGTGGCGGGTTATCACACCTTGAACAAGTCACGACATCAAAAGAGGTCAAACCCTTTATAACAAGTAGCCAGACGGCCAATAATAACCTTAAAAACATTATTGAGCGCATCGACTTATTAAGCGATATAAAAGACAACACACCACCGGAGCAGCCTTATCCTCAACCACTTAACCAGCTAATAGATCGTATCTATAATAACCTTCAACGTTTAGACCAAGACAACACATTAATAGAGTTAAACACTCACAACACTGATCATGTTGAAGTACTTCAAAATGCTACGATATTACAACACCTGATCGAAAGCCTAGTCCAAGAATTCAAACACTTTACAGATCAAACCTTAACGTTGGATATCAGCCGCCACGAAAGCAACAGAGACGGTATTACGCAATTAGAAATCAGTTGCGGCCCTATCCCAAGCAGAATTCAGGCTTCTAGCAGCTTCGACCTTGGCATGCATTATATTTTGCTGCTTATTCGCTATTTAGATGGCGAGATGAAAACATTAGAAAGCGAACGCTGTATCAATATTAAGTTACCAATCAGTGTACATATTCGCCCAACAAATAATGACCTTGCACAACAACAGCACTTCAATATTATTTTGTTTGGTCAGCCTGATGAGGACCTACAAAAAGCACTGTCGATATTACAAAGTCATAGTAATCGAATTGAACATGTCTCAACTCTGGAAAACTTGCTAGAGCATTTAGAGTTACCTGAAAAAAGAAAATCCGGCTCCATCATTCTAGTGTTTGATAACGGCGGGCACATCCCCCACGTGACACAACAAAGACTGATGCCTTTAATGCGCATCGAAGATCAGTGCTTGCTGATTAGTAACAATGTTAAGATGTCGCTCGACTACACTAGAAAGCTAGGTTTTGATGGCCTCTTAACCTGCGCTGAACTAGACAGCCAACTTGAACAACAACTGTCTAAGTTAATTCAGAAGGGAGACCGACTAAAGAACACATCTTTGTCACGGATCAATCCTTTGCGCAAAACACCTTGAAGCAACATCAGCAACCTTGAATAATACTCACGAAGGAGATGATATGGACTGTTTATTTTGCAAAATAGTAAAAGGGGATATCCCAGCAACTGTGCTATTTGAAGACGATGAAGTCATCGCTTTTGAAGACATCATGCCTCAAGCGCCGACTCATTTTCTAGTCATCCCGAAACGCCATATTAGTACACTAAACGACCTAACTGATGCCGACGCACCAGTGGTTGGGAAACTGCAAATAACCGCTGCAAAAATAGCAAAACAAAAAGGTATCAGCGATGCAGGCTATCGAGTGGTCATGAACTGCAACGAAATGGGTGGACAAACCGTTTACCACATTCACATGCATGTACTCGGTGGACGCGCAATGACATGGCCTCCAGGTTAATAAGGGGAAATATAATGATCTCTTTTCTAGACAAAGCCGTATTACAGCTTGATCGCGCCTTACAGACGCTTGTACCAAGTACGGCAAAGGCCCATCGACCTTCTCCAGCTGATACACTAGAAGAAGCCGAATTAGATAAAAGCGAACGCAAGCATTCATCTGGGCTAATGCGCATAAACCATACAGGCGAAGTATGCGCACAGGCACTCTATGCAGGGCAAGCCACTACGGCAAAACTTGCCAAGGTTCGCCAAGAAATGGAACACGCTGCTGACGAAGAAATCGACCACCTCGTTTGGTGTGAACAACGTCTTTATGACTTAGGCAGTAGACCAAGTATTTTGAACCCATTGTTCTATGGAGCATCGTTTATGATTGGCGCTGGTGCTGGCCTGATTAGCGACAAACTCAGCCTAGGGTTTGTTGCGGCGACAGAAGATCAAGTTTGCGCCCACCTTCAAAAACACATGGCAACCTTGCCAGTGCAAGATGAAAAAAGCATAGCGGTACTAACGCAAATGCACATAGATGAAGCAAAACACAAAGCCATGGCACTAGATGCTGGAGGTTATGAGTTCCCGCAACCAATTATGGCCATCATGACGCAAGTATCCAAAGTTATGACCACAACCACTTACCGGATTTAACCATGAACAGAGATCTGCATTCTATTCGTCGTGACTACCAATTCGACGACCTTTTGGAAGAACAGGCTGGTAATAACCCACTGAACTTGTTTGACGTTTGGCTAGAAAAAGCCATTGAATCCTGCCCTGATGACCCAACTGCGATGATATTAAGCACCGTTGGATTAGATGGTTGGCCACATTCTCGTGTAGTGTTATTAAAACAACGCAATGGCACAGGGTTTTCTTTCTTCACAAACTACGACAGTGAGAAAGCCCAGCAATTGGCGCAAAACAACAAAGCCAGTATGACCTTTTTTTGGCCTGCCCTATCTCGCCAAGTTCGTATAGAAGGCACCATAGAAAAAGTATCTCGAGAAACGTCAGAAACCTACTTTGCAAGTCGTCCACGAGGAAGCCAACTGGCAGCCAGAACGTCTAGACAAAGCGCTGTAATTGCTAGCCGTGACGTACTGCAAAAAGCATTTGATGCAGAAGAACAAGCATTCAACGATCAAGAAGTTCCCTGCCCAGAAAACTGGGGCGGCTATGTGCTAAAGCCATGTTTCATTGAGTTCTGGCAAGGACGACCAAGCCGACTTCATGACCGTATTTGCTTCACGCAAACCGATAACGATTGGGTGATAACACGCAAAGCGCCATAACGTAAGAATCAAAGCAGGAGACGAAAAGTTAAGCTTATTCGCTCCTCTTTGATGCGCTTTCTAACAGGCAAAGAATGCTGCCACAACACTTGCGTTGAAGCAGCCATAATTAGCCAACTCTCATTCTCCAATTCAACATTGTGCTTAATGCTATGGTTTGCTTTTAACCGAAACACAAAAGGACGCGTCGCACCGAGGCTCAACATAGCCACTACGGGAGCAGGCCCCAATATTTTCTCATCATCCGCATGCCAGCCCATATACTCCTCACCGTCTTGGTACCAGTTAAGTAACACGGCATTAAAAGACTGGTGAGCAAGGCTCTCTGCTTCTTCTTTAATCGCCAACAACCATTCAGGCCAACCAGAACCCAAGTGATCTTTACCAGAGTAACGATAACAAACACCCACATCTGCAATAAACGCCACTTGCCGAGGCACTGACACCTCACGCCCAAACATCTTTAAGCTTTCTCTTTCCCAAGACAACCCAGACTGCAGCTGTGGCATAAGCGCCTGCGGGCTTGAGCTGGAAAATGAGTATCGGTATGATGGCAACATACTACCTACATTATTCCCCTTGGATGACAATGCAACCCACCTCCCTTTGTGAATCTATAAAACGCAGTGCATTTTTAGACGTATATCGTGGTACCGCGGTGCTGCTAATGATCATTTTTCATTTCTGTTGGGATTTACGAAATTTTGGATTTGTAGAATTCTCTATTTATGACCCGTTCTGGGTATATTTCCGCAGCGTTATTCTCACTTTATTTCTTTCTGCTGTTGGCTGGTCAACCTACCTTGTGTTTACTAAAAAAGCCAACCCTTCTTTTTGGAAGCGAGACCTTAAGCTCTTCATCGCCGCAATAGCCATTTCCCTTGCAACCTATCTGGCTATGCCTAATCAATGGATTTACTTTGGTATACTGCACTTTATTTTTATAGCGTCCTTGATCAACAGACCCATAGCAAAATACCCTATTTTCTCAGCCACTATCGGAGCCACTATCATTGTCGCTTACCATGCAACAGATTGGCTGCTTTTTCCTAATGCGTTTTCAACCATTACCCAATATGTTGCCATACCGGAAAGAACATTAGATATCGTCTTCCCTTTCCCGTGGATAGGCGTTGTCTTAATCGGACCACTACTTGGCTACTTACACCTGCATAAACTGCCTACACCCAACAACATAATCATTGTTATGCTGAGCTTCATGGGGCGTTATGCATTGCCAATTTACCTTCTTCATCAGCTGGTATTATTTGCCCTTGTTGGTAGCGTCAAAATGGTGCTTAACCTTGCATATTGATCACTTTTCGTGCGCAGATCGTGCATAGAATTAGGTGAGTTTTTTTCATGTGAAAAATAGATAAAAATAGATAAAAATAGATTTTATGCTCTTGCCAATTGCTAACTTTACGCTTAGTGAGGCAAGTAAAGTAAGTGACCACTTCGGCATTCTTCATTTATCATTTCAGAGTTTTTTTCAAGCCTTGATTTTCATTCAAATGAGCACTATTGTTCGTTACATATTGTTAACGAAGCACTACATATAGTGTGTCACTTTTAAAACACATACTACATAGAGTAATTCTCCTCTTTTTATAATGCACTAATGGGAAGTTAAGGCATGAGCACTCTCACAGTTACTAAGCGTAACGGGAAGACCGAAAACATCAACCTGGAAAAGATTCATAAAGTCATAGCATGGGCTGCTGAGGGTTTAGAAAATGTCTCTGTTTCCCAAGTAGAATTAAAAGCACGAATTCAATTCTTTGAAGGTATTCGTACTACAGACATCCACGAGACTCTAATCAAGTCTGCGGCAGACTTAATTTCTGAACATACGCCTGATTATCAATATCTGGCCGCTCGCCTAGCCATCTTTCACTTACGTAAAAAAGCCTTTGGTGATTTTGAGCCACCACACCTTTATGCGCATGTAAAAAACCTAGTTCAACAAAAACGTTATGATGCTCAACTGCTAGAAAAGTATTCTGAAGAAGATTTCAATCAGCTGAATGAATTCATTGATCATTCTCGCGACATGAATTTTTCCTACGCGGCCGTCAAACAGCTTGAAGGTAAATACCTAGTCCAAAACCGTGTAAGCGGCGATATTTACGAAAGCCCTCAGTTTATTTACATCCTTGTTGCGGCTTGCTTATTTGCTGAGTACGACTCAAAAGATCGTTTGAACCTTATTCGTCGTTTCTACGATGCCGTTTCTAAATTTAAGATTTCATTACCGACACCTATCATGTCTGGTATCCGTACTCCGACACGTCAGTTTAGTAGCTGTGTCCTAATTGAGTGTGGTGATTCTTTAGACTCCATCAACGCAACATCCAGCGCTATCGTTAAATACGTTAGTCAACGTGCTGGTATTGGTGTAAATGCGGGTGCTATTCGTGCTTTGGGTAGTGCTATTCGTGGTGGCGAAGCTTTCCATACAGGCTGTATCCCGTTCTACAAGCACTTCCAAACTGCGGTAAAAAGCTGCTCTCAAGGTGGTGTTCGTGGTGGCGCAGCGACTGTTTTCTATCCTATTTGGCACCTTGAAGTCGAAAGCCTATTAGTATTAAAAAACAACCGTGGTGTAGAAGAAAACCGCGTTCGTCACTTAGACTATGGCGTTCAATTCAACCGTTTGATGTACCAACGTTTGATCAAAGGCGGCAACATTACATTGTTTAGCCCATCAGATGTACCTGGTCTATACGATGCCTTCTTTGCAGACCAAGAGGAATTCGATCGCCTATACACCATGTATGAGCAAGACAGCTCTATCCGCAAGCAAACGGTTAAAGCCACTGAGCTGTTCACGCTATTTGCTTCTGAGCGCGCTAGTACTGGTCGTATTTACTTACAGAACGTGGATCACTGCAATACCCACAGCCCATTTGACCCTAAAGTTGCACCCGTTAAGCAAAGTAACTTATGTTTGGAAATCGCACTTCCAACTAAGCCACTAAACAGCATTGATGATAAAGAAGGCGAAATCGCACTTTGTACTCTTTCTGCTTTTAACCTAGGCGCGCTTGAAAACCTAGATGAACTAGAAGAACTATCAGAACTTATCGTCCGTGCTTTAGACAGCCTGTTAGATTACCAAAACTACCCAATTCCAGCAGCGCAACGTGCCACTGAATTACGACGCACATTGGGTGTGGGTGTTATCAACTACGCGTACTATTTGGCTAAGAATGGCGTTAAATATTCTGACGGCAGTGCAAACGAGCTGACTCATAAAACATTTGAAGCAATTCAATACTTCCTATTGAAAGCATCTAACAAGTTAGCAAAAGAGTTTGGACCATGCCTAGCCTTTAACGAAACAACTTACTCTAAAGGTGTTTTACCAATCGATTCCTACAAAAAAGAAATCGATAACATCGTTTCCAACGAGTTGTTCTACGATTGGGAAAGCTTGCGCACTGAAATCGTTACTCACGGTCTACGTAATTCAACTCTAACAGCGTTAATGCCATCTGAAACCTCTTCTCAGATTAGCAACGCGACAAATGGCATCGAGCCACCACGAGGTTTCGTATCAGTCAAAGCCAGTAAAGATGGCATTTTGAAGCAAGTTGTTCCTGAGTTTGAACGTTTAAAAGACAACTATGAACTGCTTTGGACTATTCCAAGTAACGATGGTTACTTACAGTTGGTTGGCATCATGCAGAAGTTTGTCGATCAGGCTATCTCAGCTAACACAAACTATGACCCACAGAAGTTTGATGCTCAAAAAGTACCAATGAAGGTGATTTTGAAAGACCTTCTAACAGCTTATAAATTAGGCGTAAAAACACTTTACTATCACAACACGCGTGATGGTGCAGATGACAAGCAAGAAGACATGGATGATTGCGCTGGCGGTGCTTGCAAAATCTAACTTGTCTAACATCGTTTAGTGTTCATTTAACAATGTGACAAGCAAAGCCTCATAGACATGGGGCTTTGCTATGTTTAGCATTTTAGCGAAACACCTAAATTCATTAACAACTAAGGTGTGCCTTTTATCAATCACACCCCCATGCTTTTGAGGAATACCCTGAGACATGAGTTACTCGACTTTTAACCGTAAACATTTCGATAGTACAAAAGAACCCATGTTCTTTGGTGAAAATGTCAACGTTGCTCGTTATGACCAGCAAAAGCACCCTATCTTTGAAAAATTGATAGAAAAGCAGCTGTCATTTTTCTGGCGTCCAGAAGAAGTCGACCTTTCAACTGATCGCAAAGATTTCCAACGCTTGGAAGCACATGAGCAGCATATTTTTTTAAGCAACCTAAAATACCAGACCCTACTAGACAGTGTACAAGGTCGCTCGCCAAATGTTGCTTTATTACCAATCGTATCTTTACCAGAATTAGAAACATGGATCGAAACTTGGTCTTTCAGTGAGACCATTCACAGCCGATCTTATACGCACATCATTCGTAATATTGTGAATGATCCGACCAAGATTTTTGACGATATTGTCACTAACGAAGAAATTACTAAGCGCGCAGACAGCGTTTCTATCTACTACGATCGCCTTATTGAAATGGTCAATCTGTACAACACCATGGGCATGGGAACATTCGACATCCCAGGTAGGGGCGAGATTGAAATATCTATGCCTAAGCTAAAAAAAGCACTGTACCTTACGATTGCTTCAGTCAACGTATTAGAAGCCATTCGTTTCTATGTTAGCTTTGCCTGCAGTTTTGGCTTTGCAGAACGCACTCTAATGGAAGGCAACGCAAAAATCATCAAGCTAATCGCACGTGATGAAGCCTTACATTTAACAGGCACACAACACATGTTGAACCTGATGGCATCAGGTAAAGATGACCCTGAAATGGCCATCATTGCAGCAGAGTGCCAAGATGAAGTTCGTCAGATCTTTATTGAAGCCGCTGAGCAAGAAAAAGAATGGGCAACGTACCTATTCAAAGATGGTTCAATGATCGGTCTTAACGCTCAAATCCTAGGTCAGTATGTAGAATATATTACCAATGTTCGTATGCAAGCCGTTGGATTAGAAACCCACTTTGCCACTAAGAACAATCCAATCCCTTGGATCAATGCCTGGTTAGTAAGTGACAATGTTCAAGTCGCACCACAAGAAGCTGAAATCAGCTCTTACTTAGTTGGACAAACAGATAACAGTTTAGATGACTCAGATTTTGATGACTTCGACCTCTAAAAAAGAAATATCTGAGAAACAAGAGCGAAAAGGGCAAGCAGTACATCGCGTACTTTTAGGGAAAAAACAAATCCTCGTCACTGAGGAAGAACCCCTATTAATTCAGCTTGAGCGCGCTGGCATTCACGTTGAATACCAGTGTCGTGAAGGGTATTGCTCTTCTTGCTCAATCAAACTCTTATGGGGAAATGTCATTTATCCATTTGAGCCCCTAGCATGGGTGCAAAGCGGCTATTTACTAGCATGCTGCGCCATCGTTAAAAGCGATATCGAAATCGCTTTTTTCGACTAATAGCTCTTCCTAGCTGGGGTCACGTAATGTCCGGTAACCTGCATAAATTCGGGTTGCCGTCGTTATCCAACACACCATACCAAAAACATACGCCAGTACAGCAAAGTAATTTGGCAACATGCAAATCAGTATTAGAAATGCAATAGTTTCTGCTCCCTCTGCCAGCCCCCCCAAGAAATACAAAGATTTACGGCCATACTCTAAACGCTCAATGTTTCTTTTCTCTGCCATAATAGCAAAGGCCAAGAAGCTACTTCCCGTCCCCATAAAAGAAAAAATCAGAAAACTGGCCGCCAATGCGTTTTCTAACGGGTTCATTAGAGCAAAGCCAAACACCACCGCTGAATAGAAAATAAAATCTAAGGTGATATCCAAATAACCACCCAAATCCGTAGGCCCTTGGATACGAGCAACAGCACCGTCTAAACCATCCATGACTCTATTAATGACCACCAGCACTAAAGCAAGTGACATATCTCCAAAATACAAAGCAGGCAAGACCATCATGCCCATGGTAAAGCCAAATAAGGTAATCCAATTGGCTTTAATGCCCAATTTATCTATCACCACTGCCGTAATACGCAAAGGGTGTTTCAAGCTCTTTATAAAAAATGTGTCTAACATTCAAGCAACTACCTTGATTCTATAGGGACGAAACTTTCCAAGACTTGATACAATGTAGCTATATTTACTTCCACACAAGGTTACTATGATACACGCAAAGCAATATGGCTCATCAGGCCCAAATCTTATTGTCATCCATGGCTTATTTGGCAATGCTGACAACTGGCACTCTATTGCGCAATCCTTAGCGGAAAACTTCACGATACATTGTGTCGACCTTCCAAACCATGGACAGTCAGATAGTATGCCGGATGCAAGCTACCCTAAAATGGCTGAAGCTGTTCTGAATTGGGCTCACTCAAATAATATAAATCGCTTCTATCTCTTAGGTCATTCTATGGGTGGGAAAGTCGCCATGCAAATGGCAGCAATCGCCCAAGCTGGACAAATAGAAAAGCTCATCGTGGTGGACATTGCTCCTGTCGATTACGAGCCTAGTCATACTCGTATCTTAGAAGGTTTAAAGGCTATTGATGAAGCGCAACCGGCATCAAGAAAAGAAGCCGACTCATTATTGAGCCAGTATGAATCAAATTTGGCGGTAAGACAGTTTTTATTAAAAAGCCTAACCAAAAAAGAACAAGGGTTTGGCCTAGATCTTTCGGTAAAAAATATTGCTGACAGCTACTCGGTTATTTTGAAAAAACCAGAGATAAGCACTGCGATCAACACCCCAACACTGTTTATAAAAGGCGAGAATTCAGACTATATTGTGGCTGATTATCAGGATGCTATCTTCAAACTATTTCCACAGGCTAGCTTTAAAATGATATCAGGAGCAGGACACTGGCTCCATGCTGAAAAACCCGTACCGTTTAGTAGCTTGGTAAAGCGTTTTTTAGACTAATTGAGGCTCGGAGTTAGTTGCATGCGGTCTCCGAGCAAAGTCCATATTGGTCTTTTAAATAAGCTGCCGAAGGCAGCACAATACCGTGAGACTTGATTAGATAGGGGTTAAAGCTGACTCTTAGTTTATCTGGGTATACTGCTTCCAACAGCGTACCCTCTTCTTGCCAACCATTAATGCGAGCCGCTAAAGCATCCAGCTTTGTTTCTGTATCAGAATAAATTGCAAACAAAGAGCCAGCTCTCACAAAGCCAAACGATGGACCCACCATCACGTTCTGTTTATGAAATAGCAGCTTCAAAATGTCTTGTGCAATACCGTTTTCATAAAGCTTCGAGTCCACCAATGAAAACATCATCTTAGAATCTTCCAAAATATAGTTAACCGCTTTTAAAACGGATAAACGATCAACCTCAGTTTGCAAAAAACGAAAGGTAAAACCATATAATGCTGCCTGCTCCTGCATACCCTGCTGATCAATGAGAAGATTATCACTGTATAAAACCGTCAGTGGTTTTGGATCAAACCATACCGCTTGCAATAATGACAAGCGCTTTTCTAAAGGGGCTCCTGAAAAAACAGCACTACTGGGTATCGAGCACTGAGGCTGAATATTTAAATATTCCTCTTTTCCTATAAAGACGGAAACAACTGCCCCCTTTGAGGCAACGGAACAAGTTTGACGAAGACTCTCGTCTCCAATAGCAACAATCATATCGTCTTGTTGTAACGCTGAAATATTTTGCACAAACACAGACTGACGCACTGGAATAATCGCTGTACTAGCTGATAACAATTTAGAAAGTTGGAACGTCAATGAACGTACTGAACTCTCTTCAGTATTGTGAACTACATAAACCGCTGCCGACACCTTCAATGTGCTAAACAGCAGTAAAAAACAAAAAATCCGTTTCACTCTTTCATTAATCCAAATTAGAAAGTAATGTTGCTAAAGACATAGAAGAACGTGTCTTCATCCAAATTATTATGCCGGTTAACCAAAGCGTTCCCGTCCAGGCGTGCTTCCATTCCCAACCCCATAGTGGCTTTTGAGTACCCACCTAGTGACATTTTGTAAGATAGCCATGTATTCAGAAACTCATAATTCCTTTCATTTAGCTCTTTCCCATACCAATAATAGCCATTAATAAACAATTTATCCGTTATTGGCTGGCTGGAAAATAACGACATCATTATTGGTGAGGTAGAGTCCAATAGTTTGCTATTGTCAGTTTGAGTGTCTTGATAAGCATAAGTAAAACGCGTCATTCCGCCTGATCGAGAACGCCAATCTAGTTCAAATTCCAAACCATTAATACTTACGTCTTCTGTCACCCCTTCTTCTATGGCTGAGTCCGCCCCAGAATTAGAAAAATATTTTCTGCTTAATACCATATCTTGAACCGAATCATGATAAAGCTTGATATCCATCGACAAGCCCTGATCAAGCCAATAATGGTAATAGCCTACTTCATAGGAGGTAATTTGTTCCTCACTCTCCCCCTGATCCGCGTAAGTAGTGTAGGAACTTTCTCCAGTCGACAATACGTAATGCCACTTAAAATACTGGTCAGACAAGTCAGGGGTTCTCACCGCTTTAGAGGCATTGAATCGAATAGATTCTTTTTCTGATAATTTATAGGTAGCCCCAAGCTTAGGTGATAAAAACGTCCCACCCATTTGACTGCGCTCTAGCATGGCTCCCGTATTTAGCACCCAACGATCGCCAACCCTATATTCTACATTTGAAGACGCTCGAAGTACTTCATCGCTGACTGCACCCGAAAAGTAATGTTCGGAGTCGGCTTCATCTAAACGATAACCCAATGCTGATATCACACGTAGATTTTCTGTCGCCTCCCAAGTACTTTGTACTTCGAGGTCCTGACGAGTTTCAACTAAATTTACATCATACGATCTATAGACATCACCACTACTGGTACCGCCAAAAAAATACCCATAAAAAGCACTTGTCAGTCTGGCATCATGATGCTCACTTTGCTCAGCCTGATCATAATAATACTGGAGTCTTAATTCGTGATTAGAAGACACTTGCTTACTATAACTAAGCTTTATATGCTCACGATTTGATTCACGTACGGGATCATTAACATCATAAGACCCTGTGGCATACTCATCAGGATCTATATTGGCTTTGACATGACTTGCACCTAAATCCAAACCAAAGAAGCTATTTGACATTTCTTTTTGGATAACAACATTTCCCATGGTCGCCCCATGGCCATCATGGCGATCATTACCGTCATTACCTGTGTCAAATCCACTCACGTTACTAGTAGAAGCTGATGCCCGATAGCTCCAATCACCATTCAAGCCACTATGTTGGCCATATAAGCGGTAATCACCTTGTGAACCAGAATAAGCAGAGATACTTTCACCCAGCGTTTCCAAAGGAGAACGTGTAATGATGTTCACCACAGCAAAAAAAGAGTTGATACCATAGCTCGCTGCATTTGGGCCTCTGTTGACCTCCACTCGCGCAACATCTTCAATATTCAATGGCAAGGTTGCCCACTCGACTCGCGCCTTACCAGCACTGTATACAGAGCGCCCATTAACCAATACCTGAATGCGGCGATATTCTTCTAACTGAGTACCATGGTACGAAACAATTTTCTGGCTGGATGCTTTATAGGGAAACACAGCAAACCCTGGGACAAATTGTAGTAAGTCTTCAACATACTGCATATTAAGGCGCCGAATGAATTCTCCATCCAACACAGACAGCGTAGAGGAAACATCGACCCTTGGCTGAGCAATTTTAGATGGGGTAACGACTACTGGAATGCTATCAAAAAAATCATCGTATGAACTCAACTCAGTCCCTGTTAAAGAAGACAAAGCATCCAGCTCTGCAAACGCTATTGAACTAAAAAACAGAGATAAAACAACGCAACACCAACGCATCATAATGACTTTAACCTATACTCATCAGCCAAATAGGTTCCTAAAACTCGCACATCTTCAGAGAAAAAACTCAACTCCTCAAGCGCAGCCTGCATGGAGGCTGATTGAAAGTGCGCCTCTACATCCACATAAAACTGCGTCGCGGTGAAGTTACCATTCACCATGTAGCTTTCTAGTTTCAACATATTAATACCCTGAGTCGCAAAGCCGCCCATAGCTTTATACAAAGCGGCAGGGATATTTCGCACACGAAACATAAAAGACGTTATGTAAGTTTCACCTTCTTCCATGACAGGCATTTTTTGCTGACGGGCAAATACTAGGAAGCGAGTCGTGTTGCCTACAGAGTCATTAAAATACGTCTTGAGAACTTTTAGATCATAAAGTTCAGCCGCTAGCTCAGACGATATAACTGCTAACCCTGGCTCATCAAACTCAGCGATGTGCTTAGCTGCCCCAGCGGTATCGTACATTGCCTGACTTTTTGCCCCTAGCGCTTTAATATTATTATCACACTGCGCCAATGCTTGAGGGTGACTACCAATTCGAGTAATTTGATCGATCGTCATAGAGTGAGGAACAATCAAACAGTGATTTACTGGTTCAAAATGCTCTTTCACAACATACAGCTGAGTACGTTTTAACTCTCGATAAATTTCTTCGACCCGCCCTGCCGTAGAATTTTCAACCGGAATCATTGCGTAGTACGCATCACCCTTTTCAACCATATTTAGAGCGTCAACAAAGGTGGCGCAATGAACGCTACTCCAATCAGGAAAGGTATGTTTACACGCTAAATGAGAATAAGCTCCGGGCTCGCCTTGATAGGCAACGACCTTCATTGCATCTAAAGTAAGATGTTGATCTGGCATAGTGAGTTCTTTTCTGTGATATATTTCGAATACAGTATCAAATAGGCGTCATTATTTACACAGAAATGACATTTAAGGCTCAGAAAACAGATAAAACCCCATGAAAAAAATATTTATTCTACTGGTAAAAGGCTATCAGTTTTTGATTAGTCCATTGCTAGGAAATAACTGCAGATTTTACCCAAGTTGCTCGCAATATATGGTTCAAGCCATAGAGCAATATGGTGTGTTTAAAGGAATGTATCTTGGAATAAAAAGACTGTCTAAATGTCATCCGTGGCACGAAGGCGGGATTGATCCAGTACCTTCCTCTTGCCAATGTAAAATAGATCCAAAAAAAGACGACAACTCTTAACTCATAGTCGTCGTCATTTGTAATTTTAAATCACTTGCAACCAATACAGCCTGCGTTCTGTTATTAATTTCAAGTTTACGAAATATGGCAGTAATATGTGCTTTAACCGTTGCTTCCGAAATGGACAACTCATAGGCAATTTGCTTGTTCAACAATCCTTCATGCAAATAACACAGCACTTTGTATTGCTGAGGAGTCAATTCGGCAACTTTATTTTGCATAGATAAATCAGGCTTAGGCTGATTAGCCACAGCCTGCTTAAGATCATCAGGCAACCAAATATCACCTGCTAAAATAGCATGGATCGCTTGTACATAAGTGGCTGGCTCACTGGTTTTGGGGATAAAACCCAGCGCGCCGGAGTCTATGACTTTTGCAACCATTTCACTGTCTTCACTGCCTGAAATCACAGCTACTGGTACATCTGGAAAGTCTTTACGAATTCGAATTAACCCATAAAGCTCACCACTGCCCGGCATATTTAAATCCAGTAAGAGCAAATCAAGGTCATCAAGACGGCTCAAGCACTGTATCGTCGAATCTAAGTCAAAAGATTCGACGATGACAATACCCTGAATCTCTGCTCGTAATGCACCACTTAGTGCACTACGAAACAAAGGATGATCATCCGCGATAACAAGTGAAATCACAGTTTATCCTTTTAAATATGTAAACGGTCACACATTTAAACGGTTTTCGATTAAATCATCAACCACACTTGGATCAGCTAATGTACTTGTATCTCCTAATTGATCATGTTCATTAGCAGCAATCTTCCGCAAAATACGACGCATGATCTTACCTGAGCGCGTTTTTGGTAGACCTTTGCTTGCCCATTGAATCAGATCAGGTGTCGCGATAGGCCCAATTTCTTGACGAACAAACTGCTTCAACGACTTAGTGAGTTCTTCGTCTGGAGTGACTCCAGCAACTGCACTCACGTAAACGTAAATACCTTGTCCTTTAATATCATGCGGATATCCTACAATCGCAGCCTCAGCAACAGAAGGATGCGCTACCAAGGCGCTTTCAATTTCAGCAGTACCGAGACGGTGACCAGATACGTTTAAGACATCATCCATTCGGCCGGTGATCCAATAGTGACCATCTTCATCACGCATCGCCCCATCACCAGTGAAATACATGCCTTCAAACGTGCTGAAATAAGTTTGTTCAAAACGCTCATGATCACCATAGACGGTACGTGCTTGGCCAGGCCATGAATCCGTAATGACCAATCCACCTTCCACTTGAACGCCCTGAGCATTTTGTACAACACCTTGAGCATCCACCAATGCAGGCTGAACACCAAACAATGGCCCAGTACAAGATCCAGGCTTTACATCACCCTGAACAATACGTGGCGTCATCATCATGCCACCCGTTTCTGTTTGCCACCATGTATCTACGATAGGGCAAGCAGAATTACCAATTTCACTGTAATACCAAGACCAAGCTTCTGGGTTAATTGGCTCACCAACACTGCCCAATATACGCAAAGAATTTCGCTGACTAGTACGTGTTGCTTCATCACCTTTCGCCATCAAAGCACGAATTGCCGTTGGCGCAGTGTATAAAAGAGTGACATCAAATTTGTCTACCACTCGACCAATTCGACCTGAATCTGGGTAGGTTGGAACACCTTCAAACAAGATACTGGTTGCGCCATTAGCGAGCGGACCATATACCATATAACTGTGTCCGGTGATCCAGCCAACATCAGCCGCACACCAGTAAATATCATCAGGCTTAAGATCAAAAACCAATTCATGGGTCAATGACGCATAAACTAAATAACCACCCGTTGTATGAACTACCCCTTTCGGCTTACCTGTCGACCCTGATGTGTACAAGATAAACAATGGGTCTTCTGCATTCATTGGTTCTGCTGGGCAGTCAGTACTTTCATTCTCAACTTCAACAGCCCAATCCACATCACGACCATCAAACCAAGGCACATCTTTCTGCGTATAGCGATATACAACAACGGACTCAACCGATGGGCACGCATTATGATCTAGAGCCATATCTACATTGTGCTTAAGTGGAATCGTATTCCCAGCGCGACGACCTTCGTCGGCGGTAATAACGAGCTTCACTTCACAATCATTCAAGCGATCAGCAATCGCGTTGGCGGAAAAGCCACCAAAAATAACAGAGTGAATAGCACCGATTCGAGCACACGCTAACATGGCGTAAACAGCTTGAGGGATCATTGGCATGTATATAGCGACACGGTCGCCTTTGCTAACGCCTTGGCGCTTCAATAGATTGGCTAAGCGCCCGACTTCATCATGCAGTGTCTGATAGGTAATCGCGACTTTTTCGTCGTTTTCTTTGTCGCCTTCACAGTAATAAGCAACTTTATTGGCAGAGGTGGCCAAATGGCGATCAATACAGTTATAAGCGACGTTTAACTCGCCATCTTCAAACCATTTAATACTAACTTCACCTCGCTTAAAAGAGGTGTTTTTCACCTTAGTATAAGGTGTAAACCAATCTAATCGTTCCCCCTCTTTACCCCAAAATTCATCTGGGCTTTCAATCGATTCTTGATAGCGTTTTTCAAATTCTGCTTGACTCACATTGGCATTTTTTGCCGCCTCATTTGAGGTTGCGCTATATAATGATTTCATAACCCGCTCCATTGTTAAATTTGTTATTCGGATGCAGAACTACTATAACCCGACAAGCATTCTGATCTATTCCACTTTAGTCTTATGAGACTTTTCATTTAAGCGTTTAACGGCTTGTCTAAGAAAAGCGCCCTGCCTTTACAAAAAATGGCAGATGTATTTGCTGCTTTTTAGTTGGTTCAGACCAAGCTTCTCGAATAATGGGAGAAGCCTCTAGCAAGAAGTCGTCCCCCAGCTCTTGTATACGTAACTGAGACGCTGACCAAGTTCGAATAAAGTCCAAAGTTTGTGTCACAGACCAGTGACACTTCAATTCAAATGCTGGTACGTCTATAAGTTCAAACGGAAATTCAATATTCCTATATTGCTCCCACAACAAGCGACTTTCTGCCGGCCAATACTCTTCAAGGTGCGGCAAGACTGCCTCTGCAATTGCTTTATCTTCTGCTTCTCCGACTTGCAGCCAGTTATACCCCCAACAAACAAATATGCCGCCAGGTTTCAAGACTCGTCGAAGCTCAGACCAAAAAGACTCTAAATCAAACCAATGCAGTGCATGAGCGACACACACCACATCAAAATAGTCATCTGGATAAAGAGTTTTCTCGGCAGGAAACACCTGATAATTCACTTTACGATGAGGCGTTGCCGCCGTGACTTGAGACTCACTAATATCTGATGCTTCGACATGGTCGAAATATGCAGCGAGATCAACTGATGCCTGACCCGTTCCACAAGCACAATCCCATACTACGCTGGAAGAAGGCACTTGCTGAGAAAGCCAATAATAGAGCTCGGCCGGATACATTGGTCGAGTTCGAGAATAACTAATCGAAGACTGTCCATCAAAAGTACGCATAGAAACCTCTAAGCCCAACTGCATTTTCACCCCAATAACTTCCTTTAAAGGCTTCAACCTACCCGGTTCTACTATCTTGATATTAACTAGATAGCACCTTGTACTGTTCAAGCACTTGACGAGCTTGCTCAATTCCTTTTACTCGATGTGCCTTCATACCCAATGCACATGCGGTATCAATATTAACCTGATTATCATCAATAAAAAGTATCTGATCGGGCGACACTTTCAAGCTCTCAATAACATGATGATAAATCGCGGCATCCGGTTTCACAAACCCTACTTGATGAGAGGCATAATAACTGTGAAACTTACCTGCTAGAGCCATTTCATCCATCAACCTTGGCCAATGCGCAGCATTGGTGTTGGATAGTATCGCCCGATGATATTCAGGCTTAACTGCTGCGACTAACTCCAATGCACCGTCAAACAACCCCCTTGGCCATGCTTTGAATGAAGCCTTAAAGACATCTTTATCAATATTACTGCCCACTTCAGCCAATAAATCTTTCGCGAATTTATCAAAAGAAATCTTACCCGAATCAAACGCAGCAACAGTCGGTGATGATAACCACTTCAGCCAAACATCAGACTCTTCTCCCTCTGTATTCAGCATACGGTGCATTTCAGAGACATCACCCAGATCTACCAACACATTTCCTAAGTCAAACAGTACAACACGAATAGTCGATTCTTGCTTCATTATTTACCTTCCAGATCCATCGGCAATATTTCGCTTACCCAAAATGGGACAAGCAACAAAATAACATGTTAACAGTAGTGGTTACTCGATCTAATCGTGAGCAATTTATTGCCTACAGAGAAACGTCAACAATAAGCAATAAATAGCGCATATCAGGATATAAAAGTGAAAAAATAGAAGGAAATAAAAAATAATATATACATATCAACGAGTTATATATTTGGCACGATTATCGCTATAGATATAATCAACCAACCCCACCAATTAGGAGAAAAATAACATGAAATTGGGATTCGTTACTAAAGCCATTCTTTCTAGTGCAACCGCGGCTGCTATTGCACTTTCCGCAACCAATGCGTCTGCTGCTGATAACCGCAACTATATATTAGCAACAGCATCAACAGGTGGCACTTATTACCCCGTTGGTGTGGCTATCGCAACATTAAGTAAAGTTAAGCTAGAACCAAAATTCGGTTTATCTGTCTCTGCAATCAGTTCTGCAGGCTCAGGCGAAAACATCAAATTACTTCGCGAAAACCAAGCACAATTCGCTATTTTACAGGGCCTTTATGGCGCATGGGCATGGGACGGTGAAGGCCCATTTGAAAGCTCAGGCAAACAGTCTGAATTACGTTCTGTTTCAATGCTATGGCAAAACGTAGAACACTTTGTACTAAAATCAGATTTGGCTAAAACGGGGACAGTTGCCGACCTAAAAGACATTGAAAATACTAATCACAAATTTTCAATTGGCACTAAAAACTCTGGCACTGAAGGCTCTGGCCGCCAACAGTTAAAAGGCCTCAATATCGATCCAGATAAGTTCGCCTTAGCTTACATGGGATACGGTGCCAGTGCCGATGCTATGCAAAATGGCAACATTGATGGTATGAACACGCCAGCTGGTGTACCTGTCAGTGCTGTAACAAGATTATACGCATCAATGGGTGACAAGGTGAAAGTGTTGGATTTCACGGACGAGCAGATTAAACAAGCCAATGGTAATTACGAGTTATGGACTCGTTACGTTATTCCTGCCAATACCTACCCTGGCCAAACAAAAGACATCAACACAGTAGCGCAACCTAATTTCCTTGCGACACGTGCAGATTTGTCTGAAGACGATGTCTATGAGCTGACTAAATCACTTTATGAGAACTTGGGATATTTAAGTGCCATTCACAAAGCGACCTCTGTAATGTCAATTGAAAAAGCCATTGCTGGCCTGCCTGTGCCATTGCACCCTGGTGCGGCTCGTTATTATCGTGAGCGCGGTATTAACATTCCAGCTCGCCTGATTGCCAACTAATCTAGTCGTAATTGATTATCGCGCCGTACTAAGTACGGCGCACTTTACCTCTCTTTGCTCAATTTGTTTCTGTACGTATCTAAGGTAGCCTGTCTATGACTGCTTCATCGCAACCAACCGACTCTCAAGACGTTAATCTTGAGGATTTCGAAACAAAACATCGCTCCGGGCTCTGGTTAAACCGTCTTGTTTTTACCATTTCTGTTTTTCTCGCTGTGGCTCATATTTACATCAACACCATCGCGACCTTACCTGAATTGTGGGTCTCTGCCTTTCACTTTGCAGGCTTTGGCGCATTATGCGCGTTACTGATTCCAGCACACCCAAAATGGCAAGACAGCAAAGTAGCGATGTTTTTCGATGGTGCAATCGTGCTCGCACTGATTGGAATGGTGCTGTATATCATCTTTTTCGAAGACGCTCTCTACGCCAGAGGTGTGACATTCAGCACATCAGATTGGATCGTTTCCAGCATTGCTGTATTACTGTCTCTTGAGCTCATTCGCAGAACCAGTGGCTGGTTCATTCCATTCCTGATTATTGTAGCCTTGACCTATGTTGTGTTGTGGGGACGCTGGCTGGGAGGCATGTTTAACTTCCCAGGTCTTAGCCTAGAAACCCTGCTATACCGCAGTTTTTTTAGTACTGACGGTATGTTCGGTTCTATTTCTCGTATTTCATGGAGCTTTGTCTTCATGTTTATTTTATTCGGCGCTTTTTTAGTAAAATCCGGTGCCGGCGATTTCATCATCGATCTATCTCGCTCTCTTGCCAGCAAAATGATTGGCGGACCGGGGTTTGTCGCTGTGCTCGGTTCAGGGCTAATGGGTTCTGTTTCTGGCTCTTCTGTCGCCAACACTGTATCGACGGGGGTTATCACTATTCCTCTGATGCGCAGAGCTGGCTTTCCAGCACGCTTTGCAGCGGGCGTTGAAGCCGCTGCCTCTACTGGTGGGCAGCTAATGCCTCCTGTTATGGGTGCTGGTGCTTTTATCATGGCGTCCTATACCCAAGTATCTTATGTAACCATCATCAGTGTCGCAGCTATTCCTGCCTTACTGTATTTTCTCTCTGTTGGCTTCTTCGTTCGTGTTGAAGCAAAGCGTAGCAAGGTGATTTCAACAGAAAGTGATGATGCTGTAAAAGTGTCGCAAGTATTAAAAAGTGGTTGGCACCATATTGTCCCTTTAACAGTTCTGGTAACTCTGTTAGTTCAGGGTTTTACGCCAACTTACGCGGCAGGGATCAGTATACTTGCTGTTATTGCCGCTTCATTTCTATCTAGCAAACATCGCATGGGGCCTGCCGAAATACTCGATGCTATGGCTCAAGGCGCAAAGAATATGTCAACGACGGCGGTTCTTCTAGTCGGTATTGGCTTAGTGGTAAACGTAATTAGTACAACGGGGGTAGGTAACACTTTCTCTTTATTAATTACTAACTGGGCTGGTGGGAGTTTGTTCTACACCATAATTTTGGTGGCCATTGCCTCTCTTATCTTGGGTATGGGCTTACCCGTTACAGCGGCCTATATTGTTTTAGGAACACTGTCAGCGCCGGCTTTGTTCAATCTGATAGCAGAAAGCCAACTATTAGACATGATGGCATCGGGAAGCTTACCTGAAGCGGCAAACGCAGTCTTTATGTTGGTCGATCCTTCTGCTATTGCGGCGCTCGCGCAAGGCATGCCGATAGACCAAGCACAGGCTTTGTTGGCACAGGTACCAAATGACTTTAAAGGCATGTTAATGGATCAGGCTTTAGGTGCTGAAAGCGTGGCTATGATTTTAGTAACTGCTCATATGATTATCTTCTGGTTATCACAAGATAGTAATGTGACGCCTCCTGTGTGTTTAACGGCATTTGCCGCAGCCGCGATAGCGAAAACACCACCAATGCGAACGGGTATGACTGCATGGAAACTGGCAAAAGGTCTGTATATTGTGCCGTTATTAATGGCCTATACTCCGCTGATTGGTGGTGATTCTGAAACATTATTACGTCTATCTTTCTTTGCTATTTTTGGCATGTATGCATTAGTAGGTGCGATGGAAGGTTATCTAGAAGACAAGCTAGCCATTGTGCCACGCGCTTTGCTATTGGTAGCGTCCTTGATGATGTTATGGCCAAACTTAGATCTATGGATTCAGTTCATCGGCTTAGTAGTGTTCTTAGGTATCTTTGTCGTTGGTAACAAGTCTTATAAAAAGAGCCTGTAAGGTAAAAAGTTAACCAATAAAAAAAGGAGCATCACAATGCTCCTTTTTTATATCGTTATTTCAAACAACTAAGCTGTATAGAAATACGCTTATTCAAAACACCCGTAAACCTTACTCTGCACCAGAGTCTACTTCTGTCTGCTCTGGCATTTCTTTATGTACATCAGCACGCTTTGACTTACGATCTGTCATCATACTAATCCAACTAGCAACATTGGCATTGTATTCACTGCGCATACTATCTGGTATTGATTGCGTTGTTGGAATACTCGCTGTCATTGGATTTACTGGTCGACCTCTAACATGCAGTTCATAGTGCAAATGTGCTCCTGTCGTTCGTCCAGTATTTCCAGATAATGCAACGACTTGACCACGTTTAACTTTTTGGCCCTTTTTCACTAGAATTTTATTAAGGTGTAAATAACGAGAGCCATATGGGCCAGTATAGTCAATAACAACATATTTACCCGCGTATTTATGTGATGCCACTCGGGTCACAATACCATCGCCAGTAGCCAACACTTCGGTTCCTGAAGGGGTTGCCAAATCAACTCCATTATGGGGAGCGGGGTGCCCAGTTATAGGGTGTAAACGGTTAGCATTAAAAGACGAACTAATTCTATAGTGTTTACGCGTTGGCCAGCGTAATAAGGCAGGCGTTAAACTGTTACCTGCTTCATCGTAAAATCGACCATCCGAATGTAAAAAAGCACGGTACGTTTCGCCCTTGACGGTAATCCCTAAGGCTTCTAATTGATCCTCACCCACTTTTACACCATCAATACTGCCTTTTTTAACGACAAAATCGAATTCGTCATTGGCTCTTAAATCCTTTCGGAAATTTACTCGACCTTTAAGCACATCTTGAATAATCAAAATATTGGTGTCAGAAAGACCCGCTTTTTTCGCAGACAGATAAAAGTTGCTCACTACTTTGCTATGGACTGTTTCATGGGTGTAGGTGATGGGCTTAATATGCTCTTCATAGCTAAAACCACCGTTTTCGTGCTGTACATATGACACACTTTTACTAACATCGAGCCGACGATTTAACTCTGCCAATTCCCCATCTTCATTCAGCTTAAAAGTAAACTTATCATTAGGAAGCAATGGTTCAAGAACAAGATACTCTTGGTCAGCCTCCAGCACAGAATACAAAGACTCTCGGGATAATCCCAAGCGCGCGAAGATGCCAGCTAGCGTATCGCCCGATTTTATAACGTATTCAATTGAAGGAAGAGGTGCAGTAACTTTTTCTACATGCTGTAAAGGGTCGGTGGTGACTAAAGAGCCGTAATCATTATCCTCATCTGTGTTTGCATTAGTATCAGAAGGCTTAATGGACGTCTTAGCCTCACCACTAGGCAATAGGTACTCTTTAGGGTTGTCTGTTGGTGATACAAGCGATTTATAGACAAACAGTAGAACAATGAAAACAGCGAAGATAATGGATAACCAAGCACGCGGCCCAGATAAAGCCCAGCGCGAAAGGCGTGTAATAAACTGCATAAATAAAAAACTCATTAAACAAAAAAATGGCTCACACAGAACCCTGACTATGCACTACCATCTGGGTTGCACACATTCTCAATATAGGACAAGTACAGAACCACACTTTGTCTGAAGTGCCATCCACTCGCCACTGCTGGAGTGCAAATAATCACAGTCCATACCTTTTTCGCCTAGGGTTTTACACAACCAATACGGAAAAAGCGTTGAAGCTATTTTTTTTCGGGCAAGAATACGGCATTTTAAGTCTCAAAGAAATACTTAACACTTTGAAAAGCGCACCTATATTGATTCTTTTATGAACAATTAATTACTGCCATAAATTCACCTCGTTTCATGCACTTTCTCAACATAAAAAGATTGGACGACATTCACGTCTCTCCGTACTATTAAAGGCCTCTCAAATTCATTTACTAAATCGGATAATATGCAATATTCATCCCTGTCTTTTCCCTGCTATCAGCGACATTCGTTTGATCGCTGTGATAATAAGCTCGCTGCTGGATCAGCTAAACTAGTGGAAGAAATACCACTGGCTATTAGCATCAATGATATTACCCATGCGGTCATGATGGTCACACCCAACCAACTAGACGCGTTTGTTATCGGTTTTGCTCGTAGCGAAGGGATTATTGAGCAAATTAGCGATGTACGAGATTTGGAAATAGAGTCCACCAAGATACCGCCAAATATTGATAGCATTGCTATTAACTTAACTTTAAGCGCTCGCCGCTTCGCCAATTTTAAGCAAAAAAAACATGCCCATCTTGGTGCAACTGGGTGTGGTTTATGTGGCGTCGAATCACTTCCTCAAGCGATCCCTACACTACCAAAATTATCACCAAGCCAACCGATAGCTGAGTCTACTTTATTGTCGTTAAAATCACGTCTAGCTGATTATCAAACACTTGGAAAACAAACAGGGGCGGTTCATGCTGCATTGCTAGTTTCCCCAGATGGAAGCCCTCTTATCTGCATGGAAGACATAGGTAGACACAATGCTCTCGATAAGATTATTGGCTACGCACTGCAACAAAATATCAATCTACATAATTACAGCGTTTTAATGACTAGCAGATGCAGTACTGAATTAGTACAAAAGGCCGTTCGAGTCGGCCTCTCTAGACTAGTGCATTTAGCCTCACCAAGCACATTAGCGGTAACACTCGCTGAACATTATGGGCTAACGCTAATTCATTTGCCTAAGCAAGATGCGCCAAGAATATTTGCATCTTCAACCCCGTAAGAAGGAACAGATCTTGAGTAAAAAAGCTGATTTTTATACGCCATACAAAGGACCGGCAGGCGGCTGGGGTGCATTAAAAAGCACAACAAAACATTGGTTAAAAAGCAAAAATGCGGTTCGAAATATTCACTCACTATTAAAAACCAATCAGCCCCACGGCTTTGATTGTCCAGGCTGTGCTTGGGGTGAAAAACACGACCCTGCCAAAATTCGCTTTTGTGAAAACGGCGCTAAAGCCGTTAACTGGGAAGCCACATCACGTAAAGTCGATGCCGCGTTTATGGCGAAACACAGCGTAAGTTGGCTAAAGACACAAAGTGATTACTTCCTTGAATATCAAGGTCGACTCACTGAGCCAATGCGTTATAACCGAGAAACAGATCACTACGAAGCCATTTCTTGGGAGCAAGCCTACCAATACATCGGCGATACGCTAAAAAAACAAGCGACCCCAAACAATGTCGCTTTCTACACATCTGGACGAGCCAGCAATGAAGCCGCATTTTTATACCAGCTCTTTGCACGTGCTTACGGCACAAACAACTTCCCTGACTGTTCAAACATGTGCCACGAAGCCAGTGGCTATGCATTAACTAGCAGCATTGGCAGCGGTAAAGGAACAGTTAAAATAGACGATTTTGAACATGCTGATGCGGTCTTTGTCTTCGGTCAAAACCCAGGAACAAACCACCCGCGTATGCTAGAAACTCTAAAAGAAGTAGTACAACGTGGCGCGCAGTTATTCAACTTTAACACTTTACAAGAACGTGGGTTAGAGCGTTTCCAGAACCCTCAAAACCCGATAGAAATGCTGACCAATGGTTCCAAGCCAACCAACACTGGCTACTTCTGTCCGAAAATTGGCGGAGATATGGCAGTTGTGCGTGGTATAGTCAAAGTCCTTATCGACTTGGAAGAAGCAGCTCAACAAAATGGCGAAGCAATTTTCGATCATGACTTTATCAAAGAGCACACTCAAGGCTTGGATGTCTATCTTGAGCAAGTAAAACAGACACCTTGGCAAGATATTTTCGATCAATCAGGACTAAGCAAAGCAAACATCACGCATGCAGCTAACGTCTACGCTAAGGCAAACAGTGTGATTTTAACCTGGGCAATGGGCATCACTCAGCACCATCACTCGGTTGCCACTATTCACGAAATGGTAAACCTAATGGCGCTTCGTGGTAATTTAGGAAAACCTGGTGCTGGCGTATGCCCTGTCCGTGGCCACAGTAATGTTCAAGGAGATAGAACGATGGGCATTAATGAGTGCCCTCCACAAGAATTCCTTGATTCTTTAGAAACACACTTTCAATTTACACCACCGCAAAAGCATGGCTTTGCTGTTGTCGATACTATCCGCGCGATGCGCGATGGCAAAGTCGGTGTTTTCATCGCTTTAGGTGGCAACTTCGCAGCCGCAACACCAGACACGAAAGCGACTGAACACGCCATACAGCAATGCGAGCTAACCGTACAAATCAGCACCAAACTTAACCGTTCCCACCTAGTTACAGGGACTGAAGCCATCATACTGCCTTGCCTTGGTCGAACTGATATTGACCATCAGGCTAAAGGACAGCAAAAAGTCACGGTAGAAGATTCATTTAGCATGATTCACGCTTCTGGTGGCGTCTTAGAACCGTTAAGCAAAGAACAAAAATCTGAGCCTGCCATCATCGCCGGGATGGCAGCTGCGACGCTAGGTAATTTCCCTATTGATTGGAATGAAACCGTGAGCGATTACGATATTATTCGTGAACACATCGCTGCGGTCGTGCCAGGTTTCAAAGACTTTAACCAACGTATTCTACAAGATGGTGGTTTCTACCTAGGCAGCAGTGCTCGCGAAAGAAGCTGGGAAACGCCTGCCGGCAAAGCAATTTGTCACACTCACCCGTTACCAGATTCTATTCTGCCTAAGCGCGCCCAAGATCTTCTGTCAGACAAAACGCTGATCATGCAAACTCTACGCTCTCACGACCAGTACAACACCACTATTTATGGTATGAACGATAGATATCGTGGCATCAAGGGCGAGCGTAAAGTGGTATTTATAAACCCTGCAGATATACAGCGACTAGGATTCGAAGAAGGTCAAAGTGTCACGCTACGCTCCCTATGGGATGACGGTGTAGTGCGCAAAGTAAGTGGTTTCAAGCTAGTACCTTACAGCATTCCTGCAGGCAACATTGCTGCTTATTACCCAGAAACTAATCCGTTAGTACCGCTGGACAGCTATGGTGAATTCAGCAATACACCAACATCAAAAAGTATTGCGATAGAGCTAGAAACGTACGAACAAGAAAGCAACGGTATTGGTATCTCAGCGGCTTAATTTCATTCAACAACACAAGAAAATGCCCCATTACTCAATAATCGGGCATTTATTACTGTTTTTAGCCGTTTTTTTCGGTCCAACAGCCCTTTCTTAATGACGCCACATCACCGGAAAGAAAAGCACCAGCACAGTAAAATATTCCAAACGCCCTAAGATCATGGCAAAACTCATCAGCCAAGTGCCAGCATCACTTAACGGAGAAAAATTACTACCTAGCTCTGCAAAGCCTGGCCCAAGTACATTCAAACACGCTGCAGTAGCGCTTAAAGACGCCATAAAACTCATACCCGTCATCATCAGCAACACCGTAAACAATATCGTTATCATGGCGACAAGACACATAAAGCCCATCACAGAATGCCGTACATCTGCTGCGATAGTTCGCCCCTGAAACTTCATGGCGAAAACCCCATTAGGGTGTACTAAGCGTTTTATTTCCAAGCCTATTGATTTGACCGAAATGATATTCCTAATAACTTTATTACCACCCGCTGTCGACCCTGCGCAACCACCGATGTAACCAACAAAAATCAAGATAATCGACGTCACCGCCGGCCAAGCGCCAAAATCCGTTGCCGCATAGCCAGTGCTAGTAATAAACGAAATCACATGAAAAAACGACTGTGTTATGGAAACCCAAAGCCCCTCTTCTGAACCAGTCTGAAAAAGAAACAAAGCCAATAACAAAGCAATAAAACCAATAATTTTCAAGAAACCTCGTGTTTCTTCATCTTGCCAATAAAGCTTGATACTACGAGCGATATAAATCCGATAATGCAAAGCGAAATTCACAGCTCCTAACACCATAAAAAGGTTACAGATCCACAAAATTAATGGGCTATTAAAATAGCCCATGCTGGCATCGTGTGTTGAAAAGCCTCCAGTCGATACCGTGGTAAAGCTATGTCCAATCGCATCAAATGCAGACATACCTGCAAAATAATAACTTAACGCGCACAACACAGTGATAGCCAAATACACCATCCATAAATAATGTGTGGTACTAGATACACGAGGAGAAAGCTTTTCGTCTTTAATTGGGCCAGGCGTCTCCGCTTTTAATAGGCGCATACCACCAATGTTTAACATCGGAAGAATTGCCACCACAAAGATAACCACGCCCAGCCCCCCCATCCATTGTAAGAATTGGCGATACATCAAAAAGGTGGGTGGCATGTCATCTAAGCCAGACAGCACGGTTGCACCTGTGGTCGTCAAGGCGCTGATCGATTCAAATACACCATCAGTAAAAGAAATGTGAGTAATGGATATGATGGGAATAGCCCCCAGAACCCCAACAGTAAACCAAGTTAACGTGGCGAACAACATAGCTTCGCGCGTATTAACCGAAGGTAATGCGTACTTTCGAAAACCCAACAAAATGGTCAGAGAAAGGAAAAAGATAACCACTGCGGGTATAGCAAACGCACGCCCGACGCCATCCTTAAACAGCATAAAAGACAATTCACCAAACACAAACTGCACGACACTCATCCACAAGCATGGCATTGTCAGCAAACGCAGCACTAATAAAGGGCGAATCATAATCGGTCGCCGCTCCTATCAATTAATTAGAGTCAGATTCTAAACGTTTACCTTCGACAAACACAGCTATTCAAAAAAAGCTATTTTGTAAACAATATGGACGAATTGAGCACCATGTGCTTTTATTATACAAAATAATAAATAAGCCTTAATTTCAAAAGGAACGAACATGAACCAAGTACCACTGATTGATATATTTCACCTGAGCGCAATGGCCATCACTGTAGGCTGCTTTTTGTTTATTAGTGCAAAGCGCGTCATCGAGCTCAGCTCAAAATCAGACATAGAAAAACCATAAAAAAAACCGAGCCAAGGCTCGGTCTGTCAGTACACAAAATAAAATTCGACACTATCGCCTATAGCTTCGAAGTCATTTCTGGAAGCACAGCAAAAAGATCGCCTACCAAGCCATAGTCTGCTACTTGGAAAATAGGCGCGTCCTCATCTTTGTTTACTGCCACAATGACTTTGGAGTCTTTCATACCTGCTAAATGCTGAATAGCACCAGAAATCCCAAAAGCCATGTACAAATCGGGCGCGACGATTTTACCCGTCTGGCCAACTTGTAAATCATTCGATACAAAACCCGCATCCACTGCCGCACGAGAGGCACCGACTGCTGCCCCTAGTTTGTCGGCCAACGCCTCAACCAACGCAAAATTCTCGCTACTGCCGACTCCACGACCACCTGACACAATGCGGCTCGCACTGGAAAGATCTGGTCTTGTTGACTCAGTAATGTCGTCAGATTGCCAACTAGACAAAACACTCTCAGCCACAAAATCGATCGTTTCAACAGGACATTTCTGATCATTCTGTTTAATGTTTTTATCAAAAGAAGACGCCCGTACTGTAATGACTTTTGTGGCATCCAAAGCCGTTACCGTCGCAATCGCATTACCGGCATAAATCGGGCGTTTAAATTGCTCAGCACTCAACACAGCGCAAATATCAGACACTTGGCCAACATCTAATAAAGCGGCCACTCTTGGCATAAAGTCTTTTGACTCTGAATTGGACGGCGCAATAATGTGCGAATAGTTTGCCGCTAAATGCACAACCAAATCGCCCATTGGCTCAGCCAAGGCGTATTCATAAACATCCGCATTGGCACACAACACCTTAGCAACACCAGCAAGGCTCGCCGCCTCATCGGCAACGGACTCAACATTTTTACCTACCACCAGCACATGGATGTCATTGCCAATGGCTTGAGCGGCCGTCAAGGCGCATAAAGTAGCAGACGAAAGCGTACTCGAATTATGTTCTGCAATTAATAAAGTCGTCATTAGATCACCTTCGCTTCATCTTTCAATTTACTGATCAATTCATCCACCGACGCCACTTTAATGCCCGCACTACGAGTTGAAGGCGCTTCCACTTTATCTAATCGGTAATGAGCCTTTGGCGTTACGCCCAAGTCTGCCAAGGATAAGGTATCGAGTGGTTTACGTTTAGCCTTCATAATATCGGGTAATTTGGCATAGCGAGGTTCATTAAGACGTAGATCCGTCGTTACAATCGCAGGCAATGTCAGGACAACAGTACGTAGCCCGCCATCGATTTCACGAGTAACAAGCGCTTTATCGCCGTCGATAACAAGCCTAGAAGCAAAGGTTCCCTGTGGACATTTAATCAAGGCAGCTAACATCTGTCCCATTTGATTATTATCAGAATCAACCGACTGCTTGCCAAGAATCACCAATCCAGGTTGCTCTTTTTCAACGACTGCGGCAAAGGCTTTGGCGACATTTAAAGGCTCAATGTCGCTTTCAGCTTCAACCCAAATGGCACGGTCAGCGCCTAACGCCAGGGCATTACGAAGTTGCTCTTGGCTTTGCGTCGTTCCAACGCTCATAACGATCACTTCAGATGCCACGCCAGCTTCTTTCAGGCGAACCGCTTCTTCAACAGCGATTTCGCAAAATGGATTCATTGCCATTTTGACATTGGTTAAATCCACATTGCTTTGATCTGCTTTAACACGAACCTTAACGTTGTAATCAATGACGCGTTTAACACCTACTAAAATTTTCATTCTTTCACTGACCTTTCTGTTTAACCATGACTCAACATTTTTGCTCGAATGTCATCTGGAATTGTCTTAGCTTTAAGATCACCTTCTGCATTTAGACAGGCCCAGACACGTTTTTCCGTGCATTCGACCGCTAAGTCACCATCATTAAAAAGCTGATGACGAATCCCAAAGCTGGCACGACCAACCTCAGTAAACTCACTTTTAATAGTAACCTTGTCACCATACTTAGAAGGTTTAAAAAATTGAGAGCGCGTATCAACCATTGGAAAACCAACGGTCTTTAATACATCGCGAATATATCTAAGCGAAACGCCCATTGCCTCAAATAAAGCCCCCGTTGACGCATCAAAATAGGCAAAATAACGCGGATAAAAAACAATATCGGCGGGGTCGCAGTCACCCCACTCAATTTGTACTTGGCGCTCATTGTTAAACATGACGCTCTTCCTTATAAACTGATAACCAAATCAGAAAGAGGCTCTTGATACAAAAGCTCAATTTGATCTTCACGGTGAGCTTGCACTGCGCGCTGATTCAACGAACCTTTATCAGTAATTTCATTTGCATCAATACTAGGTGGCACAGCTTGCAACAAAATACGTTGAACCACTGTCGAACTACCAGTGCTGTTTTTAGCAAAGTCACTTAACTTCTGCTGAAAAGCATCACGTACTGCTGAGTGTGCAATAACTTGCTCGTTCGTCTCCACCAAGTCATGAGGCAAAATCGCCTGACAATGAGCCCAGTCTGGGAAAATGAGCGCTGTGATATAACCACGGTTTGTGCCACACAAAACAACATCCTGAACAAATGGCGCAAAGGCACTGATAAATTTAGCACGCAATGTACCTGCACTGACCCAAGTACCACTATCGAGTTTAAAGTCTTCCGATACACGCCCGTCAAAACGGAAGCCTCGCTGCGGTTCATTTTCATCAAGATATGCTATCGCATCGCCTAAGCAATAATAGCCTTCTTCATCAAACGCTTTTGCGGTCAATTCTGGTTGACGCCAGTAACCCGGCATCACAGTTTCAGCTTTCACACGCGCTTCTAACTTACCTTCGTTTGGAACAAGCTTGATAGACACACCTGGCGCAGGAACACCAATAACACCAGAAGTTGATTCTTCAACAGAAGCAAACGTCGCTGACGGCGCTGTTTCGGTACAGCCTAGCCCAGTGACCATAGGGATTTTCTTGCCAGTATATTGAATCGCCAGCGCATCCAAATCATCCCAAATATGCTGAGCCAAACCTGCAGCGGCAAAGAAGGTAAACTGTAAGCGCGCAAAAAACTTCTCAGCTAACTCACTGTCCGCTTTCAAATTTTTCACTAATAACTCAAAACCTTTTGGCACATTGAAATACACGGTTGGAGATATCTCCGCCAAATTCTGCAATGTCTTAGCGAACAGTTTTTCAGTTGGCTTGCCATCATCAAGATACAAACTACCGCCGTTATACAAAGCGATACCAATATTATGGTTACCGCCAAAAGTATGGTTCCAAGGTAGCCAATCAACCATAATAGGCGGCTGATCTTGCAAGAACTGCATTACTTGATGAATCATCACCTGATTGGCGCAAATCATACGCTGAGTATTGATAACGCCTTTTGGCATACCTGTGGTACCAGAGGTGAAAAGCACTTTGGCAATCGTATCGCCATTCACTTGCTCGTTCATTTCATCAATCAAAGCCGACTCAGGAAAGTCCCAAAAGGATTGAAAAGCCACAATTGGATTGTCAATTTGTTGTGCCTTGGTATCCCCTTTGATCACCACTACGGGAATTTCCGTATCTTGGCAAACCGCTTTAATTGCCTTTTCATAAGGTGCCAACTCATCCACCACAATCATGCCGGGTGTCAAAATATCCACAATACCTTGCAGCTTAGAATAATCCGTCGCGATAAGAGAATAAGCAGGCGACAAAGGAGAATGAGCCACACCCACATACATACCAGCCAAAGCAAGCATCAAATGCTCAACGCTGTTGCCACATAAAAAAACGATGGGACGCTCAGCAGAAACTGGCTGAGTGATTAACCAAGATGCTATTTTTCGTACTCGGGCTACCGCTTGTGAGTAGGTAACTTCCTGCCAGTCACCTTGCTCATCACGCTGCGCAACAAATATTCGATCGGGGGTTTTATCAGCCCAGTATTCAAGCTGATCAGTCCAGCAACGAGCATACTCATCCAGCGCTTTTTGGCTATTGATGACTTGCACTCCGCCTTCACGATTTTCAATGTGGATAGGATGTGCCACAACCTTAATTGGATGGAATTCACCTTTCATTTTTTGCTCCCACTCTCATCTTTTGCCCTTAGAGGACATTTTGATTATTTTTATGGCTAGAGTTTTAGGGAGTGGTTTATTAACCACTGCCGAATTGTTATTTTTATCTCGACTTCAGACCTAACTGGCCTGCTTCAAAATTTATATTTGCCAAGACCTAACCCAGCATTTTCAACGACCTTCAAAGCCGCCATAGCAGAGGGCAAACGATAAGCACCATAAATTGCGGCTAGCGCATTAATATTCTGCATATACGACTCATCAACTGTCTCTTGTGCTTGCTGATAGGCCAGCACATTAAATATCTGCCATGTGCAAGATAGGATGCCCATGGCGTCCAAGAAAGGCACAGACACGGCTAGCAAACCGTCATGATCTGCATCAGGATTCAGTAAATGTGAATCCAACAATGACGCCACCTTAGTAAGCACCTGGTGCGTTTCTTTCACCATAGAGGCAAACACATCATCAGACTCAAAAGGCTGAACCAACTGGGTTATTTCTGCTAATAACTCAGTCAATGCTTTACCTTGATCGCCACGTACTTTTCTAAACATCAAGTCTCGCGCTTGAATACCCGTGGTGCCTTCATAAATCGTTGTAACCCTTGCATCACGCATAATTTGAGCAACACCGGTTTCTTCTACAAAGCCCATACCACCAAATACCTGAATCACTTGGCCTGCCATCACATTGGCACGCTCAGTCGAAAAGGCTTTAAAAATCGGCGTCAGCAAAGCGACTCGATCTTTTTTTGATTGATTCGTTTCTTCTTGATTGTCTGCCGCTTCGGTCGCATCAATTTGCGCAGCAATCTGATAACCCAAAGCACGTAATGCAAAGGTTTCCGAACGCATTTCTAACAACATGCGTTTCACATCGGCATGTTCAACAATGGCCACTTTTTCGCCTTGACTATTCGTACCTTGAATTCGCTCTTGGGCATACTCCAATGCACACTGATAACCAAGTTCGCCCAAAGCAACACCTTGCAGACCACAACTCAATCGGGCCTCATTCATCAAGACGAACATCGCCATTAGACCTTGATTCAACTCACCGACTAATTCACCAATACAACCATCTTGATCACCGTAACTAATAGAACACGTTGGGCTACCATGAAGCCCCATTTTGTGTTCAATACCGGTACAGCGAATATCGTTAAACTCTCCTAATACACCATCATCAGCAACACGATGTTTAGGTACGATAAATAGTGAAATACCGCGACTGCCTGCTGGCGCGTCTGGCGTTCTAGCCAGCACTAAATGGGCAATATTGTCAGTAAGATCATGATCACCGTAAGTGATGTAAATTTTCTGACCTTTGATTTTATAAGTGCCGTCAGCCTGTGGAATCGCCTTAGTATTCAATGCCCCTAAATCCGACCCCGCATTTGGTTCCGTTAGCGCCATCGCCACGGTCCATTCACCGCTGACAATTTTTGGTAAATAACGGCTTTGAATAGATTCCTTGGCAAAATTCAATAGAATTTCAGAGCCACCTTGCGCTAAGGCTTGAAACATCACAAAGGCCAAATTCGCTGACAACCACATTTCATTAACAGGCTGCGCTATATACTTTGGCAGACCTTGACCACCAAACTCCTCAGGCAAGGCCAAGCCGATCCAGCCAGATTCAGCAAATTGCTTATACGCATCTCGCCAACCATCTGGTGTAATCACATTGCCGTCCTGAAAGCGGCAACCTTGTACATCACCCACTTGGTTCAGTGGTGCGATTACTCCAGCAGCAAATTTCGCCGCCTCTTCCATCACCGCATTGGCCAACTCTGGGTCAAAACCGTCTAACGATTCAACGCCAGCCAGGCCTTGCTGTTGATAGGCTTGTGCCACCAGCAACTGCATATCTTTGTAAGGAGCTTGATAGTTCATCATCAACTCCGTATTACTTCGCAGCCATACGAATCGCACCGTCAAGACGAATCACTTCGCCATTCAGCATGCCATTTTCGATGATGTGTTGTGCCAAAGACGCGTATTCATCAGGCTCACCAAGACGCGGTGGAAATGGCACAGATTCGCCCAAAGATTTCTGCACTTCTTCCGGCAAAACATCCATCATTGGCGTTTTAAATAATCCCGGAGCTATGGTCATCACTCGAATACCAAAGCGTGCTAATTCACGAGCAATTGGCAAAGTCATGGCGCACACACCACCTTTGGAAGCCGCATAACCTGCTTGCCCAATTTGACCGTCAAACGCCGCTACAGATGCTGTGTTGATAATCACGCCGCGCTCTAAATTGGCTTCTTGCTCGTTATGCTGCATTTTGTCTGCAACCAAACGAATCATATTAAAAGTACCAATTAAGTTAACTGATACCGCACGTTGAAATGATGCCAAGCGATGTGGCCCTTCACGACCGACAATACGCTCTGCGCCTGGAATACCTGCGCAGTTCACTAAACCACTAATAGGACCAAAGGCTTCAACAGCTTGATCAATCGCACCTTGTACCGAATTCTCATCCACGATGTCTGTCACGCACCCTTGTACGCGCTCACCTAAATCAGATTTAACGCGTGCTAAACCTTCTTCATTCACATCGGCTAGAGTCACTTTTGCTCCTAAACCATGTAGACGACGGGCAACCGCCTCGCCAATACCCGAAGCTGAACCTGTCACCACAAAATGTTTGTCTTGAATTTGCATCTAAATACTCCTTACCTTGCTGTTATTTTTATGACAAAGGGCAGATTTACTCAGTCTTTTCCTTGTTCTTTGATAAAAAGAACCTTGGTATTTGATTCACGCTGACGCGTTGAGCTTGCGAAACAGGCGCAAGTGAATTAAATATCAAGATTCATGGTATGCATTACCAAAGGCAAAACTTCTTAGCTTTTTTTACGATTCAAAAACGCATCAATACGCGCTTTTACTTCATCGCTGGTTTGCGTAATGCCACAAATCAATGATTCAGTGTACAGACCATCTTGTGCCGACATATTGCTAATACGGCTCAGACCTGTGGTCATGGCCCAGTTGGAGTATTTCGAGTTTTTGCCGATGCCTTCTGCGATTTCAAAGGCTTTTGCCAAGGCTTCACCATTACCAACAACATAATGTGCCAAGCCAATACGCAAACCTTCTTCGGCTCTTACATCACGCCCCGTCAGCATCATTTCTGTCATGCGGCTGGCACCAATCACATTGGATACATTTACCGATGCGCCACCGCCAACAAAGATGCCATGTTTACCCTCAGGCAGACGGTAAAAGGTATTTTCTTCACTGACACGAACATGGGCACAAATCGCCAATTCCAAACCGCCGCCAATCACCGCGCCATGCATAGCAGCTACGACAGGAATGCCTGAATCACTAATATGGCCAAACACGCGGTGCCACATATTAGAGTGCTTCACCACTTCAAATGGCTCACGGGCTTTGTGCTCTTGCAAATCCAGACCAGAGCAAAATTCCGGGCCGCTACCTGAAAACACAATGACATTCACGTCATCGGTTAAATTCAAAAACACGTGTTCAATCTCAAGACATAAGCTGTCATTGATGGCATTTTTCTTTTCTGGGCGATTAAGCTGCAAATGCGCCACGCCATTTTCTACGGAATAATTAATAAATTGATATGTCATCTTGGATTACCTTTAAAATTTTATTGAAGTTAAAGGGGGCAAATCCCTTAACAAATGCACGACGTTACGAGCGAAGTAGTCGTGCCGTTTAGCGATCTGAAACCTTGATAACCACAGCCATGCCGGTATCACCCGCTGCACAACCAGTGAACAAACCATAACCGCCGCCATTGATAACCAACTCTTCAATAAGCTCAATAATGGCACGCATACCCGTTGGTCCTTGTGGGTGACCCCAAATCAATGAGCAGCCGTAGTTGTTCATGGTCATCACATCAATGTTCATGGCTTTCGCAAAAGCCACATCATTAACCGCAAACGGATTGTGTGTTTTAATCGCTTTCACTTGTTTAATATCGACCCCCGCTACAGCTAGAGCACGTTTCGCTGCTTCTATTGGTGCCGCTGGCATGTAAGCAAGGTCATCGCGAGCTTGGCCAAAACCTAGTACTTCGACTTTAATTTCAGGGCGAGAAGTGAGCGAAGCAACCTCTTCAGAACGACAAAGAATCGCTGAAGCATTACCGTCAGCAGGATGGGTTTGGTTACCAAAAGTAATCACACCACCTTCTTGAATCGGCTTCAGTTTTTGCAGACCTTCTAGTGTCGTTGGAAAAACCCCTTCGTCACCCGTAATGATTTTATCTTCTTTCTTAAAGTTGGCCGTTGGTACGGAAAAAGGCAGTGTCATATAACGCTTTTGAAAAGCTTGATCGTCTTTTAGCGCATCTTGGTACTGCTCATAACGACGGTAAGTGACTAAATCCAATTCTTCACGAGTAATATCAAAACGTTTGGCAACGTTTTCACCCGTTTGCATCATCGAATGGCCGCCAACACAATCGTTCATCATGTTATAAGTTACTTGGTCTTCCGATGCACCGGCTGGACCTTTCGCATTTGGATAATAAATATGCGGGCCATTTGAACAGCGATCTGCCGTCATCAAGAGAGAGATATTCGCCATGCCACAGACGATTTCCGACGCAGCAGCAAACAAACCACGAGCACTGGTCGCACAAACTTGGTTAACCGCATGACCTGCTGTGTTTACCGCACCAATATCATACAAAGGCCAAGGTGCGCCGTTAAAAGATTGATACTGATTAACCGTCATGCCCAATACGCCTGAATCGAATACCTTTGGATCGATATTACGTTTCGCCAATTCGGACTTTGCGACATGAGCTGCAAATTTCATCGAGTGCAGATGCTGCAATGAACCTTGCCATTTGGTAAACGGCGTACTCCAGTAAGCGCCGTAAGGAATTTCTACATTCTTGATAGACATAAAGTGTTCTCGCTTATTTATTCTTGTTATTTTTACTCTTGGTTAGCCGCTGCCATGATGTCGCCCAAACCGCCCCATTGCTCAGCAAAGATTTCTACCGGCATATTTTTAAGGTCATCGGCGATGATTGGACGAAACGCCATCACACTTAGCACGTCTTTTTCTAAATCCAATCCCGGCGCAATTTCGGTTAGAACCATGCCTTCTTGGCGCAGCTCTAACACACAACGTTCTGTGACAAACACAACTGGTTGATGATTCTCTTGCGCCACTGCACCACTAAACGTAATGTGATCAACCGCTTCTACGAATTTCTGCACCTTGCCTTCTTCCAACACTTTCATCTGACCGTTTTCAAAGCCAAGCTTAGCGCCATTCACCAAGGTGCCGCAGAAAACCACTTTCTTCGCGCTCTGGGAAATATTAATAAAACCACCAGGCCCAACCACTTTAGGGCCAAACTTGCTGACGTTTAAATTGCCATTTTTATCCGCTTGAGCCAGTCCTAAGAAGGCAATATCCAAACCGCCGCCGTCATAAAAATCGAACTGAGCTTCATGTTCTATAATCGCGTCCGCATTCCATGCCGCGCCAAAATCACCGCCAGACGCAGGAATACCGCCGTAAGTACCAAGCTCGGTTGTTAGGGTGAATAAATGAGAGACTTTTTCTTCTGCCGCAATCGCAGCTACCCCGTCTGGCATACCGATACCAAGGTTCACCATGACATTAGCTTTCAGCTCCATAGCAGCACGACGGGCAATGACTTTGCGGTCGCTGAACGGCATAGGTGGCAAAGCGTTTAACGGTACACGTGAGTTACCGGCTAAACCTGGGTTGTAGGTTGTTGTGATGGTTTGCTTGTGATCTTCGGCCGGCGCGACGGTAACGTAATCCACTAATACGCCGGGTACTTTGACTTCTTTAGGGTGGATAGAATGACGTTCAGCAATGTATTTTACTTGCGCAATAACGATACCACCGCTGTTTTTCGCTGCCTGCGCCATTGGCAAAATTTCCGCCAACATGGCTTCTTCTTCTACAGACAAGTTGCCATTTTCATCGGCCGTAGTGGCACGGATAACCACCACATCTAATGGGAATTTTTTATAAAGCAGCCACTCTTCGTCTTCAATATCGATGCGTTTCACTAGATCTTCAGTGGTTATAGATGTCACTTTACCACCACTAATCAAAGGATCAACGTAGGTCCCCATGCCAACTTTGGTAATCACACCTGGCTTGTTTCCTGCAATTTGACGCCACATGGTGGTTAATACACCTTGAGGAAGAAGATAAGCCTCAATCACATTATCTGTGATCATTTGCGCCATCTTTGGTGCTTGACCTGTGTGACCAGAAATCAAACGCTTCACCAAATTTGGATGCGCCATATGTGACATGCCTGCATCTCTACCATCACCACAACCACAGTCATGAATAAGCGTTAATTGCTGTGGATGACCTGTTTTTTCAAAACGCTGCTCAACAGCTTTGGCGATCGCTTCTGCAAAATAGGACATTCCTACGGTAGACCAAGCGACGTTGGCACCATCTGGAATTAAGTCAGCAGCTTGCGCTAGAGAAATAACCTTGCTCATTTTTTACCCTCACATGTCTTTTATAATTATTTAGTAAGTTGGGCTTTATTTTGTTGATATTACTTAGCCAAGAATAATTAATGTTGTACACCACAACTATTTTTATTACAAACACTTTGTATTGGCGTTACTTTTTTTGAATACCTTGAGTGAAAATTCTATAAGTGGGATCGTTGAAAAGCACAACTATTTATGTCAAAACTAGTTTATTCTTGAGTGAAGATACCAAGAAAGCGATAAACGACAGCAAATCAGCGAGAATGATGGAGCATCCTGATCAAGTCATCTGATAGTTAAAAGCACTGCATAACAAAAACAAATATAAGGTGAACAAAATGAAAAAAATCCAACTGACAAGCCTAGCGTTTATGATGAGCTCTATGATGTCTATCAACGCTCTAGCCGCCGATGCTGAATACACGCTAAAACTGCACCATATGCTTCCTCCTGCTTCAAATGCACACAGTAATTTTTTGGCTCCTTGGGCGAAAAAAGTAGAAGAGGAATCCAATGGTCGCATTAAAATTGACATTTACCCCGCTATGCAATTAGGCGGTAAGCCAGCCCAACTTTTTGACCAAACACGTAAAGGCATCGTCGATATCTCTTGGACTGTTGCAGGTTATACCCCTGGGCGTTTCCCGAAAATGACGTCTTTTGAACTGCCATTTATCCCAGGCTCTGCTAAAGCGACTAGTATGGCTTTACAGGAATATGCTGAAACTGAAATGCAAGATGAACTAAAAGATGTTCATCTGTTGGCTCTTCATACACACACTCCCGGCTCACTTCATTCACGTGATAAAAGAGTCAAAAGTATAGAAGACTTAGAAGGCTTAAAAGTTCGTGCTCCAAATAAATACATGTCTGAAGCATTCGATGCAATTGGTGTTAATACCGTCTTTTTACCTGTCCCAGAAATGCCAAGTGCGCTTTCTAAAGGTGTAATTGACGTAGCTGTATTGCCATATGAAGTGGTTCTACCGATGAAAATTCATGAACTAGTTGGACACCATACTGAATTTAAAGGCAAAGGCTTATATTCAAATACCTTTGCCTTTACGATGAATAAAAAGGTATATAACAGCATGCCCGCTGACCTACAGAAAATTATCGATAACAATTCAGGCGTAGCATTAGCAGGCCACATTGGTGAGCGATTTGATACTTATGAAGTGTTTGCACGTAAGTTTGCAGTAGAACGTGGCAATACTTTTGATTATATCGAAGGTGCGGAACATCAGCGCTGGGAAGATGCCATGGCGCCTGTAGTCGATAAATGGGTTGAAGACATGAATGACGATGGCTACGAAGGACAACGTCTTCTTGATAAAACGAGAGCTCTTATCAAAAAATACGAAGACTTATAAGCCAGCGAATCGGATAAGTTAGCATGATCAAATTTAATGCAGATATACACCGATCTTATCTAGGTCGTTTATCGACACTATTTGCGCTAGCGGGTGGTTTTATCATGTTAATACTGGCGACGACAACCGTCGCCAGTATTATTGGTAGATCAACCATAGGGCAATCAATAGTAGGCGATTATGAAATTACCGAAATGGGCCTTGCCATGGCCGTATTTCTATTTTTACCTGAATGCTATTTACGCAAAGGTCATGTCATCGTCGATCTCTTTACCGCAAACTGCAAGCCAAGCACTTTACGTTTTTTAGATACATTCAGTGATGTGGTTTTCACCATAGTGGCCTTTGTTTTTGCCTATCGCATGAGCCTGAGCGGCTTAGAAGCAAAGGAATATTTAGAGCAAAGTATGCTTCTTGAATTGCCTACTTGGTGGACATTTATTGTGGGCGTTATATCGATGATACTTTGTGGCCTATGCGGTCTTTATAAGCTGTCTACCACCTTGTGTGGAGGTAATCATGAGTAATATAGAACTGGCCTTTTTTATGATGGCTGTACTGCTAGTTCTGATGAGTGTTCGTATTCCTATCGCCTTAACTATGCTAGTTTGTGGTGCTGTTGGTTACTCTCTTATTGGTGGTGTACCTGCTCTTTTAGAATACCTAGGTACTGCACCAGTTGCGAAATTTTCCACTTACGATCTCTCAGTTGTCCCACTATTTTTATTAATGGGGGAGTTAGCGACACGATCAGGCATTACCGCAGAGCTTTTTCGGACTTGTAATACTTGGATTGGTCGCCAGCGTGGCGGTATAGCCATGGCTGCGATTGCTGGCTGTGCCGCCTTTGGTGCTATTTGTGGCTCCTCTTTGGCAACCGCTTCAACTATGGGTAAAGTGGCTTTACCTGAAATGAAGCGCCTTAAATATTCAGGCAGCTTAGCGGCTGGTGCGTTGGCAGCTGGCGGAACACTGGGAATATTGATTCCACCTTCTATGGTGCTGATCATTTTCGCTGTACTTACTGAACAAAATATCTCGAAAATGTTTATTGCTGCCTTTGTGCCAGGCTTTTTAGCCGCTGGGGGTTACATTCTTGCTATTGCAATTTATGTACGAATTTATCCTAACGCAGGTCCTCGTGGCGAAAAAACAACATTTGCCCAGAAAATCAAGTCCACCAAAGATGTTTGGCATATCACGACTATTTTCTTGATTGTGCTAGGCGGTATCTACATGGGGATCTTCACTCCAACAGAAGCCGCTTCCGTCGGTGTCATTTTAACCGCTATTCTTGCCCTGACTCATGGCAAAATGCGTATGGATGGCCTATTGGTTTGCTTAATACGGACAGCAGTATCCTCCGCGATGATCTTTTTCATTGTGTTAGGAGCAGACCTTTTTAGCGTCTTTATCGCATTGTCTAGATTGCCAGATTTGGGTGTTGAGCTAATACAAAACTCAGGTTTATCGCCATACACTATATTGGTTTGCATGCTGCTTACCTATTTGGTCATGGGCTGTTTTTTAGACAGTTTGGCTATGATCTTACTGACAATTCCAATTTACTTCCCAATGATAATGGCGATGGACTTTGGCATACCGCAAGCAGATTTAGGGCTTTGGTTTGGCATACTAGCTTTGATCGTTGTTGAGGTGGGGCTAATCACACCACCGGTAGGCATGAACGTGTTTATTATAAAATCGTTCGATGATGCCCTAAAGCTCAAAGAGTGCTTCAAAGGCGTTATTCCTTTCCTTATCTCTGACTTTATTAGGGTCGCATTACTTATACTTTTCCCTAGTATTACCCTTGGGCTAGTTCACTTAATAGGATAATAAAAAGGCGTAGGTGCAAATTGCAACTACGCCTTTTCGATATACCCTCCAACAGTTTATGCTCACACCAAACTGATTTTTATATTACAATACCTGCTTATCCGATTAAGAACTGAGACACTCATGGCTAACGACACAAAAAAAACAGACCAATCCGTAGACTTTGGTATTCTCAATAACTTGGTTGGTTATCGCTTACGCCGCGCCCAAATGAATTTCTTTACTAAATTCTCTGAAGTCTGTTCAGACCTTGGCATCAGTCCAGGCTTGTTTGCGATTATCGCCATTGTTGAACGTAATCCCGGACTGACCCAAACAGCCGTTGCTCAGGCGTTAGGCAATGATCGCTCCGCTATGGTGGCAGCAGTCGACAAGCTCGAAAAAATGGACATTCTTGAACGTAGGCCTGCCATTAATGACCGTCGATCCTATGCTCTTTTTATGACAAAGCATGGGGAAGCGTTTTTCCTTAAAATAAGTCAACGAGTCATGGAACATGAACAAGAGATGGCGGCATGTCTTGATGGCGACAATGAATTAAATTGGCTATTAAAAACACTAGACACTCTATCCAAGTAATTAAAAAGGGCCAACCGACGAGGTTGGCCCTTACTGATTTTTAAACAGTAAGCAATAATCAAAGCTTATTGCTAAACTGACCTACCGCATCTACAACACGCTTAGCGCCATCTTGAATTTCGACGATCACTTCGCCCGCTTCATTAGATAACGCCAGTCCTTTTTGCGCCTGTTCTTTACCTTTATTAATCAAGTCTACGGCTTTTTCGGCAAGCACTTGGTTCTTTCCAACCACACCAACAATTTCTTCTGTCGCAGAGCTAGTACGTGATGCTAACTGTCTAACTTCATCAGCAACAACCGCGAAGCCTCGCCCTTGCTCACCTGCTCTGGCAGCCTCAATTGCTGCATTTAAAGCTAATAAGTTCGTCTGATCCGCGATCCCTCGAATACTCTCAATAATGGAGCCGACTAATTGCGACTGTGTATCCAATTCTGAAATCCCTTGCGCAGCTTCTTCCATCTGCTCAGATAATTGGCGCATCACGGTAACGGTTTCACTGACTACTTGGTTGCCTTTCTTAGCACTAGAGTCTGTTTGCTGTGAAGTGGAATAAGCAATATCTGCCGCTTCCGATACTGCCAATTCACGATTCACCAATTCAGTGATCAAGGTAGCAAACTTGATTACTTTGTAAAACCGTCCATGCACATCAGAAATTGGGTTATATGACGCTTCTAGCCAGACTATATTGCCTAGACTGTCAATGCGTTGAAAGCGATCCGCAACAAATTCACCTTTATTTAAGCGCGCCCAAAACTCCGCATAGCCATTAGAACCAGACTCTTCAGCAGTACAAAACATCCTATGATGTTGGCCTTTTATTTGATCAATTTTATAACCCATGCCACGCAAAAACAGCTCATTTGCATCTAATATGTGCCCACTCATATCAAACTCAATTACCGCAGTAGATCGTTGCAATGCAGCTATAATATTCTCGTCTTCACGGGAGCTAGTAATAGTCCGTGTTAAGTTATTACAATAAAGAGAGTATTCTTTTAGTTCGCCTGTTTCACCATGTAAAATGGGTTGAAAAATTGCTCTTAACCATGATTCAGAGCCATCTTCTTTTTCAATTTCCAGAGCCCCAGCCCAATGTTTAACTTCTTTTATAGCATTCAGGAATGCCTTGTAATGCTCTGTTTTACGTGAACAAATAGGCACTAAATCAGATAACTTTCGTCCAATGATTGCTTCTTTTGAAAAACCAAGCTCTGTGATAAATTTATTATTAACTGACTTCACCAATCCATCGGTATCCAAAGTAATAACCAGCATTTCTTGACCTAAGCTGTCTTTTATTTGATAAAGAGAATGCAATTCCTCCTTTATAACCTTAAGTTCACTCTTCAAGTCACTATTAAACATTCATCTCTCCTAGAATCTGCTCATCAATAAACCAGCGTTATCAAGATTAAGCTCGGTGGAATAATCAATCTATTGAAATAGCTTAGATCAAATCACCAACAATTCACGTTATTCCTTAATTTTTTGTAAAATATTAGTCATCTCTTCTTGTAACTGCGCCCGTAACTCTTTGACATCAATAGATGATAAGCATGCTTCTACTAGCTCATTATCTTCAGTAGTTTTTAGCGTTTTTTCGGATATAGAAACCAGGCTAGCAAAGCGCTGTAATCCCATTGTTAAAGAAGCCCCTTTTAAAGTATGAAGATTCTCTGCGGTCGCTACTCGATCTCTCGTTTCAACGCTTTCAGCTATTTTTTCCAACAAATCTTCTGACTCTTGGGTAAAGCCTTCAATAACACTGTTATAAAGCTCTACACTGCCACCAAATCGACCCAAAATAGATTCAATATCTTCGTAATCGCTAAGCTCTACTACAGGGGGATTTTTCTCAGTTAAAGAGCCTTCAATGCTTTCCGAAGCCACGACCGAATTCGGTCTTTTAGTATGTTTGAGAATACAGGCAACCATTATATCTATATCTAGAGGTTTACCAATATGGTCATTCATCCCCGCTTTAAGACAGGCTTGGCGATCTGACTCCGATACATTGGCTGTCATAGCAATAATAGGAAGTGATGCGAACCTCGAATCTTTGCGTATTTGCTTCGTCGCTTCTAAACCATCAACATCGGGCATCTGCATATCCATCAAAACAAGATCAAAGGTCCCTACATTTTGATTGAGAACTGTTGCAACACCTTCTATTCCTCCCTCTTCTACAGAAACAATGGCGCCTTCAACGGCTAATAACTCTGTGGCTACTTGTCTATTAAAAGCATTATCTTCAACTAATAGTATTTTTACGCCAATTAAATTATTGCCAGTATAGTTATTACTAAGACGATTCGATGCCGAGGATGTATCATTTGAAAGAGATTGGTAAACGGTTTCTGACAATTGACTCAGTGTCGCAGGTTTTAATAAATACCCAGAAACAAAATCAAGTTCGTTATCTGATTGATCATTCATTATGCTAGATAATAAAATGACTTTTGGCACATCTTCGAGGTCAGGAAAGATTGAGTTTACCTGTTTAATACTTTCTTGCCCCATAAAGTCTGATATTTTCGTGTCTAGTAAAATGACATCATATTTATCTCCAGCGACAAGCGACTCTTGCAACAGAACAACAGCACCCTGCATCGAATCCGTTTTTTCACTAGTCCAACCAAGACCAAATGCCATGCGTGTGAAAATTGCTTGCGCCGCAACATTTTCATCAACTATTAAAATGCGTAAAGGCTGATTTGATATATTGTTAGAAGGCAATTCTGGCTTAATATCAGAAACAGGTAAATCAACCGTAAAATAGAAGCGACTGCCCTTACCTAATTCGCTCTCTACACATAAAGAACCACCCATTAATTCGACAAAGCGACGAGAAATAACCAAGCCTAATCCTGAACCGCCAAAGCGGCGTGCAGTGGAAGATTCCGCTTGGGAAAATACATCAAAGATCGAATCTATTTTGTCTTTTGCTATGCCAATACCGGTATCCAGCACAGACACCGTTAGCCGAGCTACACCTGATTCAGCCGGTTGTTGCTGAATTTTCAACACCACGCAGCCCTCTAAAGTAAACTTCACAGCATTGCTAACCAGGTTAATTAGGATTTGCAAGAAGCGTAATTTATCACCGACAAGAAAAGCAGGGATGTCTTTATCAATATCAAAAATCAATTCAACATTTTTACCTGACGAACTTCCAGATAAAACAGTCGATAACTCACATAACAAGGCTTCCACTTCAAACGGCGCTTTCTCGAGTTCTAACTTACCCGCATCGACTTTAGAGAAATCCAAAACGTCATTGATCAACCCCAATAATGATTTCGCTGAGATTTGTGCTTTAGAAACATAATCATCTTGCTGACTCGTCAAAGAAGTACGTTTTACAAGGTGTAGCATACCCAAAATTGCGTTCATAGGTGTGCGTATTTCGTGGCTCATATTGGCCAGAAAGTTCGATTTAGCGGTATTAGCCGCAATAGCCTCTTCTTTAGCTTTACGTAACCAGCTCTCTAATTCCCGCTCTTCCGTGATATCACGATTGATTCCCATCATAATCGTTTTCTTGCCCTCAGGGTTTTCCTGTAAAGAAGCGCTGGCAGAAATATAGCGTACCCTGTCATCAGGTAATATAATCCGAAACACAATGTCATAATAACCAGTTCCATCAACCGCTCTTTTTAAAGCTTCGACTGCCATTTCTCTGTCTTCTGGGTGCAATCGGCTTCCCCAGTCCTCATAGACAACGCCATCTTTTTTCTTAGATAATGGATATTGATATATATCGAACATTAGGTCATTCCATTCTAATGTATCGTCAACTATGTCCCAGCTCCAAATACCTAACTGTGCCACTTCCGCTGCCATTAGCAGCTGATCTCTGGCATAAATCAATGCCTGTTGATTGCTTTTTTGCTCTGTGATGTCCATCGCCATCATTAGATACCCAACAATGTTGTTCTCACCATCCTTCATTAGTGTGACAACCAAAGACACAGGGCGATTACTGTCGTCTTTATGTATATAAGTCCATTCTTTACTTTCAAATTCTCCTTGTAAGGCTCGGTGAATAAGTACACCTAGGGAGTTAGAAACCGTTTCACCTGTAGAATCAAATATTTCAATACGCTGTTTATCGATTTCAATTTCGTCATGAAAGCCGACAGGCGTCACTTTACCAACGACCTCATCAGCCGAGTAGCCAAGCATGCGCTCAGCCCCTTTATTAAATAACTTAATTACACCATTCAAATCTGTCGCGATAATAGAAACTTCGGATGAAGCACTTAGTACATCGTTCAGCAAAAAATTCAACTCACGCAGCTCTGCCGTTCTAGCCTTTACCTCATGCTCCAAACTGCTATTCAACTCAAAGATCTTAGCTTCCGCTTTTTTGCGCTCTGAAATATCCCGTATGCTTTTTGAAACACCCATCACATTTTTATCAATGTCTAATATGGGTGACAAAGTCAAAGAAACAGGAATTTCAATGCCTGATTTCGTAATTCTTCGAGTTTCGATAGATTGAGACTCTTTTCTCTTTTTCAGCTTCATCATAGCCTTTTGTTCTTCACCACGAAGGTCATAAGGAACGAGTAAGTCCACCACACTTTTGTCTATCGCTTCTTCTTTTGAAAAGCCTAAAATACGTTCTGCACCGCTATTCCAACTAACGATAAAGCCATCCAAATTGGTGCTAATGATGCCATCTGCGGAGCTTTCAACCACGGCAGAAATTCTAGACTGCTGCGCTATCACCTCACGATTACGTATGATGTAAAGACGCATAAACGCAACAACAACAGTGAGCAAGAAACTGATTAATAAGCCAATCAACAAAAACTCTAACGGGTTGGGTAAACGCAATGACGCAATAAAGGTAGGAGTAACTTTAAGAATACTACGCCACTCACGTCCATAAACTACGCTCGTTTGTACCTGTTCATAACCAGCCACGCCAGATACACCGCTATCGTAGAACTGAACAGGCTCGTCCAAATCAGTGATATCCCAAAGTTCATAATGAAGCCTTTCAACATCTACTGGCAGCCCCCTCAATACCTCTTCCATTAGCAGAGGTGCATAACTCCAACCGAACCCCTTTTGTATGCGCTCTGCTTGAGTCAAAGGCGTACTACCACCATGATAAATGGGCATAAGAATAAGAAAGGATTGTTGAGGCTTTCCTGTAGCTTGCACCAAGGTTATTGGGCCAGTTAAACGAACTTCTCCTGAATACAAAGCAGAAGCAGCGGCTTCTCGCCGATTTCTTTCAGAGGCAATATCCAAACCAACCGCCTGACGATTTCGATCGACGGGCTCAATATATTGAATAACGTATCGTTCATTAAAATTAGGGTTCAATGCCTTAACAGAAAACTCCGGCCAGCCGTCTTTACGCGCTCGATCAACAAAAGCACTTTCTTCAGATGGGGGTATGCGGCGAATAAAGCCAAATCCCCTGGCTCCAGGAAACTCCAAATCAACATCACGGCTTAAGCTGTATAAAGTGAAAATTTTACGCGTAATCAAATCCTCACCAGTGGTTAGTATTGCCCCTCTGGCTCCTCGCAAGCCGTATTGATAAAGCTGAATACGAGTCTGTACTTCTTGTTGAAGAATATTCGATGCATCTAAAGCCGCTTGATTAATCTGTACTTTATTGTCTTCACGTACTTTGTAAACAACAACAAAAACAACAGCTATAGTCACCAATAACGTAATAAGTACCCAGCGGTTAAAAATAGATTCTGATGATACTTTTTGCACTTTTGCCTCCGAGCAACAAATCTCACGTCATACTTGGTCAAAACTATAGAAGCGAGTAATCGAATAAAATAACTATAAGTGTAGGTTAATTAATAACTTATATTTAGAGAATTACTACAAAAAAACACAAAATAAACGACAATTTATCACAACAAAATAGCGAGAAGGACAATCGTTTAAAAGCACAGAACCTCCATGCAATTTATTGTCTTGCATCAAGGTTTGTTACACAAACGAAGCAACTGGCATAATTTTACGTTATCCTTTTTTGCACTGCTAAGCGCGTTTTCTTCTCAAATAAAACAACAGGATCGACCTTCATGAATGTTGCTGTTTTTTCTTGCAAGCCCTACGACAAAAGGACACTAGCCACCTTCGCCAATGATAAAGCATTATCAATGAGCTACTTTGAAAGCCGGCTTAGCATGGAAACCATCAGCTTAGTACAAGGATTTGATGCGGTATCATGCTTCGTCAACGACGATATTAATGCCAAAGTAATTCACCTCTTAAAACAGCAAGGAGTCAAAACCATCGCCCTGCGTTGTGCAGGTTTTAATAATGTCGACCTAGATGCTGCAAAAAAAGAAGGCATAAAAGTATTTCACGTTCCAGATTACAGCCCGACCTCTGTTGCCGAACACGCTGTCGCCCTCATCATGACTCTAAACCGTAAAACTCATCGCGCTTACCACAGGGTAAAAGAGGGCAATTTTGCGTTAGAAGGATTAATGGGCTTTAACCTAGCAGGAAAGACCGTTGGCTGCATTGGCACAGGACGCATCGGCGCAGCGTTTTGCCGCATCATGAAAGGCTTCGGCTGCAAGGTGTTATGTTATGACTTATATCCGTCACAAGCGCTCATCGACCAAGGTTGCCAATACCTCACACTCGATGAAATCTATCAACAAAGCGATATTATTAGCCTGCACTGCCCTTTAAACGAATCGACTCATCACCTAATAAACAAACACAGCTTAGAAAAAATGAAAGATGGCGTGATGATCATCAATACTAGCCGTGGCGCACTCGTCCATGCCCAAGAAGCAATCGACGCACTTTACAGCGGAAAAATCGGTTATCTAGGCTTAGATGTTTACGAACAAGAAAACAAAATATTCTTCGAAGATATGTCATCCCACATCATTCAAGATAGCGTTTTCCAGCTTATGCTCACCTTCCCGAACGTCGTCGTCACAGGCCACCAAGGCTACTTTACTATTGAAGCGCTTAACCATATAGCCGAAACCACCGTCGACAACTTACTGCATCACCAAAGCGACAGCAGTGGAGCAAGGCAATTGGCGTAAGTCTGCTAAGAAAAGAAGTCACAAAAACATCATAAAATTATCAAGATTCACTAAACCATTCGTCACTCCGATCGCGTATAATTTCTAAACACTGGAAATGACAAAAGGAGTGACAAAAAGTGAATCTCGATAAACCAACGCAAGAAAGACTGATCAGTATCGTCCGTAGAGCAGGCCAAGAGATCGTCATGCCAAACTTTCGTCAGCTTAGCGCCACCGACGTAGAAACTAAGAGCAGCTTAACGGACCTTGTTACCATTGCCGATAAAGCCAGTGAAGCCTTTATCACTAAAGAAATTCAGGCGGCCTTTCCGGATTGGGAAATCGTCGGAGAAGAAGCCGTCGCGGAAGATCCATCCACCACAGATAAAATTGGCACCTCAGACACTTGCGTAATAATCGATCCTATTGACGGCACCTGGAACTACGCCCACGGATTATCAGAATTTGGCATCATACTCGCCGTCGTTGTAAAAGGCGTTACGCGTTTTGGCTTACTTTATGACCCAGTAAATGATGACTGGATATACGCAAACCTGAGCGAAGGTGCTTTTTTTCAACGCACCGCCATGAATGAAAAAGGCAAGCATCAAACACCTAAGCAATCACCACGAGCACTCAGCTTCACGGCTGAACCAGACCTAGAAAAACTCATCGGCATCATGTCGGTTAACTCGTATACTGGCCAGAAAAAACAAAACTTTGCCCTTAAAGCGAGCCGCTTTGTCCGCATGAACAACTTGCCTTCTTGCCCTGCTTACCGACAAATCGCCCAAGGTCACTTCCACTTCAGCCTCACCTACAAAATGCTCCCGTGGGATCACGCCGCAGGCGTACTGGTTCACACCGAAGCGGGCGGCATATGCCGAACACTCGACGGCCAAGAATACAGCCCAACCATGCTAGACGGCGAAATGCTCGCCGCTCAATCAGAACAACAATGGCAGGAATTGGCAGAGTGGTTTAGGAGATAAGTTTAAGTTTCCAATTTTGCCTTTTATCCTCACCATGGATGCTCGGCAAAGTAACGCTCTAAATGATCTATCAGGGCACGAACATTAGGCGACAGGTGCTTTCGAGACGAATAAAGCGCGTAGATAATCAAGTCTTTGGGTTTCCACTCAGGCAAGACATGGCACAAGCTGCCATCGTTAATGTAGCGATTCGCTAAATAAGTAGGCTGAAGACAAACACCCATGCCATTCAATGTAGCATGCAAGAGCGCTGTGGCTTCGTTAATGCTTAAACGACAATCTACGCTAATCGATTCAAACTGATAACCTTTAGAAAGATGCCAGATGTGGCGTTCAAAGTTTTTATAGCCCAAGCATTGATGATGTATCAAGTCCTGCGGATGCTGGATTTCGCCTATCGTATGTCGTACTTTTTCAAGGTAAGCCGGAGACGCCACCAGCACAGATTCACACACAGCAATGGGTTTGCCGATTAATGAAGGATCAGGGTTCGAAGCAATTCGTATAGCAAGGTCAATGCTTTTCTCTGTTAAGTCGGCCGTACTGTCTTCTAGATCGATATCAATGTGGACTTTGGGATGTTTCTGCATGAAGTCTTGAATGGCAGGCATGAGTTGAGAAAAACCAAACGACATGCTGGAGGTGATTCGCACCAAACCTGACAATTCATCACTGGTATTCACCAAGGAAAGAATATTATCCGCTTGTTCCAACCACTGCTCCACGTCTTTTAAACAAGCTTCACCCGCGCTAGTCAGTGATATTTTCCGTGTCGTACGATGCAACAAACGAATCTTTAACCAATCTTCCATGGCTTCTATATAGCGTGTCACCATGGGTCGCGACATATTCAAACGATCAGCGGTGCGGGAAAAGCTCCGCGATTGGGCAACATCGATAAAAACTTTAGCAGCTATCACTCTGTCCATAATTCCACGCTTCCACTTGCACGATATAAGAAATAATCATGCTCATTTTTGTGTATTTTTCCGAGCACGTCAATTCTCTATTATGGCCAAATGAATTACACAATCACTCTTTGGAGAGAAAGATGAAAAAACTGATTACCTTCGCCGCTTCTGCACTTATCGCTCATTCTGCAGTTGCAGCAGACACAAAACCGTTAACTTTAGATGTATATAATGCAGATGCTAATAGCTTTAATGTGACCTCTACTTTGGTATATGGTGAAACGGAAGCTATGCTTATCGATACTGGTTTTACCAAAGCCGATGCATTGCGCATTGCGGCAAAAGTACTGGATTCTCATAAAGAACTAAAAACCATTTTCATTAGCCAAGCGGATCCTGATTACTACTTTGGCGCAGAGACGCTGCACACTATTTTCCCAAAAGCCGACATTATCACGACGCCAGCAGTGAAAAAGGTCATTGAAGAAAAGCTGGCGGGGAAACTAGCTTTTTGGGAGCCAAAAATGGGCGACAACGCGCCAGTCAATCCAATTATTCCAATAGCTTACAATAAATCTACTTTGATGGTAGACGGCCATACTATCGATATTCGTGGCACAGAAGGTGTATTTGCACATCGCCCTTATCTTTGGATTCCAGAAAACAAAGCTATTTTAGGCAATGTAGCGGTATACGGAAACATGCACCTATGGATGGCAGATGCGCAATCTGATGCCGCTCAAGCCGCTTGGACAGCCCAATTAGAAGAAATGTTGGCATTAAAACCAGCGGTTGTTATTCCTGGTCACATGGCTCCAGGTACAAAACTTGATTCAAGCACTATTTCAAACTCGCTGAATTACATCACAGTCTTTCAGAAAGCGAAGAAAGAAAGCAAAAACAGTGCTGAACTTATTAAAGCCATGACAGCAAAATATCCAGATGCTCAAGGTGCTTTAAGCTTAGATATCGCAGCTAAAGTCCATAAAGGTGAAATGTCATGGTAAAAGTTCATTACTTCTTCGATCCAATGTGTGGTTGGTGTTACGGGGCGTCATCACTGGTAGGCGTATTGGCTGACATGGCGGAATTTGAAATCATTTATCACCCTGGTGGCATGATTCCGAAACGGGCAATAGATCCTTCGTTTAGACAGCACATTTTGCAAGCTGATACTCAAATCGCCAACATGACAAAAGCACACTTTGGCGACGCTTATAAAGCAAGAGTGGCGGGTGCAGACGATTTTATCGTGGATTCTTACTCGACAACTCGTGCCTTTCTTGTTGGTCAAGAAATGGGGATTGAAGCACATGTCATGCTCGCCGCCATTCAAAAAGCGCACTATCAAGATAGTAAGCATTTGGATGAGTTGAAGGTTTTAGCAGATCTGGCTGTTTCTATGGGATTAGATAAAGCGACATGGAACGAAAAAATGGCACAGTCTGAAGCGAACATGCTAAGCCAAGTGCAAGAAAGCCATGACGTCATGGGACAACTACAGGTTGGCGGCTACCCTACTTTTATCTTAGAAAAAGAGGATAGTTTAACGCGTCTGCCGCACAGTAATTATTATGGCAAAACTGAAGCGTGGAAAAACTATCTAGCCGAATTGGTTTAAATCTAAAGAGCCTTCTCTGAATCTACAGCGAAGGCTCTTTTTGTAGTCAATCAACAAATCACTACGCTTTAAATCTGCCAAGCAAAGGTCATTGTTCCGTAGCGAGTAAAACGATCAATCTCTCTGTCCTGTTTGTCGCCATTAATAGTGAATGGTGAGTTAATCGCAAAAGCAATAGCAATGTCGTCCCATGCATAGCTCACACCGGTGGAGAGCACGCTTGTATTGTGGTCGTAATCTATCGACCGACTATCTCGGAAGGTATTACCGTCTGTAAAAATTTGGTTAAACGTATAGCCTACCTTGACCCCCGCATAGACAAACCAACCATTATCTGTTGCCGTTGGGTTGGACATGCGATTCTCGGCTAATAACGTGGTGGCATATGAGCTCTCTAGGTTACGTCCGTAACGAAACATAATCCCAGTACTCGTCGAACTTTTCAGTGTCCCTGCACTCACATCAAAGCCAGTTAGCACATCCATGGTGTCTTCCTCAGAAACCCAGGAGCGCCATACACGGCTTCTGGATAATTCAAACACTAACTCATTATGAAGCTGTGTATTCCAGCCTTTTGGATCTTGGGCGCTGATTACTTTGTGGACGGCTTTCTGGGTTTCTTTACCTAACGCCCATGGCCCGACAATACCAATAGTCGTACTCACACGATCGGCATGATCATCACGTGTCGTGATGTAAGTATTATTGATACTAATCATTGCAGAATATGGGAATGAGCCTTGGGGAGGATTTGCTAACGTTAGATCTTCAGCTGTGTTTAAGGTTTGGCCAACACTATAAACATTTGCCGAGGTCTTTACTGGAGCATCTGACATAGTCCACATTAGCGGCTTGACCCAGAAGTCTGGCCAGTGTGAATCATTACCAGACTCATTGACGTCATAAAAGGTTACATACAGACCGTTAGTATAGCCATTATCTTCATTGACAAAAAAATCATTATCTAAGGTTGCAGACACCCAACTCTCATTGGCATACGCAGACACTCCAAACAAGAGAGACAAGCTAATTAAAGAATATTTAACTAGATTCAGGCTACTTTCAACGACTTCGCCTTTACCTCTAACCACTCCTTTTTGATCGTCTCCGTCTATTCCCTGTCGCATAAGAACTCCCCCCGCCTACGTACGCACATTGTGTCTTCAAATTATTAAGTTGGTCGCTATTATAAAGAGAAATTATGCTGGAAAGGACGACTAAGAGTTATAACTTTAAGGAAATGAGCGGTAGGATTACATATAATTTTCAAGAATAGTTCAATATGTGCACCAAATAGGAAAAATGAGGCGAACATGGCAAAAACCTCTCGCCATGACCGCCCTGTTTGGCGTTCTAGATTAGAAAATCAAAAAACCTAAAGAGATAATTACACCAGAGCCGATCAAAGCCATCAAGCAATAACCCATCACATCTTTTGCACCAAGCCCTGCAATGGCAAGTGCTGGTAATGCCCAGAATGGCTGAATCATATTTGTCCACGCATCTCCCCAAGCAATCGCCATGGCTGTTTTCGCGGCATCAACACCCAGTGCTGCACCTGCTGGCATCATGATTGGCGCTTGTACTGCCCACTGACCACCACCAGAAGGCACAAAGAAGTTAACGATACCGGCACTCAAGAAAGTAAACAGCGGAAAAGTCGTTTCATTGGAAATAGACACAAATGCCTGAGAAATCACCCCTGCCAATGACGCACCAGAGTCACCCGTTGCAGTCATCATGCCCATGATCCCTGCGTAGAATGGGAATTGCAGCAAAATACCAGAACAGTTACGTGCTCCCTGAGAGACCGAATTCAACAAACTTTTTGGTGTTCCATGAAGCAAAACCGCCGAAAACAAGAAGGTAAAATTCACTATATTCAGGTTCAGTGCGAAACCGTTATTCACAAAATAGTAAATCACGTAAGCAAAGCCCATCACACCTAACAGCATGGATAAAACACGACTGTTTTCAAGGCGCTCAGCTGGTGTCATGTCTGCTTTATTTGGCATTTCGACGACTTGCTCTTTTAACAATTCTGCATCAATCGCAACCGTGTCCTGTGGTGCGGGATGCATCAAACGATTTAATAACGGTATGGTGACAAACATCACTGCTAAAATGGTTAAGTTCATCGCAGAGAAAATTGTCTCTGACGTTGGAATCGCAGCCGTCACTGCGCCATTCGTGACCTTTTCTATATTCGCACCGCCTGCAATAGACAGAGGAATAGAGCCAGATAGTCCAGCGTGCCAGAACAAAAACCCACTGTAAGCAGAAGCGATTAATAAACGGTAATCTACGCCTTTAACACGAGCCGCAATTTCTTTGGCAAAAATAGCACCGACGACCAAGCCAAACCCCCAGTTAACCCAGCATGCCATCGCACTAATAGCCGTTACTAAGATAATCGCTTGCCCAGGTGTTTTCGCGACACCCGCCAACATAGCTAACTTACGTTTGAACGCCGGAGCGCTTGCCATGGCATGGCCCGTAACAACTACCATCGCCATCTGCATAGAGAAGCTAAGTAAATTCCAAAAGCCACCCGCCCAAGCATTAACTACTTGCATTGGCCCTTGCCCAGTACTCGGCATCACCAATAAAAATACAGCAAATGTTAAGACTATGGCGAAAATAAAAGGATCAGGAAGGTAACGCTGTAACAAGGTAACGAAGAATTGGCTTACTTTTTGTAAACCTGTTTGTTTTTGTTCGAGAGTATTCATCAGTTTTATCCTGTTTTTTTATATTTTTTATTGGACGACAAAAGCAAAAACAGAAAAGAATAGATCCTTTTCTGCTAACTCACTTTATTACGTTTATTTATTCGTTCTTTTTAATATGACTTATTAGCGAGACACCAACATAGCAACGCCCATGCCGCCACCAATACACAAGGTCGCTAAGCCTTTTTTAAGATCTTGACGTTGCATTTCATGAAGCAATGTCACCAAAATTCGACAACCAGACGCACCAATCGGATGACCTAACGCCACGGCACCACCGTTTACGTTAACTTTTGATGCGTCTAAACCAAGCTCCTTGTTGACGCACAACGCCTGCACAGCAAAAGCTTCGTTCGCTTCGATCAGGTCCAGATCAGCTACTTGCCACTTAGCTTTGTTAAGTACTTTTTGTGTCGCTGCAATCGGCCCTGTCCCCATAATTTCAGGATCAACACCTGCACCACTGGCCGCTTCAATGACGGCTAAAATCGGCAAGCCCAAACGTTTGGCTTCCACATCCGATGTGACGATGACCATGGCCGCACCATCATTCAAGGTAGATGCATTACCAGCAGTGACAGTACCCTCTTTTGCAAAGGCGGGACGTAACTTGGTTAGGGATTCTGCGGTGGTATCCGGACGAATTTGCTCATCGGCATCGACGATAATAGGATCACCTTTACGCTGAGGAATGGCGATCGGCAAAATTTCTTCAACAAAACGCCCTGCAGCTTGCGCTTCGGCCGCTTTTTGCTGAGAGCTTGCAGCAAAGGCATCTTGCTCTGCACGGCTAATATCCCAACGATTGGCAATATTTTCGGCGGTTTGACCCATGTGGTAATCATTAAACGCATCCCATAGACCATCGGTCACCATGGAGTCCAATAATTCCCAGTTGCCCATTTTTTTACCAGAGCGGCTGTTTGGTAAAACATGTGCCGCTTGACTCATGCTTTCTTGACCACCCGCAACGACCATACAGGCATCACCATTCAACACAGCTTGCGCTGCAAGTTGCACCGCTTTTAAACCCGAGCCACAGACTTTATTGATCGTCATCGCGGAAACATGATGCGGTAAGCCTGCATGAACAGCGGTTTGGCGAGCTGGGTTTTGCCCACAGCCTGCGGCCAGAACTTGACCTAAAATCACTTCTTCAATGTGATCTTTCAAAATAGGTTGTTTGGCTAGCATGCCAGACAATAGTTGAGTACCTAATTGCACAGCACTCAGCGAAGATAAAGCGCCGTTAAAAGAACCAATCGGTGTTCTTGCAGCTGCAACGATGACGGCTTTCATAAGAAACTCCTTTAATTGTTATTAAGCAAATGCCATTTCTGGCACATGATCCGGCACGATAAGTTTACCCTGTGTTTTTTCAATAATTTCTTCTACCGAAACACCCGGCGCTCTTTCTTTTAACACAAAAGCACCATCTTCAATTTCTAGCCAAGCTAAATCTGTCAGGACTTTTTTGATACAACCTTTGCCAGTTAGTGGAAGGGAACAATTGGACAGCAGCTTTGATTCACCACCTTTAGAAGCATGAGTCATTGTGACGATAATGTTTTCGGCACCCGCCACTAAATCCATCGCACCACCCATGCCTTTAATCAGCTTATTAGGGATCATCCAAGACGCAATGTTGCCGTTCACATCCACTTCGAATGCGCCCAATACAGTCAAATCCACATGGCCACCACGTATCATGACAAAAGATTCAGCGGAGGAAAAAATAGAGGCACCTTTGACTGTGGTCACAGTTTGTTTACCTGCATTAATCATGTCGGCATCAATGGTTTCTTCCGTAGGAAACTCCCCCATGCCCAGCAAACCATTTTCAGATTGCAGCATGACTTCCATACCTTTTGGAATGTAATTGGCGACTAAGGTAGGAATACCAATACCTAGGTTGACGTAAAAACCGTCTTGTAGCTCTTGAGCAACACGTTGTGCCATTTGCTCTCTAGTAAGTGACATATTAGAACCTCTTTTTCTTATTCTGTTGGCTTGACCGTTCTTTTTTCGATGCGTTTTTCGAATGTACCGAGCACCACTCGATTAACATAAATGCCTGGGGTATGAATTTGTGCGGGGTCAAGCTCGCCGACTTCAACGATCTCTTCGACTTCTACAACGGTGATTTTGCCGGCAGTTGCGGCCAAAGGATTGAAGTTCTGCGCGGTATGACGATAAATAACATTGCCGTAACGATCTGCTTTCCAGCCTTTAACAATAGCGAAGTCACCAACGATGGCTTCTTCCAGCAAGTATTCACGGCCATTAAACTCTTTGGTTTCTTTGCCTTCCGCGACAGGCGTACCGACGCCAGTAGCCGTGTAAAAAGCGGGAATACCCGCACCACCAGCACGCATTTTTTCAGCCAGCGTACCTTGTGGAGTGAGCTCAACCTCAAGTTCACCATTCAACAACTGCTTTTCGAACAAAGCATTTTCGCCCACATAGGACGACACCATTTTGGTGATCTGCTTATCTTCAAGCAGAATGCCCAAGCCAAAACCGTCCACACCACAGTTATTCGACACAACGGTTAGACCTTTGGTGCCTTTGCGTTTGATTTCAGCGATCAGATTTTCAGGGATGCCACACAGGCCAAAACCGCCCGCCAGCACCGTCATATTATCTTCTAGCCCGATCATGGCTTCTTCATAAGAAGCGACGACTTTGTCAAAACCGGCCATTTTATTCTCCTGTTTTTTTATTCTTAATTTCCCTTCAGTTTGACCCAAGCAAATAAATTAATTAAATTTGTTTTTTCTATTTATTAATAAGTTTTTCAAAATAATAATCATAAGAGAAGTATTCTTAAATGAACGTCAAACAAGTAAAAGCCTTCCTCGCTGTCGCCGAGTCCATGAGTTTTGCCAGCGCGGCCACGCAATTACACTTGTCACAACCTGCACTGAGTCTATCGATTAAAAGCCTAGAAGATAATTTGGGTGGGAAATTATTCACTCGTACAACACGTCATATTGCCTTAACCCCAGAAGGCGAAGCTCTAGTACCTATCGCCAGACGATTGCTGGCCCAATGGGAAAATGCCGAAGACGAGATGCAACAACGTTTTGCCTTACAACTTGGTAAAATTACTATCGCCTCTATGCCTTCTTTTGCTGCGTCATTGCTGCCAAAAGCGATTCGTAATTATCATGCTTCGTACCCCAATATTCAGGTCGCCATCGACGATGTATTATCAGATGTGGTGGTGGAAATGGTGCGTAACAATCAAGTGGAACTGGGCATCTCCTTCGAACCCAGTAATCTTGTGGATTTGTCTTTCTATCCCCTTTACGAAGACAGATTCATCGCGATCCTTCCAAAAGATCATCCATTAGAAGACCAAACCACTATTTCTTGGCGAGCACTTTTGGAATACGATTTCATCACCTTGCAGCGCCCTTCCAGTGTTCGCACCATGATTGAAAGTACGCTCCATAAGGCAGGCATAGAACTCAATGTGGCGTTTGATGCTCACCAACTTGCCACTGTGGGCCGCATGGTTAGCGAAGGCATGGGCGTCGCTGTTGTCCCTGCGTTGTGCCGACAACAAGCCATAGAACAAGGGGCCACCTGCCGACCAGTCATAGAACCGGAAATTCGCCGACGCGTCGGCGTCATCTGCCAACCCAGATCCAACCTCTCCATCGCCGCAGCGGCGATGCTGGATGTGTTGATGAATACCTATGCTTAATGTCTTGTTCCTATCAGGAACAAAATAAGGAAGTGTGCATTTACGTCGTTTTTAGCATGTTTCTATGTCGCTCTAGGGGCTACTCTTTATATTCACTGGTGACAGAATAGCCAGTCGTGCGCACAACAAAAACAACAGAAAAAAGGATGTCGATATGAGCAATCATGCAAACCGCGGTGTTATTTATCAAGGTAACGGCACTGTCGAAGTAGAAGCAATCCCCTTCCCAGAACTTTCTATTGGCAAGCGCCGATGTGATCATGGCGTTATTCTAAAAGTGGTTACCACTAACATTTGTGGTAGTGACCAACACATGGTTCGAGGTCGAACAACTGCAGAGAAAGGCCTAGTTCTTGGCCATGAAATCACCGGTGAAGTTATCGAATGTGGTCGTGATGTAGAATTCATTAAAGTCGGCGACTTAGTATCGGTTCCTTTCAACATTGCATGTGGTCGTTGCCGCAACTGTAAAGAAGGTAAAACAGGCATTTGTTTGAACGTAAACCCAGCTCGCCCAGGTGCAGCATACGGTTACGTTGACATGGGCGGCTGGGTTGGCGGACAAGCTGACTACGTTATGGTTCCATACGCTGACTTTAACCTACTAAAATTTCCTGATAGAGACCAAGCACTGGAAAAAATCCAAGGCCTAACTTTGCTGTCTGACATCCTTCCTACTGGTTACCATGGCTGTATTACGGCTGGTGTAGGTCCAGGCTCTACTGTTTATATTGCTGGCGCAGGTCCTGTTGGTCTAGCTGCTGCGGCATCCGCTCACCTACTTGGTGCAGCTTGTGTCATCGTTGGTGACATGGTGGAAGATCGTCTTAACCAAGCACGTTCTTTCGGCTGTGAAACAATCGACCTTACTCAAGAAGGCGACATCCAAGATAAAATCGAAGCGATTCTTGGTGATCGTGAAGTCGATGCGTTTGTGGATTGTGTAGGCTTTGAAGCACACGCTTGTGGTTGTAACCACAAACAAGAATCTCCAGCAGTCGTTTTGAACTCTGCAATGCAAATGACACGTGCTGGTGGACAGATTGGTATTCCTGGTTTGTACGTAACAGAAGATCCAGGTGCCACTGACGAAGCGGCAAAACTAGGCAGCCTAAGCATGCGCTTCGGTCTAGGTTGGGCTAAGTCTCACTCATTCCATACTGGCCAGTGCCCTGTTATGAAGTACCACCGCCAACTAATGCAAGCCATCTTGTTTGATAAGATCGACATTGCTAAAGCGGTTAACGTACAAATGATTTCACTTGACCAAGCACCACAAGGTTATGCTGATTTCGATGGCGGCGCAGCGAAGAAATTCGTTATCGACCCTCACAAAATGGTAAGCTAATTCAGCTACCAATCTAGAACGCTAGATTAAAAAAAGGCCTTGTCCCGCAAACGTTTACATAACGAGAGCAGAACAAGGCCTTTTTGTTTTTATCTAAAAAATCTTATTTAATCGCTGAAGTATTGTCTCTTAAAAGCAGATAACACTTTCGGAAGATGGTTTGGTAAATCATCGGCAATCAAGCCAATTCCCACCTCATTACCTACTTCACCATGTAACCAAACCGCAGCCGCTGCGGCATCAAATGGCAACATGCCTTGAGCAAGTAATCCGACAATAAAGCCCGCCAACACATCCCCAGAGCCACCGGTTGCCAGATCCGCAGGCGCGTTTGAGTTGATAATCGCTCGGCCATCAGGCGACGCAATGACGGTGTCCGCTCCTTTCAATACCACCACTGCACCACTTAATTTGGCGGCAAGCCGAGTTCGCGTTAATTTGTCAGCCACGCATTGTTCATTAATGTCAGGGCTTTTATTAATATCAGTGCTTTCATTAAAAGTAGGAAATAGACGTGCAAACTCCCCTTCATGGGGTGTCATTACACAAGGCCCATTAATCGCATCAAAAAGTATTTTCGGATCATCTGCAAAAGCACTGAGTGCATCAGCATCCAACACGGTAGGGCGATTAGTCGCCAGCGCAGCCAGAACAATTTTGCGTGTCCGTATTCTTTCAAACCCAGCCAAGCCAGCACCTGGCCCGACAGCAATGACATTGTGACGCGGATCGAGCAATAACTCTTCAAAATCTTCCGCTTCTTGGCTTTGCTCTAATTTCACTACCATAACGCTAGTCATCGCCGTGGCATATATTGCCCACGCTTTAATTGGCACAGCCAGAGACACCAAACCCGCACCAATTCGCATGGCGCCACGAGCCGTCAAACGGCTTGCGCCAGTGATATTTTCTCCGCCATACACCACAGCGTGTCCGCGATGAAACTTGTGTTCCTCTGAACGAGGCCAAGGGTAATCTCGACACCAAAGCTCAGGGCTATTTTCCCAAGTCTGGAGGTTCAACTCGTCTAAAACAGGATCGGGAATGCCAATATCAGCAACAACAAGCTTGCCGCACAAACCACGACCTGGAAATAATAAATGGCCAGGCTTTTGACGAAAGAAAGTCACCGTTAATTCAGCAGGGGCAACATTGCCAAGCGCAGCGCCGGTTGTACCATCCACGCCACTAGGAACATCAATCGCACACACAGGAATTTTACGCTCGATGATTCCATCTACCATGTCACGAGCCTTGTCTTCTAAGGCATGTGTCAAACCCGCACCAAACATAGCGTCGATAACCAAATCAGTTTGCTCTAATAAATCAACAGAATACGCTTCAACCTCGCCTTGCCAAGCATAGTAAAAATGCGCAGCTTCTGGCGATAATTTTTCAACAGAACCCCAAAAAGCCAGACGCACCGGCCAACCAGCAGACAGCAAAAGTTGAGAGACAACAAAACCATCCCCGCCATTATTACCCGGCCCACAAAGCACCAAGACAGAACACCTAGACCAGCGACCGAGCACAGCATCAGCAACAGCCTTCCCTGCCGCCGCCATAAGTTCCATAGCTGGCACACCGGCCACAACGGCAGCGCTATCAGCCTTTCCCATTTCGTTTGTGGTTAGCAGTATTTGAGAATGTTGCTTATACATGTGCGCCATTACTTTCCACCTATTAATAACTGAACACATAATATCCACCGATGTTAACAGCTATCTCATGAGATCTCGTTTACTTTCAATGCATCACAGGTATGATGACGCTTTCTGATGCCTATTCAATTATTCGACATATTACCGGACACTCTTATGAACGACGAGATCAACTACGAAAACAACCCATTACATGGTTTGGGTTTACAAGAACTACTCACCCAGCTAGTTGATCACTACGGTTTTGAGATTCTATACGCTTACTTGAATATCAACTGCTTCAAAACTAACCCTAGCATTGAATCCAGTGTGAAATTTCTCAAAAAAACGGAATGGGCACGGGAAAAGGTAGAAGTTTTCTATCTGTATAAATTTAAAAACCTGCCGCGAGTGTCATCTGAGCAGTTCGATTTACCGCCACGAAAACGCATTATTCCTGAAGGCCAAACACCTCGTGAGCCAGCTGAATTGAGCTTTGAAGATGCGGATCGCGTGCGTGAAAAGCAGGCAAAGAAAGCCGCCGAACATAGCAAGACGAAAAGATATGGCAACGGCAAGCCGAGCGGTTATTCTAGACACTAGATCTACCTGTTGAATAAATAAGATTTGTTAAAAAGGGGAATTACTATTAAGTGAATTCCCCTTTTTACATCACATCAGCTTTATGATTTAGTTGATATAAAAAAACGGCGCAAAGAAAATACTCTCTTTACGCCGAATTCGAAATTTAAACCTTAGTCAGTCTAAGCCAATCCAAACTCTTCTGTCTGTTCGCTTAGCTGCTTATCTTCTGGCAAATATTTTTCCATTGCCGCCATAAGCTCTCGGTGCTGCAAGATGGCAAGACATTCTTTTTCATTAAGGTGATCAAGCAGGCTTTGAATATTCTCGCTGTTGATAATCTGCCATTCGGCACAAATCCAATCTCGAGAAAACTCTTTGTTGGGTTCATCTTCTGGCATTTGCGCAAGGTGCCAATAAAATAACGCAGCATCTGATGACAAACGCTTCAAAGAAGATAAAGTATCATCAAACGCCAGTTCGCTTTGCGCTTCGTCATGTCGACTTTGCATCACGATAATGGGATGTGGGCGCTTTTCTTCTGGAGCACGCATCAACCCTAAATAATGAATGACGTTACCACGCTTCGCACCACCACTGATCCATGACAATGGAATAGACAAAATCAAACCAAAGCTAATAGGTAAAGACCAATAGAACAACTCATCACTTAGAAACAAAGCGCCACCCGCTAACCCAAAACCTAGCAGAGTGTGGCTACAGTGAGCACGTGCAGCGACTTTCCATGACGTTGCACCGTCATCACGAGATTGCGGCTTCCAACCACTGTCGCGACCTTTAAAAACATCATAGACAACTTGGAATTGAGACAACATCAGAATGGGGGCATACAAAGCCGACAAAACTGTCTCAACTAAGGTACTCAATGTCAGTAATATTGGCCCACCAAATTGCATGCAGCGTCGGAAGTTCAACATAGCCGCTAACCAACCGTAAACTTTAGGCGCTAACACCAACGCCATGGACAAGATAAATAACGACCGTGCTTTTTCAAAATCAAATACAGGCCAAGTTGGGAACAAGGATGGGTTAGCAAAATACTCAGGTCGAACAAAGTAGGCCTGAACCGCCAAAGCAAAACCGACGACGATTAACAGCAACCAAAAAACCGCACTTAGATAAGACATAATACCAGACATCAAATGCAAGCGAGTGGCAAAGTGAAAGCCTCTCGCGAATACAAAGGCTTTGTGCTGCAAGTTGCCCTGACACCAACGACGATCTCGAACAATCACATCCACCAGCGACGGTGGCGCTTCTTCGTATGATGCCTTTAAGTCTGTATCAAAACGCACCCCCCAACCTGCACGACGTAACAACGCGGCTTCCATAAAGTCGTGGCTCATCACATGACCACCAAAAGGCGCTTTGCCTTCTAAAACAGGTAAGCCGCAGGCATCGGCAAAGGCCTTAGTACGGATAATCGCGTTATGACCCCAAAAATTCGAAGAGTAACCATGCCAAGCCGCTAAACCAGAGGCGTAAATAGGGCCAAAACAATGGTTAGCAAATTGCTGAATACGGCTGTATAAAGTGTTCGCACGAATAATGGTTGGTAGAGTTTGAATCAGGCCTAATCCTGGTTCTGCCGCCATTCGACGAGTAAGTGAAATCAAACACTCCGCACCCATAAGGCTGTCTGCATCCAGTACAATCATGCATTCATAATCGCCACCATAACCTGTTACCCACTCTGCAATGTTACCAGCTTTGCGTTCAGCGTTATTGTAGCGGCGACGATAATAAATAGGACACGCTGAGTCATCTTCATTAAGTAACGTACGAAATGCCTGCTCTTCAGCAATCCACGCATCAGCTCGATTGGTATCACTCAAGATAAAGAACGCAAACTTACCAGACGCTTGTTTTACTAAGTCTTCGTGCATCGCTTGGATATTCGCTCGAATGCGCAAAGGATCTTCGTTATACACTGGCAATAAGATAGCCGTAACGCCATCAACCTCTTGCTCTTTACGAGTTTTAGAAAATGGCCAAATCTGGAAAATTAATCCAAGTGTCGCCTGTGAAAAAGCAAAAGAAATCCACGTAAAGTTAATACAAAATAAAATCCAAAAAGCCCACTGCAAACCGGCAATTGCATTGGTATTCAGTACATCGTACATCTCGGTTGCCCCATACCAAGACAAACCGAGCGTACCAATTAAGACAAACAAACGGGCAAGAAATGTCGTAACGGCAAAACTTTGCAATCTACTTTTACGAGCTTGAGGTTCCTCATCAACGGTATGACGCGGCATAGTCAAAGGTGACAACTTTGGTAATGCCTGCTTAGCAACACTGTCCTTTAACAACATAATTATTCCTTTATCCAACGATATAACCAAGTCGGCGCGACTGCGGTATCACCCTGCTTAAGTTGGACTCTCAATTCCGACAAAGCAGCATCTTCAGGGTCAAAAGATACATACACACGAACCCCATTATTGTGTGCGTTTTTCACTGCAATGGTTTCAAGTATTTTCCCATTACTAATGCTGGCATCAATAGTGAGATCATCAACATTTATATCTGGCATTTTATTAAAATCGATCACCACTTCTGGGTTCGTTTTGAATAACTTTACACCTTTGGCGCTACGGACGATTCGAGGAGAGTCCAGTGAAACTGGCGTGTCATTAGACCACGTCATTAAATACTGATAGGTGTAAGACTCTCCTTTCTTCAACCCCTCTTTAGGCTGCCAATAAGTAACAATATTGTCGTTTGTTTCTGCGTTTGAAGGAATTTCAACCAGCTCAACATGCCCCTCACCCCAATCATTCAGTGGCTTAATCCAAGCAGAAGGACGAGTGTGGTAGCTGGCTTCTAAATCTTGGTAGTCTTCAAAACCACGATGGCGCTGAATTAAACCGAAGCCTTTCGGTGAATTATCACTAAAAGCACTCACTTGCAGTGACTTGGGATTGTTCAATGGACGCCAAACCATTTCATCTTTGCCCGTTAAGATTTGCAGACCTTCGGAATCATGAACGGCAGGACGGTAATCTGAAATATCAGAGCCATCAAGCGAGTTGTTATACATAAACATAGATGTCAGTGGCGCAATGCCTACATTTTTTAAATCTACTCGTGGGAACAAAGTCGCTTTGACATCAACTCGTGTCGGCTTTCCTGGATAAATACCAAATCGATAAGCGCCGGTGACACTTTTGCTGTCCAGTAATGCGTGAACAACGATAGCGTCTTGGCTTGATGATGGACGCTCAATCCAAAACTGCTTAAACATTGGAAACTCTTCGCCCTTAGGCTGAGCTACATCGACAGCAAGGCCTCGTGCCGACAACCCATAGGACTGACCTTTGGAAATCGCTCGGAAATAGCTCGCCCCTTGAAAGACAATAAACTCATCGTTCATATCAGCAGTATTTATCGGGTAGTGTAAACGCAGGCCGGCGTATTTACCCACCTGTGAAATAAGCTTACTTATTTCATCATTCGGTGTTTTGAAAGAGTCTTCAGATACCTTTAAAGGGAAAGCGCGGCCACTTTCAACCGCATCAATCGACACTAAATCTTTAAACAAAAAGCCGGGAGCAAATAATTGGACTGAAAATTTAGTAGGGGTATTCCCCCATACGGCCTGGTTCTGTTGAAAATTAATTTGTCGATAAGTGGGATAGTCCATATCAATCAAAGCTTTTGGAGCCATTTCTGCAGGCTTCATTGGAGCTGACGCTAGATTCTTTGCTAAGTCGATCACGGTTTGATGTGAAAATGCATAGCCTTTTGGAGCCTGTGTAGCAGGCGCTATAGCAGAGTTGCTCTTCAAAGAAGCTTCTTCTGCACTAGAAGGTACAGAAGATGCGTTAGCGTCAATAGTGGCTTCTGTTTCGAGAGTCGCTTCGCTCTCCTCTGCATATACCATTGGCGTGCCTATCGCACTCAACAATAGCGACGTCAATAAAGACCATTTAATACATCCAAACACACGAAAACGACATTGGGAGAAAAGAATCAAAAAAAGCTCTCTTGTTATTTAGTTAGGCTCAGTCATGAGGCGACCGAAGGGATATAAGATAAACAGTATAATATCGTCAAACCCATATAAGATTAAGGCAGTAAAGTCGGAGGAATTCATAAGAATTGAGGAGAAATTGTGATCAGGGTGCAACCGCAAATTAAAGATGACACACATCTCCATTCATCCCGCATAATATTGGCTATTTAAGTACTATAAAGACAAATCAAACGTAGAGGTCGATTCTTCCAATTGCTGCATAAACCCACGTATTAGCTCATGAACTTTCATACACTCAGGACGTTCCAAGTTGTCTACTTTTGACCAAAGAGCAATATCTCTTCTTGGCCCTTGGGGTCCTGATACTTGGATCATTTGATCCATATCAACCTCCCCTGTCATTAAGGCTAAACGAGCAGGTAGACGAACCAATACATCAGACGTATTTAATAGATGTAAAACCGAGCGAATACTTCCCGTAAAAGCCATACTGGCGGCTTTGAGCCCAATAAGTTCACTAGGACGATCTAGAAAGCCAGCATTTGCTCCAGCCACTATCCAATTTTGCTTCTCTAAGGTTTCGTGAGAAACAACCTTACTCGCACCTCTAAGAGCCGACTTTTTCCCCACAAAAACACCAGATCTATCTCGAAACAACAGCTGCCTATCTAGAGTTCCTTGTTTAACTGAGAGATGCGCGGGTGCTAATAAAAAATCGAGTTCACCATTTTGCAATAGCTCTATTTGCGCAGCAGCAGAGCCAGTCCGGAAATGGAAAACATAATGCTTTTCTTGCATAAAATAAGCTGTTGTGTGCGCAACTGTGGCAAACTCCCAAAGCGGATCAATACCAATGACAAACTCATTGTGATAACCGCTATGGAACTGTCGAATGACCTCTTCACCTTGTTCTGTTTCAGCCAAAATCCTTTCGCCAATTTGCGCTAATCTTGCACCAATTTCGGTAGGCTGTACGCCATAACGCGTTCGAACCAAAACTGGTGCGCCAACTTTCATTTCTAATTGCTGAATACTTCGCGTCAATGTTGGCTGAGTTATGTATAGCTGCTCACAAGCTCTACTGAGAGAGCCTTGTTTCACAACAATAGCCAGTTGCTTCAATAAGTTGGGATTCATCTATGCGTTTTCTATTAGTCTTACGTTAAAAATCTATTTTTACTTATATCTTGATTACATTAAAGTCATTTCTATTACAGACGGCAAGTCTTTTAGCGCCAAATAAGAAATAGACAAATATAAGAGGATAATCCATGCAATTTTATCAACAAGGCTTTCACCCCGGTGACCCTAGAATTACCGATCCAGCAGATAGAGTGATCGCTCCGCCTTTAAAGCACTCACTACCATCAAAAGTCGATGTAATGATTGTGGGTTGCGGTCCAGCAGGACTTAACCTCGCAGCACAGCTGTCGAAATTCGCTTCTATTTCTACCTGCATTGTCGAACAAAAAGACGACCGTTTATTAGTCGGTCAAGCTGATGGTATCGCATGTCGTACCATGGAAATGTTTGAAGCCTACGACTTCGCTGATCAAATCAAACAAGAAGCCTACTGGGTAAATGAGACCGCTTTTTGGAAACCTGACACAGAGCAACCTCAGAAAATCTCCCTCAGTAGTAAAATTCAAGACGTGGAAGACGATTTGTCTGAAATGCCTCATGTCATCATCAACCAAGCCAGAGTGCATGATGCTTTCCTTGATGTGATGCGCCACGGACCAAGAAAAATTGTGCCTCATTATTCCCGTCAGCTACTCAATCTTGAAGTAGATCAAGCCACCACTGACTACCCAGTGACATTAACGTTCGAACGCTTAGACTCTCAACATCTAGGTGTGATCGAAAAGGTTAAAGCCAAATACGTGGTTGGCTGCGATGGCGCTCGAAGCACAGTACGTAAATCCATTGGCCGTGAATTGATCGGTGACTCTATTAATCAAGGATGGGGCGTGATGGATGTATTAGCAGTGACCGACTTTCCAGATATCCGCTTAAAGTCCGCTATACACTCCAGCAATGAAGGCAATATGTTGATCATTCCCCGTGAAGGCGGCTACATGGTGCGTTTGTACATAGAACTGGATAAGTTAAAAAGTAATGAGCGCCTAAGCAAAAAAAACATAACAACCAATTATCTCATTGCTGCTGCTAACCGCATCCTGTACCCATACACCATTGATGTGAAAGAAATTGCATGGTGGAGTGTGTATGAAATAGGCCAACGTTTGACAACGGCCTTTGATGATGCCGAGGAAGGCAAGTTGCCTCACGTATTTTTAGCTGGCGACGCCTGTCATACCCACAGCCCAAAAGCGGGACAAGGACTAAATACTTCCGTTAATGACACCTGGAACCTAGGCTGGAAATTAGCCCATGTATTAACTGGAAGAGCGAAACCAGAACTACTGCAATCTTACTCATTCGAAAGACAAACCGTGGCTCAGCAACTCATTGATTTCGATCGTGAATTTTCAAAAATGTTTAGTGCCAAACCTAAATCCGTTACCAATCCTGAGGGGGTTGATCCAGCCGACTTTCAGAAGTATTTTGTTCAATTTGGCCGCTTCACCGCTGGTACTGCCATTCACTATCCGCCGTCAGACTTAGTATCGACTGGACAGCATCAAAATTTGGCTACCGGACAATCCATTGGAATGCGTTTTCATTCTGCCAAAGTAACGCGTCTCGCCGACGCCAAACCGGTTCATCTAGCGCACAGCATGAAAGCCGATGGTCGTTGGCACATTCTCGCCTTTGCAGGACAACAGGACTTTATGAACGACACTTGCCAAGTAAATAAACTGTGCGAGTTTTTGCAAAACGATCCATCATCCCCTACGCAATATTTTACACCAAAAAGTGCAGATATCGATGCCGTCATCAATTTACAAGCCGTGTTTCAAACTCACCATAGGGAAGTTGAAGTGGCACACATTCACCCGCTTTTACAACCACCAAAGGGCCGTTATGGTCTAAAGGATTATGAGAAAGTCTACAGTGCTATTTGTGAAGAAAACTCTTTCTATGATAAACGCGGAATTGACAAGCGAGACGGCTGTATTATCATCGTTAGGCCAGATCAGTATGTTGCAGAAATATTGCCGCTCAGCGATCACAGCGGATTAACAAATTTCTTTAAGAGAGTGTTCATTCAAAGCACTTAATTCTTAATATTAATTTGGTTACAACATACTCCTCTCTTCTTATTGCTATAGAGAGGAGTAATAAAAAGCTGTTCAGCAAAATCCCCCATAGATTAACTAGCGAACTAAAGTATTAACCTCAGTACTTAGCGATGCCATCAATTTATAAATAGGACTTTGATCCGCAATAGCACCTAAACTTTGGGGCTGTTCATCGTTTAACTCACCATTTAATGCATGGCTGATATTTGCCGGTAACAACCGCTCTCATTTTTTATAAATGAATAGTCATCACATACTATCGCTCAACTGATTAAACATAATCCAGGTTAAGGCAACGGGATAAACTCGTCTTCATCATCTACAACTTTTGGAAAAGTCCCTGCTTGCCAATCGCGTTTTGCCTGCTCAACTCGTTCTTTACGACTGGAAATAAAATTCCATTCGATAAAACGTTTACCTATTTTTTCGCCACCGATTAAAGCGATTCTCGAATCCGCTGTAGCTTCAATAACTACATCAGCAGCAGCTGATAGGATAACCATGGCAAATTCAGGTATTAGCGTATCTTTAATTTTCAGGCTGCCTTTCGCCACATAAATGGCGCGCTCCTCAGCATTAGGTAAGGTTAAACTTTGCCCCTCTTGCATGTGAGCTTCAACATACAAGGTTTCGGCATAGGTTTTTACGGGTGAGGTTACGCCATAAGCCGTGCCCATTAAGACTCTAAGAGAAACATCATCGACCGTTACGGCAGGAATACTAGCCGAAGGATAATGATAAAAAGCTGGCTCAATTTCTTCGTCTTTCTCTGGCAACGCTAACCAAAGTTGCAAACCATGAAGCGTGTGCGGCACATTCTTTATTTCAGGGCGCTCTCGCTCTGAATGGGTAATGCCTTTCCCCGCCACCATGAGATTAATATCACCTGGTGTAATCGTGGCATAACTTCCCAAAGAATCTCGATGTAAAATCTCGCCTTCAAACAGATAGGTCACTGTCGCTAAATTGATATGCGGATGTGGACGTACGTTAATTCCGGAACCTGCTGGGAAATGCGCGGGTCCCATATGGTCAAAGAAAATCCACGGGCCGACCGTTTTGCGCTGCATAGTTGGCAGGGTACGCCTAACCGAGAATTCACCAAGGTCCTTCTCCCGAGGTTTGATAATAAGATCAATCGCTTCGCACCCCTTACCTGTATCACACTCTAATTCGACGTTTTCTTTTTCTATGCTCATACTACTCACCTGCTTAAGTCGTTTACCTACTAAGACATTACCCTAAGCCATCAGTTTTATCACCTTAACATAACCTTTAATCAGCAAATTAAAGATTCAGCAGCTCAACACTAGCAACAACCTATACAGACGACAGACACTTGCTTGTTTTTGCCAATACGATAAAAAAACCTTTCTCGGCACGTCGTAAATAATTAACATTCTGCCTTTAATTTTTAAAATCTAGGAACCTTTGCCATGAGCCAGACAACTGTTGAACTGCTGCAAACCTATTACGATGCTTTCAATGCTCAAGACATGGACACTTTTTTGTCTTTGCTAACTGACGATGTGATTCACGACATCAACCAAGGCGACCGTGAAATAGGCAAAGCTACCTTTGCAAGCTTCATGGAACGCATGAACAAAAATTACAAAGAAACCATTGTTGATATCGTCGTCATGTCCAATCCTGCAGGAGATCGTGCAGCGGTTGAATTCACTGTGTTAGGTGAATACATCGCCACAGACGAAGGCCTACCAGAAGCCAATGGCCAAACCTATAAACTGCCAGCTGGCGCCTTCTTCGACATTCGTGATGGCAAAGTTGCACGTGTCACCAATTACTACAACCTAGAAGACTGGATCGCGCAAGTATCAGCGTAAAGACACTGACTGATTAACAACTGATAAACCGTAGAGCGAGCACCTTATGCTGATATTCCAACGTTTATCTGGCTCCTCCCTGACCCAGTACATTGATGAACTGGCCCAGCTGCGTATGCGCGTCTTTCGTGACTTCCCTTATCTATATGATGGCGACACACAGTACGAAGCGCGCTACCTTAAAACCTATATTGAAGCCCCAAACAGTGTGATCGTATTGGCTTTTGACGGCGATAAAATAGTTGGTGCTTCAACCGGTTTGCCTCTAGGTTATGAGACCGACGAAGTAACACAGCCGTTTTCAACGGCTGGTTACAATCTTGATGAGATTTTCTACTGTGGCGAATCGGTACTCTTACCTGAGTATCGCGGCCAAGGAGCTGGTGTTGCCTTCTTCGATCATCGCGAAGAGCATGCTAAAAACCTTGAAGACATAAAATACGTCTGCTTTTGTGGCGTACAACGTCCAGACGATCACCCAGCTCGTCCAGCCGATTACCAACCACTGGATCAATTCTGGCGTAACCGTGGTTATGAAAAGCGCCCAGAGCTCGCGACTCATTTCAGCTGGAAAGAAATAGGTGAGCAAGACGAGTCTCTTAAACCCATGACCTTTTGGATGAAGTCCTTGGTATGAGAAAGATGGCAGAATATGAGCGTATTTAAACTGGCGACGGCACAATATGACATTGGCTTTTTCACCCAATGGGAAGAATTTGTCGACAAACTAGAAAGCTGGGTCAGCAACGCTGCTCAACAAAATGCCAAGCTATTGGTGTTCCCTGAATACGGCAGCATGGAACTCGCCTCACTATTTGGTGAAGCTATTTACAGCGACTTAAACAAACAGCTTCATGCCATGCAAACCCTATTACCAAAGTGGCATGATCTGCATGAAGAATTGGCAAAACGCTATAACATCTTGATACTTGCTAGCAGCTTTCCAACGGAGCAAAGCGATGGCCGCTTTCTAAATCGCGCCAATCTATTTAGCCCCGATGGCCTAATTGATTATCAAGATAAATTGATGATGACGCGCTTTGAAAACGAGCAATGGCACATCAGTGGCGGCGAGCAAATTAAGGTCATTGATACTGACCTTGGCCGTATCGGCATTCATATCTGTTATGACTCCGAATTTCCCATGATCGCCAACCAACAAGTAGCAGCGGGAGCAGATATTCTATTGGTACCAAGCTGCACCGACACTCAAGCGGGTTTTCACCGGGTTCGCATTGGCTGCCAAGCGCGCGCTTTGGAAAACCAATGTTACGTAGTGCAATCCCCGACCATTGGCAACGCGCCTTGGTCTGAAGCAGTAGACATAAATACCGGCCGTGCCAGCGTCTATACACCAGTGGATTATGGTTTTCCTGATAATGGCATATTAGTAGAAGGCAAAGAAAATGAAGCAGGCTGGGTGTACGCCACCGTCGACCTCACCGAAATCGCCCGCATTCGTGAAGAAGGCCAAGTGTTTAACTACCGCGACTGGCCCAAGCAATTTGATCTTAAAGGCCTATAAATAACCCCCGATACAGCTATTTTAGCATTGGGATTGTTTCTTCTAACTATGTAAAGAGTCACATTGGTTTGTAGGTCACTTTAATCTTAACGGAAGTATTGCCTTCGAATGTGTGTAGAAAAGAGCTTGGCTCATTAGCAAAAATATCAATGGGCTGTAATTGCTGGCCTATCGTGCGCAGAGTGTAAGCGGATGAATAACTCAGTAAAAAACTGGCCTGTAATACATTGTCTCGTTTTCTATCCAACTCACAATCGACTTCAAATTTATACACGTCACCAATGTACAAGGTCTCAGTAATAGGCTGAGCTTCACATGAAGCGCCTCCTTCTGAAATCACAATATCGGATATCATTATTCGTACCGGGTCTTTTTTCGTCTGAGACACCGCCCTCGCGTCATTGGATTTATCGATGTTCTTTAGCAACCACCTATCCAGGCTCAAAATATTATCGATGTGATCTTGCTTAGTAAAAGCGATTGTTATGTGTGGCGCTTTCACTTTTTCGCCTGTCACTAACTGGATGAATGAAGAGATTCCAGATGCGGTATGCAAATTATCCGCACTCAACTTTTTCAAGTCTTCCCTTTCCATGAGCGCCATTTCATCTCGGCTTAGCTGGGGAAAAAGAGAATCATCGATTTCAGGGAAAGTCAGCACCTCAGCGAACAAGACTCGACTGAATAGCAATAGAAAAACAAACAACGTCACTCGACCAGCCATTTTACATCCTATAAATAATTTCCATGGAAAGCAGGATAGCAAAAACCACAAAATAAATACTGACCTTTGCCCCCTCCAAACGAAAAAGCGCCCTGATGGACGCTTTAGTTTGCTGATGAAGAGCTAGACACTTATGGCTCTTCAGGTCGATCCACTAAGCTTAGGGTCAAGTCGCCTAATTTGTGCACTTCAAAATTATTGGCTTTGTATTCGTCGTAATCAAATGCTTCCATCTCATCAACGGCAATTTTGTGATATTCATAGAAGTCTGGCCACCATTCGTGGTCATCACCAAATTTTGTGTTCAAGAATGCATCTACAGCTGCTTTGCCCATTTCTGGCGCGACATACCATGCGCCCAGAGACAACACATTAACGTCGTTACCAATGACACAACGACGAGCAGCAGGAACACTTTCTACGACGCCACAACGAACGCCAGGACACTTAGCCGCAGCCAAATGAACGCCCATGCCTGTGCCACAGAAGATAATCGCACGTTCGAACTCTTTTTCAGTGATCTTCGCGCCTGCGCGTAAACCAATGCGATGAAACATTTCCACATCTGGATCATCTGGGTCTTTCACACCAATATCGGTGACTTCCCAGCCTTTCTTTTCCAAATACTTAACAATAACTTCTTTAAGCGGAAAACCAGCCCAATCGGCTGCAACTAAAATCTTTTTGTCTTTTATTAATTTCATTTTTATTCTCCAAAGGACACTCTAAAGTGATAACAAATTTAGGCGGTTGCTTCTACTTTTCTATTTAAAAGCTGACGAACATCGCTGCAAATACTCTCAGAATCTAAGCCGTGGTGTTTACGCATACTCGTGCGGTCTGCCGCTATGGCATATTCACCATCTTTAAAGCCAAGACGCTGTAACCTAGCCGCTAGGCCATTTTCGGCCATAACTTCCGCTACTAATGAACCTAACCCACCATTAACGTTGTGTTCTTCAACGGTAATGACCGATTTATACTTAGCCAATTCTCGAGCCAATGCTGAGGTATCGCACGGACGAATAGATGCCACACCAATAACCCCCACACTAATACCTTCTTCTTTTAGCCGTGCAGCAGCATCAACAATTTCGTGTAAGGTTGACCCCATGGCGACTAAAACCACCTGCTTACCTTCAGCCAAAACATCAATCGCTCCAGGTAAAAAGCGGTAGTTTTCCGGCATTGATTCAGGTAGCGCTTTACCATCTAATCGAATATAAACAGGGCCGATTTTTTCAAGTGCATAGCGGATAATTTGTCGGCACTGTTCTGGTGTACCTGGCGCATAAATTTCAATATTACCAAAGCCACGCATCACAGAAATGTCATCAATACTATGGTGAGTACTCGCCAAAGGCCCATAACTCGCGCCGGCATTCAAACCGAAGCATTTAACATTAGTATTGTTATAACAAATATCAACTTTGACCTGTTCATTTCCACGGGAGATGAGAAAGGGAGCCGCATTACAAGTTACCGCGACTTTGCCACCTAACGCTAAGCCAGCAGCCGTACCAATCATGACCTGCTCAGCGATCCCAACATTCACCAATCTATCGGGGAATTTTTCGACAAATGGCTTAATTTTTGCGGTTGAAGTGGAATCTGCAACCACTGGTACAAGATCAACGCCTTGTTCAACAGCGCGAATAAACTCTTCAACCATGACACTTGCTAAATGTTCGCTACTAGACATTTGATAGCTCCTCCAGTGCTTGTGTTACTTCGTCTCCTTTAGGAACACGGTGATGCCACTCTGGACGTCCCGCAATAAAAGAAACACCAGCACCCTTAGTGGTATTCGAGATAATGACATTCGGTTTACCTTCTTGCTTCAGGTTTTCTAAGGTAGACACAACCGCTTCAACATCATTACCTTCACACTCGGTAACTTGCATACCAAAGGCTTTCCATTTTTCTGCCAGAGGATCGGTATTCATGATGTCTTTGGTGTAACCCGCTAGCTGCAATTTATTCTTGTCATTAATAATGATTAGGTTATCTAGACCATAGTGAGCAGCAACAAACGCGGCCTCCCAATTACTGCCTTCTGTTAATTCGCCATCACCTGTAAGTACATAAATTTTTCGTTTACTGCCAGAACGCTTAGCAGCAATAGCAAGGCCAACGGCGACAGGTAAACCGTGACCTAGGGCACCTGTATTTAATTCAACCCCCGGTGTTTTCTGTCTAACAGGGTGTCCCGGTAATTTTGAATCAGCGTGTTGATAGGTGGGCAGCCACTCCGTAGGAAAGTACCCTGCTTCTGCTAATACGCAGTACAGCCCACCTACGGCATGGCCTTTTGATTGAATGTAGATATCACGTTCCTGATCTTCTAGGCGATCAGGTGCGCAGTTCAAAACTCGAAAATACAGCGAAGTAACCATCTCAACTTGGGAAAGATCTGCACCAGTATGACCACCGGCAGGGCTTTCTGAGTTCAGCACTATGATGCGTTTACGCACATCGTTCGCCTTCTTTTTCAAGTCTGCTGTAGATAAATTATATGGATTCATCTCGTATCTCATTATTTATTCAATTCAGAATATATATTCTGAAAGTTTAAAAAATGTCCGGTTCGCACCGGCCCTTGTTTAAAAAGTCTTATTCAGTATTGGCTTGCGAGCTTATCGCCGCTTTGTATTGCATCTTGCTTTGCATCTGATCAATAACAACTGCCACAATAATAACGATACCTTTAATGACCATTTGCCAAAATTCGCTCACACCCATCATTACCAAGCCGTCAGCAAGAATACCGATGACAAACGCACCTATTAGTGTGCCACTGATTGTGCCTCGACCGCCCGCCAATGACGTACCACCAAGCACCACAGCAGCAATGGCATTCATTTCAAATGCATTACCCGTAGAAGGGTGACTCGCAACCAACTGTGAGGTAACAACAATGCCTGCAAGAGCAGCACATAATCCGGCAATGGTATAAACCCAGATTTTTACATTGTTCACTTTGATGCCAGACAATTCAGCCGCGCGTTCGTTGTCGCCAATCGCATACACATGACGGCCAAACGGCAGTTTTCGAGCGACGTAGGCGATAATGCCGGCAACGATGAACATTAACCAAATGGTGAAAGGCACGCCAAATAATGAGCCAGAACCAATCAAGTCAAACCCGGTATTGCCTAGTTCAGGATTACCTTGTAGGCCAGGAAAGGTTTCACCGCCGGAAACCAACAGCGCAGCACCACGAATAATGTACATAGTGCCCAATGTACAAATGAACGGAGCCACATTAAACCGAGTTATGATGAAGCCATTGGCGGCGCCAATTAATCCCCCTACGACGAGCACCAGTGGCACGATTAGCCAAACGCTCGGAAAAATAGCGATCCCAAACATAGGTAAAACGATACCTTGTGAAATGAGATAGCCTGCAACCATGCCACAAAACCCCAAGATGGCGCCGATCGATAAATCGATGCCAGCGGTAATAATGACAAAGGTAATCCCAAGTGCTAACAAGGCATTAATAGAGATATGCTTGATCATAATGATCAAACTCGCTGGCGCTAAAAAGCCATCTACAGTAAATGCGAAAAAACCAGCAATGGCAAAAAGTGCGATAAAGGTCCGCATTTTTAAGAGTACTAGGCCAACGTGGCTCGCGTTAATTCCTGATGCTTTTTTCATTGTTGTTGTATTTGTCTGCATAATTAAAATCCTTGTGCACTAGCAAAAACCAATTCTTCTTCATTGGTTTTACTACGCTCAACATTGGCGGTAATTTTTCCATTCGACATCACGAGTATGCGATCAGAAATGGCCATAATTTCTTTTAAATCAGAAGTCGAGAACAAGATTCCAATTCCCATTTCTGATAGTTTCACCATCATTTCAAACACATCGCTTTTCGCCCCAATATCAATGCCCCGCGTTGGTTCATCTAGAAGCAAGACTTTAGGTTCAGTAAGCAGTGACCGTCCGATGACGACTTTCTGCTGATTACCGCCACTCAGCGCCTGTATTTCTACCGTTGGCGATGAAACTTTAATGGATAGGTCTGCAATGGTTTTTTTCACCGCTTCGCATTCATCTTTATCCGCAATGACTCGGAATTTTAATCGTTTCCATAGGCTAGCAACGCTGAGGTTATTAGAAACAGAACTGACTGGAAAAATGCCCGATTGCTTACGATCTTCTGGCACCAATCCAACGCCCAATTTAATTCGTTGTGCTGTTTTCATTTTGGAATGGATTGGCACCTCATCAATGAGGATGGTGCCTTGATAGGTGGTTTTACCTAAAATACATTCAAACATTTCGGTTCTACCTGCGCCCATCAGCCCATAGATCCCGACAATTTCTCCAGCCTTAAGCTCGAACGAAGCATCATCAACCAAAGTTCGTTCAGACTTATCAACATAGGTGATATTCTTGGCTTCCATGACATTTTTACCAAACTGTCGGTTTGGCGGTAAGAAATCACTCACCGGATCGCTACCCAGCATTTCTCTAACGATCCAAGGAACATCAATATCTTCGACTTTGGCTTCCGCTTGAAAATTACCATCTCGTAATATCGTAATGTGAGTGCCAATCTCCATTAACTCTTCTAATCGATGTGATATGTATAGAATGGTGATTCCTTGAGACGTTAAGTCACGAATCACATCAAATAGGATCTGAACTTCTTTTTTACTAAGTGCCGAAGTCGGTTCATCCAAGATTAAAATCTTTATATCGCCAATAAGCGCTTTAGCAATTTCAACCAATTGCTTTTGCCCTACTTTTAAATTGTGCACAACTTCATCAGGGTCAATGTTTTGCTTCAGGCGAGCCATTGCTTCCATAGTCACTTTACGTTGCTCTGCATTATTAATTGGCGTAAGACCTTTTTGAACTTCCCGCCCCAAGAAGAGGTTTTCAGCTACCGTTAGGTTTTCTGAAAGATTCAGCTCTTGATGAACCATCCCAATACCGAGGCCAGCCGCAACTCGCGTGCTCGCCATATGAATAGGCTGCCCCTCTAAAAATAAATGTCCTTCCGTAGGCTGTTGGACACCAGCAATGATTTTCATCAAGGTGGATTTACCAGCGCCATTTTCACCAATCAGTACATTTACGGCACCGCGATAAACCTTGTAATCCACATTATTCAAGGCTTTTGTGCCAGGAAACAGCATTGAGACTTTTTCGGCTTTTAAAATAATATCGTCATCGATCATCATGGTTTATCTCCTAGCCATTTTGAGTGGCACAGCAGAGACAATTTGTCCGTTTTTCAGTGTAATCGCCGCAATCAGGTCTATTTTAGAGCTAACCCAACTTTCGTCTGGTGCATCAATATGAGACAGAGCTTGCTTACTAAGCTCCTTAGATAAACGGGCATACTGCACTTGATTTTTAAATTGGTCGAAGCTAATAAAATCCAATGCATCACGGATTGTATTACCTCTAACTACAGGTCCAAGTTGAAGCGGAATAACGTAATCACCAGAACTGACTGTCATCTTGTTACCCAGCGCACTAGGTTGGAAATCGGTAACAGTTCCGTCGACCTTAACGAACGTACTCGTATCGACAGAAAAATCTAAACGGTCAATGGATTCTGCGTCCTGGTATTGCGCAGTAACTTGCGGCCAGAGTTTTTGAGCAATGACATCCGGCTCCATATTTTTGATCTTCGAAGCTTCTGCCGCACTCATTGGAATAATTGGCTTGTTGTTTTCGTCTAGTTTGACGACTTTACAGGCACTGACTCCAATCACCATTGCGCATAACATCGTGAACTTTAAGGCTTTGGTTAAAGTAAGCATGGTCACACCTAAATACTAAGTCTTGTTTGAAATAACGGACTGGCTAACAGTAACCAGTCCATTTATATCGATTCGCAATTAATTCATCGCGAAGGTTTCAAGTTGGCTAGCATTGGATTCGTCAATAAGAATACAGTCCATTAACTGCTTCTCAGGCAAACCAGTACTACCCGTAGTAATGTATTTGTGTGCTTGCTCAACAGCCATTTGCGCTTGATCCCAAGCTGGTTGAAGGACAGTCGCTTTAATATTGCTTCCCGCTAAGATGGAATCACGTACATAATTACTACCATCAAAACCAACAACAATAACGTCATTACGGCCAGCGGCTTTCAATGCCGCTTCTGCACCGAGCGCCATGGTATCGTTACCTGCAATTACGCCTTTGATATCTGGGTTTACTTGAAGGATGGATTCCATCCGAGTAAATGCTTCAGTTTGGCTCCAGTTAGCTGTTTGCTGCGCAACCATTTCCATGCCTGGGTAATCATCTAGGATGTCATGGTAACCTTGCGAACGTACATGGGCGTTGGTGTCAGATTCTCGACCTAGCAATTCAACATACTTACCTTCACCACCCATCAGCTCCAAGAACTTCTCGCCGCCCAACTGAGCACCTTGATAGTTATTCGATACGATTTGCGAGACGGCAATGCCTGTCGCGTTAATTTCACGGTCAATCAAGAAGGCTGGAATACCCGCTTTCTTCGCTTTTTCAAGAGCCCCTATGGTTACATCTGCCCCTGCGTTATCTAAAATTATTGCAACCGCTTTACGAGCGATAGCAGTAGAAATCAAGTTATCCTGAAGGTTTGCGTCGTCGTTGTGCGAAGCAACTAAAGTGGTATAACCAAGCTCCTCGGCTTTTTGTTGCGCACCGACAGCTTCTGATTTAAAGAAAGGATTGTCATGGGAAGGGGTGATAATCGCAATTAAGCCTTGTGCTGAAACAAGACTAGAAAAACCAATTGCAGCTGCCACTAACGTTGATTTAAGGATTTTCTTATTCATATTTTTACCCTCTAATTATGCGTTTATTTTTATTTGTCTGCATATTTATGCACATTCAATTTTTTATGCATGAGAGAGTTTAGGATTACACCTGATGATTGTCTAGTGCTATAAACCTATTTTTTAGCTGCAAAACAGAATAAAAAGCGTGAATCAAAGCGATTAAGCCCTCTTAACACTTTGAATTTATTAAATTATTAGGGATAAAGTAACGAAAAAAATATCCACCAAAAGTCTTAAAAAAACCTTAAATACCCTTATAATCACGGCTTTTTATTCGATAATTGATGTTTATATACTTGGTTTTATTCCTCATATATTTTTTCTAAAAGACAAGAAAAACAGCCATTACTACAGGAATGGCTAGCTCTAACCATCGCCGCTCTATACCTGAATCTAATATTTTTTTGCCACAAAATTCACAGTATCTGAGCAATAATTTACCTGAGGCAAGCAATTGGCATAACTATTTTTAACGACTCACATTCCTCTAATGCAAACTCAAACGCCTCGTTATTCGTTTTCTTGACAGACTTAAGCTAGCCTGATTGAATATAAATACAAAAATGAATATATATTCAATCGACATTGTATCGACCTATGTAAGTGAAAATGCAAAACAGACTAGCTAAGCTCTATGCATCTACTTACTAAAATCAATAACAATATGACTTAATAGAACTAATGAGTCGTAAAGGCGACGACTAAACGTCAATTAGCCGGAGAAAAATAATAATGACCGTGCCCATAATTATCGCCATTGATGAAGGGACTACAAACGCGAAAGCCGTCTGTATTACCCAAAATGGAGAAATCATTGCTAAAGGATCCGTTTCACTGACGATCAGCCACCCTAAAGCGGCTTGGTCAGAACAAGATCCGAATGAAATAATAACAGCTGTATCTAGCGCCATTGACCAAGCATTAGCGCAAATACCTAATGCCGATGTCAAAGCAATCGGCATTAGTAACCAGCGTGAATCTATTTTGGTGTGGGAGCGAGCAACAGGTAAAGCTATTACGCCTCTCGTTAGTTGGCAATGCCGTCGGTCAGCCCCTTTTTGTGAAACACTGGCTAAGAGTGATAACGCATCACGGGTACAAATAAAGTCAGGCCTACCAATCGACCCTCTGTTCCCAGCAGCAAAATTACGCTACATGCTAGACAATTTAACAGATGGCATGTCTCGTGCTGAATCCGGAGAGCTCTGTGCTGGCACTGTCGATACCTGGTTAGCATGGAATCTAAGTGGCAAACAAACATTCTGTACTGACGTATCCAATGCTTCTCGAACCCAGCTGTTTAATATCTACACTCAAAGCTGGGATGACGAACTCCTCGCTGTATTTGGCATCCCTAAAGCCTGTTTGCCAAACATCATGCCATCTTCTGGCCATCGTGGAGAAACACTTGGCTTTGACAATCTAGCCGATGGTATTCCATTGCTATCGCAAATTGGTGATTCACATGCCGCACTCTATGGTCAAGGTGGATTTTCCCCTGGAGCGATCAAGACGACCTATGGCACAGGCAGTTCGTTAATGACACCTATAGCAGAACTTAGCCAGAGTACAGATTTTAGCTTAGGACGCACAGTTGCTTGGAATGATGGGGCTCTGAGCTATGCGCTTGAGGGTAACATTACTCACACAGGTGCAGGAGTTGGTTTTATGTCTAAGCTCCTAGGTATCAGCGACTTAAGCGAATTTTCGAACTTAGCAGCGTCCACTAAAAATAATGATGGCGTCTATTTCGTTCCCGCACTTTCAGGCTTAGGTGCGCCACACTGGAACTCAAAGTCGCGGGGGTTAATAACAGGCTTAACTGACAACTCCAGCCCTGCCATTCTAGCCAGAGCAGCACTTGAAGCTATAGTGTTTCAAGTAGCTGACGTTTTCTATTTAATGGAAAAAATGGGCGGCGTGAAACTTGATACATTACTGGTAGACGGAGGTCCCACGCGAAATCACTGGTTAATGAAATTACAAGCAAACCTGTTACAAAAAACAGTTATACGCAGCCTTACCGAAGAGCTATCAGCAATGGGTGCAGGTTATTTAGCAGGCAGAGCGTTAGGTTGGTGGTCAAGCCGAGAACAACTCGCTTCACTCAAACGTGATATTGAAATTATCGAACCTACTAGCAAACAAAGTGACCTAATAAATAGCTACGCAGGCTGGAAAGAAGCAGTAGAACGCACGCTCTACAAAACGAATTAGAAAGGATGTAAAAGAACAAAGCACAATAACCACGTAGCTATAGTTTATTTGGGGAATCCTTACAATTTAGCTTGATATCTCTTCACTGCTGATTCAGCAAGATCCAGTAAACTAAGAGCATACAAGCGTTATTTGGAATGTTTTGCATAAAAAATCATATAGGATTTAAGATGCTAATTGTGAATATTTATTCTAGTATACTACTCGGATTTTCCACTCCATAGACACAACGTGTAACTAGACCCCAAATGCGGCAATCAGATACAGGTAACTAACCTACGTAACCTGATGCAAAGCCCGCTGCTCAGGAGAACATTATGACGACACAAAGCGAATTACGCCTGCTGGTTAAAATTGCCAGCCTCTACTACAACGAAGGCAAAAAACAGTCTGAAGTAGCGCAGTTGTTAAATGTATCTCAATCCCAAGTCTCACGTGCTCTTACCCGTTGCCTGAAAGAAGGACTTGTAAAAATCTCCGTCGTTCAACCGCCGAATATCTTTATTGGTCTTGAGCACCAACTTCAGCAACTTTATGGGTTAAGACAAGTCATTGTTGTTGATGTTGATGAAGAGCCAAGCGATGATCAAATCAAACGAGCCATAGGTTCGATGGCAGCCCACTATCTACAAACAACATTAATGAAAGATGAATTAATCGGCATTTCATCATGGAGCACTACCATTCGAGCCATGATTGATGCATTACACCCGCTAAAAATAAGTGCTTCTGGGGTTATTCAGCTTATGGGCGGAGTGGGACAAAATGGTAACTTACAGTCCACCATGCTCACTCAGTCACTGGCCAACATTCTTGGCTGCGAATCCTTTTTACTTCCAGCATTAAGTATCGAGCGTTCTGTTGAAGACAAACAGCGCCTACTGCAGAGCATTGAAGTAGCCAATGTTGTAAATAAATTTGATGAAGTAGACTTGGCAATTGTAGGGATAGGTTCAACAGAGCCATCGTCTTTATTACGCAACTCAGGCAACTATTACCACGAAGAAATGACTGAACTATTAAGTAATCGCGGTGCGGTTGGCGATATTGGCCTACATTATTACGATAAAAACGGCGTAGCAATACTTGCAGAAGACGAAGATCCAGTTATTTCAATGCAACTAGAGCAGCTAAGAAAATGCCCTCGTGTCGTTGGTCTTGCTGGAGGAAATGAAAAAGTGTCATCTATTCATGGCGCTTTAAAAGGAGGCTATTTAGATGTGCTGATCACAGATAGGATTACCGCTAAAGCCTTGCTTGAGTTAGATGACTAATAAGATGCCTTGTCTACGACTTAGGAAGACACTAATTCTCTAACATCACCACCTGTAATTTTTCATAAGTAGACTAAAAATACCTCCTTATATTTCCGCACCTGCAAGTGCAAACAAGGACACTCAGGGAAGTCCATACTGCTCAACAATTTCTGTTCCAAAATGCCGAAAAATTTAAACTATGGGTATTGGAAACAGCTAAAAAGCAGCATATTTCTCACTCAGTAAAACACAACCTGAAGTCAATAATAAAAAAGCTTTCAGAGTACCAAAAACCGTAAGGTTCGGGAGTACACTGAAAGCTTCTATTTTCTAAAAACTGCGCTTTACTTGTTTCGCTCCCCTCTGAGAGCTATAACAATGCAGTAGCACATAAGTAACATTAAGATAGAGAACGGAATAGCTGTTGCTGTTACCCCCGCCTGAAGTGCTGATAAGCCACCGCCGATCAACAATACGATAGCAATTAAGCCTTCTACTACAGCCCAAAATATACGCTGTGGACGCGGTGCATCAACTTTGCCGCCAGACGTTATGGTGTCGATAACTAACGACCCAGAATCTGAAGAGGTTACAAAGAACACCAGCGCTAAAATGATACCTAAAATTGATGTCATACCAGGTAGTGGCAATTCATTTAGCATACCAAAAAGCGATAGTTCAGGGCGATAGCTGTCTATCACGTATTCTTTGACCAAACTGTTACTCGGGTCAGCATATAACTGATCCAGTGCAATACCACCAAACACCCCCATCCAAATAAAGATGAACAGGCTTGGAACAATCAGTACACAAGTAACAAACTCTCGAACAGTACGACCACGTGATACTCGTGCGATGAACATGCCAACAAATGGCGCCCAACTAATCCACCAAGCCCAGTAGAATACAGTCCATCCTTGGCGATATGCATCATCATCACGACCAAATGGAGCTGATAAGGGAATAAATTCCGTAACGTACTTAGTTAACCCCGTCCAGAAGCCGTTTAGACCTACCAAAGTTGGGCCTGCAAACAATACAAATAGGAAAAAGAGTACAGCCATGACCATATTTATCTCAGAGAGTTTTTTTACCCCTCCTTCTAGTCCACGCCATACTGACACCAATGCAAAGGCCGTCACTAATGTGATTACAATCACTTGAGTTATTGTGTTGATTTCCATACCGAATATGAAATTCATTCCAGCGTTTGCCTGTTGTGCACCAAGTCCTAGCGATGTCGCCAAGCCAAAGAGTGTAGAAAATACGGCGAGAATATCAATTAAGTCGCCCCACCATCCCCAAACTCGATCACCAAGAATTGGAAAAAAAACTGAACGAATTGAAAATGGCAAACCTTTGTTATACGTGAATATACCTAGACCTAGAGCCATGATAACGTAGACAGCCCAACCATGAATCCCCCAGTGAAGGAAGGTTCCGGCAATCCCCATGGCGGTCGCTTCTTCAACAGCGCCTGAGATAAGCTCTCCATCGGGGGAAAAAGGAGATGTGATACCTAAAGGTAAAGATACGTTGCCGTGATATGCAGGCTCCAACACACTGAAGAATAACAACCCGATTCCTATACCTGCAGTGAACAGTAATGCAAACCAAGATAAGTAGCTGTGATCAGGTTTGGCATTTTTCCCTCCAAGACGGACTGAGCCGTAGGGGGAAATAGCAAGAAACACACAAAATAGTATAAAAAAGTCAACAAGGCCTAAGAAATACCAATCCAGTGTTTTGGTTGAGAAAGACACTATAGATTGAAAGAGATTACCTGCTTCTGCTGGAAAAACCAGAGTAAGTATAATAAAAATGATGGATGTAAGGGCGGATATGATGAATACTCGGTTGTGGATATCAAACCCTAATGGTCCAAGTGAACCTACAATGTTGTCTTGCCCGACAACATAAGCTGTTTGCATATCACTTTTATTATTGGTGGGGTTGGGGTTGTTTATATCAGTCATCTGACAACCCCCCTGCGTATTGTAACTTACATTCTAGGTAAAACCTTTTTTGAGTCATATGTGTTCCTTATTTAAATCAGTTGATTTAATTTTTATTCTAGTTATTTAATTACTATTTACTTTTCATCCTTCCCAAATTATCTTTCCATTTTTATCTATATCCAAAATCTTGATAAAACTAATTAATAAACTGCTTATTTAGTCTTTTGTAGATTGATTATTAATGTTGAAATTAGATTCATCGCTATTTGTATTCGAAATACGTTACTCGATAATGAGCAACATTTAGAAGCTTGTAAACTAAGTAGAAACTAATGGTTAACATAAGTTTTTCTTATGCTAAGGATTTTTCCTAGGGAGCATGCGATCAAGTCGAAGTCTAAGTCGAGATGCACGCCATAACATTCAGAAAAGCCAATAGCTGCCCCCTTTCTACCACTAAACAAGGTAATTGAGCCTAGTTTAGTGGTTTTTTTAACGGATTAACCCCTTGCGGATCGGACCATCAGATAACTCGAAACACGTTTGCAAGAGCAAACAACATGGCGAGCCTGTTGTCGTCGTTCGCCAGACCTCGATAGATGTTTTTTTAAAGCTTAACTGGCACTTTATGATCCGTTATGGGGGTTCTACTCTTGCAGGGATGCTGACTTTGAGATATTCCATTCGGATTCGTTGTTTGTTTATTTTCGGTTTTTTTGAGAAGACGCACTTTAACCTTACTTAGCATTTCGACAATCAACCAATCTGCTTTCATACCTCTGAGCTCTGCTCGTTTTTATGCATCTCGATAAATAGAATCCGCAGCTGTGAAAGCTTATACAGGAGTTTTTTCCGGCGCTTTAAAAAGGGGAAGTTTCAGGAGTCTAAAGTTGATGGGATTGAGTTTTATCATTTTCAGATACAAAAAAGCCGAACACTGGGTTCGGCTTTCGTAACTTACACTCACGAATTAAGTGTAGTAAGTATAATTTTACTGTAAAAAAGAGTGGTAGGACTAAGCAGATTCGAACTGCTGACCTCTACCATGTCAAGGTTACTCTGAATATTCCCTCACATGACAATGAACTACTTTATATAATATATTCAATGCCTTAGTAAACACACATCCTTTGAATCAAAGCAATATAAGGCAATAAAACTCTATATCAGGGGATTTTGGCCTATTTTGATCCCATCTTGGCCCATGACCTCTACACTTCGAATCAAAGCATCTCAAATTACCCCATACTTTAAAGGCCAAAATACCCATAAATGCATAGTTTCAATTGCTTTGAATCAAAGCATACTTTTGGACATTTTTGTTGCTTTGATTCGTAGTAAAATTGAATTTCAGTGGGATTAAAGCCTTCTCAGCACTATAAAAGGTCTACAAAAAATAACCTATAACGTATTATTTTGTAGACCTAAAACATTGTCACCCCAACCTTTCAGGTCTACACTTTAATACATCTAAAGTAATAATACGTAGACCACTATGAGTAAAAAAGAAAAACTACTGTCCGTACTATCTGATGCTACTAAAGCTGGTGGCGGTGTTCATACGTCGACAGAAATAGCATTTATGCTCGGCGAAAAGCATACCCCTGCCTTTACAAAGTTCCTCACAGATTGCGTAAAAAACGGTGTCTTACGAAGAGTAGCAACGGGTATTTTTGAAAGTACAATTACTCCGCCTGATGGATCAACGGCCATTTACAAGATTGTAAATAAGCTCAGAGGAGATGTATTTAACTATATCAGCCTAGAGAGCCAACTTAGCTATACAGGCGATATTTCACAAATTGTTATGGACAGACTCACTGTGATGACAAAAGGTAGAAGTGGTATTTTTCCGACACCTTATGGCGTCATTGAGTTTACACATACAAAAAAAACGATCGAGACAATCGCTCCTAATATTTATTTCGATTCAGATATAAAAATGTATCGGGCCAAAACAATCCAAGCTCTTATTGATTTAAAAAACTGTAATCGAAATCTGCACATGCTGGAGGCATAACATGCTCAAAGAAGTCATAAAGCAAATTGTTAACACCAATCCTGAGCATGCAGGGATAACACCTGTTATAGAAAAAGAAATATTGCACCATGATATTATGGCGGTCATGGTAAAACAGGGAGTTATGCAATCACTAACTTTTATTGGCGGCACATCACTTCGCTTATGCCACAACAGCTCTCGATTATCTGAGGATTTAGATTTTAATGGAGGGCATGACTTTAAACCTGATGACTTTGATGGTTTGGAAGTCGAGATTCAAAAATACATACAAAAAAAATATGAAACAGAAGTCTGGGTAAATAAGCCAAACCAAGACAAACAAGGAGACACATCTTCTTGGAAAATTAGTATCGAAAAAGAAGCTAACCGCCCTGACCTACCACGTCAAAAAATGCATATAGACATTTGTGCTATCCCTTCTTTCGACATTGAGAGAAGACCACTGATAAGTCATTACGATGTCGTCGTTCCGACAGAAGGACTTTTGATCCCAGTTCAGTCGTTAGAAGAAACCTTGGCAGATAAATTCATTGCTCTAGCATACCGTTCCAGACGTATTAAACCTCGTGATGTTTGGGATATTCTTTGGATCAAGCAAAGAGGTATTGACGTATCCATAGAGCTGATCAACAAAAAACTTGCGGCAAGAGAAAAAACAAAAGCTAACTTCATAGAGTCGCTTACCCTTCAGGTCGAAAAATTACTCAACGAAGAAGAGGTAAAAGCCGACTTCAACAACGAAATGAGCCGTTTCATTCCAAGTCAAATTAAACAGCGAACAATTGATAATCCAGAATATTGGCAATACGTGCAACTTGAAATTAAAAGCATGACAGACCCGATACTCAAACCTGACTTACAGACAAAGAAATTTGATATGGGACTTTAAACAGTATGGGCTTCCCATACCTCGCCAAGGCAAAAGCTTGGTACGATGTCTCATATAGATACTTTAAACATTGGGCTGCTAACACATATATTCCATGGCGAGCGATCAAACCGCACTTGGATGATGCCATGAAAAAAGCGAGAAGCCTTTGGCCTAAGAACCTACCAATGAACAAAAGCTAAAACAACATTGGCAGAGACTGCATGAGGATGTTCGAGTTTGATACTGTCTAGTAAAATGAGGGAAGTCCACATCAACATAAGAAATAGATAAAAAATACCGGCAATTAGCCGGTATTTTAAGAAAGATGCCCCAACTATTAGCTAGGCATTTTTGTAGTACGTAAGTAAGGTAGCTTAACGTTTATTTCACCAAATTTTTCTTTCGCTTGTTCATCATTTAACGACAAAGAAACAATAACATCTTGTCCAACTTCCCAGTTTGCAGGCATTGCAATCGGCACACCGTAGCTTGCTTGTAATGCATCAAGCGCTCGTAACACCTCTGCAAAATTTCGGCCGACAGACATTGGATAAGTCATAGAAAGCTGCAGTTTCTTATCAGGACTAATAATAAACACAACTCTCACGCTAGCAGAATCAGCCGCGGTGCTACCATCTGGAAGATAAGCGTCAGCTGGTAACATATCTAAAGCTTTCGACACATCACAAGACTCATCGGCAATGATAGGGAAGCTGGCTTTCGCACCAGAGAAAGACTCGATATCCGCTTTCCATTGCTTATGTTCTTCTACCCCATCTACTGACAAACCGATTACTTTTGTACCACGCTTTTCCCATTCAGCAGACAGTTGTGCTACAGCACCAAACTCAGTAGTACATACCGGTGTGAAGTCTTTAGGATGACTAAATAGAATGGCCCAACTATCACCAATCCAGTCATGTAATTTAAAAGTACCTTGATCAGTTTCAAGCTCTAAATTTGGAACAATATCGTTTATACGTAGTGACATGGTATTTACCTCATAAATGACTTTATATTAGAAAGATCTAAATTACACAAACAATATAGAATAAGTTTATAACCAAATAGAAATATACTTTTACTATAAGTTTAATAGCACTAATAAATACCTTTGTGAAAACAGCTTTCCTATGCCACTAATTTTCTAACTTTCGATACAAAGAGCGAAGACTGATACCCGCCACCTTTGCGACCTTATCTTTATCATGTTGGAAAATCGTCATTAACTCAGCCAAATAGTTTTTTTCCGCCGTTTTAAGGTCCACTAGGTGTGGCTCTTCCTCCCCCTTGGTGATGGTTTTTTTTACATCAAGGAATGCATCATCGTACTCCTCATAATCGATACTCAGGCACTCATCGATTGTGACAACATCAATAATATTAGTGTCAGTCAGTACGATTGCCCGATTCAAGATATTGCTGAGTTCACGAATATTGCCAGGAAAAGAATGTCCCTTCAGCCGCTGTAGAGCGGAGTCAGTAAGGTAGTATTCTTTTTGCTTACTGATCCTATTCAATAAGTTTGATACGAGAAGAGGAATGTCTTCCATTCTGTCTCGTAGGGTTGGCACATAAATCGGGAAAACATTAATTCTATAAAATAGGTCCTGTCTAAAGGATCCTTCGCCTACCATTTTCATCAAGTTTTTATGGGTCGCACAAATTAAACGAAAGTTTGTATGTTTAACGGTGGCCGACCCTACCGGACGAAATGTACCTGTCTCAATCAAACGTAACAATTTAACCTGCATGGAAAGTGGCACATCCCCTATTTCATCGAGAAATAATGTTCCACCGTTAGCCAACTCAACAAGACCCGTTTTATTATTGTTTGCGCCGGTAAAAGAGCCTTTCACATGACCAAACAATTCACTCTCGAACAAGGAATCGGTCAATCCAGCGCATTCTAGGGTCACCAAGGATTTGGATTCTCTACCACTGGATTGATGAATAGCCTGAGCAACCAACTCCTTACCAGTACCAGACTCCCCCAACAATAAAACTGAAGCGTCACTTTTACTCACTCTCGTGATTTTTTCTAGCATTGCGTTAAAGCGTTTACTTCTGCCAACTAAGGTACCGTTTTCATGACCGACACTTGTAACCGCAACGGGCTTTAATAATTCGATAAAGAACTGCGGCTTTCCGTCGTCGTCAAAAATTGGCAGCATTTCAACATCAACGTGTTCTTTGCCACGGGGAGTTTGATGGATATGCAATACTCTTTCTTTATGTCCAGACGCTAATACCGCGGATAAGGGACAGTCTTCTCCAGCATCGTCACAAGGGACGCTGTAACCGTGAGATACCTCATAACAACGAGGTGAAGCCTGAATCGAAACATCGCCAAATTCTTTTCTGTAATTTTGATTCGTAGCTAATATTTGATAATCCAGAGACACCAAGATCGCTGGGCAATCATAACCATCTAACATCTGAGCTAGGTGTTTATAAGAATAAGCATCAGTCGCAATAACCTGCATCATAAAACCGCCATTTTTGTCAAAACTTATGTCATTTATGTCAATTTCTGCGCTATCAGTCAATTCTAAATTCATAAATAACAGGAAATTAAAAAATAAAACACATATATCAATAACTTATATAGTTATATTGAATTGGCATAAATCGTGCTATGTTTTAAACATGCAATATTTCTAATATTCAAATTAAAACCAGAGGAGATACTATGATGGACACTTCAAATAAACCGCATGTCGCTGCTTTTTTTGAAAAAGACTCAAATACTTTTTCATATGTCGTAAAGGATCCTAAATCAAATAACTGCGCAATCATTGATAGCGTACTTAACTTTGACTATGCCTCCGGTGGCACCTCGAACTCCAGTGCCAACGAAATCATCGCCTATGTAAATGAACATAATTTACATGTTGAATGGATCATCGAAACTCATGTGCATGCAGATCATCTTTCTGCCGCACCTTATTTAAAATCAAAACTTGGCGGAAAGATCGGTATTGGTAAACAGATAACCATCGTCCAAGAAACATTTGGCAAGGTGTTTAATGAAGGCACCGAATTTGAACTTGATGGTTCACAGTTTGATCACCTATTCCACGATGGCGAACAATATCAAGTTGGCGAATTACAATGTACTGCAATGCACACACCGGGACACACTCCGGCCTGCTTTACTCATGTGCTAGGTGATGCAGTTTTTGTTGGTGATACCTTGTTCATGCCAGATGCTGGAACAGCGAGAGCCGATTTTCCTGGCGGAGATGCGGGCGTGTTATACGACTCTATTCAAAAAATACTGGCTCTTCCTGAAGAGTATCGAGTCTTTATGTGCCATGACTATTGCCCTAATGGTCGCGAGTTGGAATACGAAACAACGATTGCATCACAAAAAAACGACAACATTCATGTGAAGAAAGACATTGAGAAAAGCGCCTTTGTTGAAATGCGCGGAAGTCGCGATAAAACCTTGTCGATGCCTCGCCTGATTCTGCCCTCTTTGCAAGTCAACATGCGAGCAGGGGATTTCCCAAAAGCTGAAGAAAATGGCTTGGTGTACCTAAAAGTTCCAGTTAACGCGTTCAAATAACGATAACAACGACAACAATAATCGAGAGGACAGCAACATGCTTCGCAAACAAATAACTGAGAATTTTTCTGTATCTGAACAAATCACCTTAAATGACGTTGAAACCCTTGCTCAAGCAGGGGTTTCTCTGATCATTTGTAATCGACCGGATAATGAAGAAGCAGGACAGCTTGCTTTTGCCGACGTGAAAGCATTTGCAGCCACTAAAAACATACAGGCCGTTCACATCCCTTTTTCTGCTGGTCAGATGCAAGACTCAGATGTTGCTCTGTTTAAACAAGCTATTAGAGAAAGCCATAACATACATGCGTATTGCCGAACGGGAAATCGTTCATCTATTATTTGGCAAGCTGCTCAGCAAACAGAAAACAGCGACAGTCAAACGCAAAATGAAACCTTTGATGTGGTTATTGTAGGAGCAGGAACCGCAGGTATTGCAACGGCTGCAAGTATTCTCAAACGTCAATTGAATACTCGAATCTGTTTAATTGACCCTTCCACAAATCACTATTATCAGCCGGGTTGGACATTGGTTGGTGGCGGCGTTTTTAAAGCCAATGCTACTCGCAGAAATATGTCTGACGTTATTCCCAAAAATACCAAGTGGCTACGAGAGTCCGTTGAGCATTTTCAACCTGAAAACAACACCGTCAGCCTAAGCAATGGAAAAACCATTGCTTACAAGCAACTCGTCGTCGCAGCCGGCATAAAATTAAACTGGGAGGCGATTGAGGGTCTGACGGATACCTTAGGTTATAACGGAGTTACGTCAAATTATCGCTATGATTTGGCTCCGTACACTTGGGAGCTAACCAATAATTTGAAGAGTGGTAAAGCCATTTTTACTCAACCACCTATGCCGATAAAATGCGCCGGAGCACCACAAAAAGCCATGTACTTATCCTGTGACCATTGGTTTAAAACAGGCAGATTAAACAAACTTAATGTGTCGTTTTACAATGCTGGGGCAGTTTTGTTTGGCGTTTCCGAATATGTTCCTGCTCTTATGGAATATATTGAGAAATACCAAGTCGATACACACTTTAAGCATGAGCTAGTAAAAGTAGATGGCCCTAATAAAAAAGCCTTCTTCTCCTGCGTTGATGAAGAAGGGAATACCAGTATTATCGAAGAAAGCTTTGATATGCTTCATGTCTGCCCACCACAAACAACGCCAGATTTTATAAAAAACAGCCCTTTAGTTGACAATGCAGGCTGGGTCGATGTTGATAAAGAAACCATGCAACACAAGTCTTTCTCTAACATTTGGTCTCTTGGTGACGTATCAAATACGCCCAATGCAAAAACCATGGCGGCGGTTCGTAAACAAGCCCCTGTTGTCGCACAAAATATCGTTAATGCCTTACAGAGCAGACAAGAAATCGCTATTTATGATGGTTACGGCTCCTGCCCTCTAACGGTTGAAAAAGGCAAAATTGTCTTGGCAGAATTCGGATATGGCGGTGTTCTCATGCCAACCTTTCCGAATTGGTTAAACAAAGGGACCAAAGCAACCAAGTTGGCTTGGATTTTAAAAGAAGACCTTTTACCTTCTTTCTATTGGCATGGAATGCTTAAGGGCCATGAATGGTTTGTAAAACCTAAAATGCGTAAATAACGGAGAATATAGAATGTTTTTAAGCTTGCTCCCAATAACAGCTTGGTTAAAGAGTTATAACCACAGTAAGTTTGGTCAAGATGCCACGGCGGCGTTTATCGTCACCATGCTATTAATACCTCAGTCGTTAGCATATGCACTTGTCGCTGGCGTTCCGCCAGAAGTCGGCTTGTACTCCAGTATCTTACCTTTAATTCTGTATGCTATTTTTGGAACAAGCTCTTCATTATCCGTCGGTCCAGTGGCAGTCGCCTCTTTAATGACAGCCTCTTCCTTGGCTAACGTTGCAGAACAAGGCACCGCCAGCTATTTAACAGGAGCGATTACACTCGCACTGTTATCTGGCATCATATTACTTGGGATGGGAATGATGAAATTAGGTAAAATTACTAACCTGCTTTCCCATCCTGTCATTTCAGGCTTTATCTCTGCCTCTGGCATCATCATCGCCTTAAGCCAGTTAAAGCATATCATGGGCATTAGTGCTCACGGAGATAATGTTGTTTCTCAGATTATCAGCATGTCTGAGAGCATTACTGAGATAAACCTTTATACTTTGGCGGTTGGTCTATCCGTTATCCTGTTTTTATTGCTCGCAAAACGCTATGCCAAGTCATTTTTTATGGCACTAAAGTTACCTGAAACATACGCTGCTCCTCTAGCCAAAACCGCACCTATTATGGGGGTTTTAGTCAGCATTATCGTGGTATACTTATTTGATTTGCAATCTCATGGTGTCGCGATAACAGGAAGTATTCCAGCAGGATTGCCTCAATTCGGTTTATCATTACCATCCTTGTCACTGTTACAAGAGCTTACTTTGCCAGCCCTGATGATTTCTATTATTGGCTATGTTGAATCCATTTCTGTTGGTAAAACACTGGGGGCAAAACGCGGCGAGAAAGTAAAACCAAATCAAGAGTTGATTGGTTTAGGAGCAGCAAACCTAGCATCGGGATTTTCTGGAGGCTTCCCTGTAACAGGCGGTTTTTCTCGTTCTGTGGTCAATTTTGATGCAGGAGCTGTGACCCAAATGGCGAGTGTCATGACGGCGATTGGAATCTTGATTGCTTCTCTTTTTCTAACCCCGATACTTTATTTTTTGCCAAAAGCTACTTTAGCAGCAACGATAATTGTTGCCGTATCTGGCTTAGTCGATTTTTCGATTCTAAAGAAAACTTGGCATTTCTCACGCAATGACTTCTATGCTGCTTTTTCTACCATTGCGATTACCTTATTGCTGGGTGTGGAAATAGGTGTGGCTTCTGGCGTCATTTTATCAATTTTATTGCGTTTATCTCATTCGTCTGAACCTCATATTGCCGAAGTTGGACTTATTGAAGGCACAGAGCACTTTAGAAACGTGCAGCGCCATACAGTAAAAACCTTTCCTCATTTATTGAGCTTGCGCCTTGATGAAAGTATTTTCTTTGCTAACTCGGCGTTTCTCGAAGAAAAAATTATGAGCACAGTTCAAAATAGGCCTGGAATCCAACACATTATTATTCAATGCAATTCAATCAGTGAAATTGATTATAGCGCACTTGAGATGCTCGAATCCCTTAACCAACAGCTTCTAGAGAAAAGCATCAAGCTTTCCTTATCTGAAGTGAAAGGCCCTGTCATGGACAAGCTAAAAGAAAGCGATTTTATTGAGCATCTAACTGGAGATGTTTACCTAACGCATTATCAAGCGTTCAAAACATTGTCTTGAATATCAATTAAATTATATGAAGACAGAAACTATAAGATTAAAAAAGTATCACCAACTCATAAAACAAGGCGATGCTTTAAAAAATCTTTTCATTTTAAAAAGCGGTTCAATAAAAGAAGTTATCATTAATGAAGATGGTAGTAGTTTTATCACTAAATTTTATTTTAAAGGTGACGTTCTAGGCTTAAATTCAATCGACCTTGAGTATCACCCGACGTCATTTTTAACTTTAGAAGACACAATCGTTGAAAAATTTAATTTTCAAGAACTGCTATCGAACAGTGTGTCATTTCATTATTTTTTTACCAAGATGAGTGAGAGTGTTACCGAATATACAATAAGGAAAAGAGTTTTCACTCAAAAATCCGAAGGTAAAATATCTTCTTTACTGTTAGAGCTCTTTAATAAAAACCCAGATTCCCCCGACTACTTTAATATGTCAATGACAAGAGAGGATATAGCAAACCACCTAGGCCTAAGCGAATTTACCGTCAGCAGAATATTAAGCAAACTACAAAAAGAAAGCATAATTGAAATAAAAGCAAAAAGCAGAAGTATTAAACTCATTGACAAAAAGAAATTGGAAAATAGGAGTCTCTAACATGATCCCCAAAAAATACCTAAAAATTGTCACTCCATTACTGATGTCAATATTAATGGTAACCATAATGACGGCAACCATAACAATAATAAATACAGGTATCACAGAAGGTTTCTTAGAGAGATGGGGGAAAGCTTATTTGATTTCTTGGCCTATCGCACTCTGCATCATCTTTATTTTTGGGAAAAGAATACAAACGCTATCACAAAAAATCTGTAGTAAATAATCTATTAAATTAACTCAAGGATAAAATAATGAAATACACTGAAAAATTTCAAACTATGGCCACCTTCGCTCAGTCTCAAGTTGAAGGCATAACACCCGACTCTGTAGATGATCGCATTCTAGCAGGCGCTATTGCTCTAGACATTCGGGATTCTGATGAACATATCAATGGTCACATCAAAGGCTCAATGAATATTAGCCGAGGGAAGTTAGAAATGCTAATTGAAGATCAAATCCCAAATTTAAACACAGAAATTTTATGCTATTGCAATGCCAATAACCGAGGAGCACTGTCTGCGGCATCACTAAAATCAATGGGTTATAAAAATGCAAAATACATTGCTGGTGGATTGAACGCATATAAGAAACTAGCTTAAACTAAAGTCTTATTTGTCGATGCAGTCAAATTAAACTCCATGCTTTGAGACTCTAAAAAGCTAAATACACGTCTATAATGCAGCTGAATTCTAAATTTTCTTCTACTAAACAAGATAATTAAACCTTGTTTAGTCGCTTTTAAAGCGGCTTTACTTTTGAAAAGCTTTCCTTTCGAAGAAAATGGGAAGGAACACGAGAAAGGCTTTTTAATCGCCCTTTTGCGTTTTCCTATAATATAGTTTTGCGGCGCTAGGCAAAAGTTACCCGCTCAGCCTTTCCCAGAATTAAAAATCGGAAAAATGCTCCCTCACCAAAGCCAATCAGAGGAAACAAAAATCAGACACATAAAAAGTCTCGACCTTTTAAAAAGATCGAGGCTTTCAAATATGGTAGGACTAAGCAGATTCGAACTGTTGACTGAATGGCCATCTCTATGCACTTACACTAATCATTAAGCCCGAAAAAAGAAACTCTTTAATTGCCTTAAACCAAAATAGCAACTAATATACTTCTACTCCATAAAAAGCAACTTATTAGTTTCCTTATGATAAATCTACTACAGCAAATCAAAAATCGCCGTTTAGCACTGAAACTCAAGCAGAATGACATGCTAATGCGTGTTGGCATTTCAAGGCAGCAGTACCAGCGGCTTGAAGCAAAGGGCAACCCAAGACTCGATACGCTTGAACTGATTGCTAAGGGCCTAAATAGCGACGTCATGCTGATTCCAAAAGAAAAGCTGAATGCTGTTTTAGCGGTTCTTGAAAATGATGGTAACAACACATCTTTACCGCACAAACAGCCTGATCATTCTGATGAACAAAAAAAACTATCGGATGATCCATGGAAAGGACTATTAGAAGATGGAGACGAATATGACAACGGAAATTAGTGTTCTTAAGTTGACGTTACATGGCCATCTAGTGGGATATTTGGCGGGGGCAAAAAATGGACGTAATCTTCTTTATTTTGCTGAAAGCTATCAATCAAGCACAACACGCCCTACTTTTAGCTTAACCACCCATCCAAATTTTCCACGTGCCGATAAAATGCTATCTGAGCCATGGGCAACAAACCAACGTCTGCATCCTATTTTGTCCAATCTATTGCCTGAAGGTTCTCTGCGAGAGCTAATCGCTCAAGGGCTCAAAACCCATGTAGATAATGAGTTCCATATTTTATCTTATCTCGGTATGGATATACCGGGCGCATTAGTCGCTGAACCGATGGAGCCTGAAGATGTGCCTCTACATTTATTCTCATCTCATGGCCAAGTAAAAGCAGTTAAATTAGACAAACTTAGCCAAGAAAACAAGTTCTCCTTGGCAGGCGTTCAAATGAAGTTTTCCATGAAGGAAAAAGACGGTCGATACAATCTATCGAAAGATAATGTGCTTGGCGATTGGATTGTGAAAACACCTTCCACTAAACACAAAGAAGTCCCCGCCAACGAGTTCACAGCCATGACTCTCGCTTCCCTCATTGGTGTAGATATTCCTGAAATAAAATTGGTCGAGATAGGCCAATTAGATAACCTTCCACAAATCAACCTTCCAGATGAAAAGTTGGCCTTCGCCATAAAGCGGTTTGACCGACATGACGACCAACGTATTCACATGGAAGACTTTACTCAAGTTCTGGTGAAGTACCCACATGAAAAATACAATTCAGGCAACTACGAACAAATAGCAAAAATCCTGTATCAGTTTTCTGGTGATAGTATAAGTGATGTCCAGCAACTTGCTCGTCGTTTACTCGCCAACATCCTATTAGCAAACGGCGACGCCCATTTGAAAAACTGGAGTTTACTCTATTTAGATCAAGTAACCCCCAAACTCTCGCCTGCTTACGACATAGTCACCACCAGTGTTTATATTGAAAACGAACAACACTTTGCCCTTAACCTTGCAAAGACAAAGGCTTGGTACGATGTCTCATATAAACACTTTGAACATTGGGCTACTAAATCAGATATTCCATGGCGAGCGATCAAGCCGCATCTGGACGATGTGATGGAAAAAGCCAGAACACTTTGGCCGAACGCGCTAAAAGACCTACCAATGAATGAAGATCACAAACAACAGCTAAGACAACATTGGCAAAGGCTTCATGAGGATTTTCGAGTTTAATACTGTCTAGTAAAGTCTGGGAAGTCCACGAATCCAACAACACTTTTAATAAACACGGAGCTCAGTTAAGTAGACACTTAGATAGCTTAGACTTATTAACAAGTCACTTCTCGACTAGTTTGAATCGATAATTTTTTGGTAAAACCTTGATTTACATTGAGATAAGTACAGCTAAGGAACACATGATCAGGTCGAGACTAATGCATATAAAATGTGGGCAGTAGTATTGAGTCGTTGGGTGACTTCAGCGACAGAATAACCGCCCTCATTAACCGCTTATCTATTTAAACGTTAGTAGCCTTCTAGTAAACCCTTATAATTCCAGTTTACTCCTGCAAAAATGACGATAGTTGATTAACATGAGATTGTGTCTCATTGATTAATAAACCTATCTGAACTGCGGCTTCGTTTGAAGTTTTCGCTAAATTACGGACTTCGTCAGCCACCACTGCAAAACCTCTTCCCGCTTCACCAGCCCTCGCGGCTTCGATCGCAGCATTTAAAGCCAACAAATTCGTTTGATCAGCTACGGCATTTATCGTTGTAACGGTTGTCTGAATCTTACCAAGAACCGACGACATAGAATGATGAGTTTCACTAACAAGTTTATTTCGAGATGACACATTGCTACCAAAAACAATGTACTTAGAAATATCACCATTAAAATCCGTTATTGACGAAATGACACAATCTAATACCACCTCAGCGCCATTATGATTCAATTTCATCATTACTGCTGTGGCTTCACCTTTTTCAATTTTCTGAATACGTGGTTTATCTAGGTAGTCTTTTAAATTGCCAACCACCAATTGTATTTGAGTGTCATTCTCAATATTCAACTGCTTTTTCGTGTAATCATTCGCAGAAATGAACTGGCCATTTTGGTTAAATTCCAACACCGCTGAATGACTACTGATGGCGTCTCTTTGATTAATTTGCTCCAATACCTGTCGTTTAATTTAACGTACATCAGAGCTAACTCCAACAAAGCCAGTGTGTTCACCAGATTTGTTAAAAATAGGATTCACCGACAAAACGATCCAGTAAGGCACGCCACTCTTATCAAAATTCAATATTTCTTCGTAAAAAGGCTGTCGTGCTTTTAAGTTTTTCGAAATCCGCTTAATGGTTTCTTTGTCCGTCTGCTCCCTTTGCAATAGAACACTTGGCTTCTTCCCCTTAACTTCTTCCAAGGTATATCCTGATAAAATTTCAAAGCCTGGATTGACGTATTCGACAAAACCATTTTTATCTGTGATCAATACACTTGTACTAGTATTACTGACCACCTGAGAAAGCAATTCGAGCTGTTTGTTATTGGTACTATCAGAACGTTTAGATAGAACAAAGGCGCTTAATTTTCCTTTTTCTGAAGCAAGAAGATGATGATAAACATGAACATAAACGTCTTGCTTTTCAGATAAACAAAGTAAGCCATCCTCGCTGTTAGAAGCCGTATTAAGAACTTCCAATAGTTGGGTGTCCTTCTGGTCTAAATACAGAGAATCACTATTTATTGAATCAAAGTTAGCTGTAACAAGCTTGTTATTCAGATCAAAAACCGCATACGAATCCTGACCTAAACCTATTAATTTTTGCCAGCTTAGCTCAGCCAAAATCGGCTCAGAGACCGGCTCGAAAACATAAAGCAAACAAGACTCAAGATGCTTAATCGTAAAAGGTGTTGTTTGCAACTTAAAATGCAACCCTTTATCGCCTTTGATGTAATCACTACTTTTGTCGTGATGCTTCAACAAAAAAGTAAGGGCTTGATTATCATCGGATTTGTTAAAACTTTGGCTTAACGAACCATAAGCCTGATTGCTGGCAATAACTTTCTGTTCTCTATCAACAATAACTGCAGCGTCTTTATGAGTGATAACTACTTGCTCTGCCATTATTTTTGTATTTTTTGAACTAAACCACATAACATTCCACTATTTCACTGTTTTAATTAAGCATTTTCAAATATTGATACGCTTGAAAACATGTTTGTGGATCACAAAAAGGCATTGTCAACTTATCGCTTAAATCCAACAACCAAATCTTTAAGTTGATTTGCTACATTATCTAATTCTTGCACAGCCTCTCCTGCTTCAATGGATTTCCCAGTACAATCTGTAGACAATGAAGATATGTTAATGATCTGCCTATTAACTTCATCAGAAACTAGAGCCTGTTCTTCAACTGCAGCTGCCATTTGTACAGACATATCAACAATTAAGTTCATATCATCAGCAAAGCTATTCAGCATTGTTTCTGTCTCACTGACATTAATTAAACCATTCTCTGCGGAAGAGCTACATTGCGCAGCAATAGCAACAGAATTAGAAACAGAGTCTCTAAAATGAGTAATTATCGAGTAGATTTTCTTGGTCGACTCTTGTGTGCGTTGTGCCAATTGCCTCACTTCATCGGCAACAACCGCAAAACCACGACCATGCTCTCCTGCGCGGGCCGCTTCAATCGCCGCATTAAGCGCCAGCAGGTTTGTTTGCTCTGCAATTTGCTCAATAATACCGGCAGCATCAGCAATATTCGTTGTCTGAGATTCAAGTTCTTTTATTGAATTCGTAATATCTTCAACACTGCCGTTTAAAGAAGCTATTGAGTGCTTAGATCGACTGGATAACTCGACACCTTTAGTAACCTTCTCCCGTGCAACAGTGGCATTTGTTGCGGTCTCTTGCACATGTTTAGATACTTCAAAAATGGCCGTGCTCATTTCATTCATTGCTGCTGCAACTTGCTCTGTTTCACTGGACTGTTTATCCATATAAAACTTCGTATTATTCGTCGCATCTAATCCTACTTTTGACTCTCTACTCAATTCATTTGCTGAGTTTTCAATACGACTTAGCACTGTATTTAAATGAGATAACTCACTCAGAATACTGACTTTAATACGTCCTATTGAAGAGACATCATCAGTGTATGTAGCAACGGCCACAGGATGGCTAAATGATTCTTTAAGTAAATCGTCTATAGATGATAATGATTTCTTGAATGAGTAATTTTGATAACTAAAAAAAACTAAAACATTTAGTAAGATTGCAGAGAGTAGTAATGCGCTATTATCTTCAAAAACAAAAAAACTAGAAATCAAGCAAGTTAAAAAAACCATCAAACTATAAACCCCTTGAGGGATTTTCAATTTCGATTTTTTATTAGTATTAAGTCTTGAGTAATACTCATCTGCTCTAATCACATCTTCAGGTTTAGGCGTGACACGCACACTTTCAAATCCAACTACTTTACCAGACACCGTTATCGGTGTTACATAAGCATTCACCCAATAATGATCACCATTTTTACATCTATTCTTTACTAATCCCATCCATGGCTTACCAGACTTCAGATACTCCCACATTATAGAAAATGCTTGAGGAGGCATATCTGGATGACGAACAATATTATGTGACGAGCCAACAAGCTCACTCCGATCAAACCCACTTATTGCAACAAACTCATCATTGCAATAAGTTATTACACCTTTTAAGTCTGTTGAGGTAACAAGCGTTGTTCCTGCTGAAAGGGTAACCTCTCGATTGGTAACTGGAAGATTTTTTTTCATTTTTTAACCTCTCAAATTTGATATATCGGTGGGCTTACCAAAATAATAACCTTGAAAAAAATCACATTTCATTTCTTTCAATATCACCACCTGTTGATTGTTTTCCACTCCCTCAGCAACCACTTTCATTCCATTCAGATGCGCAATTTTTATAATAGATTCGACCATACCATCACCTCGATATGTGCCTAAAGCATCTATAAAAAGCTTATCGATTTTTAAGTAATTAATGTTAAATGATGTAAGATAACTTAGTGATGAATAGCCCTTACCAAAATCATCTAAGGAAAAACTAACACCTTTACTTCGCAATAAATCAATATTAGATCGTGCATTACCACTGTCATCAATTAGAGAATCCTCCGTAATTTCGATATCAATATAATCCAAATCAATATCGAACGCTTTAGCACTCTCTTCTATTAATCCAACGATAAAACATGAATTAATAGAAATAGACGACATATTTATAGAAATTGACATTTTTTGTAACAGTGGATTTTCTGAAATAGCTTTAAAAGCTTTGATGATAATTTTCTTATCAACCAACTCCATTAAATCTAAATTATTAACGGCACTAATTATCTCAACTGGTGAGACCCATCCTATTAATTTACTATTCCATCTCATCAACGCTTCATAACCATAGACAGAAAAATCTTCAGATTTTATCTTAGGTTGAAAATACAAAACAACTTCATCATCCATAACTTTTATTACATTACTTTCAATGTATTTTATTCTATTAATACTATCCTCGACTGAAGCATCGTAATAAGAAACAACAACATTATTATTAATGGCATATCTAAGTGAGAAATCAGTTCTCCTCAAAATTTCATCAATACTTTTCCCTATACCATTATCATGATAATCACAGAATCCAACTCTGAACTTTTTATTCACAATAAAATCAGTTGAAAGAGCTAAGTCCGATATATTTTTTACAATTTCATTAAAGAGACTAGGGATTGGAAGATATGTCTTTTTCACGCAACTTAAAAATGAATAGTCACTAATTTGAATGGTGTAATCCACACATTCCACACTCACGATCAAATTGAAAATGGTATAAATTGACTTCGTCAGAAAGTCTCGATCAAATATTTTTTTATTCACTTCAACCATTTCAAATCGAGCACGGAAAAAATAATAATCGTCTAAATTAACTCCCTTACTTTCTAATAAAAACCTTAGATAGTTAACATTAGGAAGCTCGGTAATAGGATCATACATCTTAGCTTTTAAGAGTGACTCACTGATTTTTTCAGATTCTGTACGATCAATACCTACAATTTGAATCCTATCATTAGATGCAAGTTTAAAATTCCAATCTATCACATGTTTTTTTCATCAATTTCAATAGACGACTTGGAAATAGAATAAAAACCATCTTGCAAAGTTTTTTGGATAATATGTTCAAATTTATAGTTTTCAAAAAAATCCATAACGAATTTATTTGAATCGAAGAATCCGCTTTCAGAAAATAAGACATTTGACTTTATCACTAATCCATTTTTATCAATGGACGCTATGTATAAGCCTTCATAATTAGATAAGTTATCATAGTTTTCCATTGTCTCATTCAGATCATTTTTGACTGAATAATAAGGCGTCATATCATGGCAAATACCTATATATTTCAAATTACCACTTTCATCTTCAGCCTTACCAACCGACAAATGCATGTTAAACTCTTGACCATTACTTTTCTTTCCAACAACTTCACGACCGATTCCTATAATTTTGGCATTACTCGTCTTTCTATAGTTCTCAAGATAACCATCATGCTCCATTGCTATCTTTTTCGGCATGAGAATAGATATATTTTTCCCTACAACGATATTTTCTGCATAGCCAAACAGTTTCTCAGCTGAAGGTGAAAATGCTTCAATTATACCCATATTATTAATGACAATAATGGCATCAACTGCTGATTTGAAAATTGAGTCGTAAAAATTACTCAAAACCTTATCCTTTTAAACAGTATTAAAAAATAAAACCACATTTAAAATAAAAATATGACATATGAAAAAAGACATTAATCAATATAATTTACAATGCTATTAATAATCAGCACAAAAAAAAGATTGAGAAAAAATTATTTTTTATAAAATAATATAAAGTTCATTTTCTCGAATTATATGATTTCAATAAAGTATAGGTGGGGTATATGGAGAATCTATAAAAAATGCAACATATAAAACGGACACTAAAGTAGTTTTATCGAGAGATCTAAAATCCATACTAGATAGATAATTACTTGCAAAGCTAAATACACTACAACAATTACCATCAAGACATTTATCATCACAATCACAAAAGTCAGACCCTAGATGACCATCCACTTTGGACCCTAGATGACCATCCACTTTGGACCCTAGATGACCATCCACTTTGGACCCTAGATGACCATCCACTTTGGACCCTAGATGACCATCCACTTTGGACCCTAGATGACCATCCACTTTAGAAATGCTGGATATATTTTCAACAGACGAGAAACTATAAAAAATATTTATAGGTTTTTTTACGGATGCACTAATTATTAACCCGGCGGCATTTTATATCTTCTAAGCGGCATAGCAGATTGACCTATGCTTAAAGTACTTTTTAACTCGATCTGGATGCTTCTGTAACATTCTCATATGTGAGACCACTCTTCCTTTTAAAGCTTGTTCATTCTTTGGCGCATCACCAGTGTGGATACCTGCTTTTAGATCACAATTTAGGTATTCATCTGGGTTAAGTTCAGGTGAGTATGCTGGCAAATAAAAGACTTCTATTTGCTCTTTGATTTTTGGCTTAGCCAACCACTCTTTTACTAACTTTGCATGATGGACTCGAAGGTTATCGAGTATCAGAAAAATCTTTTTCTTCGACGAGGAAATGAGTCTTTTCATGAAGCGAATTAATACTTTAGCGGTCATCGTATCGGAATAGGTCATAAAGCGAACCGTTCCTTGGTTTGTGACAGAAGAGATCATATTGAGACGGCAGTGCTTCGCTGGAATAACTTGGACTGGTGTTTTGCCTTTGGGAGCGAAACTACGACCATGCTGACTGTCGTTACGAATGCCAGTTTCATCACCCCAATGTATCTCCGCGCCTTCATTCTCCGCTCTTTCCTTGATTAAAGGGTACTCTTGTTCAAGCCATTTGGAGACTTTTTGTGGGTTCTGCTCGTAAGCCTTTTTCAATGGTTTTTGTGGTGTAAAACCCCAGCGTTTTAGATAGTCTCCTATCGTTCTAATGGGCATATTCTTTCCCCACAATTGCTTGATGAGTTGTTGGATTGCCCGCCGCGTCCACAAAGCAAAATTCAACTTACACTGATCCGGCATTTTATCTGTGATTTCTTGTTGGATGCGAGCTTCTTGCGCTTTGGTTAAGCTGCGAAATGAACCTTCTTCGCGGCCACGCTTCTTATACTCGAAGCTGTCTTTTCCACGTTTTAAGTAGTCTCTATACCAACGACCAACGGTGTCGATATGGACTCCAGTCACTTCTGATATTTCTTTCAACAAGAAACCTTTATCACGCAGTTTAACAACTTGCTTTCGTAGTCTAGCAAGCTCGGAAGTGGTCAGTTTTCGGGTGTCTATTTTTTCGTTCATTTGGTAATTATATCAGATAATTATTGCCGCCGGGTTAATAATAAAGAAATTAAAAAAAGTATAGTAATGATCAGACGCCTCTCGGCAGTAACACTAAAACCATTAGACATACATAAATTCATAAGAAGAACATTTATTTATTGATCAGTATAAATATATTCTATAGTAAATAATTGCAGAAAAACAGTATTACCTGGATTTTGTATAATTCACTATAAACCTACCATTAAAGCTAATTGTAAAATAGAAGATAATAGTATATGGACATAGGTTATTTATGGGATTAATTTTTTTACTATGTAGCGGATGGTTGACTTTAAATAACAAAAAACTACTTGCCAATATCAATATTCCATACAATCAAAGAGAGATTAATAAGGTTTTTAAGAAACTGCTTAGGAAACATACGATCAAGTTGAGCCAACGACCCTCGTTTTCTTCAAACCACCAAACACAACAGACAACCCAGTTGTTTTACCCCTTACTGGTCACTCAATTCGGTAATTTAGTCTCATTGATTAATCTTTGAACGGATTAACCCCTTGCAGCTCGTATCCTCTGATCAACCCGAGACACGTTGGCAAGAGCAAACAAACGCATAGAAGTAACCTCATGCAAGGCATCTTCCATCGTTGGGTCACTCATGCTGTACCAATGTTGCATGCAGTCAATACGAAACATAGTAGACAGTGGATATCCCATTGCCAGCTTGGGGATAAAACGGCTCAACAACCACTTCTAGTTGAAACTAAGACATCAACTCATTCATGCGAGAAAGAAAAAATTTCCTTACGTATTGTTTTACGGTTATTGTTGTTGAATCCGCTGTCAGCAAAAGTGAGTTAGTCTGACATGGTTGAGACTCGAAGACTGAAAACGCGATTTTCCCATGAGAGGAACTTATTCAAATGTTCCGCAACAAGTCACATTACATTGGCAGAAACGCCATAAGGATTTTCGAGTTTAAAAACATCTAGTAAAATCTGAGACATCCAGAGCCTGAATGGTCTTGTATACTCGCCTATAAAGCAGGTTAGTAAGCCCCTATTAAATTAGCTAACTAACCTGTTGGATTTTCGTTTATCAATACTGTTGATAAACTGTCATCGTTCCTTGTTGGCTAAACTGAATCACATTAAAATCTTTGTATTGCTGACCTTTTTCAGCCATGCCAGGAGAATACCTTGGCATTCTAGGCACAGCCAACCCTGATACATTTTCAGGTTTCTCAAGTATTAAACGTGCCACATCTTGTTCTGGCACATGCCCTTCAATTAAGTAACCGTCGATTACAGCGGTGTGACACGATTGTAGTTGCATGGGCATACCCACATCTTTTTTTAAAGAGGACCAGTCTTCTGTGTGATGATAATTAACGGTATATCCCTCTGCCTTCATTAGCTCCCCCCATTTAACACAACAACCACATGTCGGAGACTTGTAGAGATCTATTATAGGTTGTGCAAACACGCTTGCACTGACTAACGTTAAGATTGAAGTTGCAATGCTTTTATTTATTACCTTCATATATTCACCTCTTTCAAAATTAGCTATTTACTATTAATTTGGCTATCTGATAATTTTACCGCCCGCAGCCTTAAAGCATTTAGTATGACACTCACCGAGGACAACGACATAGCTACAGCGGCAAAAATAGGCGATAAGAGAATACCTGTAAACGGATAAAGTACTCCTGCAGCAATCGGTACTCCTGCCATGTTATAAATGAATGCAAAGAACAGGTTCTGCCGAATATTACGCATGGTTGCCAGGGATAATCGCCGTGCCTCCACGATGCCCATCAGATCGCCACGTAATAGAGTAATACCCGCACTTTCGATAGCCACGTCGGTTCCTGTCCCCATGGCAATACCTACATCTGCGGTTGCCAAGGCTGGCGCATCATTAACACCATCACCAGCCATAACAACAACACGACCCTCATTTTTAAGCTGTTGAATAACATTGCCTTTATCTTCCGGCAATACTTCTGCCTTCACTTCATCAATGTGGAGTTTTCGAGCTACAGCTTCGGCAGAGGTACGATTATCTCCGGTCAGCATCACCACACGAATCCCTTCATTCTGCAGAGCGGCTATTGCCGCTTTAGTGGTGTCCTTGATCGGGTCTGCAATCGCCAGCAAACCACAAACCTTTCCATCAACTGCGGCAAAAATTACTGTTGCACCGTCCTCTCGAAGTTGATTGGCTTCTTCCTCAAAGGCGGATGTATCAACATTTTCTGACTGCATTAACAATCGATTACCAAGCAGAACCCTTTTTCCATCGACTTCACCAGTAACGCCTTTGCCGTTTGGAGAGTCGAAATCTATGGCGTCTGGTAATGTTAGGTTCATTGTTTTAGCTTTATCCAAAATAGCATGTGCCAAAGGGTGCTCGCTGCCCTTTTCAAGGCTACCGGAATAACGCATCAAGTCCTCATCGCTGAAACCGTTTGCCAAGACCAGTTTTGTCACCTGAGGCTTACCTTCGGTCAAGGTCCCGGTTTTATCCACTACCACTGTGTCTACTTTTTCCATCCGCTCCAACGCTTCAGCATCTCGGATCAAGACACCGATCTGAGCGCCACGACCAACACCGACCATGATCGACATAGGAGTCGCCAGACCCAAGGCACAGGGACAAGCAATAATCAGCACACTCACAGCTGCGATCAGACCAAAGGCCATGGGTGGCGTTGGACCGACGATAGACCAGACTCCGAATGCAATGATAGAAACCAACAGAACCACCGGAACGAACCAACCAGCCACTTTGTCAGCCATTCCCTGAATAGGTGCACGACTTCGCTGCGCACTGGCAACCATCTGGACGATCTGGGACAACATTGTGTCTCGTCCGACTTTGTCGGCTCGTAAAATAAAACTGCCTTGCTGATTAATGCTACCACCAATTACCTGATCTCCAGTCTTCTTAGTAATAGCCAAGGGTTCACCAGTGACCATGGATTCATCAACGTTGGAACGGCCTTCAAGCACTTCGCCATCTAGAGGTACCTTATCGCCTGGTCGAACTCGCAATCGATCGCCAACCTTAACTTGATCGAGCGCCACATCAGACTCACTGCCGTCATCGTCCAGTTTTCTTGCCGTGGCCGGAGCTAGATCCAATAGAGCTTTGATAGCGCCAGAGGTTTTTTCTCGAGCTCGGAGTTCAAGTACCTGACCTAACAACACCAGCACAACAATGACAGCGGCCGCCTCGAAATACACTGCGACTGAGCCATCGTCAGCGTGAAAAGCGTCAGGAAATTTCTGCGGAGCCAAGGTTGCGACAAAACTGTACAACAGAGAAACACCCGTACCGATGGCAATAAGTGTGAACATATTAAGGTTACGATTAAGTACAGATTTCCAACCACGCACAAAGAATGGTCCACCACACCAAACGACCACTGGAGTAGCTAAAGCCAACTGAATCCAATTGGATATTTGTGGCGACACAATATGGTCAATCTTAAAGAGATGGCCTCCCATTTCGATCAAAAAAACCGGAAGTGCCAGAGCCAGACCAATCCAGAATCGACGAGTCATGTCGGCGAGCTCTACTGAAGGGCCGTCGTCGAGGCTTACTTCCTCAGGTTCCAGCGACATGCCACAAATCGGGCAGTCACCGGGGCCTTGTTGACGGACTTCTGGATGCATAGGACAGGTAAACATGGTTCCGGCCGCAACCGGCTCTGTTTGCTCATTTTCTTCGCTGAGATACTTCTCTGGATTATTATCGAACTTCGACTGACAGCCGGAAGAACAGAAATACCAAGTTTTATCTACATGCTGACTACTATACTTTGCGGTTTGAGGATCTACCGACATTTTGCACACAGGGTCATGCACCCCATGGCTTTTATGTTCATGATGATTCGTGTGCTCACTCATATTGTGCTCCTTTTTTACTCGCGGGCCAGTCAGAAAAAGCAATGAAATATAACAAAGCCATATTGACCATTGGGACCAATATCAGCAGTCCCAGCCAGCCAGAATATCCAGCTCGCTTGCATATTCTATAGACAGGTATAACGACTAAGATCACAATCACTAACATCCACATCCAGTGTCCTACCCACATAGTGCTACCAAACATACTTTCGCTCATCATGGTATTGTCCTTTCTTTTATATCGTAGAAATTAATGGTGATGTTAGTGAGACTTTTATCTTTCATCTCACTGACATCCCTTTTACTTCTTGTAAAAAAATTAAAACCAAGCCGTTACGCCAATGACAAACTGAGAGTTGCTAATGCTATCTCCATTATCACGAGCAAGATCAGCCGTAGCACCGAGCTTTTTACTCCAGTCTATACCTATATAAGGTGCAAACTTACGTGTTATTTCATACTTTAGTCGAAGGCCTGCATTGATATCAGTAAGACCAGCACCCATGCTTAACTCGTCATCACTCTTACCATAGGCGTTCATTTCAAATTCAGGCGTTAATATCAGTTTTTGAGTGATTAACCATTCCTGTTCGATGCTTAAACGAATGGAGGTTTGCCCTTTTTCTCCAACAAAGAAAGCACCGTCAATGTCGAAAAAATACGGAGCCAAACCTTGGAAACCAAGCACCAGCCAATCACGAGATGGGGACGGTTTAATATCTCGCCTTACGCCCATCTGCATATCCCAATACGGCGCTACGGCATGACTGTATAGAGCCTGTACTTCTAGGTCCTGGTCGTCACTATTCTGGTATTCACCTGACGTTTTAAGCCAGATTTTATCCATATCATAACCAACCCATGCTTGAAAACTAAAGCTGATTGGATCGTCTGACTCAAGGCCTTTTTCTAATTGGTCGATGGCGACATAACTTAATAAAGGGTCATCTTCCGCACCTGCATAAGACAAAGAGCTCATAACAGAAGCCGTTGCCATCACTAATGTAAAGCCTAGTGAATTAAAGTTTTTCATTTATTACTCTCCTTATTTGATGACCACTTTTCTAAACATGCCAGGCATGTGATATAGCAAATGGCAGTGATATGCCCATTGCCCCAAGGCGTCTGCGGTGACTAAATAGCTGATTTTTGAACCAGGCTGAACCATCACAGTATGCTTACGTGGAATGTAATCAGGGTCTCCTGTTTCTAACTCGCTCCATACACCATGTAGATGCATGGGATGAATCATCATGGTGTCGTTCACCAAGGTAATTCGCACTCTTTCGTTATACGCCAATTCAAGTGGAGCGGAATCAGCAAAATTGATTCCATTAATTGACCACATATAACGATTCATATTGCCCGTTAGATGCAGCTGGATTTCTCGAGTGGGTTGACGTTTATCATGAGTAGGATGCAAGCCTTTTAGGTCTGCGTAGGTCAGTACTTTACGGTTATAGTTCGCTTGATGATCCCTTAAGCCAATACCTGGGTCGTTAAGGCCGCTTTGAGGCATGCCTGATTGCATGTCTACTTGAGGACCATTTTCTGAATCTAGATGCTTAATCTCATTGTCACTGCCGTAACCTGCTAAACCTAAAGTAGGCATAACCATACTTGGCTGACTGAGATCCATCCCTTCCATGCCAGTCATTGAGCCTGAACCCATTGCCATTTTGCTGTGATCCATGCCTTCCATGCCAGCCATTGAGCCTGAACCCATTGCCATTTTGCTGTGATCCATGCCTTCCATGCCAGCCATTGAGCCTGAGCCCATTGCCATTTTGCTGTGGTCCATGCCTTCCATGCCCGACATAGAGTCTGAACCCATTGCCATTTTACTGTGGTCCATGCCTTCCATGCCCGACATAGAGTCCGAACCCATCGCCATTTTACTGTGGTCCATGCCTTCCATGCCCGACATAGAGTCCGAACCCATCGCCATTTTACTGTGGTCCGTGCCCTCCATATTCATGCCCATATCGCCATGCCCTAAGATCGGCATAGGGTCCATATCAGGGATTTTGGCCGTGAACATTTCATCTGACGTGAAGTTACCAACGGTATAACCAGAACGGTCAATGCTCTGAACGAAAATACAATAAGCATCCTCCATCTTCGGCTCGACTATCACATCGTAAGTTTCCGCAACACCAATTCGAAATTCATCGATGGTAACAGGCTGAACATTTTGTCCATCACTCGCTACCACGGTCATTTTTAAACCTGGAATTCGCACATCAAATATCGTCATCGCAGAGCTATTAATAAAGCGAAGACGAACTTTTTCTCCTTGTTTAAAGAGTGCTTGCCAAGGTTGTGCCGGTGGGTTCCCATTCATTAAATACGTATAGGTGGCGCCCGTGACATCAGAAATATCTCGGTCACTCATACGTTCCTGATTCCACATGGAGCGTGCTCTCCATGTGTTCACCAACCCTTGTTTTTTGATATCAGAAAACAAATCAGACATCGTTCTTTCACTGTAATTGTAATAGTCTGATTGCTTCTTTAAATTCGCATATATCGTTTCAGGCGCCTCATCCGACCAGTCCGACAGCATGATGACATGCTCCCGATCAAACACAACAGGGTCTGCTTCTTTAGGGTCTATAACAATCGCGCCATACACTCCCGTTTGTTCTTGAAAACCTGAATGACTGTGATACCAATAGGTACCACTTTGCTTAACTGGAAATTTATATTCGAATGTTTCTCCCGGTTTGATGCCCGCAAAACTAAGGCCAGGAACGCCATCCATTTCTGTCGGTAAAATCATCCCATGCCAGTGCAAAGAGCTGTCATGATCAAGATTGTTTTTTACTCTTAGCGTGACCGTTTCACCTTCTTTCCAGCGTAACAAGGGTCCGGGAAACAGTTGATTAATGACCGTTGCTCTAGCAGGCGTTCCCGTAAAATTAACGGTTTTATAATCAATGCTTAAATCAAAAACTTTCCCAGATAACTGAGTTAAAGATTGGCCAATGGCACTTGCTAGTGCATTTTTTGAAAACGGAATGGTAGTTAAAGCCAGCATGGCAGAAGCACCAAATACAAACTGACGACGGCTAAGCACTGTACCGCTCGATGATTTGTTCTGCTCTTCGTGTGAAGGTTTGAATACTGTCATAAACTGAACTCCCTTAATCTAATTAAACCCACAACACCTGTTTGCAGGTGCAACCAAATAATGTAATGAATAAAAGACATAATTGTCTCCAACAATGTTCTTGAGAAGATCCAATACAGGCATTATCCCTGTAGTGGATAAAAGGTTAATAATAGAAAATAACGGTTAGTGACCTTGGAGCGTCCGACAAAACGACGGATTCATCCAAAGATTAAGAAAGTATCGGAGGGCGATATAAAGAAGAGCTATTCAACGGTGGCTCTTGTTGAACTAGATGAGCACTACTCTGACTCAGTTGAGAGCCGTAATAAATCCACTGACGATCAATGATCGCGGCCATCGACATGCAAACGCTCATCGGACACGAGCTTTTGTCTTTGCAACAATCTAACGCATTCGTGACCGGCAATATTTGAACATACTGATCTGTGTGTGTTTCAACAGACGCGTTGTGCAACGAAGCCTTATGATCGACCATCGAGCCATAAGTAGCAGTAGCAGTAAGTTGCATTGAGTGATATGCCATTGGACCAGCCACAGAAGTCATTGTCTGGCTAACAAACACGAGCAAAACAAATATAATGATAACGATTTTATTTTGTCTCATTATTCTTCCCCCAATCAACTTTCACCCCAAACAACATCACTTTAAATACACCTCTAATTAATGCATTGGAGGACCAACAAACGTCGTAAATATCGCCGTGACCACCAAAATAGAAGAAGCGATCATTTTTTCCATTAAAATAGATTTTTGAATAAGAAATGTATTACCGCGTTTCAGTATTAACGGCACAAGATGTAATTTATGGTATGCCGCCATCACCAGAATAACAACGACCAAAGCAAGTTTCACCAACAACCAGAAACCATAGTCTGACGAGAATAAGTCTTGCCATCCTGTCAGAACATAGCTCATCCATGCTCCACAGATAATCAAAATCAAAACAGCAACCGCTGCAAGTTCGCCAAAACGCTCTAAGATTCGATTAGATTCCTGGTGCGTGGATTTTCGCGCAACCAACCACAAAGGGAATAGCAACCCTAACCACCAAGCAGCAATCAAGATATGAGTAAAGAATATAATTTGATAATACCAAGCTTGCTCTGTCGCATGACCCGTGAATGAAAACGAATAAATCAAACTGGCTATGCCCAAGGAAGCGACCATTAATGCAAGGCGTGAAAATGGCCACAGACTGAAGGCACGATCCGACCCAAGGGTAAATGACGCTATGATCACCAAGCAATAACCAATCACATTAGCGATTAAGGTACTGCCCGCAGGCGAATCCCAATAGATAGAGACCATCATAGGGTCAAACATGAGCGATAGACCCTCTTCCATCGCCCCACCAACGAGGATAAAAAAATAAGCTATTGTCGCCACTAAACCAATCAACGCACCTCCTCGTACGTACCTTTTTATACTACTCAATAAAGCAGACTGATGACGCAACAAACAAAATGCAAATAGCCCACCTACAACGCTTGATATACCAAAATACAATAACCAACGTGTCAATAATTGCGCGATTTCCCAGTTCGTTAACATCATACAGCCCCTTTTTTATAAAATGAAAAGCCTAAAAGATATAATCTAATTAGCCAGTTGAACTAAACAGTTTAAATGTTCAAATTAATGCTGCATAAAACCATAAGAGCCTTTCATCATGTGTCCATCTTCGCCCATTGCTTTCCAATGAACTGTATAACTGTCCGGCGCCAACATTGGTAACATAGTTTGAAAATTTTTCGTTGTTGCACCGTCACGATTAAACCGAACCGACACGGGCTTACCTTTAGATCCTACTACCTTGAGACTTACAACTTTCATAGGGTTCGGGAAATTTAGCTCTACTCGTTCTGCTTGAGCCATTAGCATGGCACCGTCTTTGGGGTATGTCATGGTCATCATACCGTGTGCAAATACGTTAACGGAGGCCACCAAAGCCAATGTAGAAAATGCCAATTTCATAGTTTTCATAGTTTTCATGTTATTACCTTTTACGTTGTTGATAAATTTTTAAACGGATACAAAGAGGGGATCTCTTTATATCAACGATCTCTAAAAGTTCCGAAAAAACACTCTTTTAATACTGATTAAATTAAGACATCTGTTTCAATGACGATTTTTTCCATAGAAAATACACCGCAGGCAACACTAATAACGTCAGCACGACTGCGCTCACCATACCACCAACCATAGGCGCGGCGATTCGACTCATCACCTCCGATCCCGTTCCAGTACCATATAGAATTGGCAGCAAGCCGATAATGATGGATACCGCCGTCATCATCACCGGACGAACTCGCATACCAGAGCCATGAAGCACCGCATGGTAAAGCGTGTCCGCGCGAGGTAAGACGCCTTTTTCAGCGCATTTTTTTTGTGTCTCTGCCCAAGCTTGATTCAAATACATCAGCATAATGACGCCGATTTCCACGGCCACGCCAGCCAGCGCAATAAAGCCAACCCCCACTGCAACCGAGAAGTTGAAACCAGATAAATACATCAACCAGATACTACCCACCATAGCAAATGGCAAGGTGCCCATAATGATCGCCACCTCGGAGAAGTTACGGAAGTTGATATACAAGAGGACAATGATAATGGCCAATGTGAGCGGAACCACATAGGTCAGCTTTTCTTTTGCCCGTTGCATATACTCATATTGACCAGACCAATTTAATGAATAACCTGCTGGTAATTGCACTTGGTCTGCTACGATTTTTTGTGCGTTTTCGACATAACGGCCAATATCTACACCTTCAATGTCCACAAAGGTCCAACCGTTTAAACGCGCGTTTTCACTTTTTAATCCTGGCGGACCTTCTTCCACATAAACATCAGCAATATCCCCTAAAGCAATTCGTAAACCATTCGGAGTCACGATTGGCAAAAGGGCTAATTGCTCTGGTGAATCACGATATTCTTGTGGATAGCGAACATTAATGGGATAGCGCTCAAGCCCCTCAATAGTATTAGTGACATTCATGCCACCCACCGCCGAAGAGATAAGCTCTTGAACATCTTGAATGTTCAACCCATAACGCGATGCCTTCGCGCGATTAATGTCTATATTGACGTAACGACCACCGGCCACACGCTCAGAATAAACCGATGCCGTGCCTTCAACTGGTTTCAAGATTTTCTCTAGCTGCAAACCAATATCTTGAATCACTTTCAGATCAGGACCTGCAACCTTTATACCCACAGGGGTTTTGATGCCCGTTGCCAGCATGTCGATTCGTGTTTTGATCGGCATTACCCAAGCGTTAGTAATGCCAGGGATCTTGACCAGCTGATCAAGCTCTTGCTTGATCTTGTCGCTGGTCATGCCGTCTCGCCATTCAGAGTGAGGCTTGAGTTGAATAAAGGTTTCGATCATCGTCAAAGGTGCTGGGTCTGTCGCGGTTTCTGCACGGCCAACCTTCCCAAAGACAGTTTTCACTTCTGGCAAGGTCGCAATCAGTTTATTGGTTTGCTGTAATACCTGACGTGCTTGTCCGATGGAGATCCCCGGATACGCTGTTGGCATATACATCAAATCACCTTCGTCTAAGTTAGGAATAAACTCACTTCCCAACTTATTTAACGGCCACATACCAATGGCGAATATAGCAATCGCTACCAAAATGGTCGTTTTCGGAAAGTTCAACACAGCTTTTAACGCCGGCATATACACCGCAATCAAAGCCCGATTAACAGGGTTTTTATGCTCAGGCAAGACCTTACCTCTCACAAAGTACCCCATCAAAACAGGGACGAGGGTGATGGCTAATGCCGCCGATGCAGCCATTGCATAGGTTTTGGTATAGGCCAACGGGCCAAACATTCGCCCTTCTTGGGATTCCAAGGTAAACACAGGCACAAAACTGACGGTGATAATCAGCAGACTAAAGAATAACGCGGGGCCGACTTCGGTAGCCGCGGCGGTCACAACCTGCCAACGGTTTTCCTTGGTCATTTCGACTTTTTCCATATGCTTATGGAGATTTTCTATCATCACGATTGCGCCATCAATCATGGCGCCGATGGCAATCGCAATACCGCCAAGCGACATGATATTGGCATTAATACCCTGCAAATGCATGACGATGAAGGCAGTCAAAATACCGACAGGCAGACTGATGATGGCCACTAAAGAGGAACGCACATGAAAAAGAAACACCATACAAACCAACGCAACCACAAGGAACTCTTCCAGCAGTTTGGTCCATAAATTCTCCACAGCACGATCAATCAAACCAGAACGATCATAAACAGTCACCACCTCAACGCCTTTTGGCAAGCTGGATTTCAAGGTTTCCAATTTCGCTTTTACGCCTTCGATGGTTTTCTGTGCGTTTTCACCAAAACGCATCACCACCACGCCGCCGACGGTTTCGCCTTCGCCATTTAGATCCGCTAACCCTCGACGCATTTGTGGGCCAATACCAACGTCTGCCACATCTTTGATCGTCAGCGGTGTGCCACTTTCACTGACGCCAAGCGGAATCATTTCAATATCTTCGACGCTCTGTATATAACCAGACGCTCGAACCATGTATTCAGCTTCAGCCATTTCAATGACCGACGCGCCGACTTCCTGATTACCGCGTTTAATGGCATTTTGAATGTGACTCAATGGCATGTTTAACGCGCGCAATTTATCTGGATTCACACTTACCTGATATTGCTTCACCATGCCGCCAATGGGCGCCACTTCCGATACGCCAGGCACGGTTTGTAATTCATACTTCAAGAACCAGTCTTGCAGTGAACGCAATTGACTCAAGTCGTTTTGACCGGTTTTATCGACCAAGGCGTATAAATACACCCAGCCGACACCCGTTGCGTCTGGCCCCAATTGCGCCCTTGCGTTACTCGGCAAGGATGGCGCAACCTGACTTAAATACTCCAACACTCGGCTTCTCGCCCAATACATATCGGTATCTTCATCAAAAATCACGTAGACATACGAATCTCCAAAGAACGAATAACCGCGCACTGTTTGAGCACCGGGCACAGACAACATCGCCGTGGTCAACGGGTACGTAACTTGATCTTCAACCACTTGCGGCGCTTGTCCTGGATAGCTGGTTTTAATGATAACTTGCACATCAGACAAGTCAGGAATGGCATCAACGGGAGTATTCTTTAACGAATACAAGCCAGCGCCCACTAAAATAAAAGTAGCCAATAACACCATGAATCGGTTGTTTATGGACCAACGAATGATCGCTTCAATCATGATATTCCCCTACTCCGTGTCAGCGTCAAAATAGTCAGTGACCATGAATTTCACACTGCTTTCCCGCGTAATCTCAAGCTGAATATCTTTACCAATTGGCAATTCATCCAGCGTCAACCAATCAGCTAACTCAAAGTCCATCGTCATCTTTGGCCATTTCCAATCAGTAATAGCATCATGATTCACATTCACCATCCGCGTTGTCGCATCAATACGATTAATGCGTGCGGCTACCCAAACATTGTTGGTAGGTTCTGCTGCTGACATTTCATTATCAGACATTGCCGTGTTAGCCATTTCAGTGCTGCTGGCAGGCATTGCCATCTGCTCACTGTCTATATTCATGCGTTTGAAATCCGAGCTTTTGCTGGATTCAGAGTCCAACAAAAACTGCGCCGATGTCACGACCTCATCACCCAGCACCAAGCCGTCTAAAATTTCCACGTAGTCATCACCGAACGCGCCGGTTTCGACTGCAATCGATTTATAACGCCCTTCACCCAATGCCAGTACCACGCGGCTTTGCTCGCCGCCACGAATTAAAGCTTCTTTTGGAATCAATCGTTTTTTACCTGGCTCGGTGGTTTCAATACGAACATGGGCAAACATATCTGGCTTCAGAAGTTGCTCGGGGTTATCTAAACGAATGCGAACACGCAAAGTGCGATTTTTGGCATTTAGAGTCGGATAAATAAAATCCACGTTACTGCTGAAAGTTTTCCCCGGTAGGAAATCCATAACAGCCTCAACCGGTTGCCCCACCGCGACAAGATGCGCTTGGCGCTCAAACACTTCGGCATCCAACCACACCTCACTCAAATCCGCGATCGACATCAAAGTTGTGCCTGGCTTAATATAGAAACCATCTTGAATTCCAAGGTTGTCAATAACGCCGCTTTGTGGCGCAAAAAATCGCACTGTTTGAGACACTTTGCGCTTTGTCTTTAACGCTTGGATAAAACTGCTCGACACTTGCAGAGCTTTTAGCCTTTCTTCACCCGCGTTGATCATGCGCTGGTCTTTGCGCGCTAACGCAAAGACAAATTCTTCCTGCGCATTCACTAAGGTTGGTGAATACAAATCGAACAAAGGCTGACCTTTTTCAACTGAATCACCATTGAATTTAATAAAGCTCTTTTCGATCCAACCTTCGACACGAGGGTGAATATGAACAATCTTGTCTTCGTTGTAAGCCAAATAGCCCACAGTACGAATGTCTGGTTTCAGCACGCCTTCAAACACTTTTTCTGTTCTCACACCAAGGTTATTAACCACTTCAGGCGAGATGCTTACAGTACCAGCGCCCTGATTATTGGAACCTTGGTCATCACCATAAAAAGGGATTAAATCCATTCCCATAGGAGATTGACCCGGCTTGTCACGACGGTAATTTGGGTCCATTGGCGCCACCCAATATAAAGGTGCTTTTTCATCTTTCGTGACTGATGCACCAGCATTCATTTCCCCGTTCATAGCATTAAATGCTTGAAGACCAAAGTGATAACCCGTAGCCGAAAGAACGCCACCTAGTACAAATACACCGATATACCCGATTACTTTCATTTGAGTTTCACCTCTTCACTTTGTGCCATTACATAATTCAATTCGGCTAAGCGCTTGAAGCGCTCGATACGAATATTTAATAATTCAATATGTGCATTTAATGTATCGATGCGCGCCTGAACTACATCCGAGAAAACACCATCATTGCTGGTATAAGCATTCAACATGGCTTGCGCACTTTCTCTGTAACTAGGAAGTAACTTGGTTTGATACAGACGAATTCGTTGATCTAGCAAGTTAATATCAGATGTCAGAACACGATATTTCGCCATGAGTTCATTCAGCACAAGCTGCTTTTCAGAAAGAAAAGACTCGACTTGTAAGGTCGCGGCTTTCACCTGAGCATCCTGTCGACTAGACGAAAAGATTGGCACGCTGACACTCACCGCAATCGACGCCAGATCGGCTCGATCTTTGCCGCTTAGATCATCGCCGCGATAACCGTAACCCAAGGTAACGCCCCATTCTGGTTTGTACTTTTGCTCGGCAATCGATTTATCTATCTGCGCGGTATTGGATTGAACATCGACAATGCGAACCAACGGATGCTGGCTCAGACGAGCCGCCAAGGAATTTGGTGGAAGAATACTAGACGGGGTTACCATAATGGGTTCACCCGTTGTTTTCAGAGTGATTGCTTGATCAGCTGTGTTCTGATCAACCATGGTCGGAAGAATATATTGGGACAATTTTTTCAGTGCATTTTCTTTCGCTTGACGAAGCTGAGTTAGACGATGATCTAACTTAATCAACTCCAGTTCAGAACGCACTAAATCTTGCTGTTTGGCTCGCCCGTACGCCGAGCTATAACTGCTTTCCACTACCTCATGAAGTTGTTCGAACAAGGTTCTATTTTGCTTCACGAGCTTGATGCTCTCTTCGTAACTGTATACCGTTAGCCAAAGATTCGATACCTCCATTGCTAACATCGCGCGACGATTATCTCGCATCAAGGGCATTTGATCGCCTTGCACAGCGTACTTTTCCCCTGTTAAACGTAAGGTATCGCCAGCTGGAAACATCTGCGATACCGACACGTTAAATTGCGTCATCGCTTCTTGGTTAAAATCAAAACTGTCAGTTGGCATATTCAATAAACCAACATTGATTTTTGGATCCGGCAACGCCGTCATGCCTTGGCTTAAGGCGCGAATAGCATTCTCTTTCTGCTGGCTGGAAATCAACCAGTCATCTTGGGAGACGGCTTTTTCCACCGCTTGTTGCAGGCTTAACACTTCTGCGCTCGCAACAAGTGGCAGCAACGACAATAAGAAAACGGAGGCAATACGATTCGTTTTACCGATTAAAAATTGACGGCAATAGACACTCTGTAATACATGACAGAATGCCAAAAATTTGTTTTTGGCCATTGGCTTGAGTACTCATTTTTAAATTCATAAAATCTCAACGCACATTAAAGCGATGAGTGAAACTGCGAATTTAAGAAATGACTATAGGGGGGAAATAAGGCGTATTTGGGTGGGTAGAAACGTAGAATTCAGACGACAGAGTCGTGTGAACAGAAGAAATATTGTCAGAATCAGAATGATAGCTGACCAGTAAGCCTGAAAAGCTACTGCAATGATTGTCCATACAGTTTTGGTGATTGTGCTCTGATGTCAAACTAGAGCATTCGTCCATCGAATCAGACGTACAAGAGATCCCCTTATCAGGAGACATATCATGATCCGATAATTCTGACGTGTCATGCATTTCCATAGACATCATATTCGAGCTCGATAACATCATACTGTTCGTTGCCATTGCCATCGAAAATAACGATAGTACAAACAGCAAAAAGCACACGAAACCGTGTTTTCTCGCTGATATGCTGATGTTATTTAAAACAAATGATGGCATTTATAAAACTCTCTGCAACTAATCAACAAACTATATGTTAGTAAAAAGCTTAAAGCAACTCAAACTTAAATTTTGATAATCATTTGGACTTCCCAGACTTTACAAGACAACAATTGACATAAAAACCTATCTAAATCGAGGTTTTCATAAACTTCAAGTATATCGTCACCATTGGTTTCATCATTCCATTTATCCATGGACTAAAAAAATACTTCCTTATATTTCCGCACTTTCAGATATCGAAAAAAGAAACACTTAAGTTGCCTTACATCGAAATAGCAACTAATATGTTTCTATAAATTAAAAAGCAACTTATTAGTTTCCTTATGATGAATCTACTACAGCAAATCAAAAATCGTCGTTTAGCACTGAAACTCAAGCAGAATGAAATGCCAATGCGTATTGGCATTTCTAGGCAGCAGTACCAACGGCTGGAAGCAAAAGGCAACCCAAGACTTGATACTCTTGAACTGATTGCCAAAGGTCTCAATAGCGATGTCATGCTGATTCCAAAAGAAAAGCTGAATGCTGTTTTAGCTGTTCTTGAAAGTGATGGTAACAACACATCTTTACCGCACAAACAGCCTGATCATTCTGATGAACAAAAACAACTATCGGATGATCCATGGAAAGGATTACTAGAAGACAAAGATGGAGACGAAGATGACAACGGAAATTAGTGTTCTTAAGTTGACGTTACATGGCCATCTAGTGGGATATTTGGCGGGGGCAAAAAATGGACGTAATATTCTTCATTTTGCTGAAAGCTTTCAATCTAATATAGCGCGCCCCACTTTTAGCTTAAGGAACATACGAACAAGTAAGACAATTTTTAGCTGACTTTCAGCTTGTGACAGTATTTCCTCAGAAGCGACATTTAATCACCACTTAACCCACTTGTAAGGTACTTCAAGCACCTTACAACCGTTATTTGGACGGATTAACCCCGTGCAGAACGTATCATCTGATCTACTCGTAACAAATTTCCAAGTGCAAACAGCACGGCGAGTTTGTTGTCATTTTTAGACAGGCCTTTGTAGACGACTTTGCGGAACCCAAACTGGCATTTCAGTATTCTAAACGGGTGCTCGACTTTCGCTCGGATACTCGCCTTTAAGTATTCCGTTCGGATCAGCTGCTTGTTGAGGCGGGGGTGCTTTTTCCAAGCACGTATCTTGCTGGGCATCTCAGCTACTAACCAATCGACATTCTTATCTTTTGTTTCTGTGCGCTTTTCTACGCCACGGTAGCCAGAGTCCGCCGATACAAATGACTCATTGCCATGAAGAAGTTCCGTCAACTGGTTTAAATCGTGATCATTGGCAGGCGTCGTGGTGAAGCTGTGAACTAACCCACGCTTTGCATCAACACCGATGTGAGCTTTCATGCCAAAGAACCATTGTTTTCCCTTTTGCGTTTGGTGCATTTCGGGATCGCGTGCATTAGATTTATTTTTGGTGGAACTTGCTGCCTCAATAATCGTCGCATCAACGATTGTCCCTTCTTTAAAGTAGGTGCCAGAATCAGACAGCCATTTGTTTACTTCTTTGAAGAGTTTACGACCCAGCTTATGCTTCTCAAGCAGGTGACGGAAATTCATGATGGTCGTGTGGTCTGGGATCGCACCTTCTAATGATAGGCCAGCAAACAGCCGCATAGAGGTGATCTCGTAAAGGGCATCTTCCATCGCTGGATCACTCATGTTGTACCAGTTCTGCATAAAGTGAATGCGTAGCATGGTAGCGAGAGGGTATGGACGCCGACCATTGCCAGCTTTTGGGTAAAACGGCTCAATCTGAGCTTCGAGCTGTAGCCATGGAATCAGCTCATTCATCCGACCAAGGAAGAGCTCTTTGCGAGTCTTGCGGCGTTTGCTGGTAAATTCGGTATCGGCGAAGGAAAGCTGATTCATGTCATTCGGTCTTGAGGTAATGGTCAGATCGGCATTGTCTCATATTGGGGACTTAATCGCAGTTTCCTTAACATCATACAGCCCCTTTTTTATAAAATGAAAAGCCTAAAAGATATAATCTAATTAGCCAGTTGAACTAAACAGTTTAAATGTTCAAATTAATGCTGCATAAAACCATAAGAGCCTTTCATCATGTGTCCATCTTCGCCCATTGCTTTCCAATGAACTGTATAACTGTCCGGCGCCAACATTGGTAACATAGTTTGAAAATTTTTCGTTGTTGCACCGTCACGATTAAACCGAACCGACACGGGCTTACCTTTAGATCCTACTACCTTGAGACTTACAACTTTCGGGTAAGCGGATTAAATGGTTGATCTTACCTTTGCATGAGAGTGAGACAGACCGGCATCTCATCGGATTATCTGGTTGATGCTTCACCTACTGCTGGTGCATGTTTCCTTCGCTAATTCCAGCAAGAACCCCACACGCCTCAACTTCCCGGTCATCGTTGCAACTCGCTCTCAGTGAAACGAGTTGTTTCTCAAGCGCTTGCAGAGCGGTTATCTGCGATCCCACATGAGAGATGTGATCATCGAGCAAGGTGTTGACGGCGGTACAAGGCTGATGAGGGTCGTCCTGATAGCTCTGTAGTTCGTGAATCTCAGCCAGTGACAGGCCCAGGATTCTGCAGCGACGGATGAAGGCCAGCCCCTCACCATGCTTCTTGGTATAGACACGGTAACCGTTGTCCTGCCGATCAGGCGGCGGCAACAAGCCCTGCTGTTCATAGAAGCGGATCGTCTGTGTTTCGACCCCTACCAACTGCGCCAACTGACCAATGCGCATCAGCCTCCTCCCCAACGGATTCTTTACTCTATTGACATTATAGTAGCTTTATAGTTTTAAATGGTACCACAACATTTTGTTCAAGTGGAGTAGTATCATGAGAAAATCCTGTGGTGGCGCCTGTGGCGCTGATGCAACGTCCGCAGCGGATACCGATATACAGGCCTCCTCCGAGGCGCCAGGGAGATGGGTCAGTGTTTATGCCGTGCCGAAGATGGACTGTCCATCAGAAGAACGAATGATTCGCCTAGCCCTGAACGGCTTTGAGGAGATTCGGGCGCTGTCCTTCGACTTGTCGAACCGCCGGCTGAAGGTCGTGCATGACGGCGAGGTCGAGCCCGTCACCTCGAAATTGAAGACCTTGGGGCTAGGCGCCTCGCTTCAGGAAACCGTCGCTGCAAATCCGGAGACCATCAAGGCCGCCGAGTTTTCGGCAGCTTCTGCTAAGCAAGAATCCGGGACCCTGCGCTGGTTGCTCGGCATCAATGCACTTCTGTTCGTGGTGGAAATGACTGCCGGTCTGATCGCCCGGTCCACCGGCCTGATTGGAGAATCCCTGGACAATTTTGCCGATGCGGCGGTGTACGGGCTTGCCCTTTATGCGGTTGGACATAGCGTGAAAATGCAGGTACGTGCCGCGCATCTTGCTGGTGTACTGCAACTGATCTTGGCTGTGGGCGTACTCATAGAGGTGGTGAGACGCTTTGTATTCGGTAGTGAGCCTGAATCGCTGGTGATGATGGCTATCGCATTCGTCGCATTGATTGCCAATACCAGTTGTCTGCTGCTCATATCCAAACATCGGGAGGGCGGGGCGCACATGAAGGCAAGCTGGATATTCTCGGCCAACGACGTGGTGATCAACCTGGGGGTCATCACCGCCGGCGCTCTGGTCGCGTGGACCGGGTCCAATTATCCGGATCTGATTATCGGCACCATCGCGGGGGTAATTGTACTTAACGGTGCTAGACGCATTCTGGCGTTGAAGGGTTAAATAATGCTCATTATTGGCAAAAAGCTCTCGCCGTATGCCCTATTGTCCATATCGGGCCTGCTGGCAGCGTCTGATCAGGCTGTAAAGTGGCTGGTGCAGCAATCAATGGCCTATGGCGAGTATGTTTCGGTGACCCCGTTCTTTAACTGGGTGCACCTATGGAACACCGGTGCCGCATTCAGTCTTTTTGCGAATGGTGGAGGCTGGCAGCGCTACTTTTTTATCGGAATCGCGGTAGTGGTCTCGATTTTTCTGATCAAGCTGATCCTTGAAAATCGTCATAAAGGAGAAGCCATCGCTTACAGTCTTATCCTCGGTGGCGCCATGGGCAACCTGATTGACCGGGTCTTTCGCGGCTATGTTGTGGATTCCTTTGATTTCTATTGGCGAGACTGGCATTGGCCGGCCTTCAACCTGGCTGATATTGCAATTGTCCTCGGTGCCTTACTTTTCGTTTCCAGCAGCTTGTTGGGTAAAAAAGCAAACACCAATGTCGAGTCGGATGGATCTGACTGACACCTACGCCTATACAACACCATGACCGAACTTCCCGACAACATCCTTCACCTGCCGCAATACCAAGTACTGGGCTGCAAATCAACCGACGACGAAATGCACTTCCAGGTGGACGTGCCCGATCCCATCGCCTGCGAGGAATGCGGTGTGCAGGGTGAGTTCGTACGGTTCGGCAAGCGTGACGTTCCCTATCGTGATCTGCCCATCCACGGCAAGCGGGTCACTCTCTGGGTGGTCCGCCGCCGATACACCTGCCGGGCCTGCAAGACAACATTCAGGCCCCAGCTACCGGAGATGGTGGACGGATTCCGTATGACACTGCGGCTGCATGAGTACGTGGAGAAGGAATCCTTCAACCACCCCTACACCTTTGTGGCGGCACAGACCGGCCTGGACGAGAAGACGGTGCGCGACATCTTCAACACCCGCGCCGAGTTCCTGGGGCGCTGGCACCGCTTCGAGACGCCCCGCATCCTGGGCATTGACGAGCTATACCTGAACAAGCGCTACCGCTGCATTCTGACCAACATTGAGGAGCGAACCCTGCTCGACCTGCTGGCCACCCGCCGCCAGGACGTGGTGACCAACTACCTGATGAAGCTGAAAGACCGGCAGAAGGTCGAGATCGTCAGCATGGACATGTGGAACCCCTACCGGGCAGCGGTCAAGGCTGTGCTGCCCCAGGCCCGTATCGTGGTCGATAAGTTCCATGTGGTGCGTATGGCCAACGATGCCCTAGAGAGAGTGCGCAAGGGCCTCAGAAAGGAGCTGAAACCGTCCCAGCTCTCAAGGGAGACCGGAAAATCCTGCTGAAACGCGCTCACGAAGTCTCAGACCGGGAGCGCCTCATCATGGAGACCTGGACAGGCGCGTTCCCGCAACTGCTGGCCGCCTACGAGCACAAGGAGCGCTTCTACGGCATCTGGGACGCCACCACACGGCTCCAGGCAGAAGCCGCCCTGGACGAGTGGATAGCCACCATCCCGAAGGGCCAAAAGGAAGTCTGGAGCGATCTGGTCAGGGCAGCGGGAAACTGGCGCGAAGAGACCATGACCTACTTCGAGACGGACATGCCCGTCACCAACGCTTACACGGAGTCCATCAACCGACTGGCCAAGGACAAGAACCGTGAAGGGCGCGGTTACTCCTTCGAGGTGATGCGGGCACGAATGCTCTACACCACGAAGCACAAGAAGAAGGCACCGACTGCGAAGGTCTCTCCTTTCTACAAGAAAACCATCGGTTACGGACTGCCGGACTTCGCAGAGGAACTCAACTACGGAGTCGATCTATCAACCATCTGAGGGTGGTATCAGATTGATGGGGTGAAGGTGCCCCATCAACCATTAAATCCGTATACCCAGAAAAAATACTTCCATGTTGAAGGGGCAAGACACTGGGTGTTTGCGATCTGATGATCGGATTAATGGCATAAGCCAACGGTTGCGGCTGTTTTCAGCATCGACCGTTCTGATCGTAAGGCACATTAAAATACGTAGTGCAGTGAATCCCTACAATCCGACATGGAACGCTTATTTGGAGCGCCGCCATCGATCGATTTCCCCATTGTGAAGCTCGGTCATATCAAGGCTGTTGAGAGGCTTGAGCCGTATGAGGGGTGACTCTCAAGTACGGTTCTTAGGGGAGGATGGTGTGGTAACACACTGTCCTTACCCGACTAAAAGCACATATTGGAGTCGATGCCAAACGTGGCTTGGTGCATAGTTTCACCACCACTTCTGCCAATGAACATGACCTAAACCAAATCACTGAGCTCATGCATGGCGATGAGACGTTTGTCTCTGCTGACTCGGGCTACCGTGGCGTGGAAAAACGTGAGGAAACCAAAGATAAGACGTTGGAGTGGTTGATTGCGGAGATGCCAAGCAAGGTTCGGGAATGGAAAAAGCATCCCCGTATTAATAAAATCCCCATCAATACTGAGTACATAAAAGCGAGCATCAGAGCAAAAGTAGAGCACCCGTTTCGGATACTGAAGTGCCAGTTTGGCTTCCGCAAAGTGGTCTATAAAGGTCTATCAAAAAATGACAATAAGCTCGCGGTGTTGTTTGCACTGGGAAACATACTGCGAGTGGATCAGATGATAAGGTCTGCACGGGGTTAATCCGTCTTGATGATGGTAGTTAGAGCTTTTAAGCCTCCAACTAGGGAATAGACACACTAAAAACCGAGGTTTTAAGTAAATTAAAGAGCGAATCAGGCCAGCTGCGACTTAGTGCTAATAATCTGACTTAATCGCACGTTCCTTAGCCAGTATTATCAAAACGCAAACGGCCGATTACTGGGAAGCATTTCTAAATGAAAGACGTATTCCTGCTGCTCGTATTCGCCGTATGGAAGAAGTCATGGCCGATCCGCAAATCGCCGCTCGTAATGCAATACAAACACTGAATGATCCAGACAGCCAAGTAAATGGCTTAAAGGTGCCAGTGTCTGCGTTTAATTTATCCAGCAGCCCAGCACAAGTGAACAAAGCCCCTCAGCCAATCGGTGCACAAAGCGCAGAACTGCTCAAAGAGCTTGGCTACTCAGAACAAGACATCGCCAAGATGCGAGAACAAGGCGCCACAAACTAGGTATCTAGCGAAATACCATCGTATTTTTCCAAAGGGCGAACTCATTCCAGATAATTTGCCCTTTTTACCGTATAAAATACATTCAAGATAAGCATAAATTTTATCGTGACGAGGAACTTAACTCAGCGCTAGAATTCCGTTTGACAGTACTTTTTCTTTTCCATCAAAGGCCACAACAATGATCTACACAGTGGAATGCTCATTCAATGATCCAGCTAAAGAAGCAGAATGGAATAAGTTTTACAGTAACGACAAACTGCCCGCACTTATTTCTGTCAACGGTTTCTTCACCTCTCAACGCTTCATTGCATTAACCAAAGACTGCCCGCGTTATCTCGCCATACACAGCATAGACGAAGCAGACGTACTAACCAGCCAGCATTACAAACAAGCTGGCGGCGGTAACTTTGCTAAATGGCAAGAACACATCACAGATTGGCACCGCAATATTTACGATATGCCCAAACGAGCACAAGCCGTGAATGACGATGAATACTTACTTTGTAGCGAAGAATCGCCGCAAGCTTTGCTAGACCTTGGGTTGGAACCCATTAGGTTAAACGCCATTGCATTAGATAAATATCCTGCAAAGCGTTGGTTGGCGGTAGCTAGCCATCTCTCATTAGATGAAATCAAAGCTGGCTCAGCAAAAATCCATATCTACCAAGCCATGGGAAAACAACTTAAAAGCTTTTAAGACCGCTGCAATAACTGATTAATAAAGAAAGTAGACTTTTCCCTTAACATCTTCGCTTGGCCATTTAGTGATTCTACCGATTGGCTCATCTGTAACGCTTCATCGTTGACGCTTTGCGCTTGATGATAAATTTCACTAGATGACTGTTGAGCATCCTCTGCTTGATGAACCAAGGCGTTCAGCCTTTCCCGAATGTCATGGGTTGACGTTCGTTGAAGCTGAACACTGTCGGCTACTTCTTGGGAGATATTATTAATCTGATTAATAATCACTGACGTGCTTTCTAATCCTTTGATGGTTTGTTCTATCGTGGTTCGAACCAATTCAATTTGATCCGAAATACTGTCGGTGGCTTGGGAAGTTTGCGAAGCAAGGTTTTTCACTTCCGACGCCACCACGGCAAAGCCTCGACCTGCTTCACCAGCTCGGGCGGCTTCAATCGCCGCGTTCAAAGCCAATAAATTGGTTTGATCCGCGATGGATTTTATTAAGCCAATCACTTCACCAATATTCACCGCCGCAGACGACATTTTTTGAATCAAGGCATCCGAACGTTCTGCTTCTTCGACACCCGTTAAAGAAGCATCTGTAGCTTGAGAGATTTTATCAGAGATCACTTGCGAGCCTTCCCAAAGCTCACTAACTGAGGCCGAAAGCGTTTGCATGTTTTGTGCCGAGACGTCAGTTATTTCCGAGGTTCGTTGCGCTTCTTTTAGTGTCGTTTGAATCGCTGTCACCAAATGCCCAGATGACGTATTGAGGCTTGCTGCCGAATCATTAATGTCATTGGCGACACTTTCTACATCGTCTTTAAATTGGTTAGTAAAACCTTCTAACAGCTCTTTATTTTCCAAAATCGAAATCGTATAAGGCGTTTTACCAACCATGCTCAAGGTCACAATGGCGGATGTGGTAAAAGTACTGCCATCGGCTTTTTTATAGGTTAAACCACCACGCCAATATCGATACTTTTTCAGCTGAACTTTGCCTTTTTCCATCATCTCATCACGAGTTCTTCCGCCTGGCTGAATCTCGTTTAAAATCGTATTAAGGTGTTTACCTTTTAACTGAGCCGCCGATTTATAACCTAGCGCCTTCAACATGGCGCTATTCACAAAGGCTAAGCCTTTGTTTCGACCTGAACCTAAGCAATTAATAAAAGCGGGAGACGATAAGTTTTCGATCACTTGATGACCAAGAGCTTGCTGACCAATGAATTGACTAAATAAAGTCGTTATTTTCATCTCTAACATCCTTTCATAATTCGCTGATTTTCAAACCGATTAACCTTTATCTTTGCTGCTACGACAAGAATGTCATACAGACTCATAGCAATATCATTTAGGCTATGCTTCGCCGTAAAAACAGCTTCAACGCCGATCGTCTCTAATGCATTTTTGTCTGAAGCTGGAATCACGCCACCTATGAAAATGGGGCAATCAGTACGGATTTTTTGAGTAAGTTGTGTAACAAAAGGAATATGCGCTCCCGATAAAATCGATAAGCCAATACCATCGTATTGATACATCCCATCTTGCTGGATAATGTCGTCAAGGCTAGAAAAAATAGGCAAGTAATCCACTTCGATACCAAGGTCTCGAAGTAAAGAAACAATCACTTTCGCACCTCGGTCGTGGCCGTCCAAGCCTACCTTAGCGACTAAAAAGCGCAGCGGTCGACCCAACTGACTCGACAATGCTTGATAGCGCTTAACCATCTCCGCATCAAGATGAGCGCAAAATAGTGCTGGTTCTATGTGCTCTGGTTTCAAGTAACGCGAGTTTTCATCCGTCAGCGCCTTGATGCATTCCCCAACCGTGACTCTGGCTCGGATCGCCTCAATGGTAAAAGGCATGAGGTTTTGCTTACTTCTCGCTGCGGCTTGCAACGCCTGCAAAGCACGTTTAACGGCACCATCATCACGCTTTAATTTTAACAGGGCGAGCTTTTTTGATTGTAGCAACAGCGTTTTGTCCGAGGCGATTACGCGCTCATTTTGAGGGCTCAATGACGAACTTTGATAGCAATTTTTGCCCACGATCTTTTTGTTTAAAGCTTCTTCATCCATGGCGGTTTGTAACGCCTGCCGATGAATAAAAGCCGTTAATTGGCCCGATGCCACCAGCGCCAACACGCCGCCTTCTATCTCTATGTTATTTTGCATGGTTCGCACATACTCGATCATGCTTTGGGTCGCGCTTTCCATCATGTAAGAACCGCCCCAAGGGTCAACCACATCGCCGATGCCTGTTTCATGTTGCAAAATAAATTGTGTTTCTAATGCCACTTTACTAGCTTGATCCGAAGGTAAAGAGATGGCTTCATCATAAGAGTTGGTATGCAGGGATTGCGTACCACCGAAAACGCCAGCCATGGCTTCGATAGTCGTACGCACAATGTTATTGAGCGGTGAGCTTTCGGTTAGCGACACGCCCGAGGTTTGGCAATGCATTTTCAGCCGTTTTGCGCTCTCGGAACGAATACCAAATTCGTCTAATAATTCACTCCATAAAAAACGCGCGGCTCTTAGCTTTGCCACCTCTTTATAGAAACTCATGCCAAGGCCAAAGAAAAAGCTCAAGCGTTTAGCAACGAATTCAAGGTCGATACCTTGCTGCTGAAAGTGAGTTAAATACGCTCGTGCATTGGCCATGGTTAGAGCGAGCTCAAGCTCTGGGGATGCTCCGGCCTCTTGGAAGTGATAACCTGAAATCGACATGCTATTAAAGCGTGGCATGTGTTCCGAACAATAAGCCACCACATCAGACACCACTTCCATGGAAAAATCCGGTGAGTGAATATAGGTATTGCGGGCGATGTACTCTTTGAGAATATCGTTTTGAATGGTGCCGCTAAGCTTATCAGGCGCTACGCCCTGCTCTTCAGCAGCGACGATATAACACGCCATAATAGGCAACACTGCGCCATTCATCGTCATGGACACACTGACATTGCCAAGATCAATGCCATCAAACAACACCGCCATATCTTCAACAGAATCAATGGCAACGCCCGTTCGCCCCACATCGGCGGCCGCCAGATCATGGTCTGAGTCAAAGCCTAAATGCGTGGGCAAATCAAACGCCACCGATAAACCCGTTTGCCCTTGCAACAAGGCGCGCTTAAAAAACGCATTGGTTTCCAGTGCTCCTTCAAAACCAGCGTATTGACGAATCGTCCAAGGCTTTTGCTGATACATTTTTTCATATGGGCCACGCACAAAAGGCGCCGTTCCATGGGCATCACGCCAAGAGTCAGCCGTTTCTGGCACCATCGAATACACGCCTTCGATCTTGGCTAAAGAAGGCACTTTCATGATTCGCCCCCTACATCTGTTGAATTTTTTAAACCAGCTTGCTTCTCTTGAAATCGGACAAGTGAATGATCCAGATAGCGTTTTCGAGTGATGACATTGGCAATAAGAGCGTGATCCGATTGACGATAAAGGCGCCCGCAATGGCTCAGCAATGATGAGTCTTGATCAGCAGATGGCATGGCGTACAGGTCAACTTCTAATCCATCGTCTAGATTGATATTGCCATAGTAGCAAATAGTACGTTCAACGGTTTGCCACAAGGCCATACTGTTTCGCTCAGAAGTGTGATTGAGCGCTTGTAAATCTGATTGAAAAAAGCGTTCAGCGCGATCTATAACGGCTTGAAATTGCGCGAAATATAAGAAATCCGCCCCATTAAAATCCGCATAAGGACAAGGCTGATACAAAAAAGGCCGCTCACTGACAGACAGTGCCACATCGGACAAGGTTCGCCCTACTTTGTGTTGTGCCATCATTTGGCTTGCCGCCTCGCAAGCGAACCAATCACCCTTCGCCATTTCACCACGAGCAACACTTTGGTTATTACCAAGTTCGGATCGGCTGACAAAGCTGGATAACAATGCCACTTGAGCGATAGGCTGCCTAGCCATCCCAACGCTATCCATATCGCCTTCTTCGAGATAAAAATCATGACAGCTATATGAACGAGATGGTGAGACACGCGTCAGCTGCGTCTCTATCCATAATCGGCTGTTTTCAGTCACTTGATGCAATGCCGCGTAACTGATTTTCACCACAAGAAACGCGGCGTACATATGTCGACCTTGTTGATCGACAAAGTTTGGAGTAGGTAAATCAAGGCGTTTTGCTAACGCAAGCCAATGTTGATGACCGCATTCCTTGAGTAGCCAGTTTTCACTCAAACCGCCCAAGGCTAACTGTGGCATTCCAATAAAATAGTCTTGCGAGACAGAAACGTAATCCATTGATTTTTCTGCCATATTAAGACGCCTCAGACAAAGATTCAGTCGATTCTTTTTCTTCTACAGCCTGACGAATCACATTGCTAAGATACGCCGCATCAGCCGCCACGCCAGAGAATCGACCGGATCCCCAAGTGTACAACCAAGGCAAACCAATAAAATACACGCTTTTTTCATTCGCCACACCACGACGGTGAACCGGCGCGCCCATACCGTTGAAAACAGGTAAATCCAGCCACGAAAAGTCAGGCGTAAAACCAATACACCAAATGATGCTGGTAATGCTAGACGCGGCTAAATCCAAGTTTTCACGTTCTTCTTTTGGCTCCCACACTGGCTGATAAAGCGGTTCAACGGGGGCATCAATGCCGTTTTTTTCGATATAAGCATCGATGCGCGCATTGATGTTTTTGTAAGTATCGTCAGCGGCGTCTAAATTCGCGGCTAAGTTGGGTTTGAAAATAAATTGGCCATCTTGGTAATTTTCCATCAAGCCAAACAGCTCCATGCCTTCCAAGGCAAATTTACGCAAATCAATTTCTCGACCGCCGTCGCGCCCTGTCACATAGTGGTTGGTGTTATCACGAACCCCTTCACGCAATGGATGTTCATCCACAGACTTTTGGTAATAGCCCATGTCATCCAGCCATTCCACCACATCTTTACCGCGATATAGGCGAGCAACACGCGGTGCATTGCCAGTCGCCAGAAAGACTTTTTTACCATCAATATGCAGATCTTCGGCGATTTGCGCACCTGATTGACCCGAACCCACCACCAGCACTGCACCATCAGGCAATTGCTGTGAGTTTTTATATTGATTAGAGTGAATCTGAAGTACGCTTTCTGGAATGCGCTCAGCCATACGAGGAATAATCGGCTTCAAGTAACCACCTGAGGCAATAACTACTTGGTCGCCCGTAAATTCCCCTTTTGTGGTAACCACATGGAATTGACCGTTATCCAGTTTGCTAACTTTTTCAACGCTCACGCCTTCTAAAATTGGCGGTTGAACTTTGGCCGCGAAACGATCCAGATAACCAATGATCTCTTCTCGCTTCATAAAGCCTTTTGGATCATTTCCATCGTAAGGATGGTTTGGCAGTTCACATTGCCAATTAGGTGTCACCAAGGTGAAGGAATCCCAGCGTTGGGTTTTCCAGCTGTGCATCATGGTGTTTTTTTCAAAAATCAGATGGTCAATATCTTGCTCTTGCAAGCAAGCACTCATGGACAAACCGGCTTGACCACCGCCGACAATTAATACGGAATAATGAGTTGGTTGGCTGTTTTGTGCAGTAGGCATAATGGTTTCCTCTAATCGATAAATCGTGTGACTTTCACAGATGCATTAGGTGTTGTTTCATAACTGGCGCAGCGTGTCTTGATGACACCGAGCTGATCCATGGCACTAGAACAGGCATAGCCGAAACGCTCACGAACACGATTGCTCGCCGCGTTTAGTGCCGTTTCACTGGTCGCCAAAAATTCGTTTAAGGGATACTCTTTTCCCGCACTAAAGTGCTCTTTAATGACACTGGATGGGGAATAACAGGCTTCGGTTTTACCATCAGGCCAAACCACTTCAAATTGCACTACAGGCATAACATCCTCTCTTTTTCGCGCGATTCTTGCTTATCTTGTCGAAAGCCTAAAAAGGCCGCTTGTTCAAAGTCCCAAAAGGTGACGTTTTGACCTTCGTCTATCACCTCAATGGAAGGTCGTTCTGTCACATGTCCCATCGCGGCGGCATGAATGTCTCGGCTTTGAAAAAGCGCCACCACATCATCCACCTTGTCGACTGGACAAGTCATGACAAAACCAAAACTTGGGAAAGCGCACAGCCAATCTGACCAACTCACTTGATCGGGTTTTGGGATCTGCTGCAAAAACACATCCGCACCTTTTTGCGAGCAATCCATAAACATGGCTAAGGTGCCCAACAGCCCTGCTTGGCTGATGTCTTTACAGCCTGTCAGCCAGCCTTTTTCAGCCAATAACGGCAGCAACTCTAGGTCGCCTCGCAACCGTTCAGCGGGGGCGTTCGTCGTGGCATTCCAATTAAGATAAGGCGCGCGAAAAGCCCCTCGTTGATCCATGGCAACCACTATGGCGTCTCCAGTATTGGCATCGAAACTGGTTAACACTTCATTGGCATGACCCAAAATTGAAACAGCTAACTGTGTGGTTTTGCTGTTATGGCTGGTATGACCACCCACAACAGGCACGCCATAAGTCGTAGATGCGGCGTTCATACCCGCAAAAATTTGCGCACTGACGTCGTCCTGCGCACTCCACAAAGCATTCACCACCGCTTTTGCTCGACCGCCCATGGCGGCAATATCGCTGACGTTAACCATGACGCCACACCAACCTGAAAACCAAGGGTCCTGTGCGACAAAATCTGGCAGAAAGCCTTCTATCGCAAACAAGTCATAGCCGTTGGCGCTTTTCAGCACCGCTGTATCATCGCCATTTGAAAAACCCGACTCATTGCGCTTTTCAAATGAAGATATAACCGGCGCCAACGCCACCTTTGATGCCACTCCTGGGTAATGGCGAACGGTCTCAATGAGTTGTTGAAGCATAAGACGCCTCCCCAACACCGTGCGCGAAATCGGATTTGATCAGATTGGGTTCCAAACCCAACAAATATGGGCTGACTTCTGTCGCCTTAACTGGTCGACCAGAAACCCAAAAGCCTAAAGATGGCTGGCTCAATGGTGGATAATGCTCAAGATCGGCCTGCATTTTGGCGTGCTTCATGCCATGAATATCTTGATACCCTATCGTTGCCCAATGCAGCCGCTTAAACAGCACTTCGTTCTGCTCTTGCACCGTGGCTAAAAAGGTATGACAACCTAAGGTATTGGCGCTGGACACGGCGAGGCGAATCAAACTCGCGCCCAATACACCTTGGCGACGAAAGGCTTTTTTTACCGCCAAACGAGAGCCCCACCATAAACCAGGCACAGGTTGATGAATCCGCACTGTGCCCACCACTTCTTCTGGCATCCCTAAGATTGACGTGGTGACAATTAATGGCTGCGCGATCAGATCAATGTCGTCTCTATCATGTTCTTGGAACAAGCCTTGTTCTTCGCAGAACACTTCACGGCGAATGCAATTGGCTTGCTCAATTTCCCAATCATTCGTCGCCCATTTCACTTGGAATACACGACCTTGTTTAGACAGTGACATCGGCAGCCTCCTTTTCAAATCGAGAGAGAGACGAGCAAGCACCACAGCGTGCGCAACCAGCTTTCACTTTGTCGGAAGTCATATGGAGATTCACCAATTCTTGCGCCAAAGGACGCAATACCGCCTCCATAAAAGACGCCGTTGGCGCAGGACGATCTTCTAACGGGGTACCAGAAATCGGCACAAAAGGCACCACAAAGGGATAAACACCCATGGCAACCAGCTTGCGACAGGTGTCGATAATGGTTTCTTCTGTGTCACCAAGGCCTGCCAGAATATAAGTGCTCACTTGGCCTCGCCCAAACACCGCCACTGCGTCTTCAAAGGCTTGAAAATACTCATCCAAAGACACTTCCGATTTACCCGGTGTAATAGTTTTGCGTAATTCGGGCGTAATCACTTCTAAATGCATGCCTAAGGAATCAATACCCGCGTCTTTCATGCGTTGATACCAAATAGGATCTTTCGGTGGCTCGCACTGACCTTGAATGGGCACATCAACTACAGCTTTGATGCCTTTGGCACTTTCACACATGACTTTCGCCCCGCGATCAGCACCAGCAGGCGTGCCTGTGGTCATAACAATGTGCTTGATGCCATCTAATTCCACCGCGGCTTTTGCCACTTCCGCTAATTGTTCCGGTGTTTTATGAGCAATGGTGCGCCCTGCTCGTAGCGATTGCCCGATGGAGCAAAACTGACACGCTTTACGACGGCTTTCGTAACGAATACAGGTTTGTAATACCGTGGTAGCAAGCACATCGGTGCTGTGCAAGGTGGCAATATGTGAATAGGGAATGCCATCAGCAGTGGATAATTTGTAAAACTCAGGGTCTTTGGCAAAAGTCACATCGGCCAGCGGGATACTATTCGATAACAATTGAGAAAATGGCTTATTTTGTGCCGTATCGTCTGCATTATGAATACCTTCATCTGACATCTCTTCATTCGAAAGCGTAAACGGCGATGCCCATGCGGTTTGGGTATAAATCGGCACCATTAACGTGGTGCCATCCACTGTGATCGCTTGATGATCGGATGGACCCGCGCCACCACGGCGACTCACGTGCTCCTGATCCAACGAGGTCAGACGCAAGCCTTTGGTTTGTAACTCAGTTAGGAATTGAGATGCTTTCATTTTGAGTTGTGTCGTCATGTGACTCTCCTCCATTGAATGATTCAGGTAACACTGAGGTACGAAAAGTGTCTGGCTCAGACTCGGGTAAGCCTGCAACGTATTGCGATACTTGAGCATTCATTTGTAAGCTCAAAAGCTCAGGGCGTGCGTAATGCCCAACGGAATCCATCATGCGTTTGCGCTTATCGATCAAACGGAAATCCAAATCCGCGTAGATAAAACCTTCGCCTTCAGTCATAGGTGGAACAAGGTGTTTGCCCTCTGGCGAAATGATCGCGGTATTGCAGCCATTTCTTAGGGCTTTTTGCATGGCTGGATCGGGTGTGATGCTTTGAATTTGAGCCTCGGTGAGCCAACCGGTGGAATTAATCACGAAACAACCCGACTCTAAAGCATGATGACGAATAGTGACGTCCATTTGTTCACCAAAGATCGGTCCCACTAACGACCCAGGAAATTGCGCGCAATGAATTTGCTCGTGTTGCGCCATTAATGAATAACGAGCCAATGGGTTGTAATGCTCCCAACACGCCAACGCACCAATTCGCCCTACTGCAGAATCAACCACTTTTAGACCCGAGGCATCACCTTGCCCCCAAATCATGCGCTCATGATAAGTCGGTGTGATTTTGCGACGCTTCAGAATCAGCTCGCCGGTTTTATCGAACACCAATTGGGTGTTGTATAAGCTGCCGTTATCGCGCTCATTCACGCCGACCACGACGACCATTTGACGCTCTTTGGCTTTGTGACCAATAGCTTCTGTTGTCGCACTCGGCACAACAACTGCTTCTTGGTACAAACGTAGATGCTCAGGGCCTTGGCTAACAGGCGGCAGCACAAACGAAAAATAAGGGTAATAAGGCATGAAGGTTTCAGGAAAAACGATGAGCTCTACACCGCTCTCAGCCGCTTCATCAATCATGTTCAGTACTTTGCGCAGCGTACCGGCCAAACTCTCCAAATCAGGAGAAATCTGGACGGCCGCGGCGCGAACGATTGGGTAATCACTCATCGCCGCGGCTCCTATTACATTGTCCAGGTATCAATGATCAACGCATTATCACGACGATGTAGAAGTTTAAGATCCAATACATCCAATGGATTAATCGGTCTAATCCCTTCAATCAAAGAGCGTTCGCCGTGACCATAAAGCGCTTGAAGAGCAAAACGACACGCGTAAACTTTCCCGCCTTCTGCCATAAATTTTTTCAACTGATTGTTGAAGTTCATGTGACCCGGAAACGCTTCGTCACCCAAAGTAGGAAAACCACGTTGTACACCCAAGTTCACCCCTGGGCCGTAAAGTAGAATACTGGTTTCGTAGCCTTTACGAAGTAGACGAGTGGCTTGCAGCATGTTCACAAAGCCAATGGAACCTTCAAAGGCAACCGTGTGAAAAGTCACTAAGGCTTTCTCACCAGCTTCTGCTTTCACGTCTTCAAAGACTTTTTCTTCGTAATCAACTAGGAAATCACCATCTTTGTTCAGTGTGTGTGTTACTTCTGGCATGTTTTCTCTCCGATCAAGTTGTTGTGTAAGAAACCGATGTGTTCAATTTCAACTTGAGTATTGCAACCGGAGTGCCAATGATCGTAAGACAAAAAGCAATCAATGTGCGATAAAGCAAAACATGAGTGAAAAAATTCACAAGAATTTTTTTTAAAAATAGATAAAAATAGGTTTAAAGCTAGATCTAGCCTAACCTCTACTTCGCACTATAAAGTTTCATTATGCTCAGACAGTCACCAATTGAGTGCAAAAAACGAACATAAAACAACGCTCAATCCATAAAAGGAGAGGTAAATAATTAGAAAAACGTGGAAAAATAAGGAAGAGAAATAAAAAAGGCAGATTTATAGAACCTGCCTTGAAATGCGCCATTGTTGATTAAACTATTTTTGAAACACAACACCGGACTTTGGGCGCTCGTCCACCGTAAGTTCAAAAATGTCTGGACGCGAATAATGACCACATACATCTAAGTCATAACGAGCTTTAGGAATATCCGCAAGATCAATCGACGCGCTAAGCAAACCTTCTCTATCTTGCAATGGTCCAGCGAGAACATTGCCCATAGGATCGATAATAATACTGCCTCCACGGATCAAACGGCGTTGATTATCCCAATTAGGAACATCAATACCAAGTACTTCTGGCGAAGGCTGAATTTGACACGCACTCACCACAAAACAGCGGCCTTCGTGACCAATATGACGCATGGTGCTTTGCCAAATATCCCGCTCATCGACCGTTGGCGCACACCAAATATCCACGCCTTTGGCATACATGGCTGCACGTAATAACGGCATATGGTTTTCCCAACAGATAGCGCCGCCCAATCGGCCTGCTTGACTTTCTACCACAGGTAAGGTCGAACCATCACCCAGCCCCCAAATAAGACGCTCCGTTCCGGTGGGCATGAGTTTACGATGTTTCGCTTCAAGGCCATTCTCTGGAGTAAAGTACAAAGACGTACAGTAGAGCGTGCTACCACTGCGTTCAATCACATCAATAACAATCGCCGCTTTGGTTCTTGCTGATAACTCAGCCAAAGTATCGGTTTCCTCACCTGGGACCGTCACAGCGTTATCGAAATAAGTGGCAAATGTCTCGCGGCCTTCATCGATTCGATAACCAAGGTAAGTACCAAAGGTTTCTCCTTTAGGATAACCACCCAGCAAGGCTTCCGGCATCACCACCAGCTTGGATTGAGAGGCAATGATTTGCTCTTCAAAAGATAAGATATGCTCTAAAGTGCGAGCTTTGCCCTCAGGATGAGAGCCAATTTGTAATGCACAGACGATAAACGCTGACATAAATACTACCTCGTTAACGATGTTTTCTTGATGAAAGCATTGGTCACAAAACCTCTATTCAGAGTAAAGTCTTTTGATAAACTCCAACATCCCAATCCATGACTAAGCATTATGAATGACATCAATATTTCATCGACTGACATGAACTTGTTAAAAGTATTTGAAGCCCTCTACATAGAAGGCAGCGCCAGTCGGGCAGCGCAGACACTTGGCCTCACTCAATCAACGGTGAGTGCCTCTTTGCGTCGACTAAGAACACTTTATAACGATCGTTTGTTTGTAAGAGAAGGCAAGGGATTAGCTCCAACGACCACAGCACATCAGCTAAAACCACTGATTTTTGATGCTCTCGATAAAATTCGTGAAACCCTACAATTGGTCAATCACAACACAACCAACTATCAAAACCGCACCATAGTAATCGGCTTATCCGATGATTTTGAAATTGCGCTAGCCGGTAAATTGATTGAAAAATTAGCCTTAGATGCACCGCATTTACGTCCTATTTTTCGCCAAGCCTATAGCGTCATTGTGCCGGACTTATTACAAGACAACGTTATTGATGTTGCCATCACTTCTGGCACAGGAAATAGCCGCTTTATTCGCCGCCAATTATTGGGAAAAAGCCATTACAGTTGCATTATTAACCGTCGTTACACCCAAAAACTTCCATTACTGACCTTAGAAGAATTCATTAGCTTTGATCATGTTTTGGTGTCGTCCGCGGGTTATGTAGGCATTGTCGATAATGCCCTAGCAAGAAATCATTTGAAGCGTCATATCATTGCTTCAACCACACATTTCGCTGCTTTACCCTTTTTTTTGCAACAAGAAAATCGTATCGCAACTATTCCAGCCCACGCTGCAACCGCCCTAGCACAACTAGACGATCTTACAGTTCTGCCATGTCCTCTTGAGCTAGAAAGTTACCCCGTTGAAGCGGCTTGGCGAGCAAAAGACGACCAAAGTCCGCTCATTCAAACAGTTGTGGCTTCGGTCAAAACTGTGCTTAAAAGCATTTTGTCTTAACAAAGAAAGTAGTAACTACTTGCGACATTTATAAAATTGATTGCATAATAAAATCCAATCAATCTATCTACCTGAAAGAGCCAACTATGTCGACATCACTTCTGGCCACTTGGAAAAAAGAACTCGATAACAAAGGCAAATATCCTGCCTACAAACGTATTGCCGAACTGATAAACGAAAACATCGAGTCAGGGAAACTGCAACCGCAAGATAAACTGCCGCCGATGCGAGATCTTGCGGAAGCCTTAGGGATTAATTATTCAACCGCTTCTCGTGCCTATAGCGAAGCGAAAAAGCGTGGACTCATCGACACCACCACAGGCGCGGGCAGTTTTATTAAAGGCAAAGTACCCGCGGTAAAACCGAGTCTAGCACCCTATGAAATGACCATGAATTTGGTGATCGAACCATCGATTCCAACGCTATTAGAAGAGCTAAAAGACGGTGCGTTAAGTAGCATTGCCTCGGCAGACTTATTAAGCAGTATTCGCTACCAAGATTTTGGCGGTAGCCCAGAAACCAAACAATGCTTTTTAGGATTAATAAAACGACGCGTGATGAATGCCACCTTAGATAGAGTGGTTTCTTGCCCCGGCATCCACAGTGGCTTGGTCGCTTTGGTCACTCAGTTATGCAGTAATCAGCAAATTATCTGTGTCGATAGCCTTACTTATCCGGGCATTAAAACCATTGCCGCTCAACTTGGCAAAACCCTTTTTTCTTTGGAAAGAGACAGTGACGGCCCATTGGTGAATGCCTTTGAAGACGCTTGCAGAACCCACGATGTCGCCGCGCTGTACCTCAACCCAACCATGCAAAATCCAACCTCAGCCAGTATTTCAAAAAGTCGTCGAGAAGCGTTAGCAGACGTCGCATTGCGCTTTAGTATTCCAATAATCGAAGACGATGCCTATGGTTTAATCAGCCATGATTCGGCTCCCACCTTTGCGACGCTTGCACCAGAATTAACTTATTACATCAATGGCTTATCTAAGTGCTTTGGCCCCGGAATGCGCACCGGTTTTATATTGTGCCCGACGCATCGTAAAGCCGAATACACAGCCGGCGCATTACGCTCCTTGAATGTGATGGAAAACCCGATTATGCATGCCATTGTCTGTCGCTGGATAAACGAAGGGACGTTAGATCACATGATCCAATCAATTAAAAGAGAAGCCAATGCGCGGCAAGTAATGATCAAAGAAACGTTAAAAATACACAGTGTATCGATGGAAGAAAACGCCTTTCATTTTTGGATAAAACTGCCTAAACACCTAGGTTGGAATCCATCAGATTTGGCTACAAAGCTTCGTTCATTAGGGGTTAATGCGGTTTCTAGCGCGGCATTTGCCACGGACAACAATCCGCCACAAGCATTAAGAATTTGCTTTGGTGGTCCATCTTCAAGACAACATTGCCAAGAACAAATGACTATTTTATCTGAACTACTCAACCAGCCTGCGCACCTAGCCAGAGTCATGTATTAAAAAGGGTGGACTTCCCAAACTTTATAAAATACCTAACTGGTTTTAAAGGCCTTGTAAAACAAGATGCTAAATAAATAACACCATTTATTATGCGCACTTTTTCTGTAGCACAAATTTGTCTATTACAAAAAGTGCGTGCCTTCAATAAGCTTCCCCCCTGTGTCAGGGTCGTTGTCGCCTCATGTATAGACCGACCACATCCTTTCCAAAACAAACCGAGTACATAGTTTACATAAGTTAAAATGCCATAAGCAGGAGGGCTGTTTATGGCTTGGAATGAGACTTGTGTTATGGACTTAAAAGTATCGTTAGTTTCAGATTGGTTGTCTGGTTGCTATACAAAAACAATGCTTGCGAAAAAATATGGTATTAGTCGACCGACGGTAAATAAATGGTTAGGTCGCTATGATGAAGGTGGCGCTGAAGGTTTATATGATCAAAGCCGTCAGCCGCATAGCTGCCCTCATCAAACTTCTGATGAAGTGATTGCAGAACTCATTAAGCTTAAGCAAGGTTTTCCTTACTGAGGCCCAAAAAGATTAATGACTTATTAAAGCTTCAAAAACCATGGCTGAAGTGTCCTGCGGACAGTACAACAGGGCAAATACTGAAGAAAGCAGGGCTAGTTAAAGCAAAGAAAAGAAGCAGTAAAGTCAGCGCCTATCCATCTAAATTAACCAAATCTGAGCATTCTTGTGAAGTGTGGAATATTGACTTCAAAGGACAAGCCAAGCTTGGGAATGGCCATTGGTGTTATCCATTAACTATTACAGATGATTTTAGCCGTTTTTTATTGTGTTTAGAGGCGCAAAAAAGCACTAAAGCAAAACCAGTCAAAGAAAATCTAGAGCGACTATTTACGGATTATGGTTTACCTGATGTGATCAAAAGTGACAATGGAACACCGTTCGCGACTCGTGCGGTTGGAGGGCTAAGTAATCTTTCAATTTGGTTGATCAAGCTGGGAATAACACCGGAGCGAATAGAAAAGGAAAGCCTACCCAAAATGGTCGTCATGAGCGAATGCACCGGACGTTGAAGATGGAAACAATGAAGCCAATGAAGTATTCGTTTTTTGCTCAACAGCAAGCCTTTAATCGATTTAAAGATGAGTATAATTGTCTTCGCTCTCATGAAAGCTTAGATCGAAAGAGACCTGTAGAGTCTTTTAAAAAATCAAATCGTGAATTGGACTTCCCAGCATTTGCTCTATAGTGGTTTATGCTAATGGTATATTGAGACTTGCAATCCGCCCCAGCAAACCTAGACTCTTTATCGATTTAAAAAATCGACTTTCTTTCAAATGATTTTTCAAGTACCCATACTTCATAGAACCAAGTTTTATTTTGATCGTTCTATCTAGGCTTATTGTTCTTTGAGCAAAATGACGAGGAAGACTAGTAATAAAATAAACCGAGCATTCAATAGAGGTAAGAATAAGAGTTTGTTTAGGAATAGCTTGACGCTTCATCACCAGCAATAGCTGCCTATCTAGGAAATATACGAATAAGTCCATACGTCATACAAATGTGAATCAATTATTGCTTTTCCTTTAAGTTGAAAGCACTTCTTCATACTACCATATAGATATCAGGCGAATTTTAATTTTGGTAGACACCAAAATTAAAATAAAAAAAATAATAAAGGCTCTTCCCGCATCAATCGGAGCGCGGGAAGAGTTAATAATAACGTCAAACTTGAGTGTGGTATTTGTGGTCTAAGGCATTGATTGCATTTACGTTACTAGCGGAACGACCATTCTCATCGAAAGATTCCTTCAGGAATGCATCGGCAATAGATTTCGCTAACTCTTGGCCAATTACTCGAGCGCCCATGGTGATGATTTGGGCATTATTAGACAGTGCAGCACGTTCTGCTGAATAGGTATCGTGGGTCAATGCCGCTCGAATGCCCGGTACTTTACTGGCTGCGATGCATACGCCAATACCAGTACCACAGCATAGAATGGCACGATCATACTGACCATCTAGTACAGCACTCGCCACACGATCCGACATATTGGCATAAAAGTCGTCTGGGCTCCCCGCTTCATCACGTGACAAATCCGTCACTTCAAAACGGTCTTTTAGGTGTTCAACAAGGGCTTGAGCCAATACTTCCCCTGCGCTATCGCCAGCAATTGCAATTTTCATGGTGTGATCTCCTAGTTTGATTTCGCTCGAACGACTGCTGCACACTTGCTTAAAATGTCTACATAACCTTCAACATTCCACGCGGAACGGCCAATAAATAGGCCATCAATGTGCTCACAGGCGATGAGCTCTTCACAATTTTGAGGATTCACTGAGCCACCGTATAAACAAGGCACCTTACGCCCCAATACACTGTGCGCCACGTCCAGAATTTCAGCTTGTCTCGCGTCGGCATACTCGGCAGAAGCCGGAACGCCGTTTTCACCGATGGCCCATACAGGCTCATAAGCAAATAAGATCGGTGCAGTTTTTTGAGTGTCAGTTAGATATTGCAGTGCACCACGCACTTCTTCTGCCAACACTTCAGCAGCATTGCCACTGTCTTTGTCTGCCAAAGTTTCGCCAATACAAATCAAAGGAACTAAACCATGACGAACCGCCGCTTCAACCTTTCGACCCACCGTGTCATTGGTTTCGCCAAAGTGCTCACGTCGCTCCGAATGGCCAAGCTCGACAATATCAAGCTCGCAGTCCTTCAACATCAGTGGCGATACTTCACCTGTCCATGCCCCTTGATCAGCCCAATGCATATTTTGAGCTCCTACTTTGACCGATGTGCTTTTGAGGATCTGTTTCACCTCACGGACATTAGTAAAAGATGGAATTACAAATCGTTGAATGCTCTCCTCGGCTTGCCCATTCACTTCTTTAAGTGCTGCGGCAAAGGCTTGCGCCTCAGCTAAGGTTTTGTTCATTTTCCAACTTGTGCCTACCCAAAATTGCGCTGTCGTTGTCATGTGGCTTCCGGTGATCTCGCTATCGTTAACTGAATGCCGGCATTAGACAGATTCTCTTCTATAGCCGACTCTGGAACCTGGTCTGTGATGACCCAGTCAAAGTCTTCGAGATCTGCCAAAACGTGTAATGCCACGCGATCAAAGCGGGTATGATTCACTAGCAAACATTTTTTAACCGCCGCACTCAACATTGCTTTTTTCACCCGTACCACATCCGCATCCATATGGAACACTTGGGTTCCAGACACTGCTGGGCTAGACAAAAACGCAATGTCTGCACGCAAACTGATTAAGTTCTGTTCCGCTAAGACGCCGAAGTAGCCGTTATACTTGGCAGAGTACTCTCCACCCAGTGCAATCAAATCGATGCCGTTTTCGAACTTAAGAGCTTCCATAATGGCCGCATTGTTGGTGATAACGGTCAGAGGTTTTTTTGCTGGGAGCAACTTACCCAATACCGCCGCCATAGAGCCATCATTCACCATCACTGTCATGCCTGGCTCAACCAAAGTCAGAGCCTGCTCAGCCATATGCTCTTTACCTTGACCACCTTGACGTTCACGCAATCTGAAGTCACTTTCAAACTGCATGCCTGCTTCGATGGTCGCACCGCCACGGACTTTTCTAAGCAAGCCCGCAGCTTCCAGTTCGTCAAGATCACGATGAATAGTCATTTTAGATACATCAAAGCGCAGAGCTAATTCTTCTAAGTCCACTACACCGTTCTCTACTAACAGATCGATAATTTGCTGTCTTCGTTCGTCTCGTTTCATAACAACTCGCCTTGATAGCAAATCTCTTGAGTATGTTATAAACCTTAAGATCACATTTTAAAAGTTATTTTTAACATTTTTTATTTTATTTTGTGATTTTTGGTGTTAATTTAACATCGTACTCAATAGAGATGCGGGATTAATCACATAATTGTGAGGAAATGACACTTTAATGCCGTTTCAATAGGCAAAAGAATATCATCTTAGGAGGTATTTGGGAGCTGAATTGACGGAATTTATAGGTTTTGATGGGGCCTTTTGAGATATCTTCTGCTGATCTTCGATCACCCTGAGGCTAAGATATCTCACTTAGAAAGGCAAAAAAGTGATTTTCATGTTATTTATAACAAAGTAACATTTAAAACATTCCATCATGTAATTTCATTGAGTATCTTCCTCGACCTTAATCCCGCGGTATCCTTAAAGGTACTGCGGGATATTTTTATCCTTGATTGCAGGAATAAAAAAGCAGAACTCAAAGGTTCTGCTTGATTAAGGCCAAGGAAGACTGCAGCGTTCAAAGAGTGGCTAAAATAGCACGGGCGGTGACTTCGTCGGTAATCAAACCAGTTAACAGTTTACCATTCAAAACTGCGCGTATAGCTTCAACCTTTTCTTCGCCACCGGCGATGGCAATGATTTCACCTCTCTTCCCCTCTAAAGACACAGACAACATACGAGCGCTAAGAGACGTATTAGTTATCTCACCCTTCTCATCAAAAAAATGCCCCATGGCCTCGCCTACAGCTCCCGCCCTAGCAATCTCAATAATTTCTTCCGGCTTAATAGGCCCAGACGCCACCAGCTGGGCTGTTTGCGCTACGGTACCGATACCGATGAACTTAAGATCAGCATTATTAGCCATGGTGAACACCTCTTTCACTCCTTTCTGTGCCAACAGCACAGTACGATCTTCCACTGAATTAGCCAATAAAGGGACCGGCATAGTGTAAGAAGGAGCCCCGGTTTTAGCCGCAATCCAATGCAAAACGTCATCCCTATTAATAGAGTAATCCCGAGTTAAGCCACCTAACAGAGAAACAAACTTTACATTTGAAGTATCGAGGCGCGGTAACTGATGCACCACAGCCGCCAAGGCTCGACCAAGTGCCAAGCCAATGGTGATGTCTGATTTAGAAGTAAGAAGGTTCTTAAGGTAGGTCGAGCCTGCTTGACCAAGGGTTTTCAGAGGGATTCCCTCTTCACCCAGATCTGGCGCAACGATGCATTGCTTTAAGCCAAACCTAGCGATCAGCAGCTCTTCCAGCTTCACGCATTCTGTTATCTTTCCATCGATAGAAACTTTCACCGCACCTTCGGCAACGGCTTTAGAAATGAGACGATGAGTCTTTACTGATGTGAGCCCAAGGCGCTTAGCTACAGCAGCTTGAGTAAGCCCCCCCACGTAATGCAACCAAGCAGCCCGTATCGCCAACGAATCATCGAAATCCACAAGACCCTCCTTCGTATCCAAACTTCTACTCCGATATCAAATTTAATGCCACCTGCTCCAATGCGAAACGAACTTTACACCAATAACCACAAAACTTCGACATAGTGCAACCCGTATAACATAGGCTCAAATATTTAAATCCTGAACTCCACTATCAATATGCGGCGCCCAGAATGACACACTTTCTGCGATTTGCTCCACCACCTGACGATCCGTGGGCTCACGCTCTTTAAAACTCAATTCAAGGCAAATTTGATTATCCTTAGCACCACCTTTTGCTAGGGTTCCCAATAAAGGCTCCGGTTGAATTCGACCATTAAGGTTGTACTCTTTAATAAACGGACGGTGTCCTCCCTTATCCATCAAGCTTTGTTTTATGTGGATAATCGGTGACACCTTAGGCACAACTTCTGCCCAAGCGTAAGGATCGAAATCAGCAGGGTTTTGGGACATCACATCACCGTGGTCGATGTCCGCCATCATCCACATAGGCACTGCCATATTTGCGTCGGTTAGTCGTTGTTGTAAGCTCATTGCAGAAGCAATGGTATCACCGAACTCACGTCCAACACTCATTGGCTCCCAGTAAACATATTTTAAACCCGCTTGCTTGGCATGTTCTGCCACTTCCGCCCAGCAATCGATGGCAATTTGCGTTAGTGCTTCGCGACGCTTGGGATCGTCAAAATCCTTTTGGGTCATGATAGCGAACTGGGTTCCAACGGCTTCCCCACCAAGGTCAGCAGTAATGTCAGCAAAGATCTTAAACCACTCCACGTAGTAACGACGCACCTCTGCATCAGGGTGACCAAAGTGATTTAAGCGCCCATAAGGCCCAGTCATTCCAGAAGTAATTCGTACACCTGTTTGTGTCAGAGCGGATTGCATTTCTCGGGTCAGTCGACGAATCAAGGACGCTGGCCAACTGGGGTTAATAAACTCATGGGTCAGCTGCACATCACGAATCTTGATGTCGTGTGCAATAGTCTCAATTAAGTGCTTTGGCTCAGCAAAGCGGTTAACTAAAGGGTTGGTATTTAATCCTAATGTTAATGCCATGATGCCCTCCTTACGAAATTTTACGATCAGAGTTATGTTCGATAAATTGAGATGCAAACCACTGGCCGAAGGTTGCTTTCTGCTCGTCTGATAGGTGCAAGCCCTCTTTAGTACGACGCTCTAGAACGTCTTCCGCTGTCATGGCCCATTCGTACTCCACTAGGTAACGCACTTCTGCTTCGTATAAGTTGCCACCAAAATACTGGCCCAAACCTTCAATGGACACCACACCCGCGACAATCTGCTTAATAATGGAACCATAATGACGACCATAATGGACAAGTAACGCCCGTGGCATCCATGGATAGTCCTCTTTACAAGCCTGCATGTAGGACTGAAAATCCGCATTCGGAATATCCCCACCCGGCAGCACCGCGCCACTGGTCCAGTTACCACCCATTTCAGGGAAATATTTTTCGATTTTTTGGATCGCATGTTCCGACAGTTTTCGAAAAGTAGTCAGCTTGCCACCAAACACGTTCAACAAAGGAACTCCTTGGGTTTCATCCATATCAAACACATAATCTCGAGTTACTGCAGACGGATTCCCTTGACCATCATCAAACAGAGGTCGTACCCCAGAGAAGGTGGTGATTACATCTTGACGACGCAGGGTTTCTTTAAAGTAACGATTCACGGCAGCCAACAAGTACTCAATTTCGCTCTCATCTGCTTTGACATCTTCCACTTTGCCGTCATAAGGGATATCAGTCGTACCAATCAAAGCCTTGTCATCTTCGTATGGATTAATGAAAATCACGCGCTTGTCGTAGTTTTGCACTAAATAAGCCTGCTGCCCTTGCCAGAATTTCGGCACGATAATGTGGGAGCCTTTGACCAGCTGAATATTACGAGAACTTTTTGATGTAGCCACGTCATCAACGATCCGGCGCACCCATGGTCCCGCTGCGTTCACCAATAGCTTGGCTTTAAAGGTACGCACTTCCTTGGTCATCGCGTTTTCAGTAGTAATTTCCCAATACCCATCGGCATGACGCGTTGCTGCCACACAACGGGTGCGTGTCAGAACTTCTGCCCCCTTCTGTGCCGCAGCTAACGCATTCAAAACCACTAGACGAGAATCATCTACCCAGCAGTCCGAGTATTCAAACCCTTTGGTGTATTGGTCTTTAATCGGTGCACCTTCTGGATCACGGTGAAGATTTAAGGTACGAGTGCCAGGCAAACGTTTGCGACCTCCCAAGTGGTCATAAAGAAACAATCCTAGACGCACCAACCAAGCTGGGCGATCCTCTTTACTGTGAGGCAACACAAAGCGCATGGGCCAGATAATATGACTGGCTGAATTCAACAGGACCTCACGCTCAATTAAGGCTTCGCGAACCAAACGAAACTCGTAGTATTCTAGATAGCGCAACCCACCATGTACCAGTTTACCTGAGCGGGAAGATGTCCCTTGTGCCAAGTCGTCTTTTTCACATAAGACCACAGATAATCCGCGACCAGCCGCATCCCTTGCGATACCCGCACCATTGATACCGCCACCGATTACAAACAGATCTAACATTTGTTCATTACTCATACCGAACCCCTTAATTAATCGCCGCAGATCGCACTTGCAATCTGTCTGTGCATTCTGTTGATTACATAGTTTTGATGTGTTCCATGGTGGCCCAAGTAGACGGGAACGACTGACGCTGATCATAAAACGCCTCAAATAAGCGTTCGTATTTGGCCGCCAATGCTTGGTCAGGGACTTCACCGTCACCCAGCAACGGCACCACCCACTCTTTTATGCAATCATCCATGGTTGGATATAAACCGATGGCCACCGCAGCCATCATGGCAGCCCCCGCAGCCCCTGCTTCTTCTCTGGCAGAAACGCGTACCTTGGCATTAACTGATGCCCCAAGAATCTGGCGTAAGGTTGGAGAGCGTACAGCGCCACCACTTAATCGTAATTCTGTCGCCGTACCGCCCATCGCTTCGTAGCAATCACGCATTGCCATGCCTAGGCCTTCAACTACAGCGCGTACTAGATCTGGAAAACGATGACGATAAGTTAAACCAGTAAAGCCGGCTCGAGCTTGCCCATTAACAAAGGGGCCACGCTCTCCAGCATCAGAAATGTATGGGTGATACAAGAGTTGTCCGGCTTCAGCCTGCTTTAACCAACGCTCCACCCTATCCACCAAGCTATAACTGGTACACTCGCAGTCAAAATCTTTCAACAAGTCCGCAGCCACATTTAATAGCCAATCTAGATTCAACGCCGACGCCATATTGGTTTGTACCTGGGTCACGCGACCGTCCACTGGCAAGGTAATCACATAACCTGTACCAGCTTGGTTTAGATAAACATCTTTATCCGCCACAGAGCGCATATGAACTCCGGTTGAGCCAATCACGGAACAAGCTACATCATCCTCTCCGGTATGAACGCCAGCCCCAAGGGCCGTCATAACCATGTCTACATAAGCTAAGGACACCGGGATACCTACCTGCAATCCAGCCAGTTCAGCAGCCTCTAACGTCAATGGAAAGGTTTGTTTGGAGCCATCTATGATGGAGGGCAATAGAGTGCGGTATTGGCTAAGACCGAGACTTTCGATTACAGACTCACTGTATTCACGGGTTCGAAAGTCACCAAAGGTAAAAGAGGCTTCTGAAGGGTCTGTTGCCCGTTGACCAGTTAAATTGAAGAATAACCAGTCTTTACAATGAAACGCTGTGCTAGCCTGCTGCAGTAACTCTGGGTAATGCTTGGCCATGTGGGCCATTTGCACCCCTTGCTGACAGGTGTTCAAACCTGTTCCGGTTTGCTCAAATCGTTGACGTTCGGTGGCTACTTTATTAAGAAAATCGACTGTACTTGATGCTCGACCATCCAACCAAAGCCACGCATCACCCACTGGTTGACCGGCCTCATCGATTAACCAAGTACCGTCCCCTTGACCTGTCACCGACAGAGCAATCACACGCTCTTTAAAACGCTCAATTTTTTCACTAAGCCCTTTTATAGCTCTAACGCAGTCTGACCAAGTTTGAGATAAAGATTGTGTAGCCGAGCCATCTAGACCCGTTTGATAGGAGTTGCGCACTGACGCAGTAGCAACTTGCTCACCACTGATTGTAAAGGCAACTGCTTTTACAACAGATGTACCTGCATCGATACCTATGATCAATTGTGAGTTCACTTATTACCCTCCTTGTTATAGAGGCAAGTGAAGCGGGGCAACTTTATTATTAGAAGCATGATTGATACCCGTTTCTTGTGACAGCGAACAAAACCTCGCTGTGAAATATTTTTCTTATTGTGATAATAATTTCCTAATTTTAAACGTCTGTCAACTCCATAACTACCTATCTCACATACAGATAGAATATCAATCAATAAACATAAGCACTTTAAAAACCAACACTGAAATTATAATCCCAATAAATTAAGTTAAATTAAAACAAAAACTTAATCTAAATCTAAGTTTGTAAAATATGTTTATTTAGGTCTTATTATCATCACGCAATATTCCATCTAGTATCATTGAAAAAATAACACATCTAGATATTTTTTATACATTGTGTAATAAATTTCATTGACAGTGATTTATTTTTATCCCATTGTAAGTACAAAGATCACACAGACCTCTAAAAATAAATTGATGATCTTGGCTCGATCAAAGACTTATGTGCCCTACATACACGAGTTTTTAGAGGCAAAACAGCCGGAGTAAAATAAAAATGATAAACACCACTGTGCAACCCAGCTATCGTCCAGCGCTACTGCGCTTGACGCATGTTGAATCGACTCAAATGCTTACCCTAATTGGTGGAGGTTGCGATGCAAACTCAACTTTCTAACCAGTTAGCGGCTAAAAAGCGCAAGAAGTTCCTTATTACGGGCATTCTAATGGCTGCAGTCGCTGGCGCCATGGCACTCGACACCAAAGTGATCGTTAATGGCTCCATTGAGGACCTTCGCCAACAAGCGTTCTCACCTGACAACTACGCCAAAATCAATTACCCAGACATTAAGCAGTATGTAGAAAGCAACGCGGTCGACGCAACGGTTCTCCTTAACGCTTTACGCGAAGACAAGAAGGCAGCGGGACAAAAATACGGCGTTGGTGGAGGCATTGGCCCAGTGATCCCTGTGACCCTAGAGGGCACTGTTATCGAAGGCCGTTCAGGCATATTCAAAATCAGCATCCCCAACTTCCCAGACAATCAAACAGTACGTGTACAAACTGGCCCAGCCCTAAATGGTACCGACCTACGTGATGCCACTGGGGAAATCAAGTTTGGCAAATTCAAAAACCAAATAGAATACCAAGATGTGGGCGCTGCGATGAACCGTGTGATGAAAGCGGAAATCCTAGACGATTTGGACCGGGATAACTTGGTGGACAAAACCGTAGCCATCACGGGCGTATTTCGCTTAATTAACGCCAAAAATTGGCTGATTACACCAGTAGGGATGGACGTGAAATGAGCCTAGCATACGACAACCTTCCTAAAGTGGATGAAGTGGTACTGGAAGCGCGTAACATCGCCAAGTCTTTCGGAAACACCCATGCCCTTAAAGGCGTTAACTTCGATATACACCGAGGACAAGTCACTACTCTATTCGGTGAAAATGGTGCGGGTAAATCTACCCTGATGAAGATTCTATCAGGGGTGATTACTCCCACTTCAGGTGAAATCGTTTTGGATGGTGAAGCCATTCTCTTTAACAACGCCAATGAAGCGCGAGCCAAAGGCATCTCTATCATTCACCAAGAGCTGAGCCTCGCGCCCAACATGAACGTACGCGACAACATTTTTATGGGGCGGGAGATCATCAAGGGTGGCCAGGTGGATTTTGCTGAAGAAGAACGCCAAGCCCGTGAATTGATGGCCGAGCTGGAAGAAGACATAGATCCGTTGACCCCCCTAGAAGAATTGCGTTTAGGTCAACAACAGATCATTGAGATTGCCCGCGCAATTTCCCAGAAATCACGCATCCTGATCATGGACGAGCCCACCTCTGCTCTTAGTGCGGCTGAAGTAGAAGTCCTGTTTAAAGTAATCCGAGATTTGACTGCCAAGAACGTATCCATTGTTTACATCTCTCACCATTTAGAAGAGGCCCTCACCATTACCGATCACGCTGTGGTGTTGCGTGACGGCACTATGACGGCTTACGCCCCACGCAAAGACATTGACCTAGAATGGATTGTCCGCAACATGGTGGGTGAAAACTTCGACCTAGGTTCGCCACCAACGGGTTATAACTTTGGAGGCACCGCCTTACACGTTCAAAACCTTGTGATTAGAGATACAGGGGGCGGTGATTTCAATGTCGTCGACAACTTATCCATTGATGTAAAAGCCGGTGAAATCGTCTGTATTTACGGCTTGATGGGTGCAGGTCGTTCAGAATTTATGGAGTGTGCTGCGGGCCGTTTAAAAGCCCAAGAAGGACACATTCTATTGGGTGGAGAAGACGTAAATAAACTCTCTATCGCAGAACGCATTCAAGCAGGTTTGGCATTAGTTCCAGAAGATCGCCAAAAAGACGGTTTAGTGCAAACCATGTCTGTAGGGCAAAACCTGTCCCTGGCAAGCATCAGTGAGTTTACTCGCAAGTTGCTGACCTCAAAAGTAGATGAAGACAACCTAGTTGATACGTCCATTAAAGCGGTTACAGTGAAAACCTCTGGTTCAGAAGCAGCCATAGGCTCACTTTCTGGAGGTAACCAACAGAAGGTCGTCATCGGTAAAATGCTAGCAACGGCTCCTAAAGTATTGTTACTAGACGAACCCAGCCGAGGCATCGACATTGGCGCAAAAGCAGAGGTGTTCAAGCTGCTGGCCGAGCGCGCAAAAGATGGCCTAGCAGTAGTCTATTCGACATCTGAAGTAGCGGAGTGCTTGAGTATAGCCCACCGCATCATAGTGATGCACAAAGGCAAAATCTCTGCGGAGTTTGATCACACGGCTTCAAAAGAACAAATTATGGCCGCCTCTGGCGAATCGGTTACCCATTAAGGCAATAAGAAAAACTGGAGTTATACCATGTCTTCAACTGCTCAAAAGCAATCAGTGCAAGGGGTAAGCACCCCACCTAAAAAGATCGATATCGGCCGCTTACTTCTTGAAGGACGCGCATTCTTCGCTTTGATTGCGATCATCATCTTTTTCTCTTTTATGTCGCCGTACTATTTTACGGTTAACAACTTCCTAATCATGTCGTCCCACGTGGCCATTTTTGGTCTATTGGCGCTAGGCATGTTGTTGGTCATTCTAAATGGCGGCATCGACCTCTCCGTTGGCTCAACCCTTGGGCTATGTGGTGTCTTTGCAGGATTCTTGATGCAAGGTGTCAATATCGAATTTCTTGGTATGACCTTTTACCCTTCTCTTTGGGTTGTAGTGGTTTTGACCTGCTTATTGGGTGCAGCTGTGGGCACAGTTAATGGTGTGCTGGTCGCGCACTTCAAAGTCCCAGCATTCGTGGCAACGTTAGGTACCATGTATGTTGCCCGTGGTATCGCCCTACTCATGACCAATGGCCTGACATACAACCAATTAGACGGCAAACCTGAACTTGGCAACACCGGCTTTGAATGGTTGGGCTTCAACCGTTTAGCAGGCATCCCTATCAGTGTCATCGTATTGGTTGTGGTTGCAGTACTGTGTGGCCTGATGATCAGCCGTACCGCCTTCGGTCGCTGGTTGTACGCTTCTGGCGGTAACGAAACAGCGGCGGACCTTTCTGGTGTACCAATCAAGCGTGTAAAAGTGACGGTTTACCTTCTGTCTGGCGTCTGTGCTGCCCTAGCCGGCTTGGTATTGTCTTCACAATTGACCTCTGCTGGCCCAACCGCTGGTACCACCTACGAACTGACCGCCATCGCTGCGGTAGTGATTGGTGGAGCTGCTCTGACCGGTGGTCGTGGTACGGTACGCGGCACCATCTTAGGTGCACTGGTAATTGGTTATCTATCAGACGGTCTTGTCATTATTGGGGTTTCGGCGTACTGGCAAACAGTCTTCACCGGCACCGTTATTGTTTTAGCGGTTTTGCTTAACAGCCTGCAATACGGCTCATCTGGCAAGAGTCGTTAAATGAACCCTGGCGTGGCTTTTGGTGAGCAACAGTCACGCCAAACAAGTCGCCGACCTTCGGCAAACTCATAAAATAATAAATCGGAGTAATACAATGTTTAAAACTACTAAGCGTTTGTTAGTTGCCTCTACTGCTAGTTTGACTCTAATGGCCAGCAGTGCATGGGCTGATGGATTGATCTCGATTATCGTCAACGACCCTTCAAACCCTTACTGGTACACTGAGGGTCAAGTAGCGAAACAAACAGCCGAAGACATGGGCTACGACGCAAACGTTGCCGCGCACAAAGGCGATACAAACACAGAAAGTAAGCTGATCGACACAGCCATTACCAACCGAGCTAAAGCCATCATCCTTGACCCTGCTAACGCAGACGGCTCCATTGGTGCGGTACGTAAAGCGATTGCAGCAAACATCCCTGTTATCATCATCAACGCTGAATTGAACCAAAGTGGCCTTGCGAAAGCGCAGCTTGTATCCAACAACGCACAAGGTGCAGCATTGGGTGCAATGCAATGGGTTGACGCAGTAGGCGATTCAGGTGATTACGTTGAGCTATTCGGCGCACCGAGTGATAACAACGCAGCAACACGCTCTAATGGCTTCGAAACAGTACTAACACAATACCCAGATCTAAATAAAGTGGCTCAAGAAGTTGCTAATTGGGATCGTACACAAGGCTACAACAAAATGCAGTCTATCCTGCAGGCTAACCCAAACATCAAGGGCGTAATCTCTGGTAACGATGAGATGGCTTTAGGTGCTATTGCAGCACTTAAAGAAGCGGGAAAACTTGACCAAGTAAAAGTAGGCGGTTTTGACGGTTCTCCAGACGCCGCTAATGCCATCCTAGACGGCGAAATGGAATACACCGTACTTCAGCCAGTTGCCATCTTTGCTGCTGCAGCGATTCGTCAAGCGGACAGTTTCATCAAAACAGGCAAAACAGGTGTTGATACTGAAAAGCAGTTGTTTGATTGCTACCTAATCACTAAAGACAACATTGCAAACTATACGACCGCCTTCACCTTGTCTGAATACTAAGCAACTAGCTCTTGTTAGGGCACTCTCCAAAATCAAGCTTTAGGGCTACTCATGTAGCCCTTCTTTTTCAACATCGCTTTACCCTTAAACCGCTGTGTCGCCTCTCAGGCACAGAGCCAATTAGGCCATCCATTTTTTGACAGAACCGTTCAGCAAACATGATGCTGCAGGAAAATATTGATGAGTACTTTACAACGAAGAACCCTCGCTAATGCCGTGCGCGCCCTCAGTATGGACGCCGTACAACAAGCCAACTCTGGACACCCGGGCGCCCCAATGGGCATGGCAGACATTGCCGAAGTCCTATGGCGAGATTACTTACAACACAACCCAGCGAACCCTCACTGGCCAAACAGAGACCGCTTTATTCTTTCTAATGGCCATGGTTCCATGTTGCTTTATAGTCTACTGCACTTGTCAGGTTACCCACTCACCACAGAAGACCTTAAACAATTTCGCCAATTACACTCTAAAACCCCCGGTCACCCGGAATATGGCTACACAGAAGGCGTTGAAACAACTACAGGACCATTAGGACAAGGCTTGGCTAATGCGGTAGGCATGGCACTAGCAGAGAAAACCCTTGCATCGCAATTCAACCAACCAGGGTTTGATGTAGTGAACCACTTTACCTACGCCTTTGTTGGAGATGGCTGCTTAATGGAAGGCATCTCCCATGAGGTATGCTCATTAGCGGGCACTCAGGAGCTGGGTAAGCTCATTGTCTTTTATGATGACAATGGCATTTCCATTGATGGGGAAATCGAAGGCTGGTTTACCGATGATACCCCAACCCGTTTCCGCTCATATAATTGGCAAGTAATCAGCAATGTGGATGGCCACGACGCCAAAGCAATCATTGCCGCCATCGAAGAGGCTCGCCGTGATTCCTCCCGACCCACTTTGATTTGTTGTAAGACTACTATCGGTTTTGGCTCTCCTAACAAAGCTGGCAGTCATGATTGCCATGGGGCACCATTAGGCAAGGATGAGATTCAAGCCACCAAGCATGCATTGGACTGGCACCATGGTCCCTTTGAAATACCAGAGGACGTATCCCATGCATGGAATGCCTTCGATAAAGGGCAAACTTTAGAGACGCTTTGGAAGCAATTGTTAGAAGGTTACAAAGCCAAGCACCCTGAATTGGCAGCACAGTTTTTACGCCGTATCGAGGGCTCATTACCAGCAGACTGGGACGAGATTAAGAAAGACATTCTGGCCCAGCAATCGACACTAACGGATGATGTTGCAACCCGTAAATGCTCCCAAAATACCCTGCAGTTACTAGGTGATAAGATACCAGAACTGTTGGGCGGATCAGCTGATTTAGCGCCCTCCAACCTCACCATGTGGAATGGGTCTGAAGCCATTTCTCCTGCTCAACCTGATGGTAACTACATACATTATGGAGTGCGTGAATTCGGCATGACCGCCATTATGAATGGCGTTGCGCTCTACGGCGGCTTTATTCCTTACGGTGGCACCTTCCTTATGTTTATGGAATACGCCCGTAATGCGGTACGCATGTCCGCCTTAATGAACCAACGAGTCATCCATATTTACACCCATGACTCTATTGGACTGGGTGAAGATGGCCCCACTCATCAACCAATAGAGCAAATTACGGCGTTACGCGTAACGCCTAATCTACAAACATGGCGCCCCTGTGATCAATTCGAAACCACTGTGGCTTGGCTAGCTGCTCTTGAGCGAAACGAAGGCCCCAGCGCATTCATCTTGTCACGTCAAAACCTACCCCAACAAAAACGCGATAGCCTACAACAGCAAAACGTTTCTAAAGGAGGTTATATCCTCAAAGCGTGTAAAGGTACGCCAGATGTGATCCTAATCGCTACAGGGTCAGAAGTCGCATTAGCCATGGACAGCGCTACTGATTTAGAGCAACAAGGTTTCAGCGTGCAAGTGGTCTCCATGCCTTGCGCTGAACGATTTGACCAACAGCCAAAATCTTACCGCGACAAAGTACTACCTACTAACATTCGCGCTCGAGTTGCTGTTGAATGCGGACATAGCGATTACTGGTATAAATATGTGGGCATCGACGGCACTGTAATCGGCATTAACCGTTTTGGTGAATCCGCCCCTGCCAGTGAATTGATGACCTTATTCGGCTTCACACAAGAAAAGGTGGTTGAAACTAGCAAACGCATCATTCAGCAAAACGCTCATTAATTCTACCTATTAAATATTACCTAGGTCGTTTGAGTAGGCAATATTCTATTAAGGATATGAAGAGCATCCGTGGGTCATAATCGATGTAAATCAACGTGTTTGGTTGCCCTTAATCTAGCCAAGATCGTTTTAATATTCTGTTGAAGTACATATGTTGAGAAGTAACATTCAAAGGAAAAACGATTGATTTACTTGGCCCACGATATACTCGCCTTTTTTCTGAGGCCACCGAGTGGAAAACGGTTTAGACAATACCTTTCAGAAGATGGTCATCGAAAAGATGTTAAAAAAACACGCCTCAATCGAAGCCTTCGAACTGATAAAACAACAACTAGATAAAGAAAAGGATAAACCAATGAGTAATAAGTTATTTCAATTAAAAGAGTTCACAACGATTGTTGCCGACACGGGTGATATCACAGCGATCAAAGAATACCGTCCAGAAGATGCCACCACTAACCCGTCTTTGATGCTAAAAGCTGCTCAAATTCCTGAATATGCACCATTTATCGATCAAGCAATCGAGTGGGCAAAAGAGAAAAGCGACAACAAAGCACAGCAAATCATTGATGCTGGCGATAAACTAGCGGTAATTGTAGGAACTGAAATCCTTAAATACGTACCAGGCCGAATTTCTACTGAAGTAGATGCTCGTTTGTCATATGACAAAGAAGCCACCGTTGAGAAAGCACGTCGCATTATTAAGCTATATGAAGACGCTGGCATCTCTAAAGATCGAGTCTTGATCAAAGCTGCGTCTACTTGGGAAGGCATCAAGGCCGCAGAAGAGCTAGAGAAAGAAGGTATCAATTGTAACCTAACATTGCTGTTCTCTTTTGCTCAGGCACAAGCCTGTGCTGAAGCCGGCGTTTACCTTATCTCTCCGTTCGTTGGCCGTATCCTAGACTGGTACAAGAAGTCTATCGGCGAAGACTACACTTCGGAAACGGACCCAGGAGTAGTGTCTGTTGCAGAAATCTACGATTACTACAAAAAACATGGTTACAAGACTATCGTCATGGGTGCCAGCTTCCGCAACATCGGAGAGATCGAGCAACTTTCTGGTTGTGACCGTCTAACCATCAGTCCTGCTCTGCTAGAAGAGCTGAAAAAAGACGACGGCAAGCTTGAGCGCAAACTGGTTCCAACAACAGACGTTACACCGGCAGGTGCAGCAATCACCGAAGAGGCCTTCCGTTGGGCGCTAAACGAAGATGCGATGGCAACAGAGAAGCTAGCGGAAGGCATCCGTAACTTCGCTGTCGACCAGCGCAAATTGGAAGCATTGCTTGAAACAAAACTTTAGGGAATATAACTAATTTTGTTAATTTAGAGTAGGGCAGACGCATTCTCCTCGCCCTTCTGGACTTCATAAAACACCTTTTTTAACTAGATTTTAACGTTAATAGGTGTTTAAGGAAGTCCAGAATTCATAAAATAATTTGCTCGAGACCACCACTCTATTTACGCTCAATTTTTCCTTATAGCGACTTCCATTTACTAACTCTTCACAACGCCTATGATGTGATTACCAACATCATTCAGATTAAACTTTGATTTGATTAACCACACTATTCACATTAAAGTGTGAGTAGATTAATCATGTTATTCAAATTATAGGGTGTGTTATGTGGATATGGCAGCAAGAAAATTGGCCTAACTTTACATGGGATAAAAACGTTATAGAGCCCATGTTAAGAGAAGCGCGTCTTAACCAAGGGGTTCTATTGGGTAAAATGGCCAGTCAATCCCATGATAAAAAGCAAAGTATGCTGGATACACTTTTGGCCAACATCGTGAACTCAAGCGCCATTGAAGGTGAAAAACTGAATGCCTTTTCAGTACGCTCTTCACTAGCTAACAAACTCGGTTTAACAGAAGAAAACACGTATCCTACTACTGAGCAAACCGATGGGATCGCTGAGATAATGATCGATGCCATTGAGAACCTTGATTCAACATTAAGTCTAAAGAGAATTCTAAATTGGCATGAAAAACTATTTCCTAAAGGCTATGCCATGCTCAGCCCTATCATGGGTGGCCAATTACGAGGAAGTGAACCCATGCAGGTGGTTTCTGGCCGTATTGATCGACCTACCATTCACTTTGAAGCCCCTCCACGAGAAGTGCTTAATACAGAATTAGAGCATTTTATCCGATGGTTTAATGACTCAAAAAAAGACACTTCACTAGATCCATTACTAAGAGCCGCCATCACTCATATTTGGTTTGTCACTATACACCCACTAGATGATGGAAACGGTCGTATAACTCGATTGCTTACAGACCTAGCATTAGCTCAAGCTGAGAGCCAATCGGTTCGATTTTACGCAATGTCAGTGAGCATATTGGCAAAGCGTAAAAGCTACTATGAAATACTTGAACAGACGCAAAAGGGAAGCGTAAACATCACAGCATGGTTAGAGTGGTTTCTGACTACGCTAAACGAAACCTTTAATGACGTGCTAAGAGAAATAGATCAGACCATTTTGAAATCAAACTACTGGCGAAAAATCGACCAAACAAAGCTAACGTCGGAGCAGGTCAAAGTCTTAAATCGTATGCTCGATGGAGATTTTGAACAAGGTATTAACACGACTCAGTATCATAGAGTTGCCAAAGTCAGTAAGCCGACAGCGACGCGCCATTTAGCGACTTTAGTTGAACAAGGTTGTTTGGTTCGATCTGAATCTGGCGGACGCAGTACTCGGTATTTGCTCGCTCAGTAAAAACTGAGCTTATGGCTGTCTTTTCTATAGCTTTTTCATTAGCATCTTCATCAACTGATTGCTAATGATAAAAAATCACACAAGTCGAAAAAATAGAGGATATTTAATGGCCTCCTATTGAACATCACTAAATAATCAACCTAAGCCAATAAGCTCAAAGTGATAAGCCATTTTCATTTAAAATAGGGATTTCAGAAAAAATCTCTGAAATAAAATCCATAAATACAACCGCTCGCCTAGGGAACATGCGAATAAGTCCCTCTCATGAGACAATCTCTTTTTTAGTCTTCGAGCCTCAACCATGTCACACCAACTCACTTTTGCCGACAGCGAGTTCAACAACAAACGCCGTAAAACACGTAAGGAAATTTTCCTTTCTCGCATGAATGAGTTGATGCCTTGGGATCAACTTGAAGCGGTTATTGAGCCGTTCTATCCTAAACCAGGGAACGGTAGAAGACCTTATCCGCTATCAACCATGTTCCGCATTCACTGCATGCAACATTGGTACAACATGAGTGATCCAGCGATGGAGGATGCCTTGTATGAGATCACATCCATGCGCTTATTTGCTGACTTATCGTTAGATAACCCAATTCCTGATCACACCACCATCATGAATTTCAGACACTTATTAGAGAAACACAAACTCTCGCGCCAGCTTTTTAAAGAAGTGAACAGATGGCTGTCTGATGCAGGCATTTACCTCAAAGAAGGCACCATTGTGGATGCGACTATTATTGAAGCGGCCAGCTCAACGAAAAACAAAGCTAAAGAAAGAGACCCTGAAATGCACCAAACTCAAAAAGGTAAGCAGTGGTTCTTTGGCTGTGCGACCTGAAAGTTGCAAGTATTTCTGTTTCGCAGGGTATGTCTACCTGACGAAACCGGTTGTTTCACCAACCGTTTCCTACTCGGACGTGCGGAGCTGGTAACAGCACCGTGCGAAGCTTCGGGGACAATGTAACCACCGATTTTTATCGGTCAGTCGAACCGTGAGAGAAGACTGAATCTGCCAGCATTAAGGCGGAGTGGTGCTAGGAATGAGCGGCTACGGCCAACAGATGTGAATCTCTTATAAACGTCGTTAAACCAGACAAGCCAAAGATGCTGATAGGCTTGAACCAAAAGGTGTGTGGCCAGGTATGGGTTCTGACCAATAACCCATCGTGAATGATGCGCCACCGGCGAAATGGGGAGGTCCGCTCCGCTCTGAAATACATGCGGAACAGGGTAAGTCCGTAGTACTGCCATAGTTGGCAGATGAACCGTGAGGAACATTGTTGGTACTGCGGATAAAGGAATGTGGAAAAAGCGAATGCCTCTCTGTAATCGAGAGAATACGGGTTGAAACATCACTCGGCGCGAAAGCGAGCAGACTTCCACGAGGTCTTTCATAGCGAGATAACTTGAAAAATTGTTTAACGGAGGAAAGCAGATGACAGCATCGGCAATCAGCGCGAAGACGCCGGTCTCAGGTGTGGGTGCACCTTCGCACGCAGAATTGATATGGCTCTGGGCAGACTGGTGTCATATCGAGAAAGACGTGAGGCGACTCCAAGTGCGTATCGCTAAAGCAACACAGGAAGGTAGATGGGGCAAAGTGAAAGCCTTGCAGCGCCTACTAACCCGCTCCTTTTACAGCAAAATGCTTGCTGTAAAACGGGTGACGGAAAATCGAGGTAAAAGAACACCGGGGATCGACGGCAAGATATGGTCGACTCCGGCCGCCAAATCAAAGGGAGCACTCACGTTAAAGCATCGCGGCTATCAACCGCAACCGCTAAGACGTATCTACATACCCAAGAGCAATGGAAAGAAGCGTCCTCTTGGGATACCGACAATGCGAGACAGAGCGATGCAATCCTTATGGAAATTAGCGCTGGAACCTGTTGCAGAGACCCAAGCAGACCCGAACTCCTATGGTTTTAGGCCCGAGCGTTCAACGGCAGACGCCATCGCACATTGTTTCAATGCACTCGCAAAGCGAACATCCGCTACGTGGGTGCTGGAGGGCGACATTCGCGGCTGTTTCGACAACATCAGTCACGATTGGCTGCTCAGAAACATCACCATGGATAAAGTCGTGCTGCGTAAATGGCTTGAAGCAGGGTATGTAGAGAAAGGAACCTTATTCGCTACCGAGGCCGGTACGCCGCAAGGCGGAATCATCTCCCCGGTATTGGCGAATTTGACGTTGGATGGACTAGAACAGGCAGTCAATATAAGCGTGTCTCCAAAAGATACACCACGACGCCCGTTTAAAATCCACGTCGTGAGATATGCGGATGACTTCATCGTGACAGGGGCTTCGAAAGAGGTCTTGCAGCATCAAGTTCGCCCGGCAATCGAGGTGTTCTTGAAGGCGCGGGGCCTGGAGCTTTCAGACGAAAAGACTAGGATCACGCATATCGCACAAGGTTTCGATTTTCTGGGCCAAAATATACGTAAGTATTCGGGCAAGCTACTGATTACCCCTGCCCGTAAAAGCGTGAAGGCGCTTTTAGATAAGGTCCGGAAAATAGTGAATGGAAACAAGTCGGCAACACAGGCGAATCTGATTCTGAATATCAATCCGGTCATCCGAGGTTGGGCGATGTATCACCGCCATATTGTGTCTAAGGCTCGTTTTACATGGATTGACCATCAAATTTGGCGAATTCTGTGGCGATGAGCAGTGCGTAGGCACGCCATGAAAAGTGCGAAATGGGTAAAGAAAAAAATACTTCCATGTTGAAGGGCCAAGACACTGGGTGTTTGCGTCTGATGATCGGATTAATGGCATAAGCCAACGGTTGCGGCTGTTTTCAGCATCGACCGTTCTGATCGTAAGGCACATTAAAATACGTAGTGCAGTGAATCCCTATAATCCGACATGGAACGCTTATTTGGAGCGCCGCCATCGATCGATTTTCCCGTTGTGAGGCTCGTTCATATTAAGGCTGTTGAGAGGCTTGAGCCGTATGAGGGGTGACTCTCAAGTACGGTTCTTAGGGGAGGATGGTGTGGTAACACACTGTCCTTACCCGACTAAAAGCTCATATCGGCGTTGATGCTAGAACAGGGCTAACTCACAGTCTAAGCACAACGGCAGTTAACGTACACGACATCACAGAAACAGAACATCTGCTTCATGGTGAAGAATGCTTTATCTCGGCGGATTCAGGTTGTCGAGGCGCTCAAAAAAGAGAAGAGCTAACAGACATCAAAGCGGATTGGTTGATTGCTGAAATGACAAGCAAGGTGCGCCCTCTCAAGAAACATCCAAGAATAAATATGCAACCTATCCGAACGAAATACATAAAAGCCAGTATCAAAGCAAAAGTAGAGCACCCGTTTCGGGTCATCAAGCGTCAGTTTGGTTTTAGGAAAATCATCTATCGCGGCTTAGAGAAAAATGATAACAAACTGGCGATGCTGTCTGCCTTAGCTAATGTGTTTAGAATTAACCAGATGATACGAGCTGCAAAGGCTATAATAAGGCTGAATGAGCTTATTAAAGAGCTAAAAGTACTGTAATGGGTGATATTTTGTGATTTTTTAACCGAGTTAGAAGCTCTCACATCTGTGCGACTTCTTAATCGCAGTTTCCCTAGCGAAGAGTGACAGTAGGCTGGCAATGTTATTTGACTTTATAGTCAACCGAATGATACGAACCGCAAGGGGATCCGTTTTGGAGCACCTAAACAAGGTTAAATAACCTTGTTTAGGTGGGAAAGGTACTGAAATAGATGGTAATTTGTGTTTTTAACTAAAAAATCTATCTTATTACTTTGAGAATACTAAGCTAACATTGCTACCACCAAAACCAAAACTATTACTCATGATTGTTTTAGGTGAGACATCTAAAACTGAAGTCAGTAGGGGTCTTCCTGCAATTTTAGGGTCAATCTGAAAAACATTACTAGAACTGGCCATAAACCCCTCTTTCATCATAATAAGAGAATATATTGCTTCATGAACCCCCGCTGCACCCAATGAATGACCACTTAATGATTTTGTAGAACTGAAATACGGAAGTTTATTTTTGAAGACTTCGCTAATAGAGTCTAGTTCTAATAAGTCACCAACCGGTGTACTTGTACCGTGAGTATTTACATAGTCTATTTCGGTTTTTACAGTTTCCATGGCTAGTTTCATTGAGCGTTGAGCACCCTCTCCTGATGGTGCTACCATACTGTAACCATCTGATGATGCGCCATAGCCAATCACTTCGCCGTATATTTTTGCCCCTCTAGCAAGTGCGTGTTCCATTTCCTCAAGAATCAATACACCCGCCCCCTCCGCAATTACAAATCCATCTCTGTCTTGATCGTAAGGTCTGCTAGCTGTTTCAGGTGAATTGTTGAACTTACTGGATAACGCACCCATTGCATCAAATAGGCAAGTCTGGCTCCAGTGTAGTGAATCAGCACCACCAGCAAAAACTACATCCTGTTTTCCAAACTGGATTAATTCCATTCCATAGCCAATACAGTGTGCGCTGGTTGCACAGGCAGAAGTCATACTAACACTGATGCCCTTTATACCAAAAGATGTTGATAAGCAGGCTGATGTTGAACTGCCCATTGTTGCAGTGACCCTGTAGGGGCCGACTTTTTTGACTCCTTTTGTACGCAACAATTCAGCGGCTTCAATGATGTCCTTAGTTGATGCCCCGCCAGAACCAAATATTAATCCAGTACGACTGCTACTTAGTAGCTCTTTAGGAAATTCCGAGGAAGCAAGGGCTTCCTGCATTGCTACATAGCCATAAGCAGCAGAGTCACCCATGAATCGCTTCATTTTTTTGGGGATACTATTGACTTTATCAAGAGATTTTAAGTTTCCACAGACATGGCTTCGTAGTCCAAGTTGCTCATATTCAGGATTGAAGGTAATGCCAGATTTCTCTAAACGAAGAGACTCTGTTACTTCTTCAACATTGTCTCCTATACTTGAAACAATCCCCATACCAGTAACAACAACTCTTCGCATAAAACACACCTGTTAATTTTTTGTGTAGTGGCTAGGATTTAGATAATGCACAGTAAACTCTTTCCACATTGACTACTTACTAATACTTAGTATAAATTGAGTGATTGATAGGGTCTAATCATTTAAAAACATTGATTGATGTGATTTTGGAATTAATATGAAATTTGAGATTCGGCATTTGAAAGCTTTTTTAGCACTTGCAGAGTGCTTGCACTTTAACAAAGCTGCACAGAAAAGCTTTATTACACAGCCAGCTTTAAGTCGTTTAATTAGGAATTTAGAAGATGAGCTAAAAGCCGAGCTTTTCATTAGAACTACAAGAAATGTACGACTTACTGAAGCAGGTAAAATTTTTTTGGAACAAGTTGAGCTGTCTTTAAAGACCCTTGAAAAAGGAGTTCATCTAGTAAACAGAGTATCATCAGGAGATATAGGTCATTTAGTTTTAGGATATAATGATTTTTCAATTAACTTAGATTTGCCCAGAGTCTTAGAAAACTTTAAAGAAAGATTTCCATATATTGACATTGAACTGAACTATATGCCCACACACAAGCAAATTGATGCGATAAAAGACTGTTCTATAGATATTGGTTTCATAATGGATTTTCAGGGAAATGAATATCGTAAAGATTCTTTATTGTTATCTGAAGAGACGATTTCTGTTGTTGTTCCAAAAAAGCATTTTTTAGCAAATAGGAAATCTATTCAGTTAAAGGAGCTTAAGGATGAAGCGTTTATTATGGGCTCAGAAAGTGACTGGAAAGCATTCCGAGAACAAATTTTCATTTTATGTGAAGGGGCAGGATTTTATCCAAAAATTGTACAAGAGGCCACAACTAGTAGTGGTATCTTAGGGTTGATTTCAGCAGGAATGGGGATTTCTCTTTATGTACATAAACTTGCTGACAGAATGAGAAATGATCTTGTCTCTATCCCATTGGAAGATCATCATAATAAGATATATATTCGAGCTATTTGGAACAAAAATTATGACAACAGTAGTTGCTTTCGCTTTAGAGAGGTAATAATGGAACGACAATTTGTCCCTGTATCCGACCCTCATAAGGACTCTTGACTAATAATAAGCAGACACGCAAGCTTCCATTGCTATCTCTGCATCTTGAGACACTTTTTTCCTAATTTGATCGACCCATCCAGCACAAGAGTATCTTCTAGACCAGCAGCATTTACTCTGACTATCAACACCAACGCGAGTAATAGCAATCAGTCAAACATTTTTAAATAAAATGTTTTTAACTCTATTTAGAGTAGTGCATCGAAGGTGAGGATGAGTCTATCCCATTGCTTACTGTTAAGCCTGAGAAAACATATGGTGAGCCGCGTTTTCATATTCCGGAGCAGGCTTGTCAAACATTGACTTCATTGCATACAATAAATGCTCTATAGCAAGGTCGCTCATGTCATACCGATGCTATATGCAATAAGTGCGACACATAGTATGTAGACAGCGAATTCTGCCTACTTTCCTTGTACTCTTAAATTAATTTTATAAAAAAGACTTAACTTTACTTTTTGAAAGAAAAAAATTAAGTCTTTTAATTAAATAAAGGCTAAAAATTACTTTTTTAACTCTTTATATTATTGATATTTATAAGTAAATTTTAGTATTGGATTTTTAAGACTGCTTTATTTCTTCACCTTCAATAATCCAGTCTTTACCTATAGATGTCGCTAAATATAAATCATCGCAGTTGTCTCTTGTTTCTGGTTGATCATAAATTTTCATAACAATAAATTTCATAGAGAAAAAGTAAATTATCAGACCTAAGGGAAAACCAATAACAAACGAATACTGAACGAAATAACTTGCTATACCACCGGAAATGATCCAAGAAATCAATCCGGCCAAGTTAAAACCATTAAAGTAACGATATTGGCCATGCACTTTGAACAACTCTGGAACATTTATTTTTCTATTTCGAATAAGATAATAATCAGCAACCATGATGCCACCTATTGACGATAAAAATGCACCATAATAAAACAAAAAAGTAAATAGATTATTAAGTAACTCCCATGGCATACATAGAGTTCCGACTATGCCCGCCAGGCAAACAGCTACCTTATAATTTAATACTTTCGGTGCTACATTAATAAAAATCATTGCAGCTGGTATTAAGTTTGCGGAGTTATTGGTTGACCATTGAGCAAGAACAACCAATAACAACAATATAACCATTGATATTCCTTCACCCTGCCCTTGAATAACATTAACTGGGTTCCAATCGCCAGTAGCAATAAATGAAACAGCTCCAATCATAGCGACCCAAGCCTGGGTTAAAGGTAAGGCTAAAAGCTGAGCTAAAAGGACTGATTTATTCCTCTTAAAAAACTTTTTAGTCCCAGTTCGTGTTTTAACAAAACGCGTTAGGTTGGGAACATCTATTGCCATAGTTGACCAAAATCCCATATTTGCTATGAATAATGTGATCAAGCTAATTTCGCTCATGCCTTGAAAAGTCCAGATATTAATACCGTTCATATCTGCTACACCTTCTAGCGTGTAGTACATCCAGACAGAAATAGCTAATATGGCTGGAGCAGCAATGGCTGCGACACGTTCTACTGCTTTTATTCCTAAAGCGGTATTAACAAGTTGTAGCAGTGCAAACAAAGCGTACCAGACTATCCAATTATTAAAGCCTGTTAAATATTCAACAATACCATTTAAAGCAAGTGCTCCTAAATAAGTCTGGATACCAAACCACATAGTGGCAACCAATGCTCTAGAGATCGCTGGAAAATGAGTCCCAACAGTCCCAAATGGCGCTCTTAAATATACAGCAAAGGAAAGGCCATGCTCTGTACCAATATCAGCTGTCAACGTCATAAACACAGCAAGTCCAACGTTGGCAAAAAAGATAGTCAATACAACTGTCATTAACGACAAACCTTGAACACCATTTGCGCCAAGCTGAAATGTTGCAATCATTACAGCGATTCCAACCCAAATCCAGCAGTAGCCTAAAACACCTATTGTTCTTTTCGATTGAGTTATTGGTGCTAACGACTCTTCAAAAAGTGGATTATTTTCCAAATTTTGGACACGAGTATCTGATCCCATTAGAATTCTCCTATGGAAATACAATGCAAAAAAATAAAGAAGGAAGGCTCGGGTTTAACTCGAGCCCATTTTCATAAGAAGATTATTGAGTTGTTAACTGAGCCCTTAGAGTTAGTGTTGCTTCAAGGTCTAGCGAGTGATCAGGGGTTATAACGACACCATAAGTCTCAAAAGCATGCTTAATGGAAATAAATTCATCTAATACATCTTCAAAAACTTGCTCTGGTTTGCGCTTTAATGGATCTCCATAGCCCCCACCACAAGGAGAGTAGTAAGTCATACCTTGGTTTGCAGATAGTTTTAAGCTTGATACTTTTGATGGAATTGCCGTTGCTTCTGTATCAGAACCGTAGTGATAAACTTCTGCCTTACCAGTAACCCCTTCTGTTCCACCTAAAACCCCCCAAGGCGTATCAAAATGACGTTCACTCTCATGAGTAAGTGTGCCTTCGGATAGTAATCGTTGAGACTTAACAACACCAATTCCTCCTCTATGCAGTCCAGCTCCAGGCATAACATCATCACGTAATTCATATCGATCACATATAACTGGTAAATTCATACCTAGGTCTTCGATTGGATTATTACGAGTATTTGCCATCAAATTATCTATTGAGTCTGGGCCATCTGAAAATGGTCGACCACCATAAGCTCCTTCATTTACCTCGAGGAACACCCAATAATCACCATTAGGCTTAAGTCCTGAGTACGCAGCGAATGAGATACTTGCAGAATTACCAGCGGTCACTTTTTCAGGAATTACAGGGGCCAATGCTTTAATAATTAAGTCGATTACCCTATTACACTGTGTAAAGCGGGCTTCAGCAGCGGCTGGAAAAGTGGGGTTAAAAATAGAGCCTTTTGGTGCGATTACATTAATAGGTTTAAATGACCCTTCATTTGGTGGCATTTTATATTCAGCAGTGTAAGTATCCATGAGTATAGCTCTAAAAGCGCAGTAGCATGCCGGTTTAGTAGAGCCTTCAAAAGGTACATTAAATGCAGTTTCTACTTGATCAGCTGATCCAGTGAGATCTACTTCAATACTGTCACCTTTTACACGAACACAAACTTTAATCGGTAAACGTACTTCACGATTTTTGCCATCATCATCCAAAAATCCATCTGCAAAGTACTCGCCGTCTGGTATTTCAGAAATTCGCTTTCGCATAACTCCTTCTGTGTAAGAAATTAATTCAGCAGCTGAGTCTAATACGGTGTCTTGACCATAACGATCTAGCAGTTCAGTAAATCGTTTAACCCCTAATCTTGCAGATGCAATTTGAGCATCAATATCATCTTTTAACTGCTTAGAAACTCGACTATTGTGTGAAATGAACTGCCAAATGCCTTCATTACGGACACCTGCATCGAAAAGTTTAATGCCGGCAAATAGCATTCCTTCGGCAAACACGTCTGGGATATCTATAATTAAACCTGGGGTTGCTGCACCAATATCAACATGATGTGCTGTATTTGCAGAAAATCCTACAAGTACTCCCTTATAAAAAATAGGAATTACTATACATAAATCTGGACTATGACTTGCACCAAAGTATGGGTGATTATGAATCACCACATCGCCTTCATTCCAAACTCCGCCTTGAAGTGTTTCGTCAATTCCCCTCAAATAACCTGGAATTGAACCTATATGAAGAGGAGAACCCTCGGACTCAGTCAAGGTATTAAACTGAGTATCAAAAAGCCCTGCACCGATATCTTGAGATTCTCTAATAATAGAAGAGAAAGACATTCTGTAAAGTACATGCGCCATTTCATCTGCGATTGTATTAAGTGCACCACTTATGACTTGTAGTGTAATTGGATCTATATTTTTAACGGTCATATTAATTACTCCTTTAAGTCAATGTTTCAGATATATGAATGTTTCCATATGAATGAACTTCAGCCGTATAGCCTTTAGGGATTAAAGTGGTTGAATTGTGTTGCATTATAATGGCAGGGCCTTGTAATTTATGACCTGATAAAAGCTTGTTACGATCATATCGAGGTGTGTCATATTTCTCACCATCATCAAATATGGTGTCTCGGCTATACATTACAGCCTGATTAGGTTGCTCTGTTTCAGCTTCTTTTAATCGCGGCCACTGTACTGGCTCTGATTTAGCGCTACCAATAACACGAATAGTAACTATCTGAACACCAACCTCATCAAATCGCCACCCATAATCTTGCTCATGCTGCTTATGAAAGTTTTCTTCGACTTCAACTAAGGAATCTTTATTCAAAATACCATTAGAAATCTCTGCACGTAATTCAAACCCTTGGCCTTCATATCGACATTCTGCAATATATGAATATTCATGTTTAGATTCTTCGACCCCATCAGACATTAATCGATGTGCGCATTGTTCTTTTAGAGTTTCTATTACATTATTAATACGATCGAAATCAGATTGTTCAGCCGTGCTTATAACAGTAGGGACAGATCTTGTGAATTCATATCGCATATCAGTGGCAAGCAAACCAATAGCAGCGGTAATACCTGGAGCCGGTGGTACAACAACTTCTTTTGCACAAATTTCTTTTGCTAGTGCGACACCATTAAGGGGACCAGCACCACCAAATGGCATGAGCGAGAAATCCCGTGGGTCATAGCCTTTCGCGACAGAATTGGCTCGGATAGCTAAAGCCATATTCGAATTCATAATACGAATAATGCCTAGGGCAGCCTCAATGACGTTGATCCCTAAAGGATCCGCGATTTTCTCTCTAATGGCTTTATAAGCTAAATCATAATCGATTTTTAAGTCACCACCCAAAAATTGGTCTGGGTCTAATCTTCCAAGCACAACCTGTGCATCAGTGACTGTTGGCTGTGTACCACCGTTTCCATAACAAACTGGACCAGGCTCTGCCCCTGCAGATTGAGGCCCAACTCTGAAGTGTCCACCTTCATCAATATATGCAATTGAACCGCCGCCAGCACCTAGAGTCATCATATCAATCATAGGAGTTAAAACGGGATACTCACCTACATAGGTATCACGTGGGTTCATTATCTTAATTTCACCATTCGGAATAGTGCTTAAGTCTGCAGATGTGCCACCTATGTCTACCGTAAGAATATTTTTAACACCGGACAAGCCACCACTATAACGACCACCGATAATTCCCCCAGCCAAACCAGACATAAGAATAGTAACCGCTTCTTTAGAGCAGGCTTCAGCAGTAGAAACACCACCATTTGATTGCATAATACGAAGCTTGGCACTTATTCCTTCATTAGAAAATTTACTTTCGAGGTTTTTAAGATACAAAGCGACTTTAGGGCCAACATATGCATTCATTGCTGTAGTAGAGAAACGCTCATACTCACGCATAACATTAGCAACCTCACTTGAAGTTGAAACATATGCATCGGGGATAACATCTAAAATAATTTCTTTAGCACGTTTCTCATGACTGTCGTTCAAGAAAGCAAATAGGAAACAAATAACAATAGATTTTATACCACGGGATTTAAGTAATTCTGCGGCTTCACGAACTTCATCTTCGTTTAAAGATATTTCAACTTTACCCGTAGGCGGTAAAACTCGCTCACTTACAGAAATACGATTACGACGTTTAACTAAAGGCGTTGACTGCCATGGAACATCGAATTGTAATGAAAAGTTGTGGGGGCGTTTATGTCGACCAATGTGTAGAATATCGCGAAAACCTTTAGTTGTTATCATTCCTACTTCAGCACCGTTATGCTCAAGAGTAATATTTGTTGCAACTGTGGTCCCATGAACAATAAGATCAACTTCAGAAGGTTTAACTGAAGCTTTATTACAAATTTCTTTTATACCCTTCAACACACCAATTGATTGGTCACTAGGAGTACTCGATACTTTGTGGACAAAAACTTCTTTATTAGAACTATCAGGCTCGTTACCCTTTTCTAAAATTAAGTCGGTAAATGTGCCACCGACATCGACTCCTATTTTAATCATAATTTTACCTTTTATATGTTGGTCAATTAAGAGAGCCCTCCTTGGCCCTCCCTAATTCTGTTTATCGACTAAATGAATTAACTTTAGTAGTTAAAGTTTATTAAGATAATCAACACAAGTTTCAACAGTTTCAACATCACCAAATTTGGCATCGATATCAAACAAATTCCACTCCACTGCACCAGGAATTCGATCTCCGATACATTCTTTTACAGCAATTGTACGGAAACCATCAGCAAGACCGTCACATATAGTGGTTCTTACACAAGCTGATGCTGTAACGCCTGTGACAATAATAGTATCTACCCCAGCAGCCTTTAAAAAACCTGACAAATAGGTTCCTTGGAATGAGCTAGCACGTTTTTTGATCAACACTTGCTCGCCTTCGATCGGAGCAATTCGTGAATCGATAGCCCATAGATCTTTGTTTTCGTACTCATTAACAACTTCTACTGGAATTTTGTCATGCCATAAGCCCATGTCTGTATTTGGATCTTCACGATCCGTTACTTGATAGCAAGTGGTAACATGCACAACAGGAAGGTTTTTTTCACGGAACGCTTTTAATAGCTCTTGAACGCCAGGGATAATTTGATCATCCATTTTGTCGCAAGAAAAAGGATTACCAGGTCGAGTCCAAGCATTTGCTAAATCTACATTAATAAGAGCTGGGCGTTTACCAAAACCAACACGACGTTGAAAACCATTGTTTTGATAAAGTTTTGTAGCTTCTTCAAAAGCAGCTTTTAAAGATTCTTCTAGCTTAGTGTTATCTGACATAATAATTCTCCAAATTAATAATAAGTAAAAGCATGCCGATTTTTGCTATAAAAATTCAATTGCATGTTTTTCTGAGGTACGTTTATTTCGTACCTTGGAAATTAATATATCCATCAAATTGATATCCAACAAGTATTAATTAGTAATCAATTAATACCATAAAAGAATCAATAGATTTCACCAAAATGGGGCCACTCAAAGACTGACTTAGAGGCTAAAACTGTATTTTATGCTCCTAACTTGTGCGTAAATAAAGTTTAAATTCATTAACTCCAACTTATAAAATATCTAATTTGAACCTTGAAATCACAATATTTCATAAGTATCGATTAATCACATATTTAATTTCTGAAAAATTAGATATTTTTACAATAGAATAAAAGACTTAAAGTTACGTGAGCTAGACGGTCTATCCTATAAGAATCTGTAACAACGTATCTTCGAAAACTATCTGTAAATTGCAGATATAGAGCTATATCCATGAGTTATCAAACGCTTATATATAGTGATGCATGGAGGCTCGTAACCTATTAGTTCGTGTTAATATAGGCCTTTCGTATTAAAGATATCGCTTTAGGAAAATGTGAATTGATGTAGTCATTGGCAGGCGCGAAGGTTAAAAGTATATATCTAATGAGAACCTCTGATACGTATTTCTGTTAACCATTCGCTAAGAGGCTACTCCTCTTAATACCTCGACCAAACTAAAAGGGAAAAACATGATAGTGCTCAGAAGCAAAATGATCTAAGAACTTTCATGTTTAAAAAAAGATACAGAGCAACCCTGTCGCGAAATTCAGTTGCTCTTAACTGACTTTATACTTTTATTAGCATACTCTGTTATTCAGCCAGATTTACTGTTTGTGTTAAGGTAGCTGGCTGCCTAGAAATTAGTATTTCTCCAGCCCTTACAGAATATAGGACTTCCCCTTGTTTTCTTAGCACTTCCAGGTCATCTCCCCCTTCTAGAATAATGAAGTTAGCTGGTTTTCCTACTTCAATACCATAATTTTCGTAAATATTAAGGGTCTTTGCGCCATTATCTGTAATTAAGTCTAATGCTGTCTCTAGGTCTTCATAGCCCATCATATGGCAAGCATGAATACCAGAATCTAAGACTCGTAGGAGCTTACCATTGCCCAGTGTATACCAAGGGTCTTGTATTGAATCTTGTGCAAAGCAGATATTCATGCCGGCATCTTTGATCTCTTTAACACGAGTAATGCCACGAATTTTAGGGTAACCGTCAAAGCGGCCTTGTAAATGAGTACTTTCTGTAGGGCAGGCAATAAAGTTGATTTTTGATTTTTTCAGTAATCTAAATAATTTGTAACAATAGGCATTGTTGTAAGAGTGCATCGCCACTGTATGACTTGCTGTCACTCGTTTACCCATACCTTTTTCTAATGCAATAGTTGCCAGCACCTCTAAGAATCTCGATGCTCCATCATCAATCTCATCACAATGCACATCAACGAGCTTATTATGTTTTTCAGCAAGGTCCATCACCCAATGCATTGATTCAACACCATACTCTCTGGTGTATTCAAAATGAGGGATCCCTCCGATGACATCCGCCCCTTCCTCAAGCGCTCTTTCGATTAGAACCTTACCATTTGGAAAAGATAATATTCCTTCCTGAGGAAAAGCGACGATCTGTAAATCAATGTATTTTGATAGCTTTTCTTTCAAGCCCACAATCGCTTTTAGAGCAATAAGATCAGGATCCGTTACATCTACGTGTGTACGCACATGTTGAATGCCATTTTCAATGAGCAACTGAACTGTTTTTAATACTCGCTGTTCGACATCTTTAGTATTTAGCATTGGTTTACGCTCGGCCCAACGTTCAATGCCTTCAAACAAGGTACCACTCATATTCCAATTTGGCTCACCGGCTGTTAAAACAGCATCGAGATGAATATGTGGCTCTACAAAGGGAGCAGATAATAAGTTCATTTTTGCATCAATGTTTTCTTCCGACACCAATATTGGATTTGTTTGCTCCTCAATACTCTGGAAAAGACCGCCCTTACAGGTAATAGTATAGATGCCCTGTTTACCACGAAGTTTTGCGTTGTTAATAATCATTTTTTTCCCTAATCAATCGTTTTTCTAATATTAAATACATTATCTAATAAATCGCTCAGCCAACTGCGCTATCTGTATACTTAATCTTTGCTGTGCATTATCTAAATTCGATCCACTGATCTGTTCAATTGCGTCCAATCGTTTAGACAAGGTGTTACGGTGTATATTTAATGCCGTTGCGGTTTTACGTATTGAACATAGATTGTCAAAATAACATTGCAATGTTGCTTTGAGTGTAATCGTTTGTGCATCATTTTTATTAAACATATCGCCAAGATACTGATGACAAAAAGATTCAAGAATATGACTGCTATTTATATGAGTAAATAGCTGACTGATTCCTAAGGTGTTGTAGTGTACGACCTGTTTTTTATGGTTAGCACGAGCAAAATCTGCACTTTGCTTAGCTTGAGAAACCGTATTGTACATTCCTTTGATATCGTGAGCGTCACTGATTCCAATGCTACAATCAAACCCTTGTTTCGATAGTATTTGATATAGGCTATTCCATATCTTTTCAATTTTTTCAGAACATGACTGTGTCATCGGCATTACAGCTAACCAGCCCTGATGAAATTCACAGACTGGGAATTCAACACCTTCATTCGCCATAAATTGTCGAAGTAAGTATTGAACTTTAATAAGACCCTCATTACCGATGTTATTTAAATTAATAAATGCAACTGATAACGACTGGCAAGGGGCAATTCCTAATTCCTTAGCTTTAAGCAAGTCAATCTCAGAGAGATGAGGGGTATCTGCTAGATGCTGTAAAAACCAGCGATTTGATTTGTTATTAAGGTCATCCATGATAATTGCGTTAGAAAGCCGTTCAGTAACATTGACCATTGGTAATGAGTATGGCTGCTCGATTAGAGGAAAACCTTGCTCATTGGCAAAAGTTAAAACTTCGTTTGGAATACTTTCTAAATAAGGCGATTGTGTCAAAAGGACGATCCCGCTCGCGCATTGTTGCTGTGCTTTTTGAATTAAGCAGATAAAGTCAGCCGTGCTCCAATTCCAGTTTAATCCAGTAACAAAGATTAGCTCTCCCCCTTTTGTCCACTCTTCAATAGCAGTACTTTCAGCAATATAGGGCCAGCGTATAGCATTCCGCTCTCCTTGCTTGCCAGCCCTTAATTGCAGTGTTTCTAAACCATTGATTTGGTTTAACGATTCAATTGAAATCATTAACTAAGCGCCCTGAGCTTGTAGTTTTGTTTCCGACGTAAAGCGTAACAACACGGTATAGGCAACAACAGAGACAACAATACCAACAAGTGGTGCAACCCATGGTGAGAAGTAGGCACAACCAGAGCCGATCACGTAAGCAGACAACCCAGTCATATTATATTTTGGCAACTTGACAGTGTCTAAACTGGGCATATTACCTTTATACTTCACCCAGAAATCGGCCATAATAATGGCACCAATTGGTGGAATAAACGTTCCTAGTAAAATCAAGAACGGAATCAACATGTTGTACATTCCCATGACCGCTAAAGCCGTGCCTAAGGCAGCGCCAAAAAACGTCACAATACGACGTTTGTCCGTTCTTAATAAATTACATCCCGCTGCTGCGAAATTATAAATAGTATTATCTTGTGTAGTCCAAATGTTACTGAACAACATAAGGATAGCAATCAGCATAAACCCTTGAGAAACCAATACGTCAACGATATCAGCCTGTTGATAAATAGATGCACCAAACGCACCGACAAATACCATCAAACCGTTCCCTACAAAAAATGCAGCTAGAGTAGAAATAACCGCAATCTTGCCTGTTTTAGCAAAACGGCTCCAGTTAGTAGCTTGTGTACCACCACTAACAAAAGTGCCAAAAACCATGGTAATAGCTGCTGCAATAGGCATACTTTCGGTAGGATTTATGGCAACAAATTCGGCAATACCACCCACATCGATGATGCCTTTATAAAAGCTTAGCCCAATAAAGAATAACATTACAGGCACTGATATTTTTGAGAGGAGCTCAAGCGCTTTGTAACCAATGGAAGCACTGATACAAAAACCAAAGCCAAAAAAGATCATTAATGGTGTCAACCATGTTTCAGGCAGCTCTAGTAACTTTACTATAATAATCGCAATGGTCGCTGTGCCCCATGCATACCAGCCAATTTGCGTGAAACCTAATATAAAGTCAGATAACTTACTGCCGTTAAGTCCAAAGCAGTAGCGACCTAATAACACTGTATTTAACCCTGTTTTACATGCGATATAGGCCAAACCTGCCGCGTAACTACCAAGAAGAAGATTGCCAATAAAAATGACCCCAAGTAGTTCGTAAAATGAAAATGCACTACCAATTGTTCCTCCTGCCCACATAGTTGAAGTAAAAAATGTAAAGCCTAGAAGCACAGACATCATGGACCACATCCCTTTACGCTGGTCAACTGGTACAGCGCTCAATGGGTAATCACTAGGTTGACTCATAATTATTTTCCATATTTTAAAGGTTTAAAACTAGTAAATAGCAATGCTTATGCCAAAAAGTTACTCGCCTAAAATTAAAATATTATCTGACAAAAAAGTCATTTAGTAGCCACTAAAATGTACCACTTGCACACCTTAAAATTTATTGCTTGTTACAATCATTTTTTATTACATCCCAATGCACTATCAGCGTACATAAATTACTAATTTGGTGCAGATGCAGCCAAGGAAACTAGGATTAAGAAGTTGAACAGTAGCCAGTGTTTCTAACTCGGCTAATAAAAATGTCACCCACTTCATTACTTTTAGACCTTCAACCTTGTTGAAGGGCTTTTAAACGGATTAACCCCTCGCTGCCCGTATCATCTGGTCAACTCTAAATACATTAGATAAGGCAAACATCATCGCCAGTTTGTTATCATTTTTCTCTAAGCCGCGATAGACGATTTTCCTAAAACCAAACTGACGCTTTATGATCCGAAACGGGTGCTCTACTTTTTCCCTGATACTGGCTTTTATGTATTCCGTTCGGATAGGTTGCTTATTTGTTATCGTGGGCTTCTTGAGAAGGCGCACCTTTCTTGGCCCTTTCTTTTTATAAGTAGCGGCAATCAGCAATCCGCCTCGATGTCTTTTAATTCCTCTCGTTTTTGTGCACCTCGATAACCTAAATCCGCCGAGATAAAGCGTTCCTCACCATGAAGCAGATTTTCTGTCTCTGTGATGTCATGTACGTTGACGGCTGTTGTACTTAAACTGTGCGTCAGGCCTGTTCTCGCGTCTACACCAATATGAGCTTTTAAACCGAAGAACCATTGTTTCCTTTTTGAGTCTGGTGCATCTCTGGATCGTGTGCTTTCGCTTTATTCTTGGTCGAACTGGCCGCCTCGATAATAGTCGCGTCGACAATCGTGCCTTCTTTTAGATAAGCTCCAGCGCTGGACAAGCACTTGTTGGCTTCATTGAGCAGGTGACGGGAGAGCTTATTGCCACAGGCTCGAAAAGCAGTAGTTCTAAAATCATTGATATTTGAGTAAGTATGAAATTATACTGTATATACATAAGGGCTATCCATTTAGAGCAACCAGACACTACATCTAGTGTTTATCTGGTTTTAATGCCCTTATAGGTTAGGGGTTTTGTTGTGACTGATTGTTCAAGTAATCGATAAAACAATAGCCCTCTAGACCGAGATTTTCTTCTATTAAATCTAAAGGTATATTCATCCAAATAGTAATCGAGCTGTTTAGATTGAACTGCACCTTGATAGGTTCCCAACAACCAGCGTTTCAGTAAAGAAGCCACACGGTGTACGCCTGGCATGGTTTCGTGGGCTGGTATATTTGAACCAAGATGTACGGTCTTTTTTCTTGAATATCCCATGTTATCAACGGAACCATAAGCCGCCGATCCGTCTGTGTGAATTTGACTATTCGGCTCAATAACATCTTTTATGAATTGCTCAATGTTGTTTTTTGTCGCTTTGTCGACCTGTCGTAATCTAATGCGACCAAACCCTTTTGGTTCTATTAACTCTATTGCAATTAACACAACAAATTTCTTCTTATCTTGTTGATTTGTATCGACTACACCACCAACAAAGGTTTCGTCTACCTCAACAAGTCCAGATAATTTATCTCTTTCAGGGTTGATCATTGCGTAACGTAATCTATGCAATATCGCCCAAGCCGTTTGATAACTGCCAAGCCCGAGCAAACTCTGTATGCCAAGCGCACTCACTCCATTTTTTTGATTGGTGAGATACCAAATCGCAGCAAACCAATCCTTAAGAGGCGTTCTGGTTTTATCAAAAATAGTACCTGCTGTGACAGAAGTTTGTTTCCGACACTGAACGCATTTAAGTTTATTTTTGGGAAGAGTATAGGGCACATTATTTGCTAAACAATTCGGGCATATGAAACCATTAGGCCAACGAAGCGTGTGTAGATAATCACGACAAGCTTGCTCATCGTGAAACCAGTCAACAAATTGACCCCAATTTTTAGGGTAATCAATACCCGCTTTGAGTGAAGAAGATTTTTTGTTCATCACTATATATTGACATTGGTTGCTCTAAATGGATAGCCCTTATGGATATACAGTTTAGTTTTAAGCAGCATCAAAAACAAAGTTAATTTTTGTAAGTGTGATTTTTTTAATTTGATTATGAGCAGACGAGAAAATATTTAATTTAAATATAAACTATTATATACAACTTATACTTTTTAAAAAATTATAAGTTAGTTTACATATAAATTAACTACTAAAATAATCCAAACCATCTTTTTAGTTTACATATAAATTAACTACTAAAATAATCCAAACCATCTTTTTAGTTTATATATAAATTAACTACTTAAATAAACTAAATTATCTTTTTAGTTTATTTATAAATTAACAACAATATAGCGAGGTCAACTCTTAAATTAGTTTTAAAAAAAGACTAGACATTCAATTTTTTATGGTATATGTTTTTAAATATCATTCTTATAAAGACATAATAAAAGTAGAGTTATTAATGAATTATAGTGACGAAACATTGTTCTTATCAGAGACATTTTTTGTAATTGAGATGATGAATATTGGTATTTTCTATAATCGACTATCAAAAAACAAAGCAGAAAATTCAGATTTTTTCCTGGAACACTACCCAATAATTTTCAAAAAAGAACATGAGTTTTTATTAGTTAATGATTGCGACTATGAACTAAAGAAAGCACTTAAAAAAACTAATAAAAACTATAGAACACTCGCTTTAGTAATCAATCAAACGAACCGATCAATTCAAGAAATACAAGATTTTTATAAATTGAAAACACTGAAATATCTACCGAGAAAAAATAAATTCAAATCTATTATTGAAGAAATCACATCAGAAAACACCGCATTAAAAATACTATGTCCAAAAAAAATGCGACAACTTGGATTCATTAACAAAATATTTTGCGATAATGAGATAGCATCACAAAAACTTTCTCAAATGAATAAAGAAATTCATTTTAATCTCTGCTTAAAATTTTTTTACGTTAATGGAATAGTAAATTTCGATGATCTTTCTTTTCAATTTTTAACGTCGGAGCTAGATGGTTTTCTAAACAAAAAACACACAAACAAGCTAGAAATTAATTTATTATCAATCATTCATTCAATCTACGAGTCAAGAATAACGGGATTGAATGATATATTTTTAACTATAGATTATCTAAAAAAGAACAATAATCTAAACACTCAGACATTAGAAGAGCTTAGAGAACTAATTTCTATGATAAATAAAAAAATTAATTCGAACTTAAGTTTAGTTGAACTAATATTTGAGATAAAAAAGATTGAATCGGTGAGAAATAGACATCAAGAAGACAATTCAGAAAATTATGATTTTATAAAAAATTCATTATCAGACAAAAAAATAACTAAAAAAATTGTTGACTTCTTATCTGAGAAAATTTTAAAAAATAAAGAAATCATATGAGCGAAAGTAATTTCACAAAGTCACTAGGATGGACAATAAATTTCTGGGATGAGTTGGGGATTTGGAAAGACAACGAAGCATTACTTAAAAAGTTTTTAACACTGTTAACAGTCCCGCCATCAATACAACGTCAAAGATCCATTTTACATATCATTAAGCTAAATTATCATTCGGATTTTTTATTAGAAATGGATGAAATAGAAGCTATTCTATTTATTTTTAAAAACATAAAGTATAAAAAGACAACTGAAGTGTCATTCAACATAGGTGTCGACTATCCAGTATATTTTGGTGTTTATGATGTTTACAGAAGAGATAAAAAAGCCGGATCTGAGTATTTATCAGAACTAATATCTACTTTTGTTTCTGACTGCTACACTCAACTTAAAACAGTTGACTATTATGAAAATGACACAAAGATATATAAACTTATTTTGGCTGTTCGCGAGATTAGCAGATTAAAGACAATAAAAAAAATGAGTAACATTGAAAAAGTCTCATTTTTAAAAAAACCAAGTGACTTCGAAATATCTAGATATCATAGTTATATTAATAACACAGAATATTTTCGAGAATTTTCATTTTGGGGAGGGTTTAACTATCTTCCCGAATCAAAAAAAGACGAACCTAACAAACCTATAGAACTAAAAATTAAGAAGAAATCTAGCAAAAAAAAAGATCAAGATCAAGATATAAAATCACAAGATTCTGATAATTATATACCGAAAATATTTCTCGTAAAGAAGAAATCTTGGACCACTGCAAATAAAGAAATTGAGTCCGTATTTGATTATTCATCATTATCACTACAATCTGTTGTGGGATTTATTGCATTCGTCGATGAAAAAAAATCTGAATTAAATAGTCTTTTAATACTTTGCTTTTTGACGGGCATGACACTAAAAAAAGCACTTTCTGCAATACGTTTTAGTACTAACAAGAAATCACTAACTGTTTCTATCTCAAATACACCAACAGATTCGGACCTATGTTCAGAAATCGAATTGAAAATATCGCCAGCGAGTCTTCTGCATTTAGATGAACCGACATTATCGATAAAAAAGCTAGTCGATAAAATTGCTAACAAATTTTCTTATTTAACTAGGCAATTTTCGGAGTTTAATGGCGGTAACTCTCTGCATTTTGACCGTATCGCATCAAATTCTAATCGACTATTAACACCTCATGTCGATGACATGAGGGTTCATTACCTCAGAGCCAAAATCGGTTTCTCCATGAGCGCGCCGTTCTCGTACGTTGCACTGACCAATGAGAACATTGGAGACTTATATCAAAAGCGATTTGATGTTTTATCCAATCATTTGGAAGTACCAGGGCTACTCTCAAAGCTGCAGTGGGATTCTACATTGGCAAATCAATCTCTTGGATCTAATCGTTTACCACAGAGCTCAATAGCCGATTTCTTCAGAGATATAAGCGTCATTTTTGAAAGTAAAAAGGCATTATTTTCACTTTCTAGGTCGAATCAACTAAGAGTTGATCTAGTCAATTTAATTGAAATACATACATATTTTTTAGAGTTATTATTTTTCTCCAATCGCCCTAATGGCGAAAAATCCATTTCTACATTTTCTGATTTTTTCATTAGAAAAGATAAAAACTCTGTCAACTATGAAGAATATAAAGCGCTGCCCATACCTGATTTATATTTAAAACAAAAAGATATACTTTCTAATGTAAGATTTTCATTGTATAAACACTTAAATTTTACGGATGAAGATATTTCAAAAAATGACTTAATCATAATTCATATTCTTAATGACGAAGTATATGATCAAATCAAATCAGCACCTCACAGACAGATATTAGAGATTCTGAAAACATTTAATCTTGAAGAAATACGTCCATCAAACAATACATTAAGACATTTTTCAGGCAATGCACTGAAATTCAAGGCTATTACATCTCGAGCACTACTTGGTCACAATGTGGATGGATTTTACTATTCTTCTCCTGCGTCTTCATCAAACATCGTTTCGATTCACACTGACATATCTGAATACTACAACACTCTAATTCAAGAATTTTCGTTGCAGGAGCTGACCTATGATTTCGATTGATTTCCTGAATAAATGGCCAGACCTAGAGAAAATAAAATTTAAAGATATTGAAAGTGCAAGAGTTGCTGAAATCATTCTCGATTCTGCGAATGATGAAATGAACATTGATAATGATTCATTATCAGAAATTATTTCAAAATTTTCGGAGTATTACGAAATATCTAGCGAATCTAAAATTACTAGAAAACAGCTCAAGTTTATTAATGATGTCATTGCAAAATTAGAGGGAATTATCACATCAACTATATCTTATGATCGCTCCCCAAAAACCATTCGACCGACCGTTATATCGCCCAACTCTGACGAGGCACAACTTAGAGCAGCTATTAAAACAATCACTAATCAGACGCCTAAAATTCTGAAATCAAAAGTGCTTATTGATAGTGATGAGCTATATGTTCGTTTACTCATTGAAGTTGGTGTAACGACAGGACTACCACTGAACAGAGCTGAATCATTCATACAGGAGCTCCTAAAAAGTCCATTTGAGTGCTCAATACTGGTTCCGTCAGGAGAGTCAACTAGAGCAGATAAATGTTTACCGATTACCGCATCAAATACAGCACGTTTTATCTGTGTGTGTCTCCATGCTCGTAATTACGTGCCACCTAAACATCACAAACTAGCTAAGCATACAATTCCAAGATTATTAACAGCACCTACTAAGGTGAAAATAACTCAAAAAATCAAACTGAAAACTTTTTATCAAGCTACAGCGAGTCTGTTTTGTATTTTTGGTACAGAACCCATTATCTATAGCCGTTTATCCGGAATAAGCTTACCAATAGCACCAACATGGGCCGATATGGATGGTTCAATAATAGGACTACCATCTAACAAAATATACAATAGAAAACGCAACAAACGTACTTTGGGACCAAGTGAAAAAACGTCTTATCAACGAGAAAATGACAAAAATGTAGCAAGCTTGTCCGCAGAAGATTTAGATGATGACGAGAAACAAAGACGTTTCCTCGCTTGGCAAGAATTGGCTTACTATTTATTTGGCTATGTTAAGTATTGGATTAAAATACAAATTCAAAATAAGAAAAAAAGTAGTGAAATAGAATTTGCTAAACCGTTGTACAATTTATCTACCTCTAAAATGGACGGCTTAATCGAGAGAATATTTAATAGAACAAAATGCAATAAACGCTACGTTAGTGATTTGGTTTACTCAACTCTTGATAGAATACAAGTGGCTCTTAGTGAAACACGCCCAAAGACACTTCCTGCCGTTGCTGAAATCTTACTCATCTCTGGTGATGGCCCTAGAAATTATTGCGCGATTTCATTGATGTTTGCATTTGCTTATAACGAGTTAGTTGTTAGAAAGAACAAGGTAAATACAGCTTTATCAAAAATCATCAGTCTCTTTTCAAAAAGCCTATTTGACTATGAGCCAGCTTACAATATCGAAGACTGGGATGAAGAAGATGCAAGCTTATTTATACATGAGGTTTTATTAAACCCAGATTTAGCTTCAGCAACTAACAAAAATCGACTATCTCAATTTTCAACGTTATTAGGTTTTAGTAGAAGAAATCTGGATATCTGGAACGATGTTCATTTCCCAGTCTCAAGAAGCGGACAAATAACTACCACTAACCGCAATCAAGTCCTCGGACAGCAAGAATTCAATCTTTTTATAGACGCATTTAAACGTCATCACAGTGTTCAGTCTGATGTCACTGTGTCGACTATAATTTTTAAAATCCTCTTTTATGCGGGTCTTCGCCCTGGGGAGTTAGCGCGGCTAACGCTGGGCGACATCTCAGCACACAGCGAGGAAGAAATACTAATCAGAGTCCGCCGGTTTAAAACACCGGCATCAAGACGTACCATTCCAGTGCATCTAATAGCGCCACCAGAGGTTTGTTTAGAGATCTTCGAATATATTTCTCAGCGCTTAAATCTATTCAGCAAACTAAAGATGACCAGAGCATTTGGCAAAGACAGGAAACCAAGTGAAGCAAGGAAAAGACTATTGGCAATTGCTGAAGTTAGCGATGAGCAGGCACAGTTTTTAAGGACATTTCCACTTTTTAGCAATGCTGAAAAGGTCACAAGAATTGCTCGCGAAGAGATGAAGCTAATCTTAGGAGAAGGAGCGGACTTGTACCTTCTTAGGCACAGCTATGCCACACATATGTTCTTACGTTGGTATGCTATGCGCTACCCTGGTGTCATTAATGAGTTAAGGGATCGAAATGAATGGTTCTACTCTAATGAAGCCTTAGCGTTACAGCGTCATATTTATCGTCATGGAAGCGTGGTCAACCATTCAAAAGAGACGGACATGGTCCATCTCATGAAATCGATGGGACATCGATTTGTCGACACTTTTTTCGCAGTCTATTGCCATTCTTATTTTGTTGTCTATAACCATGCCCAGAAGAAATATATGGCGCAACGTGGATGGGAAAATTTGCCGGTGAGTACTGGTTTCATTCAAGCCAATATTCCTAAAATGAAGTCCAGAACAACGATTTCTCAAATAAAAGAAAAAAGTTTAGTTGGGGTATTGGAGTTCTTTCAATCTAAAGAAACCTGATGGTATTGAGGTGGATAGACTACCCAAGTTTGATCTTACGATGTTTACATAAACTTCGACTCTTCATGCAAAAGGGCTTGTTTAAAAATCAAACAAGCCCTTTGTAGCATTAAAAGATTCTACTTCTAAAAAAGAGCATAATTTTATTCAAATTATCCATGGAGTTGTCTAATAGTAAGCTTTCCTTAGCGGATTTCCCTTCAAACGTCGGATGATTTATAGGTCTTTTAAAAAAATCATAAATTGCACCAGAAGGCGCGCTCATAGCAATACTCTCATGGACCTTCAACAGCAGAATCAACCTATCGATCACATCTTGATTTAGTTCAAACTGCTGTTTGTCCTTTGCCATTTCCTTCCACTCATGCCATAAAGATAAAGGAATGCCACCCAAAAGTTGACACACTTCCTCATCAGATAATGCCCATTTTTCATCTGACGCTTGATCAGCCAACCAGTTAATACAAAACGTGATGGCTTTTAAATACGGTGTGATTTCATTAGTCATATGTTCTAACCTCATTACACATTTATTTTTAATAATCAGCCCTTTTTAAATTATCTCAATAAGATAATGCGCCCCATTTTTAATGCCTTTTACGCATTGTATTGAGCCGCTTTTGACCTTCAAATGGCCTGAACTTAATAAAACAGACAGCTCACCGCTCGCATCACAAATTTTAATGGGAGTTGTTTCGTTCAAAGCACTATTATCCAATCCCTCAAGGCGGTAACTTCCAATAAAAGCATTGTAAGACTGGATACTTTTCACGGATGGGTATAAACCAATTACATTATTAAGTTGTGGTGGTTTGAAAAAGGCCTTATTACCGTGTATCTCTAAATTCAGCCTCCCGAGAAGAAAGCTGAGCCCTACCATCTCCTCATGTTCATTTAAGCTGTTTATTTGCGTAGAGACCCAAGAGCTAAAAGCCAATTCATCAACAACGCCCAAACCTGTACCAAACTTTTCAACCACCTTTTTTAGTTCGTCGTCATTCAATGAGTGCAACAGGTCGAACATAACATCCTGGACTGAACGGTGGATCAGAGGTAATTCACTAACAATACTGCTCATAGCGTCTCTCCACTTACTTCAAAACCACTGGACATCAAAAGTGTTTCAAACGCAGAACCATCACGACGCGTCAGGTTGGGGACATAGCGCGAATACACGGTAAATAACATTTGGGTGGTTGTATGGCCCATTTGTCTTGCGATCCACTCAGGGTTCTCCCCTGCTGCTAACCATAATGTCGCGGCGGTATGTCTTGTTTGATAAGGTTTTCTACTTTTGATGCCAATTTTTTCAAGTGTTGGATACCAAATGCGCTGAGTAACATTTCGGTGTTCATAACTACCACCTGCACGATTACAAAACACGAACTTAGAATGTCCAAACGAGACTTTCTTTTGTTCTAATAATGCCTCATACACAGGTGGAGACATCTCAACTTCACGACGTGATTCAAGTGTCTTAGTTGTATCAATACGTCCCTGAACGACGGTTTCTCTCACCAAAATCTGTCGGTTTTCAAAATCAACGTACTGCCATTGCAGCCCATCTATTTCCCCAGTACGTAAACCCGTAAAAAAGCGCACAATGTAGTAATTACGAAAATCTGGACGTACATAGCGAATAATCTTCTTCACTTCATCCAGCGTAAAAGGCTCAATATCCACTCTAGGCACTTTTAGGGGTTTTAATCCAATAGCAGGCGACGTAAACTCATATCGGTCGGCGGCATCATCTAAAATCATTCTTAGTGGCGTCATAATGTGGTTAATCCTATCGTTAGAAAGCTCACTGTTCCCTGTTTCGTGGTTCACTTTGGCGAGAGATGCACGAAATTTCAGGATCATGGCTTTGGTTATGTTGCCGACTCTTTCTTCCCCAAAATATGGGACGAGACGGGTATCTAAAGTTCCTTTTATAGAAGTCCGGTAAGACCGTTTCCATCGTAGAACATTCTCTTCAAGCCACTCTTGTGAGAACTCAGAAAACAACGGCGTATCCGGTCGTTTTTGAACCTCAGTGACAACGTGTTGAACCACCTCCTTTTTTACTTTCGGTACTTTTTTACTGCCCGGAAAGAACTTCTCATAATCGAACTCTCCGGTTTTGAGCGCTAATTCAATCTTTTTAACCGCCGCCTCCATACGCTTCATATTGGCAGGCGTATTTTCTAACTTGGTGTATTCTTTAAAACGCTTCCCTTCATAACGAAAGTTGAAATACAACTTTCCATCTTGCCGAACTCCTATACTAGCCACGGTAAACACCTCCTGAGGCCATTGGGATCAAATCATCCACTTCATTTTCTCTTGCACTTGTCATCATCTGCTCTTCGATTGCCTCCCATAAATAAAGAACCTTTCTTGCGTTGAAAGGGCGAATATAGTGCTTGCCTTCAATAAAAACGTTATCTCTAAGAACGTCATTGATGTACTTAGGGTGGTACTTAATACGGTTTCCTAACTCTTGTGCTGTAAGATATGTTGACATATTTCCTCCAGTGAATTTTATTGCTCATGAAGAAACTATATAGCAAATAAGTTTCCTGACAAGCACTTTTTGAACTTTTTTGCTTTTTAAACAACTTAAACGGTATTATTGCTGAAAATTAAAGAGACTATGCAGATGCTAAGATTCAGGCTGAAAGAGCTAATTCAGGATAAATCCTTCAAAGAAGGCAGAAGAGTGACACTAGGGGAAGTTTCAGAGGCTACAGGGATCCATAAGACTACCTTGTCACGGTTGCAAAACCCAACAGGCTACAACACAACAACGGAGACGATAAATTTACTTTGTAAGTATTTTCAGTGTGAGGTTGGGGACTTGGTTGTTTATATAAATGACTAAAGTTTATATAAACAACCTTTACTAATTATTATGAATTACTAATAAAATAAGCCTTTATGTGTTATGACATAGAGGAATACTTTATATAAATAGAAAAATACTTTATTAACTTTAAATGGTTCTAAATTCTGAGAATAAAGCCTTTAAATATCTATACCTTAATATATGTAACCTCAAAAGCCTTGCAAGCGCGATATTTCTGATTACGATTAGCCAGTTGAAATGCATCCCCCATATCATACTGCTGGAAGATATCTAAGCCTCGATCTAGCGAAATTTTCCAACTAGTATTGGTGACAATATGGCGAGCATGTTGAGAGCCAGAGTTATCGAATGAATACGCAAATTTGATACCGACAGAAAACATTTCATTCTGAATTTTCTCGAAAAATTCGCGTTGTTGATCACCTTTAAATTCATCCTCAACCGTCACCAAGATTACAACCACCTCCTCCTCTTCTGCCTTGTTTCTGATAATAGTTTCGAGCAACTCCATTAAGTTACGAGCCTGAAAAAAGAGGCGAATATAGGGGTCGGTAATGGTGATATGTTTAGCGCCCTTTAAATATGGTGCGAAAAGGTCGTCATAAGAAACACCTCGCTGATTCTCGGCAAAAGTTAAATGGCCTTCCGTAGGTTGTTTCTCACTTATATTTGCTGCTTCAGTGGTCGGTGATCCAGTAGTAGTCTGCGCTTGGGCATCCATATCAGGCAGGCTAGTGTCATCACTTGATACTGTTTTATGAAAGTAATTGGGGTATTCAAGCTCCTCTAGAGTAGCGATGGGTTTTACTTTCCCCAATTTGTCAGAGTATGAAAAATCTACATCTGCGTAAGTTGTATCAATTCTAAATAGCTGATCTTTGACGCGCTTCCTGCCTTCCATTGCAAATTTAAGCACCTCTTCAACCTCAGCTTCTGTCGCCCCACCTTGCGGAAAAAGTATTTTCATCAAACCAGAAAATGTCTTATTTATAGCGTCACGATCGCGAGTAGACATATTTTGGGATAAAGAGAAGTACTCTTTGTACTGATCTGAATAATCTTGATTGCGTAAATGACGCAAGATTTCAGCCAAGTAATCCACTACAAAACCATAACCGTCCGAAAACATTTCGCCGCGAATGATATCTACCTCCCAACCAGGTATATAGAAATGTAAACGATCAAGAAATGCTGAATCATAGAACTTAGCCGGTAGTGCATCAAATAAATCGCTGTGCTTAAGCATGTATGGCAAGCTATGCTCAGTATTACCTACAAAGACCATTGAAGCATCAGCCCCCAAAGTTTCCACACCGCGAGAGAAGGACTTATTTGCCATGTAGTTCTTCATAATATCTACAAGTGCTTTATCAACTTTCTTTTGCTTTCCTGCGAATTCATCAAAGGCCACCGTGTCCCAGTAACCGACCAAACCAATCTTTCCAGAGGAGTTATTGACAAATAACTTCGGCACACTTACTTCACCACCAGAAAGTAAAATACCGTGAGGAGAAAATTCGGAATAGATATGGGACTTACCTGTACCTTTTGGCCCTAATTCAATCAGGTTATAGTTTCGTTCACAAAATGGAATCAGTCGAACCAATTGTGTGAGCTTGCTTCGCTTGCCAAAGTACTCGGGATTAAACCCAATACTTTGAACCAGTACATCAATCCACTCATCTAACGTAAACTGGCTACGGGCTTTGATATAGCTGTCATAATCAAAGTGTGACATTTGAATTGGTTTTATCGTACTTAATATCCAAGGACTCGCATCTTTATCCTCAGTGTGCTCATATTCAAGATCGGCAATCACCCATACACCGCCGACTAACAGTTTGGGATGCTGTTTGACCGTTCCTGAATCAATTAGTACTTTTTTGATCCCTAGATTAGCGAATTCGGTTTCATAACAGTCTTTTTTGTCATTCAGAGCAACACTGACTTTATCAATAACTTTGTGGCGACCTTTTTCACGAATAGTCGAACGAATAAGTCCCGCCTCGTTTCTGTGTACATAGTGTTTAGCAAGAATTTCTTTAACTGTTTGGATACCACTCTCAATACTATCTTCATCATTTGTCGCACAATATTGACCTAGTAGATATTCCAAAACATAGGAAGGAACGATGGCATTTCCTTTTACGGTTTTAACCAAATCTTTGCGAACGACTAAACCCGCAAACACATCACATATTTTTTTATCTAAATCTGTCATCGTCATTCCTCAGAAAATCCATTTTCTATTTATTAAACACACTTAAAAATCAAAGTCACTGGTAAAAGAACGTCGAACTGTATAGCGAAGCTCTTTGTATTTTCGGTACTGACTAGAACCATCTTCAGGTTCTTCCAACTTCAAGAGCACCTCTTGGTTATTCGCCGCATCCGCTTCTTGAGTTAACACAAACCGAAGCTTCAATTCACGTTCACGTGGGTTTTCCGATGTTAAATCTAAGATCAGATCATGCTTATCGGAAATGAGTGTGCCTCCCTCGGTGTAAATCCCAGCTTTTAAGCGTCTGGGGCGAATTTTGTCGGTTACTGGCTCTGTTTGATACAAGGTGACAGATAGCTGGCCAGACGTAATCACATTAGTGCCACCCCGTAAAATGTCGACCTCAACAAAAGCGATATCACTCTGGCGCTTTTTATTAATCGAGATAACGGGGATAATAACCTCTTGCAAAGAAGCACCACCATGAACAAAGCGGCTTCCTGAACCTCTCAATCGAAGCCGTTGTATACCTTTAGGTATGGCGGCGTGAACGTCACCCGATAGACCAAGCTCTTCAGCACTGAACGACTTCAATGACTGGCCACAGGACAACCCCTTACCCAACACAAAACGCCTGTCGTTGTAGAGCACTTCGCCTTTAACATCGTTTGCAAGAAAGTCACTATCATCCAATGGCTTGTTTTGATAGATGAAGCCATGGTCAGCCGTAATCAGAAAACTATTCACATTAGCATTCGCCAGTTTTTTAATAAGCTTCATCAAATCATCAAATGTCTTTTCAGTCGCTTCAAATGCTTCACCTTCGGACTGCATCTTATCACCTGTGTGGTCAATACGATTGTGGTAGATATACATCACATCGTTCGCTTTAATTAATTCGCGACTTTCTGGGATTGTCATCTCCATGAATTGCTTAGCTTGCACTGCACACGAACGCTCACCCAAAATAGACTTCAATACCTTATCGCGATTATCTGTACCCTGTGTGGATAGTGCGCCAGCATTTACAGTGCCTGTTTTATTCTCGGCGAAGCTTAATACGACCTGACTTTTAGGAAGCAACGAAGCCATACCAAGCTGGGTATAACTTGGCAATGATGAAAGGGCATGCTCTAATTTGGCTTGGTAGCGATCCTCTTGCCGTATCCTGCCTACCATCTCTTCACCTGCCTCATAGCGGAAGGCATCAGAAATAATCACACAAATCTTGTTATTCTTATCCAGATAGGGCTTTACCCAGTTAGCAAAGAATTGTGTCTGGGGGACAACATTTGGCACTCGCCAGTTTGACATCCCATCCACATGGGATTGCCACGCGTTATTCAGTGGCAACAAATAACGATTGGTATAGAGGTTCTCGATTTTTTCACTTAGAGAATTCAGTAAAGTATTTTGAGAGGATACCTTCAAACAATAAACATATTGACGATACAGCTGATCCAGCCGATACCAGTGGCTCACGTAACCTTGCACAGCCTCACTTGCGGTTGCCATATCCAGTTGAATGGTATCCAAAAGCGCAAAGAACTGACTGGCAATATCTACTGCTTCATACAAATATTTGAACTCAGCAAACCAATGACCTTGGCGTCTACCTCGACACCAAAGCGTTACCTCACCTTCAGACAAGGTACGCTGCTCAACAGTCTTTACCAGCTCATAGATGACTTTTTTATCGATTAAACGAAAATAATCGAGTTCGATCACTTCCTTCAGGTTTCGTTTATTCAAGTCTTCTTCTACTGATAGCAATTCAGCATAGTTATCCGATAGTACCTCGAATACCTCTTGGTGCGTTCGGCTGTCTTTCCAGCGCTTGAAAAACACCAAGGCATCGCTGGATAAATTAATCCCATCGCCATTCAGTGAAGAATTCACACCCATGGAATAACAGGATTTAAACAGCTCTATAGCAAAGTCTTTTACCGTTGGATGTTCGTTACTGTAACCATAAAATCGCTCTACCTGTTGCCACAGGAAGTCTTCTAAATGGCAGCGCTGAATTAAGCCAAATAAAGGCTGTTTTGGTTTCACAAGCTCAGCAAGTAAGGCTTCTAAAATCACGTCAATTCGAGCATCGGCTAATTGTATTGCACCCACACACACGGCCAGCATTTTGAGTCGAATCTTGCTTAGGGTATCTTCATTACTCAGTAGCTTTTTAAGTATTTTTTTACGCTTTTCGGCTTGCACCTTGGCCTTGGCTGTATCGAAGAAGGCAGTATGCTGCTCAACAATCTCGGTGAATTCGTTGGGCAGTTCCAGTTCACTCAGCCAAATGGCGACTTGATCGGTTCTAAAGGTGATGTTGGCCAGTTCAACATCTAACAGCCAATTTTGTAGTGGCTCGGGTTGCTTGTCTTCCTTGTAAACCAAGAAGGACTGTTTGGGGCACTCGCGCAAAAGCTTATGCTTAATGCCAAATTCATTGTTTTGAATTTCAAGCTTTTCGACCCCCTCTATAGCAAGGGTTTCAAAAGCATCACGCAATTCCTGTTTGTCGTCATACCAGAAAACGATGCGGTGCTTTTGAAACAATCGGCTAAGCGCCTGTTGAATGCGGTTTTCAGTCATCGTTCTAGCTCAACCCCGCTATTTTTTTTAGTGCTTTGCCGAATAGCGGATAGTTGTGCTTAACACCACAATCCAAGTCAATCTCAATATTCTGGCCAGCTAGAGGGTAAAGAATATCGCGCTCGTAGTCGTTCACCTCATCCAGTATTTTATTGATCTTATCGATGGCTTTAATAGCCTGTGTTTTATCTTTTGGGCTGGCTGAGGCACTGATGTCAATTTGTTCATAACTCTCTTTGCGCGCTTGCAACTTGGTGCGGAATTCTCGTAGGTAATCATTCAATACCACGCTCACCGTATCAGGACGATAGCGGTGCATATAAATAAGCGCATTGAATGTGCCTTTCGGGCTGGAGAATAGCCAGTAGATGGGACGTTTTTTGTAGCGTTTTACATGATCGACATAGAAGTCTTTGGCAATGTACTTTTTAATATCTTTGCCGACAGCCTGTTCAACGAAAGCCAAATTCTCTACGAAATTTTCTTCACCAAAAGTCACTTTTAGGAATTGCTTAAAGCGTTCGCTTATATCATCTTCGAACCAGTCACCTTCGAAATCAATCATTGGGATAACGTTATCATCGTCTGGTATAAAACAAGGTTGAGGCACCTGCTTAAGATATTCTTCGAGGGTATCCGCTTGATTAGCCAAGATTAAGCCTTCCTTATCAAGAGAATAGCGCCCGAACATGCAGCCAACGGCATAGCTCATAAACTCAGACATAGTGTCGGCGAGTAGGTGTTTCTTGCGGTCATCTTCTGTACCTTTAACGCCATAGCGGTAGGCAGGGTTGCAAGTTAGGGTGATATCCTCAATTGGTACCTCAGGAAACAGTTCCTCTTGCAGACCATAGGCGTCAATGAAGATGCGATTATTATCTTCCTCCAGCGTTTTAGTTTCATCTATAACTGACTGCCAATAAGCTCGGAGGGCACCATAGCTATTCTCAAGCTTCTCGCCCCAGAAATCAGGTGAGAGCAGTGGACTCGTAGTGAAATCCCAAGAGGTCTCAGACGAATCCCAATCTGCTTTAGCTATGTCTATGAGCTTTGCCACTAAACTTTTGTCAAACGTAATGTTTTTTATAAATGGAAGATTTGAAAGTTCATTGCTAGTAAAGCTTAAAGTTGGTGCCAGTATCTTTAAATAACAATCGGCAACAGATGATAAAAGATACGCTTGAATTATTTCTATATTTTTCTGATTTACAGAAATCGATCTTCCAGTGTCGTCAAAGATAAAGCCATGGTCTTTGTACCTGCACGCAAATCTACCAGAACTAATTTTGTTGTAGGTTAACCCTTGCCTGAAATAGTCACCTTCATTACGAACTGCTGAGCCTGAAAATGCCTTTAACTCACGCCCATTGTCACCCCAATTAACAACCACTTCATTATTTCCATACCAACGACGATACTCACCACCACTGTTACAAGGCACCCACTTTTCTACCCTTAGATCATCACTGGATTTCGCTCCAAATGCAGTCTTACATCGGGCAATTTCAAACCACATACGCTGAAATCTAGGATTGTCTCCCGTAGACAGACCTGCTTTAAAGCTCGCTATTTCGGATATTAAAATATTTTCCGAAAAAACGTCGATTTCCGCTTTTGTTGCCCAGTAAGCTACCGGAGCGCCCGGAATCTTTTGAAATATCTCCGAGCTAGCGGTATAAATGTTTTTACCGGAGCGTACTCCCTCGTTAAAAAGCATCTTTTTTTCAGATTCACTTTCGCCTTTAGTTAAATTAATGAACTTGCCCTGAAATTTTGAACTAGTGCTATTTATGAAAACATACGCAGATGTCGTAACAACTTGCCCAGGAATACTGTCAAAAGCTCGCGCCCCTAAATGAGCCATAGAGCTTAGAGTCATTCGTTGAAAAAGACTCTCTCGAAGATTTGCGAAAGATGACGAAAACATCCATCCTTGCATAGTAATCATTGAAAGAGAACCGCCCCCGCATACCAAGCGAGATGCTCTTTCAATGAACAGTGCATATAGATCTGACACTCCGCGATCCCAACAATTAGGAAACCGCACCTTTGACCAGTTTAATAAACTAGTATTGAACCCCTTACTTCCCATATATGGAGGGTTTGCTACAACCACATGATATTTCTGAAAAAGGTAATCAGCCTGATCTGCAACCCGTAAAACGCGCTTGTGCGTTTCGGTTAAAAACAATTGCCCTGAAACATCCTTAGCCTCCAAGGTAGCCTTTACGTCTTCAGCATTCTTTAAGCTCGGCTGAATTAGCGAACCAAAGTTATCGGCCTCTTCAAATTCTTTGAGCGTGGCTCGCAAGTCTTGTGTGAACAGGTCTCTACCAACAAACTCAATATACTCGTCTAGCTCGTCCTCTTTGAACGTAACGTTTTCTAACCGACAAATATTGGGTTTGATGGGATTACGAAAGAAGCGGCGGCGATTATTGCTATCATCTAGCGGGTTACCTTTTAGCGCCTTCATCGATAAGGCAAAGGCAGCTAGTTCTGCGGCACGCTCATCAATTTCGATACCATAGAGATTTTTGGTCAAAATCAGTTCTGGAATATCGACTGAGTCGTAACCTGCGTCTAGATAGATGGCATAGAGCAAATCATAGGAATAAGTCAGCATATGGCCTGAGCCGCAAGCTGGATCACAGACTTTGATCTCTTCTGGACTAGATATATGGAGAAAGTCAGTCTCAACATCGACAGGCTGCTCTTCACCTTCTTTGGCCGCAGGCGCTATATAATAATCCATCTGCTCGATAACTTTTGAGTTAGGATTATTCAACATCCACAATCGACCCAGAGAGTTTTCGACTAGATAGCGGACAATCCAGTGTGGCGTGAATAACTGGGTAGCCGCAGGAATATTCTCGGGAGTGATTTTTTTGTTGTTTTTTAAACCCTCAAAAACCTTATCTTTTTTCTCGGAGATATAGAACTGATACAACCAGCCAATACACTCAACGGACTCACAAGCTTCTGGCGTCATCGCTTCGCGGGTGTAGGCTAGAATAGAGTTGCCTGACAATAAGTCATCGGGCATTAGCAATTCGGTATAGTCTTCAATGCGTTCGAACAAGTAGGGCATGATACGATGGTAATCGTTACACACCGCCACAATGAGTAAGCGATACGCCTCTGATTGACTGTCACGACTTTTGATGGAGCCGTCTAGCAAACCAAATATCTTGACTCTTGCCGCTTCGTTCACAACACTTTCATCAATATGACCTGCTTTGGCCTCCGCCAAAATCTCTGGCTGAAATTGACCTTCCGCAGGGGAAAGCACTCCGATACGGTTATAGACATTCACATCCATAAACCGCAACGCACAAAAGCGGTTAAACCAGATATAAGCAACTTGCTCGACAAGCTGCTCTTTAGTCTTATCAAGCTCTGCTTCTAATTTAGCAACGACTTGAGGTAGCTCTCGACGCGCAGAACTATCTTCTTTAAGTACCAAATTGAGCTTGCTACTTACCTGTTCAATAAGGCTTCTACGCGCAAACTGTGCGAATTTTTTAAATTTTGCAATTTCCATGAATTCCCAGTATTTTTTTGGCTATTTGGCTATTTGGCTATTTGGTTAAATTGAATAGTCTGTGTCCAAGACAACTTAAGCGGCGCATCGGGGCGATTATTGGTACCAGCAATTTTTTCAATCGTCGTTGTTCTATTGCTCATACCTGTATGATTAATAGTGATAAATCGGCATTCATAAGCTGAAAGAAAATTGTTTTCGTTGAAAAACTCTCTAGCAATTGATTGGCAATATTCAAACGCACATAAAGAGCCTTTGAGTTGCTTCACAATATCATTCAGCTTTGCACCTGTTTTTTTCATCTCAATAAATAACACTTTTTTTCTTTGCTCAGAGAAAATAATATAATCAGCCCTTTTACATTCACCTTGGCTTCCAGCAAATAGTTTTTCATTTGAGAAAGCACGATCAAGGTCAATTACAATAGCATCATCAGGAATACCGCGAATTTCGATCATCGAGTCTTCGACTTGCGGTTCTTTCAAAACTACTTTTTTCTTACCATAATAATCATCAATAGGGATTTTGGCCCTGTCATTAAATAATCGGTTCAAGACTGAAGTATCAGGCACAACTATTCCCCCCAGACAATTTCATCTTGGATTCGGTTCATTTCTTCAATGGTAGAATCAAATGACTGAAGTGAAATTCCTGTTTCAGCGGTTATTTCTGCGGGCACCAAAGTATTACAAGTCGATTTTTTTTTCCGGCCTTCAAGTAGAATTGAGTCTTCTTTCGCCATGTAAACCTTCAAGCGCTCATGACTTAAAAACTCGCCTTCGCTGTAACCTTCACGCTTGGCCAATTCCAACAAATGATCACTTTTCTGATTGAGTAAAATTAGTGTGTTAAGTTCTTTAATAATGAAATCACTATGGGTAGTGATAAACACTTTAATCCCATGATTCACTAACATTGCAAAAAGACGAGCCACTTTACGCTGATTTTCTGGATGAAGGTTTAGTTCTGGTTCATCGACCATAATAACATCCCCTATTTGCGCTTCATGCCTTAAGTAAAAACCTATATCCAGTAAAGATCTAACAGCACTAGAACTTTCGACCAAAGAAAGCTTAACTCTTTGGTTTTTATTGGGAATGTATTGTATTTCACCTTCTTTATTTACCTTGTACTCACCGCCAATAATGTCTTTAAAATGCTCAAGTACTTCTGGGTGTTGTTTTGAAAACATGCTTTCTTTATTGGTGATGCTAGATAGGCCACGAATAAAATCGATATTCTTCTTAACAGGAATTGGGTATTCCGCTTTAAACCCACCTAGTAATTTAGAAAAGCTAAGATGAGAGTCCTTATCGCCCAACATATCAAGCAGACGACTACGCGTGAAATCCAGTTCTTTTTGAAAGATTGCCGCCCCCGTGCGTTCTGCACTGGCAATAAATGGCCTAGGAACCTTATTCTTAAAAACCAGTTCTCTGACAGCTGCACAAATCATGTTTTCAATAAAAGAGCGTGGAGGTAAATCCTCGGAGCTTTTATCTACCAACAAAGATATAGTTAAGTTTTCATCATCTTTTTCGCTGGTCACTTTTAAAAATGTTCTACTGGAAGATCCGGCTTCAAAACTCACGTCATTAGCATTGTAGTCATTAGACTTATCAACTTCGACAGATAATGACGCGCCTTCAAAAAGAGATTCCTTTCCAGCAAACACTTTATCAATATGCTTCGAAAATTGAATTGAGGCTTCTTTTAATATCTTTTTTGCATCCTTTGCAAATAATTCAATAGGAACGGATATAGATCCCTTATCCATCACCTGAGTAACAACGTCACTGGGGATTTCAATCGATAATTGTTTATGCCAATAATCAAGAAAACCGTAAGTGGCGTAGGTGACATAGGTTTTACCTGTGTTGTTTTTACCACAAACAATGGTTAGATCACCCAAGATAAGGTTCGCTTGTTTTATTGCACCTAAGTTTTTAAATGTGATTTTCATAGTATTCTCCTCTGGCCTCCTATGCTTGGACCTTTTTACCACTGGCTATTTCTTGAAGCAGCTGTATTTTAAGGCTCTCAAGGTATTCTTCGATGTCTACTTCATTGGAAATCCAAGGCTTCTGATAAGGGATTTTTAACTGTTTAATACTGATTATTTGAATAGGCGCTGGCTCTTTAACTTGATAAGAAGGCCCAGCTTTCTTTAGCTTGTGTGCGCCCTCATCGGGTTGACCTAAAGGCTCCACTTCTTCAGGCGTTAGATCCGACACTGAATCTAGTATTATTTCTGGCTGATTCAGTGCATCCATCTGCTGAATCAAGGTCGGATAGCCTTGATCCTCAAAGCGTCGAACTTCATCACGGATCATCGCTATCAATGACTGGCCATTAACTTTCGCGACAACCTCTTCGAAGGCTTGAGACAAGTGAGCTTGTTTATCAATATCTAAACTCTGGTATTCCTCAAAGCCTTCCAGCTTAGCTTTAAGCCTTTCAATGGTTTCTAGCGCATAGCTTCGCTCAGCTTCAACCTGATGCTCTATTTTTTGCTGGAGTGATGCGTAATCCGCTTTTAGCTGCTGTATAGCTGCCCCTTTATAAATAGCGGGGTCAACTAACGCTGCTGCCAAATTTTGAGGCTCATCACCTTCGATATATTCCAGATTTGGTTTTTGGCTCTCTAGCAGAGAGTGGGCTTCATCATAGCTATCTTTACCAACTCCCTTCATAAACTTCAGTATCGGATCAATAGTTTTCTCTTTGTAGTCAAACCACTGATCTTCTTGAATGGTTAATTCAGACATAAACCATGTGTAGGGTTTTGATTTAAGGTCTTGTAATGCCACAACGATAGGCGAAAGCGCTCGCATAAATGGATACTGTGATGCTTGAGCTAAACGCTTATCTAGCTCAATCGCTTGATTAGCAAAACCTTCTTGAAGTTCTTTGGCTAACGCTTTTACCTCTGTGGCGTGTGCTACTTTCTCAAAGTAATCGTTGTAAAATTCCTTCACCTTACGAACTTGTGACTGATTGAATTCAATTTGGGGGTCAAGAATTAAATTACCGTGGGACGCTGTGTTCCTTAGCGCTCTGGCGAGTGCTGCATCATCTAGTAAGTTAGTGGATTCCCTTACTTCGACTTTCGCTCGGCCACACAAGTGTGCCAGTGTGCAGAGTACTGCCGCAAAAGACCAGCCGTAGGGCTTGCTTTCAAATTTTTGTAACAGCGTTTTTACCGTAGTTCGAATACCGCCACGGCTATTACTTTGAATGAAGGAGAGCATTTCCTGCTGAGGTTCTGGCAATTGGGCTTCTTCGCCGAATAAGCCTTGTTCAGCTTGAGTCAAAATATCAGAGATTTGTGCTTCGTTGTATTGCGCGCTACGGAGCATTTTCAGGTTTGGATAGGTGTGTTTGATTAGTTCACCAAAGGCTCTGATTATCTTACCTTGGCCGTCTTCACCACTCAATTCAAGTTCCTGACCTGCGACGAAGTACTTCGCTGTGCCGACCAACTTGGACGTTAATGTTTTTAGTTGATCTAAGCGTTCAGAGTTTTGATTCCCTTTTTCAGCTAAAATCCGTTTTATGCTGTCTTGTTGAGTAGTGCGAGTTTCATGAGAGACATATTTTTCAGTTTGTTTGTACAAAATAAGATCGCGTACTAATCTTTCACTTTCTGACAGTACAATACGTAATTCGTCATTAAATACGGTATCTGACCTGTGCTTTTCAAACGCATCACGATGATCATGAAAAGAGGTGATTACATTTATCGCCAGTTCGTATTCACGACCGCTCAAATTGTCATCCAAGCGCTTCGTAAAGGGGTAGTCTTGCCCATTTTCGTCCCAGCGTATTTTTCGTGTTTTTAAAACGTCATCATATATAAGCTTTTCAAGCCCGGTCGCTACGGCGGTATTATCTACCTCGGTATTTTTAATCTCTTGCTCTATGTCTTGCTCTTCATCCGTTAGGTATTCAAAGTAATCGCCATTTCTTTGAATATAGGTTTGCTTTTCAAGCAGGTTTAACGCTTCCTCTACTTGTAGTTTTAGCGAAGGAATATTACGTTCAAAGCTGTCGTACATTAGAACGCATAGATTTCTAACCGTTGGTTTGAATTCTTTGACGTATTTAACAAGGAATAGCGCTTTTAATAAACGAACTGCGAATAGATTATCGAGATTCTGTTCAGCTTTTAGGATCGATTGCTGGGTAGCAGTTTTTAATGCCGTTCGAATGCCTTCGAACATTAGATCAAATGTCGCTAACTCACCAAGCTTATGTCCTTTTATCGTGATAGCCACTTGTTGGAAAACGCCAAGCATTGATCGCTCACCCACTGAACTGTGCTTACCTTCAAAAGCGCTGTGCGTAGATAGATTTTGTATAGCTGATTGAAATAACGTGAATTGATAGGGAACAAAAGGGTAGCACTGAATAAAGTGCTCACGATCTTTGAAATTTCGGTAGGTTGCCGAACCATCAGCAAAATCAAACAATGTTTTGAAATTGTTCTCTTGCTGATGATAAAGGTCGCTCAGCTGTGCAATATATTCTTCGCGCTTTTCTAATAGCCTTAGTTGTATAACTTCGGCAACATCTTGGCTGGTCAATTTCATACGGCTTTTGAAGCGGGCTTGGATTCTAGAAAAATCATTTTCATTCTTTAGGTTTGATTCCCCCAGTACAGAGCGCATATCTTCTTGAGCTGTTACGATAATCCAGGCTTTACCCTCACACTTGGTTGCTAAACTCTCAGCAACAGTCTGGAGATTAGTCATTAATTTTGTGTTGCCACTGACATATTGCCCGACCTCATCCACAAAGAAGTTGAGCCTAAACCCCTCATCCTTTGTATCTACATAGGCTTTCACTTGCTCTGCAAAGTCTTCGATGGATAAACGATAATCTTGTCGGTATTTATCTAGGATGCTGGAAACAGACTGCCCAGTTATTTCCGTATAAGCCTTGTCAATAAAGTCAGCCATGCGCTTGGCTCTAGCACGACCTTTATCCCAGTCCATGCCACTTATGTTCTCGAAAGCGTCTTTGAACGCGTCGAAGTGACCATCTGCATCCAATTCACGCTCAAACTGAGCAATGTAAGCCTGTTTTCCGTAGTAACCGCAGTGTTCATCAAATACTTTTACAAAGACGGCAATAAGTGCATCAATCTCAGTTTTGCTGATCACATCTGCTTTTTGATCAATATTAAACAAAATACTTTCAGAAGGAATTGCTACAGCACGCTTTAAATCGTTCGCAAAAATCCCTCCCTCATTGAGGGGCTGTTTCTCTAGAAACACATCTAGCGGAGCTATATCTTCTATTAGTTTGTTTTCTAAAAGCAGTGCAAGCATCTTTAGTAAATGAGATTTACCAGAACCAAAGAAGCCAGATACCCACACGCCATTTGCGCCTTGGTAATTAAGGTATGCATCAAGGAAAAGATCGAGCTGCTTGGCCACTTCATTGGTGATAACGTACTCATCAAGCTCGATATACAGTGACACATCATCATCAGCCTTAATAACGCCCTCTATGGGGCGGTCTACGGCTTTTACGAATAGGTTTTCTAATTGCATATTTATCCCTTCAATTCACTCTGTGTCTTACACTGCTCGATCTAATATATTGAATGCTCTGTAATACTTGTCATCTTGTAGATTCCCAAATAGAACCAGCGACGCACCACTCTCAAGTGAATGCTGATACTCACCCGGAAAAAACATCAACGTAGGCTTATCTTTCGCCTTTTTTTGCAAATTGTTCAAAACATTATGAGACCTAATATAGGGGAACACTTCGCCGATACCTGTTAGTAGCATGACCTCATACTGGTCAGCGTCCATCCTTTGCGCGATTTCTGGGGTTATGACTGTTTCAACATCAAGAATGCCTTGGAGTTCTTCTCTAAGTCTTTCTCGTGACATTGTCGACTCATTTTCCAAAATCCAATCCCAGTCCCCCTCATGCTTAAGTAGCTCAATCACCAAGTCGTAAAGGTTGATTTCAAGCACTTTTATCTGTTTGCCTTCTAGGTCATTCCGAAGCTGTTTTGTTAACTGAGTAATATCTTTCTGAATAGATGTCTCGTAAGGGCAAATATGAAAAGGAACTTCATTGTTTAGTCCCTCATTCCCCAAAAACGCACGACTAGAAATAACCTTCATCAAATGCTCTTGGCACTCTTGAAGGTTTCTAGCGTTTATCGTTGTGTGCTTTAACGTTTTCATCGCGTTTTCTTCCCCAGACCAGTATCTCAATTCAGTATTATGTCTCTTATCCAATACCGGGATAGAGCCTTAGTTCATCTGATGATGCTTGAAGTACTTTTATCAACTTTTTATCAATTTTTTGAGGCTGTAATTCGTTGCTATGATCAATGAGTCCACACTCTTTTATCATTTTGAAAAATACTTGCCGAGCCTTAACCTTGGTTTGTTTTGAAGCAGAATCCAAATTATCATGCCATTCTGCTTTAGCATTAAAAAATGCATTATAGTCTTCATAAGTTAACAAAAAGCGTGCCGTCTCATATTGAGGAATGATCACCTCGATGGTGAAATCATAAAAAAATTTGTAATATCGGCATATCGCTAACCAAACCATTGCCTTCGTCTGTACTTCAGTGCCCTCTGAAAGCAGACTGAGCTGTTCATCCGAAAGAAGTTTTAATCTTTTCGAGACCTCACTATAAAGCTTTTTTGAGGTACTCGCGGTTCGAGTCTGAAAAATATTATTTTCTAAAACTCTGTCACGTACATCAGACCAATCACGAAGTTCAACATATAAATCAGCGACCAAAACTGATTCATGAATCAGCGCTGCACCAGTTGTAAAACTTAAAGAGTATTTCGGCATGCTCACTATTCAACCAACCTAATAAGACCAGTTTTCTGATCATTTCTTAACTTTCTGTTCATCGATCCTCTTTTCAACATCAACACTCTTAAAACGCCAGCTTCCACCCACCTTGAGGTAGCCAGCAATCTCTTTTAAGGTAAAAATTTCATCATTTATAGCTCAACTCACTTAAGACCATTTTTTGCCAAGACATGAGACCACTGGTCAGAGTATGAAAAAACTGAGGGGATATCAAGAATTTAGAAAAATCGTAAAATTACATCTAAATAATAAAGCATTAAACTAACTTACTACTCTCAAAACACTATAAACGTAAACTGAATTAGTAATACGATAGAGGTCATTTATTTTACTAATTATAAGAGACATGGGACAAAAATGGGCCAAAAGTGGGACAGAAATGGGCCAAAATCAGATACAAAAAAGCCGAACACTGGGTTCGGCTTTCGTAACTTACTGAGTAGTAAGTATAAATTTTGGTAGGACTAAGCAGATTCGAACTGCTGACCTCTACCATGTCAAGGTAGCGCTCTAACCAACTGAGCTATAGTCCTAAAAAGTGTTGGCTATTATACGCAGAGGTTTGCTTTTGACAAGCCTTCGTTGATATTTTTTGAAGCCTTTGTTTTAAAACCATTATTCGACAACAGGGACAAGCAGTTCGTGACCAATGACTTCGTCGATTAATCCGTACGGTACTTTATATTTTTTGTCTTTGAATCTTACCAACGCGTAGTCATAGCACATTTCAATCACGGTGCAGTTTACGATGACGCCGTTGTCGATAACGCGAACTATGTTGTAATTCCTTAAGGTAATCGCCACTCTTATCTCCTCCCTTTTATCATTCACCAACGTCTTTTAGTTTTTTCTGTAACTGACGAATTTGGTCACGGTAGCCTGCTGCCAGTTCGAATTTTAGCTCTTCTGATGCCTGCATCATTTCTTTCTGCAATTGGATCATGGCTTTACGCACTTGAGCCACGTCTTCCATGCTTTCCACTTGGTAATCTTTGGCGGTTTCAGCAACTTTTTTCGTTTTGTTACCACGTTTACCTGCACCAGGGTTGTACGCTCCTTCCATGATATCTTCGACAGATTTCGTAATACCTGTTGGTGTAATACCATGCTCTTCGTTGTGGGCTTGCTGTTTTTCTCGACGTCGATTCGTTTCACTAATCGCCCGATCCATTGAACCCGTAATACGGTCTGCGTATAAAATAGCTTTACCGTTAACATTACGAGCAGCACGACCAATGGTTTGAATAAGTGATTTTTCCGAGCGTAAGAAGCCTTCTTTATCAGCATCAAGAATCGCCACTAAGCTCACTTCAGGTATATCCAAACCTTCTCGTAATAAGTTGATACCGACGAGAACATCAAACTCGCCAAGACGTAAATCTCGAATTATCTCAACACGTTCAACGGTATCAATGTCCGAATGTAAATAACGTACTCGAACACCATGGTCACTTAGGTAATCGCTTAAATCTTCTGCCATACGTTTTGTCAGAGTTGTCACCAATACGCGCTCACCAAGAGGTAGTCGTAAGTTTATCTCTGACAATAAATCGTCCACCTGAGTCGCCACTGGTCGAACTTCTAAAGTTGGATCTATCAAGCCAGTCGGACGCACAATCTGCTCGACTACCCAGTCCTGATGCTCTTCTTCGTATTTTCCAGGCGTGGCTGAGACAAAAATGGTCTGCGGTTTAATCTGTTCCCACTCTTCAAATCGCATAGGACGGTTATCAAGAGCTGAAGGCAAACGGAAGCCATATTCAACAAGGTTCTCTTTACGTGATCTGTCACCTTTGTACATGGCGCCAATCTGCGACACGGTAACGTGGGATTCATCGATAACGAGCAGAGCATTCGCTGGTAAATAATCAAATAACGTTGGGGGTGGTGAACCTTCTTCTCGGCCCGATAAGTAGCGCGAATAGTTTTCGATGCCGTTGCAGTAGCCAAGCTCTTGCATCATTTCTAGATCGTATCGCGTACGCTGATCAAGACGCTGCATTTCCACTAATTTGTTCAGTGATTTTAGCTGTTCAAGGCGCTGATCCAACTCCACTTTAATACGCTCAATCGCCGCTTGCACGGTTTCTTTTGGCGTCACGTAGTGAGTTTTCGGGTAAATCGTCACTCGAGGCACTTTGCGAATGGTTTTGTTGGTAAGAGGATCGATCATCGACAAGGCTTCAATTTCATCATCAAACAATTCGATACGAATTGCAGTATCTTCCGAGTCTGCAGGAAAAACCTCAATCACATCGCCACGAACACGGAAATTACCACGCTCTAGTACCAAATCGTTGCGACTGTATTGCAGTTCAGCCAAACGACGCAATACATCGCGTTGATCAATGCGATCACCACGATCAAGGTGCAGCATCATTTTTAAATAAGATTGCGGATCACCCAAACCATAAATCGCCGACACGGTGGCAACGATAATAACGTCTTCACGCTCTAATAAGGCTTTAGTCGCCGATAGGCGCATTTGCTCTATATGCTCGTTGACCGACGCGTCTTTCTCAATAAAAGTATCAGATGCAGCAACGTAGGCTTCTGGCTGGTAATAATCGTAGTAGGAAACAAAATACTCTACGGCATTATTGGGGAAGAACTCTTTAAATTCGCCATAAAGCTGTGCCGCCAAGGTTTTGTTATGCGCCATTACAATGGTTGGGCGCTTCACTTGAGAAATCACATTGGCAATGGTGTAGGTTTTACCTGAACCTGTAACACCAAGCAGTGTTTGATGTGCTAAACCAGCTTCTACGCCACTCACAAGTTTCTCAATGGCTTTAGGCTGATCGCCTGCGGGTGAATAAGATGAAACAACCTGAAACTCGTGCGACACGGATATCTTCCCTTAGCTTTACAATCGACTCAATAGATTAACAAATTTTGCTTAAGGCGTCCGATGTTTACGCCTTTATTCTTATTCCTTTAAAACAAAAAAGAACATAAAAAAAGAAAACAACAGAGATTCGCCTTTACCATCAAAGCCACCATATATAACATAAGGAAATATTCATATTCCTAATAGACACCAGATGGATTCTTGTATTTTTATGCCGCCTTTTTCTGCATCTATCCTGAGAACGCCTCATGAATAAGCTTGAAAAATATTTGCCTGCTATGGCTTGGATCAAAGAGTATTCGACAGATAAGCTGCAAGCCGATGCCATGGCCAGTTTTATTGCCACTATACTGCTGATTCCGCAAAGTATGGGTTATGCCTTGTTAGCAGGGCTGCCCGCTGTAGTGGGTTTATACGCAGGCATCATCCCTTCTATTTTGTATTCCCTATTCGGTACTAGCCGCACTCTCGCCGTTGGCCCTGTCGCCATAACATCCATGATGACAGCAACGATACTGGCACCATTCGCCATAGCTGGAAGCCAGCATTATGTGGCGATTGCAATAATGCTGGCATTTTTGTCTGGTGTATTTTTGATATTAATGAGCCTTTTAAAAATGGGCTTTTTATCCAACCTACTCAGCCACCCAGTTATCTCTGGCTTCATTAGCGCCTCAGCCATCTTGATTGCTGTTGGACAGTTCAAACATTTAATAGGTGTTCAAGCTCAAGGCAACAACCTAATCGAGCTTGGTAAAAGCATGATCTTGCATATTAATGACATTAATCTCCCCACCGTGATTTTAAGCATTATCTCTATCTTTTCCTTACTTCTATTCAAGCGCCACCTAACGCCTATGTTAAGTAAACTTGGCCTATCAGAGAGCACATCTAATATGCTTGGCAAGTCTGGTCCGGTCATTGTAGTTATAACAACCACCAGCTGCGTTGGCGCCTTCTCACTCGATTCGTTAGGCATCAAAATCGTCGGAGATATTAATAACCACTTACCCATTATTCCTGTCGAATATTTCACCTTAGACAATATGATTGACCTGCTACCTGGGGCGTTTTTAATAAGCATCGTAGGCTTCGTCGGCTCTGTTTCGGTAGCCCAATCCTTTGCAGCAAAACGCAAACAAAATATCAACCCAAACCAAGAACTTGTCGGATTAGGTTTAGCAAATTTAGGGGCGGCATTCAGTGGTTCGTTTCCTGTGACAGGCGGTTTTTCACGCTCAGTCGTCAACGTTAGTGCGGGGGCGACAACCCCAATGGCGGGGATATTAACAGGGCTACTCATGCTTTTTACCCTGCTGTTTTTAACACCGCTGTTTTATTACCTACCAACAGCCGTATTAGCAAGCTGTATCATCACTTCTATTTTGCAACTTATCGATTTTAAAGAGTTTACTCGGTTATATCATTTTTCTAAACAGGAAGCCGTGGGGCTATTGGCCACTTTCTTTGTTGTACTCTTTATCAGTATGGAGACAGGAATAATCGTTGGCGTTTCTTTGTCGCTACTGTTTTTTCTTTGGCATACCAGCCACCCACATATTGCTGTAGTCGGTCGCCTTCCGGGAACAGAGCATTTTCGTAACGTTAAGCGCTTTGATGTAGAAACAACACCAAGCGTTATAACCGTTCGTATCGATGAAAATCTATTCTTTGCGAATGCAAGAGTACTAGAAGACTATGTCTTAACCCTTGTATCTCAGCACAACGACATTAAGCATTTAATTCTTATGTGTAATGCCGTTAATATGATTGATGCTAGTGCATTGGCAAGCCTAGAAGCCATAGATGATAGATTAAAATCAGCGGGAGTTACCTTGCATTTCTCTGAAATAAAAGGCCCCGTCATGGATAAACTGACAGGCTCAAGTTTAATCAAAAACCTAAGTGGACAAGTTTTTTTGACCCAGCATCAGGCGACAAAATCCCTAACAACAAAATAAGCGGACCTCAATCCGCTTATTTTTCGGTATTAATAATGCTCCGAACTATTTATCTGAATCACCATCAGCTGTAGCGACTTGCAGTAACTCTCGATTGCGGTTCAATAGCACACCACCAATCCCTTTTACATTAGATAACTGATCAACAGATTCAAAGCGGCCATTTGCTTCTCTGTAAGCAACAATCGCCTCTGCTTTCTTAGTGCCAACACCAGACATCACAGCGGTCAGCTGTGCTGCAGTTGCTGTATTAATATCTAAAGGCGTAGCGGCAAAAAGTGAGAAAGGTGCAAGCACCAATGAAATAACCAGAAGTGTACGGGACACAAAAATACGGAAGGTACGATTAAGATTCGTCATATTAAATTCCTTTTAAACTCTTTTAATAAAAAAGCGGCATCTTGCCAATAAAAAACCACTTATCGAATCAGCGACTAAGCCAAAACAAGTAAGTGGTTTTTAGAGTAAAAGCTTTTTAATTAGACTTCAACTGTTAACACATCAATTTAAACTATCACACCTAAATCTGTATTAGCTTGGGTCAACACAGCAATAGGGTCACTCGCCTGAGTAATAGGACGCCCCATTACAAGGTAATGGCTCCCAGCTGCCATTGCTTCTGCTGGTGTCATGATACGTTTCTGATCGCCTTGATCAGAACCATTAGGTCGAATGCCTGGCGTAACTAGCACAAAGTCTTTGCCTAGGTCAGCAGATAACATACTAGACTCTTGTGCAGAGCAAACAACACCGTCCATGCCGGAAGACTGAGCCAATGCGGCAAGGCGTTTAACATGTTGTTCTGGCGTGGCATCTACACCAATCTCTACAAGGTCAGATTGATCCATGCTAGTCAGCACTGTCACGGCAATTAACAAGGTTTTATTATCTGGCAATTGCTGCAACGCATTAGCAGAAGCCTCCATCATTCGTCGACCGCCAGAGGCGTGTACATTCACCATCCACACTCCTGCTCTCGCCGCCACACTAACCGCATTCGCTACTGTATTGGGAATATCATGAAATTTCAGATCTAAAAATATGTCAAAGCCCAGTTTGTGTAACTCATCTAAAATAACAGGACCTGATGTTGTGAACAGCTCTTTGCCGACTTTTACTCGACATTGCTTTGGATCTAGTCGTTTCGCCATCTCGATTGATTGCGCCATGGTTGGGTAATCTAGGGCAACCACAATAGGGGATTGGCAGCTCATTCAGTGTCCTCTTTTTTCAGTTTATCAATATTTCAGTGTTATCTATGTCAGTCGCGCCTAAATACAAATGCTGCGCTCTACTCGCCTTCTAAACCATGAATTGGTTTAACCACACCCCAGTTTTTACAACTTGGACATTGCCAATGTAATTGGTGCCCTGGGAAGCCGCACTGGCGGCATTGGTATTTAGGTTTTACTTGTACTAGCTGGTCAATAAGCTCAAATAGTACAACTAGGTGTTGCTGGTTATAGCCATGAGAATCGGCGAGTTGCAGGCTAATTAATTCCTTAAAGCCTTTAATAGTTGGGTGCAGTCTAAGCTGCTCGACCAAAAACATTTCAGCATAATCTTTATCTGTTTCCATGTAATGCTGCACAAGCGCCATAATCAATGCAGTAGACGGCTTTTTCTGGTTTTGCTCTTGCAAAAACTTAATGTAACCGCCGCTTCCCCAGACCTTCTGGTAGCACTCTTTTAACTTAGGAATAATAATCGAAATAAATTCAGGGTCCTGATCCGCTGCGTGCTTTAGCTCCTTGATCGCATCGCGATAACGGCCTTGGCTATTCAATACGTCAGCCGCCCCTATACTGGCTCGGATACAGCTAGAATCTACATCTAGCGCTTTCTTGTAATGTTGAAAAGCGGGTTTCCATTGCTCTTTCTTCTGTAGCTCTTGCGCCATTTCACAGTGGAAATGTGCCAAGCGCTTAATTTCTTTTTTATTAGGGCTTTCTTTTATTAGCTCAAGTCCAATCTGGATCGCTTTGTCCCAGCTCTGTTCGAATTCGTACAGATCAACCAACAGGGCCAGTATCTTTGGCTGAAATTCACTTTTTCGTGACGTGGATGCCATATTCAACAGTAAACGACCCGCCCTATCGAGCAACCCTGCAGACATAAAATCGCTTGCTAGCTCTAGCTGCACCATACGCATTTCGCGTTGAGATATTTCAGGGCGCGCCAATAAGCTTTGATGAATATTAATCGCCTTTTGTATTTCCCCCTTTTTACGGAACAAATTCCCTAATGTAAGGTGAATATCAAAAGTATCAGAATTGACTTCTAAGGAATCAACAAAGGCGTCAATGGCTTCGGAATGTTGATCATTAAGCAGGTGATTCAGACCGCGAAAGTAGTCTGTTGGAATATTCTTTTTAGCTTGCTTATTTTTTTTAGTCGGACTTTTTCGCCCCATTGCCCAGCCAACAAAGAGCGCGACAAAAAGAACCAGAAACAATCCTATTTCGGTCAACGCAATTACTCCTTCCCTACAGAAAGCTCTTTAGTAATAGAAGCTTTACGTAAGGCATCTACTTCATCACGCGCTTTTTCGTATCGACGAGTCAATACTCTGATTTGACGCTCACTGCGTAAATAAGCAACTGAACTCACAAATAGAGCCACACACGCTCCAGCAGTGAAAGACAAAATAGTATAGAGAGCAACACTCAGCTCTGGGCCTTGCCAAAAGACAAGGTCAAGATGAATCAATTGCGGGTTACGGATGGCAAAAAACACGCCGACAGCGAGAAAAAAAGTAACAAGAACGATGTAAATAACTCTTTTCAGCCACTTAAGCATAAAACAACCTACCAACAATAGAATGGCGATATTATGCCGTGATAGCTCAAAGATTTCGAGGCATAAGATGTAAATTAGTTAAGTTCGTTTATCTCATCACCTTCGGGTAAGTTGACCAACTCTCTCAACTCTTTACCCGGTTTAAAATGCGGCACATACTTCGCACTTAGATCAACAGACTCACCCGTTTTAGGGTTTCTGCCAATTCTAGGTGCTCGATAATGTAAAGAAAAACTACCAAAGCCTCTTATCTCTATGCGCTCACCATTTGCCAAAGAATCAGACATATGTTCAAGCATCGCCTTGATTGCTTGCTCAACATCTTTCACTGGCAAATGAGATTGCTGATCGATTAGTAGCTCTATCAGCTCAGATTTTGTCATTACTGTCCTCGCGACTATAATTTGATCACACTGTAAGACTAGCTAAATTCAGAAAGAAAGCAATAAGTTAACGTATTTTAAGGCTGTTTTTACGTATTTAATTCCTAAGAAATAGAGAATATTACGAATGGACAGCTTCCACAACTAGCATAGAAGCTGCCTAGCTTTTATAATATCGCCAATATTTACCACATTGGAAGAAATAAAATGAGCTATAACAAGATCCCTGCTGGCAAAGATGCTCCAAACGACATCAACGTAATCATTGAAATTCCAGCTCAAGCGAACCCTGTAAAATACGAAGTGGACCATGACATGGACGCGCTTGTTGTTGATCGCTTCATGACGGCACCAATGTTTTACCCTGCAAACTACGGTTATGTGAACAACACATTGGCTGACGACGGCGACCCAGTTGACGTTCTAGTTATCACACCTTACCCAGTTGTTCCTGGCTCTGTTATTCGTTGCCGCCCTGTTGGCGTATTGAACATGTCTGACGAAGCAGGCATGGACGCAAAATTGGTTGCCGTTCCTCACGAAAAACTAAGCAAAGAATACGGTCATATCCAAGATGTGAACGACATTCCACAATTGCTACGTGATCAGATCGAACATTTCTTCGAAAACTACAAAACCCTTGAAAAAGGCAAGTGGGTAAAAGTAGAAGGTTGGGCGAACGCCGAAGAAGCGAAAAAAGCCATCGTTGAAGGCGTAGAAGCATACAACGCTCAGTAATTCGTTTATTCTAAACGCTTTATTGTAGGCATAAAAAAACCGATCCTGAGATCGGTTTTTTTGTTTAGAACCTTTGACCTTAGTCTTGAGAATCTAAGAAACGTTCTGCATCCAACGCAGCCATGCAACCCGTTCCAGCAGAAGTGATTGCTTGACGATAAATGTGATCAGACACATCACCTGCCGCAAAAACACCTTCAATGCTTGTTTGAGTCGCATTGCCATGCGTACCAGACTGAACCGTCAGGTAGCCATCTTTCATGTCTAGCTGACCTTGGAAAATGTCAGTGTTTGGCTTGTGACCAATAGCAACGAACAAACCAGCAACCGCCAGCTCTTTTTTCTCGCCTGTTTGACTATTTTTAATACGGACACCTGTCACACCAGCACTATCACCTAATACTTCATCAAGCTCGGAATGCCATTCGATTTTTACGTTGCCGTTTTTCGCTTTTTCCATCAATTTGTCCGCAAGAATTTTTTCAGAACGGAATTTGTCACGGCGATGAATCACGGTAACCGTTTTTGCAATATTAGAAAGATAAAGCGCTTCTTCTACAGCAGTATTACCACCACCAATTACCGCAACGTCTTGGTTACGGTAAAAGAAACCGTCACAGGTTGCACAGGCAGACACACCCTGGCCCATGAATTTAGTTTCGCTTTCTAGACCTAAGTATTGAGCACTTGCACCTGTAGAAATAATCAAAGCATCACAAGTGTAAACGCCGCTGTCGCCTTCCAAACGGAACGGACGATTTTTAAGGTCTACTTTGTTTACATGGTCAAAAATGATTTCTGTTTCAAAGCGCTCAGCATGTTTACGCATACGCTCCATCAGTTCTGGACCTTGTACGCCTTGGTCATCACCTGGCCAGTTGTCTACATCTGTTGTCGTAGTTAGCTGTCCACCCATTTGCATACCTGTAATCATCACAGGATTAAGGTTCGCGCGAGCTGCGTATACAGCGGCTGTGTAGCCAGCTGGTCCAGAACCTAAAATCATTAATTTAGCGTGTTTCACATCGCTCATGTTATTGCTCCTGTAAATGAATGCTTGCCAGACTCAAAGATGGTCGGCTAAAAAGACTGTGATGAATTCTAACGAAAATCTGCTGAAATTCTTAGAGAAAAATATTAATTACTAAAATAGGGACTATCTATGACTTTTCAAGCGTCTCGCTGTTTTCAATTGCACACGCAGAACATTCAGGGTCCTGAGTTAAACGCATTTCACGCCAGCTTCCCTCAAAACCATCAAACAGCCTCAACACGCCATGCTTAACCTTTCCACAACCACTTGCCAATTTCAACGCCTCAAGGGCCTGATACACACCTAACAAACCCACAACAGGAGCGACAATGCCACTTTCGTTGCAGCTTAGCTGCTGATCAGACAATGACGGGTATAAACACTCGTAACAAGGTGTAGATTGTTGATCGTATAAAAAGCTTACCAACTGCCCTTCCCAACGAATCGCAGCCGCACTGACTAATGGTTTTTTAAGAGACAAACACGCGCGATTGATAGCTTGCCTAGCAGTAAAATTATCCGTGCAATCTAACACCACATCCGCTTGCTCGACTGCTTTTAGTAAAGAAGCATCCGCTAATTTATGCGTGATCACCTCTACTTTGACCGCCGAATTTTTGAGAGCAATTTGCTTCGCAGCAGCTTCCACCTTATTCAGGCCAATCTGACTCTCATCATAAAGCACTTGGCGTGGCAGATTACTACTTTCTAGTTGATCGCCATCCGCCAAAGTCAGATGACCAACACCAGACGTTGCCAAATAAGTCGCTGCAATATTGCCAAGCCCACCTAAACCAATAACCAACACTTTTGCTTGGACAAGATTAAGCTGCCCCTGAATATCAAAATTGGGCAATAATAACTGACGACTATAACGATCTAACTCTAATTCGTTCATTTTCACCTTACTTTCTTGTTACTCATCCTGCCCGACTGGTCAATTCTTTGCTAAACTCGCTTTACTATCTTACCCACGAGCACCGATATGAAGTTTCCAGGCAGACGCAAACTTAAACATTACTTTCCCGTTTCACAACCAAAGCCAGTTCTGCCTACGTCAGAAGTTAGACCCGACAAAGACACTTACATTGTTGGCTTGGACGAAACCATCGTCGATGTGGTCGCCAATGTTTCTGATCAATTCCTAGAAACGTTTAATATCCAAAAAGGCTTATCAAATCTTGTCGACGCTGAGACTGCCTCTGCTATTTACAGCGAGTTAACGGCACAAAACAGTATCTCAGATCATTTTGCCGGTGGCACTATTGGCAACACCATACACAACTATTCAGTGTTGGCCGATGATAAATCCGTTCTACTTGGCGTTATGTCAGCCAACATCACTTTAGGGTCACCAGCTTACCATTATATCTGCCATACCAGCAGTAAAGTAGACATGAATCACCTGCAAGGTGTACCAGGAGACATTGGCCGCGGTATTACGCTAATCACACCAGATGGCGAGCGTACTTTTGCTATCGCGCCAGGAGACATGGACGAACTGAATGTAGAACATATTCCAGAGCACATCATCGCAAGTGGTGCAGCATTGGTAACTTGTGCGTACCCATTACGTCATCAAGGCAAACCCATCAAAAAAGCCATGCTAAAAGCTTTGGAATACGCGCACAATAATCAGGTCCCAACAGTTCTGACATTAGGCACCAAGCACCTAGTAGAAGAAAACAGAGACGAACTACTTGATATCATCAAGAAACACGTCAATGTTTTAGCAATGAACGAACTGGAAGCCGAAGCATTAACAGGCTTATCTGATCCTTTGCAAGCCGCCAGTGCAATTCTAGATTATGTCGATATTGTATTGCTGACAGCTGGCCCAGATGGCATGTATTTATGTGGCCACACTGATGATGAGCTAAAACGCGAGACTACCAACCCGATTAAATCTGGCAGCTTAGCCGATTTCAATCGTTGGGAATTCAGCCGCCCAATGTTACAAGAAGCCTGTAAACAGCCTGTAAAAGTCTTTTCTCACATTGACCCTTATATGGGTGGACCTGAAAAAATTCGCAATACCAATGGCGCTGGAGATGGCGCTTTATCCGCTTTGCTGCATGACATTTCAGCCAATCACTTTCACAAAGAAGTGATTCCAAACTCTAGCAAGCATTTAGCACCGTTTTTAGCTTACTCATCTTTCGCGCAAATCTGCAAATATTCAAACCGTGTGAGTTACGAAATACTTGCTCAAAATGCATCACGTTTATCCAAAGGGTTACCTGAACGAGAAGACAGCTTAGAAGAAGCTTATTGGGAAAGATAACACCACACTCAGTTTCTTACAGACATAAAAAAACCATGCAATGCATGGTTTTTTATATTCTTATTAAAGAGAATTGCTCTAAGTAAAGAAGCAGTTCGCTTAACTCATCGCTTCGATGCCAAGTGCTTCATTACGCTCAAACATTCGATTAAGCTCAAGCAAAATAACCAACTCTTCTTCTTTCTGATAAACACCTTGAATGAACTTCAATGCTTCATCATTACCAACGCTAGGGCTTTGCTCAATCTCGCCTTGGTACAAATAGAATACTTCTTGAACAGCATCAACCAGCAAGCCAACTTGCTCACCATCGTGCTCAATAATAATGATGCGAGTATCGTCAGAAATTGTACACTCAGGCAGGCTAAAGCGAACTCGAGTGTCTACAACAGTCACGACATTACCACGTAAATTAACGATACCTAAAACATAAGAAGGCGCACCTGGAACTGGAGCGATTTCGCTATAACGTAGCACTTCTTTAATCTGCATGACGTTAATACCATAGGTCTCGTCAATCAGCTTAAAAGTTAGATACTGTAACAACTCACCTTTATTCGATTCAGATAAGGCTTTCCCATTTTCTTTAATAGGCGCTAATTCAGACATGGCTCACATCCATATTCAGTTTAATAAGAGTAATGTAGAACTCATCACAAGCTTTGTCTAGTGTAAACAAAATGTGATGAGCCTACGAGCAAAGTTAAGTAACAATTAGTTGTCTTGTTGTATCCCAACTATTGTCCAATTTCCATTTGCATCAGACATGTTCTTTTCCAAATGCCAAATTTCATTGGTTTCGGAAGTCTGATCACCTTCTTTGATCCAGCCTGAAAACTGCAAAGAAATAGAAGCGATAGAGCCTACATACTCACCGCGAACAATTTCAACCATCAAGGAAACCACTTCAGTACGAGGCTTATCATTGCCGTATGAAGCACGTTCAGTCACCAAAAGGTTGTAAAGCTCAGGGCTCACATAATCTAGAATTTCATCAAAATTATTGTCATCCCAGGCTTTTTGCAAAGTGATGTAATGGTTTTTCGCTTCAGCAACAAACGCTTGCTCATTAAAACCTGGCGGAAGCTTAATTTCTGGCTGTGAACCAAAGCCACTAATACCAGACATTGGAGAAGGCTGTACGCCATCACGAGTTGAGTTTGGCATCTCGCGGAACATACCATTAGTACCTGCAGCATCAGCTTGAGCTGCGCGACGTTTTGGCGCGATGAAGAACTTGTAAACCAAGAAACCAATCAAGGCAAATAGCAGAATATCACCGAAAGAAATGCCGTCAAAAGCACCGCTTCCTAGTAAGGCGGCAAAAATACCACCAGCCAATAACCCGCCTAACAAACCGCCGCCCATTCCACCTAAGAATCCAGGTTTTTTAGCGCCAGCCGCCGCATTTGTTGTACCAGCTGTGCTATTTGTTGTGCTTTTAGGTTTAGAAATAGAAAAGCTTTTACCAAAACTTTTACCACCACCAAACTTCTTCGCATGAACATCTGCACTATAACCGCCAGCGCCGATTGCCAAAACAAACGCCATTAACATGGCAAATACTGTTGTTTTCACAAAACTCTCCTTTATTTAAAATTGACCAAACCAACGGCATTGCGTAGGTCTGAAATCAGTCCACGTGCACGAGCTCGTGCCTTCTCCGCCCCGGCCTGTAAAATTTCTTCTACATGAGTTGGATTAGCAATTAACTCCAAGTACTTTTCACGTGGTTCAGATAGTTGACCATTAACCAAAGCAAAAAGTTCCTTCTTTGCCTCTCCCCACGCAATGCCATCTACAAAATTCTGACGCATTTGCGCTGTTTGCTCTGGAGTAGCGAACGCTTTATAAATATCAAACACAGTCGAATCCTCAGGGTCTTTCGCTTCACCTGGTTCTAACAAGTTTGTTTTGATCTTATTAATACCTTTTTGCAGTTTTTTCTCGGTATCAAATAATGGAATCGTATTATTGTAACTCTTACTCATCTTACGGCCGTCTAAGCCTTTCAAAATAGAGCCCTCTTCGCCAACAACCGCTTCAGGTAATACGAAGTGCTCACCAAATAAATGGTTAAAACGACCCGCAATATCACGGGCCATTTCGATATGCTGAATTTGGTCACGGCCGACTGGTACTTTATGCGCATTAAACGCCAAAATATCAGCCGCCATTAATACTGGATAGCAAAACAAGCCCATGGTAATACCAAAGTCTGGGTCTTGCTCATTGGCAAGGTTTTCATCCACTGCGCCTTTATAAGCGTGAGCACGGTTCATCAAACCTTTTGCGGTTACGCAAGTCAGTAGCCAATTTAGTTCGGCAATTTCAGGAATATCAGACTGACGGTAAAAAGTTGCTTTGTCGGTATCTAAACCACACGCTAGCCAAGTCGCCGCAATTTCTAAACGAGACTGTTTCACACGCTCTGGATCCTGACACTTGATCAACGCATGATAGTCCGCAAGAAAGAAGTAAGATTCCGTATTTTCTTGACGGCTTGCTTCGATCGCAGGACGAATTGCCCCCACATAGTTTCCTAGGTGTGGAGTGCCTGTGGTGGTAACACCGGTTAAAACAATTTCTTTTGCCATTGCTGCTACTCTTTCCTACTTTACATAATGTCGAAATTTGAAATTTTATAGTGTTGAAATGCCGCTTACCCTAACATAAAAAAATCACATCAAGAATCGCACAACAAGATTATTTATTCCTATATTCAATATCTTATCCATAATGGATGCGAATAATGAAATATCAATGCCAAAGCTCTCCGATAAGACCAGAATCCCGCTGAATACGCGCACTGCTTGCCGCCCGAATTAATCCACTTGAGCCCCATAAACTAAAAGACTTTTTCGCCCGAGTAATCCCTGTATAAAGCAGCTCTTTGGTCAAAACTGGAGAAGGTTTTAAAGGCAACAACAAAGCGACTTGATCGAACTCAGAGCCTTGGGATTTATGTACCGTCATGGCAAACACCACTTCAAATTCACTCAAACGACTCGGCAGCAGCCCCGTGAATGTGCCATCAGGTTGCATGAACCAGACACGAAGACGCTGAAACTCATCAGGCATACAAAGACCAATATCGCCGTTAAACAAGCCTAATGCCGCATCATTTCTCGTCAGCATCACCGCTTTTCCCGGATACCAAACATGGGGGTCTTTCACTCGTCCTCGTTGGTAGAAATACTGTTCGAGTTGAGCGTTCACTTTCTCGACACCAAACTCGCCTTGACGAACCGCGGTCAAAATTTGGTAGCGCGAAAACATCTCATACAGCTTAGCGATGTCTAAATTCTGACGTACTGCGTCCCAGTAGTCATCATAGCCTTTTGCCAAGGTCGCAATATCGGCTTTGCTCTGTCCATCTTCCGGTACTCGCCACTCTACATCGGTGTAATTAGACTCAAGGCAACGCAACACGGCAGAGCTGTCACCAGCGTTCATGGCTTTTGCTAAGTGTCCGATGCCGCTATTCGCATCAAAGCGATAACTGGTACGCAATAAGGTTAACGCGCGACTCATTGGCGGTGCCGACGGATTACCATACGGCGCCAGATTTTCTCCGGTTAGATGAGCGAGGCGACCTGCCCATTCTGGTTGAAAGTACACCTCTTCGATACCATAAGATAAATCCCCTAACACACTACCCGCTTCCACCGAAGCGAGTTGATCTTTATCGCCTAATAAAATGAGTCGAGCGTGTGGTGGCATGGCATCAATCAACTTTGCCATCATGGGCAAATCCACCATGGACACTTCGTCCACCAGCAACACATCCAAATGCAAAGGATTTTCTTTATTGTGCTTAAATCGACTGCGCCCAAAGTCACTGCCTAATAAGCGATGCAAAGTGCTGGCTTGTTCTGGAATAGCAAGTTTAATGTCATCGCTTAATGGCAAATCCGTCTTGGCTTTTGAAATGGACTCTGTCAATCGCGCCGCCGCTTTACCGGTTGGTGCGGCCAGCTCGATACGTAACAACTTTCCTTCAGCGAGTGACTGAGCCACCAGCAAAGCCAACAAGCGAGTCACAGTGGTTGTCTTGCCTGTTCCGGGGCCACCGCTGATTACGGAGAAAGGCAAGCTTGCCGCATTGGCGACCGCGACTTTTTGCCAATCCACCGTATCGGATTGGTTGGGGAAAAGTTGTGCTAACAAACCGGCGTCGACAGCAAAAGGCGCAACAGAAAATTGACCTTTAAGATAATTCAGCACCTGTTGTTCATATTGAAAATAACGATACAAATACAAACGCGTGCCTGCCAACACCATTGGCCGTTCAGATAAATTTGTCGCAGAAGACACCAGACGACTTGCTTGCAGAGATTCGCACCAAGCAGAAACACTGTTTACGCCGCTATGATGTAATGCCGTTCGTAACTCGTCTAACTCCACACCTTCTGGCGGACTTTGCCAAATGGTCGCTAGATCGATACAAATATGCCCTGCGCCAAGATACGCACTGCACAAAGCGCCAGCGATATGAACCGCGCTATTTTTTTCATCTGGCCTGCCCTCTTTGGCATGTTGCGCCAGCTGCTCAACCCACTGGCAATCAATCGCTCTTAACACGCCCTTGGCTTGCCAAGTAGACAAACTGAATGGCGTGGATACAGGGGAGTTTTCCTCGAGCCTTGTTTCATTAAGAGAGTCAAGCAAACCTAGCTGATTAGAAAAGTCCATATTGTACCGCCTCGTGATTTTCTGGCTTATCACTTTCGCCGCTAAACAATTTGTCTAAAGCGGTAACATGTTCAAAGGTTAAGCGGCTATGGAATACACCGGTTTGTTGTTCTGGCTGCATACCACGGAGAAACAAATACACCACACCACCAACATGTTTTTCGTAATCGTAATTTGGCAAGCGCTGCTTTAACAGACGATGCAACGCCAAGGTATAAAGCTGATATTGCAAATCGTACCTGTGCTCAGCAATGGCATGAACCAATTTTTCTGGCTCATAATCAGCAAAGTCGTCGCCCAAATAGTTCGACTTATAATCCAACACGTAATAGCGACCTTGGTACTCAAACAACAAATCGATAAAGCCTTTTAGCATGCCTTTTAACGGACGATCCTGAATCATGGGCGCAACACGAGACACCTCATCGTGTTCGCGAGAAATACGATCCAATTGCAAAGCATTCATGCCCGTCACCGGAATAAAAAACTCCATTTCCTTACGACAAGCTGATGGTGCCAAACTTCCTAAACTCATTCCCGCCATTAGCTCTGTGTTCACTATGTCTGGCAGCCATTCGCTCAATACACCTTGCCATTCATCAAACCCCTGACGTTCGTAAAAATCAGCCATTAACTTATGGTGACTGGTTTTTAATAAATCGTTAAAGCTCGGATTGCTCGACACATCATGTAGCGCTTTGCCTTCTAATGTGTCATGCAGAAAAGTCCCAGGCTTGGCGCCTTTGGGGAAAGTGAAGCGATTTTGCTCTGGCACTTCTTGACTGTCTTTTACATCAATATCTTCCACTAAAGGATCAAGCAAGCGTGTGGTTTCATCCAAGCCAGGCACACTTTCGTCGTGTTGCTCTTTGTCTTCCACCACCAGCGAGGAATAACTTCCTACCCACCAATCTCGTTCCACACGCCCAGTAAAGGTTCTTGCATGAGGCTCGGTCAATTGCGCCTGATCCATTTTGAATCGCGGCAAACGCGGTGGCTCCTCGGGTAATTCCAGCAAGCCCATTTGCCCATCTTGATAACGCTCACAAAGACGTTCGATACTTGGGTACAAATCCCCTGCCTCAAGCGCCTCGCCTTCGCCGATCAAGGCCCCAACACCGCTAAGGTGAACATCTGACACTGCGCCACGAGACTTATTTGAGCTTTTGCCCACTTCCATCGAGCCAATAAAACACGCCTCTTTGGAACGAGTTAACGCCACATAAGCCAAACGAATTTCTGCGGCGTACAATTCTTCTTTATGAAGCTCGGTTTGCGTTTCATCGGGATCAATAGCAATCCATAATTGCTGTTGCGCATCGTGATACAAAGCCGATTTTTCTTGATCTCGATACGGCGTAAAAGCAAATGGCAAATACACGATTGGGTATTCCAAGCCCTTACTTTTGTGAATGGTGACAATTCGTACCAATTCCGCATCCGTTTCAAGGCGGATCTTTTGCTCGTCACTGTTGCCATTCGGATTTTGAATCGCCAATCTGAGATAGCGTAAAACGCCTTCTTTAGAATCTAACTCAAGGGATTTTTGCTGTAACTTTTCGGTTAAATGCAAAAAGTCGGTTAAACGACGTTCGCCACCGGTATGGCTTAGCATGTTCGCAGACAACGCCACGTCCTGCATAAACTCACGCAACATTGGCAACAAGCCTTGCTTGTCCCAGATTTCTAGATAATCACGGAAAGCTTGTCCCCACTTTTCGTACACCACGTCGTCGTGATTCAGCGTATCCAAGTCTTCCAACGACCAATCGACCAAACTGGTTGCCAAGGCGGAGCGCAGCTTGCTTTCCTGCCCATTGGATAAAATCGCCGTCAGCACGATCAATAGCTCTCGCGATTCGACGGTTTCGAATACCGAACCTTTGTCGCTCAAATACACACTGGCAATGCCACGCTGACGCAATGCGTCTTTTAGTGCATTGGCTTGACTAAAGTTGGTTACCAACAAGGCGATGTCTTTTGGTCGCACGCCTTTGCCATCAAGCAAAGATAGTCCTTGCTGACCTTCCAGTAAAAGTTCATGAAGATGCGCTGCGCAAGATTCCGCCATGGTTTGACGATACTCTTTGGCGGAAACAGGCTCATCGTTGCGTTGATACAAAAACTGCAGCGCGGCTTGGGTTTGGCCTTGTCGAGAAAAACCACTGGCAACGCCACGATCTTGCACTTCAACGAAAGGAATCCCAGTGACACGAAAGGGTTCCGCTTGCGTGGTAAAAAGTCCGTTCACTGACTGAATCATGGCCGCGGAAGAACGATAATTGGTTGCCAAAGAGTACACAGCGTCGACACGTTTTTTTGCTGCCAGATAGGTATAAATATCCGCGCCACGAAAGGCATAAATTGCCTGTTTAGGATCGCCGATCATGATCAAGCCAAGCGTATTTTGATCCACTTGCGCTGGCGCATAAATCGTCGAGAATATCCGATATTGCACCGCATCCGTGTCTTGGAATTCATCGATCAGAGCAATCGGATACAGATGTCGAATTCGCTCCGCTAACTTCCCCGCTTCATCTTGCGTGAGCGCCACATCGAGAGAGGTAAGCAAGTCTGTGAACGTCAGCGATTGTGTGCTGCGCTTCCAGCGTTTCATGCGCTCTTGAGTTTGTTGCCAAAGTTGAGTTAGCAATACCGCTTTTAATCGCCCCGCATCAGGAAAGCTTTCCCGCAAAGACTGCACCAAGCCAAAAAATTCGTGCGCAGGCAAATCGCCGCCTTTGCTCAATCGGCTAGCGTGCTCATTGGTATCAAATTTTTCGAGGCTTTTGTCTAATTCAAAACGCGAGGAACGCGCCCATTGCGTCATAGCCTCAATATCTTTCGAGGGGTCTTTGCGCCAAAAAGTGCGCTTAATACCGCTACGCTCAAGGGCATCAATAATATCTTGCGACTGACTCAACCACATGGCGCGCACCGCCGCCATGGTTTCTTGTGCCTGGCTTAACGCACTTTCCCAGTCGTAATCTGGTACAGCGATTTTGGCGTCAGGCTGATTATTCAGTAAATATAAGTCTTTCAACAAGGCGTCTGGATTCGACCAAATTGGCTGAATCAAAGCCGCTTTGGTGTCGTCCATCGGATAAAACACACTACGCCAAACGTCTTTCACTGCCATAGACAATGGCGCCAGCTCATCGGTCTCAATGGTTTGTTGGAACAACATGCGGCTTTCAAACGCATTCTGGCTCAGCATGCGCTGACAAAAGCCATGGATAGTGAACACCGCCGCTTCGTCCATTTGCTTTTCGGCATACAGCAATTTTTCGATGGCGCCAGCACGTTGCTCGGCTGACATTTGCGCCATCCAATCCGCCAGAAAGACATCGCTGCTTTCGCCTTGTAATAAGGCTTTTCGCGCCGCTCGTATGCGTCCACGAATACGGGCTTTTAGCTCGGCGGTGGCGGCTTCGGTAAAAGTCACCACCAAGATTTGGTCAACTGTCAGCGGTTTATCTAAATCTCCGCCATCCTCAGATAAAGACGGCCCTGTTGGCACCAGCAAGCGCAAATACAAGTTGGCAATGGTGTAGGTTTTCCCAGTACCCGCGCTGGCTTCAATTAAGCGTTTGCCAAACAAAGGGAAGGTTAAGGCGTTGAGCGGCTCAGGAATCATATTCAAGGCTTCTGCATTAACGGCAAGCTGATCAACAGAAACGGGCTCGTTAGAAAAACTCATTCCATCACCTCCAAATGACGATGCATGGGCAACCAGATTTGCTCACACAAGGCGACAAACTGTTCTTTTTGGCGATTTAAATCGGGGAAATAACGCTGCCAATAAGCATCGTCCACCTCACTACGAGTAAAGGCGCTGCTGTTGTCTTGGTAAAGCTTCAATGCTTGCTCCCAAGCTGTATCCAAGTCTTCTTGCGCTTTGCTCGAACAATAGCTCTTACACCATGCATCCGCACTTTTGGCCGGTAAGGCAATCGGCTGACACAAGCCTTGCTGCAATAACGCCAACATAGTGTTTAGATATTCTTGAGCATCCTTCGGCGGGATAAGGATAAAACTATGCTGTAGTAACTTGCCGGTTTTGCTCAGATTAATAAGATGATGCTGCTTTGGCGTACCTTGCGCACACAAAGCTAAATGCTCGATCCACGCCTGCATTTTTTGATGGGCAGATAAGTCACCAATGCGATAAGACAAACGCGTGGTCGCCGTTGGCAAATCCAACCAAGCTTGCAGAACAATACTGCCAAGGGCCAAGTTCACTTCAATCGGTTCGCACTCTTCCAATGCATAACCTTGCAAAACAGAGAAAAGCTGCTGACATTGACCACGACTCTGCTCCAAAGACAATCGACCCAGCGCGCCATAAGGCAAAGCGCCCATAAGAGACAAACGTTCAATAAACTGATCTTCATCGCCTTTTAGCATTGCTTGCAACAAACCTTCGCGCAGCTGATAACCCGCCAAGCCATCCAGTGCGAACGGCTCGTCTTCTTTCTCTTCCTCTTCTTGCAGACTCAAATAAGCTTTTAATCGACGCTGGGTAAAGTAACGCGTCGGATGGCCAATAAAACGCGACAATTCATCAAGAGCAAGCTCTAACCTTGGTTGCTCTAAACCACCCAGCGGTGCAAACTCGGAATATTCATCATCCATAGGAACGCTAAGCAGAGCTGGCAACCATTGTTCGTCATAGCTGTATAAGCGCTTATCAGATGACTGCGAATTGACTTCTACAGACGACTGAGTCGCATAGTAGGCGGCATTAAATGGCTGCAGCGGATGTTCGAGAATCAGTTTTTCTAACAAAGTTTTCTGCGACTCGTCTGGCGCTAATGCCTGATCGCCTTCAAACACACAGCTTTGACCTATGTATTCCAACAGCTCACTCACCAAGATAGACGGATTTTTCTCACTGTTGTCTTGAATACTGCGCCCCACATAACTGATATAGAAACAATCTCGTGCTGACATCAGTGCTTCAAGGAACAAGTATTTATCGTCTTCCCGTCGGCTTCGGTCGCCACTGCGATATTGCCCAACCATCAGGTCAAATCCCATCGGCGCAACACTACGAGGATAATCCCCTTCGTTTAAACCCAAAACACAGATAACCTTAAAGGGCACAGAACGCATGGGCATCAAGGTACAAAAGTTCACTCGACCTGCTAAGAAGCGCTGACCGCCTTGAGATTCTTGTAACAAAGGAGATAACAGCTGGCGTATCACTTGCTGATCTAATGGGGAATCAAAATGCGCTTGCTGCCATTGCAGGGTCAAGGCATCAAGCTGCTTAGTCAGTAGGACCTGAAAAGCATCGTCTTCTTCCAATAAAAAGAAACGCTCTGCCAAATAATACAGAGTCGAAATCCATTCTTTCGGCGCGAGAGATTCCATCAATTTCGCTTGAGCATCATTAATGGCGACCAAGAACTCCGCCAGTTTACCCGCCACCGACGCTTCTAAACCTTCCACATCGCCGTAACTTAAGGTGCCCTCCCAAATATGGTCGTGACCCATGGCGTAACCCAACAACATGCGACGCACGCCATTAAGCCAAGTATGAGATTCTTGTATTGGCAGATCATGTTGCTGCGCGGTTTTGCCATCCAATCCCCAGCGAATACCCACCTCCGTCGACCATTGACGAATGCGCTCTAACTCATCAGCGGTCAATTCAAAACGCGCCAACACCGCAGGCACTTCTAATACGCTGATCAATTCGGACAAGGTGAAACGACTTTCGCCCAAACCAAGCAAATACAAATAGGCGTCAACAATCGGGTTTTCCATACCGCCAGATTGATCTATCAAGGCAAAGGGAATGTGTTTCCTAACTTGCGCGCTACCTTTTACACCACCAAAGACGGCTTTTACAAAGGGGCTGTAAGTGTTGACGTCGGGCAACATAACGATGACGTCTTTTGGCGTCAGGCTCGGATCACTCTCAAACATTTGCAACAGCTGATCATGCAAGACTTCCACTTCCCGTAACGGACTGTGACAAAGATGCACACGGATGCTTTGATCATCAGCAGTAATCGAATGGCGATACTCGGCATTGGTAATGCTAGCGTCTCGCTCTTGTTGCGAGCCGTGGTTTTCTAGGGTCAGCACATCTTGCTGAAGCCACTGTAGTAACCCTGTCGATTGCTCAGTACGATAATCTTCGAATACTTCTAGTTCGCTATCAGCCATTTCTTGTAGCTGCGCAATGTAGTCTCGGCCCAAGCGCCCCCAACTGGCTAACAAAGGATTGGCGTCCAAATGCAAAGTATCGGTACTCAACCCAGGCTTGAGGGTTTGGCGTTTTATTTCTCGACCTAAGTAATGTTTATCAACCACATCGCCCCAGTAAAAACGGCAAGGGTTCTGTAAAAACAAATGCACATCGATCCAACCTGAAGCAGCCAGCACGCGAAGGGATTCCAATGTATTCGGCGACAAAGAAGACACACCAAAAATAAAGATTCGCTCTGGCACGCCAACAGGTCGGGAAAAGGATTGTGTGGCGTCATGCAAAGCTTCAATCAGATTACCGCGGTGATAAAGCGAGGTTCCTTGCTGGCTCACATCGGCAACCAGATCGCGCCACAAAATAGCCTGCCAAGGTTGCTGCTCAAAGATGGCTTTCAGCCTGGGGTCTTGTGCTTCGCCACCTTCCCAAGATTTAATCCAATCCGGACGGTAAACCAAATATTGATCGTAAATATCGGCAATGCTGCTGCATAACTGAAAGCGGCGAATTTGTGTGTCGTCTTCTTCGAGGTACCAACTTAGCGCCTGAAATTCTGGTTCGTTAAGGCGAGTATCCAGCAAGCGCATCAAGCGCCACACTAAGAAAGGTTTATTAAATTCACTCTGCGCGGGAATATCGTCTAAGGTTTGCGAAAAAGTTTGCCAAACAAAAGTAGAAGGCAAAGGAAACACCAAACCCGCAGCGATAGAATGCGACTCGGCTAAGAACATCTTCAGCCATTGCGCCATACCGGGGTTTTGCACCAAAATGGATTCATCATCAAACGGATTTTCTGGTGGAGAAACAGCCAGAATCTTCGCAAGCAACACGGCTAAATCTTCTAGACGGTTACCTGTGTAAAGTTGAAACATGCAAGAATCCTACGCGTTAGAAAGGAACTTAATAAAATACTAATAAGCCTAACCTTGGAGGCGCTAAAAAAGAAGGACTGAATGCTTTAAATAAAGTGAGAATAAAAAAGATTAGTGGTGGAGCCTAGCGGGATCGAACCGCTGACCTGTTCGCTGCCAGCGAACCGCTCTCCCAGCTGAGCTAAGGCCCCACAAAACGCTAAAGCGTATGTAGACAGAATGTCCTGAGAAATCAAAGATGTTTTGACAGCGGAGGATTTTATGGATGCTTTTAGACCATGTCAACCTTTTTGGTTTACTTCATACCAGCTTTATCGATCCATAAATATACTTATTACTACATAATCCTGATTGCCTAAATCAAGAAATATGTGTTTTTATAAGTCATTGTTTTACTGAATTTGAACCACTTCCCCCAAAGCAATGAGTAAGAGAAATATATGATCGAATTTCCAACGGTCTTAGATGATCTAATGATGGCCCAGCAACCGATATTGAAAAAGTCTAAAGACATATTTGGTTATGAGCTGCTATTCCGTGGAAAGGACGCCTTAAACGCCAATGTTTCAGATGGTGAATCTGCTACTAGCCAAGTATTGGTAAACTTATGCATTGGCATTACCAAGTTAGAATCTCAGTTACGAAAACCCTTCTTCATCAATATGACAACAGAGTTAATGCTGTCTGATGCTTTTTTCCCTATCGACCCAGACACGGTTTACATAGAAATACTCGAAAGCCAAAAACTCACACCAGAGTTTTTTGAAGCATTGAAAAAATGGCGCGCTGCAGGCTATCGGTTTGCACTGGACGATTACCAATTCGATGCCGACTATGAAGCTTTGCTGCCTTGGGTTTCGATCGTCAAAATAGACATACTTTCAACACCGCCAGAAAATTTCATTAAGGAAATTAATGAGCTAAAAGCTCGAGGCCTGATATTGCTGGCTGAGAAAGTCGAGAACGAGGAAATGTTTGAGTATTGCAAAAAGATCGGCTTTGATTTGTTTCAAGGCTACTTTCTACAGCGACCTGAAATCATCAAAGGCAAAAAAATCGATTCCGCAACGCACGCCGCAATTGAATTAGTTAACGCCCTGCAAGACAAAGACATTAGCATCGAAACAGTATCTGACTTAGTCACCAAGAACCCAAAGCTTTCATATCAGCTATTACGTATTCTCAACAGCCCCGTATGTGGCCTGTCCAAAACCGTGGTATCGATTAAAGAAGCGGTTATTTTCTTGGGGCTTGTCCAGCTGAAAAAATGGGCTCTGCTCATCACCCTAACCTCATCATCGACCCAACCGAAAGCATTATTTAAAGTTCTGCTGACTCGCGGGCGTTGTTGCCAGCTACTGGCGCAAAATAAACAATCCGCCATTCCCGATTCAGCATTCATGGTGGGCTTAATGTCTGGCATAGACGCCGTTTTCAATGTTCAAAAATCCGTTGCTCTAGAGCAAATTGCATTAGATGACCTGTCCCGTGCCGCGCTAATGAACCAAACAGGTGAACTAGGAAGCTACCTATCTTTGACTCTCGATTGCGAAGAGCAACATTGGGACAACATACAATCCATGAGCCCAGCAGAAAGAGCCATGCTAAACAGAGCGTTTTTAGACGCTATGTTGTGGTCGGAAGAGGTCATGCAATCAATAAACTAAATAAAATGCACTTTTTTACGTTAAACGATTGACTCCCATACAAAAAAATATAGAATGCGTTTCACCTTTTTCAAGGCCAGTGTGGTGGAATTGGTAGACACGACGGATTCAAAATCCGTTGCCTTCGGGTGTGGCGGTTCGAGTCCGCCTACTGGTACCAACATAAAAAAAGCGCTTACTTCGGTAAGCGCTTTTTTTTACTCTCAACTTCTCATCAGACAATCAAATAACCATTAATGATCGTCAAAGCCATTCATTACATAATCTGGCAAATCTTCTTCTTTCGGAATCGGTGTCGATGCGCCAGTATCGTCAATCGCAACAAACTTGAACATACCTTCTGTTACTTTCTCACGCTGTCCAATCCGACCGCGACGAACCCAAGCCTCCACAAGAATATTCATAGACGTACGACCAACAGATTCAACTCTAGTATAAACACCTAAAATGTCGCCGACTTTTACGGGACGGATAAAACTCATTCCATCCAGAGCAACCGTCACCACGCGAGATTGCGCACGCTGCCCAGCACATATTCCGGCCGCGATGTCCATTTGCGAAACCACCCAACCACCAAAAATATCGCCCGCAGGGTTAGTATCCCCTGGCATTGCGACCGTCCTAGTCGTAAGACGACCTTTTGCCTTTTCTTCTAACCCTGACATAACACTCTCTCAAAAAATTTGCTGTGGAATCCAGCAGCAAAATAATATCACAGGCAGTCAAAAATACTCACCAAGCCCCACCACAACGCAAGACTATTCAGTCATCAGAACATCATAAGAAATGGCCGTACCTTTTGCTTCTGTCGTTGGGAAGGAAAAACTCGAACCAATAGACGTTCCTATTCCACCATTACTACTGCCACTCAAGCCAATACCCGTACCCAGACGTCTAAAAGACAACTGAGTAACTTCATCTAAAATCACCCCATTAGCACCTATTTTAGCGGCTTGCTCTTTTAGCTCTTCCGTGGCTTTTGCTTTTCTAGAATCTTCTGTAAAACCACTATCACTGGACGCCTTTACTGTACCAATAACGGTATAGTCAAATGCTGGCGCCTCTTGAAACACAGTCACCTCTTCCACTTCGATCTCTGGCAACTGTTGTCCAGTCACAACGTGAGACCCAGAAGAACAACCAAACAGCAAAGCAGGTAACGCTACAACAGATAGATATTTAATAGCACTCATCATCGCACCTCATTTTGAATATCAGATCCTAACAGTGTTACACAAAGACTACGAAAGCAGATCGATAAAAGTGTGAATTCTCGTGCAAAAGATAGGAAAAACCAATCACCAGCAAGCCAAAAAACACATTCTTATCTATGATAAAAATATCAGCAGAACGCCACACTCACAATGTAGCAATGAAATAAAGAGGCACTTATGAGCGAATTAATCGAACAAGACATCTCCTGCCCCTACTGCGGCGAAAGCATCGAAGTCGTGATAGAAGTGCTGGATGAAAGCCAAGAATACATAGAAGACTGCCAAGTCTGCTGCCGCCCGATAACCTTTAACATCGACACTGCCTTTGATGGCTCAACCTCGGTGTCGGTTCACTCAGAAAATGAGACGTATTGATTGGAAGGAATTAAAGGATTCCGCGCTTATAGATGACTAGATGACTAGATGACCCATATGTTAGGCCTTTTTTAATGAGATTATCATGACCAGAACTTAGCGCTGTGCAGGCTAGTGATTCTGGTCTGGATGATTTAGATTCAATTTAACAGGCTAGTTTTTTAATTTAATAAAACAGATAAAAAGAGTCTTTAAGGCATTGCTAATCCTAGAGTTTACGCGCTGTATAGCAATATTAGTAAGTGACTACTTAGGCTTTATATATTTGCCGTTAGGTGAGTTTTTTTCATCAAAAAATAGATAAAAATAGATTTTATGGCCTTGCCAATTGCTAACTTTACGCTTTTTCAGGCAAGTGAAGTAAGTGACCACTTCGCCTTTATCCCTTTATCAATTTAGTGTCCTTTTAGCACCTTGATTTTAATTTGAATGAGCATTATCGTTCAAAACGTGCTTACAAGGAAACCTTTGATCATAAAAAAGGCTTCCGAGGAAGCCTTCTGGTGCAAGAATAGAAGACTGAAAAATCAATATCTAAACTGCGATGTGGTGTCACTAGGATAGATATTAACTTTCAAATCTTCAAGAGTTCTTGTGTAATTTACACATTTCCCTAAGAGAAATTTAGCATGAAGATTAGTAAGTTTACTTTCTTGTGTGTCTTCTTGATGGTGTTGGCCTCCCCTGCAGGAAGCCAAATCACCATTAGTGACATCAGCTTAACATTGAGTTTTTAGGCTATTGCAAAGGAGGAATCAGCCTCCTTTTTCTTCCACCCTCCACCTGCCCTACGACTACAAACTCATAAACTATTTACTCGCGATAAGGACATTCTTGATGAACAAACAGAAACGATTAGAAGAATTCCACAAAGCTATTGATGAAGACAAAGGCTTCAAAACCCAAAGAAACCTCATTACTTATATATCTTTTGTCATTTTGGCTGTCAATTTCTCAGGTGCAATTATAAAAGAGGCAAATACGTTTCTCTTTAAAATAGACTTTTCGAACCCCAAAGGAATAATACTACTTTTATCAATTACATTGGCCTTTTGCATAATTCGCTATCTGAACTATGCACAGAAATACTTAAAATCTTTATCACAATTCTGGAAAGAACGATTTCTAGATGACTACCGCATAAAATACTATGATCACGAATCTGGTGAGGTAGGAGGTCTATTTGGAAGCATAATAAGTACATCTAGGGATCATCATCTTCAAGATGAGGAGAGACAAGGAAAAACAACCGAAGCCTCTAGCAATTATATAACTCACATCAACCCCTTGAATCGAGTTTATGCGGAAACATGGGCAGTAGTACAAAATCAGAAAGAAAGTGGCACTTATTTCCCATTACTTAGCCATCTTGGAAAGAGAAAATTTCTTAAAGTCTTAAATATTGAATTTTCTTATCGATTTTCAGCTTATATTTACCATAGAGAGAACCTAGATATACTAGCTCCTATACTCCTAGCAACATGCGCTTATCTATCAATTGTATTTCATGAAATATTAAGCAATTTATTCTTATAGTAGAAAAACGTCCCGTAATTGAAACAAATGGGGTCAGAGTAAAATTAACTTCTAGCCCTGCCCTTTACCCTATTTCAATCGCCTTTTGTATCTTGCGGCCAAAGCTGGTACTTCTAATCTGGAGAGTTAGTTTATTTCCATTAACTTTAGCTGGTGCAATTCTACAACTTCTTCACGATAAAGCGTTTCGCTCATTTTCGCTAGCAAAAACGAGCAGAGCTACCAGCCGCGAGTCATAGAAAACACGAAAATGATTGGATGAGGTTAGAGGTGCTAAAAAACTAAAAAGAGAATGATTAAGAGAGTTTGAACTGGAAAGGCATTTCAGAAAAGGATTAGGGGCTTTGATAAATTTCAGGCATAAAAAAAGGCACCATAAATGGTGCCCGGGACCGGAATCGAACCGGTACGCTCGTTAAAGCGCAAGATTTTAAGTCTTGTGTGTCTACCAATTTCACCACCCGGGCATATCTGATTTTGGAGGCCGGAGTCGGAATCGAACCGGCGTTCACGGAGTTGCAGTCCGCTGCATGACCACTCTGCCATCCGGCCTTCTATCAGATTATCTTTTGATTGGAGCGGGAAACGAGGCTCGAACTCGCGACCCCAACCTTGGCAAGGTTGTGCTCTACCACTGAGCTATTCCCGCGTCTCAAAAGACGGTGCCTATTCTATGTATTTGAGCTTTCACGTCAAGGAAAAAATCCAAATAAATAACTAACTTAGGCACTTTTTTTAAATCTGTTTAGTTTTTGTTCGACTCTTTAGGCATTAGCGCAGGCCATGCTGCTTTTAGATAAATATACATAGACCAAAGCGTTAACAAGGCCGCTGCGATCAAAACGGCTTCTCCGACATGCGCGGCAAACGTGTCTGGTCGGCTGCCCAACAAAATGAAAATCGCCAACATCTGCATGGTGGTTTTTAACTTGCCAATGTAAGACACGGCGACGCTGGCGCGTTTGCCCATTTCTGCCATCCATTCACGCAGTGCCGAGATAACGATCTCTCGCCCAACAATAACGGCACTGGCTAAAGTAAGTAATGGATTTGAGTAGCTCGCCACCAAAAGCACCAAAGCGATTGATACCATTAGCTTATCAGCCACAGGGTCGAAGAAGGCACCAAAGGCGGTAGATTGGTCTAGCTTTCTGGCCAAGTATCCATCTAGCCAATCAGTAAAAGCGGCCAAGGCAAATATAATCGCACAAGTGTAATAACGCCCTTCCCATGGCAAATAGTAGATCACTACCAAAACCGGAATCATAAAGATCCGCACGGAAGTTAAAATATTCGGTATGTTCATGTTATTCCCAGTCTTTAAAGCATTCCTATTTATTACGCTAAATGCACCAACACTTAGCCAAGCTTAACTCTTATGGAGGTAGAGATAAATTTCTTCTGCTTTTTTGGCGCTAATCCCTTTCACCTTTGCGATATTTTCCTGACTCGCTGACAGTAATTCTTGATAGCCACCAAAGGCCGTCAGTAGCTCTTTACGACGATTTGGCCCAATACCTGGAATATCTTCCAAGACCGAGTGACGTCGCTTCTTGTCACGTCTACGACGATGACTTTTAACCGCAAACCTATGTGCTTCATCTCGTATATGCTGAATCAGGTGTAAGGCAGCCGAATCTGGCGGCAGTACAACTTCATCTTCTTTGGAGCCAATATACAAGGTTTCAAGACCCGGTTTGCGCGTATCGCCTTTTGCTACGCCCAATAGAAAGATGTTGACCAGACCCAGTTCTTTTAACACAGCTTCAGCCTGAGTTAATTGCCCTTTACCACCGTCAATCAGCAAAACATCTGGCGCGTCTAATTCGCCGCTTTTCACTCGCTTATAACGACGAGTTAAAGCTTGTTTCATGGCACCATAATCATCGCCTGGCTCAACGCCTTCGATGTTAAAAGATCGATAGCGCTTTTTATCAGGTCCATCTGGTCCAAACACCACACAAGACGCCACTGTGGCTTCACCACTGGAATGACTGATATCAAAACATTCCATGTGCATCGGCGCTTCAGAAAAGCCTAATAGCTTTTGCAGCGCTGTTATGCGACTAAAATGATTACGTTTATCTGAAAGTCGTGCTTGTAAGCCTTGCTCTGCATTAAGTTTTGCTAGCTCTAACCAACGTGCACGCTGACCTCTCACACTGTCCAGCACTTCGATCTTCTTCTGTGTGGTTTCAAAAATCCCTTCTACCAGAGCGTCAGCATCTTCAAGCTTATGACTAATGATAAGCGTCTTAGGTAACTCTTGAATACCACCGAGATAAAATTGAGCGATAAAAGACGATAATAATTCGCCTTCTGTGATTTCGATCGGCATTTTTGGGTAGTAGCTTTTGCTACCGACGACTTTGCCTTTGCGAACCATCATCACGTGAACACACAAACCACCCGGCTGAATAATAGCCGCAATAACGTCAGCATCGCCTGTTTGCCCATAAACATGCTGCTGTTCTTGGATGTGTTTGAGCTGAATGATTTGATCGCGTAACTCGGCAGCTCGTTCAAACTCCATATCCGCAGCAGCAGCGCTCATTTGCGTGGTGATTTCAGCTGTCAGTTCTTGGTCTTTGCCTTGTAAAAACATGCGCGCGTGACGCACATCGTTTTCGTATTCTTCGTCACTTATCAGGTTCACACATGGCCCTGAACAGCGTTTGATTTGATACTGCAAACAAGGCCGAGATCTATTCGAATAGGTGCTGTCTTCACACTGACGCACTTTAAAGACCTTTTGCATGGTGTTCAGGCTTTCTTTTACGGCGCTACCACTTGGAAACGGGCCGAATAAGGTACCTTTGTCGGTTTTATCGCCTCGACGAAACAACAACGCCGGATGATGGTGATTCGACAACAGAATATATGGGTAAGATTTATCATCTCGCAGCAAAATATTGTACGGCGGACGATGCTGCTTGATAAGCGTTTGCTCCAGAAGCAAGGCTTCTGTTTCGCTTTTGGTTACAGCAATTTCAATGGTGTGAATACGACTAACCAAGGCCATGGTTTTGGTCGTTAGTCCTGTTACACGAAAATAGCTGGCAACGCGATTTTTTAAATTTTTGGCTTTTCCAACATATAGCAACTCACCCTTTACATCGTACATGCGATAAACGCCCGGACGTGTGGTTAAGTTGCTTACAAAATGCTTTGGATCAAATTCTGAATGGCTCAAACAAACCTCGTTTTTCGCCTAGCCCATACCAAGCACACTGTAACGTATCGCCAAATGTATCAGTTCCACATCGCTGTCTATGTTTAATTTGGTAAAAATACGAGTGCGATAAGTACTTACTGTTTTGGGGCTAACATTGAGCAGATCAGCTATTTCATTGGATTTTTTACAATCAATGATCATCTGAGCCACTTGTAACTCTCGATCTGACAATTGCCCCAAAGGCGAGCCTTGGTCATCGATCGAGAACTTAGAGAGTGCCATTTTTTGGGCGACATTTTTAGATATGTAATGCTCGCCCTTGGACACCATTTCGATCGCCTCTAATATTTCGGAGGTTTTCGTGCCTTTCGTCAAATACCCTGACGCGCCAGCTTCAAGCAATTTCACTGGATAAAGATTGTCGTCTAACGCAGACAAGCCGATAATTTTAATTCTCGGCATAATGCGCTTAATTTCTTTCGTGGCACCCAATCCACCAATACCAGGCATGTGAATATCCATGAGGATAATATCTGGTTGAAGCGCTTTACTGTGCGCAATGGCTTCTTCTCCAGAATGCACAACTCCAACAACATCAACACCTTTAACATCCTGCAATACACGACTAATACCTTGGCTAACCACATCATGGTCGTCAACAATCAATACTTTTAGCATAACAACCTCACCAAACTGTCCTATACCAGCGCTTCTTCAAAGAAGAAACCAACACATAGCATCCTGCCAATAACCAATTATGTTGATAACAATTTTTCCGAAAAAACATTTATTCAGGAAGATTGCCTTTATAACCCATTTCTTTCAGTTTTTGCTGACAAATTTCTCTATACCTTGCACGTACACCCGTTCCATTGGTTTTTTGAGTGTAATAAAGCAATGGCGTAATTTGCTCTTCATCAAGGGATAATTCTTTGGCGATCTTATTTGCCAAGTCTTTCACACTGAGGGTTTGCTTATTTTCAATCATGACCACTTTTGGGATGACTAGGCGCTCGCCTGCAATCACACGATCGACGATTTTCAGATAGCTCTGTTCAAACAGAGGCCAGCTCACACGCTCCTCTTCAGATTTCAATTTGTACCAACCTGCTTCGGAACCCGCAAAAAATACTGCTGGATGACTCCATTTATAACGCAAAGGATCCGTACGACAAGCACAAGCTTCAAGGTACGCAGAACGAGGATCGGACAAACCATAAGCTTTGTAGGCGGTATTAATCAGTTTCAAGAAATCCGCAATGGTTGGAGGCCAAGCATGAACTTCTTTAGTCCGCTCTACAGCGTAGGCCAACAGAGGCTCTTGAAAACCTTTTAAGGCAATTGCCCATTCACGTTTAGCAAGCTTCACTTCATCTGTGGTGCTGTAAGCTGACGCAAATTTATGGGTATAAATAGCCTTGAAACGTGCAAACAACATATTTACTAGTACACGAGTCTGTTGTTCCGCTTCTGTCGGACCTGAGTCACGAGTCGCGCCAGCCGAACTATACTCACCAGTCTGTGTCGTGGATGTTGTTGAGGGCGTCGCTAACTTGTTCTCTAGAGGTTTTAGTAAATTTTGTACTGCCTGAGGTTCCTTCATATGAAGACCTATCCGATTGTTTGTATTGCCACTGACGTTTTACGTATTTAAAAAATTCGCTATTCCAAGTTCTGACATTTTTCCGTTGCTCTTTGATTCTCAGCAAAAACTCAGCCTGTAAAGACAGAGCAAAATCACGGGCGATGCCAGCCTGACCAATTTGTTCTAACGTCGCCTCTTCAGGTTGCCACTGATCCGGTTGTCGAGCACGTTCTTTTTGCTCTAAGTACAAGTCGAAATCCGTGACACCGCGGCGGTCATTGACCACTGGCGGAGATGGTGCTTCGTATTGTCGAACAGGTTGTTTTGCAGGGTAGCTTTTTGGCTGTGGCGTAAATTCTTCCGGCTTTTCCCGAGAAGCCCGATGCAATCGATCCATTTTATCCATCAATGGGTCTTCTTTCGATGCTCTTTCTGTAGCTGGCTTAACCGCTTGAGCCACTTTTTGAGATGACGCCAATTGAATTTCTAACACTTCTTCTTGGCGCTGAAAACTTAACAGCTGACTAATCTGCAAATTTGTTAATAAACGCATGAGCATAGGCACAGTCCAGAAAGGCAGCTGTGCACTAAGTCGATTCATTTCAATTCGTAATACGTTTGCGCCAGAAAGGTAAGTATGCTGCTTTAGAAAGGTCAGCAATACTGTCTCTTCTAGACCAATCTGGGCGGCCATTGAAAATGATATCGGTAATGAATAGTCGTTATCCAACATAAATCTCGCTTCGCATAATTAGCACAACAGTCTATCAAAAGCCTTTGCCATTAGCACGACAACCTTACATGCAAACAGTACTTCTTTTAATAAAATCCACCCGCCTTTGACAGCACAAAAAAACACACCTATGCTGAAATGACAGCAACATGAACATCAAATCTTAATGCATCAAGTCGTTTGATTTTTTTATCCGTTGCCTGCTTCGCGAACGTTATTCTGGAGGAAAGTAGTATGCACACTACCAAAATTTCTGGACACCATATCGACGTCACCCCAGCCATTAAAGATCACATCAATGAAAAACTTGAGAAGGTATCAAAACTGACCGATCAAATTACTTCTGTTCAAGTCACACTTCTTAAGGATAACAAGTCTCAAAAAGCAGAAGCCTGCATACATCTACCAGGCAAAGAAATTTTTGCCGCGGCGTCTTCCGAAGACAGACTATTTTACGCCATAGATGAAATGGTGGATAAGTTAACCCGACAAATAGACAAACATAAAACCAAACAAGCCTGTGCAACCAAGTCATTAGCGTCTTAATCATAGGTTGCTAAACAAACAGTAACACAGCAGAATACTAAAAAAGCATCGATATCATCGGTGCTTTTTTAGTATTTGGAACAGAATAAATAATCTAGCTTGAAGTTTGGAACTTTCAGCCGCATATTAAGTCTATTGATTGTCTTAAACCTTAAAGGAGTAATCTCATGCGTTACACAGAAGCCCTTTCGACACATACGTCACAAGCGGCCAACAAAACGCTCCGCAATACATACGGGCTGTTGTCGCTTACCCTTTTGTTCAGCGCCTTCACTGCGGGCATGAGCATGGCATTAAATCTCCCACATCCGGGACTAATTATTACTCTGGTAGGCTTTTATGGCTTACTTTTCCTAACACACAAGTTTAAAAATAGCTCTGCAGGTATTTTGTGTGTATTTGCTCTAACTGGTTTCATGGGTTTGACCCTTGGACCAATTCTAACGGCTTATATGAGCTTGTCTAATGGCTCTAGCTTGATCATGAGTGCATTAGGTATAACTGGCCTATCATTTCTAGGCTTGTCAGCTTACGCACTTGTTTCAAAGAAAGACTTTAGCTTCCTTAATGGATTCATCACTGTCGGTTTCTTTGTCTTGCTGTTTGCTGTAATCGCCGGATTTTTCGTTCAAATGCCGGCATTGCAAATCTTCATTTCTGCTGGTTTTGCTTTGTTCTCTGCAGCGGTTATTTTACTGCAGACAAGCCAAATCGTACGCGGTGGTGAAACCAACTACATCATGGCGACAGTGAACTTGTATGTTTCTCTATACAACATGTTCCTTAGCGTATTGTCGTTGCTTGGTATGGCTAACGACGATTAATCCTACTTAGCACTGTAAAAAGGCCGCTGACTGCGGCCTTTTTTGTGTGTAAAATTTACCGTATCTCATGCCAAGGTTATTTTTAATGCAATACACTCTGCTCATTACGGGTTCGCCTTATCACAGCAAAGCCTGCCACACTGCACTGCGCTTCATACGAGCGGCACTTAATAAATCCCCCGATAGCATCAAAGGTGTCTTCTTTTATGAAGATGCTGTATTAATTGGCAACCAAGTGGCACAGCCGCCTAGGGATGAAATTAACCTCACCCAAGCATGGCAAGAAATAGCAGAACAAAACAACATTCCGCTGCATTTATGCATTGCCGCGGCGGTAAGACGTGGCATTATCAATGAAGGTGAAAGCCGTCGCTATGAGCTAGAACAACATACCCTTGCAGAACATTTTCAGCTTGAAGGCTTGGGGACTCTTGTTGATCTAATGAACACAACCAACAAAATTATTCAGTTTAGGTAGCCTCATGAAACACACTTTGATCCACCTAAATACCAGCCCCTATTCGAGCTTGGCTTGTAAAGAAGGACTAGACCTAGCTCTCGTATTGGCCACATTCGAGCAACCTGTTGATTTATGCTTATCTGGCGCAGCTTTAGCGCTTTTATCCGACACTCAACAACCCACAGCGGAACATGGCAAAAACCTACACAAGCTGCTCGCTGGACTCGAGTTTTATGACATTGAAAACGTCTATATAGAAAAAAACCATTCATGGCTGGATAGCACCACTTCATGGCAAGGCGTCACACCACTGGATAGTACCGAGTGGCAGACAATGTTTTCACAATACCAACAGGTTTTTCGGTTTTAATTATGCGACTCCACCAAATAAATCAACTCGATTACCCTGCCTCACTAGAAACGACTTGGCAAAATAGCCTGCAAGCAGGTGACCAAGTCCTACTGATTGAAGACGGTTTTCTAAAAAGCATTCAGTACGCTGAGAAGATGCAAACTCTTACAAAAGAGAAAGAGATCACACTTTATTATTTGCAAAGTGATGCTGCTGCCTATGGTTTATCGCCAACATTCGGAATCGCACTTACAGACGAAGAATGGGTAGAGTTAACCTTTGCTGCTGAAGCAAACATTAGTTGGTAATTACAATGACAAACAAAACTATAGTTCTAGATGAAGAAGGTTATTTGCTAAACCTGCAAGACTGGACACCAGAACTTGCCAATCAACTGGCGCAAGAGGTTGAAGTCGAGCTTACGGAGGCACACTGGGAAATTATTCACTTGTTGCGAGATTTTTATCAAGAATTTGAAGTGTCTCCCGCTATGCGCCCACTAGTAAAAGCGGTATCAAAAAAACTAGGCGCGGACAAAGGCCGTAGCATTTATTTAATGACCCTATTTCCTGGTAGCCCACCTAAGCTAGCCGCTAAAATTGCTGGCCTTCCAAAACCTGCGAACTGCCTGTGAGTCACTTGTAAATGTTTTTGTCGGCCTAAAGACCGACCTACAGATGATTGATTTTTGTAGGTCGTGCTTTAGCGCGACAAGGTTTCAGATTAAATATCGAGTGCTTTTTTGTCGGCCTGAAGACCGACCTACAGATGACTGATTTTTGTAGATCGTGCTTTAGCGCGACAAGGTTTCAGATTAAATATCGAGTGCTTTTTTGTCGGCCTGAAGACCGACCTACAGGTGATTGATTTTTGTAGGTCGTGCTTTAGCGCGACAAGGTTTCAGATTAAATATCGAGTGCTTTTTTGTCGGCCTGAAGACCGACCAAATGGCATCTACCACTACTAATACTTACCATACCATTCTAATTTCTTCTGCAAGGTCACAACCTCACCAATAATCAGTAACGCTGGCGATTTAGCCTCGTTCACCACAGACACTTCATAGACATCTTGAATAGTTGACGTGAAAACGCGCTGCTCACGAGTGGTACCTTTCTCGACGATTGCCACTGGCATAGATGGACTCATACCAAAACGGATCAACGATTGAGTGATATCTTTTAGACCCGTTAAGCCCATATAAATAACCAAGGTTTGCGCTGGATGAACTAATTCTTCCCAAGGTAACTCTGTTGTGCCGTCTTTTAAATGGCCCGTTAGGAAACGAACCGACTGGGCATAATCACGGTGGGTTAAAGGAATCCCCGCATACGCAGCACAGCCTGCTGCTGCCGTGACACCTGGAACCACTTCAAAAGGCACACCTTCTTCAATTAATTCTTCAAGCTCTTCACCACCACGACCAAAGATAAAAGGATCTCCACCTTTTAGACGCACCACCATGTGGCCTTCTTTTGCTTTGGCAGCAAGCAAACTATTAATCTCTTCTTGTGGAAGACTATGCAAAGACTTGGCTTTGCCCACGTACATTTTCTCTGCTGACTCAGGAATTAGCTCAATAATTTCTTTGCCAACCAAGCGGTCGTACAAAACCACATCCGCCATTTTTAGCAATCGATGTGCTTTTAACGTCAATAACTCTGGATCACCTGGACCCGCACCAATCAAATAGACCTTGCCCGTCATAATTTCCAATATCCACTCATACAAAAAAAGCCTCCGTTGAGGCTTTTTTATTAGAAAATTTAGCTTACGCTTTTTTCAATACCGTCTTACCGCCCATATAAGGCACTAACACATCAGGAACACGTACATTACCCTCTGCATCTTGATAGTTTTCAAGGACAGCAACCAATGTACGACCCACAGCCAAACCAGAACCATTCAAGGTATGTGCCAATTCTGGACGACCTGTTTCTGGATTGCGCCAGCGTGCTTGCATACGACGGGCTTGGAAGTCCCACATGTTAGAGCAAGAAGAGATCTCACGGTATTTACCCTGACCAGGCAACCATACTTCAATGTCATACGTTTTGTGCGCAGAGAAACCAAGATCACCACCACACAGGATCACTGTACGATAAGGAAGCTCTAGTTTTTGTAGGATCACTTCTGCGTGCCCTACCAACTCTTCCAGTACTTGTTCTGAAATATCTGGACGGCAAACATGAACCAACTCAACTTTTTCAAACTGATGCTGACGAATCATGCCGCGAGTATCACGACCATAGCTGCCTGCTTCGCTGCGGAAGCAAGGCGTATGAGCGACAAACTTCTTGTGCAAATCTGCGTCATTTAAAATTTCATCACGTACCAAGTTTGTCACAGGCACTTCTGCTGTTGGGATCAAATACAGGTCATTATTACCACTGTCTTTGTCCACTGGCACTTTAAACAAATCCGCTTCGAACTTAGGTAGCTGTCCTGTTCCTTTTAAGGAATGAGAGTTTACTAAGTAAGGCACATACACTTCAGTATAACCATGCAAGTCTGCATGAGTATTGATCATGAATTGCGTTAGAGCACGATGTAGGCGTGCTAAGTCAGAATGCATAACGGCAAAGCGAGAGCCAGTAATTTTAACTGCCGCTTCGAAATCCAGCATTTCCATCGCTTCACCAAGATCAACGTGATCTTTTGGCTCAAAGTCGAATTGCTTAGGCGTTCCCCAACGACGAACTTCAACGTTATCGTCTTCAGTTTTACCTTCTGGAACTGATTCATGCGGAAGATTTGGAATGCCTTCCAACAAGTTTTCCATTTCGTCTTGAACTTGTGTCAGCTGTGTTTTTGCCGCTTCAAGGTCATCACCTAGCGTTGCTGTTTGTGCTTTTAGCTCAGCCGCTTTGTCTTTATCGCCAGACTTCATCGCCTGACCAATTTCTTTGGATACTGAATTTCGGGCTTGTTGCAGCTGCTCCGTTTCTACTTGAATGGCTTTACGACGCTCTTCTAAGGAAGAAAAAGTCGCCACATCCAACTCATAGCCTTTCTTTTTAAGTTGAGCCGCAATGGCTTCTGGGTCAGCGCGTAATGCTTTAATGTCTAACATCTCTGCAACAATATCCTTCAAACAGTGTATAAAAATAAATTAAGGTACTTTCAAATAGTCTAAGGAATCAGAACAAACGCGCTAGCGTCATTCCAATCGCCAAACCAACAATACCTAAAATGCAGCTTAATAATAAATAGCTTACCGCAGTTAGCCAAGCCTGCATGTTAATAAGGGAGACAATTTCCAGTGAAAAAGTGGAAAAAGTAGTAAATGCTCCTAAAAAACCGACCATAACCAAAGGACGGTATGGTTCAAGTGACGGCATGCGCTCACTAATCAGCACAAATGCAACGCCCATCAACACACAACCCAAAACATTCACTACTATAGTGGCAAAGGGAAAATGGTACTGCCAGTGCGCATTAACCCACTTAGACATACCATACCGACTCAATGCGCCAAGCGCACCACCAACGGCGATCATTAGATACATCATAGATTGTCCTCTTCAGACAAGCCTTTAGTTCGGTAAAAAGAGTTGTAACGCTGTAACGGGCTTTGATCATCTAAATCTGACAACCAAGCCAGTTTATCATTGATCTTTTTCTCTAAGCCTCGATCCGTCGGCTGATAATAACGCATATCAGCTATCTCTTCTGGCATATAGTTTTCACCAGCAGCGTAAGCATGCTCTTCATTATGCGCGTAACGGTATTCATCACCGTGTCCCATGCTTTTTGCCAAAGACGTTGGCGCATTACGCAAATGCACTGGCACCTCATAACTTGGTTGCGCTGCAACATCCGACATTGCCTGCCCAAACGCTTTATAAACAGCATTACTTTTGGGTGCACATGCCATATAGACAGCAGCTTGCGCAATCGCACGATTGCCCTCACCTGGACCAACACGTTCAAATACATCCCAAGCATTTAAACCAATTTGCAACGCTCGCGGGTCGGCATTACCAATGTCTTCTGATGCAATAGCCAACAAACGACGTGCAATATACAAAGGATCACAACCGCCATCCAACATTCGTGCCATCCAATACAAGGCACCATCAGGAGAAGATCCGCGAACGGATTTATGAAAGGCGGAAATCTGGTCGTAAAACACATCGCCCTTACGGTCAAAGCGACGAAGACTTCCTCCCAGAACATCTTCAAGCTGCTCTTGAGTCACTTTACAGCCTGGCTCAACAAGGTCAGATAAAATTTCTAAAAAGTTAAGACCTCGTCGAATGTCACCATCTGCGGCTTGAGCCAATACCGATAAAAAATAGTCATCTATCTGAAAGTCATTTTCGAGACTTTTCAAAGCACGAGACAGTACAAGCCCCACTTCATCGACGCTCGGCGTTTTTAAACGATACACACGAGCACGAGACAGCAAGGCGGAGTTAAGTTCAAAGGCTGGGTTTTCCGTGGTAGCACCAATAAACAAAAAGGTACCATCTTCAATAAAAGGCAAAAAGGCATCTTGCTGTGATTTATTAAACCGGTGTACTTCATCGACAAATAAGACCGTCTGTGTGCCGTTCATCATGCGTAATTGTTTCGCTTGATCTACCGCAGCTCGGATTTCTTTAACACCCGACATGACAGCCGATATTTCAATAAACTGCGCATCAAGGGCGTGGGATAAAAGCTGAGCAAATGTGGTTTTACCTACTCCGGGAGGACCCCAAAGAATAAAAGAATGACAATGACCTGTTTCTACCATTCTGCGTAATGGCTTTCCCGGACCTACCAAATGCGACTGGCCAATATAATCATCCAGATTCGCTGGTCGCATTCTAGCTGCCAAAGGCTGATACGCCTCTGGCGGCACATCCGAAAAAAGATCTTTCATTACTGGCCTTCTACAATGACGTCCACATTAGCTGGCAAATCCAAAACAAAGTTTTCTTTTGCAACACCTTCATGTGTCTCAACATTTTTAAATTCGATAACCGTGGTTTGCCCAAGCGTATCTAAAATACTCATAGCACTGATCACTTTATCTCTAAAAGACAGGGTCAATGCCTGAAAGAGGTCTTGGTCGTCTTTTGGTGCTAAACGAAATTTCTCAGCACCCAATGTACTCACGTCATAATGAGGAAGTACATCGGCTGCAGGCTGCCCTAAAAGAGCTGCTGGAGAATTACCAACCGCACCAGACAATGGCTTCTTAGTCGCTTGTTCTAAATCCACATCCCAGACGGTAATGTTTTTACCATCAGAGATAATACGTTGTGCAAAAGGCGTCACACTATCCCAAACAAATTGATTAGGCTTCGCAAGAAGAAAAACACCTTCGCTTACTTGTAACTGCTTACCTTTTTCATCGTACGTAACTTGCCGAAACTCACCTTCGATGTTTCGATTCATCTCCAGCAAGCTTTCTATAGAAGCTGTCGCATTGTCATCCGCTTGCACTAACGTCGATTGAAAAATAGCTAAAAAGCCAAACAGCGCGAAGGTGACTAATTTATTTACCAAAATGTATCTCCACTCATATATACATAAAGCCCTAAAACGAAATTAGGGCCATCGACTATTACTCTGGAATTAAGATATCTCTTTGTCCATTGGTTCCCATTGGGCCAACTAAACCAGCGGCTTCCATTGATTCAACCAAATTAGCCGCTCTGTTGTAACCTATTTTCAATCGACGTTGAATAGAAGAGATCGAAGCTTTACGCGTTTCAATGACAATTTTCACAGCTTCATCATAAAGTGCATCTTTATCTTCACCGCCACCATCAGTCATTAAATCCTCTGGATTCACAACAACATCTTCAATGTACTCAGGCTCACCACGCTGTTTCCACTCTTCTACCACCGCATGAACTTCTTCATCTGACACAAAAGCACCATGCACACGAATTGGCGTTGGCAATCCGGCCGGAAGATACAGCATGTCCCCCATACCCAAAAGCTGATCCGCCCCACCTTGGTCAAGTATGGTTCGTGAGTCAATTTTCGACGACACCTGAAACGCCATTCGCGTCGGTATATTCGCTTTGATCAAACCAGTAATGACATCTACCGATGGACGTTGCGTCGCCAAGATTAGGTGAATACCTGCTGCCCTTGCCTTCTGAGCAATACGAGCAATCAGTTCTTCTACTTTTTTACCCACGATCATCATCATGTCGGCAAACTCATCGACTATGATAACGATATACGGCAAAGGCTCTAAATATGGCACTGTACGAGCCACACCATCTTCCGAGAACATCGCCATTTCTGGCTGCCACAATGGATCTTCAATTGGCTTACCAGCTTCAATGGCATCACGAACCTTTTTGTTATAACCCGCAATATTTCGTACACCAAGTTTCGACATGAGCTTGTAGCGACGCTCCATTTCATCTACCGACCAACGCAAGCCATTGGCAGCGTCTTTCATGTCAGTAATAACAGGGGTTAATAAATGCGGAATACCTTCATAAATCGACAATTCAAGCATTTTCGGGTCAACCATGATCATACGCACTTCGTCTGGAGTCGACTTCAGCAACATACTTAAGATCATAGCGTTAACGCCCACAGATTTACCTGAGCCTGTCGTACCTGCCACCAACACATGAGGCATTTTAGCTAGATCGACAACAACGGGTTCACCAGAAATATCATGACCTAGTGACAAGGTGAGTGGCGAGGAAGATCTGTCATAAGCATCGCAATTGATCACTTCAGAAAAGTAAACGGTATCGCGAACCTGGTTAGGAATCTCAATCCCGATCGTCGACTTGCCAGCAATAACTTCGACCACGCGAACACTCATAACACTCAAAGAACGCGCGAGGTCTTTTGCTAAATTGGTAATTCGAGAAACCTTCACTCCTGGTGCTGGCTGAATCTCGAAGCGTGTAATAACAGGCCCTGGGTTCACTTCAACCACTTCCGCTTTTACACCGAAATCCTGCAGGCGCTGCTCTAACAATTCAGACAAAGCTAACAACTCATCTTCAGAGTAACCACCCTGCTTAGGTTTTGGCTTGGTCAGCACGGAACGATCAGGTAATGAATAAGCCTCTATTTTTTTATTGCTATCCGCCTCATCAGAATAAGGACCGCCTAGAGAATCTAACTGCTTAGCCTCAGACAAAGTACGAAAAGCGGGTTTATGGGCTGGCGAAATGTCTGCAGGAGCAGATTTGTCTGGATTAAACAGCATCGCATCAGCTTGTTCTTTGGAAATACCCGATGAGACAAGCTCTGGCTCGGCTTGAACTGATTGCTCTTTCACTGGCTGCTTATATTGTTGCATGTTCGCATCTTTTGCAGCGTCATCACTATTTGCTGACCAGGACTCTTCTATATAAAGGGTGTCACCAAAGTTAACGTCTTTATCATCAAAAGATAATCCATCCGACGCTAAATCATCAAAGCCACCGAACTCTGGCTCCGTATGAATAGAGGGCTCTTTATCAGGCCCCTCATTTTTCTCTTTTGAAGACGAAGATCGAGCTTTTGAAAACAAAGCTGATAAGCTAAATTTAGATTTTTTGGTATCAGCCGAATGTGACTCTTCATCTACCGATACAGAATCTTCGAACAAAATATCTGCTGTAGGTCGCTCATTCTGTTCTTTCTGCGCCTTTCTTCTTTTTCTAACTATTGCAGGCTCTTCAACCTCATCAGAAACGCTGTCTAGGTCAATAAGCTCATTTTTCTTATTGGCTTTCTGCTCTCGATTACTAATCCACTTCTGACGAATAAACATGGCAAAGTTGTAGGCTTTTTCACCTAAGCGGTCCATCAAACTCAACCAATGTACTTGAGAAAGCAGAGTAAATGACAAAATCACTAAAGCAAGACTAACTAAAGTCGAACCATCATAACCAATGAAGCCATACATCAAAATGCCAAGGCCGCGCCCTAAAATGCCACCCGTACCATATTGCAGGGAAGGTTCTCCGACCGAATGCAAAAAGCACAGCACGGAGCCAAAACACAAATACAAGATACTCCCAATGGTGCAAAGCAAAGTGTTATTAAGAGGTAATAAGGAGTGCGGGTTACGCCATAAAATGATAGCTACCCAAAAGAACAAAGGCGGTAAAGAGTAGAATAAAGAACCGAAAAAGCCTGACGCCAAATCGGCAATAATGGCACCAATAGGTCCCATAGAGTTCTGGATAGCGACCCCACTGCCGGAATAAAACCAACCAGCATCGTCTGGGTTATAGGTATAAGTCGCCAAACCAAAAAAGAACAAACATAATAAAGCAGCAATAAACGCTGACTGCTTGGCAAACAATTCCCAAATTGGTGATCGTACCGACTCACTCATTTTTTCTGACAAAACGCGCCTTCCTATTTCATGCTAACCAAAACAAAATAAGCTCCATTCAAAGGAGCAACAAGTTCGCTAAGCTTACCATAAAAAAAGCCAACCCAAAGGGTTGGCTTTCGCTTTAACTCGTAAAGGTGTTCTCATTTTTCAGAGAAGACCTTTAGGGGAAACGCTTAGAAAGAAACTTTAGCACCAACTACAGAGTAATCAGAATCATCAGCTTCATAAGATAGGTAAGAAGCGTAGAATGTTACGTCACCTGGAGTATAGTAAGCTGTAAATTCAGTACGACCTTGATCTTCTAAATCAGAACCAACAGTCAAACCAGCATCAGTATCATCAGAGTTTGTAGAATTTGCTTCGCCACCACGTGTGAAATATTGAGCAGCAAGAGTCAGCTGTTCACTAACTGGTAACTCAATACCAACACCAGTGTTCATTACATCTGCATCATCGATTGAACCTACGCGAACGAATGAAGACAATGTTGCCATACCAAGAGGCACTTTAACACCAACAGTTAAAAGTTGGTTATCAACGTCGTCAGACATTTTGTAGCCCGCAGATACACCCAAAGTCAAACCGCTAAGATCTGTTGAGTAAGCAACAGCTAGTGAGCCAACATTGTCGTTTGTTCCACCTTCAAGCGCTACTGTTAGACCTTCAGCCAACATATAACGGATAGCCAGAACATCACCAAAATCTTCTTTGGCATTGTCATTATCTTCTTCTACGCCAGCACTGTAAGCAACAGAGTCTAGAATGGTGCCATCAAAGTCACCAAACTGAACAGCGCCTTGCTTAACATAGATTTCATCTAAGTTGAATCCGCCATTACCGTCATCAGCTTCCATGTCTAGATCAAAGTAAACAAGGCCTGTATCACCGATGATATTCACTTCACCACGGTTAGCAGTGGTGCCGTCTTTACCTGATTCTTGAGATTTATACTCAAGACCAGCTGTACCCTTAAAAACTGGCTCAGCAGCAAAAGTAGTAGTAGAAACAGCAGCCGCTACAGCAGATACCGCAAACACAGAAGCAAGTTTAATCGCTTTCATTCAAGATTCCCCTTTATATTATATAATATGGTCTTGCAGACCTATCGATCGATTTTCTTTTCAAACCAAAAACGTTGTCAAATCAACGATTCAAGCATTCTAAAACCTATCAGTTTCACTTTTGTGACATCAGCCAAAAAAACGAAATATCCTTTTAGTCCCTAATACCGCATCCGATTATGATTTCGAATTACTGTTTAGCACTGCATTGATTAAAACTAAGTTTTCCCTTTCAGGTCAAGCACTCCTTGCACTTTTTTTCTTTTTTTTTGCTTTTTCACCCTCTCTCTGTGCAAAAAAACACGCAAAAAGAGACATATAAAGCAAAATCAATGATCTATTAATACACATTTTACAAAAAAAAACACTTCTTTGTGTCAGAAAAAAGCAAAAAACACACCCTTTCTTCCTTACTTCGAAAATATCGGTACCTACTTTCTTTTCTTTAGCTTTTTTAATCAAAATATTCAAGAATAGCCTAGAATCAGCTAAACATGCCATCAACACTAGGACAATGAGAGACTAATGTCAGCGTCACATAACCATAATGATAAACACGAACTTATATTACTTTCAGAGTCTCCATACGACACCCCAAACCCAAATAAGGCATTACAAGACCCTGAAGGCCTCTCTGCAATTGGTGGAGACTTAACCACGACGCGCTTACTTCATCTGTACAGCAAAGGATTCTTTCCATGGTTTAGCGACCCCGACCCTATCTTGTGGTGGCATCCAGAACAGAGATGCGTATTAGTCCCCGAGCATTTCCATACATCAAAATCCCTCATAAAGGCCTCTAGAAAAGAAAACTGGATGTACTCGGTCAATCAAGATTTTGCATCAGTTATTGGTTACTGCTCAGCCTTACGGGCGGACAAAGAAGGCACTTGGATATCCAATGACATCAAAGCAGCCTACACAGAACTGCATAAACTAGGCTACGCACATTCAATTGAAATTTGGCTTGATGATAAGTTGGTTGGTGGGTTTTATGGCGTGGCTATGGGCAAGATATTTTTTGGCGAATCCATGTTTTCTCTGCACCCCAATGCATCAAAAGTCGCATTAAAATCATTTTGTGATGTCGCTAAAGATTGCCAAATTGAACTCATAGATTGCCAAGTTGAATCAGCGCATTTACTTTCGCTAGGGGCGAAACAATTACCTCGCAACGATTTTTGCGCAGTACTTACTAAACTCATACCCAAGATAGAAAAGAATTCAAAACTCATTAACATCGGAAAAAATTCGAAGAAATGCTCTCTGTAATACAAAAATAGACGCTATCCGAATGCAACTAGGTTTGCCTTACGCTGCATTTTTAGGCAAAATACGCTCGATCAAAATTCAGACGTCGCTAAATACGCAATCATGATTTAGATATTTAGCGCTCAACCGACCAAGAGAAACATCTTTTTTCTTCGTCTGCAGACCTTGGCGGGTCACAAGGTCGGCGTCTACTAAACAAATAGTAAGTTAACACTATAGGACACATATTGTGGCAAAAGAAGAAGGCTTAGAAATGGAGGGCACTATCATTGATACGTTGCCTAATACCATGTTCCGTGTTGAATTAGAAAACGGACACATCGTAATCGCACATATCTCTGGTAAAATGCGCAAAAACTACATTCGTATTTTGACTGGTGACAAAGTAAAAGTGGAATTAACTCCTTACGACCTATCTAAAGGCCGTATCGTATACCGCGCACGTTAATTTAAGCTGCCCTCAAAAAGCACCTTGAAATAAACGACATAAAAAAACCGGACATTGTCCGGTTTTTTTATGTCGCTAATACCTGTAGGTCGGCCTCTAGGCCGTCAAAAACCCGATAACACTGAACCAAAAACCTTGACGCGCTAAAGCACGACCTACAAGATCGACGGAGTTCGTTTTGTAACAGTTTAATGAACAACCGCCTCTTTTATCACTTCAAACTGAAGCTCATCGCTTTTTTCATTCAAAGCAACTTTGACATGACCACCATCGTGCAAATCCCCAAAGAGGATATGATCAGCCAGAGGCTTCTTCAGATGCTCCTGAATCACCCTCGCCATTGGGCGCGCACCCATCTGACGATCGTAGCCTTTATTCGCCAACCAGCCTCTGGCAGTGTCTGAGACCTCCAACAAGACACCTTTCGGATCCAGCTGAGCCTGCAACTCCACCAAGAACTTATCAACCACATTAAAGATGATACGCTCATCAAGCTGCTGAAACTGAATAACAGCATCAAGACGGTTTCTAAATTCTGGCGTGAAAGTGCGATTAATCACCTCCATGCCGTCAGTTGAGTTGTCTTGACTAGAGAAACCAATCGAACGACGAGCCAACTCTTCAGCCCCCGCATTCGAAGTCATCACTAAAATGACATTACGGAAATCCGCCTTGCGTCCGTTGTTATCCGTCAAGGTACCGTGATCCATTACTTGCAGAAGCAAGTTAAAGACCTCTGGGTGAGCCTTCTCAATCTCATCCAATAGCACGACACTGTGTGGATTCTTCGTCACTGCTTCTGTTAGCAAGCCGCCTTGATCAAAACCAACATAGCCCGGCGGGGCACCAATCAAACGAGATACCGCATGGCGTTCCATGTATTCCGACATATCGAAACGAATGAGCTCAAGCCCTAATTGTTTGGCTAGCTGTTTGGTAACTTCTGTTTTACCGACGCCCGTCGGACCAGCCATCAAGAAAGAACCAATAGGCTTTTGTTCAGCCTTCAAACCTGCACGAGATAACTTAATCGCAGCGGATAAAGAATCAATGGCGTTGTCTTGCCCGAAGACCACCATTTTCAGGTTGCGTTCAAGGTTAGACAAGACTTGTCTATCATCAGAGTTAACTGCTCTCACAGGCACTCTGGCGATCTTAGAGACGATATCTTCAATATCAGCAACCGTGATAACCCCTTTACGCTTGTCTTCTGGCTGTAGCCGCTGATAAGCACCAGCTTCATCCACAACATCAATCGCTTTATCAGGCATATGACGATCTGTCACATAGCGCTGAGCAAGCTCGGCTGCTGCCAATAAGGCTGGCTCTTCGTACTTAACCTTATGATGCTCTTCAAATGCACCAATGATGCCTTTCAGAATTTGATAAGTATCATCAACACTTGGCTCATTTACATCAATTTTCTGGAAGCGACGTGCCAACGCGTGGTCTTTTTCAAACACACCACGAAACTCTTGGAATGTTGTTGAACCAATACAGCGCAAACCACCCGAACTCAATACAGGCTTGAGCAAGTTGGAAGCATCCATGACACCACCAGAAGCCGCACCCGCACCAATGATGGTATGAATTTCATCAATAAACAGAATAGCATTCGGTAACTTTTTCAGTTCGCCGAGCAATTGTTTAAGACGTTTTTCAAAATCTCCGCGGTATTTAGTACCTGCGAGCAAAGCCCCCAAATCCAAGGAATAAACCACACCGTCCGCAATAACATCAGGCACCTGTCCATCAACAATACGTTTTGCTAAGCCTTCAGCAATGGCTGTTTTACCAACACCAGACTCACCAACCAAGAGAGGGTTGTTTTTACGACGGCGAGAAAGCGTTTGTATTACTCGCTCAACTTCGTATTCACGACCAATCAGCTTGTCTATTTTTCCAGCTTTAGCTTCTTCATTTAAATTAGTAGCAAATTTTTGCAACGGCGCAGTATTCGTATCTTCGGCCTCGTCATCATGATCCATATCTTGAGAAGCGGCATCGCCCGTTTTAGAAATACCGTGTGCAACATAATTGACCACATCAATTCGTGCTACGCCATGACGTTTTAGAAGATAAACTGTTTGGCTTTCTTGCTCACTAAAAATAGCCACCAGCACATTCGCGCCTGTGACTTCGCGTTTACCAGAAGATTGAACATGGAAGACCGCACGTTGTAACACGCGCTGAAAACCTAACGTAGGTTGAACTTCACGCTCTTCGTCGTCTTCAGGAATTAGAGGTGTAGTGCTATCTACGAATTCCTCAAGCTCCTTACTTAAGATGTCTAAATTCACACCACATGCTTTTAGGACGCTTGAAGCAGCGCCATTTTCAATAAGAGCTAATAATAAATGCTCAACCGTCATGAATTCATGGCGCTTGTCGCGCGCCGCTTTGAAAGCTGTGTTCAGGGTTTGCTCTAGTTCTTTATCTAACATTGCTATTCCCTCACTCTGAATCAGTCGACCTTTTGTAGGTCACACATTAAGGGGTGCTCATTTTGTTCCACGAACTGTTGTACCATTGCCACTTTAGTTTCAGCAATATCAAAGGGATAAATTCCACAAACACCTTTCCCTTTTTGATGCACTTCTAACATTACCTGATTAGCCTTCTCCCCATCCATAGAAAAAAACCGTTGTAACACAAATACGACAAAATCCATTGGCGTAAAGTCATCATTGAACAGTACCACCTGATACATAGAGGGTGGTTTTAATTCAGTTTCCTCTGGGGCAATCGCAATACTCGAATGCCCGTGTTGTTCATCATCTTCTGATACTAGTCTAATTTCTTGATCTACAATCATTCCACGCCTCTGAGGCTACATTTTTTCACATAATATGCCACATATGACACATTACTACTCATATACGGTCATTTCTTAAAAACAGATTACCACTTGGGTTTTACAAATACCAAAAGGGCTTCTACGCTTTTATTGGGGTGACCAAATGTGCAATCAATGTTTGTTAATAAAATTCTAGCATTGATTGCTCAAAAACAATTCGCACCTATTTAGCAATCTACGATATCCGAACTATATTTTAAAATTTGAACAGCCCGCTATGACAGGCTAACTATGTTCTGAGTGGATAAGGAGTGGCTCATGCATCACGGATCAGTGAAGTGGTTTAACAATGCAAAAGGATATGGGTTCATTGTGTCTGAAGACTTTAATGAAGATTTATTTATTCATTATTCTGCGATCAATGTAGAAGGATACAAAACCCTAAAAGCAGGACAAGCAGTGACATTTGATGTCGAACCAGGAGAAAGAGGGTTACACGCTATTGAAATAAACCCAACCATATCAAATCAAGAGGATGCAACAAAAAGCGACTCAAAAACACAGCCTGCATAATAGCACCAAGCTTCATCGCTATCCGAAGACGAATTTGTTATCTTACTCCCTTCATGGGGAGTGAGATGATATTATTCGGCTCTTCTTTAGATTTAAAACACCTCCTAAAGCACCTATTACCTTGATGCCTTCAAACTTAATTTTATTCAACAAACCCTTTCGAGTACTAAGCCAATTTTCTGCCGAAGGAGACAAAGCCACACTTGCAAAGTACATTGATGCACCGGATTTTTACCCTGCGGGGCGACTAGACTTTGACTCAGAAGGCCTATTGCTACTTACCAACCAAGGGGCTCTGCAACATATTATCGCCTCTCCAGACTTTAAAATGCCAAAGACTTATTGGGTTCAAGTAGAAGGTGATATTTCAGACGAGGCGCTAGAAAAATTAAGACGAGGTGTTGAACTAAAAGATGGGCTAACTAAACCCGCCCAAGCAGAACGCATGGCAGAACCCGCCATTTGGGACAGAACGCCACCCGTTCGCTATCGTGAAGCCATCCCGACCAGCTGGTTATCACTACAAATTCGCGAAGGTAAAAATCGACAAGTTCGTCGAATGACGGCTGCCGTTGGTTTTCCAACACTCAGGTTAATTCGCTATGCCATTGGTCCTTATACTTTAGAAAATACAGGAATTGGCCAATGGAACTATATAGAGCCAACTGACCATTTACTAAAAGAGGTTAATCAGTTTGAAGAGCAAAGAAATAGAAAAGCTGCCTCACCTAACCGTCGCCGCCCTAGTGAGAAAGGACAACAAAGATCCCAAGGCAACAAAGTTTCTCATGGTGAAGGAATGGCAAGACGGAAACCTAGTACTAAACCAACCAGCCGGCCACGTCGAAAATAACGAAAGCGTCACTCAAGCCGTTATTCGCGAAACAAGAGAAGAATCAGGCTGGCTAGTAGAACCTATCGGCCTGCTTGGCATGTATGCATTTACACCTTACGAAGGCGCTGACACCTATCATCGGCTGTGCTTCTTGTGCGAGGCGGTGAATGAAACTCATGAACCGCTCGATAACGACATTGTTTCTAGCCATTGGCTAACGTATGAAGAAATCATGGCTCTGCCTCATCGCAGCCCATTAATTAAAGCCTGCATTGAAGATTCATTTAATAACCCCATTATCTCCTTATCTTTTGTATCGAATCAATTTCTTCGGCCTATGCCAATAATCAGAAAGTGATACAATAACCTACATTACATTCATCTGAGGCAATGCCTCTTCGCTTTGCGAAAATAACAGTCGAGAAATCACAGCACATGAAAGACAGCCCTATTGCGAACAACGCAAACAGCTCAAAAAAAGTCATTGTCGGCATGTCCGGCGGTGTCGACTCCTCTGTATCAGCCCTTATTCTGATGCAACAGGGTTATCAGGTTGAAGGTCTTTTCATGAAAAACTGGGACGAAGATGATGGTACAGAATATTGCACCGCCAAAGACGATCTAGCGGATGCGCAAGCTGTGTCCGATAAATTAGGTATTAAGCTGCATACAGCTAACTTTGCCTCAGAATATTGGGACAACGTTTTCGAACACTTCCTTGCCGAATACAAAGCTGGACGCACACCAAACCCAGACATTCTGTGCAACAAAGAAATCAAATTCAAAGCATTTTTAGAATACGCGATGGCGTTAAACGCGGATTATATAGCCACTGGACATTATGTTCGGCGTGGTGATAAAAACGGTGAGCCATTACTGCTAAAAGGCTTAGACGGTAATAAAGACCAAAGTTACTTTTTGTATGCGGTTGGCAAAGACGAAATCGCCAAAACACTTTTCCCTGTTGGTGAACTGGAAAAGCCAGAAGTACGTCGCTTGGCTGAAGAGTTTGGTCTAGTCACTCACAACAAAAAAGACAGTACCGGTATTTGCTTCATCGGAGAACGACGTTTCAAAGACTTTCTCGAACAATATTTACCTGCTCAACCAGGTGATATCGAAACCCTTGAGGGTGACAAAATTGCTCGCCACCATGGTTTGATGTATCACACCATTGGCCAACGACAAGGCTTGGGGATTGGTGGCCTCGCTAAATATTCAGACGATCCATGGTATGTGGTTGAGAAAGACCTAGAACGTAATGTTCTGATCGTTACGCAAGGCGGCCAACATGAGTCCTTGTTTAAAACGCATTTGATTGCCGACAACTTCGATTGGGTTGCGAGAGAAAAACCAAGCTTTCCATTAACATGTAAAGCAAAATGCCGTTACCGCCAAGCAGACCAAGACTGCACTATTAACGAGTTGGCCGATGGCCGTGTTGAAGTCTCCTTTTTGGAACCGCAACGAGCAATCACACCAGGCCAATCAGTGGTATTTTATGTAGACGAAGTGTGTCTTGGTGGTGGCATTATTAATGTCGCTTTTAACAAGTAGCTATTAAGAGAGAAAACGTGAGTAGCAGAGAAAAAGAGCAAACTATCGCCCTATCCGCTGTTTTCCAAGCAGCAGAGTTGGTGTCTATTTTAGCCAAAACGGGGAAAGTAGATAACGCCAGTTTACAGCCGCTTTTAGACAGTATTTTAATGCTGAACGCAGGCTCTACAGAAGACATCTATGGTGGGCAATGGGATTGCCAAAGCAATCTTGCGCTGGGGCGACGCATCACTCGACAGGCACTTGGCAAAGAGCGAAGCAGCGTCAACCCAGACACACTTAGATATGCGCTAAGTCTAATTCACTTGGAAAACAAATTATCTAAAACACCTGAAATGCTGTCTCAGATTGGCCAAAAAATCACCCATATTGAACAGAAAAAAGCCCATTATGAAAGTGTATTACATGAAAATATGCTGGCGTCTATTTCGGGCATGTATCAAGACACGCTGAGCAAATTACCCTTTCGTATTCAGGTTCACGGGGACAGCCGTTTTTTACAGCAACCACAGATATCAAACCAAGTCAGAGCCATCCTAATGGCCGGCATTCGTGCTGCTATGTTATGGCGACAACTTGGTGGTAAACGCTGGCATTTAATTTTTAAACGCAAAGCATTATTAAATGCCTTGGAATCTCGTAATTAATTTAAAAAGGTCTTATAGGCCTTTTTTTAGCGCTAAAAAAATCCATTAAGACAGTGAAATAATTGAAATCAATTTCCAGTATATCCTAGGGTCGATATCTCTAACTTAGTTTTTTAGGTAGTATATCGTACAAATTTTTAACCTGTACCAGTTAGCTTGTACGAACAGTTTAAATTAGGGAATGGCGGCTAAAAGTCATCTTCGATTCAATAGGCTAATGCCTGAAATGTTAGGGGAATTACATGTCAACGAAACAAACTATCTACTATACATTTACGGATGAGGCGCCAGCTCTGGCAACCGCGTCTCTACTTCCTATCTTTGGCGCTTTCGCAAAAGAAGCAGACATCGAACTAAAACTGACAGACATCTCTTTAGCAAGTCGTGTTATCGCTGCTTTTTCAGACTTACTTCCTGCAGACAAACAAGCGGAAGATGGCCTCAAATTCCTAGGTGACCTAACAGCAACACCTGAAGCAAACATTGTTAAGCTTCCTAACATCAGTGCTTCGTTACCACAGCTTTATGCAACAATTAAAGAGTTAAACGCTGAAGGTTACGACCTTCCTGAATACCCTGAAAACCCACAAACTGACGAAGAAAAAGACGTTCAAGCACGCTACTCTAAAGTGCTAGGTAGTGCAGTAAACCCTGTTCTTCGTCAAGGCAACTCGGACCGTCGCGCGCCAGCAGCTGTTAAAGGCTTCGCTCGTAAAAACCCTCACTCAATGGGCAAATGGAGCAAAACGTCTGTTTCACACGTTGACTACATGCGTGATGGCGATTTTTACTCTTCTGAACAGTCCACTACGATGGATTCTGCTCAAACCGTTAAGATCGAATTCGTTGCAAAAGACGGTTCTGTCGAAGTGAAAAAGTCACTTCCTCTACTTGCTGGCGAAATCATTGACAGCATGAACATCAGCACTCAAAAGCTTCGCGCTTTCTTTGAAGCATCACTACAAGAAGCGAAAGAAGACAACATCATGTGGTCTGTGCACTTAAAAGCCACCATGATGAAAGTGTCTCACCCAATTGTATTTGGTCATGCAGTCACTGTTTTCTACAAAGACGTTTTCGAAAAATACGGCGAGCTTTTCAAAGAAATCGGCGTTAACCCAAACAATGGCTTAGGTAGCGTTTACGATAAAATTCAAAGCCTTCCAGAAGCGAAGCAAGAAGAAATCAAACAAGCCATTCAAGACGTTTACAAAACACGTCCTGAACTAGCGATGGTAGACTCAGACAAAGGCATCACTAACCTTCACGTACCAAGCGATGTAATCGTTGATGCGTCTATGCCTGCAATGATCCGTAACTCTGGTAAAATGTGGGGCCGCGATGGTAAAGCACACGATGCAAAAGCCGTCATTCCAGACAGCACTTACGCGCGTATTTACCAAGAAACTATCAACTTCTGTAAAACTAACGGCGCATTCGATCCAGTTACAATGGGTACAGTGCCAAACGTTGGCCTAATGGCGCAAAAAGCAGAAGAATACGGCTCTCATGATAAAACCTATGAAATGAAAGCTGACGGCGTGATGCGCGTTGTGGATGCAAACGGCAATGTCCTAATGCAGCACAATGTTGAGAAAGGCGATATCTGGCGTGCTTGCCAAACCAAAGACGCTGCTATTCGCGACTGGGTAAAACTAGGTGTTACTCGTGCCCGTCAATCTGACACACCTGCTGTTTTCTGGTTAGAAGACGTTCGTGCACACGATAACGAGCTACGTAAAAAAGTAGAAACTTACCTAAAAGACCACGATACAAGCGGACTAGACATTCGCATCATGTCTTACAACGAAGCAATCCGTTTCTCTATGGAACGCATTATTCGCGGTAAAGACACAATCTCAGTAACAGGTAACATCCTACGTGACTACCTAACAGACTTGTTCCCAATCTTAGAATTGGGCACGTCTGCGAAAATGTTGTCTATCGTACCAATGCTTAATGGCGGCGGCATGTATGAAACAGGCGCAGGCGGTTCTGCTCCTAAGCACGTTCAACAGCTTGTTAACGAAAACTACCTTCGTTGGGACTCTCTAGGTGAATTCCTTGCCGTAGCAGTATCTTTCGAAGAACTTGGCATCAAGCACAGCAACGAGAAAGCAAAAGTTCTTGCTAAGAGCTTAGATAAAGCGACTGGCAAATTACTAGACACCAACAAGTCTCCTTCTCGCAAAGTGGGCGACATTGATAACCGTGGTAGCCATTTCTACCTAGCGCTTTACTGGTCTCAAGAGCTTGCAGCACAGACTGAAGATGCAAACTTAGCGGCTAAATTCGCTCCTCTTGCTAAGCAATTAGCAGACAATGAAGAGAAGATTGTTGCTGAACTTGCAGCGGTACAAGGTAAACCTTCTGGTCTATCTGGTTACTACCACATGGACCTAAATGAAGTGGCTAAGATTATGCGTCCTAGCGCAACATTCAACGGTGCCCTATCTTCTCTATAAGTTGGTAGACCCAAGGCAAACATTTTGTCTTTAAAGTGAAATCAAAGCCTCAAGTAACTCGCTTACTTGGGGCTTTTTCATTTTGTTGGAAAAATCATCAACAAAACAAAGCTAATCCCTTTCACGCCATAGAAGTACGTGCCCCTTTTGCCTATAATAGCCGCTCCCTGAAAACCATGTTCGAGGCGTTATCTCAATGGAATTAACTAGCTTAAATGCAATTTCCCCTATCGACGGTCGTTACGGATCGAAAACAAACGTACTACGTCGCTCCGTGAGCGAGTATGGTTTGCTGCGTATGCGAGTCATAGTCGAAGTTCGCTGGCTACAGGCTCTTGCCAAACACCCACAAATCATCGAAGTTCCGGCCTTGAGCAATGAAGCGAGCGCTTTATTAGATCAACTTGCGGAAAACTTCAGTGAAGCTGATGCACAAGCCATTAAAGACATTGAGAAAACCACGAACCACGATGTCAAAGCGGTAGAGTATTTTATTAAGAACAAAATGGCAGACAATGCAGAACTTGCTGCTATCTCTGAGTTTGTTCACTTTGCTTGTACATCTGAAGACATCAACAACTTATCTCATGCATTGATGTTGCGTGAAGCATTGGAAAAAGGCATTGCTCCAGAGCTTAAAAACGTTATCAAGGCCGTTCAAGATCTAGCGATTGAGCACGCTGAGCAGTCTATGTTGTCTCGTACACACGGCCAAACAGCATCACCAACGACTGTTGGTAAAGAAATGGCCAACGTTGCAGCTCGTCTTAGCCGTCAACTTAAGCAAATCGAAAACGTTGAATTTTTAGGCAAAATCAACGGCGCTGTGGGCAACTACAACGCTCACCTTTCGGCTTACCCTGATGTGGATTGGCAAGCTCACGCAGAAGCCTTTGTTACTTCTTTAGGTTTGACTTGGAACCCTTATACTACTCAAATTGAACCGCATGATTACATCGCTGAGCTATACGATGCCATTTGCCGCTTCAACACTATCTTGATCGATTTCGACCGTGATGTGTGGGGCTATATTTCTATGGGCTTCTTCAAGCAAAAAACCATTGCTGGCGAAATCGGCTCTTCAACAATGCCACACAAAGTTAACCCGATCGACTTCGAAAACTCTGAAGGCAACTTGGGTATTGCGAACGCTATCATGGGTCACTTGAGCGCTAAATTGCCTATCTCTCGCTGGCAGCGCGACCTAACTGATTCTACAGTTCTTCGTAATCTTGGCGTTGGTTTGGCTCACAGCTTAATTGCTTACCAAGCAACGCTAAAAGGCATCAGCAAGTTGGAAATCAACGCGCCTCGCCTTGAAGCTGACCTTAACAGTGCTTGGGAAGTATTGGCTGAGCCAATCCAAACCGTTATGCGTCGCTACGGTATCGAATCTCCATACGAGAAGCTAAAAGAGCTAACCCGCGGCCGTGCTATCGACCAAGCAACCATCGAAGCTTTTGTCGATACGCTAGACATGCCCGAGCAAGCCAAAGCCGAATTGAAAGCGTTAACACCAAGCACTTACATCGGTAATGCGGTGGCACAAGCGAAAGCGATTCGTAACTAAGCCTTACTGTAACAAGTAAATAAAAGAGCCGATTTATCGGCTCTTTTTGCCTTTAAGGCTACTAACCTTTAGCAATATCACTACTTTCTTTGTTCTTTTTTGATGAGCGATTTATGACAGACCTAAATACACCGTTGACTATTCTTGGTGGCATCACTGCCCAAACCTTTATCGACGAATATTGGCAGAAAAAGCCTTTGTTGATCCGCGGTGGTCTTGTCGATTTCACTCTGCCCCTAGAAGCCGATGAGCTTGCTGGCATGGCAATGGAAGAAGAAATTGAATCTCGTATTGTGATCGAGAACGGCTTAAGTCCATGGGAAATACGCCAAGGCCCATTTAACGAAGATACTTTTGCAACCTTGCCAGAGAAAGAATGGACTCTATTAGTTCAAGCCGTTGATCATTGGGTACCAGAAATTCAAAATTTAAAAGAACAATTTGAATTCTTACCAAGCTGGCGCTTAGACGATGTGATGGTCAGCTATGCGACAGAAGGTGGCAGCGTTGGTCCACATTACGATCAATACGATGTGTTCCTAGTGCAAGTATCTGGCAAACGCCGCTGGCAAGTTCTCGCTCCAGATGAATACCAAGATTCAGCAATTGCAAATATCCAGCTGCATATTCTAGACAACTTCCCTGTTAATCCAGACATGGATTGGGAACTGGAAGCTGGTGATATTCTCTATTTGCCACCTAACTTTGCTCATAATGGCCGATCACTAGACGACGAGTGCATGACCTACTCCATCGGTTTCCGTGCGCCAAGTATGCAAGATGTCTTAACTGGGGTTCGCGATAAACTATGTGAGGCAGACAATGTAAAAGACCGCTTTGCCGCGCCTGAAACAACTAACCGTCAGCACAGCGCTCACATCAGTAAAGATGATATTCAATACTTACAAACCGAATTAGCTCGCCTTATTAATCAACCTGACCTACTCGCTGAGTGGTTAGGAGAAACCATGAGTGAAAGCAAATACCCAGAGTATCTGGCACCATTAAATCAAGAAGAAGTAAACGACGCGTTTAGCAGTGCGACACAAGGTCAGACCTTTATTCGTCCTGGCGATGCGCGTATTTGTTATTATGCTCAGCAGAGCACTAAGGACAAAGGCAAGATTCGTGTCTTTTGTAATGGCGAAAATTTACTTGCAGATGCAGAGCTAACTGGCTTTGTAGAAGCGGTTTGCCATCAAGTGGAGTTTGATTTTTCAGGTCTAGATTTACAACAAAATAGTGACTTAGAACCTCTTGTGCGCTTTCTGATTCGTCAGCAAGGACTAATCGAATTGGTTGCACCAGAAGAATAAGGAAAGGCAATGAAGGTTTTAACATCAGACTGGAACAGCAGCAAAGATCAACTTACTTTTGTGCGCAAACAAGTCTTTATCATTGAACAAGGTATAGACCCACAAGACGAATGGGATGAGCTAGACGAAGACGCCGTTCACTTTGTTTCCTTTGGTACAACAGCCGTTCCAACGGGAACCTGTCGTTTAACAGACAATGGCCAAATCGGCCGTTTGGCAGTTCTACCCGCATACCGACATCAGGGCTATGGCGAAATGCTGTTAATTCGTGCAGTGAAAGTCGCCAGAGAAATGGGCATTCGCAAAGTGTTTTTACACGCCCAAGTTGACGTACAAACCTTCTATGAAAAGCAAAACTTTCATACTGATGGCAAGGTTTTTTTAGAAGCTGGAAAAATGCATATTCGTATGGAAAGAGATATCTAGCAGCACTATTCAGCATACAACTCAAACAAAAAAGCGAGCTAGCCCATTTCGGTTAGCTCGCTTTTTACGTATCGTTTGTTGTGCTTTACTTTCAAACAGTTAACTAAATAACAGCTTTAGATAACAGCAATCAGTTCAACATCAAATTGCAATACAGAGAAAGGTTGAATCAATGCGCCAGCGCCTTGAGCACCGTATGCCAATTCAGCAGGAATAGTAAGACGGTATTTCGCACCTTCTTTCATCAATTGAAGACCTTCAGTCCAACCTGCAATAACACCAGTTAGTGGGAATTCAATTGGCTCGCCACGAGCAACAGAGCTATCGAATACTTGTCCGTCAATCAAACGGCCTTCGTAATGTACACGAACTGTGGCTTCACGGTTTGGAGTTGCACCTGTACCTTCTTCAAGAACTTCGAACTGCAGGCCACTTTCAGTTGTTTGAACGCCGTCTTTTGCTTTATTCGCAGCAAGGAAATCTTCACCCGCTTTTACGTTCTCTTCAGACGCTGCACGGCTTTTTTCTTCCATTTTTTGCTGTAGTTCAGCAAAAGCAGCTTCTAGTTCTTCACCAGGAACGCGCATTTCAGTACCGTTTAGGGCATCTTCAATCGCTGCAAAAAGGTGAGTTAGAGATAATTCACCAAGATCGCTACCACGTAGTTGATCACCAATTTGACGACCAATGCCGTATGCGATTTTTGCTTCGTTAGAGTCGAACGACAGTTCAGACATGATTACACTCTCTTATTCGTTAACTAAAAAATTGAGCGCATATCATAACATAGGCAGCCCTCATGGGCTTCTCCTCAAACGCCACAATTCCTAAAATTCCTTTGGTAAAAATATATTTATCAGCGCCATAGATTTATTAAATGATATTCATTATCATTAATAGCAACCGTTATTCATTCTGGAGTGCGCCATGAAAACCAAAATATTTATCCCATCTCCAAAGAGTTGCACAAACAATAAACAACCAACAGATTACTGGGGGATATTGTTTATTAGCTTTATTTTTCTTTCATCAATAAGCTGTTTTTTATTCGCCAATCACAGTGATCGACAAGTATCCAACAATCTATCGTTTTCAAACTACTCGACAATAATTGACACAGATCAGAGCAGTCAAAGCTAAAAGGATTAAGCTTCTAGGTACATTGAAAGAGGATCTTGCCATGTTACCTAAAATAAACACAATTGTTTATGCCTGTGATCTAGATACAAAAACCCAAGCGGCCATGGAACTTGTCTTAAGCTTAGCGAGTACACATAAGGCAAAAGTCATCATCATGCACGCTATAGAGCCACTAAATGCTCAAGCATCTAACATGATCAACAATTACATTACTGAAGACGTTAGAAGCGAAATGCGCAAAGAAGCACTCACAGAAATTGATGGTCGTATGCAAAGATTACTTTCTGAGTTTATGGACAAATATTCAGCAGAACTTTCAAATCTAGAAACACCACCAGAAACCGTTATTGTTAACGGTGTTCCATCTGAATCAATCCAACGCTTAGCAGCAGAAAAAAAGGCGGATTTAATAGTGATGAATAGCAGAACACACGGACGCCTAAGCCAAATGATCATTGGCTCAACCGCAAACAAAGTCATTCATACCAGCTCAATTCCTGTGTTAGTTGTGCCAATAAAATAGCCATCACTTAATTAAATAACACATCACTCTAGTCACACTTCTCTGCGTTCGATACACTTACTGTATATATAAACAGTAAGTGTATTTATGATTCTTTATATCGCCGAAAAACCCAGCCTTGCCCGAGCCATTGCTGCTGCCCTACCCTCGCCTCAAAAAAAGGAAGAAGGTTGTATCTGGCTGCCTAACGGTGACTGCATCAGTTGGTGTATCGGTCACTTGCTAGAGCAAGCGGAACCCCACCAATATAATCCGGCCTTCAAGTCTTGGAATTTAGACCACTTACCTATTATTCCGACCGATTGGCAATGGCAAGAAAAAGCCAACACCAAAAAGCAGCTGGGCGTTTTAAAAAAACTCATTAAAAAAGCAACAACATTGGTTCATGCTGGCGACCCGGACCGAGAAGGGCAACTTTTAGTCGATGAGGTTTTACACTACACAAAAACACCAGTTCAAAAGCTAAAAAACACTCAGCGACTGCTAGTAAATGACTTAACTCCGTCCGCCATCAAAAAAGCATTAAACAATTTACGCTCCAACAATGAGTTCGCAGCTCTTTCTCGTTCAGCCTTAGGGCGTGCTCGCGCGGACTGGTTGTTTGGACTGAACCTAACTCGGGCTTATACCATCAGAGGCCGCCAAGCCGGCTATCAGGGCGTTTTATCTATTGGGCGGGTGCAAACCCCAGTATTGGGTTTAGTCGCAGCGAGGGACAAAGAAAGGGAAGCCTTTGTTCCCAAAGATTTTTATCAAGTTTGGGCAAGTATTCAGACACCACAAGGCGCTTTGTTTCAAGCCAAGTGGTTACCCAGCGAAGCTTGCCAACCCTACATGGATGACGAAAATCGAGTACTCAGCTTACTGCTGGCAAAAAACGTTGCCAACCGTATTACCAATAAGCCAGCGATTGTCATGGAAGCAAATTACAAACAAAAAAAGCAGCCAGCCCCTCTACCCTATAGCTTGTCAGCCCTACAAATCGATGCAGCAAAGGCTTTTTCTCTATCGGCACAACAAGTATTGGATACTTGCCAAGCGCTTTATGAACGCCATCAAATGATCACCTACCCAAGATCCGATTGCCGTTATTTGCCAACTCAACAACATAAAGATGCGCCTGCTATTATAGCGGCTCTCGCACGATCCAGCGGGGAAACCCAGCAAGGCGCCCTGAACGCAGACGCATCACGAAAAAGTAAAGCGTGGAACGATAAACAAGTCACTGCTCACCATGCCATTATCCCAACCACGCAAGCCCACAAAGTGGTATCTCTTTCTAAGACAGAAGCTCTAGTCTTTAACTTAATTGCTAGACAATATCTCATGCAGTTTTATCCTGAGTACGACTATCTAGCGTCTTATATTAAACTGGAAATTGAAGGTGGGTTGTTTGAAGCCAAAGGCAACACACCTATTTCACTAGGTTGGAAACGTCTTTTACCGAATAAGAGCAAAGCAAAAGACCCAGATGACGAAAGCCAAAATGAACTCCCAAAACTGAATAAAAACGAAGAGCTATGGTGTACACAAGGCCAAGTTCAAGAAAAGGTCACTACGCCGCCAGCTGCTTTCACGGATGCAACTTTACTTGCCGCTATGACAGGCATCAGCCGGTTTGTCACAGACAAAGATATTAGAGCCATCTTAAAAGAAACCGATGGACTTGGCACTGAAGCGACACGAGCCAGCATTATAGAGTTACTTTTCAAACGCGGCTTTTTGATGAGACAGGGAAAACAAATTCACGCCAGCCAAACAGGCCGCGCCTTTATTGACTGCTTACCAACACAATTAGTCACCCCAGATATGACGGCAAAATGGGAATCAGCCCTGAACAGCATCAGTCTTGGCGAAGCCAGCTATCAAACCTTCATGACGAGCCTAGAAGTCAATTTGAATCAGCTACTCAGCGCTTCCCGAGAAATGCCTACCTCTGCCTTGCAAAACTTACCACCGCCAGCTAAAAACCCTTTTGCCAAGCGTAAAGGCACAACAAGTAAAAGAACATCGAGCACAAGGAAAACATCGGGAGCAAAAACCGATGCCACAAAAACAAGAAGACGCTCAAAAGCGTCTTCTTAATAAAAATGGCATGTTTTAAGCTGGCTTGCTATCAACCAATAGCAAGCCATAAACCAACACCAATCATCAATGTGCCAGCAATACGGTTCATTATGCGCACATTACCACTCTGCATAAGAAGAGACTTTAACGTTCTTCCGCCTGCTGCGTAAATCAGCAAGCAAGTAAATTCTAAAGTAAGAATGATTGCAATCAGTACTATCAGCTGGCTTGCCAAAGAATGGCTCGCATCCAAAAATGGCGGCAATAAGGCGACAAAAAAAGCCCAACCTTTCGGGTTAGCAATAGCAGTTACAAAGCCTTGGGAAATCAAATCAAACCGAGATGCTGGTTTACTGTCTGTCGAATCCGCTTTAATGGCCATTTTGCCTTTAGACAGCCACATTTGCAGGCCAACATAAGCAAGGTAAGCACCGCCAAGGTATTTTAATACGATAAATACACTAGGGTAATTTAATAACAAAGCAGCGACGCCAATAGCCGATAAAATAGCCACCATGGCAACACCAACTAACTCTCCTAACATCATCCATAGAGCGCGTTTGACTCCAATCGTCATACCTAACGTCATCGCTAATGTCATACACATACCTGGTGTAACAGACACAAAAAAGAAGGTCGGAATAAAAGCCGACAAAAGCGCTAAATTCACAGAAGGTCCTTTATAAATAATGAGGGGTTAAAATGCAAAATTGTCATGGCTGCACTCAACTAGCAAGTACTAAATATAAATAGACAATAAGATTATTTGATAAGAGTTCGCTTAAAAACGTTTCTTTTCCTGGAACGTCGAATCTTCGATGAATTTGTTCCACTCATCGTCCAGTTCTTCTTCACCTTGGTTATCCATATCACGGCTAATTTCATCTTCCGCTTTTTGCAAGACAAGATCTTCTTCTATTTCCTGAATCAACTCTTTTAACTTCAGAATAGTAGCCTGAGCCTCAACAGACTCTTTAATAGGATTCAATTGCGAAAGCGATTCTTTATACATTTCCAGAGCAGAACTCATCTGACCGCTTAAAAATGCCTTCCTAGCAAGATGAGAGTGGTAATCTGAATTAACTTTGTAATGGAAAAAATTAAGTAACTTGTTATAACGATTAACAACATCAGAATCGATGGTTTTTTCTTTTTGCGAAAGAATTAAGTAAGACTTAAAAGACTCAAATAAGCGTCTAACTTCGATAATTAGCAGCTCATCATTCATAGGCTTAGCACGTCTCTTCTGTTTACTTCCTTGAAACTCTTTCATTTCTGCGGCTATGTTTTGTCGACGACGACTCAAAGTCGCATCAGGCTGTAAGGCAATAAGCTGGTCATAAAGAGAAACCATCCTAGAAAAAAGCCACAGTTTCATATCCTTAGGTTGATACTGAGGAGGCATTTCATCAAGATAGCGACGCACTTGGCGCAATTGATTATTTAGAGCAGCCACTTTACGCAACTTTTCTAATCTTGCTTGCTCTTTAAGCTGTAGAAAAATCGCAAAAGCAATAAATCCACCGATAACCAGCAAAAGTACAGTGATGGTAACAGCAGTCATATCGTAGGTTTTTTACCTTAATATTGTTTATGGAATAATTTCATTCCGCTACTTTTGTCAAAATAGATTACTCCAAATCATTTCTGCTCGAGCTTTGCCCCATCCTTTTTAAAAACAAACTTCTTCAACATCCTGTATCCATTTTTGGAGGCGTGCCGTATCTTTTTAGAGGTATTCACGGAACCATTTTTTAATAGCCGACAAGAGCACACAAAATTCATGCAATCACCGCTCTTTACCATCGTCTAAATTTTATCAAGTCTATCAAACCAACGCGTCTCGGTAACAAAACACGCATCACATTATAGCAATCTGGCGACTTCTAGCCACACCATGCTACTGAGTTCTTTAAGTACAGACTGAAGTACATCGTGTATTTGCATTAATTTAGACCTGATTATTATCAGATCCAAACCATGACATTATTAAATAATTCGACAAGCAATACTATTTTATATAACACCATGCCTCTCTTGAAAACAAAAAAAGACCAGAAATACTGATCTTTTTTTGTTTGTACATAATGCTCTTCTATCGAGAAACTGAAAAACCAAGCAACATATAGAAGATTGCTGCAGACAATATTGCGGAAGCAGGTACTGTAATTACCCACGCGGCAGCAATACGCAATAACGCAGAGCGTTTCACTAACTCTTTCTTGGTTGCTTTTTTCAAGCCTTTACGCTCTGCAGATGAGATAGGAGATGAAGCCTGAGCCGCCTTCAATTCTTTCAATATCGCACGCTTTTCTTCTACATCAGCCAGCTTGAAACGTTTCACAAACTCTTGTGTTTGCTCGCCGTCATGACCAGCAGATTCAGAATGAGAAATAATAGAAGCCAGCTTTTTCTCATAAGATTGTTTCAAATACTCACGTAAGAAGCCAACACCAAAGATACCACCAACCGCAATGTGAGTAGAACTAACTGGTAAGCCAAGTTGAGAAGCGACAATCACAGTAATCGCAGCCGCCATAGCCACACAAAAAGCACGAGTTTTATCAAGCTCTGTTATCTCTGAGCCCACTGTTTTGATCAGCTTTGGACCAAATAGAGCAAGACCAACAGCAATACCAATCCCGCCTACCATCATGATCCAAATAGGAATAGATGCTTTACTAGAAACAGCACCCGTCATTAGTGCATCATTAATTGCAGCAAGAGGCCCAATCGCATTGGCAACATCGTTTGCACCATGAGCAAAACTTAGCAATGCCGCAGACACTATAAGAGGCAGCGTAAATAAGCTATTCACTGCATCTTTGTCGTTCTTCAATGCGGATGCAGCTTTGTCAACCATAGGGCGAACAAGGAAATAAACAGTTAGCGCAATGGCAAAAGCGATCATCGCAGCCGTAATAAAGTCTAGTTTCCAAAGGCGCTTAAGCCCCTTTAGAATAAGGTAAGTAGAAAACGCCCAAACCATCAATCCAACCAATAAAGGCACAACCTTCTTCGCGGAGTCAATCATGTCGCTTTTATAAGTAATGGCACGCTTAATGTACATTAAGAATAACGCCGCAATCACGCCGCCCATTACAGGGGATATTACCCAGCTAGCAACAATCGCAATTAATTTATCCCAATTTGCGATATCCCAACCGCCAGCAGCAATACCTGCGCCCAGTACACCACCAACAATGGAGTGCGTCGTCGATACAGGAGCACCAAGGTAAGTCGCTAAGTTTAGCCATATTGCGCCCGCCAATAAGGCCGCCATCATAACCCAAATAAAGGTCTCTGCGTCGCCAATTGAGTTAGGATTGATGATGCCATTCTTGATCGTACCAACAACGTTACCACCAGCAATCAAAGCACCTGCAGCTTCAAAAATCGCCGCTATCAAAATCGCCCCTGTCATCGACAAGGCTTTTGAGCCAACAGCAGGCCCAACGTTATTAGCTACATCGTTAGCACCGATATTGACAGCCATGTAGGCACCAATTGCAGCAGCGATCGCTAAAATAGATAAATTAGAAACCCCAACACCATTTGATGAAGCATAAAAACCAGATGCCAAAACAAAAGCCAAGGCAATTAATACACGAACAAATTCATGACCACTCAGTAAAGTGGAATCTTCTTTTGGGTTATTTGTAAGATCCATACGGGCTCTTCTTTCTATAATTAATCTATGCCAAACCGCTGATCATTCAGGCTAAACTAAAACCATCAACGACATGCTTATCCTAGCATCCAAAATAAATTTGGCTCTCAATTCATCCCGTCACATTTCTGTAAAATGTAAATTCGGCGTCATTCTACACTGGGAGTCTTTAGATAAAAACCCCTAAGCCTATTGATAATAACGACTCGAAAAAGGACAAAAAAAAAGTGCCCGCCAAAGGCACTTATTGCAAAGATACTACAGAAATATGACTGATTTGTTACAGATTGAATTTTATAAAGAATTAACACTCAATCACATTCACGGCTAAACCACCACGTGAGGTTTCTTTGTATTTATCATTCATGTCTCTGCCCGTATCTCGCATAGTACGAATGACCTTATCAAGAGACACATAATGTGTGCCATCGCCACGCAGCGCCATACTTGCCGAATTGATTGCTTTTATCGACCCCATTGCATTTCGCTCTATACATGGCACTTGCACTAATCCACCAATAGGATCGCATGTCAGTCCAAGATTGTGCTCCATACCGATTTCGGCAGCATTTTCTATTTGCTCTGGTGTGCCACCTGTTGCCGCGGCTAACCCTGCCGCAGCCATAGCACAAGCAGAGCCGACTTCTCCCTGACAGCCTACTTCAGCACCAGAAATAGACGCATTCTCTTTAAATAACAAACCTATCGCCGCTGCAGTAAGGAAGAAGTCTATAACGCCTTCTTCACAAGAGCGTGGACAAAACTCCCAGTAATAATGTAAAACCGCAGGAATAATACCAGCAGCACCGTTTGTTGGTGCAGTAACCACACGCCCACCAGCCGCATTCTCCTCATTCACTGCCAGTGCATAAAGGTTGACCCAATCCATAGCCCCTAAAGAAGGGGTTATCATATCCATACGTGTTTTACTGGTTAAATCTCTATGAAGGCTTGCGGCTCTGCGCTTAACTTTTAAACCGCCAGGTAAAATACCTTCATTACGAATGCCTTCTTGAACGCAGGCTTTCATTACAGACCAGATCGAGAGAATACCCTGTTTTATTTCTTCTTCTGTTCTCCAGTGTTGCTCATTCTCCATCATAATCTGAGAAATAGTTTTGTCATTGTCTCGACAAAGCTTTATGAGCTCCTCTGCACTATGAAACTCATGAGGAAGTTTTGTTGTGTCTTCAACCAATGCCACATTTCCATGTTCGTCTTCTTGAACAATGAAACCACCACCAACAGAGTAAAAAGTCGCCTGATGAAGCGTGTTGCCATCAACATCAAATGCAACCAACACCATACCATTTGCATGAAAATCTAGACGATCAACTCGATGATAAATAAGGTCTGTAGAAACATTAATCGAGATAGAATGTCGTGCCAATAACTTAAGTTGCGATGTGGCTTCAATAACCTCAACACGCTCACTAACTCCGCTCGGGTCAATCAGATCAGGCAGTTCACCTTCCAGCCCCATCAATACAGCTACGCCTGTTCCATGCCCCTTACCTGTTGCACCAAGTGAGCCGTATAAATCTATTTTCAAACGACTGACTTTTGATTCTAGATTAAGGCTTTGTATTTGATGAGCAAACTGGTTCGCCGCAATCATAGGGCCAACAGTATGGGAACTAGAGGGACCAATCCCTACTTTAAAAAGGTCAAATAAACTGATTGCCATGGCTTTTTCCTCTGCCGTCCAATGTTTCTTGTGCGACATTTAAGTTGTATAACAGGAACTACTAATAAGGCGAAATTATCACTTCTTAGATAAAGTTTCCAATCGGAAACTCCGTTTTTTCCTCTATATAGCGATAGATCCAGTAAAGAGGCAAATTTATGACGCTTCAAGGCTAGTTGTACGAATACAGGAAAAATAAAAACATGTGCGGAAACAAAAAAAGCCAGTGTGAGATATACACACTGGCTTAGCTCAAAACTGTCAACAAACAGAAATGCAGACTATTTGTATCCCGCCACCAGAACTTAAACGTTTGCTAGGTTAGAAAAAACCTAACGGGTTAACATCGTAGCTAACCAACATATTTTTCGTTTGTTGATAATGCTCTAGAGCGATTTTATGAGTTTCACGGCCAACACCCGATTTTTTATACCCACCAAAAGCGGAATGAGCCGGATACTGGTGATAACAATTCATCCAAACACGACCCGCTTCAAGGTTACGCCCCATACGATAAGCAAGGTTAGTATCTCTTGTCCAAACCCCTGCCCCTAAACCAAACTCACTGTCATTAGCAATAGCAAGCGCTTCCGCTTCATCTTTAAAGGTTGTCACACTGACCACTGGTCCAAAAATCTCTTCTTGGAAGATGCGCATGTCGTTAGAGCCTTTAAATAAGGTTGGCTGAACATAAAAGCCTTTCTCTAAGCCATCTACGGATTCTATCCCGCCACCAATTAGCAGTTCTGCTCCCTCAGCTTTACCAATGTCCATGTAGCTCATTATTTTATCAAATTGCTGTTTGGATGCCTGAGCGCCCACTTGCACATCGGTATCCAATGGATTACCACGTTTAATCGTTTTTGTACGCTCAATGACAAGCGCCATAAACTCGTCATAAATCGATTCATGGACCAAAGCGCGAGATGGGCAGGTACACACTTCCCCTTGGTTAAAGAAAGCTAACACCAAACCTTCCACACACTTACTAATAAAAGCTTCTTCATGTTGCATGACGTCAGCAAAGTAGATGTTTGGCGATTTGCCGCCCAACTCAACCGTAGAAGGAATGATATTTTCAGCTGCACATTTCAGAATATGAGAGCCGACTGGCGTCGAACCGGTAAAGGCAATTTTGGCAATACGCTTGCTAGTCGCTAATGCTTCGCCCGCTTCTTTACCGTAACCATTAACGATATTGAGTACGCCTGGTGGCAATAGATCTTGAATAACCTTGATCAACTCTAAAATAGACGCTGGCGTTTGCTCTGCTGGTTTAAGTACCACACAGTTACCCGCCGCAAGCGCTGGAGCCAGTTTCCATGCCGCCATCAAGATTGGAAAGTTCCAAGGAATAATTTGACCAACAACGCCTAATGGCTCGTGAAAATGATACGCCACAGTGTGTTCATCTAGTTCAGCCGTACTACCTTCTTGCGCACGTAAACAACCAGCAAAATAACGAAAGTGGTCAGCGGCTAGAGGAATATCGGCGTTCAGAGTTTCACGAACCGCTTTACCGTTATCCCATGTTTCGGCAACCGCCAGCGCTTCTAGATTTTGTTCAATACGATCGGCAATTTTCAATAATATATTAGAGCGGTTAGTGACGGACGTTTTTCCCCAAGCCGCTCGGGCAGCATGGGCCGCATCTAGAGCTAGATTAATATCTTCTTCAGTAGAACGAGGAATTCGACAAAATACTTCACCATTAACAGGACTGATATTATCGAAATATTGGCCTTTCACAGGAGCAACCCATTCACCGCCAATAAAATTACCGTACTGGGCTTCAAATGTAATAAGGCTACCGTTAGTACCAGGTTGTGCGTAGATCATAAAGTATCTCCATTGTTATTGTTTTTAACCTTGTGACTAAGAGTAGGAAGAAAGAAACAAGAAAACTTGCCTGTGAGTCCATGAAGCTTGTCTGGCAATCCATTTCTGCTCTGCTTTTGTATTGACCCCTGAGTAAGCAAGAGCGATGATGAGGAAAAGAGAATTCACCTTGCCACACTATTAAAATAACAATATGAAGATAAAAGAGGTGTGTTAATGAGTCGTTCTATCTCGACAGAGAAAACATTACTGCAACATAAACGCGCACCGATTCAGCTGGTCGAAAACCGTGTGTGTTTTGCTGGGCCGCACTCTGAATTGAGTATCTACGATACCTATGAGCAAGCACAAAAAGTCGGTTTAAAAGCCGACTCCTTGCTTTATTGTGGAATGGTAACAGGCGCAAAGGTCATGCACACAAATGATCATGACAATATACCTTTCCTGCCCCATGAATCTTTCATCTTGGCACCTAAGGAGGAAGTCTTTATCGACTTCCCCGAAGCCGAGTTTCATAACCCAACCACTTGTCTCACCATCGCTATTTCGCAAGAGCGAGTCGCGCAAATTTGCGATCGCATGAATGACATTATGGTAGAGTCTTTACCGTCTGACGTGGTATTGGACCCTAACCAACATCTACATACTTTGCACACTCAAGCCACTCAGCAAGTCATCGATCGTCTTACCAGTCATTTTTTGCGCAATGATCCAGACCGAGATTTACTCGTTGATTTTGGTGTCAGTGAGTTAGTGACTCGCATTATTAGGCACCATGGTAGAGATGCCCTATTGCGGTTTACGCAGCATTCGCCAGATGCAACAGGCCTAACCTGCGTAATCCAATGGATTGAACAAAACCTCGCCCAACAAATGAATATTAATTTGCTGGCTAAGATGGCGTGCATGAGTCGCAGTCGCTTCTACGAAAGCTTTAAACGTCAACTTGGTTGTACACCATTAGAATATCAGCACCAGCGTAGAATGAGCCGCGCCTATGAACGGTTACAAGAAAGATGCTCCGTGACAGAGGTGAGTTATGAGGTTGGTTATTTAAGCTTGAGTCACTTTAGTCGACGCTTTCATCAACACTTTGGGATATCCCCAAGACAAGTCACTCAAGCCAAACTAAATTCCTAAAAAAAGAGGCTAAAAAACATGTTTCAGTTTCTTTTTACAATATACAAAAACTGCCAACATAAAGATTAACGCAAACATCAAACCAAAAAATGGCACCAACTGTCCTAGCTGATACAGTGAAGCCAAAATAACCGGACCTAGTGCAGCACCCAACCCTTGCATTGATGCATTCATGCTCGCTAACCGACTTTGTTGCTCATCTTTTACCAAAAGAGTTTGCGCGGTTACTATTCCTGGGAATAAGAAGCCAAAGCCCGCACCAAATAACCCCATCGCGATCAGAACACCGGTATACGAATCCAAATAAATAAACGCCAGTTGCGCTAGTACTCCCACACCTACACCAGAAAACATAAGAGTGACAACACCAAGCTGGAATCGTGGAACCAAGATCATTTGCACCAGAATACTAAAACAAGACATAGTCATCATCGCAAACCCCAGTTGATGGGTAGTTTGTGCAACATCCAACTGAAATCTATCCTGAATTAAAAAGCTCATGATTTGCTGCACGCCTGTCATTGACAGAATAGATAATGATGACATAAACAAAAATGGCATTACTGGCTGAGTAAACCAATTTATTTTCGGTGGCTTTTCTCGTTGTCGAACATGTTTAGAATCTCTTACAAACAGCACCACTAACAAAGCGGCACTGCCAGCCAATAGAGCAATGATATAAAAGGGTGCCGTTAAACCTAAGCTACTCAATAAAGACGCAAACGCAGGACCTAAAATCATTCCAATGCTAAAAGACGCCCCGATCATAGCGATTGTTGAGCTACGGTGTTTGATATCAGTATGCGCAATCAAATAGGTTTGAATTGAAGGCAGTACACCCGCTATACCAAGAGAAAAAACAATACGTAAGATAAAAACAAAATAATATGTTTGCTCTGCTGACAAGTTTCTAGCGAGTGCTTCTTGAAGAACAAAACCTGTTAAAGCAATAGTCACCGCGTAGCTGCTCATCCCAATAATGACAGAACGCATTCGACCAATTCTATTAATGATACCGCCCCATAAAAAAGCAGCCACCACAAATGTAGCCGCACCCGCAGTGATGAGCGTGCTAATTCGAACATCAGCTAAACCAATTTCACGGCCAATTGGTGGTAACGAGGTAAAAATAAACGACTGTCCTATTCCAACCGCCATCAAACAAGACAGCAATAGCCAGCGAGACAATTTTTCATTAAAAGCATTATGATTTTTGGAAGTAGCCAATGTGATTCCTTATTATCAAACTGGGCGATTAATCGACAAGTAGAGTCAATTAACTTAAAACAAGCCTAGGGTAGAAGCTTGTTAGTTTCTTAAGGGCAATTTATCATCCTGATAAAGCAGACGGCTAAATTACCATATTCTTGGTAATATTTCCGGCCCAATTTCAGCAAGCATCAGCGAAAAGAACAGGTAAAATAACACTCTGTTATCGTTAACGTATGGCGGTTTAAAGCAAAACCAAAACGTGCTCGCCTCTCTAAAACAACCAAATAAGGCAATCAAACTTCCATGCCACCATTGTTTAAGCAACCTAATTTTGTTCACTTCTGGATTGGACAAATTGCCTCATCATTTGCCTTTCAAATGCTAAGTGTTGGCATTGGGTGGCAAATGTACGATTTAACCAACAGTCCAATGGCATTAGGACTCGTGGGGCTTTGCCAATTTCTCCCTCAATTATTACTAACACTGATTGTTGGTCATGTAGCAGATCGTTATAACCGTCGCCTTATTTGTGTTTGTACACGCTTTACTATGGCAATGACAGTTGGAATACTGGCGTATGGAAATATGACTGAAAGCATTTCAGCCAATATGATTTACCTTTGCGCAGCCCTATTAGGCACTGCCAGAGCCTTTGAAATGCCAGCAAATCAAGCCATTCTCCCGAACCTTATACCTAACGAGTTACTGTCGCGTGCCGTTAGCGCTATCGCCTCCGCGAGGGAGATTTCTGTCATTGCAGGACCAGCACTTGGTGGCTTGATTTACCTAATTGGTCCCACCACGCTTTACCTTTCCAGCATGAGTTGTTTTTTAGTCTCTTGCGTCATCATGTTTTTCTTACATTACAACTTCACAGTGAAAAGTAAGTCTCCTATAAGCATGGATCATTTGTTTGGTGGGCTGCGATTCATTCGTGGTAATAAAGTCATTTTAGGTTCAGTGTCGCTGGATATGTTTGCAGTGTTATTAGGTGGTGCCACCGCATTACTTCCTATTGTGGCAAAAGATATCTTGCACACTGAAGCATGGGGACTTGGCTTGCTACGTTGCTCACCAGCGGTTGGGGCTTTACTTATGTCGATTTATTTGGCTCGTAGACCTTTAACTCATAGCGTGGGCAAAATCATGTTTGCTGCCGTCGCCGTTTTCGGTGTTGCCACCATTCTATTTGGGCTATCTGAAAACCTTCTTTTATCGATGATCGCTCTCGTTTTGCTTGGATCATCCGACATGATAAGCGTGGTCATTCGCTCGACATTGGTTCAGTTAGAAACACCTGACGACATGCGTGGACGAGTCAGCGCTGCCAACTCTGTCTTTATTGGAAGCTCGAATCAACTTGGGGAGTTTGAATCTGGGGTCACAGCGGCATGGTTCGGAGTTGTTCCCGCGATTATAGTGGGTGGCGTTGGCACTATTGCAGTCGTTGGGTTATGGATGTACCTATTCCCAAATTTATTAAAACGAGACTCACTGGAACAACAGACACCTTAGAAATTTTAACTCTTTCTCTTACTGATTACTGTAGACATACCGAGCCTATAGTAATCAGTAAGACGCGTTTACTTAAACCATTTGCGCTTGTCTTTTTCGATTGTCTTCCATTTCCAATTTGGCGCTTCCCCCTTCCAGACATACATCCCAATTAAGAAAATCGTACAGGCAACAACAGATATTGCCCAATTGAGTAACTCAATTTTTGGATCAAACCTAAAACTCACAACTACCACAGCTAAGAAATAAGCGACCAATACAATCCAGCCTTGCCATGTCGTTGGCTTGCCCCAGCCCCAGCCATTGTCTTTTGCTGGAAACCAGACGGTTTTTTTATCGGTCATACCCACCTCTAAATATCATTCTTATTATCTATTAATACATACATTCTAACGTCAATGCATAAAAAAAGAGCCATTGTATCGGCTCTTTTTAACATCATGGTCACGATTCAAGTTTATCGTTTATCGAGCTAGAAACTCACCGCGTGTTTTGTCACTGCGTTTAAACAAACCGCCTAAGGCTGTCGTCTGGGTGGATGAACTTGCGTCCATTACACCGCGTGCTTTCACACAATAATGCACTGCATTTATGCTGACTGCCACATTATCTGTTTCAAGCAATGCCTGTAATGTTACCAAGATTTGCTGAGTCAAGCGCTCTTGAACTTGTGGACGTTGTGCAAAAAAACGAACAATACGGTTTATCTTAGACAAGCCGATGATCTTATTTTTAGGCAAATACGCCACTTTCGCTAAACCATCTATGGTAACAAAATGATGCTCACAAGTACTGGTAAAGCTGATATCGCTCACTTTAACCATCTCATCCACTTTCATTTTATTTTCAATCACAGTGATTTTTGGAAACAAGCCGTAATCCAAACCTGAGAAAATCTCTTTTACATACATTTTAGCAATACGATGAGGTGTTTCTGCCAAACTGTCATCGGTCAAATCCAGCCCAAGAGTCGTTACTACATCTTCGAACGCACTTTTAATTCGCTGATATTTTTCTTCGCTTGTTAAGCCGTTATCAATCATAGGGGTTTCTAAACCACTTTTGATTAGGGCATCGCGCACTTTGGTTGCCTCACTAGACAACTCAAGGCGATTAAAATTAGTTTGTTCAGCTAGATTAGCTTCCATCTTTTTGTCCTACGTTTCTTAACCCTGTCTCATGACATGAAGGCATTCAAAATAAAGAAGTCTTATTTGGCGATTAAACCAAATGTCGTCCTCCGTCTAGTGACAAGGTTCGACCTGTCATATAAAGACTGTCTAATATGTACTGTACGGCTAGCACACCTTCTTGCTCACCCGGCTCTTTGCGAAGCAAAGATTTACTCAATGCTTTAATTCGATAGTCATCGTCATCACTGTTATTAAACATTAGCAATGATGGAGCAATAGCATTCACTTTAATACATGGTGCAAATCGCTTAGCGAATGAACATGTTAAATTAGCTAAGCCAGCCTTACTTGCCGCATAAGCAATATGCTTATCACTGCCTTTTTCAGCCACATAATCGGTCATATGGATAATATCCGCTTGCCCATCTTGCTCAGCACCCGCACATAATAATGCTTCAAAGGCGAGATTTATACGATAAGGTGCAAATACATGCACTTGCCACATAGTTTCCATTAATAGTGCAGTATTCGAACACTCTTCCTCCGAGTCCCACTCAGACGCATTATGGATAATGCCACCAAGTGCCGAGTATTGCTCTAATATGTGAGTCGTAAACAAATCAACCCCTGACGAAGTTGAAAAATCGGCTTGAATACAAGTAATTCCCTGTTCTTCTAGAGCTGCAATGTCTTTGCGCACTTTTCGGTAAGTAATAATGACGCTATAGCCTTTAGCCACTAATGCCTTAGCACAAGCAAGACCTAAGCGTTGTCCACCACCAGTAATAATGATCGGCATTTTACGTATCATTCACATCCATTCCTACAAAGTTTTCTGTGTCGATCACATCAAATTATATTCATTAGCCCAGTCTAATATTTTCTTTCTGCTAATCTCAATACGTAGTTACCTTAAAAAAAGATCAATTTGTGTCATCTAAGCGCGTTTTATCTACGTATTTATTGAACCACTTTTAAGAAATTAGTTCTAAAAAATGCGTTACGAACTTTTATCAGCTGAAAAGAAGGAATTGTAATGACTTTATCGACAGAAAAATCGACTATTAGCCCCTTAACAACCGAAAGCATTCCACAAGAAGCCTTCGACTGGTATGACGAATACGCACATGGAGATATTGATCGCCGTACATTCTTGTCTCGGCTTGGTACGTTAAGTGTTACAGGATTAACACTGTCTGTCGTGGCAGGGGCACTCACACCTAACTACGCGTTAGCCGAGCAAGTGTCATTTAACGATCCTGACATAGTGGCAAGCTACGTTGAGTATGACTCGCCTAATGGCCATGGTAGAGCTCGAGGCTACCTAGTCATTCCAAAAAATGTCAACGCAGACAACAAAACCGCGGCAATCTTAGTGGCTCATGAAAACCGCGGTCTCAATCCTTATATTGAAGACGTAGCACGTCGCCTAGCAAAAGCAGGTTTTATTGCTTTTGCACCAGACGCACTGTTTCCTTTAGGTGGTTACCCTGGTAATGATGATGAAGGCCGTGCTATGCAAAAAACCATGGATGGCAACAAAATTGAAGGCGACTTTATGGACGCTGCCAGTCTGCTAAAAAATCATTCATTTAGCACAGGCAAAGTCGGTATGGTGGGTTTCTGTTATGGTGGGTATTTAACAAACACATTAGCGGCAATCATGCCGGATACTATTCATGCTGGTGCACCTTATTATGGAACCCCTGCAAAATCCCAAATAGACAACATAAAAGCCCCCCTACAATTGCATTTTGCAGAGCTAGACAAACGCGTTAACGATACTTGGCCTGACTACGAAAAAACGCTAAAAGCAAATAAAGTGGATTACACTGCATACGTCTACCCTAAAACCAATCATGGCTTTCATAACGACTCAACCGCACGTTATGATGAAAAAAATGCCGAATTGGCTTGGGATCGCACGGTGAAATTCTTCAAGCAAACACTTAAGAGCTAAACGCTAAATACAACGTAAAGTAAAACACAAGGTTACAGCCTATATCAGGCAGTAACCTTGTTTGCTCTAGGCATTACTCCTATTGTGCTTTTACTTAGTTGCAACGAAAAATCAATACCGCGAACATTGGGAGTTTGTCGCCACAAAGACTCACATAAGTCTGACAAACTAATATCATTGCCAGACTGCAACCAATCCACGACGGCACGGGCCACATTAGGATAGGATATTTGAATCACTCGGCTCATCTCGAGCCATTCTTGGATAATATGCGAATTCAGCACATCGCTCGTTTTAGCAACACCTAATAAATCTAGTGCGATCGCATTCGAGTGTTGCTCAATTTGCCCTTTTAATGGCTTAGCCAAAATACGACGACCCAGTTGCAAAGCTTCTGAATTCAATTCAAACCCCGCATTGCAGAGTACAGACTCACATTCACTGAGGTTTTTCTGAAACAAATCTCGACCAAATGGAAACACTTCCACATTACCATACACACCTGGATCAATATCTTTGCAGTGCAATCGAAAACGATAATTAGGCACACCTTCTAACCACTCAAGTACAGCTTCACTGTTTTCAAAAGGAAGATAAACCAACACAGAGTCAGAATCTGGCATATTGCTCATTGTTTGAGCGTGAATAAGTGGTGGCAAAATAGGGTAGCCAAAGTGATGCCAATGGGCGCCTAACTGAGTTGTCGTTGGTGCAAAATTTGCCATGACCCACTGAGCCACCCTGTTTTTCTTATAGCGAGGTATATCATGTTTAAACGCATACTGATGACCAAACCCAATACAAGGAACCCCTTGTCGTTTAGACGCCCAAGCAACTATTGGCTCGAAATCAGTAATCACCAGATCATAACCACGCGTATCTAACGAACGAATGTCTCGATACAATTTTAAAAAATTTGCACTCTTACATGTTGCATACAAATCCAATTGTCCATTTCGGGCGACAAAGCTTAACCCTTGGAATGTTCTGTAATTACCAAACACCGCCATATCAAAATAGTCTTCTGGTGGTCGGCCTGAAAATACAAAGTCGACTTCGATACCAGCTAATTGCATTTCTGCCGCCATCGCCCGAGCACGAGTAATATGCCCATTGCCGGTCCCCTGAACGCCATACAGAATTTTCATACCAAAATCCCTATCGCAATAGCCGCACAAATGGTTCCTAGCAGGGCGCCAATGACTGTATCTGTTGGAAAATGCACACCAAGAAAAATACGTGATAAGCCGACATTAGCAGCCCAAAAGTACAATATAACATTCATACTCGGGAACCATTCGGACAGGCAATAGGCCATAAAAAATGCCCCCGATGTATGTCCGGATGGAAAAGAGAATTGGTCGGAAGGAATAATAAAACTGCTAAAATTATCCAGTGCATCAGCAGGTCGATTGCGCTTAAAACCTTTTTTCAATACAAGATACACAATGCGCTCGAGCAAAAAGCCCAGAACCATTACCAGTACCAACACCTTGTAGCCAGTAAGCCACAATAAAAGTGCTGCCACGGCATAAAGAGGGCCATCGGCAGAAAATGAAATAGCACGGCCTAAACGTGTCAAAACAGCCCTATGCTTGCGAGCCATACACCAAGAAAAAGTTAGTACATCAACTGCGTGGATATTCTGAAGTAGGTTCATACTTGTCACCTCACTGGTTTTTGTCTTGTTTTCAACATAAACCAATAAAATGTCCGTTCCATGGCATTCTGATGACAACTTAATGACAGCAAAACTCAGCTATCGACACTGCTATACTAGCGTTTTCAACACTCGTTTAGTGTTGTTTAAATATTTTCATTTAAACAACACTAAAAAAGCAACTTGGATTATATGACTCAATAGCAGTAAGAAATGAACGGCACTTTAAAATCCAGTTTCATCATTTGATAGGAAGTGAGGGGCATCAATTTATAGCCAGTTGGTGAGCATAATCCCGATCCCCAAAGACTGAGTCTGATGGTTGTAATCCAGTAAGGATTGTCCATAACCATTAAAATATTGCACATAACCACGAGTTTTCCCCCACAAAGGGAAAGTAAAACCAACCTGAATAGCCCCCCGATTATCTGATGATTTTAGATTGTTTCTAAACATCAAATCGATAGTGTAATCATCAATAACATGAATGAGATTAAATTCACCGTAGCCGTAATAGTCTTCGATGTTTGGATTATCATCTAGTTTCGAACTTTCGGGGATTCGATACCAAGGCTTGAATGAAAAAGCGGTATTATCTTGCTCAAACATAAAGTCTACATAAAACCGATTCCAAGAACGAGACAAGTCACCTGATTGACCATTAGACTGGTGATTGAAACCATACGATACATAACTTGGCTTAATTCCTAAGAAATCATGTTTGGGCTTAGTTACAATAAAAACCTCTGGCTCGTGATTGGTATCTCTAAATGGGGCAGAAATACCACTGTTATACGCTTGCCAATAGGCTTGTTGCGAATATGCAAACCACAAACTGGTATCACGCCCAACAATGTCATAAGCAACAGGAAACTTCACACTTAACTGAAATTTAAACTCTACGGAGTCTAACTTTTCAGAGTCCGCTTGATCTCCTAAAAAAGCACGGTCATTCGGATTAGAAGTGTAGGCAATTGGCAAAAAATAATTCGGTTTATGGGGAGTTAATACAAATGGGTTGCTGGCTGTCGCTGTTTCTCTGTTTTCTCTCTGCTCATAAAGTCCATTGGCGTCTCTTGCTCGCTTAGTAATAGATTCTGGCACTTCTGGCTCTTCTGGTGAATAAGGCTCATCCACCTCTTCCAGGGAATCACTGACTTCTGGCGCGACGACTGACTTTTCATCAAGATGAACCCTGTTGGAATCTGCCCAAAGCAAACTAGGAACAAGCATTACTGAGCACACAATGGCTTTCATCAATATATCCTTACTAGCGTCAAATATGTCATTGTTATTGAGATAGAACGACCCTTTTAACATAAGTATCCCTTTCCATTTCACACACTTCTACAGAGAAGCTAACATCCTTTAATGGAAATTGTGTTAACCCTTCTAGAACTAAATCAGAAAGTTGTTTTCTTTGCTCTACAGTTCTCCCAGATAACACCCTCAATGTCACATGAATAAAAGCGTCTTCCTTCCCGCCAGTCAGAAAACTTTTATAAGGTAAACTGCGCAACTTGATATCTTCAACAGAGAAAAGTGTAGATGCAATACACGCCTCTTTGACGGCTTCTAAAAGATCAGCAGGCGGCACTTCTTGCTCTAAATTTTGGCTGTACTCAACAACACAATGCGGCATAGCAGACTCCATTTTTAGATTTATTTGATAGTTAAAGGTTGGCTTTCTAAATTAGTACCCCAAAACAGGGTCCACCGCTGAAGGTATTTCAGCAGTCAGTCGATAGTGACTAATATTTTTAGCAACAATGCTACTCGCACTTGCAGGACTAGTTGGAGCAGAAATATGTGGTAATACGGTCACTGAAGAATGTTCCCAATAACGATGCTCTTCCGGCAATGGCTCATGCATAAAGACATCCAATACCGCATGAGATAGCGCATCGGAATCTAGCCTTTCTAATAACGCGTCATCATTGATAATCGGTCCTCGAGCAAAATTAATAATACTTGCCCCAACAGGTAAATGCGCCAATGTCTCGCTATTCAATATTCCCTTTGTTTGCGCCGTTAAAGGCAACAGACAAACAATAATATCACTTTGACTTAACAATGAAATCAGCCCATTTTCACCATGGAAACATGAAATGCCATCAATCACCTTCTCACTTCGACTCCACCCCGCAACCGAAAATCCATTATTAGCCAACCGCAGAGCACTAAACTTGCCGAGTTCACCCAAGCCAAGTATGCCAATTCGCCTATCTTTGGAAAATACCATCGGCTGTCCCAGCCATTGCTTTTTTCTCTGCTGTTGCGCATAAGTTGGCATGTCTCGATGTAGAAATAATGTCCACGCTAACACCGCCTCGGACATAGTTGCCGCCAAATTAGGATCAACTAATCTAACAATCGAAAACGTAGGAGAAGACAGCTCCTGAACCATGCGTTCAACACCCGCCCATACGCTGTGTACCCAACGTAAAGCTGGAAGTGCTAGTAAATCTTGAGGGTCTGGATTAGCAACAATCGCAACATCGCATTCTTGCTTTTGCTCTTCGGTTAACTCAGATAACAAGGCAATCTCTTCATTCGGCATTGCTTTCGACAACGCCTCAACCCAAGCTACTTGCTCAGCTAAACCACTTCGACTGATAAAAGGAATCATTTTGCGTATACCTGTGTCATATCTTTAAAGCCTTTTAGCTCAATGGCATTACCACTCGGGTCTTTAAAAAACAGTGTCCACTGCTCTCCTGGCATGCCTTCGAACCGGACACTGGGAGCGAGATCAAATACGACATTTGCTTCAGTTAATCGCTTTGCTACTTTTTGCCATTCCTCTAACGGTAGAATCAAACCAAAGTGCGGCATGGGAACAAAATGCTCTCCCACACGCCCAGTATTTGTCGTTGGGCTTGGCTCACCAAGATGCAAAGACAATTGATGTCCATAAAAATCAAAATCAATCCATGTCTCTGTACTTCTTCCTTCTTTACAGCCTAAAACCTGAGTATAAAAAAGTCGTGTTTCTTCCAAGGAGGTAACATGAAAAGCATAGTGAAAAAAAGCAGACATATTATGCCCCTAACAAAAAAGTTGAGACTAAAACATACAGCACGAAGGGAAAAAGTAAATATGAGACCCTAAAGAGGCCTCATATACTTAGCATTAAAATAAAAAATAGCAGTTCCAACGACCAAGACTACAGACTATTGCAGGCGTTCTTCGTTGGAAATAGTTTCTTCCTGAAATGCTGTCATATTAATGTATTCAGGGCGAACATTAGGGATCGGATTCGCTTGTGAAAATAACTGTGAATGACTTTGGTTTTCAATAATTCGAACATGGGAACGCATCAACTCTCTTGGCTCTTTCACGCCACAAGAATGGGCAATCATGCCGATGCCATGCAAGAGCTCAGCAGCGTAATTTGCCACTCGCTCCGATTTTTCGGCTGCGACTAAACCCTGTTGTAAATCAGGATTGTGCGTCGTAATGCCTGTAGGGCAGGTATTTTTATTACACTGTAATGCCTGAATACAGCCAAGAGAAAATAGAAAACCTCGCGCTGTCACAACAAAATCGGCGCCTGCGCTTAAAGCCCACGCCGCCTTTCCAGGAACGATCAACTTGCCTGATGCAATAATTTTGATATATCGACGTAAACCATATGAGGTCACAATATTCACCACCGTAGGTAAACTCTCACGCAAATGCATACCCACATAGTCCATTAAAGGTTGTGGAGCCGCTCCCGTACCACCATCAGAACTATCAATAGTGATAAAATCAGGACAATAGTCGATGCCTTTTTTATGTACTAGTTCACACAATGTTTCGAAGAATGAGAGATCACCAACCACCATTTTGAAACCAACTGGCTTAGAGGTTACTTTACGAACATGATGAACCATATTAAGTAAGTCATCGATGGACTTTATGTCGATATGGCCATTGGGGCTGTTGGAATCCTGACCAACAGGAATACCACGAGTATGGGCAATTTCTTCTGTCACTTTCGTACCTGGCAACATACCGCCCTTACCTGGTTTCGCGCCTTGACTCATTTTGATTTCAAACATACGCACATTTTCATGCTCTGCCAAGCTCGCCAATTTCGTATCATCTAAATGACCTTCATGATTACGCACGCCATATTTTGCCGTACCAATCTGGAAGACTAAATCACAGCCACCTTCAAGATGATAAGGAGATAACCCACCCTCCCCTGTATTCATCCAAATACCAGCCTTACGTGCACCTTTTGATAAAGCTTGTACAGCTGGCTTCGACAAGGCACCAAAACTCATCCCAGAAATATTTACAACGGAACGAGTCCTATAGGGCTTTTTGGCAGTGTATTCACCAATACAAACCTCTTTCGGTTGTGCTGCGTCTTCATCTAAGGTTGGAAAGGCACAATTTAAAAAGAAGATATCACCAGGGGTTTCAAGAGAGCGAGTCGACCCAAAGGCAATGGTGCTATCAACATTTTTCGCTGCACGATATGCCCAAGAACGTTCTGCTCGATCGAATGGGCGCTCTTCACGATCCATCGCAAAAAAGTATTGTCGAAAAAACTCACCCATATGCTCAAAAATATAGCGAAATCGCCCAACAACAGGATAATTTCGTCTAATAGTATGGGACGTTTGATGTGTATCAACCCAATACATCACTGCCACAGAAACCGCAGCAACGAAAAGCAAAAAAACAAACAGCAATGCTCCCCAATGAATGGTCATCGTTGCTAACGAAGATAAGAAGTCCATACCAAGCCCTTAATATTAACAATAAGTGTATTTGGCTATACTACGCTATAAAGAAGGGCCCTGTGTGCGTCAATCATGGACAAACTCAGCAATAAAGTCTTCTGGAGGGACTGGGTGTCCAAAGTAATAACCCTGATAAAAGAAGCAACCTATTTCACGCAATCGATCGTAATGCACAAAGGTCTCTACACCTTCTGCCAAAACATTAATATTGAGTGCTTGTGCCATCGCGATAACCGCATGAACAATTGCCTCATCACTTTTATCAGTCAATAAGTCTCTAACAAAGGATTGATCTATTTTCAGGCGGTCAATTGGCAAAGATTTCAGGTACTTCAAAGAAGAGTAACCCGTACCAAAATCATCAATAGAAAGGTGAACCCCTAAACGTTTTATAGCATGCATTTTTTCTAAAGATGAAGTCAGATCATTAAGAAGCATATTCTCTGTAATTTCAAGGTCAACACAGCTTGCAGGAACCTCATGCTTCTCTAGCTGCTCCTTCAGCATGGGTAAAAAACCCGCCTGTTGAAACTGAATTGGACTGACGTTTATAGACATGCGCCAAGATGGATCCCATTTACCTTCTTTTAACCATATCGCGACTTGGGACAATGACTCATTTAAAACCCACTGGCCAATTTCAACAATCAAACCAATTTCTTCAGCGACAGGTATAAATACGGCAGGAGAAATGAAGCCTTTCTGCTCATCTTTCCATCTAATCAACGCTTCCGCCCCAATTAACTGATTTTTATCATTCGTCTGTGGCTGATAATATAACTTAAAGAATTTGGATTCGGTGGCATGATGAAGGGCTTTTTCCATTTCGAGTCGAGCATCTGATACTGCTTGCATTTCTGTTTTATACAGCGCAAAAGTATTCCGTCCAGACTCTTTCGCTCGATATAACGCTGTATCAGCCTGCTTCAAAATAGCCTCTACTGAAGCACCATCACCATTAAAAATAGTCGCACCTAAACTGGCTGTAATATGCACTTCATGATGGCCAGCTTTCTTAACCTGCTGGCATGCATACATTATGCTTCTAACAAATTTATTAACGGCTTTTTCTACCTGTACTTCATTGTCACCGAGATGCACCAACAAGAAAGCAAATTCATCCCCACCCATGCGGGCAAATACAATATTATCGTCAATAAGAGAATCCAGTTGCGACGCCACACAACAAAGTAATTGATCACCAACATTGTGGCCAAGAGAGTCATTAATAGTCTTGAATCTATCGAGGTCCATAAAAACAACAGCTGAATGACTGCTTGAATTTGTTCCTCGCGAGCTTTTTAACACGTCACAAAGTTTGTCTGATAAATATTGGCGATTAGGCAAACTCGTTACTGAATCATAATAAGCCAGTCGATGGATATGGGCCTCTGCATCTTTCCGCTCAGAAACATCACGTACCAAGAGTATTGTCTCGACCTTACTTTGAACTCGGTATTTCGCCATACGTATTTCTACAGGTAATTCAACACCTTGGATTTGATATCTAGCCTCTACCGTTAGAGGGGTATCAAGGTTTAAATTCTGTAGAACGTCAAGAAACTCTACCCATGACGATGGGGTGTGCAATGCCTCCAACGAGTGTGATTTAAGCTCGATAGCACTCTTTTTAAGCATAAGTTCTGCCGTTAGATTAACTAAAGTAATCTTGTTGCTGTCATCTAGTAACAGAATACCATCGGCGGCGTGCTCAATCATGGCTTTGGTATGACTATCACTGCGCTCTAAATCACTCAAGGCTGTATTAAGTTTTTTCCATAGGGATGCAAAAGTAGCGTGTAAATTGCCTAACTCATCTAACTTATGGTGTCGGTGAAAGGATTTTGGCAACGGAATATCGTCATTATGGCCAACATGCGATAAGGATTCTGTTAAACGCATAAGAGGATAAGTGACTAGAAAATAAAACACTAAAGAAAGCAGAGAGGCTAATAACAAATCTTTGAACAGATTGTAGACTAAAATAGAAAGTTGTTCTTTGAAAATTCTATCTAATAAATAACGTTTTTCTGGCCAGAGATATAAATATCCAGCATCAAAATCAGGCGTTTCTAAATGCAGCTTTCGCTCGTAATTTTGTAGATCGAGTAAGAAAAAATCAGTGAAAAATTTCGGCACCGAAAAATCACGTTTGGCACCAGTGGCTTCAACAAAAATATTCCCTGATTCATCTCTGACTTCTAAATGAGAAATAGTAGGACTAAACAGCAAACCATCAACCTGTTGTTGAGCAAAATCAACATCTAAACGAAAAACCGCTTCAGATAGTGGCTTTTCAACAACAGCGAGTAATTCTTCGAAGTCTTGATTTATCTCGGCCTTTTGGTCGCTAATTCCTTCAAAGAACTGAAAACCACTGCTGACTAAGCTTAGAACAATTGCGAGAACTAACGTTAAAAACGCTTGTTTAATAAATAGAGATCTCGAAAAAACAACTCCCATCTTCACTCGCTTATATTCTTCGGAATTCATTATTATGCTACTTGCACAATCCCCACATCCATAAACTTAAGCACAAACTAGGCCAGTGCGACACGCAAGACTCGTAAGATAAAGACCTACAACTTACTCTTTTATAAGACTGACATTTTCTGAGCAATGACACAAGAACCTATAAAAAACTCTTATGAGGGCTATGATCTAAATCATAATCTACTAACAAATCCGCCAAAGAATCTCATAAAAAAAGCCAGTATGATAATCATACTGGCTTTAAAAAAACGAAATTCACTTATAAAGCAAAAACTTAGCCAAGAACAGCACCGTCTTCACGCGAGATAGCAATCACACTAGAGCGTGGAACTGAGCGCCCACCGTCAGGCCAATGTGAATTACCACCTTCACCCGGATGCTGAATACTAATAAACATAGTTGTCTTAGCTGCATTCCAAGCTAAGCCGGTAATCTCTGATTCCTTTGGCCCAACTAGAAAACGACGAATTTCTCCCGTATCAGGATCTCCAACCAACATCTGATTATTTCCTTGCCCTTGGAAATCTTTTTCGTTTGAGTAGTTACCGTCTGTCTGGATCCACAAAAGACCTTTAGAATCAAACTTCAGACCATCTGGTGAGTTAAACATATTGTCTTGATTAATGTTCTGAGATCCGGCATTGGCATCATCAAAAACTGCTGGATTACCCGCCAAAACAAACAAGTCCCACTTAAACTCAGTGTGAGTATGATCAGAGTCCATTGGCATCCAACGAACAATCTGACCAAAGTTGTTTTTTACTCTTGGGTTTGGGCCACCAGCAGGCGTTTCATCACCACCTGCATTAGGCTTAACACCACGGTTTTTGTTATTCGTCAATGAGCAGTAAACTTCTGCTTTATGTGGATGAGCCGCAACCCACTCTGGACGGTCCATCGTTGTAGCACCTACTTTCGAAGCCGCCATACGAGTGTGAATGGAGATTTCAGCCTCTGTCATACCTGTAGTTTTAGGTGTCAACGCTAACCACTCACCGCGATTATTATCATGAAATTTGGCAACATATAACGTACCTTCTTCAAGCAAATCACGGTTATTACCACCAGCCAAATATTTATGCTTCGAGATAAAACGATATAAAAATTCGCCACGCTCGTCATCGCCAAGGTAGACAACAACATGGCCATTCGGCGCAATAGTTAACTCTGCGTTTTCGTGTTTAAAACGACCAAGTGCCGTACGTTTTTTCGGGCGAGAAGTCGGATCCAACGGATCGATTTCAACAATATAACCAAAGCGGTTTGGCTCGTTTGGTTCTTTAACAAGATCAAAACGATTATCAGCCATCGCCCAATTATAACGGCCTTCCGTACTCATGCCATAACGTTTAAATGCTTCTGACATTTTGTAATCTTTATCATTGGCTGTGAAGTAGCCATTAAAGTTCTCTTCACATGTCAAATAAGTACCCCATGGTGTTTGTCCATTACCACAGTTATTCCAAGTTCCTTTTGCGACTAAGCCTTTCGGGTCTTCTGATGTCTGCATCCATTTGTGACCACGAGCAGGGCCTGTGATATCCATTTCTGTATCCGCTGTAATACGGCGATTATAAGGAGAGTCCTGAACAATCCCCCATTTTCCGCCACGCTCTGCAACTTCTATTATGGACACACCATGAGCAGCTTTGTTTTTACGTACGTCATCAGCATTGGCAGGCATACCATCGGTACGATTAGCATGAAGAGTATCGCCATTCGTGTATTCATTGTTGATGGCCATGATCTGCTTACCATCCTTAGAGAAAAACGCCATGCCATCATTATGATCGCCAAACGCTAACTCTTGAGAAGCACCAGTACCACCCGTCGTCGCGTTAAACGCTGGAGCATTGCTGAATAATGGATCTCCCCAAGAAGCCAAAACTTCCCACTTATAACCTTCAGGTACCGTTACAGTATCCAATGTATTAGCGCCAACCATACTAAACGCTAGACGTGATTCTTTACTTCCTGCGGCAAGCGCTTTACTGGCTGAGAATGCAGTTGATCCCATTACAAATGCGCCAGCACCAACCGCAGCACCACCACCTAAAAAGCCACGTCGTGACACCATTTTATTGGCTACTTCCTCAAACTCAACGACCTCAGGAGCTGGACGTACCAATTCATCTAACTCATCAAAACCTAGCTTCACATTATTTTTAGTCTTCATAACACTGCCCTATTAATTATTAAAAATTAGCCATTATTGAGATTGCCCCAAGGCAAAATTTTTTATGTGTTTCAAATGCTGACCTTCCCTCTGGCAGGGAGATTAGAAAGTAACTTACCGAGAAAAGATGACATGAAAATGACAGTGACGAGACATTGTGCTTATATTAACCAGTACGATGAGTAAAACATGTGCTATACAAGAAATATTGCGACTCCCCAAATAACAAAAACAACATGAATAAAGGGTGAAGTTATGATTAATACTCTGCGAAACATACCAATCCGCTTAAGACTAACTAGCTTGGTCATTTTCTTTTCATTAGGTCTTTTGTTTGTGATTTATTTGTCCCTTACGGTCAACAAACAATCATTACTCGATGAAAAATATGCACAAACCAAACATGTTGTCGAAACTGCCACTGGCGTATTTAGTTATTTTCATAAGCTAGAGCAATCCGGAGATCTTAGCCGTTCTGACGCACAGCACTATGCTATGGAAATAATCAAAAATACTCGTTATGCGACGTCCGAATACTTCTGGATCAACGATTACGATGCAAAAATGGTTATGCACTCCGTAAATTCAGCATTGGATGGGAAGGATTTGTCAAACCTTGAAGACCCTAATGGCAAAAAACTTTTTTCCGAATTTACAAAAATAGTAAAAGCCCAAGAAGCCGGGTTCGTTGACTACCTCTGGCCTAAACCAGGTAGCGAGCTTCCTGTTGAAAAAATATCATATGTTCAGGGCTTCAAGCCTTGGGGTTGGATTATTGGATCTGGTATCTATCTTGATGAAGTCAACTCTCAGTATCTAAAAGAAGTCATGCGTCTTGGTATTATCAGCATAAGCATTATTCTTACCGCCTTGTTCTTATCCTTTTTAATCGTACGTTCAATCCTACAACCTATAGGGCAAATTCAAGCTGTTTTACACAACATATCAGATGGCGATGGTGACTTGAAAACACGTTTACCTGAATCGGGAAAGGACCAGCTGACTTTGATTGCCACTCACTACAATAGCTTTGTGGATCGTCTCTCCGAGACTTTAGGTAAGGCAGTTTCACTCAACCAAGAAGTAGAGCAAAAAAGCCAAGAACTGAAAAATGTTGCAGCCAAAACACAAGCAATTACTCAGCAACGTGAAGGTATGTTTGCGCAAATGGCAGAAACAATAAAAGAAGTCGACGAGTTTAAAAATGAAGTCACTAACAGTACCCAAACCACTCTCATTTCAGCACAAAATACTGCCGAAAAAACCCAAACAGGGCAAACCTCAATTAACCAAACCGTTGAGTCACTTGAAAAGCTGTCATACGAATTAGAGTCCGGTTTAAATTCAGTGGTTCAATTAGCAGAACAATCACAGACTATTGGTTCCGTATTAGATGTTATAAGCGCCATTGCAGAACAAACCAACTTATTGGCACTCAACGCAGCCATTGAAGCGGCACGAGCCGGTGAGCAAGGCCGTGGATTTGCTGTTGTCGCAGATGAGGTACGTGGGTTAGCAAGCCGCACACAAGCCTCTACCGACGAAATACAACACATGATTAACAAATTACAAAGCGGGGCAAAAGAAGCTGAAAACCGCATTACTGCAAGTCATCAGCAATCACAAAGAACTACTGAAGAAATCACCTTAACCACACAATACCTTCAAGATATTGCCGTTTCAGTGGACGACATAAATAAAGCCAGCAGAACAGTCATTGAAAGCGTCAACATGCAAAGTGATGCAGTCCAGAGACTAAACAGCCTTAATGAAAAAGTTGCTGAGCTTTCAGCACAGGCAGGGTTGCAGGTTAAACAAAACAATGAGACCAGCGAGTCATTAGCAAAAACAGCTAAAGAGACCCAAAAGATAATGTCGATATTTAAGCTTTAAAGGCATCTTTGAAAAACAGCCAACGAGTATATTTTCTGGCTGTTTTTTCTAGAAAATCATATCGCCGTACAAAGCGGGTTTCCCATACCGGACTTCCAAACCCTCTCGAACGGATTTTTTTAACTTCCTAACGACCAAACTGTATGAATGATCGATTTGCCTTTGGATCTCCCCCATTGGCAAATCGCCAGACAATACAACTGAATTCCAATGTCGCTTATTCATATGATAAGCAGGAATAACATCAGAGAAAATATCGCGTAATTCAATAGCATGATCCGGGGTGCACTTAAGGTTCAAGAGCGGCGATCCTTGCTTCTTTATCAATAAAGCAAACATCTTACCTTGCACTTTAAAGACGGCAGTATAATCATCAAATGGGTAATACTCTTCAGCCTCGGGCTTAGAAAGCAGATATTTTTTAAGTGTTGTTGAGTCCAAAATCGCGCCCTTTCAAGGTTCAAAACAGTCATCAGTATAAAACAAAAAAGCCGCTTACTGACATCCAGTAAACGGCTTTAAATAGAAGGATACTTAAGCAAGCTCAGCCCTGATGAGCAAGGTACTCGTCGTAAGTGCCTTGAAAATCAATAACCTTTTGACCTTTGATTTCAATCACTCGATTCGCCAACGATGATACAAACGCCCGATCGTGACTCACAAAAATCAGCGTGCCGTCAAAGTCGAGTAACGCGTTGTTTAAAGCCTCAATGGCTTCCATGTCCATGTGGTTCGTTGGCTCATCCATCACTAAGACGTTTAAATCCATCATCATCAATTTACCAAACAGCAAGCGGTTCTTCTCACCACCAGAACAAACTCGTACTTTTTTATTGAAGTCATCTGCGGTAAACAACAAACGACCCAACATTGCACGAACTTTTAAATCATCATGTTTTACAGTACGCCATTTCGACATCCAGTCAAACAAGGTTAAATCGCAATCAAAGTCTTCTGTACTGTCTTGCGGGCAATAACCAATAACGGCATTTTCAGCCCATTTAATCTCACCTTGCTTGGCTTCTAGTTCATTCATCAAGCAACGCAAGAAAGTCGTTTTACCGGCACCGTTTTCACCGATAATCGCCAATCGAGAGCCAGCTTCTAAAATCATATTACCGCCAGAAAATAGCAGTTCATCATAACCATGGCCTAAATCTTCTAAGATCAAAGCATGACGGTGAAGTTTTTTATCTTGCTTAAAAGTTAGCGAAGGCGTCATACGGCTAGACTGTTTTACTTCTGACAGTTCAATTTTTTCTAGTTTTTTCGCACGAGAACTGGCTTGTTTTGCCTTAGATGCGTTGGCTGAGAAACGGTTAACGAAAGCTTGAAGATCGTCCATTTCCGCACTTTTCTTCGCGTTTTCAATTAATAATTGCTCGCGAATCAAAGACGAGGCTTCCATGAAGTATTCATAGTTACCTGGGTAAATACGCAACTCACCAAAGTCTATGTCCGCCATGTGAGTACACACAGAATTCAAAAAGTGGCGGTCGTGGGAAATAATGATCATGGTGCACTTACGCTGGTTCAGTACGCCAGCCAACCAGTTAATGGTATGAATATCCAAGTTGTTGGTAGGTTCGTCCAACAGCAAAATATCGGGATTAGCAAACAAGGCTTGCGCTAACAAGACCCGAAGCTTCCAACCCGGCGCCACTTGGCTCATTAGACCAAAATGAAACTCTTCTTCGATGCCCGCTTCCAACAAGATATCACCAGCGCGGCTTTCAGCACTATAGCCATCCATCTCGGCAAATTCTGCTTCTAGCTCGCCAGCTCGCATGCCATCTTCTTCACTCATTTCTGGCTTAGAGTAAATAGCATCACGCTCTTGTTTTACTTTCCACAACGCCACATCGCCCATGATCACGGCGTCAACTACAGAGTATTCTTCGAACGCAAACTGGTCCTGACTTAAGGTACCAACTTTTTCACCCGGTGTGATAGACACATTACCTGACGTTGGCGTCAGCGCCCCACTCAGAATTTTCATGAAAGTAGACTTGCCACACCCGTTGGCGCCAATTAGGCCATAACGATTACCGTTGCCAAATTTCGCTGAGATGTTTTCAAATAATGGCGTTGCGCCAAACTGCATAGTGATATTAGCCGTGGAGATCAAAAGAAAGTCCTGAAAAAAGAAAATAGAAAGCCGTTTAAATTTGCCACTAAGTCAGCGTACAAAATATAAACATAAAGGTGGGCGAATATAGTGATTTATGGGGATAAAGTCGAGGGATTAGGTGGTTTTTTACCAAACTAGTTTAAGAAAGCGTTAAAGAAGACAAGATATCTATACTTTGCTCTTACTTGGAAAGACGTCTTCTATATCCTGATCGGTTTTTACAACACCGCTGTCAGGTATATTCTCAGTTGGGTCTGACGTTTTTGGGGCATCTTCTGCCCGCTCTGAGTATTCCGGCTTTGGGTTTGGGTTTGGGGGTTCAGCAGTCATGTAAGCACTCGCTTGAGAGATCAAAAAGCTTAATACATCTCGACTCGCACCATTTAATAGATTTTTTCTCGCTTTTCGAGTGATATCCAGCTGAGTACTAGCGCCTAAGACAAAACTGGCAAGTAAACCTGTTGGACTGGTTGCTTTATCGAGTAGATTATCAACTGCTTTATCACGAGAGGCCTTGGCACGTTTTTCCAAGATTTGAGTACGAAAGTATAAACGTTCTCTTTGCTGACGCATTCGCTTTAGGCCGAACATATATTACTCATCTTCTGTTGGAATAATGGCATCAAAAGTACGGGTGAAATCCATGCTTTTCAATGTTTGTTTCACCAAATACAGCAAAACGATAGAGCTTAAAAAGGTCACTAATGTTGCCGTTAATAAAATTCCGACCAAAGAAAAACCATAACTCCATGCAATAGCCGCACTGCTTGCAATAATTAATAACCAAGTAGTGAGCAACAAAAAGATAACACCACACATTAAGGCAAGGAGCTGGGCACTGGATGTCACCCATAATTTTGCTTCTAACGCTCCTAGCCCTAATACACTCTTTAACCAGCTTTTGTGAGTGCCAATAACCTCATCAAAGTCAGATTTTTCTTGATCTGAGTCAGCGTCAGAGTGCTGCGGTTTTTCCATCAATACAATTCCTAAATTTATTTACGCTTACTTAGAAGACTAGCCGCTAAAGCGCCTGCTAGAAATGCAATACCAATTGTTTTAACTGGGTGTTCCTTGGCATATTCACCAACCGCTGTAGACACTTTTTCAGATTGGCTCTTAGCTGTGTCTGCAATTTTATGTGCTTGCTCACTAATCTGATGAGCAACTTCTTCAATTCGCTCTTGGCTTTGCTCTTTCATTTGCGCGGCACTATCTACACCTTTATGCGCTGCTTCTGCTGCGCTGTCTACTTTCTCATGTGCCTTTGATTGGGTCGTGCTCTTGGTTGTTGTAGCCATTCTTTATTCTCCTTGTAGAATTGAAATTAACTTTTCAACGCCAACGTAGCGACAAAAAACTGAACTAAACTATTATAGTTTAGTAAATAAATTAAAAAGGTTTATGCACATCACTTTAAGATTTTCTAAAGCTAAATGCTTAAATACATAATTTAAAAGCTATACATTAAAAATCGACTTACCTTTCCCTATTTACACTACGCGGTTAATTCGCGATGGTCAAAGCCACACATCATAACGCCTCCCTTTTCCTTTTTTTATCGTTAATCTTTAAGCTATTAGAGGCTAGACAAAAATGCACACAGATTGAGAAAATAATATTTAGATATATTGGTCAATGATCTCCTATCAGCTTTTCTGACAATAAAAAAGGGCAGCAAGCATACAACCAACAGGTATGCTCTTTGCCCTTTTAGAATAGACTCATATCGACTCCTATCTACAGGTATCAGCCAAAGCTTTTCAATTTTTAAACTGGAACACTTTATTTTTTAACATCTACCCAAGCATCCCATCCTTTCCAATCATCCATGTCTGAATGGCTTCCTGTTTCAATATCAACAGGCTCTTTAGTACGACGACTAAATACATGTACGTTCATTAGCTTTTTAATTAAACGAGACATTTCCGCTTCCCTCATCTTTCATGATTTTGGAAATATCATCCTAACACCGAAAAACTAAAGTAATCGTCAACATAACCTAAAGGAAGTATCTTTCCCTATTCGAAGGATTATTATTGATTTTCTTGACGTTGGAGTGCTTTATGCAGAATAAGTGACCATTTCATTCAATCAATAGCCACACTATGAAGATTATAAGGCACTATCAAACAGGCTTTTACCTACAAATAGACCATTGACGAGCAAGCATTAACGATTCGTTTAACAAAGACCAGCCCAATAAACTTTGCTGGTACTCACCTGCTTTACCATCCAAAGACACTCCATACGCTTTTAGACGGAAGGCAAGAATCGCATAAAAAGCATCTACTGCACCCGCTTGATCAAACATAAAAGGTCCTTTTGCTTGGGCAAAAATCGTTTCAATACGCTCAATCTCTTTTTTCATCGCATCCGATAAATTATCCAACGGAGAGACCGGATCAAAGGTAAACCCGCATTGACCACGCAGATTTATAAAGCCTGAATGCATTTCCATACAAAGGCTTCTTGCTTGTGCTCTTTCAGACTGATTCTTAGGATAAAGTGCACCATTGGAGCATTCATTAAGGTATTCGGTAATTGCTAAAGAATCGTGTACAACATCATCATCCACCAGCAATACTGGCACCAATCCAGTCGGCGAGTATTTCAATACTTCAGCTTTATAGCCTTTGGCTTCTAAATTAATTGGGATAAGGTCCAGTTTGATACCTGCAATTTGACTGCAAAGGTACGCCCGTAGTGACCAAGTCGACAATGTTCCAACAACTAATTTCATACCGTCCATCCCATTTACGTTGCTACTTTAATTTAGTCACTAACAGCTGTTCAACTCTGACGCCTTCCAAATCCAATACTTCAAACTTATAGCTGTCATAGACATAAAAGTCCGTACGCTTTGGCAAACGCTTTAAGCTGTAAGTAATAAAACCACCAAGCGTCTCATATTGAGTACGATCAGGGAACTCTTCTATATTCAAACTGCGCATCACATCATTGATCGGCGTTAACCCTTCTATCAACCAAGAGTTCGCATCACGTTGTACTATTTGCTCTTCATCATGAGGCGTTAATAATCCACCCATAAAGCCACCTAATAAGTCTTTCACCGTTACAATACCAACAATCGTTGCGTATTCATTCACGATGACAGCAAAAGCTTGTGGCGCTACTCGAAATGCATTAAGCGCCTCGGAAAGCGTCAAGGTTTCTGGTAGATAAAAAACCTCTTTATCCACTTTTTCAGGTTTGATTTGTGCTGACTCACCTTTAAGCACCAAGCGTAGTATTTCTTTCGAATCAATAATGCCTTCAATCTTATCTAAACTGCCGTTACAAACTAAAAAGTCATTATGTGGATGATCAATAATCTTTTGGCTGATCTCTTCACTACTGTCATCGATATCAAAATAGATAATCTGATCTCGTGGCGTCATGGCACTGGAAATGTTTCGAGTTTCTAATTCGAATACATTGCCAATCAATTGATATTCTTGGCTCTGCAAACTGCCGTCTTCTGCGCCGGCATCCATCATGGCAACAATGTCTTCAGTAGTAACGACTTCTTGGCGCTCAATAGGCACATTAAATAAACGTAAAACCAAGTTAGTAAAACCGTTAAATAGAAAAACCACTGGTGTTAATAGAAAGGTCACCCAGAGCATAGGCGTGACCAATCGAATTGCCACAGCTTCTGGCATAATCATCGCCAAGCGTTTAGGTAATAGATCGGCAAATAGAATAAAAAGTGACGTCAGACACAGAAAGGAAACAACAAAGCTAACTTGATCCAATAAAGGTCCAGCATAAAGCAAACTAACAAGCTGCTTTATATAAGGCGTCAGAGCCTGTTCACCAACAATACCACCTAAGATAGCAATAGCGTTCAGCGCAATTTGAATCATGGCAAAAAAAGCGCCTGGTTTTTGTTGCAAGGCAAGCACAGCTTGCGCTTTAACGCTGCCTTCATCCGCTAAGACTCGCAGCTTAATCTTCCTAGCCGCCGCCATGCCAATTTCAGCCATAGCAAACAAAGCTCCAGCAGTTATCAGCAATCCTATACTAAATACATCACTCATTTTTTTCTCTTTATATCGAAAGACAGAACGTCAATATAGGCCGCATTATAGAAGGAAGTTGCTACGATACAATGCTTATTTTTTATACTTTCAGAAGGGGTAAACGCAGTTCAAAAAAACACATTGAAGGCGTAATATAAGGTAACTAAACAGCGTAAAACACTGTCTTTATTTATTGATCAGCAGGACCCAGCATGATTATCACTCTAACGACTCCCGCAATGTTGTTCCCCGCCGTTTCTTTATTGCTTTTGGCTTATACGAACCGCTTTGTCACACTAGCATCAATTATTCGTAACTTTGACCCTAAACTCGAAGATGCAAACACAACAGATCAAATTACAAATTTACGTAAACGTATTTATTTAATAAGACGCATGCAAGAAGCTGGGGTGATTAGCTTTTTTCTGTGTGTATTATCTATGATGGCAATCTACCTTGAGTACCAAGAAATAGGCAGTTACATTTTCGGGGCGAGCCTAATCTGCCTAATGTATTCTTTGTATTTATCTGTGCGCGAGATCACTATTTCTTGCGATGCATTAGAGCTACACCTTCAGCATTTCAGCACTAACTTTAAAAAGAGCAGTCGCAAAAAATAATCACACTGTTAGCGTCTTAATACTTGAACATTAAAGCCTTTTAAAGAAGAGGCTTCAGAGTAATGAGAGAAGTACTCGGCGAAATTTTCATCCATTACTTTTTTGTTCGTCAAACTAGCATGTCGAAGAAACAAGATACCGTTTTTACGAATAGCCAGACCTTGGTGCGAGACATTCATATTCGTACCAATGTATTTCTTTACATCCCAATTAGGCCTTACCATACTGATCACACTACCAGAAGGGATACGGTCTAAAAGTGCCTGATCAACCTTATTTGTGTTACCACCAAACAGCGCCGTTAATGGTACATAAGGGATGTAAGCAGGCTCTGCGGAATAAATACGGCCTTCTTCACGTAGTTGATTCAACAATGTTAAACATTCGCTAGAAGAATCAGTATCACATTTCAGTACTTCACTCGTGAGGCGCTGATACCATGCAGACTTATCTATCATCGCCTTCGCAACCAGAGCTTGGCCATGGCCAACATCCGGCGTAATATCCATTAGCTTATCTTGATTGTTGCGGATCCAATCAACACTCGGAAAATGATTACGAGAAACAAAATCAACGTTCGAATTTCGATAGCGAATACTTTGTAAGTTTGACTGAAACTCATCAGACGTCGTAGAAATAGCACCAGCCAACACAGTTTCAACATAGGTAGTGCAATCAAACACATCAAAACGGGTCAAAGGGTCTTTGTCATATTTACCCTGCTCACCTTCCCCAACACTACCGCCAATGTACTCCGCACCAAGTAAGGTCACACTTAGCGCGTCGACTTTACCGGCGTTAGATACAGCAGAGGCTGAAAAATCATCGATAGTTTTGTAAAACACCGCTCCGTTTGCTGAATCTAGCTTATTCATGGCCATAGCTGACGAACACACCAAAGTAACCGACAGCGCCATTAGTGCTTTTCCGATGTTACACATCATATTTAACCAGCCCACATCATATAAATTTCAATCTGACACATAAAAAAACAATCATTGTATAAAAAACAAACACATTATTGTGCTAATATTTATCTATTCATTTAAAGTGAAGGTCACTCATGGAAATCAATAGTTCGTCATTTATTTATGGTCAACAGGGCTTACAGCGCAGCCAAGACAAGCTAGATCAAGCAAGCCAAAAAGTGGCGAGCGCATCACTGCCAGCAGTTGACCAAGAAGCCCCTCAGCAACCTGATGTTTATGGGTCACAGATCAAAGACGGCTTAATTGAAGCAAAAAGCAGTGTGTTAGAAGCTCAAGCAAATGCAAACGTAATCGAGGCTTCGGATAAAACAATTGGTCGGCTGATAGACATCACTGTTTGAACTTTTCCAAACTGCTCGACAGTGAATTAAATCTGCCGATTCAGTAAAGCCATTACATCACCAGGTGAAGTAAAGCGAACAATTCGGTCTACTTCTTCACCGTCTTTCAATAAAATGAGCGTTGGCCAAAGCTTAACACTAAATTGGCGACCAAGGCGCTTGCCTTTGCCATCAAAAACTTTAATATGCAACAGTTCTGGCTTTTCCTTCAGAACGCTTTCAACAGCAGTTTGAGACGCTTGGCAATGTCCACACCAAGGTGTGCCGAACTCCAAAATAGAATACCCACCAAGCGCCTGAATGTCTTCAAATGTTGGCGCTTCCTCAGAATAATCTGGATTAAACCCCATCACACTGGCTTTCATCATATTCCCTCGTTTAAACACTATTATTCAACCACATTAAACACCTCGGCACATTCTTCCGAGCCCATTTCGAATTCTCTACAGATCCAAGGGCGGTTTTCATAAATGGTACAAAGATAGGTCTCTCTATCAACGGCAGAACACCAACCATCGTCTAATCTCAACATGGTTTCCCCACCCCACTCATCCACTGAAATGTGTTTGTCTGGCACACCAGTATCACTGATGATCATCACTTCCATGCGACAGCAACAAGCTTGGCAGTTTGCACAAGTGATATTTTGATCAGTAATGTTTTTTAGGTTGATAGTCATAAAAGCAGTAGTTACCTAAAAGAAAATGTGTCTGGTGGCAGACAGAGAGAAGGTCAAAAAGGCGTCTTTTTGACCTTATAAATGAAGCAGTATACTACCGATCCAGCCTAAAAACAGACACACAAGCCACGCCTTGCAAACCAGATCGATAAAAAACCATTCTTTAGACTTTAAATTTAACCACCAACTCATTCAGCTCGACAGCTAAACGCGTTAATTCAGCTGTGCTTGCACTTGTTTCATTGGCACCAACTACCGTTTGTGTAGCCAAGTCACTAATCGTAGAAATATTACTATCGATTTCTTTCGCAACTGTAGATTGCTCTTCCGCAGCACTTGCAATTACATGATTACTGTCACTAATAGCAAGAATACGTGCCGTTATTTTTTCTAACGCTTTTGAAGCTTCAGCAGCAACGGTTTGAGCTTGGCTTGTTTTTTGGTTAGTACTTTCCATTGAAGAAACCGCATCGTTTGCCGAAAGTTGAACTTGACGAACCATGGTTTCAATTTCACCGGTCGATTCTTGAGTCCGATGAGCAAGGCTTCTTACTTCATCGGCCACGACAGCAAACCCTCGTCCAGCTTCGCCTGCTCTTGCCGCTTCAATTGCAGCATTTAGCGCCAATAAATTGGTTTGCTCTGCTACTGCACGAATCACATCCAAAATTTGGCTAATCGATGCGACTTGTGCTGCCAATTGATTAATCACTCCGGTGCTGGTTGTCATCTCTTTATTCATATCTAGAATAACAGACGTCGTTTCGCTAACGCGTACCTTCCCTTCTTCTGCCAAAGTAGCAGACTCTACCGAGGCTTCAGACGTTTGCTGTGCTGTTCGAGCAACTTCGTCTATTGCAGAACTCATTTGAGTAATTGCGGCCGCAGCTTGCTGGATCTCCTCGTTCTGTAGCATCAGCACATTTGACGAGTTTTCTGTGACCGTATTTAGCTCTTCGGCAGCCGATGCAAGTTGACCAGATGAATCACCAATATGAACTATCGCTGTACGTAAGTTCCCTTGCATGGTATTCAAAGCTGTGGTTAAACGAGTTAATTCATCATCCCCATTAGCACTAATAGTCTGAGTCAAATCACCACTGGCAATAACTTCTGCGGATGCAACAGCATCCTGTAATGGTTTATTAATACTTCTAGAAAGGACCACAGCTATAACAGAGGCAGCAGCGGCAGCAAAAACAACGATAATAACAATAAGCATAAAGCTTTCATTATACTTCTTCAGTGAATCGGCACTGGCTATATCAGCACCTTCTTGATTTGCAGCAACTATTTCTCTCAGTAATCGAACCATATTATCTGCAGCATTATTCATCTTAGGAACTAACGCCGAAAGAACCGCGTCATTTCCTTGCAATGACAAAGAAGCTATTTCACTTTGCACTTTATAGTAACTGGTTTCAGACTTTTTAAATTCTTCGAATAAGCGTCGCTCGCTTTCTAAATATATAGTCGCTTCATAATCCGAACGGTGTTTAGCGACTTCTTTTTTTATACTTTCAAGATCCGCTAAAGTGGCTTTTTTCGCCTCTTGGCTAGTGTCGTTTAATAGCCTTAAAGTAAATATCCGCACTCGCATTAAATTACTGTTAACATCACCTAAGCTTGCAATCGCTGGCAACACATTCGTCTCAATCATCTCAGAATTAGCTCGAATACCTTTCATAGCTGACATAGTCACGCCACCTAGACAGACAAGCAAGAATATAATGACGGTAAAAGCCATTAATAATCGAGACCTAATATTTATACTCCGTAGCATATACACTTCCTTTAGACACCATGTTGTAAATCAGATTAACGCTTATATTTCCCTAAAAAATCACTTCCTTTTAAAGCACCAATGCTCAAACTCCAATTGCGGTAGAGGAGGAGAAAAAATATATCCTTGTACAACCCCATAACCCATTGAGGCTAAATAGGATAACTGCTGCTGTGTTTCCACCCCTTCGGCAATAGCAGTGGCACGCATCGTCTTGCAAAGAGATAACACGACCTTACTAAGTTCCTGAGACATTTCGCTATAACGCTCATTGGATAAGCCATCCACAAACACTCTGTCTAATTTCAACTGTGACACGGGAAATTTCAGTAAGCGTTTAAGATTTGAATACCCGGTGCCAAAATCATCTAAAGAAATAGCCACCCCCAGCGCATGAATTCGTGCAATAGTATTATCAAAACAGCATGATGTGTTGATGGACTTATTCTCAGTCACTTCTATAACCAAATCCGATGGCAATAAGCTATTTTCCTCTAGAATAGCTTGTACCTTTTGTTCTAGGTGGGCGTAAGTAAAGGTAAGCGGTGAAAAATTAACGGCAACGGAAGGGATGTGAATGCCCTGCTCTCGCCATAGCGCTAATTGCCGACAAGCTCGACTCATTACCCATATATCCAAATCCGCTATTAACTCATGCTCTTCTGCCAAAGCAATAAAGTCGTCAGGAGCAACACGGCCAAATTCTTTGTTTGTCCACCTTGCTAACACCTCCACACCATGAAGGCTATTATCTGTAATATTTATCTGTGGCTGATAATGCAGGTCGAGCAAGTCGTCATTCAAATCATCTATCAAAGCCTGAACTTTTTTAGCAGAAGACAATGCAACTACATGCTCCTGCTCTACTAAGCGGTTTTGAAAAAACAGGCTGTAATATTGCTTCCCTAATAACCAAAAAGCATCCGCCCACACTTTCACTTTATGTGTATTAACCCCATTATCCATAAATAAAAGCTTGGCCTCCTTTCCAATAGAATCTTTGAACTCACTCAGCTGAAACAGTCGACTCTCATCATCTAACCAAAAACGATCAAACGGTAGTATTGTCTGTATTGTTAGAGCCAATCGAGCTAATTTCGCCTCATCGTTACAAGAAACAATCACACCCTTACTGTTTAATACAATAAAGCCACCATTCGTTTCTTGTATGTGATGCCAATCGCACTCAGTATCTAAACCATCATTTTTCACAAAAAAACCTTCAACTGCATGCCTCGATTCGTACATAACGCAATCAAAATTTTGTCTTTTAGACACAAAATCCAGCCAATATTGCCTATAAGGCAAAATGTGTCAAGTGAATTGCCTTATAGGTTTTGCTCTGTAAGCAAAGCAGGACGGATAATTAAAGTATGAATATTGGACATGTGATAAAAACTTTGAGGACTCAAAGGGGTCTGACGCAAGAGCAAATAGCCCTGGAAGCTGATATAGCAACCAGCAATATATCGCGCATTGAAAAAGGTCAAAGGCAGCCTTCACAAAAGGTACTACAAAAGATTGCTCAAGCACTCGATACCAAACCGTCTGTGCTATACACGGCTAGTGAGCAGCCAATAAGCCAGATATCGGTTTTTTTACAGCAAGAAGGTATGCTGAAAAAAGAAAAAATAGAAGTGGATAGCCTTTTACTAAAGCAAGATTCACAAACAATGCTGTCGTTATTTAATGAGTTAACGCCAAGCAATAAATCATTGTTATTAGAACAGCTTAAAACTCTGCATAGCTGGCAAAATAAACCCAGCTCATAAACAAATCATTTTAAAATATAGCAACTTATGTGTTTTTAGGCCCCATAAAAATAGATTGAAAAATAGTGACAAACCGTCCCACCAAGTACAAATAAATGCCAAACCAAATGCCCGTAGCGCAATCGTGAATCCAGCACAAAAAACACCACACCAAGAGTGTAAAGCACGCCGCCCAACACTAATAAAAGTAGTCCTGTTGGTGCCATCAAAGCAACAAGCGGCTTAATCGCAATAAGAATCAGCCACCCCAACACGACATAAAGTATGGTTGAAACGGCTGGGTGAGAGACTTTGCCAAACGCCTTTAGTCCAACGCCAATACTTGCAAGCACCCAAACAGATATTAGTAAAGACCAACCCCACGCACCACCCAATACACCCAACATAAATGGCGTATAAGTTCCGGCAATCAATAAATACACAGCCGAGTGATCGATTACTCGAAAGACATATTTTAGTTTACCTTTAGGCATTGCATGGTAAAGAGTAGAGGCTAAATACAATATGATCATCGTTGCTGAAAAAACACTGACTCCAATAACGTAGCTCAAATCAGCGTATCGAATCGCGCTCAAAATAAGAAACGGAGTACCAACAATGGCAGCAATTAAGCCTAAACCATGGCTGATACTATTAGCCACTTCTTCTCCAAGCGATTGGTGACGGTTAGACGTCAGCTTTCCCATACTTCACTACCTAACGTTAATTGGACTCATACCAGCATGGAGCAAGAAAACAAAATTAACAACGAAAGAGAATGAATAAACAATGGAAGCCTAGCAACAAAAACCTACATACTAACTCTGACAAATAACGGGGGCTTGATATTCTAGATCCAACAACTGAAAATAATTTTCACCCAAGGCAATATTTCGAAAGGCATCATCATCGATATACTGCAGAATTCTGCTAGTCGCTTCCAGCTCGGATTGATACACCTTAAAATTATTTCCGCGAAAAGCAACAAAATCAGAGCCAGGCAGAATACGATCTGAGTAACGATTCATAAAAGCAACGTATTTGCTCCGATTCCCAAACTTACTAAAATAGTAATCTTCAAGAACACGCCACGAAATATCTATCATCAAATTCGGGTATTGATCTAACAGGCGCGACAAAATAGCAATGTGTTCTGAAGCATCCAACGATTTTTGTTCATAAGAAATCCCCATGTGCGCCCAGACGATTTTATTATCAGGATAAAGTGTTAACGCTTTCTCCATTAAGGGCAAATATAAGGTTGGCGTTGCGTTGTTACCGATATCGGAGTGAATCGTTATCGGGTAATCTCTGGCTCTTAACTCGGCCATAAAACCCGCCCACTTAGTGATGTCTTTTGGTGTCGCGGGTTTATGTCGATTATTAAATTGAGCTTGCTTCACCAAATTCACTTCCCCCATCCAGTGAAATAGTCCAGGGTATTCCTTTTCGTAAAGCTTCATCAAGGCAACGGTCGGTTCAGGATCAGACAAGTCCGTAAAGGTCATCGACAAAGTCAGGTGAAGATCATCGGGCTTGTACTCCACCATGTTCGCAGCATTAACAAAATCATTTCGCGTTGTAGGCGATACTGGCGTGCCTGGGCATTTTAAATAATTCGAACAAGAAGAGTTAGCTGGCAGCATTTGTCCAATGCCATACACATTGGCAAAGCGCACACTGGTTTGAGATAAATAGTCATTCACTTCATTAAAGGGAATCGCTCGACCATCAAATGGTCGGTAATGTAAATGCGTATCTACAACTGGAGTGTAAGGCTCTGTTTCTCGATCATAACAAGCTGAAGAACCTTTAAATGAGTCTAATGAACGATTTACTGGGGTGTTATCAGAAGAGGCACAACCTCCAGCTAACAAAGAAGCAAAAATGGCGAAAGGAAAACAACGACGCATGACAAACATCCCACTGAATCACATTGAAAAGGTAAACAGAAAGGAACATTACAAAACATCCCTTCTAATGTGTAAACCACTATTCATAATGAATAAAACTTAAAACTGGTATAACTTGACCTAGGATCTAGGTCTAACGTTTATACTGAAAGGAAATAATCAGGAGCAAAATATGTACCGCATAGGGGAACTAGCAAAAGCCTGTGACATCAACAATGACACATTACGCTTCTATGAAAAGAATGATTTATTAAGCCCTTCAAGCCGATCAGAATCGGGGTACCGACTGTATACGGAAAAAGATAAAAAAACCTTACAGTTTATCTTGCGTGCAAAGAACGTTGGATTCACTCTGGCAGAAATTCGTGAATTACTTTCAATTGAAGTTAATAAAGCCGACAACGCCTGTGCTGATGTTAAAGAGCTTGTCGATACCAAACTCTCAGCTGTCGAAAGGAAACTTGCAGAACTCACTCGTTTTCAAACCTCACTCAAACGCCTATCCGATGCCTGCTGTGGCGGTGAAGAAAGCGCCGAGCATTGCACCATACTCGAAGCATTAGAGTCTGATACAGAAAAAGTTCGCCACGAGCACAGCCCATGATTAATCAGAACGTAGTCGTTTTAATAAGCACTAACAATGACCCTATTTCGGCCTTGTTCTTTGGCATCATAAAGCGCAGCATCTGCACGATTAAGTACCTGTTCATAATGAGAGTCGTCATTTTTATAGGTAGCTACGCCAAAACTAGCGGTAACAAAAAGGCTGTCATCCATATCTTCTTTTTCAAGAGCTGAGCGAAGAGTCTCAGCAATAATTCCAGCCTCCTCGACACGGAAATTTGGCAATAGAACCGTAAACTCTTCACCACCAAATCGAGCAACCATCCCCTTACTTCCAACTAGGCGGGAGAACAGGACAGCCATTTTTTTGAGTACAGTATCGCCAACCGTGTGGCCATATACATCATTTACTTTTTTAAAATAATCGACATCAGCCATAATCACAGCAAACGGCCGCTGAGATTGCTTCGCTAAATTATATTCACCAAGCAAAACCTCATCTAAAGCCAAACGATTATAACTTTGTGTTAATGGATCTTGTCGCACAATCACTTCTAGTGACCGATTACTGGCTTCCAGTTCAGCCGTTCGAGTGCGTACTTTTGTCTCTAATGTGAGATTCATTTGCATTAAAGACTGCTCTCGAACCAATAAAGAAGACATCATTTTTTCTAATGAACAGCTCAGGCTTGCAACTTCGCTCAATTTACTATCATCTTGGAAAGTCGCATTACGATTTCCTTGTTGAATACTTTTGGCGGTATGTGCCAGCCTTTCAAGCGAGCGACTTAACGTACTAGCAAACCAATACGCCAAAAGCATACAGAATAGGGTCGAAAATCCCCCCAAGAAAAGTAATAACTTATGGACATCATTAACCGCTGACATCGCAATAGACAAAGGCTGACGTACAACAATTTTCCACCCAAGAGACGATGACTCAGGAGAATCTACAGAAACTAAACTGGTCAAATACTCTTCGCCATCTTGCCAGACTAGAGCTTTAAACTCACCACTCTTTGGCAAAGTTTTAGGTGCCTGAAGCTCCCCCTTAACATTACTATCAGGGTATAAAATATCCCCATCTTTACCAATAATAAATACATCAATACTTTTTCTTTTTGATGTTTCAGATAAAGAAGACGATATGATTTCTCTTACCCAAGTCCAATCCACATGAATCCCAACGACCCCTTTTAACTCCCCATTATCGCCTAACACAGGAGCTGAAAAATCGACCAATCGTATAGGAACACCGTCTTTCGGCTTAGGGAGAAGACGTTCAAGCAGTAAGGCGTGATGGACATCTCCAACAAAAGGAACTGCTCTAGCATTTATAAACCATGGCCGTTGACTAACATCGGCCCCCTTAAGCAAACCATTTCCTGACGCTAACACTAAGCCTTCAGCATCCGCAAAACCAATCCACACATAGTCTTTATAAGAGCTTTTGATTCTATCGATAGCACCTTGTAAATCACTTAAATCCCGATTTTCATATAGAAAAGAGCGCTGACTCAGCAGCACAACCTCTCGATGTCGCTCAGCTATATCGGCAGTTAACATATTAGAAATGGATTGGCTGATACCAACTAAAGTTTCACCACTAGCAACAGAAAGACGAGAGGCTGTTAATTGATAGAATGAAGTAATAAGTAAAAAACTGAGAGTCAGTAGCAATCCGCCTGACAATAAAGTGATACGCTTTCGAAAAGTATCAAAGCCTCTTAACATGACTTGTAAACCTGCTAATAAATAAAAGTTAACTGCGGATATTTCTGCATCATAATACGCCTATACTTGCACTTTATATACACAATCAAAGATATATCTCTAGCACGTTCAGGACCATTTTTTGCGTATCAAGATTGAAGCTTTTAACCATGTCATTCAGTCTCTATACAATTCAGCAGCATATCAAGTAACCTCACAAAAACAGCCAAATCATAAAGAGACCAAAGCACGAAAAGTACCGCTGAGAACGATATAGCAGTAAACAAAGAGCTAAAGCATTAACACAACGCTGCAGTATAAAACACTAATGTTACCTAACTATTCAGTATGCTAAGTAAGTGCTTTGTTTATTATTGGTATGCTCATAAAGAGTAGGATGAAGAGTGATTAGCTAAGTGGACCGATTTAAATTTACTCTGCCCCCATTTATCTAATCACGATTAAACTAAACATAGTCGTCGAGATTCATCATCAAAACGTTTACGCAGAAAATCAAGGAACGTTCTTACTCTAGCTGGCATATAGCGATTTTTGTGATATAACGCATGCACAGGGGCGTCGGTAAAGCTCCATTCAGGTAAGACAACCTCTAGTCGTTTTTCTTCAATATCCATTGCTACATCCCAAATAGATTTTAGGACTATTCCATGTCCATCAATTGCCCATTGACGAGCTATAGCCCCATCATTTGTCTCTCTTGCACACTCCATCGAAATCGTAACGTTTTCTACTTCTTCGTCATATTTGAATAGCCACTGGCTTATGGGGCCGCTGTCTGTACTCAAAACAATACAGGGAAACTGGACAAGGTCTTTTGGCGACTTGGGCGAACCATGTTTTTTAAGATACGTTGATGAAGCGCACAATACTCGTCGGTTTTTAGCCAATTGACGAGCTATAAACAAACTATCTTGAGGCTCGCCAAAACGGATAGCTAAATCAATATCGTCACGATGCAGACTGGATAATGAATCTGAAAGCAACAAAGTAAACTGCACATCTGGATAAACCTTATTAAATTCATCCAACCAACCAGTCAACTTATGTCGACCAAAATCCGACGTAGCTGAAAGCCGAATTCGTCCGCTAACCGCCTGAGTGCGGTTTTCTAGAAAAGCAAAACCATCATCAAACGCCTCTAACCCTTGTTGGCAATAAAGCAAAAAAGCTTTGCCTTCATCTGTAAGCCGAAGACTGCGCGTTGTCCGTTCAAATAACCGAGATTTTAAATGCGCCTCAAGATTGTTAAGACGTGCACTAGCTGCGGCAGGAGACAGCCCAAGCTTACGGCCTGCAGCTGATATACCACCTAAATTTGCAGCTTCAACAAATAATCGAATATCACCAAGGTTTTGCACAACTATTCCAAATAATTTGATAATACTTCAAACAATAGACCAATTATCAAATCATTAAAACAAGTAAATAATAACTCCTAATAGTTACTGATTAACGTGGAGATCAATAAGATGCTAACGAACAACACCACCCCAAATACACTTTTTTCATCATTTACCTTTTTAGGAAAAGAGCACCCTCATCGAGTTGTTATGGCACCAATGACACGCGCCAGAAGCACTCAACCGGGTGATATTCCAAACCAAATGAACGCGCTCTATTACGCACAACGTGCATCCGCAGCACTAATCATTACAGAGGCAACACAAATCTCACCACAAGGAAAAGGTTATTCTTACACCCCAGGCATCCACAGTGAAGAACAAGTAAAGGGATGGCGTATAGTGACTAAAGCTGTTCATTCTAAAGGCGGTAAAATATTTCTGCAGCTTTGGCACGTTGGTCGTATGTCTCACCCAGACTTCCATCAAGGAGATCTACCTGTCGCGCCATCTGCAGTGCCCTTTAAAGGGCAGATATGGAAAGTTGACCCTGCTACGGATAAAGGTGTTATGGTCGATTGTCCAACGCCTAGGGAATTAAACAAAGAAGAAATCGCAGCTATTATTCAGGATTATAGACACGCAGCGCAAAATGCCATGGATGCAGGATTCGATGGTGTTGAAATTCATGGAGCAAATGGCTATTTAATTGACCAATTTCTTCGTACCACGTCTAACACACGACAAGACCAATATGGCGGCTCACGTGAACATCGCCTGCGTTTTCTAAAAGAAGTGGTCATCGCTGTGGCCGATCAAATAGGTCCTCTGCATACAGCAATACGATTAGCACCATTTCTTACTGCACGTGGCATGGATTGCTCAGACATTCTTCCAACCATTGCCGACGCTGCTGAATTCTTAGACAAAATAGGCATTGCTTATTTACACCTTGTCGAAGCGGATTGGGATGATGCGCCGACATTCACGGAATCATTTAGACAAACTATTCGAAGCCGCTTTAGTGGCCCAATCATCGTAGCAGGAAAATATAGCCTTTCTCGTGCTGAATGGGTTATATCAAATGGCTATGCAGACTTAGTTGCCTTTGGTCGAGACTTCGTAGCGAACCCAGATTTACCAAAGCGTTTAAGGCAAAATTTACCACTTTCCCCCTTTGATGGATCAACTCTTTTTGGGGGATCTGAGCGAGGCTACAGTGACTATCCAACATGGGAAGAAGCTTCCTATTAAATTAGAGAAACAAAGCACTTATTCGCTTCTAAACCCTCTTGCCAAAGCACAGGTCGCTTTGGCGTTTTTGATTTTATTCAAGATAAGCTCTGGTTCTGTACCCGCTTCCATTTGAGCAGCTAACAGCGCGGCAGATTCCGCGACGCCATAAACGCCGACGGTGTTGAAGATGTAATCGGATTTAGTACTAAGAAGCGACTCCATCTGTGTCAGCTCTTGTGCGCTGTAGGTGTTGAAGTCCCAATGGTATTTTTCCGCGAGGGCGATGAGGTTGGTTTCGTCGGCTTTGATGTCGATGCTGTTTAAGGAATGAATATCGCTTGGCGTTAAGCCTTTTTGACTAAGCGCATCAAGCATCAGGTTTTCGATAAATTCCAGCGGGCAGTTGCGTTCGCAGCCCATTCCCAGAGTATAAATAGGATTCAAGTAAGGCTTCGCTGTGGTCATAACCAACTGTGCGCCAAGGGATTTTGCCACTTGCGCGCCCCACTCGTTGGCGCCGCCCTCATGACCGGATAACAATGGAATAACGAACTTGCCTTCTTGAATAATTGAATAATTGTGAATAATTGGGGTCAGAGTAAAATTAAATCACTATCACTAGTCATCGCCACTATTTTTACGCCAACCCTCTTTGCTTCCCCGCTTTGCCTGCGTTTGCCGTTGTCCTGTTAGCAATTCTATTTGCTCTTTAAATCTATCATTTCCTAACGCTAGCCCTTTATTTGCCGTTAACCGAATGTCTTCTAGCAATTTACCATCTACCTGATGCTGAAACATCACTCGATACACATTACATCGCTCTTCTTTTGTTCTTCCCAGTGACTGGTAGAGTTGATGTGGTGTCAGTAAATCACTACTCGCACCTAAGCCATTACATTGGTAGCTTGACCAAGAATAGTCTGCGGGATCTTTCACCATTTCAGCCCTAACAGGGTTCAACTCAATATAGCGTTACAAATGAAAAAGGTAACTTTGATCTTGTACTAGACAGGACTTAAATCGCCCTTCCCACAAAGTGCCAGTACGTTGATAGGTATAGTTAAAATACCGTACATATTGTCTACCTAGCGACCGCATCATTTTGGAGATAGTTGTTGTGCTACTTGGCGTACATAACAAATGCACATGATTCGTCATAAACACCCAAGCATGTATCGACACTTCAAACTTTTTAGCGTCTTCACCAAGCCAATAAGCATAGGCTTTAATGTCTTCATCACACGCAAAAATAGGCTGACGGTTATTACCTCGCTGAATTATATGCTCAGCATAGCCAGGAATAGAAACTCTCGGACGACGTGGCATGGAGACTCCTTTCTCACATACTTTAGGATGGAGAAGGATAGCATGAAGAGGGATTAGCAAGGAGTAGATTTAATTTTACCCTGCCCTTAATTATCTCTCAGACCCCAATTATCTACTCTTTTAACTTCATATTCCCTCCATGCTCTGCTGTTTTAACAGCAATACCCACTCTATCTTCAAACCCCCCTCCTTGAATCGCATAAAAATATTTAATGTCAGCATAAAAATACAAACTAACACATCAATAATATGAGATAATGAAAATCATTAACATTACCAGTATTAATCTTATATAACATTATAAAGTACGATAAAAGAATCGACCTTTGGGAATACCATCACTATGTCACACACCACAAAAACTTCACTAAATAGACAAATTAGAAGAACATTTCTACCCTCCATCCTAATCGCCACAAGCAGTGGCGCATTTTCTGCAGGAGAAAATTCAGATAGCGGTTATACCTTTGACACAATAGAAGTCAGTAATTCAGTATTAAAAGTCGATACCCCCGCACAAGAAACCCCCAAATCATTGTCTGTGGTTACTCAAGAAGACCTAGTGACGCACGCGCCTCAAAAATTGGACGAAGCTTTACGCTACACATCAGGGGTTTTATCGCAACCATATGGAGCTGACAACGATACCGATTGGTTTAAAGTCAGAGGATTCGATGCCGCTACGTATTTAGACGGAAGCCGACTATTCAGAGACGGTTATTACACTTGGCTATTAGAGCCATATGGTTTAGAAAAAATAGAAGTGCTAAAAGGCCCATCCTCCATTTTATATGGCGAAGCACCTCCAGGAGGCGTTGTGAATGCGGTGCAAAAAAAGCCGACAGACAATACTCAAAACGAACTACAATTTGAGATTGGCAATGATAATTATCATTCTGTTGCATTTGATGTCTCTGACTCAATCTCTGGAAGTAACGCACAATATAGAGTAGTAGGGGCTTTTAAAGAAAATGACGGCCAACTGAACGGGACTGAAAACACGCGCTACTACTTAGCAACAAGCGTAGCGTTAGCGATTTCAGAGCAAACGCGTCTCACTATCCTAGCCACTTTTTTGGAAGATGACGGTACACCAACCAACCCTTTTTTTCCGGCAGCGGGAACCATTATACGCTCTCCAAATGGCGTAATTTCGCCATCTACAAACTTAGGTGAACCTGATTACGATAAATACCAACGCAAGCAAGCCTCTTTAGGGTATATCCTTGAACACGATGTAAACGAGACTTGGACATTGTCTCAAAAACTCAATTACGGCTATAACGATTTGTACCTTCGCAGTTCATATGCGTTTCCAAACGCTGATGTAAATACGACGTCCATTGGTCGAGGGATTGTTTTTCGCGATGGCACTAATGAAAGCTTAACATTTGACAACCAAGCCGTTGCTGAATGGTCTTCAGACCGAATTGAGAATACCCTATTAATTGGTTTAGACCTTCAGCGTCATGAGACAGACGGTGTTGAGCAAGATAACTATAGTTTTGGGAGTATCAACCCTTACAACCCAGTTTATGGAAATTACACTCCGCTAAGTGCCGCGAACAACACTGGCCGTAATATCGAAAAATCCCAAGCCAGTCTCTATTCTCAATATCAAATGAAACTAGACCAACAGTGGATTGCTCTGATTGGCGGACGATACGATGAGATAAAGACCACAAACCACAATAAAACGAGCAACAAGAAAGAATCTCGCAGCGACAACGAATTTTCAACAAATGCGGGCGTTATGTTCATAGCGGACAATGGTTTATCACCTTATTTGAGTTATGCAGAGTCATTCGACGTACTTACAACAATAGACACTACCACCAACCAACTTTATAAACCGTTAACGGGTAAGCAGGTAGAACTTGGATTAAAATATACACCCGATACGATTGATGGCTACATCAATCTCGCTTTGTTTGATTTAACCCAAAAAAATGCACTGATAACTCAAAATAACGTCACAACACAAGCAGGTGAAGTAACCTCACAAGGTATTGAAATAGAAGGCACGGCGGCCATGACAAGCAATACCAAACTCAGTCTCGCTTACACCTATACCGATGCACAAACAGACGCAACAACGGATAACAAGAAAAAACAAGCTGCTATGATTCCAAAACATATGGCATCTGCTTGGCTGGATATAAACGGATCAGCGTTTGGCATACCTGCTTGGTCTTTTGGTAGCGGCGTCCGTTATGTTGGCGAATCAAAAGATAATCCAAAAAACAGCGACCTGACAGTACCTAGCGTAACCTTACTGGATATGATGGCTTCCTACACCATTAGTGATAAATGGAGTGCCCAGCTCAACATCAACAACGCATTAGATCAAGAATATATTTCTGCTTGTGATTATTACTGCTACTACGGTCAATCAAGATCTATCGTACTCAGCACAAAATATCGCTGGTAAGTATTAAAAGGATCAAGAGTTCAAGCGAATTCAAGGAATCAAAGCCGTTTTTTTAAAACTGCTTTGATTTCCTATCCCTCCATGCTCTGCTGTTTTACCAGCAATACCCACTCGACGTTTAAACTGTTCAATAAACGTCTCACTTCCTAAAACCCAAGATTCATTGGCTGCTGCCCCTTGAGCCACGTATTTTTATCTGTGAACTTGTCACTAGAAGAACAAAAAACTCTCGCCAAAGCACAGGTCGCTTTGGCGTTTTTGATTTTCTTCAAGATAAGCTCTGGTTCTGTACCCGCTTCCATTTGAGCAGCTAACAGCGCGGCAGATTCCGCGACGCCATAAACGCCGACGGTGTTGAAGATGTAGTCGGATTTAGTACTAAGAAGCGACTCCATCGGCATGAGCTCTTGGGCGCTGTAGGTGTTGAAGTCCAAATGGTATTTGTCAGCGAGAGCGATAAGGTTGGTTTCGTCAGCTTTAATGTCGATGCTGTTTAAAGAGTGGATTTGGTTTGGCGTTAAGCCTTTTTGACTAAGCGCATCAAGCATCAGGTTTTCGATAAATTCCAGCGGGCAGTTGCGTTCGCAGCCCATTCCCAGAGTATAAATAGGATTCAAGTAAGGCTTAGCTGTTGTCATCACTAACTGCGCGCCAAGGGATGTTGCCACTTGCGCGCCCCACTCGTTTGCACCACCTTCATGTCCAGATAAAAGCGGAATAACAAACTTACCTTCTTCATCCAATACCAAGACTGGCGGGTCTTGATACTTGTCTTGCAGCACTGGCGCGAGCGTTCGCATGACGATGCCTGTGGCACAAATAAATACTAGCCAATCGCCATTATTAAACGCCGTTTGCACGAACTCGGCGAAAGGTTTTGGTTTGTAGTCGACAACCGCATCTGGCCAATTATTCTGGGTCCCGTTAGACAAGAGTTTTCTTGCCAGCCGTTCACCTGCTGGCGTTAGTGCGATAAAGCGTATCACCGAGTGCCTCGCTCACTTTTTGTCACCACAAACAAAGAGAAATACGGCCCTGCTTTATCTTCCAAGGTCGATACATCGCGCACAATACGTTCGTTATCACGGCCAATGTATTCAAGATATTTTGCATCTTGCATACGATTGGTTTTGCGCAGCGCCATGAGAATACGAGGACGCGCACGCCCTGCTTTCATGATAACCACACTGTCGTGTTGTTCTAGCGCAGTATCAATTTTCAGTGCGGTATGACGACCGCTCACCACCGCAAAGGACTCTTTTAAAACGGTTAACGGATGATTCAAGGCGGACGATGCGGCATTAATTGACGACACACCGGGCACCACTTGGCATTGAAAATCGCCTTCTAGGCGCTCTAATAAATACGCAAAAGAGCCAAAAAACAATGGATCACCTTCACACAAGAAAACCACGTCTTTGCCTTGTGATAATTCATTGGCAATGGCTTTTGCGCCGTTGTCATAAGCTTCATTGGCCAATGAGCGATCCGTCGACATCGGCATCACAATAGCAATTTCGTTTTGCGCATGAGTGACACCCGCAAAGGCTTCGCTGGCGATGGTTTTCGCTTGGGAACCACCTTCGCCATTGGCAAGGTAACTCACCACGCTGGCACGCTGAATTAAACGCAAGGCTTTTAAGGTGATCAATTCTGGGTCACCAGGACCTACGCCCACACCAATGAATCGGCCTGTTTTTTGTGATGTTTCCAAGGCACTCATTGTGCGTTTTCCTTATGATTTGAATTGATGGCCGATGTTGTGGCCGTATATTTTCGAAAATGATAAAGCGTTACGGGCAGACTGGGACGAAATAACCGCTGCCCCGCTAATCGCTCGCCTTTTGTAATGGACACCTGCAAACTCTGCTCGTCGGCGTCTTGTGCTTGGTCACGCTGTTGGGCGAATTCCATGACCTGATATTTTGTCTCTTCGGTAACAGCGCTGACCATCAAGCTGCCACCATCGGGTAATAGCTCCCAAACCTGCGTCATTAAGGCATTCAATTCACCATCACTGCCGCCAATGAAGACTTTGTTCGGCCTGCCATGTTGTGCGTTCTTGTCAGCAAACAAATTGCCGGCAAGTAAATCCACCAGCACTTCCGGCGCTCGCCCTGCGACAATCGATAAATTCTGCATAACACCAAATCGATCTTGGTTAGACGCCAAACAAGCCAAGCGATCGGGATGATGTTCAATGGCAACAACTTGACTACGAGGATGCCAATAGGCCATTTCCACGCTCACGCCACCGCAGCCCGCGCCAATGTCCCACACTGTGTCACCTTGCTGAATGTCCATGTAAGACAAAATCGCCAAACGCACTTCTCGCTTAGTAATCATACCTTTGCCGTCGCCTTTATCTGTCACAAAAGACGTATCAGGAATACCAACGGAACTTGGATAAAGTGAGGCTTGTTGGCTGGTTTTCAGCACAATCACATTGAGCGGATCGAATTCTAGTTCAGACTCTACAAAAAACTTAGCTGCAAACGTACGGACTTTTTCTTGCGGATAACCCAAGGCTTCACATACGGTTATCTCACTTTGATCCAACCCTGCTTTAACGCATTCTTCGGCAACATGTTTCGGTTGGCTGTATTGATCGGTCAATAAAAACAAGGTTTTATTCGACTGCAAATAACGACGCAAAGACGCCAAAGGACGACCGTGCAAGCTCACCACTTGCACATCTTGCAAGGACAGACCAAGACGATGACAAGCTACTTGAATACTGGAAACATTCGGATAAAAGTGTAGGTTTTCAAGCGAAAAAGTACGCATCAACCAAGCACCAATGCCGTAATACAGCGGATCGCCAGAAGCTAACACCACCACTTGCTTCGCCCCTTCGGACTGCCAATCGGCAAAGGCTTCTTTCAACATACTAAGTTTGGGCAGATCTTCACGACGAGCCAGATGAGAATAGTGCGCAATGGTTTCATGCTGACGCGGCGCACCCAACACAATATCGTTCACCGACAAGCTCGCCAAAACCGCTTGCGCTGCCTCATCCAGATGCGCCTCTTGATTAACACCCAAACCGATTACATGGATTGGCATTTGTGTGTGTGTCATAAACCTACTTCCATTCAATGCCATTACATTAAGCTAGGTGGATTAACGAAAATAAAAAACGGATAACAAGAACCTTGGTATTTGATTCACGCTGACGCGTTGAGCTTGCGAAACAGGCGCAAGTGCATTGAATACCAAGGCTCATAGAATGCATTAATAATACTCGCCAATATTACAGCGCAACAAAGCATTACAACTGGCCGATGTCACGGCGCTGCCACCCATTCGCCCTAGCAAGGTGATGCATTCAATACCCAGTTTCTCATGGGCTTCCCACAGCGCGTCTTTCGATTCCGCTGCGCCGACAAATCCCACCGGCATACCGATAATTAAAGCTGGTTTTGGCGAGCCTTGTTCTATCATTTCTAACAAGCGAAACAGGGCCGTTGGTGCATTGCCGATTAAAACCACGCTGCCAGCAAGATCTTGTTGCCATAAACTCAGTGCCGCCATAGAGCGAGTTTCACCTTTGCTTTTTGCCAATTCTGCAGTACGAGCATCATTCAAAAAGCACAATGGCTCTCGCGTTATCATGCGTTTGGTCACGCCTTGCTTGACCATTTCCACGTCGCACAAAATCGCGCCATTGTTGGCTAACGCCTCGCGCCCTGCTTGAGTTGCATTGGCACTAAAGCGTACTTGCTCAGCCACGTCAGGCAAGCCAAGGCTATGTACTACGCGCATAACGACTTGCTGCTGGTCTTGGCTCAAGCCAGACAAATCAGTTAACTCGCGGATTTGTCGAAAGCTGTCGCTCTCAATGGCTTGAGGATTATTTTCGTATTGATAACTGTATTGAGAGTCGTCTAAAGAAGTCACTGTTGGTTGTCTTTTTGTTGATGTTTAATGTGAGTAGAAGCCTTGCCCCAAGCGGCTAAACAAGCTTTCAAGCAGTCTTCCGTGTCACTAAATTCGCGCTCGGCTTCTGGCAAAATTGGCCGAGCATGCAATAAAACGGGAATAGATAATTCTCTGGCGGCTTCAAGCTTTGAATAGGTGGCCGAACCGCCACTGTTCTTACTAACGATAACATCAATGCTGTGATCCATTAACAATTGGCGCTCGTCTTCTAAGGCAAAAGGGCCAATGGCTTTTATCCAATCTATCTTATCTGGCAGATCAAACTTAGGCTCAACCGCCGTTCGCCAAACAATGCGTTCGATACTCGGCAATTGCAGAACACGTTTGAGCAAGACTTCGCTCATTTGCCCAGCGCTTAATAAGGGCACTCGAAAGCCATCAAGCTGCGCCAGAAAATCGGTTTCATCTTGGTAATATTTCCAGTCATCGGCCTCTTCTTGTTGCCAGGCAGGACGATGAAAACGCCAGCATGGAATGCCAACATCTTTAGCCGCCGTCACGGCCTTACTGCTCATGGTTTGCGCATAAGGATGAGTCACATCCAAAATCGCGCCGATGTTATTGTCTTTTAAGTACCGAGCCAAGCCACCAAATTGGGTAAATCCACCTACCACCAATTGGCAGTCCACCTTGGGCACGCGAACCAACCCCGCCAAGCTGTAGATGATGCTTACATTCTCTCTATGTAACGAGTCAGCCAGACGGCGAGCATCGGCGGTGCCGCCCAATAATAAAACCTTCATGGCTCATCTCGCTTTGTTAAATCAGCATCCAAGGCTTTACCAACAAATTGACCTTTGCGATCAATCGCCCAGACTTCTAACTCGATGTGAGCGGGAATGTACTGTCTTGCAAAGTCTAAGGCTTGCTGACAGATGGCATCAGCCAGAGGTAATCCTGCGAACATGGCAAAAGACAAGGCTTCCACACTGGTGTTGGCGTTTGTCATACGCTCTTGTAACTCAGCCTCAGCGCCTAAACTGGCCGCCAATTGCGCCAAGGAAGCAAGATCTATACTGGATGCGCGACTGTTTAGATCCATGTGATGCTGAGCCAACTTGCTGATTTTACCAAAGCCTCCGCAAATACTCAGCTTAGTCAGTTGAACAGACGCAGCGGATTCGACTTTTTTAATATGTTTTAACACGGCACCAACAAAGTCGCCCATTTCGATTAAAGCCATATCATCGAACTGATAATGACTTTTTATCGCGTCTTCGCTGGCGTTGCCAGTGGTAGCGGCAATGTGTGTAATTGAATTAGCACGAGCTACATCAATGCCCTGATGAATAGACGCAATGTAGGCGGCACAGGAAAACGGACGCACAATACCTGTGGTGCCAAGAATTGATAAGCCCCCCAAAATCCCCAAACGTGGATTCATGGTTTTTTGCGCGATTTGCTCGCCATTGATCACGCCAACTGACACATCGAAACCACCATGATATTGATAGGTTTGCGCAAAATCTTCCAAATGCTCGGTCATCATTTTACGCGGCACTGGGTTAATAGCAGGTTCGCCAACATCAAGCAGCAAACCCGTTCGTGTCACAGTGCCCACGCCTTGCGCCGCATGAAAACGTACGCCTTGTTCTGGGGACAATCTCAGCTCGACAAATAAGGTTGCCCCGTGTGTCGCGTCTGGGTCGTCTCCAGCGTCTTTGATGGTGGCGGTTTTGATGCCGTCGTCTATTGCTTGATACTCGATAATCGGCAGATCAACCACTTTGCCTTTGGGCAAGGTGACGCTCACGCTTGAATCTTGTTGTTGGGAAAAAAGTGCCTGAGCCGCCGCCACACAGCAAGCCGTCGCGCAGGTTCCAGTAGTTAAACCAGTACGCAGTGGCGCGGGCGATTCAGCACTTTCAGGCCACATAATCCGCTAGCCCTGCTGACCCGCTAAAAAGATCTTAGCAGTAACGTCTAAATTCGAAGGGAAAAACAAATGCAAATAACTCGCGGTTAAGCCTTTCTGCTGATAAATTGCTTCCCCTGGCGCTGGATGTCTTTGTCGACGACCATAACCCACAGGTTCTGGTGTATTGGCACTGCGCGACCTGTGATGCGCATGGCCGCGAATTTCACCTTGTGGAATCACTGCGGTTTGCATGCCTTGGCAGCCGCGTTTACCACGCATTGCGCCTTGGCCTGCTAAAATCCCCAACATCGGATAACACTGATTATCCAAGTCGGTTAGATCATCCAAGCTATAAAGCATACCGCCGCATTCTGCTAAAATACCTTTTCCCGAATGGAAGAAAGCCTTGATGGCTTGGCGCATTGGAAGGTTTTCAGAGAGCGCTTTGGTGTGTAATTCAGGATAACCACCCGGCAACCAAAGGGCATCAGCATCGGGTAAAGCTTGATCATGCAAGGGCGAGAAAAACACCACCTTAGCGCCCAAGCTTTTCAAAGCAATCAGGTTCGCATCATAGATAAAACTGAACGCGGCATCTCTAGCAACCGCAATGGTTTTACCCAGCAAGCTTTGTTCAATGATTTGATTGTCATCTACTTGCTTAGCGGCATAAAAAGGCACGGCGTTAGGCAATGCCAACAAGCCAGTGTCTTGAGTTTCTTTGAGCCATTCCACGGCGGCTTCAAAACGCACTTCTAGTTCGTCTTTTACTTCGTCTGCTTGTACCAAACCTAAGTGACGCTCTGGCAAGGTAATTTCTTCATCACGCTTTAAAGTTGCGAGCAAAGGCAAGCTTGCAGGTAGCGCATCGCGGATCAATTCCGCATGCCGTTCGCTGCCACAACGGTTGGCAATCAGCCCTGCGACTTGCACATCGTCACGGAAATTCGCCAAGCCAGTTGCGACCGCAGCAGCCGTTTGCGCCATGCCTTTAACGTCCATAACAATCGCCATGGGAATACCAAAACGAGCCGCAAGGTCAGCACTGGAAGGTTCGCCATCAAACATGCCCATGGCACCTTCCACTAAAATCAAATCCGCCACTTGGGCAGCTTGGTAAAGCATGTCTTGGCAATACTCTTCCCCCGCCATCCAAATATCCAGTTGCTCGACTGGCTGCTTAGACGCTTGCGCTAAAATCTGCGGATCTAGGTAATCAGGACCTGTTTTAAACACACGAACTACTTTGCCTTGATTGGTAAAATAACGCGCCAACGCCGCCGTAATGGTGGTTTTTCCCTGATTAGACGCGGGAGCTGTCAAAAATAACGCGGGACAATGAACAACAGAAGTGGTCATAAAGCAGTCTCTAAGAGCGAATTTAATGAAACGTATTGTGCGCCCAAATGCTGGGCAATATCCTGGCCTCGGCCTCGCTTGACTGGCGCGTTTTCAATATCGATTAATACTGTATTGCCTGGCAACACAAGATCTGACACGTCGGCTTGAGTGCGGCCATCGGTCAATATGTAAGTTTGGCTGTGCAAGCCTGTCGTTGCTTTATGCTGCTGCGCCAAATACTGACTGGCGTTTTCGATAGCAACACGAAATGGCGTACCGCCACCAGCACCTAAATCCTCCAATAAATCAGAGATTTCTTTAGGAGCGCGGACTTTGGCCAAAATCGACGACACGCCATCTTGTCCAAAACCTAAAATAGCAATCTGTTCTCGCGCTAAATAGGCACGCTTAGCAATGTCTAAAATCACACCCTTGGCATGGGCAAAAACGCCTTGGCTCAAAGTTGACGCGGACGTATCTAACAACACCAAGTGCAAAACAGACTGACCGGTTTTAGCGGGCTTATGAGCCAGGCTCTTCGGTGGCCATTCTTGCGGCTGTCTGACAATACTACGAAACCAGTCAATGCCATCTGCTGTTTTAGGGGCAACTGATTGCGCCACATCAGGGCGATAACCGCCCAGCTGCTTGCCTTTATGCTTTCCCGGCGTCACCTCGGCGACCATTGATTGAGTTGCACTTCGTTCATCCGGTTTGTCATCAATGACAACATTGATCGGCGCGCTGCTCGCAAGCGTTTGGGGCGACATACTGCCCCACTCCCCAGAAGCATCTTGCTTATGGGTCTGGTTATCTTGAGAGCTTTCTTGATCTTGTCGCTGATTACCTTTGTTTTGCGAAGGCGAACGCGAACTATCAGGACGACGAGACGGTGGTGGGCTAGGAGGCTGTGACTGGTTCTGAGTTTTAACTTGGCGTCTATGTGCCAACACCAAATCTTCCACCGCTTGAATATCATCTAAGGACACGACTTTTGCGCCACGCCAAGCGGCGTGGGTCATAGCGGCTCGAATCCAAACAATATCGCCACGTACACCGTCTATGTTGGCTGACTGACAGCGAGTTGCGACGTCTAAACGTAATTCATCAGAGCAACGCACTTGTGTCAAAGCTTGCCTTGCCAAGCGAATGCTGTTTTTTAGGTTGCGCTGTTTGTATTTAAAGGCATCACAAAATGCTTGAGAGTCTTGATCGTATTCGTCTCGCAGACGAACAATCTGTACGCGCTCTTCAAGACTGTATTGATTCACTAATTCAACCATTAACCCAAAGCGGTCTTTTAACTGCGGACGCAGCTCACCTTCGTCAGGGTTCATAGTGCCAACCAATAAAAAACGCGCAGCGTGTTCATGGCTGATGCCATCACGCTCAACACGGTTTACACCGCTGGCGGACACGTCCAAAAGTTGATCAACTAAATGGTCGGCAAGCAAGTTCACTTCATCGACATACAAGACGCCACCATGGGCTTTACTCAATAAGCCAGGCTTAAAAACGACGTTTTTATCCTGTAGAACTTGCTCTAAATCTAATGCGCCAAGCAAGCGATCTTCACTGGTACCAAGAGGTAGAGTGGCAAAAGGAACAGATTCATCATCTTGTAAAGCTGGCATGACGCCAGACAAACCACGCGCCAAGGTAGACTTTGCAGATCCACGCGGACCGCTGATCAAGACACCGCCAATTTGCGGATTAATCGCACATAAAATCAACGCCAGTTTAAGCGGCTCTTGCCCCGCTACTGCGGTAAAAGGAAAGTCACTAGAGGCTAAACGAGACATTGAGTTACCTGTTGCGGTTCGTTAAGGTCAAAAAAATCATAAGCCGTCTATTGTAGGCGTTTTCCCTATGATTTGTCTTGCTTGACCTTATCCAGATTACTGTCAAACCCAAATCCTTCAATATGCCTTGAGTGGAATACATACAACAAAGACAACATACCGTAAATTAGGGCTTCTTAGACTAATTATTGTTAAGCAGAATATTGGGCAATTAGGTTTTCCACTAAACCCAAATCAAATTGACTGATCGCCGTTTGAATGGCTTTTTGTTGATTCGAAGGCAAGGACTTACCTAGTAACTGAAATACTTCTTCAGTGGTCTGAACATCGCCACTTTGTGCAGCTCGCAATAATGGCTGCCAATCGTCTACTGTTAACTCAGTTAATGGCTCTTTTGGCTCAGCGTCCAAAGCTGCTTCTTTAAACTCCCCACCAGTATCATTCTTCCTTTTTGTCGTTTCAACGATAGGTACAAATTTTACATCAAGGTGAGCGGCTAACGCGGTATAAATATTTTCAATCTGATAAGGCTTGGCAATTACCTGCCAAAAACCTTCGTCCAAAAGTGCTTGCTGTTCATGAATCAATGTCGACGCAGTCACCGCAATAACAGGAATCAGCTGTTCTGTGTCTTCTTTTTGAATAAATTTTAATAAGTCGATTCCTGTTTTATTGGGCATTCGAATGTCTGTCATCACCAAATCGGGTGGATTCAGCCTAAACGCTTTTATGGCTTGCTCCCCATCTTCGGCTTCAATTATCTGACAGCCTGCTTTTTCGAGCAAAGACACAAGAATATCTCTAGACCATTCGTCATCCTCTGCCACCAGCACTCTTATCGGGTTGTTTAACCTCATATTCAGTAAAGAATCTTGCTCATCACCATCCAGCACGTCACCGTCCTCCACTTTTGATAGTGGTAGATCGACGACAATTTGCGTACCTACACCGTCACTACTTTTGACCGATAGCGAACCTTGCATTAACTTAACTAGAGTCGTCGACAATGCCAAACCTAACCCTGTTCCGCCTGACGCTTCACCAGCTTTACCCTGTATAAATGGCGTAAACAAATGCTCCATTAATTCTGTCTCGATTCCAGGGCCTGTATCTTCGATACTGACATGAATGCGGTCTTCTACAATTTGAACAACGACCTGAACATACCCCTGAGCTGTAAACTTCACCGCATTGCCTAAAAGGTTAGTGATGATCTGCTGAAATTTAACTGGATCCATCCAAACAGACAGACGCTCATCAATATCGCAATCAACAGTAAGGTCTAAACCTTTTTCCTGCGCTTGACCTTGAAAGAGCCTGCCAATCTGACTAACTTCTCGACAAAGATTCATTTTCTGCTCATGTAATACAAGTCGACCAGATTCAATACGCGCAATATCTAAAATATCGTTAATTAAGCCTAGTAAGCGATTACCTGCGCTGGCAATAGATAAAAATCGCGTTCGGGAAACTCCCGTCAATTGATTATCTTCGCTAATCAATTGCGCATAGCCAATAATGGCATTGAGCGGGGTACGGATTTCATGACTCATATTCGCTAAGAAATGACTTTTGGCCTGATTGGCTTGCTCTGCTGCTTCTTTGGCTTGCTCTAATTGTGCTGAGACATTTTTTTGTTCTGTGATATCACTCATTATGTAACCAACAGAAGTGGCATGGCCATTTTCATCACGCAGTAAAAAATAAGTTTCGTGAGTAGCAAAAATGCGATCATCCATGCTCTTAGCTTGCATTTCCCCTTCCCAGACACCATGATCTTTCACATAAGGAATCACGGTTTCTTTGAGGAATTTCTGGCTAGCTTCAGGGTAAAAATCGAGATAATTTAATTCAGCTAAAGATGAATTAGTCACTTCTTCATCAACACCAAGCAGGCTGCGTATTTTTTTATTGAAGTAATTGATATCACCATCCAATGTCGCCATAGCAAAGCCTTGTGCTGAATTATCAGCAAAGCTTTTAAATAGTTTTAATTGGTTAAAAAGTCGGTGACGTTCAGTAATGTCTCGGGCAATACCTAAAGTGCCACAAAAGTTTATCGAAGGCTCTACCACTGGAACACGATGAACTTCAAACAAACATGGCTCACCGCCATCTTTTGGCGTCCCCCAACCTTGTTCATGTGATGTCATACCTGTTTTTAAGGGAGTATTTCCTACACTTTGGTAATAAGCGCCTTTCCCATCTAGGTTTAGCTCTAAGTCACTTTTTCCTTTAATTTCATCTAATGTCAGTTGATTGAAATCTAAAAAGGCTTGATTACAATCAAGGTAATTCCCTTGCTCATCTTTAGACCAAACAATATCGGGGATATTATTAAGCAACGAAGACAAGGTCAGCTCTCGACGCCGCGCATCTTCACGGGCCACAATTAAATCGTTCTCAGTCTGGACCCAATAACCTATTTCTTCAAAAATTCCAGCTACGCTCAAGGCCCTATTACGACTGTCTCTACGAGTAACGCTACCGCGCATCTCTATCCAAAAACATTCTTTTGAAGGGTTTTGTATTTGCAAACGTACTGACTTACGTTCAATCGCTACTTCTTGCTCAAGTAATGCGGCTTTCCATGCCTTGAACGTTACTTGATCGTCTGGCGATAAGAACGCCAACCAATCCTCTACGCATTTTGGCGTCTTTTTTTCTTCAAAACCCAACTGCATGAAAAATTCAGAGGAAGCATACAAACGATTCGTTTCCGGATACCACTCCCACACTCCAGCATTAGTTGCTAAAATTGCTCTTGAATAACGGCGCTGTAGAAGTTTAAAGCGCCATAAAAAAACAAGCTGAAGAATAACCAAAGCAAAAGCGGTCACACAAAATAAAAAGACAAGTATTTTGAAAAGTGTAGGCAGTTGAATATCCATGTTTAATCCCTAAAAACATCAAACACAAGACTTATGTAGATGAGATATTGGTTTAGATTTGAGGTTTCGATACTCTACAGTTTTTCTGGCTTATGAAAAAAGTAGCCTTGGCCCCATTCAACCCCAAGCAATTTAAGTCTATCAACAATACTTTGGTTTTCCACAAACTCAGCGACAACAGGTTTATCCAGCATTTTGGCTAGTTTAACGATTGAATCCACCATGCCGAAGTGAAGCTCGTTAAGGTGCATGTCTTTTATAAACATGCCGTCTATTTTGATTAAATCGAAAGGCAAATCCATCAAATAGGCAAAAGAAGAAAAACCTGTTCCAAAATCATCTAACGCAATCGTACAGCCATGCTCATGCAGCAAAGACATAAAACGACGGGTATCAGCGAAGTTATTTAATGCCTCGGTTTCGGTAATTTCAAAGCAAAACTTTGAACCGTCTAATTGAAATTCCGCCAACTGCTCAACGATGTATTCAGCAAAGTTCGCTTGCCTGACAGAAAGTGCTGAAACATTAAGTGCAACCTGATCAATTGTATCCCACAAATCACTGTTTTCAGCCATTTTACGCATAGTATTACGAATCACCCAGCGATCTATCTTGGAAACAATTCCAAATCGCTCTGCGGCACGGATAAAGTCATTTGGATAAATTAATTTACCAGTCTCTTCATCGATAAGTCTCACCAGTATCTCAATTTTCTTTTTTGGCCCTTCTTTAAGAAGTGAAAACACTTGCTGAAAATGAACTTCAAAAAGGTCTTTCTCTAAACCATCGATAATACGGAGGCCCCAATTTAAGTTCCCTCGATGTTCTTCATATGCTAAATCTTGTGCATTCTTGATAACTTTAGAATGAATACCAGACTTTTTACTGGTATAGCATAATTCATCAGCCAGCATGACAACTTGCTCAAATGACACCATATCAATAGTAATAGGCATAGCGACTTGCGTTACGGTCATTCGAAATTGACGTTCATCCCACACAAAGGCGAAGTCTTTAAAGCCCTGCTGCAATAGACGAAAAAAAGACTCAACCGCCACATCGCCGCCTTGGCTAATCACTATGGCAAATTTATCACCACTTAAACGTGCACAGAAATCTCGTTGAGGATCGGCAAGTTCACTCATCATAATGGCCAACTGGTGCAACAATTCGTCACCAGCGATACAACCACATGAATCGTTTATCAGACGAAACTCGTTCACGTCGATTAAAATAAAATATGGTATGTGCTCGGCTGTTTTAGCTTGGACTCCAGAAATAAGGTGGGATACGTGTTCATCTAGTGCATCGCGGTTATAAAGTTGGGTTACGAAATCGTGCTGAGCAAGATACTTGAGTCGATCTTGCATATAACGCCTTTCGTTCACTTCTTTTCGAAGATTTCGATTTACCAAATTAAGATCGGCTGTGCGCTCACGAACCTTCTCTTCTAGTGACGCAGTAAGCTCTCTTAACTCATTTACTAATTGGAACTTTTCTAGCTGATGCTGGACTCTTGAACGAACTTCTTCAATTCGGATAGGCTTACTTATATAGTCATTACCGCCTGCCTCAAAACCTCGACTTACTTCGTCTTCTAATGCAGTGACAAAAATAACGGGGACGTCTTTGTGTATAGGATGAGATCTAATACGCCGACAAGTCTCAAAACCATCTATGCCTCCCATCATAACGTCTAGCAGTACTAAGCAAGGTTCAGTTCGCTCAAGCAGCTCTAATGCACGTTCACCAGAATTCGCAACAGCAATATGACAATCTAACGCGTCCATCACTTCCTGTAATACGCGTAAATTCTCTGGTACATCATCGACAATTAACACTGTTGGGAATTGCTTCATACCTAGCTATGCCTTTTCTATGATTTAACAATCACTTGTAAAAGTAATTAAAACGCCATAATCGAACAATATTTAAGTAACGCCCCTAAATATTAACCCTGTTCCTGACAAAATATCCATCTTAGTTATGCAGATAAAGAGACGAAATGTAAAGAAAACACACCTTATACTATAATGTAAGTGTATTTAGGGTACATATTTATTAAACGGGGAGTACAGCAAAACAAAAAAGCACCAAAGAGATGCATCCAATAAATCATATTGCCACGTGAAGCATCTTAATCAACGTAGTTAGGTAGTAGCAGCTAGAAGAATAAAAACCTCAATTAGCCTTAGCATCAACCAAAGAACTCTGCGCCCATTTAGGTGGTCGATGGTAACGGCCTACAACAGAGCTCAATAGCAAAAACGCCACCAAAGAATAACCTAGCTGGCTTAAATCAAGAAAAATAACAGCTGCAATCAAAACCGAGATATCAGCAAATAAAGTGGTTTTACTCGCGTGGATAGAGAATCGACGTTCTAAATAGACAGCCAAAATATTTAATCCACCCAATGAAGCGTTATGGCGGAATAGAATAATCAGCCCAAAACCTACTAATAGCCCACCTAACGCACCTGAAAGTCCAGGATGGATAGATAAGACAACATAATGCTTCATCAACTCTGATAAAGCAGATAATAGGCTCACACTAACAAATGTTCGGATAGTAAAATCGCGACCCAAGGTACACCAAGCCAAGATATAAAAAGGAATATTAAGAAGAAAAAATAAGGTTCCAAATGACAGATCTGTCAGCCTTAGTAGAATCATACTCACTCCTGCCGTTCCGCTAATTAATAACCCAGCAGAATTAAGAATGTGTATGCCTAAAGCAACGAGCAAGCAGCCTTCAACAATAGAGAGCCAACGATGGGTAGTTTTCATGGCAAAATCCTTCACATAAATCGTATTAACTTTTGGTTAATAACAAAGGTTTGTAAATCGCCTCTTGTGGAAGCGGATAACACAGACCGATTGCAGTACTGAGTCTATCAATACAAATTTCTGCATATTTCATACCATAAAAGAAAAATGCACAATCAATTTTTACGGATTTATTGGCACTTTCCCCCATTTATATAGTCAATAAACATTAGCACTACTCTTCCAGCTAAAAACAGAGCTACAATAGCAAAATGAGAATAACACTTAGACAATTACAGATATTTGAAGCCGTTGTGCACACCGGATCAGTAACAGCTGCAGCCGAAATGGTCTCTATCAGCCAGCCTGCAGCCAGTCAGGCCCTAAGAGAATTAGAAGCATTACTTGGACGCCCTCTTTTTCGACGGCATGGCAAGCGTTTACAAATCACCCCTCAAGCTAGGCACCTACTTCCACAAGCACGCGCCGTTCTCAGCCAGATAGAGCAAATAGAAAGCATGGGCAATGAAGATGAGCTTAGTGGTTCACTCCATTTGGCAGCCAGCGTAAGTGTTGGTAATTATCTACTCCCAAAACAAATGTCTCTATTTAAGCGCCAACACCCAAATATTCGTTTTAACTTGGATATTGGCAATACGCAAAGTGTTATCCAACAGCTATTAACAGGCAAAGCTGAAGTGGGCTTCATTGAAGGTTACTGTCAGCACGCTGAACTCATGACTCAAATTTGGCTTAAAGACGAATTAGTTGTTTTTGGCTCTGCTGAAGAAGACCGACCAGAAAGTTTATCTTGGGAAGACTTAAAAGAAGCCAGCTGGGTAATGCGAGAATCAGGGTCTGGCACACGAAACATATTGGAACAGGCAACTGCAGCTCATATTTCCCAACTCAATGTGGTTTTATCCCTTGCTCATATGGAAGCGGTAAAACAGGCCGTAATCCATCAAATGGGGCTAGGCTGTTTGTCGCGTATGGCTATTTCACAGGAACTCAACTCTGGGCTGATCCGTCTTTATCAAACACCATTAGAACTGAACCGAAACCTATTAATAGTGACACCAAAAAATACGGCTCTCACTCAGAACGCCCAACGTTTTATTGATCTTTGCTGTGCCGTCCCAATTTTACCGGGAGTTTAACACCGACAACAAAGCAAAATGTAGACTCACAATATGCATTCTATTGTTGTAGTTTACACAAAGGTCAATACAATTAATTCATTATATAAGCCATGCGAACCTCATAAAAAATATGAATATTAATAAAATCGATCTTAATCTTCTTATTTATCTCGATGTACTGTTAAGAGAATGTAACGTCACACGCTCTGCAAGCAAACTAAACATTACTCAGCCAGCAATGAGTAATGGATTAAAGCGCTTAAGAGATCTGCTTGGTGACCCTTTACTTGTTCGCACCAGCGAAGGTATGAAGCCCACAGAGAAAGCCTTACGTTTACAACCTATTGTACGTAAAGTACTTCTAGAGTTAGAAGAAGCACTTCAACCTGAAGCAGACTTTAACGAAAGCACAAGTACACGTGTGTTTCGCATTATGGCAAGCGACTACGCTGCGTCTACTGTTATTCCCAGACTATTGAACCGCTTACGCGAATTTGCGCCTGGGATCACACTCGATATCATGACGCCTAGCGATGTTACCTTTCATGATGTCGAAGCGGGGAAGATTGATATGGCGATCAATCGTTTTGAAGAGTTACCGCAATCCTTCCATCAAAAAAGCGTCTGGTTCGACACTTTTGTCTGCATGATGAGCTCAAGAAATCCAATTAAAGACCACTTTGACATTGAAGCTTATTTAGCTGCACAGCATATTTGGGTAAGTAAGACAGGGTTTGGCGTGGGCGTCGGCATGGACCCAAACGACGTACAAAAATTAGGCTGGGTTGATGAAGCACTGCAAACTCTGGATCATAAACGTAGCATTCGAGTCTTTACCAGAAGCTACCACACAGCAATGCATCTGGCGCTTGAACAAGACCTGATTGCAACTCTGCCTAAAAAAGTCGCCATGGTTAATAAGAAGAACCCTGACCTCGTTATTTTAGACCCACCATTTGATATACCAAAAATTGAGCTGAAAATGATTTGGAGCCCACTACTTCATCATGATGCCAGCCATATTTGGTTTAGAAGACAAGTCATCGATGTAGCCAATGAGCTAAAAGCACAAACAAAAAAATAAGACGTATCATTATGTTTTCAGTCTCACACATTCATCACGTCGCTATTATTTGTTCGAACTATCAAACTTCAAAAAAGTTTTATAGCGAAATATTGGGCTTTCGTATCATTGCTGAAACTTATAGAGAAGAGCGTCAATCCTACAAACTAGATCTTGCTATTAACCCCAACCAACAAATCGAGCTTTTTTCATTTCCATCGCCGCCAGAACGCCCTTCCCGGCCTGAAGCTCAAGGCCTGAGACATCTTGCTTTTGCTGTAGATGATTTGGAATCCTGCATAAAACATCTAAATCAGCATGGCGTCATAACTGAAACCATTCGATGGGATGAGCTTACTGGCAAACGCTTTACCTTCTTCGCCGACCCTGACGACTTACCTCTAGAGCTTTACCAACTATAAACACAGCATCAACTTACTAATCATCCACTCACTAATATAGCGATAAGCTCGACACAAAAAAAACGCCCACTACTTTTCAGTAGCAGACGCTCTTTTTACTATAAAACGAAAGTTTTATAGTGATTTTGAATTCTCAGCAAGGTAAGACGCAACGCCTTCAGGTGATGTGTTCATGCCTTTGTCACCTTTGTTCCAGCCAGCTGGGCAAACTTGACCATTTTCTTCGAAGAACTGAAGTGCATCAACAACACGAACCAATTCGTCCATGTTACGACCGATAGGCTCATCGTTTACTACTTGTGAACGAACGATACCTTTTTGGTCGATAACAAAAGACGCACGCATCGCAACGCCAGCTGGGTAGTAAGAATCACCACCTTCTGACTCAATGCCGTATGCTTTAGCAATTGCATGGTCCATATCTGCAGCTAGAGTATATTCAACAGCACCGATACCACCGTCTTCTACTGGAGTGTTACGCCACGCATTGTGAGTAAAATGAGAATCGATAGATACACCGATAACTTCAACACCCATTTCACGGAATTTGTCCATGCGGTGTGACATAGCGATAATTTCTGAAGGACATACAAATGTGAAATCCAATGGATAGAAAAACACGATTGCATATTTGCCTTTGATTGTTTCAGCTAGGCTGAAAGAATCAACAATTTGGCCGTCAGCCAATACTGCAGGAACTGTAAAATCTGGAGCTTTCTTACCAACTAAAATAGACATTTTTAACGTCTCCTTTTTATTGCTTGATGTTTAAAGGCTAAATTTAACTCAACGTAGCATCACGTATTATTTACCATAATAAGCAACGCAAAAAACTTATTCTTCAGAAGAACCTACGGCTTCATTAATCAACGTCTGTAATTCGCCGTTAGATGCCATCTCTACGATAATATCGCAACCACCTACTAGCTCACCTTTAACCCAAAGCTGAGGGAATGTTGGCCAGTTAGCAAACTTTGGTAGCTCAGCACGAATGTCTGGGTTATCCAAAATATTAACAAAAGCAAAACGCTCGCCACACGACATTAATGCTTGAACAGCCTGAGATGAAAACCCGCACTGCGGAGCGCGAGGATTACCTTTCATGTAAAGCAGAATATCATTACTGCTAATTTGCTCTTTGATTGTTTCGATTGTATTACTCATGCTTAAAACCTCGCTCTGCAACTGTCTTTTTGTAATGACTCAATCAATGATTAAAGCCCTTACGAAATTCAAGTCTATTAAATTCATTAAACTTGCATCAGTTTATTGGGTCTAGTGGTGTATTTACAACCCCAAAAGAGCGCTTTCAGTTACACTTTCCCTTGTTAAATGTCCTTTACTCACTTACCTGAGTGTATTAAATTGGTCGATTCCCTTTTCAGTACACAATTAAGGAGCTATAGCGTGTCGCCTAGACATTTTCTTACTCTGAAGGATCTTTCTTCCGATGAGTTAAAACAGTTATTATTTCGAGCCTCTGAGCTTAAGAAAATCCATCACGAAGGCACACTATTTCAACCGCTTAAAAACCGAGTGTTGGCGATGATCTTTGAAAAATCATCTACCCGTACACGGGTTTCTTTTGAAGCCGGCATGGCTCAGTTTGGTGGTCACGCGTTATTTCTTTCTTCACGCGATACACAGCTTGGTCGCGGTGAGCCAGTAGAAGACAGTGCTCGTGTGATTTCGAGCATGGTTGATGCCGTAATGATTAGAACATTCGATCATCAAACAGTAGAAACTTTTGCTAAATATTCTTCGGTACCTGTAATCAACGCCCTCACCGATGACTATCACCCATGCCAACTACTTGCAGACATGCAAACATACCAAGAGCACCGCGGGTCAATCGAAGGCAAGAAAGTCGTTTGGGTTGGCGATGGCAATAACATGTGTAATTCCTACATCAATGCGGCCGCCATGCTCGACTTCAAATTGGTTGTTGCATGTCCTGTTGGTTACGAGCCTAACGCTGAACTTGTTGCTGAACACGGCGATCGTATTACCGTACTTCACGACGCTCACGAAGCAGCAAAAGGCGCTGACTTAATCGTGACCGATGTTTTTGCTTCTATGGGACAAGAAGATGAGCAAGAGCAACGTCTAAAAGATTTTGATGGTTTCCAAGTCAATACAGACTTAATGTCCAAAGCAAATCCTGATGCTTTATTCATGCACTGTCTGCCAGCGCACCGCGGTGAAGAAGTATCTGCCGATGTGATTGACCGCTCTGATAGCGTTGTCTGGGATGAAGCAGAAAACCGCCTACATGCACAGAAAGCGCTACTTGAATTTTTGCTGTGCCGCTAACACACTATTAAGGCTCGTATGAGTGAGTTTCTCTACGAGCTTTTTTATTCCCAAGCACTGCCCCCAACATTGAAAAGACACATCAACAGTGAATTACTATGAGCATTATTGAAGTTAGGCATTTAAAAACACTGGCCGCACTCAGAGAAACTGGAAGCTTAGTTGAAGCTGCTGAACGAGTTCACCTAACACAATCCGCTTTGTCGCATCAGCTCAAAGATCTTGAAGAAAAGCTAGGCTGCCCGCTTTTCATTCGAAAAACAAAACCCGTCCGCTTTACCAGTGCAGGATTACGTTTATTGCAGCTTGCCGATGATGTGCTACTGTCATTCCGCTCTGCTCAGCGCGATATTCAACGCTTCGCAGAAGGTGAAAGCGGTCGCTTACACATCGCTATTGAGTGCCACAGTTGCTATGAATGGCTTATGCCAACTATTGACCATTTCCGTGAGCACTGGCCAGACGTTGAATTGGATCTTTCAACAGCTTTTGGCTTTATGCCGCTGCCTGCGCTTGCCCGTGGCGATCTGGATTTGGTGGTAACATCCGACCCGCAAGACATTACCAACATTGAGTACATTCCATTATTTCAGTATGAGTCACAAGTTGCGCTATCGCGACATCACGCTCTTGCTAAAAAAGAATACTTAACACCGGAAGACTTCGCTAAAGAAACACTGATTACCTACCCTGTAGAAACCGAACGCTTAGATATCTTCAAACACTTTCTAAACCCTGCCGATATATCTCCTGCGAAAATTCGCCACAGTGAATTGACACTAATGATGATGCAGCTAGTAGCAAGTGGCCGTGGCGTATGCTGCCTACCAAATTGGGCATTAACGGAATATACCAACCGACAATATGTAATTACTAAGTCGCTTGGCGAAGAAGGGGTTTGGTGTAAGCTCTATTTGGCAATAAGGAAAGATCAGCGTGAAAACACCTACATGGAAGATCTGATAACAACAGCGTCAAAAACTTGCTTTAAAAATCTAAAAGGCATTTTGGCACCAGAACTATAATCAGCAAGCCTCCGTAACCAGCATTATGCCACAGTTTTTTTATGCTGGTTACGAGACCAAATAAAGCTAAATTTGGCACCACCAGATTCACTAGCATCAATCAACACAGCACCACCGTGCCAGAACGCAATCCTCTGAACAATCGCTAATCCCAAACCATACCCTCCTGAGGCTCGTGTACGGCTATTGTCTAGCCGTTGAAATGGTATAAAGACTTTATCTCTATCTTCAAAAGCAATGCCTGGGCCATCATCCTCAATATCTAATTGCCAACGTTCGTCATCGTATGAAAAAGTCACAGATATTGCTGTCGAGGCATATTTGGCGGCATTAAGAATTAGATTTTGCAAAGCGCGACTTAAATGATGCTCGTCAGCTAAGACAATATCTTCTTTGGAAATATTCACTTCAACGCTAAGATGCTGCAACAACAAATGATTATGACTCAAAATCCCATCAACCAATTGCGAAACAGACAACTCTTTAAAGTTAAGTTCTAACGAACCACCCTCTAGTTTTCCGTAGGTTAATACCTCATCTACAAGGGTATTTAACTCTTCTACATCACCTTCTAGAGCTTCTATCGTTTTAGCAACACCATCATCCACCTCATCTTTCATAACCTCTAACCCAAAGCGTAAACGAGCGATCGGAGTTCTAAGTTCATGGGAAATGGCATTAATCATCTCTCTCTGCACTTTTAATAAGCGCTGTATATGAGAGGACATTGAATCAAATGAATAAGCTAACTCTTTTAATGTCCCACTACTGTCTGGAACACCTTTTGGAAGGCCGCTTCGGCCACGGGCAATCTGGCGAGTAATACTTTCAAATGTCTTGCGTTTAGAATCTAACGAAACGAGCTCCCGCCAAATTAAAATCAACATGACAGCGATTCCCAAACCCACGACGATAACAACGACTAAGGATAAAGAAACATCATTTTCTTCAGTGACAAACACCAGTAGAGATTGACTGGCATTTTTATCTCTCCAAACAAAACCATGTTTAGTATAAGCTCCGTGGACTGTTGCCACGCCCGTTAATGGACCAGGAACGTCGTAAGAAACCGCCTCCATATCAACACAGTTGAAACTTTCCAGTAAAACCAACTTGTCTGAATAACTTATTAAATCCGTTAACAATAACTGACTAAGCAAAAACTCTAACTGAAACAATGGATCACTTTCATCAACACGACCAACCAGCACGGGCTCATCGGATTTACCAAGAGCTATCTGATAACTGTCTTCGGGGAGTTTTAGCCACTTTTTCTCTTGAATCAAAGCTGAAATGGCCGAAATATTGAGAGATCCTCTGGGTTGAACAGTCCAGTTGAATTGGGACTCTGGAATTTCTTGTCGAATACCTGAAAGCAATAAGGCTGAGCTTATTTCTGCATCGACACAGAGTAATTGCTCTTCTCTTGAGCCACTAAAACGAGCTTGAGTAAACTCAATAACAATATAGCAACATGCAACAATAACGACACCTCCTATAATAAGGTGTCGATATAATCGCCACATTTCAGCACGCATCAGGCTACACTTCTTTTACGAACAAATAACCTTTGCTACGAATGGTCTTAATACGACGAGGGTGGATAGGATCATCACCTATTTTCGAGCGTATACGAGAAATACGAACATCGACAGATCTGTCTTGACCATCGTATTCAATACCACGTAACTCTCCGAAAATTTCTTCTCGACTAAGAATTCGTCCAGCATTACTCGACAACAACCATAGCAAATCAAACTCTGCACTGGTTAACTCAACCTCTTCTTCAAGAAGCCATGCCTCACGACGAGAATTATCAATAGTTAATGGGCCAAATATGAGGTTTTGCTCTTCTTTAGAGGAGGCAGCGTCAAGGTCAACATCTTGATTACTACGACGTAATAAAGACTGAACCCTAGCTAACAACACTCTAGGCTTGGCTGGTTTAGACACATAGTCATCTGCACCAATCTCCAAACCTAATATCTGATCAACATCATCACTGCGAGCCGTTAGCATTAAAATAGGACCTTTATAGTCATTTCGAACACTTCGACATACTGTAAAGCCATCAGCACCTGGTAGCATCAAATCAAGGATTACTAAAGAAGGCTGCTCGGCAATAATACGAGAAATTGCTTTACGTCCATCAGGTTCAATTGCCACATTGAAGCCATTTTTTTGCAAATATTCCTGAGTAAGTAGCGCCAAGCGCTCATCATCTTCCACTATCAAAATAGTTTTGTTGTCATCTATACTCATGGGCGATCCTCGTCCAGTTATTATCGTTTTAGATCAAAAGACTTATAAATCAATCTACTAAAAGTTCTTTCATTTGTCTAACTCTGTCTCGATTAACACCAAAATCTGAGTAGCCAACCCTAGAAGCAGAGCGAACATGTATCACACTGTCCGCATCAGGAAGGTAAACTTCGACATCATCCACATAACCAATCAATGAGCTTTTCACTTCAAAATGAACATAACCCAACGTACTGGCGATAATACGAGTACTTCCTTGCCCAAGCAGATATGACTCAATAGCCAGCTGTGCACTTTTTCGATCACTGGTATAAATAATCGGCTCAGCATAATGGACTTCATCATCTTCTGATGCTTGAGTTGAAACACAGTTTGGAGAAGAAGGGCAAGCCTTTAAAAAGCCATCGGTTAAACCCAACCCTTCTGGTAATTTATTGCCAATACTGACATAAATGCCAAACCCAATAACCAAAGCAACAACTAATCCAATTATCCAGCGAACCATGCTTCTGCGACTCCTAAGCCATTTTTATCTTAACGAAACGATCTTTTACCTGGCTTTTTAGGTTTAAACTCAGGCTTATCATTGCTCTGCCAATCAAAACCTTTAGGTGGCGCACGACGAGCTCCACCGGCTGTGGCTTTGTTTTTATGGCGTTTCAACTCTAATTTCTCTTGTTGAGTTTTTGGTGTCAATTCCGATAGTTTCAGATCAACCATTGCGCACAAAGAGTTAACGTCTTTATCTTCCATCTCGACCCAACGCCCAACTTTAGCTTTAGATGGCAAAAAGACAGGACCAAAACGAACACGTTTCAAACGGTTAACCTTAACGCCTTGAGACTCCCAAAGACGACGAACTTCACGGTTACGGCCTTCCATCAAGCAAACATAGAACCAACGGTTAATACCTTCACCACCGCCATCAACAATGTCGGTAAACTTGGCAACGCCATCATCTAAAATAACGCCTTTTTTAAGTACGGCTAAATTTTCTTCTGTTACTTCACCCATCACGCGAACAAGATACTCACGATCAATTTCCGTTGATGGATGCATTAATCGATTTGCCAATTCACCGTCAGTTGTGAACAGAAGCAAACCCGATGTATTAATATCCAAACGGCCAACAGCAATCCAACGCTCTCCGCGCAGCTTTGGCAGCTTATCAAACACAGTAGGTCGACCCTCAGGGTCTTTACGAGTACATACTTCGCCTTCTGGTTTGTTATAAATAATAACGCGGCGGTTTTCACCTGCCTCAGTAGCAATAATAGAATAGCCATCTATTGTGATCGTATCTTTCACACTAACGCGGTCACCCAATGTAGCAACTTCGCCATTAACCAATACACGACCTTCGCGAATACGAGTTTCCATCTCACGACGTGAACCTTGACCCGCTCTTGCTAATACTTTTTGTAACTTCTCGTCCATTACGAACCTCTTAGAGGGAATGCTTCTCAGCAACCCAGTTTTAATAAAATTAGTTAACTATTTTCCGCATTATAAGTCACACAGCCTGAGACTTTACAGCGGTATCTGTACCATTTTACGCAAACGGCGCAGGATCACCAGCACCAATACGCACCACCTCGATACTGTCTGCATCCATTTTAACAACTGTTGTCGGTTGCAGCCCACAAAAACCGCCGTCAATCACTAAATCTAGAGCATGCTCCAACGTATCGCGGATATCATATGGATCTGTCATTGGGTCCGTTTCGCCAGGTAGAATCAAAGATACACTCATAATCGGAGCACCCAATTCTTCTAGTAGCGCAGAAACTATCTGATTATTGGGAATGCGAATACCAATCGTTTTTCTTTTTGGATGCAACAATCGTCTCGGTACTTCTGATGTGGCATTGAATATAAATGTGTAAGGGCCTGGGGTATTGTTTTTTAATAATCGGTATAAGTGATTATCAAAACGTGCGTATGTTGATATTTCAGACAAGTCCCGGCACACCAAGGTAAAGTTGTGCTTATCGTCTAAACGACGAATAGCACGAATTCGATCTAAAGCAGTCTTATCGCCAAGGTGACAGCCAAGTGAATACCCACAATCCGTAGGGTAAGCAATTACGCCGCCTCCGCGAATCACTTCCGCTGCTTGCTTTATCAAGCGTACTTGCGGATTTTCTGGGTGTATCTGAAAAAATTGACTCAATCTGCTCTCCACAAAAATTTATAAATTGAAATAACCGAGCCTCAATGGATTATGCCCATGACTGCCATACCAAATCCACCTCACTTTCATGAATTTGGGTAAACTTACCAACCTGCATCCATGGCCCATATGGTCCGTGATAATCACTTCCTACGGAAGCTTTTAAATCAAATTCTCTCGACAAACGCTCCAGCAATCGCACGCTATCCGGACGCTCATTTCCAGATACAATTTCAATTCCCGTTCCACCCCACTTTTTAAAATCACTCAGGAGTCGCTTTAATTTAGTAACAGTTAAAGGGTAGCGTTTAGGATGGGCTAAAACCAGTTCAACATCCTGACCAGAAAGCGCAGTCAAAACATCCTCAAGTTCCGGCCAAACATCACGTAACTGACCCAATTTTTTATTACCTAGATAGCGATCAAAGGCTTTATTAGTGTCTTTTACGAAGCCCTTTTCTACCAATAAAGAGGCAAAGTGTGGTCGCCCAAGCTGACTATCTCCCGCCAAGGCAACTGCTTCATCATATAAATCAGGCAGCCCCTGCTTAACCAATAAGTCGGCTATCCGTCTAGCTCGGTCAAGACGAATCGCCTGATTTTCATTCACAATAGACAGCAATGCTGCGTTATCTAAGGAAAAATCCAAAGCAACCATGTGCAAAGGAATACCATTCCATTGCGTTGACAACTCGACACCATGAATAAAACTAAGTCCATGTTCAGAAGCTCGTCGACTCGCCTCTGCAACGCCATCTAATGTGTCATGATCAGTAAGAGCAAACAAGGAAACGCCCTGCTCAACAGCAAGATCGACAAGTTCCGTTGGCGATAAACGACCATCTGAACGTGTAGAGTGTGTGTGTAAATCGACTTTTCGATAACTTGCTGATTCAGGCATAGATTGGCTGTTCTTTAAAAGGAATGGTGGTTATCATAAGTCCAGCATACATACATTTAAGTATACATTCACTGGATTTTTATATGAAAATACTGTTCGACTTCCTTCCTATTGTTATCTTCTTCGTTGTTTATAAAATGACAGGCAATATCATTTTAGCAACAGCTATTTTGATCCCAGCTACCATACTTCAAGTGGGTTTCACTTGGTTCAAAAACAGAACAGTAGAAAAAATGCACCTAGTATCTTTGGCCTTAGTCGTTTTACTTGGCGGAGCCACTGTCCTTATGGGAAACGGTGACTTTATAAAATGGAAGCCCACTATAGTAAATGGGCTTTTTGCGATTGTGTTTTTTGGCAGTCAATTTTTCGGTAGTAAAAACATCATTCAACGTATGATGGGCGATAAATTAGAACTCCCATTTAAAGTATGGCGTACTTTAAATCTTGCGTGGGTTGGCTTTTTCATTATCTCTGGTGTCACTAATTTATATGTCGCGTTTTCATACAGCGAAGAGATTTGGGTGGATTTTAAATTATTCGGTTTATTAGGAATGACCATTGTATTTATCATACTACAAGGCATTTATTTATCATCGCATTTACAAAATAAGGAATAACAATGCTGTACTCAATTATTGGTGAAGATGTAACAAACAGCCTTAGCGCTCGCATGCAGGCTCGCCCTGCTCACTTAGCTCGATTAGAAGCCCTACAAAATGAGGGGCGCTTGGTATTAGCTGGACCAAATCCAGCCATCGACTCAGAAAACCCAGGCGATGCAGGCTTTAGTGGCAGTGTTGTCATTGCTGAATTTGCCAGCCTTGAAGAAGCAAAATCTTGGGCAGACGCAGACCCTTACGTAGCCGCTGGCGTTTATGAAAATGTGACTGTTAAGCCGTTCAAGCAAGTTTTTCCGAACGCCTAAAAGAAACACCCGCTAACCCTTTCCTTGAAGCTTCTAGCCACGCCCCCTGCTAAGGGGGAGGCTGGGAGGGGGTTATTTCTTCACATCCGAATGCCCAAGATCTCGTTCAGGATCTATCACATCTCGCATTCGCTGCTTTAGCACTTTCGCTTCTGGAAAGCCGTCTTCTTTTTTACGACACCAAATTTCTTCCCCATTCACTCTGACTTTAAAAATTCCGCCCTGAGTTGGTATCAAGGTAACACTCTTTATGTCGTCATCAAAAGTTGTCAGAAGTTCTTGCGACAACCATGCCGCACGCAACATCCAACGGCATAAGGTACAGTATTCAATTTCCACGGCTGCGGTGCGCATTTACTTTTTCTCCAAAATTTTCAATAGACGTCTTGGAACGTCACGATATACCCAATACTATTGCCCATACATTTAATTAGGAAGTAGCACTATGCGTAAATATATTATCACTGGTCTCGCTTTATTCACCCTTTGCTCCCAAGTAAACGCCACTGAAGTGGATATTGTAACAAATCAGGGTTCGATTCGAGTCGATCTAAATGATGAAGCCGCACCAAAATCTGTTGCTAACTTTCTTCGTTACGCTGATGAAGGCTTCTATAATGGTACGATTTTCCATCGTGTGATTCGTGGTTTTATGGTTCAGGGCGGTGGCTTTACGAAAGACCTAGAGCGCAAAACGACCCATCAAGCTGTTGCATATGAAGGTGACAATGGTTTGGCAAATAATCGCGGTACGCTTGCCATGGCACGCACACAAGATCCAAACAGCGCCACATCACAGTTCTTTATCAATCAAGTTGATAACACCTTTTTGAACGACGGTGCCCGCGGTGCGGCTGGCTATACAGTTTTTGGTAAGGTTATTTCTGGAATAGACATCGTTGATGCCATCTCTGCCGTACCAACCTCAACAGTTGGCCCCTACCAAAATGTTCCCAAGACACCAGTTATTATCGAGAGCATCACACGTGTTAACTAGTTACCAGTTAGAATCTCCTGCATTAAGTTGGGGGGAGGACGGCGCGCCTCACTCCAACCAGTTTGACGATGTCTATTTTGACAAAGACTCAGGACTAGAAGAAACTCGCCACGTTTTTTTAAAAAACAATCAGTTAAGCGAACGCTGGGAATCACTTCAAAAAAACGCCTTCGTCATTGCTGAAACAGGCTTTGGTACAGGGCTAAACTTTTTATGTGCTTGGCAGGCCTTTTTAGCCGAAGCGGCCAACAACAAACAGTTACATTTCATCTCGGTCGAAAAATACCCTATGACCAAGAGTATGCTGACAGACGCGCTAAAAATGTGGCCATCTATAGGCCATTTTAGTCAGCAGCTAATCGACGCTTACCCTGAAGTGTGCCATGGTTTTCATCGCATTGAATTAGAACAAGGTAGAGTTCAACTTACTCTTTGGTTTGGTGAAGCTGAAGACGGTTTCGCTGCACTTGATGCTGACGTCGATGCGTGGTTTTTAGATGGTTTTGCGCCAAGTAAAAATCCAGAAATGTGGTCTGATAATCTATTCCACCATATACATCGACTTAGCCACAAAGGCACCACCTGCTCAACTTTTACCGCAGCAGGCATTGTACGTAGAGGATTACAAAGCGTTGGCTTTGATGTCCGCAAAGTAAAAGGCTTTGGCCAAAAAAGAGAAATGACGGTTGGCATACTAAACACCACCACAGCACCACTGACTGAACGTATGTCCCAAGGACAATCTTGGTTTAACCTTCGCCAAGATAATGCGCAAGAGGTGACTAAGGTGTTGGTCGTTGGTGCTGGATTAGCAGGCGCCAATACAGCTTATGCTCTGGCGAATCAAGGCATACAAGTCGAAGTATGGGAACAAGGTAATTGCATAGCAGGCGGCGCATCTGGCAACCCTCAAGGCATGCTTTATCCTAAATTTGCTTCACAAGACACGCCCGTAAACCGCTTCTATTTATCCGCTTATTTACACGCCACTCGCCTATATGCCAGCTTGGACGACAGCAAAGAGTTTTGGGATGACTGTGGTTTAATACAAATTCCAAAACACGATAAAGAAGCCGAACGCTTTCAACAACTGCTCAAAAAAAAGCTTTACCCTGAAACTATTTTACAAGCCTCAAAAGACAGGGCAGGCAGTTTGCTCTTACCACTATCCGGCTGGGTCGTTCTGACAGAGCTTTGCAAAACTCTTTTGTCTCATGACAATATTAAAGTTTGCTTAAACACCAAACTTGAAAGTCTTTCTTCCATAAAGGCTGCAAATACAACCACTGGCTGGCAAGCACGATCTGGCGACCTACAATCTGATTTTTCTCATGTGGTATTGTGTACCGCCAATGACACAAAAACCTTAGAAGTAACACCAAATACGCCGGAGTACCCTATTCGCGGGCAAGTCTCGTATATTGAGATAGACAAAGCCAAAGCTTCTTGCGAAGCCATGGGAGAACCCACCAATAAAACAGATTTCGATAAGGTTCTTTGTGAATTTGGCTATGTTTCACCTTCGATAAATGGCTTGCTGCATTTTGGCTCTACTTACGATCTAAAAGATCAAGATGACCAAGTAAGAGAAGAAGGACATAAACGAAACTTAGCAATATTGGAAAGCCTGCTTTTACTACCAAAAGAGACGTTTAATACTGAAGATTGTGGCGGCCGAGTATCGTTTCGGTGTGCTGTTCCTGATTACACTCCGATTGTTGGACCCGTTCAATCGGATGAAATGTATCGGCAGGCATATTCAGCACTCAGTAGAAATGCTAAGTGGCAAAGTAATGAAATTGCAGAACCACTAACGCAGTTATTTATTAACATTGGGCACGGTTCTAGAGGATTAATTTCAACGCCTTTGAGCGGCAGCTATATCGCAAGCTTAATTACTGGGGTGCCTTCCCCTTTAGAGCAGAAAATAAGTCATAAACTTCACCCGAGTCGCTTTATAATCAGAGATATGAAGCGCAGCCAAAATAGCTAGTTAAAATGCATTGAAGCGTTTTACCACGCCTCAATGCATAGCACCACAAGCCACAATAACCTTATGATTCAAAAAGAGCACAAGCGCTTGGAATAAGCGCAACAAATCGGTTGGAGGTTTGCGGGCGAATTATGTAATTATTAAGCTCAGGCAACAAAGCTCTCAGCTTATCACTCAGTTGCAGCAAGCTAGGGTTTATCGGTTCATAAGGATAAACATGGTCTTGTAGACTCAATTTATGCAACTCATCCAATTCATCTTGTAAAATGCCCTTCATCGCAAAAAAACGGTCTTTTTGGTTAATGTCATTGGTCTCCCAATAGGCATCAGAAAACGCTTCATTTAATTCATAAAAAATATGCAACGCATCAGCAACATTTTTCTTAGACATGCTATCTCCAATCTTTCTTAGGCAATATTACTATTACCCCTTGTATTGTTTAACCCTAACCCTATAACCTACATTCTAAACATGAATCAATATAGGTGAATACCCCTTGAGTACAACAATGCATCATGCCGTGACTTCTGACAATCTCTGGCAGTCTTTGCAAGCAGAAGCCAAAAAGCTTGCACAAGATGAACCGATTCTAGCCAGCTATTTTAATACGACTATTTTACGTCATGAATCATTGTGTTCGGCATTGAGCTTTTTACTTGCTAGCAAACTCGATAGCATATCCATCCCAGCTATGGTTCTACGAGAAGTATTCGAAGAAGCTATGGCAGATACTAACTCTGGCATTGTACGGTGCATCGAGCAAGATATTTTAGCAATAAAAGAACGCGACGCGGCTTGCGATACACTAACAACGCCTTTGCTATTCTTTAAAGGCTTCCACGCCTTGCAAACTCATCGAGTAGCGAACTGGCTATGGAAAAACAATCGTAGAAGTTTAGCTTTGTATCTTCAGGGTCAAATGTCGATGGTCTTTAGTGTTGATATCCATCCTGCGGCCACAATAGGCTGTGGTGTTATGTTAGACCATGCCACAGGGCTTGTAGTGGGCGAAACCTGTGTCATTGAAGATAACGTATCAATTTTGCAATCCGTTACTCTAGGCGGCACAGGTAAAGAGCACGGAGATCGTCACCCTAAGATTCGTACAGGCGTATTGATTGGTGCCGGCGCAAAAATTCTTGGCAACATTGAAATCGGCGAAGGTGCAAAAATCGGTGCCGGTAGCGTGGTGTTAGAACCCGTTGAACATCACACTACTGTCGCTGGTGTACCAGCCAAAGTAGTGGGTCGCAACATGGGAGAAGACCCATCCAGAGCCATGGATCACAATATCAATCACTGTATTCGTGATTGCGTCGAAGAATAATTCAATAAAACGTAACTACGATCTTAAAAAAGATCGTAGTTACTTAAGTCACCTTTCGGAATCATTTTGATGGTTTCGCTCTCTGTATCAAACAACAACACTGCTTCCCCGCTTCGCAACGACCGCAACGCTTGCTCGCGCTTCTGCGCGACCGATAGATCATAATCACCATAATCCGTGCCATCACGGGACACGATATCGTCCAAAATGGTTTCTAACGTATCTGGCGCTAACGAATCGTAAGGTATTAAAGTATCCAATTAGATCGCTCCATGTTGAGTGAGCAAGGCAATAACGCCCTCCTCATCAATAATAGGCACATCAAGAGACTGTGCTTTGGTAAGTTTAGAGCCCGCTTTTTCACCAGCCACTAAGCAATCTGTTTTCGCGGAGACAGAACCACTTACTTTTGCGCCCAACGCTTGCAGTTTGTCTTTAACCTGATCACGGCTAAACTGACTCAAAGAACCAGTCACAACGTAGGTTTTACCGGACAGTGGTAATTCATCCGCAGAGACTTGCTGTTTTTTTTCCCAAACAACCCCAGCCGCTAACAAACCCTTAATCGTTTCTCGGTTTAATTCTTGTTCAAAAAACAAACATACATGTTGAGCAACAATAGGGCCTACATCTTCGACTTCCACCAAACTTTCTTGATCCGCCACCATCAAATCATCCAGCTCAGTAAAGTAACTGGTTAATGCTCGCGCCGTGGCCTCACCCACTTCACGAATACCTAGCGAATAGATAAAGCGATTAAATTGCGTATTCTTTGCCGCCTCGATTGAAGCAAGAAGCTTCTCAACTGACTTTTGCCCCATTCGTTCCATAGACAATAAGGTGTCTTTTTTCTCACTCAAGGTAAAAATATCAACAGGGGTTTTCACCAACTCTTGATCGACCAATTGCTCAATCAATTTGTCACCGAGACCGTCTATGTCCATAGCTTTACGAGAGACGAAGTGCTTTAAGGATTCTTTTAACTGCGCTCCACAAACCAAACCGCCAGTACAACGAATAACCGCTTCGCCTTCAACCTGTTCCAAATCCGAACCACAAACTGGACAAGCTTCTGGAAAAATAACATCCGTCACATCATCAGTACGCTTATCAATGACAACCTGAACCACTTTAGGAATAACATCCCCAGCGCGGTGAACAATTACAAAATCATTCACCTTTACGCCCAAGCGAGCAATCTCATCTTTGTTGTGCAAAGTGGCATTAGAGACTGTTACACCACCGACAAACACAGGCTCTAATCTAGCAACAGGCGTAATAGCGCCAGTACGACCCACTTGGAAATCAACACCCAACACTCTGGTCATCTCTTCTTGCGCAGGGAATTTCCTGGCTATCGCCCAACGTGGTGCTCGAGCAATAAAGCCCAGCTGACTCTGCAAGGCAATTTGATCCACTTTATAAACAATACCGTCTATGTCATAGGATAAATCTGCACGTTTTTCATTGAGCATTTCGTAATACTCAATGCAGCCTTGCGCGCCCTTAGCTTTTGCCATTAGGTCATTGGTACGAAAGCCCCACTCACTTAACTGCAGCAAACCTTCATAATGACTTGTCGGTTGATCCCAACCTTCGGCATAGCCAATCGAATAAGCACACATAACAAGTGGGCGTTTGGCCGTTATTTTTGGATCAAGCTGACGTAAGCTGCCCGCCGCCGCATTCCGAGGATTAACAAAAGTTTTTTCACCTTGCTCAACCGCCACTGCATTCAGCTTTTCAAAACCGTCTTTTGGCATGTAGATTTCGCCACGAACTTCTAATACTGCAGGTGGCGTATTAGTGCGTAACTTCATTGGCACAGAGTAAATAGTCTTTATATTCGAAGTGATATCTTCCCCAGACAAACCATCACCACGGGTCACGCCTCGAACTAAATGTCCATCTTCATAACGCAAACTAATCGCCAAACCATCCAGTTTAGGTTCACAGCAATAGGTTACATGATCAGCATTAAGTAATTTACGAATACGCTGATCAAAATCAGACAAGGAGTCATTATCAAAGGCATTGTCTAAAGACAACATAGGCACAGTATGAGCCACGTTGTTAAAACCGCTGTCTGGCTTTTCGCCAACACGTTGAGTTGGTGAATCGGCTTGAATCCAGTCTGGGTGTGCGGTTTCTACCTCTTGAAGCTGACGATATATGCGGTCATATTCTGCGTCAGGTACGATTGGCGCATCTTTTACATGGTAGGCATAGCTGTAGTCGTTAAGCTGCTGAATCAGGTCCAGCATTTGCTGATGCGTCATGTTTGTCTCTTGGGTCATATTATAAATAAACTCGAATTGAATTCTTCTAGCTGGTCTAAAGCAACCAAGGCCCCTTAGGGCCTTGGTCTTATTACTGTTTGTTGCGCATTAACCGGCGGCGCTCAAAATCACGTATTCGCTGACGACAGTGAGCAATGGTTTGCTCACTCATTGGACTACGTCGTTCATCGCGCAGCTCTCCACCCAAGTTACGCACTAAGGTTTGAGCGGTTTCTAGCATGAAATCAAAGGCTTTCATGCTGTTTTTTGGACCAGGCAATCCCATAAAGAAGCTTACACCCGGGCAGTCATTTTCCCCCATTGTATCTAGATCAAACGTACCTGGCTCGATGGCATTCGCCATACTGAACTGTACTCGACCACGGTCGAAGCCGTCTTCATGGCGATGAAAAATATCCATTTCACCATAGCGCATGCCGCAATTTAGAATCAGCTGAAGTAATTCCATTCCCGAAAAGCTTTCATTTTCTGGCGCAAAAATATTGATAACGATGACCTCTTCGATTTCAGCAACATCATTGTCTTCTTGCTCATCGTCTTCTTCAAGAACACTATTTGGTGTTACCTGGTCGATATCGACTTCAGAATAATTGCGCTCGTAGTCTTCATGTATTTCAGAATCATCAGCTTCATAGGACTCATCTCTGGAGAAGTCTAAATCAAGTTCATCCTGCTCGTAATCTTGCTCATAGAAGCCATCATCAGAATAATTTTGTTCTGATACAGCCGAGTCGCCAAAGTCACGCTCAGGTACTAATGAGGCAAGCTCATCAAGATACATATCTTCACCACGATGCATTTCTGGGCCAGAGTCCACTTTATGGGGAACATCGGTTAGCGGCTGCTTTGCAGTCTTCCTAGCATTTTCAAACGCGTTGCTAATCGGATCTTGTAAGCCTGTGTCTCGTTCATTCGCAGACACCTTACTGTAACCAACAGGCGATCTTTTGCTCAGTATCTCGTCATCGTCTGATTCATCAAAATCAGTAAAATCACTTTCAGTTTGAGAAAGTTCATTGCCTTTTTTATATCGACGAAATCCATCTATAAGAATAACGACAATAATGACGACCCCTATTAAGATCAGCCACTCACGTAAGCTAAATTCCATTGCATATTCCGAATTGCATCAATTAATGTTGACCGTATTATCAAACGAAGCGGCTTAGGATTCAATTATAAGGCTACGTTGATTACGAAAATCTCGTTACGATTTACCAATAAACCCTGTTTCGTACCAATAATTTGGCCTTTTGTCAGATCGTCGTCATTTATGTTCGCTAACTTAATGACTAAATCCACCTCATCGGCTTCTGCCAACGTAGTCGTTGGCATCAAGGCATCAAGATTAGTTAACAAAACTGGCTGATCTAAATCTTCTGGATATATTCTTTTTATAGCAATGGGCATAGTCTGCCCTCTCAATACTGCGTACACCAGTAAGACATCGTCCTGATGCCAGCGAATCTCCCTTGCATCCCAATTGATCTTTACTACTAGCTGATCAGTAATAATAGGCGCAACCTGCTGATAATCAATTCTACCTAGGTCACGCGCCTTGCCTATTGCCGATAGCAACGCTAAACGCTCTTGAGAATGCCCACTGTAGCGAATCGCTTCTTGCCAAGCCAATACCGCGCCCAAATAGTTTTGCTGTGCAAATTCAGCCACACCTTTTAAATCCAGTGCAGTGGGCTGAGTCGGTGCGACCTGAAGCACAGCATCCACAACTTTTAGCATTTTGTCCGAGCTTTGACCACCATTCGCATAAAAAACAGCCTGTGCGTACTCAACCAACAAGTTCACACGGTTTTCAGCGTTTTTCGGCAGTTTTTCTAATGCCGTTTCAAAAGCTACAACAGCATTTTGGTATTGTTCTGCACTAAGATAGTCGTTTGCAAGATAATACCAATCTTCCACTCTGTCATAACGTTCGCTACGATAGATTAAAAAATCGGTTATTTTCTCAGGCGTTAACTTTTGCGTTTGCAAATCTTGTGTAAAAATCACCTCTTTTGAATAGCCTATCTGCTCATAAAGACTAACACTTCCTAAAACAGCAACAATCATTACCCCCAACATAGACCAACGAGCAAAAGAGGTGTCCGTTGAAAAAGAGGGTTGTTTTTTGCTTCCGACAACACGTGCCTCATGATCGATATCAAGCAAAAGCTGTGCTGCCTCACTAGCAGTTAAGCGACCAGCTTCTTGCTCTTGAGCGATTTCATCTCGACGCACCGAAGCAAATGACTGACTATCTTGGCCCTCTCTATCGCCACGACAATTATCAGAACGATGATTCAGCGAACCAAATAGGTACACTAAACTCAAGGCTATCAGACAGGCCATGACCATATACGCAATCATCATAAAGCTCGTCCTCGTCGTTGACGGTTCGACATCAACACTGCCACAAAGGCCAAAATACCTATCCCAAGCAGGATAAACGGCCCGTACCAAAGCAGAAAAGTGGCCGAAGAGTGCTGTGGTCGGTACAAAACAAAAGTGCCATAACGCGCAACCATATAATCAACAATTTCTTGATCCGTTTTCCCCTGCTCAATTAATTGATGGATCAACTCCCTCAGATCAACAGCAATGCCAGAGTTTGAGTCCGCCAAATTTTGGTTCTGACATTTAGGGCAACGTAGTTCTTCGACTAGGCTTTGGTAACGGGTTTTATTCAACTCTGAACTAAACAGCATTTGCTCTTGGGCAAAAGCCGACAAGGAAATCAACATCACCACATTTAGGAAAACACCTTTCACTAACATCATTTCATGTACTCTTTAATGTTAGGCCAGTTCACAGCATCAACCACGCCTTGATGTCGATAAACCACCACTCCAGAGCTATCAATAACAAAGGTTTCAGGGGCACCTGTCACGCCCATATCCACGCCAAAGTTACCTATTTCATCCATTAATACCACTTGGTAAGGATTGCCTTTTTGCTCTAACCATTGCTTCGCGGGTGGTTGCTGATCTTTGTAATCGACCCCAATGATAGGAACACCAGAACTGGCTAACTCCATCAAAAATGGATGTTCAACATGACACGCAGGACACCAAGTGCCCCAAAAATTAATAAGATAAGGACCCACAGGCAAATCGTCTTTGCTATAAACTTGATCGTCTTGCAAAGACACCAATGTGAACTCTGGTAATGTTTTTCCAATTAATGCGGAGGGCATATATTGTGTATCTTTGCCAAGCTGAAGATATAAAACAGCACCTAATACCAAAAAAAACACGAATGGAATAAAAAGCAAAAATTTACGCATCGCTAGCCCCCTGCCCGTTTTCGATAACGTTTATCCAGTGCGGCCAATAAACCGCCCGCCATCATCAACAAACCACCAAGCCAAATCCAACGAACAAAGGACTTTACGTAAATTCGGACACCCCATGCAGAACCATCAAGCCTTTCACCTAGAGAAACGTATAAGTCACGAGTAAAACCAGCATCCAACGCAGCTTCAGTCATTACTTGCTGACGAGTTGTAAAGAAACGCTTTTCAGGATAAAGAACTGCAACGGCTTCCCCTGATTTATATGCCGTAAATTGCCCTTTATTTGATACATAATTAGGCCCATCGACTTGCTCCATGCTATCAAACATAAAATCATAACCTGCCACCGTCGCGTTATCCCCAGGAGACAATCGCAGCATTGACTCATGACTGTTTACGCTAACCAATACAATCCCCACCAAGGAAACGACCATACCAAGATGCGCCAATAACATGCCATAGTAATTTCTTGGTAATTGACGAGCACGAGGAATAATACCTTTTGTTCCCGCAGAGACTTTACCAAACCAATCTGCACAAGATAAGAACACTACCCAAAATGCCACAGCCAAACTAAGCCAAGCGATAAAACCAAACCCGTAATAATAAACAACCAAGCCTGCCGATAAGATAGCGATAAACGCTGAGGTAGAACAAACCTTAGCAAACACACTAAATTTCGTATGGTGCCATTTAGACAAAGGCCCTACCGCCATAAATACCACCAGCAGCAGCGCAATTGGCGTGAACACACTATTAAAATACGGCGCTCCCACTGATATTTTTCCTAAGTTTAAGGCGTCAAATATCAATGGATACAAGGTGCCCAACAAAACGGTCAACGTCAGAACCGTCAGTAGAATATTATTCAACAATAACCAAGCTTCTCGTCCCGAAGCCCCAAAGGAAACGCTCGAACGCACCTCGACTGCACGGATGGCATACAGCAATAAACTGCCACCCACGAGCACCAATAGTAAAACGAGAATAAAAATACCGCGAGTCGGATCGGCCGCAAAAGAGTGCACCGAGGTTAGTACACCAGAGCGAACCAAAAACGCACCAAGCAACGAAAGACTAAAAGTAAAAATCGCCAGTAGGATAGTCCAGCTTTTGAATACACCACGCTTTTCTGTAACAGCAAGGGAATGCAACAACGCAGTTCCCGCTAACCAAGGCATAAACGAAGCATTTTCTACTGGATCCCAAAACCACCAGCCACCCCAACCTAATTCGTAATAAGCCCACCAGCTACCCAGCGTAATTCCTAAGGTCAAAAACGCCCACGACGCTGCGGTCCAGGGCCTTGCCCAACGCGCCCAAGACGCATTTAAATTCCCAGTAATTAGCGCTGCCACGGCAAAGCCGAATGCCACAGAGAACCCCACGTACCCCATATACAAAACAGGAGGGTGGACAATCAGCCCAAAATCTTGCAACAAAGGATTCAGGTCTCCACCATCCACAGGAGTATCAGGCAGTAAGCGCGCAAAAGGCGAAGACGTAAAAAGCAAAAAGGATAAAAAACCTAGACTAACCATGCCTAGCACAGATAACACCACAAGGCCGACATCCTCTGGCAAGGTTTTTATCTTGAACGCTACGACAGAACACCAACCAGACAATATCAACACCCAGAGCAACAGTGACCCTTCATGCCCCCCCCACAAAGCACTAAATTTATACCAAACAGGCAACTGGCTATTGGAGTTTTGGGCCACATACAGCACAGAGAAATCGTCACTTAAAAATGACCAACTTAGTGTAATAAAGCTTACCAACACCAACGCAGACATAATAAAAGTCAGTGGGCGTGCTGCTTCCAGCAAAAGACGATTTCCTCTCCAATAACCAATCAGGGGGACAGAAGCGAGCGATAGAGCAAAAAACAACGACAATATCAGAGAAAATTGACCAATTTCAGGGAACATAAACAGCCTAAATTAATAAGTAGATTGCGAGCTTGCTTTACTCTCACCCATCGAGCTTTGGGCATTCTTCACAGCCTCAGACACTTCCGGAGGCATATATTTTTCATCATGTTTCGCCAAAACTTCAGTAGCTATAAAAACACCGCCATCATTTAATTGACCTTGGGCAACAATTCCCTGACCTTCTCTAAATAGGTCTGGCAAAATACCACGGTATTCGATGGTGACTGTGTGCTGATAATCAGTCGCTTCAAACACAACTGCCAAGGTTTCAGGATTACGCTTTACACTGCCATCCACCACCAGACCACCCGCTCGTATATTGACATTACGTGGAGCTTCTCCCATGGCTATTTGGGACGGTGAATAAAACAAATTGATATTTTGCTGAAGAGCATACATGACTAGCGTCACCGCAGCGCCCAATATCAATACAATAGCGGTTATGACTAACAGACGCTTTTTTCTAACTGGATGCATTATAGGGTTTGATTCCTCATAAAGCGTTTACGTAACCGATCGCGTGTTTTTCGACGTGTGGATAAGGTATCCCAAATCAACCACGTTAATACCAAAGAACTAAAGCCATAAACAGACCAAACATAGAGTCCGTGAGCGCCCATCGCCAAAAAATCATTCAAATTATTAAAGGCCACGCTTCATCACCTCTTCTCTCACCCAACTCGATCTATACTCACGCTTTAATATTTCAGACTGCATTCGCCAAAGAACCAAGCCAGCCATCAAAAAATACATGCAAATCGCGCAAACAAGCAATGGTAGCCACATCTCAGAAGGCATCTCAGGTTTTTTAGTGAGCGTAAACGTCGGCCCTTGGTGAAGAGTTTCTAACAACACGACAGAGTACTTAATAATGGGCAAATTAATCAATCCCACAACACTAATCACAGCTACCGCTTTATTGGCTAAAACTTGGTCGTCTAAGGCCTTTTGCAGCACAATAATTCCCATATAGAGAAAAAACAACACCAATACAGAGGTCAGCCTTGCATCCCAGACCCACCAAGTCCCCCACGTCGGTTTCCCCCAAATAGCGCCAGAAACCAACGCTATCAAGGCCATTACCGCGCCAATCGGTGCCATTGCCTTAATAAAGATAGGCGCCATTTTCATCCGCCAAACAAGAAACACAAAGCCGGCAACACCTAATGCGAAATAACACGATTGCGCGAGCATCGCCACTGGTACATGCATATAGATGATTCTAAAGCTGTTACCCTGTTGATAATCCGCCGGAGCAAATACTAGGCCCCATATAAGACCAACAATAAGACCAACACAGCCCACAACAAATAAAGGCAAAGCCCACGCTTTAGAGCGATGGAAAAACCATTTGGGTGAACCCAATTTATGAAACCACGTCCAGTTCATCAGCTTGCACTCGCTTTGATCGCAATCGCCGTCATAAAAGGCGATATAACTAAAGACAACAGAGACATGGCCGACAACAGCGCTAACTGACCAGAATACGGTAAATTGGCTTCGGCTGCTTGTATCGCTAATGTCGAAAAAATAATTACTGGCAAATAAAACGGTAAAATAAGTAACATGACCAACATGGCACCTTGCCTTAAAGAAACAGTCAATGCGGCACCAATCACACCGATTAAAAATAAGCTTGGTGTTCCCAGTAGGAACGTCATAATCAACACCCAAAAACTTGACTCAGGTAAAAACAACATCTCACTCAACAACGGCATTATGCCCAACAAAGGCAATAGAAAAGCCAACCATTGTGCAACCACTTTAAGCAATATAAGCGCGGGAAGAGAAAGACCACTGACGACCCATTGCTCCAAAGAGCCATCACGAAAATCTTCTTTGAACATCCCCTCTACGGCCATCAATATAGCCAATACTGCCGCACACCAAATAATGCCGCCCGCAGCAGAAGCTAAAAACTCAGGCGAAGAACTGACTCCAATAGGAAACAAAGTAACGGCGATAATAAAAAACAACAGAGCGTTAATAACATCTTGCTTACGACGCCATATCAGCAAAAATTCCGAAACTAAAAAAGAAGTATACGTCATGACAACAAAGCCACATCACGACAAGATAAAGAACGTAAATCCTGATGGGTGGTTAACACGACCAAACCACCGGACGACACATGTAACTGAATACGCTCTTCTAATAGAGCAATAGCTCCGACATCTAATGAAGCAAAGGGTTCATCTAGTAACCAGAGTGTTTTCTCAGTTAACCATAAACGCGCCAAAGCCACTCGGCGCAACTGTCCTGCGGATAATGTCCTCACTAATGCATCAATATGATCCAGCAGATCCAATTGCTTCAGCACAGTGTCTAATGTCTCTGGAGACACATCAGGACAATAACAGCGAATATTCTCAGCTACCGTAAGCAGGTTTTTGACACCTACCGAATGGCCAATATAAATAGCATCTCGCTGTAACGGATTTCTATCTAAGGTGACATCTTCGCCCGAATAAACGATTTTCCCTTCAAGAGGAGAGATGACACCTACAATGACTTTCAACAAAGAACTCTTACCAGCACCGTTCTCCCCTAAAATACGCACAACCTCTCCAGATTGAGCAGAAAAAGAAAAGTCTTTGCATAGATCTCTCTCCCCTCGCTCTATCCAAAGGCCAGATATTGTTAAAGAAACAGAAGATTGCAAAAGATTTACCTAATTCGGCCGATATGAAAGCCAAGGTTACCATTCTTTGGCTACGCTGTTTATCTATACTGTTTAACGATATGGTTTCGTTAAGCAAAGAGTTAAGACATTATATGAGAACCGTTCCTAAAAAAACAAACTGATCGGTGCTCACATCACATTTTATAGGCAGGCGACATGATCTCTGACATACAATCTATGATAAATGCTTCATCCGGTAAGCAGAGTAACGCCAACATCAATAGCAATAGTACAGTAGGAAATTCAGCCACTCTTGCGAAATTAATCGGTGAAATAAAATTAATAGAAAGCCTAAGCTTAATTAAATTTCAGGGCAGCGAGTTGCTGAACTTTCAAGGCAAACCAGCACAACTGTTATTTGCAACCGGCACGCAACATCCATTCACCTTAATAAATACTGGCACACCGATCGATATTAGCGACATTCAAAACGCAAAATTAAATAGAACCAACTTGCAGCAAGCATCGCTATCTATCCCTTTAGAAAATTCGTCAAATAAAACGGTTACGAACCCAAACGCTTCTACTTTTAAGCAAGCTGATAACCTTATGCTAGCGTCTCGTGTTGTCAATTTAACCGTCACTTCAGGGACGCTCTTTTTACCTGCGACACCAAACAATCAAACCACTACGACGACTATGCCGCCAGCTAATACGCAAGGTGCAGCTACACAAACCACAACATCAAATCAAGCCACAGCAAGCAATCAAATCGTGACCACAAACCAAACGACAAGCACTCCAACCATAAGCACTCAACCTACAATAAATGCTCCATTGCCACCTGCCACCACGGTACAACAATCCACAACAACACAGGTTGGACCTTCCAACCCTCAAGTCGCAACAGTCTCAGATGGAAATACCGAGTTTCCTATTTTGAGCCAAACGCCACTAAAAAAAGGCGATGTCGTTCGAGTCATGGTTGATGCCAATAACAACCTACAAGTACTGCCAACAAAAGCGAGCGCCTCAGCTACCCCTTCTACCCAAGTGGAAGCTCTTAAACAGAGCCTTCCAAGGCAGCTTTCGCTCACAGACATGTCTCAACTTGTAAAACAATTACACACTCTTAACGAGACATCATCTGCAAACCTACCGCCACAAACACAACAAGCTTTAAAACAGCTCATACAAAATTTTCCGACACTAGGCGCGCTCACCACTTCGCCTGATGCAATGAAGCAAGCCATTCAGACCAGTGGCGTATTTTCAGAGTCTTTACTGGCTAGTGACAGCAAAACTCAACTCCCTGCAGACATAAAGCTCAACTTATCCCGTCTAAAAGAGGCTCAAGAAAATACTGGAGCACTGCGACTTGGAAGCATTCCTACAGAACAAATTGCGAATGCTATTGAGCGAATTACTACCAGCCAATTACGACATTTTTCAGATCCAAACCAAATCACCACACCGACCTATCCCCTGCATATAGAACTACCAATTAAAAACGGTCAAAATCCAAGTTTTGTTCAAATAGAAATAAACAAAGATGCAAGCAGTGAAGAACAATCAAAACAAGACAGGCGCTGGCTGGTAAAACTAAAATTTGACTTTGAGGAAACTGGCAGATTTGATGCGCGAGCCAGTATTCAGGCGAACAAAGTTGGTGTTTTATTTGCGGCTGAAGATCCAGACACAGTGCAGAAATTACAGAAAAACATGTCTCTATTGAAGCAACAGTTAACTGACAAAGATATTGAAGTGGAAAGATTAGACGCCTTTCAGGCAAAACTAGATAAAGAAAAAGCCAATGCGCTTAAAACACAATCTTTAATAGATGTGAGGACCTAATGCAAAAAGCCGTCGCTTTAAAATATGATTTTAGCGCAGCACCAAAAGTGATCGCTAAAGGGAGTGGATTACTGGCGGAAAAAATAATGTCGGTCGCCAAAGAAAATGACGTCTTGCTACACCAAAGTCCTGAACTTGTAGAAATGCTCAGTACTTTGGAGTTAGGAGAGGAAATACCTGAATCATTGTATCTTGCTGTTGCAGAAGTTATCGCTTTTGCACACAAAATCAAAGACCATCAGTGGTAATCTGAATTACGGTGGGACTCTTGTTTTAACAAGCTGATCAGCTCAGCCTCAGCACGGATCAAGCCACATTTAGACACCAAGTCATCAATGGTTGCCCCCATTTCCAAAAGCTCCATAGCGCGATTGTATGAGACACCGCCTTCTTTTGATAAAATCTCAGATTGCTTTTCAACAGCCAAATTCAGTTTTTTCTCAATGGCAACTAAACGACGACCCATACCAATAGAGCCTGAAGCAAGTACTTGCACCTGCTTTTTTTGATTAGATTCAGCCTCGGCATGCTGAAGCTTCATTCGCGCCAATCGTTTTGAAAGTCCATACGCCCAAACAACCACCGCGATCAGAATCGCAAACTGCAGCATTAATAAGAGGTTAAATAACCATTGAGATTCCATCTAGTACAACAACCTTAAATTACATTGACCCAACTTCAGACCACTCATTTTCAGATAACAATTTATCCAAATCAACCAGAATAAGTAAAATGTCATTTTTATGACAAACACCCTGGATAAATTTAGATGATTCATCGTTACCTACATTTGGTGATGGCTCAATCTCTGATTGGCGTAAATAAACCACTTCAGAAACAGCATCAACAAGTATTCCGATCACATGCCCTTCGACCTCAAGAATCATGATACGAGTCGCATCAGTGATTTCACCAGAAGGCAGGCCAAACCGTTGACAAGTATCAATCACAGTCACAACCGTGCCACGCAAATGGATAATACCTAATACAAAATTAGGTGCACCAGGTACGGGAGCAATCTCAGAGTAACGCAAAACTTCCTTCACTTGCATAACATTTACACCATAGATTTCATCTTCTAGGCGGAATGTTACCCATTGCAACATTGGATCTTCTGATTGGTTTGCGCTTTTTAGCGCGATGCTAGTTGCCATTATTCATCTCCAAAGATCAAAAATGATCATTACAATTATTTAAGCGCGCCTTTAAACCCATTTTTAGGGTCGTCCAACAATTCAATGAAACCCTGTACATCAAGTATGGCACACATATGATCAATTACAGTACCTGCAAGCCAAGGTCTTTTACTTCTATCACTTCGCCACTTAACCTGAGAAGGTTCAAGCGTAATAGCTTCGGCAACACGTTCACAAGCCACCCCCCAATCCGAACGATCAAGCTGAATAACAAACTTAAAACGCTCTTTTAGATCGCCTTCATAATGATTAGGCATAACCCATAAAGCGGTATCGACCGTACGAAGATTAAAATCACCGACATTCGCGACGCCCATAAACCAGTCTGGCTGACCAAATATGGATGTTAGTTTGTCACTGCCACTTTGGAAGATTCCCCCAAGCTCAACAAGAGGAACCGCCATTTTCAGGCCACCAACATAAAACAACAAGCATTCGAACCGACCCGTTGCCCAAGGCAAAGGATCCGTTTTCGAAATTTTACTAACTGGCTCTGGCTCTGGCTCTGGCTCTGGCTCTGGCTCTGGCTCTGGCTCTGGCTCTGGCTCTGGCTCTGGCTCTGGCTCTGGCTCTGGCTCTGGCTCTGGCTCTGGCTCTGGCTCTGGCTCTGGCTCTGGCTCAATAATACTTGGTGCAATGTCATCTTTAGGCAAGTCTGTTTCGTGATTGGAGATAGCCTGTTCAAAGTCTTTGAAAGAGGCATCAAGTGACAATAGATCTTCATCACTTAATTCCGACTCAGGACCTTCTGAGGCCGCGCTCTCTAATTCTGCTGACTCAGCAACATCTTCACTCACTGATTCCGTGGTAGCATCTTGCAGAAGGTCGTCAAGGTAGCGCTGTAAAGCTACTTGAGGGCCAATCATATTCTGCTCTTTGTTCTTTGTATCTTTCATAAGCTGTTACTATCCCGCTGGGTTCAGCAAAGAATCCTTCAGACTTGCATAAGCCTTAATTCCTCGGGCATTAGGATCTAGAGCTGAAGGCGCTATACCTGCTGTACTGGCATCTCTTAACTTTGTGTCTACAGGAATAACAGAATGCCAAACTAACTCTTCGTAAGTATCCTTTAGGTTTCTGAGGCTTTTATTAGAGGCTTGAGTACGTCGATCAAAAAGAGTAGGAACAATTAAAAATGGTACTGGTCGCTTTCTTGCGCGGTTTATCATCGTCAATGTTCTCACCATGCGCTCTAACCCTTTAATGGCCAGAAACTCGGTTTGAACTGGAATAACAAGCTGTTGACAAGCCGCTAACGCATTAATCATTAATACACCAAGCACTGGAGGGCTATCGATTAACACATAATCGTAATCATCCCATAATATAGCTAGGGTTTTCGAAATAACTAACCCCATACCACCTTGTGACTGAGCATGGCGCTCTAACGTTGCCAGGGCTGTAGAAGCAGGCAAAAGTGATAAGTTGGGGTGGCCAGTCTCCAAAATAAGTGAAGCCGGCAAATCTGCAGGGATCTTTCCTGTCGTTTGAAAAAGGCTATAAGCACTTTTTTCAATTGAATCCGGATCAAAGCGAAAATAGCTCGTCAAAGAGCCATGGGGATCAAGATCTATCATTAATACCCGATTTCCGGCATCCGCTAACAAGCCTGCCAAAGAAACTACCGTAGTCGTTTTGCCAACGCCGCCTTTTTGATTCGCCACTGCCCAAATGTGCACTCTGACTCCCCTGATACCCTATGCTATTATTTTGCTTACGATTTCCTTGCAATCATATACAGTAATACACTACTGAAACAAGTAATCATGCAGATTATCAGCGTTACGCTTACTAATTCGTAAAATTACACGGCGATTTTGCTGGCGAGCATAGTCATTTGTGTTTCTCACTTTAGGATGTTCGCTAGAAAAGCCGATTGGTGCAATCATTTCTGAATTCACGCCTCTGTAAACTAACTCGTCCACAACTGAAGAGGAACGTAGGCTAGACAAGTGCCAATTCGAGACTAAGCGCCTTGAATTAACAGGTAAATCATCAGTATTACCTTCTACTAATATTACTGAAGGGTATGCCTTAAGGATATCAGCCACTAGAATCAACAAAGCAACAGCTTCATTCGTCAGTTCATATTCACCTTGTCCAAATAATAGACCAGACTTCAACTCTAGACTCACCCAATCCGCGGATTCAGTAACGGATATCTGACCTGTAGCATGTAAACCTGAAAACTGATTCTCTACAACTTGACTAAGCAAAGAGTAAACCGCAGAGGATGTATTTTCTTCAATAGTAGGGATAGCGGCGGGAATCGGCTTGACTTCAACCATTTCAGTGTCTTTCGGCTCACCAATAATAGGCTCACCAATATTGATTGGCTTAATAGACTTCTGAACAGCGTCAAATACGCCTTGTAGCGTTTCTTTTAAACGCGCCTCATCTCCAGAATTTTTCAATGAGAGAGAGTACAGGGCAACGAAGAAAGCAAAGAGAAGAGTAATAAAGTCAGCATAAGATAGTATCCACCTGTCACGTCCTTGCGTAGCCTTAGCTGACGACTTAGTCACCACCCGACGACGCTTAGACACTCTAGACGAATTATCACTCATAAGCGTTCAGTTCAAGCTCTAGTCGATATGGATGCTTCCCTATGGCAATACCACAAATCCCATCAATGAGCAGTTGATGATAAAGAAGTTCTTTATCCACGTAGCCAGTTAGCTTTTTAACGATGGGAAAAATCACCAAATTTGCAAACCCCTGACCGTATAGCGTTGACACAAAAGCAACCGCGATACCATGCCCTAATGCCTCAGGGCTGTCTAAATTCGCCATAGCTTGAATCAAACCAAGAACTGATCCCATAATGCCTAGGGTTGGTGCGTATCCTCCGATAGACTCAATAAAGGAGATACTTCTCATCCTTTTATCATAAATTCTAACTGCGTCATCATGCAATCGGTCAGCTAATAAATCTGGATCCGTCCCATCAATGGCCATTTGTAGAGCTCTACTAGAAAATTTGCTTCCCAGCATCTCGACATCAGACTCTAAAGCAAGCAAAGAAAGGCGGCGCGCTTTGTGCGCTAGATTATTTAAAGAGGATCTTGCAGAGTTAAAATCATAAACAGGAGGAAACAGGCTCCATTTAATTAAAGCTAAAGCACGAACAGCTTCTTGAATGCTACTTTGAATTAATGTGGCGCCAATACTACCAATAACAACAATAATAGCTGATGGTAAATTAAGGAGGAGAATAACTTCCCCTCCTCCTAACCAGTTAGCTAGCAGCACTGAACTAAAGGCGATTAACAGTCCTGCTAAAGTCACAAAATCCACTAGCTGACCTCACGTGCTATACGCTCACCAATGTGGTCGAGGTCAATAATTTCATCTGCTAAATTCGCTTTCTCTACAGCCATAGGCATACCGTAGATAACGCAGGACTCTTCACTTTGGATCCAAACTTTGGAGCCAGAATTTTTTAACATCCGAGCCCCTTCTCTACCATCCACCCCCATACCAGTCATTACAACCGACAATACTTTACCCGGGTAGCATTTCGAAGCAGATCCAAACGTAACATCGACAGAAGGCTTGTAATTAAGTCGCTCATCGCCATCAAGGATACGCACGCAGCCTCCATTTCGAGGATCAATCATCATTTGCTTTCCACCCGGTGCCAAAAGTGCAACCCCAGCTTGCAGACGATCACCGTCTTGAGCTTCTTTCACTGTAATTTGACAAATATTATTTAATCGTTCAGCAAAAGCACCAGTAAACGCTGCTGGCATATGTTGAACCAACACAATAGGCGCAGCAAAGTCCTTAGGCAACTTACTTAACACTGCCTGCAAAGCCATGGGTCCACCAGTCGATGTACCAATAGCAACAAGACTAACTCGCTTCCTCATACGCGGAATAATAACGCCACGTTCGGTCACAATAGGCTTGGGAGCCTCTCTTGGAGCAAGAGCAGCAACAGGCCTTCTATCTCCAGCAAATCGAGTTCTTGCTACCGCCAATACACGGTCAACCAATGCCCGTTTAACAATTGCCGAATCTCGAGAAATATCCTCGAAATTCTTCGGCATAAAATCAACCGCACCTGCTTCTAATGCATCTAAAGTAACTTTAGCTCCCTCATGCGTTAGTGAGGAAAACATTAGAACAGGTGTAGGCTTGAGCTTCATGATATTAGTTACTGCGGCAATGCCATCTAACACAGGCATTTCATAATCCATAGTAACTACATCAGGAGATAAAGATTGTACCTTCTCTATTGCTTCTCGCCCGTCATTTGCAGTACCAACGACGGTCAATCTAGGGTCAGCCTCAAATATTTCGACTAAACGGCGTCGAAAAAAACCTGAATCATCAACAACCAGCACCTTTACAGGCATATCACATCTCCTAAATGAGTAGCTTACTACCTAGATGCGTAAGACTTAAGCATACTAGGTACATCCAGAATTAATGCAATACGACCATCACCAGTTATTGTTGCACCTGCCATACCTGCAGTACCTTGCAACATTTTACCTAATGGTTTTATAACCACTTCTTCTTGGCCAACTAACTGATCTACAACAAAGCCAACTTCACTCATACCTACCTGGACAACAACTACATGAGCTTCGGTTGGAAGGTCTCCTTTGTTGCTATTCTTAATAAGCCAGCTCTTAAGATGGAAGATTGGTAGTGTCTTCCCTCTAATTACAACAACTTGCTGACCATCAACCACGTTGGTTTTTTTCAGGTTAAGATGGAAAATTTCATTAACGCTAACCAGTGGGAAAGCAAAAGCCTGATCAGATAATGTCACCATTAATGTCGGCATAATTGCTAACGTTAATGGAACCTTAATGATAAAGCGTGAGCCTTGCCCCAACACTGATTTAATCTGCAAAGTACCGTTCAGCTGAGAAATTTTCGTCTTAACAACGTCCATTCCCACACCACGACCAGATACATCGGTTATTTCAACCTTGGTTGAGAAACCAGGTGCAAAGATTAAATTAAACGCTTCTTCATCAGACAAGCGCTCAGCCGCATCAGTATCCATCAAGCCTTTTTCTACAGCCTTACGGCGAAGAACGTCAGGGTCCATACCTGCTCCATCATCTTCGATGGACAGTAGAATATGATCACCTTCCTGCTCTGCAGAAAGTACAACATGACCAACTCTTGATTTACCTTTAGCTTCACGAATATCTGGTGATTCGACACCATGATCTACCGAGTTTCGAACCAAGTGAACAAGCGGATCGGCTAGTGCTTCTACTAGGTTTTTATCTAAATCTGTTTCTTCACCTCGGAGCTCTAAATTCACTTCTTTTTTCAAATTACGAGCCAAATCTCGAACAACTCGTGGAAACTTACCGAATACCTTCTTAATAGGCTGCATTCGGGTTTTCATCACGGCGTTTTGCAAATCACCGGTTACAACGTCTAAGTTTGAGACCGCTTTCCCCATAGACTCATCGTCACTTTGCAAACCGAGTCGTACAAGTCGATTTCTAACCAACACCAACTCGCCGACCATATTCATTATGTCGTCTAATCGTTTGGTATCAACACGAACAGTAGCCTCTTGAGTAACTGGAGCGTTAGCAACTTTTTCTTTTACATGCACTGGCTCTTCGGCAGGTTTAGCCGCCGCTTTCGGTGCTACTTTAGGCTTAGCGGGTGCAGCCTTCGGCTCTGCTGCTGCTTTTGGTTTTGCTTCAGCTGCAGGTTTGTCCGCTTTTTTAGAACTATCTTTGCTCTGTAAAGTATCTAACAAAGACTCAAACTCATCCTCTGTAATGATGTCTGACTCAATGTCAGCAGGCGGTGATTCACTCGCTGCTTTTTCATCTTTTTTAGATGGGCTACCGTCTCCATGAAGCTGATCCAGTAAGGCTTCAAATTCATCTTCTGTTATTTCGTCTGAAGATGTTACCGCCTCACTTTTCTCTTCATCGTCTATTCCTGGCGCACTATTACCATGTAGTTGATCTAATAAAGCATCAAACTCATCTTCGGTAATCTCGTCATCTGTTTTTGAGTCAGATTGAGACGCTTTAGCACCCTCAGCACTTTTGTCTGTCGCCTTTACAGGAGCATCACCAAGCGCATCAAGCAGGGATTCAAATTCATCATCAGAAATATCTTCAGGCTCATCCGCAGAAGCAGCCTCTTCCTTCTCAGGCTCCTCCTCTACTGCCTCATCTTCAACAACTTCTTCGACGTCATCATCCTGAGCAGCAAGCTCTTCTGCAGTTGGCGGCTTTGCATATACAGCGAGCGCTGCAATTAGCTCTGGGGAAGCAGGTTCAGGATCACCACCAGCACGAACAACCTCGAACATTTCGTTTACAGCATCAAGCGCCTGCAAAACGATGTCCATCAAATCAGAATCTATTTTACGCTGACCGTTCCTTAAGATATCAAAAACGTTCTCAGCATAATGACAGCATCCAACCAACGCATTTAATTGTAAAAACCCAGCACCACCTTTGACGGTGTGAAAACCACGAAAGATTGCGTTCAGCAATTGCTTATCGTCTGGATTCTGCTCTAAATCTACTAATTGTTCGGAAAGCTGCTCTAGGATTTCACCAGCTTCTACCAAAAAATCTTGTAGTATCTCTTCATCGACCTCGAAACTCATCCTCAGCTCCTTCTAGAAACCAAGACTTGATAGCAAGTCGTCTACTTCGTCTTGACTATTCAGTACTTCAGGGTTGTTTTGTTTATTAATAGCTGGGCCATGTCCACGAGTGTCATCGTGTTCAGACTCTTTCTCTGTGTGTTCAATACCGGAGATACTATCAACGCGTCCAGCAACAGCAACGAGATGTACAAGTTTTTCTTCTACATCACGAATTAAATCATTCACTCTAGCGATAACTTGACCAGTTAGGTCTTGATAACCTTGCTCTAGAAGAATTGTGTTGAGGTTTGAATGCAAGGTGGTGGCACTATCGTCCGCATAAGATAAGAAGACATCAATACGCTTGTATAAATCTCTAAATTCTTGCGGCGTTAAATCTCGCTGAATTAAACGACTCCAGTCTTTGCGTAGCTCTCTCGCCTGGCTTTGTAGTTCGCTGGCGACAGGAACACTACTATCAACCATATCCATGGTTTTATTAGCAGCTGCACTAGTCGTTTCAATAACATAATTCAACCGATCCGAGGCATCAGTAATTTTGGTAACAGACTCGTTCCCGCCTTCACCAACAACAAGGTCCATTGAATCAACCTGAAAATCACGAATAGCATCATGCAAACTTCGAGTTAAAAAACCCACCTCGTTGTAGAAACTATTATGACGAGCTTCACTCAGTTCTTGAATCTTTTTAATTGCCCCACTGAAGTCACCGACTTCTATGTGATTTAAAAGCTCAACTGCGCCGTCTTTAACTAGATTTTCAAAATCCACTAGTCCAGATCCCAATATCTTTGACATCTACATTCCCTATTTTGCAGCATCTATTCGTTCGAATATTTTCTCAATTTTTTCTTTGAGAGCCACCGCAGTAAACGGCTTAACAACATAACCATTCACCCCAGCCTGAGCTGCAGCAATAATTTGGTCACGTTTAGCTTCTGCCGTTACCATAAGTACTGGAATACTTTTCAATTTTTCATCTGCACGTACGGCACGAAGTAATTCAATCCCAGTCATACCTGGCATATTCCAATCGGTCACGAGAAAATCAATCGTCCCAGCTTGAAGTATAGGTAACGCAGTCGTCCCATCATCAGCTTCAACTGTATTGGTAAACCCTAAATCCCGTAATAGGTTTTTAATGATTCGTCTCATTGTCGAGAAATCATCAACAATCAGGATCTTCATGTTTTTATCCAATGCAACCTCCACACCCTAAAGGTAATATTTCACAACTCATAATTAATCTCGCCAATCACTTAATCTAGCTCTCAATCTCATAGCCGCTTGACTATGTATTTGACTAACTCTTGATTCACTAACACCTAGTACTGCGCCAATTTCTTTTAGATTAAGTTCTTCATTATAATAAAGAGACAAAACCAGTTTTTCTCTTTCCGGTAGATTATCAATCTCTGTTGCTAATTGACTCTGAAAACCACCCTCTTCTACTAAAGAGTAAGGTGCATTTTCCACTTCTGATTCAACGCTATCTAGATTATTTGTATCAGAGTCTAGCATCTCTTCATAGCTAAACAACTGAGTAGACATGGATGAATGAATCATTTCATGGTATTCATCCATGCTTATATTCATGTGTGCTGCCACCTCCATATCTGAGGCTTCTCGACCTAGGGTCGCTTCCAATTCCTTTATAGCATTAGCAACCGCTCTACCGTTGCGTCTAACTGAACGAGGAGCCCAGTCCGTTTTTCGCACTTCGTCCATAATGGAACCACGAATACGAATCCCAGCATAGGTTTCGAAGCTAGCACCCTTGGTAGATTCAAAGCGTTTATACGCCTCAATCAGCCCCATCATGCCAGCTTGAATTAAATCATCTACATCTACACTATCGGGCAATCTAGCCAATAGGTGATAGGCAATTTTTTTCACTAAATACCCGTATTGCTCAACAATCGCATCTATTGAGAGAGTTGCTTTTTTGGAGTATGTGTTATATCCGTTTTTGGTCTGCATAAAATAGTCTAAGCAACCTTTACCATTTAAGTTAGTTGCGCTAACTAACTGTACTACATAGTTTGGCGCAACGCTTTCAGTAATAACATAATTTTACTAACTACCATACTTTAGTGACCCATAAAGCTGACTATAGTGCTCTGCTGTATAAACAGCTCTACTAATCAGGTTATGTGCACGAGCTGGCTCGATATCATCTGGTATCCTTTGGCCATCCGCGATATATACAACAGGAAGCCCTTCTTCAATAACTACACTAATCGCTTCACCAAGTGAAGCTGATTCGTCAAGCTTACTTAAAACACACCCATCCAACTGCACCTGAGAGTAAACTTCAGTTACTGTTTTCAACACTTGTCTTTGGCTTGTACAAGGCAACACCAATAGCTTTTTCAGGCTAGCTCTTGCGCGCTTCATCATTAACAATTGCCGTTCAAGGTTGGAATCTCTTGGGTTCATACCTGCCGTATCAACAAGCACTAAAGAGTAATGCGCGTATTTTGCCAACACTTCATTTAAATCAGAGTATTCATTAACGACTTCAACTGGGACGTTTAAGATACGGCCAAATGTTCTCAACTGTTCATGAGCGGCTATTCGGTATGTATCTGTTGTAATTAACACAACACCTTCAGAGCCATGCTTCAATACATGCTGAGCGGCAATTTTACCGATCGTTGTCGTTTTACCAACACCTGTGGGGCCCATAAAGGCAATACAGCCACGCAATTCAGAAGAGCTAGATCGAATAGGTATATAGTCCGCCAAGTGCGCCAACAACCGATTCCAGTCATCTTCACGCCCTTTAAGGTCTATGTCATCCATTAGTCTAGACACAACAAACTCAGATAAACCTAAACCTTTCAGTTTTTCACGCGCTCTAGCCTCCACAGAGGACTCTTTAACTGAGCTTCGATTATCATTCTGCTGATGCTGCTCTAACATTGCTCGAACATTTTTCAGTTCTAGTTCCATGTCCTGCAATTGCTTAGCATTTTCGCTGTTCTTTACAGACAAGGCCTCTTCAACAGCTGGGTCTTCCTTATCATCAGAAAGTGGTGGCATTTCAATTTGAGAGGCTTGACGCGATTCCGCATAAGAAGGTGCATCATTTTTAGGTGGCGTAGTTTGCTGCTTTGCTCGTTCGATACGTTCTAAATAATTCGCACTAGGGTCGGCAGAAGAGTCCGAACGTGGCGAACTAGAACGCTTAGATGACATGCTAGAAGGTAATGATCCATCGTAATCTAGAGCGGCAACAATTTCTATCTCGCCTGTCGGCAGACGTTGATTTGACAAGATAACCGCATCAGGACCTACGGCATCACGAACTTTCCGTATCGCCTGACGCATGTCTGGTGCTCGAAACCGCCTAATTTGCATGAATAACTTAATCCTTACAGTTTATTTTTCTTACAAATCCATAGCTTACCCGAAAGATTCCAATAAATATAGATACAATATTTTACAGAAAACTGGCAATTGCTATTGTCCAATAACCCCCACGACTGTAATGCGTTTATGGTCTGGAACCTCTTGATACGAAAGTACAGACATATTCACCATACCGTAGCGCATAAAACGCGCCAACATGGGTCTAATTGGTGCAGAAACAATCAAAATAGGTGTATTTCCCATCGCCTCTTGCTGCTCTGCAGACTGCCTCAAAGAGGTTTGCAATTGCTCTGCCATCTGTGGCTCTAGGATCAACGCCTCCTCATTTTTAATACCAGACTGCTGACTCTGCTGAACAGTCTGCATTAACATTTTTTCTAACTGGGGCTCTAAGGTCAATACAGGAATTTCATCAACACCATCTGCCAATGTTTGAATAATCAATCGTGACAAGGAGGTTCTTACTGCCGCAGTTAATATCATAGGATCTTGGGTTTTTGGCTGAACACCCATTATCGATTCAGCGATCGTCCTCATATCTCTTAGAGGAACACCTTCGATCAATAGATTCTGCAACACTTTAAGCAAGACACTTAAGGGCACAGTATTAGGTACTAACTCTTCGGCCAACTTCGGATTGTACTGTTTCAATAGACTCAATAACTGCTGAACTTCATCATGACCAATCAACTCATAAGCGTGTTTATGCATTATTTGGTTAATATGGGTAGCGACGACAGTACTAACGTCAACCACAGTATAACCATAGGTTTGTGCCTGATCCCTTTTCTTTGGGTCAATCCAAACGGCATCCAAACCAAATGAAGGGTCCTTACCAGCGATACCATCAATAGACCCAAAGACTTGACCTGGATCAATCGCCAAATCTTTATCTGGATGCACTTCAGCCTCTGCCAAACTCACGCCCATCAGTGTGACTCTATAAGCATTTGGCATCAAATCCAAATTATCCCGAATATGAACACTAGGCACCAAAAAGCCCAAATCTTGGGACAATTTCCGACGCACTCCCTTTATCCTAGCCAATAATTCACCACCCTGCGTTTTATCAACCAAAGGAATTAAACGGTAGCCAACTTCTAAACCCAGCATATCCACAGGAGCCACATCGTCCCAGCTTAAGTCCCTCACCTCTGCTGGTGCGGAACCTTCTGCAGGTGTCTTCGTTGCATTTTTGGCTCCTTGTTTTGGCTTTTGTTTCTTACGGAATTCTAAAAAGTACGCCAACCCACCCAAACAAGCCGCTAAGGAGAGAAAAGAGAAATGAGGCATTCCAGGCACAACACCCATAATAGTCATCACGCCAGCAGCAACATAAAGCGCTTTTGAAGACCCAAACATCTGACGGACTATTTGCGACCCCATATCGCCCGTCTCATTCACCCTAGTCACCATGATGGCTGCAGCAGTAGACAACATCAAAGAAGGCAGCTGAGCAACTAGACCATCACCAATCGTTAAGAGTGAATAACGCTCAATAGCTTGCGTAAAAGAAAGGTCATGCTGGGCCATACCGATCGATAAACCACCAATAATATTAATTCCAAGAATCAATAACCCAGCAATTGCATCCCCTTTCACAAATTTTGAAGCACCATCCATAGAGCCATAAAACTCTGCTTCGGAAGCAATTTCTGTCCTGCGTTGCTTGGCCTGATCTGCGTCAATCATACCCGCATTTAAGTCAGCATCGATGGCCATCTGTTTACCTGGCATCGCATCCAAAGTGAAACGAGCACTAACTTCAGAAATACGGCCAGCACCTTTGGTAACAACTGCAAAGTTGATAATCATCAAAATAGCAAAGACCACAAAACCGACAACATAGTTGCCACCAATCACAACCTCACCAAAGGCCTGGATTACCTTACCGGCAGCATCACCACCTTCATGGCCATTTAACAAAACCACACGTGTGGACGCTACGTTCAGTGCCAACCTCATTAAGGTCGATACCAACAGAACCGTCGGAAACACTGCAAAATCTAACGGTCGCATGGAATAAATAGCGACCAAAAGCACCACAATAGCTAAAGCGATATTAAAGGTGAAAAGAACGTCTAGTAAAAACGCGGGAATGGGGAGAATCATCATCGCCAAAAGCGACAATAACAAAATAGGAATCCCTAGATTCCCACTAAAAATACCCTGAACCTGCCCAGTAAGTCGACCGCGGTCAAAATTCACACGACATCCTTAATGGAGGAGAATACACAAAACATAATTAACTACCGTCCCACTGAAATTCATCAGGCACTTCTAAGTTTGGCATAGCTTCTGGCTGCGGCGCCCCCATACGAGCATTACGCAACTGATATACGTAAGCCAGCAATTGAGCTACTACTTTAAATAACCCTTGCGGTATTTCTTCACCGATTTCTGTATGGTGATACACAGCTCTTGCCAACGCTGGAGATTGTATCACAGGGATATCATAGTGATTGCCGACTTCTCGAATTTTCAGAGCAATAAAATCACCCCCTTTAGCAAGTAGTACAGGAGCAGCCCCACCGACTTGATCATATTTAAGCGCTACAGAGAAATGTGTAGGGTTCGTTATAATTACATCAGCATCTGGCACATCAGACATCATTCGGTTCATTGCAGCTTGACGCTGCAACTGACGAATTCTCCCTCGCACCATAGGATCACCCTCTTGCTGCTTAAATTCGTCTTTCACTTCCTGCTTAGTCATTTTCAATTTTTCTTTATGAGACCAAACCTGAAACGGCACATCAATAGCGGCAATAAGCGCCAAAGCAAGGGTAACAAAGATAAAAGACCAAATGACAATGTCGATACCATGTGAGATAGACAACTCTATTGACTGAAAAGTTAGACCTAAAGTCTCCGGCAAAAAATAATTCAATACTAAAGTGGCCACAACCCCCACCAGCGTCACCTTTGCAATCGACTTGAGCAGCTCCACCAAAGACTGAACCGAAAACATTTTCTTAAGCCCGGCAATAGGGTTCATTTTGCTTAGCTTCGGTATTAGCGGTTCCCACGCAAAGTTCAATCCACCCAAGGCAATACTGCCAACAATACCTGCGACTGCTAGCACTGACATTAACACCACCATTGAATCCATCATTGTCACAACAGATTCATATAGATGAAAAATCATACGACTCAGATCAAAAGCATCAGCTCTTTCAAGCAAAAAATTAAAATCGAACAACACCGCTAGATCTCGAACAAGAAGCGTTCCTGTGCCATAAATCGTCGCGGCAGCAACAATTAACAATAAAGCAGCACTAAGGTCTTTAGATCTGGCGATATTTCCTTTATTACGTGCGTCCTGAAGCTTTTTACTACTGGCGTCTTCGGTTTTTTCGCTACCGTCTTCATTTTCAGCCATGTAAATGAACCCCCCAAGTCACCTTCAGCCAATCCATTAACTCGCCAAAGAAAAGCAAATATATGTTTAAGAAATCATCCAGCATAATCCAGAAGAAGAACAGTGAAAATAGCATAATAATTGGAAAACCAAGCGCAAATATATTCAATTGGGGCGACGCTTTAGCAACAACACCAAACGATAAATTGATGATCAAAACAGAAACAGCCAACGGCAATACAATAAGCAATGCTTTTTCAAACATCCATCCACCCAGCGATACTAACTGCCAATAACGCTGACTATCAAAACCACTACCAATCGGCCAATAATTAAAACTCTCAGCCAAATACTCTATCATCACAAGATGGCCATTTGTGCCTAAAAAAGCAAGAGCAACCATAGACAAGTAATACTGCCCGAGTGTTGCGACCGAAATACCATTTGCAGGATCATTAGACATAGCAAAACCCAAGCCCGCCTTCATTGCTGCAAGCTGACCAGCAAGAGAAAATAGTTGAAACAATATCGTGACGATAAATCCCAAAACAAAACCAATAACTAACTGCTCAGCAATTAGAACAATATAAGCAGGAGAAATAGGATCGTAATAAGGTACATTTATAACTGGCGTCACAATAACAGCGACAAGAAAAGAAAACGATATGCGCACGCGCGAATTCACCAGTCGACTGCCAAATAAAGGCAGCGCCATGAAAAAAGCACCAATACGGAAAAAAGGCAAAAGGAAGCTGATAGTCAGGTCAAGTAACTGATCAGGATTAATTTCTAACATCAGCCTATTATCATAGGTATATTAATAAACAAACTTGTCGTGAAGTCCATCAGCTTAGTCAAAATCCAAGGGCCTAGTTGCATAATCACCAAAATGGTCACTATTAGCCTAGGTAAGAAAGATAAGGTCTGCTCGTTTATTTGCGTTGCAGCTTGAAACACACTCACAATCAAGCCAACAAATAAACTAGGCATCATTACGACACCTACAATTAAGACAATCAAATAAAAACCTTGTCCATATAGATCTAAAACTACCTGAGGGTCCATAGCTAAATCCCGAAACTCGCCGCCAAAGTACCCATAATCATAGACCAACCATCAACCATCACAAAGAGCATAATCTTGAATGGTAAGGAAATAATAATAGGAGAGAGCATCATCATACCCATTGCCATCAATACACTGGCAACCACCATATCGACAATAAGAAAAGGAATAAAGATCATAAAACCAATCTGAAAAGCGGTTTTCAATTCGCTCGTTACAAATGCTGGCATCAAGATAGTGAAAGGCAAGGTCTCCATGGAGTCAATCGTTCCTTCTCGCCCTGCCAACTTAACAAAAAGAGCAATATCATCCTCCCTTGTTTGAGCAAGCATAAAGTCCCGAACAGGAACAGAAGCAGCTTCAACGGCTTGAACCGATGTCATTTCTTCATTTAAATAAGGCTGTAAAGCCACTTCATTTACTCTGTCCAAAGTCGGCGTCATGATAAATAACGTTAAAAACAATGCCATACCAATCATAATTTGGTTCGATGGTGTCTGCTGCAAACCAATCGCCTGACGTAGAATAGCTAAGACAACTACAATCCGTGTAAAAGCTGTCATCATCATCAAAGCCGCTGGCAACAAAGTCAGCGCAGTCATAATAAAGAGAATTTGCAATGAAACCGTATAATCTTGACTGCCGTCAGGATTAGTGACAACTTTCACTGCCGGCAAGCCTACCTCAGCCCAAGATACCCCTGGCATCACCAGCAACAAAAGCAAGATAAGACGCATCACGTGGCATCCCCATCATTTTTGTTCGCTGCTGCCTTTTCCCGATCAACCTCTTTCATCATAGAGGCAAATGAGGTTGTTTTAGATGGAAAGCTTCGCAGGTGACTAATAGCTTGAGGAGTCACACCAATTAACAAGCGCTCACCCTCAACCTCAACCAACATGAGCTTTTCTTTGGCACCAAGGGACTGAGCGCTAATAATTTTAATATCAGATTGGCCAAGCTTCATTTGAGCGAATTGAAAGCGCTTCATTAGCCAAAGGCATGCAGGTATAAAAGCGATAACAAAAATTAGAGAAAGAACAACTTTCCAAATAGATGAACTCACAGACATGTCTTGCGCACCAGCGGCGCACAAAAACGGAGACGCCATACAAAGTATGGCGATAAAAACACGATCAAAAGAAAAAAAGCTCAATATATACTACTTAAGTCGTCTAATACGCTCGCTTGGGCTAACTACATCAGTCAAACGAATACCGTACTTGTCGTTAACTACCACCACTTCGCCATGCGCAATCAATGTTCCATTAACCAACACATCAAGAGGCTCACCAGCAAATCGATCAAGCTCCACAACTGAACCTTGCGTTAGTTGCATCAAATTACGGATCGCAATTTCCGTGTTACCCAATTCCATAGAAAGGACAACAGGAATATCCATAATTAGGTCAAGGTCTGACCCAACGCCACCACTAGGAACAGCAGGATTCGAAAGTGTTTCCAACTTAACAGGCTCAACTTTCTGTTCTGACATTGCTGCCGCCCATTCGTCTTCAATACCTTCACCATCCTCTGATTCACCAGCCTCAGACATTGCCGCTGCCCATTCATCAGCTAAGTCTTCATCCATTCCTGCTGCGTCTGGATTTTGTTCTTCTGCCATGCTACTTCGTCACCTTCGTTTTAAAACTTTCTTCCATTTGTACTGAATAGCGCTCGTTACTCACACCTAACTTGCCTTTAAATGTAGGCACACCATTCGCTCGAACGGTTACAAATTCAGGCATTTCTATCGGAATAACATCACCCGCTTTAAATTTTAAGACTTCACCTAAAGATATCTTTCTATTAGCCACATTTACCGATAAATTAACATCAATCTCTTTAACATCTTGCTCAAGAGATTTACCCCAACGATCGTCTTTTTCATCCACGTCACTCTGTACACCAGCATCAAGCAACTCTCTTACTGGCTCAATCATTGAATAAGGTAACGTTATATGAAGCTCACCACCACCGCCATCTAGCTCAATATGAAAAGTGGATACCACCACAACCTCGCTAGGACTAACTATGTTCGCCATTGCGGGATTTACTTCTGAACTAATGTACTCTAGTTCAAGCTTCAATACGGGAGCCCACGCCTCCGTTAAGTCAACAAACACTTGCTCTAACATTAATTGAACGATTCGGATTTCTGTTGGTGTAAATTCTCGCCCCTCAATTTTTGCATGTCGGCCGTCACCACCAAAGAAATTATCCACTAACTTAAAAACCAGTTTAGCATCAAGAATAAAAAGCGCAGTACTTCTTAAAGGACGAAACTTTACCAAGTTCAAACTAGTGGGAACATAAAGGGTATGAACGTATTCACCAAACTTCATGACCTGCAGACCGCCTGATGAAACATCAGCAGTACGGCGAAGCATATTAAACAAACTAATCCGCGTATAACGAGCAAATCGTTCGTTAATCATTTCCAAAGTGGGCATACGCCCACGCACAATACGCTCTTGACTGGTGATGTCATACGACGCCACGCCATTGGCGTCTCGATTATCCTCTTCTGTAGGTTTTTCATCGGCGCCATGTAAGAGGGCATCGATTTCATCCTGTGACAACAGATCTTGAGCTGACATAATTTTATTGCATCACAAAGTTAGTAAATAACACAGCATCAATCCCACCTTGACCAGTTTCCTGCTCAAGAATGCCATTGATTGCATCAAGGGCCGCATTTTTTAATGCCATCTTCCCTTCAGCGGTTTGTAATTCATCAAACGATTGGCTTGAAAAAAGCAGTACCAAACTGTTTCTAATCAAAGGCATATGTAGGGTTACAGCATTAATCTGCTCAACATTTTTGGACTTAATAGACATATTAAGCTGCACATACCTCTGTTTGCCACCGACGATGAAATCCACCGTAAAAGCGGGGTCTAATGCCAGGTATGTAGAAGGCTCATTTGCTAACGCTGCCTCAGCAGACTCTGCGGAATCATCGGAACCACTAAATAGAAAAAAATATGCGCCAGCTCCGCCTCCGACCAACACCAAAAACAGGGCTATTATGATAATAAGCTTTTTCTTACCACCAGACTTCCCTTCTTCTGCACCAATATCCAAACCGTCTTCTTCAGCCATATTCATAAACCTTAGGTGTATCAAATTCTTTTACAAAACGCTTATCGCGCTCTTATGCATGAACAATACTCTATTCTACAAAGAATCAAACATAGCACCATCAATTTCTTGAAAGTTTAAGCGTAGTAATCAACACCAGACGCTGAAACATAAGATAAATTGCTTGGATCCAGCTCATCCTCTAACTCATCATTGCTGGCGAGTAAACCTTGAGACGAACCATTCCCCCCGTCATTCGCCCTATCTTGAGCACCAGAAGTATCTTGCTGCGAAACATCCACATCAGCACGACTCAAATCCATACCCTGCTGAGCTAGCATATCTCTTAAGCGCCCCATCTGCCCTTCTAGCAAATCCCTTGCTTGGGGCGTTGCTGCAATAAAACTAATTTGAGTATTCGAATCACTGTCTACAGACACTTTAACTGTTAAACTTCCTAACTCTGGTGGGTCCAAACGTATATGAGCGGTATGGCCACCATCTCGAGCAATCCAAGCAACTTTTTGAGTCATCTCATTAGCCCAGCCCGGATGGCTCGGTGGTAGACTCATTGTCAGATTATTTTGAGGTGTCATCGCTGGGCTATTGGCTGCAACAACAGCAGCTCTGTTAACATTGTTATTATGTAATGAACTATTTAAACCGCCAGATGAATTATCATCCGCAAAGCTACCATCGATTTGCGCGGACATTCGACCTATCATGGCTTCCTGTTCTTTTTTACGCAATTCAATTGGTTCGTTTAACAGAACACCATCGTCAGCTAGCAAGGTATCACTAAGATCAACGGCATCACCATCTAATGCCGTTGCTGTTCCAGCCCCTAACAAAGACTGGGGAACCGCTCCTGAGCGACTCTCTTTATTTACAACTGATCCCACTACAGCGGCTGCCGCAGCTCCACTTACAACTTTAGATGGATCGATTTCAGCCTCTCCTGTTACAGAGTCTGAAGCGGCTTTAGTGACAGGGTTAGCCATTTGAGATAAAACCCAAGACAGAGAGCTTTCACCACCCTCTAAATCAGGATCAACCATCTCTCCAGAAGGCTCAACCAAATTAGATTTAGCAGTCAAACCTTCCTCACCAACCACCGCCGGCGTTAACCCAAGCACACCGACAATATTTTCACCGTCTGTTGCAGCATCACCAGATGTATTTATTGCATCAACGCTCTGCTCACTTTTCATTACTGATGCAGCTTGAGGCATAGCATCTGTAGTAAGCGCTTCGTTACTATTAAGCCCACCATTCATATTTTTTAGTGGTTCAGCCTCTACAGCAGCCAATTTAGCATCTGAATTTATAGTGTTAGTAGTCGATAGCGTTGAAACAGGAGTTTCCTCATCTACAGAAATAGCACCAGAAAGCCCTTGAATAGGAGTCGCTTCACCTTCACCCTGCAATTTTTTGCCGCTACCATCTGCTTTAATATCATTATCTTTAGATGCGACAGCTTGATTGGAAAGCCCAGCCTCTCCATCAGATGAACGATCCTTTATTGGTGTAAGATCTTTTTTAGGCTCTTTCGTCGTAGCTGCTTTGTCAGCTCTAGAAGCCTGAGCTTCAGGTACTGATGACTGTGTAGACGTAGAGGAATTACCACGTGAGGAAGCCTTATCAGAAGCAAGGGTATCTTTTGCTTTATTAAAGTCATTCGCAAAAGCATCACCACTCTTAGATGGAGCTTTAGTCGAAATAGGCTTTTTAGGTGGTACATTTGAAGATAAAGACAATACCGAATTTGAGTCTGTGCGCATAATTTCCTCCGACAATGTAGAGGGCTATGCAATAGAAAGGCCAATCTAATTAATTAAGCCAACTTGCCAATGATAATGCGCGGTCACTGCGCTCCCTCCCTTAGAGAATTCCAACTTAGAACACAGCTGATCCAATAATGCCAAGCCTCGGTTATAAAGCAACTCTGCATTGGACATATCGTAATTCACCTTCTGATAATCAAAGCCAGAGCCACTGTCTTCAACATACAAAACAAGTACTCGCTGATTATTATCAGAAGTTACTCTAACTGAAATTTTAACATACCCCTCGACCAAATCACTTAAACGCTGCTCACGCTCAGCGTAATACTGAGAAAAACCTTCACTGGAACTCTTCTTTACTGAATTAAGCTGTAACACACCGTGCTCAAGTGCATTCGAATATAATTCAGAAAGGATCATAAAAATCTGACTAGAGAAGCTACTTAAACCTGGCACTGTAGTAAGTATTTGAAGAACATACGGGAGTGGATCCGTATTGCGAAGCGAGTCAGCATATAAGACATACTCAAACGAAAAATTAGCAGGGGTCTCATGATGCCTTTTTGGCGCATCACGCTCTAACGAATCAATCCCGATGTTTGTATCTAAACGAATATTCAAACAGGAAATATCATCATGAGGGTTTTCTAACACCCCTTCATTCCTCAACTGCTCAATCAACCAATCTGTCGCCCTGTCTGCTTCTATCTCCCCTTGATAAAGAGGGTTAAGCACTGAATGGCAGAACATCTCACCCGACAAATCCAGGGCCTCATAAACACCGTCTGAAAACGCCATCAACCTATCTCCAGGAACAAACGTCATAGGATCGATTTGACACTCAAAAGCCTCAGGCGAAAGCACACCTAATGGCAAGTTTTTCGACGAAAAGCGAATCGGCTGCCGAGAGGACCCTGAAAAAAATAGTAAATCTGGTAGCCCACCATTCCAGACCTCAATACTATTATTGTTCACTTTAACATCGATAAATACAGCGCTACAGAACATATTTGCAGGCAAAATACTTTTAAGGCGTGCATTAATTTCAGGAATAATTTGACGCATCAGAAACCCTTTTTTTGTCCAATCAAAAAAGATATCTGCTAATGGAAGAGCCCCAATAGCGGCCGAGAGGCCATGACCCGTAAAATCACCCAATAATAAATGCATCCCACCGTTTGGCTTATAAGCAGCCAAGATCACATCACCATTAAAGGTTTGGGTACCATAGTGAATAGTTGCGAGAGCGGGGTCTTCTAAACAATTTGAATGGGTAATATTCTCGTAAACAACCTTTGCTACCTCTTGATCGTGTAGCAATTGCTCATTGTATAAACTCATTGCATCACGCTGCTCTTCCAACGTTTTTTGCATTACGAGCAACTTCACTATAGCGTTTAATTTCGCCGTAATAAGAGCTGGATTATAAGGTTTTGAGATGAAATCAATACCGCCAATACGTAGGCATTTAGATAAGGCTATGGGGTCAGAAACACCCGAAAGAAAAACAATAGGAACAAACAAGTCTCCAGCAATCTGCTGAATTTCAAGAGCGGCCTCCCAACCATTTTTTAATGGCATTTTAATATCTAAACAGACAAGTTGAATGGCCTTAGGATCAAATTTATCAATAGCATCTTGACCATCAATAGCAACAATAACCTTGTGTCCGAGTTGACTCAAAATAGCCTTCAATAAAATGCGATCAGACGGGTTATCATCCGCAATCAATATGGTTAAAACTTGTTCCATATAAAACTACTCAGTAATAACAAACAGCCGATGGAAGTTAGCAATTTTTAGAATATCGTTAACCGCACCATTTGCGTGTATCAATCTAATATTAGCTTTATCAGCTCCAGCATAATCTCTAAGCAACAACAACATCCCTAAAGCAGAGCTATCGAGGTAAGTTACTTTAGACAAATCCACATCATAAGAAGTTACATCAACAGCGTTAATAAAAGCCTCTTTAAACATCTTATGGCAGCTGTAATCGAAACGCCCTTCTATTTGGATCGTTAAACACCCTGATTTTTTATCAAAAAAGCTTTCAACCACAGCCTACTCCTAGAGGGTGAATGGAAAGCCTTATTTAGCCTCCCACTCACTATTAGATTCTTCTGCAGAAATATCGTCATCTGCAGCTGATGAAATACTGATAGTGGCTCTCTCCATCAAACTGTGGAGCCGCTCCAGCACTTCATTAACGGACAGTCTTGCTTTATCTAGCCTCGCGACACCAACACTTCTATCGGATTCCAGCAAAGACAATGTGGATGACGTCATTGACTTCATCCCCTCTATCTGATTTTGAACATTGCTAATATCGTGTTGTAAATCAACAGCAAAACGATGACGTATACTCTCGCTTTGGCCTTCCGTTGCGGCCAGGCTGGTTAACACTCCAGCCCTAACTTCATTAAGCCACCGCTCTACATCACCTAATAAAAACACATCAGAAGACAAATCTTTTTCAACCAACGCGAGGCGCTGCAAAACCAACTCATAACCTAATATCAATGAATCCCTTATTTGTTCAGATAACCAAACAACATCACCTAGTTCATTTTGAAACGTTTCTGCAATCGAATCATCGACCAGAGCAACATCATTATTAGCAGATAGTTCATTGTGATTTGTTTCTTCGTCAATTAGGGATGCTATTTGTTGTAGTTTAGTAACTTTTTCTAACGATTTTGTTTGTGATGGCAAGGTGTTCAGCGCATTAAAAGCTGATATGACATTTTGGCGGGTCTGCTCTAATGATTTCGCAAAGGAGGCATAAGGAGACGATACTCTCAATGGACGTATAGGGGCATCCCACACATCGTGAGACATAAGCTTCAAGCTATGATGCAGCACCTCAAGCTCAGCCATTTCAGATTTGGCTTTAATTGAAATAAAACACTGCAAATTAGCCGCCCCTTCATCACCCTCTGAAACAAAGCGCTTCACACTTAGCTGGTACATACCATCCGATAAAGTTAACACCACGCCATCTTCAGACAATAGTATTGAATCTGCTATACGCTCCCCAATAGGGTCATCTAGGCCTGAGTCGATACCAAAAATAGACTCGAACAAAGAGGTATTTTTAAACCAAAGGCGCTCTGCCCCAGCACTTAACCAACTCACATCACCTTCATGATTGGTAATAAAGAATGCCTCATCAACTTGCCCAAAAGCCTTTTCAACTAAACTAATCGTTTCCTGAGATTGACGAATATCAAAATCACGAGATGCCAATTCATTATCAAAAAAGTGGCCAATATCTGTTAACTCGTCCACTACATTTCGAGGCGCTAACACAGGAGCGTGACTGTGCTTATAATGATCCAACACTGCCTGCAAACTAGAAAAACCTGTACGCAACTGAGCCGCAAATCGCACACTCAACATTAACAAAGTCGCCATCAAAACAATAAATGCAGCAATACATCCTAACATTAAACGTTCAGAAAACAGTTGATGCTCATAATCAAGGCCAACACTAATTTGTTGCAATTTATCACTTAGCGCCTTTAACTGAGTAATCGAAGCGTAAGCCGCGATGCGATCTGACTCTGCCAACAGCATCCCACCTGATTCTTTTTGAGTCATTCCATCCAATAATATGAAAGAGTCAGACACATTTTCGTCTGCTATAAGCGGAAAACTTGACAACCGACTCTCAATCAAACGGTATTCACTCAATAGCGCTTGAGAAAAATCACTTGTATTTATAGTTGAGCTATTAATATCGACATCTTTTCCAAACAACAACCACTGCAGCCAGTTCTCCTTCGCACTATGCGTCAATACTAAAAGCTCATCCAACTTCGCTTGCTCTTGCCTCTGCTGCTCTAAACTCATATTGATAGCAACATACATTCCACTAAATGCGAGTAATAGCATAAACAATAAAGCCACGACGCCTTTTTGCAGTCTGTTAATGAGCTCTTTTCTTGGAGCGCCAAACGGTGAATGTGGTGTATTCATAGGCAATAATCACTTTCAAGCTAATAATAATGATGGCCAAACGCCAGCAACAAAGAACACAAAATTTTTCTTATTGATCAATATTTCACTGCAGTCAGTATAGGAAAAAGTAGACTTTTCACCCTGACCATTCTGCATATTATCTAAGGCAATAAAATCCTGAATATATTCAGTTTCAGGCAAAGCGGCACTCCAGTTACATGAAGACAGAGGTAAAGCAATCGACGCGCCCATCCACTCTAAAATGACAGTAAAGACAGAATCATCAGTTGAAAAACTCAGCCTGTAGTCTAATGGCATTTCATTTACAACTCGGTCATAGCAACAACCATCATGAACAAGTAAAGCAGCAGACTCATAGCCTTCTTCAACCCGACGCATAATAGTCCTAGGCGTTTGATAAGGAAGCAATGCAGAAACTAAACTCGCCTCTATCCAAAACATCCTGCCACAAACGCTTCCAGAATAATAACCGTTCTTAGTTGGTAAATCTTCTATCTTAGACTCTTGCCAATTAGATATTTCTGGTAACCGCTCAGTATTCAGTAGCCAAGGCTCAATCAACAATTCATTCAATGAATTCAACCAAACGTTTTTACTCCATAAACGAGGTGATGGCATTTGGCATGAAACAGCTTCTACAGTACGAATAAAAAAATAAGGAATCGCAAAATAGTGTCCGCCTTGTTGAACCACCAAGACTTTATCAATGCTAGAGGGAAAGAGACAAAAAGCATCATCTTTTGAAAGCAAAGGCATTTCTAATAAAACCTCTGCCTCATGATTATTATCTATCGAAAAAAACCAGCGTTCTCCTGCTCTACGGATATCCCCTTCATTCACAAGAAACTTACCTACACAATCCTCTCGATCGAAAACAAATACACCACAGCTCGTTTCTACCTCATATAAAATATAAGCAAGGCAATCACGTCCTAAACAGGAAAGATAAAAAAACTCAGCGCCATTAAAAGAAGCAATGTAAACAGAGCCACCATGTCGAATAGAAAGATAATGATGCCCTTCATCCACATCAATCGGAACAAGATGCTCTGCCAGAGGCACAAGACGGTCAGCTGAACTTAGCAGGGGAACATCAGAACTAAAATAGTCACTAAACCGCTTATAGAACTTTTCCTTAAAAAGATCATTAAACCTATCTAACAAGCGATAACGTAGATCACGTGACATAGAGACATTTTGAAACAAAGGCAAAAAACTCAATTCGTAGAGTTCTTTTTCCGATTTTTTGTGACTTTTTGGCAGCGCCTTCCAACGTAACTCAGGGAATTTATCTTGAAGCCAAATAAGAGACTGCACACTTACCAGCGAAAAACACCCTGTTAATACAGAATTTTTGACAGAATCTAGCTTAAACGACACCGAACCCATTCGAGAAAGCGTTTCAAGATAGGCATCAATACTGATTGTCGAATTTGTGCTTTCACCCAATCGCGCTTCAAAATTTGTATAGGAAGGCCCATCGAAGGACTGCTCAACAAAAGACAACACAACTTGCCAGCAAGATCTTTCAGCAGACAACAAAACCTCTAATTGAGTCCCTCGTTCTTCATCAATCTGACGACCAATTATTACTTGAACAATGGCATCGGTAGCAGACAAAAAAGCAAGATGATACTCCTTTTCATAAGGCGCATCTTGCGCCAAAAGCCCATCAGCCGCGGACAAAAGATCCAATAGTCTCTGATTGTATAAAGGAGAAGAAAGAAGTGATTTAGATATATTTTTGACAGAAATTAATGTCTGGCGAAGCTTAGTGATGCCTTGCGCGGGGGAATAAGCGTATTCATGCAATGCACTTTCTATTTGAGCAATAGGCAAAGACAAATTGGTGTCTCCGTTATCCAGTCCCGCCATATTTCACCTTAACAATGAGCCAAGTGGCTGTATAAATACAATTTGAATACTATCGCAAACTATCTAAAAAGCGTCGCATAGCGAATTCATCACTTTGACGTTGTTCTTGCTTACTCTCCACAAGCAGCTCCGCCTTATGATTTTTTTCTTTAAGCCAGTCCATACTTTTTGTTTTAGTACGAGCTTGCAGCCATCGACGCATACTCATATCCGCCTGTTGCTCTGATCGACCAATAGCTGCCTCCTGCTGAGCAATGGCTTGCTGGACCCGAGTCACAAAATGCTGATAATTCGTCGTTAGATACGCACTCAACCCCAACAGGTTACGCTCTGACTCGTACTGTTCCGCATATTCGCGCAACTCTTTCAGCTTTTGCTCATCATAGATAACTTTGGCTTTATCACGGGCCAACTGCTGAGCAGCAGAATCTTCTTTGCGCTTAGCAAGATCGACTAAAATCTGCATTCGCTGTGATTTTTTCATGACCACCCCATATCGAAACTCACTAAATAGTAGACGTTTTTATAAGCTGTCGTCTACTGCGCTTTCGTCATAGCCGTCACAAGAGCTTGCAAGCTTTCATCGATACTAAAGCTTTCGGTAAGTGATTGCTGTAGAAACTCTCGAATATCTGGCATCTGCAAAATAGCTTGATCTAGATCTGGATCACTGCCTCGAGCATAAGCACCGACAGAAATAAGGTCTTGGTTTTGTTGGAATTTTGAATACAGCTGTTTAACTCGCATTGCACCATATAAGTGATCTTCACTCACGATATGCGGCATAGCACGAGATATAGAGGCTTCAATATCTATAGCTGGATAATGCCCTTCTTCAGCCAAACGTCGAGACAAAACAATATGACCATCAAGAATCGCACGAGACGCATCAGCAATAGGGTCCTGCTGATCATCCCCTTCAGTCAACACCGTATAGAACGCCGTCACTGAACCGCTGCCTTCGCAACCATTGCCTGCGCGTTCAACCAACTGAGGAAGTTTAGAAAAAACAGAAGGCGGATAACCTTTTGTCGCCGGCGGCTCACCAACAGACAAAGCGATTTCCCGCTGCGCTTGGGCGTAACGCGTCAAAGAATCCATCAGCAGTAATACATTTTTACCTTGGTCACGATAATATTCAGCAATACGAGTGGCCAACATTGCTGCGCGCAAACGCATCAACGCAGAATCATCAGCAGGGGACGCGACAACGACAGAACGCGAAAGACCTTCCTCGCCCAATATTTGATCAATAAATTCTTTAACTTCTCGACCACGCTCACCGATCAAGCCAACAATGGTAATATCCGCTTCAGTATATTTTGTCATCATACCGAGCAACATACTCTTACCCACACCACTGCCTGCGAAAAGACCTAGACGCTGACCTTTACCAACAGTCAGCAAACTGTTTATCGCCTTAATCCCCACATCCAAAGGCTCATTGATAGGCTTCCTTTGTAGTGGATTTATCACATCACCATGCAGGGTAACAGAGTCCTTAGTCTTGATCTTACCTTTGCCATCCAAAGGCTTACCCAAGCCATTAACAACACGACCTAGCAACTCATCGCCCACAGGCATCAAACTATCACCAAGTAAAGGACGAACACGAGCGCCAGGGGAAATCCCTTCAATCGCTTCGGTGGGCATTAAATAGGTTAAATCGCCGGTGAATCCAACAACTTCAGACTCTACCCAGCGATCTTTTCGAACTTGTACAGAACAGCGATCACCCAAAGCTACGACACATCCAACCGCCTCCATGGTCAAACCAACCATACGGGTTACTTTGCCTTCTATTTGAGGGGGCATTGTCGTTAAGGAAACATGACTAAGTTTGTTAAATCGATCTTTTAGCGAAGACACAGCAGTTAATCCTGCTCTGTAAAGGTAAGGTTACGAAGCTCATCACACACAGCATCGAGCCGTTGCTCAACACGACCATCAACATGAAAAGACTTAGAATCAAGGACAAAGCCACCACGAATAAACGATTCATCAGTTTCGAGCTGAATCGTTAACCTATCTTTAACACCCAACTCGTCTAATACAGACACATCATCAGGATGAAGTCGAAGTTTTACACGCCCTTCAAATTCACCAACTTCATCAAATACTCTAGAAAGCTGTTTTTTTAGCACGCTATGCCCATCTTGAGACATGGTAGACAAACAGACATTTTCGATAATACGCGTCATAGATTGGTATAAAAGCGTCTCTACCGCTTCTCGACTCTCCTCCAATGGTTGCGTTAGCTCTTGAACAGCTTTACTCAATAAAGCCTCAAGCGTTTCAAATTGAAGTTTCGCCTGTTCACGAGCTTGCTCTTTACCTTCTTCCAGTCCAATTAAGCGACCTTCTTCGTGGCCTTTCTCAAAGCCATCCACTTCACCTTTAGAAAACCCATCAGCGTGGCCTTTTTTATGACCTTCTTCTTCGCCCTGAATAAAACCTTCTTCATAGGCGGCTGAACGAATCTCTTCCAGCTGAGAAGCTGTTAACGGTTCGTATACCAAAGAGTCTTCATCAACTTCCTCACTGGTAACGACTGTGTTTTTTTGAATCAGCACCGCTGGACCAGAACTGGTCACCGGATTATTGTTTTCGAGGTGAGGAAGCTCCCAACGCTCATAAGCCGTTAACTTACGCTCGTTTTTTTCATGATTTTGATCTGACATGCTCTAACTAAACCATCTGCTCACCGCCGCCACCGAGAACAATTTCTCCGTTATCAGCAAGGCGTCTGGCAACAGCCAATATTTCTTTTTGTGCAACTTCCACTTCACTTACACGCACAGGACCTTTCGCTTCCAAATCATCTTTAAGCATGTCGGCAGCACGTGAAGACATGTTCTTGAAAATCTTATCTTGCATATCTGGATCCGCGCCTTTCAAGGCAAGAATCAAGGTTTCAGACTCAACTTCACGAAGAATGATTTGAATTCCTCGATCATCTACATCCATCAGGTTATCAAATACAAACATCAAATCCTGAATAGTGTTAGCAAGATCCTCATCAACATCGCGGATAGATTCCATCAATTCAGACTCAACAGAACTATCAATAAAGTTCATTATATTGGCTGCCGTACGAATACCGCCAATTGTTGTAGACTGTGTAGAGTTATTGCCAGAGAACTGGCGCTCAAGAATGTTGTTTAACTCTTGTAGAGCTGCTGGCTGAACTGTTTCTAAGGCAGCCACGCGTAATACGATGTCCAAGCGCACTCGCTCATCAAAGTTAGCAAGGATATCAGCCGCCTGATCTGGATCTAGGTAAGAAATAACAATAGCTTGGATCTGAGGGTGCTCATAACGGATAACGTCAGCAACCGCTCGAGATTCCATCCATTTGAGGGTATCAAGGCCCGTTGTATTGCCACCCAATAAAATTCGATCAATCAAGCTGCCGGCTTTTTCTTCACCCAACGCCTCTCTTAGCATGTTACGAATATAACCATCCGCACCAAGGCCTAAGCCGGTTTGATCTCCAACTAACACCAAGAAATCATCCAATACTTTTTCAACCTGGTGTCGCTGAATATTAGATAGCTGAGCCATGGTTTGGCCAATGCGCTGAACCTCTTTAGGCCCCATGTGTTTCAATATTTGGGCAGCGTCAGATTCGCCCAGCGACATAAGTAGCACCGCGGCTTTTTGAACTGAACTTAATTCTGCACCTTGGCCAATATCACTCATTTGCTTTCCATTACCCATTGTTTAACGACTTGAGCGACACGCTCTGGCTCTTCGGCGATTAATCCACGAATAGCATTTAGCTGTCGGTCAATTTTTTCTGGTGATCCAGGAACTAATATATCTTCTGCACTTACTAACGAAACCTGATCATCTGAGATTTCATCTGTTTCATCTGAGAAAATAGCCGCTTCTGTGTCATCTGTCACTGCAATCTTATTCTGATCGCTGAGTGTTTTAAGAATAGGTCGAACAACCACAAGCAATAATATCAGTACAAACATACCAACCAAGGTTGGCTGAATTAGGTTCAAGAACCACGCCTGCTGATAGAAAGGCACCTCAACCATAGGCTCTTCTGGATCTGGTAAAGCAAATGGGGAGTTAATAACGCTCACACTGTCACCACGAGACGGGTCATAACCGACTGCATCACGCACTAAGAGTGTTAACCGACCAAGCTCATCATCATTCCATGGTGTTCTTACAATCGCGGCGGTATCAGGGTTTAAACTCATCAAATCATCAACAACAACCGCAACCGACAAACGCCTAACCATACCCTGTTGCCGCTTTGTATAGCTGATACTACGATCCAATTCAAAGTTTCGCGTTGTTTCTTCACGAGATTGTCCATTTGCACCCGATGAACCACCACCTATTGGCGCACCGTTTTCATCGACCGCTTCAGGAGCCGTCACCGCACCCGGCGGCTGATTGGTCAAAGCACCAGGAATACCACCAGCATTTGCACCTGCACTTCGGTTTTCTCGTAATGTTTGCTCACTTCTTAATGCCAATAAATCAGGGTTATATTGTTCATCTGTTTTTTCAACAGCGGTAAAATCAACGTCAGCAGACACTTCTGCTTTGAAGCGCCCCTGGCCCACAACTGGCCCGAGAATATTATTTACTCGCTGCAATAGCACATCTTCTACTTTACGAGCGTAATCAAACTGTTTTCCAGCAACAGAAAGTTCAGAATCAGAATCTTTCTCTGTTAATAAAGTGCCGCGTTGGTCCACTACAGTGACATCTTTATCGCTTAACTGAGAAATACTAGAAGCAACTAAGTTAACAATCGCTTCGACTTGACTCCTATCCAAACGCCTTCCAGGATAAAGCTCCAAAAACACCGACGCGGATGGTTTTCGTGTATCTCGAACAAATACGGATTCTTTCGGTATTGCCAAATGTACTCTGGCACTTTTAATACTTTGTAAGCTTGATATGGTTCGACTTAACTCACCTTCTAAACCGCGGCGATAACGCGTCGTTTCTACAAATTGAGATGTGCCAAGCCCTTGCTCTTGGTCCATTATTTCCATACCAACAATGTTGTCGGAAACAATACCAGAACCAGCTAACTTCAGACGAGCCTGATGGTAAAAATCAGACTCAACAAGCAAAGCACCTGTGTTTTGGTCTAATTTGAAAGGGATGTTATTTACACTGAGGATTTCAACGATCTGATCTGCATTGTAATCTGTGATACTACTTAATACTGGTTTGTAATCTGGGCCATTGCTCCATAAGACAGCCGCTAAACCAATAGCGATAGAGGCAGCCAAGCCAACCATTAAGGCAAGCTGACGTATAACCGTTAACTTATTAAAGCCGGTAACTAACTCTAGATAGAGCTTTTGCTCCGATTGTTCTGCAGGGATATTATCCATTAAAAAGCGCCAAGCGGTTTATTATGCCTAAATTGGCATATTCATGATTTTTTCATACGCGTCTACAAGTTTATTACGCACCTGCGTCATTGCTTCAAATGACACACTCGACTTTTGCAGACCTATCATGACTTGAGGCAAATCAACCCCTTCATCACCGCGCTCATAGGATTGGGCTAACTGAGTCGATTCTTTTTGCAAAGTATTTACGTTATTGACCGCATTTTTCAGCATTTCTGCAAAATCAGCTCGCTCAACAGTCTGCCCGCTGTCACTTTCTCCACCTATTTTGGTGATATTAGACACAGAAGAGCCAGGCGCTTGAACTTGCGACTGCATTTCTCTCATTTGAGACAACACCTGATTAATGTCTGGTCGACCAGTAATCATGTTTTTTCACCTAAAAAATCACATTTGTACAGCTTAGCATAAAGCTAATTAAAACAAGATACAAAAATCAATCTACATCTATGCCACTTTCACGCATTTTAGCAATTTTGTAACGCAATGTTCTTGGACTAATTCCCAATGTATCTGCAACCACTTTGCGCTTTCCGTTTGCGTCAATCAGAGCTTGGGCAATAATTCGGAATTCATGCTGCTGAACACCCTTGCCTAAAATGGAAGCAGCACTGTCTTCATCAATAACTGTCTCTGTCGCTACTGGCGTTAAACTCATCATATCAAAAGCAATATGATCTTCATTAATTTGCGCATTTGGACTTAATATTAGGGCGCGTTGAATCACATTATCCAGCTCACGTACATTCCCAGGCCAAGGATGTGATTCTAATTTGCTCTGAGCTGACGGTTTTAACGTCGCGCCAGCAATACGCATTTTCGTAGCATGTTTCGCCAGTAAATGCTGAGCAATAGGCAAGATGTCCCCCTTGCGTTCGCGAATTGGCTGCCAACGTAACGGAAATACATTCAAGCGATAATATAAATCTTCTCTAAAGCCACCTTCCCGCACATAATCTGCAAGATCTCGGTTTGTTGTAGCAATAATTCGAACATCCAAGGGAATCGACTTTTTACCACCAAGGCGTTCTACTTCTTGCTCCTGCAGCACTCGTAATAATTTCGCCTGCAAGCCAACATCCATCTCAGTAATTTCATCTAGCAACAGTGTACCGCCATTGGCTTGTTCAAATTTACCAGCTTGAGATGATACAGCTCCTGTATAAGCCCCCTTTTCATAACCAAACAATATAGCTTCTAACATATTCTCAGGGATGGCCGCACAGTTAATCGCCACAAAAGGCGCATTAGGTCGACTTGAATTTTGATGAATATAGTGAGCAAGCACCTCTTTACCAGTACCACTTTCACCACAAATCAGTACTGTCGAATCAGTGACAGCAACACGCTTTGCTAATTCAAGCAAAGCAATACTTGATGGATCTTTGGCGATAGGTTGAAGACTAACTGAAGGCGCAGCTTTTACAGTGTATTTAGCAATCGCATTTAATAGCTCTTCTTCTTGAAAGGGTTTAAGTAAATAGTCAACCGCACCATCACGCATAGCCTCTACAGCGTGAGCAATATCACCATATGCAGTCATCAACATAATAGGTAATTCAGGGTAAGTATCTATGACATGGTGAAGCAATCCATAACCGTCCATTCCAGGCAGGTTAACGTCAGAAACCACCATATCAAACAGAGTATGTTTAAGTGCGATAATCGCCTCTTCAGCGCTGTAGACAATTTTACACTGATAACTTGCCAACATCAGCGTATCTTCTAGCGCTTCAGCAAGCCCCTTGTCATCCTCTACAATCAATAACTTAACATCAGACATTTCATACCCTTACAAGAGGCAACGTAAAACTGGCGGTCGTTCCAGTGCCTTCTATACTGTCTATTTCAAATTGCCCATGATGAGCCCGAGCAATAGCCTTAACCACCATCAAACCCAATCCTGTTCCATGCTGCTTTGTGGTCACAAAACCTTCCTGAACATGCTCCAGTTGCGCTTTCGACATTCCAACACCACTGTCTTTAAACATGAGTGTCACAAAACCATGGCTATTACGCCAATGTAATTCCACTAAGCCACCTTCAGGCTGTGCATCCACCGCATTATTCACAAGGTTTAATAAAGCCCCCAATAATGTTTCTTTATTACACTGAATACAATCCGTCGCCGAAAATTCGGCTCCTTCAGCGTCAAATTTCATGTTTCTTTGATCACAAATTTCTTTGCTTTGCGCTGTGAGCTCTTTTATAAAAGCCGTCACACTGACTGTTTCATCCAGTTTTATTTCACTACGAGAAAAAATCAACATGTCACGTATTTGCTTTTCGATATTAGCTAGCCTATCTGCTAACTTGTTCGCAAAAGTCTGCCGCATAACAGGAGCAAGATCAGGTTTTTGTAAGTGCCCAGCATATAACGTAGCGGATGAAAGAGGGGTTCGAATTTGGTGCGCTAAAGCCGCCACCATTTTCCCCATGTTGGACAAACGTTCATGATGACTCAGCTTTTTTTGCAACAAATATGCTTCGGTCAAATCAACCAAAATAACCAGCTGCCCAGGTACATTACCTAAAGAAGCCGTTTCTACGCGTACTCGTCGCCCTGAAACCATACTAACATCATGGCCATCATCTTTTTGTGGGCGAAAACTAAGAGGAACAATACTCCCCCACGCTTGTCCAACCAAAGGTAAATTAAATAAGCGATCCGCGACAGGGTTGGCCATTACAACCACTCCCTCTTCATTCAATAATAGAACTCCAACCGGCATAGATTCAAACAACTGTTGAAACTGCAATACCAACACTCTGTTTTTATCTTGTTCTTGGCGCTTATCTTCTTCAAGTTTTTCTAATTGGTCATACAATCGAGCAACTTCATGCTGAAGATCTACATAAGACTTTGCCAATACATCAGAAGATTCGGAGAAGGCTTTAAACGCGGTTTTTAACTCCGCTATTTCTTCATCTTTTGTCACTAAAACTCCGACTTATCAATATTATAGCGACGCATTTTCTCAATCAGTGTGGTGCGCTGTATTTGTAAGTTTTGCGCAGCTTTAGACACAACACCTTGAGTAGATACTAAAGCTTGGCGAATAAGAAGCGCCTCAAGATGGCGAACATGCAAGTTTAAATTTACACCTGAGGCCTGAGGAAAAGTGTGTAACTGCTTAATTTCTTTCAAAACAAGAGAAAGAGACTGAGAACGCCAAGGCAAAGGACAAAACCACACATTAAAATCACCAATGCTTTTCATCATCGGGCGAAGTGAGATTAATGGCACCATTTCATCAAGTTCAAAAGAGTCTACCGCCTTACCCAACACAACAAAATCGGGCAAAGAAAGCGAAGCCAAAGACGTGCTATATTCGATTCCAATAAAGGTCAAAATGCTGGACACACTCGACGCTTCTTCATCGTCCAATCCACACAACCAAGCCTTCACAACATCACCTCAATCTAAATAAACAAACAACCATCATTACTATAATGCGTTGATTTTACTCACTTTCAAGAGTGACATGCCACCTAATAACGCAAATATGCCATTATAATGCCGAAAGTAACTCATCAAACACCTTGGCAACATCCTCATCATTTTTACACCAAGGCAAGGCTCCTAACAATGGGGCTGACAACATAGAAGACAAAGTAGCAACATTTTCATCATAACAAGACATTATTTCTGGTCCAGTATTGGCAATCCAACCAGCAAGAGTCAAGCCATCGCGAGCAATCGCTTCAGCGGTTAATAGTGCATGATTCAAACAACCTAGCTTCATATTAACAACTAAAATGATTGGAAAATCTAATGTTTTAGCCACATCAGATAACATCTCTCTATCGTTTAATGGCACTCGCCAACCACCAGCCCCCTCAACTAGCGCTAATTCATGTGGTGTTAACAAAGCCCCTTTTATATAACCCTCTAAACGAGAAGCGGTAACAAGGCGACCCTCTTTCATTGCCGCGACATGAGGTGCAACAGCCTCCTCAAGGACAACAGGGTTTACTTGCTCATAAGCCAATTTAACGCTACTCGCATGCTGTATAAGCAAAGCATCATCATTGCGTAAATTACCATCAACCCGATCTGCACCCGCTGCAATCGGCTTAAGCCCGATAGATTTCAAGCCAGCGCGTTTAGCTGCTTTTAACAACCCCACTGTGACATAAGTTTTGCCGGCATCTGTATCGACCCCCGTGACAAAAAAACGTTTCTTCACTCACTACTCCTGAATACCAAAAGGCCGTTGAGCCACAACAAATGAAACTTGATAACTTAATGGAATACCCAACTCATGCCGTTGCTTTTCATACTCATACAAAAAGGCTTTCCACTTACTTGGCGACATTGCCTTTTCGCCATCAGAGGCAATCAGACTCGCCCCTACTTTTTTCAATGAATAAATAGCGCTTTCTGGCGTATCGAACCACATAGGGATATCAGATAACAAAGAGGAAGAAAGGTTCAAGCCAGAACTTTTAATACAATCCATAAGTGTTTCTGGTGCCATATACTGATGCACATGATCTTCATTATCCAAACCAAGCCACGCTTGGCTAATCTCCGGCATAGAACCTTGCGATAGAGTCGAGAAAAGCACATAACCACCCGGTTTGGTAATACGATAAAGCTCTTTAAATAAATCCAAAGGATTAAGGCACCACTGAATAGCAAGGCTTGAAAAAACCAAATCACACAGCTTATCCCGAAGAGGTAATCTTTCAGCATCAGCGCAAACATAGTAGGTATTTGACAAAAAAGAATAACGTTCACTTGCCACTGTTAGCATCTGCGGAGACAAATCAAGCGCAATATTACAAGCGGTATTTAGTTGTTCAGATAAAACACCTAGCGCTTGACCTGTTCCCGTCCCAAGATCTAATACGACATCAGCCTGGTTTAAAGGCAGCATCGCCAACAGACGATCTAAGACAATTTTCTGGAAGTCAGCATAAGAATCATAGGTTCGAGAAGCTCGATCAAAGCGCTTAGCCAGTTGTCGTTTATAGCTAAGCGCGGATATATCAGGAGTTATTAGCATCGATAAAGTTTTCTACGTGACGCACACAAGCCTCTTCATCTTCCAAAAAAGGCTGATGTGCACAGTTTGACAGTACAACACATTGCTGCAAAGGATTCACATCAGTTTGTTGCTCTAATGATTTACTAGAAACCAACGCATCCTTGCCGCCCAATATATGTAAATTAGGAAGATCCAAAAGAGACCATTCGCGACGCACATCCAAAGAGCGCAACAACCTAAGACCGCCAATCAAAGCGGGACGATTCAGTGTTTTTATCGGCAACAAGACCTGTAACTGCTTAACCAAGGCTCGTTCGTTCTCTGCACCTTTCGCCTGTAACATGACAAAGCGCTTAAGCCCTTCTTCTGGCGACTGTTCAACCAAGCCAGCAAAGGCGTCAAAATCCTCAACAGGCATTGCGCTTTCCCAACCTTCTCGTTTAACAAAGCTCGGGGAAGCCGACAAGGTAATTAAACCAAGCACACAACTCGAACGACGAGCCGCCACATAAGCAGACACCATGCCACCCAATGACCAACCAATCCACCAAGCTTCATTTGGAGCAGCATCTATTAACTGCTCAGATAAGGCATCAATATCGTAATTTGGCCCGATGCGAGAACGGGAAATCCATTGCTCATCAAGAGAAATGCTAGGCAAGTTTGCCACCACGACATAAAACCGCTCACTTAGACGCAAAGCAAAAGAGCGCATAACCTCTTTTGGCATAGCCCAACCTGAAACCATAAAAATAGCCTGGTTAGACGCGTTTCCAAAAGATTCTGTTTCAATACGTACTCGCATGCTGTCCCTCTATTACATTGGATTTAAACGTTTTGCGCTTAAAAGTTTTGCTGTTAAAACTTTTTCGAGTGAATCGCATAATAACATTAAATCTTCATCAGAGTGGGCGGCACTTAAGGTAATTCTTAAACGAGCACTGCCTACCGGTACAGTAGGTGGGCGAATCGCAGTACACCAGATTCCAAGCGTTTTTAATTGCTCGCTAATGGCAATCGCAGTCTTGCTATCACCAATCACAACCGGCTGGATCGCGGTATTTGAGGGTATTAGCTCAACAGGCAATGACTGCATCCTTTGACGGAAGTAGCTAATATGTCGAGCCAACTTTTCACGCCGTTCCTGACCTTCTACTGACTGAATAAGCTGCAACGAAGCCAAAGTGGCACCAGCAACTGCCGGTGACATTGCCGTAGTATAAACATAAGGACGTGCAAACTGCGTAAGGTAATCTGCATAATCATGGGAGGTCGCAACAAAAGCACCAGCCGTTCCAAATGCCTTACCAAATGTACCCACTAAGATAGGCAAGCTCGCAGAATCTAACCCTTCCAAGGACAAGCAGCCCCTGCCATTTTCACCCAGACACCCCAACCCATGAGCATCATCGACCATGAACATCCAATCATACTGATTAGCCAATTGGGACAACTCAGCCAAGGGAGCAATATCACCATCCATGCTGAAAACACCATCGGTAACCAACAACCCTGCCGCCGAAGACTTAGTAAGCAATTTCTGCACACTCGCTACATCGCCATGCAAATAACGGCGTAAAGGCGCTTGTGCTAATAGAGCGCCATCAATCAAAGAGGCATGATTCAGTTTATCCTGCACAACAGGGCGATTTTTATCTGCAAGTGCAGAAATCACACCAAGGTTCGCCATATAACCTGTACTAAATAGCATAACTCGCTCGTAGCCTAGCCAGTCCGCCAAGGCTTCTTCAAGCGCTTGATGGGGAGCTAAATGCCCACACACCAAATGAGACGAGCCACCACCCACCCCATAGGTTTCAGCCGTATCATTCATCGCTTTGATCAACGAGGGATGATTAGCCAACCCCAGGTAATCGTTCGAGCAAAACGCGGTGTAATCTTGCGAAGCTATTTGAGCATGTGGAACTTGCGGGCTTTCCAATGTAATGGTACGGCGCATTAAGTTCTGTTGGTGGCGCTCTTCAAGCGCCGCCAATACCCAATCCGGCGTTTTAGACGCTGGCTTCATAAAACAACTTAGACTCTTCTTGTTTTACCGCCTGCGCTGCAATGGCTTCAGCCACAGCCTCATCTGAATGCTCTTCACGTTTTTCAGGGTTAATACCCAAATTAGCAAACAACGCCATATCTTTATCGGCTTCAGGGTTACCCGTAGTCAGCAGTTTTTCACCATAGAAAATAGAGTTAGCGCCCGCCATGAAACACAAGGCTTGCGTTTGCTCATTCATGCCTTGGCGGCCAGCAGACAATCGAACATGAGATTTAGGCATTAGAATACGTGCCACAGCAATAGTACGAATAAATTCAAAGGTATCGAGATCATCAACATTTTCTAGCGGCGTCCCTTCTACTTTCACCAACATATTAATCGGCACACTTTCTGGATGCGGCGTCATTAGCGACAATTGACGCAGCAAACCCACACGATCCTTTTGCTCTTCGCCCATCCCCATAATGCCACCACAGCAAAGCTTAATACCGGAATCACGCACCCGAGACAGTGTATCCAAACGGTCTTGATAAGTGCGTGTGGTGATAATGCTGTCGTAGAATTCAGCAGAGGTATCCAGGTTATGATTATAATAATCCAAGCCAACATCAGACAGGCGCTGTGCCTGTTCATCGTTTAGCGTCCCAAGTGTGACGCAAGACTCTAGGCCTAACGACTTAACACCCTTGATCATTTCCAGAACATAGGGGAAATCTTTCTCGGAAGGATGCTTCCAAGCAGCCCCCATACAAAAACGGCTAGCGCCTTTTTCTTTTGCCAAAGCCGCTTCTTCTAGTACCTTTTTCACTTCCATTAACTTTTCTTTCTCAAGCTCTGTATTGTAATGACCACTCTGTGGGCAGTACTTACAGTCTTCCGGACAAGCACCAGTCTTGATCGATAAAAGCGTACTTACTTGCACTTCATTTGGCGTAAAATTTTCTCTATGGACCGTCTGAGCACGAAACATCAAATCCATGAAGGGCAAATCAAACAGAGCTTTTATTTCCGCATGCGTCCAATCAAAACGCGGAGCGCTCACAGTATTTGTAGACGTACTTAAAGACATAGTATCCTCGATCCATAAAAATTTATGGAGCAATACTAATGGACTGGAAAAAACTGTCAACCACAAAAATAACAGAGGTTTACAGGGGGTTGTTTTTTAACCGATGCTACATTTGCCACGCAAAAGCCAAAAACACCCTCTGCCAACACTGCAAACAAGGACTACCCACGAACCACACACACTGCCATCAGTGCAAACGCCCAACACATACCCACAACATTTTATGTGGTCAATGCCAAAGCAATCCGCCAGCGTACCAAGTATGTGTCGCCCCATATCAGTTTGAAGGCGTCATCAAAACCCTGATTCACGGCATAAAATTCAATCAAAGAAACCAGTATATTCGCCCACTAACATTCCTATTAAGTGAACAGCTTATAGAGTCATATTTAGACCAGAGTTGGCCCGAACAACTACTTTATGTACCAAGCCACCCAAGTCGAATCAAAGAACGTGGTTTTTGCCAAACTAAAGCCATGGCAACACAACTGACAAGAGAGCTCAAACAGCACTTGGGGGATAAATGCCCAAACCTACCAAAGAAAAACCCAATAAAAAAAATCAAAAACACCCAAGCTCAGCACTCATTAAGCCGAAAAGAGCGACTAAAAAGCCCTAAAAATAGTTATTTAATTACTCCTCCAACCGCTAAGCATATAGCTCTATTTGATGATGTCATGACCACAGGAAGCACCATAGAACATTGCACTAAATTATTACTAGCCGCGGGGGTTGAGCAGGTCGATATTTGGGTTATTGCCAGAACACCAGATAAAGAATACAAGCCACAAGCCAAACAAACAGTCTAGTCATTGCAGGCACCTTTGTTTACTATGCCCCCAACAAAGTAATGGTGAACGTCATGAAAACAGATCAAGAATACCTAGATTTAGACAAGCAACTTCTGTGGCACCCATACACATCGATGAGTAAACCCAGTCCGCATTTTCTTGTCGAAAAAGCTTTAGGCTGTGAAATAACACTCAATGATGGGCGAACGTTAATCGACGGCATGTCGTCATGGTGGAGTGTCATTCATGGCTACAACCACCCAACACTGAATGACGCAATACAAGAACAATTATCACAATTCTCTCACATCATGTTTGGTGGATTCACTCACAAACCTGCGATAGAGCTCGCAGAAAAACTCGTCGCGATAACACCCTCTGAACTGCAACGCGTTTTCTTCTCCGATTCAGGCTCGGTTTCTGTTGAAGTCGCTCTAAAAATGGCAATCCAGTACTGGAACACACAAAATAAACCTGACAAACAATTTTTTGTAACACCAAAAAGCGGCTATCATGGTGATACATTTGCCGCTATGTCAGTGTGTGATCCTGAAAATGGCATGCACAATTTATTCACTGGCGCGCTAACAAAGCAATTCTTTATATCACCACCACCAACTGGCTTGAATGAACCAATCCAAATAGAATATCTAACCGAAATCCGTAACACGTTTGAAGAAAACCATGAACGCATAGCGGGTTTTATTATCGAACCCGTTGTGCAAAATGCTGGCGGCATGCGCTTTTATAATCCTGAATATTTAAATCAGATTCGCGCACTTTGTGATGAGTTTGACATATTATTAATTTTCGATGAAATTGCCACAGGATTTGGCCGCACAGGCAAGCTTTTTGCTACTGACCACACCAATATCTGCCCAGATATCATGTGTGTTGGCAAGGCTCTAACAGGTGGTTACATGACACTAGCAGCCACACTAACCAATGACAAAGTAGCATTGGGGATCAGCGATAATAGCGGGGTTTTTATGCACGGCCCCACCTTTATGGGCAACCCTCTTGCCTGTGCCGCAGCCAATGCAAGCCTCTCACTGCTGAGTGAATACGATATTCCTGCACAAATCTCTCAGCTAGAAACTTGGATGGAAGAAGCGTTAAGCCCGTGCGAACAACTCGAACAAGTAAAAGAAATCCGCTGCCTTGGGGGCATAGGCGTTGTCGAGTTAAAAAATCCGGTTAACTTACATGAAATACAGCCAAAGTTCGTTGAACTAGGCGTATGGATACGACCTTTCGGCAAGCTCATTTACTTGATGCCACCTTACGTAATCAGTAAAGAGCAAATTAATCTTCTTGGTAAAGCCATTTATCACGTCGCTAGCGAACTCCCTGGCTAAACCAAATATAAATAGCTCACGACAAAAAAGGCCTTTGATAAATAACTATCAAAGGCCTTTAAAGTCAAACTTTCAAAATCGCATTATTCTTTACTGCTTCATTCGCTCGGCAAGATTCCCCTGCTCATAAGCCTCTTCTTCAATATGACTAATATTGATGACAATGTTTTCTGCTCGCTCAATACTATGAACACTTAATTGATCCACATCGTGCATCTTATCATTTAGATCTCTCGCAACACCTGCCTGCTCCTCAGAAGAAACATTAATTTGCGCAGTCATTTCAACAACCTGTTTTATAGCGGATTCTATATCACTCATTTTTTGAGCGACTTTATTCACACTATCAACCCCCTCTTGCGCCACAGCAGTCCCTTTATCTATGGTATTTGTCACATCTAGGGTATTTTTCTTCAATTCTTCCGTCATACTATTGATGTTTTGCGTGGCATTCTGAGTACGTATCGCTAATGCGCGAACCTCATCCGCAACAACAGCAAAGCCTCGACCCGCCTCACCCGCACGGGCCGACTCAATCGCCGCATTCAAGGCTAGCAAATTCGTCTGTTCTGCAATGTCACTGATAGAGTTAACCACTTCATTAATACTGTCGCTACGCTCAGCCAATATAGCGACAACTTTTTTGGCCTCAGAAACATCCTGATAAACCTGACGCATCGTCTCACCTGTTTGCTGAGCCAACAAACGACTTTCACGAGACAAGCCGCCAACCGACTCTGTCGCTTCAACCGCCACATGCACATGTTCCGCAACATGGGTGACACTAGCCAATAACTGAGAACTAGCAGCAACCACTTCCTGAAAAGTGTTGCGCTGCTTATTAAAATTAGCCAAATTCGTAGTGACACTTTCCTTAGCATCCGACGCTCTTTGACGAAGCTGCTGAGCACCTTCTTTTAAACGATAACGGAAGGTATTACCTGCGGCTTCTTGATGTATTTTAGCGAACTTAATTGCGGCTTTAATCCCAACAGTTTTACAGTATAAATACTGACCAATAGGATTATGAGCCTCAGACGATAAACCAGAAACCACCAACTTTAAAGACCGAGCCTGAAAATAGGTCAACCACATTCCTAACAACGCCAAAATAGGTGCTGCTACTTGTAAAGCCAATACATTAGACAATAAACCGGTAATCGCCAAAAAAAAGAAACAGGACATTAATGGCCAAGAAGCGTTGCTGAGATGTGCAGCTGCTTTTGTCACTGTCGGCAATAAAGCTTTACCCGCATTAATACGATCGTAAATAGACTGCGCATGCTGAATTTCGTCTCGCGTCGCCTTACGGCGCACTGATTCATAGCCGATGACTTTATTGCCATCTAGCAATGGACTCACATGAGCGCTGACCCAATAATGATCCCCATTTTCACAACGGTTTTTCACCAACCCCATCCAGCTCTTACCCTGTTTCAGGTTAGCCCACATATCAGCAAATACCGCAGGCGGAACATCTGGATGGCGAATAAGATTATGAGGAGAGCCAATTAAAGCTTCTCGATCATACCCAGCGATTTCACAAAAAACATCATTAACAAACGTAATGCGTCCTTTCACATCCGTACTGGAAACTAAAACATAGCTTTCAGGAAAATCATTTTCTTTATTGGTTACTGGCATCTTTCGCATAGACAACTCTCGATATTTTTTATATTAGTTATTTTTATCACGTATGCTGGACTGTTACTAACTGTAATCTTCCCTAAAAATACGACACAGACTTATTCATCATCAAAATCGCGATAAGCATCCGGGGCCAAATCTTCAAAGCGCGTGTATTTGCCCACAAACGCCAATCGACAAGTACCAATAGGACCATTACGCTGCTTACCAATAATAATCTCAGCAATCCCCTTGTGAGGAGTATCTTCATGATAAACCTCATCCCGATAAACAAAAGAAATCACATCGGCATCCTGCTCGATCGCTCCAGATTCACGCAAATCCGAGTTAACTGGGCGTTTATTCGGTCGGTTTTCCAAACTACGGTTAAGCTGAGAAAGAGCAACCATAGGACAATCCATTTCTTTTGCTATGGCTTTAAGAGATCGAGAAATTTCGGAAATCTCATTGGTACGACCTTCGGTAAAACCAGGAATTTGCATCAACTGAAGGTAATCGACCATGATCATAGCGACACCACCATGCTCACGAGCAATACGACGCACGCGAGAACGCATTTCAGTTGGACTGATACCACCCGTATCATCAATAAATAGCTTGCGATCCTTGAGCATTTTCACCGCAGACATTAATTTATCCCAGTCTTCTTGCACTAATTGCCCAGAACGCATACGAGTCTGATCAATTCGGCCAAGCGAAGAAAGCATACGCATCATCAGTGATTCCGCGGGCATCTCCAAACTGAAGACAATAACAGGCTTATCACTGATCATGGCGGCATTTTCAACCAAATTCATTGCAAACGTTGTCTTACCCATGGACGGACGACCCGCCACAATAACCAAATCTGCAGGCTGCAACCCCGCCGTCATCGCATCTAAATCAGTAAAACCCGTACTCAAACCCGTAATTGCACCATCTTGATGGTAGAGCTCATCGATTTTATCGACTGTCGCACTAAGAATATCTGCGGCAATTCTTGGTCCGCCCTTCTTCTCTCCACCTTCTGCAATTTGAAATATTTTTCGTTCAGCCTCATCCAACACTTCGGCCGCAGTCATGCCTTCTGGGTGAAATGCTCTAGCAGAAATATCATTTGTTGTCGAAATAAGGCGACGCAAAACAGAGCGCTCGCGGACAATGTCGGCATAAGCCGCAATATTTGAGGTACTTGGTGTCGCTTCAGCTATCTCAATAAGATAGGACATTCCACCAATAGACTCTAAATCACCACGCTTATCTAAACGTTCGCCAATAGTAACAACATCAATTGGTTCTGATTCATCCGCCAAACGAGCAATAACGGCAAATATGGACTTATGTTCTGGTCGATAAAAATCATCCGCTATAACAAGCTCAGATACTTTCTCCCAAGCTTGCGGGTCTAGCATCAGCCCACCAACAACTGAACGCTCAGCCTCAATGGAATACGGTGGTAATTTTATAGAAGCGACTTCGGAATCATTTAGTTGCACGTAAAATACTCATACAAAACAGAAAAAAACAGGGGGTTAGCTTAGCACGACCGAAAAAAAAGGGCATCTTGCAATAGCAAGATCCCCTTCTCTTATTTAAGAAAGGCTAACGCCTTCCTTAAGTAATTTGTCTAAGCAAATTACTCAGCGATTACTTCTAAAGTAACAACAACAATCACGTCAGAGTGAAGTTGAATATCTACTTCGAAAGAACCTGTGTGACGAATCGCGCCTTCAGGAAGACGAATTTCAGCTTTCTCTACAGCTACTTGTGTAGAAATTGCATCAGCGATATCACGAGTACCGATAGAACCGAAAAGCTTACCTTCATCACCAGCATTTGCAGCGATAGTAAAAGTTTTGCCCTCTAGCGTTAGTGCACGAGCTTCAGCTGCTGCTTTACGCTCCGCTGCTTTCGCTTCAAGTTCAACACGACGCTCTTCAAAGCTAGCCAAGTTAGCTTTAGTAGCCATTACAGCTTTTTTGTTCGGAATCAAAAAGTTACGAGCATAGCCTGGTTTAACAACTGCAACGTCACCAATACCGCCTAGCTTGTTTACTTTGTCGAGTAGAATAACTTCCATCTCGATCACCTCTAATTAATCATTAGCTATCACTTGAGTTGGACGCCTTATCTCGGATTCTAGAACGAATATCAACAAAACTATCAATCACACATAGTGCAACGAGAATGTTTGCAAAATACACATTCAAAACAAAGAATCCCACAAGATAAAATGCGATCAGTCCAACAATCCCAATTTCTTTCTTTGCCAAAACACCATGTACTAGAGCAAGCCCCGGCAATATTAGAGCAGGTATAGCGGCTTGGGATAAAATACTGAATGAACCACCTAAGCTTTCGCCTATTAGAATCATTCCCCCCAATACCAAACTAAACACTACTGGTAATCTTAATTGATGAAACTCAGTACGTAATCCGCCTGGATTATAGAGCCCTGCCTGCCACTTTCTCGCTAAAAACAAAGAGAGAATGGCAATGACCACTTGGAAGATGGATATTGCCATCACCGCCTGGTTAAAAATCAAATTTCTATCAGGAATTTCAGCGCCCTCATTTGACAGAACCTTCTGAACCAAGGTTACCGCTAGATTCAGAACATCCGCCATTAAAAGCGGCTGAAGCAACGTACTAATAACCGCCAGAAAACTGCCGACTAATAACACCCAACTCCACGATGTTATTACTCTAAGTAAATAGCTTAACAACATCACATCAATTAACACCATGAGAGCCGTAGCATCTCCCTGGAGCGTCCAAAGCACAAGTGCTGGCAGACAACCCCAAGCTAATACTGGTATTCCTTCTTTTACACCTTTGCGAAGCACCACCAATCCTAAGATTGCAGCGGCTAACCAAAACATCATAGGTATTAGACCAAACACCATCACACCAATAATGGCATTCAAGCGTTTTTTCATAACCCATTTAGCTAAACCACTCATAAAAGCGCTTCTTTCAGCCTATTAATTAAAGTGGCTGTCAGTGTAAGGAAGTAAAGCAATGTAGCGAGCGCGTTTGATTGCAGTCGCTAGCTGACGCTGGTAACGAGCCTTAGTGCCAGTAATACGGCTAGGTACGATTTTACCAGTTTCAGTGATGTAACCTTTCAGTGTGTCTAGATCTTTGTAATCGATCTCTTTAACGCCTTCTGCAGTGAAACGGCAGAACTTACGACGACGGAAAAAACGAGCCATGAGTGTCTCCTAATAAAAATAGATTAATCTTCAGATTCTTCAGAAACTTCTTCAGAATTGTCGTTGTTACGCTCTTCACGCTGAGGAGCAGAACGACGATCTTCACGACCTTCAGAAGCTTTAATAGGAGATACGTCAGTTACCGCATCTTTACGACGAATCACCAAGTTACGGATGATGGCATCGTTGTAGCGGAAAGTGTCGTTTAATTCAGACAAAACACTGTCAGAACACTCAATGTTCATAAGAACATAGTGTGCTTTGTGAATTTTGTTAATTGGGTAAGCTAGTTGACGACGACCCCAATCTTCTAGACGGTGAACTTGACCACCATCTTCTGTGATTAGGTTAGTGTAACGCTCAACCATTGCTGGTACTTGTTCGCTTTGATCTGGGTGAACCAGAAAGACGATTTCATAATGACGCATTTAAGCTCTCCTTATGGGTTCTTAGTCTCCACGCTCCCCCTGTTAAAAAGCTGTGAGACAAGGAGTATTGATTTACAGGGACGCGCATTATATAGCACCAATGGACAATAAGTAAACGAATTCAAGCAAAGTAATGCGAGCACCTTCCACTTTCATACCAATCAAGAATTAATAGAACTTAATATCATACTGGTTATTTTACAGGCCTTACTAAACACAATAGAATCATTCACTCCTTACACTGACGCTATCTAAAGAATATGGATATGATGAGAAAAGCATTTTGGGTATTACTACTGTCAATATCGCCTATAGTTCATGCCAATGGCAGTTTAGGAGTAATTGGCGCCAAGTCTGAATCTGTATACAAAGAAACGAGTAGCCGCTCAGCATCCTTGCCAAACATAGGCTATGAAGGCGAGCATTTTTACCTTCAATTACCAGAGTTAGGGTATCGTTTCTTGCCAAGACAATCGTTACAAAACTTTGCCGTAGGAATATCTTATGAAGGATTAAGCTTTGATCCTGATGACTCAAGTAATGCAACTATCCAATTACTTGATGAGAGAGACCCAAGCATTATGGCTTTTGCCAGCTACCGCTTAGGAATCTTTTCAACAAAAGTTGCACAAGATATAAGTGGTAAACACGACGGTTATTACGCTCAGGTAGGGTTAGGTTATCCAATCCCTATAGGTACATGGAAAATAATACCATCGTTTTCATATCGCCATATGGACAATAAAATGAGCAACCATTTATTTGGTATTTCTAGAAGTGAGTCTATCCGAACTGGGGGCGCTATTGCCGACTATGACTCAGGTGCTATTTCTCAAATAAGATATGGGGTCAGAGCTATTTACCCTATTACATCCAATGCGAATCTTATATTAGGCATTAGCCAAACCAAATTTGATGATGATATTTTGAAAAGCCCTATCGTAGAAGACAACACAGTTAACGCTGCTTCACTGGGTTTTATCTTTTCATTTTAATCGATGCAACTTAGCTATCGCATTACATTCAGACTATTACTTTCGGAACAGATAGACCATGAGTAAACTTTCTCACAATGCTCAAGCCATGATTTTTGGGCTAGGTGCCGTGTTGCTTTGGTCGACTGTTGCGACTGCATTCTCCATATCACTAAGGCACTTCTCTCCCACCCAGCTACTGCTGGTTGCAAATGTCGTTTCACTATTTTTTCTAGCTTCACTTCTGGTGATTAAAGGAGAATTTGGCTCTCTGATGTCATACGCCAAACAATCATGGAAATCGTCTTTATTTTTTGGGGCCATTAACCCTTTTCTTTATTACCTAATATTGCTCCAAGCTTACAACACACTTCCGGCCCAAGAGGCTCAAGTAATTAATTACACTTGGGCTATAACTCTCAGTTTTATGGCAGTCCCCATTCTTAAACAGCGACTAAAAACTGCTGATTATATGGCGGCTGCCGCATGCTATTTTGGAGTACTATATATTGCAACACGTGGGCAAATAGGTTCTTTAGAGTTTTCTAACGCCTCTGGTGTCTCCTTCGCCCTTGTAAGCACAATTATTTGGGCGCTATATTGGCTTTTAAACACCAAGGATAAACGACCAAGTTTGGTTGGACTCACTCTTAACTTTGTTTTCGCATTGCCATTAATATTCATTTATGCAGCGTTAACAGGAGAACTAACCCATTGGGATAATAACGGCTTATGGGGAGCTATTTACATAGGTTTATTTGAGATGGGATTGAGTTTTGTATTATGGAATAAGGCCCTAAAGCTCACCTCAAACGCCAGCCAAGTAGCTAACTTAATCTTTCTATCACCATTATTATCTATTGTCTGGCTCTCACAATTTGCTGGAGAGCCCATTTTGCACTCTACGTTGGTTGGATTGGCCTGCATCCTAATCGGCCTTTTTATACAAAATTGGGCAAAAAGAAAAACAAAATAACAAAGCAAAGCAAAGCAAAGCAAAGGACATGTTATTCCTCCGTTTATTTATTGCTAGCTATTCTTTTCAAGTCGGGCAGCAAAACATCTTGGATTCAAAATGCAGGGACATTAATCTCAACTTTCGACGCCATCACTGTTGTAAGCCCCGGCAGCCTGGACATCTTTTTACACCTTGACTTCTCTCAAAGTGATATATTCCGTAATGATTATACAGTAGCTAAAGGAAATGCCGTTAATCGGCTTCTATGTCTACACTGTACTCATAGTGGGCTTCATTACTCCACAAGAATCACCAACAAAAAAACTACCCCCTATCACGCGCCATTCGGGTACTAATTAAAATACTTGAGAAAATAAATAACATTCCAAGAATGGCGTAAATATCTGGCACATGCTCCCAAACGGCCCACCCCCAAAAGCCACTAAAGACAACACCAACATAACTCACTGGTGACACTATACTGGCTGGTGCATAAGTGTAAGCCAGATTATAAAGATACATTCCAACGTATAGTGTAATAGTAACCACTGCAACCAGAGGCCATACATCAATAGGCAGAACGACAGAATCCCCTTGGATAAACACCAAGGGAAGAGACAACGCTGTCGAGACAAAGAAATACACAAACAACGTCTCTTGGCCTGACACTTGCTGTGACAACATACGTGTCGTCACCATCGACAGCGCCAAGCCAATAGCTGAAATAAAGCCAACAATATGCCAAGGATTCAAATGATCTGGCGTTGGCTGAATAATAAACGACACACCAATAAAACCAACCACAAGTGGCACCCAACGGCTTTTCGGCACCCTTATTTTATGGAGAATTAAGACAACAAACGGCACACATAAGGGCGCGCAGGTTCTAAGCAAAGACGCCTCTACTAAAGGAATATGATTTAAGGACCAGTAATAGCAAAGAAAGCCAATGAAACCACCAAAGCTACGCAGGAAATGAATTTTCCAAACTGAAAATGGGCGCTTTTGCCAACGGCCTCGCATTTGTGGCAATAAAATTAAGGCACAAAACAAGCTTTGCCAGAAAACCAGTGTTGATACCGCAATCATGGTTTGTGCCTGCTTGGCTGCCAACGCAGTAATCGACATAACAAACGCATATGCAATTGTCATAGCAATCCCTTTTTTCAACAACTCATTGTTATCCAACACGTGGTCACTCTATATTTAAGAAAAGTAGAAGAAATATTTAACCTAACAAAACTAACTTATCGAGTTATTAAACATGACGATGCTAAATCTCTTCAGGACCAGAAACGCCAAAGTAACGAAAAAAAAGTGGATGAGGCTCAGCCTGGGACAATACCGATACGGACTCATGAGCCGTAACACAACCCCGCTCAATCAGAATGACACGTCCGCCAACCAAAGTCGCTTCCCTTGGTAAATGCGACACCAGCAAGGTCGTTAGCTCCAGCTCTTGGGTTACATCATTAACCAAGTGCAGCATTTCTTCACGCAATGCTGGATCCAGCGCACTAAAAGGTTCATCTAACAATAAGATCGGCTTTTTCCGAACCAGTGCTCGAGCAATAGCGACTCGCTGAGCTTGGCCGCCAGACAACGCCTGGGGAAAACGTTCGGCTTTATCAAGCAGCTGTGTTTTATCAAGTGCCCATTGGACTTTTTGCTTTTGCTCTTTACTCAAAGACAATGAAGGAGACAAGCCTATAGCAACATTTTGCCAGACAGTTAATTGAGGGAATAAATTATCACTTTGAAATAAGGTCGAAATCGGCCTTTCATAAGCAGGCAAAGAAAGAAGAGATGCCTCGTTGAAAGAAAGCACTCCTCGACCTGTTAAAAAGCCCCCCAGCAAATGTAGAAGTGTACTTTTCCCTTCGCCGCTACCACCAAGCAAAGTGGTGACACCGGGGAAAATATTCACACAGTAATTCGCATGAAAATTTTCCCAATCATATTGAAGATCAATCTTTAACACGAATAGTTACTCCACCAATAAAGCGAGACGAGCAATAAAACAGCATCAAGCACAAAGAGATCAATACCACAGCGACACAAGCTCCCTCTTCCAAACGATAAGAACCAATCAATTGAAACAAATACAAGGGTAAGGACACCAAACCCTGACTACCAAATAACGCAATAACTCCCATATCCCCCAAAGAAAGCAAAAGCGCGTAACCAAATGCCTGTGCAACACTTCTTCTAATAAGCGGCCATTCTAGGCGCCATCGGGCCCACGAATGAATGCCTAAACTCAAATAAATATTTCTAAAGCGTCGCTCCTGCTGGTACAGAACAGGCATAAGTGCCCGCAACACAAAAGGCAGAGCCATCACAGAGTTAACCCAAACAACAATCCAATAGCTCGACTGCAACCCGATACCAAGGTCTCGCAAAGTTAAAAACAACCCTGTGGCAATCACTAATCCTGGCACCATTAAAATCATATTACCTAAATGCTCTATTTTATTCGGCAAAAACGCCAAGTACTGACGAGCCATACAAAAACGCGCCAGCACCCCAAAACAAATACCCAGCAATAAACTCAACAACGCAGCAGGCAGCGCAATTTTCATAGAAACAAGCACAGCACCCCACAAGGCAGTCGACTGTAATGTGCTTAAAAAGACAGGTGAAAAAACAGGGTCAAAAATAGCCACAAAAGGTGGGATAACCAACAAAAGAGCACAGAGCATAGCAAGACCATCTGCCAATTTAGCTAAGATAGAATCTTTGAGAACATAACTTTTAACAGCTAACAGGCTCGCATCTTGGCGATTCACCGGGGCGAGCCTATAAACTACAACCGCAAATAAGGTACATATAAATACCTGCAACAGCGCCAAGAAACTGGCCTTATTGAGATCAAAATCAAAACGTAGCGCCTGATATATGGCCACTTCTAAAGTACTGAATTTTGGCCCGCCCCCCAGGCTCAACACCACAGCAAAGCTAGAAAAACACAACATAAAAATCAGCACAAACGCGCCTGGCAAGGCTTTCTTCATATAATGCCACTCGATCAATCGAAAGGCTGCCCAGCGAGAGAATCCCAGCTGCGAAGCCTGACGCCACTGCCCTGCTGGGATCAAATCATATCCCTGCAATAAAAGACGCACCGCCAATGGCATATTAAAGAACACATGAGCCAATAAAATCCCAACCAAGCCATATAAAGGAACTTGCACACCAAACATTTGACTCAGCCAACCAGTACGGCCATAAACTACCACCACCCCTAAAACAGCCACAATGGTTGGTACCACCATAGAAATTGAGAATAGCTGAAGAAGTGCTGATCGCCCATAAAATGAACGATGAATAAGGCAGGAAGCCACAGGTATGGCGATAAGTAAGCTGATACCACTACTCAGCAGAGCTTGCCATAAAGAAAAGCGAACCACTCGCCAAAGATAGGGCTGCTGCAGATAGCCAAGCCATGACGGCAGATCACTATAACGTAAAAGAGCCGCCAGACTGGCAGCCCCTACCAACAAGAAAATACCAACACCCATTAACGCTGGCGCGAGTCTTTTCGCCGTTCGTAAAAAGAGCAACTTAGTTCCTTCTATCGCGTCGTCGCATCCAACCACTCATCTACCCAAGCCTTACGGTTTTGCGCAACCTCAGTTGCAGGCAAAACTAAATTCTTAGCTGGCTTTAAAGCACTATCAAATGCTGATGGTAGTTTTTCATCCAGCTTAACAACAGGCAACATCCAATTCCCTGTCGCAACAGTCGATTGAAAACCGGGTTGCAAAATAAACTGCATAAAATGCTTAGCCAAATCAGGGTGAGGCGCGTCTTTCATCATTGCGGCAACTTCAATTTGTGGATAAAGGCCTTCACTAGCGGCGGCAGCTTTATACTTATTCTCACCTTCTGCCACAATATGATACGCAGGCGAAGTCGTATAACTCAATACAACATCTGCCTCGCCTTTTAAGAACAATCCGTAAGCATCAGACCAACCTTTCGTCACAGTAACAGTATGACTTGCTAAGCGCTCCCAGGCATCAGCTGCATCATTGCCATAGACAGACTTCATCCACAACAATAAACCCAAACCAGGCGTGCTGGTTCGCGGATCCTGATAAATGACTCGAAGGTCTTGATTGTCTACTACGTCTTTCAAACTACTCGGTGGATTAGAAAGCGTTTCAGAATTGTAAACAAAAGCAAAATGCCCTTGGTCAAATGGCACGAACGTTTTATCAGACCAGCCACCAGTAATAGTAACAGCCGACGTATCAACAGCATGGTTAACCAATAAGCCTGTCTGTTTTGCAGCTTCCATTAGGTTTAAGTCTAGTCCCAAAAGCACATCAGCTTGAGACGATTTACCTTCTAGTTGCACACGAGACAAAATACCAACCGAAGAGTCCAACGCGACGAAATTCACTTCACATGCACACTCTTTTTCAAAGTTCGCTTTTATCTTAGGACCCGGCCCCCAATCAGATGCGAATGAGTCATAGGTATAAACATTTAGAGTATCTGCCGCCAATGATACTGGCGCAATAACCATACTAAGACTAATGGCAGTCGTAGAAAAAAGAGAGGATAAAGAAAATGGTTTCAAAGTGTCGCTCCTAAAAAATAAGTGAGCGGCGTACAGGGGAAATGGCAAGAGTGATATTTGAACTACTACACATGCTGGTAGCTCAACTTGCTATCTCGATTCCTACGCCAGCATGATCTGGATCAGGTTCGGTGGGTTAGCGGTAAAACCGCTTCTCAGCTTTAACATTTATTAAATGCTAAAACACCCCATGAGATAATGGTCGCTATTGTAAAGAGTCGCTTAGCGGAAGTCTATTTCGCTAAGCACTCTCGTCACAGCGCCTTGATTTTTTTCGGCGAAACGTAATGCAGACTGGCCTAGTCGGAATCGTTGGGACGATTGCCCCGCAAGATCAATGACAACTTTCTCTAATTGCGTCTCGTCTTGGCAACGAATCGCGCCATTCACCTGTAAAAGCTGCTCTGTAATATCTAGAAAATTAAACGTATAAGGGCCAACTATAATCGCTTTACCAAGTAGAGCAGGCTCAATCGGATTATGGCCGCCTCGTTTAATCAAACTACCACCAACAAAGGCTATATCAGAGGCCTGATAGTAATACATCAACTCCCCCATAGAGTCGCCTATCACTACATCAAACTTATCCCATTGATCCAACTCTGTTTGACTTCGAAGCGCAACGCGCTCAAAAGACTGCATAGCTGACGCCTTGACCGCCTCAAAGCGCTCCGGATGACGGGGAACCAGTATTAACAATGCATCTGGATATTTTTGCTGTAACGACTTATGAATTCGCAACAGCATTTCATCTTCACCCTGATGTGTGCTTCCTCCCACCCAAACAAAACGAGGGCCAAGCTGGCTGCGCCAATTAGCCTGAAATACCTCTGGGGGAACAGCGAGATCAAACTTGATACTTCCTATGACCAGCACTCTCTTTGCCCCCATCGCTTCAAAGCGCGTAGCATCCGCTTGCGCATGAGCCAAAAAGCAGTCAGGTAAAGCAAACAATGGACGTGAAATAGTTGAGAACTTTTGATAACGCTGAAAAGAACGGTCACTCAAGCGAGCATTTAGCACGTCTATCCGTAACCCCCGTTGTTTTGAAAGCTGCAGTAAATTTGGCCAGAGCTCAGTTTCAACAATCAAAAGGTGTTTACAGGAAAGTTTTTTGAGCGCTCTTTTTACGCTAGAGCGCCAATCCATCGGCAAGTAGCGGTGCTCAGCAAATGGAAAAGTTTTCGCCACTTGCTCTGCACCAGTGGGCGTCATCGTCGTGATTAATAATCGATGCGTAGGAAACTTCTCTTGCCACTGAGTCACTAATGGCCGTACAGCCAAAACTTCCCCTACAGAAGCACAGTGAACCCACAAATCGGCCTCAACAGGTGACCAGAAACCAAACGCCTCTTTCGCCCTATAATTCACATAGTCTTTTTTAAACCGCCGAATTTTTAACAAAACAAGCGGCGTAAACAGACCAATTAGAATACGGTAAAGCCACATAATTAGGCGGTCGTATCACTAAACTGCTGATTATGAAGTTGAGCATAAGCCCCATTCATCGCCAACAATTCACTATGTGAACCTTGCTCAATGATTTCCCCGTGATCTACAACAGCAATAATATCGGCGTTCTCAATAGTTGATAATCGATGGGCAATAGCTATAGTCGTACGGTTTTCCATCAAACCGTCTAACGCTGTCTGAATAGCACGCTCAGATTCAGTGTCTAATGCCGAAGTAGCTTCATCTAGTATTAAAATCGGCGCATTTTTCAGGATGGCTCGAGCAATGGCTATGCGCTGACGTTGACCACCAGAAAGCAACACACCATTTTCTCCGACCATGGTGTCTAAACCATTATCCAGCTCCTGAATAAACTCCCATGCATTAGCCGCTTTCGCCGCATCAACAACTGCATCATTGCTAGAATCACTCAGGTGACCATAAGCAATGTTTTCGCGAATCGTACCGTTAAACAGAACTACTTGCTGATTAACTAGAGCAATATTTGAACGCAATTCCGTCAGTTTATAATCATTGATAAAAACACCATCAATACTAATGCTGCCTTCATCAAAATCGTAAAAACGAGGAATCAAATTTGCCATGGTAGACTTACCACTACCAGATCGCCCCACCAACGCTAAAGTCTTACCTGCTGGTAATGATAGATTAATATTAATCAAAGCTTTTTTATCGGCATCAGGGTATTTGAACGACATAGAGCGCCATTCAATATTCCCTTTTAAGCGCTCTATTGACACCCCTCCCTTGTCGACCTCCTCTTCCATATCGAGGAAGTCAAAAATGCTGTAGGAGGCCGCGATGCCTTTTTGCAAAATACTATTCACATCCGTTAACTGACGAATAGGTTTACCTAACATGCCCGCAGCGGTCAGAAAAGCAATAAAGTCCCCTGGAGACATATGAGAACTGATAGAAGGACTCAAAGCGAGCCAAATCAAAGCAGCCATCATCAAAGCAAGAATAAACTGCACAATTGGAATATTCAGGGACTTAGTCATTTCCATTTTTAACTGCGAACGTCGATTCTCATGCGCAGCTTTATTAAATCGCTCAGTTTCGTAATGGCTACCGCCAAATATTTTGACAACCTCATGCCCTTTAATCGCTTCAGATGCAACATCTGTTACACCTCCCATAGCATTTTGAATACGGGTACTCAATTTACGAAAACGCTTAGAAGCGTAAGACACCACCAAGCCTATCAAAGGAATAACCACTAAAAACAGTAAAGAAAGACGCCAGTTCATGTAGACCATATAACTGAACAAACCAACAACAGTTAACCCTTCACGTAGAAGAACTCGTATTGCTTGAGTGATAGACCCAATTACCTGCTCTGTATCATATGTTAATTTAGCAAGTAGTCTTCCAGTAGGAATAGAGTGATAATAATTAGAAGGCAATAACACTAATTTGTTAAACATGCTGGTTCTCAAATCGAACACAACATTATTAGCCACTTTTGCCATAAAATAGTTACCTAAAAAAGTACCTACCCCTCTAGCAATGAATACACCCAGAATGGCCATAGGTATCAACAAGCGGCTTTCTGAAATACTACCCACTGAGACAATATCAACAATATGCTTTAACAAAGCGGCCAAAGCAGGCTCCATTGCTGCATAAATCACATAGCCGATGACACTTAACAGTAAATAGAACCAAGACGAACGCACATACCCCAACAAACGAAAATAAATTTTCATGCCAGATACGGCCGCCTTTTGAGGTAAAGCCTCAACATTATCTTTGTCTTGCATTTATAAGTTCGCTTTTTCTATGATTGAGGTAGTTGAATAACCATCAACAAAGGTTAACACCTTAACATCTCCACCATGAGCTAAGACATGATCAGCACCAACGATTGTTTCTATGGAATAATCCCCACCTTTAACCAAAACATCTGGAGTTAAGAATTCAATAATTTCTTTTGGTGTGTCTTCATCAAACCATGTCACCCAATCAATTGCCCCAACCCCTTCGAGTACAGACATACGATGAATCAGGTTATTTATCGGACGTTTTTCCCCCTTGAGACGCTTAACCGATGAGTCTGTGTTAACAGCAACAATCAAGCGATCCCCAAGAGCCTTAGCCTGTTTCATATAAGCAATATGACCCGGATGAAGAATATCGAAACATCCATTCGTAAAAACGATTTTTTCACCATTCATTTGCGCGAGTTTAATTTGTGCAAGGAGATCATCAGGGGAAAGCACGCCAAAGTTAGAACTATGTGAACGTTGAAACATAATGGCTTCAAGTCGTTCAGCACTAATAGAGGCTGTTCCAAGTTTACCGACAACATAGCCGGCAGCTTGATTCGCGTACTCAACCGCATCAATGAAACGCTTACTTGTCACATAAACAGCGGTCAATACGGCAATAACGGTATCACCTGCGCCAGTAACATCAAACACTTCTTTAGCCGCCGTAGCCAAAGAGAAAGGAGGTTTATCCTCACTCAATAAAATCAGGCCATCTTCTCCACGAGTGACTAATAAAGCCTTCCAGCCAAATTGCTCTCGAAGAGTGTTGGCTTTTTCTTCCAGCTCTTTCGTTGAATGACACTTGCCAACAATGGTCTCAAACTCAAGCAAGTTCGGCTTAACTAAAGTTGCCCCATGATAAATGGAGAAGTCATTACCTTTAGGATCAACAAAGCTGGGTACCCCTGCAGCATTTGATAGTTTAATTAATGCCTGAACGTCTGCTAGGCAGCCTTTAGCATAGTCAGAAAAAATAACGGCATCAGATTCGGGCAAACACTCTTCAACAGTTTTTTCTAAGGCATCATTTTGAGATTGACTATCTTTGCGTTCTTCAAAATCTAAGCGAATAAGCTGCTGATGACGGCTCATAACCCGTAGTTTAGTGATAGTGGGCAAGGTTTCTGAGCGCACAAATCGACAGGTCACACCCTCTTTTTCTAAGCAGCAAGACAATATATCAGCATTTTCATCATTACCAACCACACCAATTAGCGTTACAGAAACGCCTAATTTGGCTAAGCCCAATGCTACGTTTGCGGCACCACCAGGCCTATCTTCAATATTTGAAACTTTAACGACTTGTACAGGGGCTTCAGGAGAAATACGCGAGGTGCCGCCATGCCAATAGCGATCTAACATAACATCCCCAACAACAAGGATGTGTTTATCTTTAAAATTTAGATACGAAGAGTTCATAGCCACATAATAATCGATTTTTAGAGACACTCATCTTATCATACTACTCTGCCAAGTTGGACATACCTAAAACATACGAAATAAGGCTTTTACACAATGCTGAATTCCGCTCTACTATCTAGCCAATCGTTTTTATTTGATGAGCTTTTAAACAATTGGTCTCGTTATGGTATTAATAAGGAAGATGGCCATAGTTACGAAAGCATGAATCACGATTGGACAAATAACCCGCTTGGGCGTGTTCGTTTATTAACACAATGCCGTCAACTATATACTTTCAGCCATGCTTGTCAGATAAAGAACACGCCAGAGTGGCAAGAAAAACTAGCTCCTCTATTCGAATTCATCATCTCTAATTATTTCATCAATGACCGCTGGATTTTTTCTTTGAACGACGACTTGTCTGTAAAGGATAAGCATTCTGACGCCTATGCTCTAGCCTTTATTCTACTCTCTTTTAGTCACTACTATGCTGTCACTAGTGACGATCGTGCTCTTCAATTCATGAAGAAAACACATCGATTTTTATTAGAAAACATGCAAGCCGAATACGGTGGTTTTTTTGAGTCCTATCCTGTGGACAGCAAACAGGTACGACGTCAAAATCCTCATATGCATTTACTAGAGGGTTATGTAGCGGCTTTTAAAGCAACACATGATGAAGAATATAAAGAGGCCATCCAGTCTCTACTTTCATTATCGCTCAAGCACTTCTATCACAAAGAAACAAAGACTCTACGAGAATTTTTCAGTACAGATTGGAGCCTTGATCCTAAAACAGGCAATCAAGTAGAGCCTGGGCATCACTTCGAATGGGTATGGCTGCTCTTCCAAGCAAATAAAATACTGCCTAACTCGGAGTACACTGATTTAGCTCAACAACTATGGTTAACGGCAACCCGTTATGGTCTCGCAGAAAATGGTGGTATTTATAATCAAATAGATGGAAATACCCATCAACCTCTCGATAGAGAAAAGCGTATTTGGCCAATCACTGAATATTTAAAGGCCATCACTGTTATGCCCATTGGAAAAGAGGAAAAAATAGATCGCTTGGTTAAGGCTGTCAATTTCATGCAACAATACTATTTGCTCCCAAATGGACGCTGGAATGAATACCTTAACGAAGACAACTCAGCAAAAGACTTTCCACTCCCCGGAACCAGCAGTTATCATATTTTTCTCGGCCTGACAGAAGTGATAGCATGGGCAAAAGCGAACAACAGTTTTCATGGTTCTTTCTGAGTTTAGCTCACAACTCTAGAGGCAAACTTGGTTAAGTAAACCTTAGACATTAGGATAAATGCATTATGTATATAGTAACCGGCGGTGCCGGGTTTATCGGCAGTAATATCATCAAAGCCTTAAACAACAAGGGCATCACAGATATCCTTTTGGTTGATGATCTAACAGATGGAAAAAAGTGCCTAAATTTATCCGATCTTGATATTGCAGATTACATGGATATGTACGATTTTTTAGACGCTATTAAAAATGACACACTAGGCATTATTCCTACTGCAATTTTCCATGAAGGCGCTTGCTCAGCAACCACTGAATGGAACGGCAAATACGTCATGGACGTGAATTACCAATACTCAAAAGCAGTATTAGACTTTTGCTTAAAGAATGACGCGCCTTTCTCTTACGCTTCATCCGCATCGGTTTATGGTTCTGGCCCCGTTTTCCAAGAATCACGTAAAAACGAAAAACCACTGAATATGTACGCCTACTCCAAATTTCAATTTGACCAATATATTCGCGCTATCTTGCCGGACGCGAAAAGCCAAATTGTAGGCTTCCGCTATTTCAACGTGTATGGCCCTCGTGAACAGCATAAAGGCAGCATGGCGAGCGTGGCTTTTCACCTTCGAAACCAAGTACTAGCAGGAGAAAATCCAAAACTTTTTGGTGCCTATGATGGCTATGAAGCTGGCGGTCAAAGCCGTGACTTCATTTACGTTGAGGACCTAGTGAACACCAAGCTTTGGTTTCTAGAAAACCCAGAAAAAACAGGAATTTTCAACCTAGGTACAGGTAAAGCTGAGCCATTCCGTACAATTGCGGAAACAGTGATATCCCATTACGATAAGGGTGAAATTGAATACATCCCATTCCCCGAACATCTAAAGGGCGCTTATCAAAGCTTTACTGAAGCGGACATAACAAAACTTCGTAACGCTGGTTATGAGGGCCAATTCCGAGGATTAGCTCAAGGCGTTCAAGATTACTTAGGTTGGCTCGATACGAATGGCTAAATATTTAATTGTTGGCCCGTCTTGGGTTGGTGACATGGTAATGGCTCAAAGCCTCTTTATCACGCTAAAACAGCGTGATAAAGAGGCTGTTATTGATGTAATTGGTCCAAAATGGTCTTCCCCCATCTTAGCCAGAATGCCAGAAGTTCGTAATGCCATTACTCTACCCACAGGCCATGGAGAATGGGGAATAAACACAAGACGCAAACTCGGTTACTCCCTTCGTTCAGAGCACTATGATCGCGCTATTGTAATGCCTCGCTCTTGGAAATCGGCATTAGTCCCTTTCTTTGCCGATATTCCACTGCGTGTTGGTTTTACTGGCGAACAACGCTTTATATTACTCAATGAACGGCGCAAACTAGATAAGGGTATTCTGAACCAAACAGTAAAACGCTTCACATCTTTAGGACTACCTAACGAGCTTGCTTACCCACCAGCAAGCACGCCATCTCCACTGCTACATGTGGACCCAGAGAATCAGAAAAAGCTCTACCTGCAGCACAGTTTATCGAATAAGCCAGCAATTGCTCTAATGGCTGGCGCAGAGTTTGGCCCATCCAAGCAGTGGCCCATTGCTTATTTCCATAAATTAGCAAAAGCAGCCATTAAAGCTGGCTATCAAATCTGGGTTTTGGGTGGTCCAAAAGATCAAGTAGACGGAGATGAAATTGTTAATGGTCTTGGTGAATACGCCATCAATCTGTGCGGAAAAACCCAATTAGTCGACGCTATTGATTTACTCGCAATATCAGAAAAAGCCGTTAGCAATGATTCAGGATTGATGCATATAGCTGCCGCAGTTGGCACGGAAGTACATGGAATTTACGGATCAACTAGCGAATTATTCACCCCACCGCTTACTGACAACAAGACCATTCATAATTTACACTTAGAATGTTCACCTTGCTTCAAACGAACCTGCCCTTTGGAGCATACAAATTGTCAAAATAAGCTCACTCCAGACCTAGTTATAGAAAAGCTCCATCTAAAATAGGATACTAAAATACCACGAACATTTTCTCCAACAAATGCTTCAAGGTATATTGGAGCTTTATAGAGTCTTTTATAACCTGTGTAGGAGTCTCTATAAACTCTTTTATTGTTCTATGATTTTCTTCGCCGTAAATGTATATATTTTCAGGGCAATAACCATCCATAGAGACCACATGCGGATTGGTAGTAATCAACTTTTTATTTTGAAACAAGGCCTCAATGACACGTAGAGTAACGCCTCTCTGATTATTTTGAGCAACATCGATAAGAATATCACTACATTCAACTTGCTCAAGATACTCATCAAAACTCAAATAGGTATCTGTCGTAACACCTAAATCAGAAACAGAATAATCATTATTGTTTTTATCACGAACTACATGAATAACATTATCAATTGAAATCAAATTTAATGCTTTGCTAATATTTTTAACAACTTCAAGCCGCCCTTTATCCACACCAGAAAAAAACGCCCGATTATATAAAGATACATCTGACTTAATCAAAGAAGACGAATGAATTTGATCATGGTATGCAAAACCATACAGTTCCACATCATTTTTATCAAAAGTCCACACCTCAATTTCTTTGCGTTGAACATAAGATAGGAATAACTTTTTATTTTTCCTTGTCATGGATGATATAGGGTTCCATAACCAAACTTTAGGCTTACCTATTTTTCGATATATTTGATCTAGAACGATGATATTCTCGATAGCAAATGCCAAAACACATTCATTCGGACCAGGCTTAGAGGGCAAAAACGCTTTGAATCGTGCAAAGGATTTATTAATAACTCGACAACGAAAGTCACTTTCAAAAACAACATCATAATTACAATCAACAACATCTTTCATAAGATATTTAGATACGTAAAAATCATTCGAAATAATGACTCCTTTCATAAAGTGTATTTATCCAATCCGTTGGCACACTTAGTCAGGCATTGATCAATAGCACTCTGATAAATCTCTTGGTTTTTATCAAGCATTCCACGGCTGCTTTCTTTATGATATATATGATAACCGACTGCCTTAAATTTCAAGTAAATGCGATCCAACCCACTATTTAACAGACGAATAACCATTTCACTATCTTCTCGCCCCCACCCCTCAAAGTCTTCGTTATATCCATTCACAGATATAGCATCTTTTTTCCAGAGTGCAAAATTACAGCCTCGAGTAGACTTATCATTATTCTTAATTTTTGTGAACCACTTACTAAGTAGTTCTGAATTCAGCATATTATGACGGTTTCTAATATCAGCACTAAAGAAATGTGGCTTATACCCACCTCCTATAACTTTTTTACTAATATCCGGCCCCAGAAGAACCCTACCACCCTGAACAAAACAATTTTCTTTTGCTGCATTTGCATGAGATGCGACAAAACTAGTTGGTAAATAAAGGTCACCATCTACAATAATAAGATAATCACCCTGGGCCTTTGCAATTGCTTTATTACGACTGGCAGCCAAACGGAAGCCGGTGTCCTCTTGCCACGAATGTATAAGGCGCGTGGGATAATTCTGCTGATACGCCTCGATTAACGCCTTAGTATCCTCACTAGAGCCGTCATCCGCCACAATCACTTCGTGGGGAAGCAAGGTCTGCTTTTTGATACTTTCTAGTGTAATAGCAAGCGCTTCTTTCCAATTGTAAGTCGTGACGATTAAACTAATTTTCATTTCTTTTGGTACTCTCGCAGCCATAAGTCAATATATTTATAAAATGTAGAATGCGCAGCTAACCACGCTAAAATAAAGCCATGCCGGCCATCAAGAAAACCACGTTTAACAAAGTACATTTTTATAAAACATGCCATTGCATGCGATATAGCTTTTGATACAGATGAAGACTTTCTCCCTTCACGATCATCCGCCCACGCTTTAAGATAACCGGTTGTCTTAGCCGAGTAATGAGCTAGACTCGAATAAGTATCATGGTATAGATGACCTGACAGTTTCTTACTACCCAATGAGTTGTTCGTCACCACTTTTTCGTGGACAAGCGCGTCGTTATACGAAGCGAGCTCACGAGGATAAAGCCTCACAATCCAATCAGGACTCCATCCTGAATGGTTAATACGTTTACCAAAAGCACTGCTCAAGCGATCAAGTCGATACAATACTGGCTCATTTAACTTAACCGCAGCCAGAATACTTTGCTGAAGAGGCTCAGAAACTTCCTCATCAGCATCAATTGCAAAAACCCATTCTGTATTCATATAGCTTTGTGCAATCTGCCGCTGCTTACCAAACCCCGGCCAATCAGAATGAACATAAACATCCGATGTAAAGGAACGTGCAATCTCTAAAGTATTGTCATCACTTCCTGAATCTACAACCACAATCTGATCAGCCCATGACGCTACAGACGATAAGCATTTCGTTAACACCTTGCCTTCGTTTTTGACAATAAGTAGTACACCAACTGTAGACATAAACCCAACCGTCTCTCTATTTTAATTATCTTCAACTAACCCAAAATACTTCTTAGCTACCAGTAATGACACTAACTGTTCTTTATCCTTATCAAAAAATTTTGAGACATGCTTATGGGCATGCTCAATTATCTCTAATGCCTCGCTAGTATGAAGGTTGTAATACTCAATCTTCTCTTCCAGATCAGAAAAATCCTCTTTCAGCTCAACATAGTGAACCCCAGGGACAAGCAAGCCTTCCATAAACCATGTTTCAAATTTTGGCTTGCGCATCATAACTAAAGAATTAGATGCCATTGCCCACTTTAAATTAGTTGCTACATCTTTTCCTTCAATACTAATGATATAACGGTAATTAAGCTGCTCTTCGATTGATAAAAAACCTTTATAACTGGGCTCATTAGATAGTTTCTCATCATTATGACCTATATTGGCTAAGCTGCTACTCCAATACATATCAACAAAGTCACGTCGATGTTGGTGATACACCATACCCCGCCAAACAGCAAAAGGACGTTTACTTTCAAACCCTAATGAGTCGGGCAAAAATTTATAATGACGAACAGCATTAAGTTTAAGAAGTACGGAATTCTGGTTATCTTCAGATATTGGGCGGCTTTTTACAAAAGATGGCGTATCTGGGACATAAGTTACATCGCCAAAGACATAGTCAAATCTTTTATTTTCAGGAAAATGGCGCACCACACGCTTTGTATCTGCATAATATACAAAGCTTTTTGTCTTTTTAAAAGTTGCTACAGAGGCAGCCTTAGCAGATGGAGAGAATGACCGATTAAGCTTACAACAATAGTCAACCCTATTCTGTAGCTCACTTGTAACGTCAATGCCAGCCAACAACACCTCTGCTGATTTAACAGATCGACGAAGAGCAAGGCCTTCACATAAATAATAACGAATTCGAGCAAGACGGCCTTTGAAATAAGCTAAATCCTTCTTCGCCATTTAAACATCTCCACCAAACAAATCACGTGTATAAACTTTATCTTTCACATCAGACATATCATCTGTCATTCGGTTAGCCACAATAACATCTGAAAGCGCCTTAAATTCTTCTAGGTTTTTAATTACTTTTGAATTAAAAAAGTTATCTTCTAGAAGAGAGGGTTCATACACAACCACCTCAACTCCTTTTGCTTTTATACGCTTCATGACTCCTTGAATTGCTGACGCTCTAAAATTATCCGATCCGACTTTCATCACCAAACGGTAAATACCAACAACTTTAGGGTTATTTTTTAGAATTGATTCAGCGATAAAATCTTTGCGAGTGGCATTAGCATCAACAATGGCTCTCACCAAGTTATTCGGCACCTTGTCATAGTTAGCAAGTAGCTGTTTAGTATCTTTAGGGAGACAATAGCCACCGTAACCAAATGAGGGGTTATTGTAGTGGCTCCCAATACGAGGATCTAAACCTACACCCTGAATAATCTGGCGACTATCCAACTGATGGGATTCCGCGTAGCTGTCTAATTCATTAAAAAATGCAACACGCATAGCTAGATAGGTATTAGCAAACAGCTTAATAGCTTCCGCCTCGGTTGAGCCAGTAAGCAAAACATCGATGTCCGTTTTTTCTGCCCCCTGAACAAGTAGGTCGGCAAACACCTGAGCCCTATCAGACACTTCACCAACAATAATTCGTGAAGGGAATAAATTGTCATGTAATGCTTTGCCTTCACGTAAAAATTCAGGCGAAAACAACAAATTATCAGTTCCATAACGCTCACTAGCGGACTTAGTGAAGCCAACTGGCACTGTAGATTTAACCACCATAACAGCATTTGGATTGATACGAATCACATCCTGAATGACGGATTCAACATAACTCGTATTAAAATAATTCGTTTCAGGATCATAGTCAGTAGGCGTTGCAATGATGACATAATCAGCATCACAGTAAGCTTCTTTTTTGTCTAAAGTGGCAACAAAGTTAAGGTTCTCTTCGACCAAATAGCGTTCAATATCACGATCTTCTATGGGAGACTGCTTGTTATTAAGCATGTCAACCTTCTGAGCAACAATGTCCAAAGCAACTACTTGATTGTGCTTGGCTAATAACAGGGCATTTGATATGCCAACGTATCCAGTTCCTGCCACCGCTATCTTCATGCGAGTTACCCTTTTTAAAAGCCAAAATGATCTTGAAAAATTATTATTTTACAGGGTACACCATAATAAAAAATGCCTAATTCCATTTTTTTACAGAATTACGCGAAGAAATACAGCAAGTAAAGAAACCCTAAGCTAATCTTAATAAAAAACAAGGAGTTCTCTATGAAATTTGAACTGGTCGACCGTCAAGGCTATATCCCTGATCTTAACTATGGTGCCTCAGGACAAGAGCTTTCCTGCTTTATTCCGAGTGACTATTCCTTCCAGCAAGTGAGCTACAACAATGGAGAAGGCGAAGCTATCATTGATAAACACACTTGGCATTTTTTCTTTACTCAAGAAGGCATAGGCATCAAATTAATGGATGGAATCGTAACACTAAAAGAAGCTGAGCATTTTTTACATGCCGTTAAATCGCATATCTGGGGGGAAACCCACCAACAAGTACAAATTTTTATGGCGGGAGCCATACCCAAATAACCAACCTTATTTAATCTGCCTCCCCTCTACTTGAGGGGAAGCGACTTTATATAAAGTAAAAAACCGCTATTCTACAAAGCAGTCGCTCGCAGCATCCTTTTTGACCATTGACTCCAAGACCCAACATAAACTTGCTTTGCCTCTATCCCAGCATGATTTAAAGCCAAAACATTATGACATGCGGTCACGCCAGATCCACAATAATAAACATAAGCATCACAATCACCTGATAACCAATCCTGCCACTCCACATGCAGCTGCTCCGCAGGCTTAAAACGACCATCAGCATCCAAGTTATCTGTAAATGGGCGATTAATTGCACCTGGAATATGGCCTGCAACAGGGTCCATTGTCTCGTTCTCTCCATTAAATCTGTCTGACGCTCTAGCATCCACCAGCTGAAATTTGTTGGTCTCAAAGTTCTCAACTATCGCTTGCTCACTAATCGCCCAAGGAAACGAAATCTTAATATTATTAGATGTAGCCGTCGGTGTTACGAACGCCAATGACACTTCTCCCCCTTGTTTTAACCATTCAGGAAAGCCGCCATCTAAAACGCGCACATCTATGTTATGCTGACTTAGCATCCACCAAGCTCGGGCAGCAATTGCGCCTCCCATATCGTCATACACAATAACTTTAGTATTAGAATCTATCCCCCAAGCCTGTAGTTGTTCTGAAAAAACAGTATCATCGGGCAAAGGGTGTCGGCCAGTCAGTTCCGCCTCAGGCCCAGCAAGCTCTTGATGAACATCCACAAAGATAGCGCCAGGAATATGACCTTTATCGTATTCTGATTTACCTTTAGCATGATCGGCCAAATAGAATCGACAGTCTAAAACAACCACATTTGGTTGCCCAAGCAGTAGGGCCAGTTCATTTGTATTAATTAGTGTTTTTAATAGCACAGGCTTTCCTCAGACAATCACCAGTGGTTACAACAAGACTTATTCTGCTGCTTTTAAATCTACTTTGATTATTCATTTTTTGCTAATATTCGGGTTAATTATCTTACTGTCGAGTTTTCCATGTTACGTATTGACCTAATCCTTACCGAGCAAGGCCTTGCTAAATCCCGCTCTCAAGCACAAACCTTTATCAGTGAAGGACGAGTCTCATACAAACAAAACCAGCAATGGATAACCGCAACCAAACCCAGCTTAAAATTACCATCAGATATTGAGCTAAACATCACCTCAGACGAAGCCGACAAATACGTTTCCCGTGGGGCTTTGAAACTTGAAGGCGCTCTACTGCATACAAAACTAAATATCGAAGGTTTCCTTGTATTAGATATCGGCCAATCTACCGGAGGCTTTAGTGATTGCGCTATTCAACATGGAGCAGCCAAAGTTGTTGGTGTTGAAGTGGGTCACGACCAACTTGATCAACGCCTACGAGATAATCAAAACATCGTTTGTCTAGAAGGCATTAATGCTCGCAATTTATCGGTTGAAGATCTGCACGAACACTTTCCCGAAAAGGGCTTCGACCTTGTTGTTATGGATGTCTCTTTTATTTCACAAACCAAAATTTTGCCACAGCTACCAAGCTTACTCAGCAGAGAAGGACATCTAATAACCCTAGTAAAACCTCAGTTTGAAGTAGGCAAAGGCTTCATCGGTAAAGGTGGAATAGTAAAAGACAAACAACGAGTAAAACAGCTTGAAAAAGATATCAAAGACTTTACCCAAGGACTAGACTTCGAGGTGAAATGCTATATAGAAAGCCCGATAAAAGGCGGAGATGGTAACCAGGAATTTTTACTTTGGGCGACACGTCGATGACACCATCGCCAAATAAGAAGTAGTGATAATAACGCTTATATAATCTCATCATAATTATGCAGGCTGCTAGGCAAAATCTCACAGGCTTCTTTTTCTTCAAGTTCAGTAATATAGTTTCTAGCCATATAAAACCCCAAACAACCAAAAATAACTGACCCAACAGCCTGTCCGAAAAGTATCCCTTCTGCCCCCATAAACCAAGAAAAGAGAGTAATCAAAGGCCACGTACCTAGCGTTGCTCGGCCGAAATTTAGCAAAGTACTATTTAGCGGCCTGCCCAGATTATTAAAAACCGCAATCGCAATAAAGAGTAAACTTTGGAAGAAAAAGCTAAAAGAAACAAACGTAGCAAAAAAGCGAATCAAATCCGCACTCCCCTGTGACGCATGAAATACGGAAACCAGCCAATCTTGCATCTGATAAAGACAAAAACAGAGCACCAGGCAATAGCCAAGCGCATAAACCACCGCACTGCTGATTGCACTGTGCATTCTATCAAAACGCCCCGCCCCATAGTTTTGTCCTAATATAGGACCCACCGCGCCAGACAAAGCAAAAATGCCACCAAACACAACAGGAATAATACGTCCAATAACGGCGACAGCAGCCACAGCATCATCACCAAAAGAAGCTGTGTGCTCCATTACAATGGCATTTGCTAGCGGTGAAGACATATTGGTTAGCATGGCAGGAACAGCAATTAGGGAGATAGATTTAACGTCCTCAAAAAAATCCATCAAATCAAATTCGCCTAACATTTTATGGATATGGACAACGCCATAATAAGACACAGCCACCATGGAAAAACGCGCGATCAAAGAAGCGATGGCCGCCCCTTGCACCCCCAAGCCAAATGCAAAAATGAAAATCGGGTCCAGTACCGCGTTAACTAAGCCGCCAATCATAGTTGCGTACATTGCTCGACGTGCATCGCCTAGTGCTCGCATAATGCCAGAGCCAATCATACCAATCATTACTGCCGGCATACCAAGAACTAAAATCTGCAAATAGCCGGTAGCTAAATCCAATGCTCGCCCTGTCGCACCTATATATAACAAGATATGAGGGATATTAGACCACAAAAGCCACACAATCCCAGTCGAGAAAAAAATACCGAACGCCAACACATTCACGGCACGCCGCTTGGCCAATTCAATTTGACCTTCTCCAATTGCTCTGGATACCAATGCCGTTGCAGCGATTGATACAGCAATACTCAAAGAGATGGTGAAAAACATAATCGTGCTGGCAAACCCAACAGCCGCAACCGCTTCTTTTTCGCCCAACATCGAGAGGAAAAGCATGTCGACAAGGTCGACCAAAAACATGCACATCAGGCCAAACGCACCAGTGGCAGACATACTAACAACATGTTTAAAGGTTGAACCTTCTGTAAGCTTTGCCGGACCTGGCATTTGTTTCCCCTAAAAATGACGCATCTATAGAGCGACAAAAATACAAACAAGATAAAAAAACCGGACAAGCAATTGCTTGTCCGGTTCTGTATTTTCTCATGTATGGAGAGTAGAGAAAATGCTTACTTCACACTCACCACGCAGATAATCTAATGAAGATCGTTATTCGTTCGATTAAAGACAATTTTTTCGACATCAGCAAAACGCTCTGCGAAATGCACCGTCATCCCTTCTTTCACCGATTCAGGTAATTCCTCAAAGTCACGACGGTTTGGCTCTGGTAAGATAATTTCATTAATCTTACTGCGTTTCGCAGCAATGATTTTTTCACGAATACCTCCAACAGCAAGCACTTGACCCGTTAATGTAAGTTCACCTGTCATAGCCAACCCTCGACGTATAGGCTCATTTCTTGCCAATGACATCAAAGCTGTTGCCATAGTGATGCCAGCACTTGGGCCGTCTTTTGGCGTTGCACCTTCAGGGACATGCAAATGCACAAGACTCTTATCAAAGAACTCTGGTGATTTCTGGTAGCTCTTAGTGTGAGAAAATACATAAGAATAAGCAATCTCAGCTGATTCTTTCATGACCTCGCCAAGCTTACCCGTAAGTTTTAAGCCACGCGTTAGATCATGTACTTTATTGGCTTCAATCGGCAAAGTAGCCCCGCCCATCGAAGTCCAAGCCAAGCCTGTAACCACACCAACACCTTGCAAGGTTTTTTCTGGTCGGAAGTAAGGCATACCTAACAATGTTTCGACATCTTTGACGCCCACACTGATATGCTCTTTCTCTCCCGTAATCAGCTCTACAACACTCTTACGCAGGATTTTTTGCAGCAATTTGTCTAAGCCACGCACTCCAGCCTCACGAGCATAATGCTCGATAATATGCCGTAACGCAGCATCCGTAATATTCAACTGTTTCTTCAACAGCTTGTTTTTCTTGAGTAATTTTGGCCATAAATGCTGCTTAGCAATCGCTAATTTTTCATCACCAATATAACCAGACAAGCGAATCACATCCATTCGGTCTAACAAAGGCGCTGGAATCGTATCTAGCTGGTTTGCCGTACAAATAAATAAGGCTTTAGACAAATCGATACGCATATCCAAATAATGATCAAGAAACTCAACATTTTGCTCAGGATCTAATGCTTCCAATAAAGAAGAAGCTGGATCCCCCTGAAAAGAAGAGCCAATCTTATCGATCTCATCCAACATAATGACAGGGTTTTCAACCTCAACATCTTTTAACGCTTGGACAAATTTACCTGGCAAAGCGCCAATATAAGTACGTCGATGGCCTTTAATTTCTGCTTCGTCACGCATGCCACCAAGACTAAACCGGTAAAATTTACGATTTAGAGACTCTGCGATAGACTTACCAATGGATGTTTTACCAACACCTGGAGGACCAACAAGAAGAAGAATGCTTCCTCCCATTTCGCCACGATGCGCACCTAACGCCAAGAACTCCACAATACGATCTTTTATATCACCAAGACCCGCGTGATGGGATTCCAAAACCTCACGAGCCAACTTGATGTCTAAATTATCTTTAGAGTGAATCCCCCAAGGCAGCGCCGTCGCCCAATCCAAATAATTACGTGTAACACCATATTCTGGGGAACCAGTTTCCAGAATGCTCAGTTTATGCAACTCTTCTTGAATTTTGTCATTTACTGCTTTAGGAAGAATTTTACCTTCCAAGCGAGCTTCGAACGTTTCGACATCTGAGGTGCGATCGTCCTTTGAAATACCCAATTCTTTTTGGATGATTTTCAATTGCTCTTTTAAGAAGAAGTCACGCTGATGCTTGCTGATTTTATCGTTAACTTCTGCACTAATTTCATTTTGTAAACGAGCAATTTCTAGCTCTTTTCGCAGCAAAGTCAAAGCTAAATGCATACGAGCAGGAACAGGGACTGTCGCCAAAACATCATATAACTCTTCAGCATCAGCAGAAGTAATAGACGCCGCAAAATCCGCTAACAGACCGGATTCATTAAAAGAGAAGCGCCCTAGGTATTGTTTTAAATCCTCACTAAATAAAGGGTTCAAACGAATCAACTGCTTGATTGCATCAAGGATCGCAATAGAGTAGGCCTTTGATTCATCATCATTTGACTTAACATCATTGATATACCGAACACGCGCTAAATAAGGCGCCTCCTCACTTAGCCACTCGATGACTTCAAAGCGTTTCACGCCTTGGGCTAAAAACGTCAATTTGTCGTTCTGTTTCTCGGCTTTATGAACTCTCGCCACACAACCAATAGAACGAAATTCGTCAACGGAAGGTTCTTTTTTTGCTTTTTTATCAGCGTAGACTAAACCGACAGCAGCTTGCGGATGCTCGGCAATTCGCTCTAAAGTATCTTCCCACTGCTCTGCATCCACCATAACAGGCTGAACCTGTGCTGGAAAAAATGGACGGCTGGATATGGGTAAAATAAATAGCGTTTCAGGCAAAACATCATCAGGCAGAGCAAGGCCTTTAGGGTCACTAATTTCAATATCTTCAACCCCATCCATTACATCATTTACTTCTTGTTCATCTAAATATTGTTCATCATCATTCATCATTAAGGTCTCACAAATCGCCTCTTTGTTAAAAATAGCATTAGCGATAAATTGCTAATATCTACTCTTTCTGTATACCTTCTATGTAATGACGATCTTACCGAAAACAACGCTCGGCGTTATTTTCCCAAATACTTGCTCACTTCAAGCCACAAACTAACCGTACAGACAGGATTAGTTATTTGGTCAATTCTGACTTAATGCTATTATTAGCTAAACGATGAAAAGATAACTCACTTACATTCACACTCCCTTAGTGATTAAAAAGGAATGGCCAATGACCCGCGATGAAATCCTTAACGCTTACCAAGACATACATGTAGTAAAGCACCCTTTTGTTAAGCATAAATTAACAAGTCTTCGTGACAAAAATACCAGCACACGTGAATTTCGCATGCTAGTAGAAGAACTTGGAACCCTCATTGGTTATGAAGCCACAAGAGATTTAGAAACTGTCGATATTGAAATAGAGACACCATTAGAAAAAGCCATGTGCCCCGTCCTCAAAGGGAAAAAACTTTGTATTGTCACGATAATGAGAGCAGGTAATGGACTTGCTGAGGGAGTATTAAAGCTATCTCCTAGTGCACGAGTTGGTCATGTTGGCTTATACCGAGACCCTGAGACAAAGCAACCTGTCGAATACTACTTGAAAATGCCGCATTCAGTAAATGAACGCACCATCATTGTTGTCGACCCTATGCTGGCGACAGGTAACTCTGCAATCATGGCCATCGAAAAAATGAAAGAGATGGGCGCAACAGACATTCGCTTTATTTGTTTATTTGCCGCACCTGAAGGCATAGAAGCCTTTAAAGAAGCACACCCTGACGTGGCTATGTACATAGGCTCAATTGACCGCGGCCTTGACGAGCATGCTTACATCCGACCTGGCGTAGGCGATGCAGGCGACAGAATTTACGGTACTCGTTAACTTCATTTCGAAAATAACAAAAAGGCTCTGCTTGTAAACAAGCAGAGCCTTTTTTACGTCTAATCAGCCATAAGTACTAAGAAAGCAATACTTTTGCGCTAGTTCTTCATGGCTAAAAAGGCGCCGGCACTCGCCATAATACCGCCAGCGGTCCGGTTCAATGACTTCATTGAACGTTCAGACTTCATAAATCTTCGTGCCTGCGAGGCACAAATGGAAATCATAGTAAGACCAAACAAAAGAGCGATAAAAGCTAAGAAAGAGGCCAATACAATATCCACACCACCAAGAGCAGTTAAATCCATAAAGGTCGGTAAGAAGGCTACATAAAAAAGAATGACTTTAGGGTTCGAAGCCGAGATCATAAAGCCTTGGATAAAACTCGCCATCTCACTGCTTGACGCCCCAATATCTGTTGGAGAGGAAGAGACAGAAGAAGTCCACATTTTCCACCCCAAATATATTAAGTAGGCCGCACCTGCATAACGTATGACTAAAAACGCACTCTCCCATGTTGATGCTATCGCAGCCAAACCATAACACGCCATTACCAAGTAAATGATATCGCTTAGCACCATACCAAGACTAAGTGATATGCAGGCCCGTGCACCCTTTGTCATGCTTCTCGCCAAAATAGCAAAAATGCCTGGACCTGGAGTAATGCTAAAAATAAATATAGCTAAAAAGAACGTGATACCACTTTCTAATGTCATAACAAACCCTCAAATGTACCCCTAATTAATCCTTCACGTCGCAGCCAACTAAAACCATACGAGTAATAAAGTGTTTAGCTTCTTCATAATCACTTTTTTCTAATTCATCTTTCTGCAGCATAATTTTTACCTGCGCATCAAAATCCGCATAAGTTTGGGTCATTGCCCAAATACTAATAAAAAGATGCTCGGTCGACACAGGAGCCATCAGCCCCTGCTCCACCCACTCTTGAATTGTTACTTTCTCTCGGCTCAGCTCGGTTACGAATAAATTTCTAAGGTACTCTAAAACAAAGGTTTCTTCGCCAATCAGTGCCATCGCAAAAATTTTGGAAGCATTTTTATTAGAACGAGATTGATCGATTTTTTCGCTAATATAACGAGTTAGGTTAATCCTCGGACCTTCTGCCGCATTAAATTCACTCACCGAATCTAACCATAGGCGCAAGATACGCTCCAATACAGCTTCAAGTAAATCTTTCTTAGAGCGGTAATAGTAATGCACATTGGCCTTTGGCAGGCCAGCCTCATCAGCAATCATCTGAGTCGTTGTTTTTGCCAGACCTTGTCGAGCGAACACACGCTCTGATGTTTCAAGAATGAGTGTCTGGTTCTGCGCTCGAATATGCGCTTTCAGCTGATCTTTTGGTCGTTTAACGTCAGTCAAAGGTTTAGCCTCATTGATCAAATATAGTACTAAAGGGAAATTTTTTTCAGTATCGGCTTACCTTCCTGTGCGACACAAAAGGAGGATAACATTCTTTGTAATTGGCACGAAGTGATAACAAAAATCAGGCGAAAAAAAGGGAGCCGAAGCTCCCCATTTCCCCTCGCAGCAGAGACGTTAGTGACTATAGGCATTCGTCACTAGGCTAACTGCTACACCACGTTGGCGCTGTAATTGATATGTTGCAGATACAACATATCAATGTTCTGAACAAAACATTGAGTACCAAAAATCTATTCTGATTTTTATAAAACGCAATCAATGTCTTTATATGCAATTGAGACACTGATTATAGACTGCTGAATTGGCAGTGCAATAGTTCAGAAGAAAAAAGTTGACCGATCGATCAATTTATTTAAGTAAATTAAATATTTTTAGGTTGAGCCGCTCTGGTAAGGCGATTTCGACCCTTTTTCTTAGAGAGATACAAGGCATCATCTGCTCTCTTTAATACCGAGTCCGTAGGCTCTCCAGTTGTAGCAAATGCAACCCCAACACTCACAGTCACATTCACGTCAACTTCCTGTTTCTTTTTAGGATCAAACACTTCAACAAACGCTTCTTCTATACTCTCACGAATGGTCTCTAACGATGCTTCTGCTTCTGCAAGGTGCTTACTACGAAATACAACCGTAAATTCTTCACCTCCATATCGAAATGCGCGCCCTGGGTAAGCAAACAACTTCAATTTAGAAGCAACATTTTTTAGTACCCTATCCCCCATATCGTGCCCGTACGTATCATTAAATTTTTTGAAGTGATCCACATCCACCATGGCGATAGCGTACTGTTTAGACAACCCCACTAACTGCTCATTCAACGCTCGTCGACCAGGTAACTTCGTCAGGTCATCGAGATAAGCCATACGATGACTTTCCATCAACAAAAACCAAACCCATAAAAGAAACTGTGCAGATAACAACGCATCAAATTGCGTATCCGAAGATACAAAATGACTCATTACCAGCAAACTAACAATACTGACTAAACCACTTGCTCTAAACGTATCTCCACTGAACCACCAAGCAACACCCATCGCTCCTGCACTAAACAACAAGACACACCAAAGCAACACCGTCGACCAGGTCACACCAATATTAAAAAAATGATGATCTAAAAATGAAAATGAAACCCAGCTACGTTCGATGGCATAACACCAGCCAATCAACATAAAAATAAAAAGAATGCGATTTACTGCAAACCGGTTAAAGAAACCTCTCTCTGGAATAAATCCTAGTAAAGAAATACAAAAGCAAGAAACGACCAGATATGCCGTCAGTGAGGCCTGTTGATCGGAAGAGCCATACAATTTTGGAATTAGCAACAACAAGACCAAGAGCAGGACTCGACCTTTATTAAAATGCCAAGCAAGTAAAATAGCGACACTTGCTAAGATAAGAGGAAGCAATGGCAAAATATCAAACCACAAGGGTGGCAGCATACCAACATACAAACTAGCATAGATGCTGACTAGCAAAATACAGCACGGAACTAACAATGAACCTAAACGTTCAGACATAAAAAAATCAAACCCATCGAATCATTCGATTAAATACGATCAATATATTGCCCCGAAAACGATTCAATTTCATTAATAATAGTGTGAATTATAATTTGAGGGTAAATAAGATGGGATTACTTGTAGACGGTCAGTGGGTTGACCAGTGGTACGACACAAAATCAACTCAAGGCAAGTTCGTTCGTAGTGAATCAGCTTTCCGTAACTGGATCTATCCAGCCAGTGAGTATGATGCAAACAATGCAAATCATTTTCCTGCGCAAGCAGACCGCTATCACTTATATGTTTCTTTGGCATGCCCTTGGGCACACCGTGCGCTGGTTTTCATTAAGCTAAAGCAGTTAGAAGACCTAATTAGTGTCAGCTGTGTTCACCCTGACATGCTTGAAAACGGTTGGGAATTCAAACAGGACCAAGCTTTTACCGATCCAAATATTGCTATCGGAGATCCGTTACACAGGGTTAACTTTGCTCATCAGCTTTATACTAAAGCCGACCCTAATTATAGTGGAAGAGTAACCGTGCCTATTTTATGGGACAAAGAAGACAACACCATAGTGTCTAACGAATCGTCTGAGATAATTCGCATATTCAATCGAGCTTTCAATGAGATTACCAACAACCAACTCGACTTCTATCCAGAAAGCCAAGCCCTAGAAATAGATGAAATTAATGAGCGCATTTACAATACCTTGAACAATGGCGTTTATAAGTGTGGTTTTGCAACCACTCAGGATGCATACGAAGAAGCACTACTGCCCTTATTTGATACATTGGATTTTTTAGAAGAAAAACTTTCTAGCAATACTTATTTGCTCGGTGAGGAACAAACCGAAGCAGACTGGCGACTTTTCACAACACTCATCCGCTTTGATGCCGTGTATTTTGGCCACTTCAAATGTAACTTAAAGCGTATTTTGGACTTCCCGAAACTAAATGCGTATCTAAAACGTCTTTATGAAACCCCAAATATTGCTAGCACTATCAACATGCAACACATAAAACGACATTACTACTTTAGCCATAAAAACATTAACCCAACCCAAGTTGTTCCTGTCGGACCAACCAAACTTTTCCTATAGCATCTTTACTAGAAGCAAAGGAATTAAGGTAAATTAAAGAAGCCTAAGCTAAAGTCTATTAAAGTCATCCTTTTTTAAGGATAATAGGCTTACTTTTTATCCAATTTATTAAGATCGGTGCCCCCTAATGAAGGCGCTGATCTAAATAAAAACGCTTAGGACTTGTGGTTATTTATGAACAAAAAAATACTTTGGATTATTTCGTTTGCACTGCTGTTCATATTATGGATAAAAGCAGGTCCATTTCAAAGCACTGAAGAAGGCTCTAAAAATGACAGCGCCTCAACCTCAAATGAAGAGTCAGGCGAAGCCACTGCGGACGAAAAAAGCTACTTTAAGTCTCACCCAATATCTAAAGAGACCCCTGATTTCGCAGCAATCACAGACGTTAAAGAGCGTAAACAAGCCTTTTTTGAATTCTTAACACCCTTTGTCAATGAGAAAAACACTCTGATACTCAAAGACCGTGAGCGCTTAACCAGCCTATTAAACAGCAACAAAAAGTTATCAACAAAAAACAAAAAGTGGATTTCTACTCTTCGCGAAGACCACAAAATGAGCAAGCTAGATAACTATTCAAAAGATGACTTAAAAGCATTACTTAAGAGGCTCGATATCATTCCTGTATCACTAGTACTAGCACAAGCAGCCAATGAATCAGCATGGGGAACCTCTCGCTTCGCCACAAAAGGAAACAACTTTTTTGGTCAGTGGTGCTTTAGAAAAGGTTGTGGCTTAGTCCCTGAATCCCGAGACGAAGATGCAGATCACGAAGTGCGAAAATTCAATGATGCCCGCGAATCTGTTTTTGCTTACATAGATAACCTAAATACAAACGCTGCTTATAAAGCACTTAGATCGTCACGAGAAGAGCTCAGACAAGACAAAGAAATAATCACAGGTCTTGCGCTTGTGCATGGGCTAGAGCTCTACTCACAACGCGGCCTCGCCTACGTAGAGGAAATTGAAGGCCTTATAAATTACAATAAACTTTGGCGATTCAATCGAGTTCAGCCAAATCAAGAGCCACAGTAACCGTTCAAATAATTCGCAAATTGTCTAAATTTCAATGTATTGTTGCGAAATTACCTTAATGCGGGGTGGCTAAGCGTCACCCCCTTCATTACAATACCGTAATATTTTACCCACTCATAAAACGAGGAAATTCAATTGGCCCGTTTACCTGTTATTGTTGGCTTTGGCGGAATCAATTCGGCTGGTCGTACCTCTTCACATCAAGCATATCGCCGTATTGTCTTTGACCTCTTGCCAAGTTCAATACAGCAGGATGTTTTACTCGACCTCGCCACTATCACCAACATGGCCGAACACAAAAATGGCCTGTGGTATACCGACGGTGGGGAAGCATTAGACGCCGCAGCATTGGTTGATAGCATTGGCGAATCTCTCCTTGCTCGCACTTTAATTCGCCGCATTCATCCAAGTTTATTTGACGTTGACCATGTGGTTCTTCACAAGTCAACGACACTGCAATCAAACCAAAGCGATGAAAAATTAAGCTTCACAATTAAAACTCGCTCTTTACCAAATGAGCGCCCGACGAACTGGCACGTAGTCGAGCTATCCAGCACATTAAGTGAAGTCACTGTCGATGGAAATCTAGAAGCATTCATTAAAGATACTCGTCCACTCTCTGTAAAAGCGGCAGGACAATTGCCAACAGGTTTTGACCCATCAAAGTTGTACCAAAGCCGAAACCATCCTCGTGGCTTACAAATGACTGTTTATGGCGCCTCAGATGCCATCAAAAGCAGCGGGATAGATTGGGAAGTTATTCGTAGCAAGGTGTCCCCTGACCAAATGGCCGTCTATGCTGCCAACTCTATTGGTCAAATGGATGACCTAGGCTTTGGCGGTATGCTTAAATCTGCATTGATGGGAAAACGAACTACATCAAAGCATTTGCCGCTTGGCTATGCGCAAATGCCTGCTGACTTTGTTAACGCTTATATCCTTGGCAGCGTAGGAAATGTTGGTACTGCAATTGGTGCCTGCGCAACCTACTTTTTCAATTTAGAGAAAGCCATAGAAGGCATCAAATCCGGTAAATTCCGAGTAGCTATGGTTGGCGGTAGTGACGCCCCTATCACACCAGAAATTATTGAAGGCTTCAGAACAATGGGAGCCCTAGCGGAAGATACTGCACTGCTTGCTCTAGACCAAATTAGCAATCAAGAAGAGCCAGACCATACACGTAGCTGTCGTCCATTCGCGCAAAACTGTGGTTTCACCATCGGAGAATCCAGCCAATGGACACTCCTAATGGATGACGAACTGGCGATTCAGTTAGGCGCTGAAATTTTTGGTGCAATCCCTGCCGTTTTCTCACACGCTGACGGACACAAAAAATCCATATCTGCACCTGGTATCGGCAACTATTTAACCATGAGCAAAGCCATGGCTTACCTACAAAACATTATAGGTAATGATGGCTTAACACAGCGCACCTTCATTCAGGCTCACGGTACAAGCACACCACAAAATCGCATTACTGAGTCTCATGTACTTAGCAAAGCAGCCGTCAGTTTTGGCGCAACAGAAATGCCAGTTATCGCTATGAAAGCGTTTCTTGGACACTCTCAAGGCACAGCTGGCGGCGATCAACTCCACCTATCTTTAGGGGTTTGGAAAGATGGCATTCTGCCTGGTATTACAACATCACACGCTATTGCCGATGATGTATACCGTGATGGTTTGAAGTTTCAACTTAAGCATGAAGCTTATGGGAAAGATTATTTTGATGCAGCTCTGCTTAACTCTAAAGGCTTTGGAGGCAATAACGCCACGGCCGTACTATTATCGCCTCAACAAACAATGAAGATGCTGAAAAAGCGCTACAGTGTAGAAGAGATTAACACATACACAGCTAAGAACGCAGAGGTTGCAGCGGCCGCTGAAGAATATAACCAATCTAGCATTCGTGGCGAAGTTCTTCCAATCTATAAGTTCGGATTTAATGTTCTAGGTGGTGAAGAACTTCACATCACTGATCAAGAAATTCGCTTACCTGGCTATGACATGCCGGTAAATCTCAGCATAGAAAATGAGTTTAGCGACTTAAAATAATGCAACTCTGAGATAAAAACTAACCAACAAACAGCTAAAACTGTATGTTGGTTAGTTTTTCTTGTAAGAAATCTAAGAGCAACCGCGTTTTTCTAGACATTAGTTTTCTTTGTGGGTAGATAGCATAAAACCCAATTTCATACCCCTTACAATGCGGCAATAGATTAATCAGTTCGCCTGACTCAATGTATTTCGTCACCAAAAAATCTGGTTGATAAATAATCCCCAGGCCAGCCACAGCGAATCGCGTCAAAGCACCGCCGTTATTGGCAGAAAAACCACCAGAAACAGACACTGTTTGAGACTCACCGACCTCATTCGTCAACGTCCATCTATTTGGTATTGGGGCGTTGCGATATATTAGGCAAGAGTGTTTTTCTAGATCTGCCACAACACTAAGTGAGCCGTGTGCGGCGACATATTCAGGCGAGGCGCACACAAACCCGGTTGAATAGCAAAGCGGTCTTGCAACAAACTGATCGCCACCTAAATGACCACCACGAATCGCGATATCCACCCCGGATTCTGTCATATCAACACGCTTATCACTGAAATCAACATCTAGCTCGATTTGAGAGTACATTTTACTGAATTCATCCAGTAAAGGCACAAGGTGCGACAACCCAAAATCCATCGGTACACTCACCTTAAGTAGACCTTTAGGCTTTTTAGTTAATTCACCAATTTCACCTTCCGCCTCTTCAATCGCCTCCATTATGGCAATGCAGTGCTGATAATATTTGCGCCCCGCATCTGTAACACTAATATTTCGAGTATTACGTTGTAAAAGCTTAGTGCCTAGCTCCTCCTCTATAGAATTAATATAGCGCGTCACCATAGGCCTAGATATCCCAAGTGAATCGCTAGCTAACTTAAAACTTTCCGCCTCAAAAACTCGGCAAAATACCTTCATACCTTGAAGCTTATCCATTCATTCTTTTCTCCAAAAAAAAGTTCCACCTAAATCATTTCTTATTAAGAAATATTGAATTGTATTTTAGGCCGATTATTTATTAATAAAAACAAATTACACTACTCATATTGTTGAATCAAATCGAGGAACTAAAAAATGAAAATGATTACTATAAGTGCATTGGTACTGGCTTCCAGCGTAACTATGGCAGCTGATTATAAGATTGACCCAGCCCATTCCGCTGTCACCTTCAAAGTTGGACACCTAGGCGTTAGCACAACACCAGGTCGCTTCAATGAATTTGAAGGCGACTTTTCATACACAGAAGACAAAACATCAGGAAGCGCCTCTTTTTCCATCAAGACAGCTAGTGTCGACACTAATCATGAAGCGCGTGATAAACACCTGCGCAGCCCAGACTTTCTAGATGCCAAGCAATTCCCTACTTTGACCTTCAAAAGCACACAATTTGACGGCAAGACATTAACAGGTGATTTGACTCTACACGGTGTGACTAAGCCGGTGAGCTTTGACGTTAACCAAATTGGCGAAGGCAAAGACCCATGGGGTGGCTACCGTGCCGGTTTTGAAGCAAAAGCGGTAATCCAACGCAGTGACTTTGGTATCACTTACTTCATTCCAGGCGTTACAGATCAAACAGAAATTGAAGTGTTTATCGAAGGTATTCGTCAGTAACTGTAACTCATTAAGGAAGCAGAACGATCATGTACGAAGAAGCCAGCAACTCATCGGTGCTTATGTTATTACATACGGCAGTTTACCCTTTTCTCGCCGCACTAATAATCAGCGTTATTGCTGCTAAATTACTACGTGCATCGTCTTACCTTGGTTACATTGGTGGCTTTATTGCCGGACTCAGCCTGATTCACTCAGGCTTGAGTTTCCCCCCAGCCCAAGCCATTGACTATTACAGCATCACAGCATTAATCGGAACAGTGTCTGTACTTTGCTTTACCAATATTCGACAGACGATATCACGCAACATCCTAGGGCTAGTGCTATTTGGCTTATCCTTTTACTTACTACTAAACCCAGTCCTTAAACATACGGGATTACTTCTTAGTCTAAGTTGGGCTGCGACAAGTGCGATCGTCACCCTAGTTTATCACCTACTGCAGGTGCAACCGAAAGAATTGAAATTAGGCAATGACAAGGCTGAATGCAAACTGTCTGTTCTTTTACCAACAGTTGGACTCATGATTGTGGCAGGCGCAGCCGCACCAGTCATTTCTATTGGCGGCAGCTTACTAATTGGACAATTATTAGGTGCACTAGGAGCAGCTCTTTTTGCTCATGTGGTTGTTAGTTATCTAACAAAAGCCACACAAGTGTTTAGCTCTATCCCTGCGTCATTACTGTTAGGAGGATTAATCACGCAGAGCCACGTACTTGCAGACATCCCTCTTAGCGTCATCTTACTCATCACAGCAAGCGTATTTATTACACCAATTGCAGTAAGATTCAGTTCAGAGTTGACCAACAAACAGAGCATCGGCGTGATTTTCATTCAAGGTGTAATCAGCCTTTTAGTGAGTGGATTTTGCTTGTGGCTAGTTTGGCCAGAAAGCAGCCTATACTAAAAGCAATTTAGTCCTTAAATATTGAACGTGACGAGCGCCATAATGGCAATATGATTGCTGCTATGGCGCTATTTGCCGCCCCATAAGACAAGAAATACAACATATCAGAAAAGCCAAAACCTAAATAGAAACAGAGGAAAGCGCTGTTAGGCAGAACCACAAACAGCCACAAACCTATAACTAAGAAAAAACGCCCAGCCCCAGAAAAGCCTTTCACTCGACTTAACAACCAAGCAGTAAAGATCAAGTAAACAAAGGAAGAAGCAACAAAGGCGAATATCAATCCGATATCGAGCTGATTTGGCTCAATAACGCGTGTAAAGCGGTCTAAAAATGAAGAAGGTGCAGACACATACCAAACACCCCCAACTACAACCTGAAGGATAAACACCAACACAACCGCTCTTTTATTTACCTTGTACACATCAGCCCCTTAACTTGTTAGTCTCAGCTCACACGCTGTTAACTTGTTTTGTATAATTCCTTCACTAGATTTCGTAATTTTGATCGCCATGGTCGCTGCTTTATCCCAAAGTGGTTAAACACTTTTCGACAAGATAACGACTGACGCTGCATAGAAGAAGACTCTTGAGCTTCCGGAAACGAATCACCGATCGCCTCAACTTCTACTTGCGCTTTAGGGTCAAACTGACCAGAAGTTGCAAGAATAGCCTCAACCAAACGAATCCAACTAATTTCTTCCGCACAACAATAATGGTAAACACCTTTATTTTGCGCACCGTAATGCCTCTGATTCACCATAGATAAAATAACACGAACCAAATCCGACACAGGCGTCGGACTACCAATTAGATCATCTTTGTAAGCAAGATTAACGCCATCCTGAATCAAGCCGAGAGTTCTACATACAAAATCATCACCTTGACCACTAAACAGCCAACCGGTTCGCAATACAATATTATCAGGGTTACTTAGCACAACAGACTCAGCGGCAATCAAGGCTTGCGCATAAGGTTCTGTACTATCAGGCTCATCTGTTTCAGCGTAAGCCGCGTCTTTATTGCCCGAAAAGACTCTAGCGCTACTAATCATCATCAATGGCGCACTCGCTCGCTCATTGAAATAGCGTAAAGTCGCTAGTAATTTCTCATCGTTACTCTGCAAAGCATAACGCAAACTTAATGCATCAATAACAACATCAAATTGCATTGCATCTAGCTCTTCCCTTCTAGCAACGTCCAGCAATAAAGACTCATCTGGGCATAACCATAAAAATTCACTTTTTTCTTTTGATAAACTTAATAATGACGACCCCACTTCCGTTCCACTCCCTAATAGGAGAATACGAATAGGGGCATTAATATCAGGTGTAGTATTCACAACGAACCCTCATTCCACTTAGGAAAAACTCTAAGTAGGTTATCACATGTCTGCATAGCGATCTGCTCAACATTTTCTGCTCTTATCGCTGCCACGTACTGCGCAATTATGGGAATAGCAAGTGGTGTATTTATCTGCCCTTGAAAACCGTTAAGAGGCATATCAGGTGAGTCCGTCTCAAGTACAAATGCTTGACTGTCTAAAGCAGCCAAAACACGGTGAGCTTTCTTAGCTCTTGGATAAGTAATTGTACCTCCAATTCCTAACACAAAACCTAAATCCAAAAACCGCTTCGCTTGCTCAAAACTGCCATTGAAGGCATGAACCACACCACCATGCTGAAACTTCACACCCTTCATACACTTAAGCACTAAATCATAGCTTTTTCTGGAGTGCACGATAACAGGTAATTGCAAGGATTTAGCAACACTTAACTGCCGAGAAAAGAAATCGACCTGTATTGCCATATCAATAGCACCCGGCCAGCAGTCCAAACCTATTTCACCCACAGCAACAACTCTATCGGTATCACATTGCTCGCCCAGCAGATCAACCTGGGCTAATTCTGCCTCCCCCAAGAAATAGGGATGCAGACCATATGCCGCTCGCCATTCGGGATAATACGTAATGAGTGACGCTAATTTAGACCAGCTAGATTGAGTTGTCGCCGGTACTAAAAAGCCACCAACCCCACTTGCTAGGCAACGCGACATTAAAGCGTCGCGCTGATCATCAAATACATCAAAATCAAAATGGCAATGACTATCTATATACATACACAAAAGATTACATGATTTAAGGAATAAAGCACTATTTTATAAAATCGACAAAAACAAAAAAGCCGTGCAAAAACGCACGGCTTTATAGGAAGCCTAATAAAAACAAGCTTAAAGTGTTGGACCAGCCTTCACGATAGCATCAGATACGGTTTCGAATTTCTTAAAGTTCTCAACAAATTGAGAGATCAAGTTCTTCGCTTGAACCTCATATGCTGACTGATCAGCCCATGTTTTACGAGGGTTCAACAAAACACTATCAACACCAGGAACCTGAGTTGGCACATCTAGGTTAACATCTGCTAAATGCTCAGTTTCAGCATCAGCCAATACACCAGATTGAATGGCAGAAATTACAGCACGAGTCGTTGGAATACTAAAACGCTTCCCACCTTGACCATGAGCACCACCAGTCCAACCAGTATTGACTAGATAAACTTTACTACCAAACTCTTCGATACGTTTTATCAAAAGATCTGCATAGACATCAGCAGAACGCGGGAAGAAAGGCGCACCAAAACAAGTAGAGAATGTTGACTTAATACCTGTGCCAGCCCCCATCTCGGTGGAACCAACAAGCGCAGTGTAACCACTCAAGAAATGATACGCCGCCGCTTCTTTTGTCAGAATAGACACTGGAGGAAGAACACCAGTCAAATCACAGGTTAAAAATATAATCGCATTTGGCTCACCAGCACGGTTATCTGCAGCGCGCTTCTCAATATGCTCACGAGGATAACCAGCACGGCCATTCTGCGTCAAAGACGTATCAGCGTAATCAGCAACACGTGTATTAGGATCTAGAACAACGTTTTCAACGATAGTACCAAATTTAATCGCATCCCAAATGATCGGTTCATTCTTTTGAGAAAGGTCAATCGTTTTAGCGTAGCAACCACCTTCAATATTAAAAACTGTGTCTTTACCCCAACCATGTTCATCATCACCAATCAAAAAGCGCTCAGGATCTGCAGATAAAGTGGTTTTACCCGTGCCAGACAAACCGAAGAATAAAGTCACATCGTCTTCTGTACCTACGTTCGCAGCGCAGTGCATTGGCAACACTTCATAAGCTGGCAACAAATAGTTCTGCACAGAGAACATAGCTTTTTTCATTTCACCAGCGTAACGCATACCCGCAATAAGTACCTTACGCTCAGCAAAGTTCAGAATCACACAACCATCTGAATTGGTGCCATCGCGCTCAGGGTCACAAACAAAGTTTGGCGCATTAAGAATCTGCCACTCACCTTTACTTGACGGGTTATAGACGTCAGGACGGATAAATAAATTACGACCGAACAACTGATGCCAAGCTGTTTCAGTGCGCATTATTACAGGTAAATAATACTCATCACCAGCACCAACATGAATGTTAGATAAGAACGATTCTTGACCATCAAGGTAAGCAGCCACACGATCCCAAAGCGGAGCAAATTTTGCTTCAGGGAATGGACGGTTAACTGGTCCCCAATGGATGCTGTCTTTACTGGATGTCTCTTCCACAATAAAACGATCCATAGGTGAACGACCTGTACGAGCGCCAGTTTCAACAACAAGCGCACCGTTATCGGCAAGAACCCCTTCGCCATTCTGCAGGGCTTTTTCCACCAACTGCGGCGTGGTTAAATTTGTATGAATAGTCGCTACGTCTAATGCGGAGTTCATTTTGCTAAATCCTCTGAACGATAAAGATTGTCTGATCACTCTTATAAAAAATGCCTCTATACGACAACACCAAATATTGCGTCATATAAAACACTCAGTTATAGGAAGTTTTTTTCGGTGAAAAACATAGTAACAAAACAATCTAAAAAAAAATATTGTTATAACAATATGTTATTTTATTACCATTTTGAAACTTTTAAATATCACATAAGTCATTGTTATCTAATGTTTTATATGAAATTAGACGAGCTTTCCTAACAAAATATACTCAGGTACTGTTTGTTGAGCGCCAAATTTATGTAGTTTTCTTTCTTTTTTGTCACCTTACGACTAAATAGAAATCTTCTTACTGACTCACATACCTACAATAATCATCAAACCAACCGCATATCTATGAACGACAAAACCATCTAACTTGTAAGGTTTCTATTAAGAAACCTCAAAAAAATACAATTTTTTGAATTTTTCTTGCCTCTAGTATGTCCTGAATCATCGCGCTTCGTGGTAAGATTCTTTCTTAAATTTCCCCCAATTGTTCAAAAGGTTGATCGATATTTATGTTAAAAACAAATCAGAACTGCAATATTGGATTTGTCGGCCTGGGTGTCATGGGTAAAAACTTGGCCTTAAATTTAGCTGACCATGGCTACCGAGTTGCAGGTTTTGATCTTGACACACATAAAGTGCAAGACGTTCTTGATACGGAAGCCGCTGAACGTCCCGCTTCATCAACAGAAGCTCGTATCATTGGTAGTTCAAGCATGGAAGACATGCTATCCAACCTTATCAAGCCTCGCGTTATTGTTGTTCTCGTTCCTGCGGGAAGCCCTGTAGACGCTGTTTGCGACGGCTTAATTAAAGCGGGTCTAGAACCAGATGACATCGTTGTAGACTGTGGTAACAGCCAATGGACGGACACCATCCGCCGCGAGGCGGACTACAAAGAAAAATTCAAATTCTTTGGTACCGCCGTTTCTGGTGGTGAAGTGGGTGCTCGGTTTGGCCCATCACTTATGCCAGGCGGTGACGCAGACTCTTGGAAATACCTACAGCCAATGTGGGAAGCCGTGGCTGCTAAAGTAGACGCAAATGGCAAACCTATCGTTAGCAATACTCCTGGCAAACCTGTTACAGAAGGCGAACCTTGTACTGCTTACCTTGGACCAAACGGTGCAGGTCACTATGTAAAAATGGTTCATAACGGTATTGAATACGCTGACATGCAGCTTATTTGTGAAGCCTACCATTTGTTACGCTCTTTACTTGGTTACGAACCTGAAGAAATCGGTAAACTGTTTGAAAAATGGAACCAAGGTGTTCTAAACAGCTACCTTGTTGAAATCTCAGCAGATATTCTTCAACAATACGATCACAAAACAGGCGCACCACTGGTTGATATGATTTTGGACAGCGCAGGTCAAAAAGGCACAGGTCGCTGGACATCGATAAGCGCAACTCAAATGGGTGTCCCTGCTGGTATTATTAGCGAATCCGTTTACGCTCGAGCGCTAAGCACATTAACAGGCGAACGTGAACTCGCTGCCAGCAAACTTGTTGCCGACTTAGACAGTGGTGAAATCGAGGCAGAAGAAGTAGAAAAAGCGATAGAAGAAGCGCTTTACTGCGCAAAAATCTGTGCTTATGCTCAAGGCTTCCAACTCATGCGTGCGGCTGAAAAAGAATATGACTGGAAATTCAACTTCAGTGATATCGCGAAAATCTGGCGTGGCGGCTGTATCATTCGTGCTTCTTTCCTACAAAAGATTGCTGACGCATTTACAGAAAACCCAGAGCTTGAAAACTTATTGCTAAGCGATTACTTCGCAGACGCAATGGCAAGTAAACAAGCAGGTCTTCGTAAAGCCGTTGTTCTTGCCGCACAGTCAGGCATTCCAACTCCGTCTTTCTTCTCTGCCTTGGCTTACTTCGATGGTTACCGTTCTGAAGTATTGCCTGCCAACTTACTACAAGCGCAGCGTGATTATTTTGGTGCTCACACCTATGAACGAGTGGACGCAGAGCCAGGCCAAAAATTCCATACCCATTGGCAAGAAGAAGGTCGTCCTGAGCGCAAAGCTTAAGACCAACACATAGTTCAAAAAAAACGCTGACTTAGTTATAAGTCAGCGTTTTTTGTTTCAGCTTAAGATTCTGGCTTCTGTTTTTAACAAAGTATTGTCGAGCACAGTCGTCATGACTTCATTTTCTTTTCCATAGAAGACAACATACCTCTCAGCATACCAACCTCCTGCTGATCCAACCGAGAGCGCTGAAACATACGACGAAAACGCGTCATGACCTGCATCGGCACTTCTGGATCAAGAAATTCTGTCTGTACTAGCACTTTTTCTAGATGCTCAAGCAGATAATCGATTTGCTCTACGTTCGCCGCTGGCACATCCCATTTACTTGCTACCACAGGAGCATCTTTCATCAACAAAGATTTCATTCGTAGCTCGTACGCGATAACTTGCACTGCTGCGCCTAGATTCAAAGAACTAAAGGTCTCAACAGACGGAATATGCACATGATAGTTACAGCGCTGCAATTCTTCATTCGTCAAACCTCGATCTTCACGACCAAACACAAACGCCGTGACCAAGCCTTCATCAAACACCAAATCTGCTGCTTGTCTTGGATCAACCAAAGGCCAAGGAATATTGCGTTCACGCGCACTAGTACCAATCACCAACTGACAATCCGCCAACGCCTCTTCTAACGTTTCAACGACAACCGCATTCTCCAAAATATCGGTTGCACCAGAGGCTCGGCTTACCGCCTCATCGCTAGGGTATTGCTTCGGTGCCACAAGATAAAGCTCTGCTAACCCCATATTTTTCATTGCACGAGCAGCGCCACCAATGTTGCCTGGGTGCGATGTATTAACAAGGACTATTCTTACTTTGTTTTGCATTTTATGAGGTACCAATAGTAGCAGTGGGACAATGCCACGTATCTTAACAGATATTTATGCCAAAGCCGCAAATCGATCAATTTTCGAACAAATATTTCCTAGTAAAATGCAGACGATTAAGATAGAATTCGCGCTCTTATTTAGGCGCTCGGTTTTAATAGATAAAACGGAGACTGCCCGCTCTTTAACACTTTATTTGGCAACTTATCGTCTTGTGGACGGTATGTGCATTTTAATGACGGAATAATTGACGGTAAATTATGCAACCTAGAATCAATGTCGCACTAAAAGCAGCTCGTGCCGCTGCAGAATATATAGTTCACTCTCAAGAGAAACTGCTTTTTGACAAAGAACAAGGCCAATCAGCAGAACAGGTTTATCAGACTGTTTGCTCTGGCGCTGAACGTAGCATTGTTTACCACCTAGAAAAAGCCTACCCAGCAGACACTATTACTACTCGCCTTCAAGGCTCTGTACAAAATGGTGAGGAAGGTGAATGGATTATTGATGCGATTCAAGGTCAGCACTTATTTTCACGTGGCCTAACTGGTAACGTTATTACTATGAGCTACCTAGTTGCCGGTAAAGTGGAGCACGCTCTTGTACTAAACCCTCACACTAAAGACGAGTTTTACGCGAGTAAAGGTCGTGGTGCTTACCTAAACAATTCACGCATTCGTAGCAGCTCTGCACGTACATTAGAAAATGTAACTGTCGCAGCTCAATTCCCTGCAACTGACCGTCTAACACCATATTTGTCTGGTCAATTTGCCGTGCTCACTGACATTGCAGAGCAAGGTGCTCGTGCCGTTATGCAAGACTCTCCAGCATTGATGCTTGCTAACGTAGCTGCTGGTCGCCTTGACGCCGCTTGGGGTATCAAACTTCAAGAGTGGGAGATGCAAGCACCGCTATTTATCGCAAAAGAAGCAGGTTGCCTATTCGCTGGCTTTGATGGCTCTCCAAGCCTTGAAAAAGGCGACGTATTATGTGCTGCGCCACGTTTGTTCAAAGTACTGCTACCAACGCTTAATAAGCACCTGAACTAAGACTTACCCTTAGCTCATAAAACGGACAAAAAAAGGCTCTTTTCAGCGATGAAAAGAGCCTTTTTTATTTAGCACTTGTTTTCAATAATCAATGCTTATGATGATGGCTATGCTCATGATGATGTTCATGTAAATCTTCTTCATCATGGGGATGGCCTTCACTCTCTTCACCCGGATAGTACAAACCTATGTCTTGACGAATCTCATCTAGGGTTGCAATCAATTCTAAACTGTTCTGCCAGCTATGATTAGGGCTTTGAATTAACCCTTCTTCAAGACAGCGGTTCACTTCATCCACTTCAAATTGGTAACCATTTCCAGGAAAGTCAAATTCTACAACTCGTTCTTTATTATCTGCACTAACAACGCGACAGGATTTTGCTTTGAACCATTCAGAATCGATCTCAATATAGCCTTTAGAACCAGAAAGCATAGCGCGGTTCGGGTTACATGAAATCAAAGACGCATCCAAAGAAGCGAGCTGCCCACTTTCCCACCCTAATAGTATCTGCTCGAACAGATCCACTTCTGTGTCGCCAATAACGGCTTGGTTCTGCACAAAGTCCGGCTTACCGAAAAATAATTGTGCTAAGAACACCGGATAAATACCAATATCCAATAAAGCGCCGCCGCCGAGCTCAAGATTCATCAATCGATGATTAGGATCAGTCGGGCCAATAAAATTAAAACTTGCTTGAATGCTGTTTAAATCGCCAATTTCGCCCTCTTCAACCCACTCTACTACTTGCTCTATAACAGGGTTAAAGCGTGTCCACATAGCTTCCATAACAAACACGTTATGTTCTAAAGCTAAATCGTAAAGGTCCTTAGATTGCGCCTCATTGATAGTGAAAGGCTTTTCACACAATACCGCTTTACCCGCCAAAATACAGGCTTTGGTCAAATCGTAGTGATACACATGAGGAGTGGCAATATAAATAGCATCAACCTCATTGCTGTTAATCAAGGAGAAATAGTCGACAAACGCTAACTCAATATCGAACTCAGCAGAAAAAGCATCTGCAGACGCCTTATCACGAGAAGCAACCGCACGAAGTTCGCCTGCTTTGACATGACAAAAATCACTGGCAAATAAATGCGCGATTTGACCTGTACCAATAATACCCCAGCGTACCTTCTTCATAGGATTCTCCCCATTAACTTAATAAAGCATTAGCGCCCGAAGTAATCGCGCAAATATCTCGCTAAGTTTGACGCTAAAAAAGTTTATAGTCCACTCGCATTTTCAAGCTGTTGAATATATTCATTTAATTCTTGTATTTGCACCTCTAATTCAACTATTCGAGCTTCCAATTGCAGGGTGTTCTCGTCATTTTTGCTCGATGCTATTGAACCTGCAACATCTCCACTTAGTGGATACTCAGACTCGGAACAAAAACACTCTTGGTAGCGTTGTTCACGCTTTCCAGGCTCTTTTGCTAACTGGCAAACATAAGGGCCACCCGTTTTCGCTTGCAGTGACAGCAAAGCCTGCTCTACTTCATCACGAGATTGGAAAGTATGTAACCGGCCACTGCGTGAACGGATCTCTCCCGGTGTTTGCGCTCCTCGCACAAACATCAAACAAATGATCGCAGTTTCTGCTGGCGATAACTGTAAATCTGAAAACTCCGTATTACAAAACCTATGTTGGTATTTACTGACTCGGCTATGGGAAGCATTAATTTCCGTGACTAAACCACGCGCCACCAGAGCATCTAAGGCATCTTGAACATCCAACTCTGACAATTGGGTAACAGGATCGCGATTGGACTTTTGATTACAAGCGTTAACAAGCGCATTTAAACTAAGAGGATATTGATCTGGTGTAGTTATCTCTTTTTCCATCAGACAACCAATAATACGCATTTCGATAAAGTTTACTTCGTGATAACTCATAGGGGTTCCTAACTGCTTCTTATCTTTCGTCTTTAACGATGCTTTTTAAATACGGTAAAAGGCATCACCAATACGTCTTTTAACGATGTGGGTTGATACGTTTTTGTATCCGGCAGTCCTATTTTTAAGTGCTCATCTCCTTCTAAGGCGTCATTTCTTTTCGTTCTAAAAAGTGCATCCCAAATACTGAGAAAAAAGCCAAAATTACTGTTTGCTTCAAGACTCATTCTTGAATGATGTATGCGATGCATATCGGGAGTAACCAGCAGCTTTTTTAGCCAAGTTTCGATAATAACAGGCAACCTAACATTGGTGTGATTAAACATAGCCGATGCATTCAATAAAATATCAAACGCCAACACTGCCGCCACAGGAACCCCCAGCAGCCAAACGGCCAGCCCCTTAATAAGTAGTGATAAAACAATTTCGATCGGGTGAAAACGCACAGCAGAACTAACATCTAATTCAGGGTCAGAATGATGGACGCGATGAACTCGCCACAAAAAAGGAATACGATGAAAAAGACGGTGTTGCCAATAAATCAGGCAGTCCAGCAGTAAAATACTTAATAAGAATACAGCCCAAAAAGGCAAGTCTAGCCACCAAAACACGCCAAACTCCATACTGTAGAAAGCAATAACAGCCAGTAATAACGGCTGAATTACTCGGACACAAAGTACACCTAACGCAAATAAAGATATGTTGTGACGCCAACGCTGCTGCCACTGTAACAATGGGCCTCTTGGTCTCAGCCACTGCCAAAAAACCAAAACACTGAAGACAAGAAAAAACACACTAACCCGTACAGTGAAATCTATCATTCAGTAAGTAACCTAAGTAAGAAAAAGATAATCCATACCAAACTTAAGCGCACAACTATGCATCATTGAATTAGCTCTGGTGAAGCACGGTGATTTAGTAAAAAGTGGACCTTTATTTGCCCAAAAAGCTCTGCCAATACATTAAGATTTATCTCATCTAACCGATGGATAATTAAACAATTATCACCAAATTGAACGTGTGGCAACCGATCAATAAAAGGGTATAAAACACTTAAATCAGAGAAATATACGCACAAATGATCTGACCGTGCCGCCACACCATAAAGCCAACTTGAGTTCTGCTGAAAATATGGAATCCCTATACCACTTACCAATTCCGCATCCGGTGCAATTAACTCCATCATATCAATTATTTCCAGCAAATCCGCCCGCACTGCGGGAGAACTATGCTGCACATACTGCTTTACAAAATCACTCGATGCTAAGGTCAACATAAAAGCCTCTCTTTACATTAAAAAATAAAAAGGACCTCAACCATGAAGACTTAACCATTTGAAAAATATAATAAATCACATGAATTTATGTGTTATCAGTGCTTCTTCAATACGAGCTATCGCTTGGTTCAGAATAGATTGGGGACACCCAAAGTTTAGGCGAACATAGTTCGGATTACCAAAATCTTTACCATTTGAAACGCCCACGCCTGCATCGACAAAAAATTGATAGGGATCGTCCAACGCCAAAGCAGAAACATCAATCCAAGCCAAATAAGTCGCTTCCAAATGCAACATTTTTAATGGTGTTTTCGCGAGTCTTTGAGCCAATAAATCTCGATTTCCCTTCAAGTATATGAGGAGAGCTTTATGCCACTCTTGTCCTTCCTCATAGGCAGCCGTTGCTGCAGTTAAACCAAGCATATTGGGTGATGGAATAAGGCCAGCTCTTTCTTTATTAAAAGCATTACGTAACTCTGTACTTTCAATGACAGCAAAGGCATAACCTAAGCCTGCAATGTTAAATGTTTTACTTGGCGCCATTAAGGTAATCGTACGATTTGCAGCATCTTTATTTAGACTCGCAAAAGGCACATGTGGTAAATCATCCAAAATCAAATCACAATGAATTTCATCACTCACAACCAGCAAATCATACTTTTCAGCCAGCGCATGAATACTCAATAACTCCGATTTTGTATAGACAGTTCCACCTGGATTATGTGGATTGCATAACAAAATCATTTTACTTTTCGGATTCGCACAAGCAACTTCGAGCTGCGTCATATCAGGTACCCAGCGGCCATCTTGATTACACATATCCACATGCAATAAATCTCGCCCAGACCATTGAGGCGCCTTGGTTAAATGGTAATAAACAGGCCCAGGTACAACGACGCCTTCACCTTCTTTCGAGAAAACTTGAACACTTAGATGTAAAGCACACACTAAACCAGGTAAGTGTACTAAATGTGACGCGGAAATCTGCCAGTGATAACGATGAGAAAGATGTGATTGTATGGCTTTCTCTAATGCCTTAGGTATATGAGTATAACCATAAATCCCTTCATCAAGCCTTTGATTTATAGAAGATTTTATGCATTCAGGTGAATCGAAATCCATATCCGCCACCCACATTGGGAGAACGGTTTTAGGGTATTTAGACCATTTATCACTACAGGTATTTGTTCGATCTATAACAGTATCAAAAGTAGAAGAAGAGACAGCCATTAAATAACACTCCAGTCATATATTTCGTTTTATAATTAACATAATCTTAGCGACAAACTCCAGTGATAATCTGGCGAGTGGATGAGATAAGCACACCCTAAAATCAGAAGAAATAAGCCTAAAAATCCTTATTTCTTATCTTAAACCGACACACGAACTCTAAAAAAAAGATTAAAAAAAATTTAAAAGGCTAAAAATCCTTAAAAATCAAACCCTTAAATTGATTAGAGTACTAAGTTTTAGATTTGTCAAGGGTTGACCTAAATTACACAATCGGCCTAGTATAGTTTTCATTAAACGACTGTTTAATAAAAAAGGATCCAGAATGCCAAAAGTTGGAATGCCTGAAATACGAAAACCTCAGCTCATCGAGGCCGCAATAAAAGCCATAGATAAATATGGTTTTGCGGGAGCGACAGTCAGTGTTATTGGTAAAAAAGCAGGCGTATCACCCGCCATCATTAATCACTACTTTGGTGGTAAAGATGGTTTGTATGAAGCAACAATGAAAAGCCTAATCCGCGAGTTTTTTGACGGATTATCAATAGAAATAACAAAAACAAAAAACAAATCAGCAAAACATAAAGTAATGGCCATTGTAAAAGCCAGTTTTAGTCAGTCTCAGACTCACCCTCAAGTCGTTAAAGCTTGGATGGGGTTCTGGGCTTCAGCAATGCACACACCTTCTTTATATCGGTTACAAAACGTTTATTCAAAGCGACTAAATACTTCGCTTGTGTGTGTGTTAAAAGAAGAATTCGAATTACAAGAAGCACGCAACATTGCCCTCACAGTCGCCGCATTAATTGACGGCATGTGGCTAAGAGGCTCACTTGCAGGCGGAATTGATAAAAAAGAAGCCTCTGAGCAAATACAGAATTATTTGGATTTGGTGTTCAAAAGTAATCACTAAACACCTTAATACCTATATTTACATCATACATTTTTTAGCAGCCTTCATTTATTCGCTGCTTAACGTTTTAGGAGTTCACACTCAGTGTTGCTATTAAACACTGTATTCGCTCATTGTTTTTGAGTTCAATAGAAAGAGGGTAAGGTTATGTTAAATAAGGCAAAAAAGACCGCTATCGCCATTAGTATAGCAAGCGCTTCGGGGCTAACGGTGGCGGCAGAGTGTTCTACTGTACGCTTTTCAGATGTGGGTTGGACAGACATCACAGCGACAACAGCAGTAACCAGTGAAATCGTCGAAGGCTTAGGTTACAAAGCAAAAACGCAACTGTTATCGGTTCCCGTGACTTATACATCACTTGCAAACGGTGACATTGACGTCTTCCTAGGCAACTGGATGCCTACAATGCAAGCGGATATCGAACCCTATCTTAAAGCTGGCACTGTTGAAGACCTTGGTCCCAACCTAGTCGGCGCTAAGTATACGTTAGCAGTAAGCAAAGATGCTTTTGACGCAGGGGTTACAGATTTTTCAGACATAGCCAAACACCGCAAAGAATTTTCTGGTCGCATTTACGGCATTGAGCCGGGTAATGACGGCAACCGCATTATCCAAGACATGATAGATTCCAATGCTTTTGACTTAGGAGACTTCCAACTAGTCGAGTCAAGTGAAGCCGGCATGCTTTCTCAAGTAAACCGCAATACTCGTCGCAATAAATGGATCGCCTTCCTAGGTTGGGCGCCACACCCAATGAATGCAAATTTCAAAATGGAATACCTATCCGGCGGCGATGACTACTTTGGACCAGACTTTGGTGGTGCCAATGTTCATACCAACATCCGCAAAGGCTTCATTCAAGAATGTCCAAATGTCGGTAAACTTATTACGAACCTAACCTTCTCTTTACCTATGGAAAACGAAATTATGGGTGCCATCTTAGACGATGGAAAAAAACCTAATATCGCCGCAAAAGAATGGTTAAAAGCCAACCCAGACGTTCTCGATAATTGGCTTAAAGGTGTCACTACTGCCTCTGGCGATAACGGCCTTAGCGCTGTGAAATCACACCTAGGCCTGTAATACATCACTTGCATAACATCGCATTCTTAGTCACACACGGCTAAGAATGCGCCATCAACTTATCGGGAGAACACACATATGAATTGGCTGACGGATAATAAAATCCCTCTTGGCGCTTGGATGGAAAACTTTGTCGACTGGCTGGTAAGTGCGGCTTCCGTGTTTTTTGACCTTGTCTCTCTCACCCTAGAAACCATGATTGTTAGCATGGTTGATGCGATTGATTACCTTCATCCTCTCGCAGTGATTGCCATCATTCTAGTCGGTGTTTGGTTCCTCCATCGCAGTATCAGCTTAATCATTTTCGTTGCCTTATCCCTATTACTCATCATAAATATGGGCTACTGGATCGAAACCATACAAACCTTAGTACTGGTTATTTCCGCAACCGCAATGAGTGTTCTAGTTGGTGTCCCTATTGGCATTGCGGCAGCTCATCGGCCTTGGTTGTACACCATTTTACGTCCAGTATTGGATTTAATGCAGACGATCCCAACCTTTGTTTACTTGATCCCTACATTAATTCTATTCGGCTTAGGCTATGTTCCAGGATTAATATCAACCATTATATTCGCCATTGCCGCACCAATTCGATTGACCTACCTAGGTGTCAGCAAGGTTCCTAATGAGCTTATTGAAGCTGGCTTGGCGTTTGGCTGTACTAAATCAAAGCTGCTTTACAAAGTTGAACTACCCGCTGCCATGCCAAGTATCATGGCCGGTGTAACGCAATGCATTATGCTTTCTTTATCAATGGTAGTGGTTGCAGCCTTGGTCGGAGCAGATGGTTTAGGTAAGCCAGTTGTCAGAGCACTAAACACGGTAAACATTTCCCAAGGCTTTGAAGCAGGTGTCGCCATTGTATTGGTTGCCATTATGCTAGACCGTATTTGTAAGTCGCCATCATCTAAGAACGAGGGGTAATTTATGGCTGTTGTAACAATTGAAAACGTCGATATCGTCTTCGGTGACAATAAAGCAAAAACACTCCCACTGATGGACAAAGGTCACTCCCGTGATGAGATTCTAGGAATGACTGGCGACGTTGTTGGTGTACAAAATGCCAACATAGAAGTAAATGAAGGTGAAATCTGTGTCTTGATGGGCTTATCAGGTTCAGGTAAATCTACCCTACTGCGTGCTGTCAATGGCTTAAATAAAATCGCCCGTGGTCGTTGCCTTGTAAGAGATGGCGACAAAATGGTTGATATGGCCAAATGTGATGAGACTAAGCTACGTCATATGAGAACTCATAGGGTTTCCATGGTGTTTCAAAGTTTTGCGCTAATGCCCTGGCTGACAGTGCTCGAAAATGTGGCTTTTGGGCTAGAAATGCAAGGTATGCCGAAAGCTGAGCGGCTTGAAAAAGCACGTGAACAGCTCAAGATGGTTAGCCTAGATAAATGGGCAGACAAAAAACCAGATGAGCTTTCTGGGGGAATGCGTCAGCGAGTGGGTTTAGCAAGAGCTTTTGTCATGGACACAGATGTATTGCTAATGGACGAACCCTTTTCAGCACTTGACCCTTTGATTCGTTCTCAGCTACAAGACGAACTTATCGAGCTGCAGAAGCGCCTCAATAAAACAATCATTTTTGTAAGCCACGATCTAGATGAAGCCTTAAAAATCGGCTCCAAGATTGCCATTATGGAATCGGCTAGGATCATTCAGCAAGACGCCCCAGAGCAAATCGTCCTAAATCCGGCTACCGAGTACGTAGAAAAGTTCGTTGCTCACACCAACCCTCTAAACGTGCTACGCGGCCAATCGTTAATGACACCTTTAGCTGATTTGGCAGTGAAAGAAGGACAAATCATCATTAGTGATGATATTTCGATGACACTAGAAGATGGCAAATTGACATCAGTACAAGGACCAAAAGGCGAAATTCCAACAGCTCGTTGGACACCTGAAACCATTATCGCCAACGTACCAGATAACACGGTTTTCATCGTGCCAGCTAACATCGCTATGCGTGATGCCGTCGAGATCCGTTACCACTCGAACCACTTATTAGTATTAGAAGAAGCGGATCAATGCATCGGCATTCTGAACGATCATAATTTTTACCACGCCCTACTTGGTAAGCATTTTGGCCGTGAAGAAACCGCAGCATGATAATGTGCTCTAGCTAAAATAAAGTTAAAAGGCTAGATGGAAACATCTGGCCTTTCTTATTTATAGTAACCCTCTGTTTAAGTCGTTTTACATCAAGGAGCAATATGCTGAGTGTATTTGATTAAGGTTATGGGCTTTAAGCATGAAAAGTGGTTCGAAAAAAGAATCCAACCAGAAAGGTACGTTGTTTGCATCTCAAATTTAATGACTCAATAGCATTAAATCAAACGGCCTAATCACCTAAGAAACAAGCATTTTAACCTGCTATCTTTTAAGTCTAATATTAGTGATTGCAATCAAAAATTCTGTCGGTATAGTCAGCCGAAATATTGATCAATCTAGGTCATTATTTAACTTTTTATTGCCAGCTAAAACACATAAAGGACACTGAATGTTAAAGCAAACCCTGATTCCAATTTGGAGCCTACTTATAGGTATTGCCGTACTCACTATGGCAAGTGCTTTGCAAAGTTCACTTATTGGTATTAGAGCTTCTATTGAGGGGTTTAATACAACTGCGACAGGTTTAATCATGTCGGCATATTACCTTGGCTTTATTTTGGGCTCCCTTTTAGTACCAAATTGGGTCAAAAATGTTGGTCATATTCGCGTGTTTGCTGCAGTTGCATCATTAGCATCCGTTACTATCCTAATGCAATCCATGGTCGTTAACCCATGGTTCTGGATGCTTATGCGGATGGGGACGGGTTTGTGTTATGCAGGTCTCTTTATTGTTACCGAAAGCTGGCTAAACGACATTGCAACCAACAAGACTCGTGGCCGTTTATTTTCGATTTATATTATCGAAATCTGGGCAAGCCAAACAATTAGTCAGTTCTTATTAAACTTATCCTCTCCTAGTGGATACGGCCTGTTCATTTTAACGTCCGTACTAATCTCCTTGGCAGTGGTTCCTCTATTATTAGTGCGTACTCCTTCTCCAACCATTAATATTCCAGAAAAACTCAATATTATTGGTTTAATTAGAACCGCTCCGCTTGGTGTCACCGGTGTCACCATTGCAGGGGCAACCTCTGGTGCCTTACTGGGGCTGGGTGCGCTTTATGCAAAAAGCATCGGCATGGACATTGTTGAAATTTCATTCTTTATCGGTGCCAGTTACGTCGGTGGGATGTTACTGCAATGGCCAATTGGTAAACTATCTGACCGCCAAGACCGTCGTGTCACCATTCTTTGGGTTGGCGTTGTTGGCGCCATTGCCGCTTTCATCGTGCCGCTCGGCGGCACGATGAACAACCAAATATTAATGATGATTGGCATGTTTGCAGTGGGCGCATTTACCTTCCCAATGTACTCGCTCGCTTCCTCTCACATGAATGACCAACTTCGCCCAGAACAAATTCTCTCTGCCAGTAGCGGCATGATATTGCTAAATGGTATTGGTGGTATGTTAGGGCCTCTGGTTGCAGCAGCCCTAATGGACACCATGCGCATAGATGCTTTGTTCTGGTTCGTTGCCGGTTTAAACATCTCCGTAGCATTGTTTGCTGTGTATCGAATCAAGCATCAGCCAGCGATGATCATCGAAGAACAAGGGGATCAAATTCCTGTGGCATTGACCGTTTCATCTGTTGCTACAGCGGAAATGTTAGTTGAAGCAGATTCTTCAACAGTGACTGAAGAAACCTCTCACGAGGTTGAAATCAAACTTTAGTCCATTCTATAACTGGCGATCATAAACAACACAGCCCTTTTACGATAAGGGCTGTGTTGCAATTTTAAGCGCAATACTCCAAATCAAGATAGCATTCACACGATTAAACCAACGCCAGAAAGCCGCTTTTTCTAGCCACTTGGCACACAGTTTTCCGACGAAAGCCAAAGACAAAAACCACAACACAGATGCGCACACACCACCGAAAACAAACTCCCACTTTGCTCCTTGCCACTGGTTCGCCAAACTCCCCATCAAAATCATGGTATCTAAGTAAAAATGCGGATTAAGCCACGTCACCGCAAACCCCATCATCACCAACGGCCACAAGGCTAAACGCTTACTATATTGCTCTAAAATTAAATGCTCTTCTTGAAACGACGCACGCCATTTACCCAAGGCAAACCACACCAAGAAAGCCACGCCCGCCCAACGGGAGACCGACAAAAGCCAGTCATGACTTTGCAAAATCAAACCTAAACCAAACGCCCCTAGTGCAATGGAAATAGCATCACTTAATATAAACAGCACGGCAATTGGAAAGGCATAATGTCGCTTTAGTGCCTGCTCCAATAAAAAACTATTCTGCGCCCCAACAGCAATAATCAAACCGCCACCAGTAATCGCGCCACTCGCAAATGCCAACACAACCTTCTCCAATATATCAGTGTTCTTTAAAGAGACTTGATCTTACGCAAGTCAACCATTAAATTTAAATTAATTAAACTAAAGTTATATTAGATAAAATTATGTTGGATTATAAAGCGCTGTCCTCTCTTCACGCCGTTTTGAAGTTCCAAAGTTTTGACAAAGCAGCGGAGTATCTTCACCTGACACAATCTGCGGTGTCACAAAATATCAAACGCTTAGAACAAGTCTGCGGCCGCCCCTTACTGATTCGCGCCAGGCCTGTGGTTGCCACACCACTTGGCGAGCAGCTACTAGCGCATTTCAACAAAGTCACCATGCTCGAAGAAGGTTTACAAGAAGCCATCCAAGGCAACCAAGCCACTCAACCGATAAGCATTGCGGTCAACAACGATGTGCTCGCGACTTGGTTTACCGACGTGGTCAGTCAATTCTCTGCAACAGACTTCACCAAGTTACATATTAAAGCCGCCGACCAAGCCAAAACTCGCGCTCTATTGCAAACGGGCGAAGTGGTAGCTTGTGTCAGCCAAATAGGTACGCCTGTAGCGGGTGGGGATTCTATCTTTCTCGGCAACATGCATTACGAACTGGTCGCCACACCGAGCTTTATAGAAGAACACCTGAAAGGAGACCTCAGCGCCGAAGCCGTTTTAAAATCGCCGTCTTTGATTTACGACGAACATGATGAACTTTGGGCGCGATATCAGAAGGAATGCCTACAAGTTGAAACCGATATTAGTCACAGTCATTGGTACCCCTCTTCCCATGGCTTTGTTGAACTTGTAATGGGTGGCACAGTCTGTGCTTTAATTCCTAGTATTCAAATCAAACAGAAAATAAAAAGCAAGAAACTGGTATCCTTACTGCCAAACAAGCGCCTAGCCTTGCCTCTTTATTGGCATTGGTACAAACTCAACTCACCTGTATTAGATCGATTAACTAAGGTGATAAAAAGTGTCACACAAGATGCTTTAACATAGAGTCACCACAGAAACGAAACAAGCTGGCTATGCGGTATAATTTTAGCCAGCCATTAAACAAAGATTAACGCCATTTTTTAAGGAAAATTTATGATTCGCAAATGTCTATTCCCTGTTGCTGGTTATGGCACCCGTTTTTTGCCTGCCACTAAATCCATGCCCAAAGAAATGCTACCTATTGTAAACAAGCCTTTGGTTCAGTACGGCGTAGAAGAAGCGGTCAAAGCGGGCTTGGACAATGTCACCTTCGTAACGGGTCGTGGTAAACGTGCCATTGCCGACCATTTCGACATCAGTTATGAGCTAGAGCATCAAATTGCTGGTACCAACAAAGAAAAATACCTAGATGGCATACGCCACCTGATCGACAACGTGAACTTCTCTTTTACTCGTCAAAACAACATGTTAGGTCTAGGCCATGCCATCCTAACGGGTGAACCACTTATTGGCGATGAAGCCTTTGGTGTGGTACTAGCAGATGACCTTTGCTTCGGTGAAGATGATGGTGTAATGGCACAAATGGTTAAACTGTATAACCAATTCCGTTGCACTATCGTTGCGATTGAAGAAGTACCAGAAGACGAAGTGCACAAATACGGCGTTATCAAAGGCGAATCCATGATGGACGGCCTATACCGTGTTACCGACATGGTGGAAAAACCGGCAAAAGAAGACGCGCCATCAAACCTTGCTATTATCGGCCGTTACATCCTAACACCCGATATTTTTGACAAAATCCGTAGTACGCCAGCGGGTCGTAACGGTGAAGTACAAATCACTGATGCTATCTTGCAACAAGCGCAAGAAGGCTGTGTATTGGCGTATAAATTCAAAGGCAAACGTTTTGACTGTGGTAGCGTTGACGGATTTGTAGAAGCAACCAACTACTGCTACAAAAACATTTACCAAGACCCTACAGAAGCGTAGCCTTGCCAAAGCATTAAAATGCACCAAAATAGATCAAAAAAAAGCCTGTACATAAAATGTACTGGCTTTTTTTTGCGTCTGATGACACGAGCAAACTGAGAGTAAAACCCTAGGTCGCCGAGCGTTTTTTCACCCAATACACGATGCCTTTTTGTAGCAAGATAAAGAACAACAACAAGCCACCCACAGCCAATTTGGTCCACCAGCTATTTAACGAACCATCAAAAGTAATCAAAGTTTGAATAATGCCTTGAATCATTCCACCCAAGAAAGTACCAAACACATAGCCCACCCCGCCCGTTAACAAGGTACCGCCAATCACCACCGCAGCGATAGCATCTAACTCGACCCCAACCGCTGCAAGTGGATAAGCCGAGCCTGTATATATCGCAAAGATTACCCCAGACATAGCGCTATAAAATCCGCTCAAGGCATAGATTTTAATAATGGTCTTTTTCACTGGCACGCCCAGCAAGGCTGCCGAATGACTGTCTCCACCCAGCGCATACACGCTCATACCGAAACGTGTTCTACGGGCAATCAAAATTCCCAGCGCCAGCAACACCAACATAGCCATGGCAATAAAGGTCAAACCACCACGTCCTGGCAAAGGTACATAAATATCGTACAAGCCAGTAATAAACGGGTGATCAATCGGCACCGCGTCTAGGTTGATCAAATACGCCAAGCCTCGAAACAAAAACATCCCAGCTAAAGTGACGATAAACGCCTGAATCTCGAAGAACGCAATAATAACCCCCATTATCGCGCCAAAAGCCACACCCACAATCAAAGCGATACCAATAGCAAACAAAGGATGCATGCCAGTATTGGTAATCAGATAAGCCATCAAAACACCGATAAACGCGATCATCGACCCGACCGATAAATCAATACCACCAGACAGAATGACAAAGGTCATGCCTATCGCAGTGATGATCAAAAACGCGTTATCCGTCAATAAGTTTGAGAATACTAAGGTGTCACGAAAACCCTTGTACTCATACATGCCAAAACCATACAAAAGGATAAAAACCAATAGCGTTGCCAATATCGGCAGATTACGTTCATTAATCATGGTTTTATGCTCCCTTTACCGGTATCCGCTTTACCAGTACTACTATTAGCTGCACGCTTCTTTTTCGTGAAAAAATCAGATATCCATTGACGAGTCTTTGGTGATTGAACCAACAATACCGCGAGAATAATGGTTGCTTTTACTACCAAATTATATTGAACAGGCAAACCACTGGTCAGAATCGCCGTGGTTAAAGTTTGAATAATTAACACGCCAACAATCGTCAACAGCAAATAAATACGCCCACCCGCTAACGAAGCACCGGCTAACACCACGGCTAAAATTGCATCCAGTTCTAGCCATAAACCTGCATTATTGGCATCGGCTCCGCGAATATCGGCCGCAAGGATAATGCCGCTCATGGCAGCACAAAGACCTGAGAAAACATAAGCAGACAACACCAACAAGCGCGCTTCAATACCAACCAAACGACTGGCTCGCACGTTGGCTCCAACCGCTTCAATAAACAAACCTAGCGCCGTTTTACGCATCACCAAAACGGTTAAGACAATCATGCCTATCGCAATCCACACGCGAATAGGAAATGCCAAGAAATATCCATTGCCAATGGCATCCAATACATCAGAATGGAAGGTGACGATTTGCCCTTCCGTAATCATCTGCGCGATACCACGCCCTGCCACCATCAAAATTAACGTGGCAACAATAGGCTGGATATTAAATACCGACACCAAAATGCCATTCCACAAACCGCACAGCATGCCAGTGCCTAAAGCACATAAAATCACCACACCTACCGACCAATCGGTATTCACCGTCAACACAGCCGTCACCGCACCAGAAATCGCAATCACAGCCCCCACGGACAAATCAATACCACGAGTACCAATGACGACTGCCATCCCCAAAGCTACTAAGGCCGTTGGCGTTGCTCGATGAAGGATATCCAATAAGCTACCAAACAGGTGCCCGTCAACCATTCGAATGCTCAAAAACCCAGGTGTCACCGATGCTGTAATCAAAATGATCAGTACAAGAGACAACAAAGGCGCGAGCGTTTTTTGATGTTTATGCAGAAAGTTATTTTTTTTCATATGAACAGCTACTTTGAATACTTAAAAAATGACTAGCTCGCAATGGTGCGTAATATAGCCTGCTCCGAAACCTCATCACCATGAAGTTCAGATACCTTGTGATGGTCTTTCATCACCACCACACGATGAGCAAACATCACCAACTCTTCTAACTCAGAAGACGCAACTAATAGCCCCATACCTTGCTCACACAGTTCTTTAATAATTTGAATTATTTCGTGATGAGCACCGATATCGATGCCTCGTGTTGGCTCATCTAAGATCAACAAGGCAGGATGCGTAATCAACCAACGAGCAAGGATAACCTTTTGCTGATTACCACCGCTTAATTCACCAATTGGCTTATCCATATCAGGTGTTTTTATTGCCAAGCGCTGAATCATTTCTTCTACTAGCTTTTGTTGCTCAGCCATAGAAATTGGCGACCACCAACCTTTGCTCGCCTGCAACGCAAGGATCATGTTTTCTCTGACACTCAACTCCGCCACAATGCCATCTTGCTTACGATCTTCTGGGCAATACCCCATACCAACCTGAATAGCTCGACGCAGAGACGATTTCGTCAGTGAATGATTACTTAACGTCACTTCCCCTTGATCCGGTTTCACCGAACCATAGGCCAACTCACACAATTCCGTTCGACCTGAGCCCAACAAGCCCGCCACACCAACAATTTCCCCTGCGGCGATATTCAAATCCAACGGCTGAAGATAACGCTGTTTGCCGACATTGTTCAGCTGTAGCAGCTCCGTACGTTCGCGTTTAATAGAATGATCGTGAGCGGTTGGCGCAAGGTCCTCCAAAGATTTCCCTACCATGTGACTGACCAAATCGGAACGAGACAGCTCCGCAGTTTTGAAGGTGCCAATGCACTCACCATTACGCAATACGGTAATACTATCGGTAATGCTGTAAACCTGATCCAAGAAGTGCGTTACGAAAATAATACCCAAGCCTTCAGATTTCAGCCGTGCCATTAGGTCAAACAACTGTTTGATCTCGTCACTGTCTAAACTGGCCGTCGGCTCATCTAAAATCAGCATCTTAGCTTGAGTACTTAACGCACGAGCAATAGCAACGAGTTGCTGAATCGCAATCGAATAGGTATCTAGCTGACGCAATGGATCTATGTCTAAACCCACCTGCGCTAATAATTCCATGGCGCGGATTTCGGCTTTCTTCCAGCTAATCAAGCCAAAGGTTTTTTCTTGATGTTGTAATGTCAGATTTTCCATCACAGACATAGTAGGAATAAGATTCACTTCTTGATAAACCGTACTAATCCCTAAACGCTGGGCATGACCACTATCAGAGGCACTAATCAAGCTACCATCTAACAAAATCTCACCGCTGTCACGTGGGTAAACACCCGTCAGTACTTTTATCAGAGTAGATTTACCCGCACCATTTTCACCCAGCAAGGCGCGAATCTCCCCCGGTTGAATCTGTAAAGACACATCATTTAGAGCTTGAACGCCGGTAAAAGATTTAGATAGGTGTTTGATTTCGAGCAAGGGGCGAACTGCGCTCTGCGCCGCTTCGACCGTTTCTTTGACTGCTGAGGTTTCTTTGACTTCCAAAGCATCTTTGACTAAGTCCGACATGTCGCCGTCTCCGTTTCGCTAACATAAAACAATAATCCACACCTAGAAGCGCCTTGCTCCTAGGTGTGTCACTCTATTATTTACGCTTCGCGTATTCCGCAGCCGCTGTATCAGGTAGGTACAAAGGACCGTTTGCTTTGATCCACTTGTCGACTTTTTTACCATCCTGAGACGCTAGAATGGCATCAAATGCAGGGCCACCAAGATGAGGATTCAACTCGATAGTCGCATTCGCTTCACCGTCAGCCATGGCTTTAAAGATATCTGGCACCGCATCGATAGACACAACCAAAATGTCTTTAGTTGGTTTTACGCCCGCTTCTTTCATCGCTAGGATAGCGCCCAATGCCATGTCATCATTATGAGCAAACAAGGCACAGATATTCTTCGCGCCGCCTTCTGCTTTCAAGAAACTTTCCATGACTTCTTTACCGCCTGCACGAGTAAAAGAGCCAGACTGAGAGCGGGTAATCGTCATATTAGGGAAGTTACCAATAACCGCATCAAAACCTGTCTTACGGTCGATCGCTGCAGAAGAGCCAACAGAACCTTGTAACTCTACAATGTTACAACGGCCATTCGTTTCCGCTGCCAACCAAGATGCCGCCAACGCGCCTTCTTCTTTAAAATCAGACGCCACTTTTGTCAGATACAAGCTTGAGTCTGCCGCCACACCACGGTCAATTAACACAACCGGAATTTTAGCGCGCTGTGCTTCTTTCAATACCTGATCCCAACCGGTTTCCACCACAGGAGCCAGCAAAATGCCATCAACGCCTTGCGCAATAAACGAACGCACTGCCTTAATTTGGTTTTCTTGCTTTTGTTGAGCATCAGAGAATTTTAGATCATAGCCACGGCGTTCAGCCTCAGCCTTTATAGATTCGGTTTCAGACGTTCTCCAGCCACTTTCCGAGCCGATCTGCGAGAAGCCTATTGTGAGGTCTGCTGCCATCGCCGAAGCGGACAACACAGGAAGTAATACAGAGAAAGTAGTTAACACAGCCTTGCGCTTAAATGCACCCAGCCATGGCAACGACGGACGAACAGAGAGAGCTTGCATACTAGATTCCTTTTTGTTTTTGTTGTGATCTATATTGAGCGTCACATACCTGTCATTGCTGACAAGTTAACACCCTACGATTCACAATATATCCCCTACTCTTACCTTTCAAATGCAAGTTACAGCAAACCTCATATCAATACTGATATGAAAAAACACCCTAATATGACTTTTTCATTCACCATATGGTATTTTTTCAGCCATTTAATAGGTTTTTACATCACATCAAATACAACTGACTTAACCACACACTAACAGGTAAAGTAACCACAGATAATAAAGTCTGCATCGTGATATAAGCTGACATCCTATCGGCATCACCGCCTAACTGACGGGCTAAAGCGTAAGCCGATGTTGCCGTTGGTACCACCCCAAATAACACAGCAACTAACGCCGGTAAGCCTCGCACATCTAGCCACCAGCACATTAATCCAATCACCAAAGGAAACACCACAAAACGTGCAACTGAGGACATCACAAAGGTCATCCCCACAGAGCGTATAGCCTCTAAACGTACACTCGCGCCAACAGCCAGCAACACCAGTGGTAACGCTGCTTGCGACAGCATACTCAATACATCGGAAACCAGAACAATCGGTGTTAACCCTAACAAATTCAAACTGCTACCCAGTACAATCGACACGATCAAAGGATTGCGAATCAAAGCGCCACTTAACAAACGAGGCAAGGAATTGGCTGACGAACTATCAGCCGACGACGTCCCATGCATCAAGGTCATAGACACCACCAGAAATACATTAATAGAAGGAATCAACACAGAAGCGCCCAACGCCGCCAGCACCAATCCGTCATTGCCGTACAAACTGCCCGCTAAAGCCAACATAACAAAAGTGTTAAACCTCACACCGGCTTGCAGCATAGACGAAGCCGTCGGGGCAACCACCTTCATCAACCAAGTACTAACGAACACAAAAACCGCCGTCACAAACAAGGCAAACAACAAAATAAATGCATACTTTGGCAGCATAGGATTACTGAAATCGATCTGTGACGTTTTGCTAAACAACAAAGCAGGGAATAACACCCAATAAGTAAATTTATCAACGCCAGACCAAAACCCTTCCATCGGAAAACGCCAACGCTGGCAAACCGCCCCCGCCATCAATAACAAAAACACAGGCAACACAGAAAGAGAGAGAGAAAACACAAATACCCCTAATAAACCTAAAGTCTAAAGTAGAAACTCTTTAGATGGCGATAACTCAGACAGAAAGCAGTTGCCAGTCTTGTGCGGCCAACTGCTCAACAAACCACGACAAACCCTTGCCCGGGTCATCTTTACGCCACGCCAAATACGCCATCTGATTCGGTCTCGGTAGCTCACACTGGCGCAACACCAAACGACCAGAACTTAGCTCATCGGCAATGCGATGTTTCGGCAAATACCCCACGCCTAAACCCAAACATTGCGCCTGAATTTTACTGCGCATGGTATCAACTCTAAGCACTTGCCGACTCTCAAAAATCCCACTGCTACGGGCTGGCAAAATTTTTGAACTATCAGCGACAACAATAGAAGGATATTGACGTAATTGCGCGGCGGTAATCATCCCGTCGGTCAACGCCAATGGATGCGTTGGTGACACAGCGAACACAAACTCTATCTCACCAATGGCTCTAATATGAACATTCCCCTTGGGCAACTCACCTGTCGCACCGATAACCAAATCCGCCCTATCATCTTGCAATGCATCCCAGCCACCACCGACTGCTTCTTCCGATAGGGTCAACTCCACCGGTCGATTCTGCGATAAAAAATCCCCAACAACAGACATCAACGGGAACTCTAACAGTGCCGTGTCACGGGCGATTCTTAACTTCGGCTCCCACCCTGACTCGAACTGCTTAATTGAATCTTCTAAACGCATGGCCGCTTCTAAAATTGTTCGACCTTGCTCCAACACTAAGTGACCCGCTGGGGTTAATACAGCTTTTTGTCGTGAGCGATCAAACAACGCCACACCCAAATCGTCTTCCAATTTTTTTACTGTGTAGGTCAAGGCAGACGGCACTTTGAACAAAGCATCTGCCGCGGCCGCAAAACTGCCCAACTGATGAATCGCCTCTAACACCCGTAATGCTTCCAATGTCACCGCGTATGCCATAACTCAACCTTTATTCAAATTTTTTGAAATACTAGCTCAAAACCTTCCGATTTTCTTTCTTTTCTTCGACGCCTACACTCACTTCATACACCGCAAGCACCTTTGCCTTCGGTAGCCATTAGGAGAAACAACATGATCACTATTCGCAACGCACAAGACCGTGGACAAGCTAACTTTGGCTGGTTAAGCAGCAATCATACTTTTTCTTTTGGTAGCTACTACGACCCACAGCATATGGGCTTCTCAGACCTACGCGTCATCAATGATGATACTGTCACCCCAGGCGCGGGTTTTGAAACTCATGGTCACAAAGACATGGAAATACTCAGCCTAGTATTAGAAGGTACCATCGCCCACAAAGACAGTGCGGGCAACGTAAAAGAATTGCCAGCGGGTGAATACCAACTCATGTCCGCAGGCAAAGGCGTTTACCACAGTGAATTCAACGCCTCTGAAACAGACATGCTGAAATTCCTACAGATCTGGATCATGCCAAATAAACTAGGCGGAGAACCAGGCTACCAACAAAAGGAATTTAGCCAAGCACAAGGCTTCACCACCATCATCACACCAGATGGAAAGGATGGCACACTGCACGTTAAACAAAACATGCAACTCATCCAACTGATCCTTGAAGATCAGCAAACTGCCACATGGCAAGCGGACAACAACCGCCATTACTACGTGCACCTGATCGAAGGCGAACTGTCCCTAGGCGACGGCATCACCATGCAACCTGGCGACGGCGCAAAAATTGAAAACGTGTCAGAAATTAACTTTGAAAGACTAAGCGAAAAACGCGTCAAAGCCCTACTGTTTGACCTAGTGTAATTTGATTTAATTCCCTTCTCTATTTTCAACAGTGGGCATAGCAATATGCTCACTGTTTTTTTATTTTCTCTCAGCCCTGATCATCCAGTTTCTTGGCGTTAAGCTTTTATCACAAAATTTTCCTATCTCGACTTGGTAGCCGCTTTCTTCTAGGTAGATTGCGCGGTCTAGGACGAGCCAGTATTCCAACGCGGGGCGAAAGAGTTGGCTGATGGCTTCAAGCTTTTGGACTTGTTGGTAGCGTTGTTGACCTTGTCGTTCAAAGACGTCAAAGGGCAAGTTGGCTTGTAGATGTAACAGACCTTTTTGTTCCACCGCCCACTGGCAAAAAGCAACGAAGCCTTGGTTAAGTAATGCTTTTTGAATGGAGGGAACCGGCAGGTATTCATCTTGCTGGCGGGCTGTTCTTTGCCATGAATCGAAACCCAAGCGATAAGTGAGTTCCAGTTGCTTGAGTCGTTGTTCACGAGCCCCAGCGGTAGCGACTTCTTTGACGGCGAGTTTGAGATCAGCTTGGCGCAGTGTCAGTGCAGACTGTTGGGCGCTGTGTGATAACGGCTGATAGTCACTCGCTTGAGTCAGATGATAGCAGCATGGGGAAATACACAGCATGGCCGTGTTCGTAGCAACGGCTTGTTCGATCAATTCACGATGCAAATCCCCACAGGCATGAAGTGCCACCGCACAGTGAGCGTTTGCTAACGCGGTTCGCCCTTCTCCTTTTAGCACGTCTGCATGAGTAAAGGTTTGCGGTATTTTTAGCCGTTTTGCTTCTTGTTCGCCCGCTTCGCAAAGTGTTTTTTGCCATTCTAGGCTGTGGACTGGCTTGTTATCTTGAAAGGCCAATAACTTACCCAAGTGACCTTTTCCCGCACACCATTCCACGTAGTTGTTGGCTTTGGGGGTATGAGCAACAAAGGCCTGGATTTGCGACCACTTTCGGCCTTTTATTCCTGCCGATACATAGCTTGGTAAATCATGAGTAAGTGTTCGCTGCGGTGATTGATCAAGTAAATCGGAGGTTAAAAATTTAGATGCGGTTTTTAGATCTGGGCAGTGTTGAAATACTTCCGCATAAAAAGCCTCGCTTTCTATTTCTAGGTTTTCTCGTACCAAGTGTGAAGCCAATTCAGGATAGGCATTTTCCCAAGGATTACCCAAGCGAGCAAAAGTATCAAATTGCCAGAGCTGTGTATGTGTTTTTAACCAAGTATCGAGAACTTGAAAACGCTGTTGAAAAGAAGTCATAAACTGGCTCGCTGGGGAGGAAAAACTAGGTGTCTTTTTTTCTTTACAGTATTGAGGAATTTTCCCTCTTGCTTGCATTGTATTTTGTCATAAAAACGGCAAAATGAAGAAGCTATTTAAGCAACGATTATAACCACAGCGATTTTCCTGTGGCACACCATAAGGACCCTGTAAATATCATGTTCAAGCATCTTAAAGCTGTTTCTGGCGACCCTCTTTTAGCCCTTATCATTGCACATAAGCAAGATACGAACCCAAAGAAAATCGATTTGGGTGTTGGTGTCTATAAAGACGATAATGGCAACACACCGATTTTAAATACGGTTAAAAAAGCCGAAGCTATTCTGCTTGAACAAGAAGATTCTAAAAGCTACCTAGGTATTTATGGCGCCACCGAGTTTGAAGCCATTATCAAAGATTTGATTTTAGGTGAAGGCAATGAATTAATTACTTCTGGCCGTATTCGCTCAACGCAAACACCTGGCGGCACTGGTGCACTAAAAGTGGCTGCTGACTTTATTAGCGCCAATTTAAAAGATGCTCGCTTATGGGTAAGTGATCCAACTTGGGGTAACCACAAGTCTATTTTTGATTCTGCTGGCGTGGAAGTAAGAGATTACCCTTACTACGACCCGGCAACAAATGGCCTACGTTTTGACGACATGATGGCGACCCTAGAAGCCGAAGTAAAAGAAGGCGATGTGTTGTTGCTTCATGCTTGCTGCCATAACCCGACAGGTATTGATTTACAGCTTGATCACTGGAAAGCCCTAACAGACTTGGTTAACAAACATGGTTTGTTGCCATTAGTTGATGCGGCGTACCAAGGTTTTGGTGACGGTTTAGACGAAGATTTAGCTGGCTTGCGTTACATGGCTGCTAATGTTCAAGATATGTTGATCGCGAACTCTTTCTCGAAAAACTTCGGTATTTATCGTGAGCGTTGCGGTGGTTTGAGTGTTATCGCCGCATCGGCAGATGAAGCAACGGCCGCATTTTCTATTATTGGTCAAGCCATTCGTGCCAACTATTCTATGCCTCCTGCTCACGGTGCCGCTGTAGTTTATACTATTATGAGCAACCCTGAACTAAAAGCAGAATGGGAACTAGAAGTTGCTGCAATGCGTGACCGCATTAACGGTTTACGTGAAAAACTCGTCTCTAAACTAGCGGCGTCTGGCGTGAGCAAAGACTTTAGTTTCATCAAAGATCAGCGTGGTATGTTTTCTTACTCTGGTTTAACACTAGAGCAAGTTCGCACATTGCGCAGTGAATACGCAATTTATATTGCCGATACTGGTCGTATGAGCGTAGCTGGCGTAAGTGACAGTAACATTGATTATTTATGTGAAAGCATCGCTAAAGTAGTAGGTTAATCCCTAACTCTCAGCTCCGCAAAAAAAATGTGATGCTTAACAAGCATCACGTTTTTTTATACGGAATAAGCTTTGAACAAGCAAACTAGTTATTGCGTGATTAGTGCAATGTGCGTTTCTCTTCTGCTTTGCTCGTCGCTTGCATTTCCGGATGGTAATGCTTAACCAAGCGCAGGATCGAAGGTTCTAAGGTCTCTTTCCAGAAATTAACTTCTTCATCAACCATACCTTCCAACTTATCCCATCCGGCTTCTGTGCCAAATAGACGAACTGGCGCAAGCACTTCATCAAAAAACTCTCTGTCGCCACCAATCCCCAAACCAATCAGTTTAGCGCCACGAATAAAGCCAACGCACCATTCTTCAACTAATATCGTAAATTCACCATCCACTTCTTGCTCTAAATAAACAGGATAAAAGTCGCCAAATAGCAAGCTGTTCATGGTTTCCATGTACATGATAAGTACAAGGCTTAGAAACTCGTCTTCCTGTTCTGTTGAGTCCCAGGTCGGCTGATCTTCATCCGCTCCCCATATTGCATTGAGCCATACATCTGGCTCCAACTCTTTTATCGAACAGCCCAACGCGGTTAAAAAGCCATCTAATTCGGACACACACATCAGTGAACGATCTGTGCCGAACGTCAATAAATAGTGATCAATCTTTTCGTAAAGGACTTCTTCGCTGATGACATCATCGCCGTTTTCTTCAGACATTCATTCATTTCCATTTTGTTGAGCGATACTTATATTCTAGCTTGGCTTAATAAAAACAAAGTAGGTTAATCAATAATCGCCAAGTTGCCATATGTTTCTAACCAGCTTTTACGGTCTCCTGCACGTTTTTTCGATAGCAGTTTGTCTAAAAGCTCATCAGTATCCAATTTATCTTCCATGGTTAATTGGATTAAACGACGCGTATCTGGCGCCATAGTAGTTTCACGTAATTGGGATGGGTTCATCTCACCCAAGCCTTTGAATCGCTGTACGTTTGGTGTGCCACGTTTATTTTCAGCGGCAATCTTATGTAGGGTGATGTCTTTTTCTTCATCATCAAGGGCGTAGTAAACTTCTTTACCGATATCAATTCGGTACAAAGGCGGCATAGCTACGAAAACATGTCCGCTATTTACTAGGGCTGGGAAGTGGCGAACAAACAAAGCACAAATTAGCGTTGCGATGTGCAAACCATCCGAATCAGCATCGGCCAAGATACAAACTTTGCCGTAGCGTAAACCGCTTAAATCGTCATCTCCTGGGTCAACACCTAAAGCAACAGAAATATCATGAATTTCCTGAGAGCCAAGTACTTGGTTAGAGTCTACTTCCCAAGTGTTTAATATCTTCCCTCGCAGCGGCAAAATAGCTTGGAAGTCTTTTTCGCGAGCCTGCTTCGCAGAACCGCCCGCAGAATCCCCTTCCACAAGGAAGAGTTCACTTCGAGATGAGTCTTGTCCAGAGCAGTCGGCCAATTTACCCGGCAATGCAGGACCTTGAGTAATACGCTTACGTACGACCTTCTTGCTGTCTTTTAGGCGTTTTTGCGCGCTGTTAATCACGATATCGGCAATTTTTTTACCGTCTTCAACGTGTTTGTTCAACCAAAGACTGAATGAGTCTTTTACCGTCGCTGAAATAAAGGCCACTATTTGCCGAGAAGACAAACGCTCTTTCGTTTGACCCGAAAACTGAGGCTCTTGGATTTTCGCTGACAAGACATAGCTACAACGATCCCATACGTCTTCTGCCGTTAACTTAACACCTCGAGGCAAGATATTGTGGAAATCACAGAACTCGCGAATGGCTTCTAACAAACCGGTTCGTAAACCGTTCACGTGAGTACCGCCTTGCGCTGTTGGGATCAAGTTGACATAACTTTCTGTCACTAACTCGCCACCTTCTGGCAACCATTGAACCGCCCAATCAACACCTTGCGTTTTTTCAGTCATGCCGCCAATGAAAGGTTCCTCGGGTAGCAATACAAAACCTTTATTGGCCTGTGCTAAGTAGTCTTTTAAACCATCTTGAAAAAACCATTCTTCACGGGCTTCTTCACTACCACTTTGATCAATAAAGACAACATGAAGTCCAGAACAAAGTACGGCTTTGGCTTTCAATAAATGCTTGAGACGCGAAATAGAAAATTTAGGGCTGTCGAAGTATTTTGTATCTGCAGTGAATTTAACTTTCGTACCGGTATTCTTCTTACCTACCGTACCAATTTCTTTTAGTTCTGATGTTTTAAAACCATTCTCGAAGCCAATATGATAGTGAGCACCATTACGACGTACCCAGACTTCTAACGATGTAGACAAGGCGTTAACAACAGAAACACCAACGCCATGCAAACCACCAGAAAATTGGTAATTATCGCCGGAGAATTTACCACCCGCATGAAGCTTAGTCAGAATCAACTCAACACCAGATATTCCCTCTTCTGGATGAATATCCACTGGCATGCCTCGACCGTTATCCTCGACACTCAATGAACCGTCTTTGTATAAGATGACTTCGATACGATCCGCATGATTAGCCAAGGCCTCATCCACTGAGTTATCAATAACTTCTTGCGCTAGATGGTTTGGCCGTGTGGTATCCGTATACATTCCTGGGCGTTTTTGTACGGGTTCTAAGCCACTAAGAACTTCTATCGATCCGGCGTTATATTCTTTTGCAGACATGCGTGTTTTTACTTCCAAGTTGATCGTGCAATACAGGGTTCAAATATTGTATTACGTACGAGTGTAAATTAGATTGGCTAGAGTCTATCACTGGTTTTACTTAGTGTGAAATAGTCTAACAAAAGCAGTAGTTTACTCGATTAATATTTTGGCAAAACGAAGGATTTCAGCAGAAAATCGTTCAAATTCAACAAAACTGTGGTCGCCTTTTTCTTCATGGGTAAGTCGTGCTGTTTTAGGAAAAGCTTTGAGGGCTTCTTTGTAGTCCAGCACTTCATCACCTTCTTGAATCATTAGCCAGTATAAGTCGGCAGTCGGCTTGGTCACCACTAATTGCTCAAGCTCAATCATGTGATCTTGAGTTAATTCGTATTCTTCATTGGTATAAGGGTTAAATTGGGGGCCTAGATAGCCTTGTAGCAATATAGGAGCTTGAACAGCGGGGTTAACCAATATGGCTTTCAGTCGATATTTTTCAGCTAGATATGCAGCATAAAAACCGCCCAAAGAACTACCTATTAATGTTATGCCTCTTTCGTAATTCGCTTCAATTATGGCTTCTAACTGTTTAATTGCTTGCGCCGGTTGCCAAGATAAACGTGGAGAAATCACAGCTTCAGGTAAGTCTATTTTTTTTGCAGCATTGCCAAGAACTGTAGCTTTATGGGACAGCTCAGAGCTATTAAAACCATGGATATACAGTAAAACAGTCAAAGGTGGCCTTCTTTATCAAGCAATTTACGATTAAAAAAACTAAATTCAGGCAAACTGAAAAGACAAGGTATTATTCAGTCTATGACCATGCTTTAGGCACAACTCTAATAAATCCGCTAACTGCTGGTTAAGGCGAAACTTTTCATCTCGATGCAACATGGCATCATTTGGGTAAGGATACGCTCCGCTGTATTGGCGATGCCCATCAGTAATTTCCGCAATCCCAACATCATGATACAAACGCACCGTCATAGACAGGGTGGTTTTAAAAAGCAGCTCTTTCGGAATCTCTGGACCAAACTCTAGCGCTATTTCAGAGGTAAAACGACTCTCTTTGCCTAAGGTAAGGCGTAGACGACTTTCTTGGTCACCAGCACTATGAATCGAAAAATTCCACGAATCCATCTCCTCATGACCACGCATAAGTTTACCTAGTCGGCGATAATTTAACTCACCAAGCAGCTGTAAACTCACCAAATCTGGCACATATTGTTTCGATGTTTTCTCTGTCTTCATAGCATTCGTCATTCTTGTGACGTGTTTCCTTTTGAAAATTCTTGCTCTAATCCTACAGCCTTTGCCTGTTTCAAAGCGGCAAGCTGATGACTCATACGTGTATCTTTATCGTGCCAGTATAGATTAAACCAAGCAAAAAAGTGTTCTCTATCCTTTCCGGCAGCTTGGTATTCTGGCGTTAACATGGCGTCAGGAATAGCGACATCTCGCGCCATGACTTTTACTTTGCCAATACGACCACAAAGTAAATCCCATCCAGTGACTACCTCTTTCTCGTATAAGACATTGATGTCTGTAATACTTTTTATTTTCTGCGGCATCGTCTGCAATATAAAACTAATGCCGCCAGCCTTTGGTTTAAGCAAACAACGATAAGGCGATGCTTGCTGCTGATGCTTTTTTTGTGAAAAACGCGTTCCTTCAACAAAACTCATAATAGAGTTTGGGCGTTTAAGCAGCCGCTTACAAGAACGTTTTGTGGTTGCCAGATCTTTACCTGCCAGTTTAGGTTTTTTGGCGATCTGAGCTTTAGTATAACGCTTCATATACGGAAACCCCATTATATAGGTTGCGGTTCCCACAAACGGCATCCAAAACAAGGCTTGCTTCATAAACACTCTTGGCAAAGGGCGACGATCTTTAAGCTGAGCAAAAATTGCAAACACATCTACCCAAGACTGATGATTCGCAATGATCAAATGCCAGTGATCAAAGTCCGCTTTCATGGCTTCATCAAGCTCCCACTTCACACCTAAAATGTTTTGAAACCACCATTCACAAGAAGCCAGCCATCCATAATACAAGCGGTTAACACAATGTTCAGCTAGGCTCTCGTAACGAGTACTTTTCAACAATAATAAAGGCGAAATAAGGTGTACAAGCAAGGCCCAGAAAAGAACATTCCCACACATAAACACAAAAGAAACGACGCCAACACAAGGCTGTAGCCAGGTTTTCTTATTAATAAAGACAGACATCCCCATCTTCATCAGCTTAAGCACACCAACGTTTTACAAGATCATTTTTATTTAATGCAAACCATTGCAGCCCCATGATGGTGCTGGCATTTTCTACGTCATTTTTAAGCAAACCGATAGCGTCGTCGGACGACACAAGATGAAGTTTAATGTCTTCATTCTCTTCGTCTAAACCATGAACTTGCGAGGTATCGACAAGGCTAGAATCGAATTCGCCTGCATACATGCGCAAGTACTCCACCAACCCACCCGGTGAAGGCACAAACTTAAACATGTATTCAAGGCGCTTTACTGTCACACCTGCCTCTTCGAATGCTTCACGACGAGCCACATCTTCATCGCTTTCACCTTCTTCCACCATGCCTGCCACTAATTCGAGCAACCAAGGCGATTCACCATTTAATACCGCAGGACGAAACTGTTCGATTAATAAAATTTTATCGGCCACTGGGTCAAATAAAAGCACACATACTGCATCGTTGCGCACCATCATTTCACGAGTCATAGGTTGACTCCACTCGCCATTAAATTTTTTGTGTTTCAACGTCAGCTTACGCATTTCGAAAAAGCCTTTATAAAGGCATTCGTCTGCCAAGATCTCGACATCTTTTTTACTGTAAGTCGGTTTAAACTTCATATTATCTCGTCCTAAGCAGGGCACTATTTAAAATAATGTCTGATATGATTAATTCGCAATTAGGCATGTCGCGGTTACAAGTTTGGAGTGTCATTCATGGAAAACATACGTTGCGCTTGGTGTTTAGGATCTCCTGAATACATTCATTATCACGATACTGAATGGGGCATTCCCGTTTATGACGATCAATCCCTATTTGAGTGTATTGTACTAGAAAGCGCTCAGGCAGGTCTAAGCTGGATTACTATTTTACGTAAACGAGAAGGCTACCGTGCCCTTTTCCATAATTTTGCCCCCATAAAAGTCGCTAATATGAACGAAGCCGACGTCGAGAGATTATTATTAGATGAGCGAATCGTGCGGCACCGCGCAAAGATCGAAGCGACCATTAACAACGCCAAAGCCTTTTTGAAAATTGCCGACGAGTTTGGCTCCTTTAGCCAATATTATTGGGGTTTTAGCGATAACAAAATTATTGATAATCCCATCCGCAATCATACTGACGCACCTGCGGTGACGGAATTATCCACTCGATTTTCCAAAGACTTGAAAAAACGAGGCTTCAAATTCCTGGGAGCCACGACTTGTTATGCGTTTATGCAGGCCACGGGCATGGTGAATGATCATATTGCAGACTGTGTCTCGCGCACTACTTGCTCCTCTGTTAAGAGGGAATTGGGATAATATAAAGCCCTTAGCTCCTGAGGTTAGGTGGAAGTATATTTTAAAAACATTTACAACCCCATCCTAACCTTCCCCTTGAAGATAAGGGGAAGGAACAAAAACGAACTTAGCTCCTCCCCCTGCCAAGGGGGAGGTTGGGAGGGGGTTAAAAGCTATATGCCAAGGGGAGGGAATAATACAAAAGCCCTAAAAGCTGGCAGCAGTTCCTTGATTTCATTAATGTTTAGCCTAAAGTAGTCGATATAGTAAAAAGATTATTTGTACAATGGCCATGCTCATTAGGCTTTCAAATTCCATTATTTAGTTTGGTAAAAAACATGTTTAACAACAAAAGCATTCTTATTACTGGTGGCACAGGCTCTTTTGGCCATCAGTATGTGAAAACTCTATTGGCCAATTACCAACCTAAACGACTGATTATTTATTCACGTGATGAATTGAAACAATATGAGATGCAGCAAGACTTTGATGCACCTTGTATGCGCTATTTCATTGGTGATGTGCGCGACAAAGACCGTCTAACGCAAGCCATGCGCGATGTAGATTTTGTTATTCATGCTGCCGCTCTCAAGCAAGTCCCCGCTGCTGAATATAACCCAATGGAATGTATTAAAACCAACATCCATGGCGCCGAAAATGTAATCGCAGCCGCCATTGCCAATGACGTAGAGAAAGTCATTGCCTTATCCACAGACAAAGCGGCAGCCCCTATCAATCTTTATGGCGCGACCAAGCTTGCCTCTGATAAGCTATTTGTTGCCGCCAACAACATGGTCGGCCAAGGCCGTACGCGTTTCTCAGTGGTCCGTTACGGCAATGTGGTTGGATCTCGTGGCTCTGTTGTGCCTTTCTTTCAAAAGCTAGTCGCGGAAGGCGCTGATTCTATTCCTATTACCCACCCCTACATGACGCGTTTTTGGATCACCCTACCAATGGGCGTGGATTTTGTATTGAAAAACTTCCGCCGCATGCATGGTGGCGAAATATTCGTTCCTAAAATTCCTTCTGTACGCATCATGGATTTGGCAGCAGCTTATGCGCCAAATATTCCGACCAAAGATGTTGGTATTCGCCCAGGCGAAAAGCTTCACGAAGTCATGTGCCCTGGGGATGACTCTTTCCACACCTATGAATTTAGCGATCATTATGTGATTTCGCCAAGCATCAAATTTTATCAAGACGATATGGATTTTGCTCACAATCGCCTAGGCGAAACGGGCGAACTGGTTGAACCAGGTTATGAATATCAATCTGGAAGCAACCCACATTTTTTAAGTATTGAAGAGATTTTGACCTTCGATGACGCATGATTTTATTCCATACGGCCGCCAATCTATTAGCGAAGACGACATTGCAGCCGTTGTAAAATCGCTACGCTCTGACACCTTAACTCAGGGTCCTTGCGTCACTGAGTTTGAACAGGCTATTTGTACAAAGGTCGGAGCTCATTATGGCGTAGCAGCAAACAGTGCAACCTCAGCTTTACACCTTGCCTGCTTGGCACTAGGTGTTGGCACTGATGATACGGTTTGGACATCGCCTAACACTTTTATCGCTTCCGCTAATTGCGCACGCTATTGCGGCGCTAATGTCAATTTTGTCGATATTGATCCTCGCACTTATAACATGTGCGCAGATAAACTGGCTGAAAAATTAGCCAGAGCCAAGACCAAAGGCAATTTACCAAAAGTCGTCATTCCAGTGCATTTTGCGGGTCAATCTTGCGACATGCGAGCTATTCACGCACTATCCAAAGAATATGGCTTTCGTATTATAGAAGACGCTTCCCATGCAATTGGTGCGAAATACCAAGACAACTACGTGGGCAACGGAGCATTCAGCGACATTTGTATTTTCAGCTTTCACCCAGTGAAAATCATCACGTCTGCGGAAGGCGGTATGGCGATTACCAACGATGAACAGCTCGCCAAGCACATGCGCACTCATTGCTCACAAGGCACAACCAAATCACCTGATGAATTAACGCAAATGCCCGGGGATTGGTATTATGAACAACACACATTAGGCTTTAATTATCGCATGACGGAATTACAGGCTGCTTTGGGTTTATCTCAGCTATCTCGTTTGGATGACTTTATCGAGTGTCGACATAAACAAATTGCTAACTACGAGATTCTATTAAAAAGCTTACCAATCACTTTGCCTTATCAAGCAGATGATAATTATTCAGCACTGCATTTGTTTCCGATTCTCTTACCTGAGCACAACAAGGAAGCTAGAAAAGGCGTGTTTGATATTTTACGTCAAGCAGGCATAGGCACTCAGGTGCATTACATTCCAGTGCACACCCAACCTTATTACCAAGCACTAGGCTTCAAACAAGGCGATTTCCCTATTGCGGAAGATTACTATGCTCGCACTCTGAGTTTGCCGCTTTTTGCCGACTTAACTCATGCCCAGCAAGAGCGAGTGGCGCTGATCCTGAAACACGCCTTAATAGCAAATCGCGTGATGAGAGCCTAAGCAATGAAAGACACGTCTCTTCTGCAAAGTAACCAAGGCGATTATACACCCTATCGAGTTGCTGTGATTCCAGCTCGTGGTGGCTCTCAACGCATTCCAAGGAAAAATATTCGCTTGCTGGATGGCAAGCCTTTGATCGGTTACTCCATCGAAACAGCGATTGATTCAGAGTTATTTGATCGCGTGATTGTGTCTACCGATGACGCTGAAATTGCAGAAGTAGCACGCAAATTTGGCGCAGAAACGCCATTCTTTCGCCCTGCTGATTTGGCCGATCACATGACAGGCACCACACCTGTTATGCAACACGCGTTACGTTGTTTAATCGATGAAGGTAAAACACCCGATCAAGCCTGTTTAATTTATGCAACTTGTCCACTGCTAACGCCTGATGATTTACAACAAGGTTTGGCACAGCTTGACGAATCCACAGCCTTTTGTTTTTCCGCCACGACGTTTGCTTTCCCTATTCAGCGTGCGCTTCATATTCAAAAAAATGGCGAACTAGCGCCTATGTTCCCTGAACACATTGGCAAACGCTCACAAGATTTAGCCGAAGCAATTCATGATGCGGGACAATTCTATTGGGCGAGCACGAAAGATTGGTTTGAGCAGGAAATTTTTGGGCCTAGGTCCAAACCACTTATGCTGCCAAGACATAGAATTCAGGATTTAGATACCGAAGAAGATTGGTTGCGCTTAACGCAAATCATGGCATTAAAAAATAAGAGTTAACCTTTTCAGCCACACGCTTTGCTCCGTTTCCATCCACTAAGCTGCGAGCAATTCTACTAGCATTTTGTTGCCATTGATGATCTAACCAACGACGATTCACCTCTTCTACCAATTGCTCAACACCTTGTTGTCGAACGTCTTCCACAACGTTATCAAACCGAACCGAACGACACCAATTCAGTGGAACATGCTGCTGAAGAGAACGAGTTTGATTGTCCGCCACTTGAGCAAAAATCGTTGGAACGCCCATGCAAGCCAGCTCAAACAAGGTGCCACCCGCGGCAGAGATCGCCATCTTGGCTTGCTTCATTAACGGCGTAACATCCGCCAAACCTTGCTCAAAAGCGATATTATTAACTCGACAAAAGTGGATCACTTGATCTGCATTCTTGGCATTCGCACCCAATAACACCTGAATGTACTTTGTAGGAAAATTGGACACCAATAAGGCATTGAGTATAGGCAAGGTTAAAGCAAGCGGGTCGGTTCCACCAAGGGTAATAAGCAGTTGTTCTGGCGAGCTTTGGCTTTCGTCCAGCTGTTGAAAAGCCGGCCTTAACAACGCATAACGACTTCCTACTAATGGAAACTCAATGTGCTTGGAATAGTCTTGCTGAAGCGGATTGAGCAGCCATTTGGCGGGAAACTCGCCCCTGTCATTCATGTCATCCAATACAAGAAGGTTTGTTTGATACTGATAAAGCTGAGCAATATCATCGGCACTGTAGCCATAATGATCTAATACCACTAGATCAGATTGTCTCGCCAAAGCTAAAAATTCAGACTTGCACTCTTCTTCTGACTCGCCGCCAATCAAGCAATCTTGCTGAGAAGCAAAGGCTTGGTAACGCTGATCAACCACAAACTGACATTGCCAGCCTAATTCGTTAAAGGCATGAATCAAGGCTTGGCAACGAACCCTATGACCCATGCCAATCTCGACAGAGGCATCGGCTCGCACCAAGAGTTTCACGCCATCATTTCCCAAGCAAGAGGCTGACCTTTTTGCGCATCAGTCACTAATGTCTTGCCTAATACGTCTGGCCAATGTTTAGGGGCAAGGCCAAATGAAGGACGAATGATCTTCAGATGCTCTTCGGTCAATATGGTGCCAGCTGGCAAATCTACAGCCACATAAATAGAACGACGATATTTCTTGGCTGCTTGCTCGGCATCCGAACCACCATAAGTCACCTTACCAAGCGCGGCCTTTGCCGCACGACAAGCAACCACCAGCGCTTTCATTTCCGCAGGCTCCATAGAGAACTCAGCATCCACACCGCCAGCACTACGATCCAAAACAAAGTGTTTTTCAATCACTGTGGCACCCAGCGCCGTTGCTGCAACCGCCGCGCCTAGGCCTTGAGTATGATCGGACAAACCAACAGGACAACCTGTTTTTTCAGCCAAATCCGCCATGGTAACTAAGTTAGAGTCTTCTATTTTAGAAGGATATGTACTGGTGCATTTAAGCAAGGTTAACGGGTTATCTCCAATGGCTCGAATGGTTGCTACCGCTTCCGCGATCTCTTCTTCGCTTGCCATGCCTGTAGACATAATAATTGGTTTACCCGTTCGTGCGACAGCTTGAATCAGCGGAATATCAGTCATCTCAAAAGAGGCGATTTTATATAATGGCACGTCAATGGATGCTAAAAACGCCACGGCACTCAAATCAAAAGGTGAACTAAACGCCACTAAGCCTAAAGACTCAGCTAGCTCAAACAAAGGTTTATGCCATTCCCAAGGTGTTGAGGCCTTTTGGTATAGATCATAAAGATTAGACCCGCGCCATAAACTGTCACTTTCAGACACCATAAACTCACCATGACGAACATCTAGCGTCATGGTATCTGGCGTATAAGTTTGTAATTTAATGGCGTCCACACCAGCGTCAGCCGCTGCATGAATCATTGCTTTAGCAAGCTCAAAGTCTTGGTCATGGTTGCCCGATAACTCAGCGATAATAAAAGGCGTTTGTTCGAACATAATTAACCATTATAAAAAGTAATTAGGTGATCGTTGCCTTGATCCACATACTCTGATGCTTGCTGGAGCATGCTTGGCATTTCATCCAGGAACTCACACCAAGGCGTAAATAAATGACGGGCACGAGCGACAGTTTCAGCTTCGTCTTCAAACTTAAATAGGAACTGTACAATCAAGAAAGCTGAATAGGTAAAAGATCCAATCAAAAGGTCGTGAATATGTCGATAAACACTGCCTCTCAAGAAATAAATTTCTCGATGATATGACCAAAGTAAGTTACAGACGTCTTCTCGCGTTTTGATACTTTCATCCCAACCCTGCTGGAGAGTCCGGCTTATTTTTTGAAAATCCACTACAGAAAGAAGTTGGTCTGGTGTTTGATGCAAAACAGCTTCGGGAGATTCTGTAAAGAAGGCCTCTTCTAGTAAATCGATCACTCGTTGCTGCTCGATAACAGGGTCGGTAATCAGAACATCATCAATAGAAAGTGGAGTCACACCTTCTATTTTAGCGCCATCAGATAAATTGAAACTTTCAAAATTTCTACGTTTATTTAAAGAACGTATCAGAGATTCAAGCTGAACTCTCGATGTATCCATTATGCCAGTTGCATAAATTTTCCCACCGAAGTTCCCCTCACGCTCAACCAATTTAGCTTCCTGAAACGTTTGAAAGCCGGTTTCTTTGCCATCTTTATAGTAACCACTGTGTACTGAATGGTGAGTTCCTTTGTCTTTGAAGCCATTATCGACCCCCATAAAATACACATTATTAAAGCCAAATAAGTGGACGTAAGATAAAGCCAAATTGGCAACAATGGGATTACAGTAATTCAGTTGCACATAGTTCTTATCATCACCATTGGCACGAGCATGAGAAAGAATAAGTGACGTGATTGCCTCACCCGGCTTCATACCCATTCCAGAACGATCAAAATAATCAAAATACTCTGGATGCATAACATTAACACTGAGTCCCCAAATTCCTTTTAGGTACTCTTTATCTAAAAACAAAAACTTATCGACGGTCTGTTTCATTCTTTCAATGTCGACGTGAATATCAGGGGTAATACCCAGTTTACTTAAGGTATTAATAGTAGAGCCACATGAGATCAATAATACTTGATCACGAATTTCTTTGATCAGCTCAACCCCTTGATCTAACGATGGGCCGTTACCAAGAATAAACACAGGGACATTAGTAACCCATTTAGGCAATACATCACGCCCTTGAAAGTGTGCTACTTTGGTTTTTGGCAGTGACCTGAGCCCCTGTGCGATACCAATCAGGGCATCATCGAAGAACCCCCACCCCATAACTTGGCGCGCATAGTGCTTTTTGAAATAATCAAATACTTTGTTGTTTTCAGGACTAGAATAGCCCATATAAAGGTAGGTTTCAGGAGCCAAGAAGTAGCCATTCTCTTGTAACTGTACAAGGTAAGTATCAGTAAATTCGTCCGGCTGTATCCCTAAAAAGAAATGCACAGTACGGCCATCTTTGTTAAAGGTATCTAAGATGTTTTCCCAATCTATGGCAAATAAAGAATAGTGGAAAAAATCCAAGTCACTTTCATAGAGGTAAAGGTGTTTAATTTCTCTTTGCTGTAACAATAGCTCAAGCTGATAACCAAACTCCAACCCAAACACAATGGCAGCCCCCACAAACTGAGGCCACTCTTTTTGTTCCTTCAGACCTTCTGATTGATTCTCAATTTCGTCAAGAATTTTGTTACTGTAGAACACATGACGACTGTCGTTGTTAGTAGAACGCTCTAAATTGAGAAGTGTTTTTGTGGGGTGAGAAAGAGCATGATGGATTTTTTCTTGGGCTTGGGTTCGCGGGTCTGTTGAAAACAAAGGACAACCAATATCTTCCCTAAAAATATTTAGGTCACCTGACTCTTCCATATAGATAAAGCGTTTCTTTGGTACATAGCCTTGTAACTCTTCATATATATGGGGCATAACCTGAGAAAAAACGGTCATGTTTTTTACATAACGCTCTGTCAATTCTTGATCTCTTTCTTTTAGCCTTTCAGCGCCCATTTTGAAAGAATCAAGAAATGCTTCCGCATGCTCAAGGTTAGAAAAAGGGTCTTTATTCTGCATGCTTTACGCCTTTGTATTTACTAACACTCTTACGAACTTTTATCGATTGATAGAGTTGGCCTTGTACAGTTTGATGAGTGTTTTTTACCAAAAGAGTTGCTGATTGATGGATATCAATGAAGGATTTTAATTGCTGATTGGCTGTAGAGTTTTTTTTTTCAGGTTGGATAGAAAAAATAAAATCATTGTTTTCCGAACACAATCGTTGAATTTCATCAACATTTTCCGACAATACAGCTTGTTTTAAGTCTTCAGTTAACTTGGTCAGCCGCACCAGATCAAGCATTCACAGCCCCAGCTCGAATCTCACTTTCACGGTTATATGCATCTTGCTTATCCGCTTCAGATATTTGATCCCAAGCACCTTTGATCTGCAAAAGAAGAGCAATAACTTGGTCTATGATAGCGCAATCTTTAGACACACTCGCTTCATTTATACGCACCGTCATGTAGTCATACAACCCTTCCAAATTATCCACTAATTCAGGGTTTGCATCTCTATCTAACGAATCTCTCAAAGCGTTAATGATTTCTATTGCTCGAGTAAAAGCTGCCGCTTTGCCTGCCCAGTCAGCTCGTTCAATACAACCCTTACCAAGGGCCAATCTTTCGATTGCACCTTGCAGTAGAAGCTGAATAACTCGATGAGGATCTGCCGAGGCTAAATCGGATTTAATCGAGTCCTTTTTATAGGCCTGAATCCCTTTTTTCCCGTACATAAAGCAACCTCAATAAATTTACTAATTTTTCAAGCTAAAATTATAGCTGGTTTAACATCGAATTCAGATAGTTACCTTGAGCATTCATATTAGCAAGCTGTGTATCTAAATTCGTGAATTTGCTGCGTAAAGACGCCTCATATTTGGCCATCCGATCTTCATAGTCAGTAAGTGACTCTTCAGTGCTGCCAATTGATTTTGATACAGAATCCTTAAGAGTGCTATTCATCCCCCTTGGACCTGCATAACTTTCTAACAATGAATCAAGTGAGGTTGCTAAGCCATTTTTACCAGTAAACAGTGACGCTACGGCATCAAAGTTTGTTTCGGCGGCTTTATTAAACTTATCACTATCATAAGATAATGTTCCGTTGTCTTGGAACTCTACCCCTACGTCAAAAATGGAAGTAAAAGGGCTACCTACTTCAGCGTAATTGGACATTAAATTACTCGCTAAAGATGAGCTCAAGTTACGTATCATGCTATTACCGTTTAATACGGCACCCTTAGCTGTACTTTGCTTAAATACTGCGATCAGCTCATTATAAGAACTAACAAAGCCTTGAATAGTATTCTCTACTTCTTCTTTATTATAGCTAACTTCAACCTTTTCAGGTTCTGCAGAGACATCCAACGCTTTGATATTTAAGCCGGCAATCGCACTATCAAAATCATTAGAGTCGCTGCGTACTTTAATACCATCAACCGTTATCATGGCGTCTTGCGCCTCACCACCAACAGGAACACTTAAGCCTGGGAAAAAACCACCAATGCCTACACTGTCTAATGTTAAGTTACTACTATCAATTTTTAAGGTATTTCCAGCGCCGGTTTTGGTTGAAGTAATAGTGAAAAACATATGCCCATCACCATCATCAACTAAATTAGCAGATACACCAAAGTCTTTTCCTTCGGCATTTATCTGTTCACGAAGCTGTGACAAAGTAGTGTCTGGCTTTACATCTAAAACAAGTTTTTGATCACCCGCAGTTAATCTAAGCTCGCCGCCTGAAGAGGTTACTTTTTCATCTCTAGAGGTAAAGGATGTGATATCAGAAACAAGACGACTGCCTTTAGCTAGCTGATCAACCTGAATAGAATATTTATCGGTGGAAGCGGTTTTGTCTGCGACAACAGAAAATGACTGTTTGCCATCCGTGTCTTCTATGGAAGCATTACGACCAGAAAAAAGGTCGGCATTATTCAAAGTGCTTACAAATGTTTTGAAGTTATCAATTGCGGAGCCAACTGAACCGAGAGCAGAAAGTTCCGCCTCATATCCAGCGAGTTTGTCTTGATACAACTTTACTTTTGTATCTCTTCTTGCGCTCACCATATCACTTACTAGGGATTCAAGATCTAGTCCAGACCCAGCACCTAATGAGCCAATAGCCATAGCAACTCCCCAAGTTTACAACATAACATTTATAACAAAATCACACTTCACTATTCACTAATGTACCTTTTACGTCACTTAGCTGATTCATGATAGCATCAATTCTTTCTGACATCTTCAGGAACTCTTCTGTGGGCATTTGACGCACCACGTCCCCTGTCGTTTGGTCTAACACTTTAACAATATTATTCTTGCGATCTTCAGTCATTTCAAACGATAAATGAACATTCAATTGAGACATTTTAATATTCGCATTCTCAATCTGTTTAGGATCTACGCTAGGAGAGTTTGAAGACCCCTGACTATTGCTACTATTAGCATCCGCTCTGTTACTATCGGCTGAATTCTGTATTACTTTAGCATTTGCTTCACGCAATGCTCTAAATTGTTCATCCGCTCGCTGATCCTGCCTAGTTGTCACCACTCCCATAGACTGTTTTGAAAAATCACTGGAATTAATTGACATATCATTAACCCTCTAAATGAAACAAAAGCTGGAACAAAGTCCCAGCTTTTCGTTAACACTAATAATTTTAGCCCAAAAGAGACAAAGCAGTTTGTGGACGTTGGTTCGCTTGAGCCAATATAGATGAACTTGCTTGCTGTAGAATCTGAGAACTTGTTAGTTTAGCAGTTTCTTCAGCGAAGTCAGCATCACGTACACGAGAACGTGCAGCAGATACGTTTTCAGAGATATTACTCAAGTTACTGATACTAGAACCTAGACGGTTTTGAATCGCACCCAACTCAGCACGCTTAGAACCTACAGCAGAAATCATATTATCCAAAATAGAGATCATGCTTTGCGCATTTTGAATAGATGTAACCGATGGAGAACCAAAACCTTGCTCAGTGTCACCAAAGCTACTTGAACGGCTCGCTGGTGGCTGTGGCATTGCTGGCGCATTTGGGTCCACATAAACTTCACCACGCTCTTCAGCAGCAGCAATCGCTTCTAATTCTGGGTCTTCATAATCATCGCCGTTAGCTTCAGCTTCAGCTCTTGCTTGTGCTTTTGCCGCATCTTTCTGTACGAAGTAATCATTATAAGCAGCAACTTCTTCTTGGTATTTAGCTTCTTCAGCCGCATTAGAAGACAGACCAGCCATAGTGAAACCGCCGTTACTTGCGTAATCCTGATTTTCACCTGCACTCAAATCAAAACTAATTGTTTGGTTCGCATCTGCACCAACTTGGTAAACACCATCATAAGAACCGTCAAGTAAGCTACGACCACCGAAAGTAGTATCAGAAGCGATACGGTCAATCTCTGTAGATAGCGCCGTAATCTCTTGCTGTAGTGCTTTACGGTCTGCGTCAGAGTTAGAGCCGTTGGCAGACTGAATAGACAGTGTACGCATACGTTGCAACATGTTTGTTGTTTCGTCCAACGCACCCTCAGCAGTTTGAGCTACAGAGATACCATCGTTGGCGTTACGGACCGCCTGATTCAAACCATTAACCTGAGAAGTTAATCGGTTAGAAACCTGCAAACCTGCGGCATCATCTGCTGCACTATTGATACGCAAACCAGAAGATAGACGCTGAAAGGACGTATCTAAAGTTTTGCCTGAGTTCATCAACTGACGCTGTGCGCTTAAAGATGAAGTATTCGTATTAACGTATAGAGCCATTATAGCCTCCTAGGTTTCATTAAACTCCGCAAAAAAGCAGATCGTATAAGGTTTTCGACAATTAATTGAAAACCTTTAGTCAATTTCGGAATATTTTTTCCTCGAAGTGGAAAAAAACATCCCATGAAGCGGCAAATTAATGCCTAACTAATTGTTTTAACTGAATTAAAAAACAATTAAATTTTTTTGCGCTTTCCTTCTAAAGTGTGTGTTTTATGAACAAAAAGTCTAAAAAAACCACTCCAAGCGCCTTATAATGCTGAGTCTTGGCAGAATACTGACATTCAATACACCCATTCCCCCAACAACACCCAAATAGCACCAATACAATGCGTTGCCACTAAGGCAACAAACACTTAAAAAACAGACGCTGCGTTGCCACAAATCGGCTGACCACAGCCGCAGTCGGAGCCACATTGCCTCCACAAACAAGTAGCAACAAGACAGTTATCAAAAACATAAAACCAAACTGCATCTGCAAGTGAACACATGACTCACTTAAACGCCTCCAAACAAAGAGGCCGACACACATCACTAATAAAGCGTTTCTAGCTCTCAAAGACTGACTCAAAATAAAGACGCAGTTGTGCCAATAAACAATCCAATCTTTTTTCGAGCATGCGTAAGCACAAACAAACAAGGCCAGTGGCCAAATAATTTAAAACGCTAACTGTCATATTTACTCTAGGCACAAGCACCCTCCTCGAAAATCAATTCGACACAGCAAAACCCCAGCAATGTGTTTTTATTGCAGTCTCCCCCCCTCTCTTTCGTTCGATGCAAGCTATTCTTAGGTGCAACACAAACCCGCTCGCCACACCCAAAATAAAGACGCAACTGTGCCACTAGAAAACGGGATTTCTTTTCAAACAGGCGTACGCAAAGAGAAACAAATTTAGTAGCAATACAACCCCAAACGTTAATATCTAAGAACAGCAACAAATTCAAATAGACTCACCTCAACAACCGCTTCGATACAGAGAAATCCCAGCAATGCTTCTTTTTGCATCAGCCATTTTCAACTAACTAAAGCGCTGCAAGCTTCTTCTGCAGTCAAAATAAAGACGCAACTGTGCCACTAGAAAACGGGATTTCTTTTCAAACAGGCGTTCGCAAAGAGAAACAAATTTAGTAGCAATACAACCCCAAACGTTAATCACCAAGAACAGCAATAAATTCAAATAGACTCACCTCAACAACCGCTTCGATACAGAGAAATCCCAGCAATGCTTCTTTTTGCATCAGCCATTTTCAACTAACTAAAGCACCTTTTAACTGACACACTCCACGTCACCAAGCGCTGCAAGCTTCTTCTGCAATCAAAATAAAGACGCAACTGTGCCACTAAATAACCCAAAAAATTTTCAGCTACGCGCAAGCGAAGCGAAGCGAATAAACATCAACTCGAAACGATTGCGATCAAAAGCAGCTCTCAGCACACATACGACTTCCTAAGAAATCAATTCGACACAACCAAGCCTCGCAGCAATAACTCCACCCGGCCACTTTCAATTTAAGAAGTCTTTTTTCAAAGGACACAGCTCATCAGCCAGAGTAATACGGAGCTAACCGCTACTCTTATCCCCTCGGCACTTAAAATAAAGACACAACTGTGTCGTATAAAATGACGCTTCAAATTACATCCTCACAGGCAAGCCCTATATGACAGAGCTAACTATCCGATAATCAACACCTCTGCGGATCAAATAAAACGACCAACGCTTTCAACAAATTAAAACCAACCAACTACCTCACTTTTATCGCTGTGCATTACTGGCACCACAAATCTATAAATTTCACTCACCAAACGACTTCATCACTCTCATGTAGTACTTCTACCTAACGAACAAGATGAAGACATAGCTATACACATGAGAATCGAGCCCTGCTCTTGAAGATTGAGTTGCCCTACATTCTTTTTTACTTGTACACAGAGATGCCGTAAGAAAATTAGGCTTTTGAAACAGCCCCAAAAGGCACAACTCACCATTTAAAAGCGCCAATATCTTCAGCAAAACCAAACTCATCAGAGCAGCACCTTACTTTTAAAAATCGAATACCTCTCACACCAGGGCATCGCTCTCACTGTGTCACTAGCAAAGCAAGCTTCAGAAGGAAGCCATCATCATTTAATTAATGACCTCATCGCTCACTTGGTAGCGTTCATTTTCCAAAAACATCAAAATCAAACAGCCTCTCAACAACTCATAAAGCAGTAGTCAAAATCCACCACCCACTAGAAGCCCATCTCACAGCTGCTCTCTACCAAGAAGAAACCAAAACAAGCCCCTCTAATTTGCAAGAAAACACCTACGGCATAAGCCTAGAACCCTCTCCAAAAGCCGAAAAAACACTATCAATCAGCATTATTTAGGCAAAAAAAAGCCGGGTGAAAATTCACCCGGCTGAAAAGGCACCTCTAGGAGAGAGAAGTAGCCTATATTCCGAGAAGATCTCGAATTTTTTCTAACCGAAGTCGCTTTTTTATACGAGCTTCAGCCGCGTTCAACCACTTACGATCCTAGTAACTGCAATGCAGCCTGTGGTCTTTGATTTGCTTGAGCAAGGATAGTAGAACTCGCTTGCTGAATAATTTGAGAGCTTGTCAATGAAGCTGTTTCAGCTGCATAATCAGCATCTCTTACACGAGATCGGGCTGCCGCAACGTTTTCAGAGATGCTAGACAAGTTATTCACAGTAGAACTAAAACGGTTCTGTACTGCACCTAGCTCCGCTCGTTTGGAGTCAACCGCTTGAATCATGGTATCCAACATAGCGATCATACTTTGCGAGTTCTTAATATCTGTAATAGACACTGATTCTGCAGTAATTAACGGCTGACCGTATTTTTTCTCTGCCTCGATATAGGTACCATCAGGCTGAGTTACTGCTCCATCTGGGTGATTAATTGTCCCATCTGGGTGAACCATAGAACCGTCCGGCTGCATAACTCGTCCATCAGGATACGAGATACTGCCATCTAAGCCTGTCGTAGTTCCATCAGCATTTAAAATTGTGCCGTCTTCGTTAACAACATCTTCTCTAATGGAGCCATCTTCATTAATAGGCGTGCCATTTTCATCAATCAACACTCCATTTTCATTGATCGGACGGTCTTCTTCGTCAATAAGAACATCGTTCTCATTAACTCGCAGCCCGTCTTCATTGATCAACTCACCTTCTTCATTAATTAGGTGCCCTTGATCGTTAACAGCATCACCATATTGGTTAACAAAGCCGCCTTCTTCAGTAGCAATAACCTGTATCGGCTCTTCTTCTGGCTCAACATAAGCAACACCTGAAGTCAGGCCAGAAATAGTAAAGCCACCATTACCTGCCAAGTTGATGGAATTATTGATTCCACCAAACTCCATTGAAAAGCTAATCGTCTGATTGGCATCAGCACCTACCTGGAAAATACCTTGGTATGACCCATCAAGAAGGTTTCGACCACCAAAAGTTGTGATATCAGCAATTCGGTTAATCTCTGACGCCAATTGCCCCATCTCTTGTTGCAAGGCAATACGGTCTTCGTCAGCATTCGAGCCGTTAGCGGACTGAATAGATAAAGTACGCATACGTTGAAGCATGCTTGTTGTTTCTTCCAAGGCACCTTCAGCAGTTTGAGCCAATGAAATACCATCGTTAGCATTTCGAACAGACTGGTTCAAACCATTAATTTGCGACGTCAAACGGTTGGATATTTGAAGACCCGCAGCATCATCACCCGCACTGTTAATACGAAGGCCTGATGACAATCTTTGGAACGCTGTATCCAGCACTTTACCGCTACTCGTAAGCTGACGCTGGGCGTTCAGCGATGACACATTTGTGTTTACATATAAAGCCATTTTCTTCTCTCCTAAGAATTTTGAAAATCAAGACAACCCTCTGATTTAATTAGTTTTTTGGGGTTTTTGTCTCTTAATAAAGTTATCGACACTAATAAGATAACCTTTAATTGTTTTTGCACTTTTTTTAGACTTTTTTTATTTTTTGTTCTGACAAATTAAGTGCTAGAACGGTTATCGAACAAAGCTCTGAGAACTTTAGAATAAAGGTAAAAATAACGAGGAAAACAGGGAATTTAAGAGGAAAAACTACGTAACGGCTTACAGATCACTTACTCTGTAAACCACGAGGAAAGGTGTATGAGGGGGAAAACTAGAAGAAGGGGTAACTTGTTACTATGATTTATGAAAGGTGATTGATAAATTGAAGTCCGAATGATTGTGGGTCAACATCTTTTTCAATCGTCACTTCTGTTCTTAGGTTTGCAGATTTATTCAGCTCAATATCTGAAGCCTCTACAAACGCCTTGTTCGTTACACTGTAAACCTGACGAACCAAGGAAGGTTGAAAAGATTTATTCAGTGTCAAAACAAACCCAACTCTTCCATTAGAAAGGGAAACACAGGAACCAACAGGGATTGAGCCTATACTATTTAAAAACACAGACAATAATTTTTGATCAAATGCCAAACCAGATTCTTTTTGCATTTGCCGATACGCTTTAATTGGTCCCATAGAATGCTTATGCGGTTGTTCAGAGGTCATTGCATCATAAGCATCGATTATCGCAGCAATTTTCCCATAAACAGAAATCTCCTGACCCTGTTTACCTTCAGGATAACCAGAGCCATCTATTTTTTCATGGTGATCGGACAACATTTGAAACACAGCCTTCGGCACACCTGCACACTTCTGTAAAATCTGCTCCCCGAACTGTATATGCTTACGGAATAAATCAAACTCTCCTTCCGTCATTTTTGTACTTTTTGTTACCATCGCCATCGGCAATTTAAAGCGCCCCAAATCAAACAATAAAGCGCCAAGAGAAATCACTTCAATGTATGCAGATGATAACTGTAACGCTTTCGCAAAATGAATGGCCAAAACAGCCATACCCATAGCATGCTGCTCTAAATATGTTGAGGGGTCTTTTATATGGCGTATTGCCATTAGGGAAAAATTATTACGAGTATGGGACTCTATCAGTCGACGACAAAGCTTCATCAACTCAAGCATTTCAAGCTGCTCACCACGCTTAAAGCGCTCCACTTGAGAAGACAATAAATTGTGGCCATCTTGAAATATCTTTAGTGCAGTAACAGTTTCAGTGTCAAACGAAGTCGGGATTAATTTATGATCAACCACGTCTTTTTTAGCTACTTCCACTTTTTTAACTTGCTGATCAGACTCTACAGAAGTATCAGTAATATTGTCGTCATTCGTCCCTTTTTTATCTTGGGACGACTTATAGCTAAGAATATAGTCTCTTGTATTGTCATTTAGCTCTTGCCTGAAATAGCGAAAAAGGCTTTTACCACGAGTATGCTTACTTCGTAGCTCTTTGGTATTTAAATCAGGGTTGAGCTTTCTAAGACTTACAACAGAGCGCCCACTAGCGATAGACATGCACAAGATGAGAAACCTCTCTTGTGCATCATATAAACGCTCACGTCGAGTATTCAAGAGTTTGTCATCAGAGAAGTACGGATCGTAAGGCAAAAATTCAGAGTCTAAGGTCGAGCGCAATACATCAAATGCAATTTGGCGCATGGCCACACCGACAATACGGTCTTTTTTACCATGCATCCCGATCAGACTCTTTACCCGTTTGCTCTCAACAACCTTGCTTTTAATTTCTAGGATAGTGAGTATTTCAAGTATATTAAAGTACCCGACATTAATATCAGCCCCAAAACAGGACTCCATTTTAAATGCTGACATTTTTTACCTTATACCTTAAAAAATTACATTTGGTTAAATAGAGACAAATTACTCATACGAGAAAAGACCTTCTGCGATGCAGTTAGCGCAGACTCTTTCATTGATAGCTCGGTTGCAGCCGCCCCCATATCCAACTCCCCTTCCCTACTTTGAGCAATCGTATTAGACAGCTGGTTGGCAGAACTATAATCCTCTCTGTCCTCAATCATATTTAGCCTTGCGCCGATTTCAGACCGCCCTTCGCCAATTCGCTGCTGAGCATTATTAATACTGTAGGTAGCACTAAAAAATGCAGCCTCTCGGTCACTATAGGTGCTGTTTTTGTCAGTCAACACAGCTAAGGAGCTTTTTATCTGGTTAAGCACGTTATCTTTTTCTGGCTTTTTAAGTGAAATATCAATAGAAGCACCTGGCTCCCCCTCTACAATAAAAGACATTCCAGCAAACGCAATCGGCTTACCCACACTATACTCACCAGATTCAACTATCTCACCATCACTATTTGTAACAGCATACTGGGCAGGCATTCCTGTAAATAGGTGATAATTATCTAACTCTTCTTTCGACTTACTACCTTTCCCATTTGGTCTTTCTGCGTCAACAGGCTTTTGATCCTCAGAATAGGAAGTCGTCAAATAATAGCGATTTGCTTTAGGGTTTTCAGGATCATAATTTTTAGCCATAAAAGTATCAAGATCAGCCTGATCCTGCACTTTGGATTTTAATAGCACATTACCTTCTGCAATTTTGGCGTTAAAAGATCTATTCGTCCAAATATCTTGAAAAAGCACTTTACCTGAATTAGTAACAGGAATTCTGATGTCCTCTGAAATCTGGGCAAATTTCTGCCCCTCATTACCAGACCAATGATAACGCCCATCACTCCCTAGAGTGAAGGCAGGACTTTGAGAGTCCGTACCTGCAAAAATATAACTGCCATCTGCACTCTTAGAATTCATAAGATCTGCCATTGATTCCGTTATCAAAGCAATCTCTTGGGCAATAGCATTTATATCAGCTTGAGTATTAATATCGTTCTGAGCCTGTATAAACAGAGTTCTAGCCGTATCTAAAAAGTCATTCATACTGTCTAAAGCAACTTCTTGATATTCCAAGTTTCCCTTGGCCATTTTCATCGCTTCGTCATATTGCTTTAGCGTTCGATTATTGCCGTCATAGAGCAAAATCTGGCTAGCTCCAACAGGGTCATCACTTGGCTTTAAGATATTAGTCTGCGAAGATATTTTACCCTGAACATCTAGGATTTTTTCATTCGCTTGGCTAATAGATCGGTTTGCTTGACCGTAAATTAAATTATTCGTTACACGCATAATCTTACCTCATGATCCCAAGCAAAGTTTCAAACGTTGTACGAGCGGCAGTCACCACTTGAGCAGAAGCGGAATAAGATTGTTGATATTTCAAAAGATTCACTGCCTCCTCATCAAGACTTACCGCGGACAATCGATCACGACGAGCAAGACTTTCATTTAACACTATCTCACTCGCGTCCGCGTGCCCTTCTATTTCTGCTGTTTTACTACCAACGTATGAAATGAAGCCAGAAAATGACTTCATCAAAGTATCTTCACCAGCCACTAGGGATTTATTTTGCAAATCAGCCAAAGCAAGACCATTAAAGTTATCAGATACACCTATGTTATCGGTACCAATAGAAAACTCATCACCTTTTTGAGGTTTCGATGAAACTGATACATCAAACCCCGCTTCATCAGAAAGCCCAGCTTGCTCAAGCAATTTAGTATACTGAGTCACATTACTCACTGAAGCAATCTCTACTCCAGATGCATCACGCACAACGTACGAGCTTGGAGAAGTAAAGTAAATTTGGTGCGGCGCGCTTGGATAAAGAGGCCCATCAGATGAAAAGGCCGATGTTTCAGGGTTTGTATTCATTATAGACGTCAATGAAATTCGAGCATCAGATAAATTACCAGAGCCTGTATTCACACTCAAAGGAGCACTCAAAGCAAGCGACTCACCATTTTTTGCAAATAGCGACAAACCAGCAGCAGCACCTTCCGTGGGTGTAAATCGAAATACATCGTTATCATCAATTGCACTAAGGTTATCAAGACGAATATCAATACCCAGTTCGTCTATTTTAACATAACCACCACTGTCCTTTGCTAAGGACAACGGATCAAAAATAATATTCTGTTCTGTTGCATTGCCCTTTTCATCGATTCTTTTGATAGAAAACCTATTATCATCCGTTCTGCTTAACTCAAAGGTCTCTTTCGTGATCTTAGCGGCTTCACCATCCGATACCTTGATAGAAATATCCTTAGTCTTGTGGATATTTTCCAATGATGAGTAAACCTCTATCTCTCCTAAAGAAAATAGATTTTTACCTACTAGACCATCGCCATCAATCCCTTTTTTATTCTGGGTATTCATGGCATCCGCTAAAGCAATAGCATGCTGACCTAAGGTTCTATCTGCATACACACTAAATTCAGATCTATAATCTACAAGACCACCGACACTTCCACCTAGACCTTGTGTTTTTAAAGCAACTTCGTAGTCACCAAAACTAACAACCAAATCAATTTTCTTTGGCTCCAATTGATTAGGCCTAACTTTGATTTCAGTCGGATTCTTGTCCATAACCAACGGCTGCCCATTCGCCAACTGAATTGTCATCAATCCTTTATCATTAAATTGAGCGTTAACATCTAGGTATTTGGAAAGATCCTTCGCCAATAATTCTTGTTGATCTCGGAGTTCATTAGCTGGCGAAATTGAAAGGCCTTCTTGCTTTAGGATCTGCTTATTCAAATTTGAAATTTTTGACGTGATAGCATTCACATCCTTCAAAGAAGATGAAAGCTGTGCATCAACCAACCCTTCTTGATCACTCACAACACCAGACAATACATGGTATTGCTGAACTAGATTCGCAAGACTTGAGTGTGCTAGCTGACGCAACGATGATGAAGTAGGGTCATTATTAACCGTCTGTAATGCATCAAAGGATTTATTGAGGTATGTGTTTAAAGAAATGCTATCTTCGGCCAACAAATTGTCGGAAGTCGATATCATCGAATGATAAGCATCGTAGTAAGAATGCGTCGAAGTATCCGTACGAACTTGCTTACTAACAAAATTATCGACAAGACGCGAGGTGTCACGAAGAACTACGCCTCCTACAGGCGAACTAGTGGTGTCGGTTCTTTGACGGCTATAGCCCTCAGTATCCACATTGGATGTGTTCTGCCCTGTCGTATTAATACGGGCATTACTAGACTGAAGTCCAGACAAACCAATTGAATATAAATTTGAGCCCATTGCTCACACCTCTAGTACGTTTTTCAAAAATAGCTATATTTCTAACCTAGCTCTAACAACTATAGATGCAAGAATTTTACCAACACTGAGATTTAAAGGGATTTAATTTCGAAATATTTTTTATGGAGGGAAGTTCAAATAACAAAAAACATTAAAGAAACAGATTTTAACGACAAAAACCTAACTTTTAGATGATTTTAGGCGAAATTAAAAACCATCGAGTGCATACTAAAAAGCGCCCTAAAGTCGCTTAAACCATTCACTAGAAAGGATACTATCAATTTTTTCAGCGTATTTAGGGTCAGTAGCATAGCCGCCTTTTTGCAAAGAAGCGGCAAACATTGACGCGTCATCCCCAGCCTCAATGGCATCTTTATACCGCTCACTAGAGGATAAAAAATTCGTATAATCTTCAAAGCTTTGCGAAAAAGAGTCGTAGGCACGAAACGCTGCTCTTTCACGTTTAGCAACACCATCACGAAACTCTAATGTACTAACCACAGCTCTATCACCCTGCCAACGATTATCAGCTTTGATGCCAAATAAATTAAAACTGGCAGCGCCGTCTTCTTTAGCAATTGGGTATTTACCCCAACCTGTTTCCAACGCTGCTTGCGCTAATATTGCCTTAGGGTTCACGCCTAGTTTTTCGGCTGCACGTTGGGCATGCGGCCAAAGATTATCAACAAATTCCTGCGGAGAACCAAACACCACAGAAAGAGCGGAAACAGAAGACTCTCCTACCGACTCACTCAGATTCTTTTGTTTGACTTCTTGCTGTACAGACTCAATAAATTCCGTCGAAGCGCGGTGTGCTAACGCTTGAATTCGAACTAAGTCCTGTTTTGCCACTTGATTCAGGAAGTCCGTATCACCACGCCGCTTTGCTTCAGGCGAACTGATGCGAGCCTGCTGCTGAGTTTGATACTGACGAATAAGCGCATCGGATAAACCAATACCGCCGGACTTAGCCATGCTCTGCGACATCTGAGAGTCCATCATCTCCTGATACTGCTTCGTCTGCGCACTGGAAAACAAACTACCACCGATTGCTTCATTAGTACTACGCATATTCTTTAGTAGCATATTAATGAAAATAGATTCAAACTGCTGAGCTACGTCTTTTAACGCGCCATCAGGGTCTTTTTGCGCCTTAGTCTTCAAATCAGTTAACGTCGAAAAATCGGCGAAAAAGTCTTGTTTAGGCGGCACCGAATTCATAACCAAAGCTATATCACCACTAAATCAGCATTAATCGCACCGGCCTGCTTTAAGCCTTCCAATATTGCCATAACATCACCAGGCGCTGCGCCAACCTGATTAACAGCACGCACAATATCATTCAATGACGCACCCGGATCAAAAACAAACATTCGCCCACTATCAGGCGCTATTTCAATACCCTCGCGTGGTGATAGTATCGTCTCTCCACCCGTTACCGTGCCATCTTGACCAACCACTGGAGGCACTTCTTGAATAGTCACAGTTAAACTACCATGAGTAATGGCTGCTGGTGAGACCTTAACATGCTGACCAATAATAATGGTTCCAGTACGCGAATTCACCACAATACGAGCTCGCTCTTCAGCTACTTCGACATCTAGGTTTTCAAGAATAGATAAATAGGTCACACGCTGACTTGGATCTCTCGGCGCCGACACACGAATAGACGTTGCGTCTAAAGTTGTTGCCACACCAGGTCCAAGGAGATCATTAATCTTATCTGATACTTGTTTAGCCGTTGTAAAATCTGGGCGATTCAAATTAAACGTTAAGGTGTCACCAGTATTAAAACTACTAGGCACGACGCGCTCAACACTAGCACCATTAGGAATGCGCCCAACAGTAGGCACGTTGACAGAGTTCCTTGAGCCATCAGCGCCTAATCCACCAACAACAAGGTTACCTTGTGCAATAGCATAAACAGCACCATCTGCCCCCTTCAATGTAGAAAGTAAAAGTGTACCACCACGCAATGCACTCGCATTACCAATCGATGAAGCTGTCACATCGATTTTTTGACCCGGTTTAGAAAAAGCTGGCAAAGTGGCCGTCAAAGAAACCGCGGCAACATTCTTAGACGTAGCATTCACACCATCCGGCAAGGTCACACCAAACCGAGACAACATACTCGCAAAGCTCTGATTGGTAAAAGCCGTACTATCACCCGTTCCATTAAGGCCGATTACCAAACCATAACCAAACAATTGGTTTTCTCGAACCCCCTGAACACTAGCAATGTCTTTCAGGCGCTCAGCCTGAACAGAAAACGATAAACAATATAAGACAATTAGCGCTATGTGCTTCATCACATCACCTATTTACGAGGAACCAGTCCCCTGCAGTTAGCTCATTAAATTAATATGGCATGTTGCTAGTATTAAGCAAACGACTCACCCAACCTTGTTCACTTCCAGCCGCAACATCACCTGTACCAGAATAGGTAATTCTTGCATCCGCCACACGTTCAGATTCAACCGTGTTTTCAGGGGAAATATCCTGTTTTCTAACCATACCTGAGAAACGAATATATTCATCACCTTGGTTCAAGCGCAGCCATTTTTCACCACGAACCGCCAACAAACCATTAGGATATGCCTGATATACAGTCACTGAAATCGTACCACTCAAGCTATTATTTTGGTTTGCAGAAGCATTACCACTAAAATCAGTTCCCTGCTGAGGCAGCGTTGTATCCACTCTCAACTCCTGACCAAGAACCGTTGGGTTTTCTATTGTCGCTGATGAAGATTTTGAAACCGTGGCCGCATTAGCCTTTGTAGATGTTGTTGTCTCGTTTAGATTGATGGTCAAAATATCACCAACCTTACTCGCTTTTTGATCCCCAAAAAATACATCCCCCATGCTCGCCTGATAAATACCACCCGTTGGGGCTTGAGAAGGCGTCATACCACTGGGATAAACTGGAGTATAATATGGATCATCAGATTGAATCGATTGGCTAATATTAGGACCATTTAAAGGGTCATTCGGATCAGGCACATAGCCAGCTCGAGCCTCTTCCGATGAAGATTCATCCTCATCATTTTCATCAGCTACAGCATCAATGACAGCTTCCGTTACGGCAGCCGCCGCTCCAGCTGCCGCCGCATTAGCTACCGCTTGCTGATTGACATCCCAAGTGAGACAACCAGACAAACTAACACTAAATAAAATTAATAAGGCAAATTTAATCTTCATCATTTTCCACATATTACTATAACTGCTGTATTGCGAAGCTCATCATGCCGTCTGCAGAGGCAATGACTTTTGAGTTCATTTCATAAGCTCGTTGTGTCGTAATCATATTAACAAGCTCTTCGATCGAGTTAACATTAGAAGCCTCAAGCATACCTTGAGCAATCGTTCCCAATGAATCTGTTCCAGGTACACCAACTAACGGCGGCCCACTCGCATTGGTTTCAGTAAATATATTCTGTCCCGCAGCATTTAATCCTGTAGGGTTAATAAACCCTGCAATATTGATAGCACCCACTTGCTGCGCATCTGTATCACCATTCTTACGTACAGAAACTATTCCATCTTCTGCGATCATGATCTCGATGGTATCTGGATCAATTTGAATACCAGGCTCCACAACCAAACCACCTGATGTTGATAGCTGACCTTGACTGTTCAACTGAAGACTGCCATCGCGAGTATAAGCAATCGTGCCATCAGGCTGTAGCACTTGTAAAAAGCCCTTACCCTGAATAGCAACATCAAGCTGACGATCGGTCATATTATAGTCGCCATTAGAAAAATCTTTTTGGGAAGCGCCAACTTTCACACCCGTACCCAATTGCAAGCCTGAAGGCAATTCGGCGTTTTGAGCACTTAACCCACCAGGTGCTCGAACAGTTTTATACATTAGATCCTCAAATACTGCTCTATCTTTCTTAAAAGCTGTGGTTGAAACGTTCGCCAAGTTGTTGGCCACAACGTTCAACTGCTTATCCATTGCACTCAAACCCGTTTTACTAACCCATAATGCCGAATTCATAAAAACCTCTTAATTCATTGATATGTGTTTAGCCATCATACTTATGATGTACGCTGTAATATTCTTGCCGAAGAGTCTGCATTATTTCGAATGGTATCCATCATTTTGACATTCATCTCAAAACGACGAGATAAATTCATGATGTGCGTCATTTCTTCCACAGCATTAACATTACTGCCTTCAATGAAACCGCTAACCAACTGAACATTAGGGTCTGCCTCATATTCCTGACCATCTCTGGTGTGGAGCAAACCATCTTCTTCTTTGCGTAAATTCTGTCTATCTGGATTGACCAACTTAATCTGGTTCAGCACTGCCACTTCATTATCAGCGCCACCTTGCGGAACAATAGAAATTGAACCATCCGCGGTAATATTAATGCTGTTCGCAGGCGGCAAAAAAATAGGCCCTCCCACCCCAGCAACAGGCAAACCTCGTCCGGTTACCAACTGGCCTGTCGCATTAATCTGAAAGTCTCCTGCACGGGTATATGCTTCTTGACCACTATCGTCATAGACAGCAATAAAACCATCACCGGATACAGCAACATCTAGATTTCGGCCAGTTTGTATCATATCGCCTTGCGTATAGCGTGTAGCTGGGTTTTCTGTCATCGCGTAAACACGGCTAGGATAGTAATCCCCATAGACCTGCATGGAGCGGGCTTGTTCAAAATCTGAGCGAAAGCCAGTCGTACTGACATTTGCAAGATTGTTAGCGTGAATAGTTTGCGCATTCATCGTTTGAACACCGCCACTCATTGCCAAATATAAAGCCTTATCCACTACGATTCTCCCAGAAAAAAATAACCACTAGACAATACACCCTTCAAAAAGCATACCAACTTATCAAAACCATAAAAAATCCCTTTATAAAAGGCAAAAAAAAGGCCAGAACAGCATTGCTGATCCGGCCTAAATCTTCTCTCTCCAGAAAATTAACGAAGGTTTATTATCGTCTGAGTCACAGTATTTTCTGTTTCTAATGTCTTACTGTTTGCTTGGTAATTACGCTGCGCCTCAATGAGCGCAACCAATTCAGACGTAAGGTCAACGTTAGATTCCTCTAACGCGCCACCTTGAATTCGTCCTAGCGTACCGCTATTAGGACGGCCAATGTCAGCTGGCCCAGAACCTTTACTTGCAAGCCATGCAGAATGGCCGTTAGGGACAAGTCCATCCGTACTATCAAATGTTGCCAGAGCAACTTGGCCAAGTGTTGCCGTTTGTTGGTTGGTATAAGTTGCCGTTAGCATGCCGTCATCATCGAATGAAACTCCCTGCAACTCACCTGCCGAGAATCCATCTTGTTCAAACGTATCTGTGTTCTCCAGCGCAAATTGAGTTGATCCAAACATATCCAACTCAACAACCTTACCGCGATTAGATGGGTCCAACCCTGTAATTTCTAAAGCAATAGGTTGCGCAATATCATAAGGAGCGATACCACGATATGTGCCCATCAAATTACCTGCAGCATCAAAACTAACAGTTGTATTTTCTTTCAAAAAACGAGTGTCATTACCAGTAAGCGGATCGGTATAACTCTCTTCACCATCCAAAGTGACGCGAAGTTCGTAATTATTGTCCTCGCCCTGTTTGATGAAGTAATACCCCATTGTATGAGCACCACCCAAAGAGTCGTATACCGTCCTTGTATTGCCATAGGTATACGATTCAACGCTTAAAGGATCGAATGCCTCACGGGCAACAGAGCTATTATTACGCACATCCCCAGGAGCAAGCGTGGCCGTAATCGCAACCCCACCTAAGGTACCATTAACCGTCACAGGGTTTTGAGTTAGAGCCGCGATATCTCCAGCCCCAGGCTCAGTCGCACCAATATATAGAAGCTGATTTGGCTGCTCTGGAGTACCGTCGCCATTATAATCGACACCACCTTCTGCTGTATTAAACGTAGCAAAAGTCTCTGCCAAGAAAGGAACACCAGCGTCATCAGTCATATTACCGTCTACTGTCGCATTAACTTTGTAAGTATTAGGCAACTCACTCTTAGAATAGTAATAGGTAACAACGTGCGTTTGACCGTTAGCATCAACAACACCTTGTGTCTGGGTATAATTATAGGAATCCGGATTCATTGGATCGAAGTCGGCACTAATAAATGGCGGCACATCCTTGCTGTCTGAATTCAAATTCACTTTTAATTCCATTGCGGATGTCGCTTCTGGAGCGATTCGGTCCGTAGGAATTTTCAAGTCTTCCAAATTCCCACCAACAACATCATCTACAGCGTTATAACCCTGAACATTACTTCCTGTATTTGTCACCAGAAAGCCATTCTCGTCCAGTTTGAAGTTACCCGCTCGTGTGTAAGACTGAGCCACACCCGCATCCAAAACAAAGAACCCAGTACCATCAACAGCCAGATCAAGGTTATTGTCTGTATAGGACAAGTTACCAGGAGCAAACTCTTGAGAAACCTTACTCACACTGACACCAGAACCAATACTGTTACCGCTACCAGCACCAAGAACACTTGTATTGTAGAGGTCATCAAACTCAATACGCGATTTTTTAAAGCCCGTCGTATCGGCGTTAGCAATGTTATTACCCGTAACACTTAAATAATCGGCAGACGCTTTAATGCCAGATAGTGCAGTATTGAATCCCATAATGCTCTCCAATCACCCTAATATTTCTAATTCAGTTGTGAGTTTAATTTTGCCGTGGTTTTCTACATTCAAAGCTGTCCCATTCTCACCATTAATGGTGACCCCCTGAATACGAGCAGGCAAACGAGTATTCATCGCAGAGACCTCCCCTTTATCATTTGTAGAGGAAGCTGAGAAACGGTATTCCCCAGGCGGCAAAACATTTCCGTCATCATCTTTTTTATCCCACTTATAGTCGGCACCATTAAGTGTTGCTGTACGCACAAGACGGCTATCTGCATCAAAGATCTTCAACGTTGCAGTCTGAGAGTTTTCAGGTATGACAACCCTTAGCGGCACCTCTTCCAAGCCTTCCGTTACTTTCGCCTTACTACCTTCCATTAAAACCGACTTACCAACCAGCGTCGAAGCACTCAATGCTTGATTGGAGGTCAATGAAGTCGCCATATTTTCCAGCTGATCAGATATACTCGTTAGCCTTTCTAGAGAGCTAAATTGAGACATTTGGGCCACCATGTCATTGGTATCCTGTGGCGCCGTTGGATCCTGACCTTTTAATTGCTCTATATATAATTTCAAGAAGACATTTTGATCTGCTAATGCAGCCTCTTCCTTTGTTACTTCAGGCTTCTCAATACCAGCTTTTGACTTAGCGGCATCCGTCCCATATTGAGAGATCAGACCACCAAGACCTTTTGTATCAGAGATATTTGCCATATATCAGCTCCTATGACTGCCCAAGCGTTAGCATTTTCTGCATCATGCTTTTTGCGGTGTTCATAATTTCTACATTCGTTTGGAAAGATCTAGAAGCCGACATCATATCAGCCATCTCTTCCATCGGATTTACATTCGGATAAAACACATAACCGTCGTCATTGGCCATTGGATGATCTGGTTCATATCGCGGCTGTAAAGGCGCATCAGACTCCACAATACCATCAATTTTCACACCAACACCTGCACCGCTATTATCTGCTTTAACATTTCCCCAGCCACGCTCACGCATGCTGTCATTCATCATCTGTGAAAAAACCGGCTTACGGGCACGATATGTCTGATCTGCTGAGCTTGCCGCGCTGTCGACGTTAGCCATATTGCTCGCTATTGTGTTCAAACGTACAGTTTGAGCACTCATTGCAGATCCAGAAATTGTAAAAATATTACTCAAAGACATCGCTATTAGTTCCCAATAAGTGCTTTTTTCATGCCGCTAATTTTTCGGTCTAAAAACATAAAGCTAGTGTCAAACTGCATAGAGTTCTGTGCGTATTCAGCTTGCTCTCTTTGCATATCCACTGTATTACCATCTAAAGAAGGTTGGTTAGCGTTTCTATAAAGCAACCCCTCAGGCTCACCCGCAACCCCTTCTCCAGCCATGTGGCGAGAATTAGTACCTGCAAGCTTCAACTTATTACTTTCATCGCTTAAAAGAGAATCAAACGAGATATCTCTCGCCTTGTAGTTTGGCGTATCCGCATTCGCAATATTATTTGCAAGCACGGCAGCTCTCGCGCTTCGGAACTCAAGCGTTTTGTCATGTCCTGCAAATGCGTTTGAAAAAGAAATAGCCATTTAACCCTCAATAAAAACGAGTTTTAATCAATACAAAACATATAAAGCAATTATGATGCCAAAAAATAAAGCTTATGTTTTTCAATGATTTACATAAAAAATACTGCTAAACGGCAAAAAGCGGCAAACTTAAAGGTAGGACAAAAGATACAAAAAAGCCCATCCATAAACAGGACAGGCTATTTGAAAAGCAAAAAATTAAGGTAACTTATAAAGCCTTAGCTTTGTAAACAATCCCTGGGTGACATTGCACAATTTCGAAATAGTCAGAAAGACCACTTAGCGCCTCTGAGCCACCAAGAAACAAATACCCTCCCGGCTTTAAAGAGGCATGCATTCTTTTCAAAATATCTAACTTAAGATCGACGGTAAAATAAATCAGTACGTTTCGACAAAAAATCACATCAAATTTGCCTAACATTGAGAAAGACTCAATTAGATTCAAATACTTAAACTCAACGCGTGCGCCTAAATTCGACTTAATTTTCCAAGTAGCATCATTTATCTTGTCAAAGTAACGCTTTTGTAGATCTGCACCGAGACCTCGAGCAATTGCCAAACTATCGTATTCACCTTGCTTGGCATGCTTCAAAATATTAGTACAAATATCTGTGGCAACTATTTTTTCACCTGCCTTTAAAACACCTGGTCGAGAAGATTTAAACTCTTCAATCACCATACTAATTGAGTAAGGCTCTTGACCAGTTGAGGATGCGGCCGACCATATTCTCAAAGGGGATGCCGTCATTTCTGGCAACACCTTCTCTTTCAAAATAGTGAACGGGTGAGTATCCCTAAACCATAAGGTTTCATTTGTCGTCATTGCATTAATGACTTCTTCTTTCAATTTGGAGCCACCAAATTTTTCCAATGCATCTACAAGCTGCTCTATTTTAGAAAAACCCTCTCTTTCTAAGATTTTCCCCAAACGACTGGCAACCAAGTACTGCTTATTATCACTCAACGAAATTCCGCAAACTTTCTGCAGATAGTCCCTGAACCTGATATAACCATTCGGCGTAATTGTATTTGTACTACTGAGCATTAAAACTCCATACGTTCCAGATTCAATAAATAAAGCCTATCTAAAGAGAGACTAAATGTTATTCCGATTGCACCTGAACAGTTTCTATTGCCAATCGGGCAAGCTCATCAGGTTGAAATTTCGCTAAAAATCCGTCAGCACCAACTTTCTTAACCATTGCCTCATTAAAGACACCACTTAAAGAAGTGTGAAGAAGAATAAAGAGATCTTGTAAGCGGCTATCATTACGAATAGCGGTCGTTAATGTATAACCATCCATCACTGGCATTTCAATATCAGAAATGACCATTGAAAACTCTTTCGTTACATCTTTTCCATCTGCCACCAAAGCCTGAAGATAATCCAGCGCCTCTCGTCCATCACACAATACGGTTGTTGCAAAGCCAACTTGCTCCATACAACGCTTAATCTGCTTACGGGCAACAGAGGAATCATCTACGATAAGAATATGATGCTTCTGGGCATTTTCAGTGACGCCATTATTAACAATGCCATCTGAAATATCTTGGCGTGTCGGTGCAACCTCAGAAAGAATTTGCTCTACATCAATAATCTCAACCATCTCTTTATCTACCTGACAAACTGCCGTCAAGTAGTTGTCATTTGATAGGCCTTTTGGAGGTGGCTGAATATCACTCCAATTCATATTCACAATGCGTTCAACACCTCGCACCAAGAACCCCTGAATTCGGCGGTTATACTCAGTAATAATAACAAAGCACTGACTAATATTCTCAATAGGACTTGCACCTGTAGCCAGGCCCAAATCTAAAATAGGAATCGTGCCACCACGAATATGAGCCACCCCTCTAACGACTGGTGAGCTATGAGGCATAGTGGTCAATTTAGGGCACTGCAGTACTTCTTTTACCTTAAAGACGTTAATACCGTAAATCTGCTTACCATTTAAGCGAAACAACAGCAATTCAAGTCGGTTTTCCCCTACAAGCTGTGTACGTTGGTTAACAGTATCCAAAACTCCAGCCATAAACGCCTCCAAAATGTATAAACATATACTGAGGTATTACCTCAAAATTGTTAAAATGCATCGTCCGATGATAAAGTGAATTCGATTTTTTTACTAACTATCTTACTAATCACGCAATAATAAACAAAGAGAGCGAATCATGCGAATCATAAGGCTAAGTATAGCCTTCATTTGTTTCCAAGCAGGTTTAACTTTTGCAGCCTCCATAGAAGAGCAAATTAACCTCTATATCAACCAAGTAGAGATTCCTCGATTGTCAGAAATATACCCTGATGCAGCCATCAGTATTTCACTAAACAACCTCGCCGCTTTAAACTATCTGCCGGACTGCGAAAGTGGATCAATTCAAATAAATAATCAACGACCAGACGCTATCAAACGTACAAACTATGAAATAAGTTGCCAATCACCAACTTGGAAATCCTACATACCAGTTACACAAAGTATCTCGATCCCCGCGATCAAGACCACCACACCAATAAACCGCGGACAAGTTATCAGCCAATCCAACACAGATGTTGGCGAGGTCGACATATCCACCCTAAGAGGCGATGTCTTCACACTAAAAAAGCCACCTTACGGCCTCATTGCCTCTCGAAACCTACGGATCAACACCTTTATTACAGATGACCTAACTAGCCTGCCAACCCTGGTAAAAAAAGGAGACCTTGTACTCATTACCGCAAGCAGTGGCACTATTATAGTAAGGATGAACGGCGTTGCTTTAGAAAATGGTGTAAAAGGCCAACAAATTCGAGTTAAAAATACAAGTTCTGAACGAATTATATACGGCAAAGTTGTAACTAACAGTGAAGTTCTTGTAAACTATTGAATAAGGATTATTCGGCAGCTTAACTTATAAACTCTTTACACCAAAGTTTTTACTAAAGTTCTTCTAGACTCTGCCGACAATATAGACAGGCAAATTATTTAAGGGCGGAAAACCCAATGGCAATACATTTTACAGGTCTATCAAATCAGAACACGATAAACAAAAGTGAGCGATCGCAGAAAGACGATGTAGCGGGCAATGTAACAGCAAAAAACACCCCAGTACAAAGCGGTGGCACACTTGCTGAAGATACCGTGAAATTAAGCGGTACAGCTCAAACGCTACAGAGCCAGCAATCTAAAATCAACAACTTACCAGATGTTGATATGGATAAAGTAGAGCAAATTAAAAACGCAATAGCTTCTGGCGAGTACAAAATCGACACGCAAAAGCTAGCAAATAACATGGCTTCTATGGATTCATTATTCTAAGCTATGAACTCAATGCATCGAGCAAACGGTTTGCCTTATGATTCCTATCGCCCCAATATTCATCAGAAGCAAAGAGGTATTAGAAAAACTATCTGCGCTTCTTGATGAAGAACGCTCTGCTTATGGCGAATTAGACAGCGATACCATCATTAGCATAGCGGAACAGAAACAAACCCTCCTTGATGAAATGAATCAACTTAATGAGACAAGAGTCAACATTCTCATTAAATTTGACATCGTAGACCGAAAAAAACCAACCGAAGAAGAATTTAAAAGCTGGCTTAACCTTCAAGACAGTTCATTAGATAATGTACGCCTACTCATGCAAGAGTGCGAAGAACTCCTCAACAAGTGCAAAACCAAGAACAACACTAACGCACGCGTACTCAACACACTTCAAAAGCGTAATAAGCATCTTTTTGAATTACTACAGGGCCACAGCACTAAAAATAAAGTCTATACCTCCAGAGGCTCGACACACCCAATAAGTAGCAAACACACACTTGGTAGAGCGTAAAAAACCATACAAATCAACATCGTATTGACCATACATTTGTATTCCAAACCCAAATAATGTATAAAACACTTCTTCAAATACGTCCTCATAGGTAAACAGGATATACCGGCCGCCTCCTAAGCAGCTATTCCAGGTTCGAGTCCTGGTGGGGACACCAAACATCTAGAAACTGACACAAAAAAAGAGCCTTACGGCTCTTTCTAAATCCACGCTTTTAGTTTGTCGTCTTACTCAGCTTCAACCACTTCAAAACTATGAACTATCTTCACTCCGCCTTTTTCTAACATCAAAGAAGCAGAGCAATATTCCTCAGCCGATAATTTCACTGCACGCGCAACCACGCTTTCTTTTAAGTTGCGACCTGTCACAACAAAATGCACTCGAATCTCTGTGAATACAGCCGGAACTGCATCCGCTCGATCCGCATCAATTTGAGCCACACATGACGTCACATCTTGACGGGCTTTTTTAAGAATCCCAACTACATCATAAGAAGTACAGCCACCCAAACCTGCAAGCAAAAGCTCCATTGGTCTTGGCCCAGCAGTCTGATTACCATCAATCTCTATTTTAAAACCAGAGCCAGTTTCAGCGGTAAAATGCACATCTTCTTGCCAACTTACATTTGTCTTCATTATTCAACCCTACTTCAATTTGCCAAGACTAAAACCATCGCCACTAAGACTGAAACAGTTCTGCCAATTTTTCACCTGGATCATCAGCACGCATAAAGGCCTCACCAACCAAAAAGGCATGAATGCCTTTTTCACGCATGATCGCAACATCATCTCGAGTATGGATTCCACTTTCCGTAACAATAAGACGATCGGAAGGCACACTACCCATCAATTCAAACGTGTGATTCAAACTAAGCTCAAACGTATGTAAATCACGGTTATTAATACCAAACAACTCTGTCTCAGTGTACTCCAGAGCCAATTCCAATTCAGGGCGATTGTGTACTTCAACAAGCACATCCATTCCAAGATCTCGCGCCATTCGATCCAGCTCACGCAATTTCTCACCATCAAGGCAAGCTGCAATTAAAAGAATGCAGTCAGCACCTATCGCCCTCGCTTCTAACACCTGATATTCGTCGACAATAAAGTCTTTTCTAATCACTGGCAGCTTACAAGCTGCACGAGCTTCCACTAGGTAATCTTCATGCCCTTTAAAAAAGTCACTGTCTGTCAAAACAGATAAACAAGCTGCTCCAGATCGCTCATAGGAACGAGCAATATCGGCTGGTATAAAGGGATCTCGTATAATTCCCTTGCTAGGCGAGGCTTGCTTAATTTCAGCAATGACACCCGCTTTTCCTATGGCAACTTTATGCCTTAAAGCTTGAGCAAAGCCACGTGGCGCGTTATGAACATTTGCTACTGAGGCCGCGACCTCTAAGTTTCCATACGGTGTATGAGATTTACGCTCAGCAATCTCCTCATACTTTCGCTCCACAATTTTCTTAAGAATTGTCGGTGTTTCTATTTGCATTAGGCTACTGCTCCTATTTTCTACAGTGAGTCAGAACTCATAAAACAACGCGTGAAACTAGCAAGCTCAGACATTTTAACTTTGGCCGTACCACCACCAATCACATCTTCCGCAATATTCACACCTTCAGCTAACGTGTCTGCAATACCAGAGACATAAATTGCCGCACCAGCATTAAGAGCCACAATATCTCTAGCGGGATTAATTTTCCCTTTGCCATCCAATGCCATTTTCACTAAAGCTAGGCTTTCCGTCGCATCTACAGCCTGAATCGAATCAATTGATTGTAAAGGGATACCAAAATCTTCAGGAGAGATCTTATATTCTAGAATTTCCCCATTTTTTAGCTCTGCTACATAGGTTGGGGCAGCAATACTAATCTCATCCAAACCATCTTCTGAATGCACAACCATAACATGCTCACTACCCAAAGCCTTTAACACCTCAGCAATAGGACGAACCCATTTTTGGTGAAACACTCCCATTACCTGGCACTTTGCATTTGCAGGATTTGTTAGAGGGCCAAGCAAATTAAAAATAGTACGTGCCGCCATCTCTTTTCGAGGCCCCACTGCGTACTTCATCGCAGAGTGATGATTAGGGGCAAACATAAAGCCCAAACCAATTTCTTCAACACAACGGCAAACTTGCTCCGCATTGAGTCCAAGGTAAATACCAGCCTGCTCAAGCACATCAGCACTACCAGACTTAGAAGAAACAGAGCGGCCACCATGCTTTGCCACTTTACCGCCAGCCGCAGCAACAACAAAAGCAGACGCGGTAGACACATTAAACAAATTCCCACCGTCGCCACCCGTACCACAAGTGTCAACAACATGCTCAAGGTTCAAGTTTACCTTGCTGGATAATTCTCGCATCACCTGCGCTGCTGCCGTAATCTCTTCGACAGTCTCACCTTTCATTCTAAGGCCAATTAAAAAACCGCCTATTTGTGCTGGAGTGGCCTTTCCCGTCATGATGTCATTCATCACTATTCGCATCTCGTCGCCGCTCAAATCATGGCGCTCAACAACTGCAGCAATTGCTCTTTGAATATCCACCAGCCTCTCCTATCTTGTTAAAACTATCGCGTTAAGAAATTGGCCAACAAAGCATGACCTGACTCTGTCAGAATCGACTCAGGATGAAACTGCACCCCTTCAACGGCAAGCGTTTTGTGTCGAATCCCCATAATTTCATCTCGTTCACCAGCCGCATTTTGACTCCACGCCGTCACTTCAAGGCAGTCCGGCAAAGAGTCAGCAGACACCACTAAAGAATGATAACGTGTTGCGGTTTGAGGGTTTGGCAATCCAGAAAATACCGAGGTATTTTGATGGTAAATCAAGGATGTTTTGCCATGCATGACATTTTTAGCACGAATCACCTCCCCACCAAAGACCTGACCAATACTTTGATGGCCTAAGCAAATGCCCAATATAGGAATTTTTCCTGCAAATGCCGCTATTGCAGGCATAGAAACCCCCGCTTCATTTGGCGTACAAGGGCCCGGAGAGATCACCAAATGAGAAGGCGCAAGGCGCTCAATTTCCTCAACACTAATTTCGTCATTACGAAACACTCGCACATCCGCACCCAACTCACGAAAATACTGCACAAGGTTGTAAGTAAAAGAATCATAATTATCGATCATCAATAACATAAAGAAGGGACGCGCCTATAAAATAATGCTGACCTATACCAATGCCATAATCCGCAGAAACTGGCACAAAAAACAAAACACATTTACAAGTAACACGAACCTGCATTTTAAGTGCGCTAAATTCTACACTGTCAGAAAGATCCTGTCTCGCCAGAGCGTACTCTCAAAGTCACCCAAACAGCACCCCAGCCGAGGAATTAATCATCACAATTTGACAAAGTTATTCAAAAATATGAAAGGTTTTCAATAAAATCTTGTAAAAACAAAGTCTTGCTTGATCTACGCTCAGCTATGTCAGACACTAAAAAGCATGTTATTGTAAATATCATTTTTCAGTGTTTTAAGGATGCTCTGTGCATAGCCAAGTCGCCGCCCTCATAGAAACCCTCATTCATGACGAACACTCTCCCGAGTCCGTTAACAAGGCTATTTCAGAGCTAACGCCAGACGATGTAGCGCTAGCACTTGAATCCATACCACTTGTGCAACGACGACAAGCATGGGCAAACATCAAACAAGCCAATCGACTGGACATCCTAGTTGAGATGCGTGGCGAATCTCGTCAACTATTGCTCAAGGAGCTTGATGATTCAGAGATAGAAACACTGTTCACAGATGTTGATGCGGAAGATTTACTTGAAATAACCGATTCTCTACCAGATCGACTCGTAGACATTGCGCTGAAGCAAATGGACACCAAGCAACGTGAATATTACCAACAAGGTATCGTTTACGATGATGACGTTGTTGGTCGTTGGATCGATCACGAGTTATTGATTGCATCTCAGTCCATTCGGACTTCTGAAGTAATGAGGCTCCTAAAAAAAAGCACACCAAATTACACAGACATGATTTATCTGGTGAATAGAACAGGGCGCTGGGTTGGTTGCGTAAAATTCGACCAACTATTTAAAGCTCAAGGCCATGAAGCTATCTCTAGTCTAATTGATGAAGAATGCTCATTCATCAACGCTAGCACCGAACTTACAAAAGCCTCGGAGCAACTTGAACGCTCATCACTTTCTGCTCTACCCGTTGTGGATGACAACCAAATTTTATTAGGTCGCTTTCACGCAGGGCTCGCCATGGAAACTTGGCGTTTAGAGCATGAAGCACAGCAGATGTCGACCGCAGGTCTGAACGAAGAATCTGACCTATTTGCACCAGTAAAACGCAGCGCCGCAACCCGTGGAATCTGGCTTGGCATCAATTTGCTAACCGCATTCCTAGCTTCGGCTTTTATCGGGCTGTTTGAAGCCACCCTGCAACAAGTTGTTGCACTGGCGGTATTAATGCCTGTTGTTGCCTCTATGGGCGGTATCGCTGGTAGCCAGACTCTCACGCTAATTGTCCGAGGCTTAGCACTTGGACAGATTACTCGCAGCAATTTAAAGTCACTATTATCCAAAGAGTTAAAAGTCGGCAGTCTAAACGGTATATTGTGGGCCATTGTCATTGGCGTAGTCACCTTATGGTGGTTCGAAAGCCCAATGCTTGGCATGGTGATCGGCTTAGCCATTATCGTCAATATAATCATGGCTGCCTTATCAGGCGTTTTAATCCCAGTACTACTGGACAAACTACGTATTGATCCCGCTCTTTCTGGCTCCGTTATTTTAACTACAGTAACAGACATCGCGGGGTTTGTTGCCTTCTTAGGGCTAGGAACCTTATTACTTATTTAACGCAACAGGCCTAACATTTAATCCAAGCCATTCACGAACATAAAAGATATAGAGTAATAAAAATGAACTGGGAAACAATGCAAGTATATTTAGGTCTTGGTGATACTAAGATGCACTGGATCGTTCGAGTCTTTTTAGTGGTACTAATCACTCTCACCATCAACTTTATTGCCACTCGCATTTTAATGCGCATAGATAAAGAGCTAGAAAAGACCAAAACACCTTGGGACAACGTTTTAATTCACGCAGCACAAAAGCCAATCGGTGTATTCATATGGTTAGCAGGGTTAAGTGTCGCGGCAGAGATATCTGGTAAAGAGCTAGACCCTAACTTCATATCTTTCATTAAGGCGACCCGTGAAGTCGGCATTATTGCCCTACTAACTTGGTTCATTTTACGCTGCATCTCCGAAAGCGAGCGCACCTTAACAAGCTCGAATAAAATCGCTAACAAGGTTGATTACACAACCGCTAGCGCAATCAGCAAGCTCTTACGCGCAACCATCATTATTACTGCCGTGTTAGTAGCGCTACAGACTCTGGGTTACAGCATTTCTGGGGTATTAGCATTTGGCGGTGTTGGTGGTATTGCCGTAGGCTTTGCCGCAAAAGATTTACTGGCCAACTTCTTTGGCGGGTTAATGGTTTACTTAGATCGCCCCTTTGCTATTGGCGACTGGGTTCGCTCCCCTGACAAAAACATTGAAGGAACCGTAGAGCACATAGGCTGGCGCCAAACCCGTATTCGCACCTTTGATAAACGCCCTTTATATGTTCCTAATTCGACTTTTTCGTTAATTTCAGTCGAAAACCCATCTCGTATGTCTCATCGACGTATTAACGAGACGATCGGTGTCCGCTATTGTGATTTTAGCCTTCTTTCAACTATCCTATCTGAGATAAAAGAGATGATTTCCAACCATGAAGATCTAGACACCAACGAAATCTATATGGTGAATTTCAACCAATTCGGCCCATCATCTCTAGACTTCTTCATTTACGCTTACACAAAAACCGTAGATTGGCGAACTTTTCATGACGTTAAACAGGATGTACTTTTCAAAGCCATGCAGATTATTGAATCACATGACGCTGAAGTTGCGTTTCCGACCCATACGGTTCATATGGCGAATGATAGTCAAATGACACTGTTGTCAGAGCAAACAAACTCACCTGAGCAAAATTCAGCAAAGCAGTCACAGAGAGAACAAGAATCAACAAAACAGTCTGCGAACAAGCAGAACTCAAAATAATCCATCAAGATACAAACTTAAGCACAAAAAAAAGGGCCAAACTTAAAACAGTGTGGCCCCTTTATTTTTCTCACCAAAGATTAAATCAGACCAACAACTCGGCTAAATCATCAATGATCGCATCAGCTCCTAATCCAGCAAGATCAACACCTTGATGATAACCATAGGTCACCAAGGCGCACTTAAAGCCAGCATTATTTGCGGCCTTAAAATCTGTAATGGAATCCCCGATCATTAGGCAGTTTTCAGGCAAAGCCTCAATAGACTCACTGCAATGCAGTAAAGGCATAGCGGATGGCTTTTTCTCTTCTAAGGTGTCGCCCCCCAACAGCCAACCAAATTGCTCATTGAGTTCGAAATGATCCAACATAGGCTTCACAAAAGCACTGGGCTTATTAGTAATTAAAGCCACTGGCACACCATTATGTTTAAGAGCCTTTAGCAAGGCTTTAACGTTTGGATACAGCTTCGTCCCATCTATCAAATGGGCATGATAGTGCGTTAGAAAAATACGATACGCCTCTTCCCGCTTAGCAGGATCAACTTGTGCCCACTCAAGAGCCTGCTCAATCAATTTGACCGAACCAAAGCCAACCCAACCTCGAACTCGCTCTTCACCTGCAAGCGGAGCTCCAAACTCAGCCAAAAAAGCATCTACCGCGCCAGCAATATCAGGAACGCTATCAACCAAGGTTCCATCAAGATCTAGACAAACCAGCTCAGGCCAACCTTCAAACCATTTTGAAAAATAGCTAGGTGTTTTCATTAACGTACACTCGCTAATTCTTTGCGCATGGTATCAATAACATCCTTGTAATCCTCTTTGCCAAAAATAGCCGAGCCCGCAACAAAAGTGTCCGCACCGGCTCGGGCTATCTCTGCAATATTCTTCTCACTAACGCCACCATCTACTTCAAGACGAATGTCGTAGCCACTGGCGTCGATCAAAGCACGAGCTTCACGCAGCTTATCCAACGTACCTGGAATAAAAGACTGCCCCCCAAACCCTGGGTTAACTGACATTAATAAAACCATATCGACCTTATCTAACACATGCTTTAAATAATGTAGAGGGGTTGCTGGATTAAAAACTAGACCGGCTTTGCAGCCACCATCTTTAATCATCTGCAATGAGCGATCAATGTGCTCACTGGCTTCTGGATGAAAAGTAATGATAGAAGCACCAGCTTCAATAAAATCACCGATCATTCGATCAACAGGCTTCACCATCAAATGCACATCAATTTCTGCGGTCACACCATGTTTTCTCAGAGCTTTACAGACCATAGGACCAATCGTTAAATTAGGAACATAATGATTATCCATCACATCAAAGTGTATGATATCGGCTCCGGCCTTCAATACATTGTCGACCTCTTCGCCTAATCGAGCGAAATCGGCAGAAAGGATAGAAGGGGCGATGATAAAATCATTCATATCTGACTCCAGCAGTGACACAATAAAGGTCTCATAATGAAAATGTAGACCGCATTTTAACAAGGCCTTTATAAGAAGTATTGAAAAACAATGAAGAAAATTAATGCCATACTCTACGTTATCATTGCACTTCTTTCCTTGAACACGCCTGCCCTATTGGCGGAAGAGCCACAAGCTTCAGGCGATAATGCTAATCCTGAACCCGCATCCCCACAAGCGGCAGACCAAGAATACATCCTTCCTAAACCACAAGCATCGCGAATAGAGCATTTAAAAAGCTCTTTGGCTTTAAGACAGTTAGACCACCAAATACAAACCTTGGAAGCAAATGGTGAGTCTTTTTTAACTCTATACAATCCATCGCTGACCCCCTCTACACAAGGCTGCGTCATTTTACTGCATTCGGACAATGAACACCCTGACTGGCCAGATGCTATTGCCCCATTGCGCAATGCGCTGCCAGAATATAGTTGGTGCACGCTGGCCATAGAAGTGCCGGATATCATAAAACGTGCAGCGCCTGTACAGACCATCTCAACAGACAATATAAATAATCAAGACTCATTAGAGCTACCAGACCAAGCCAATACCTTTGCAAGAATTGAAGCAGCTATGAATATGGCTAGGGCAGATGGTATCGAGCAATTTGTATTACTTGGCTACAAAACTGGTGCTAGTTACGCCCTTGCATTTTTAGCTAACAACCCAGAGTCAGGCGAAGCGTTAGTACTAGTCGATATTGAATCGCCTACCACAATGTCAGATTACGCTAACGCCCAGCAAATTCGCCAGATAGCTAAACCAACGCTGGACTATTACATAAACAACAATGGCAGTGAGCGGTTTGCTACTTGGCGAAAACAAGCTGCAAACCAAAGGACAGAAGGCGATATTGATTATATTCAACTAGACGCAATACCAGACAGAGTCACTGGCAAAAACAGCAAACAATTACTCATTCAGCGCGTACGTGGTTTTCTAAAACAAAATACCACCCAAATAACGCAGCAAAAGCAACTTCCCAACATAAAAAAAGGGCTTTTTTATAAAAGCCCTGTTGATTGATATTAGATTCGCCTTACTTGCTATTTACGAGCATTTTTGACCATTTCATAGGCCGATTGAATTTCCTGAGTCCGCTCCTTTGCTAACTCTATCATTTCATCAGGAAGACCTTTAGCACTTAACTTGTCTGGATGATTCTTGCTCATTAAACGACGATAAGCCTTTTTAATATCAGCATCACTCATATCTGCGGTCACACCAAGAGCTTCATAGGCAGCCTTAAGCAAATCTTTTGACCCTGCACTATCCGCAGAAGATTGATAACCTTGTCGAAAATGAGCTTGTTGCTTAACCTGAATATGCAAAGCTTCAAATTCCGCAGCCGTTACACCAAGATGAGCACAAACCTGAGACACAAACGATTTTTCTTCGACACTAAAATGCCCATCAGCGTAAGCAGAGACTAACAGCACTTCTAACAATGTTCGCGTCAAGTCTCCTGGACCAACCACTTGCTTAAACGTATCTAAAACAACGGTCAAATCAAAATTAGCCGATTTACCTTCGTTAAACAGCTGCCTAGCTTGCTCTTGAGCAGCAGGCGATAATCGTAAACGCTGCATCACAGACTGCGCCAACTGAATCTCAGCTTCAGATACCTGACCATCTGATTTGGCCAGTCGCCCCATCAAAAGAAATAATGTTCGAAAAAAAGTTTCTTGCTGAAGGCGAACATTCGCGCCATTACGAATCGCACCGAAAGTGCCTCCAGCCTGCGATTTATCAATAACTCCGCCGACAATAAAACCAAGCAACCCACCTAAAAAGCCTGCTAATATATAACCCAAAATTGCACAAACAATTTTCCACATAAAGATATTTCTCCAGAATCGGTAGCCCCTATAGGCCTGCTTAGATTATCATTTGTCTCAACACGTGGACCCGCTTATGGGCAGTATCCGATTTCGGACAATAACTATTGGTACAAGTATACCCTGCATGTTTAAGCATTTACGCACCTACACCTTATTTTTTCAAAGTCTTTTCATATTGCCTATTGCGCATGCGCAAGTAGATCAATGGGACTGGACACCCAGAGAATCCCTAACTGCCGAGCAACAAACTCAGCTCAATCAATATTGTCAGGGAAGCTACGTTAACAGCTGGCAAGCCACTAATAGCGAAACAACAAACTTAAGTGGTGATCTGATTGTTCGAGACAAGAATGGGGTAATTCACCTTAAAGGGGCGGCAGAGATCGTCCAACCCAATTCGACATTATCGGCCGATACGATTGAAGGCATCCCAGATGACTACTATCGCGCCGATGGCAATGTCACCTTACGTGGCAACAATCAATTAATACGCAGCTCCAACGCTTACATTTCAAATAACGGCAATGGAACAACCGAATTTAATGATGCGACCCTGCTTAACCACCAGTCAGGTACTCGTGTTGCAGCCAAATCGCTGTCGAACGACCAAGATGGAGTAGTCTTCATTGAAGAGGGCTTCTTTACTACTTGCGAGCCAACCCAAGAGAGCTGGAAACTTTATGGAAGCTCAATTGAGTTAGACACCAAAAGTGGATTCGGAACGGCAAAGCATGTGCAAATACGCATCGCTGGCATACCGGTCTTTTACTTTCCATGGTTACGCTTTCCACTAGATGACACCCGTCAAACTGGCCTTCTATTTCCTGAATTTGGCTATTCTGGATCAGACGGTCTAAGTTTCTCAGCACCATTCTACTGGAATATTGCACCAAACTACGACGCTACCATTACACCTCAGTTCATTCAGAAAAAAGGGGAAGGCATAGACTTAGAGTTTCGTCATCTAAGTCCTTACGGACAAACGACATATGAACAGTCTACTTTCTCTGATAATGATGAAGGCGAGCAGACACTATTGAAATTAACCTCTAAACAAAAATTTAACGACCACTTCAATGCTGGCTTTTTATTAGAGGCAAACCCAACAGACAATAAATTCCCAGAAGCCAACAGCACCACTATTGGTGAAAAAGATCATTATCAACGAAGCATGTACTTTGCTTTCAATAATGGCAATTTCTTCAATAAAGTCACTTACCTAACTTACCAGACACCAGACAATTCAGATGATCAACCTTTTGAGTGGCGCCCTCGAATAGACAGCTCTTATCAAATGTCTTCGTACTATATGGACTACAAAGTAGATGTTCAGTACACAGATTTTTACGATCCCGCTGAAGATAATTTTGATGGCGAGCGTGTCGTACTTAACCAAAACTTGGCACTGAATTTTAGTAACGAATGGGGGTCAATTAGCCCCGGATTACTAACTCAGTACCGTGATTATAATCTACACAACTATACAACCAACACCGAGAGCTCAAATACTGTCGGCCACCTATCTAGCTATATTGATTCTTCATTATTATTTGAGCGTCAAATATTGGACGGTGAAACAGTAAGACGACAGACTCTTGAGCCACGCTTAAGTTACCTATATTCACCGTTTGAGTATCAAAATCAGGTCCCTAACTTTGATACCAGCGAGCCAACTATGACTTACTCTCAAGCCTTCAGCCACACTCGCTTTAACGGTAGTGATCGCATTGGTGATACAGAGCAGGTAACCTTCGGCCTAGAAAGTCGTCTATATGATGCAAACAATAATGAAAAATGGGCCTTTAAGGCAGGGCAAGTCTTTTATTTGGAAGATCGTTATGTTGGTATTGATGGCAATACAATTAAAAACACCGCTGTTGATGACTCTAAGCGTAGCGACTTATTAACCTCTGCAGATTACTACGGCAATCGCTATAGTCTAACGGCAAATTTAAACTACAACCTAGATGACCAAAACGTTAATTTGGCTCAACTTGTTGCTTCGGTCGAACCTGTAGATGACGTCAAAATTAATCTAAGTTATTTGTATTCAATTAATAACACAGACCCAGATGATGACGCCAAACAAGCCAGTATTGGAACGATATTTCCACTTAACCAAAACTGGTCTATGTACACTCAATACACCTATGATTTCACCCGAGAAGACTCAACTAAGGAAATCGTAGGTTTAGGCTATGAAAACTGCTGTATCAAAGTATCGCTTAGCTATCAAGATTGGCTAAATGATGACAATGTATTTGATAGAGGTGTCTTTTTACAATTTATTTTACGTGGTTTAAGCACTGCCGGCCGAGCAAACAGCGAAGCCAATATTGCTGATAACTATTGGAACCAAGGAAACGTTGGATATTAATCATGAAGTTGTCTTTTTTATCTTTTATTCTGTTTGCATTATTACCCTTGCAATCACTACACGCAGCACCAACAAAAATCGATGGTATTTCTGCCATTGTGGACTCGAGCCCTATTTTAGAGAGTGATATCCAAAGCCGCTTCCAAATCGTGAAAGAACGCGTTCCTGGCGGCATTATGACAGACAACATTCATCGTCAAATTCAAAACCAAATGATCGACGAAGCACTGCAGGTAAACTATGCACGCAAAGTCGGTATGAGAGCCTCCAGCTCCGATGTCGACAATGCCATTCTTGGTGTTGCCAAAAACATGAATCAGGACCTTCAAGGGCTGAAAAATGTACTTGCTAGCAAAGGAATTAACTACGCACGCTACCGAGAACAAATTGAGCAAGAGATTCTGATCAACAACATCAAAAGAGAAATAATCAAAAAGCGCATTGTGATTTCAGACCAAGAGATCAACGATTACTTAAGCTCTGACACCAGTATTACTAAAGAAAAAGACCAAGTTCATTTGCGCCACTTACTGATTCGAGCGACCAACTCTGAGCAAGCGAAAAGCAAAGTAGAAGCCATCGCACAAAAGATTCAAACTGAGGATGACTTTATTCAACAAGCGATTGAAAACTCAGATGGGCAATTCGCTATTGAAGGCGGTGATTTAGGCTGGAGACCATTAAATCAGCTTCCACCGCTGTTCGTACGAGCCCTTGACTCACAAAGTGGTCGACTTGTTGGCCCGTTACAAAGCAACGCAGGCTTTCACCTCTTGTGGGTAATTGAAAAGCGCTCTCCTGATGTGACATTGCAACAACAAACAAAAACTCGACATATTCTTATTAGAGCTAATGAAATCAGAAACATGGCACAAACTAAAACGGTCGCTGAAGAAATTTACACCAAGCTACAAAATGGCGCTGATTTCTCTGAACTCGCCAAGGAATACAGTGAAGACCAAGGCTCGACCTTACAAGGTGGAGACCTAGGCTGGGTCACACCAGGCACTATGGTCGCAGAATTCGAAGAGATGATGGACCAAACAGCCATCGGAGATGTGAGCAAGCCTTTTAGAACACAATTCGGTTGGCATATCCTTCAAGTTGAAGGTCGCCGTGAAGCAGATATTAGCGATAAAGTTAAACGCAGCAATGCAGAACGCGCCCTAACAGCACAAAAGCAAGATATTGTGTTAGGCAATTGGCTTGATGAATTACGCGCCGATGCCTTTATAGATATTAAAGATTAAGGGTCACCTAATGCCTAACGATCTGCTTGAGTCATTGCCTGTTATTGCCATCACGTCAGGGGAGCCTGCAGGCATTGGTCCGGATATTATCCTTAGTGCACTAAGCGAACAGGCATTCCCTGCGCGCTTAGTGATTCTTGCCGATCCAGAATTGCTTAAAGACAGAGCCCAAAAACTTGGGATCTGTGTGGAAATCCAAACTTTAAGCAACCCTAAAGACACCCCACCTCATCGGCAAGGCCTTATTAGCGTACTGCCAATAAAGCAAGCAAAGCCCACTACAGCGGGCATATTAGACGTCGACAACTCGCCCTATGTGTTAGAAACACTTAAGCAAGCTGGTGAAGGTTGCATACGAAAAGAATTCGATGCCATTGTCACGCCACCTGTTCACAAGGGTGTTTTATGTGAGACTGGGATACACTTCTCTGGACATACTGAGTTTTTTCAAGCCCAGTGCCAGTCCCCTCATGTTGTTATGATGCTAGCAACCGAAGCGATGAAAGTGGCTTTAGTTACCACTCATTTACCGCTGAAAGATATACCAGCTGCGATCACAAAAGACAGTATTAGCCTTGTTACCAGAGCACTTAATCAAGATTTAATAGAAAAGTTTGGCATCAAAAAACCCAAGATACTCGTTTGCGGGCTAAACCCACATGCTGGCGAAGACGGTCATTTGGGCAGAGAAGAAATCGACGTCATTATCCCAACACTCAATAAACTCCGCCTAGAAGGACTCAATCTCATTGGTCCTTTGCCAGCAGACACACTTTTCACCCCAAAATACCTAAATGATGCCGACTGTGCTTTGGCCATGTATCACGATCAAGGCTTACCTGTGTTAAAATATTCAGGTTTTGGTAATGCCGTCAATATTACATTAGGCTTACCTATTATTCGGACATCTGTAGACCACGGCACGGCGATTGATTTAGCCGGCACAGGCAAAGCAAGCAACGGCAGCCTAAAAGTGGCCATTCAACATGCTATTAACATGGCAAATAACGCGAAAAAGTTTTCTAAATGAGCAAACCACAACCCCATAAAGCCAGAAAAAGATTCGGCCAAAATTTTCTTCACGATCATGGTGTCATCCGAAAAATTGTCGCCTGTATAGGCCCTAAAAAAGGACAGCGCATCGTAGAGATAGGACCCGGTAAAGGGGCCCTAACGGAAGGAATTATCAGCGTCACTGAGCGCATGGACGTGGTTGAGCTTGACCGTGATCTTATTCCTATACTAAGAGTAAACCTGTTCCGCTACCCTGACCTTACGGTACATGAAGCCGATGCGATGAAGTTTGACTTCACCTCCCTAAGAACAGAAGAACAAGCCATTCGAGTTGTTGGTAATTTGCCTTACAATATTTCAACGCCTCTAATATTCCATTTACTAAGCCAAGCTAGCGCTATTGAAGACATGCACTTCATGCTACAAAAAGAAGTAGTAGACCGATTGGCCGCACGTCCAGGTGACAGCTTATATGGACGACTCAGTGTCATGGCGCAATATTACTGCGCTGTTGAATCACTTTTTATTGTTGGACCCGAGTCTTTCGACCCTGCACCTAAAGTCGATTCAGCCATTGTTAGAATGACGCCTTACAAAACACCACCTCACCCTGTCAACGATATTAAGAAGCTAGAAGACATGGTTCGAATTGGCTTCCAACAACGACGTAAGACCCTTCGAAACAACTATAAAGGGGTACTGGACAATGATGATTTTGCGGCAGTAAACATCGATCCAACACTGCGCCCAGAACGATTGGATGTAGAAGATTTTGTTAGAATTACAAACTACGTCCTTAACAAGGAAGGCTGAATGGAAAAATATGACGTCGTAGTTTCTGTTCGAACAGAATATATAGCAAGCCAATCTACACCAGCTGAGTCACGCTATGTATTTGCTTACCATATATCCATTACTAACTGTGGAACCGAGTCTGCAAAACTTCAGACTCGCCACTGGGTCATCACCAATGGCAACGAACAAGTTCAAGAGGTTAAAGGCAGCGGTGTCATAGGCGAATACCCCTATTTACAGCCTGGGGAATCTTTCCATTACACAAGCGGCACAGTGATGGACACAGTGGTTGGTAGTATGCATGGCAGCTACCAATTTCTTGCAGATGATGGCACAGAATTTCGTGCCCCAGTTCGCCCGTTCACCCTGTCTGTTCCTAACCAAATTCACTGAGGCCCCTATGGCAACGTATGTAATTGGGGACTTGCAAGGTTGTCTGACCCCATTAGTGCAGTTATTAGAACAAATTGGTTACTCCCCTGAGCAAGACAAACTGTGGTTTGCGGGAGACTTAATTAACCGTGGACACGAATCACTTGAAACACTACGGTTTATTAAATCATTAGGCGATAACGCCACTGTTGTTTTAGGCAATCATGATTTACATTTGCTTGCCATTTCGTTTGGTCATGGCAAATTAAAGCGTGGCGACACACTAATGGAAATACTAACAGCTAGGGATAGAGATGAATTAATAGATTGGCTACGCAGCCAACCTTTATGCCATTACGACGCAAAACTCAACACTATTATGACCCACGCAGGTATCCCCCCTTGCTGGGATTTGTCAGAAACACTTACATTAGCCAAAGAAGTTGAAAACAAGCTCCAGTCAGACAGTGTTGATGAATATTTTGCGACCATGTATGGTAATACACCTGATTTATGGGACGATAAATTAACTGGATTAGATCGTCTTCGAGCTATTACCAACTATCTCACTCGGATGCGCTTTTGCGACGAAAATAGCAAGCTCGACTTAAAATCTAAAGAAGGCGTAGACACTGCCTCCAAAGGCTATGCCCCATGGTTCAACTACCCAACAAAATTACCTGAAGGTTGTCATATTGTATTTGGGCATTGGGCTGCAATAGAAGGGGAAACCCAGAAAAGCCATATCCATGCTTTAGACACTGGCTGCGTCTGGGGCGGAAGTTTAACAGCTTTACGTCTTGAAGATATGCAACGCTTTAGCACACCTTGTACCATCAACCGGAAGAAATCATGACTTACACTTGTATCGATATTTCAGACGCCCTCCCAATAATTGAAAACAATGCAGCTATCGTAGATATCCGTGATACGGCTAGCTTCCAAACAAGCCGTATCGCAAATGCAAAAAGTCTAAGCAATGACAACGTACAAGACTTCATCGACAATACGGACAAAACACAACCCGTTATTGTGTGCTGCTACCATGGCAACAGCAGTAAAGGTGCAGCGGAATACCTAGCGTCTCAGGGATTTAAAGAAGTTTACTCATTGAATGGTGGCTTTAGTCAATGGAGCGCCATGTTTCCAGATCAATGTGAATCAGGCAATTAACCGATAATGCCACAACCCTATCAAGTTTATCTCGTTGGTGGCGCCGTTCGCGACGCCTTATTAGAATTATCCGTAACCGACCACGATTGGGTCGTCACAGGTGCCATTCCAGAGCAACTTGAACAACAAGGTTTCCAGCAAGTTGGCAAACAGTTTCCTGTTTTTCTACACCCAAAGAATAAAGAAGAGTATGCCCTTGCCCGCAAAGAAAAAAAACAAGGTGAAGGCTATACAGGATTCATCTGTGATTTTTCGCCTGACATCAGCCTAGAAGAAGATTTAGAGCGCCGAGATCTGACTATCAACGCCATTGCACAAGATAAAAACGGCACACTAATAGATCCATTTAATGGGCAAAAAGACTTACATGATAGAGTATTTCGTCATGTATCAAATGCCTTCATCGAGGACCCGCTAAGAGTATTAAGAGTCGCTCGATTTGCCGCTCGCTTTCATCACTTTGGCTTTTCTATCGCCCCAGAAACCATGCGGTTAATGCAAGCTATAAGCGCATCTGGGGAGCTTTCCTCTTTAAGTGCTGAACGCATTTGGAAAGAACTGGAAAAAGCGCTAAATACTCAGCACTCTAATGCCTTTTTTTCAGTATTAAAAGAAGCAAACGCACTTGAAAAGCTTTTTCCTGAGTTCATTTGGGAAGACAGTCAATCTCTTGTCGATATATTAAGCAAAATAGAGCTTACTCCCGCTCAGCGCTGGGCCATTCTTTGCAAAGACACACCTTTGGCAGAGTTAGCTCAACTGCATCAGCATATTCGCTGCCCTAACCAGTTTAAGGTACTCGCAGAGCAAACTCGTTCTTTTTTAGAAAATCAACGTATACCTATGGACTCTGTCGCATGGGAAAACTGGTTAATTTCGGTTAACGCAATAAAAAAACCTCAACCATTTGTCTTACTGATTGAGGTTCTGAGCCTATTAACCAATAGCAAGCTAGAAGACTGGCAATTGCTACGCAACACTATTGCTGCAATTAATGCAGCGGGTCTAATTAAGCAAGGCCTAGTTGGTGCCGAGCTTGGACAAGCACTTAAAAAAATACGTGCTGATGCGCTCGATAAAACCCTATCACCATTTATCAGCTAAAACTTAACAACTAACTAATAAGTTACAGCGGACTTCCGGTGAACCTTCACACCAACGGCCTGTGCTGCTGGGACGGCACCAGGCTTACGCAAAGTTAACGTGACAGCATTTAACTTGAACTGCCCGATCAGTTCACCTACCAAATGCTCTGCCAAGGTTTCAATCAATTCAAATTGACGCTCTGCACAGAAAGTTAAAATGTAATTAGAAATGGCCTCGTAATCTAACGTCTTAGCCAAATCGTCCGTTTCGGCAGGAACACGATTGTCATGCTCCATTTCCAAATCAAACACCAAATCTTGTTGAATCTTTTTTTCCCAATCATAAACACCTATGACAGCCTGAGCTTTAAGGCCTTCAATAAACACTAAATCTTGCATATTCTCATCCCTTTAAAGGTGGCAATTCGGACAGAGGCCAGCGAGCACGTATCGACAAACTTAACTCAGAAGATTGGCCGTTCACCAAGCGCTGAGCACCAGCATAGGCAATCATGGCACCATTATCCGTACAAAACTCGGGCCGTGCATAAAACACATTCGCCCTGATCTTTTTAAGCTGACTTTCAAGCTGCTCTCGCAAACGCTGGTTCGCACTCACGCCACCGGCAATAATTAGTTGCTTCAGCCCTTCTGCTTCCAGCGCCCGGCGACACTTAATCACCAAGGTATCCACTACCGCTGTTTCAAATGCCAAAGCAGCATCCGCTTTAAACTGCTCATCACAACGGTCGTTATCTAACGCATCATGAACCGCTGTCAAAAACGCGGTTTTTAAGCCACTAAAACTGAAATCCAAACCGGGGCGGTCCGTCATAGGGCGAGGAAATTTCAATCCAGACTTAGGATTACCTTGTTTTGCTAAGGCTGCAATTTGTGGCCCACCAGGGTAAGGCAAACCAATCATTTTGGCTGCTTTATCAAATGCTTCTCCAGCGGCATCATCAAGCGATTGACCTAAGAGGCGATATTCACCAATACCATCCACTCGAACCAACTGTGTATGACCACCAGAGACTAACAGAGCAATAAAAGGCATTGCAGGTTGGTTCTCTTCTAACATAGGAGCCAAAAGATGCCCTTCCATATGGTGAACACCCAAAGCAGGAATCTCTAAAGCATACGCCAGAGAACGGCCAATCGTTGCACCAGCCATCAATGCACCTACTAAACCAGGGCCACTGGTATAAGCTATCGCATCCAATTCTGACTTTTTCATGCCCGCTTCTTGCAACACCTCATCAATAAGAGGCAAGGTCTTACGAACATGATCACGAGATGCTAATTCAGGCACCACACCACCATACTCAGCATGCTGCGCTATTTGAGAATAAATCTTGTGGGCCAATAAGCCATTTTCAGTATCGTAAATCGCAATACCTGTCTCGTCACAAGAGGTTTCTAATCCCAATACTTTCATCAAAAGAATCTCATCAATAATTTGAGCGCATTGTACCCTATCTATCTCGACCATTGCAGAGCAAAGAGAGACTTCCTTAGCAAACTATCCAAATGAAATTAGACATGTCAAAGTAAAAGCATTATAATGCGCGCGTTTTAAATGTTTAAATTAAAAGGCAGGTGATTTTTCTAGTTTGGCACATAGCTTCTGATGTAAGCGCAATGGCGATCCAAACACCCTCTTAAAGAATGAATACAGTTACAGACGCGACAATAGTCTGTTCAGGGTTGGGCTTTTTTAGCCTAGAAAAATCGATCCATAGCGGATCACACTCTGTTCAACAAAAGCGCGCTTTGAAAGCCCAATAAATACGGGTATGATTCACGCCGTTTTTGTGAATACTTAAACTTTAAAAAAATATTATTGAAGGTAATAACATGCCAGCTGTAAAAGTAAAAGATAACGAACCATTTGATATCGCTCTACGTCGCTTCAAACGCTCTTGTGAAAAAGCAGGTGTTTTGGCTGAAGTTCGTCGTCGTGAATGCTACGAAAAACCAACTACTCTTCGCAAACGTGCTGCAGCCGCTGCTGTTAAACGTCACGCTAAGAAAGTTTCTCGCGAGCAGAAGAAATTCCAACGTTTGTACTAGGCCAATCTGCCGTTTGGCAATTTGCTAAAGAACAAAGGTTTGCCTAGACGTTTCTAACATTTAGGCTTATAAAAAACGGCTAGTTATGCAACTAGCCGTTTTTTTTGTTTCCAAAGAGACCCTTGCATGACACCGCGAGCAACCGTCTCAATAAATTAAAGCACCATGAATTTAAAGAGGATCCCATGTCAGAATTAAAAAAACACATCTCAGACACCCTAAAAACAGCGATGCGCGCCAAAGAAAAACAGCGTGTAACCGTAATTCGTACCATCCTAGCTGAATGTAAAAAAATTGAAGTCGATGAACGCATTGAGCTAGATGATGCGCGCGTATTGGCCGTATTAGATAAAATGAACAAGCAGCGCAAAGACTCCTACCAACAGTTCATTGACGGTGGTCGCGAAGATCTAGCTGTAGTCGAAAAAGAAGAGATGGAAATCATTAGCGAATTTTTACCAACGCCATTGACTGATGAAGAAGTCGGTGAGATTGTTAAAGCTGCAATCGCAGAAACGGGTGCCAGCTCCATGCAACAAATGGGCGCGGTTATGGCCATCGTAAAACCTCAAGTACAAGGCCGTGCCGACATGGCGCAGATCAGCAAACAAGTAAAAGCACAACTAGGCTAATATAATGGCGGGACGCATTCCTGATCAGTTTATAGATGAGCTACTCGCTCGAACCGACTTAACCGACGTGGTTGCGTCTCGTATTAGCTTAAAAAAAACTGGGCAAAATTACAGTGCCCTCTGCCCCTTTCATAATGAAAAAAGCCCTTCTTTTAGCTTAAACCCCAACAAGCAATTTTATTACTGCTTTGGCTGTGGCGCCGGCGGTAACGCCATTTCATTTGTGATGGAACACGATCATGTGGACTTTGTCGATGCGATAGAAACCCTCGCCAAAGACGCTGGTATGGAAGTTCCGAGAGAACAAGGCGCACCAGATAGATATGAGCAAAACGCAGAGCTACTTAAACGCCTTTCTGAAAGCTCACAGTTTTATCAGCAACAATTAACTCAGCACCCTGACAAGAAAAAGGCCACCGACTATTTATCAAAAGACCGAGGACTCTCAGGCCAAATCGCCAAAGTATTTGGATTAGGGTACGCACCACCGGGATGGGACAACCTCTTTAAAAAGGTCGGCACCCGCGCTGAAAGCCAAGAACAACTATTTTTGGGCGGCATGCTAATCGAGAAAAAGGATCAGCCTGGCCATTACTATGATCGATTTCGGGACCGCATCATTTTCCCTATACGCGACTCACGAGGTCGAGTGATCGCTTTTGGTGGACGCGCATTTGGCGACGAAAAACCCAAATACCTAAACTCTCCAGAAACACCCGTTTTTCAAAAAAGCCAAGAACTTTACGGTTTGTTTGAAGCAAAGCAAAACACACCTGTACTAGACCAAATTATTGTGGTCGAAGGCTATATGGATGTCATCGTTCTAGCCCAACACGGCATTACCAATGCGGTCGCCACACTAGGCACATCTGTCAACAGCCAACACATACGCAAACTGTTTAAACTGGTCAGCAAAGTTGTACTTTGCTTTGACGGCGATAAAGCGGGTCGTGCCGCAGCGATTCGCGGTTTAGAAGCCTCCCTTCCAGTGATGCAAGATGAAAAACAAGTACGATTTTTATTCTTACCTGAAGGTGAAGATCCCGATTCGCTTGTCAGAAAGGAGGGCAAAGAAGCCTTCAACCACCGCCTAGAAGACGCATCCTCTCTTTCTCATGTTCTATTTGATCACGCCCGAAATCAGGTAACCCTTGGCGACGAAGAAGGCGAAGCACAATTTGCCCGCAACGCCATGGAAATGATTAGAGATATCCCGAAAGAGCTAACCTTTCGCTCAGTATTGATTCGCCAATTAAGTGATCAATCTGGCATCGACAGCGAAACATTGAGCAATACTGTTTTTAAAGCTCGACGCCAGTATACCGCCGCACCAGAAGCTCATGAGACTACGCAACAGAGTCATACGCCGCCAACTCAAAGCTACAATGAAGATCTCCCTGATTTAAGCCATTACGACTATGAGCCACCTCATAGTGGGTATGATGACTACCGCCACATGGATCACCCCACGCCACCAGCTCAATCAAATCCTAAAGGCTCGTTCAAAAAACCATTTAGTAAAAAGCCTTTTTCCAAAGGTAAGTTTTATAATGATGAGCCCGCATTACCGCCAGCAGCACCTAGTTTAAGTCAAATTAAACAAGCTACTCTGTGCCTTTTGTTGCACCCGCACATTGCCAAAGAAATTGATGTACCAGACCCCTTAATCAACCAAGCAAACGAAGAGTTACAAGTTTTTTGTAAAATTTGGCGTTTTTTCACTAAACATCCAACAAAAAACACCGGAAATCTTTTGGGTGAAATGACAGATTCATTCACTATTTCTTCTATTTACGCACTATTAAACCACAAAGACGCCACTACAAAGCAAAAAATAACCAACGCAAAGCAAGAAGTGCTTGATATGATCCTTGCACTGGAAAAAAATCTTGGATTAAATAGCAGCATTGCACGGTTGAAAAATAGGGGGAATGAATCCATAAAGGATATTAACAGTCAGCAAGAACTGCGAAATTTGATGGATCTGATTAGGCAAAAAAAATCTTAAAGGTTGCTTACTTTTCATTCAAAAAAAGAAGGATTTGGTGGATAAAAGTGATTGATTTTGTTATAATCCGCGGCTTGCTAAACTCCCAAATGAATTTCTAACGATAGGTTGTCGAATGCCAGACACTCAACAGTCACGTCTCAAAGAGCTGATCTCCAAGGGTAAAGAACAAGGTTACCTAACTTTCTCAGAAGTTAACGACCACCTACCTGATGACCTTTCAGACCCGGAGCAAGTAGAAGAAATTATTGCCATGATCAACGACATGGGCATTACGGTTTCTGAAGTTGCTCCCGATAAAGATAACCTTCTTATGGAAGAAGGTGACGCTACAGACGAAGCAGCAGCTGAAGAAGCTGCGGCAGCGTTAGCGGCAGTAGAAGGTGATATCACCAGAACAACCGACCCAGTGCGTATGTATATGCGTGAAATGGGCACCGTTGAGCTATTGACACGCGCAGGCGAAATAGCCATTGCAAAGCGTATCGAAGAAGGTACCCGCGAAGTCATGGCGGCTATCTCTTACTTCCCTGGTGCGGTAGACGTACTACTAGATGCTTACACAAAAGTACAGGAAGAAGAAGGCCGTCTAAGCGATATATTCAGCGGCTTTATTGACGGTGATGGTGAAGAGCCTGTTTTCGAGGAAGTCGTAACGGAAGAACCTGCGGTCGAAGAGGATTCGGTTGACACTGATGACGATGATGACGATTCCGAAGACAGCGAAGAAGAAACCGATAACGGTCCTGATCCTGAAGAAACAGCACTGCGCTTCAATGATATTTCACGCATTTACGAAGAGCTAAAAGTCTTGCTAGAAAATAGCAATAGACAAGATCCAGCGGTAAAGAGCAAGCAAGAAGAATTAAGCATCAGCTTTGCTCCTATCAAGCTTGTACCTAAGCTGTTTGATGATTTAATTGATCGTGTTCGTTCGCGTATGGAAAAAGTACGCGACCAAGAACGCTTAATCATGCAAGTGTGTGTCCGTAAAGCAGGTATGCCAAGAACAGAATTCTTGAAACGCTTCCCAAGCAATGAAACCAATCCAGATTGGCTTAAAGAACAAATTGCAACGGGTGCAGATTACGCTGCCACTCTAGAAGAAAACGAAGCTGAGTTTATGCGCAGCCAACGCAAACTTCGCGCAGTGACTAAAGAAACAGGGTTAACTATTGCCGAGCTAAAAGAAATTAACCGTCGCATTTCTATTGGCGAGACTCGTGCTCGTCGTGCGAAAAAAGAAATGGTTGAAGCCAACTTACGCTTGGTTATCTCTATAGCGAAGAAATACACTAACCGCGGCCTACAATTCTTGGATTTGATCCAGGAAGGTAACATTGGCCTAATGAAAGCGGTTGATAAATTTGAATACCGTCGTGGTTATAAGTTCTCAACTTACGCTACATGGTGGATTCGTCAGGCAATCACTCGCTCGATTGCCGATCAGGCTCGTACCATCCGAATTCCTGTGCATATGATTGAAACGATTAATAAACTTAATCGTATCTCTCGTCAGATGCTTCAGGAAATGGGACGCGAAGCAACGCCAGAAGAATTGGCTGCTCGCATGGATATGCCAGAAGACAAAATTCGCAAAGTACTGAAGATTGCTAAAGAACCAATCTCAATGGAAACACCAATTGGTGATGATGAAGATTCTCACCTAGGCGATTTCATTGAAGACGATGGCGCTGAATCTCCTATTGATATAGCGACTATCGAGGGCTTGCGTGAATCCACAACAATGGTACTTGCTGGCTTAACTGCCCGCGAAGCCAAAGTTCTACGTATGCGCTTCGGAATTGACATGAACACTGACCACACCCTTGAAGAGGTCGGTAAGCAATTTGACGTTACTCGTGAACGTATTCGTCAAATCGAAGCAAAAGCATTACGTAAACTGCGTCACCCTAGCCGTTCAGAGCACCTAAGAAGCTTCTTGGACGAATGATACGATTGGCTATAAAAAAAACCGCTGCCATAAACAGCGGTTTTTTTATAACCAAAAAATGTAAAAAAAACCAATTAGAACAAGCATACGCAACAAAACTGTCATACACTCTAATTAGAGTATGGATAAAGACAGTGAGGTTTAGCTTGCTACAAAACCATAATCCAGATCATAAAACACCCCCTACCTCACTGACAGATCACCACTCTAGTCAGACACCCCACACAACTCCAATATCCACCCCCTATAAAAGTTCAGCATCACAAAAAACGCTAAGCACCGATTGTTTTGTACGTTTAAACACACTTTCAAAAGAAAACTTCATGTTCATTACAGGAGTAATACTCTATGGAAAAAATATACGTTCTTGACACCAACGTGCTATTGCACGACCCCTTGGCAATTTACGCTTTTGCTGAACACAAAGTCGTTATCCCAATGACTGTTCTTGAAGAACTGGATGTCATTAAAGACAGAAGAGACAAAGACGTCAGCCGTGAGGCGCGAGTGGCCATTAACACCATCGATAAAATAGTAGGCGACGCCTCCCCTCGTGAGTTACAAGCAGGCGTCCCAATCCGAGTCGTTAGTAATGATACAGCAAAAGATGAAAACAAACGTTCCGAAGGCTCTCTAGCGATCTATCCAGACCAACAAATTACACTTACTGACAATATCCCTTTCCTAAACGGAAACCATGACCACGCAAACGACAATCGCATCATTAATGTTGGCTTAAGCTTACAAGCAACGCACCCACGCTCTTCGGTTTGTTTAGTAACTAAAGACATTAATATGAGAATCAAAGCAAAAGGCTCAGGCCTAGAGCGAGTAGAGGACTACCGAAAAGACCGGGTTTTAGATGATTTAGACCTAATGACCAAAGGCTATATTCAATTTACAGGAAGCTTTTGGTCGACCATCGATAGCGTTAAAACTGAAGCCCACGGTCGCCATACCGTGCATGTCATTAACAAAAGCCGACTTCCCAACCTACACTTCAATATGTTCGTCATTGATGATGAGGATTTCATTGGCTTTGTGGTAAACCTTGATCAAGAGTTTGTCTATTTACTTGATGTAAACAAGCAACATTTGATGAATCAAAACTTTTGGGGCATTCACCCACGCAATCTAGAGCAAGCTATGGCGTTTTACTTACTACGCCATGACAACTCAGACTTAATGGTAATGACAGGCCCAGCAGGCTCTGGTAAGACCCTGCTGGCTCTAGCTTATGGCCTGCAAGTTACCATGGAAGAAAAACGCTTTAACAAGATCATTGTAGCAAGATCAACACCACCAATGGCTGAAGACATTGGTTTCTTGCCGGGCACAGAAGAAGAAAAAATGGCACCTTGGTTAGCGGCATTTGATGATAACCTAGAAATATTGCACGGTGCTGACGAACACTCTTTTAGCAGTATTGACTACGTCAAACAAAAAGCCAACATTCAGTTTAAATCATTGAATTTTATGCGTGGCCGATCTTTCAACAACGCTCTTATTATTATCGATGAGGCTCAAGGGTTAACACAATTTCAACTTAAATCCATCGTAACAAGGGTTGGCAGCAATTCAAAAATTATCGTCTTAGGCAATTTGGCACAGATAGACAACAAGTACATCACCCCTCTCACATCGGGGTTAACCTATTTGGTTGAAAAAACAAAATCTTTCAAATACTCAAGCATAATGCATGTCAATGGCATTGAACGTAGCCGACTTGCAGAATTTGCAGAAGAAAATCTCTAAGTAGTACAAAATGAAACAGGCACAAAAAAGGGAAATAGCATATACGCTATTTCCCTTTTTTAATTTACTCAATCAAGGGAGCAAATTATATCCACTACTGACTTACAGATTTTGCCAATTCAGTAATTTCGTCCCACTTACCCGCACGAACCAAATCTGTTGGGACAATCCACGAACCACCCACACAAAGCACGTTAGGCAAAGCCAAATATTCACGGAAGTTATCAGCACCAATCCCACCTGTTGGGCAGAATTTGATTTGTGGTAATGGACCGCCAAATGCTTTCAGCGCTTTAACACCACCATTCACTTCTGCCGGGAAAAACTTGAAGCGATCATAACCGTGCTCCATTCCCAGCAAAATATCAGAAATAGTCGCAACAGCAGGCAAGTAAGGCACATCGTACTCTTTACCAACAGCCAATAGGTCAGCTGTCATTCCTGGGCTGATAATAAATTGTGAGCCAGCTTCAATTGCTTGAATATATTGTGCACGAGAACAAACCGTTCCAGCTCCAACAATCGCATCAGGCACTTCCTTGCGAAGCGCTGTAATCGCTTCCAAGGCAGCAGGCGTGCGCAAAGTAACCTCTAAAACAGGCACTCCGCCAGCCACAAGCGCCTTACCTAAAGCAACAGCTTGCTCTACGTCATCAACAACAATAACAGGAACAACCGGAGTAGCAGTCATTACCTGCTCAGCAGTATAAGAAGTGGTCATTGAGATTTTCCTTTTTTAAGACTTCTTTGTTTAAGGACTAATAGTCGTGCCAATTACGGCCGTCTTTTATAGGCAGAGCCATGGATGCTGCAGGCCCCCATGAACCAGAAGCGTACTCTTTTGGACGCTCACTAGTTTGGCTCCAAGCAGACATAATACCATCTACCCACTTCCAAGCAGCCTCTACTTCATCGTAGCGCATAAACAAGGTTGCATCATTGCGCATCACATCCAACAATAAACGCTCATACGCTTCTGGGCTTCGCTTATCATTAAAGGCTTCTGTCAAACTCAAGTTTAAATCGACAGGCTGAAGGTTCATCCCTTCACTAGCGCCAGGCACTTTATTCATAACAGTCAAAGATATTTTTTCTTCTGGCTGAAGACGAATAATCAACTGATTGCGCTGGAGCTGACGATTGCTCTCGTCACTAAAAATACTATGTGGCACCGCTTTATACTGGATAACAATCTCAGAATAACGCTGACCAAGACGCTTACCCGTTCTCAAGTAAAATGGCACACCAGCCCAACGCCAGTTATCAATATCTGCACGCAAAGCAACAAAGGTTTCCGTTCTTGAATTCGGATTACTACCTTCTTCATCAAAGTAACCTTGAACATCCTTACCTTTAATCATGCCTTTGGCATATTGACCACGAACAGTCTTGGTATAAGCATTTGCACCCGCGATTGGACGCAGCGCCTTTAACACTTTGATTTTTTCATCACGTACGGAGTCAGCATCCATTCGACCTGGAGGCTCCATTGCCACCAAACATAACAGCTGGATCAAATGATTTTGCACCATATCACGCATGGCGCCAGCATTATCATAGTACCCCCAGCGACCTTCCACTCCGACCGTTTCAGATACAGTAATCTGTACGTTATCTATATGAGCACTATCCCATAGTGGTTCGAAAAGTGTGTTACCAAAACGGATCGCCAACAGGTTTTGTACCGTTTCTTTGCCTAGATAGTGATCGATACGAAACGCTTGCTGCTCCGTAAAGTTTTTCATCACCTCATCATTAATGGCACGAGAAGAAACAAGATCACGACCAAGTGGTTTTTCTAGAACCACACGCATACGATCTGCGTTTAAGCCATGCGTCGCCAATGAAGAACAAATAGAACCAAATAGATCAGGAGAAGTCGCAAGATAAAATACAACATCACGATCATCACCTCCTACTTGGTGCTCATTCAATCGAGCGAAGTCAGCTTCTTGCTGTGCATCAACAGAAACATAACTCAAACGCTTTTTAAAACGCTCCCATGTTTTGCTGTCACCTATACTTGAAGGCACAAATTCATCAAGTGCCGTACGAATTTTGGCTTGATAATCTTCCGTTGCTACTTCTCTTCTAGAAGCACCAATAATTCGTGTTGTTGGAGCAAGCAAACCATCCATATCTAAATGGTATAAAGCTGGTAACAACTTACGCATTGCAAGATCGCCACCACCACCAAAAATCACAACATCACAGGCTTTCAAACTGGCCTTCATTCTTTACTCTCCAACTAAATCTAGGCTTTCGACACAAGATGAGACGCGTAACATGCACAGCCCATCAGCCCTGGGTATTCAGACATCACAACAAAAGTCGGAATAGGGGAAACAAAATCTTTCATGCGACCTTTATCTTGCATCGCATCACGGAAACCACTTTTAAGAATCGAATTTAAATAGCGAGGCACAATACCACCGGCAATATATACACCACCGCGAGATTCAACAGATAACACAAGGTCACCGATCACTCGACCTAAAAACACAAAAAACTGTTCTAAAGCAGCGGTTGCTACAGGATCATCACCAAGCTTTAATGCATCGCCAATTTCAGGCGCGGTTAACCGCTTTTTAATACCTTCACGAAGAGCCAATGATTCGTATATATTTTCGAGACCCATGCCAGATAAAACACGCTCTGCTGAAACTCGCTTATGGCGCGTACGAAGAAATTTTAAAATATCATCTTCAACATCATTACAGGCAGATAAATCAACATGCCCGCCTTCGCCAGGCAAAACAATATTAGGTCCATTGTCTTGAGGTACGACGCATGATATGCCCAAGCCCGTTCCAGCACCAACCACCCAACAAGCACCTTTTGGATCGACTGTTGAGCTTTCTCCAATGACCACCATATCTTCAGGAGTAAGGATTTCTAAGCAATGTCCAACAGCATCAAAATCGTTTAATAAGGCAACTGCTTTATTATCGCCAAAATAGGACTGCACTTCATCACGAGTAAACTTCCACGGATTATTAGAAAACTGTATCACAGGCTGATTAACTGGGCCTGCAATCGCCAAAACAATAGCGTCTATTCTATCCATACTGATACTGCAGTTTTCTATATAGTCTGCCGCAGCATCAAAAAAATTATCGTAATTTTCACAAGGAAGCACTCTAACTTCTAGAGGCACGTATTGATGAATAGGAACCAAAGCAAAACGCGCATTAGTTCCGCCGAGATCGGCGATTAAAGCATGGGACATAAACGAACCCTATTTAATTTTTTTGAAATTTTACAACAAAAATGAAGTGAAAAATACCGTAACACCGAAAAAACAAACCCTTAAATGTAATAAAATTACAACTTTATCTAAGCCTGTTTAAAAATTTAAACACCTTTGTCGGCACCAATCTTTTACGGTTATTTTTATAATCATAGAGACGTTCATCTGCGATCTTTAACAGATGCTTATAGTTACTTGGTCTGTCAGATGTAACACTGGCACCACCATAACTAATAGTAATAGGTACAAGGTTAGATTTATACCTTAATGGATTAGATTGTAGATATTCTTGGATAGACTCAGCGATCTGCATAGCCTGCTCATAGCTTTTACCGGGCATGACAAAAACAAATTCATCGCCAGCAAATCGAAACGCCAAGCCCTGCTTGTGCACATACTTCAATAACCGTTTGGCAATGTATTCTAATACCTCATCACCACAATTATGTCCCAACGTATCATTGATCGACTTAAAAGCATCACAATCAATGAACACAGTTGTCAAATCACGTTCCTGCATCTTCGAACGCGCGAACTCACGATCTAACATTAACTCCAATTGTCGGCGGTTTAACAAACCAGTCAAAGGATCTCGAGTCGCCAAGTATTCAAGCTTTTCTCTTGCTGTCACATTACTAAGGCAAATGGAAATTTTGATAGCCAACTGATCAAGTAAGAAGGTGTCTTTTGTAGTGGCATCGTAGCGAGTACTGTCCGAATCAGCCTGACAAAATAACCCCACTAGCTCACCATCAATTGTTAACGGTGAAATAGCAACCGAAGAAATAATATCTCGGTAAACCGAAGGAATAATCTCCCAGCAGCGACTTAAATTTGTATTAACCAAAACCGTCTTATTACTGGATTTAATGATATCAATCATTGAACGACGTCTTGTAAACAATACCCTATCACGAAGATCTGGCATTTTTTCTAGACTCTCAATTAGATGAGACAAAGGGGCCTCGTTGATTAAATTCACCCAAACATAAGGAACATTAAATTGTTTTTGCACTTCTTTAGTCAGAGTCGAAACAAACTGATCACAGCGACCAATCGAAAGAATACAGCGCTCAATTTCAAAAAATTTGCGTGCTATCTCTTCATTGTGTCTAACATTATCGATCAATTCATTAATATCATGCATGCATTATGCCTTACCGCAATCTATTCAAGCGGTTCATTAATTCTATATAGAAGCACCAGATCCCAAAAATATCATTGATCTACTTACATTATAGTACGACGCTTAAATACTTTGAGCTATAGATGGAACAAAAAAGTGATGAATAATCATACAAAATAGTGTTTTCCTACGCCACTTAAGCAAAATTTAACGTCATACTATTTTCCTAACATCACCACCCAATACTACTAAGCCTAAATTAATTGCCTGCTTTCTTTAAGAAAGTATCGTCTTTGCCGATATCTAATCTAAGACTGTTTAATAGGCATACAAATGAATATAAGAGAAATTGTTGAAACGCAGGTCACCCAAAGCAGCAAAGCGGGCCAACCTGTATCTGGCAATGCTAATTTTGCCTTATTAATGAGCTTATTTAATCAACCTGGTCCGTCTATAATGAACACGGACGATGAATTAAGTTTTCATCAACCTCATGCACTAACACGGCCAATGCAGTTTTCTCATAACATTGGTGAGAACCCAATTGCTAACATTGCTCTGTTAAAAGCATTAAGCCAAGAGCCTTTAGCAAACGGTCCTGCTTACCAATATGATGCTGTTGAAAGTTTAGAGCAACAGCTCAGCGTTCGTATCTAAAGATCCCGAACAGAAATAGAGCAACGCTCGAATAATGCACTCCATTCTTTAGCATGATACTGAGAAGCCAACTGATAGTGCTGCCACTCACTGCCCTGTTGCTGCAAAGAAAATTGGCGCGAGAATACTGTCATATCAGAACTTAGCGGCTGACTCACCTCGAACAATTGATTTAATAACGGTAAAACCTGATAAGCACCGCGATTAATACGCCCCATATAAGGCTGAATTTTTTTCACATAGTGCGCCTCAAATTGCTGCTGTAGAAATGTCATTGGCGCACCGCAAACACCTCCATTTAAAGCCTGTACATTTTTTGCGACAAGGTCCAAATACCCCCTTATTCGAGCTAAAGAGTACAACAAACGGCCAGCGTACTCACTGTCCATTAAGACTTTCAGATCGTCTTCGAAAGTACCCGCATCGACAATAGGTAAACTTTGTAAATTGCCACCAATAACCACCAACCTATTCAGTGAATCAAGTAATTCTTGCTGCTCAGCCGTAGAGTAGTTAAGTGGCAGATAACCATTCGACAAACTAAAAAATGCATCACTTTCTGCACCATTAAAAACCGCATTCCCAAACGCTTTAGGCAATTCAAGCCGCTTCGTCTGGGCAACTTGATGCAACTCCTCAGACAATGAATCATTCTTAATGTCGCATGACTCAATTGCACGAATAATATCTAATTCGTATAAAAATCGCTGACTGTCAGGCATTACCTTGCCAAGAATACTGTTTTTTCTTCCAGCAACAGCGCCCACATCACACTTCTGAAGTGAAAGAAAATCCAATAAACCAATATCGAACTGGCTTAAAGTTTGCTGTCGATAACGCGGTGAAGGAAAGCTTTTTGGCATGACAATCGCAGGAGAAGAGACGGACAGCGACTGAGAACGATTTAAATCTGCTATATATTCACTCAAAACGGTTTCAGCTTTAAAGCGAGTATCACAACCACTAACAACAACGAGTATAATAGCAAGCAACAGAATGTTAGAACAAAAAGGTTTTATTAACATGAACAAGCTACTCATCCAAAAACGAGAAGAAATTTCAGAAACACGTGTGGCGAAAATGGTTTTCCCTGGCACAACAAACCACTACGACACATTATTTGGTGGTATCGCTTTACAATGGATGGACGAAGTTGCCTACATTGCAGCAACTCGGTTTTCAAGAAAAACCATGGTTACCATTTCAACAGAACAAGTCGATTTTAAACAACCAATCCCCTCAGGCATTTTAGTTGAACTTATCGCTCGCGTAGTTCATGTTGGCAGAACATCATTAAAAGTAGAAGTGTCTATTTTTCTTGAGCAACTCGACAGCGACAAACGAACAAAAGCCGTCACAGGGCATTTTAACTTTGTAGCAGTAGACAGCAATAAGAAACCTACGCCAATCTTTGACGAAGACGAAAATGCTTAACACCTATTCTAGAAAACGATGGGCGGCAATATAGCCTGCCTCCCATCTTTACTCATTTAATTGGCACGTCGTTTAGCGATTTCAGAGGCTAATTCATCAAAACTCTTTTCAGCTTCTAATTTCTGAAATAAAGCTGCTTCATTTTTCATAGAAGTACGCAAAATATCTTGCGCTACTTTTCCTGCTTGATCCGGATCTAGACCTACCAAAACAACCAAACCACCGCTAGGCGTAGGCATCTGACGAGCCACCTTTGAACCAATCAGCTTTTGCTCAGTTACTTGCTTTGTTACCACACTATTCACACGGTCAACGGTTTCAGCATCGCCAGCGCCCGTTGTCTCGACATACTGCTTAACCATATTTTGCAAATCAACACTAAGCACTTGTGCCAACTCAACACGCGCCGCCGTCGAAGCCATTTGCTTCATGTAATTAGGTCCAGCCGCTGATTTTTCGCTATAACCTACTGCAGACAAAGCCACACCTTCAACAGGTGCACCACACACCCAGTCAGGAGCAGGCTGGTTAGAGCCATCCGCAAAAACACAATCAGGAACAGCAGCAACTGGCGCATTCACCACATCTTTGCTACAAGCAGCCAAAAGCATACTAGCAGCCAATAAACCTACAACCTTCATCGTCATGACTTTTTCCTTTATCTAAGTTTCTGAATTACTAAGAGATAAATAGTGGCAAAAAATAACTTAAACATTAAAAACATGGTTGTTATTTTAGTCTATTCAGACTATTAAAAACAAAAAAAGGCGCTATAAATAGCGCCCTTTTACATCAATTTACACTAGTAATTACTCAGTGTAAGCTGCTTTTTCTTCTTCCGTTACATCTTTCATAGAAAGCTTGATACGACCACGAGCATCAACGTCTAGTACTTTAACAATCACGTCTTGACCTTCTGACAAGAAGTCAGAGACCGCACGAATACGCTCTTCAGCGATTTGAGAAATATGAACTAGGCCGTCTTTACCAGGTAAGATATTTACGAATGCACCAAACTCAGCTAGGCGAACAACTTTACCTTTGTAAAGTTTATCCACTTCTGCTTCTGCAGTGATTTCATGAATCTTAAGCAAGGCTGCATCTGAAGCCGCTTTATCTGCAGCGTAGATACGAACAGTACCATCGTCATCTAGATCGATAGAAGCACCTGTCTGTTCAGTGATAGAACGGATTGTTGCACCGCCTTTACCGATAACGTCACGAATTTTCTCAGGATCAATTTTGATCGTCGCCATAGAAGGTGCATTTGGAGAAACTTCTGGACGAGCATAACCGATAACTTTCGCCATTTCACGAAGGATATGAGTACGAGCTTCAAGCGCTTGACTCAAGGCGATATCCATAATTTCTTCGTTGATACCTTCAATTTTGATGTCCATTTGAAGCGCAGTGATACCTTCTGCAGTACCCGCTACTTTAAAGTCCATATCGCCAAGGTGATCTTCATCACCCAAGATATCAGTCAATACAGCAAAGCCGTCGTCTTCTTTGATAAGACCCATTGCAATACCTGCAACTGGTGCTTTCAAAGGAACGCCCGCATCCATCATAGACAAAGACGCACCACAAACAGACGCCATAGAGCTTGAACCGTTAGATTCAGTAATCTCAGACACGATACGAATTGTGTATGGGAATTCATCTTCAGAAGGCAATACTGCTTGAACACCACGACGAGCTAGACGACCGTGACCAATTTCACGACGACCCACACCACCCATACGACCACACTCACCTACAGAGTAAGGAGGGAAGTTGTAATGAAGCATGAAGCTATCTTTGCTTTCGCCAGTCAAACCATCAGTCATTTGTGAATCACGGCTAGTACCTAGAGTACAAGTTGCAATTGCCTGAGTTTCGCCACGTGTAAACAAAGCAGAGCCGTGAGTTTTGCTTAGCAAACCCACTTCAACATCAATTGGACGAACCGTTTTGTTGTCACGACCATCAATACGAGGCTTACCATCAATTACACGACGACGAACAATGCGTTTTTCTAGTTTAGAGAAAGCACCAGTAACATCCGCTTCTGAGAACTCACCTTCTTCAGTAACTAGCGCAGCAACAGCCGCATCACGAACAACACCGAGTTGAGCGTAACGAGCCATTTTTTCACTGATTCCGTATGCATCTTCGATTTGAGCGGCATAACCAGACTGAAGAGCATCAGTCAAAGAAACGTTTGCCGCATCTGCAACCCAATCCCAGCGAGGCTTAGCGCACTCAGCTGCAAATTCAGTAATAGCAGAGATAGCAGATTGCATTTCTTTATGAGCGTAAAGAACAGCACCTAGCATTTCGTCTTCAGTAAGCTCTTGCGCTTCTGACTCAACCATCAATACTGCGTCTTTAGTACCCGCTACAACCATGTCTAGCAAAGAACCATCTAGATCAGAATAGCTTGGGTTAAGAACGTAACCAGACTCGTCGTTAAAACCTACGCGAGCAGCACCGATAGGACCATTAAATGGAATACCAGAAATAGTCAATGCTGCAGATGTTGCCAACATAGCCGCAATGTCAGCGTCTAGATTAGTGTTAGTAGACATAACCGTACAAACAACCTGCACTTCGTTCATGAATCCTTTAGGAAACAATGGACGAATTGGACGGTCGATCAAACGAGAAGTTAGCGTCTCTTTTTCAGATGGACGACCTTCACGTTTTAAGAAACCACCTGGAATTTTACCAACAGCGTAAGCACGCTCTTGATAATGAACAGACAATGGGAAAAAGTCTTGACCAGGTTTAGCTGATTTAGCACCCACAACAGTAGCAAGTACTTGTGCATCACCAATTGTACAAAGAACAGCACCTGTTGCTTGACGAGCAACGCGGCCTGTTTCTAGAGTTACGGTATCATTACCGAACTGGAAAGTTTTCGTAGTAATACTCACGCGTATTCCTTTTCATTAAAAATAATTCTTCTCCCAAAGACCTCTTTTTAAGCCAGTACTCATATGAACTCTTTTTGCTTCCCTCAATCACAGAAAAGAAAAGTGCATATGAAGTACAGGCTGTCCCTTGGGAGACCAATAAAAAAAGGGCCATAATAACTTATGGCCCTTTCTCAGTCTTAGCGACGCAGACCTAGTTTTTTGATCAAACTAGTGTAACGAGCTGCATCTTTACGCTTAAGGTAATCCAACAACTTACGACGCTGGTTTACCATACGGATTAGACCGCGACGAGAATGATGGTCGTGGATATGAGCTTTAAAGTGACCTTGAAGACCTTCGATGTTCTTAGTCAACAATGCTACTTGAACTTCAGGAGAACCAGTGTCGCCTTCCGCTACTTGAAACTCTTTTACCAACGCTGCTTTTGATTCTGCAGACAATGCCATAATCTTAATCTCCAAATTAATATGCTATTAAAAGTAAAGGATAGCCGAGCATATTTTCAGTTATCCTAGGCCAACAAGTTTAACACTCTTTTTCGCAGAACTCACTGCTATTTATAAAGAGAACTCACTGGTATTAACCAATCGATAAGGGCGAATAGTCGTCCCATTAATCTGCCCTAGTCCTAAGAATCGCTGAGACTCATGATCATACATTCTAATAACCGTCTCATGCTCTAATGAGACTGGGCTTGGAATAGTTCGACCAAACATCATATCCAATGAATCTACTTTTGGTATATCCACTTTAACAAAATGCTCAACCGCCGTATCCATAGAAATTAGATGCGAATCTAACGCCTCATAACCCTGTTCAGCAATAGACTCAAACTCTTCTAACGTCATCATATTTTCAGGCAAATACCCTGCTGTAGAAATACGATGCAATGAATGAAGATGAGCACCACAGCCCAATACCTCTCCAATATCCTCACCAATGGTTCGAATATAGGTACCTTTAGAACACTGAATATCTAAAGTCAGTGTATCTTCTGTTCTTGAAATAAGGGTCAGATTAGAAATGATAACGCGACGGCGTTTCCTTTCGATGACAATCCCTTGACGGGCATACTCATACAAAGGTTTCCCTTCGTGCTTCAAAGCAGAATACATTGGCGGTATTTGCTCTATTTCACCACGAAATTTGTCAAAAACAACCTCAAGCTCGTCATCAGTAAGAGTAGGAATCGGCTCTTCCGTCAATACCTCCCCTTCTCGATCACCTGTGGTTGTTCTCTTTCCCAGCTGAATACAGGTTAGGTATCGCTTATCCGCATCCAATAAATACTGAGAAAACTTCGTCGCCTCTCCAAGACACAATGGCAACATTCCTGTTGCCAAAGGGTCAAGGGCTCCAGTGTGTCCTGCTTTTGCGGCCTGATAAAGGCGACGGACACGCTGCAGCGCTTGGTTCGAACTTAAACCTATCGGCTTATTCAGTAGAACAATACCGTCCACTGAACGCCATGTTGCCTTAGCCATACGAACTTATTACTCGTCTTCGTTACCGTTTTTTGTCTCATCATCACGAATTGCTTCGTCAATAAGAGCAGACATGCGCGAACCATTAACTACACTCTGGTCGTAATGGAAACGCAGATGTGGCATAACACGAAGTTTCACTTCTTGTGCTAAACGACGACGCAAGAACCCTTTAGCACTATCTAATGCAGCCTGGTTCTCAGCCAATACTTCTGGCTGATCATCTTTACCAAGGACGGTATAGTAAATATCCGCATAACCCAAATCTTTTGCTACACGCACTTCGTTGACAGTAACTAACCCTAAACGAGGGTCTTTTACTTCAAACTGGATCAAGGACGCCAGCTCCTTTTGGAGCTGGTCACCAATCCGACTAGTACGACTAAATTCGCCTGCCATGATCTTGCCCTATTAAAGCGTACGCGCTACTTCGACGGTTTCAAAAACCTCGATCTTATCGCCTACTTTGACATCGTTGTAATTCTTCACACCGATACCACATTCCATACCGCGGCTAACTTCATTCACAGCGTCTTTAAAGCGACGAAGTGATTCAAGCTCACCTTCATAAATAACAACATCATCGCGCAATACACGAATCTGCTTGTTACGGTAAACTGTACCTTCGATAACCATACAACCAGCGATCAAACCAAACTTAGGCGAACGGAATACATCACGTACTTCTGCAGTACCCTTGATGTCCTCACGAAGATCTGGAGACAACATGCCAGACAAGGCAGACTTAACATCATCAATGATGTTATAAATAATGCTGTAGTAACGAAGATCGATACTTTCACGCTCAATAAACTGCTTAGCAGAGTTGTCGGCACGCACATTGAAACCAAAAATCACGGCATCAGAAGCTAAAGCCAAAGTCGCATCAGTTTCAGTGATACCACCAACGCCGCTAGAAACGACATTCACTTTTACTTCGTCAGTGTTTAGATCAGTCAAAGACTTAATCAACGCCTCAAGAGAACCACGAACATCTGCCTTAAGAACCACATTCAATGTACGAACTTCATCTTTACCCATTTCAGAGAACAAATTCTCCAATTTAGCAGAATGCTGACGAGCGAAACGTACTTCACGGTATTTACCTTGACGGAAGTTAGCTACTTCACGAGCTTTACGTTCATCAGCAACAACGATGAATTCTTCACCCGCTTCAGGCGTTCCATCAAGACCAAGAATCTCAACAGGAATAGAAGGACCAGCAGAGTTAATTGCCTTACCCGTTTCATCTAATAAAGCACGTACTCGGCCCATTTGCAGACCGGCCAACACAATGTCACCTTTTTTCAAGGTACCATTTTGAACAAGCAAGGTTGCAACAGAACCGCGGCCACGATCAAGACGAGCCTCAACTACAACACCTTTACCAGGAGCACTAGGCACCGCGGTAAGCTCAAGCACTTCTGATTGCAAAAGAATCGCTTCTAGTAACTCTTCTATACCTTCACCAGATTTGGCTGAAACACCAACAAACTGAACGTCACCGCCCCATTCTTCTGGCACAACTTCCTGTGCAACTAGTTCGTTTTTAACACGATCTATATCTGCACCTTCTTTATCAATCTTGGTGATAGCAACAACCATTGGAACATTACCAGCACGTGCGTGCTGAATAGCCTCAATTGTTTGCGGCATTACGCCGTCGTCAGCAGCACAAACTAGGATAACGATATCCGTTGCTTTAGCACCACGAGCACGCATAGACGTAAACGCGGCGTGTCCAGGTGTGTCCAAGAAGCTAACCATGCCATGAGGCGTTTCAACGTGATAAGCACCAATATGCTGAGTGATACCACCCGACTCGCCCGCTGCAACACGAGTAGTACGAATGTAATCAAGCAATGACGTTTTACCATGGTCAACGTGGCCCATTACAGTGACTACAGGCGCACGTTTAATAGATTCACCTTCGTAGTCAATCGCTTCGATCATGTCATTCTCGACTGCGTTCTCGTCGATGAACTTAACCGTATGACCCATCTCTTCAACAACCAAGGTTGCTGTATCACGGTCAATTGTTTGGTTAATGGTCGCCATAGCGCCCATCTTAAACATGATTTTAATTACTTCTGCGCCTTTTACTGCCATTTTTTCAGCAAGATCCGCAACCGTAATACTTTCTGGCAAAGCTACTTCATGAATCATCTTCGCAGTAGGCTTCTGGAAACCATGCTCTTGTTTAGTAGGCTTCTTATTCTTACGACCTAACTTACCGCGGCGAGTAAATTCATCTTCGTCATTCACGTTTACACGTGAACGCTTGTTATCTGGGTTAGCACGACCACGAGGCTTATCTTTATCATTGTCATGTCTAACTGGACCCTTTTTGCCTTTAGGTGCAACAGTCGACTTTTTACTGTCCATTGCTGGTTGAGACACTTTTTTCGGGGTTTTTGGCTGCTTCGGTGATTCCACGGGTTCTGCCGCTCCTATATCGGAAACATACTGCTCCGTATCATTTACCGCGCCAGCATCCGCTACGGCAGGGTTCGCTGCTGCTTCTTGACGCGCTTTTACTTCAGCTTCAGCCTTCGCTTTAGCTGCCTTCTCTTCTTCTAACTTACGCTCGGCTTCTAGACGAGCTTGCTCTTCTGCTGCTAAACGCTCTTGCTCTTCTGCAAGACGTTTCGCAAGCAACTCTTCCTGCTTTTGAGTTTCTTCATCTGCATCATCACGCTTAACATAGGTACGTTTTTTCTTTACAGCAACATTAACGGCTTTGCCGCCATCGCTACGAGACAAAGTACTTGTGGTTTTACGTTGCAAAGTAATACGCTGACTTGTATCGCCTTCTTCACCATGCTGACGCTTTAAGTAATTCAATAGCGCTTGCTTTTCTACTTCAGAGACTTCTTGGCTCGCACTTGTTTGAGGTAAACCAGCGTCTTTCATCTGAGCCAGTAGCTTATCGACTGGCGTATTTACCAATTCGGATAGTATCTTTACGGTTTGAACTGTCATTAAGTTCCCCCTTATGTACTCAGATTTTATTCAGATTCAGCAAACCAAGGCGCACGAGCTGTCAAAATAAGACTCGCTGCACGCTCTTCTGTCATACCTTCAACATCAAGCAATTCATCAACTGATTGTTCAGCCAAATCTTCCATTGAAATTACCCCAATAGAGGCAAGTACCAACGCAAGGTGATTATCCATTCCATCCATTGCTAATAAGTCAGCAGCAGGTTTGGCATCATCTAATTGTTCTTCTGCTTGAAGTGCTTGATTCAAAAGAGCTTCTTTTGCTCGTGAACGAAGTTCATTCACTAAATCTTCATCAAATCCGTCAATATCTAACATTTCTTCCATTGGGATATACGCCACTTCTTCTAAAGAAGTGAATCCCTCATCGACCATCTGAATCGCTAAATCATCATCGATATCTAACCCTGTAACAAAGATATCAATTAGCTTTTGCGATTCTTCTTGCTGTTTCGCTTCAGCATCTTCACTGGTCATAACATTCAAAGACCATCCCGTTAGAGCGGAGGCTAATCGAACGTTTTGCCCATTACGGCCAATCGCCTGAGCTAAATTATCACTCTTAACTGCGACATCCATAGAATGAGCATCTTCATCAATCACAATAGAATCAACTTCAGCTGGCGCCATAGCATTGATAACCAATTGCGCTGGGTTATCATCCCAAAGAACGATATCAACACGCTCACCATTCATTTCGTTAGAAACAGCCTGAACTCGAGCGCCACGCATACCAACGCAAGCACCAATAGGGTCAATACGACGGTCATTCGTCTTAACCGCTATTTTAGCTCTCAAACCTGGATCACGTGATGCGCTACGAATTTCAATAACTTCTTCTGAAATTTCTGGCACTTCAAGGCGGAACAGCTCAATCATAAACGCAGGTGCGTTACGAGATAAAATCAGCTGTGCACCACGACTGTCTTCACGAATCTCAAGCAACAAAGCACGAATTCGATCATTCATCCTGAAGCTTTCACGTGAGATCAACTGATCTTTTGGCAATGATGCTTCTGCATTCTCACCAAGATCAATAATCAAGCTATCTCGAGTTACTTTCTTCACTTGACCATGGACAAGTTTACCCACTTTCTCAGAGTACAAAGCAACCATTTTTGCGCGTTCAGCTTCACGGACTTTTTGTACAATAACCTGCTTTGCTGTTTGTGCAGCAATACGCCCAAAAACTTCAGATTCAACTTCTTCTTCGTAAATCTCACCAATAGCGACGCCAAGATTTTGCTCTTCAGAATCATCAATTGTTAATTCGAAAGCAGGATTAGAATAATCTTCATCCGCAACAATGTTCCATTGACGGTAAGTTATGTAATCGCCCGAACGTTGATCAATAGATACACGAATCAATGCGTCTTCTTCAAAACGGCGTTTGGCAGCACTAGCTAAAGCAATCTCAACGGCTTCGAAAATAACTTGTTTCGGAACATCTTTCTCGTTGGAAACGGCTTCTACTACCAAAAGAATTTCTTTGCTCATCCTTTTAGCCTCTCTTCAAGGTTAATTGTTAAAATTGTGGAACAACATTTGCCTTATCGATCAAATCAATAGGCAATAAGTATTCTTCTTGATCTACACGAATAACAATATCTTCGCTTTCGATCCCCATTAGTTGCCCCTTAAATTTACGACGGCCATCGAAAGGCACACGTAAACGTAAAGAAACAATAGAACCGATATAAGCCTGATATTGAGCCAAACTGAATAAAGGCCGATCTAAACCTGGTGACGATACTTCTAGGTTATATTCCCCAGTAATTGGGTCTTCAACATCTAGAATAGAACTAACCTGACGGCTGACACGAGCGCAATCTTCGACATCAATTCCTTTCTCTTCATCCGTCTCAATAAAAATACGAAGCACAGAGTCTTTACCTAATGATAAATACTCCATCCCCCAAAATTCAAACCCTAAACCTTCAACGACTGGTCGAATAAGTTCTTCTAAAATCGTATATTTTGCTGACAATCGTTTTCTCCGAAAACCAATTTTGTAAAACGCAGAAACAAAAAACGGGCTCAAGGCCCATTTACATTAAAAACTTAGTGCAGCAGTACAGATAACAAAAAACCCCATATAGGGGTTCTTAGCACTCTCATCAAAACTAATTGAGAGAGCAGCCTTCAGAAAGAAGGTTGTCAATCCTGACACTAAATACTCTAAGAACAAACTGGTGCGGATACCTAAAATAGGAAAACCGTAAGAAAGCGAAAGAAAAACATAACACTTCCAACAAACCAGATTACTCTGCATCAATATTCCGACATCATACACAAAACACGACATCAATTCAATATTGGTGCGGATGGGGGGACTCGAACCCCCACGAGCATAGCTCACCACCCCCTCAAGGTGGCGCGTCTACCAATTCCGCCACATCCGCAAAACTCTCTCTTAACGCTTCAACTCAAACCTTTCAGAAACTAAATATAATTATTATTCAGTAACTGGAAGATCGGAACTTGTTTTATTCTTTTCACCTAGCTCTGGTAAACCCACTGTTTCTTCAACTTGAGGAGCTGAAGGAACGAAATCAAGCGCACCAGAAACACTTTTCGCCTGCTCACTGGCAAAGAACGCCAAGCCAAAGCTAGTCAAAAAGAATACCAAGGCAAACACTGCAGTCATTTTTCCGAAGAAACTACCACCACCTTGACTACCAAATACTGTTTGGGATGCTCCGCCACCAAAAGAGGCACCGGCATCCGCACCTTTGCCTTGCTGCAACAAAACCAACGCGATAATCAATATCGCCGCTAGTACATGCAAAACCAAAATAAGTGCTTCCATCTATTAACCTGCTGTTTTTACAATCGCGATAAATTCTTTTGCATCAAGTGATGCACCACCGACAAGAGCACCATCTACATCAGGCATTTGAAACAAAGCCGAGCTGGTTGATGCTTTAACACTTCCGCCATACAAAATCTGAACTTTTTCAGCAACAGACTCTGACAACTTAGCCAAAAAGGCTCTAATTGACTGATGAACTTCTTGAGCTTGCTCTGCACTTGCTGATAGACCTGTTCCTATAGCCCAAACTGGCTCATAAGCAACAACTAATTGCTCAAATGCAGAAATTCCAACAAGATCAATAACCGCTTGAATTTGACGCTCACAAACTTCAAGTGTTTTGCCAGACTCTCGTTCAGCTAATGTTTCGCCGATACACAACATTGGAGTCAGACCAAATTCAAAGATCGTTTTTACTTTGGCAGCAACCAATTCATCAGACTCCCCATAAAGAGAACGACGCTCTGAATGCCCAACCAAAACGTACTTAACTCCAAAGTCACTCAACATAGAAGCCGAAACTTCACCAGTAAAAGCGCCTTTTACCTCTTGACTCGCGTTCTGAGCAGCCAAAACAATACGGCTTCCAGAAATAAGACCGTCAACCTGAGATAAATAAGGAAATGAAGGAGCAATAACTACTTCAGAGCCAGAATTCTCCATCTCAAGTAAGCCATTAACAAGTGAAGAAACGCTCTCTTTAGAGCCATTCATTTTCCAGTTACCAGCGACTATCTTTTGACGAATCATATTCTAACCCCTAAATTCGAGGCGCCCATTCTATGGAATGGGCGCTTTGGTTTCAAGTATTTATTTTTTCAATTTAAAAATCACTTTACACTCTGCTTTTTGACTCAACAACCGCATTCACTTCGTCAACAAGATATTCAACTAACTCATCAACTGTTTCATCATCTCGCCCTTCTACCATGACTCGAATCAAAGGCTCTGTACCAGAAGCCCTTAGTAATACTCGACCAAGGCCATTCAAACGTTCATTAGCAACCGCGATAGCTTTTTGCAAAGCTGGCTCTTCATTTGGAATAAAACGCTTAGCGACACGAATATTTTTTAGCTTTTGAGGAAATTTAACCAAGCCCACGAGCAATTCATCAAGCGCCTTATCCTCTTCAACCATTGCACGAAGAACCTGCAAGGCCGCAATAATACCGTCACCCGTTGTAGTGATAGAGCGACATACAATATGGCCAGAAGGTTCACCACCTAACACCCAACCATGCTGCATTAGTTTTTCGTTCACATAACGATCACCAACAGCTGCTCGACTAAAGCCAATACCTGTTTCAGAAAATGCCAACTCCAGGCCGAAGTTACTCATTAAAGTACCTACAACACCACCACTGAATCGACCGGTACGCATCAGATGATTAGCGATAATATACAAGATATCATCCCCATCACGCACCACACCATGGCGGTCCACCAGTATCAAACGGTCACCATCACCATCCAGAGCAATACCTAAATCCGCCTCTTCAGCTAAAACATTCTTACGCAATAACTCAGGCTTAGTTGCACCACAGAATTCATTAATATTTAACCCATCAGGGTTAATACCAATTGGAATAACGTCAGCACCCAATTCAGAAAAAACCCGGGGAGCAACATGATAAGTTGCGCCGTCAGCACAATCGACAACGATTTTTAAGCCACTAAGCTGCAGCCCAATAGGAAAGGTGCCTTTACAATACTCAATATAACGACCCGCAGCGTCATCAATACGCTTAGCTCGACCGATTAGACTAGATTCAACAACCTCCATCGGCTGCTCTAGGAAATACTCTATACGCTCTTCGATTTCGTCAGAAATCTTGCCGCCTTCAGCGGAAAAGAACTTAATTCCATTGTCTGTATAAGGGTTATGAGAGGCGCTAATCACAATACCAGCACTGGCACGAAACGTTCGCGTCAAATAGGCAATTGCAGGTGTTGGCATTGGTCCAACCAGACGCACATCTGCTCCAGCAGCCACAATCCCAGACTCAAGTGCGGACTCAAACATATAACCAGAAATACGAGTATCCTTGCCGATCAGAATTTTTTTATCGTGCTCTTTAAAAACCTGGCCCGCTGCCCAACCCAACTTCAACATAAACTCTGGTGTTATAGGCGCTGTACCAACCTTCCCTCGAATTCCATCTGTACCAAAATACTTACGCATCAAACCGCTCCCTCAATACGAGACATTAACGCCAACATTTCTACATGCGGCCTAACATCGTGAACTCTAAATATACGTGCACCTTTAAGGTAAGCTGAAGCATTTGCACCCATAGTACCAAAAAGTCGCTCTTCAACCGGATTCCCCAACACATCACCTATCATGGTCTTCCTAGAAAGCCCCATCAACACTTCAAAGCCTAATGATCTGAAGGCATCAGTATGATTCAATAAAGATAAATTATGCGAAAGCGTCTTTCCAAACCCAATACCTGGGTCCAAAATAAGTCGAGAACGATCAATTCCAGCTAACTCACACGCAGCAACCCTCGACATCAAATAGCCCACTACATCATCCACTACGGAGGCATAATCCGGTTGCTCTTGCATCGTTTCGGGCACACCTTTCATGTGCATTAAACATATGGGCAAATCAGTTTCAGCAGATGCCTGCAAAGCCCCTTCTCGCTCCAGAGCCCTAACATCATTAATCAGCCCCATACCAACAGCAGAAGCACTTCGAATAACATCAGGAGTACTAGTATCAACGGACACAATGATATCAAAACGCTTTTTGATTGCTTCAACAATAGGTAAGACACGGTCCATCTCTTGCTGAGTCGATACCGCCTTAGCACCTGGACGCGTAGATTCGCCACCAACATCAATAATGCTAGCGCCTTCTTGAATCATTAATTCAGACTGACGCAATGCCGCTTCCAGTGAATTAAAAGCGCCACCATCAGAAAAAGAATCTGGGGTAATATTTAATATCCCCATAACATGAGGAAGGGATAAGTCTAACGACTTATCCCCAAATGACATTAACGACATGAAAAAACCACATCAAAAAACACTATTCGAAATCATTCACCTGTAGATTTAGGTGACACCTGACCAGAAGCCGCATCAGTATTATCATCAGCTTTCACATCATCAGATGAAGCAACCACAGTATCATCTACGTGATCAGCATCTTCTGCTTTTGGAGTTTTAGCCCCTGGGTCAGACCACCCCTCAGGCGCTGAAGGCTTTTTCCCGTCCATGATTTCTTTAATTTGCTTAGCATCAATCGTTTCATACTGCATCAAAGCTTCCGCCATAACATCCAGCTTAGGACGATTTTCAACTAATATAGTGGTCGCTTTTTCGTAGCAACGACTAATAATATCCTGAACCTCAGCATCAATGATTTTACCAGTTTCAGGCGAGAAGTAGTTCGACTTGCTGCCTGTAGGTCCAGTAATAAAGCTGCCACTGTTATCGTCTTCTTCGTACGCAAATGGTCCTAGTTTTTCAGACAAGCCCCATTTAGTAACCATGTTACGAGCAATACTCGTAGCACGCTCAATATCATTTGAAGCACCAGTAGAAACACCATCAAAACCATGGATCATTTCTTCAGCAATACGACCGCCATACAAACTACAAACCTGACTTTCAAGACCACGTTTACTAATGCTGTACTTATCTTCCTCAGGAAGATACATGGTGACACCTAAAGCGCGACCACGAGGAATAATAGACACTTTATAAACAGGATCATGTTCAGGCATCAAGTAACCAATAATTGTATGACCTGCTTCATGGTATGCCGTGTTTAGTTTTTCCTTATCACTCATCACCATGGTCTTACGTTCAGCACCCATGAGGATTTTATCTTTGGCTAACTCAAGCAACTCCATATTCACTAATCGACGATTAGAGCGGGCTGCAAATAATGCTGCTTCATTTATCAGGTTAGCTAAATCTGCACCAGAAAAACCAGGCGTACCACGAGCAATGTTTTTTGGCTCAACATCATCATCGCAAGGCACTTTACGCAAATGCACCTTTAGAATTTGTTCACGGCCACGAATGTCCGGCAAACCTACTTGCACTTGACGGTCAAAACGACCAGGACGAAGCAAAGCTGGATCCAATACATCTGGACGGTTTGTCGCAGCAATAACAATAATACCTTCGTTACCTTCGAAACCATCCATCTCAACCAACAGCTGGTTCAATGTCTGCTCACGCTCATCATTACCGCCACCCATACCGGAACCACGGTTACGACCTACAGCATCAATTTCATCGATAAAGATAATACAAGGTGCGTGCTTTTTAGCTTGTTCGAACATATCACGAACACGAGAAGCACCAACACCAACAAACATTTCAACGAAATCAGAACCTGAAATAGTAAAAAATGGCACCTTAGCTTCACCGGCAATGGCTTTTGCCAGCAAAGTTTTACCAGTACCTGGAGGGCCACACATCAAAATACCGCGTGGAATTTTGCCACCAAGACGCTGAAACTTACTTGGCTCTCTTAAAAAATCGACAAGTTCTTCAGTATCTTCTTTCGCTTCATCACAACCCGCCACATCCGCGAAAGTCGTTTTAATCTGATCTTCAGGCAAAAGGCGCGCTTTGGACTTACCAAAAGACATAGGACCGCCTTTACCGCCGCCACCGCCTTGCATTTGGCGCATAAAGAACATAAAAATGGCAAGAATAAGAAGAATAGGAAAACTGGCAACAAGCAATTGAGTCCAAATGCTTTGCTGCTCAGGCATACGCCCTTCAACAATTACATTGTTTCTCAACAAGTCATCCATAATTTTTGGATCAGCTGCAGCTGGACGCACTGTATCAAAGGTATCGCCACTTGTTCGAGTACCACTGATAGTAGAGTTATCGACCATTACTTTGGCAACACGCCCATCCTGAACTTCTTTCACAAACTCAGAGTATGAAATTCGATTCGTATCAGATGTCGTATTAAAATTATTAAATACAGTTAGCAGTACAGCAGCTATTACCAACCACAACAGTATATTTTTCAGCATATCGTTCAAGAGCACACCTCTAAACGGTTATTTAAAATGTATCTGGCAATCATACCAGAACATATCCCATTAACCTTTATATTGTCTTCCTAATAAGTAAACTTCACGACTTCTTGCTCGCGATGCCTCTGGTTTACGTGTTACTACTGACCCAAACTGAGCCCGCATGGTTTTCAGGTATTCTTCAAACCCTTCACCTTGAAACACTTTCACCAGAAAATTTCCACCGGGACGCAACACTTGTGCCGCCATATCCAAAGCAAGTTCTACAAGATACATAGCTTGTGGCTGATCAGAAGAACTGTTACCACTCATATTGGGGGCCATATCTGAAATTACAAGATCTGCTTTTTCATCTCCAATTTCAGATAAAATAGCTTCGTACACTTCCTGCTCAGTAAAATCCCCCTGAACAAAACGCACGCCCGGCAAGGGTGCCATTTCCAATATATCGGAAGCCACAATCGTTCCATGATCCCCAACAAGCTTTGCAGCCACTTGCGACCAACCACCAGGAGCTGCACCAAGATCAACAACTCGCATAGCGGGTTTGAATAACTTGTCTTTATCGTTAATCTCTATCAGCTTATAACTCGCTCTAGAGCGATAACCATCTTGTTGGGACTTTTTGACATATGGATCGTCAAAATGTTCCTTCATCCAATTATTACTACTTTTTGATCTTGCCACGTTTTCATCATACCTAAATTAGTCAATATTCCGCTATAATATCGCTTAACCTCTTAAGCCTCCAATAAAGAGGGTCAACTAATATGAGAAAATTTAACTATGAGTCTTACAAACGCCCAAAAAAAGCAATATCGCCTAATCGGCCACGCACTTAATCCTGTGGTTATGATTGCGGGCAACGGTTTAACTGAAACCGTATTAACTGAAGTAGATCGCGCATTAGAAGATCACGAGCTTATCAAAGTACGTATTAGCATCGCCGATCGCGAAGTTCGTACAGCTCTTATTGCAGAAATCAGTAAAATAATGAAATGCGAAACAGTTCAAACTATTGGCAAAGTAGCGCTTTTTTACCGTGCAGCTTTAGAGCCAAACCCAAAGCTTTCGAATCTTCTTCGCTAAATACACCATGAGATAGTCTTTTTTGAACAAAAAACAGACTATCTCTAAACTCTTCAACTATATGGCCGATACTCTTGATAGCTAATCAAGGAGTCGTATTATGCTGTTTATAGAGGCGCTCAATCGAGCATCCAATCAACCGAACGAGAAAAAGATCATTTCTCGGGTCAAATATCGCCCTATAACCAGCAACCAAGACTCGGTTGACCTAAGCTCTGCCGCGCACCAAGTAAAAGAAATATACTTAGACAGTCAAAGCAAAGAATCCCTCACAGCATCAACCAGCATATTCGCCAACCTTATTGAGCACGTACTCAGCCACATATTTGAAGCTAAGTTTCACGTTCACTCGCCAGAAGAGCTCGATTTAGACAAAAAAGAATGGCGCTTATTCTTGCAGGTGCCACCAATACACGCGAACAAAAACAATAAGACAGCGGGATACATGGCGCCAGAGATTCATCGACGGCCACCCGCAAAGCAACTCATTTTCCACATACCTGTCAAACCGTCATACGGAATTCCAGTAGAGATGACTCTACTTTTATCGCCACATAACGGCTCACCGGAAACACTAGAACTTTTTCATTCGCTCCCTAAAGAAAACGCTCTACCGCTCCTAAGAACACCATACCCACCAGAATTTTTGGACCAACAAATTAAACATCACCACATCTTGATTGATCAAGACGGTGAGCCGGACCAGCTATCAGCCCTCTATGCTCATGTTAATCAAAGCCGGTTAGCAGAAGAAAACTCGATGCCAAAACAGATGTTTGGCTTAAGAATTTGGCGAGCAAAGAACAACACGCTAACACCTATAGTATTAGGGGATAATAAAATAGGTCTACTCTTTGTCGGTCACTACAGAACCCTTGAAGGCAACATTAACAGCGCAGAAGAAAGCGCCAGACAAGCATCCAACCTCTACACCAAAGCTTAATTAAAAACACCAGCCAATAAAAAACCCTTCAAACCAGAGGTTTGAAGGGTTTCAGTAACTAAATATTAGAACTAAACACTAAAACTCGCACCACAACCACAAGTCGATGTAGCATTAGGGTTCTGCACCACAAAACGTGAGCCTTCTAAATTTTCTTTATAGTCTACTTCTGAGCCAACTAAATATTGGAAGCTTAACGGGTCAACAACTAAAGTCACTCCGTTACGCTGCACCTCGGTATCGTCTTCTTGATGATCTTCATCAAATGTAAAACCATACTGAAAGCCAGAGCAACCGCCACCTGTTACATAAACTCGCAACATGAGTCGATCGTTCTCTTCTTCTTCAATCAAAGATTGCAACTTCGCCGCTGCTGCGTCTGTAAACTCGATAGGATCAATCGATTCAACCATGCTCATCTCAATACCACTAAAACCATTTCGATAAATGAATTATCCGCTTATCCGAGTAATTTAGTCAAGTATAGATCAATGTTCACGAGTAGAACGGAAACGTACCTGAGGCCATTTCTCTTCCGCCATCATCAGATTTACTCGCGTTGGCGCCAAATAGGTTAAATGGCCTCCACCATCAATCGCCAAATTATCACGACATTTGTTCTTAAATTCTTCAAACTTCTTCGCATCGTCACATTCAACCCAGCGAGCGGTATTAACGTTAACTGGCTCGTAAATGCACTCAACTTTGTATTCGTCTTTTAAACGGTAAGCCACCACTTCATATTGCAACTGACCTACGGCACCAACAATCAGCTCATTATTACGCTGCGGCATAAATAGCTGAGTAGAACCTTCTTCAGAAAGTTGCTGCAAACCTTTTTGTAGCGCTTTCATTTTCATCGGGTCTTTCAAGCGTACACGGCGAAACAATTCTGGGGCAAAGTGAGGGATACCGGTGAATTTCAAATCCTCACCTTCTGTAAAAGTATCACCTATTTGAATTGTGCCATGGTTATGCAAACCTATAATATCGCCAGAAAATGCTTCTTCAACACCTTCACGATCACCGGCAGTGAAAGACACCGCATCCGTCACTTTGATATCTTTACCAATACGGCAATGGCGCATTTTCATGCCGCGACTATAGGTCCCTGAACACACTCGCATGAACGCAATACGGTCACGGTGCTTAGGGTCCATGTTGGCTTGGATTTTAAAGATAAAGCCAGAGAATTTCTCTTCTTTCGCTTCCACTTTACGGGAGTTTGTTTCGCGGTCAATCGGTGCTGGGGCCCACTTAACAAAGCCATCTAGCATTTCGCGAACACCAAAGTTAGACAATGCGGTACCAAAGAACACAGGCGTTAATTCACCAGCCAAATACGCGTCATGGTCAAACTCATGGCTTGCACCACGAACAAGTTCAATCTCATCCATGTAAGCAGCCCAATCATCACCAAGTAACTCTTTCGCTTCGTCGGACTCTAAACCTTCTATGCGAATATCATCCATCAAAGTATGACCACGCCCGCGAACAAACACATGAATAGTATCGGTATAAAGGTTATAAACCCCTTTAAAGAAATCACTCATGCCGATAGGCCATGTGATCGGTGCCGCTGCGATTTTCAGCACTTCTTCCACTTCATCCAACAAATCAATCGGATCACGAATATCCCGGTCCATCTTATTGATGAAAGTTAAAATAGGCGTATCTCTTAGACGACAGACATCCATCAACTTGATCGTGCGATCCTCTACCCCCTTAGCCCCATCGATAATCATCAATACAGAATCTACAGCGGTTAACGTTCGGTACGTATCTTCAGAGAAGTCTTCGTGTCCAGGTGTGTCTAGCAAGTTAACCGTACGATCTCTATAAGGAAACTGCATCACAGAAGAGGTAATCGAGATACCACGCTGTTTCTCCATTGCCATCCAGTCTGATGTGGCGTGTTTGTCGCCTTTTCTGCCTTTTACTGAGCCCGCTGTCTGGATTAGCTGCCCTAGTAATAATAGTTTCTCAGTGATCGTTGTTTTACCAGCGTCAGGGTGGGAGATGATTGCGAAGGTTCGTCTATCGCTTACTTCATTTAGAAAAGTCTGGTCTGCCATTAAAAAGTTCTTTTATGTTATACGCGAGCTTCTAGGAAAAGCCCCGTGATGTTAATCGTGAGTTCAATACTTCTATTTTCGCTGATCTCGACTTTATAAACAATCGATGCCCTATGAATAAATCATGATTTAAGCACTGACCTCTGTATAGACCCAATTCCCTTCACCATTCATTAACGACGATATACTTTGTAAAAGCTTGCGATGGGACATTTTTGTCCTCAATATAAGCTCAAACCTAGCAATCAGTGCCAATCAAAGTTGGCACTAATTTTCCATTAGGTTGCTTGATAATAAAAATAATAGGATAAATACAGATGGGTATTCCCACGTTTTTACGGCTTCGCAATATTGGTATTGGCGGCAGGCTTTTTTTAGCTTTCGTCTTAATCTCTTCTATCACTATTGTTGCCAGTGGCTTGGCGACAAACACGTATCTGCAACTAAGTGACCGTCTTCTCTTACTAAAACACCAAGATATTCCAGGCTTAGATGCCGCAGCTCGGCTAAACGACAAAAGCCGGCAAATCGTCGCGACTGCACCGATGCTCGTGACCAGCGATGCCTCTATCTCTAGAGAAAAAACCATGAACGAATTGAGAGTTGCCATTAATGAAATGGATGCACTCATGCGCAATCTACCAGACTACAACCGATATTTTCTTGAATTGATAGCCCAAATTCAAAACAGTCTAACGCTCTTAAATCAAAGTGTTGAACGTCGCGAAGTTATAAGACGCGAGCTGGCAACACAGTCATTGCTGATTTTCCCTTTATTTCAAGATCTTATTTTTCAAGTGGGTCAATTGGAAGGCTCTGCAGAATTAGAGCAAGTCATTAATCGCCTGTATTATTTCTCCGCATTAATAGAAAAAGTCAGCAATGATGCCTCTTTTAATGAACTAGATTACACATTTTTACGATTTGAAAAATTAGGCTCAGAGATTGCCCAATACCTTACCCTGCTGCCACAGGTGCCTCTACCATTGCGCCAATCGTTACTCGACTTATTAATCATGAGCTCTCGACAAGGCGAACTTTTCCAACTTAAAAATGAAGAGTTAGACCTGCTTTATCAACAAAGTTTTCTACTGGAAAATAGCCAACAACATATCCAACAGCTAGCAGCCCAAATCAATCAATATACTAATTACACCAACACTAGTATTCGAGGCTCTCTTGAAGGTGCTATCAAATCCATCAACAACAGCATTCGCGATATTCTATTACTGTCTCTCATCAGCCTAAGCATTGCTTGTGCTATCTCTTGGTTTTATGTTCGACGCAATGTGTTGCAGCGCATCATCGAACTACAAAGAAATATGCGCGCCATTGCAAGCTCTCAACTGGATACGAAAATACGCATTGTGGGACATGATGAAGTCTCCAGCATGGCTAGAGACTTACAATACTTCCAGAAAACGGCCATAGAAGTAGAAAAAACCAACCAAGTTCTTGCCGCAGAAATAGAAGAAAGAGTCGCGGCAGAAGCGCAGCTAAAAGCGGCTCAGAACGAGCTGGTACAAGCAGGAAAGCTCGCGGCATTAGGTCAGCTTGGCGTTGGTATCACCCATGAAATCAACCAGCCATTAACCGCCATCGCCAGCCACTTACACACAGCTGGGCGACACATGGAAAAAGATCAAGTGGACAAAGCCCGAAATAGCTTAGACAAAATTGGCTTATTGCTTACCAAAATCACTCGGATAACCAAACACCTTAAAGCCTTTGCTCGCGTTGCAGGCACTGAATTGACTCCCGTCTGTTTAGACACAGTCATCCAAGACGCCATCGAGCTCATGTCGAACCAGATCGTCGATCAACATTGCACATTGGATTATCAAACAAACTCAGCGTCATTCTATGTTCTTGCCGAGCCAATCAGGCTAGAACAAGTCATGGTGAATCTAATAAGCAATGGCGTTGACGCCCTATCAAGTGCTCCGGTGAAACAGCTATCTATCAGAGTATATGAACAAGACGAAAGGATAATGATTGACGTCTGTGACACTGGAATTGGCATAGATGAGAGTCAGTTAGAACAAGTTTTCGATCCATTTTTCACTCAAAAAGAAGTTGGCCAAGGGCTCGGTTTAGGCTTATCGATTAGCTACAACATAGTTCAAGATTTTGGCGGCCAAATAAGAGTGACATCCACACCAGAAGCCGGCAGCCGATTTACCTTGGAATTAACAAAGGCAGAAAAATAAATGCTTAATACAATAAAAATAATCATTATCGACGATGATCAAACCATCATCGAAGCATTAACCGAAATGCTCGAGCTTGAAGGCTTCCTGATAGAAAGCTATTTCAGAGCAGACAAAGCCATTAATCTACTTGATAAAAATAGCGCCGCGGTCGTGCTTAGCGATGTCAGAATGCCCCAAATGGACGGCATGAGTTTACTGACTCGCCTTCAACAACTAGACAATGAATTGCCGGTCTTGCTCATGAGCGGTCATGGCGACATCCCAATGGCTATAGAAGCGATGAAAGAAGGCGCTTACGACTTTCTTGAAAAACCACTACAACCAGCCCAACTGATAAGCAAGCTGCAACGTGCTGCAGAAAAAAGACATTTAGTGCTAGAGAACCGGAAACTAAAACAAAATCTCGCTCAACAAACAGGCTTAGCAGCCTTTATTATTGGCGAGTCTGCGGCAATCAAAAATATTCGCCAACATATATCCTCTCTGGCGCAGGCAAACATTGACACTATTATCTATGGTGAAACAGGCTGCGGCAAAGACGTGGTCGCCAGAGCTCTTCACCAGTTCAGCCTTCGTAACAATGGACGATTCATTGCGATTAACTGTGGCGGCATCAGCGAAAGCCTGATTGAAAGCGAGCTTTTTGGGCATGAAGCAGGCTCGTTCACAGGAGCTAATAAGCGTCATATCGGCAAAATTGAAGCAGCCAATGGCGGCACACTGTTTCTGGACGAGATAGAAACCATGCCACTACCGGTTCAAATAAAACTGCTGCGTGTATTACAAGAGCGCACCATTGAGCGAGTCGGCAGCACCATGCCAATTCCGGTCGAACTCACGGTTATTGCGGCCAGCAAAGACAATCTCGCTCAACTGGGTGATGAAGGAAAATTTCGTAAAGATCTATTTTACCGTCTCAATGTTGCCAGCCTGACCATTCCACCGCTTAGAGATAGACCAGAAGACATTTTACCGTTATTTCATCACTATGCCCGAAAAGCGGCAGATCATTTTTCCAGAGACCTACCAAGCATCACACCAGCCTATCTGGATTATTTAATTCAGCACCAGTGGCCAGGCAATGTCCGTGAATTAAAAAACTCAGCGGATAGGTTTGTACTCGGGATAAGCGAAACCTCCCTCGCATCGATTAAACGGGATGATGACATAAACGGCAGCTATGAAGAGCGTATGGACCAATTCGAGCGCCACATAATAGAAGAAGGACTCAGAGCCACAAACGGCCTATTAAATGAAGCGGCCGAACTATTAGATATGTCTCGTAAAACGCTCTACCGTAAAATGAAGAAACACCAACTAGAAAAACAGCAGTTTAAAATACTGGAAGACGAAGGACAGGAATGACCCATTTGACATTTTCCAATGAGACTAAAGCGTCCCAAAGATCCTATCCTCACCTAAAGGAAATTCATAAGCCACTGTTTTAAAAGGATTTAAAACTATTGGCATTAGCCTTGCTCTATCTGGATCAATCCTTCATGTGTGAAGGATTGATCCATCTCCGACAACGGAACCTCCCGACCGGTGATAACAATAAAAAAATACATCACGAGGAAAAAATAATGCCTATTAAATTATTAACAGGTTTAGTGCTCTCTAGTTCTTTACTATTCGGTGCCAGCTCCGCCCTAGCCGATGATTGCAGCTACCGTGGCGTTCTGGACGATAAGTTCTGTGACGAAAACTACGACCTTGTTGCCGATCTACCAAAAGATTCAAGCCAGTGGCGAGATCCAAGCACCTTAGTATTCACCTACACTCCTGTGGAAGATCCTGCGGTTTATAAAGACGCATTCAGTGATTTCCAAAAATATCTCAGTGAAGTGACTGGCAAAAAAGTGGTGTATTACACGGTTCATTCTAATGCTGCCGAAGTAGAAGCGTTACGATCTGGCAGATTACACATAGCAGGCTTCTCTACGGGCCCAACTGGCTACGCTGTAAACCTAGGCGGCTTAGTGCCAATCGCAGTCAAAGGCACAGAGGAATCTTTCCAAGGCTATAATCTGATCACCATTGTTCGAAAAGACAGCAACATGACGAAAATGACAGATTTAAAAGGCAAAGTGGTTGCCCATACTTCTGCGTCATCAAACTCTGGTAATTTAGCGCCTCGCGCTATCTTCCCTGCATTAGGCCTAACCCCAGATAAAGACTATGAAGTGAAATATTCTGGCAAACATGATCAGTCTGTTATGGGCGTATTATCTGGAGACTATGATGCCGCACCTGTCGCCTCAGATGTTTTCAAACGCATGGTTGATGCAAAACGCGTGAGCAAAGATGATTTCCGTATCATTTATACTAGCCCTCGTTTCCCGACCTCCTCTTTCGGTTACGCTTATGACCTAAACCCTGAGCTGGTTGAAAAAATCAAAAAAGCCTTTTTCACCTTCCGCTTTCCACCAGAAATGCAAAAAACCTTTGGCGGAGCTGATCGCTTCTTTCCTGTGACGTACAAAGAAGATTGGCAAGTTATCCGTGATATTGCTCACTCATCTGGTACGGCTTACACCAAAGCAGGACTTAAACAACTTGCTGAAGCAGATGCTGCTAAAGCCGCTGCCGATAAACGCAAAAAAGAAGCTGCAAGTAAAAGCCAATAACCGGTTATTTCTAATCATTTAACTTAATTTAAAAGACTTATTTTAAAGGACTCCAATAGCCTGATATTTCGGGCTATTTGACCCCTTCGCCTGTAGGAAATCATCATGTCTGTTACTCAAAACACAGCTGAGCGTTCAAACTTTCTAGAAATTCGAAACTTAAAAAAAGAATACACCGCTGGAAACCCCATTTTAAAAGGGATAGATATTAGCATCACAGAACCTGGCATCATTGCCATCATAGGACCTTCTGGAACAGGAAAAAGTACACTACTTCGCTGCATCAACCGCTTAATCGACCCAACAGATGGACAAATTTTATTTGATGAAGCCGATTTGTGTTTAGCCAAAGGAGCCCAATTACGTAAACTGCGTCGCCAAGTCGGTATGGTATTCCAAGAATACAACCTTGTTGAACGATTAACCGTCATTGAAAATGTCCTAACAGGTCGTCTGGGTTATATGTCTGCGTGGCACGCTTGGAGAAGAAAGTTCAGTCAAGAAGACATTAATACGGCCTTTGAACTATTAGACGCTGTTGGCTTAACCGAACATGCAAGCAAACGCGCAGATAGCTTGTCTGGTGGCCAACGTCAGCGCGTTGGCATCGCCAGAGCGGTTATGCAAAACCCTAAAATCCTCTTAGCTGATGAGCCAACCTCTTCTCTCGATCCAAAAACCGCCGTAGAAATCATGGAGCTGCTAGAGCGCTTCTCAGCAGAAAAAAACATTCCTGCTCTGGTCAATATTCACGATGTAAAACTGGCCAGCCGTTTTGCCAAGCGCATGATAGGTATGAGCAACGGTGTTGTGGTTTACGACGGACCTCCAGAAGGTATTACTGATGAACACCTAAAACAAATTTATGGGGGCGAATCATGGCTGGTATAAACACTCCCCAAAATAGAGAAAAACCGTTTAAACAAAATTGGTTTGTCACCGCAACTTGGCTACTGGTCATTTGTTATGTGCTGTACTCTTTTAACGCTATGGGCCTAAGCTGGGAACGCTTTAACGAGGGTTTAGGACACGCAAGCAACTTATTAGGGCGCATGGTGCCACCTAACTTTAGTCGCTGGTCATTGCTAATGAGCGGACTGATAGAGAGCCTTGAAATTGCTATCATTTCAAGTATTTGCGGTATTTTCATTTCATTATTTTTAGGGCTGTTTGCAGCTCGTAATATGATGCCAAGCTGGGTCAGTACACCAGTAAGAACGCTAATCGCACTTTGTCGTACCTTTCATCCGGTGATCATTGCGATCTTGTTTGTTAAAAGTGTGGGGTTTGGCGCTTTGGCAGGGATTCTTACCCTTGTGGTGGCCTCAATCGGCTTTATTGCCAAGCTCTTTGCAGAAGCGATTGAAGAAATATCACTTAAACAAGTGGAAGCCATTCGAGCTACTGGCGCAGGTTTTACTAGTATTATTTTATTTTCTGTCATGCCACAGGTGTTTTCTCGCTTTATCGGTTTTTCCACCTATCAACTCGACTCTAACTTACGTAACTCAACCATGGTGGGAATTGTCGGTGCTGGCGGTTTAGGCGGCACACTTTTTTCTGCCTTCCAGCGTTTCGACTATGACTTTGTCGCGGCCATCCTTATCGTCATTATTGCTCTTATCATGTTTGGTGAATTCCTCTCCAACATTGTTCGACGCATTTTCCGCTAGTTTGACCTAGGAGCTAATTTTATGAACACAATAGATCATCACTGGCAACGCTTCACGCTTAAGCAAAAGCTCTCACGCTATGCCGTATATTTGGTTCTCGTTATTGCCTTTGTACAGTCCATTCAGTCAGTTGAGGTTATCCCAGAATTTTTATTAGATGCACCAGAACAAATGGCGGACATGTTCAGCCGTATGTGGCCAATAGACTTTGCTTACTACCCGGTCGCTGTTCATGACGCCATGATAGAGACACTCAATATCGCTACGCTAGGCACGCTCATCACATTGATTTTCGCTATCCCATTAGCCTTGATGAATGCCAGTAACATTGTTAATTCAGCCTGGTGTCACTGGATATCTCGGTTTTTTCTAGTGTCTTCTCGATCAGTTAATTCATTAGTTTGGGCTCTGCTTTTTGTCTCTATCTTCGGCCCGGGCGTTATTGCTGGCGTTTTAGCCATTGCCTTTCGCTCTATCGGCTTTGTCGGCAAGTTACTTGGCGAAGCCATCGAAGAAGTAAATATGGGGTCTATCGAAGCACTAAAAGCCACGGGCGCTTCTTGGATGTCTATTTTACTTAAGGGTTACTGGCCTCAAGTGTTGCCGGCTTTCTTTAGTATCGTACTATTTCGCTGGGATATTAATGTCCGAGAGTCTGCTGTATTAGGTTTGGTCGGGGCTGGTGGTATCGGCGTAGTACTGGATGATTCCATGAACTTATTTCAATGGGATAGAGTTGCCATGTCTCTTTTGGCTATTTTTGTCATCGTCATCTTGGCTGAAATTGTTGTAGTAAATATTCGCAAACGCTTACTTTAACTCTCTTCAGTAAACAGTTTATTGCACAAAAAAGGAGCCTAAGCCGGCTCCTTTTTTATACTCATAAGATTTTGCTTTTTAGCTAAGCCTAATTACTCTACGTTTTCTTGAGTCGATAATCCATCTGGACGTTTTGGAAAAATCCGACGTACAACCACAAAGAATAAAGGCACAAAGAAAATAGCCAGCACGGTTGCCGTTAAGGTACCACCAACTATGCCTGAGCCAATAGAGATTCGACTATTGGCACCGGCACCAGAAGATAGAGCTAATGGCAAGGTTCCCACCATGAATGCCAAAGACGTCATTATAATAGGTCGCAAACGCAAGCGAGCAGCTTGAGCAGCAGCATCCCAAACCCCAAGACCTCTTCGATAAGCGGCTTCCGCAAACTCGACAATCAATATCGCGTTTTTAGACGACAAACCTATGGTGGTTAATAACGCCACCTGAAAATACACATCGTTTTCTAAACCACGTAAATGTGCCGCTGCAGCAGAACCTATTACCCCAAGAGGAATAACCATGATCACTGAGAAAGGTACAGTCCAGCTCTCATACAAAGCAGCAAGACATAGGAATACCACCAAAATCGAAATAGCGTATAACATTTGCGTTTGACCACTAGACAAGCGCTCTTGATAAGACAAGCCACTCCAAGAACCTGTTACACCAGGTAAATTGTTTGTAATACGCTGCAATTCATCCATAGACTCACCAGAACTCACGCCAGGCGAACCTGAGCCTTGAATTTCATACGACGCCAAACCGTTAAAACGAGATAAACTCTTCGGTCCATATGTCCACTCACTCTTAGCAAAAGCAGAGAATGGCGTCATCGTATTGTCGCTGCCTCGAACGTACCAATGCTGTAAATCTTCTGGGGAAGAGCGGTATTCCGCTTCACCTTGCATATAAACAGTCTTAACACGTCCACGGTCGATAAAGTCATTGATATAACGTCCAGCCCACGCACTGCTCAAGGTCGAACTGATGTCAGATAAAGACAAGCCAAGCGCTGACGCCTTTTCTTGGTCTATATCGATATACAGCTGCGGCCCTTCAGACTGAGACCCCAAACGAACACCTGTCAATAATGGACTTGCATTGGCATCACCAAGCAAGTTATTCCGCATTTCTAACAAGGTTTCACGGTCAGTATTACCTGTCGCTTGAAGCTGGAAAGTAAAGCCACTACTTTGACCCAAACCTTGGATTGAAGGCGGGATTAGAGAGAAAATTTGTGCGTCGCGTATTCCAGCAAAAGCACCGTAAGAACGCCCAACAATTGCACTTGCGCTATTTGCAGGGCCAACTCGCTCACTCCAATCTTTTAATGCAATAAATGCCATACCTGCATTTTGACCACTTCCCATAAAGTTAAAGCCAGAGATAGTAAAAATGTCATTAACATTATCTTTCTCTGCCTCGAGGAAGTAAGTTTCCACCTCTTGCATAACCTTATCAGTACGAGACATAGAGGCGCCTTCAGGCAACGACACCATGACCATAACTCGACCTTGGTCCTCTGTTGGCAAGAAACCAGATGGTAAATTCAGCATCAAACCACTTAAACCAGCAACGATTATTCCGTATACCAGCATCCAGCGAATAGGCTTTTTAATAATACGGCTAACACCATTAAAATATCTGCCTGTTGCACTATCAAAGTTTCGATTAAACCAACCACCGAGTCCCTTCTTCTCATTCGCGTGATCCTTTGGTTTTAATAGAGTCGCACACAAGGCTGGCGTTAAGGTTAGCGCTACAATCACAGATAGAACCATGGCTGCTACTATAGTGATCGAAAACTGTCTATAAATAACACCCGTAGAACCACTAAAGAATGCCATCGGTAAGAATACCGCAGACAACACAACTGCAATACCAATTAGGGCACTGGTAATTTCCTTCATGGACTTGATCGTCGCCTCTTTGGGAGAGAGCTTCTCCTCTTCCATGACTCGCTCAACGTTCTCAACCACCACGATGGCGTCATCGACTAGCAAACCGATAGAGAGTACAACACCGAACATGGTTAACGTATTAATGGAAAAACCAAACACCTCTAACACACCAAATGTACCCAAAAGTACAACAGGTACTGCGATTGCAGGAATCAGCGTCGCACGCCAGTTCTGTAAGAAGATAAACATGACAATAATTACCAAAGCAATGGCTTCAAACAGAGTTTTAACCACTTCCTCGATGGATATTTTAATAAAGTCAGTATTATCGACAGGGAAAGAAAACTTATACCCTTCTGGCAAGCTGTTGGATAAATCATTTAACGTCTTTTTAACCGCTTCTGACGTAGATAAAGCATTTGCGCCCGGCGCCAACATCACAGCTAAACCAGAGGCAGGGTGTTTATTCAAACGAGGGATATAGCCATAAGACTCACTACCAAGCTCAACTCTCGCAACATCACTCAAACGGACCGTCGCACCACTATCATCATAAGTAAGTATGATGTCTTTAAACTGCTCTGCCGTTTGTAATTTAGATTGAGCCGTTACTGTGACATTCAGCTCTTGGCCTTCAATGATTGGGTAAGCTCCGAGACTACCTGCAGCGACCTGAGTGTTTTGCGCATTAATCGCCGCCGAAATATCAGAAGGCATCAGCTTATAAGACGCCAGTTTAAGTGGATCCAACCAAACACGCATTGCATAGGCAGCACCAAAAACTTGGATACTACCAACACCATCAACACGAGAAACAGGATCCTGAATACTTGACACTAAAAAGTCTGAAATATCATTGGCCGTATCTCTATCTGTCTCATCATAAACAGCCGCTACCATCAAAAAGTCAGAGTTAGCCTTGCGAACAGCCACACCGTTTTGCTGAACAGACGTTGGCAAATTAGACGTAATTTGCTGGATCTTATTTTGCACTTGTACTTGAGCGATATCGGCATCCGTACCTTGCTCAAAAGTGACGTTGATACTCGCACGGCCACTAGAACTACTAGATGACGAAAAGTACAACAAACCATCAAGACCAGTCAGTTGCTGCTCTAGGACCTGAGTAACACTGTTCTCAACCGTTTCAGCTGACGCACCAGAATAGGTCGCTGAAATACTAATCGTAGGTGGTGCCACATTTGGGTATTGAGATATTGGCAAGGCCGTTATTGAGCCAAGCCCCGCCAACATGATCGCAATGGAAATAACCCACGCGAACACCGGACGATTGATAAAAAAGTGAGCTAACATAGATTAATTCCCTTGAGTCGAAGAAGCATTGGCATCGACGATAACACCAGTTTCACTGTCTCGTTTCATTGCAACCGTCGTGACCTCATCGCCAGACTTGACCTTCATTGAACCTTCAACAATCACTTTCTCGCCCGATTTAATACCAGACAGCACCAACCATTGGTTTGCCAGAGTGCGTTCAACTTTTAGAATACGACTTTCAACCACATTATTATCATTCACAACCAAAGCAACTGGATTACCTTTCACATCACGAGACACTGCTTGCTGAGGCACTAGGATCGCGGAGTTATGCGTTAACTCGTGGATCAAGCCGCGGACAAACATGCCAGGCAATAAAAGGTTATCTGGATTTGGAAATTCAGCTCGCAAGGTCACACTGCCAGTTGACTCATCAACACTTATTTCTCTGGCCTTCAAGCTACCTTTATATTGGTATTCAGTACCATCTTCTAGAATCAAAGACACTTTATTTGAGCCACGCTCAACACCATCTTGAGCTAGGAATGTACGCTGCTGCAGCTGGTCTAAACTGGTTTGAGATAAATCAACAAAAATAGGATCCAATGAACGAACCGTTGTCATCACAGCTGCTTGGCTAGCAGTCACTAAGGCGCCCACAGTGACACGAGAGATACCGATTCGACCATCAATAGGTGACTTAATTTCGGTGTAACCCAAGTTAATTTGAGCATTTTCTAATGCGGCCTCAGAACCTTTTTGCTTCGCTCTAGCTTCTAGGTAAGCAACTTGGGCATCATCTAAATCTTGCTGAGAAACATTGTTTTGCTTACGCAACTCGCTGTAACGCTCTTGTTTTAATTGCGCTGATTTGAGACTTGCATTCGCAGACTCTAAATCCGCTTGAGCTTGTGTATAAGAAGAGACATAAGTGGAGTCATCCAATTCGTATAGCAAGTCGCCTGTCTTAACGTTTTGCCCTTCTTCAAAAAAACGTTTCTTTACAATCCCACCAACCTGTGGACGTATTTCTGCCACCAAGCTTGATGTAGTGCGTCCGGGTAACTCAGCGATTAGATCCGTTTTTTGGGCTTCAATAGTAACAACTCCAACTTGAACTTTCGGAGCAGGCGCTTTAGCAGAATCAGACTTAGCAGCCTCTTCTTGACAACCAGCCAACAAAAAAACGACTAACACGCTTAAAGCATACTTAGATTTAGACAACATTGAGGAAACTTCCTTTCGAAATATTGAGAATGACCATTCACTAGCACTATAATACAAGAAATGTACCTGATATATGACAAAACGTGCAAATAAATGAGATCTATTAAGCCACCACGCCACAACGATCAGCGAAAACAATGCATTATTGATGCCACTGAACGACACGCCCTAGCTAAAGGCTTTCATAAAGCCAGCATGAGCGAAATTGCCAAAACAGCTGGATTGAGCGTCGGCCAAATTTATCGATACTTTGCACATAAAGATGACATCATCTGCGCATTAGTCGATCAGCTTACCGAAAAAAGATTACAGTTTATGGCCTCTTTTTTAGATAAGAAAGATTGGTTAAATCGACATTTCTCTGAAGAAAATCAAGATACTCATAACATGAGGGTGATGCACTATGAAATCCAAGCAGAAGCCTCACGCAACTCTGTTATTGAAAGAATTTATATGGAATCTAATCGCCGGTTACAAGGCCGCGCAGTAAAGATTCTCCAATCTCACTACCCGAAAATGGAAGAAAGAGAAATCATCGCACGTATTGAAATACTAGTGACGCTTACAGAAGGTTTGCTCGCTCGATGGGACTCACAAAGCAGACCTTTTAACGAAGAAACACAACTAATCTATCAGCAAACTTTAGACACTATTCTGCCAGATTGAATATTCACACAATGCCTTAAAGCCTCCATTATGAATACTTAGACGGTTTAAATATGGACCTAATTTGAGGCCAACGACTAATCAACATCGCGATAAAGATTAAGAAACAGCCCAACACCTGACCACCAGACATCGACTCACTAAACCAAAACACAGCAAAAATGGCAGTCCAAACAGGCTCCAAATTCATAATAACTGCTGCATGGCTTACTGGCGTTAAACTCATCCCATAAGTTTGTAACAAAAACCTCAGACTACTAGCGATCAAGGTACTTGCTAGAAACCAACCGGCCACCTCAATACTAATACTATGTGGAAGCGTTTCAGTGAGCAGCGATAGAAGCAGTAAGACACAACCCGCAACAGACAGCTGGATCGTCGTTAATACCAAAACATGCATCCGCATAGAAAACCGGGATAATAAATTCAGCTGAAACGCCATACCCAATGCCGAGCAGAAAAAGTACACATGAGCGAATTCAAAATCCAAACCATTATCCAACGCCAAAAAGCCCAAGCCTAAAACAGCCACAGGCAAAGCAAGCCAAATACTCAAAGGCGGTCTCGCGCCAAACATAAAACGAGCAATCAAAGGTACCAAAACAACACCAAGGCTAGCGATAAATGCCCCAACACCCAAGTTAGAACCTTGATCCAATCCTTTCACCCAAAACATCATGGTGACCCCCATTACCAAGCCAACCAATCCGGCCCGCTTAACATCCTGCCAGTTCAGCCCTTGGAAATATTTCAGTCCAACAAGATACAGAACAAAACCAGCAACAATAAAGCGCACTCCCATAAAAAACTGCGGCGGCATCCCTGCTATGGCTTCTTTTGAAAATATCCAACCAAAACCCGCCAAAATAGTGACGAAGACTAATATCATTTCAGCTTTCAGATGAGATCCATGTTTCAAGAGCTTTCCTTATTTAAAAAATAATGACGTTTGACGGAAAAGATACGATACCCGATGCTAAATTTAAGACACAAAAAAGCCCGCCTACTGAGTGAATAACCACTAAGTACGCAGGCTTTATAAAACCTATTGCTTGTTACTAAGCGTTATTTGCTTTTGCGCCTTTTGGCCAGCCAATAAAGATAGAAATCAAAGCAGCAACGGCCAATAACCAACTGTATTGGACATAACCAATAAGCTCTAATGGTGACACCTTTGCTAAAGAGGAAGCTAATAGGATTTGTGCACCGTAGGGCAAGATACCTTGCACTACACAAGAAAAAATATCCAACAAGCTAGCACTGCGTTTCGGATCAACATTGTAGCGCTCAGCAATGTCTTTTGCGACAGAACCATTAATTAAAATAGACACTGTATTATTAGCGGTACATAAATTAGTCAATGCAACAGCGGCACTGATGCTCAGTTCACCAGCACGAGTAGAGCCCGCTTTCGCACCTAAAGCACGGCTAATACGTTCAATCGCACTAACCAACCAAGCCAAGCCGCCTTGCGATTTCATTAACGCAGCAAGACCACCAATCAATAAGGAAAGAATCAAAATTTCCTGCATGCCAGTGTAACCAGCATAAATATCTGCCGACCAAGAAGCGACAGAATAATCAGGTTGCATGGTCAAACCAATCACACCTGCTAAAATAATACCGCTGAACAGCACCAACATAACGTTAACACCAGCCACAGCCAAGCCTAAGACAGCCACATAAGGCAGGACACGAATCAGCTCGTAATCTTGAACATCAGCAATTTGCGCTTCGCCACTCTGGAAAAACAACCACACCAAAGCCGCTAATGCCGCAGGCAAGGCAATTTTGAAGTTCATGCGGAATTTGTCACGCATATCACAGCCCTGAGTTCGTGTTGCTGCAATTGTAGTGTCGGAAATAATCGACAAATTATCGCCAAACATAGCACCACCAATGACGGTACCTACCGTTAGCAACAAAGGTAAATCTGCAGCTTCGGCAACCCCAATCGCTATTGGCGCGATGGCCGCAATCGTTCCCATGGACGTTCCCATAGAAGTAGCAACAAATGCCGTGATAACAAACAAGCCTGGCAACAATAACGAAGCAGGAACAATGCTCAGGCCAAAGTTAACAGTGGCATCAACACCACCAACGCTTTTTGCCACACTAGCAAAGGCACCAGCCAATAGATAAATCAAGATCATGGTAATAATCGTATTATCACCCACACCTTGAATAAAAGTTTCAATACGCTGATTAAAGTGTCCTTTTCCTAATAGAATCGCCAAGGCGATCGCAGGCAAAATAGCGACAGGAGCAGAGATCTGATAGAAGGCAAAATCCACACCTTCAGACTGATACCAAAGGCCGCTGCCAACAAAAAGAACAAGGAAAAGTAACAATGGCAGCAATGCCAGAGGAGATTTAGAAGTCATATCGTCTGAGGATTCCAGATTGAGTTAACCCTGCAACTTTTGGTCATAGGGAAGAAAGGCGCGAATGATAGTAAAAAGTAGTCCACGAGACCAATAATAATTAGCAATGTCGTTGTCACAAAACGTTATAACAAAAAACGCCCATAAAAATATTTTTTATTCAATATCGCTATATGAGATATTAAGTTAATAAAAAGTCCAGTATTAAAACCACCCGCTTTCTGGGCATTTCAATACTGGACCCTGTTGAAGGCTATAAAGACAGCCTATTTATAAGAAAAATTCAGTTTGAATATTATTTTTTCAACTTATAAGCAACCACATAATCGCCAATTGTGGTGCCAATAGAGCCATGGCCACCAGCTACTTGAACAACTATTTGCTCACCCTTACTGTTTAGGTATGTCATTGGTGTTGCTTGGCCACCCGCTGGTAAACGACCTTTCCATAACTCTTTACCAGTAGACAAATCATAAGCTCGTAAATAGTTATCTACTGCCGCCGCCATAAAGACAACACCACCATCCGTGATAACGGGCCCACCAATACCGGGCATACCCATTTCAATTGGCAACTTGAATGGCGTCATATCTTCAATGGTACCATTTTTGTGTTTCCAAGCCGTCTTACCCGTTTTAAGATCCACACCAGCCACATAACCCCAAGGTGGTTGCTGACAAGGGACGCCCAATGGTGACAAGAAAGGTTTTAACTCAACTGCATAGTCTGCGCCTTCATTTGAATTTAACCCCTGCTCACCTTTATTTGCCTCACCTAAATCGACACCATCTTTTGGTACCAAAGTAGATGTAAACGCTAAATAAAGCGGCATACCAAACATTTGCTGACGTTTAGGATCGACCGCGATACTCCCCCAGTTAAATACCCCAAAGTTACCCGGATAAACAATGGTTCCCTGCTCAGATGGTGGCGTGTATCGGCCTTCATAGCGCAACTGCTTAAATTGAATTCGGCACATTAACTGATCCAAAGGTGTTCCACCCCACATATCCGCTTCTGTCAACTTAGCTGGCTTAAAAGACAAAGCCGAAGTAGGCTGAGTTTCTGCTGCATAATCACCAGGAATAGTGCCCTGTGGTGCTGGCTCTTCAGTAATAGGGAAAATAGGTTCGCCTGTTTTTCTGTTCAACACATACACATCACCTTGCTTGGTTGGTACAACCAAAGCTGGCTGTCTACCTGTTGGTGTATCTAAATCCAGCAAAGCAGGTTGAGCTGGTGTATCCATATCCCATAAATCATGGTGAACAAACTGTTGAACCCAAGCAACCTGACCGGTTTCAAGGCTCAAAGCCACAACAGAAGTCGCGTATTTTTCCTCTGCTGGTGAACGATACATACCTAGTTGATCAGGTGTGCGGTTCCCCATAGGGAAGTACACCAAACCAAGCTCTTCATCTGCACTGGCAACAGACCAGCTATTTGGAGAGCTTGTCGCGTAAGTCTCATCAGGACCAATTGGCGCAGTATCATCTGGGTAGCCAGAATCCCAGTTCCACTTTAATTCTCCCGTTTTAACATCGTAAGCACGAATCACACCTGAAGGAGAGTTCACCGCGTAGTTATCATTCACAGAACCTGCAACGATAACCACATCACCAGCAACAAGCGGTGGAGATGTCGAATAATAATAGCCAGATTGAGTAAATGGCATGTTGTGCATTAGGTCTAATTCGCCGTTATCCGCAAAATTAGCGCAACGCGCACCCGTAGTAGGGTCTACCGCCAACAAACGTGCATCAGAGGTCGGCAAAAACAACTGCGCATCACATTGCATGCTAGTTAGACTTTGCGCTGGCATAGTCAGTTTTTGAACAGGCGGGAATTTTGCGCTATCAGATGGCGGCAAATATGACACGCCGCGGCAGGTTTGATGTTGTCGCTGACTCTCAGCTGGCACTTTCGCATCATAAACCCACTGCTCTTCACCACTATCTGCATCCAATGCCACAATCCAATTGTGTGGAGTACAAATATAAAGTGCATTACCCAGTTTTAAAGGAGTTGCCTCATAGGTTGTTTCACCTACATCTTTTGGTCCTTTCTTATCGCCTGTTTGATATTGCCAAGCCACTTGAAGTTGATCAGCATTATCAGGGGTTATCTGTGCCAAAGGCGAAAAGCGCTGACCTAGATTACTACGTCCATATGCGTCCCAGTCACCTTGAGCAACATCGCCAATGTCGGCATCAGGAATACTCACCGAACGAGTCATTTGACCTTCGATCGTGGTAGGCGATGTCATAAATAAAGGCGAGATAGTCACCAAGGCTGTTGCTAACCAAACTGGAAATAACAAACGTCCGCCTGCAGGTCGTTTGAAGAATGCAAATAACAGAAGAGGAATAGCTAGAACTAAGAAAAGCCCCATTCGAGTCGCCAACGGCCACCAGCTTAAGCCAGATTCCATAATCGACCAAATCAAGGTCCCCACTAACAACATCGCATAAATAAGATTCGCTATTTTATTACGTTTTCTTAGCAATAGAGCAACGGCAATAAATGCAACGCCAGCAGCAACGTAATAAAAGCTACCATCAAGAGCAACTAACCAGCCGCCACCTAATAGCAACGCCAGCCCTATTGCTAAGAAAAGTACCGAGAGAATTATCATATAACCTCATCCCTTTGTGTTTAATTCATTTAGTTTATAAGTTAGGAGAAAATTGGCCGTAGCACAGCCACTACTCCTATATATACCTTAGATAATGACAACCCAAAGAAAAAGTGTAGAGTACAAAATGACAAAATAGACTCTTTTCTTACATATTTACAATGCAAAATTGGGCACAATTCACTCTTTTGCCCACCTAGTGATCACATCATGACCATAGACACCATCCAACTTAGACTGAATCACCTGTGGTGCAAAGCACCCTGCTGCTTGAAGCGCCCTTAATTTCGCCTTACCAAACACACCACCATGCATATGATATAAACCAGCATTGGCTTTCGACATTTGCTGTACTTTAGTTGCTCTTGGCTTTCGGATTTGCTCATACTTAGTCAATGCGACACTCCATTCATAGCGCAACAAATATTCAGCCAAAACATACCCATCTTCAATCGCCATAGCCGCTCCTTGTGCCATAAAGGGAAGCATTGGATGACAGGCATCGCCTATCAAAACCACTCGCCCATGGCGCCAAGTAGGCAACTCATCACGGCCATTCAATGCCCATAAAAAAGTACTGCTGGCGGCAGCAACCAACTGACTAACTTCTGGATGCCAATCAGCAAAAGCTTGCCTTAACTCTTCAACATCCCCTTCTTCACGCCATGATTCAGATTGCCAATCACTGCGTTCTTCTACCGCGACAAAGTTAACGTAATCACCACCACGCAGGTAATAACTAACGAAATGTCGACCAGGCCCCGCCCAAACACAAGCATCAGGTTTCACATCAACAGTCAGGTCGCTCGCAGAAATAACACCACGCCATGCAACTTGCCCCATAAAAGTGGGACGCTCTTCGCCAAGCATTTGCTCACGCACTTTTGAACGAAGACCATCCGCCCCGATCAGTATGTCACCATAAAACTCTCGTCCATCTTCGAGTAGCACATAGACTTGATTTAGCTCCGCATCCTCGCGATAAGCTGTCACCATTGAATTTAGCACCAACTCAACACCAGCTTGGGAGCACGCTTGTGCCAATACTTGATGTAAATCAGCTCGATGCAAATGCCAATAAGGCGCGCCATATCGTGCTTCTGCCTGCTCGCCTAATGGAGATTTAAGATAATACTCTCCCGTTTTATAATGCCGAATAGCCGCATGCTGTGGCACAAAAGCGAACGCACTAAGTTCAGGCTCTAAACCGAGCTCACGCAGCACCTTCATGGCATTCGGACTCATTTGTAAACCGGCACCAACTTCACCAAGCGCTTGAGCTTGCTCAAGTACGACGACATGCACACCCTGTTTAGCCAATGCCAACGCAGCACACAATCCACCAATGCCTGCACCAGCCACCAAAACACGACTAACCAAAGCCACTTTTCTATCCTTTTCTGAGGGAATTTTAACAACAACACATACCACCAATAGTATCGAATTTTAAAGGTAATAAAACCGACCCATGTCACATACCAAGAAATTAAATAACGCTACTATTTTTAAAATACAGTGGCTCGATCCTTGCTATGTTTAATAAGCGTTACAAAAAAAATCTGCATTAAGCATGTAATTAAGGTAATGATATAACTAGATTTAGTTTTAGAAAGTATAGGCCCAGCCCAATATAGGGCGAGGACACAAAAATAATACGTGAATGTGTGCTAGTTTGAAGCACTCACCTCCGGCTTTATTAAGAGAACGAGGTATACATGGAAAAACTAACAAGCCAGTACCAAACATCTGTTTTTTTTGATGAGTTAATCGATAACAAAGGCACACCAAGATCCCCTGCAAAACAACTTTTGGGATATTTAGACAGCCTGTCAGAAGATGAATTAGAAAAAAGACGCCTTGCCGCAGAAGCAACAATCCAAGAAATGGGCATCAGCTTCACCGTTTATACAGAAGAAGGCAATATAGACAGAGCATGGCCTTTCGATATTGTCCCTCGAACCATAGAAGCATCAGATTGGAAAGTCGCTGAAGCGGGTCTCAAACAACGCCTAAAAGCCCTCAACCTTTTCATCAACGACCTCTACCACGACCAAAACGTCATCAAAGATGGCATCATCCCAGAACATATCATCAAAGACTCAAAAAACTTTAGACCAGAATGCGTCGGTGTATCGCCAGCATACGGCGTATGGGCACATATTTGTGGTACCGATTTAGTGCGAGATGAAAACGGCGATTTCTTTGTCTTAGAAGATAACCTACGCGTTCCTTCTGGTGTGTCTTACATGTTAGAAAACCGTGCTATAACCAAACGAGTCTTGCCCGAGATGTTTGAAAACGAATCTATCTTACCTGTCGACTCTTACACATCTCAGCTCTTCGACACCTTAGCCGCGCTTTCACCTCGCGACATAGAAAACCCTGAAATTGTGGTATTAACACCCGGTATTTATAATTCTGCCTATTTTGAACACGCATTTTTAGCACAGCAAATGGGTGCAGAGCTGGTCGAAGGTAGCGATTTGTTTGTCGACAGCGACGACTGTGTTTATATGAAAACCATCGATGGTCCAGAACGTGTCGATGTTATTTATCGTCGTATTGACGACTTATTCATCGATCCAGAAGCCTTTGATCCAGAATCCGTACTAGGTGTTGCAGGATTAATACGAGCATGGCGTGCAGGCAATGTGGCCTTGGCCAATGCACCAGGCGCAGGCGTTGCCGACGACAAAGTCGTTTACGCTTATGTTCCAGACATCATTCGCTACTTCCTAAAAGAAGAGCCTATTCTTAAAAATGTTGAAACTTTCTTGTGTGATGACCCAGAGCAACGCGCCTACGTACTCGAAAACCTCGACAAATTAGTTGTCAAACCCGCTAATGAGTCAGGCGGTTATGGCATGCTGGTTGGACCACATTCGACCAAAAAAGATCAAGCACTGTTTGCAGAGTTAATCACCAAAAACCCTCGCAACTACATTGCTCAACCAACACTCAAACTATCCACCGCACCAACACTTATATCCAAAGGTGTCTTAGAGCCACGCCACTTAGATCTTCGCCCGTTCATTTTGCAAGCCAAAGACACCTATGTCACCACAGGTGGATTAACACGCGTTGCAATGAAAAAAGGCTCCTTGGTCGTTAATTCGTCACAAGGTGGTGGTAGTAAAGACACTTGGATTGTTGAAACAAAGGGGCAGTAATCATGTTATCTAGAGTCGCAGAACGCTTATATTGGAGCGCACGGTATTTGGAGCGCGTTGAGAACACAGCCCGTTTAGTCAGCGTTTATGACGAGCTGCTATTTGACCTACCTAAAAGTATTGAAGTGTCTTGGTACAATTTAATCGAAATTTTAAGTGGCGAAGAAACCTTTGAGCAAAGATACAAGGTCAAAGACGAACGCAATGTTGTTAAATTTCTCCTAGCCGATGACACCAACTCCAGCTCCATGTTGTCGTCATTAAAGATGGTTCGAGAAAACATTCGTACAACACGTGATGCGGTTCCTAAAGAAACATGGGAGCTAATCAATGAGCTGGACTTATATGCTCAACAGAATATTAAACAAGGTATTAATCGCTCAGAGCGTCACCTGTTCTTAAACACCATTATTGAAGGCTGTCAGAAAATCATCGGGTTGTTTGCTGGCGCCATGAGTCGAGATTCAGGTTGGCACTTCTTGATTATGGGGCGTTATTTAGAGCGTGCAGATATGGGCACTCGTATTCTTGATGCTGCCGTATCCTTGATGTTGAAGTCAGAGCTCGAAGCCAGAATCCAACTTGGCCAAGTGACTTGGTCAAAAGTATTAAAATCACAAAGTGCGTATTTGGATTATCGTCGCACCGTTCGAACCTCTATCAACGGAGCCAAAGCAACGACATTCTTGATGAACGACCCATGCTTTCCTCGCAGCTTAAAGTATTGCTTGGGACAAATAGGCGAAGCGGCGACAAAATTACCCCGCGCAGGTTTGATTACCGCTCAAGTAGATAAACTTTTAGAGTTTGATTACCCAATCCATAGTTCAGAAGATTTGGATGAAGATTTCCATAACCATCTCAATGATATACAGATTGCCATTATCGAAATAAACCACCAGATCACCGAAAACTGGTTTCATTTTCGGCAAGGAGACGCTGCATGACCATTAGAGTCGCAATACAGCACAAGACTACCTACGAGTTTGATCGTTTTATCAATGTGGCTCCCCACGTTTTAAGACTGCAACCGGCGGCGCACTCACGTACAAAAATCCATGCTTACTCGCTCAAAGTATTGCCTGAAACGCATTTTCTTAATGTGCAACAAGACCCATTTGGTAACTTCCAAACTCGCTTAGTATTTCCTGAAAAGACCAATAAGCTAGAGTTTTACGTAGAAGTTATTGCTGATATGACGGTGATCAATCCATTTGATTTCTTCGTGGAAAGCTACGCGGAAGAGTATCCTTTTGCCTACGACAAAGCCCTGAAAAAGGAGCTAGAACCTTATTTACAAGTCACCGAATCTTGTTCTTTATTAGATAAATGGCTATCGACTGTTGATCGTAAAAACACACCAATCAACGATTTTCTCGTGGCAATAAATAGTCGTTTAGCGGGCGATATTGGATACGGAATCCGCCTAGAGCCAGGTGTTCAGACCTGCGAAGAAACCTTAACCCTGAAAAAAGGTTCTTGCCGAGACACCTCTTGGCTATTGGTACAAATTCTTCGCAGCCTTGGTTTAGCGGCACGCTTCGCATCTGGCTACCTTGTCCAGCTAACCTCTGATGTGAAAGCTCTCGACGGCCCATCAGGCCCTGAAGAAGATTTCACCGACTTACACGCATGGTGTGAAGTGTTTTTACCAGGCGCAGGCTGGGTTGGATTAGACCCAACTTCAGGGCTATTCGCTGGCGAAGGTCACATTCCATTAGCTTGTACTCCAGAACCAGCTTCCGCAGCGCCGATCACAGGCTTAATTGACGAATGTGAATGCGAATTTAGCTACAGCAACATAGTGACTCGTATCCACGAAGACCCACGTGTGACCAAACCCTATGCCGAAGGCGAATGGGACACCATCAAAGCCCTAGGTTTTGCGGTCGACAAACAGCTTGAAGACGGTGACGTCCGTCTGACAATGGGTGGTGAGCCAACGTTCGTATCCATCGACGACATGGATTCAGAACAGTGGAACACCGGCGCGTTGGGCGCAGAAAAACTCAAATTAGCCAAAGACTTGCTAATCAAAATGAAGCAAGAATTCGGTGCTAACGGCCTACTTCATTATGGCCAAGGCAAATGGTATCCGGGTGAAGAAGTACCACGTTGGGCACTGGGTTGTTTCTGGCGTACCGACGGCGAAGCCCTGTGGAATGATCCGAAATATTTAGCGCGCGTAGACAAAGACTACAAACACACCATCAAAGACGCACAAGCCTTTGGTGAACTCTTGTGTGATAAGCTCGCACTGGATAAGCAATACCTTCAAAGTACTTACGAAGACACCCTGTATTATTTGTGGATGGAGCAATCGCTTCCCGCAGATGCAGACCCAACCAAAGCCGATTTGAAAGACGACTTAGAGCGCCGCCGTCTAGCGAAACTGCTTAGCCGTGGTTTAAGCACTACAACAGGCTACGTTTTACCGTTAGAGTTCGATACGGTAAACAATCGTTGGAACAGTTCACTTTGGCCGATGCGCAGTGACGTTATCACCTTGATTCCAGGCGACAGCCCAATGGGCTATCGTTTGCCGCTGAATTCTTTGCCTGCGCAAGCGGAAGAAGATCGCATTCCTGAACGCGATCCGTTCGATCCTCGTCAACCTTTAGCGAACAAAAAAGACAACGCAGTACTAGACAGCGTCGCCAAACAGCACTTCGCTAAGAAGTCAGTAGCGCCCGCTTCTAGACCTGAAAAGCTAGCGCCAGAAAAAACGCTGAAAAAAGTCATTCGCACTACCTTGTGTATCGAACCACGTGATGGGCGCTTGCATGTGTTCATGCCACCCATGACGCATCTTGAACATTTTGTCGAGGTTCTTGAGCATCTTGAAGCGGTGGCAAAAGCCCTTGATAAACCTATTGTTGTCGAAGGTTACGAACCACCAAAAGACCCACGTTTGCAAAAGTTTTTGATCACGCCAGATCCAGGGGTTATCGAGGTTAACATTCACCCTGCGGCGAGCTGGAAAGAATTGGTTCACAATACTGAAACCTTGTATCACCAAGCTTATCTTTCTCGCCTTGGCGCGGAAAAATTCATGCTGGATGGTCGCCATACAGGCACTGGTGGTGGTAATCACGTGACACTGGGTGGTAGCTCGCCAGCAGATAGTCCGCTGCTGCGTCACCCTGAGTTACTACAAAGTTTAGTCACCTTCTGGCAGCATCACCCGGGATTGTCTTACCTTTTCTCTGGCATGTTCATTGGCCCAACCAGCCAAGCACCACGTCCAGACGAAGGTCGCGATGAAGCCTTGTATGAAATGGAAATTGCTTTCCAAAACATGCCGGAAGGCTTAGTCGATGAACCATGGCTAGCCGATCGTTTGATGCGTAACTTGCTGGTCGACATCACAGGCAACACCCATCGCTCTGAATTCTGTATCGATAAGCTTTACGCAGCTGGCAGCGCCAGTGGTCGACAAGGTTTATTAGAATTCCGTGGTTTTGAAATGCCACCGCATCCGCACATGTCTCTGGTACAAATGCTGCTGTTGCGCTGCTTAGTGGCACGCTTTTGGAAAGACCCCTACAAAAAACCTTTGGTACGTTGGGGCACAAGCCTTCATGACAAATTCATGCTGCCGCATTTTGTTTGGCAAGATGTGAAAGAAGTGGTCGAAGACCTTCAGCGCCATGGTTTCCCATTCAAATTAGAATGGTTGGCTCCATTTGAAGAGTTCCGTTTCCCTCATTACGGTCGTCAAAAAATCGATGATATGGAAATTGAGCTTCGTTGGGCAATTGAGCCCTGGCATGTATTAGGTGAAGAAATTACCGGATCGGGCACCGCTCGTTATGTGGACTCTTCCGTCGAACGCTTGCAGGTAAAACTATCTGGTTTAACCGATGGACGTTACGTGCTGAGCTGTAATGGTCGCCGCGTGCCGATTCGTTCCACTGGCCGTAAAGGCGAATACGTGGGTGCGGTTCGCTATAAAGCTTGGGCGCCACCATCTGCGTTGCATCCCACTTTGGGCATTGATGCGCCGCTAGTATTTGATTTGATTGATACTTGGAACGGCTTATCTGTTGGCGGTTGTACCTATCATGTGTCTCATCCTGGTGGACGAACCTACGATAATGTACCGGTCAACAGCAACGAAGCAGAAGCACGCCGAGTTAACCGTTTTTGGGATCATGGCTTCACTCAAGGCACATTATCCCCACCGCCAGCCTTTAGTGCACTGCGCTCTTTTTACCCGAATGGAGACAAGCCTCGCGCTATGTCGCCACCAGCAGAAGAGCCAATAAATGAATATCCTCATACATTAGATCTAAGGAAGCAGTATAATGTTCTCTAATAATTAATCTTTTAGGCTCAAGCTCATTATGCAACTTCAAACAGGTAACTTTGTAACGTCGGTAATAGATGAAAAACCGACGTTATCTTTCGCCTATGATAAACCGATAAATGCTTATGATGAGGCCTTCACGGAAGATCGCCAACCACGCGCACATTGGCACGATTTGCTGCGTAGTATAAGCAATCTATCGGACGAAGAAATGCTCGACAGACAGCGCCGTGCACAGCGTATTTTACGCGAAGACGGCGCTACCTATAATTTAACCAGTGACCCACTCACACCCAGTGTTTGGTCGCTGGATCTTATTCCTAATATTATCCCAACCGATGAATGGCTTGCCATCGAACAAGGTTTATCGCAACGCTCAAACTTATTCGACCTCATTTTAAAAGACCTTTATGGTCCACAAGAGTTACTAAAAAACGGCATTGTTCCTTCAGAGATTATTTTTAGTCATCCAGGTTTTTTACGCCAATGCCACGGTGTTATGGTTCCTGGTGCCCATCAATTATTACATCATGCCGTCGATCTCGTGCGTGACCATACAGGCCAATTTCAAGTCATTGGCGATCGGACCCAAGCACCAAATGGCGCAGGCTATGCGTTGGAAAATCGTACCGTTGTATCTCGCGTTATTCCAAACAGTTTCCGTGATAGCCAAGTACGTCGTCTGGCAGGATTCTTTCAAGCCTTCAAAAACATGCTGTCTTCACTTGCCAGCCAATGGACGGACACGCCTCGTATCGTCATGCTATCACCCGGCGCCTACAGCAGTACCTATTTTGAGCAAGCTTACTTATCAAACTACCTTGGCTTTCCATTGGTGCAAGGCAGTGATTTAACTGTACGTAATGGCGCTGTTTGGATGAAATCCTTAAACGGTTTAGCTCGTGTTGATGTGATTTTACGTCGTGTCGATGATACCTATTGCGATCAAGCTGAACTAAGAGCGGACTCTTTCCTTGGTGTTCCAGGCTTATTAGAAGTAGTTCGAGCAGGCAATGTTGTACTTGCTAACCCATTGGGCAGCGGTATTTTAGAAGCGCCCGCTTTGATTAAATTCTTACCTGCTATTAGCGAATTTTTAACAGGTGAACAACTCACTTTGCCATCAGTTACAACATGGTGGTGTGGTGATAAAGATGATCTCGATTATGTGATCGCCAATATTGGAAATCTTATTATCAAACCTGCGATTCGCAGCCATAGCAGTAAGAGCATTTATGGTCATACACTGACTGAGAAAAAAAAGCTCAACATCGTAGAAAAAATTAAAAAAGCACCGCACCTTTTCACCGCACAAAACTATATTCCGGGCTCCATATCTCCCACTTGGTTAGACGGAAACTTACAATCGAGACCAAGCTTGTTACGAGCCTTCACCATTGCTAATCCGACCGGTTACACAGTCATGCCTGGTGGTTTATCGCGTGTTGGCGAATCAACAGAAGAAGCTATTGTTTCCAGCATTTCTAACTCAAAAAGCAAAGACACCTGGATTATTGCGGCAGAGCCAGAAGCACCAAAAACGTTACTTAACGATCAAGTATTACTGCAAGACGAAGCCTTACAAGCAAACTTACCAAGCCGAGTGGTAGAGAACCTATTTTGGATGGGGCGCTATGCAGAACGAGCTGAAATTAGCATGCGTTTATTACGGACTATTTTTAAACAGATGAATGGTATCGATCCACTGCCAGAAGAAAGCCGACGCATGCTCCTTGAAATGGCATCGACACAAACTGGTTGCTTGCCCGGCTTCTTAGAAGCCGACGAAAATTTGCTAGAGAACCCAGAAGCTGAACTAATCTCTATGATTACCGATGGCAGCCGTGCTGGGTCAATCAAAGCCAATTTACAAGCCATGTTAAGTTGCAGCGAACAAGTCAAAGAGATGCTGTCTGCAGATACTCGCATCATCATTAATGAACTGCGCGACCATATCCATGAGCTAGACCGCGCTTACACGAACGGCCTGCCTTCTGCGCCAGAAGAGTCATTAGACAGCCTAGTTACTTCCTTGTTGGCGCTCTCCGGATTAAACCATGAAAGCATGTTACGCGGTTTAGATTGGACATTTCAGGAAATTGGCAGACGTACCGAACGGGCTCTGCAAACGGCAACTTTGCTACGTTCCGCGTTAACTACACCGCTTTCATCAGGACCACAGCAACAAATTTTAGAATCCGTTTTGTTAAGCGTAGAAGCGTTGATTTCTTTCCGTCGCCGTTATCGTAATCGCGCTCGTGTTGCTTACGGACTGGATCTATTAATGATTGATGGCAGTAATCCTCGCTCTTTACTCTACCAAGTAGAGCAGCTGCGTAAATGCATTAAAGAACTACCAAGAAATGAAACAAAAACCGCAGGCTTAAGCCCAGAAAACAAGATCATCTTAAAGTCGCTCAATGATATTCAGCTTGCCGATTTGGAAGAGCTTGCCGAAGTCGACATAGACAGCCAAAGCCGTCTGAAGTTAGAACAACTCATGACCGAGCTTTTAGATCAGCTTGAGCAATTCACTGTCCTCATTAGTGATAAGTATTTTGACCATACCGCTGGACCGCAGTCATTGACTGAAGTCGCCATAGGGATAAGTCTATGAGATACCGCGTTCGCCATATAACAGAATATACTTATGGAGCACCGGTGAGCTTATGTTACAACATGGCTCACCTGTTACCACGAGACACGCGTAATCAGCGCTGCTTACATCAAAAAGTACAAATCAATCCGCCACCAGTTTATCAAAATGATGGCGAAGATTATTTCGGTAATCAGACGTTTTATTTTTCGATTCAAGAAGCGCACAAGAAACTCGTGATTGATGTCACTACCGATTTCGAAATCTCGCCATTAGATGTGCTGCAATGGCAAACGCAGAGCTCGCTTACCTGTGGTCAGTTACGTGAGCAATTAGCTAATCCAAACACACCTGAATTACGTATGGCAAAAGAATACTTACTAGATTCGCCGCAAATACGCTGTTCAGAAGATCTAAAAGCTTATGCGCAAAGTACTTTTGCTGACGACAAACCAGTCTTGCAGGCGGCGCTGGCTTTCACCCATAAGATCTTCTCCGAGTTCAAATTCGACCCAACAACGACAACCGTTGCGACACCACTTGAACAAGTACTTAAACAACGCAGTGGCGTGTGTCAGGATTTCGCTCACTTAGCGATTGGCTGCTTGCGCTCGGTTGGCATTCCAGCACGCTATATGAGCGGCTACCTAGAAACCTTGCCACCACCGGGGCAAGAAAAGCTTGTTGGTGCTGATGCGTCTCACGCTTGGTTCGCCGTACTTATTCCAGAATTAGGCTGGGTAGAATTTGATCCAACTAATGATTTGATGCCAAGCGACCAACACATAGTCACCGCATGGGGTCGAGATTATGCCGATGTCACTCCATTGCAAGGCGTCATATTTGAAGGTGGTGGCTCTCAGCAATTAGCAGTTTCGGTAGATGTAAAGCGGGTCTAACGAGAAACCGCCCTTTGCTCGTTATAATCAGGTACATATTTCACAGTTTCTGTGCTGTTTAAATATGTACAATTATCGAGCAAAAGCCATACTACATAGCATGTAGAGACGATATAAGGTAAGCTTCGCGAAATTCTTGCATAACCTGACTTTTCAGCTTTGCACCTGCCTTTATAAAACATGAGAACATCTATGAGTTTCGACAAACTTGGGCTTTCTGCCCCCATCCTAAAAGCCATTGAAGATCAAGGCTATACTGAGCCGTCTGCAATTCAAGCTCAGGCAATACCAGCCATTCTTGAAGGCCAAGATGTGATGGCCGCGGCTCAAACAGGGACAGGCAAAACAGCCGGTTTTACCCTACCCTTGCTTGAAATTCTAAGTAAAGGCGAACACGCGCAAAGCAATCAAGTCCGTGCATTGGTATTAACGCCAACACGTGAACTAGCGGCTCAAGTTGCTGAAAGCGTAAAAAACTATGGTCAGCATTTAGGTCTTAAATCGACTGTTGTATTTGGTGGCGTAAAAATCAATCCTCAAATGATGGCCCTTCGCCGCGGCGCTGATATTCTTATCGCCACGCCTGGCCGCATGATGGATTTGTACAATCAAAAAGCCGTACGTTTCGATAAGCTAGAAGTCCTTGTTCTAGACGAAGCCGACCGCATGTTGGACATGGGTTTTATCCATGACATCAAAAAAATCTTAGCGATACTTCCAAAGAAACGTCAGAACTTATTGTTCTCTGCAACCTTCTCTCCAGAAATACGCCAGCTAGCAAAAGGTTTAGTAAACAACCCTGTTGAAATTTCAGTTACGCCGCGCAACGCGACAGCCGTTTCTGTTGAGCAATGGTTACATCCTGTCGACAAAAAACGTAAAACGGAATTGTTAATTCAACTGATTGCCCAAGGTCGCTGGGATCAAGCCTTAGTATTTTCTCGCACCAAGCACGGCGCTAATAAAATCACCAAACAGCTAGAAGACGCCGGTATTCGTGCCAGCGCGATTCACGGCAATAAAAGCCAAGGCGCACGTACTCGTGCCTTAGCAGACTTTAAAGAAGGCCGCATTCGAATCCTTGTGGCAACCGACATCGCCGCTCGTGGACTAGATATCGAACAGCTACCTCACGTGGTCAACTTTGACTTACCAGACGTGGCTGAAGATTACGTTCACCGTATTGGTCGTACTGGCCGTGCGGGTGCAACAGGCAAAGCAATTTCATTGGTTGCTGCAGATGAATTAGACCAGCTACGCGCTATTGAACGTTTAACTCAGAAGCTCATTGAGCGTCGCTACGAAGATGACTTCATGCCAACACACATGTTGCCTGATACCACTCTGGATACGCGTCCAATCAAACCAAACAAACCTAAAAAGCCAAAAGCACCACGTGATCAACAGGGTGCAGCAAGACAAGGCAATGGCGCGAAACAGGGTGGCAATCCAGCGAAAGGTAATGCACCTAAATCTGGTAACCGTCGCCCAGCAGCACCAAAAGCAGAAATGACACCAGGCCAAGGTCTGCGTAGCAAGCCTCTAGCGCCAGCGCGTCGTAATCGTAAGCCTGATTAATTTTTTGACACATCTGCTACAATAAATAAAGCCACAGTGAGCACTCGCCACTGTGGCTTTTCTTTGGACAATGCATAAAATTAGATAACAACTAACTTATTTCAAGGATGTGTCATGGGAATCATTCTTCTTCCTCTGTTTTTATTTTGGGCAATCTGCTTCCTTTTCTCTCTTCGAATAGGCTATGTTTTATTGAAAGAAGAAAAGCTATTTGTCTATAAAATCCTGCCAGCCATTACAGCCATATTCCTCGCCTTCGCCTATACAACACTGTCTCTAAACCAGTATAAAAACAGCGAATCTCTTTGGGCATTCGAAATTATGTCTTACTTCTTATTTAACCTAAATGCTGCCGTTCTATACTTAGCTGCGCTGCTGTCTTACTTCACCCTAAGAAAACGAATAAAAAATCCATCGATCAAATCTCTTATTTTCATCATCGCATTATCTATTTCTTTAGGCACTTTACTTGGCGCTTTTGGTAGCGAAGCTTTTATGGAAAAAAACAATATTGAGCAGACTTATTAGAAGAGGATGGCATCAGGTTCTCAATTACAAAACCTGATGCCATCCTTAGCAATCACTAACTCAATTTATAAGAGCTAATTTCTTTCAATACACTTTCAAAACGCTCTCCAGCCTGAACAGAACCTTCATCAGTTTTGTTCACCATATCCAGAATTCGCTCCGAACGTTCGCTGACATTCTGAATATTCTTATTAATTTCTTCCGATACCTGAGATTGTTCTTCTGACGCGGTAGCAACACGCTCAATTGTTTGAGCTAATTGCTCAATCGCATCAAACAAGCCCTGCATCATGGTGACGTTTTCGCTGACAACATCAGAAGTTTGCGTAGCCATGCTGGCACACTGATCCATGGATTGTAGCGCACTCTTACCAGAACCGACCAAGGCTTCAATCATAGAACGAATTTCTTCTGTAGAGTTCTGCGTGCGCTGAGCAAGCGTTCTTACTTCATCCGCCACTACCGCAAAACCTCGCCCTTGTTCACCAGCACGGGCGGCTTCAATAGCAGCATTTAATGCCAATAGATTGGTTTGCTCAGCGATGGATTCAATGGTTTGCAAAATACTGCTAATTTGCTCTGTATGACTCGTAACAGACTGCACCGCTTTATATCCACCATTCACTTCTGAAGACAAATTAGCAATGGATTGTAGAATCGTCTGCATACGCGCTGACCCTTGGGTACTTTGCTCTCGAATACTCTCAGTAGCGTCTGCTGAAGACAGCATATCTTGGGAAATCGTATTACTGGTCAGCGACATTTCTTCTACTGCGGATGCCATAAGATCCGTTTGATTAAATTGGTCTTTGGTTTCTTGTAATGCGCTTCTAGAATAGCCACTGAGCACATTCATACTTTCTTTTGATACAGACGCCATATCCACCATCAAATGAAAAGATTCACTCAAATGGTCCAGGTGCATGTTTAAATATTGAATAATCTCGCCCAACTCATCTTTTGACGTATTTTCAATTCGTCCCACCAAATTACGCTCTGAAGAGACATTTGATAACGCTTGGCTGATACGCTCTACACGTTTGGACAGAGAACGTGTCAACGAGAACGCCAAGAAAATTACCGGTGTAATCAATACAATAAAACCAACAATCAAACCGTTACGGTAAAGTTCACTACGAGACGTTAACGTAGCACTGAGATTATTAATTTCGGAGCTAATTTTATCCGCAACCCCTTTTATCAAACCTATTTTCGCCGTAGCAAGTCCAAACCAATCTGCAGGACCATTCACAGAAGAAACCTCTTTCGTTGCCAAAAAAGCATCTGTCGCCTGTGTGACGGCCTTCCAATTATCATTTCTCATCGCCGTATTCAGTAACGCTTCTTCTTTATCTGACGCCGTCACCATAAAGTGCTCTAGCTGATGACTCTCATCTTCAATGAATGCGGCAATCTGTGATTGACGCTTTAATGTTGTCGTCTGGGCGGCATACACTCCATTTAAAGCACCACGATATTGCCCAGCACGCTCCTTCATCCACAATAGACTTAAGCGAGCCTCTAATGCTTTGGCGATATCTCGGTTGCTAATGTCCAAAATAACGCGTTGAATGGAATTTAATGCTTGGCGATTCACCTCTGAATAAAAATCAAATGCGCCATTATCGGCTGCCAAAGCATCAACTTTTTGTCGAACTTGATTCTTATCTTTTAACATAGCTAAAATAGGCGCTCTTAAGCGTTCTAGGCGCTCTACTGTAAGAACTTCAAAAGAACGACTCTCTAGATTTTTCAATGCGGCTTCCGCATTGTCCGCAATTTTACGCTGGGCCAATAAAGCATCTCTTCCGTTATTACCTTTACTGCCTAAAAAGCCCGCACTCAAACCCCGTTCAACTGCAAAATTATGAGCCACACCATCTAAAACAGACGATAACTTCACCATGTCCTCTGCGATACGCCCTTCATGAACACGTTCGTTTAAATCTTTGACTAAAAAACCCACAATAATAATGGCAAACAGCGATGGTAAAATACCAACAATGGCTACCGATTGAGACACTTTTAGGTTTGAGAATAAGGACACTAGCCTCTCCTTGTCGTTGTTTTAAGAAAGCTTAGATTAAATTATGCACTTTGCATGCCCAGTACTTATTTTTTACATCATCTAGATTTCAAGTAATTTTCTTACTTCCTAAATGTCTATTTAATTCGATATGTCGGAAACAAAAAAACCACCCGAAGGTGGTTTTATATAAACAAAATTTCACTACCCAATAGAGTTAACTGTTTCTCAGCTCTGCTTCTGGCACTTCATCTTGTCCAAACACTTTCGAGTCAGTATGACCAAGCCATTTCGAGGTGATACTGCCTGCGGTCATGGCACCATTAACGTTCACAGCGGTACGCCCCATATCGATCAAAGGCTCAATAGAGATCAGTAAGCCAGCTAATGCAACAGGCATATCCAACGCCGACAACACAATCAAAGCCGCGAACGTCGCGCCACCACCAATGCCTGCAATACCAAATGAACTAATGGTAACGATGGCAATCAGTGAAATAATAAAGCTAGGGTCCAATGGATTAATGCCCACGGTTGGTGCAATCATCACGGCCAACATGGCTGGGTACAAACCAGCACAACCATTTTGCCCCATCGTCGCACCAAAAGATGCCGAAAAGTTTGACTCACCTTCACCGTTACCAAGGCGTTTGACCTGAGTATCGATATTCAATGGAATCGTTCCTGCGCTGGAGCGAGACGTAAAAGCAAACAACAACACAGGCAATACTTTCTTGAAGTAACGTAGTGGTGAAATACCGTTAAATGCCAACAAACATAAATGCATGACAAGAATCAGTGCTAGACCCACATAAGAAGCCACAACGAAGTTCAGCAACGTCAGTATGTCATCGACATTAGAACCAGCAACCACCTTAGTCATCAACGCCAAAATACCATATGGCGTAAGGCTTAACACCATACGAACCAAGGTTCTAACAATAGATTGAGCTACATCAACAAAACGCTCAAAACTAGCGCCTAATTCTGGCTCTTTACGAGCAACTGTTACACCAGCCACACCAACAAACGCAGCAAAGATAACCACAGCAATGGTTGAAGTTGGACGGCTACCCGCTAAGTCAGCGAAAGGGTTGCCAGGGAAGAACGATGTGATCATGTCAGCAAAAGAAACACTAGCCAGACCATCAAGACGTGTTTCCAATGCCGCACCACGTGCCATTTCGCGCGCACCTTGCACGATACCGTCAGCTGACAAGCCAAATAAGTTACTAACAAAAACGCCGATCAAAGCAGAAACCGCAGTGGTCGCCAACAAGATACCGATAATACCGCCAGACATCTTGCCCAAAGAGCCCGTGTCTTTCACCTTGATTATCGCGCCAATAATAGACACTAAAATCAACGGCATAATGATCATCTTCAGCAAGCTAACATAGCCATAACCAACGATATTCACATACTCTAACGTTTCATTGGTTTCAGCACTGCCAACACCATAGATAAACTGCAACGCAGCACCAAACGCCACACCAAGACCCAAACCTGTAAATACTTGAGTCGATAACGTCTTTTTCGCTTTTTGCAGTTTGAACAACAACGCGATTAACAAAGCGAACACCGCTAAGTTAATAATGGGATACAACATGGAGAAAAAACCTTAACAAATTAGTCATTGAACACCGGCTCCTTGCTTATCTAAACATCAATAAACACCGAAAACCGATAAGTTGCAGCAATGTTAACAAAATGCTGACTAAATGGATAAGAAGGAAAAATCATTACCTTATATAAGAAAAACGAATAAGGAAGAAACTTGAACGCCTTATAAACACATTCAGAAATCACAAGCCATACCATCTTGGAAATCTCTTCGATCAAGCTCACCAAAAAAGAATCATGAAAAAAACCAAGCTAACTGAAAGCGTCAACCAAGCACAATCCTTCTTGCGCCACTTCGCTATATAACGCAATATATAACGAATCGATATTCATACTATTTCCAAACAGTTAGATCAGGATAAAACCATGCGATTATTCAACTATCTCAGCATCATACTAGTCAGTTTTTTGATGCTTAGCTCTTCAACCTATGCCGAAGAAGTCCACGCAGCCGTCGCATCTAACTTCACTGCCGCCATGAAAGACATCGCCAAACAATACGAGGAAGAATCTGGCAATAAAGTCATTTTATCCTTCGGCTCTTCTGGTAAGTTCTTTGCTCAAATCCAACATGGTGCACCTTTTGATGTCTTTCTATCCGCCGATCAAAACAAACCCGACGCCTTAGAAACAGCCGGTGCCATAATCCCAAACAGTCGCTTCACCTATGCCATTGGCGCCTTGGCTTTGTGGTCGTCTAAAGCCGATTTCATCGACAACAATGCCGCTCGTTTAAAAAACGGAGATTTTAATAAACTGGCCTTAGCCAACCCAAAGCTGGCGCCTTATGGTGTCGCAGCAATGGAAGTGCTAAAAGGCTTAGGACTCACAGAAAAGACACGATCAAAATGGGTAATGGGCGAAAACATCTCGCAAACCTATCAATTTGTCAGCACGGGCAATACCGACTTAGGATTCGTCGCCCTGTCACAAATAATGAGCAAAGGACACATTAAATCAGGCTCAAGCTGGATCATCCCCTCGGATCAATACAGCCCAATACGCCAAGATGCCGTGCTATTGAAAAAGGCAGACAATAACGCCGCAGCAAAAGGTCTGCTTGACTATCTACGCAGCGACAAAGCCCGTAACATCATCCATTCATACGGTTATAAAACGGAATAACAGCCAATATGCTTTCTACGTCAGACTTAGAAGCCATTTGGCTAACCTTTAAAGTAGCAACCACAGTTACGGTGATTCTACTACTCATCGGAACCCCAATCGCTTGGTGGCTAGCACGCACTCGTTCGCGTTTAAAAGGCCCCATCAGCGCCATCGTTGCCCTACCGCTTGTACTCCCACCCACCGTATTAGGCTTTTATCTACTGATCGCCATGGGCCCCAACGGCTTTATTGGTCAATTAACTCAAGAATTAGGCATAGGAACACTGCCATTTACTTTTTGGGGGTTAATAGTCGCGTCGGTATTTTATTCTCTGCCTTTTGTTGTTCAGCCCATACAAAATGCCATTGAAGCCATTGGCGAGCGACCATTAGAAGTGGCCGCCACCTTGCGAGCAGGAAGCTGGGATCGTTTTTTTACCGTTGTTTTACCATTAGCGAAACCAGGCTTTATTACCGCTGCTATTTTAGGATTTACGCACACGGTCGGCGAATTTGGCGTTGTATTAATGATAGGCGGCAACATTCCCGGACAAACTCGCGTAGTATCCGTACAAATTTATGACCATGTTGAAGCCTTGGAATACGACCAAGCTCACAAGCTCGCTGCCATCATGATCATATTTTCTTTTGTGGTGTTACTCAGCCTTTATAGCTTCCAACGAAAAAACACCCTGTGGGGAGCGAAATAGCCATGCCAACCAACAAGATTGTAGGGGAAAATACAGAACAAGGCCTACACGCCAAATTTCACCTACAGCATCCAACATCTCGCTTTGCTTTAAATGTCGATCTCACGTTACCAGACAACGGCGTCACCGCTATTTTTGGGCAATCAGGTTCAGGAAAAACCACGCTATTGCGCTGTATTGCCGGATTAGAAAAAGCGCAACAAGGGCATTTTGTGATGAAGGGGGAAACATGGCAAAGCGATAGTTTTTTCCTAGCGACACACAAACGGCCATTAGGTTATGTCTTCCAAGAACCCAGCCTTTTCCCCCATTTAACCGCAAAAGGCAATTTAGATTACGCCATTAAACGCAGCGGCATTCCCTTACCCGCTGATTTATATGACCAAGTCATCGACTTAATGGGCATTGAATCCATACTAAAGAATAATTCGCAGCAGCTTTCTGGCGGTGAAAAACAACGTGTTGCTATCGCGCGTGCCTTATTAATTCAACCCAAATTATTACTGATGGATGAGCCCTTAGCTTCACTGGATAACGCAAGAAAACAAGAGATTTTACCTTACCTCGAAAAGCTGAAGTCCACACTCAAAACTCCCATTTTGTATGTCAGCCATTCAGTCGAAGAAGTGATGCGCCTAGCGGATCATGTTGTACTGATGGAAGATGGCGAAGTCGCCACTCAAGGACAGGTAGAAGAGGTTTTCTCGCAACTAACATCACCATTGCTGTTCAATAATGGCACAGGCGTAATCTGGCAAGGCCAGATTGTCCAACAAGATGAGAAGTGGCACTTATCAAAAGTATCTTGTGCTGGCAGTGACTTATGGATTCGTAACAACGGCGACAGTCTTGGTCAGCAGGTTCGAGTCAGAATACTCGCCACCGATGTGAGTCTAACGCTAACTTGCCATGAAGATTCCAGCATATTGAACCGACTGCTAGTCAGTGTGCTCGACATTATTCCCGACAAAGACCCAGCCATGGCGTTAGTCCGCTTACAGACAGAGCAAAACACGCTTATTGCAAGACTGACCTACCGATCCGTTGATCACTTAGCCTTGGTGGCAGGAAAAACGCTCTGGGCACAAATTAAAAGCGTGGCACTGGTCAGATAACCGAGCCAGCGTCACGCGTCTTTCAGTAGAATAACGCTTGGCGCTTTGAACAAGGCGCAGGCTGCTTGCCCTACTTCCAGCTCCAACTCTGTTGCGCTTATATTCGTAATAACAGCAGACACAGACTTGCCTCCACCAATATCCAATGTCACATCCGTATTCACCGCACCAGGCAACAAACGAGAAATAGTACCGACCAACTTATTTCGAGCGCTGGTGACCACCTTAGTATTCGTGCTTAAAATCACTGAAGACGCCTTAATCAAAGCCACCACATCACTGTTCTTGTTCAGCCCAAGTTGCTCAGCACTTTCCTGAGTGATCATCGCAATGATGGATTGATTAGTACCAATATCCAACTCCACCTCAGTATTCACAGCACCGAGAGCAATATTGCTAACCGTGCCTCTAAATTGATTTCTCGCACTGGTTTTCACACTCTCGCTCCTCATAAAACTCGCCACATCATTTAGGTTATGCAGTTTATCGCCTAAGCGCTCAATGAATTTCTGATGCTCATCCTGCAAAGCTTGGAAACCTGAAATCACCCTGTGCCCCAACTCGGTCAACAGCGTTCCGCCACCTTGCGCGCCACCCGTAGAACGAACAACCAAAGGCTGAGCCGACATATTATTCATCGCATCAATACGATCCCACGCGGTTTTATAGCTAATCCCCACCTGCTTCGCCGCCTGAGAAATAGAGCCACACGTATCAATCGCTGCCAACAACTCAATCTGCGCCGACGCAAAAGGTTTATGCTGCTCGGTTAATAGGAAAACCTCTCCCTTTAACCCAGCCAATGCTGTTTTCTTATCCGTCATAAAAACCTGTGTGCTAATCGCATCTAAAATCTTACTAACCAGTTTATATTAAAGACAATTTTAATACCCATGGTATTGGAAAACATCATCAGATAAACCAACGAGAAGAAGTAAAAAACTTAATGTCGAGAAAGCATTAATGACATATCAGTCGATATGAAAGTGAGGGTAATGGCTTACACAATTTAGTGTAGGACATCTATTAGAACACCCAAAAATCGTAGGCAATAAAAAAGCCCCTAGAAGTTAGCGTTAACTAACCCTCTAGAGGCTTATTTTATATGGTGGGCCTGCCCCGACTTGAACGGGGGACCTGCCGATTATGAGTCGGATGCTCTAACCAACTGAGCTACAGGCCCTAAAAGCGTTGCAGATTATAGCGATATGCTTGCCGCTTGCCAAGAAGTCGATGCAATTTATGTGTAATAAATTTTCGAAAGTGGTTGATAAACAGGCTATTTTTCAATCAACCACTTGCCTAGCCCTTTTGTTTTCTGCCTTTTCGCGCTTTCGATTTACTGCACAAGCAAATTTAAACTCGTTCAAAAGCGTACTTTATTTCGGTATAGGTCACTTTGGTCTTAATCGCTTCTAAGGCAATTAGGTGCAGTAGCTGTTCACGAGTAGTACAAGCATCGGCCAAAATGCTGACTTGATAAGGGTCGACGGCATCTGAAATGGCGGTATGCGTTACGCAGTTTTGCGTCATCATGCCGCAGATAACCAAGCGGTCGACTTCCAGTTCTTCTAGCAGTTGCGTTAGGTTTGTCTCTTGAAACGCATCCGCGTGTGCTTTTGTTACGATAGGTGCATCTGGTGCGGCATCTAGAATCGATTGGTGTAATTTCACCCCTTCGCTGCCTTCAGCAAATAACGGTGATTCGCTTGCGGCCACATGTTGCACAAGTATCACGGCTGCATCTTGCTCTTTCGCGGCTTGAATGGCGTTAAATATTTCTTTTAAGGTTTCATCGGCATTCCATAGAGGAAAGCTGCCATTGTCAAAATAGTCATTTTGTACGTCGATGACTAATAATGCAGTTTGGCTCATTGTTGGCTCCTATTCTGTTATCTAAAAAGACCTTCATCAAGAACTCTAGAATCGCAAAACGACGGATTCCATTACAGTGTCAAATTTGACATATTAGAAGACTAAAATGACAAACAGGATAGATCCTTGAAACATTGTCAAATCGCTGTGCTTGCTTATCCATATTCTCTTTTATCAGCCGTTTATGGTTTTGCAGAAACGTTCGATCTGGCCAATGAAGCCTGCAAAGAAACAGGTTTGGAAGCTCGTATCACTACGCATATTTTACACGAGGCAGACTTACAGAAAGACTTAGACACGCAATTACACTATCACGCAGTTTTGTTGCCTCCTAGCTTACATAAAGCCAGTTACAGCAAGATAAATACCGATATCAATGAGTTTTTAATCGCACAGCATCAACAAGGCGCCATACTTTGCAGTGCCTGCGCTGGCGCTTTCTTTTTGGCTTACACAGGTCACACAGATAAACACCAAATGACGACGCATTGGGCACTAGAAGCCTTATTCAAAGAACGCTTTCCGAAACAAGCGATAGATACCTCTAAGATTTTGATCAATCAAGGCGATATCATCAGTGCTGGCGGCATGATGTCTTGGGTGGATTTGGCCATGGAAGTAGTACAAGTACTGACGAATGCTAATATCGTTCGTCAGTTAGGCAAAACATTAGTAATTGATACAGGTAAAAGAGAGCAACGCTACTACCAACAGTTTCAACCTAATTTCGACCATGGTGATGCAGCAATTTTGACGGTTCAGCATTATTTGCAAGGGCATTTTGCTGAAAGGCAACGTACAGAAAGCATGGCAGATCTCGCTAAATTAACGCCGAGAACCTTTTTAAGACGCTTCGCTAAATGCACTGGATTCAACCCAAATGAATATTTGCAGCGTATCCGTATTCAAACAACTTGCGATGCCTTAGAACAAACAACGCTGCCGTTCGAGAGCATCGCCCTGCAAGTAGGATATGAAGATGCGGGCAGTTGCCGTAAAGCCTTTCAGAAGATTATGGGATTAACTCCCAGTGCTTTTCGACAACGTTTTGTGTCGCTCAATCAACGATAAACAGCGTTGCACCTTCCGAGGTGGATGAACGATGTGGCTCGGCATCATCAGCCACTTGGTAGCTCATACCTGCGGATAAAACAAAGGTACGGCCGTCTTTTAATACTGTTTTCAGCTCGCCGCTCATGCAAAAAAGAATGTGACCTTTGGTACACCAATGATCCGCTAAATACCCTGCAGAATAGGTCACAATTCTAACGCGAATATCGCCGAACTGCTTGGTCTGCCAATAGGCAAAACCGCTTTCACCTTTGTGGGTCGTTTTTTCGACACCTTGCCAATCTGTTATGCCAAAGGGTAAATCTGTAATCTTCATAACGACGCCTTAGAATCCTTCTACTAACAAGAACAATGTCGCTCTATTTGAGCGGCATAACATGAGAAGTAGTAAGCGTTAGCAAAGAGCTTTGGTCAAGCACTATATTGAATATTTATGCGATCTCTATTTGGTAACAAAATGTCTCCGCCGAACCATGAGAAATTCGGTATTCTAAAGGCGTTTTGTCGTAGCCATAAGCCACTCGCTCAATGACAGCAACAGGACTATTTTCATCTGTGTTCAAAGCCTTAGCAATGCTCGTGCTTGCTGAAGCTATTGTTAAGGTTTCTTTCGCCGAAGCAATAAGCTGTCCACATTGTTGCTCATAAAATGGGTATAGCAAATTGCCAAATTCAGATAACTCTAAATCGACCAGACTGGCAAAAAGTGGCGCTGGTAGCCAAATTTCTTCCGTTAATACCACTCGATCTTCCAAGAAGCGTAAACGCTCAAGGCAAATAGCCTCGTCATTTCCTCCTATCTTTAGTGCTTCGGTAGCATATTGCGGTGGCTTTTTGAGAGTCCTAGACAGCAGTTGGCTTTTGGGCATAACAAAGCGCCCATCAGAAGACATTTGACGGAAAAAGCGAAATAACGAAGCATTAAAGTCTGGACGACGAACAAAAGTACCACGCCCCTGGCTACGATAGAGCAAACCATCATTAACTAAGGTATCAACGGCCTTTCGAATAGTACCGATAGCGACGCCATAAATTTTCGTCAGCTCATTTTCTGTAGGAATTGGATTATCCGGCAGCCAATTCCCAGCACTAATATTTTCTAGCAGTTCATCACGCACACGCTGATAAAGCGGCAATCGATGATCGTGACCAGGCTTAAAGAGCGACATTTTACTCCCTCATTTTTAAAGAAAGTCATTCTAATGCCCGCACAGCAAAGCTGTCTACGATTGTTGACTTATTAACCATAAATACATATATTCATATATATGAATTACATAAATATACATTTACTTTACTGTAAATTGATTTGATACATGTACATAAAGGTCTCTTGATGATTTCGGACACAAAAAAAACAATAAAAGGCATAGATACTCATGCGCATATTTTTCGCACTGATTTGCCTATGACTGCTGAACGCAGGTACGCGCCAGACTATAATGCGCTGCCTGAAGACTTCTTAACGCATTTAGTAGGTCATCGTATTTCTCATGGTGTATTGGTTCAGCCCAGTTTTTTAGGCACTGACAACAGTTTTATGGTGCGAGCATTGCGTCAACACCCTGAAAAACTAAAAGGCATTGCTGTTGTTGATCCCACTATTAGCGATAGTGAATTGGATGCGTTAGATGCTAATGGAGTGGTTGGTATTCGCCTCAACTTAATTAAAAAGCCGTTAGAGAATTACACCTCTCTCCTTTGGCAAACCTTCTTAAGCAAATTGGCACAACGTAAATGGGTCGTGGAGATCCAGCGCGAAATCGACGATTTAGCAACTTTTCTGCCTGCAATTCTAGAATCTGGTGTCGAAGTGGTCATTGATCATTTTGCTCGTACAAATGAAGGAATTGACCCATCTAACTCAGCTCACCAAGACTTTTTAGATTTATTGAGCAGTGGCGCGCCAATCTGGACAAAAGTGTCGGCGGCTTACCGCTGCAATGCTGACATAGAGCAAGCAAAAGAAATGCTAGCAACCCTGCGTTCGGCCTATGGTCATTCAGATTACTTTTTATGGGGCAGTGATTGGCCAAATACGCAATTTGAAGCGCAAACAGACTACACAAGTCAATATAACTTCATGGAAGCGCTACTACCCAACATGGATGAACGGGACAAAATTCTAATTTCGAATCCAAGCAAATTGTTTAAATTCCAACCTTAGATAAAAACAAAGAAGAGAAATAATCATGATGAGTTCACTTGTTGTAGGAGCGATCCTTCTTTCCATTATTTTAGGGTACAAAACCCGTATAAATATTGGTCTTTTCGCTATCGCTTTCGCCTATTTAATCGGCAGCTTTGCGCTTGGACTAAGCCCTAATGACATTATCAAAATGTGGCCATTGAAGATCTTCTTCATCATTTTTTCGGTGTCCTTGTTTTACAGTTTTGCCATTATCAATGGTACGTTAGAAAAGCTCGCCGAGCATCTTATGTATCGTTGCCGCCGCTTTCCTCATTTGTTGCCATACGCCATTTACATCACGACGACTATCATTTCAGCACTTGGAGCAGGCTACTACACAGTTTTAGCTTTTATGGCACCTATCACGCTATTGCTTTGCCAACGTACAGGCATGAGCATGGTGATTGGTTCTATGTCGGTTGGTTACGGCGCATTAACTGGCGCGAATTTCATGTCTAGCCAAAGCGGCATTATCTTCCGCGGTATAATGGCCAGCGCTGGTGTTACCGAAAACCAAGCCTTCATAAATTCCATTGGCATTTTCTTAAGCACGGCTATTATTCCTTTAATTGTGATTACCGCATTGGTGTTTTTCACTAAACACCGTGCTAATGTCGCCAAAAATGACTTCCAAGTAGAACGCCCTACGCCATTCAATAAAGAGCAAGCACAAACCTTAACTCTCACTCTTATCATGATGGGCTTAGTACTACTTGCTCCCATTTCGCATCTTCTATTACCTGATAATGAGACGATTAGCTTTATTAATTCCAAGATGAACATAGGCCTAATCGCCAGCGTGTTCTCTGTCATCGCTTTATTATTGAAACTTGGAGACGAGCGAAAAGCCATTGCCTCAGTGCCTTGGTCGACGCTTATTATGATCTGTGGCGTAGGTATGTTGATTTCGGTAGCGATAAAAGCCGGTACAATAAATGACCTTGCCTCTTGGATTGGTACTTCAATCCCAGCTGCGCTAGTACCCGTTGTATTCGGTATTGTTGCTGCTTTCATGTCCCTTTTTGCCAGTACATTGGGCGTGGTTACGCCAGCGCTTTTCCCAATCGTACCGTCAATTGCACAAAGTCTGTCATTGGATCCGATGATGCTATTCATCTGTATCGTAGTCGGTGCTCAGGCCACAGCTATATCGCCTTTCTCTTCTGGAGGAAGTTTGATTCTAGGGGCTTGCCCAACAGAAGAAAGTCGAACGAAACTGTTCCCTCAACTTCTGTTTCGCGCTGCCCCACTGGGCTTTGCTGCGGCCCTACTCTTTAATTTGCTAATCACTTTTGTGCTTTAGTAACGGATAACCTCTTTGGGCGTATGCATCACTATGGTGCTGCGCCTTTTTTTACATATATGGAGATACCCTCATGACTCTTTCTTTGCGCACTCGGATACTGAGTGTCAGCATTCTTGCTGTTGTTATCACAACGGCATATCTAGTCACAGAAACTACCCTTTCTCTGACACAGCAAATGCGCGATTCATTGGTAAAAGATATTCGCCATTTCTCAAAAGCCTATGGCGATAACACAAGTGAGTGGCTAAACAGCCGAAAAGTCATTGCGGCTTCGCTTGCTAACACGCTAGAACGGGCACCTGATCAATCACCTTATATTGCGATTAAACAAGCTTATGACAGTGGTAAATTTGCCTTAACCTATTACGGCAATAATGATGGCAAAATGTATCGTCAAGATCCTACGTTAGACGCGAAACGCCCGGGTTACGACCCTCGCCAAAAGAGCTGGTATCAAGAAGCAATGAGCATTGGCCAACCAAGTATTCTTGGCCCAAATCTAAGCTCTACAACCAAAGAATTAGTTATCATCTTAACGAATCCTGTCACAAAAAACGGCCAAAACTTTGGTACGGTCGGCGCAAATCTAAGTTTGGATCAGCTGTCCAAACAAGTTGCTGAGCTTGATATCCCGGGTTCAGGCTCTGCCATGATGGTCGCATCCAACAACGATATTATTGCCCATGCTGACAAAGACATGGTGATGAAAAAAGCCGAATCTATTTCCTCTATTTTCGCACCTCGCGCACTATCCAAGCTTGCAAAAGAAGATAGGCTAGCCGAAGAAACATTAAATGACCGAGATGTATTTGCTTACGCTCAGAATATTCCTAATACAGATTGGACCTTAGTTTTCACCATGGACAAAAGTGAACTAATGGCCCCAGTTTATAAAGTATTGGTTCGTCAGATCATCACTGCATTGGTTCTGCTTGTGGCATTTAGCTGTTTCTTGTATTGGTTATTTAAAGTGATATTTAGCGACTTAACGCGCGTCTCTAAAGCACTACAAGATATATCTAAAGGCAAAGGCGATTTACGCGCTCGCATAGAGGTAAAACGTGACGATGAAATTGGCGTCTTAGCACAAGGCTTTAATGACTTTGTGGGTCACATGCATGGCGTAGTTGAACGCTTAAAAGTACTTTCTAAAGACGTCGCAAACGAAGCTCAAAATGTATCGAACTCGTCGACTCAAAGCGCCTCTCGTGTTGCCACTCAACAGCAAGAAATCGACATGGTCGCTTCTGCTGTTACTGAAATGGCGGCAGCAACTCACGAAATCGCGGGCAACGCAGAGCAAACAGCCAAAGCCGCTGGTCACTCTGTTGAGCTGGGACAAAAAGGCAGTGCGCAAGTACAAAAAAGTCGTAATTCGACTCACCAACTTGCCAACGAAGTGAGCCTTGCTACTGGACAAATTTCTGAATTAGACAATCACGCTCAACAAATTAGTGGCATTCTATCGACCATTACCGGCATCGCAGAACAGACCAACTTGCTAGCCCTTAATGCTGCGATTGAAGCAGCTCGTGCCGGCGAACATGGTCGAGGCTTTGCCGTGGTTGCAGATGAAGTGCGTACGCTTTCTCAACGTACTCACGCTTCGACTGAAGAAATTCAAAAAATGATTGAGCAGCTACAAGAGCAAACATCAAAAGCGGTTACTTCAATGCAAAACAGCAGCGCCAAAGCACAAACCAGTGTTGCGGATGCTGATGCAGCGACAGAGAGCCTCGAAGAAATTGCCAATGCCATCATCAGCATTTCAGACATGGCAACGCAAATTGCTACCGCTGCAGAAGAACAAACAGCAGTGACTAATGAAATCAGCCAAAACAGCGAGACCATTCGCCAAGTGGCGGCCGATTTAGCCAATGAAAGTAAAACAGGTGTAGAACAATCGAAACGACTTAACCAACTTGCCAAGCAAGTAGACAGCGAAGTCGGCCAGTTCCAGATCTAAGTAGCCTTTCTTCAAGAGGATAACTGTAGGTCGAGCCTTTAGGCCGACAAAACGTGACGACAAATCACGTTTTGTCGGGCTGAAGCCACGACCTACAAAACCCCATATAATTCAATTAGTTACTCACCTAATAGATGCCTTACTTTAAGTCATCAATATTCGTCAATACCCACGCACTATTATGTTGAGTAAAACCAATCTTAGGATAATAATCCACCGCTTGCGGTGCGGACAAAAGAATCAAAGAACACTTAGGCTGTAAGGCTTCCTTGGTCATTCGGATAAGCGTTTTACCAATCCCCGTTGCCTGCACAGATTCATCCACCGCCAAGTCCGATAAGTAACAACAAAAGGCAAAATCCGTCACCGAACGCGCCACGCCTACCAAGGCCTCGCCTTGCCATGCCGTAATCAGCAAATTAGCATTTTCCAACATAGCCTCTATTGTTTCAGGCTCATTGATGGGACGACGCGCGCCCAATGTCGTTTTCGCCAGCAACTCAACAAACTGCTTAGCCGTTATAGCCTGATCCACCTTATAAACGATAGGAAGCGATAACTCGATGGATTGCTCAATAGACATTAGGACACCTTTTTTGATGCGGTAAAATGGCAGCATAGAATAATCTGTGCATATATAAAATAAGAAAGTGCTTACCTAAAGTTAAGCCTAAACAATAGCAAACATCCTACCAAACCTATCGATCTGCCGATAAAATTCGCAGAGCAATAGCGGCAGCGGAGGTGCGGTTTTCCACACCTAGTTTTGGGAAAATTTGCTCTAAGTGCTTGTTGACTGTGCGCGGGCTCATTTCAAGAATTTCAGCGATCTCACGGTTGGTTTTCCCATTGGCAATCCAGTGCAAGACTTCTGACTCACGATCCGTAAGGTCGAGTTCTTTCTTTAATAAAGCCGGGCCGGTGGGTTTGTCTCCGTCTTCAAGACGTAATAGCACTTCTTTTTGTTCGGTGACACCCATCATTTTCAGCGCCAAAGGGTATTCCAAGCCGCTGAGTTTCAAGACGTTGCCGACAACGGGGTGATGAGCTAACCAAAGTCGTATTTGTAGAGCTAATTCCGTACTTTGCCATTCACTGCTGGCGCGAGCTTTGGCAAGCAAAGCATAAGTTTGCGGCGTTGCCCAAGCAATTTCCCCTGCATAGGTTGTCGTCATCAAATACTGTCCCATGCTATCAAGAGCCGATTGCGCGTTATTGCTTAAACGCGCATTCGACAAATGCACGCGCATGCGAGCAATCAGTTCATTGGGTTGAATTGGCTTGGTGAGATAATCCACGCCGCCGGCTTCTAAGCCACGCACAATGTCATCAGTGTCGCTCAACCCCGTCATAAAAATAACCGGAATCGATACCAAGCTTTGCTCAGCTTTTAAAGCTCTGCAAGTTTCAAAACCATCCATATTTGGCATCATGGCATCCAGCAAAATAATGTCAGGACGAATCCGTCGGGCAATGGTTAAGGCTTGTTTTCCTTCAAGTGCGACAAGCACATCCATATTAGCCGCTTCCAAGGTGTCATGAATTAGGCTCAACGCATCTGGCGAGTCGTCGACCACTAAAACAATGTCACTTTTATTACTCGGATTCATAATTAGGCTTCTCATTTACGTCGCTAGTGACGCGTGAATATTTCTGTATATAAAGCACAATCGCATCAAACTGAAAACTTTTGTACAAGCTCTCCAGTTGCTGTAAATGGCTCGGGTCAATGACATCTGTTTTAGCCAGCTGATTCAGCAAACCGCCGACGCCTTTTTTGTACCCCATTTCAGCAAATGCCATCAGCTCGCGGACACTTTCATGGTCTGGTATAGCAACTGTCTGCAGATCTAACGCTTCCAGTATATTTTCTTCACAGTGGTCTGTACCCCTTTCAACAACAGGTGCCACCACATCAACTTCCGTTTCTTGATACACCCACTCCAGCACTAGCCAGTTTTTAATGGCATCCAACAAATCACTATTGTTCACAGGCTTAACCAAATATTGATTAAACGCTGCTTGCTCATCTGGCTTACGTTGGTTCTCTTTGGCATCAGCCGACAACATAATAATTGGCGTACTGTAAGCTCGGTCACGTAGCAACTTAGCTAAACTCAACCCATTCATACCGGGCATGGAGACATCTAATACGAATAAATCTGGCGAGCAGGAATCCAGCTCATCCAAGCAAGCTTCAGCGTCGGAGGCTTCTAATACATTAAAACCCAACGGGACGAGAATATCAGATAGCAAACCACGTACCACAGGATCATCGTCCACTACCATCAGAGTACGCTGATAGCCACGGTAACTTACTATGCGTTTGTATTCATAAGCAGAAGCATCTCCTTGGCTCACCCAAGGTAGCATCAAGCTAACGCGAAATTCACTGCCTTCACCCACCACTGAATGCGCCTGCAAATCACCACCCATAATGTCCGTTAGCAGTTTCACTATGGTCAAGCCCAAGCCTGTGCCAGGTAAATTGCCAGTACTGATGTCACGTACTCGCTCGAATGGATCAAATATGCGCTTTAAATGGCCTTCTTTAATGCCTACACCCGTATCTCGGATAACAAACTCGGCCACTTGATTACGATAATTGACTTCGAACAATACCGAACCTTTTGGCGTGTATTTCACGGCATTTGACAACAGATTGATCAAAATTTGCCGCAAACGCTTTTCATCCGTTATGACATGTTGTGGCAATGGTGCGAGAATTTTTGACTGCAATTGAATGCCTTTGTCACGCGCCTGCATAGCAAACATGCTGTTTAGCTGATCGATTAATTTCGGTAAATCCACCGTATTGCGATATAGATCAAAACGCCCTGCTTCGATCTTGGAAATATCCAATAAACCTTCGATCAAATCTGCCAAATACAGACCACTGCGATGAATAATATCCAAGCCATTCTGGTGCCCAGAAGGCGTATTGGCCTTCTCAGATAAGAGCTGTGCATAGCCAATAATAGACTGCAGCGGTGTGCGTAACTCATGACTAATCCCGGTGAGATAACGACTTTTCGCTTCATTTGCACGCTCGGCTTGTTCTTTTGCCCCTTGCAAGGCACGGTCGGTTTCTTGGTGAGCATCAACTTCACGAATCAATTTTCTCGTTTGCCTATTAGACTCCTTCTGCGCCACCACACGACTTTCATGAGCGAGAACAAACAACCATGATAAGACGCCAGAAACGATCAACAGAGTAAAGAACAGTGCCAACATAGTCTCTTTTAACAAGACTTCTTCATTCAGCGATGTCGGTGCCATTTGCGTATAAATCAACATCATCAGTGCGGCATTGATAATATTGATTATTAGCAACAAAGAGGCAAAACGACCAAAGCGAGAGCTCAGCGCCTTAACGAGTCTCTTAGGTAAAAAAAGCTTTAAGAAATAGTCACTCTGCTGCCCAATGCTTGCCTGTGGTTTACAGCTATCTAAACAGCGTACATCTAAGGAGCAACACAAAGAACAAATCGGCTGCATGTAGGCAGAGCAAAAACTCATGTCTTCCGTTTCGAACGCATTCTCACAAATCCCACAAGTCAGAGTGACATACTTAGGGCTGTGTTGTTTTGCCAGCTCAATCATCGGAATCAATTCAGGGCTTTGGCGCGCTAGGTAATATTTACCCTTGGTGAGCCACGCAATCAGCGGCACAAACACAAAACACGAACCTAAGGATATAAAGTGACACAAGCTTTTCGCCACTTCACCAAAGACACCTAAATAACTCACTAAACCTAACGTGGTCGCAATCAACATCGAGCCCGTTCCGACAGGGTTAATGTCGTATAAATGCGCGCGTTTAAACTCGACATAATTAGGGCTTAAACCCAACGGTTTGTTGATTAATAAATCCGCTGACAAGCTACCTAACCAACTCACCGCAGCGATGGCAAACACGCCTAAAATAGCGCTCAAAGCCTGATAAATCCCCAATTCCATCAGCAATAATGCAATAGTTACGTTGAATACCAACCAGACAACACGACCGGGGTGAGAGTGAGTTAAGCGTGAGAAAAAATTCGACCAAGCAATAGAACCCGCATAGGCGTTGGTTAAATTGATTTTCATCTGGCAGATAAACACAAACACCGCCGCCAAAAGCAAAGCGGTGGTAGGCGATGTGGTTAAAAAGAAAAAGATGCGCTGATACAAATAGGTTGGATCGGTGGCTTGTATCGCTGAAGCGCCATCGGAAATCGCCAAGTAAGCCAAAAACGAACCCAATAACATTTTGATGGCACCAATAAACACCCAACCTGGACCCGCTAAAATCAGCCAAAACCACCAGCGTCGGCGGTTTTGTTTGGTTTTTATAGGAAAAAAGCGTAAGTAGTCGACTTGCTCGCCAATCTGCGCCATTAAGGCAAACAAGACAGACGCTGCTGCGCCAAACAAAACCCAATCAAAATGCGTGCTTTGCGGCAAATCAGCTGGTGCATATTGTGTCCAGCCTTCGAAGTTTTGGTATTCCTGCGTCACCACTACGCCAATCGCCGCTACTTGTAACACCAACCAAATCCACTGGGTACCGTTTTGAAAGCGACTAATAGCACGAATACCGTGTGTTACAATGGGAATAACAAATATGGCCGAGAGCGCATAACCCAAGGCCAAAGGAATGCCTAATAGAACCTCCATTGCAGAGGCCAAAATAGCCGCTTCAATGGCAAAGAATATAAAGGTGAAAGTCGCATAAATCAGCGAGGTAATAGTCGATCCAAGGTAACCAAAGCCCGCGCCTCGGGTCAATAAGTCTATATCCAGACCATGCTTGGCCGAATAATAGGCAATGGGAAAACCCGTGACGAAAAACAACGCCAACACAGTGAGAATAGCCGCTACTGCATTGGTAAAACCATAAGCGAGGGTAATAACCGCAGCCAGTCCTTCCAACGCCAAAAACGCGGTTGCACCAAGCGCGGTATGACCAACACGCTCAATACTCATCGCATGGCCCTGCTTGGAGCCGTTGTCATGCCGAGAAGTGTAGCGTAGAGCGTAATCTTCCATGGTTTGATCGGCGACCCACTTATTGTAGTGGCGTCGCACTTTAAAGATCTTTTGTGCCGCCGTCATAGAATCTCGTGCTTAGACGATAAAATGACGCTTTTTAGCTTAGGAGACAAAAATGAGTTAGGCAAAAGCAAGTACCAAACCCGCTAGCGCAATAGCAGAGCCACTAATGCGCGTCGCTAAAGGCGTACCAATTTTCGTCATCAGCTGACCAAAACCCAGACCAGCCGCATGCAAGCCCGCCGTAGCCAAAGCAAAACCCAACGCATATTGCAGACCATTGGCACTCAAAGGCATTTCCATACCATGCGCTGCACCGTGGAATAACGCAAAAGCCCCTGCAATCGCCATGCAAGCCGCTGTTGGTAAACGCTTAGCAAACAACACCAAAGCACCCAATACGACGAGAGACAATAGAATACCTTGTTCAACAAATGGCACATTTAATCCCGCCACCGCTAAGCCGCCGCCCAACAACATAGTCACGACAAACGCCGCTGGAATCGCCCACAAAGCGCGACCACCAATGCTCGCTGCCCAAAGACCAATCGCCACCATGGCCAAAAGATGATCCAAACCGCCCATTGGGTGAGCAAATCCCGTCATAAAGCTAGAAGCTTGTTCATGCCCCGGATGAGCAAACACGGAACCAGAAGCCAATACCGAAGCCGCTACCAACAAACCTTTTGTTTTCAATGCTCTTTCTTTCAACGCATTCATAATTTTTCTCCTAATATTTCGAAAACCTGAACTTAATACTTCCCAACGACGTTACGAGCACAGTAGCCATTTAAACGACAGCTTTCGCTGCAGGTATTTCTTTTGCTTCCAACATCCCTTCAGACACAATGATCTGAATAATCTCATCCAAGCCTTGGGCTTTTTTGAGATTCGAAAAGATAAACGGACGATCACCTCGTTGAATCTTGGCATCGTGCGCCATCACATCCAAAGACGCACCAACCAAAGGCGCTAAGTCCGTTTTATTAATAATCAACAAATCCGATTTCGTAATACCAGGACCGCCTTTACGAGGAATCTTGTCACCTGCAGAAACGTCAATAACATAAATGGTAAAATCGGATAACTCTGGGCTAAAGGTCGCACTCAAGTTGTCGCCACCACTTTCCACAAACACCACATCCAATTCGCCATGACGCTCTAGCAATTGATCAATCGCCGCCAAGTTCATTGATGCATCTTCACGAATCGCCGTGTGCGGACAACCACCTGTCTCCACTCCCAAGATACGGTCCGCATCCAAGGCTTCATGCTGGGTTAAGAACTTCGCATCTTCTTGGGTATAAATATCATTGGTCACCACGGCAATGTTGTAATAGTCACGCATCGCGCTACATAAAGAACGCAGTAATGCGGTTTTACCTGATCCTACTGGACCACCCACACCAATTCGTAAGGTTTGTTTTTTCATACTAGGTTCCTTTTAAAAATAAATTCGAAATCTTATGGTTAGACCAATCGCTTGTAAGTTGGCATTTATGCCGACAAAAACTCGCCACAACAAATCACGCCTTGTCGGGCTAAAGCCGCGACCTACAAAACTAATTCCTCATTATGGTAGATAAGGCTAAGTTGACCGATTCGCCTAAGACCGAAATAGCCGTGAGTATTGTGTTTCATGCTGAGCACTGGCTATGGCAATGGCCGGTAGGCCTGCGCCAACACGGTCTTCTTCAATGGTTAATGACATGGCAATGGCGTGTCGAATGTCTGTCTGTAATTCACCTAACAATTCTTGTGCTTGGGTTTGCCCAAGGGGAACCAGCTTGGTAGCGGCCGCAATTTGGTTTTCCAACCAAGACCAAGCAAAACCGAGTGAAGCAAGATCTATTTTCACCCCCCAATAATTAGCTGCAATAGCAAATAAGGTGACAAAGCTCATCTCGTCTAAACGCTTAAACGGAGTGTCTATTTGCAGGCTGCCCATTAGACGAAACAAGGCTTCACCCATCGCAGTATCATTCAGTCGCAGCTCTTTGGTTTCTCGGCAGGCCAGTACTAAATCATTCAGTTCAAATAATCTTTCTGTGTCTTGCCGCTTAGCGGCATCCATACATAACCGCAGCACAGGTAAATCCACACGTGCTACCGACTGTTGCAACTGCAAGCTAATCCAGTCAGACACCTCAGCTTTGTTTTTTACCCAGCCTTGATCAATGGCGTATTCCATGCCTTGAGAAAAAGCAAAGCCGCCCACAGGCAAACCGACGCTACTTAACTGCAAAAGCCGCAGCAAGCTAATATCAGTGGTATCAATGTTAGTGGTGACTGTGCCCATGACTATAAGCTCCAGATTCTGGGACAAAAACGCCCTCTTCATGGATAACGATCAAGCCAAGCATGTGCAACATGTCTTCTAAAACGTGGTCAGGTTTGATGCGTAGCCAGCGTTCGCCAATTTGAATTTTGGTGTGACGATTGCCCAAGTGGTAGCAGGCTTTGGAGAAGGCTTCCCAATCTTCACAGCTAGCATGAGCGACGTCTTCTACTGCGCCAGTCACTTGAACTATCCTGCCGCATTCGGACTTTAAAAATTCACCGACTAACAGCGGCTTACCACGCTCAAGAAAAACTCGAACCTCTTCGTCATTGTCACCTATAAGTTTCAATCTACCACGATCACGCTGTTCATGGGTTAGCGTCACTGTGGTGTGGACTGGATCGTGACAATGGGTGCCTAACCTTTCGTAAATATCTAGCATATGCTGTTCCTAAAAAAACGCCCCTAAAAGAGAGTATAAAGCTGAGCCAAGGGCAATACTTCAGCTGGCTCACAGGTTAATAATTCCCCATCCGCTCGCACTTCATAGGTTTGCGGATCAACGGTAATGTTCGGCAACCAATCGTTGTGAATCATATCGAGCTTGGAAATATTGCGAGTGTTTTTACAGGCCACCAAGGTACGATCTAAACCAAGGGATTCTTTCAAGCCATTGTTCAATGCTGCCTGTGAAACAAAGGTCACAGACGTGGCCGCAGCAGCTTTGCCGAATGAACCAAACATAGGGCGATAATGCACGGGCTGTGGCGTCGGAATTGAGGCATTTGGGTCACCCATTGGCGCGCTGGCAATCATACCGCCTTTAATGATCATCGAAGGTTTTACAGCAAAAAAGGCTGGCTTCCATAAGACTAAATCCGCCATTTTTCCCGGTTCAATCGAGCCAACTTCATGACTAATACCATGGGCAATGGCTGGGTTAATGGTGTACTTGGCAATATAGCGACGAGCCCGAAAGTTATCCGCGCCCAATTCTTGATCTTCTGCCAACAAACCAAACTGCTGCTTCATCTTGTGAGCGGTTTGCCATGTACGAGTCACCACTTCGCCTACTCGTCCCATAGCTTGAGAATCAGACGAAATCATACTGAAAGCACCACGATCATGAAGAATGTCTTCCGCGGCAATGGTTTCTTTGCGAATACGTGAATCTGCAAACGCCACATCTTCTGCAATATTGCTGTCCAGATGGTGACACACCATGAGCATGTCTAAATGCTCATCGACCGTGTTGTGAGTATAAGGGCGCGTTGGATTAGTTGAGGATGGCAAGACATTCGGATTGGAACAGGCTTGAATAATATCAGGGGCATGACCGCCACCTGCGCCTTCGGTGTGATAAGTGTGAATCACTCGATCTTTAAAGGCATCAATGGTGCTGTCGACGAAGCCAGATTCGTTCAAGGTGTCAGTGTGAATCGCCACTTGCACGTCGTAGGCTTCAGCGACACTCAAACAGCAATCAATCGACGCTGGCGTGGTGCCCCAATCTTCGTGCAGTTTCAGTCCACAAGCACCTGCTTCCAGTTGTTCTTCTAAAGCTTCTGGCAAACTGGCGTTGCCTTTGCCCAAAAAGCCCAAGTTCATCGGCATGCTGTCTGTGGCTTGTAACATCTTGCCAAGATACCAAGGCCCCGGTGTACAAGTTGTCGCCTTGGTTCCTGTTGCAGGGCCAGTACCGCCGCCAATCATGGTGGTGACGCCAGAGGTTAACGCTTCTTCAATTTGTTGCGGACAAATAAAGTGAATGTGCGCGTCGATGCCACCCGCGGTCAAAATAGAACCTTCACCAGCGATCACTTCCGTTCCCGGTCCAACCACAATATCAACGTTATCTTGCACGTCTGGGTTACCGGCTTTACCGACTTTAAAAATACGGCCTTCTTTGATGCCAACGTCGCCTTTTACTATGCCCCAATGATCTAACACCAAGGCATTGGTAATCACTAAATCCACAGCCACGTCGTTGGTCACTTGGCTTTGTCCCATGCCGTCGCGGATAACCTTGCCGCCGCCGAATTTCACTTCGTCGCCATACACGGTGAAATCTTTTTCCACCTGAATCCAAATATCGGTATCGCCTAAACGCACACGGTCACCCGTAGTCGGACCGAACATCTGCGCGTAACTTTGTCTGTCCATCGTCGCCATTATTCTGCTCCTACCAATTTGCCCATGACTTCACCACGAAAACCATAAATAGTTTTCGTGCCAGCGTATTCGACCAGCTCTACTTCACGGCCTTGGCCGGGTTCAAATCGCACTGCGGTGCCAGAAGCAATATTCAAGCGAAAGCCCTTAGTCACTGTGCGATCAAAAGACAAGGCTGGGTTCACTTCGTAAAAATGATAATGGGAGCCAATTTGCACAGGGCGATCACCGGTATTTTCGACGCGAATTTTCACCGTTTTACGGCCCACATTGAGCTCAATATCGCCAGCGGCTACCTGTATTTCACCTGGGATCATGATGTTTTCCTTTTAAAAAAAAGAACCTGACACACACGTTTAATGACGTAACGAGTAGTCATTAATTTATAGGATTATGAACGGTGACTAACTTCGTCCCATCTGGGAACGTCGCTTCCACCTGCACTTCATGGATCAACTCAACCACACCGTCCATTACTTGTTCCGCACTCAATAAGGTTTTGCCATAGGCCATTAATTCCGCCACGGTTTTACCATCGCGAGCGCCTTCGATAATTTCCATAGTGATGTACGCCATGGCTTCGGGATAATTCAATTTAAGGCCGCGATTCAAACGTCGTTCGGCTAGTAAGGCAGCGGTAAATACCAACAGCTTGTCTTTTTCTCTTGGGAGGAGTTCCATTTTTATGCTCCGTTACTTATCTTTATGATTGTTTTCGTTGAACCAAAAAAGAGCGCGCGCACCTTTTTAGGTCGACCAAATTCTCGGTTCATTGTATTTTTTGTTGATTAATGCCGGGCGAATATCTCGCCAACACTGAATAAATAGCTGTTTTACTTGTTCCGAATCATCGTGAAGGCTGCGAACTAAGATGTATTCACCTACAAGACTCACGCCACTTAATGACCCATGTTGGGTACAGTGCTGGCGTAGGGAGTCGATCAATTCGTCATGGTTGACTGAATTAGAAGGTTCCTTTAAATCAAACGGCCCTGCGATCATCAAACCATTAATTGGCTTACCATCTAATCCCGCTTTGGCTGAAAAAACAGCACGGCTACTATCATCAATAACCAATCGTTCACGCACCTTAAGACGATCGTTCTGACGAATCTGAAAGCCTTGTTCTGCCTGCCCTTCGCCAAAATCTTCTTGGTTGGCTGGCAAGCCAAAACAGGTGATTTCCCAGCCGATAAACTTAGCGTTATCCGCAAGATCGATACGATTTTCAAGTCGTGTGTGGGCATTGGGATACAGAATGGTTTCTTGTGGCAACCATTCCATTAAGCTGTTTTCAGCGACGTTCAACTGAGTAATTTGATGTTGTAGCGTTTTATCCTTCCGAGCACGATAAACCCGCCCTGCACCCGGAGTAGTGATCAAAACATGAGTATTTTCGGCTAGGTTTGCCGTAATCGTGAGACAATCCCCCGAAACCAAACCACCTGGAGGATGCAATAAATAGACGTGCGCCGTGTCTCGACCTTCAGGATAAAAAGGCTTTTGCACGTACAAAGGCCCTTTGTGATCACAGGTTTTCAACACGGTACCGCGAGTTGTTTGAGAAAAGCCTAATGTCAGAAATGCATGCCAGTGGGAAGCTTCTCCCCGCTCTGGCATTTGAGTTTCTGGCAGCGGTTTTTGGTCGTATTCTTCTGCCAAAGCAAGGTTATGTTTATTATTCATTGATGCCCTATAAGCGTCTTTCGCGTGGCTGCTGATTCCAACCAATGCAAAAATCAGACCGCCAAATACTGCTTTATCAAAGTATCGTTAAGGTTCTCCATTTTATCTGCCGCAACAATGCGTCCCTTTTCCATCAGACGAAACTCTTTACCTACGCGACGAGCGAAACCGAGCTTTTGCTCCACCAAGATAACGGTCAATCCTTCTTCTTCGTTCAGCTTTAAAATCACATCGCCAATTTGCTTAACAATGTTGGGCTGAATGCCTTCGTTAGGCTCGTCTAAGATCAAGACTTTTGGTTCTAATACCAAGGCACGGCCAATGGCTAATTGCTGCTGTTGTCCACCAGATAAATCACCACCACGACGATGCAGCATGTCTTTCAATACTGGAAAAAGCTCGAAGATTTTCTCTGGAATATCCTTTGGAGAGTCTTTCGTGCGCTTACCACGAACAGGCAAACCGATACGCAGGTTTTCTTCCACAGTAAGCATGGGGAAAATGTCTCGACCTTGTGGAACGTAACCAATGCCTGAGTAAGCTCGCTTTTCTGCGCTTTGCTTGTTTAGCGTTTCGCCTTCCATGGTGATGTCGCCACTTTTGATCGGCAGCAACCCCATAATGGCTTTCAGCAAGGTCGTTTTGCCCACGCCATTACGACCCATGATGCAAGTAATCGAGCCGGGGACTATCTCTAAATCCAAGCCCCAAAGAATCTGTGTGCCGCCGTAAAGTTGATCAACCTTGTTAATGGATATCATGCCTGTTCTCCTGCCGCAGCCTCTTCACCAAGATACACTTCAATCACGTCTTTATTACTTTGAATCTGGTCCATTGTGCCTTCGGCCAACACTGAGCCTTGGTGCAAAACGGTGACTGTGCGAGCAATACTGCGCACAAATTCCATATCGTGTTCGACCACAATCACAGTTCGCTCTCCAGCCAGAGAGGTTAGTAGCTCCGCCGTGCGTTCTGTCTCTTGTGCTGTCATGCCAGCTACAGGCTCATCGATCAACAAAAGTCTTGGCTCTGCCACCAACAACATACCGATTTCTAACCATTGTTTTTGACCATGAGACAAGGCACCCGCCAACATGAATCTATGCTTAGCCAAACCAATGGTTTTTAATACTTCATCAATGCGGTCGATTTGTGTCGGTGTTAAACGCGAGAACAAGGTCGGCAAGACACGTTTGTCAGTTTTAAGAGACAACTCTAAATTGTCAAACACGGTTTGCTCTTCAAACACAGTTGGCTTTTGGAATTTACGACCAATACCAAGCTGAGCAATTTCCGCTTCGTCTTTGTTTAATAAGTTGTGATTCTGCCCAAAGAACACCGTGCCAGAATCGCACTGAGTTTTGCCGGTAATTACATCCATCAAAGTGGTTTTACCCGCGCCATTGGCACCGATCAAACAACGCAATTCGCCATCGTTAATATAAAGGTTAAGATTGTTTAGCGCTTTGAAGCCGTCGAAGCTCAAATTCAAATCTTCCACGTACAGAATCATCTGATTACCGACATTTACCTCGGCCTGCGCTGGAGCCAAAAATGGCCAAACCTGATCTCGACGGAAGAGTTCACGGGTGCTATCTAACGTACTCATGCTTGTGACTCCTTTTTCATTACACTGTTTCGCTTAGCCTTTAACTGCCCATACAACCCCATCAAACCCTTTGGTAAATACAAGGTAACCAGCACAAACATAGCGCCTAAGGCGAACAACCAAGCATCTGGCATAATTGCGGTAAAACGGGTTTTCGCGTAGTTCACTAACAAGGCACCGATCACCGCACCAATCAAGGTGCCACGACCACCTACGGCAACCCAAATCACCATCTCGATAGAGTTAATCGGAGAAAATTCACCCGGGTTGATAATGCCCACTTGCGGTACATACAAAGCACCTGCAATGCCGGCAATCACAGCGGAATAGACAAACAACCACACCTTGTAACGATCGGTACGGTAACCGATAAAACGTGAACGGGATTCTGAATCACGAATCGCCAACACCACCTTGCCAAGTCGAGAAGCAAGAATCTTCTGACTTACGACAAACACCACAGCCAGCAAGATGGCCGTGATCAAGAACAAGGCAACCCGCGTGCTGTCGGCTTGTAAACTGAAGCCAAGAATTTCTTTAAAATCGGTCAAGCCATTGTTGCCACCAAAGCCCATTTCGTTACGGAAGAACGCCAACAATAATGCATAGGTTAAGGCTTGCGTCATGATGGAGAGATAAACGCCTGTTACCCGAGAACGGAACGCCAACCAACCAAAAACAAAAGCCAACAAGCCAGGCACCAGCACCGCCATTAACATAGCGAACCAAAACTGATCCATGCCCAACCAAAACCAAGGCAATTCTTTCCAATCCAAAAACACCATAAAGTCGGGCAGTAATGGGTTGCCGTACACGCCGCGATCACCGATTTGGCGCATCAAATACATGCCCATAGCGTAACCGCCCAAGGCGAAAAATGCCCCGTGACCTAAACTCAAAATACCGCAATAACCCCAGATAATGTCCACCGCTAGCGCCAACATGGCGTAGCATAAATACTTGCCCAATAAGGTAATGGTGTAAGTACTGACATAGAAAACTGAGTCAGCGGGTAACAATAGATTCGCCGCCGAGGCCAAAATAGTCACACTTAATAAAATCACCACAAATGGCAGAGTGTGTTTGCCCGTCGAGCGCCCTTCAGAAAACCAAGCTGTAAGACGTTTCATTCTGCCGCCCTCCCTTTTTGTGGAAAGAGTCCCTTAGGACGTTTTTGAATAAAGAGAATAATAAACACCAACACCAGAATAGCCGCGAGAACTGCCCCCGTGGTTGGCTCAAGAAATTTCGTCGCGATACCCAATGTAAAGGCCGCTACCAAGGTGCCAAGCAAGTTGCCCATGCCACCGAACACCACCACCATGAAGGAATCGATAATGTAAGATTGACCCAAGTTTGGTCCAACATTGGTCAGCTGACTTAACGCCACACCAGCAATACCTGCGATACCAGACCCAAAACCAAAGGTCATCGCATCGACCCAATTGGTTTTTACCCCCATGGCTTTTGCCATGTTGCGATTTTGCGAGACAGCACGAACGTTTAGCCCCAGAGAGGTTTTCTTCAATACAATCACCAAGACGATGAACACCAACAAGGCAAAGGCTAAAATATACAAACGGTTTAGCGTTAAAGATAAAACGGGGTTAATTTCCCAAGAGCCACTCATCCAGCTAGGCGTGGATACTTGACGGTTAAGCGGTGAGAAAATCGTCCGTACCAATTGCTGCAAGATCAAACTAATACCAAAAGTGGCCAGCAAGGTTTCCAATGGACGGCCATGCAAACGACAAATAACTAAGCGCTCTATCAATACGCCCATCAAGCCAGATACTAAAAAGGCAGCAGGAATCGCTACCCAAATCGAGTAATCGATGTAATTCGGCATAATCAACTGCACCACATATGTGGTGTAAGCACCCAACATGATCATTTCGCCATGGGCCATATTGATAACGCCCATCACACCAAAAGTAATCGCCAAGCCAATAGATGCCAACAACAATACTGAGCCAAGGCTCAAACCAAAAAACAACTGGTCGACAAAGGCAAAACGGTTCACTCGTTGCGCGATTTTTTCTAATGCCGCATTGGCAGCACTCACAACAGCGGCGCTGTCGTCACGGGTAAGTCGAGTCAGCAGGTTTCGTACATCACTTTCTAAGCTTGTGGACATTTTTTCAATCGCCGCAATGCGATTAGAAGGTGCCAACCCCGTTTGTGATGCCGTATTCATAGCAAGCGCCAATCCCATGGCTTCTTTAACTTTTTTGTTCGGCTCATTCGGGTAAAGGCCTTCTAAAACCTCGACCGTGTCGTCATCTAATTTAGACAAGAGCTCTCTAACCGCACTTTCACGCACACCAGGCGACTTCGCAGTGAGTTGAATTCGGGCCATGGCATTGCGTAAATAGCCACGTAATTTATTGTTTACTCGAATTTTATCCACATCTCCTTTCTGAAGATCCGTTCGAGTTTGTTGAGTAAATACATCTTTATAAACAGTTTCACCATTCACATCGGACTGACCAACAACCTGACCTTCCGCTTCGATGTAATACAAATTGCCCTCTAATAAAGTACGGAAAAGGGGCAAAATACTGTCGTCAGATGCAGCCTCAATTCTGACCAGAATCGGCTCTACGTCTTTCATCTTTGCTTCACCCAACTCGACTAAAAGAGGGTCCAAAGACGTCGACTCCGCGCCATAGCTGGGAAAGGATAAAAGCCCAAAAAGACAGCAGCAAAGTGCGATGCAATATTTCACGGTGATACGTCTCAAGGTCATACTCCATGTATCGGAAGGTTTTTAAATCAGAACTCGATTTGAAGAGAAAAATGACTCTCTGACTAGACTAGCTATTCAGCCGCTAGACAGAGAGTCGAGGTTACCCCTGGGGATGGGTCAAATTAATAATTCTGACCAGAACACGACTTGGTTTTGGTGTTGTAGTTACCGCACTTAATCGGCGCCGTCCAATCTGAAATCAGATCTTTAGAACCTGGTAAGAAGTCAGACCACGCATCACCCGCCACCACGCCATCGGTTTCCCAAACCACTTCAAACTGACCATTGTCTTGGATCTCGCCAATTAGCACAGGTTTGCTCAAGTGATGGTTTTTGTTCATTACCGCAACACCACCGGTTAGATTTGGCGTTGTTTGGCCGATCATGGCTTGCTCAACCGCATCAACATCTGTTGTGCCCGCTTTCGTTACTGCGTTCGCCCACATTTTGAAACCGATATAAGTGGCTTCCATTGGGTCGTTGGTTACACGATCAGAGTTTTTAGTGTAGGCATGCCACGCTTTAATAAAGGCTTCGTTTTCTGGTGTTTCAACACTTTGGAAATAGTTCCAAGCCGCCAAATGACCAACCAATGGTTTTGTATCTAAACCAGAAAGCTCTTCTTCACCAACAGAGAAAGCCACAACAGGAATGTCTTCAGATGAAATACCTTGATTACCCAATTCTTTGTAGAAAGGTACATTTGCGTCACCATTGATAGTAGACACCACGGCAGTTTTCATACCTTCGCTACCGAATTTACTGATGTCAGATACGATAGACTGCCAATCAGAATGACCAAATGGCGTGTAGTTGATCATGATGTCTTTTGCTGCAACACCTTTGGCTTTTAGGTACGCCTCAAGAATTTTGTTGGTGGTACGAGGGTAAACGTAATCTGTTCCAGCGAGCACAAAGCGCTCTACGCCAAGATCGTTCATCAAATAATCCACCGCAGGAATCGCCTGTTGGTTTGGCGCAGCCCCTGTGTAGAACACGTTTTTAGACGACTCTTCGCCTTCGTACTGAACTGGGTAGAACATTAAACCGTTCAACTCTTCCAATACTGGCAATACCGATTTACGAGAAACCGATGTCCAACTACCAAAAATCACATCCACTTTGTCTTTGGTTAATAACTCGCGACCTTTTTCTGCAAACAATGGCCAGTTTGATGCTGGGTCAACCACCACAGCTTCGATCTTCTTACCTAACAAACCACCCTTTTTGTTTTGCTCATCCACCATCATCAAGACAGTGTCTTTTAGCGTGGTTTCAGAAATCGCCATGGTGCCAGACAAGGAGTGCAACACACCGACCTTAATTGTGTCTGCTGCCAGCGAAGGAAGCGCAATAAGCGTTGCACCAGAGAGCACAATCGCAGAAGTAAGCGTTTTGATTTTCATAGTTGGAGCCGTCCTATTGTGATTTATAATATTTTTGAGTCTTCAGGTGAGGTTTTTAGAAAACCTCTAATCTGTAGAGCCAGTATTAAAAAATCACTGAAAGAAAGGTATGCGCGAAATGACTTAGCCCTATACGTCAAATGACGTATAGGGCGGTTTTGTTCCCTCCCCTTTCTTCAAGCAAAGGGGTCTTCATACCCCTTTTCACCCCGGCCTTGCCAATTGTAAGGTAGGTCGCGGCTTTAGCCCGACGGGGAATTTAAGCTCCATTCGAACGCTTTGTATTCCCAGCCTTTATTCCGCTCTTCAATTCAGAAAAAGGCTAAACGGGTAACTTTTTGCTAGCGCCCAAAAACTTCAGTTTAAAGAAAAGCAAAAATTCGCTTTAAGATAGATTGCCTAGTAAACCCTTTTGTATAAATATTTATCTTCTGACCTAACGTGTAGAAGGCATAGATTGGACTGACATAACACTGTCCGAAGCGGCAAGCAAAACCTTTTATGGGCGAGTGAATTAATAGACATTCGCCGTTTTGTGTTCACTTTGGGTGTCTCTCTACCTAACATAGTTAGTTGCGAAACATTTCCTCGATAAATCCGTTTACAGTTGATCGATTAAAAATTAAATTAGTCGCGTTATTTTCTGTGAATAGGTCTTTGCTCAATCCTTCTGCCGTGCTAACGGCGCTGCCTATCTCTTCTCCCCAAATACAAAATGTGGATGCTATGAACGAAAACGTTATGAATGTGCCTAATAAGCCACCATTAAAGGTGATGGCTATTGCCTGTGTGGTTTGTTTAATCTTAGGTTTTGGAATTCTGAATCCTGGTAGTTTGCCAATTAACTCTGTGGTGTTGGCGATTGGACTGATGATTTTCCTTTGTGTTTCGCGAGTGCCAGTTACGATTGCTTTGATTGCTTCCGCTTTAGTGGGCGGTTTGCACAGTGGATTGTCTACTGAAGAAGCCATTGCCGCGATCAATGACAATTTGTTGGTCGGCTCACAAGTTGGTATGACCTACATTATGGTGGGTGCTCTTGCGGTTGCTCTTGCTCGCAGCGGTGTGCTCGATTTACTCGCTAGAAAGTTGGTGAGCATGCTGGGCAATGAAGATACAAAACACCAAAGTAAGGTGAAGTGGCTGCTTTATGGAATTTTCATGGTTGCTTCGATTTTGTCGCAAAACGCGGTGCCTGTTCATATTGCGTTTATTCCCGTGATGATTCCCCCACTGTTGGTGATTTTTAATAAATTACGCATCGACCGCCGCGCCATTGCCTGTGTATTAGCGTGCTCTATCAGCTCAAGTTATTTGTTGTTACCAACTGGCTTTGGGGCGATTTTCTTAAATGAAATTCTGCTAGCAAACGTCAACGACGTTGGTTCTGCCTACGGTTTAGCGGTGACGGCTGACATGGTACCAAAAGCAATGTTTTTGCCGGTGATGGGAATTCTTGCGGGTATGTTGGTAGCGGTGTTTTTCTCTTACCGCAAACCGCGCGACTACACAACGAATGACGTTGCCTTAGAACATCTAGAGAAAACCAAAGACACGGTAATCAAACCATTTCAATTGGTGATGACGCTGATTGCGGTTGCGGTCACTTTGGTGTTTCAAGTCACTTTTGATTCATTGCTTGTTGGCGCCATGCTTGGCTTTATGATTTTATCCCTTGCCGGTATTTTCCGTTGGGACCAGCAAGACGATGTCTTCACGCAAGGCATGCGCATGATGGTGCAGATTGCAGTGATTATTACCATCGCGTCTGGCTTTGCTGGCGTTTTGGAAGCAACTGGGGAAATTAAGCCTTTGGTACAAGCCTCGGCTGAACTGATTGGTGATCACAAAGCGCTAGCCGCTGCGATAATGTTGATTGTTGGCTTGTTCATTACCATCGGCTTTGGTGACTCCTTTGCCAGTGTGCCGATTCTAGCGCCCATTTATATTCCCCTTGCTCTGACGCTAGGCTTTTCGCCAATGGCAGCCGTCGCCTTGTTAGGCGCTTCTGCAGCATTGGGTGATGCTGGCTCTCCTGCGTCGACTATCACTCTTGGCGCGACCTCTGGCCTCAATGCCGATGGCCAACACGATCACGTGCGTGACTCGGTGATTCCTACCTTTATGCACGCTAACTTTGGCATGGTTATTTTTGCTTGGATTGCCGCAATGGTTCTATAAGCAACACACGCCTCACACCAACGCCTTGACCATAATGTGCTGTGGACCCGCAGCACCGCCATGGTAAAGGGTGTTGGTGTCTTCAAACCCACCCTTTAAATACAGTCCCTTGGCGATAGGATTTTGACAATTTACCGTGAGGTAGATTGTTGAATGATTAGGATAAGCTTCGCTTAGGTAGTTTGATAACGCCAAGATCGCCTGTTTTGCATAACCTTTTCCCTGATACTTTTTGTCAATAAAGAAGCTACGCAGGCCGATTGAATGAGATTGACTGACAAAGTCATATTTTTCTGCGTACGTGGTATCGATCAAAAAGAAGCCAACTATTTGATCCTCTGTGAAAATAACATGGGGACGTATTTGCGCATTGGCATTTTTTAGAATGTCATCAATGCTACCAACAAACTGCTTCTGCGCTTCCACAACACCCAGTGTAATAACCTCTGCTAGGTGTTGAGTCGTCATCTTTTCAATAGTAACCATATCCATCCTTCTAATTCTTTTCTTTTTTATTGTGTTGTTTTTATTCCATTAGCCCAAATTATAATCAACTATCTAATTTAAAAGTGGTGTTCTATGTTTTTCATCAAGCTTGTTGCTGCCTTGATCGTTATGCTGGGTCTGGCGATTTATATCGTAAATAATAGTATTAAGGCAAAAGTGAGCCCTATTGAGGAAGTCACGTCTGCTCCTTATGAAGGCTTGAAGTTTCATAATACTGCACCACGTAACCCTATGTCTTTTTCTGATACTGCGGCGTTATGGGTTCGTTTTTTTACTGAGAAAAAAGTCGACACCACACCAGATATTAATATTCCGTTACGACCTGTTAGCCGAGCCGATTTAGAGGCGCTGAGTAGTGATACGCTGCATATGGTTAAACTTGGTCATTCTTCTATTTTATTAAAAGTCTATGGAGAGTATTGGCTGATTGATCCTGTATTCTCGGATCGTGCATCACCGTTTCAGTTTGTTGGACCAAAACGATTCCACCAGCCGCCAATTAGTTTAGAAGATTTACCTCCTATCGATAAAGTCTTGATTTCCCATAATCATTACGATCATTTAGACAAAGCGAGCATCAAAATTTTGCTCGCGAAAACGCAACAGTTTCTGGTGCCAAAAGGAGTCGATGGGGATCTCATTAATTGGGGAGTCGAGGCCAATAAAATTGTTACATTCGATTGGTGGCAAGAACTTCAGACTCGCCAAGGTTTGGTTGCCTTTACGCCTACACAACATTTTTCTGGTCGTGGAATGGGCGATGGCAATGCCACCTTGTGGGGATCTTGGGTCATTAAAACGCCACAAGAAAGCGTTTTCTTCAGCGGTGATTCTGGCTATTTTTCAGGATTTAAAGAGATTGGCGACAAGTACGGGCCATTTGATCTCACCATGGTAGAAACAGGCGCTTACGATAAAGACTGGGCGGATATCCATATGAAGCCAGAGGAAAGTATTCAAGCACATATGGATTTACAGGGTAAAGTGATGATGCCAATTCATAATGGCACTTTTGATTTGGCGTTTCATACCTGGCATGATCCGTTTGATCGGGTAGTTACTGAAGCTGAGCGTCGTGAAGTGACGTTAAGCACTCCAGAATTTGGTCGTATATTTTCCATTATCGATTTGCCGCCGTTAACGCCTTGGTGGCAACAGGCACCTTAATCAGCCCACCTTTCGTCAGACCTCGGCGCTTTGCTATCTTCTGATAACCAAGCGCTGAAACTATCGTCAATAAAATGCTTTCGCTTCTTCTCGTAGATATTGGATCAGTGTCTGCATTTTTTTGGGTAGGTGACCAAAAGGATATTGCAGATAAACCGGAAGTGGCTTGCCCTGCCATTCAGGCAAGCACGAGACAAACACTTCAGGATGTCGTTTTATATGTTTATCTGCAAAATAATGGGGCAATAAGCCAACGCCTTTACCTTGAATAATAGCTTCTGCATGCAAAATATATTGGTCTACCGTAAGACGTGATTGCGGCAGATCAAACGATACATCGCCCTCTATCTCATGCTCTAGGGTGATGTTGTTTTGTTCATTCTTTAAGGTATCAACCCAAGCGTAATGATTAAGCTCTGTCGGATGATTTAACATACCAATGCGTTCCAAATAGTCTGAGCTGGCATACAAACCTTGGCATAGAGCACCAATCTGCTCAGATCGTAACTGTTCATTAACCGGCTCACCAACCCACACGCATATATCGTTGCTTTTTATTTCTTGGAACAACTGATTGCCAGTGCGGACTTCAATATTGACCTGAGGAAACTCTTCTAGGAAATCAAACATGAGTCCCGAAAACCAACCTCGAACTAGCGTTGTGTGAACATACACAACTAACGACCCACTAATTTCATCTTTCAATTCTTCAACCGCTTTGTGTCCTTCATCGGCGACATGGAGCAGTTTTTTGGCAAAAGGTAAAAATTTTATACCCGCTTCGTTGGCAATCAATCGATTGGCTTGGCGGCGTAATAAGGGTTGCTTCAACGCCTCTTCTAAGTGGCTAATGCGGCGACTTAACGTGGATTTTGATACACCAAGCTCCTGTGCACTATCCTTAAGGTTGCCTGTCTCCATAACGGACACAAACGTCCTCACTTCATTTAAATCGTACATTTACTTTCCCTTGACTCATTTTTAAATGCCCTAAACACGGACCCTTTTTAAAAGTTGTTGCAAAAAAAGGAACAGAGCGTATCAACACAAAAAAATCATATTGCTAGATAATACAAATGATAAGCATTCTTAATATCTTTTAGAACTTAATTATACAAAATTAGTTCCAACACAACTATGGAGAAATTGTTCATAATGGCCCCTTCAGCTCGCAATTATAAACTTACAACACTGGCAGCGTTAATCAGTGCTACCACTTATTCAGCAACGCTATTAGCAGAAGAGAATACTGTTGACCTAGATAAATTGGTTGTGTCGGCTTCTGGGTATGAGCAACAAATCACTGATGCCCCTGCGTCTATCACTGTCGTTACCCAAAAAGAGCTTGAAAAGAAAGCCTATAGAGATGTCACAGATGCCTTAAAAGATGTGCCTGGTGTTATGGTAACAGGCGGTGGCTCATCAAGTGATATCTCCATGCGTGGAATGAGCGGCAAATACACTCTTATACTTGTCGATGGAAAACGCCAAGGCTCACGTGAGACAAGACCAAATAGTGATGGTCCAGGTATCGAGCAAGGCTGGACGCCACCATTATCTGCTGTTGAGCGCATCGAAGTAATCCGTGGCCCAATGTCTTCACTGTACGGCTCAGATGCGCTTGGTGGTGTCATTAATATCATCACTAAAAAAGTACAAGATAAATGGGGTGGTGAGCTGTCATTAAGCACAACACGTCAAGACAGTTCAGTGTCAGGAGATAGCCAACAGGCTGACTTAATGCTGAGCGGCCCTTTAATCAAAGACAAACTCGGCTTACAACTTTATGGTCAAATTTCACAACGTGATGAAGACGATATTGCTAATGGCTATGCAGATCAAGAAATTACAAATGGTACAGCTAAACTTTCTTGGATTTTGTCAGAAAGACAAAATCTAACCTTTGAAGCTGGCAAAGAAACACAAAACAGGACGGTCAGCTTAGGAAAATCTGCGGGAGGAAGGGCATCATCTGATAGTGATGTTGAGTACGATCGTGAGCATTATGCCATCACACACAATGCAAAGGTAAGTGGCAACCACCTTGAAACTTACCTAACTCACGAAGAAATCAACAACCCTAGTCGCGATATGAACTATCAAAATACGGTACTAAACAACAAAACAATACTTCCATTCGACGCTCACATATTGACCCTTGGTGGACAATTCGATTATCAAAAGCTAAAAGACGAAAGCAACACTCTTTCGAATGGACTGAACGAGCTTACTCGTTGGAACACGTCATTATTTGTAGAAGATGAATATTTTGTCACTGACGATCTCTCTGTGACAGGCGGCTTACGTTATAACGAAGATGAAAACTACGGTTCCAACGTATCACCACGACTATATAGTAACTGGACTTTTGCACCTGACTGGACACTTAAAGGTGGTATCAGTACAGGTTACCGTTCACCTGATCTTCGTCAAGGAACAGATGGCTGGGGACAAGCAACAGGTGGTAATGGCGGAAACGCTGTAATACTAGGTAACTCAGACTTAAAGCCAGAAGAAAGTACCAGCCACGAAATTGGCCTTTACTGGGATAATCAGCGAACTACACAAATCAGTGCAACCATCTTCAATACAAATTATAAAGACAAAATCACAGAGCGAGAACTATGTAACTCGGCTTGTAACTATCAAGGCCACATCTATGATTTCACTAGGGACCGCATAAACGTCGATCGAGTAGTAATGCGAGGAGTTGAACTTACCTTTTCACATCAATTCACAGAAACAGTGTCTTTAGCAGCGAACTACACCTATACAGACTCAGAACAAAAAACGGGTGATTTTGCCGGAAAACCATTAAATCGTCTGCCAGAACACATGGCTAATGCAACACTAAACTGGGATACAACACCTAAGCTAACTTCTTGGACTCGCGTTAACTACCGAGGATCATCTAGTGAAGGTTTAGGCCGCACATCAATGGAGGAAGCAATCCCTTCCTATACCTTTGTAGATACAGGCATCAGCTACAACGTAACCAATGCAGTGTCTGTTTATGCGGGCGTATACAATTTGTTTGATGAAAAAGTAGATTATGATACTTACAACAAAGTATTAGATGGTCGTCGCTATAATGCTAAAGTAAAAGTAGTCTTCTAGTTTATGCTTTTTTGAATTTCCCTTTGTGCTAAATGCACACAAAGACCGTAACCTAGCTTGCGGTCTTTTTTTGTCTTCACTTTTTCCATCAGACCAAATCATAGACGAAAAAAAACCACGACGCTCAAACGAGTCGTGGTTTTTAGGTCATCAACAAAAATTAGTTTTGGTTTATGAAATAGTTAATCACGTAAGCAGGCAGTTCTGCCGCTGGCACAACGATTTGTTCCATTGTGTCACGATCACGAACCGTCACTGGTGCACCTTCTTGTTCGATAGAATCGAAGTCGACGGTGACACAGATAGGCGTACCTACTTCGTCATGACGACGGTAGCCTTTACCTACGTTACCTGTGTTTTCATAAAGAATGCGACCAAGACCTAGTTTCTGCAGCTTGTTCTTCAACTCTTTCGCAAGCGCAACGATCTCTGGCTTGTTCTTCTTAAGCGGCATGATAGCAACTTTGATCGGTGCTAGATGCGGTTTGAACTTAAGCACTGTACGAGTCGAACCGTTTGGTAGTTCTTCTTCTGTATAAGCTTCTGTCATTACAGCCAATAGGCCACGATCTAGACCAGCAGAAGGTTCGATACAGAAAGGAACTTCCCATTTGTTCGCTTCAAGGTCACGGATAGCCAACTTAGCTGTGGAATGCTCGTTCTTTTTCACTTTTGCAGAAAGACCAAACTCTTCTTGTGCTTTCGTGTGAGAGCCTAGATCGTAATCGGTACGGTTCGCAACACCTTCTAATTCTTCAAAGCCATGTGGAAACTTGTACAAGATATCTACAGTAGATTTAGAATAATGAGCTAGATCGTCACCTGTCACGTATTCAAACTGGATATTTTCTTCGGCAAGACCTTGATCTAACCACCACTGTTTACGTGCTCCAACCCAGAATTCATGCCATTTCTCATCTTCACCTGGCTTACAGAAGAACTCCAACTCCATTTGTTCGAATTCACGAACACGGAAGATGAAGTTGCGTGGTGTGATTTCGTTACGGAAAGATTTACCAATCTGTGCGATACCGAATGGCAAAGTACGGGAAGTCGAGTCAACCACGTTTTTGAAGTTCGTGAAGATACCCTGTGCTGTTTCTGGACGAAGATAAGTATAAGACTCTTCGTTCACCATTGGGCCAACGTTGGTTTTAAACATCAAGTTAAAATCACGAGGCTCGGTCACATTGGTAGAACCACAGTTGTCACAGACTTTAATATCTTTCATGTGGTCAGCACGCATTCGAGATTTACACTCATGGCAATCTACCATTGGATCGGTAAAAGTATCCTCATGACCAGAATATTTGTAGACGTGTTTGTTTTGAATGATCGCAGCATCCAAACCCTCTACATCGTCGCGCTCATAAACCATGGCGCGCCACCAAGCGGCTTTTAGGTTGTTTTTTAATTCAATACCTAGCGGACCGTAATCGTAAGCACCTTGCATACCACCGTAGATTTCACTGCCTTGGAAAATAAATCCGCGACGTTTACATAGGGAGACGAGTTCATCCATTGTTTTAGCTGGCATTTCTAAACACACCTTAAGCAAAATTCGTTAAATAAGGACATGAGAGCCAATTTGGCATCATGTTCAAGTAATGATAGCCGACCATTGTACTCGTTGACCCAATTTCGCTCAATGGCGATTCTTGATTAGAGCACTACAAAAAACTTTACACTTATTTGTACATAAATAGGATAAAACAAGGATATAAAGTACTGTTTTAAAGTCTATTTTGTTAGATAATTCGCATTGTTTTCATATTTATATTTTTCGGTACTTTTTCAAAGGTAACAACATGCGTTTTTATAAGTCTGTAGTGGTCACTCTCGCTACATTGAGCATAGTTCCATTTATTTTAGCCACTTATTTGAATCTTTCTCACAGCACTCTATTTGGTAAAACTGGTGTAACAATTTTTGCAACCTATGGAGCCATTATCCTGAGCTTTCTCAGTGGTATTATTTGGGGACGAGTAATAGAGCAACCGGAAAGTGGTGCCGGTAAAATATTATTGATTTCCTCTAATATCGTTTTGCTCTCAGCATGGTGCTCGTTACTGCTGAATACACCTGAATTGTCAGTCGTATTGCTGTTGCTAGGCTTCATTACTCTTTTCTGGCTAGAAGCAAGATGGTTGAAGCCATCCTATGTAAACAAAGCCTATTTGACGCTCCACTTTGGCATTACATCGCTCGTCTGTATTATGCATTTGCTGGTTTTATACCCGCATTATTAATAGTGCTAGCTTAAACAAACTGATCTAAGTCTCTTTCCCAAACGTATCATTACTCGACAAACTCACTAAAAGAGTAATGATACATGCTAACCATTTTCTACGATGGCCATTGCCCTCTTTGCGCTGCAGAAATGCGGACACTTCAATCCTTAGATACAAAAAAAAGACTGCAACTAGAAGACATTCACGCAGATAATTTCACGGAGAAATTCCCGCATATTGATCCAGTTGAAGCGGATAGATTACTTCACGGCCAGCTGACCAATGGAAAGATTATCCAAGGATTAGACGTCACGTGTCTTGCTTGGAAACTAGTAGAAAAACACAAATGGATGCAGGTCCTGCGCTGGCCAGTCATTCGCGTTTTCGCAGATATGGGCTACAAGGTATTTGCACGCTATCGCCACCAAATATCATCCTTTGTGACTGGCAAACCTCGCTGTGAACTCTGTGAGAAAGATCGCTGTGATCTTTAATGCGTTACCATTGATTTAGGAGCATCATATGTCATCTTTTTATGCGCTTGTGATTGGCGCCAGCAGTGCCATTGCTCAAGCTACTATAAAACGATTTCAAGAAAACCAAAACTGCCTTGGTATCTTTGCCATCAGCCGCGCTTTACCAAGCGAAGACACTGCCAGTAAAATACATTGGTTTGAATCAGACTACAGTGAGGCGAGTATTCAAAAAATTTGCCAAGCGCTTTCTGGTTATTCAGGAAGAATTACCAAGGTATTGATTTGTAATGGCATATTACACAACGATAGCATGACGCCGGAAAGGAAGTTAGAAGAGATAAGTGCCTCTCAGTTAGCAGCCGTTTTACACTCAAATACTATCATCCCTATGTTGTGGCTCAGCCGTTTATTACCAATTTTACAAGGCGAAAAAAATACCCAAGTGGCACTTTTCAGCGCTCGCATTGGCAGTATTTCAGACAATAAAACTGGAGGTTGGTACAGCTACCGATCCTCAAAAGCAGCTCTAAATATGCTGATTCAAACCAGCTCAGTGGAATACGCCCGAAGAGCCAAAAACGTCAAGCTCATCGCTTTTCACCCTGGCACCACAGACACTCCATTATCTAAACCATTCCAGCGATCTGTCCCAAAAGATAAGCTCTTTACAGCAGATTTTGTGGCGACACAGCTTTTATCCATTATGGAAAATGTCACCATGGACAATAAAGCCGCTTATCTTGATTGGAACAATCAAGCGATTGAGTGGTAATAACACCTGATAACTTTCAATTTGCTAAATCATATCCAAGCTTAAAAATAAGCGCTTATTTTCAAGACTTGCGGATGGCGAACGATGCACAACACCTCTCCCCAAAGACGTTGGCCACTCGTCTCCCTTCATTAAGGCTACATCACCCACCTTTAATCTATTAATACGCCCTTTTTCGTGTAAGCCGCTGTTGTGATCAGTCACATGACCACCCAGTCCTAGGCGGTCTCTAATTACGTGGGCTTCATGCAGCCATTCACTGCCACTTCCGGCATACGTCGATACTAATCGGCAGGGAATTTTATCTACGTGGAAGCGTGGACACATTGCACTGGACAAAACATTCAACCGCAAACCGACTTCTTCAAGGTCAAATAAGCATGCGAACATATCAACTAATAGAGTCACATCCTCCAGAAACAGATCCCTATCTTGACCTTCGGGCAAAAGCTTCCTTAACATAGTATTTAAGTACTCTGAGCTTCCCTGAGATTTAAAAACGAAGTCAGGCGAAGACTCCAATAAACTCTCAGTATATTGCGAAATATGCCCGAGGGGTCTTTGCCAAACCGCCATGCTGATGTGGTTTTGATAAATATCAGCAAGCACCTCTTCATGAGAAGACTTAACAACACTCAGCAAGGCTGGCTTTTCACCTGAGTCCTCTTGCTTTAAGCCCTTCATATCAATCAAATTATAATGACTACTTTTCAAATCAACCGATTGTGGCATTCTTTGCAGACTAAGGTTTCCCCTCACAACAACATCCTCTCAATATATATAAGCAACAATTTAAATGTTACGTTATAACATAATTAAAATAAAGTATAGAAATACGACAAACAAGTCCACGTTCTCGTAAATATTGATATAGAAGAAAGAAATAGGATGGTGATCTTTTATGAGAAGAAGAAGAAGAAGAAGAGGAGGAGAGAAAATTAAACACAAAAAATCACGTCACCATAATTGATGCATGAAGTGAGAAACACGATACCTTTGGCGATTAGCGCCTTATTATTACTTCAAAAGAGGATCGTCTTTAGGTAATAGCTTTTGAATCCACAACGCAAGTTTGTGCTTCATGCTTGGCAAGTCTTCTTTATCCGCTGGCAATGCCACCACCAGCTTATCCAATACCAATAATCGATAAATTGCTTCGGTTTTTTCATTGGCCGACATGGTTGAAGAAAAGCCTGCGTAGCCACGTTTAAGCGCATAATTTTCGCCAACCTGAATGGCTTTTTTACTAAGAGCGGCTTCATTTTTAATTTTTTTCATGGTGTTCCTTATCTACTGGTGCATCACACGATTTCCTCGACTCTATCAGTTTTTTATCACCAACCCAGCATTTCAAACAAATAAAGGTAAAAAACACCTTAATAAACATTCTGTTAGCTGTTTCCAACATCTAGATAAAACACTTAAGTACGACCAAAGGATAAGAGCAAATTCAATTTATTGTCGACAATCTACCTTGATAAACCGCTAAAACCAGACTATAACTAGCAATATTGTTAACAACAAAGTATTTCGTCTTCTTATGAACAACCTTATTTCTATCAAATCTGCGACACTGTCTGAAGACATCGCCCAACAGCTCACTAATGCCATTGTGCAAGGACAGATCCCCCAAGGGAGCAAGATATCTGAACCAGAGCTCGCCAAACAATATGGCGTTTCCCGCGGGCCATTAAGAGAAGCCATCGTGAAATTAGAAGGTCTTGGTCTTGTCACCCGCACCGCCAATGTGGGTGCTCGTGTTATAGAACTGAACACTCAAGATATGCTCGACACCTTCACCATGCGAGAAGCATTAGAAGGCATGGCCGCTCGCTTAGCCGCCAGCAAGATGCCATCAGATGAAATAAACAACTTGTATGCATTGCTCGATAAGCACCAAGCACACCTAGATGCCAATCAAGACGAACATTACGTGCAACAAGGCGGCAACGACGATTTTCACTTACGCATCATTCACGCCAGCGGCAACGCCAAGCTTATTCGTTTATTGACCGAAGAACTGTATGCAGTGATTCGCATGTATCGTCGCCACACAGCCGACCAACGCAGCGATCCACGCCAAGCCTTACGAGAGCACAAAGCCATTCTCGATGCGATTGCCAATCACGAAGGTGATCTCGCAGAACTACTCATGCGCCGTCACATCAGCCGCGCCAGCCAGCTATTAAAGCAAGCGATGGAGCATTCCTCTGTCGCTTCCCGTAGTTAATTAAAATCGTTCTAAAGAGAGGAAAATAATGACAATACTTTCAGCAGGCGCCCGTTTTAGACAAGCCGTCGCAACCCAATCGCCACTGCAGGTTGTTGGCGCTGTGAACGCTTATTGCGCCATGATGGCAGAACAAACTGGTCATCATGCGCTGTATTTATCTGGCGGTGGAGTGGCGAACGCTTCCTATGGTTTGCCAGACCTTGGCATGACAGATTTACACGATGTGTTAGAAGACGTAAGACGCATTACGTCTGCCTCTAACTTGCCACTATTAGTCGACATTGACACTGGCTTTGGTGGTGCCTTTAACATCGCCAGAACCATTCAACAAATGGAAAAAGCCGGCGCGGCGGCGGTGCATATTGAAGATCAAGTCCAGCAAAAGCGCTGTGGTCATCGCCCCAATAAAGCCATTGTCAGCCAAGACGAAATGGTCGACCGTGTAAAAGCCTGCGTAGATGCGCGAGTTGACGACGACTTTGTCATCATGGCTCGCACCGATGCTCTGGCTGTAGAAGGCATGGAGTCGGCCATCGAACGCGCCATTGCTTGTGTGGACGCTGGGGCGGACATGATTTTCCCAGAAGCCATGATCACCTTGGATCAATACAAAGAATTTGTCGCTGCGGTGAAAGTGCCTGTATTGGCAAACATCACCGAATTTGGTGCAACACCGCTGTTTAGTAAAGAAGAATTAGCCAGCGCTGGCGTAGATTTGGTGCTTTATCCGCTCAGCGCATTTCGCGCTATGAACAAAGCAGCCCTCAATGTCTATCAGCATTTATTAAACGATGGCCACCAGCGCAATGTGGTCGATGAAATGCAAACTCGCAACGAGCTTTACGAATTTCTCAACTACCATGAATACGAAGATAAATTAGACGCACTTTTCTCTAAAAAATAAGAACAGGAGTAGGAAAATGGCTAAAGTACTTTCTGGCGCAGGCCTACGTGGCCAAAGCGCAGGCGAAACCGCACTCTGTACCGTTGGCAAAGCCGCTTCCGGATTAACCTATCGTGGCTACGATATCGATGTATTAGCAGACAAAGCCAGCTTTGAAGAAGTCGCTTATCTCTTGTTGCATGGTCAGTTACCTAATCGCACTCAACTGCACGATTATGAACAAAGATTAATGAGCTTGCGCAGCTTACCTGACGAGCTAAAAGCGGTATTAGAACTGATTCCCGCCAGTGCTCACCCAATGGATGTGATGCGCACAGGTTGTTCTTTTTTAGGCAACCTTGAACCTGAGCTGCCTTTTGAAAAACAACCTTCGTTGGCGTTACATAGTGCCGATCGATTAGTCGCAACGCTGCCAGCTATGGTGGTTTATTGGTATCGTTTCAGCCACGATGGCGTTCGCGTGAATACACACAATGCCAATGTGCCTTCCTTGGCAGGTCATTTTCTCACCATGCTGCATGACAAAGAACCAAGCGCCCTTCACACCCAAGTGATGAACGCCTCTTTGATCTTGTACGCTGAACACGAGTTTAACGCCTCGACCTTTACCGCTCGTGTTTGCGCTTCTACCTTGTCTGATATGTTTTCCTGCGTCACTGGCGGTATTGGCAGCTTACGTGGGCCTCTTCATGGTGGCGCCAATGAAGCAGCGATGGACATGATAGAACCATGGAAAACCCCAGACGAAGCCGAAGCGGCCTTGATGCAAAAACTCGCCAATAAAGAAAAAGTCATGGGCTTTGGTCATGCTATTTACAGTGAGCGAGACCCACGCAATGACATCATTAAAAAATGGGCCAAAAAGCTCAGCGAAGACGTCGGTGACGATCACTTATACGCGGTCTCAGAACGTTGTGAAGCCGTCATGTGGCGCGAGAAAAAACTCTTCTGCAACGCCGACTTTTTCCATGCCAGCGCTTATCGCTTTATGGGCATTCCCACCAAGTTATTTACGCCTATTTTTGTTTGCTCCCGTGTCACTGGCTGGGCCGCTCATGTCATGGAACAACGAGCTAAAAACCGCATTATTAGACCTAGCGCTGATTACACAGGGCCAGATCATTCAGAGTGGGTGGATATCGACGATCGTCATTAGTCCAACAAACAAACAAACAAACAAACAAACAAACACATGAGACCTTTGCGCAATTAAGGATAAGAAATGAGCAACAATGTAGATTTAAACAACCGCCCTGATTACGACCAAGTTATCCAAGATATCGCGGATTATGTACTGAACTTTAAAGTCGAAAGCCAAGAAGCCCTCGACACAGCACGTAACTGTTTAATGGATACCTTGGGCTGTGGTTTGCTTGCCCTACGCTTTCCAGAATGTACCAAACATCTTGGCCCCATAGTACAAGGCACAGTAGTGCCAAATGGTGCTCGCGTTCCAGGTACGTCTTTGTCCCTCGACCCTATAAAAGCAGCGTGGGATATTGGTTGTATCATTCGCTGGTTAGATTACAACGACACTTGGTTGGCGGCAGAATGGGGGCATCCTTCCGATAACCTAGGTGGCATTTTGGCTGTCGCCGATCACCTTTCACAAGTTCGACTGTCCAATGGCGAAAGCCCGATGACCATGCGTGAAGTATTAGAAGCCATGGTGATGGCCCATGAAATACAAGGCGTTATCGCCCTAGAAAACTCGTTCAACCGCGTAGGGTTGTGTCACGTGTTATTAGTGCGCGTAGCCTCTGTGGCTGTGGTGACTAAAATGATGGGCGGCGACAGAGAGCAAATCATGGCGGCGATTTCGCAAGCTTGGGTCGATGGCTCAGCTTTGCGTACTTACCGTCACGCGCCAAACGCTGGCTCGCGTAAGTCTTGGGCAGCGGGCGATGCCACATCTCGCGCAGTGCGTTTGGCCGATATGTCGATGCGTGGCGAAATGGGTATCCCCGGTGTGCTTACGGCCGATCAATGGGGCTTTTATGACGTGTCTTTCTCGAAAACCAACAAAGATCAAGCCATCAAGCCTGATGACCAACGTGAGTTTTCTTTCTCACAAGATTATGGCTCATACGTGATGGAAAACGTCTTGTTCAAGATATCTTTTCCAGCCGAGTTTCACGCTCAAACCGCTGCTGAAGCAGCCGTGATTTTGCATCCACTTGTGAAAGACCGTTTAGCCGACATCGATAAAATCGTTATTCGTACTCATGAATCGGCGATTCGTATTATTTCCAAATCCGGCCCATTGGCGAATGCCGCAGATCGTGACCATTGCTTGCAATACATGGCCGCGGTGCCATTGGCGTTTGGTAATCTGATCGCCGAGCATTATGAAGATGACTTTCATGCCGCCAACCCAATCATCGATGAGCTGCGCAACAAGATGGAGATCGTCGAAGACAAACACTTCACCGCAGAATATTTAGAAGCCGACAAGCGCTCTATTGCTAATGCAATTCAAGTGCTCTTTAAAGATGGCAGCAGTACCGAAGAAGTGGTGGTGGAATACCCGGTCGGACACCGTCGCCGTCGTGAAGAAGGCATTCCTTTGTTAGAACAAAAGTTTAAAAACAACTTGGCAACACGCTTCCCAAGCCGCCAATGCCAAAACATTTTTACGCTTTGCAAGGATCAAGCCGCTCTTGAAAGCACGGCAGTGAATCGCTTCATGGATTTATTTGTTATTGCGTAAACCATCGATGTCATCCAAATAAGCGCTGAATCACTCGGCGCTTATTTCTTTGCTTAAATCCACCTTCCTTAACTCTGCCTGTCATTTTGTATCTAGCCGATATACCACAAGAACAAAGCGATATAATTCGCACCTTCACCAATCGCTTACAAAGAGATTTATCTACGCTTAAGTCAGAATTATAGCCTTGTGGTTATAAAACACTCACAAGCCTACTTTCTAATACGTAAAGACAGCCTATCTATTATCGGTTCTTACCTTTGATTCTTTTCGCTCACAAAAAGCCACAAAAAGAAGAGTGTAAGGAAATTGTAACCAACACTTCTTACATGTATCTTTCACCGAAAATAAAAACAAGTCTCATACAGGACATTCCTCCCTATCCAAAAAATTGCAAGGATTCTTTGCTATATGATTTCTGTTTTTAAAAAAACCTCGCTACCAAAGCAGCTTAGTTTTGGTGCGTTCATGAGTATTCTCGTAATATTCACTTTGATTGTTTTAATTATTGATCGATTATTTAGCTACCAAATCAATGATATAGTCAGCAGCCATCAACAAAAAGAAGCCGCGCTTGTGGCTGAGCAGCTAGAAAGCAAATATCAACTTCTCACCAAAACGGCCAATCGTTTCAGCGGTATTTTAGTCAACCAACTTGAATCTATCTCAATCGATAATGAGCAAACTACGCTTATCAATAATCAGCTACCTCCTACTCTAACGTTGAATAATCAAGTCATTAATGAGAACGCAAAATTTCTAACCGACTTTGCTCATTCCGCTCAACTTGAAGCGAGTTTGCTAGTAAAAACAACTAAAGGTTTGGTAAGAGCGAGCACTACCCTAAAAGACTCAACGGATCGTATCGCCGCAGGTAGTATTGTTGACATACCCGCGGCTGTAAAAGCCCAGCAAACCAACACAGCCCAGATTGCTCAAACACTGTTGTGGAACAAGAAATACATTAGCCATTATGAGAATATTCCCAATAACCCAAACTTGATGATTGAACTGCTTATTCCTTATTCCGCAATTCTTGAATCGTCCGCCAAATCAATTAATGCCATGCAATTTGGAAAAAGCGGTTACATTTACGTCACTGACACTGGCAGTAATGAGGCAACCCTACTTATTCACCCAAGCTTGGCGGGAAAGAATCTCTATACGGAATTCCCTGAATTAAAAGATACCTTTAAAAAAATGTATCAAGAAGACAGCGGCATCGTGTCTTATGCATTAAAAATTGCCGGCAAAGGTGACAAGGCACGTTCATCAAAAGCGGTTTATCAGCATGTAAAGGGCTGGAACTGGGTAGTCACGTTGAAATCCTATAACGATGAATATCAAGAAGAAATTAATGGCATCATTTGGGCGATTATTGGTGTATGCGTAATAGCGGCACTAGTCTTGAGCGTCGTATTATGGTGGTTTATCCGCTATTCCTTAGCACCGTTAAAAGAAATATCTTCTGCGCTGAATCAGTTAGGTAAAGGCAATCTGTCTTTCCGCTTTGAACAGAAAAAAGATTCAGACAGCAAAAACGAAATCGACTTATTACAAAACGACTCGATTCGAATGCGTGATAACTTAATTAATCTTGTTAAGAACATTTTACGCTCCAGTCAGGAATTACTGGCATCAACGGAAGGCATTTCCAACGCTAATACTAACTTGCGCCAAAGCGCTACAGAGAGCCAAGATTCTAGCGCCCAGGTTGGGTCTGCTATCACACAGATAGCAACCTCTATTCAAGAAGTAGCTCAAAGCTCTAACCAAGTGTCTGAAGAATCGATTAACGCCAGAAAGCTAACAGAAGATGGTAACAGCGCAGTACAAACTGTAGAAGAGACAGTAAGCGCCCTATCTTCAGCGTTTAGCCAAGCCTCGGACACCATTCAGCAAGTAGAAGAAAGTTCAAAAAATATTGGAGATGTTGTTACTGTCATCAGCAATATTGCCGAACAAACCAACTTGCTTGCTCTTAATGCTGCTATTGAAGCAGCCCGTGCAGGCGAACAAGGACGTGGATTTGCGGTTGTTGCTGATGAGGTACGAGTGCTTGCACAACGCACACAGCAATCTACTGAAGAAATTCGCAATGTGGTTGAGAAATTGCAAAGCAATAGCCGATCTGCGGTAAATGACATGGAGCAAGGCCGTAACCAAGTCGACAACAGCGTACAACAAGCGAATTATGCTCATAGTCTTTTAACGAAGATTTATCAATCGATGCTAAACGTCGAAATGGGTATAAATAATGTTGCAGCGGCAACGGAAGAGCAAAGTGTCGCTTCAACACAGATTAATCAAAACGCGGAAGAGCTTCAGCAGTCGGCTATTGCCACCCTTGGACTTGCCAATACCTCCCAAGAGCACAGCCAACATATCCGTGAATTGGCCTCTCAGTTACAAAAAGACTTGGCAATCTTCACTTTGAAAAAATAACCTTTGAAAAAACAACCAACTTTGCATCAGCATTCGTTGGCACTTCCTTGTGGTCACAGTATGATAGTGTGACCACAAGGAAATTTTATTTATATGTCTGACTACCACCGCCATTGCTTTATTTTAAAAGGCTCGCTTTGCGAGGTTTTGTCAGAGTTTCTTCGTCTGTGTAAAAATTTCTCTGCACCGCTTATTGCTGCTCATGATGTGAGTCAATATGACGAATTACTTGTTCCACTCTTGAAAACAAAGCAAGTTAAAACTCGCTCTTTTAAACACACTAGACAAGAGCTCGGCAGTAATTATGACGCAGTTTTAGTGGATTTAACCCAAGGAGTCTCAGCAGGTGGCCTAGCTATTTTATCGGGCACAGTTCGTGGCAATGGCCTTTTTGCTATCGCTTTACCAAACCAAGACTGGTTGAAAATGGCCGACCAAGAGCTATCTCGTTACTTGCCTTGGCCATACGAGCCTGAACAGGTTTATTCAAATTTCAAACAGTATCTACTCGAACACTTAAAAAGCACTTCGCCTTTTCAATGGCTAGAGCCTCAGCAAGTCTCCTCGTTACCAGAACTGCCCCCTCTGAATGCCAATGCGCCACTAACACCAGAACAATCAAGTGCTCAATCATGTTTATTTGCTGAACAAGCACAATCTTACGTATTGATTGCGCCTCGTGGCCGCGGGAAATCCACCTTACTAGGTGATAGCTTGGCCAAGCTTTTAAAAGCGGGGAAACGTGTAGCAATTACTGCGCCCAACCAAGATGCCATTGTGAGTCTAAAAGCTCGGTTTGAAAGCCTCCTTGGATCGTCCAACGCCGAGCTGCCTTTCTATGCTCCTGACGCTCTAGTAGATGATTCAACGTATTGGGATTTTCTGTTTGTAGATGAAGCCTCAATGATCCCGTTACCTTTGCTAATGGCATTAAACCAAAAAGCCAATCACTGCCTGTTTAGTACAACGAATTATGGTTACGAAGGCTCAGGGAAAGGCTTTGGAATTCGTTTCTGCCGACATCTAGCATCACAAAAAACCACCAAGTCATTGGCGTTACAACAGCTTGTTTTAAGCCAACCTATTCGATGGGGGGAAAATGACCCACTGGAAAACTGGATAAACAACACGCTCTTGCTAGCACCTAAAGAGCAAGTAGAGCAGATAGTAAATACCAGTGTTTCAGTTAAGCCACCCAATGGCACAACCGCAAAAAAAATACTCACTGGTAAAAACTGGTTAGAAAACTCCGACTTACTCAACGATACTTTCCAATTATTAGTAAGCGCCCACTATCAAACGTCAGCAGATAACTTGCGCTGGATATTAGATGACCCATCCGTAACCAGCTTTATTTCGATGACAGCAGAGCAAATACACAGCGTTGCAATAGTAACTGAAGAGGGACATTTACCAGAAGACTTGAGTCTAGCGGTAATGCAAGGAAAACGCCGTCCTCGGGGACACTTAGTACCGCAATCGTTGCTCGCTCACGAAGGGCTAGAAAACGCTGGACAGTACGGCTACTGGCGTATCAGCCGTATTGCAACAGAACAGTCTCAGCAAAACACGGGGTTAGCAAGTCAGCTGCTGAGCTACATAGAAGAGTCGGCAAATAAACGCTGTGATTTTTTATGCTCCAGTTTTGCAGCGACACCCGATGTAGTGTCTTTTTGGCTCAAAAATGGTTACCTACCAGTTCGATTGGGAACAGCAAAAGATCAAGCTAGCGGCAGTTACTCAATCATGATGGTAAAACCACTAACAAAGCTAGCCACTCAGCAAGCAGCGAAATGGCATTCAGGGTTTATGGAGCAATTCTCAATGAACCTACTTTTACAATATGCCGATTTATCTATTGAGTTAATTTTACTTATTTTGAGACAGTACTCTTTCCATCAGACCGAAGTACCGCATTTCGTTAAGCTAACACAGCAAGATTCTCACAATATTGCGCTATTTGTAGAATATCACCGTCCTTTTGACAGTATTCGACCCACTTTCCTCAAGGCGACATTCAATCTTGCCTTACAGGGTCAATTAACACCTACAGAGCCAAGTCATCAGCTGTTGTTAGAAGCGGCATTAGGTAGAAATACTGAACAAACACGTCAAAGTTCGAACCTATCCGGTAAGAAAGCCATGCACCAGAGTTTCAAAAAACTCCTTTCAACTGTTCACTCATAAAATGGGTGGCCAACCACCCATTTAAATCTATTTCATGTGTGCAATCCCCCCGATTAAATGATTAAAGATCTTCACCAAAATTGCTAAGAATAAATTTAACTCAATAAATTCATACAGTTAGAATAAATCTAAAGATTTGGCACGGATTGTGTAAACAGTATGATAAGCACCACCTGTTTTGCTCTGCCTGCCTCCGATATGGACTTAGAGAAATATCAGGCTAAAAACCAGGTAAACAATAATAATTCAGTTTTTGGAGTCTTATAACAATGAAAAAAATCAGCCTTGCTCTTACATCTTTAGCTCTTGCTCTTTCTGCTGGTACAGCGGTAGCAAACTGTGATTCAGGTGAGCGTGTTGTTAAATTCAGCCACGTAACTGGTGGTACTACTCACCCTAAAGTGGTTGCTGCAAATAACTTCGCAGACCGCGTAAATAAAGAAATGAACGGCAAATTGTGTGTTGAAGTTTTCCCTAACTCCACATTGTTTGGTGATTCAAAAGAACTTGAAGCGCTACTTCTAGGTGACGTTCAACTACTTGCCCCTTCACTATCGAAGTTCGGTTCTTACACTGATAAATATGGTGTATTTGATCTACCTTTCATCTTTAAAGATATGGACCACGCCATCCGCTTCACTAAAACACCAGAAGGCAAAAAGCTACTTACCGAAATGGATGAGTACGCTGGCTTTGTTGGTCTAGGCTACTGGATGTCTGGTATGAAGTATTTTTCTGCCAACAAACCTCTTTTGGTTCCTAGCGATGCAGAAGGCATGAAATTCCGTGTACAAACATCTGATGTTGCAAAACAAATGATTGCAGCAATGGGCGCTTCGCCTCAAGCAATGGCATTTTCCGAAGTATACGGCGCCTTGCAAACAGGTGTTGTAGATGGACAAGAAAACACTTGGTCAAACATCTACACGAAAAAATTCTACGAAGTACAAGACAGTACAACTGAAACCAACCACCAGTTGTTAGCTTACTTGTTTATGACGTCTTCTGAGTTTTTGCAAAGCCTTTCTCCTGAAGACCGCGCTCAATTTACTCAAATTGCTGATGAAGTGACACAAGCAGCCAACTTGAATGTAAAAGCAGCAGAAGCGGCTAACCGTGAAAACATTCTAAAAGCTGGCGGCAAGATCAATACCCTTTCGCCAGCCCAGCGCCAAGAATGGGTCGATACTATGAAGCCTGTTTGGAAGCAGTTTGAAAGCTACATCGGTAAAGATTTGATTAACGCTGCTGCCGGCGCTTAATTCTTTTTTACCCAGCAGTAAGCTGACCCGAAAGGGTCAGCTTCTGTGGTTTTCATCTGGTTTTTTCTTGGCTTAATCTGCTCCGAGCAGATTACCTCCCAAAACCGACCAAATGCACCACTAACCTGCTTATTAATTTGTTCTGGTCCACTTAGTTAAGGAGACCCCCATGGCACTTTGGCCGCACCTTTATTTACTTATTTTTATTATTATTCTTTGGGCATTAGAGAAACGCTTCCCAAAAGTCATGGAACGGGCTGAAGAAAATCTACTAATGATCGTTATCTCCTCAATCATGGCGGTATCGTTCGGACAGGTTATTGCTCGTTATGGGTTTAACACGGGCTGGGATGCTGCACTTGAATTCAATACAGTCGCCTTCTCTTGGTTAATCCTATTGGGCATGAGCTACGGTATCAAAACTGGCCTTCACTTAGGTGTCGATATCGTTTTGAATGCAGTTCCAAAGCCAGTAACAAAAGCTATGTCTTTGTTTGGCGCAGCGGCCGCTATGCTATACGGACTTATCTTGCTCGACTCAACTTGGTTAGCAATGCTAGGTGTTGATGTGAGCGGTGGCGCAATCGAATATTGGTTGAAAATGTTCAAAATTGGCATAGGTTCAGAAGAACTCCGTTACCCTGAATTCGTACAAGAAATGTTTGGTTTGCGCCCACGCGTTCACCGTTGGATTGTTCTTGTTATTCTGCCAATTAGTTTGGCTCTACTTTCTTATCGATCTCTGCAAGCCTTTATCGATATCGCTCGTGGCAAACGTGCAATGTTGATCAGTGGCCATGAAGCACAAGATCTTGTTAAAGAAAATCAAAACGTCTTGAAAGACTAGGCGTAGGAGCTTAATTATGGAATCAATCATTCTATTTTCATTGGTACTAATCCTGCTGTTTATCGGCTTGCCGGTTGGTATTTCATTGGGCTTATCGTCCATACTATTTATTACTTTCTTCTCACATGACTCTCTGTCATCTGTGGCGATCTCTCTGTTTGGTGCTGGTCAGCACTATACCTTGCTCGCTATTCCATTTTTCATCATTGCCTCGTCTTACATGTCGACCGGCGGCGTAGCGAAGCGTTTGATTAACTTCGCCATTGCCAGCGTTGGTCACTTCCGTGGTGGCTTGGCGATGGCATCGGTATTGGCATGTATGATGTTCGCAGCCTTGTCTGGATCCTCTCCAGCAACCGTTGTTGCCATAGGTACGATTGCCATTGCGGGTATGACACAAGTAGGTTACTCAAAAGAATTCGCAGCTGGCATCATTGCCAATGCAGGTACCTTGGGTATTTTGATCCCACCATCCATTGTAATGGTAGTGTACGCGGCATCCGTTGACGTATCTGTTGGTCGTATGTTTTTGGCGGGTGTTATCCCTGGCTTAATGGCTGGCGGTATGTTGATGCTAGCAATCTATGTGGTTGCACGTATCAAAAAGCTACCTGCTGAAGAGTGGAAAGGTTTTGGCCATCTTATTCGTGGTGGTAAAGAAGCAGGCTGGGGCTTGTTCCTAGTTGTTATCATCATGGGCGGTATTTATGGTGGTGTATTCACTCCTACTGAAGCCGCTGTTGTTGCTGCTGTGTACTCTATGTTTATCGCACTGTTTGTTTACCGCGATATGGGCCCATTAAAAGGTAAAACATGGACAAACGACAACGATGCTCCGCATGCTCGAGTTGGTTTTAATGGTACCGTTTATGGTGTGTCCTTCTTCCTAGTGTGGGAAATCATGTCCTTTTTCGTGTTCGCAGACAGCGAAACAGTGACCGGCGGTGACCGTGCTATTTGGGGCGCTATAATGTCCGTTGCCTTGGCGATTTTCTATGTTTACAAACGTTCTAGTAAAATAGAAGAATCCGTTGGTAAATGCTTGTCTGCAGGTGTGCCTATTTGGGGGCGAAACTTGTCTATGATGCTACGTGGCTTTTTTCCTTCTTTGTTTGGCGAAGAATCTCGAAAAGTTATGTTAGAAGGCACTAAGACAACCATCATGCTGATGTTTATCATCGCAAACGCTTTGCTGTTTGCTCACACCTTGTCTGCAGAACGTATTCCGCAAATGATCACAGAGTGGATGCTTGGTGTTGGCTTTAACTGGTTTACCTTCCTAATCGCTGTAAACATATTGTTGCTAATTGGCGGTCAGTTTATGGAGCCATCGGGTCTTTTGGTTATCGTAGCGCCTGTTGTATTCCCAATTGCAATGGAGCTAGGTGTTGACCCGATTCACCTTGGTATCATCATGGTGGTAAACATGGAAATCGGTATGATCACGCCACCAATTGGTTTGAACCTATTTGTTACCTCCGGCATCACTGGTATGAGTTTGGCGCGTGTCGTAAAAGCGGCCATGCCATTTGTATTAGTATTGATGGTGTTCTTAGTGATGGTAACTTACATCCCAGCTCTTTCTACTGCATTGCCGTACAGCATCATGGGACCTGAAATCATTCAATAACGATTTAATTCCAAAGCGCACTTAATAATGTACGAAAACATTCATAAATTTTGACGCCCTTCGGGGCGTTTTTTTTGTTTATTGTTTACAACTTTACAGCACTTTTTCCTCTTCACTCTATGGCTGTTTTTTGTTCTGATGGAGTAAAGCATTTATCATTCATTTGCATCTATAAGGATTTTAATGATGCTATCAACCCGTTGGTTAAAAACATTCCGTCTTATTCCCTTACTTACTTTTGGTTCTTTTGCTCTCGCAGCAGAGCAAGCCGCCGATACCGTTGCTCCAGAAGGAGCCAACGGCATAGAAGATAAAACCTTAGCTCACGCAGAAAAGTTCATGGTGGCGACAGCTAACCCAGAAGCCAGCAAAGTAGGCTATGATATTCTCAAAGCTGGCGGATCAGCGATTGACGCCCTAGTTGCAGTACAAATGGTTCTTGGCTTGGTTGAGCCTCAATCATCCGGATTAGGAGGAGGCGCTTTTGCAGTATATTACGATGCAGCTAATCAGAAACTCACTACCTTTGATGGCCGAGAAACTGCACCGCAAGAGGCCTCTCCCGAGCTGTTTCAAGATGAAAACGGCAAGCCTTTAGCCTTCTATGACGCTGTAGTAGGTGGTCGTTCTGTTGGTACTCCAGGAACAGTTAAACTCATGGGTGACTTACATAAACGCTATGGCACTTTACCTTGGCAAGATTTATTAGCGCCAGCCACAGAGCTGGCTCAGAAGGGTTTTATCGTGTCTCCTCGCTTGGCAAATGCTATCCAGAGCAGCGCTGAGCGTCTATCTCGCTACCCATCAACAAAAGGCTACTTCTTCAATTTAGATAATACACCCGTCCAAGCCGGCACTCGATTAACCAATACCCAATATTATGACACCTTACGTTTTATTTCGACGTATGGAGCCGATGAGTTTTACACAGGGAAAATCGCAAAAAATATTGTTTCATCGGTACGTGGCGCCATAGACAACCCAGGAGTTCTGTCAGAGCAGGACTTCCTTAGTTATCGTATAAAAGAGCGCCCACCTATCTGTTTACCTTATAAAGAATATGACATTTGCGGCATGGGGCCACCAAGCTCTGGCGCCTTAACTGTTGGGCAAATTCTCGGAATTACTGAGCAATTCGACCTTGCAGCTTTAGGCCCTAACTCACCAGAAGCTTGGCAAATAATTGGGGAAGCATCTCGCCTTGCCTTTGCCGACCGTGGTCGTTACATGGCAGACACTGACTTTGTCCCGATGCCTCAAGGCTTATTAGACAAATCGTATTTGGCCGAACGAGCCAAGCTCATCACGAAAAACAAAGCATTAGAGAGTGTTGAGGCTGGCGAGCCAGAATGGCGCCATCCGATCAAGCAAGCCAATGACATAGCGATTGAACTGCCTTCCACCAGCCATATTTCTATTGTCGACAAAGACGGTAATGCCGTCTCTGTAACCACCACAATTGAAAATGCTTTTGGCTCAAATATGATGAGCAATGGTTTTTTGCTAAATAATGAGCTGACAGACTTCTCTTTTAAATCTCACCAAGATGGCTACCCGATTGCTAACCGTTTAGAACCGGGTAAACGCCCTCGTTCTTCTATGTCGCCAACCATTGTGATGAAAGACAACAAACCTTATTTGGTAGTTGGTTCCCCTGGCGGCTCCCGTATTATTGGTTACGTGGCCAAGACGCTTATCGCGCACCTTGAATGGGGCATGGATATTCAACAAGCCATTAACTTGCCAAATATGCTGAATCGATTCGGTACCTTTGATTTAGAAAAAGGTACACAAGCCGCATCATACGAAAGTGCGCTCAAGAAAATGGGCTACAAGGTGTCGGTACAGGATTTAAATTCCGGAGTGCAAGGTATCGTTATTCAGCCGAATGGTTTAGCTGGTGGCGCGGACCCAAGACGAGAAGGCTTGGTGTTAGGGGATTAAAAGCAAACATTCTCAATAGGTTATAGTAAGGCAATGGACTGCCAAACCAACCTTAACGCCATAGCGGTTAACACTATATTAAAAATTCGATGAAAATGACGATCAGGCATACGCTTTAGTACTTTAAGCCCAACCCAAGTACCTACTGCGCCGCTAATAACCATACAAAACAGTAAAGGCAACCAATCAACTAGCGGAAATCCAGCGACTTCAAAAACTGTAATTTTCAGCACATGCTGTAACGACATCGCGGCCGCAAATGTGGCAACAGTTCGAAAACGGTCAGCGTGAATTTGCTTGATAAAAGCGGCCACTAACGGCCCCGTTGCGCCAGCAAACAAAGTAATAAAGGTCGTCACACCGCCTGCAATGACGGTTCCCCAAGGACCAAGCACCATTTTTGGTAGCTTTGGCCCCCAGCATAAATACAAAATAAATAACGCAATCGTTAAATACATAATAGCAGGTGGTAGCGAAACCAAGACAAAACTGCCAATAAAAGCTCCCAACAAGGCGCCTGGAACAAATGTTGCTATTAGCTTCCAGTCAATATGACGCCAGCTCATCGCCGCTCTACCAGCGTTTGAGCCAAGCTGAGCCACGCCATGCAGTGGAATAATAAGCTGTGGCGGTAACACCTGCGCCATCACGCCAAGCAACATAACGCCACCCCCCGCCCCAAAACTGGCGGTAAAAAAAGACGTTAATCCAGACACAATAACAAGAAGGATAAATAAGTGCGGAGACACTTGATCAAAAAGCAGTGCTGTTAAATTCATATCGTCGACAGGAAATCACATGAAATAAAGGCGGTAGGATAGCAAAATGGGCGTCTGAAATCTCAGCCACCCTATTCTTATTCGTGATACAGAAAATTATTGCTTATAAATATCTTTATCAAGATCGTACTTACGCATCTTGTCGTAAAGCGTTTTACGCGGTAAACCAAGTGCATCCATCGTCCCTTTGATGGAACCTTTTTGACGCAGCAATTCTTGCTCTAACAAGGTTTTTTCAAAGCGCTCTAATTGCTCAGGGAGCGTCATCACGCCTGGGTTGTTTTCATTGATAATGATCTGATCAAACTCGAAAGACCCCGCCTCACCCATCAGCACATATCGCTCGGCTAGGTTACGTAACTCACGGACATTCCCCGGCCAATCGTAGCTCAGCAAGCTGTGCATTCGCGCGGCTGAAAGCGCTTCTGCCTCACGTTTATATTGGGCTATAGCCACCAAACAAAAATGCTGCCAGAGCAAAGAAATATCGTCCTTGCGCTCTCTTAGCGGCGGAATATCGACTCGTACAACGTTGAGTCGATAGTACAAATCTTCACGAAAGGTTCCACCTTCACTTAGCTGTTTGAGGTCAACCTTGGTCGCGGCTAAAATACGCAGATCCAGATCAATCGCCGTGTTAGAACCTAAACGCTCTAGGCGACGTTCTTCTAACACTCTCAGCAAGCGGATTTGCATAGACATCGGCATGCTTTCAATTTCATCAAGAAACAAAGTTCCGCCGTTGGCGTGTTCCAGCTTACCAATACGCTGCGTCTTGGCATCCGTAAATGCGCCTTTTTCATGACCAAATAATTCAGACTCCATTATAGAATCTGGCACAGCGCCGCAGTTAATTGCCACAAAAGCATGACCACGGCGAGAGCTGTGTTCATGAATATAACGTGCCACTAACTCTTTGCCCGTGCCCGTTTCCCCTTGAATAAGAATATCCGCACCGGTATCAGCTACATGCAACAACGCCTGACGCAGACGATGGATGCCTGGCGTATTACCAATAATCCGTGGTCCAGGGGCATTTTGCGCCGCCAATTCCAAACGTAAATTGCGGTTCTCTAAAGTAAGTTGTCGCTTTTCTGAGGCTCGGCGTACTACGTCTAGAAAATCTTCATTGGAAAAAGGCTTTTCAATAAAATCATAAGCGCCATCGCGAATGGCACTCACCGCCATGCTGATATCACCGTGCCCCGTAATGAGAATAAAAGGAATTTCCGCGTCTATTTTTTTAACGTCTTCAAATAATTCTAAACCACTTTTACCGGGCAAATTAATATCGCTGACAATCACACCAGACCAATCAAGAGAAAGCTTTTCAATGACGCCTTGCGCCGAAGCAAACTCAGCAACATCGAAGTCTTCCAGCTGTAAAGTCTGAGAAATCGCAATCCGAACGGCTTGCTCATCATCAATTAATATTACTTTCTTACTGTCTGGCATTAGGGTTCCTCTGCTATAAGAGACTGAGATGACTGATGCTTAAAGCGAGGTAGACTAACACAAAACTCAGCACCGCCTTTGGTCAGGTTTTGAGCAACAATTTGACCTCCCATCACGTCTACAATTCGCTGGCTAATAGATAACCCTAAGCCCAAGCCTAATCCTGACGATTTGGAAGTAAAAAATGGTTCAAAAAGGTGTTTGGTAGCTTCTTCACTCAAGCCGTTCCCTGTGTCTTGTACACAAATAACGATCTGATCTTGCGTGGCTTTTTGTTTGATAAATACTCTACGCTCATTATTTGAATCTTCTAAAATAGCATCGGCAGCATTGGCTAATAAATTCACCAAGACTTGCTCTAAAAAGACCATATCGCCATTCACGATAAAATCTTGATCTTCAGCCACTACCAATTCAATGCCCACTTCCTTATAACGTGGGGTCATGATTTTAAGTGCTCCCATTATAGCCGTTTGAACAGCTATTGGACCTTGCTGAACATCACCTTTGCGGGCAAACACTTTAAAGCGCGCAATAATGTCACCCATGTGGTGACCTAGTTGGCTTATGTGCTGTAAATTAACGTGGGCCTGCTCGTATTGACCACGATCCAAAAACTTTAAACCATTGCCTGCAAAAGCTCGAATAGCTGTTAATGGTTGGTTTAACTCATGATTCAAACCCGCACTTAATTGCCCTAACACTGCTAATTTTGCAGTTTGAATAAGCTCTCTCTGGGTGCCTTTATGCTCCTCAATTTCTTGACGAAGCCGAGTGTTAGCATCTTGCAATTCAAAGGTACGCTCCTTTACTCGCTCTTCAAGTTCGATTCTAGCCTGAGTAATATCTTGTTCAAAGCGCTTACGCTCTGTCATGTCATGGAAAGTAACCAAATAACTTAGACGATTCGGTAATTGCATCTGACACAGGGTCATCTCTACAGCTACAGCTTGATCTGAATAGCACAGATACCCTTCACAGGTAAGTACTTTAATCCCTAGGTCATTAGCTACAGTTAAAAGATCATCCTGAGAGGACGCCACAGGTGTGCCTTTATCATAGGGTTGAAATAGCATATCCAAAGGCTGTCCAACTAAAGGCGCCAATGGTTGTCCTACCAACTTTTCAACCGCTGGGTTGAAGGACTCTATTTTATGATGTTCATCTAAGGTCACCAAACCCGCCTGAGTATTTTGTATCACTTCGCGAATATAGGCCTGATTGTGGCGCGTCATTTCATTGGCATCTGAGCGCTCACGCAACATACGGCTGCGCAGCAGAGCAAGCCCAAATAACAAACCTGTGATGGTCACACCACCTGCAAAAATCGCGCGCCACAAAGAAATTTCTTCGTTGATGGTTTTCAACGGCGCCAATATAGATATTTTAAAGTCCAACAATCGAATGGGACGACTCATGCGTAAAAAAGACTGCCTTTGTAATACCTCAACTCCGTTGATGAGAGTATTTTCTAACATATCAATTTCTTGAGATTTCTCGTCAAACGGCTTCTGATAGACAATCGCTAGTTTTTCAATGGATTTACCAAAATAGCGTTGCGAGTCGGCAATACGCTGGAGTTCAGTATGAGACAACTCTCCTAATACTCGGTACAGCCAATTAGACCGAGAACTACTAAACACAATACCGTCTGGATCTAATAATAAGAATTCATAATGTTGATTCGCGAAACGCTTTTCAAACTGCGTTAAATCGACTTTTACAACCGCGACACCAATAACAGAATCGCCCTCATAAACAGGGTATGAGAAATAATAACCACGGCGGTTGGACGTTGTACCAAGTGCATAATAACGCCCCGGTTTACCTTGAATAGCATCTTTAAAATAAGGGCGAAAAGCAAAATTACGCCCGACAAAACTAGCGTCTTCACGGTAGTTAGAAGCGGCAATAGTCAAGCCATCAGTATCCAAAATATAGCTATCAGACGCTTCTGTAATGCGGTTGATTTGCTCCAATTCACGGTTAAGCTGATTAATATCCGACTCAAAACCATCTCGGAGCGCTTTGCTGACACGATCGTTGGACGCCAATAATGTCGGCATGTGTTGATATTTAGCAATCGCACTTTCTAACACACTGGCAAGCTGATTTAGCTGTTCAAAAGAATCAATCCGCAACTCTTTAATTTGTTGATTTCGTAACGCTTCCCCGCCCTTCCAAATAGATAATGAAGAGACAATAAAAATAACGATATATAGCCAAAAAACATGCTTTTTCATGCGGTTAGCATCGAACAATTTTGCAAAAAAACGATTACTTTGATTCAAGTGTTTATCCTAATATATGTGCTAACTAATATGTATCTTCGATTGAATTCATCAGACCTTTCAGGCATCTTTGGATAACAGGTGAAATTGTGCACCTTTTGTGAACTTTATTAAATAGGATCAAAATGTATTCCATCAGTGTTCATAGTCTAGCGTTTAAGGATCTTGATCAAAAACTGAAAGGAATACAGCCTCCAGACCTTATCCAACTGTACGGCACTTTTCCGATCGATGAAGCAAAACCATGGGCCAACTATCTTTCTCAACGCTTTCCGAATGCTTGCCGTATCGGTATGGCCAGCCAGAAACACATTTCAAATGGCCTAGTCAAAAGCAGCGGTGCCACGCTTATTTTATCCTATTTTGAACGTAGCCACCTGACTTATAACTCCGCCCCTTATGACAACACTAAAGTAGAGCAATCGGGACAACGTCTTTTCGCTCCTTTTCTTGCCGACGAAGAAAAAAACCGAACCAGTGTTTATATCGTCCTTGTCGATTCCAAAGACGCACTTCAAGACGAGTTCTTCCAAGTATCGCTAGAAAATGACCTTGTCATAAGCGGTGGCCGTGCTGGGCTTTCTGGCAACACAAATAGCTGGGTGCTTTGTCAGAACGAGGTATCTCAAAAGCAGGCCGTTGCCGTTGGTATTACAGGCCAATGCCTAACGCATCAGAATGACCTCTTTGTCGACAACATAGCTATTGGTCGGCGTATGCTCATTACAGAGAGTGAAGGTAAAGTTCTCAAACAGATTGATCATTTGCCTGCCCAGCAAATCTATCAGCGTTATTTATCTAATGGTGAACGTATTAGCCTGTCCTTAGCGAATAATTTTGCGCTCAAGACAGTGCATAACAATATTGAAATCAATGCTGTGCCATTAAGTTGGGAAAGTGATGGCAGCATACTAATGAGCGAGGCACTCCCTGAAGGTGCTTATGTGAAGTTTCTTTACTTTCACCCCGTTCAATCTCTACTTTCTATCGCACCCAAAATACAAAGTCTGAGCGAACAAAGTCCCGATAGTATCTTTGTTTTTAACTGCATCAGCCGTGAAGATTATGTCGGTGAAGTACCGAACGACCAACTAAACATGCTAAACCAAATTCTTCCGCTTCATGGTGCTTACTGTTTTGGCGAGTTTTTTTCATCTCAGTTTGGCACCAAAAGTATGCAGCACACGCTGACATATTTAGCCATCAGCGAATCTGGGTGCGAACCAAAACGCAAACCGGCGTCATTACAACTGCCAGATGAACGTGATTCACTGGCGCCCATGTTTAACTTGATTAGCAATACATTTGAAGAACTAGAACAAAAGCACGCCTCTTTTGGTAGGAGCACAAAAACAGACAGTGCAAATAGTGACTGGCTACATGATTTACAAACAGGTCTACTTAATCGCTTCTCATTGATTGGCCGCTTAAATAACTCACAGGATATAGCCCATCTTGCCGTCTTTAGGATACGTAACTTTCGTTTAATTAATCAGCAATATGGTTACCACGCAGCAGATGATTTGTTTGCCCAACTTGCCCATTATTTAAAACGCCGTTTAGGAACAAACTCGGTAGGCATTGAGTTCACTTGCTACCGCTTATCCGCCAATGAAATTGCCGTCTCGATTCATAATCGTATTGCCCCGCATAAGATATTTAGGTTGTTTCGTAACCTAGCAGAAGAGATTGAAAACGAAGAATTTTCCACCATGAAAAAAGTGGAACAACTACTAACCTTAAGCCTTTCTGTTGGCATGGCTTCTGCGCTGGATCAAAATGGTCGTGCGTTGTGTGAGCAATCACACCTACTTATCAAAGCAAGTGAGGCAAGACGGTACGCTCAAATGAACAACCAGCCCATTTATTGGAATGGTGACCTACCTGAAAGTACATCGACCGAAGAAAATTTAGATTGGATTCTTAAAATTCGTAAAGCTTTAGAGAACGCCGATATTTTAGCTTACTTTCAACCCTATTATGATAGTAAAACGGGTGAAGAAGTGGGAGCCGAGGCTCTACTTAGAGCGCGTATCGATGGAAAAATTGTAAGTCCGGCTTTATTTTTAGACCTCATAAAACAAACCCAGCTTTATGCTAAAATCACGCTATTCATGTTGGCTAAGTGTGAGCATATTCTAAATACTTATCCCAATGTCAAAGTCGCATTAAACTTGTCTGTTCTGGATTTTAAACACTATGCGACCCTAAAGGCATTACGACATTTTTTCCAACGCAACAATGTCGAAAGTCGTTTAACTCTAGAAATTACTGAATCAGAGTCCATTCAAGACTATGAGTGGATCAGTCCCATTATTAATGAATTTAGAAATGCTGGCGCATTGTTGGCCATAGATGATTTTGGCGCAGGCTACTCAAATCTAGAAAAACTAATTGCACTAAACCCAGACATTCTCAAGCTAGATGGTTGTATTATTAAAACCATCGATAAAGACGAAAAACTGCAAAAACTAGTACAGCACACTAATAACTTAGCTCATTCGTTAGGCATTAAAACACAAGCTGAGTTTGTCCATAATGAAGCCGTTAAACAACACCTGGTTGACCTTAATATCGATTACTTACAGGGCTACCATTTATCAGAGCCACTCAGTGAATCAGACTGGCTTAATAAACATAAAAAACAGAAGATTTAGACTAGCGAGCCTTTTGGTCACGCTCGATTGTGAGCAAAAGGCAACACCTCTGCAATATGGGATTTATGACACAGTAACATCAACAAGCGATCCACACCTAACGCCACACCGGCACAATCTGGCAAGCCATTTTCTAATGCGGTGATTAATCGCTCATCAAACTGACGATCAGCTAAGCGCATTTGTACACGTGTTTCTTTGTCTTCGGCAAAGCGTCTTGCTTGTTCCTTAGGATCAGTCAATTCATGATAGCCATTGGCCAGTTCCATACCTTGCCAATATAATTCAAAACGCGCGGCGACTAATTGGCCTTTTTCATCAAGATGAGTCTTGGCAAGTGCCGCTTGCGAGGCGGGATAACTATGAATAAAGCAAGGCGAGTCTTTACCAATAGCAGGTTCTATCACGCTAGAAAAAAGCAACTCAAGTAAGGTATCACGGTCATTTTCCTGCAAGCCGTATTCTGTGTGTTCATGAGCACATTCTTGTAGCTGGAACATTGTTGCTGTGAAAGGATCCAATCCAGTATGGCGTAAAAACGCCATTTGATAACTGAGTCGCTCACACGTCAACGTCTCGTCATTTAACAGTACCGACAGCAACTGTTGAATCTCATCCATCAATTGCCAATGATCAAACCCCACTCGATACCACTCTAACATGGTAAATTCGATGCTATGACGACGGCCGATTTCCTCAGCGCGGAATACTTTACCCAATTGATAAATAGAGCCAGAACCTGCGCACAATAAACGCTTCATAGCGAATTCTGGCGAGGTTTGTAGATAGTAAGTGAGATCGTTCCCTTGGGAGTGAGTATGACTGGTTAAGACTTCAATATGCGGATCCGTAATACTACCTAAAGATAAACACTGTGTGTCCACTTCCATCACTTCACGGGCATCAAAAAAAGCACGAGTGGCTTTCAGTAACTGTGCGCGCTTTTGCAAAATAGAAAGATCAGCACTGGGTTGCCACAAAGAAGCATCGTACATAGCAAACACTCTGAAAAATAAACAGTATCATAACAAATACACTTACCTTAACACCTCCTTTTCTCCTTTGAATTCTAAAGTATATCCATTATAATCCTTCGATTAAGGACAAAAAGGAGATATTAAAAGATGGAACGGCTCTACTATGTATCATTGTGTATACAGCTACTGTTGATATTAATCATTCAGTCTGACCCAGAATACAGCCCTGTAAATTTCTTATTTATACCTGCATTTTTCCTAGCTACCTTTGGTTTAATTTACGCTAAAACCCAAAAGAATATATTTGCTTATATTTCTATGGCTGGTTTCTTAGCGTTTATCCCCATAGGTATCTTAGGCGTTATAGCCGTTAGAAATACAATGGATAAAGAATCAAAACGTAAATTCAAGGAAAGATTAAACGATGAGTAAACAATTAGAAATTGAAACACCAGAGAAAGTTTATCATCTAGCTAATCAAGCTGGAATCTTAGTAATAGGTTTTGTTTTTATAGTACTTGGGGTATTTATCACGCCTTTCAGTGCCGCAATGGGCGTCTTAATGATCGCTCTATATATATTTAAAAACAAACTAGAAGCAATTCGTATCTTTAAGAACCACTCAGAAATAAAGCTTGCTCCAGCAAGCTCCCGCTGGCTAATAAAAGATACGGACATAAGAAAAACCTATTTCGAAAAAAATATTTTGACTTTAGAAATCCGTGAAGAGGGGCAGATAATCATTCGAAAAATACCAATTAAAGCTTTCTCTGAAGGTGATCGAAACTCAATTCTAAAACACTATAAAGATATTGAAGCAGAAAACACATCACCTTCAACTTAATCGATATTCCTTTATGGAGTAGCAATAAGATTTTATAAACCAGCTAAAGGCCAACACCAACTGAAGGTTTTGGCCTTTTCAAAACCTACTAACTTAAGCACTAAAAAAACGTCGTATATAGAAAAATATAAAGTTGAAAATAACTTTCCTTTCAATGCCTGAGTAGTTAGCTTTAAGGTAATGGCTGACCCCCCATCAACGCGCTGAACTCATAACAATATCAGTAGCAATGATATTGCTTACAAAGTAAACACCCCAAGGAACAGTCTTGACTTGGCTGTTGAAAGCAAAGGCATCGCGCTGCTTCCTACCTTTATTGGTGATACTCAGCCGTCCCTACAGCGTATTGGAAATATAGTGGAGGAATTAGGCCACGACCAATGGCTAGTGACCCATCACGAAGACCGCTATTTGCCAGAGGTAAGAAAATTAATCCAACGTATTGGCTCGACATTAGATCAATAATAGAACATCTATGGGGCCAATTTACTAAACAGTATTTTAACACCTGCTGCGCCAAACATCAGCGCGAAGGCAGCGTCAAAGCCGCGTTTCATTTTGAAATAGCCTTGGCGAATCCGTGGGTTGGAAAACAGAACAGCGTAGCCCAAATTTATGCAGGCGCTTTGAACCGTTAATAAGGCAATCACAGACAACAAACCTTGTGTGGAAACCGAACTCGGCATCCCCATGGCAAATAACGATCCTATAAACAAAATCGCTTTAGGATTGGTTAAATGGATAGCCAAACCACGAAGATAAGCTGAGCGTAAAGATGTTTGTTGAGTCTCTAGCGTGGTCAACATTTTGCTCGTATCCGATTTATTCGTCATTGCTGAACGACAAGATTTGTACGCTAAAAATAATAAATAGACTGCGCCAACATAACGTAAGCTTTCGAATAGCCAGACATTGGCATACAGCACAGCACCTAAACCAAAGGCCGCCGAACAAGACCAAAATAGTGAACCTGTTGATATTCCAGATGCCAACGCCAAACCTTGCACGCGCCCCTGATTCATTGACGTCGATGCAATAGCTAAGGTCGCAGGCCCAGGGCTTGCCATAACAACAAAAGCACCGATTAATATTAGGACATAGTGAATTTCTTGCATCATTAAACTCCCTTATATTGCTTAACAGACAAAATTTTCGGTAATGACATTTGCCCAACAAACAGACCCAACAAAATCAATACGGCGGCGATGATCTGAGTCGTTTCTATTGGCTCATGGTAAAACCAATAGCCGCCTAAAATACCAAACACTGGCACCAACAAGGTCATTGGAGCCACGCTCGAAACTGAGTATTTCATGATCATCTTATTCCAAAACCAGTAACCCAATAATGTCGTCGGGTAAGCTTGAAAAAGAACCGAAAATAACGTCCATTGAGTAAATTGATTCGGCAACTCAGTGATAACTTGCGTCCCTTCAAAAGTAACCGCTAGTAACAACAATGGCAAAGGTGCAAACAGCATTCCCCAGATATTAAAAGCGAAAATAGCTTTGGTATTCACGCGTTTTACAATTAATCCATTAATACTCCAAAACATCGACGCTATTAATACCAGTACTAAGCCTTTGCCCGTCACCGCGCCTCCTTCGGAGTACATGATCAGAGCAAGCCCCAGTAATGCCAATCCTGCACCAAGCAACTTATTGCGAGTGATGGTTTCGTTTAAACATAACCACCCCACCAGCAAGCTACTGACAATACTCATATCCAACAACAAAGATGCCATTCCCGCCGAGACTCCTGCGCCAATCGATAATGTCGTTAATCCCCACACGCCGACACCAAAAGACAAACCGTAAGCGATCAAATAACGCCATGGCACGTCCGGCTTCTTAATGAAAAAAATCAAAGGAAACACCGCAAAACTAAAACGCAACGCGGTAAGCACTAAAGGATGAACGCTGTTCACCCCAAGCTTGATCACACTAAAGTTCAATCCCCATAACGCCATCAATGCAAACAGCAAGCCAAAGTCTCGTAGTTTCATTATTCGTTCCTAAATTTTCTAATAGTTGGTGAGCGCCACAACATTCCAATAAACGCCGTATTTCGATGAGCTAGGCGCTAGTTTCGAAAAAAACATAGCTTTCCAGTATCACAACGAACTCGCGTGTTGAGTCAGTGTGGTGGTTCCTGAGGTAGGCGATAGTTTCGAAAAGAAGCACCACACTGACTCAACATTGACCCCTAGTATCACTAGAAAACAAAAAAGAACACAGATTCAATTTTCAATAAAAATAAGAGTACAATTCAGGAAAGAGAAATATTTTTGGAGAGGTTATGGCGCTTTACGAGACACTTGCTCAGCATTATATCGACGACATACAAGCGCAAAGACTGCCTGCGGGAAGCCGCTTGCCAGCGTTACGGACCATGGCGAAGCAACATCAAGTCAGCATGACAACGGCAACCAAAACCTACGATTACCTGCAGCAAACAGGTTGGATTTATGCCCAACCGCAATCCGGTTATTTTGTAGCTAATCAACTCGAAAGTACGACCTTTCCAAGTCTCGACATCAAAAGTATTGAACAACGCGACCCAAAACGCTTTGCGCCGTTAAATGGCTATAATCCTGCCTCGGCACTTTTTAGTCCTCTTGGCACCTCAATGATTGCGCCAGAATTACAACCAAGTATCGCCCTACAACGCAGCATAAAGCGCGTCACTCAAAAAGCGGGAAACCATCTATTCCAATATCCAGAGACGCAAGGTGATAAAGGCTTAAGAAGCGCTCTAGCCGAGCACTTTCGTCACTACAACCTTGCTTTTACCGCAGCCGACTTTGTCATCACCAATGGCTGTATCGATGCAGTCAAACTGGCGATAGAAAGCGTGACCAAGGAAGGCGACACTATTGCTATTAGCTCGCCCTGCTTTAGCGGTTTGCTCGATTTGCTCAGCGCCCTATCTCGTAAAGTGATTGAAATCCCTATTAGCGAGCAAGGATTGGATTTAGGCCATCTGGAGACCTTATTGCAACAAAGCCTAATTAAAGCGTCACTGTTTAGCACATCAAATATGAACCCAACAGGAATGACATTGCCAATTGAGCAAAAACAAGCTCTCGCCAAACTCGCCACGCAATACAAAACACCGATGATAGAAGACGACGTCTATTTCGAATTAAGCCACCAGAAACAACTAACTCTGCCAGCAAAATATTGGGATAAAGAGGGATATGTGATTTGGTGCGGATCTTTTTCAAAAACCTTAGCCGCAGGACTGCGACTTGGTTGGTGTGTTCCGGGTCAATATTTAACGCCTTATCTCAATCAACATGCCTTAACCAGCTTTGGCGTGAACGGACTTATACAATCTTGCATGGCGGAGTTTATCAACACCGGTGAATATCGCTCTCATGTGAATAAAATACGTACGGTATTGAATCAACAGATCCACAGCTACCAACAATTTTTACTCGAACATTTGCCCGCCACGGCGAAAATCAGTGCACCAAAAGGCGGCATTGTGCTTTGGGTGCAAATCCCCAGTTTAAATGCGGTGCAGCTTGAAAAAGAAGCCAATAAACAAGGCGTCGACATACGCAGCGGTGCTTGTTTCAGCACCCACGACTTTTATCACGATTGCTTGCGCATCAACTGTGGTTGGCCGCTAGAAAATACTGGGGATAAATACAGTACTTATCAACAATTGATCAGCTTGTGCAACATAATCAATGATTTGATGAAAGCAGAGGCGTAACTAGATTTGAGCGTTTGCACCTTTACTCCTTTAATCCTAACCTTTAGATCAATAAAAGCGCCCCAAACTCTCTATGTAACTATTAAGAGAAACATTAAAAGGAATATTTGATATGGCTTACCGTTCCGTAAAACTAATAGAACGTCCTGAATTAGAAATTACCGAAGATGTCTTTAATATTGTTACTCAAGATATCCCCACGCCAGCAGAAGGTGAGGTACTGGTAAAACTCTCTCACCTTTCTTTAGATCCGGCCATGCGTGGTTGGATGAGCCCTGATGAAAATAGCTACATTCCACCCGTAAAATTAGGTGACACCATGCGCGCCAGCGGCATTGGTGAAGTTGTCGAGTCTAATAATGAGAAATTTCCTGTTGGTTCCCGTGTTATGGGTCTTATGGGGTTAACTGAGTACGCAATCAGCGATGGCAATGGCTTAAACGTCATTCCAAAAGAGCTACCCGCTGAAGCAATTTTATCCGTCATCGCTCTGCCCGGCATTACCGCTTATCACGGTGTGTTTGAAGTACTCAAACCAGAAGCAGGTCAAACACTTATTGTCACTGCGGCAGCGGGTTCAGTTGGCTCTCTTGTTGGGCAAATGGCGAAAAATCTTGGTTTAACGGTTATTGGTGTCGCAGGTTCGGATGAAAAATGCCAATGGCTTACCAAAGAGCTGGGCTTCGACCATGCGATAAATTACAAAGACGCAGACTTTGTTGAGCAACTGACGCAAGCGACGCCAAACGGCATCGATTTGTTCTTTGAAAATACCGGCGGCGTGGCGCAAGGCCCGATCTTTGAACGTATGAATCCCCATGGTCGTATCGCAGTATGTGGTTTGATTGCTGACTACCAAAAAGCCGAGCCTGCACCAGGGCCAAGCTGGGTTGGTATCATCAAGCGTCGCTTAACTATCCAAGGCTTCACCATGCCAGATCATTTCCATCGTATTCCTGAATACGGTCAGGCGCTGGGTGCCATGCTAGGCAAAGGCGAATTAAAATATCGTGCACACGTAATTGAAGGCATTGAAAGCGCGACAAGCGGCATTAACCTACTCTTTGAAGGTAAAAATACCGGCAAGTTGATCGTTAAGCTATAACGGCTATCACATAGAAACACCTTTGCACGAACCTAGTCGTCGTGCAAAGGCTTCTAGCTATAGGTCAAACTGCGACGGCAACATCACCACATCTCGAATCGTCACATGACGAGGACGCGTAAGCATAAAGATGAGAGCTTCCGCCACATCGCTGGCCTCCATCAAGCTGCCTGTTGCTTTGGCTTCTGCAAGCTTTTCTGCTGGCCAATCAGATAATAAAGAGGTAATCACTGGACCTGGCGACACAGAGCCAACACGAATGCCATGTTTACTGACTTGTCTACGTACCGTTTGCACAAAACAATTCATCGCCCATTTTGACGAAGCATAAACAGGTTCCCAAGGTGTCGGAAAATGACCCGCTAACGAACTGGTTATTAAAATATCCCCAACACCTCGTTCAATCATATGCGGCAAGACATCACGCACGTTCTTGATAACTACGTTAATATTCAGATTCAACATTCGGTCTATGGCGTCATTATCGGCATCAACTAAATCACCGCCCACATACAAACCCGCATTGGCGTGAAAAATATCAATCACATTGGCTTTTTCTAAAATTCGCGGAACCATCGCCGAGCAAGCAGCTGGATCTAACAAATCGACAGAAAGAGTCATGACTGAGTCGCCATGCTTATCTTGCAATACTTGAAGTGCCTTTTCGTCGCGGTCAACGATGACGACTCTAGCTCCTTCGGCTATCATGCCTTCAACACTTGCTAACCCAATTCCTGATGCGCCACCGGTGACAACGGCGACTTTTCCGATTAATGCTTTAGACATGTTTATTCTACTTGTTGTTATTAATAGTAATAACAACACGCTACCACTCTCATGATAAAAAATTCTGCTACTTTTTTGCTTATAACTGAACCAAATAGGAATATTTTCCAATAAAACCGCTTTCAAATGAGTGTTTTAGGCAATGTTCAATTTTATTGATCATTTACCTCAAAAAACTCCGTTATTCTATTTCTTTTTTTTATATATAGTACGTATCACTTAACCCCCTAACATTAAGGTAAATAAAAATGTCTACATCATTCATCCAAAAAATCACAAGCACGACATCTGGTATTGCTAGCACAATTTTGCGCATTCCAGTCGGTCTAATCCTAATGGCACACGGCGCACAAAAATTGTTCGCTATGTTTGGCGGTTACGGTCTTGAAGGGACAGGTCAGTTCATGGCGTCTCTTGGTCTTGAACCTGGTTATTTGATGGCTCTTTTGGCTGGCAGTGCAGAATTCTTTGGCGGTGCTGCGCTAGTAATCGGTTTGCTAGTTCGTCCAGCTTCTGTAGTTATTGCCTTCACTATGCTAATTGCAATCGTAACTGTGCATATTTCTAACGGCTTGTTCATGTCGAACAACGGCTACGAATACGCTCTAACGCTATTAATCGTTGCAGTTTCTTTGGTATTCAGCGGCGCGGGCTCTTACTCTGTAGACAAAGTCATTTCGGCTAAATAACTATTCGCTTTACTAAACTGTAATTATTATAAAAAGCCTCGATCCCTTTTTACTAGAATCGAGGCTTTTATTTGGCGAAGCTACTGGCGATATAAAATCATTCCAGCATGATACAGCACACCATTTATGAAAGTTCCATCTGCGGTAAAGCCTGTGTCATCCCAATACTCGATATAATCGCCAGAGATCCGGTAGCGCCCTTGATAAGCCACTTCTTTATTCCCTCTTGCTTCAATATAACGGTTATTAGGTAATAGTTGATGTCGTATGTAGCTATCCTCTGTCATCCACATACCGACATAAGGATGCGGAACCTCTGGCTCTTTTTTAGCCATACTCTTTCAATGTTCCTTTTTCATCGCATCGTAGTAGTGTGCAATATCTTTAGCTTCAACAACCCACGCATAGTTCAATTCTTGATGGATCTTCCATTCGCCAGAATCACATCTCCAGCCTAATTGAGAGCGTCCATTAAATGGAATAACTCCACCACTTTTTTGCGTTATTGTTCCAACAAACCCAATGGTTGTTGAAGACACCTTATCGCCAACAAGTTCACTATGCCCCTCTGTCAGAGCATGTGTCACAGATTCAGCGTTAGCTTGTAGCCCCTCCCAATTAGCACCATAAATCGCGGCATTATCAAATAACTGATTGTCACCAGGAGCAAAGTTATCCCAATAAATACCAGATGGATCTTGCAAGTTATAATAACGGCTCATTTTCGTGGCGAAAATAAACTCAGGAGAATCTGTCTTTTTTTCCCATCCCTTCATAATCCAATGCTTGTGAAGTTCCAATGGAGAGTCTGCACCAGTTTGTGCACAAGTTTGCTCCGCAGCTTGCAGCTGCACAGAACCTAAACTAAAAAAAAGTACTAGAGAAAGAGTCGATTTGAGATGTGTCATAGATCACCTTTTATATTGTCAGAGTAGAATCGAGACATTGCTATGTCTCAACTTGCTTTAACATTATAAAAACGTCATATTGATTAGAGTAGATAGCCATTACTTGACATATTGGTAAGCAAATTATGACAATGAAAATCGACTTGAACATCCTGCCAGTCTTTATAGCCATCGCGGAAGAGCACAATTTCCGAGAGGCTGCCGACAGACTAGGAATAACACGCTCAGCAGTCAGTCAGATGATTAGAAAGCTTGAGGATCAACTAGGCATCGCTTTATTTACCCGAACCACAAGAAGCGTGAAACTAACGGAAGCTGGAGAGCGTCTTTATAGACAAGTGCACCCCCACTTAGAGAATGTGAATTCTTCTTTAGAAAATATTACCAGTCACAACTCCCCACAAGGATTACTAAGAATAGCTTCGACCTCTATTGCAGAACCTTTTTTATCAGGAAAATTTATTGTCGAGTTTTCAAAAAAGTACCCAGACATTGAGTTGGATATTACAGTCACCGATGATGAGTTTGATATTGTAAAAGCAGGCTTTGATGCAGGAGTTCGTCTTGGCGATAGCTTAGAACAAGATATGATCGCCCTGCCTTTCTGCGGCTTACAAAGAGATATGGCTGTTGCTTCGCCAGACTACATAGCGCAGCAAGGTATTCCAAAACACCCTAAAGACTTACTCAATCATCGCTGCATTGGTTGGCGACCAAAGCTAAACAATCGCCCCTATTATTGGGAGTTTAGTGAAAACGAAAAAGACTTTGAGGTATCGGTAGAGCCTCAAGTCACCACTAATGACTTCCGACTAATGTTGCGTGTTGCACTAGCTGGTGGTGGAATCACTTTCGCGACAGAAGAAGCCTTCCGCCCCTTTATTAAGGCTGGCAAACTCGTGCCTTTACTCGAAGAGTTTCTGCCAACCTTTTCTGGTTTTTATTTCTTTTACCCAAACCGAGAAAACATGGCTCCGAAATTAAGGGCCATGGTAGATTTTGTAAAATCTTGGAAACAAACTAATTGATTACCAAGCTAGCTATTTAACAGCTCAAAATCGTATAAAAAAGCCCCGATAGTTTCCTATCGGGGCTTTTTTTCATTCATCACGCTAAGCTAGGAATTACTTGCCTGTTGCACGAGAAACGTATTCACCAGTACGAGTATCAACACGTAGAACTTCGCCAATGTTGATGAACAGAGGAACACGAACCATAGCACCTGTTACCAAGTACGCTGGTTTAGAACCACCGTTAGCCGTATCGCCCTTTACACCTGGATCTGTGTCTTTCACTTCAAGTTCAATGAAGTTAGGTGCAGCAACAGCCAATGGAGCACCGTTATAAAGAGTAACAACGTATTTCTCTTGCTCTTTTAACCATTTTACTGTGTCGCCAACTGCGGTTTCATCAGCTGCATGTTGTTCAAAAGAACCGTCTACCGCCATGAAGTGCCAAAACTCGCCGTCGGTGTACAAGTACTCCATATCGGTGTCCATAACATCAGCAGATTCAAGCGTATCACCTGATTTAAAGGTACGTTCCCAAACTCGACCAGAACGTAGATTACGCAGCTTCAAGCGGTTAAAGGCTTGGCCTTTACCAGGTTTAACGTGTTCGTTATCGATAATCGCACATGGATCACCGTCAACCATTACTTTCGCGCCGCTGCGCATATCGCTGGTAGAAATATTAGCCATACATCCTCACAGTATATTTTTAGAGAAAAGGCTCAGACTGGCGTATCATGTCAGTCTCAAGATCTCTGCGAACTTCTTTTGATGCCATTTAGAATGGTTAAATAAGCAAATAAAAGAGCGTTTGCAAAGGTCTCGGAGAGCCACTGGCCGAATTGGCCCAAATAAGTTGGCGCAATCATAACCTAAATGAAGACAATTTTGCAGATATTTGACGTGATCCCTATTCAAACTAAGAACAATTTAAGCTGGTCCCAGCACCTGTCACAGGCTCTAACCTCATTACCTGAATTGATTGAGCATTTAGGTCTACCGAAAAGCCTCAGTCAACAAGGAATAGAAGCACATGAAAGTTTCAAATTACTGGTGCCTCGACCTTATTTGTCTCGTATTGAATATGGTAATCCAAATGATCCATTGCTATTGCAAGTCTTACCCAGCACCTTAGAGATGCAAAAAGTCGCAGGCTACACAAAAGACCCGCTAGAAGAAGCCGACCACAATCCACAAAAAGCCATCGTGCATAAATACAAACGACGTTTGCTCGTCATTACCACTGGTACCTGCGCAGTAAATTGTCGTTACTGCTTCCGTCGCCATTTTCCCTACGGAGACAATCAACTGGCGCAAGCTGAATGGCAGTCGGTGATTGAGTATTTGCAAGATCATCCAGAAGTTAACGAAGTGATCTTGAGTGGCGGTGACCCTTTGATAATGAAAGACAGCTTGCTCGCTGATAAAGTCCGTAAACTTGATGCTTTACCGCAAATAAAGCGCCTGCGCATTCATTCACGTTTGCCCGTGGTGATTCCAAACCGTGTTTGCGACGACATGTTGGCGTGGATCAAATCGAGTCGTCTCGATATTGTCATGGTGTGGCACATTAATCATGCCAATGAAATGGACGAAGAGCTTGCACAGGCGGCTTATAAGCTAAAAAGAGCCGGAGTCACCCTGCTCAACCAAGGTGTTTTACTAAAAGGCGTCAACGACTCAGTCGAAGCTCAAGTCAACTTGAGCGAGGCTGTGTTCGATGCCGGCATTTTACCGTACTACATGTTTACCTTAGACCCTGTAGAAGGCGCAGCGCATTTTGATATTGCTATCGAAGACGCACAACGCTTGATGGGACAAGTCGCCGCAGAGCTTCCCGGCTATTTAGTACCTAGACTTACCAAAGAAATCCCAGGCAAGCCAGCGAAAAGTGTCTTCGCTCCAACTTTTTAGAACGAATAAACTTTATTAACCGTCTTTACCTAAGCAGCGCAATCCGCCCCACTTTTACTTGCTGACGTCGAATGCTCACGTTCGGCGCTAGCTGGTATAAGTCGCCATTTCGACCAATTAATTGATCTGGCACATGACTGAGTTTCGCCACTTCAGCGTGAGCATCCAAATGTTGCGGCTCGCCATGAACCGGAATAGCCAATTGTGGTTGTACCCAAGTATAAAGCTGTTTGAGCTCTTCACGGCAAGGATGACCACTCACATGAATGGTTAAGTCAGTTTCATGAGCTTGCAAAGTGCGAATTTTCCGACCTTTAAATTGTTCGGCTAATCTGTCTATGGCTAGCTCATTGCCCGGAATACGCATGGAACTGAAAATCACTAGATCGTCGGCTTCAAGACTTAGATCAAAACAATTATCGGCAGCGAGTCGATTCAAGGTCGCTCTTGGCTCCCCTTGGCTTCCAGTCACTACCGCCAGTACTTCTTCTCTTGGCAAATAACCAAGATGCGCGGCATCGATAATCGGTAAATCATCTGGCCAATGTCCAGTTACTCGAGCAGCACTGACCATATTTATCAGCGACCTTCCAATCAAGGCAAGGTATCGACCCGTCTCTTTTGCCACTTGCCCTAATGCGACTAAGCGCGCGACATTACTGCTGAAACACCCCACCACGACACGGTTCTTTTCTGCCTCGATGGTTTTTAATAAGCCATGATAGCAATCGCTTTCTGACGGCGAAAAACCATCCTTCAGCGCATTCGTGGAATCACATACCATGGCAAGAATATTTTCTTTGGCTAGGGCTTTAAAGCCGGAGGGAGAAAAACCGTCACCAAGAATCGGAGTCTTATCAATTTTCCAATCACCTGTATGAAAGATTTTTCCTGCAGGTGTGTCGATGGTCATGGCATAAGGTTCAGGCACAGAATGTGTTAATGCCAACCATTTGACATTAAACACGCCAATTTTTTTGGTTTCATTTTCTTTCACTTCGATAATCGGTACTTGATCAGTTAAGCCCACTTGAACCAACTTACGGCGCAGCACTTCGGCGGTAAATGCCGTGGTGTAAACAGGGCATTTGAAACGCCGCCACAAAAAAGGCAAAGCGCCCACATGGTCTTCATGGGCATGTGTAATAACGATGCCTGCTAAACGCTCTTTTTGCTCGCTGATAAACCGTGGATCGGCACATACTATTTCGGACGTACGCAAATCATCAGGCGTTAATGGCTCATTGAAGGAAACACCGCAATCGACCATCAACCATTGGCCATCGTGACCATAAAGGTTCATGTTCATGCCAATCTCGCCGGTGCCACCTAAAGGCAAAAACCATAAGTCCTCTTGCGAGGGAATCAAAGATGAAATAACGCACTCCTTGTGAATACTAGTCAATCCTCTCTATGGTACGCATTTTTCATCAATATCCCAGCACACTCGTAGCGATTGGATAAAAGAAACCAAAATAAAAAACCTCTTTCTACTTTTGAGGTAAAAAGAGGTTTTTATCAAATCAGAAAAATCTCAAAAATGGCTTATAGAACTTCTTCACCATTCGCTATCACTGTATCTCGTACGGTTTGAGTATAGTCTTGAGCCTCTTTCAAGATAGCCGCTTCATCTACGGTGAGAATTTTTTTGTCTTCCATGAGGATTTTTCCATCGACTATGCTGTGTCGAACATCGCTAGGATAGGCCGAGTAAACCAAGGCAGAATATGGGTTATACATTGGCACCATATGTGGTGCTTTGGTGTCGACAACAATAATGTCCGCTAGTTTTCCAACTTCCAATGAACCAACGCGATCTTCCATATGCAATGCTTTTGCAGAGCCCATTGTTGCCATATCAATGACTTTAATCGGCGGCATAGCAGCACGATCTTGGTTTACTAACTTATGAACTTTAGCGACCTGACCAAACTCCGCAATCGTACTTAGGTTATTACCGGACATTGGGCCATCTGTACCTAAACCAATGCGTACACCTTCGTCATACATTTTCAAGGCTGGAGAAACACCTTTCGCCGATTTAATATTCGCGCTCATGTTATGCACCACGCCCATACCACTTTTTTTAACAAGCTCAATATCATGGTCGTCTACTAGGATCATATGAGCGCCAACTAAATGCTCATTCAAAGCACCAATATCATGCATGTACTGCACTGGGCTTTTACCATCTGCACGCGCTGCAATTTTTTCCTGCTCTGTGTGAGATTCAGCCAAATGAATCAAAACAGGAACACTTTTCTCTTTGGATAAATCCGACACTCGCTGCAATACTTCTGTCGTGTTGGTATAAGGCGCATGAGGTGCAAACGCTGGCGTAATACGTGGGTGATCTTTGTATTCTTCAATAAAGTTCAAAGCATAGTTAATGCCTTCTTCGGCATTTTTTGCATCGGCGACGGGAAACTTAATGACAGTTTCACCAAGCACAGCACGCATACCAATTTGATCGACTGTTTTCGCCACTTCATCTTCAAAGTAATACATATCAGCGTAAGTCGTCACACCACCACGTAGCATTTCAACGTTGCCGAGATTAGCACCGATACGCACCATATCGCGGGTGATAAGCTTGTTTTCAAGAGGGAAAATATAACGATGTAAACGATCTGGCACATCATCTGCCAAAGAACGTAAAACGCTCATAGATACATGTGTATGGGTGTTGATTAAACCTGGCATGACGATATCCCCATCCACATCCAACACTTTTTCTGCGTCAAACTGATCCGCTAATGATGCATCACCCACTGCTAATATTTTATTGCCTTTAATTGCGATAACACCATTTTGATAGAGTGTTTTGCTTTTATCCATGGTCAAAACGGTAGCGTCTTTGATTAGCAAGTCGACAGATTCTGCACCCCAAGATGGCACAGATAACGTCGTTGTTGCTAATACTGCCAATAAGACACTTTTTTTAAACTGCATTCGATTGTCCTTTATTAGATAATGTTCCAAGTTAGTCGTCCTTTAATAGCGACAACATTGCTCAATAATACCTGCATGTTTTATTCCAACACAGACACAAGCTGAAAATCTAGGATGAGAAATTGAATAATATCGGAAGCAAATTTAAGAACGGCCTTGGCAAAGCAGTAACCTACTTTATTTTACTCTCTTGTTTCGCTGTTTTAGTCATCTACGCAGTACAGCGCTTTGGTGGGGATTACGCTGAGCAAAAGATTCAAGAACAACTAGAACTATCTGGCCTCGCTCCTTTTGTTCATTATGAAAGTGTTCATCTGGATCCATTCACTCTGACGCCTTCACTAGAAAATGTTAGCTTTGGCAATGAGTTTTCCCCATGGCTAAGGTTTGCCAGAATATCTTTGAACAGTTATCCGATCAATTACCCAGATCTAGACGTGGATTTTTGGATTCAAGAAAGTCCAATAGACAGCCTATCCCGTGATACAAGAAACCTAATGCGCGCTGCTGGAATCGAAACCTTACTGGGTAAAGGCTCTTTTACTTCCAAGATTGAAGGCAACAAGGTTTCATCAAGCTTCGCGCTGGACATTAAAGATATTGGAAAGCTTGCTTGGGCGTCAGATATAAGCATATTAGATCAAAACATTGCGATGGATAATCTGCGTTCCGATGTTCTTGCCTCTTTTGCATTAGGCCAGCCAGAAGCGCTCCCCATCATCTATGGCGATGCCATTGAAGTGCGTTCTTTGAAAGTAGAGTACGAAGAGTCAGGGTTAATTGCTCACTTGGTTCCTAAATCAGCGATCTCAAGCGAGTCAACTGAAAACCAACTAAACGGATTGAAATACGCAAGTCAGGCTTTGGGGCTGGCACCAGCCAACTCAAAAGAAGCAGAGCTGATTGCCGAGGCGTTATTGAGGTTTTTAAAGCAACCAGAAAAGCTAACCCTGACGCTGTCGCCTTCATCAGCGATTAGCCTAAAAGAGCTCGCACTACTGGCAAACGAAGGTACGCTTTATAAAGACAGTAAGATGGAACTATCAACCAAGTAGAACGCTTATTTACAGCCCAAGTGCGTGGACAAATGGGCTGTAAAAAACGTCTAAAAAGGATTAAAAATTTCGCGATAAGATTGGTTAGAAGTCGCTCTGGCGATGCCTTTCACCATTCTGAAAATTGACCAAATCCAGACACCAAGCAACACAATATAACCAATAAAAAAGAACGCTAATATCACACCCACGACACTCCAGAAAATTCCCCACCAAAAAGTACCAATGATATTAGCGTAGTGGTCTTCAAAAAACGTGCCGCGAGCTTCGTCCGCTTTCACCATGGCCCAAATCGCACCAATAAACCAAAACACACCAGTAAATATGCCCAGCAGCATAAAAATATAAGCAATCACTACATTACTTTTAGCATTTTCCTCTCTTGGTGTTAGCGGTTTAAAGCGATTATCAGGCTCAAATCCGGACATATTCAAACACTCCGTTATTCAATAAAATTTTGTCTAATAAGCATAATGGGGATAGTTTGAAAATTATCGCCCTCTTCTTATCAGCTTTATGATTTCTTTTCACTACGAATACTTGTAACGTGGTCTTTTTCCGTTCTGTTTTCACCCATACTGCCAAGGAATACCATGACAAACGTGACGATTTTAGTCGATGTTCAAAATGTCTATTACACCTCGAGACAAGCATTTGGGCGTTCTTTCGACTACAACACTTTTTGGCAACAGGCCACAGAAGGTCGCAATGTAGTAAAGGCTATCGCTTACGCTATAGACCGAGGCGATGAGAAACAGCGTCAATTTCAAAACATTTTACGTGCGATTGGCTTTGAGGTGAAATTAAAGCCTTTTATTCAACGCTCGGATGGTTCCGCCAAAGGTGATTGGGATGTGGGCATTGCTATCGATGGCATAGAACATGGTAAAGACAGCGATGTGCTGGTGCTGCTTTCTGGCGATGGAGACTTCGATATTCTGGCTAAAACGCTCAGAGAAAAATACCAAACCAGAGTGGAAGTTTATGGCGTTGAATCCTTAACAGCACAGTCGCTCATTAATGCTGCAGATAGCTTCTCCCCTATTGATAACAAATTGTTACTAAAATAAATACAACATAGCTATATTTATAAGGGAGAATGTTGAACTCAAAATTTTGCATGCTTACATTATAGACACACGAAACCCAAATGACGAACACCAAAAATCCACACCTAATCGAAACAAGAGTCACGCTTCATAAGTGGCTAAGCCTTAGCACGGGGATTGTTCTCTTATTTTTCTGCTTCCTCAATTTTGTATTGCTGTATCAAAATGCTATTGCCTTAGTGGATGGCGTATTTGGCGTACTAAATTTGTACTTTTTTTATAAGGCCAACCAAGGAAGAATGAAGCGTTGGCACAATAATATGCTAATCCTTTCTCTTGCTTCGGCTGTTTTGTATGCCTTCTACTTTGCAGATATAAGGGCTGGGGCAGTATACTGGCTTTTGGTTTTGCCACCTTTGTTTTGTCTACTACTCGGAGCCAAACGAGGGCTATTCTGTACAATTCTCTTATCTTTTCCTGCTATTTGGATGTTATTCAGCAAATCAGACACGCAAGAATTTATTCCTTACCGATCCGTGCTTAACTTTGTCCTAGCGTATTTTCTGGCATACATGGTTTGTTATTTCTACGAAAACCAATACACAACAAGAGACAAAGCTTTACAAAAAATGGCCTTTCAAGACCCATTAACTGGTGCAAAAAACCGCCATGCACTAGAGCTTTTTTTTGAATACTTCAACAAGCAAGCAATAGACCCATTCAAAGAAAAGGCGCAAGAGCCACATTTACTGATTATTGATATAGACTTCTTCAAAAGCGTTAATGACGAGTTTGGTCATGATGTGGGGGATTCAGTCTTAGTAGAAATTACTGAACTATTACATTACTACGCGGACAAGCAGCAGGTTTATCGGATTGGTGGCGAAGAGTTTTTGATCGTGTTGCAAGATTACTCTTCTTCGGAAGCGTTCAGCTTTGCAGAGAGAATTCGTAGAAACATTGAGAATTCTGTTTTCCTATACCACGAACAAGATATCAAAATCACCGTAAGTATTGGTATTGCCCAACTGAAAAAAGGCCAAACCTTCAAAGAGTTTTTTAAAGTTGCAGATAAAAATTTATATTCAGCGAAGAACAAAGGCCGCAACTTGGTCCATCATGAGATGCTCACAATAGCAGAGCAACTTTAGCATTAATCGCAACTCCGCCTTCTCCAGTGAGTCAGGGTATTATTCACTGAAGGTTTCCAAAAAAAGCGCTTCAACCTTGTCTCTCGCCCAAGGCGTTTTGCGCAAAAACTTAAGACTAGACTTAACCGATGGATCGCTTTTAAAACAATTAATATTGATGCGAATAGCCAACTCTTCCCAACCGTAATGCTCCACCAGATCCGTGACAACCTTCTCTAGTTTAACGCCATGCAAAGGGTTATTAGCTTGTATTCCGACCATATCTATTTATTCCTGTGACTCAATTAGCAATTTAGCCGAGAGTATACAGCAAGCAAGAAAAAGCCGCTTATAGATATTGCGGCTGATTCCAATATTACGCTTTGCCTTCTTAAAGCAACTAATCGTCCAATGGAACCCAAAGACAATTATTTTGACTGGAATACACACTCGCGGCAATAAACCGCATTCCATGTAACCCCGTTGCCAATGTTGGTAAATTAGGGCTCTGAGTTGATGTAAGTAGCTGCTCAGCAAACTCACTGTATAAATTCGCAAACGCCTCTAAATAGCCCTCAGGATGACCAGAAGGAATACGAGAAACCGATGTGGCTGCTTCGCTTAGATAACCATTACCACGTCGGAGGCGTTGGCTTGGTTCTCCTAACACGGAATATGTCAGCTCATTAGGCGATTCCTGATGCCACTCAATACCAGCTTTATCTCCATAAATCCGCAATGATAAGGCATTCTCGTTGCCCGGCGCCACTTGGCTCGCCCACAAATGACCTTTGGCTCCATTACAAAAACGCATCAAGATATTGGCTTCATCGTCCAACTGACGCCCTTTCCCCCAGCTGGATAAATCCGCCAAGATTTCTTTCGCCTGAGTATTACCAACAAAGCACGCTAATTGATAAGCATGGCTGCCGATATCTCCCATACAACCAGCAATACCGGATTGAGCGGGATCGGATCGCCAAGTGGCTTGTTTGTTGCCGGTTTTCTCTAACGGTTCCGTCAGCCAGTCTTGTACGTATTCCACTTGAATAGAACGTATATTGCCCAACTTACCTGTTTTCACCATGGCTCGCGCCTCGCGCACCATGGGATAAGCTGAATAATTATGGGTTAATAAAAACTGCGCTTGGCTTGTTTCAGCGGCTTGATATAGCGCTTCCGCCTCTTCAAGAGTCGCCGTCAGTGGCTTATCGCAAATGACATGAATACCTCTTTTAAGAAACGCCATCGCCATCGGTGCATGTAGATGGTTAGGTGTCACGATAGACACCACTTCAATACCATCGCTACGCTCACTTTCTTGCTGCGCCATTTGCTCGAAATCCACATAAGATCGAGCAAGACCAAGTACCTGCGCTGATCGCTCTGCTTTATCTGATTGGCTCGATAATGCCCCCGCTACCAGCTCATAATGGTCATCAAGACGCGCAGCAAAACGATGCACTTCACCGATAAACGCGCCTTCTCCACCACCCACCATACCAAGACGTAAACGACGTTTGCTTGCTTCAGTCATAAAATCACTCCAGCCCCAACATTTTTCGGTTCGCTTGCGCGTCGATGCCACTGTCAGCAAAATCGTCAAAGGCTTTATCGGTTACTCGGATAATAAAGTCTTGAATGTGTTGCGCACCTTCTCGGGCACCCTCTTCAGGATGCTTTAAACAACACTCCCACTCCAAGACCGCCCAGCCTGCAAAATCATAAGCGGTGAGCTTAGAAAAAATACCTTTGAAATCCACCTGGCCATCACCGATAGAACGAAAACGTCCAGGACGATCTACCCAGTTTTGGAAACCACCGTAAACGCCACATTTGCCACTCAAATTCAGCTCCGCATCTTTCACATGGAACATCTTAATTCGATTATGGTAATGATCAATAAAGGCCAAATAATCCAAATGCTGCAACACAAAATGACTAGGGTCATAAAGAATATTGGCCCGAGGATGATGATCCACTTCATCGAGAAAACGCTCGAAAGTCACACCATCATGAAGATCTTCACCGGGATGAATTTCATAACAAAGATCCACACCAGCCTCATCAAACACATCAAGAATTGGCTTCCAGCGCCGCCCCAGTTCAGCAAACGCCTCTTCTACTAAGCCTGCTGGTCTTTGTGGCCATGGGTAAAAATAAGGCCACGCCAAAGCACCAGAAAAAGTTGCATGAGCCGTCAGACCAAGACGTTTGGACGCCTTGGCGGCCATTTTAAGTTGCTCCACCGCCCACGCTTGGCGTGCGGTGGGGTTGCCTCTTACGCTCGGATCTGCAAAGCCATCAAACGCTTCGTCATAGGCCGGATGCACTGCCACCAGCTGACCTTGTAAATGCGTAGACAATTCCGAAATTACTAAGCCGTGTTTCGCTGCTGTCGCAGTTAGCTCGTCACAGTATTCTTGACTGTTTGCAGCTTGCTCAAGATCCATTAAACGCTTATCCCAAGTAGGTACTTGCACACCTTTATAACCCAAAGAAGCCACCCAGCCACAAATAGCATCAAAGCTATTAAAGGGGGCTTCATCACCAACAAACTGCGCTAAAAAAATAGCGGGGCCTTGTATCGTCTTCATAATTTCCTCCTAGAAACAAGCAGCAAGCAAAGCTTTAGCTGCCTCAGGGTCAAGCGCGCGGGGACGATCACAATGGGTGGTCATCTTGATGGATTGTCCACTCTCACCAGACGCCAAAATCGCCGTCATTACTTCCACACCATGTAAAGCTCTGTCCAGCGAACACATATGATCTCGTCCCATATGGATCGCCATTACCATTTCTGCCAAACCTGCGGTGCGATAATTAGCCTTTGCTAGCTCGCCATGAATTTGATTTGGCACGCCAAATGGGTGATCCCATACTTGCAAAGGCGTTTCACGACCCTCTTGAATCAGCGATACTTTTCCGCCAAAAAAGTTGGGATCAGGCAAATACATAGAACCTTTACTACCGTATAACTCCATATGGGAATGTTGATGGGCTTGCACGTCCCAACTAGCCCCCAAGGTAATAACTGCACCATTTTCAAACGTTAAAATAGCGTGAATGGTCGTCGGTGTTTCTACGTTTATCATCTCGCCAGATCTTGGTTGGCTGGTGATCTTGCGTTGTTTACTCGGAATTACTGTTTTGGCAATCACCGACTCCACAGGGCCTAATAATTGAATTAAATTAGCAATGTAATAAGGGCCCAAATCAAGAATAGGGCCTCCGCCAGCTTTAAAGAAAAAGTCCGGATTTGGATGCCAGCTTTCCATGCCGGCACTCATCACGTGACAAGTACCAGAATACACCTCACCAACTTCGCCCTTATCTAACAGGTGTCGTGCAAACTGATGGGAGCCACCCATAAAGGTATCTGGGGCACTACCGACTTTGAGGCCATTTTTTAGTGAAAGCGCTTTCATTCTTTGACCTTCTTCAAGGCTCAAAACCAAAGGCTTTTCTGAATAAACATGCTTGCCAGCTTCTAGGGCCTGCATACTCACTTCATAATGCGCAGCAGGAATCGTTAAATTGACAATAATATCAATATCTTGAGAGGCTAATAATTCATCTACAGTGCGCGATTCAATGCCATATTTCTGCGCTTTAGTTACCGCTAATTCAGTATTTAAATCCGCGCAGGCTAAAATTTTGAAACCACAAAACTGCGGCGCTAAAGACAAATAGCTGTCGGAAATATTTCCGCAGCCAATCAACCCAACATTCAAAATAGTTTTCATACTGTTGCTCCTTTTACTAAGGCTTGCGCCCCTCTTAGGGCTCGATTGGCAAAGCGCGATAAATCATTAGGGTTATCATGCTCCATCACAAACGCATTGGCTGGTGTTGAACGCACTACTGGCCACCAGTCTCGCCAAGGTAAAGTTCCGTGGGTAAAATCTGCCCAGCCATCTTCATCTTGGCATTCACCTTCGGGTGCAATGTCTTTTAAATGCACAGCACAAATTCGGTCACGATACATAGTTAGCCACTTAGCAGGATCCTGCCCTCCTCTGACCACCCAAGACACATCCATTTCCCATTTAATATTCGGGCCGCCTTCTAGAATCAACGACATTGGCAAAGAGCCATCGGCTAACGGTTCAAACTCAAAATTATGATTGTGCCAACCAAATTCAAAGCCAGCATTGATGGTTTTTTCTCTAATAGCTTCTAAGCGCTGCCCGAATTCAAACCAACCTTGTGCACTATTTGGGCGCTGGTCAGGCATAATAAAGGGACAAATAATGGTGTGCATATGTAGCGTCTTAGCAATATACAAAGCCTGCTGAATATTGTTTTCCAACATGGTTAAATCAAAATGCCCGGTTGGCATAGTCAATTGATGTTTTTCTAATAAGCTTTTCAACTCATCCAATTGACCATACAAACCACCATAACCTTCCACTTGCTGATAGCCAGCTTGGTGTAAAAGAGCAAAAACTTCATCGAGAGATTTAGTATTACGGGCGCTATAAAGCTGAAATGAAAATTCGTTCATATCGTTTCCTTTTTATTTTTATTGCAATGACTGTTGGCTTAAAGCCGCACTTCACTTTGCTTCGAAAAGAGATGAGCTTTTTTCGGATCAAGATAAATATCGACGTCTTCATCCCATTTAAGCTGATGATCTCCATGAACTTTTACCGACCATTTACGACCCATAAAATCAAACCAAACAATGGTTTCATCCCCCATTGGTTCTAAGATATCAATCTTGGCGCAAGTCAACTTCACATAACCCTCGCGAGGCTCAAGCGCCAAATGCTCAGGGCGAATTCCCAAAAAAGCGTTCTCGTCATGATCGCCTTGATTAATAAACTCATAACCTATTAAGTTGACGCGGTAATCTTGATAAACAAAGTTTTCGCCAACGACACGACCTTCCAATAAATTCATGCTCGGCGAGCCAATAAATTGCGCGACAAACAGGTTACAGGGTTTATGATAAATATCCGCTGGCGTACTTAATTGCTGGATTTCGCCGTCCTTCATGATGGCAATGCGATCAGCTAAGGTGAGCGCTTCTACCTGGTCATGAGTCACATACACCATGGTATTTTTTAACTGCTGATGAAGGCGTTTTATCTCTACTCTTAAGTCTGCTCGTAACTTGGCATCCAAATTCGACAAGGGTTCATCGAATAAAAAGACATCCACATCTCGAACTAATGCTCGACCTATCGCCACCCTCTGACGCTGCCCGCCAGACAATTCAGACGGTTTTCGATGCAGAAGCGGCTCTATTTGCAAAATTTTAGAAGCACGGTCGACTCTCTCGCGGATCTCATCTTTTGGCATGCCTTTTACCTTCAAACCGAAAGACAAATTCTTTTCCACTGTCATCTGCGGATACAAAGCATAAGACTGAAAAACCATACCGATTCCGCGATCTTTAGGCTCTTCCCAAGTCACATTGCGATCATTGATCCAAATCTGCCCAGCAGAGATATCCAATAAGCCAGCGATGCAATTAAGCAAAGTCGATTTACCACAACCTGAAGAGCCCAGCAGAACCAAAAACTCCCCTTTTTTAATATCAAGATTAAGCTGTTTTAAAACATGGGCATCTTGATACTTAAGATCCAATTCTTTAATAGATATACTGTTCATAGTCTTACCCCTTCACCGCGCCAGCCGCTATGCCACGCACAAAATATTTGCCAGACAACAAGTAAATAGCCAACGGAACTAACGCCGTAAGAATTGTTGCGGCCATATTCACGTTGTATTCACGTACACCAAATGTGGTTGCCACTATATTGTTCAACTGCACGGTCATTGGTAAGTTCTCTCGACCAGCAAAAATCAAACCCAATAAGTAGTCATTCCAAATTCCCGTAGTTTGTAAGATCACCGCGACCACAGTCACTGGAATGGATAGCGGCATCATAATTTGAAAGAAGATCTGCCAAAAATTTGCGCCATCTACTCGCGCAGCTTTAAATAATTCATCGGGTAACGATGAAAAATAATTGCGAAATAACAAGGTCATGATCGGCATACCAAAGATGGTGTGAATCAAAATAATCCCAGTTAAAGAACCATAAAGCCCCATCTCGCGAAGGAAAATAATCAGCGGAAAGATCACTACTTGAAAAGGCACAAAAGCCCCGAACAGCAGTAGACCAAACAACAAATTAGAACCCTTGAAACGCCAGAATGACAAAGCATAACCATTGATCGAACCTATGATGATAGATATGGCCACGCTTGGAATGGTGATCTTCACTGAATTCCAAAAACCTGTTTGAATCCCATTACACTCCACACCAGAACACGCCTCACTCCAGGCTTTTACCCAGGCTGCAAAACTTGGGTCGCCAGGTAACGAAAAAAGCTCCCCTAAGCGAATCTCAGGCATGCCTTTTAGCGATGTAATCAACATCACGTACAAAGGAATACAAAAGAAAACGGCAGCACTGAATAAAAATGCATAAACGCCAAGCCGTGAGACTGTGGTTTTTTTCGGTTTTGGCCCATGTGGACCAGTTAATTGAATCTGTTCCATGATCGACTCCTAATGTTTGGCTGGACGAACATATTCGCGATAAATCCAGGGACCAATCACCAAGAGCACAGGGAGCAACATCATGGTTGCCGCCGCCATCCCCAAGCCCACATTGCCACGGGCTGTAATGTGATCAATAACGAACTTCGCAGGCATTTCCGTCGACATACCAGGGCCGCCACCGGTTTGCGCGACAATCAGGTCATACACTCGCACGACACCAACGGCTAGCAATACGACGGAGGTAATCATCACTGGTCGCATCATTGGCAAAACGATAAAGAGGTAGGTTCTCCACGTTGGAATACCATCCACACGAGCCGCTTTCCAGATTTCGCCATCAATGCCTCGTAAACCTGCCAACATCAAAGCCATAACTAGCCCAGACGACTGCCAAACGGCGGCGATTAATACACCATAAATTGCGTACTCTGAGCTGACTAATGGGGCGAACTCAAAAGACTCCCAACCCATACGCTGCACGACATTTTGAATCCCCAAAGAAGGTTCCATCATCCATTGCCAAACCAGACCCGTTACTACCAAAGACATGGCATAGGGATAAAGAAACAAAGTACGAAAACCACTTTCAAAGCGTACTTTCTGATCAAGAAACACCGCCATAAAAAAGCCCGAGATTAAACACAAGGCAATAAATAGCACTCCGTACAGAAATAAGTTTTCGACAGATACCACCCACCGAGACGTTCCCCAGAGGCGTTCATATTGGTCTAGTCCGACCCAATTAAAGTTTGGAAACAAGCGTGATTTCGTGAACGAAAGCATCACCGAATAACCGACACAAACCACAAATACGCCAATTGCAACAATCGCCATGGGGGCACTTGCTAATAACGAAGAAATTTGAATTCGTTTCGTACGTCGCGGGGTCGATACTTTTGCTGTATTAGCCATAGTCTCTTCCATCTTAAACTCCTTTTGAAACGCAAGAATTGACCGCCAGTACTGCATCTTCAGCACTAAATACTAGAGAAAACTGGTGGTTATTCTGATTATCGAAGGTTACTCAGCGTCTTCGATGATGCCTTTGAAAATGCTAAGTGCATTGTCGACAGACATACTTGGCTCGTTCCAGAAAGTAGAGACTAAATCTTGAACCTGCCCATTCGTATCTTCCGTAATGTAATTATTTGCAGGTGTAATAGTCGCTTTGGGGTCATCCAACAAAGCAAGACCTTTTTTCATACACGCATCAGCCACTTTTAAGTCAACATCGGCACGTACTGGCAAAGAGCCTTTAGTATTGTTAAATTTTGCTTGAATAGTTGGACTCAACATCATAGAAGCTAACTTCATTTGTGCCGCTTCAAGATCTTTATCTGAGGATTTAGGAAAGATGAATGCATCGCCCCCAAGGGTAAGAGAAGGTCGTTTAGCGGGTCCCGGAATACAGCCGTAATCGACTTCGGCGACTTTTCCTGCCGCGGCAAACTCACCACGAGCCCAGTCACCCATTACTTGTGCAGCCGCTTTGCCAGTGATAACCATGTTAGTGGCATCATTCCAATTTCGACCAGGCGCCCCCTCATCGGTAAATTGTCGTAATGCACCAAAAGTTTCAAACACCTTACGCATTTTATCGCTACTAGCAGCCTTTGGGTCCTTATCTTTCCATACCCTGTTCCAGAATTTTTCACCTGTCACGCCAATCATCACTACATCAAAAACATGGCGCTCCTGCCAACCTTGCCCGCCAAAGGCCAAAGGAATATACCCTGCATCACGAATTTTAGGCGCGACAGTCAAAAACTCTTCCCATGTATGAGGTTCTTTCACTCCAACATCGGCAAAGACTTTCTTATTCGTCCAAAGCCATTGATTAGAGTGAATATTGACGGGTACACAATAAATACCGCCATCTTTCATACAAGGATTTAAGATACTGGAAGGACGAATAAAGTTTGTCCAACCTTCTTTTTCAGCAACCGGAGTGAGATCTAGGAGAAGACCTTCTTCAATCAATTCTTCGAACTGACGAGAGGTATTGAATTGTGCGGCGCCCGGTGCATCACCGCCTAGAATGCGCTGCATAGTAAGTGCTCGCGCGTTTTCGCCTAATGCGACAGCGGTGTCCACCCACTTGTCGTTACCCAGTTTATTAAATTCCTCGGCCAACACAGTAACGGCTTTTTGTTCTCCGCCAGATGTCCACCAATGAATCACTTCAACATTGGCAGCTTGGACCGACGCACTCATAAATCCTGCCCCTATTGTGGCAGCAAACAGTTTTTTACCCATCATATTATTTTTATCCTCTATTGGGTTTTTGTCCTCAAAACTTCCTTACGAAAGACTTGAGTTGAAAACGGTAAAACTTGAAATGAAACCGCTTACATGAACAAATATTAGACAATAATATGACCCCGTCAATACTTTTTACTTATTTGTTTTTTATAGTATGGATGTTTGACCTAAGCTGATTGGCGAACGATTAGCTCTGGAGAAAAGCTGGTTTTTACAGGAAATTGAGTATCATAAACACGGTTTAAAAGCAGATATGCTGTGGCTTCAGCCATATCGTATAGCGGCAATTTTATGGTGGTAATACTTGGGGAATAATACTTAGACATGTCAAGGTCATCAAAACCTATGATTGCGATATCTTCAGGGACCTTAATACCTTGCTCAGCGCATACATGCAGCGCTCCCATCGCCATAATATCATTGGCAAAAAAGATTGCCGTTGGCCTATCTTCACGCTCTAAAATAGATTGCATATGAGTCATACCGGAATTTGCACTAAAGTTGCCTTCCAGTTGAAAATGCAGATCCATATCCGCGTTTTGCAACGCTTTTTGGCAACCTAAATATCTCTGATAGGCATCATGCTTCCATAGTGGACCAGTAACCGTCGCGATTTTTCGATGACCTTTATCAATAAGATATTGGACCGCCATTTCACCACCCGCAAAGTTATCGAAAGTAATATGATGACCTTCACCACCGGGAAAAGTCTGGTTCAAAACAAAGGCAGGACAGCGTAAATTAATTTGTGATATTTCCTCTTCTGATAAAAAATTAGTAATAATTACTAATGCATCAACTTGACGCTTAATCAAAAATTCAACCGCATCACGCTCTCCCTCCAACGAGCCATTGCCACTAGCGATAATGACATGACGATCGCCACCACGTAGGGCCTTTTCAACACCACTTGCCGCTGGTCCGTAGTAGGCAGTATCGATACGAGACGCCACCAAACCAATGGTGTAAGTTTTATTACTGGCAAGAGATCTAGCCGCCTGATTAGGGCTATAAGATAGTGTCTTAATCGCTTCTAACACACGAGATTTCGTCTCTTCTTTAACTGGAACCACGCCACTTAACACTCGGGAAACAGTAGCTTTTGACACCCCCGCGAGGGTTGCAACTTGGTTAATCGTACTCATCGTTTTTTTCAAGCTAATATCCTAGGAAAAAGAAAATGCCAAAAAGTTATTATACTTCGACAGAAGGATTATCCTGTGGTAATTCTGTAATCGGTTTAATTAAATAATACGACGGTATTTGACTATTACAATAAATCCCCGAAAAATAGAGAAAAGTATAGGAGAATGTATTAATGGGTATCTTATCTAGCCTTAAAGGGCTATTTGCTGGCGGCGAAAGCGCACCAGAAAAAACAGAAGACGTCGTAGAACACAAAGGCTTTTCAATTGTACCAGCACCGATGAAAGATGGTGGCCAATACAGAGTAGCTGCAACCATTACCAAAGGTGAAGGCGAAGAGCAAAAAATACATAACTTCATTCGCTCGGATTTAATGCCAAGCCGTGACGAATGTATCGAGATCACATTACGCAAAGCCAAGCTTACGATTGATCAACTTGGCGATAGTATTTTTAAATAGTTGATAAATAAGGCGATTATGAGTGCACCTATAGGACAACACTGGAAACAGGTTAATGACTTTGAAGACCTATTAGGTGCCGACTTTAGAGCACGCACCTTTGCCTTTGCTGGGCCAAAAACACAAGTACACACAACTCTAATTAATCACCTTGGTAACCCATCGGCAACCAAAGCCATATTATACGTACATGGCTACACGGATTATTTCTTTCAAACAGGATTGGCCGAACATTTTATTCAGCTTGGCTACCGTTTCTATGCAATTGACCTCCAAGGCTATGGACGCTCCATTCGCCCTTCGACACCGCCAAACTGGTGCGAGTCCCTTGAACAATACGGTCAAGATTTAGACATTACCTTGGCTACGATGAAAGCAGATGGCGTTGACGATATTGTCATTTTAGGACACTCAACTGGTGGCCTTGTCGTATCAACTTACTTATCCCAGCCCTATGCTTTACCAGAACGAGAAAGCTACTATCAAATAGCCTTTCCCACTATCAGCGGCTTGATTTTAAACAGTCCATTTTTGGCATTACCATTCCCACCAGCCGTTCTTAAGCGCATTAGCTGGCCCATTCGAATCTTAGTATCACTGCTGCCCTTTTCTTATTTGCGCGCCAAGAAATTTACGCTGTATGCCAAAACAATACACAGTACATTCGGTGGTGAATGGGATTACCGATTAGATTGGAAGCCTGCACAAGGTTTTGATTTATCCTTCCATTGGCTTAGGGAGATTATTATTGCGCAGCGTAATTTAGCAAATCAGCGCATAACGATTCCAACCTTACTATGTCGTTCAGATAACAGTACAATTGGCAAAAAGACGATTGAAGAAACTCAGCAAGGTGATGCTGTGTTAGACATTGACAGCATGCAAGCTGCCGCAAACAAAGCCTTCGACAACCTATCGACAGCCATCATACCGAAAGGCTTTCACGACCTTTATTTGTCTCATCCACCAGCTCGAACTGCCTATTTATCAGCAATAACAAGCTGGCTAGAAGCACAAGATAACACCTAGAAGGCTAAGCACCTTGACGTCGCATCACCCAGTCTAATAAACAGGTTGGCAGCAAACGCCTCATAATAACAGCCCCATACGTTGGTAAAGTTACGTAATAACGCGCTTTGGGGCGAGTCGATTCCAAGGCATGAATCAATTTTTCAACCACCGCACTGGCTGGCAAGGTTTGCGATGAGGTCACGCCCTCTTTGCTCAAACGCGCAATCGCTTCCGCATAACCTTTTTGGTGACGGCTGTTCTCCATATCAATATTGTCTTGCAGAGCAAGCAAAGCATTGGCACGAAATCGACTTTCAATGGGGCCAGGCTCAATCAAACTCACTTTTATCGGCGTATCCGACAACTCCAAACGCAAGGTATCGGTCAAGCCCTCTAAAGCAAACTTACTGGCGTTATAAGCACCACGGAACGGCGCCGCAACCAAGCCGAGTACAGAGCTATTATTGACAATACGACCGTAGCCTTGAGCTAACATGATTTTCAGCACTTTGGTTGTGAGTTCATGAGTACCAAAGAAATTACACTCAAACTGTGCTCGCAAGGCTTTCACTGGCAAATCTTCCACTGCGCCAGGTTGTCCGTAAGCACCATTATTAAATAAGGCAAACAGCTGACCATTAGTAATCGCCAGTGTTTCTTGCAAGCCCTTTTCTATTGAAGCCGAATCGGCTAAATCCAACTGAACGACGTGTTTGATGCCTTGAGCTTGTAATGCATACACATCGTCTTGTTTACGACAACTTGCTACCACAAGAAAATCACGCTCTTGAAGCATTCTGGCGGCTTCTAGGCCAATCCCTGTGGAACAACCTGTGATAAGAATAGAATATTGCATTGCGATTCCTTAGAAGAATAATCGTTGTGCTTTCGATGGTACCAAAATGCCCTGCAAAGAGCTTTCATCTTGATTCCAATCGGCACTGGATTATTTCAATTCATACTTATCGCATAATGAGATAGTGTTTTTACAAAAAAATCACGCATATATAGGCAACATACGTTATATTAGATAAATATAATATACTTATTACAAGGAATGAGTAAATAACGAATACTGAGGTGAATAATGACAACGAATCTTCATGACAAGACCAAGGTAAAAGCATTTTTCGATAAAGACTCCAATACCTTTTCTTATGTGGTTCAGGACCCGACCTCTTCTAGCTGCGCCATTGTCGACAGTGTATTGGATTTTGACTACGCCTCTGGCGGTACATACCACAAAGGCGCTGACGAAATTATTGCGTACGTCACCACGCACAAACTAAAAGTGGAATGGCTAATCGAAACTCATGTCCATGCTGACCACTTATCTGCTGCACCTTATATCCAGAAAAAGTTAGGTGGAAAAATAGGCATTGGCGCCCAGATCACCAAGGTACAAAAAACCTTCTCCCAAGTATTTAATGAAGGCGCAGACTTTTTACACGATGGTTCTCAGTTTGATTACTTGTTTCAAGATGGGGAAACTTTCTACATTGGTGAAATGCAATGCAATGCTATTCACACACCTGGCCATACGCCCGCGTGCTTTACTCATGTTATAGGAGATGCTGTCTTTGTAGGCGATACCTTATTCATGCCAGATGCTGGTACTGCACGTGCTGACTTCCCTGGAGGCGACGCTGGCGTGCTGTATGATTCCGTACAAAAGATACTAGCCTTACCTGAAGAACACAGAATCTTTATGTGCCATGACTACTGCCCGAATGGTCGTGAGTTGAAATACCAAACAACAGTAAAAGAGCAGCGCGAGTTAAATATCCACGTCAAAGAAAGTATCAGCAAAAAAGCCTTTGTTGAATTACGTGAGACGCGCGATAAAACATTGGCTATGCCTCGCCTAATCTTACCTGCGCTGCAAATCAATATGCGAGCAGGACATTTGCCGAAGCCAGAAAACAATGGGTTGTCTTATCTAAAAATCCCACTGAATGCGTTCAAATAAAACTGAATAAGTAACTCCATAAGCGCACTAAATCGTAGGTGACTCACTCAGTGCCACCTACGATCATTAGGGTTTTATAGAGATTATTTTCGAGTGTAGCGATACAGCGTCTTATACTCATCATCTTGTAGGCAATAAAAGCTATCCTCTTTCGCACCCAGAATCTGACAAGTAAAGTCGACATCTTCCTGTTGTTCCCACTCACTATCGCAGCTACTACGGTACTGGCTCTCGCTACCTGTTTCTTCGATCATACCGAAAGCATACTGCCATTCGAAACGACTTTCGTAAACATTACAGCTGTTCGCTTCATCTGTATCAATAAATGTACCGGCACCATCTTCATTGAATGTTTCAACACCTGCCGCAACCCACTTACACTGCTCATTTAGATACTCAATATTGAAGCTACTGAGCAGATCTTTACGACTAATATTTTTGAATTTTGCCAAGTCTTTAAAATACATAGACCAAGAACTTTCGTAGCCTTTGTCATTAAATCCTTCACGAATATTTAAATTAAAGGGCACACTAGTAAGCGCAGCTGAAACAGTATATAGATCGGTACAGTCTTGACCCATATTGGCACCTAGTTGCCCTAGGTTCATGGTCAAATCACCTAACTTGGTACTGTCCATGGCAATGGCAACCATTCCGTTCTTGGTCACCTCCTCCGTAGTTAACTGCTCAGCTACTTGCTTACTTTTCTCTCCAGTATAAGCGACTAAATGTTTCCCTTTAATCGCCACAAATGTATCCATCGGTAAGCCGCTGTCAGCTAAATTCACCGCGCTTCCGTCGGTTGGAATCTGAATACCACGAAGTATAGGAATATACTGAGCAGCAAGTGCTGCCAATACGTCTGGCTTCTCACTGGTAATAGTTGCAATGGCATCGTAATTGGCACCAATTTGGCTACTTTCATTCTTTTCTACATCAAAAATACCGAAACTCACACCAGATAAGTTCTGCGCCATGCTAGTAAATACAGAAAGTGCTGCAGGGTTCTGTTCACGAAACTTTGCTTGCGCCGTAAGTAATGGTTCACAGCTAAAGTCAGCTGTTGTGAATTGGCGCCACAAGCTCGTTAGCACAGGCGAAACCATATCAGATGACACACCCACACCTAACCCAAGAGCCAAGTCGCTACTGCCATTCAAATAGCTTGGGATAAAACCACGTAATTTATTCAACTCACCAAGAATATTGGCATTTTTAATTTCTAATGCATAAGAAAAATCCAACGCCATGTCATCACCCTGAACGTCATAGTGATTAACACCAAAGACAATACGAGGCGCCCCAGACACAATATTGACGATGTCGGCTTTACATTGCATTTGTGCAGCACTCAACTCTGGTAAGTCATCACCAATCAATGCTCTTACTTGTTTATGAGTGCGAGAATCTTTATCTAAGATCGCATTTGCGATGTTCTGCAAATTCATATAACCATGGGAAGCAGCTAAGAAGTTATAAGCCTCACCATCGTTCTTCCAACTATCAGCAGGCATAGGCTGCGCAGGTTTCGCTAAGGCAAAGCGCTGCTCTTGCGCTACTTTATCTTCTTTTTGCGATATAACCGCTGTAGTAAGCACTTGATCCTTGATCATAAAACCAAGTTTCAACACGACGTCATCTTTATTTACTAACTCAACCGTCGTTAACGTCTGACCACCAATCGTCTCCGAACCAAGAGTGACATCCGTTTCTTGCGCTGCTTGTTTTATCAGCGTTAAAAACGTGTCCTCATTTTCTAACGCTATGCGCGCAACAGGAAAAACCCCATCCAGATAAATAACACTCGCGCCTTCAATATCAAGACCATAATGTTGGAATGTTTCTAAACCGCCATTATGCGCTACGTCGTAGTAGTCTTTCACCAGCCAATTAACAAAATCCAAGCCCTTACTGGGAGGCAAAGATTCGAGCAACTCCATTACAACTTCGGCATCGCCGTTGCCTTTCAACTGCGCCATCATCTCATCAGAACTGGTGACAAGTTCTTCATTCGAGACACCGCCTAAGAAAAGCGCCGTGTCAGCAGGGACATATTCAATCATACTGTCGATCGAATTGTCTTTTTGGAACCAGCCCAACACATCCAAGTTAAAGCCAAATGCCGCAGCGGAAGACAGACAAGCCACAACAGCTGCCGATTTAAAAAACGTTCCTTTCATTGTGAATCCTTCAAAATGCATTAAATGATATTTAAAATCATATTTTAAAAACGGTTTAATTTTAGCGTTAAACAGTACGAAGAGCCATGACTGCTATCCACTACTGTTTAGAGGCATTTATGACGTAAACAGACAAATCTCTAACTCATCACAACCCTACAATGGTTCTCCTTTAACTCAATCTATAATCTGGAGCTACTATGTCTGACTTTATCACCGTCATGCGTGAAACCTGCCCTACTCCTGTGGTAAACGCAACAAAATGGACTCGTATTGGTGGCGATCCGCATACAGTAAACCTAAACGCTTACCTTTCAGAAGATGGCAGCAAAATCATGGGTACTTGGATTTGCACTCCAGGCAAATTTGAAGTGAACTACGATAAATGGGAATTCTGTCACTTCCTAGAAGGCTACTGCATTATCACCCCTGAAGGCGAAGAACCAAAACACCTAAAAGCAGGTGATGTATTCGTTATTGAACCAGGTATGAAAGGCACTTGGGAAGTAGTAGAAACCGTTCGTAAATACTTCGTATTCGCTTAAATCGCTCTTCAAAGTAGTCGTTAACAAACGTATCTCAATAAATGCCAGCAAATAGTCGTTTCTGTCTGCTGGCATTTTTTACTAACGGCCACCATCCAGACCATTTAACTGACGAATGATATCCAGAAACAAATCACGACCGACAGGAAGTAACCCATCGGGAAAGTCGTAATCAGGGTTGTGTAATTGCGGGCTAGCTTGCCCTGCGCCCAAGGCGAACATAGCACCTTCCTTGGCTGTCGCGGTAAACTGTCCAAAGTCCTCCGACCAACGCATTGGTTCATCTAATAATACAAAAGGCGTTTGAGTGTTATCACAAGCACAGACGACCAAATCACAGCCTTGTTGAGAGTTCACGCTAGCTTGAAACACATCATCGTATTCAAACGAAATACTTAGGTTTTCACTCTTTGCCACAGTTTGAGAAAAACGTTCAGCTTCCTCTACCAAGGTTTGCATACCTTCATTACTTTCACTGCGCAACGTCACCATAACCACCGCATCGCCCGGCGCTGTACCAAAGGCAATTTCACCTAGCTTGGCGTGAATAACCGTTACCCAATTTCGCCCTGTGGTCTCTTGTTGCGGAATCTTTGCTGGCAGTGAGTTTAGCTCTTGGATAATTTGGCACATGGCATTGGCAGGACTGACGCCATTTTCGGGATGCGCTGCGTGGGAAGTTTTGCCTTTTAAATGGATAATCATCCCCCGAGACGCACAATTAAACGTACCCGCTCGTACCGCTACCTTGCCCAACTCTAAGCCAGGATAATTGTGCAATGCAAAAGCATAATCCGGAAGAAGAGCCGCAAAACGCGCATCGTTTACGACTTGAATCGCACCCATACCAGTTTCTTCTGCTGGTTGAAAACACAGCACAACACGGCCTTTTTGCGGGCGATGTTTCGCCAATTCTGCACCCAATGCAGTCACTATACTCATGTGCCCATCGTGACCGCATTTGTGAGAAACGCCTTTAACCTGTGAGCGATGTGCAAAGCTATTGGTTTCTTCAATCGGTAAGGCATCTAACTCACTACGAATTAAAGTAGTTGGACCACTTTCAGCTCCATTGAATACAAACGCCAGACCCGTTCCGCCAAGATCGGTGATAACTTCATCCGCAGAGAAAGCCTGAAACTCTTCGAGAATTCGAGCCGCCGTCGCTTGCTCTTGATTAGACAACTCAGGGTTCTGATGAAGGGTTTTACGTAACGCGATTAACTCATCAAAAGATTGCATAGTTGGGCCTGTTAATTAAGATATTACGAGTGACTTTTGTTGCCGTCATTCCAGTCATCACACATATCAAGATTGTCAAACTTATAAGGGAATTGTACACATCAAAGAGAAAGCATAGGACAAACGTATTTTAGTCATTAAAAATTAAAGCTGCTTTTTCATATTTACCAACTGAAAAAATTGGCCATTAGAAAGCGGCTCTTGAACACGCCCAATCTCGGTAAAACCTCGTTTTCGGTAAAAAGACTCACCCGACAAAGTGGAAGCTAAAAACAACGACTTAACACCTCTTTCAGAGCAATACTTTTCACAATAATCAAACACGCTTGAAGCGACACCTTTTCTGGCATATTCAGGTGCAACAAAGAAGCCTCGAATCTCGGCACTCGTTTCTTCATCCAATGACAAAGATACACCGCCACAGCCAGCAATTCGCCTATCTATTTCGGCAACAAAATACTGTCCAGAGTGGATGAGAGTATCTAAACCACTAATCAACTCCAACGCCGCTTCAATCTCTGATTCCTCATAAAACCCACGCTGAAGCTCACGCGTGGAGCGATTGATTAATGCTTCAATCGACTCTAGCTCTTCTATTTTTGCTGCTCGGATAGTGAGATTCATAGAATAATTTCCTTGTTAACTGCTAGCTAGCTCAAAAGCTCCAAACAATATTTGCGCTATATTTCTATCATACAGAATAGTTCTGGTAAAAATATTCCCTCACACATAGATATAGGACAAGATTAAACCAAGCGTTGTTTTAAAAAGTTTTCAGGCAATAAAAAAGCGAGCCGCAGCTCGCTTTTTCGATTCCAAAGAAGAGAAAACTAAATGCTAACCCAAGGCTCTGGAATGATGCTCTAAATGATCGTCGATAAAGCTGGCGATGAAGAAGTAGCTGTGGTCGTAGCCCGGTTGACGACGTAGCGTAATCGGGTGTCCGGCTTTTTCACAGGCTGCTTCTAGGGCTTCTGGTTTAAGTTGTTCTACCAAGAAGTTATCGGCTTCGCCTTGGTCAATGAACAAAGGTAAGCGTTCACTTGCGTTCTCGATCAGCAAAGTCGCATCCCATTCATTCCAAGTGGCTATGTCTTCACCCAAGTATCCAGTAAAGGCTTTTTCGCCCCAAGGACAGTTAGTTGGATTAACGATCGGTGCGAACGCTGAAACAGATTGATACTTGCCTGGGTTCTTCAACGCGCAAATCAAAGCGCCGTGACCACCCATTGAGTGACCAGAGATCGAACGCTTGTCGGTCACAGGGAAGTTGGCTTCTACCAAATGCGGCAATTCTTGAACCACGTAATCATACATGTGGTAAGTATTCGAATAAGGTTCAACCGTCGCATTGATATAAAACCCTGCCGCAGAACCAAAGTCGTAGCTTTCATGCTCGTTTGGATAATCCATGCCGCGAGGGCTGGTATCTGGACAAACAATGGCTAGACCTAGCTCTGCCGCTTTACGAAAGGCACCTGCTTTTTGCGTAAAGTTTTCATCGTTACAGGTCAGACCTGACAACCAATACAAAACAGGCACTTTTTGCGTTTCTGCTTGTGGTGGCAGGTAAATAGCAAAGGTCATTTCGCTTTTTACTGACAAGCTTTCATGCTTATAACGCTTCAACCAACCGCCGAAGCTTTTGGTGCTAGATAAAAGTTCCATACTCTTCTCCTAGACGCTAGCCATTTGCTTGTTTCTGATTAAAGAGTGACAGCAAAATGGCTAACGGGATTAGTTCGACTGATCTGAGCGATTACTTTTGGTCAAAAAGGATAACAGTACGAATACTCTCGCCTTTGTGCATCAAATCAAACGCGTCGTTGATTTGCTCAAGTGGCATAGTGTGCGTTACGAATGGATCGATTTCGATCTTGCCATTCATGTAGTCTTCTACGTAACCTGGTAATTGGCTGCGACCTTTTACACCACCGAAAGCAGAACCTTTCCAGACTCGACCAGTTACCAATTGGAACGGACGAGTAGAGATTTCTTGGCCAGCACCAGCAACACCGATGATGATGGATTCACCCCAACCTTTATGGCAGCACTCAAGTGCAGAACGCATCACTTGTACGTTACCGATACACTCGAAAGAGTAATCCACACCGCCATCCGTCATATCAACAATCACTTGTTGAATTGGCGCATCAAAGTTTTTCGGGTTAACGCAGTCAGTTGCGCCGAATTGTTTCGCCATCTCGAATTTAGATTCGTTAATGTCGATCGCGATAATGCGAGAAGCCCCCGCCATGCGAGCACCTTGGATACAAGACAGACCAATACCGCCAAGACCGAAGATAGCAACAGTATCGCCTTTTTCAACTTTCGCTGTGTTTAGTACCGCACCGATACCTGTTGTGATACCACAACCTAGCAAGCAGACTTTCTCTAGTGGCGCATCAACGTGGATTTTTGCCAAAGAGATTTCTGGTACAACGCTGTATTCAGAAAAAGTAGACGTCCCCATGTAATGGAAAATAGGCTCGCCATTGATGCTGAAACGGCTTGTGCCATCTGGCATAAGGCCTTTACCTTGTGTTTCACGAACCGCTTGGCAAAGGTTAGTTTTGCCAGACTTACAGAATTTACACACGCCACATTCAGCTGTGTAAAGTGGGATAACATGATCGCCCACTTTTAGAGTCGTAACACCTTCGCCTACAGCTTCAACAACACCCGCGCCTTCATGGCCTAGGATTGCAGGGAAAATACCTTCTGGATCTTCACCAGACAAAGTGAATGCATCAGTGTGACAAACACCCGTAGCAACCATGCGAACTAGCACTTCGCCTTTTTGCGGATCTTGAACGTCAACTTCTTCGATTTTAAGAGGTTGGCCTGGGCCCCAAGCAACAGCTGCTTTACATTTCATTGCGTACTCCAAAGTATGTTTTGATTCATTTTCGATGCAATCAGTGTAGACGCAAATGATTACAAGGATAATGCCCAATTTGGAAAATGATTATTGCCATACAGCAACAATCATTTTAAAAACATTAAATTCAGTTATAATGTAACAATTAAATCATCAAGCTAAACGTCCATCTATCGGTACAAAAAGATTATGAAAAACTGGGAAGCCATGGAAGCGTTCGTCGAAGTTGTCAGACAAGGCAGCTTTTCAGCCGCAGCGATAAAACTGAGCGTATCCGCTTCGCACATTAGTCGATTGATCACCCAACTAGAGGCAGAGCTTGAAACTACCCTGCTGTTTCGAACCACACGCCGTATTCGTTTAAGCGACGCGGGTGAGCTGTACTATCAGCATTGTCGCGGTTTACCAGAAGCCTTAAGTAGCGCCGAAGAAGTCATTTCCACGCTCAATCAAGCGCCAATAGGCTCATTTAAAATGACCTGTGCCACGACCTTTGGCGAACGTTACATTGCACCATTAATGAATGACTTTCTGCTGAATCATCCAAAGATAGAACTGGATTTTCATCTGACGAACCGCTCGGTAGATTTGATAGAGGAAGGTTACGACCTTGCTATTCGTATGGGCGCCATGAAGGACTCAAGCCATTTGTCACGCCGTTTATGTGACCGTGAGGAATACCTTTGTGCATCGCGGGAATACATAGACCAACACGGCATGCCGCACACGCTGGCGGAATTAAGCAAACATAGCTGCCTAATTGGTTCAAAAACCCACTGGTTGTTTCAGCAAGATGGGCAACGTAAAGAAGTAAAAGTGAGCAGTAACTGGCGCAGTAATTCTGGCCCCGCTTTACTAGATGCGGTTCGAAAAGGCTTGGGAATTGCTCAGCTACCAGACTATTACGTCGCCGATGACCTTGCCAGTGGCAAGCTCATCCCTTTGTTAACGCAATACCAGTATCCCTACAGCGGTGTTTGGCTGGTTTACCCCAAGGTACGTCAGCCGTCGCCGAAGCTTCAAAGTATATGTGATTATCTCATTCAACGTTTTAAACAAGATCCACCATTTGCCAAATAACTCACGTATGATTAAATACGCTCCACATACCCACTCTTAAGCATCATTAAGCGAAGCCCATGTTTTCACAAGAAGATCTCGTCCAAGTTGCCCGTCAAACTATGCCATTTGGTAAATACCAAGGCCGTGTATTGATCGACCTGCCAGAAGCCTATTTGCTATGGTTTGCCCACGAAGGTTGGCCGAATGGCAATTTAGGGCAGTGGTTGCAGCTGGCGCTGGAAATAAAAATCAATGGCCTTGAAAAGTTGGTCGATCCATTGCGTAAACCGACCGAGAAAAAGCCAGACGAACCTAAGGTTCGCATTCGCTTTGATGATTAATCGGCAATAGAAGGGGTGTCAGGATAAACATAAAACAGCACACCGTTTTCTTGTTTATCTAAGACAAAACCAGCTCGCTCAGCCACTTTCATAGACACAATATTATCACCCTTAACCTGCGCCACTAATGGTTCATCAAAACTATGCACCAGTTTGGACAGCATTTGATGAGCAAAGCCTTTTCCGCGAGCTTCTGGTGCAATGGTCCAAGATAATTCCCATACGTTTTCCGCTAGGTCCGCTCGACAAGTCCCAATCGCTTCACCACCTACTTCCGCTATCCATAAAAGTCTTTTTGACGGATTACTTAATGATGCATCAAGCCATATGAGATGCGATTCGAAAATAACTTCATCGCTATTATGAGACGCTTTGCGCGTCTCTAGATCATTGCGCCAGATAAAAAGTGTTTCTGCGTCTTTCATTTCGGCAGGTCGTAAACTCACTCGATCTGTCATATCGCACCTTATGCCTTTCCCTAATCTAAAACCTGCTTTGAAAAACAGTATACACTTTTGTTTAACGACTAAAAGATACTAAATTAAGGTACAAAAATTGCTTACTTTGGCGTATTAAATAGCCCATCATTTTCAGTAAGGAAAGAACACTAAATGGACATCAGAATCGACGATTTATCTGGCCCAGAAGTCAAACAAATACTCACTGAACACCTCGAGGACATGTTTGCAACCTCACCACCAGAATGTGTTTTTGCATTAGATTTAGATGGCTTAAAAAAACCAAACATTACCTTCTGGACAGTGTGGGAAGATAGCCAATTACTCGGCTGTGGGGCACTTAAATCTCATGACGATACCCATGGTGAAATTAAATCTATGCGCACCACCCTTGCTGCTCGCAACAAGGGTGTTGCCTCTACCCTACTTCACCATATTCTCGATACAGCCAAACAAAAAGGCCTAAATATAATCAGCCTAGAAACTGGATCACAAGACTTTTTCAAGCCAGCTAGAAAACTCTACGCGAAGCATGGATTTATTGAATGTGGACCTTTTTCTGATTACAAACTAGATCCTCACAGCGTATTTATGACTAGAAAGATTTAAACCAATAAGCCATCACAGTTCCGCCATTTATTTTTTCAAACTGTGCATTACTGCTTATTCATTGGCGCGTTAGACTTCATAGACTTGTTATAAATTCCAAAGGACGCAAGCATGAAAACGATCGGCATTATTGGTGGCATGAGTTGGGAATCTTCCGCCTTATATTACAAAACCATCAACGAGTTAACCAAACAGCGCCTTGGCGGATTGCATTCCGCCAAGATTATTTTATCCAGTGTCGATTTTGCGGAAATTGAGCGGTTGCAACATCAAGGCGATTGGACTCAATTAGGGGAAATCCTCGCTGCAGAAGCCAAACGTTTAGAACAAGCTAAAGCTGATTTTATCCTTATCGCAACCAACACCATGCACAAGGTAGCGGACGTTGTTCAAAGTGCGATGCACATTCCGTTGTTACATATTGCCGATGCCACAGCCAAGGAGCTTTTGAAGCAGAAGCATCAAAAAGTAGGCTTTATTGGTACACGCTATTCGATGGAAGAAGACTTCTATATTAAGCGTCTAGAGGATCAATATGGCTTAGAGGTTATTACACCATCGAAGCAAGACAGGGACGAGATACATAGAATTATTTACGATGAATTATGTCTTGGAAACATTCGTCCAGAATCTAGGGAAATTTATATAGATATAGTCAATCGACTCCAAGCCAGCGGGGCAGAAGCCGTCATCGAAGGGTGCACGGAAATCACCTTATTACTAAAGCAAGAACACGTCGCCGTGCCTTTGTTTGACACCACATATATTCATGCTAAAGCCGCTGTGGAGAAGGCATTAGCATGAATAATTAAGCATAAAAAAAGCCAGCGCGAACGCTGGCTCGGGTTTTCTATATTTGGAAAGGGAACAACCAAATAAAGAAACTATAACCCACCATGAGTTAACTTAGCAGGGTCGAGTAAGGAGAGCAATTCGTCTCGGTTTAACTCTGTTTCTTCTTCTGCAACATCCACCACTGGCCGCCCCTCTTTATAGGCTTTCTTCGCGATTTCTGCAGCTTTACCATAACCTATAATTGGGTTTAGCGCCGTCACCAAAATAGGATTACGATGCAATGCTTCATTCAATTTATCTTCGTTGACCGTTAGCGTTGCAATGGCATTGTCTGCCAAAAGCTGTCCACTGTTCGCCAATAACTTAATGCTGTTTAGCAAGTTCTTAGCAATCATTGGCAACATAACGTTCAATTCAAAATTACCCGACTGACCACCAATGGTAATCGCAGCGTCATTACCAATAACTTGTGCCGCCACCATCGCCGTTGCTTCTGGAATCACTGGATTCACTTTACCTGGCATAATAGACGAACCTGGTTGCAAGGCTTGTAGGGAAATTTCACCTAACCCTGCTAATGGGCCAGAATTCATCCAGCGCAGGTCATTAGCAATTTTCATGTAAGTCACAGCCACCGCCTTTAACTGACCCGATAAGGCAACTGCTGTATCTTGTGAGCCAATCAAAGCAAAAAAGTTATCGCCTTTACTAAAAGTCACATTTGTTAAATAAGACAACTCTTTAGCAAACAGTTCTGCAAATTCTGGATGGGCATTAATCCCCGTCCCTACAGCCGTTCCGCCTTGGGCAAGTTTGGTTGTCTTAGCTTCAAGATAGGTTAAATTATCAATATTGTCTTGTAGCTGTGAGGCCCACGCATGAAAGGTTTGATCCAAGCGCACTGGCATAGCGTCCATCAAATGCGTACGGCCTGTTTTAGTGTACTCAGCCAGCGCAGTACCTTTCTCAAGAATCGTTTCTTTCAAATGAGTCAAGACGGGTAACAGGTGACCTGTTAATTCTAAGGTTGCGCTCACATGAATCGCACTAGGAATGACATCATTACTGCTCTGACCATAATTCACATGGTCATTGGGATTCACTGCTGAACCGAGATGTGCACTCGCTAATGAAGCAATTACTTCATTGGCGTTCATGTTCGAGCTAGTACCTGAGCCTGTTTGAAAAACATCCACAGGAAAGTGCTGCATAAGATTATCGCTGTCTAACAGCTCGTCACAGGCGCTTTGAATCGCTGTCGACATTTCTGACGTTAGACATTCAAGAGATTCATTGGCGCGTGCTGCTGCGGCTTTGATCAAGATAAGTGAACGAATGAAGGCTTCTGGTAATGGCTCATCGCTAATTGGAAAGTTATTAATCGCTCTTTGTGTTTGAGCACCATAAAGGGCGTTTTCAGGGACTTCTAATTCGCCCATACTGTCTTTTTCAATACGCATTTTCATTGGTAAATGATGTCCTTATTGCTCGAAAGAAGAAATAAAGTAATGGCTTAGAATTCGTAAACTGTGCTCCATCTTGAAGTAATTCTTAGCATCTTGATAGGTCACAATTAAATGCTTTAGATGTGACAAGGGCAAATACACCTTGTCCAAACACGTTTGTCGCCAATGAGGCACAACATTGGTATCGCACACTGTATCCAGCAACACATTAAACACTCTTTGATGCAATAACGTCGCATCAGTAATATTCAAGCGTTCAGCATACTCTTCCGTTAGTTTCAGATAATGATAGAGCACTTCTGGGGAGTCTGCACACTGCCCTCCCTGAATAGTCTGCTCGAGCACTGAAAATGGCACTAAATAATGACTCATCGCTTCGTCCTCTAGATATAGAACACACAAAATATAAATGATAACTATTATCAATAATGTGCACCTCGACGAGATCTGTCAAGCAGTTGATAACGATTCTTATTAAATTTTAATATTTGCTGCAATCACTTGATTAAAATCAGTCTTTCTCTACTCATCTAAAAAACACAAACTTATAAATGCAAAAGCCCCCGCTGCGTCATCCGCAACAGGGGCTTTATAGAAAATTGCTTTATTTGTAGTTAAAGCACTTTACTCTTAGTGGTGGTGACCGCCAACGCCGTGAGCATGACCATGAGCAATCTCATCGTTCGTCGCTTCACGAGAATCTACGATCTGAATGTTGAAAGTCAGATCTTTACCAGACAGTGGGTGGTTCAAATCAACAGTTGCATGCTTCAGGCCAACTTTAACCACAGTCACCTGACGCATACCCTTATCAGTTTGCACCATAGCAACCATGCCAGCTTTCCAGCGTTTCGCACCTTGTAAATGTTTTACAGGCACTTGTTGCTGGCGGTCTTCATGGCGTTCACCATAGGCATCAGCACATGCAACGGTTACTTCAAATTCTTCGCCAACCTCTTTGCCTTCCATAGCTTTTTCAAGCCCTGGAATAACATTACCGTGGCCATGTAAATACGCAGCAGGATCTTTACCTGCAGAGGTTTCAATAAGTTCTTCGCCATGGCGCAAAGTGTAATGAAATTGAACAACTTGGTTGTCTGCAATCGACATGATGTTTCCTTAATATCTGGTTATATAATATTCGGGCATTATAGTGGCTATGTAGTAACTTACCTAGACCCTTAACCAAAGTCTTATCTAAAAGATAGACAACTCTAACGAGTCTTCTTTGATAATAATGTCTTTCACCATAGCCGCAGCTGCTTTTTCAAACGGCGAGTGGTTCAAGACATACACTGGATGCTTGTCAAAATACTGTACCAGTGCCTTTTCGAAATCATCGTGCAGTGACCCTAAAGTAGAGCGCAGCATTTTATCGTTAAAGCTTGAACCTTCGACTTCAATCTTAGTAATTTTTGGCGCCACCAAATACAGTCGGTCCTCTTCAATCCGAACACCAGACTCAAAAGAAGGGTTTACTCTTGTCGTAAGCGAAAAGTTCTGACCGAATGCTGTTAATGTCCCTGTCATTTTGCCAACAAGATCAACTAACACTAAACCACCATCACGCTCAGTAAAATCAATTTTTGCGGAGCTAACCAGGAAATCTAAGTTTAGAGTATTGCCATCTAATGTCAGCGCAATTTGGTTCTGTTGTGGTTTAGCAAGTTCCTTTGCTACTTCTTCGTTAACCTTACTTTCAGTGACACGAAAACTATTACATCCTGTTGTTAATAAGGTGACACAAAGTATAAAACATAGCGTTAGTGTACGAGCTTGAATCATTGCTCTTTCCCCACAGCATCTAATCTAGCATCACGACTTTCATACCAAAATGCCATAAAGTCTTCGGTTACTTTTTGTTCAATTTCAACAGCTTCTTCTGTCGGACAAAAAAGTGAAATACTAAAAATATTAAAGCCTTCTACCGTGGTCGTAATACGCACTCGCGGCTCAGGACCGGAAATTTTAATATCCAAACGCTTTTCAATCAGGCTGTTATAACGAATAGCAACTTCATGAAAATGCTCGCTGTATCCACGAATTTTTTCCAGTATTTGCTCTTTTATGGTAAATAAATTTACATCGTCAGTGGCTCGTGAAATAGAAAATGTATGAGTAACATAACGACGCATATAGTTTAAGTTTTGAACGGTTTGTAATAACAGCACACTGTTGGGCACCACTGTAGTTCGGCCAGTGTAAGAGTAAGTTCCGCCTTTCAGATCCACTTCAAATAAAGTAGTTGATAGCCAGTCACTATCCGTTACCTCACCCTCATAGTTTGCGATTCGAATCCAATCACCAACCTGGTAAGGGCGGGTACTCGCTCGGTAAAATGCACCAATAATACAAGCAATAAACTCCTTAGTAGCAATAACCAAAGCCACCATAAATGCGGCGATTGAAATAGCTATGTTTTGTAGCTCAGACGACCAAATCAACACCAGGCCAACCACTAAAAAAAGGTTAAAGATGTTATCAACAGTGTTGATTCTCTGACGTTTTTTATCGTGCTCAATGTTTTGGTGCAGACGGATGACACGCTTCGTATAACGTCGCACTATGTAAGACAACAAAACCCAAGCGAGTGTTAAAGCGATCTCAACATGATCCATTACAATAGAAAAGTCTAACTGAGAGAAATCGATCGACATAAAAAGTGTTTCCTTTAGCAAGGGCGTAACTTTAACAACCATTGCTCATATCAACAAATAAAAGAACTAGACAAAAGGGAAAATAATACTGTACATTTATACAGTATTATTTTTCATGAGGTGGATCATGCCTGTAATTATCAAATATGTTGTAGAACGCGATGGAATCGAAAAAATGACGTTTACTTCAAAAGCCGAAGCCGATGCATACGACAAACTTCTAGATACCGCTGAAGCGCTTTATGAAGTATTAGATCAAAGCAATTTAGCTGGAGATCATAATCAAAAAGAAGCCTTATCTATGTACCTAGCAGAGAACAAAGACTCTTTATTAGATATATTAGGCAATAAAAAGAAAACTCCCCCGAAAAACAAAAAATCACCAACCAAAGAATCTAATGAGAAAACACAGCTCTCGGCAGCGACCTCTGCAAAAAAGACTCTTGAAGATCTTGTTATAGAAACCGATGAAGAGATAATTTATAGCGAAGACGATAGCTCGCTAACATTTGATCTTGATGAAAACAGCGATTTTCCCGAAAGTAATGCGGCATAAAGCTTCATAAAATTCACCTTTTACACCATAAACGCTCAAATAAATGCATCAATACGAAATTAAGGAGCAGATAAATGCATACCTCATTTGAGGTATTCACATTTCATGACGATTGGTAAATAATTAGCAATTAAAAAGACCAATCGTCAAGAAATAGGAAATAAAAATGCAGGCTGCCGCAATCATACTCGTCATTGCTACTTTTAGTATGTGCTCCATGTACTACATTTATACGTATAGAGGAAACACTCGATACAGCAGTTGGTCTGAGTATTTCCGTAAAGGTTGGCCGATTTTTGCGCCACTAAACTGCCTACTCTATTTGTTCTCCTGCAAAAAAGTCCGTCAACCAATTATTGACACCCTTCAATATAAAGAATTAGACGAACTCAGAAAAAACTGGGAAGTGATCAGAGATGAAGCACTTGCTCTACAGCATGGCGGTGAATTAGAAAATATCAATAAACCCGGCTCTGATGCTTCTTATGATTTAGGGTTTAGAACATTTCATAAATATGGCTGGAGAAAATATTATTTGAAATGGTATGGGTACACCCATACATCAGCCCAGCAACAGTGCCCAAAGACAACCGAAATTCTCAGCAAAATTAAAAACATTAATGGTGCCATGTTTGCTTATATGCCGGGGAATTCAGAACTTACCCGCCATCTTGATCCAGTAGCATGCTCATTGCGCTATCATTTAGGATTAGAAACCCCTAACTCTAAAGATTGCTTTATTAATGTCGATGGTGAAGCATACGCTTGGCAAGACGGTAAAGACTTACTATTTGATGAAACATACCTACACTTTGTGAAAAACAACACAGATGAGAGTCGCCTGATTTTAATGTGTGACTTTAATCGACCCGTCAATATTTTCGGTAAAGCTATCAACTTCTGCTACAAAATATTAATGAGAGCATCTGTCGTTCCCAACACAGATGAGGATAAAGGTGGTTTGGCGAATAGGATCTTCAAAAATGTCACACCATTACTACAGCAAAGTAAAGAATTGAAACAGACAAATAGAAAAGCCTATAAACGCCTAAAATATACGGTCAATAGCTTACTGCTTTTAGTGCTAATAGGCGTTTTAGTTGGCTTTATTCAATTCATCTCTTGGTTGGTTTTATAGATGAGAATGAAGTGAAATAGGCTCCCCCCTTCTTACACCAAATCACATATAGCTATAACGATTGGGAGCGACAAGCCTTCCAGTCGTTATTAGCGCCCTTTGTTAGCACGCATTTTATACTGTGTTTTACAGTAGCCGCGAGAAATTTCAGGATTGCGGAACGCCAAATGCTTACTCGTACGCCCAGAAACCCTAGCACGCCAGTTTCTAAAGGCTTTAGATTTAAGATTACTTCGCATTAATAAAATCACACCAGGTTCAGAAAGCCCATAAAGCAATTGAATAGCTTCAAATGGTGTACGATCTTCCCAAGCCATTTCGATAATTCGTGACGTATCTGGATTCAAAATTATTCCTTAAGTAGCAACCATGACGAGAGTTATACGAAAGGATGAATTCAACGGATCAACTATTTTTAGTAAAATGAGCTTCCCTTAACAGTAATCGAAGAACACCATAGCAGCGCCATACCGAACGTGTTTCACTTCCTGCCTTATCAAAGGTAGGCTTCGCCAATTTATTACTCATTACGCATATTTCACGTTCAACAACTAAACAGCCAAATCAAACTCCTACACGAGAAATCATCTTATCAAGCACTAAGGATCGTTTTTTAAATAGATAAAACATCGGCAGAATCACTTATACTATTCGTTCCTCTGCATGTATTTCCTAACGTTTTAAGGCCTTTAATGAAACCTACGGCTTCACCCAAAAATACTGTCGATAAAAACATGCTTGGCGTCTTTCGTTATAGTCGCCGCGCCATTGATTTGGTGTGGAAAACTTCCCCAACGTTAACTATAGGTTTGGCGTTGGCAACTTTAGTTGCCGGCGTCACGCCAGCCGCCATGGCATATGTGGGACAGTTGATCGTGGATGCGGTTGTTGCCGCCATGGAAAGCTATAAACAAGACCAAGTTCTGCACTATCAAACCGCGCTCAACTATGTGGTGTTAGAGGGAATTTTGGTGTTAGTGATTGCCGCCGCGCAACGCGCATTAAGCGCTCAGCAGGCCATTTTACAAGGTTTATTAGGTCAAAAAGTCAACCTGCTAATATTAGAAAAAGCCCAAAGCTTAACCCTCTCGCATTTTGAAGATTCTGAATTTTACGACAAATTAGTTCGCGCTCGCCGCGAAGCATCTAGCCGCCCGCTTGCTCTGGTGAATAAAACCTTTGCACTACTGCAAAATGCCATCACGTTATCCAGCTTTGCAGTCTTGCTGTGGCATTTTTCACCGTGGGCTCTGGCGTTATTAATTTGCGGCGCTTTACCTTCCTTTATCGCCGAGGCTAAATTTTCAGGAGATGCTTTTTTGATGTTTCGCTGGCGCTCCCCCGAAGTGCGCCAGCAAAACTATTTAGAAACCTTGCTGGCTCGAGAAGACAACATCAAAGAAGTTCGTCTGTACCAGCTGGGCGACCGTTTTTTGCAACGCTACACAGAAATATTCATCAAACTATTCAAAGAAAGTAAGCGACTGATTTTACGTCGCGAAAGCTGGGGCTTCGCCCTTGGCGTGATAAGTACTTTGGTATTTTATGGCGCCTATGGTTGGATCGTCAGCGACACCATTATTGGTGCGATTACTTTGGGGCAAATGACCATGTATTTGCTGTTATTCAAACAAGGCCAAAGTTCGGTTTCTGCTTCACTCACTTCTATTAGTGGCATGTACGAAGATAATTTATACCTATCCAACCTATACGAATATTTAGAACAAGAAACGCCGCTTTCTACATCTGGACTCTTGGTTGGACCAACACCCAATGATGGCATTCGTTTCGAAAACGTCTCTTTCCAATATCCAGGCAGCGAACGTCCCGCGCTTGCCAACATCAACTTACACATTCGCCCCGGCCACAGTCTCGCGATTGTTGGTGAAAACGGTTCTGGCAAAACCACGCTCATCAAACTGCTGACTCGTCTTTATAACCCAACACAAGGGCGCATTTTGCTAGACGGCTTGGATTTGCTGGAATGGGAAGAAAGCGCACTACTAAAACGCGTTGGCGTGATATTCCAAGACTTTGTGCGCTATCAATTTATTGTGGGTGAAAACATCGGCGCTGGCGATAACGACAGATTTAACGATCAAACAGGTTGGAAAAAAGCCGCCGAACTTGGCAAAGCCACCGACTTTATTGATGAGTTGGAACAAGGCTACCAAACCCAACTTGGCCGCTGGTTCCGTGGCGGACAAGAGCTGTCTGGTGGGCAATGGCAAAAAATCGCCTTGGCCCGCGCTTTTATGCGCGAAGACGCCGATATCTTGGTGTTAGACGAGCCGACAGCAGCCATGGACGCCCAAGCCGAAGCCAATATTTTCCAGCATTTCCAAGAACACACTAAGGACAAAATGGCGATTCTGATTTCACATCGTTTCTCCACTGTGCGTCTCGCGCACGAGATCATTGTCATGGAACATGGGCAAATTAAAGAACGCGGCACCCACGATTCATTATTAGCGCAACAAGGTCAATACGCCCATTTATTTACCTTGCAGGCGCAGGGATATCGCTAAAAGTCTGATCAAGGCCAACCTATGAAGTCGGCTTTTTTGTTATGCTTTGCCTCATCAAACTCGCTCTTTGGCGAAGCTTACGAGAATAACTCACAGGAAAAACCGTTTTGAACCGACGTGATTTTATAAAATCTAGCCTTTTAGTCGCCATGACCAGCTCACTGCCGAGAGTCGTTCTTGCCGCTACCCCGACTGCTGGTTTCGACTATGAATTAATCGTCGAAGCGGCCGATGTGAACATTGTATCTGGCGGCAGCACACCAGCACTTTGCTTTAATGGCGGTTACCCGGCACCTGTAATTCGCGCTAAGCAGCATCAGCCCGTTCGTATTCGTGTGATCAACAAGTTAAACGAGCCGACGACCATTCATTGGCATGGCATGAGAATCCCGATTGCCATGGACGGCGTGCCGTTTTTAAGCCAACCGCCCATCATGCCCGGCGAAACCTTCGACTACGAATTTACGCCACCCGATGCGGGCTCTTTCTGGTATCACCCACACATGAACAGCGTCGAGCAACTTGGCAAAGGCTTGGTCGGCGCACTGATTGTAGAGGAAGCTGAAAAGCCAGACTTTGATGAAGATCTCGTTCTGTGCATGAAGAGCTGGCACATCAAAGACGATGGTTCTTTTACCGCTTTGACGACGCCACAGAATGCTTTTCGTATGGGCACGCCCGGCCGCGTCATGACGATCAATGGTGAAATCCACCCAACCTATGATGTGCCCGCTGGCGGAGCGATTCGAGTACGTTTGTTGAATGTGGATAACACAGTGATGTACCAGATAAACTCAACCGATCCAGCTGCTCAGATTCTTGCTATTGATGGCAATCCAATTGCAGAACCTGTTGCGTTAACCAATCACATGGCCGCACCAGGAATGCGCCTTGATCTTGGTGTGATAGCACCGAGTAAGGTCGGAGAAACTGTCACCTTTAAACACAAGGGGAAACCCATGGTGACCATCAAAGCCGTGGCGAGCCAACTTAAAGACCGCCGTTTACCTAAGCTGCCGCTCAATCCCATCCCTGCGCTAGATTTAGAGAACGCACAAACCATTAAGTTTGCATTTGAATGGAACGCCAACATCACGCCGATAGAAAAAGATGGCAAGGTGAGCTACAACTTCTGGACAATGAATCGCCGCTCTTGGGAAGGCATGTCAAAAGGCCACATTCCAGACCCTCTTGCCACATTAGAGCGTGGTAAAACCTATATTTTCGAGCTATCGAATTTGACCCAGTATCACCATCCGATTCATATCCACGGTCATACTTTCACGGTTTTAAAATCGAACAAAAAAACCATTACACCATTCCATTCGGATACCGTCTTACTGGGACAGAATGAAACCGTACTTGCTGCCCTAGTAGCCGATAATCCAGGGCGTTGGATGTATCACTGCCATATCATCGAACACTTGAAAACAGGCTTTATGAGCTTTGTTGAAGTGACGTAAAAAAGACAATAAAAACCAAATCAATTAAACAAAAATTGATCTGGTTTTTATTAATTAGCCGTCATAACTAAATAAAATCATCGTCACCAAAGTCATCAAAACCGCCCATGTCGTCAAAGCCGCCTTGATCAACACCCCCAGAATCAATATCGCTTTGATCCATATTGGCTTGGTCGAACCCGGCCTGTCCAAAGCCTCGGTTAGGATCTAAACCATCATCTGATTGATCAAAACCTGCCTGACCGAATCCACTTTGGTCAGCGCTACCGCTATCGGCAAAGCTGTCCTGCCCAGAATCTGATGCAGGTCCAATATCAGAAGCCGCAGGGGGCTCGTTAATAACATTGGCCATGTCTGCTTCGGAGTGATGGCTAAACATGTTCATCAACATATTCCCAACAACCATACCACCAGCCACACTAGCGGCGGTTTGCAAGGCACCACCTAAAAAGCTACCAGCACCAGAACGACCTCGACCAACACTTTGCAATTGATTGTCAGTTTTATTCCTTGCCTGTTGGTTGCTTGATTGACCAAAGCCTTGCTGAGAGCCATTACCTCTCCCCCAACCTGAACCTTGCTGAACGTACTCTTGGGAAGAAGTCTGCTCGCCACCAAATAACCCAGATAAGAAACCGCCAGAACTAGGCTTTGTAGATACGTTACGCTCTAGTTCTTCAACACGAGCATTTAACTGCTTTAACGCAGCTTCTTGCATGATAATCGTTTGTGCCATGTAGTAAGGTGCAGCAGGATTCGCCACGAGATGTTTATTAATCTGTACTTCTGCTTCTTTATCCCGCTCACCAGTGTTTTTCTCTGCAGTATTAATACGCTCAAACAAACTATCAATTAAACCGCTCGCGTCGTTACTCATTACTTTATCTCCAACCTAAATATTACCTTTGCACAAAGATCTCTAAAAATAGTCAGCAGGCAAATGAAAAAAAAGGGGCCTGCGATCCCTTAATGATAAGGCTAGGGAATGCGCGAACAAGTGATTAAAGAGTCAGGAAAAAGGAAACAAGGCTTGGATGAAGGTTGAGATTTTTACTTAATTGGATTATCTAAAGAACAACAAACAAAAACGCCAGATCAAGCGAGCTTGATCTGGCGTTTTTTTAATACCTGTAACCTAGTTGCTGAGCTTAGAGCTCTTCGTCGGTTTCTAGGTTTTCTAGATCTTCATCTTGCTCATCAGTCGCATCACGTTTTGTGCGTTGGGCTGGTGCGGCTAGAATTTCAAGATAGAACTCAGTCCATTCTTGGCTTTCAGCAAAGCTAATTTTTTCATTAATTTGAGCGACATGAATCTCTTCAGCAAGCGCTTCTGTTTGACCAAAGCGACAATCAAATCCCCAAAAGTCAGCGTATTCTGGCAATTTTTTATTGCGCTCTCTTTTTAGATACTTCTTAACTTCGTTTTTTGTCGCTTCAATTAAACGTGGGTATTTGATGGTTGGATGAGATAGTTTAAATGTCTTTTTCATTGGTATCCTAAAGGATTAAAAGTCAGGAGACGTTGTTGCATGCTCCAATTGCCAAGCATGATAACGGATCGACTTATTTGTCGCCATGGATAAGTCGATAAAATCTCTGTCACGCAAATTATTCTGCCGTATAAGATCGCAACAAACGATGAATAAAAGCCAACTTCTCCCGCACTGCTGGAACTAAGACAAAAGGATACAAATCCGGTTGCCCCATGCCACGGTTCAAGTTGTTCACAGCAAACGTTAACGGCACATATTGCGCTAGAATATCGTCGAAATTATTGTGTCGATATGGGTCGATATTCACCATCACAGCGAGGTTCTGGCGATTCGCCCCTGCAGGCTGAAGACTCAAACCAAAATCGCTTGCCGTCTCTAAAGTATCGACAATATGCAGATAATGCGCCCATGTTTCTGCCCAATCTTCCCAAGGATGAGAAGAAGCGTACACACTCACAAAAGACTGCTGCCAATCTGAATTGGGCGCTTTGTAATGTGCTTCTAATGCATCTGCATAACTAACCGTTTCATCGCCAAAAACAGATCGAAAGTCAGCCAAAACCTGCTCATCATCAAACACCAACCAATCCCAATAATAATGGCCAATTTCATGACGAAAATGACCAATTACGGTCCGATAAGATTCTTGCATGTCTTCGCGCATTTGCTCACGGTCAACCGAGTTGCCTTCTGCGGCGTTAATCGTCACCTGTCCAGAAGCGTGGCCTGTCATTGCGCTCACATCTTCTGGCACCACGTTATTTTCAGAAATAAAATCAAACGATAAACCGTCTTCTGGCTCTGTTTTTTTACTCACTAAAGGCAAGCCAAGACGCAGCAGAGAATACACCAAACGATGCTTAGCAAACTCCAGTTGTTGCCATGCCTGACGTTCTTCAATTTTCTCTAAGTTCGGAATATGGCGGTTTAATTCACAAGCCATACAAAACGTACTACCGCCCTCTTCTACCAACCAGTTACAGACTTGGTGCTGATGATTTTCGCAGTAATACCAACGCTTAGCGGGAATGGATTTGTCCGCCATAGCATACCAAGCATTATCAACTGACTTTAGCGCACTAATCACCAATTGATCGGGTAAAAACCCCAACGACGACGAACATTGCTCGCAGTGAGTGTTCTCAAATAACACCGTTTGTCCGCATTGCTGGCAGCTGAAAATTTTCATAAAACTCCTGCTATCAAAAAGATAAGCAATTACATGTGAGAAGAAAAAAAGCGGAAACGAATCGAGCATGTGATTCGCTCTACATAATTGCACCTTACTAGGATCATAGTTTACAGTACGGCAAATCACCTACTCCTATACGCACTAAAAACAACTATTGAGACGACACCTTGCTGAAGAAAAATAACAAGAGCTTCACAACGATTTCAGACGTTGCGAAACACGCCAAAGTGGGTAAAACCAGTGTTTCACGTTACCTTAATGGGGAACAAGACAAATTATCAGATGAGCTACGAGAAAAAATTGCGCAAGCCATCACTCACCTAGATTTTCGCCCTAATCATTCCGCTCGCATGCTTCGAGCAGGCCACTCAAAGCTGATTGGACTCATGCTCGCCGATGTCACCAACCCATATTCCATAGACGTTTTACAAGGTGTGGAGCATATTTGTCGTCGTGAAGGCTACATGTTAATGGTCTGTAACACGGACAATGAAAAAGAACTGCAAGATCGCTATTTAGCATTGCTAGAAGCACACCGAGTCGATGGAATAATAGTAAACACATCAGGTATGGCACAGAAACAAATTAGCAGTTTGGAACAAATCTCATGCCCTATTGTTCTGGTGGACAGAATCAACACCTCACTTGGCTTTGATACCATTGGCTTAGATAATGAAGCCGCCGCAAAAGAGGCTTGCCAACATTTACAAACCAAGGCCTATGAAGCTATTCTCGTCATTACCAAATCCCTCAAAATTGACCCTCGCCAATCCAGAGTTGATGCAATAAAGGCCTTTACCCAAGAACATGAAAGTATGTCTTGTGACATCATAGAAATAGAAAGCATGACAGTCAGCCAGCTTTCCAAAGCCATTCAAGCTTTCATAGACGCAAACCCAAAACGTAAAAAAGCCATATTCACCACCAATGGTGTCGCTATGATGAGTACCGCGAAAGCCTTGAAACAGTTAGACATTCGTATCGGCTCGCAAATAGGCTTAATCAGCATAGACGACCCAGAATGGGCTCAATTGTTCGAAGGCGGTATTACCGTCATGCGCCAGCCAACGCAACTCATCGGCCAAACCGCTTGCGAGCGATTACTGACGAGAGTCCAAGGCAACGAAGAACCAGCACAACACATCAAGCTCAAAGCCGAACTCGTTATTCGGCATTCCACTTAAGCCTTTACAACCCCGCGTATGAACTGGTTAAAAAACAATCATGCATTTTTTTCAAAAGCGATTGACAAAGCCTATTCATGGAATCGATTCCATGATATCGTCATCTGCCTAAAGTGCGATCACCATAATCATAAAAATCGATCCATAATGGAGTCACCATGAAAAAATTATTTACTTTACTAACGGCTACTGCCGCCCTTTCTCTTGCCGGATGTGGCGACGACTCAACCAAATCAGATACGATTAAGTTAGTAGCCGCTCACAACCAAACCAATCTCTCTAGTCCCTACCAAACAGGTATGCTTAAACTAAAAGAAGTCGCTGATAATTCAGGATTTTTTGATGTCGAAGTACATGCAGGAACTATCGGTACCAATGAAAATGAACTAGTGGAAAAGTTGGTTCTCGGTGGCGCTGATATGGTTCTGGTTTCTCCAGGGTTTATGACGTCATCAGGCATTGAAGAAGTGGATCTATTCTCTTTACTCTACTTGTTCAACGATTACAGCCATTGGGAAAAAGTGGTTGATGGCAAAGTAGGTAAAGATATTGCTGACATTATCTACACAAAGTCTGGTGAAAAATACCGAGTAGCCGCTTATTGGACTGCTGGCGTACGTCATTGGTATGGCAAGCAACCAGTTAATTCTTTTGCAGATGTAAAAGGTATGAAGATTCGTACTCAAACATCCGGTGTCGTTTCTCAATACTGGAAAGAAATCGGTGCTGTTCCAACCTCTGTAGCTTGGGCTGAGCTTTACCAAGCACTATCAAGCAATGTGGTTGACGCCGCTGAAAACGCTTACCCTTACTTCATTCCAATGGAACACCACAAAACATCCAACGGTAAGTACATTTCTGAAACGGGTCACGACTACACTACTCGTCTATTGCTAGTGCGTAATTCGGTATGGGAAAGCTTCAATGACGAGCAACGTACGGCCTTCAATCAAGCTGTAAAAGAAGCGACTCAAGCGGAACGCCAAGCTTTGTATAGTGAAGAGTCAACTTACAAACAAAAAGCCATTGATGATGGTGCTATCGTCAATACGCTGGACCGCACACCTTTCATTGAAAAAGCCCTTTCTATCCAAGATCAGTGGGCAGAAAAAAATGGTATGACAGAAGTTCTTGAAACCATACGTCAGACCAAATAACACTATCTGCTCGCTTTAGCTCCGAGGGTACCTCGGAGCTTCAAGGATATATGGTATGAAGATACTCACTACATTTATCGCTCGACTCCAAATCAGCTTGGGCGTTTTGCTATTGGTGGTGTTCCTCGCCGCAACCTTGATCCAAGTTGTTACCCGCTATCTCGGTATTTCAGTGTTATGGACAGAAGAAATCGCCGTGAATTCGTTTATCTGGGCCATGTTCCTTGGCACAGCCGTAATGGTAAAAGAAAACAAACACTTTGGATTCGATGTTCTCACTCACTATTTTCAAGGTCATAAACGCTCGGTTTTAGTGATTACTCAGAATCTTATTATGTTGGTTTTCTGTGTATTCTGCTCGCTATACAGCGTCGAAATCACTCAAGCATTTTGGAACTCTCGTTGGATCAGTATCCCAGAATTTCGACAAGGCTATGTGTGGCTGATCATGCCAATCACCTTTATTAGCTCCAGCGTTTATCTGGTGGATAACATCTATAACGAAGCGAAAACACTATCTTGCTTCAAGGGGGCTAAATGGAACTCGCGCTAATTACTTTATTATTTATTGGCCTTATCATTCTTGGTATCCCGATTGCCTTCTCTATCGGCATTGCTTCTTTAGTGGGTATCGGCACCATGACTGGTGCACCAACAACTATGATCCCAATGAAGATGTTCTACGGCCTAAACTCTTATGTGTTGCTCGCTGTACCACTTTTTGTGCTGACAGCCAACATAATGAACAGCGGCCAGATATCTCATCGACTTATTAATTTCTCTATCGCCTTAGTCGGTCGCAAACCAGGCGGGCTTGGTCACGCAAACGTATTGGTCTCCATGTTGTTTGCAGGTGTCAGTGGGTCTTCCACAGCTGATACCGCGGGCGTAGGTAAAATTCTTATCCCTAACATGATCAACAAAGGCTACAGCCGAGAAATGGCGGTTGGCGTTACAGCAGCCTCGTCTACTATCGGTGGCATTATTCCACCTAGTATCACCATGGTGATTTATGGTGGATTAACCAATACATCGGTTGGGCAACTCTTTATTGGTGGCATGATTCCTGGCGTTTTAATTGGTCTTGGAATGATGTTTGTTATTAGCATCATAGCGAAACGTGACAACTTACCAAAAGCAGAGAAAATAAGTCGTGTCGAGTTTATTTCATTAACGAAAGACGCCGTTCCAGCAATGATCACGCCTCTTATCATTATTGGCGGTATTGTTTTTGGTGTATTCACACCGACAGAAGCAGCCGCATTCTCCGCTGTTTATGCCTATTTCGTTAGTGCTTTTTACTATAAATCCATTAGCCTCAAAGATTTGCCAAAGATTTTTACCGAAACATTAAAGTTAAGTTGTTTATCACTTTTTGCTTTGGCAGCCGCTTCGGCTCTTGGTGAATTCCTTGGCTATTACCAAATTAACGCGATTGTATCCGGCTTTTTTGATGGAATGGGTGGCAATGAATATTTATTCCTATTCATTATTGTGGCGTTCTTCCTATTTGTTGGCACCTTTATGGATGCGATCCCAGCCATGGTGCTATTTGTTCCAGTTGTTTATCCTGTCGCCCTCACATTAGGCATAGACCCAGTTCAACTTGGTATCGTCGTCATTATTACTTTATCCATCGGCTTAATCACTCCCCCTTATGGTTTGTGCTTATTAATCGCAAGTTCCATTGGGGAACTGTCCATTGATCGATCATTTAAAGCAGTTATGCCATATATTTCTGTCATAGTGTTGGTATTGATTGCCGTTATTTTTATGCCATTTATCTTATTGATCTAAGAGAGAAAGAAGGAATCATCCATAATGGAAACAAAGCAATCACACTCTTTTGTCACGCTTGGTGAAGCCATGGCTATGTTTGTGGCCAAAACGCCAGGCCAACTTGCTGACATTGAAGAATTCCACCGCTCTTTAGCTGGAGCGGAAGTCAACGTCGCTATTGGTATGGCACGTTTAGGCTTTGAAGCCAGCTACATTAGCAAAGTCGGCAAAGACAGCTTTGGTCAATTTATCCGCCAAGCAATTAGCAATGAGAATATTCACACAAACTGGATTTCTGAAAGCGCTAATCACGCTACTGGTTTTATGCTGAAATCCAACGTAACCGACGGCAGCGACCCTAAGGTAGAATACTTCCGCAAAAACTCTGCCGCTTCTACATTAAATTCTACAGACATAGACGAAAATTTATTCAAAGCGGGTTCCCATTTACATCTAACTGGCATCTCGATAGCAGTATCTAGCTCAATGCGTGAGGCGACAAAACACGCCTTAAACCTAGCAAAAGAGCGAGGCTGCAGTGTGTCTTTTGACACCAACTTGCGACCAACTTTATGGCCAGATGAAGCCACTATGATTGCGAATATTAATGAGTTTGCCTTTGCCAGTGACATTGTTTTACCGGGTATAGAAGAAGGCAAAATTCTCGCGGGTAGTGATCAACCAGAAGTAATAGCCGACTTTTATCTCCAAAATGGTGTCAAAACAGTTATCGTAAAACTCGGTAGCAAAGGCGCATACTTCAAAACCAGTACTGGTGAATCCGGAACGGTTGCAGGCTTCCCAGTGGAAAAAGTGGTCGATACAGTGGGTGCTGGCGATAGCTTTGCCGTTGGTGTAATTTCAGCATTACTCGATGGAAAAACCATTGAGCAAGCTGCTCGTCGCGGAAACCTGCTCGGCTCTTTAACTGTGCAAGTTCGTGGTGACAGTGAAGGTTTACCAACTCGCGCGCACCTAAATAGTTTAGAAAAATAATTCAGAGAAAAGCGACCTATACAAAGAAAGCCAAAAGGGAGTAACGAGATGAAGAAAAAAGTCATTTTATACCGAGACATTCCAGCTGCAGAACGCCAACGACTTGAAGCTGAATTTGACGTTACTTTCTTTGATGGTGTCAGTAACGACAATAAGGGCGCATTTACAGCGGCCCTTGCCGATGCAGAGGGGCTGATTGGCTCCAGCATCGGCATGAGCCCAGAATTATTGGACCTTGCCCCCAAACTAAAGGCAGCATCAACGATTTCAGTTGGTACAGATCAGTACGATTTAGCATACCTTGCAAAGCGTGGCATTCCCTTAATGCATACACCTGGCGTTCTAAATGAAACCACCGCCGATACCATATTCACGCTCATCATGTGCACAGCTAGACGCGCTGTTGAACTATCAAACATGGTGCGAGAAGGTCGCTGGACCAGCAATATAGGTGAAGACTTATACGGTACAGATATTCATGGAAAAACCCTTGGTATTATTGGCATGGGTCGCATTGGTTATGCCATTGCCAAACGCGGGTATTTTGGTTTTGATATGAAGATTCAGTACAGCAACCGCAGTCGCAAACCAGACGCCGAGCAAGATCTAAACGCAACTTACATGGACTTGGAAGAACTGCTCAAAACATCCGATTTTGTTTGTGTTATGACGCCGTTAACACCAGAAACCGAACGATTAATTGGCGCAAAAGAATTCGCCATGATGAAGAAAAGTGCCATTTTCATCAACGGCTCCCGTGGCAAAGTCATTGACGAAACAGCGCTTGTCGACGCTCTAAGAAATGGCACTATTCGCGCGGCCGGGTTGGACGTCTTTGAAGTCGAACCTTTATCTGGTGACTCACCGCTTTGCAAACTGGACAATGCGGTATTGTTTCCACACATAGGTTCGGCAACCGCGGAAACACGCCTTGCTATGATTACTTGCGCTGTGGACAATTTGATCAATGCACTGAATGGTGATATCTCGCAGAACTGCGCCAATCAACATTTGTTAAGTAGATAGCCTCTTGGCTATCTACTTAACAAATTTTCTATAGAAAACGGTTGTGTAACCTTGCTCCCCAGACGACTAAACTCTTTAGAAAGCCAAATATAAGTCACTTTACCAATAATATCAGACTCAGAAAAAGCCCCCCAATAACGACTGTCATTACTGTTATCTCGCCAATCACCCAAGACAAATACTTGCCCTTCTGGCACAACTCGCTCAGCCATAGAAATAGAGATTTCGTTGCGTCTAAAACGCTCATCCACTGAAGCGATAAGCTCGGACTTACCGTTTAATATCACTTGGCCATTTTCAATGGCTACTCTATCATTCCCTAGGGCTACCACTCGTTGAGTAAACAAGGTTTGTCTGTTATTGGGATAACGAAACACCACAACATCGCCCACGTTTAAAGACAAATCTTTTGTATCGACAGCAATGTAATCGCCAGGCTGAAGCGTTGGCATCATAGAACGAGAAGGAACCTGATACAGCTCAAAACCCAACAAGGCACCACGAGACGAGATAAGTGTTTGACCAAGAAACAAGATCAAAGCCAGTATAGCCAGATAGCAATACCAACGATTATAAGGCTTCAATTCATAGGTTTTATTCGACAAGGCAAGTCGCACAGCACTGAGCATGGCATACAAATAGAGGCACAGTAAAAAGGCCATGAAAAACCAAATGCCATAAGCTGTCGAAAGCCAGCCAAGCTTACCAAATACAAATAGCCCACCAGCTTGTAGAAAAAACAGCCATAAACCTTTTTTAAAATCCCCTGCGTAGACATGGCCAAAGCCCGGCGACAGGATCGATAATAGTAATGCAGCAATAGGCTTTCTTTTCTTAATCACGTATTGAATCCCTTCAATTATTACTCTTTATCTGTCAATAACTTAACTATCTATCATAAAACCGAACGAAATCGAGAAAAACGCGCGGCATCAATAATTGACCAGAGATGTAATATTCCGCCAACTAACCACATAAAGAACAAAATCACCGTTGCCCCTAATGCATAGCTCACAAAAACGGTTACAAAAAAGAACAACGCCATAAAAATACGTCCCTGCACCAATTGACCTAATCCAGGAATAAAAACATTACAAAGTGCAGCAATCACATTGCCACCTGAACCTTGACCAGACATAAGCGCTCCCATCATAAAACCGCTAAAAAATTAAGAATAAGGACAAAACAGATAAATGAAAAGCAACTTCCATCACCTGCCATTACTAAAAATACGCTTTCTTATCCTGATAGGCTTGTTTGATGTGCTCTATCAATAGCCTCAACTTTTCCGGTAGGTATTTAGTAAAAGGGTAAATGGCGTAAACCCCCAGTCGGCGCGGTTGGTAATCCGGTAAAATGGTGACTAACTTGCCTTGCTGCAAATCTTCATACACACAGCAACGCGGCACATAGACGATCCCAAAACCAGCCAAGGCAGCCTTGCGTAATGCTTGGGCGTTATTCGTGGCGAAACTACCGCTGATGCGCACACTTTCTTCAATGTTACTTCGAGTAAAGCGCCAATCAAAAGAGCCTTGTGCTTGGTAGGTATAAGCCAAGCAATTATGGTCTCTCAGGGCCTCCAGATCACCGACTTCTCCATATCGTTCGATATAACTTGGCGAGCAACACACCACCCAATTAGATTGAATCAAAGGCTTGGCAATTAGGCTTGAATCTTCCAACTTGCCGGTCCGAATCGCTAGATCCAATCCTTCGCCAACCAGATCCACAAAGTCATTTTCAAGGCGCATATCCACGGTGATATTCGGGTATTTTTGACAAAACTCCGCCACCGCTTCAGCCAATAACAATTCCCCAGAAATCGTCGGCACGGACATCTTTATCGTGCCTGTGAGACCTTGACTAAACGCCGACACAGAAGCAATTGCATCGCTCACTTGGCCTTCTATATTCTTGGCATGAACATATAAGCTTTCCCCTGCTTCGGTGAGACTGAGCCGTCTTGTCGTACGATGGATCAACTGCGCACCGAGATCTTGTTCAAGCTTGCTAATACGTTTGCTCAAGGCAGGCGTCGATAGTCCTGCTTGCTGCGCCGCTTTATTAAATGAGCCGGCATCGGCTACATTCACAAAAAGCGTTAAATCGGCTGCGTTCAATATCCAACCCCTTTTTTATTAAGACGTTTTAAGAAAGAGTTTATTAGTTTGTGTCGTATTTATTATAAATAGAACACAGTCTATAGTTAATAAAAAATAAAAGGAGCTGAATCCATGCGTCTCAAAGACTGCCATAACTTCCAAGACTTTCGCACCCTAGCCAAAAAACGCCTGCCAAGCCCGATTTTCAATTACATTGATGGTGGTGCCGACGACGAGACAACTTACCGCCGCAACACAGCCGCATTTGAAACCTGTGACCTAGTGCCCAGCGTCCTGACTGGCGTAAAAGACGTAGATCTATCTGTTACCGTTATGGGGCAAAAACTCGCCCTGCCAATTTATTGTTCGCCAACTGCACTACAACGCTTATTCCATCATGACGGTGAAAGAGCCGTCGCGGGTGCCGCCGAAAAATACGGCACCATGTTTGGCGTGTCGTCCCTTGGTACGGTGAGCATGGAAGAAATCGCCAAGCAAACCACCACGCCTCAGGTCTATCAATTTTACTTTCATAAAGACCGTGAACTGAACCGTGCCATGATGCAACGAGCAAAAGACGCTGGCGTACAAGTGATGATGCTGACAGTCGATTCCATTACTGGCGGCAATCGAGAGCGCGACCTTCGCACCGGCTTCGCCATTCCTTTTAAATTAAACCTAAAAGGTATGCTGCAATTTGTCCTCAAACCCATGTGGGGCATTAACTACGTGACCCACGAGAAATTCCGTTTACCTCAGCTCGACGAACACGTGGACATGGGTTCTGGCGCGACCTCGATTGGCGACTACTTTACCAACATGCTCGATCCATCGATGAACTGGGATGACGTGGCGGAAATGGTGAAATTCTGGGATGGAGAGTTCTGCTTAAAAGGCATCATGAGCCGAGAAGACGCTCGCAAAGCAGTGGAAATCGGCTGCACTGGCGTAATTATTTCCAACCATGGCGGACGCCAACTTGACGGCTCCCGCAGCTCTTTCGATCAGCTAGCGGAAATAGTCGATGAAGTGGGCGACGAAATCGACGTCATCTTCGACAGCGGCGTACAGCGGGGCACCCACGTACTCAAAGCTTTATCTCTTGGCGCCAAAGCCGTTGGCATAGGCCGCATGTACTTGTATCCACTCGCCGCCGCAGGACAACCCGGTGTAGAGCGCGCACTCGGATTAATGAAAGCCGAACTCGAACGAGACATGAAACTCATGGGCAAAACATCAATTGATCAACTGACGAAAGAAAATTTGCGGTTTCGATCTTAGCGCTTTCGGTCTTAGAAAGAACAGTAATCCTCCCCTTACCTTCAAGGGTAGGATTACCGATCTGTTTATATAGATCAAATTCGTGGTGATAATTCAAACCCTGATCTCCTCTTAATTAGGCTGAGACAAGAGGACTTGTTCCAACCTTCAATATTATTCGACACCTAATACATCAAATCCTCCATAGACTATTTTTCGAATAGCTGAGCCGGATAAGTTCTCTGAAAACTCAGGTGTCAATTGGCTTGCTTGATTGAGTTTTTCAAGTTGTGCTGCTGTTAACTCAATATCCAGTGCGGCAATGTTGGATTGCAATTGAGCCAGAGACGATGCGCCTATAATCGTTGAAGTAACTTCTGGTTTAGACAATGTCCAAGCAAGGGCTACTTGAGCAAGTGGTTTTTCTAGTTCACTTGCCACTTCGTGCAAAGCATCAAGTATGAGCCAGTTTCTGTCGCTAAATTTCGAATCACCAAAGGGATTGGGTTTCGTTAATCGCCCTTCGCCACGCAGACCTTCTTTACTATATTTACCGGTTAAAAAGCCCCCTGCTAATGGACTCCAAGGCATAACAGCCATAGATGTATCGCGGGCAACGGGGAAATGCTCTCTTTCCACTTCACGAGCAACCAGTGAGTATTCTAATTGCATGGCAATAGGAGCAGGAATTCGGCGTTCACTCGCTAAAACTGCCGCTTTCATGGCGATATAAGCAGGCGTGTCTGAAAAGGCAAAATAACGAATTTTACCCGCCCTAACTAAATCACCAAGTGTCTGTAATATCTCTTCAATAGGCGTGACACCATCCCAAATATGCATCCAATAAAGATCGATATAATCCGTACGAAGTCGCTTAAGCGAATTCTCTAATGCCCTATGTATGTTTTTTGCGCCGCTACCACCTGCATTTGGGTTGGCAATCCTGGCACTTTTATTTTCCGCCAATGGACTTGCTGAAAAATTGAATCCAAATTTTGTGGCTAACACAATGTCATCTCGGCTACCGGACTCTGCTATAAATTTACCAAGCAACTCCTCGCTTGCTCCTTGGCCGTAGATATCAGCAGTGTCAATAAAGTTACCTCCCTTTTCACGATAAGCATCAAATATTGTCTGTGCATCATGCTCAGTGGAGCCCCAATTCGAGCCGCCAAATGTCATAGTGCCTAGGGCTAAAGGACTGACAATAAGACCTGAATGACCCAATGGTCGATAAGAGGTTAATTTCACTTTTAATTCCATAGTGACTGATATGAAACTAAGACATTACGCCGTTGATTTTTATTGTCAACAATTACATAATAAACACTATGAAATTTTTTTGGATAAATTGGATATGAAAAAAGTGGGTAGACCCCTCTCATTTGATAGAGATAAAGCGCTTAAAAAGGCGATGCTGACATTTTGGCAAAGTGGCTATGAGACAACGTCTATTACAGATTTAACCACTGCCATGGGGATTACTGCACCAAGTCTATATACGGCTTTTGGTGACAAAAAACAGCTCTTTTTGGAGGCGATTCGTCTTTACGTCTATGCAGATCCTGATGTGATAAACCAAATGAACAATGCGCCAACAGCAAAAGATGCTGCATGGTTATTAATGCAGCATTCGGCTGACTTGTTTACCAATGAAAATACGCCACCAGGTTGTTTAATGGCGAGCTCGACCGCTAGCGGATCAGCTAATTCTGAAGACGTGCGTAGTTACGTTGCAGACATCCGCAATGACATGCGCCTTAATTTGAAATTGCGGATTGATCAAGATATTGAAAAAGTGTTATTGCCAAGCGATACATCCGCAGATGCTCTTGCTGATTTAGTTTTTGCTATTATCCAAGGTATGTCTGTTCTTGCCCGCGATGGAGTCAAACAAAACAGTTTGATTTTACTATGTAAGCAAGCTTTGAAGGCATGGCCTGAAAATCACTGATAGCAAAAATACGGCGAGCAAATAGTTTGAGGTCAGATGAAGTAGTATCCACCAGATGTTTTGCTTAAAGCCCTAGAAATTGGCTTCACTAGCGTGGTCATTTCCAATCATGGCGGACGCCAACTTGATGGTTCCCGCAGCTCCTTTGATCAGCTCGCAGAAATTGTGGTTGAGGTGGGCGATGAAATAGACGTCATCTTCGACAGCGGGGAACTCACGTGCTCAAAGCTTTATCTCTTGGCGCCAAAGACGTCGGCATCGGCCGCATGCACTTGTATCCACTCGCCACCGCTGGACAACCCGGTGTAGAGCGCGCACTCGGATTAATGAAAGCCGAACTCGAACGAGACATGAAACTCATGGGCAAAACATCAATTGATCAACTGACGAGAGAAAACTTACGGTTTCGGGCTTAGCCTCGAATATATTGGTTAAACGAATGGCGTTTCGCATCAAAAGGCCATTCGTATTCAAACCTAGTGATATAATTAGAGTATTCAGAAAAAACCTATTTAGAATACCAAGTACAAGACAGAGAGATATAGCTGGTACGCACATACGATGTATGGAAAATGTCTACTATGTCTCAATAGCTATCAAGCTCGTTTCATGGTTGTGTGCTCTTAAAATTAGCAAGAGCTATTAAAGCCTGTCTTTTTGAGTCAGCTATCTGTTTATCTGCTTCTCTAAAAAAAATCCTCTTATCAATAACTGTATCATATGCGCTCTCATGTTTTTCAGCCTTTCTGTAGCATTCATGCATATACTGGAAAGCTATATTCTGACAAATAATCATAAGGCTATTTAAAGAGCTCCAATGTTCTCTTCTCCTTTCAAGGCCTAGAATTTTCTTTTCATGAAAGTGTAGAGTAAAAATCTGTGTAATAATTTCAACTTTTTCATGTATTTTCTCACCTTCCCAATTCGATATTGCTGTAGTTGTTCCAGCCATACCCTCATTAATAAAAAGTGTTGACCATCCCATATATAGCTCTTCATATTTTTCTCTTTCAAATTCTGTCTGTAAAAACTCTTTAGTATTGAGAAGGGATACAATATTTCCTAAACGATTTAAATGATGATAAGTAGTACTAGCCGACTCTGTCTTTATTTTCCAGTATTCCTCTATTCTATTGTCACGTTCTCTTCTAGCGCCACTGGATGCGAGATATAAAGATGTAACAACAGCCAAAAGTGTTCCTATAGCACTTAAAGACTCCCAAAATATTGAGCTATTCCCTAATTTTTTAATTATTTCCATAACTCGTAGTTGATCAATTATTAAAGAAGCGACAGCCATACCAAAAAAGAAAGCAACGGAAGCACAGATTAGATAAGAAATTTTAGTTTTCATTGGTGTTCCTTTACTAATATTTAGCCACTCATTAAGCAAAAATAAACTACTATAATCAATTAATAAAAACTTCATGACGTGTTCGCACCAGTTTCAAAATGAAGTGTTGTTGGTGGTTTTAATGTCAAAGTTACAACTTCCTCAATCACCATAAAGTTGACACTAAAGTGAACACTTACCCTTGAAAAAGTTCACTTTAGTGTTAACATTCAAGCATGGGGAATATAAATTTTTACATCATGGAAGATGGCAAGTCCCCAGTAGCAGAATTTCTAGATTCGCTTTCTAGCAAACAAGCACAGAAAGTTGCTTGGGTACTCCAATTAGTTGAAGAACTTGATGCAGTGACGTCCACTTACCTTAAAAAATTGGTTAATACCGATAACATCTGGGAAGTGCGCATACAAGTTGGCGGTAACATATTTCGTTTATTAGGTTTCTTTGATGGCGACAACTTGGTTGTCTTAAATCACGGCTTTCAAAAGAAAACTCAAAAAACACCACCAAGAGACATCAAAATTGCAGAGAGTCGTCGTCACGACTATTTAGCGAGGAAGAAACATGAGTGATTTAAAACAGTATTTAACAGACCGCAAAGCCGCCGATAAGGATTTTTCTGAAGGTTACGACGAGGGTTATCAGGCCTTTAAATTTGGTGTATTGCTCAAAGAAGCGCGCAAGAACGCAGGGTTAACACAAGATGAATTAGCATTGAAACTGCATACTCAAAAAAGCGCCATATCTCGCATTGAGAACCATTCGGATGATGTAAAGCTATCGACTCTTGAGCGTTTTGCTACCGCTCTGGGTAAAAAACTCGAAATCCGTTTGGTGTAACTTTTCCATCTACAAAACGATAGAAAACCACTAACAACACCTAATAAATTGTTCTTGTCAGTATCAGAACAAGACTTTGTTAATGGTTTTTTAATTTGAATATAAGCCTACAACTCCCCCACTAAATCCCGCCATTGCTGACGATAAAGATTAAGCAAAGGTTTTATGTTTGCATCACACAGGGCGAGGCTGAGGCGGCCTTTTAGCTTTAAGCTTTTGTTCGAAAGCAAGGCCGCGCCGCCGGAGGTGCCGGTAACATCCCGAGAGGCGTAAATTTCGTTTTGACTACGCATGCAGGCCAATAAGGTGAGGAAATTAACATTATTGCTAAATGCGCCTTCGACGATAACGGTGTCGCTGCTGTCCATCAGATCCAGACAATAATCCGTCATCAAAGCCACGTACACATCCGCCAAAGCAGACTGCTGAGCAGGCGTTAATTCAATGCCTCGGTCAATAATGCGACCTTCACAATGAGCAAATGGCCCGCCACCTTTGGCAAAGGCAGGAATAGCCAAAATACCGTTTTCTAAAATGAAGTTCACATCGTTTAAGGTAGCTTTGCTGTCGCTGCGCAGTTGCTCCCACTCACGCCCGCCCATAAAGCGAATCGTCGGTGTAGCGCGGCCAAGAGCGTCCACATTGGCGAGCATGTCTTTGTCTTCTTGTAGCGAATCCAGCTTACCGTTAATGGTGGCGATGACCGTCCAAGTACCGCTAGACACGACGGTGAGCTTTTCCATCGGTTGCCCGATATACGGCACCAACGAAGCGTTGGAATCATGTATACCGTTGAAGATAACGCAACTCGCTGGCAAGCCCGTTTCTTTGGCTAAGCCTGGCAAAATAGTGCCAAGTTTCGCGCCGGTTTCCATCACTTCTGGAAAACGCTCCGCCCACTTTTGTTGTTCGCAAAAAGTAGAGAACTGGCAGCTGGTCGGATTCCATAGATCGGTGTGGCAACCTAATGAGGTCACTTCTGCTGCCTTGTTGCCACTGAGCTTATAACCCCAAAATTGCGGATATAAGAGTAACGAATCGACCTCGGCGAACTCATCTGCAAAACGTTCTTGTTGCCAAAACAATTGCGTTCCAAGGTTCAAGCCTTGCGGCAATCTCGGGCTAAAAGACTCACTAAAGTCTGGGCGTGCAGCGTCGTATTCTTCTTTTAACTCAGACACACCATCGTATTCATAATCCAGAATCGGCAAGGCAAGTTGGTCGCCCTTCATGCAGGCAATGGTTGCCCCATGTGTCGTAATCGCAATGCTGGCAATAAAATAGCGCTGGGCTAAATCGGCAAGGGTGCCTTTGATCCATTGCCATATTGAATCCACATCCACATGTGGATATGGCGGCGCGTCAACGACGCCATTAACACGTTTTTCAATATGCAATAACGCGCCAGTTTGCCCATCCATCAGGCAGATCTTAATGTTGGTTTTACCAATGTCTAACACCGCTACCACGCGTGTTTTATCAGGTTGCAACACATTAAAGCGAAACACTTCTTGCAACGCGTCAGCGACAGGTTCAAACGATGGGGTTTTGGTTTCCATGATGTCCGCCATGTATTCCCACCAACGCTGCATAACGGGATGGTCAGCTAGCGCTTTAGAGTCCAGATCATCCGCATCAAAGGTGGCATACAATCGGTTTGAGTTTTGGTTACTCTCATTAGCATCCAAATGAATATAATAATTGCGGATACCATGTTGCTTAAGGTGCTCAGCAAGCTCTGGCCAGAGTTCATCATGACGTTTCTTGTATTCTTCTTCACAGCCTTTGTGTAAATACATTACTGAGGCATATCTCATAACGCTTTTGCCTCTTTTCGTTTTAGGGAAGTTTTATACATAGTAATCAGTACGGGTAAGCTCACAACAGTGATTAACATCACGCCAACGATAATCGTCATGACGATGCCTGGAATATTTAACAGCCCCATACCAAAGGTGACCAAGCCCATTAGGATCACCGCCAACACCACGCCAGCAATAGTGCCGCTGCCGCCCAGAATGCTCACACCCCCTAGAACCACCATGGTAATAATGCTGAGTTCCCAACCCATGGCGATACTTGGACGTGTGCTGCCCAAACGTGAAGTAAGCAAAATAGAGGCAACACCAGACATCACACCAACCAAGGTAAACAGGATCAAACGATGCTTATCCACCTTGATCCCCGAATAATAAGATGCCGTCGGGTTATTACCAATCGCATAGGTGTAACGACCAAACGTAGTGCGATGCAGCAACCAATAAAACACCAAAGCAAAGAAAGCAAATAGAACCAGTTCAAACGAGAACACCCAATAAACATACCCCTGCCCAAAGAACTCGAAGCCATCTGGATAGTCACGTACAACTTGGTCGCCCAACAAGATATAGCTAATACCACGAAATAAACTCATGGTACCGATTGTCACCACAATGGAGGGAATCTTGAAACGCGTCACCAAGACGCCATTAAACAGACCGCAAGCCGCACCCGCCAAAATACCAACAAATGCGACCGCATAAACGGGTGCGCCCATTTGTGCGACTAACCCCATCAAGGTACTGGAAAGCGAAATAATCGCCGCCACAGAAATATCAATTTCTTTGGCAATAATCAGCATCGCCATCGGCAAAGCAATTAAGGCTTTTTCGGTAAAGTTAAAGGTCGCATCCGATAGATTCCAAGGGTCTAAAAAGTAAGGGGATAAATAAGAATTCATCACGCACACTAAAAAGACGATTAAGACCAAAAAACTTTCCCAGCGTAGCAAGCCCTGTAGTTTGCTGGTAAACATTGAATCCGGCGTTGCTGATTTTTTTATTGTTGTATCCATATGCGCCTCTAATTAACTCGTATTTCGTCATTTTCATTGGGGGTACGTAAGATAATCCGCGCCTTATCTTTGCCTGATGTTGCATTGGCAATAACGGCGATAATAATGACCAAACCTGAAATCGCCATTTGCCAAAACGGTGAGACACCAATAATTGGCAAGGCGTTATTCACCACGCCGATAAACAAGGCGCCAATCACGCAGCCCACCACAGAGCCCAAACCGCCAACGATACTCACACCACCAATCACGCACGCCGCGATTACTTGCAGTTCAAAGCCATTGGCTACATCCACATAGGCAACCGCAAAGCGCGATACCCACAAATATCCACATAAACCAGATAAGGTACCCGACACTAAAAAAGCATAAAACTGGACCTTACCCACGTTTACACCGGAGTAAAATGCGGCCATTGGGTTGCCGCCTGCCGAATAAAAGTTACGTCCCCAAACACTGAACTTCATTGCCCAGAAAAATAAGATAATGGCAGCGACGGCCATCCAGCCAAGCACAGGCATGGATAAAATTTCATAGCGGGGTAAGCCTATAAAAGACTCGCTCATTTGGTGAGAATTCACCCACGCACCGTCTGATAATAGAAACGTCGCGCCACGATAAATACTCATAGTACCAAGGGTAATAACAATAGAAGGCACTTTTAATAGCCAAACAAATAAGCCATTAATCGCCCCTAACAAGGCACCAATAAACAGCGATAAAAATATCAGTAATGCCATAGGAAGTTCTGGAAAATATTGATTCACCATGGCGACAAACATGCCAGTAAATGCCACGTTGGCCGCCACAGACAAATCAATGCAACGGGTTAGAATCACCAACATCTGCCCCAGAGCTAGCATGATCAGAATTGAAGTGTCATTAAAAATACTGACACTGTTCGATAGACTAATAAAATCAGGACTGATCACTCCAACACCAAAAAACATCGCCAGTACAATGATACTGAGCACGCCTTCACGGGAGTAAATTAAACGTTTTAACATGCCACACTGCCTCCCGTCGCAAGTGAAACCACCTTCTCTGGTGTCGCGTCAGCCCGAGATAATTCCCCGACAATTAGGCCTTCGTTCATCACCAATATACGATCTGACATACCAAGAATTTCTGGTAACTCCGACGACACCATGATCACAGACAAGCCTGAATCCACCAGCTCAGACATAAACTCATGCACCGCCGCTTTCGACCCTATATCGATGCCTTTAGTCGGCTCGTCCAAGATGATGACTTTAGGGTTAGTGGCGAGCCATTTGGCGATAACGACTTTTTGCTGATTGCCTCCTGAGAGGTTCATCACCTTCTCATCCCAACAAGACGCTTTCACTTGCAAGCGCTCACAATATTGGCGAGCCAGTGCCATTTCGCCTTCTTGGTCGATTTGCCCGTGCTTCGCTAAACGTTCCATCTGCGGCAAGCTAACGTTTTGATAAATAGGCAATTCCAACACGATACCTTGTTTCTGACGCTCTTCTGGCACATACACAATGCCGTTATCGATAGCCTCTTTGGGTGAGTGAATAATCACTTCTTTACCATTCATTTTGACAGAGCCAGTTACATGATCCGTGGTGCCGAACAAAGCTTGCATCACTTCCGTTCGGCCCGAACCTACCAAACCATAAACACCAAGGATCTCGCCTTTTTTCAAACTAAAACTGATATCAGCAAATTCTGTTGTGTGACATAAGTGACTGACTTCTAAAAGTGTTTCGCCAATTTCAACGTCTTTTTTGGGGTACGTTGCTTCGATGCTACGCGCCACCATCATTTCCACCAACTGTGCTTCATTGGTGTCTTTGATAAAACCTTCCCCCACAAAAGAACCATCACGGAACACGGTATAGCGATCCGCCAAGGTAAAAATCTCATCAAATTTGTGGGTTATAAAAAGAATCGCTTTGCCTTGATCTCTTAAAGTATTTACCAATTCATAAAGTTCATGAATTTCATGATGAGATAAAGCCGCTGTTGGCTCATCTAAAATCACTACTTTGGCATCAACAGACAAAGCGCGAGCGATACCGACCATGTGTTTTTGGCCAATACTTAATTCGCGTAAGATTTGATTAGGATTCATGTGAGCATTGATTGATGACAGAATTTCTTGTGACCTCGCCTCCATCGCAGGCCAATCAATGGAAAAGCGTTTAGTCAGCGGATAGTTCCCTAGAAAAATGTTTTCCGCCACCGTCAGATCATCAAACAACACGGTTTCTTGATGAATCGCAGTGATGCCTAAAGCATGAGAATCGTGAGGGGAATGAAACTGCACAGACTTGCCGTTAAAAATAATTTCCCCACCATCCGGCTGATAAATGCCAGTCATGGTTTTTACTAGAGTCGATTTACCTGCGCCGTTTTCACCGATCAAAGCGGTCACTTGGCCGGGATAAAGGTGAAGATCGACACCATCCAGTGCTTTCACACCGGGGAAAACTTTACTCACCTTTTTTAGACTAAAAATTGCATTGTTCATAACGGCTGCTCTTATTGTTATTCATTATGAAATTATTGAACGAGTAAAACCCCACCCCCTTCCCTTCATAAGGGGAGGGAACAAAAACTCTTAGCTCCTCCCCCTGATAAGGGGGAGGCTGGGAGGGGGTCAATAGCTACTAGAAAATAGAAGAGAATTCATCAACGTTTGAAGCATCGTAGATAAAGGGCTTCGCCATTGCGCCGTCACCATTTTTATCTACTTCAAGCGTGCCCATGCGACCCATTGGAATCTCGGTTTTCGTACCTTTGCCTTTTACAAGGTTGTACGCCAGCATGGTTGCTGAATAACCAAGATCGATTGGGTTCCAAATAGCAAAGCTATGAATGGCACCACTGTGCACATGACCCGCTAATTCAGAAGGAAGCCCCAAACCTGTCACATACACTTTGCCCGTTAAGCCCATGTCGCTCACGGCTTGCGCTGCGGCCAAAATACCGACAGTCGTTGGTGCCACAATAACATCTAGATCAGGGTGGTTTTTGATTAAGGCGGTAGCTTCACGGAAACTCTTATCCGCCAAGTCATCACCGTAAACCGTATCGACAAGTTTTAGGTTAGGGAATTTGCTAAGGGATTTTTTCATCTCACCAATCCAAATATTTTGGTTGGTCGAGGTTGGCGTTGCGCTCAGAATGGCAAAAGTACCAGATTTTTTGCCTTTGGCTTTAATAGCGTCAGCAGCAAGCTGCACATTCATTTCGCCAATCAGACTATTACTAGAAGGGTTTAAATGAACTTGGCGACCTTCTTTGCCAACACCAGAGTCCCAAGAAATGACTTTAATGCCACGCTGTTGGGCTTTTTTCAAGGAAGGAACCAAGGCATCCGCATCGTTTGCAGATACCGCAATCGCATCAACACGCTGCGCGATCAGCGAGTTGATGATTTCAATCTGACCTTCAGCTGTGGTCGAAGTTGGCCCAGTGTAGATAATCTCCACATCGCCTAACTCTTTTTTAGCTTCTTCTGCACCGCGGTACGCCGCTTCGAAAAAGCCAATACCTAATGCTTTCACTAACAACGCCACTCGAACCTGATCCGCTGCATACGTACCAGAAGCAAATAAAGTTGCAGAAGCCAACACACATGCCGTGATGAGTTTGTTTTTCATAATTATCTCCAAGAGCGCGCTCATCGTCACACAACAAGAAGTTGTCGTATCCGAGACGCGGTTTATTGTTTTTGTTTTTCTACTATGATCAATCGACACCCTGCCGCTTTGATCACTTCTTTACTCTTGTTATCTATTCCATCGTCCGTGATGACGATATCTATCTGTGAAAGAGGACAAATGATCATACTTGATCGGTTTTGAAATTTTGTACTATCAACCAAAAGCACCCGCTGATCTGCTCGATTTATCAATTTCATTACCGCTTGTACGATTTGTGGATCTGTCTCCATCACACCGTGAGAATTAATGCCATATGCACCAATAAAAAGAACATCAGCGTACGTGTGGTTGGAAATATCATCTGGGAACGGACTCAAAATTATGTTCTGTTCCCGATGGATTTTTCCGCTCGGCACGGTCACGCTGCACTTACTCTTTTTAATCAATTGATCAGCAATAGAAAACGAATTAGTCAGCACTTGCAGCTTTAAGCCACGCATAAACTCAGACATAGCCGCTGTCGTTGTGCCGCCGCTGATCATTATTGACATATTGTCCGATAATAAATCCACCGCCGCTTTCGCAATACAACGCTTTATGTCCATGTTAATCGTTTGACTAACCGAGTAAGGCCTTCCCAATAAGCTCACATCAGAAGGAGGATTAATGGCTTCCGCCCCACCTCGCACCCGACGCAGTTTCTTTTGCTTGTCTAAAAAGCTGATGTCTCTTCGAACTGTTGCTTCTGAAGCGCCTAACACGTCGGCTAGGTGCGCTACCGTCACAATCGGTCGAGCTTCAACTTCAGACAAGATCACTCTATGCCTTTCAATTTCGTGCATCGATTAAATCCTCGATAATCAATATAATTAATTTTCAATCATTATCAAGCACTATTGATCATAAAAACACATAAAAAGATAAAAAATGCTTGAAAATGATTATTTTTGTTTTAACATGAAATCTATCAATCATTCTAACCCGCTGATTGTTCATAACAAAAATAAAATTTAAGTCTTTGATAAATGGCCATAAAACAGAGTTTTAGGCTGTTAAATAAGACAAAACTTGAGGTTAAACGATGTCTACTAATTTACTCCCCAATCTTTGGAACGATGCTGAAGCGGCTCTTCTAAGCGAACCAGAATTATTGCAATACCGATCAAACTTGCTTGGTTCTGACATGCGCGTGACCAACTACGGTGGCGGCAATACCTCAGCAAAAATCGAAATGAACGACACGCTTACTGGAGAAAAGACCACTGTATTGTGGGTAAAAGGTTCTGGCGGCGACATTGGCTCTATGGGGTTAGATGGCTTTTCAACACTTTATATGGATAGGCTAAACCAGCTTTTACCTCTTTATCGCGGGCTTGAGTTTGAAGATGAGATGGTCGCTTACCTTCCGCATTGTACTTACAACCTAAACTCCCGCGCCGCCAGTATAGATACACCACTTCATGCGTATTTACCGTACCTTCATGTGGATCACCTTCACCCAGATGCCGTGATTGCTATTGCGGCAAGCAAAAACAGCAAACAACTGACAGAAGACATTTTCAACGGCGAGATTGGCTGGCTTCCTTGGCGCCGTCCGGGTTTTCAGTTGGGCATGGATTTACACAAAATCGCTACCGAAAACCCACACCTAAAAGGTGTCGTCCTTGAAAGTCACGGCCTGTTTACTTGGTCGAATGGCAACAAAGATTGCTACCTAAACTCGCTGAACATTATTAACAAAGCACAGACTTGGTTAGAACAACAAAGCGCTGGCAAAGCCGCCTTTGGTGGCGAGCTATTTAAGACTCTGCCTAATGACAAACGCCAACAAGTGGTTTCTAGCTTAATGCCATTGATTCGTGGCAAAACCAGCGAAAAACAACGTCAAATAGGGCACTTTAATGCCTCCGACGAAGTGTTGCAGTTCGTCAATTCGAAAGACTTAGACCGTCTTGCCAAGCTTGGCACCTCTTGCCCAGACCATTTCTTACGCACGAAAATTCGTCCATTTGTGGTGGCTTATGATCCACAAAAAGACAACCTAGACGAAGTCATTGAATCACTGGATAAAAGCCTTGCTGATTACCGTGAAGATTACGCGGGCTATTACAACCGTTGTAAACGCGATAACAGCCCAGCTATGCGCGATCCAAACCCAGTCATCTATTTGATTCCAGGCGTTGGCATGTTGTCGTTCGCAAAAGACAAAGCCACGGCACGAATCGCTGGCGAGTTCTATGTTAATGCGATTAATGTCATGCGTGGCGCAGACAGCGTGAGCGAATACGTTGGCTTGCCAGAACAAGAAGCCTTCGACATCGAATATTGGCTACTGGAAGAAGCCAAACTGCAACGTATGCCAAAACCAAAATCCTTAGCAGGCCATATCGCTTTGGTGACGGGTGCAGCTGGTGGTATTGGTCTTGCCACGGCTAAACGTCTAGCCAAAGAAGGTGCCAACATAGTACTGATGGACATAGATGAAGACGCTCTGAAGACGGCACAAGCAGACATCATCGGCGAGTTTGGGAAAGATTCCGCGTCTAGCATCAAGATGGATGTGACCAACGAAGACGATGTGATCCGTGCAGTGAAACATTGCGCTGTCGCCTTTGGTGGTTTGGACATTGTTGTCTCCAATGCAGGCATCGCCTCTTCCGCACCATTAGAAGAAACGTCTCTTGCCCTATGGAATAAAAACCAAAGCATCTTATCTACAGGTTACTTCTTAGTTGCTCGCGAAGCCTTTAGTCTGTTAAAACAACAGGATATGGGCGGCAACATGGTATTCATCGCCAGTAAAAATGGTTTGGTTGCCAGTGCAAACGCCAGCGCCTATTGCGTAGCAAAAGCGTCTGAGATTCAACTTGCGCGCTGCGTTGCACTAGAAGGTGCACCACTTGGTATTCGTTCAAACGTAGTTAACCCGGACGCAGTGTTGCGTGGTTCAAAAATTTGGACTGGTAAATGGAAAGAAGAAAGAGCCAGCGCTTACAAACTATCGACCGATGATTTAGAAGAACATTATCGCCAACGCAGTATGCTGAAGCTGAATGTTTTCCCTGAAGACATCGCCGAGGCCATTTACTTCTTTGCGTCTGACGCGTCGTCTAAATCGACAGGTAATATTCTGAATGTTGATGCGGGGCATGCGCCATCGTTTACTCGCTAGTTCGGTGAAAAGAACCTAAAAATAAAAAAGGATTCATCATGAAACAGCTCATTGATCAAAACTTGCTGCAAGAACACAACACCAAGCAGGAAGCCGCCGTCACAAGTGATTACAACGCGCTGGCGGAAAAACTGGATCGCTCCGGCATCAAAATCGACACTATTTTAGAGCAAGCTAAGCAATTTACCGTCGCTGTTCCATCTTGGGGAGTAGGCACAGGTGGCACGCGCTTCGCTCGCTTCCCAGGCTTAGGCGAACCACGCAATATTTTCGAAAAACTGGATGATTGTTCTGTTATTCAATTGCTATCACAAGCTACACCGGCGGTGTCTCTACATATTCCTTGGGATCGCCCAAAAGATCCAAACGAACTTCGCCAGTATGCCGAACAATACGGCCTGCATTTTGACGCGATGAATTCCAATACTTTCCAAGATCAAATTGGTCAGGAAGAGTCGTACAAATTCGGTAGTTTGACCCATACGGATAAAGCCGTACGCGAACAAGCCATTGCTCACAATATCGATGTCGTCGAACTTGGCCAAAAGCTAGGTTCAAAAGCACTTACTGTGTGGGTGGGTGATGGCTCAAACTTCCCAGGCCAACAACACTTTAAAAACAGCTTCACGCACTATTTAGAAAGCATTAAAGAGGTTTACAAAAGCCTACCAGACGACTGGAACATGCTGTTGGAACACAAAATCTTTGAGCCGGCGTTTTACTCTACTGTGATTCAAGATTGGGGCAGTAACTACCTTGCAGCAAAAGAAACGGGCGAGCGCTGTATGTCATTGGTGGATTTGGGACACCACGCACCGAACGTCAATATTGAAATGATCGTTAGCCGTCTTGCGCAATTCGGCAAGCTTGGCGGATTCCACTTTAACGACAGTAAATACGGTGATGACGATTTAGACAGCGGCTCTATCAATCCTTATCAGCTGTTCTTGATCTTCAACGAGCTAACAGACATTCGAGCGCAAGATCCTGCGTACAGCCCATTCTACATGCTGGATCAATCACACAATGTGACAGATCCTGTAGAAAGCTTAATGTACAGCGCTGCGGAAGTGCAGCGCGCTTTCGTGAAAAGCTTATTAGTAGATCGCAAAGCCTTAACTCAATACCAAGAAGCAAACGACCCAATGATGGCGCAGGCCAGCTTAAAGCAAGCCTATAACCTGGACGTTGAGCCAATCTTACAAATGGCCCGTTTACAAGCAGGTGGTGCCATCGATCCAGTGAGCTGTTACCGAGCGAGTGGCTACCGTGCTGCCGTTGCCAAATCTCGACCTGCAGACCCGAATAAAACAGGCTCAGGGATTGTGTAACTAACGGACAAAAGCGCACACGAAATAGAGTAGCTATCAGAAAATATAGTCTTTCGTAGAGGCTATATTTTTTTAACTATTTTAATTTTAGAAACAATGTTTCATTAAAAATATTTATTTGAAAATATAAATTTAGATATTCATTTCAAATAGAAATATTGTGATTTATATTAAACAAGACATGAAGCCAATCCAAAAATAACAAAGGGATTAAAAATGCATGAATTACTAAGAGAAAAGAAGCATGTTGTTTCACGCGATCAAGTCGTCGAAGCAATCGATCTTTTAACTCAAAATCTCATTAATATTGAAGACACTACCGGTGACTTTCTGCTACGCCTTGAAGACGGTCGAGTGATCGACACCAAAGGTTGGGCAGGCTGGGAATGGACTCATGGCATTGGCTTATATGGTTTATTCAAATATTGGCAAATCACCAACAACCCAGACACGCTAAAAATTATTCACGATTGGTTTGAACAACGCCTGAGTGAAGGCACGCCAACTAAAAACATCAACACGGTTGCACCTTTTTTAACACTGGCTTGTTTGCATGAACGTACGCCAAAAGAGTCTTGGCAGCCGTATTTGGAAGAATGGGCAGAATGGGTCATGTACGAAATGCCCCGCGTGCAAGAAGGCGGTCTTCAGCACACCGTTTATAACAGCGTAAACCACAACCAAATGTGGGACGACACCTTAATGATGAGCGTCCTGCCGCTCGCCAAAATAGGCAAATTACTTAATAAACCCGACTATGTAGAAGAAGCAAAATACCAATTTTTGACTCATATCCAATACCTAATGGATTCAAAAAGCGGCCTTTGGTTTCACGGCTGGACGTTCGAAGGTAACCACAACTTTGCCGATGCTTTATGGGCTCGCGGTAATAGCTGGGTCACCATTGTGATTCCTGAATTTATTGAATTATTGGATTTGGCTGAAAACGATCCGATTCGCCGCTTCTTGTTATCTACTTTAGAACGCCAAGTCAAAGCCTTGAGCGAACTACAACACAGCGATGGCCTCTGGCACACCTTGTTAGACGATAGCAGCACTTACCTAGAAGCGTCCGCCTCCGCGGGATTCGCCTATGGCATTTTAAAAGCCGTACGCAAACGCTATCTCTCTAGTGACTATTTACCTATTGCGGAAAAAGCCATCAAAGCGGTCTATGGCAACATTGACGCGCAAGGCGAACTGCAAAACACCTCTTTTGGTACCGCCATGGGTGACGATTTAGAGTATTACAAAAACATCAAAATCACCTCTATGCCTTATGGACAAGCCATGGCGATTTTATGTCTTAGCGAATATTTGCGTCGCTATATCTAGCTGAGGTTAAAGGAAACTCAGCTATCAATTTCTTAGATCAACAATAAACATAAAAAGGATAAGAAAATGAAAACCAAATTATTTACCACAGCACTTACCCTAATTAGCTTAGGGCTAGCGTCGGCATCCGCTTACGCAGAGAACTTACGTTTTGGCTACGCTAGTAACGCGACACCAACCGTAGAAGCGATGAAGAAATTTGCCGAATTAGTAGATCAGAAAACAAAAGGCGATGTCACTGTCACCTTTTTCCCTGACAGCCAATTAGGTGGCGAACGTGAAATGGTCGAGTTACTACAAGCTGGCCTGCTAGACATGACAAAAGTCAGTGGCGGCCTAATGGAAAGTTTTGCTCCTGTGTATGGTGTCTTTTCCATGCCTTACTTATTTGATAGCCAAGAGCATTTCTACAATGTGATGGATAACTCCAAAATCACCACACCGATTTATGAGTCATCGAAAGGCGAAGGTATTTTGGGCCTAACCTATTACGACAGTGGTGCTCGTAGCTTCTATACCTCAGAAAAAATCATTCGTAATGTGGATGATCTGAAAGGTCTCAAAATCCGTGTAATGCAAAGCCCAACATCTATCAAGATGGTAAAAATGCTGGGTGGCTCGCCTATCGCGATGGGCCAAGCTGACGTCTATTCGTCAATTCAGCAAGGCGTATTAGATGGCGCGGAGAACAATGAGTTTGCCCTAACGATTGCTCGTCATGCCGAAGTCGCGAAACACTATTCTTATGACGTACATTCTCGTGTGCCAGATATTGTGTTGATCTCGAAAGCAACCATGGATCGCTTAACACCAGACCAGCGTACAGCAGTTGAAGAAGCGGCAAAAGAGTCTACTGAGTTCCAAAAGAAAGCCTGGACAAAAGCCGTTAACGACGCAAAAACCATGAGCGAAGAAAAATTCGGTGTGACCTTTTATTACCCAGATGTTAGCGAGTTTCAAGCGGCCGTTCAGCCAATGTATGAAGAGCTAAAATCAGATCCAGAAAAATATAAGGTTTATCAGGCAATCCGCCAGCAAGCGGAGTCAAAATAATGCCAAAAATAAGACGTTTCCTAGACATCTGTCTAGGGACAACGTGTTCTTTCTTACTCCTTAGTATGGTCGTGATACTTAGCTGGCAGGTAATCAGCCGTTATGTATTCAACGACCCTTCGACTTACACCGAAGAGTTACTAAGGTTAGGATTGGTCTGGTTGTCTCTATTAGGAGCGGCTTATTCTGCTGGCCGCGGTTCTCATATGGCCATTGATCTACTGCGCGATATTTCGCGCGGTAGATTTCAAAAACTCCTTAAGATGTTAGTCCCTATCAGCTTTATTATTTTCAGCATTTACGTACTGATTCTGGGCGGTTTACACAGCATGCAAATCGCTTCGAAACAACTCACCGCTGTACTGCAAATGCCGATGTCGAGTTTTTACGCGGCTTTACCCGTCTGCGGAGTATTGCTGATTTTGTACGCTATTTTGAATTTGATTGATGTATTAAAAGAACCAATGAATACCAAGACTGGCTCTGATATCGATCAACCACTAAGCATGGGAGAATAAACATGGCGGGTGAAGCGAGCCTTGTGCTCATTATTACGTTTTCTATCCTGTCTCTTTTAGGGTTACCACTGGCTATTTCCTTGGTTGCCTCGTCATTAGCCGCTGTCACCATGATGGTGCCTGTGGACATGGCACTCTTTACTTCTGCCCAAAAAATGGTGGCGAGCTTAGACAGTTTTTCTCTGTTAGCCGTACCGTTTTTCATTCTCTCTGGTGTCATTATGAACTCCGGCGGCATTGCCATTCGCTTGGTTAACTTCGCAAAACTCATGGCTGGACGTATTCCAGGCTCTTTAGCGCAAACTAACATCGCGGGTAACGTATTATTTGGCTGTATTTCTGGCTCGGCCATTGCGGCGTCTACTTCAATTGGTAGCGTTATGGTGCCGATTCAAGCCAAAGAAGGCTATGACAGATCCTTTGCCGCAGCAGTGAATATCGCCTCAGCCCCAACGGGCATGTTGGTGCCACCCACCACAGCCTTTATCATTTACTCGTTAATTTCTGGTGGCACTTCTGTCGCTGCTTTGTTCTTGGGTGGCGCTGTAGCAGGTGTTATTTGGGCGCTGGGCTTGGTGCTAGTCACCGTTATTATTGCCAAAAAACGCAAATACCCATTGTCAGATCGAGTGCCTTTTAAAGAAGCCGTTAAGATAACTCTTGATGCCATTCCTAGCTTATTCCTCATCGTGTTTATTATTGGTGGGATTGTTATGGGCGTGGTGACGCCAGTAGAAGCCTCTGGTATTGCGGTCATTTACACCATGATTTTGGCATTCTTCATCCATAAAACCACACCGCTTCGCGCTTTGCCTAAGTTCCTAATCGAAACATCGCACATTACTGGCACCATCATGTTGCTTTTAGCAGCATCTGCCACCTTGTCATTTGCCATGGCATTCACTGGTATTCCGGCAGCGATATCGGCTTTGATCCTAGGGATTTCTAACGACCCGATCATGGTTATGCTGATCATCAATATCTTATTACTGGTAATAGGCTGCTTTATGGATATTGGGCCGGCGATTTTGATCTTCACACCAATTTTATTACCAATTGCCATGAAAGTTGGCTACGATCCTGTGCACTTCGGCGTTGTCATGGTGTTCAACCTTGCCATCGGCACTATCACACCGCCTGTTGGTACCGGCTTATTCGTCGGGGCTACCGTTGCCAAGGTAAAAGTCGAAAAAGTCATTGTCGCGCTCGCCCCCTTCTACTTTGTTCTGTTCAGCTTACTCGCGCTGATCTCTTACGTTCCAGTCATCACCCTATTCTTGCCATCCTTCTTCGGTCTATGAGGTTATTGACTAAACAACTCGATTAAAAATTATTTGGGACAAAAAGGTGGGAAATAATAAAGGCGCTTCATTGCTGAAGCGCCTTTATTTTTGAAGGCTAGCGAATACTGCTTAGATTAAATCAGTGAACGTACGTAAGCTTCGATCTCTGGGTTTTGGTTGTTATCAAAGAAACATTGCTGGAAGCGACTTCCTGCCACGGCAGTGCGAACCAATTCTTGATCCATCGCTTTTAACCCATCCAAATAGCTGTCTTTCATTGTCGCCGCTTTCACTTGATTAAGGATACCTGCATTCTTCACTTGCGGCTCTCTTCTCTCTACTGGATAGCCCTGCCCACGAGGACCTGAGAATGCTTTTTCGAAAATGTAGCGAGCATTCAATTCTGCCGCCCAACCAAATCCTTTAGCGAACGCCATAGCAATAGCATTGCCATTGTTGATTTGATTAAACAGAAACGCGTCAGATGGTTCTAAGCAATAGCCACATACCACGCCTGGATGAGCATTTAACGACATCATAGCGCCCTGTCCTGTGCCACAACCAGAAACCACAAAGTCCACTGAGTTTGAATTCAACAAAAGGCTAGCCATGATACCTAAGTGGATATAAGTCAGGTGATGATCGTTCTCGCCATCCATTCCGACATTAAATACATCATGATTAAATGGCTCTACAGCTGTATTGAGCTGCTCCAAAATCGTTGCGTTTTTACCCGCTTGGCTATTCTCCATCATTAATGCAATTTTCATCATTCTCTCCTAATTTTGTCTGAATAATTCTCAGCAATTATTGTTGTAGAGGCTACGGTGTCGCAGTCCTGAATTAATAAGTCATACCACTCAACTATACCAATAGAAAAACAATATTCAATATTTTTCACAATACAATAAAATAAAAATGAAATGATGTTTCAATAAAATAAAATTAACATTGTCATTTGAAAATTGTTCTTCTAGTATAGCTCTACAATATGAAAAACAGCCGCGATGCATGCTGCTATCACTATAATAAAGAGGAAGTACTATGTTCGATCTGACGGGTAAAGTAGCCATTGTCACTGGATGCAATACAGGTCTGGGACAAGGCATGGCACTAGCACTAGCCAATGCAGGCGCAGACATCGTTGGTGTTAATAGAAGCGACCCTGCAGAAACAATCGATTTGATCCAAAAAGCAGGTCGGAAATTTCACAACGTAAATGCAGACATGAGCAAGATGGACAGTGTTGATCATGTTATAAAAGAGGCCGTTGCCGCCTTTGGAAAAGTCGATATCCTTGTCAATAATGCTGGCATCATTCGTCGTAACGACGCATTAGATTTTACCGAAAAAGACTGGGATGAGGTCATGGATCTCAATATCAAATCACTCTTCTTCATGTGCCAAGGCTTTGCTAAACAAATTATTGCTCAGGGAACACCTGGTAATATTATTAACATCGCTTCTATGTTGTCTTACCAAGGTGGTATTCGAGTGCCTTCATACACCGCATCGAAAAGTGGCGTTATGGGCGTAACAAAATCACTCGCTAATGAATGGGCAAAACATGGCATCAATGTCAATGCCATCGCACCAGGCTACATGGCGACCAACAATACTGAAGCATTAAGAGCCAACGAAAGCAGGTCCGAAGAAATTTTAGGCAGAATCCCTGCTGCCCGCTGGGGAACACCAGAAGACATGGCCGGCCCTATCGTCTTTTTAGCATCTGAAGCCTCTCGTTATGTTCACGGCTATACCATTGCCGTCGATGGTGGTTGGCTTGCACGTTAACGTGCATTTATATGAGTTGGGGTGTTGTTAGATAAAAAAATGTCATATAGTAAATAGACAAAATCCCATTTCAAAAAAAATGAAACTTATGAATAACGAAGAAAACGCTCTACAAATTGAACCTGTTTCATCTGTAATGAAGATGTTCGCCATTATTACAGCTTTAGCTGAGCACAAGTCACTTGGTATTACCGAATTATCTCAAATAGTCATGAGCTCAAAGAGCACTGTCTATCGTTTCCTACAAACCATGAAAATGCTGGGATTTGTTTCCCAAGAAGGCGACGATGACCGTTATTGGCTAACGCTAAAATTATTTGAAGTCAGTTCAAAAGCATTAGAATACGTTGATCTGGTGTCCCTGACCGAGCCTTACATGGCTAGCATTGGCGAAAAGACAAAAGAAGCACTGCATTTAGGCGTACGTGATGGCGATAGTATTATCTATATCTACAAAGTCGATGCGCAATATAACTTACGAATGCAGTCACGTATCGGCGGGCGTAACCCGTTGTATTCAACCGCAATTGGTAAGGTGCTTTTGGCAGAACGCTCAGAGAGTGATATTAGACAAATCTTTGAAAAAGTAGACTTTATTCCATCCACTGCAAAGACTCATGTCTCTGTTGATTCGCTGTTAGAAGAGCTAAACGACGTGAAAAGCCAAGGCTATGGTGTCGATAATGAGGAACAAGAGGAAGGGCTACGTTGCATTGCTGCACCAATATACGACCGTCTTGGCAATGTTATAGCTGGGCTCAGCGTATCCTTTCCGACATTGCGCCACTCTAGCGAAAAGTTTGATCAATATGTTAGCTTGCTGCAAGATGCAGCAAGCAGTATTTCTGAGAAGCTAGGCTACAAAAAATAGCTTGTGAACATAATTAGAAAACGGATTAGGCGGATTTTATCCGCCTAATCCGCTAAACCTTATTACCCAGCTACTCTAACGACTAATTTTCTTATACAAATACTTACGGCATGTTCTTTCATCCATTCTCTTAAGCACAAAAACCAACACACTAATCACGGCCACTGAAAAAACAATTCGCCCCCAAAAGATCGTCATAAAGTCAGCGCCTATTAAAAGAACCAGCAAAGTATCTTCAATCAAGCTGTGCAATAAATTCAACAACATCATGGCGACGAAAATATCTCTGGGAGAAATATGACCTCGTTTTGCTTCGTTAATAAGCAAACCGCCACCAAATGACACCCCTAGCGTGATGCCAACAACCGTTAAGTTTGTTGCCTCCCGGCTGATCCCCAGCACAGACAAGATCGGCTTAAGTAACATCCCCATGAGCTTTTCAATGCCCAGTAATTTAAGCAAACGTAACAGTGTCATTAACGCGGCGATTACCACAAAAATCATCGCAAGGCTTTGTAGTTGATCAAGCGCCCAGGCCATATAGCTAGGGTCACTGGTTGGTGTATGTTTCCACACAGTGTGAGCAGTTGTGTTTAATAGATCTCCGCTTTGATAAATATGGTGAAGTATCCAACCCATTAATAAGCCACCACCCAGACGAATCACTAGTGTCGCAACAATACCTACTCCGGCTTTTTTAGCCACCGCAACCTCTACTGGCAATGAATGCGCGAGCAGCAATAACGTTCCTAAAATAGAGACTTGAGCGACGGTTAAGTCGGCATCCATACTCATAAAGACCACAAGCCCAGCGTACATATTGGTAACCAGTGTTGTTGCCCATACCAACCCCATTTCACTGGGCAAGCCAACCAAAGACATAACAGGACTCAGCCAGTGACTTAGCAGTTCTATACCACCAAACTCTTCAATAACCTTGATCACGATAATCATCGGAATCATGATTTTATAAAGCGTCCAAGTAACATCAATGATCTCTTTCCAGAGACCATTCCACAAAAGTCCAATCCAACGGGATATACGTTTATTCACTTCTCTTGCTCCAAACAATGTATGGATGAAGTCTATTGAGATAAGAAGAAATATGTTGATCAATTTAATAATTGATAACGTCTAATATTTTTAATATAAAAGCTATTAAGAAATTTCTAGTCGTATAACTATTGTTTTGAGAAATTTATGGAATTAGACAAAATAGACCGAAAAATCCTAGTCATCTTGCAACGAAATAATCGCATCGCAAATGTTGAACTGGCCGAAGAAGTAGGATTATCGCCACCAGCTTGCCATAAAAGGGTAAAACGCCTGAGAGATGACAACATCATCGTCGGTGACGTTGCTATTGTGAATCCCGAACTGAGCGGTAATAAATTGACTCTTCTAGTATCAGTAGAAATGGAGCGGGATCGAAAAGATGTGTACGACGCTTTTAAACGCGTCGTTAGCAAAGCGCCAGAAGTGAGACACTGCTACCAAATCACAGGCAGCTATGATTTTATGATGGTCGTCACTGTGCCAGATATCCAAGCTTTTGAAAGCTTTGTCGATAGAGTGCTTCACACCGAAGCCAACATCCGAAAATTCCAAACCTCGGTGTCGCTGCGAACGGTGAAATCCTCAACCGAGATTCATTTGAGCGAATAAATTACGCAGAGGTTGAGCAAACAACCTCACCTGTTTTGCGCTTTTCCCAATTTTTTAACGTAACAGAACGGTATTTCTGCATGATGTTATCCGCAACAAAAGATGTAATACCCACATGGTCCAATAATGCGGTCATGACGGACTCTGCAGCTCGAACAGCGCCATCATCACACTTTAGCGCTATCGCAAGCTTCAATTCTGGAATAGCTGCAATATAAACACCTTCAGCTCCTACTTTTAAAAAGACGCGCTTTTGTAGGATTCTCATCATATCGGTACAATAACGCGCCGTCCCAGCCACCATAAAAGGATACTCGACTACTGCGTCATATAAGGTTTTACAGGCTTTTTGGCGCTCTGTTGATAAGCTATCAGGGCTAGCAAACTTAGCAAATGCCAAAGCAAGGTTCGTTAGGGGCATCGCCCATGTAGGTGCGGAGCAACCATCGGGGGACCAAGGTGCTGTGCTGTAATCGTAGTCACACATATCCGCCATGGTATCGGCAATCTTCTGCTGCACAGGGTGATCAATGCCAATGTAACCTTCTGATGAAACACCAAGTAATTTCGCTAAGCCCAGCATACCCGCATGCTTGCCCGAGCAGTTATTATGCAGTTGATTTGGCTCTTTTCCTTCGCCTGCTAACACATAACCCGCTTCAACGCGCATTGGCCAATGACAACCACACTCAAAATCTGCTTCAGACGATGCCAATTTATCCAGCATACTTTGCACAGTTGCCACATGTTCCGGTTCACCATTATGAGACGCACAACAAATGGAAATTTCATCGTCACTGAACCCAAAACGTTCCGCCCCTCCCATCTCGATAAAAGCCAACGCCTGCATTGCTTTAATTGCACTGCGAGGGTAAACCAAGGCATCTACATCGCCCCAAGATTCAATGACTTCACCCATGCTTGAAACAATAACGGCTTTAATATTGTGCTCACTTTCAACAATACCGCCACGTGTTACTTGTACAGAAAGAGGTGAATGCTGCATCAAATTGCTCCTTTATCTAAAAATGGACTATTTATCCCAGAATAAATTGAAGGTGAAGAGATAACAACTTACCAAAATACCCTTTATATCACTCCGATGCGATAGTGGTTTGCAGATAGTCATCACAGACTTCAAGTTCATAAATCGTTTTTGACTGAACTAGGCAGCTGCGCATTTCATTACGTGCGCTTTGGTAAGCCCCATCGACAAGATCATTGATCTTGTCCCATTGATCTCGGCTTGGCCATTGAGCATAACCCACCAAAATATTGGCTTTATCTGACGTGTGCAGTCTTGAGCCATAGCTACCACAGTTTTTATAAATCGCTTTTGTGACGTCAAACCATGCAGCACGAAAAGACGTTTCCGTCCCTTCTTTGATTTCAAACTCATAAACAGCAATAAACATCCCTCTCTCCTTGATCGACTAAGCTTCATACAAAAGTAAACACAGCATAATCAATTTCTTCATTCTGTATTCAAATATATTTGAATATGCTGACAACAACTGACATCACGAAACGATAAGGTTACTCTTTAAGCTATCACCCAAGAAGATAAACGTATGTCAGAACCCTTTAAAAACCTCTTCAATAACCATGTTATCAACCATATGGCGGAACACTTTCAACGCCATTGGCAAGACTTCGATAAACAAGGCTTTATTGATGCCGCCTCTCATCAACTTGAAGCATTGGAACTCAAAGCACGCTCTCAACAAATCACCGCTGCGATGAGCCAATATTTGCCAAAGGATTTCGAACACGCAGGTCAAATTTTACTAGCCGCCTTAGCGCCAGAATCCAACGAGGAACTAATAATCGAAAGTGACGGTATTACAGGCTGGGCAGTGATGCCAATGGGCGATTATGTAGGTCTTCATGGTCTTGCTCATCATGATTTTTCCATGACTTTGTTGAACGCTATGACCCGTCGATTTACGTCCGAATTCAGCATTCGATTTTTCTTATTGACGTCCCAAGAAAAAACTCTCGAAGTACTCAGAAGCTGGCTGAAAGACGACAACAAACACGTACGACGCCTCATCTCCGAAGGCACGCGACCACGCTTACCTTGGGCTATGCAGTTGCCGAGTTTTATTCTGAATCCAGCACCCGTTATTGAGTTGCTTGAAGAACTGAAAGACGATCCAGAAGAATACGTGCGCCGCTCGGTGGCCAATAACCTTAATGACATTGCCAAAGATCACCCTGACCTTGTAGCAGACATTGCCGAAAAATGGATGCAAGGTGCCGATATAAACCGTCAAAAGCTGATACGCCATGCATGTCGAACCTTATTAAAACAAGGTAATGATAAAGCTCTCGAAGTATTCGGCTACGGCAGACCAAAGTTAGATAGTATTAAGTTGGAAGTTCATGAAGAACAAGTGAAGCTAAATGGCAACTTAGAATTTTCACTGTTACTAGAATCCACCAGTGAAAGTGATCAAAGCTTGATGATCGATTACGTTATTCACCATCAAAAGAAAAATGGCAAAACATCAGCTAAGGTTTTTAAGTGGAAAAAAACGATATTGGAAGCTGGTAAGCAAGTCTCTATGAGCAAGAAACACCCTTTCAAAGCCATCACCACTCGAGTTTATTATGACGGCCTGCATGAGGTGGAAATCCTCGTGAATGGTCAACCGATTGCAAAAAATCGCTTCTTTTTATCAACCAGCTAACCAACCATAATGCGATTACGCCCTGCCCCTTTGGCTTCATACAGCAATATGTCGGTGCGTTTTATCATTCGGCTTTGGTCGTCAAGGTGCTGGTACTCAGTAACACCCAGACTAATTGTAAAACTTGGAATATCGGGGTCGTTAAGTGACTCGATAGATTTACGCAATTGGTCTGCCAAAAACTCAGCCTCTTCAAGATTGGTATCTTTAAGCAATATGGCAAATTCTTCCCCACCCACTCGAAACAGTGCATCGGTTTGACGTAGACGGCGGTGGAGTGTTTTAACCAATACCCTAAGCACATTATCACCGACATCATGACCGTATGAGTCATTGATTTTCTTAAAGTAATCAACATCTAATAAAATTAAACTAAAATGATGCCCACTTTGAGCGAGTACTAATTCATACTTAATTTGCTCATCCCATTTGTGGCGATTAAAGGCGCCAGTCAACTTATCTCGTGTGGCAAGCTCGATTAATTTACTTTCGACTTCATCACGACTCTCTCGCTCCTGAGAAAATCGTCCAATCAAAATTCTGAGGTCTTTCTCCAACTCATCTAGCTCATCGGTACCTTTATAGCGTGGGGTATTTGCATCCGCATCATGTGGCATTGATCTATGTAAAGAGTCAATCTGCCCACGCAATACATCCACCTTACGACGAAAAGACAAAATAGTATGAAGCGTTAAATAAATACCAATGACAAATGCGACAAAGCCCAATGTAGCACTCATAACCAAGAAGTCTCGCTCTTGCTTTTCTACAGATGAGGCAACTTGAATAGCCAATTGATCGATACTCATTAGTAATTCATTTGCTTCGTCATCCAAAGCGTTGTCTTGCTTCTCTACATTATTCCAGTCAATATCAGAGTGTTGGTCTTTGTTTATAAACTGCACAAAGGCATGTTCAAAACTGACTCTGTGACTATGTAGATCTTTGATTTTTTTCAGTAAAACTTGGTGGTCTGCAACATTAATGCGCACACTGTCCAGAGCTAAAGCAGAATGGAGAATGCTAATCGCTCTCTCAAGCTGTGTGGCAAGACGCTGATTAAACTGATCAAAACCTTGCATACCTTTTTTCCGAAGATTTTCGTCCTCAAAAAAAACATCCCCCTGTAGACGAATACCTTCCATCCAAAGATGCTGTTTAAGTTGGAGAATTTCGATATCAGTAATCACTTCCAATAAAGGAATGTCGATTTTGGAAACTTCTTGAATATCTTTATAGATTTTCTGGGATTTATAAGCCGTGTAGAGAATCACAATAAAAAGAAAGGCCAACAGCACAAATGAAAGGCCGCTGATTTTTCTGGTCATAGACGCATTTAACCAAGTAAACATATTAGCCTGTTATCCATCCGCTTTTTTCGTGTTTTTGAGTATCATAATGACAACACCAAACGCACATACTCCTAATACAGCGCCAGATAATCCAACACTTTCCAAACCAACTCTCTGAATAACTTGGCTACCGATCAACGCTCCTGCACCAATACCTAAATTAATGATACCGGAGTACAAAGACATAATAATATCCGCTGCACTGCCATCAACATTCAGTACTCGGATCTGCATACTCAAGCCAATAATCATCAGAGCTGCGCCCCAAAACAACACGCAACTAATAAGCCAGTAGTTATTCGGGGTCACAAAATACAGCATGCCCATACATAATGTAATGATTACAACGCTAGAAACCAACATTTGCGCATTGGCTTTATCACCAAAATAGCTAAACAACACACTCCCAATTATCCCTGCCATTCCAAATAACAGCAGAATTGTGGTTGTGAATTGCCCACTGGCACCACCAACTTCATGCAAGAAAGGCTCAATATAACTATAGGCCGTATAATGAGCAGAAAATATCACGAAGATAAACAAGTACATTCCTAATAACGCACGATTACGCAAAACCTCAGGAACTTTACTCATAGAGCCAGAAAACAAGCTAGGTAAGTTCGGTAACAAACGATACATGACCAGCATAATAATAAGTGCAATCACGGCAATAAAAGCAAAGGTAGTACGCCACCCCATAAGCTGACCAATAATACGTCCAGCCGGAACACCTAAAACCATAGCCAGTCCAGTACCTGTGGCTAAGACACTTAAAGCAAAAGTATGTTTACCTTGTGGAGCAACACGAATCGCAATAGAGGCAGTAATAGACCAGAAAACGGCGTGCGCAAATGCGATACCAATACGACTAATCAGTAAGGTCGTAAAATCCCACGCAATCACAGACAAAATATGACTAACAATGAAAAGCGCGAATAATCCCATCAACAGAGATTTTCGCTCTAACTTACGAGTGAGGAGCATCATTGGGAGTGACATCAGCGCCACTATCCACGCATAAACCGTCAGCATCCAGCCTACTTGAGCAGGGGAAGTCGAGAAACTCTGCGCTATGTCAGACAATAACCCAACCGGTACAAACTCTGTCGTATTAAATATAAAAGCGCTGAATCCCAAAATAAACACGCGCAAGTATTGGACACGGCGAGAAACCGTTTCCTCAGGAGAGAAAGTTGACGTCATGATTACCTGCTGAAATGTAAGGTGTTTGAAAGGTCATTATTGTCCACTTTTTCAACTTCAACGAAACAGTCAAATATGAATGTTTATTGATATTTTACTCCAGTTTTCGAACACAACCCCCCATCAATGTATTTTAAGGTCCAAAAATCGCAGGGATAAAAACGCCACTCATAAAAAAACTACATTTTCTTACACAATTCAAACGGCTCTTATGAGAATATCACGACTGTTGCAAATCGATAAGAATGAGTAATAATGATCCCTTCTATACTGTATTTTTCACCACAATTAGCATCATGGAAGGCGCAATTAAATACAAAGTTACAAACACATGGACACACTGTTGAATGGCTCCCCATTCAACAGATTAAGCAGTCCCCCGCACTTTCACTGGTACTCATTGCAGAAAATGATATCAGTGCAGAAGACATCCTCTTAATCCCGTCCAGAAAAACCATTGTCATTGTTGATGAATGGAGCTTAGAAGTCAGCGCTAAATGGATAAATCGAGGGGCAGATAACTGCTTTGCCCACCATGATGAGCACCTGATCAGCTGGCTTCTATCTGAGTTCTCAAAATTTGCCCTGACAAGAACACGCAAGACAGACGACGATGTTTTACAGGTCATTATCGACGCTATTCCTGCCCCCATTTTTTTTAAAGACCAACACCATATTTATCGCGGATGTAACACCGCATTTTGTGAATTTATTGGACGCCCCCGGGACGAAGTCGTCGGCCATTCTGTTTATGATATTGCCCCTAAACACCTCGCTGATATTTACTATGAAGCTGATTGTGAATTATTGGCAAAAGGTGGCACTCAACGCTATGAAGCAGAAGTAAGATTTTGCAATGGCTCTCTCCATGAAATGGAATTTAATAAAGCCGCTTTCACAAATGCAGGAGGGCAAGCAATCGGCCAAGTTGGTGTCATGCTAGAAGTAACAGAACGTAACGAATTAATTCGTAAGTTAGACAAAGCAACTCGTACTGATCCATTAACCGGAATGTCTAATCGAAGAGAGTTTAATCTTACCATCCAAGAGGCACTTAACGAACAGAAGAGTTCAGAGCAAAAGCTCAGTTTAATGACATTGGATATCGATTTCTTTAAGCAAATAAACGATAGGTTTGGTCATGGCGGAGGAGATCGGACACTGCAGTTAATTGCTAGCTGGCTACAAAGCCAGCTACACGAAACAGACCACGCATTCCGTGTTGGGGGCGAAGAGTTTTATATTTTAATGCGCGGAAAAAGCATAAAAAGCGCGTTGGGCATGGCGGAAAGCTTGTGCAAACACATGGCAACAACCCCATTTATGATCAATCATAAATCAATCTACATAACTTTTTCTGCAGGAGTCATTGAATTAACTCCAAACCTTCCATTAGACGACGCTCTCGAGATGGTAGATAAAGCATTATACGAAGCAAAATCAAACGGTCGAAATTGTGTTTGTCATGTATTCCAATAACCTAAAAAAAATAAATGTTAACAGGAACGATTTGCATTACTATCTGTCACATACAAAACAATTTATAAATCCCACTCTGATAGATAGGAACTTGTAATGAAACGTCCAACAATAAAAACATCGCTTTTAACCCTAGCTGGTGCAACAACTATGCTTGCTTTGAGCAGTACTTCTGCCCACGCCAGTGGTGAGGTCAATGTCTATTCAGCGCGCAGCGAAGCACTGATTGCTCCTTTGCTAGACATTTATGCAAAAGAAAATAACGTCAAAGTAAACCTAATTACCGGCAGTGCAGACGCTTTGCTAAGCCGTCTGCAATCAGAAGGTGACGCCAGCCCTGCCGACGTATTCATCACGGTTGATGCAGGACGTTTATATCGCGCAAAAGAAGCAGGTGTGCTCCAGGCGTTTGAAACAAGCAACTTAAATAAAGTTGTACCTGAGCATCTAAAGGATCGTGACGGTTACTGGTATGGCTTGTCTCAGCGTGCTCGCGTTATATTCTATAACCCTGAAACTGTCTCCGCTGCTGATTTATCGACTTACGAAGACCTAGCTGATCCAAAATGGAAAGGCAAAATCTGCATTCGATCTTCTAGCAACATCTACAACCAATCCTTGGTTGCTTCCATGATCGATGCCAATGGTGAAAAACAAACGTTGGAATGGATCAAAGGTCTAGTTGCTAACTTTGCACGTCCACCAGCTGGCGGTGACACAGATCAAATTAAAGCCGCGGCAGCAGGCGTTTGTGATATCGCTGTCGCAAACACCTATTACTTTGGCCGTTTAGGTTTAAGCAACAAAAAAGAAGACCGTGCAGTGTTTGATAAACTAAAAATGTTCTGGCCTAACCAAGCGGCTAACGAGCGTGGTGCTCACGTCAATGTCAGCGGTATTGGCATCACGGCATCCTCTAAAAACACAGACAATGCTAAACAATTAATCGACTTCTTAACCAATAAGCAAAGCCAAGAATGGTACGCCAACGTGAACAACGAATACGCCGTGATTGAAGGCGTGGCGCCACCAAAAAGCCTAGCGACGTTTGGTGAATTCAAAGCTGATAAAGTGTCTTTGAGTGTATTAGGTGAAAACAACCGCCAAGCGGTTAAACTAATGGACCAAGGTGGTTGGAAGTAATACTCCAGCTACAGCCAAATCGTTAAACTCCAATACTTAAAAGAGGAGGCTATTTAGCCTCCTCTTCCATTAAACTCCAAAATGCTTCTACCAATGGGTTCTTCAAACTTTTCTTGAGTGTAAACAGGCCAATATCATAAGGCTCCAACTCTGGCTGCACATCCAGCACCTTAATTCGATCCACCAATGGGCTGTTATCCAAGACGATTTTTGGCACAACTCCGATACCAAAACCCAAACTCACCATGCTCACAATCGCCTCATTACCGGTGACTTGAGCATAAATCCTTGGCGCGATGTCGAGTTGACGAAACCATTCGTCAATACGTGTTCGAGATACACCACCTTCAGAAAGAATCATTGGGATATTAGCCCACTCCTCTGGCGACGTTGGCGTGTTGGTTGGAACATTCGGCACTTGCTGTTCAAGTGGCGCAATAAACAACAAAGGCGAAATAGCGATTGGCTTAAAGGCTAAGCCACGAGGCAAGTTAGCTGGGCGGGCAGCAATGGTAATGTCCTCTTTACCATCCAGAATATGCGCAATCGCATGCTCTGGATCGCCAGTACGTAGCTTTATCTCAATCGCTGGATAAGCAATACGAAAACGACGCAGTAATTCATACAAAAAACTATAACTCGCTGTGACTGATCCATAAAGACTGATTTCACCACTAAGCTGGTCGGAATTATCTGTCAATTCATGACGAATCAAGTTCCATTGTCGGCTGGTATCGCGAGCGTACTTGAGAAATTTCTGTCCTTCTTGGGTTAATACTACAGTGCGATTATCACGGTTAAACAAAGCCACGCCGAGCTCGTCTTCTAAGTGTCGGATGTTTCGTGACATGGCAGAAATACTGATGTGACATTCGTCACTGGCGCGTCCGAAATTCAACGTTTCCGCTAAGGCGAGAAACTGCTTAAGCGTTTTTATATTCATAATGAAGCCTGCACCCTATTGCTGTTTACTCATCATAAATCATGATTGCAATAAATGGGATACTATATTGCGAATATATCAATTTACGAAAAGGTTCTACTAGGATAGATTAACCCTACTCGCAGAATGTCAGGAAAATCATTGCTTGGCGACTGTGTCATCCATTTTTAATATCCGCGTGTTTTTATCGCTGATAAATTAATTTAAAAGGTGTGTTTATCATGGCTAATTACTTCAATACTTTGCCGCTACGCGAGCAACTAGCTCAACTAGCAAAATGTCGCTTCATGGACAGCTCTGAATTTGCAGACGGCGTAGAAGCGCTTAAAGGCAAAAAAATGGTTGTTATCGGTTGTGGTGCACAAGGTCTTAACCAAGGCTTGAACCTACGTGATTCTGGACTAGATGTTTCTTACGCATTGCGCCCTGAAGCGATTGCACAAAAACGTCAGTCTTGGAAAAATGCGACTGAAAACGGTTTTGTTGTAGGTACTTACGAAGATTTGATCCCAACAGCTGATGTTGTATTGAACCTAACACCTGATAAGCAACACACTCCAGTTGTTACAGCCGTTATGCCTCTTATGAAAGAAGGCGCTTGCCTATCTTACTCTCACGGTTTCAACATCGTAGAAGAAGGCATGCAAGTACGTGACGACCTTACAGTCATCATGGTTGCACCTAAGTGCCCAGGCTCTGAAGTTCGCGCTGAATACGTTCGTGGTTTCGGTGTTCCAACACTTATCGCGGTTCACGAAGACAACGATCCTAAAGGCGAAGGTCTTGCACTAGCGAAAGCTTACGCTGTTGGTACTGGCGGTCACAAAGCAGGCGTTTTGATGTCTTCTTTCATCGCAGAAGTTAAATCTGACCTAATGGGTGAGCAAACTATCCTTTGTGGTATGTTACAAACTGGTTCTATCCTTTGCTTCGACAAAATGATTGAAGAAGGCATCGACGCTGGCTATGCATCTCGCTTGATCCAATTCGGTTGGGAAACCATCACTGAAGCATTGAAATACGGCGGCGTGACTAACATGCTAGATCGTCTTTCTAACCCAGCTAAGATCAAAGCATTCGATCTTTCTGAAGAGCTAAAAGTAATCATGCGCCCGCTTTACAACAAGCACCAAGACGACATCATCAACGGCACTTTCTCTCGCGTAATGATGGAAGACTGGGCGAATGATGATAAAAATCTTCACCAATGGCGTGCAGACACAGCGGAAACCAACTTCGAGAAGACACCAGCTGGCGATGTAGAAATTTCTGAGCAAGAATTCTTCGACAACGGTATTTTGATGGTTGCTATGGTTAAAGCCGGCGTTGAGCTTGCTTTCGAAACTATGACTGCTGCAGGCATCATCGCAGAATCTGCTTACTACGAGTCACTACACGAAACGCCACTAATCGCGAACACAATTGCTCGTAAGAAACTTTACGAAATGAACGCGACAATCTCTGATACAGCGGAATACGGTTGTTACCTATACAACCACGCTTGCCTACCATTGCTAGGTGACTTCATGAAAGACATCAAAACTGACGTGATAGGTAAAGGTCTTGCTACTGACGATAACGGCGTAGACAACGCTCGCCTAATCGAAGTAAACGCAGCTCTTCGCTCTCACCCAGTAGAAGCAGTTGGCGCGGTATTACGCGGCCACATGGCAGACATGAAGAAGATTGTTTAATTTCTTCTAGAAATTAAACACAAAAAGCCGAGATTGTTTCTATAAATAATCTCGGCTTTTTTGTCTCTACTGGTTCTAAACAAAACATTAGGAAATACCATGGACAGCATCCGCTTAGACAACATCCTCCTCAACAAAGTAACAGTGAACTTTGATGATCGCTTTACCCTAAGCGAGATCGACTGGACCATTGAGCCGAACCAGCATTGGGTCATCACTGGCACAAATGGTGCGGGCAAATCGGCCTTGGCTGCTGTGCTAGCAGGCGTGGGCGATATTGAAAATGGCACAGTCACTGGTCTGCCAAAAAATGTGGGGGTGGTGTCTTTTGAGGCCCAAGCGGAGCTGATTGCCAAAGAGCTGAAAAAAGACGATGCCGACATTATGGACGTGATTTCCCTCGGCACGCCTTTACATGAAATGATTTTTGAAAACTGCCAAGACCCAGAGCTTGCCCACGCCTTGGTAGAAAAATTCGGTTTGACCAAACTGCTCGACCGCGCCTTTCGTAAACTCTCCACCGGCGAAACACGCAAAGTCATGCTGATTCGCGCCCTATCGAGCAAACCGGATTTATTAATTTTAGATGAACCTTTTGATGGCTTAGACGTAGATACGCTTGTCATGTTGCAAGCGCATCTGGTTTCCATCATAGACACCACACCTATGATCTTAGTGCTCAACCGCTTCGATGAAATGCCTGAGTTTATTACTCATGTCGCCTATGTGGACAAGGGTGAACTGGCGCTAACAGTAGACAAAAAAGACGAAAGTGCCTTTAACGAGCTTTATCAATTACTGCATTTAAAAACCACAGACCTACAAGTACCTGAAGCTGATCCAGCCAACACCTTGCCAGCACTCGACCCAAACCAACCGCTGGTCAGACTTAACCAAGCCACCATCAAATACAGCGATACCGTGATTGTTGATAAGCTAGATTGGACCATAGAGCGCGGCCAACATTGGCAACTCAGCGGCCCCAACGGCAGCGGCAAAACTGGCGTATTATCTTTGATTACCGGCGATCATCCGCAATGTTATACCAACGATATTTTTGTCTTCGGATTCCAACGTGGTAACGGCGAAAGCATTTGGCAAATCAAACAATTTATCGGCTACGTTTCCACGGCACTGCAATGGGAATACCGCGTCAGCACCAGCTGCAAAAACGTCATTATTTCCGGCTTCTACGACAGCATCGGCATGTACAGCAAATCCACCGATAACCAGAAGCAAATTGCTGATCAGTGGCTTGAGCTACTCGGTATGAAAGATCGTGCAGACCAGCCCTTCAACAAACTCTCCTACGGCGACCAGCGTTTATTACTCATCGCCCGCGCCATGGTGAAACACCCGCCATTATTGATCCTAGACGAGCCCTGCCTTGGCCTAGACGACATGAACCGCCAGCTTATCCTCGCTCTTATCGAGAAAATTTGTGAAGGGAAAGAAACCACCGTGCTCTACGTCAACCACCACGCGGAAGACCAGATCAAAGGGATAGAGAACTACTTGGGGTTGAAGAAAAACTAGAGAGACTCCTTACTAACATGAAAGCCAACTCTAGGAGTTGGCTTTCATGTTTCAGGAAGATTTACTGGCACTGCCGCCCTTTATAAAAAGTAAATATGCTTACTCTGCCCTTTAATCAAACCAAACCAAGTTAATAGAAAGTCATATATTTTAGCGATAAAATACGCCCGCTTTTAACAATGAAACCTATAGGGAACAATGTGAACCATACTCTACGCTCGATAACTGTTGCACTGTCTTGTGTCGCTAGCTTGTCTGCTAACGCGGATCCAAAAACACCAGACACTCATAAAGGCTATTCCACCATTGATATGACGACTGCTGGCATGCCAACGGATGTGAAGATGATTTCTGTAACGGATATCAAGAAGGAACTGCAAGGCAAAGCGCCTTTTGCCGTTGGTTTAGATATTGATGACACTAGCTTGTTCAGTACGCCAGTTTTTTACCGTGGCCAACAAGAGTTTTCACCAAATGGTTACTCTTACCTATCGAACCAAGATTTTTGGGATAAGGCAAATTGTGGCTGGGATGCGTTTAGTATGCCTAAGAACATTGCTAAAGAGTTGATTGCGATGCACCAAGAACGTGGTGACAGCATTTATTTCATTACAGGTCGTACAGGCTCCGATTGTAATTTCACTACCGAATATTTGAAAAAAACGTTTGATATCAAAGATATGCACGATGTCATATTTGCAGGATCAAGCCGTACTGAATACACAAAAACCAAGTACATCAAAGAGAATGACATCAAGATGTATTATGGTGATGCAGATGGTGACATTATTTCGGCCCGTGATGCGGGCGCTGAAGGCATTCGTGTAATGCGCGCAGCGAACTCTAGCTACACGCCGATTCCGAAAAATGGCATCTATGGCGAACGAGTATTAAAAGACTCTCAGTACTAATAACACATAGTACTAAATAGCAGAAAGCCGAAAGTCATTAGATTTTCGGCTTTTTGTTTTCCCCTTCTATCACGCAAAATTTTTCCATAAATACCCCTCATAAAACTCTATTCACCAGAATCTTTTAATGCCCCCCTCAAATGAGGGTAATTGACCTGCCTTTAATGGGTTTATATTTCAGTAATAAACCCTATCCAAAGAGAAGATGACTATGAAAAAAACACTAATCACTGCAGGATTAACCGTCACTTTAACAGGGTGTTTTTCTACCACATCAATGGTAATGGACGCAACTGGTGCGAAGAAAGAGGAGCTGCCAGTCTTCCAGCAACCAGAGTTCACCAGCGCCCAAGCTGACTTTAGACAAAAATTGAAAGAATACAAAAGCACCAATCAAATGCCGATAGATACTAGCACTTACAGCAGCTGCGATATCAGCGAAGGCGTTCTTCAAGATATATCAGGCTTTACAAGCATTGCCAACTTGTTTGATACCACGAAAAAAGACAAAAAATCAGAAAAATCACTCGCTGCTCGTATCGGCCAAGATGCATCCTCCGTTGCAGGGAGTAATATCCAACAAACTTACCATTGGCAAGGAGGCGCATTATTCGCAACCGCAACCGATTGTAAAAAGCTGATCAACAACCAAGATGTCGCAGGTGTAAGCTACCTTCTCGACAGTAAATACATTATCAAGACTACAGGAACCAACTTTAATGGCTCCCACTCTATTACTGAAAAGAAGCATGTTCAGCGCTTTGGTGATGACCATACCGTGTCTATTAGTTTGCACTCTACCGTCATGGGTGATGATTTTGTGAAAGATTTTGGAACTAAATTAGCACTCAGTATGAGTAACTTAAAAGATCCTTTATTTATTTACACTTACAAGAAAGGGAATGATCAATTAAACATAAGCGAAGCCCCATCCAGCCCGGGAATCTATTTCACTCAGCATTTCATAACGCTGGATAGCACAGAGAAACGTCTTCGCTCCTACCGTTACACTGGCAAGGTGCTGAGTGGTATTGGTAGATCCGTTAATGACAAAGCCCACGGTCTACAAGAAAGTTTTGGAAAATACGGCTCCAACCTGTGCTTTGATCAGGGAGAGGTTGTACAAACCTCAAACTGTGAGGCGTTTTAAATCATGCTGATCACTCAATTTAAAGGCTGGCTGCTAGTGGTTTGTTTGGTGTGCACTGGATGCACGACCCTACAAATGCCGCATGGCTTAGGCTCGGCTGAATGCCAATCTGGAGATTGCTCTAATGGTGTTGGCACTTTGTACTCACCATTCGCAAAGGTAACCTACCACGGTCAATGGAATGGAGGTGAAATTGGTAGTGGCCTTTATATCATTGACTACAAGGATCAAGAATTCACAACACTTTATAAAGATGGCAGACCGGTCAGTGGCACGAAGTTTTACCCACACCCTAATGGCGAGCTGGATTATTTTACCGGTGAATGGACTCAGTACTATGACCCTTTCAGCAAGCAAACCATCACATTTCCACATGAAGGGGTTTACTATTCTGCCACTGGCGCAACGTTAACCGGAGAGTTCTACGCCATTCCTAGCCGGGGCATGTTTAAACACATCTATGAAGAGAACCCTGATACCTCACTGGCCTATTCGGCCGCTAATATCATTTTTATTGGCAAAGTAAGCTATCAAGGTGAAGAAGAAATCACCACGTTAGCCAGCACAGACTATTTAATCAGTACGCCCTTTATTAGTTCAAAATATTCGGGGCTGAAACCGTCTGATGCGGGTATGTTGGCACAGTTCAAACGCGATTTAGAATCGGAACAACAAGCGCAGCAAAATGCCAAAGTACAAGATCAGCGTAACAGTTTCGACTTCGGCAGAATCATTGCGATTGCAGCGACGGTGGCCGTTGCTAGTAGTGATTTTAGTGACTTAGGTCCAGATGTCAGTATGTTTTCCTCCAGCATGAACGATTTAACCAGCACCACAAGAACACCTGCACAACAAAAAATGGCTTTTATAGAACACAAGGAACAAGTGACGACACAAGTTCAATCGAATGTGAATAGGATTGAACAACGCTATGCGCCATTACAAAAAACTAAGCCGCACTCACAACAAACAACAACCAAGTCACAGCCCTCAAAATCCGTCGCCAAACCACTACAACCAACCAACATTAGCATTGAAACGAGCGGCACAACCGGAAGCTACTTTGCTTATGAGCAAGCACTTAATTTGTCTCAAACAAACGCTGAAAACAAGGCACATTCACTGTGTCGTAGCGAGCACAACGGACGATTAAAAATGAACAGTGGCAATATGGCTAAAAAGAATTGTCAGCAAAATAACAATGAATTTCGCTGTAATGTCACCATGATATTCGTATGCCAGAAGGAATAGCGACTGGGTCTTAAATAAGCAAGTACGACCTAGTTAATGCAGCAAAGCGCATAAAATACTGCTAATGAGAGCCCCTTGGCGTATGTGATTGGTTTTAATAAAAACATTTTTCAAGTAAGAACGTACGGTGGCTTCGGTTTTCCCACTCTTTATTGATATGTCTTTTAGTGACATACCTGCGACTAGGTCTTCGCATAAATCCGCTTCAGCGGGCGAGAGTGAAAAATATTGTCCGATTGTGGCCGCAGCAGGTAATTTACGTTTCGCCGGCTCCACTATCGTCACTAAAGCACCACCTTGCGATAAGTCCGTACTTTCCATCGGTCTTATCAGTACAATCAAGGGGGGTCGACCCTCGCGCTGTAAAAACAGCGTATCTGAATCATATTCATCTTGCCCCATACTGGCGCGAATAACTTGCACTGCAGACCGTAAATAGGCTTGCTGAATATCGCGCTGCTGAAACATCAGTCGCTCATTACGAATCGATAATAACGACGCTTCCAACAGAAATTTTTCCGCTAAAGGGTTAGCATGAATAACAACCGCCTGTTCATTTAATACAAGCGTTGCCTGAGGAATGGCGTTGACCACACTAACCAATGTTTTTTTAGCAATCGCCCGATAATCAATTTGTTGATACAACAAAATGGCTTGTCGAATAAAAGGCACAAGATGATTAAGCCGTGCCAACTCTAGCGACTGGAATGAACCTTGCTCGACGGTACGTTGCATCGTTAGTAATGTCGTATGAGTATCCGTGCAATGAACAACCAGCCAAGCACTATCGATCATGTTTTGATCTTTTTGCCAGCGTTTATAGTCTTCAGTAACGTCTAATTCGTCCAATATAGATAATGCAGAATGAAATACGCTTGGCGGTTGAAACGTCGCATATCTAGAAACCAGATCCTGCTTGATCATATTATTTTGTATATACCAATCTATAAATTCATCAGAAAGCCCAGCATACCAAAGATGATCTATTTGCAATGGCTGCTTACGAACAACCACTAATTCCGCAGCACAGGCGTTATTCGTAGTTAACAGCAAATCTAAAAAACGATGAAATCCTTCACGATCAGTAAGCCCTGCATACAAAGCATGAACCATTTCAGTCTCTTGCTGTGAAAAAGTTAAAGGTGTCAGAACGGTACGATCTAAAGACATAGTCAAGTTCCCATATGGATACTGAAAAGTTAAAGAAAACAGCCATTTTGAGTCATCAGCATCCAATACCAGGGACTAGTTCCTATAATAAGAAAAATAGGAAAGATCTTAGCGGCTTATTATAAGTTGATAAGGTCTAATGTACGAAAAAAATGCATCATTACCTTTTTTAAAATCTACCTAATTAATACAGCGAAGTTCAACATTTAAAGGCGATATAACATCCACCAACGTATAGCATGAATTCTAAATAAGGTTTCATTTTCCCATCAAAATAAAACGCATAATGTATTGTTTTGTAAAATAGCATACGACAACCACTATTCTTTGGAGTGACTTAATTTCAAATATTGCGCTAAGGTGGGCACTTTCGAGCGGATGAATTTAATCTATTTTTTGACGGAAAGTTGATCCCCCGACATGCTCTGATGTTGGGTTTCATTACCGGACTAGGCAACATCTAACATCCCTAACTCCGTACTTAACAGTAGACTGATAACAGCATCTGCTCCTGCGCGTTTCAATGTCTATACTCAGCTTTAAGGCCATCTCGCTCCAGAGCGCTTTTAGTTCATTGCCTTTTAAAGGCTTAATCACAAGTAACTAAGAAACCATGTGAATTCGGCCCTAAGCTTTAAAGCTAATCAAAAGATAGCAGCTTCATGCTTTTGCCAAATTTATCGATGCCCTGATTGGGGCACAATCCCTCACTGATTAAATTGCTATCGCTTACCGGAAAACCGCCGATAGCCTGAGCAATCCATTCTGCGGCATTTGGGATAATTTCGACCAGTTGAGGAAGATCATTAACGCATAGAAATTTGATGCTAGGATCTGTCGCTCTATTCAGTATCGCTAAAGTGTCAGCAGGAGGCAGACCTTTTCCATATCCGCTTGAGATATGAAGGTGGTCATCTACCATGCATAGTTTGGCTTCTTTATCCAAAATACAGGCGTGGTTATGCAGCCCCTGTGGAAGAAATTGTTCTAAATTGCGGAATCTATACTGGATATTGTTAACAAAGCAATCGGGGAAACGAGCAAACAATTCGGCCATCTTTGAACGTAGAAAAGGATGGACGACATGTGCCGCGGAATACAACTCTGACGCAGAAAAACCTAGAATTTTAGCCGCATTCGCCTGCATAAAGTAATGAAATTTCGCGGGATCAACGCGTGCTTCAGTGCCGCTAATCCGCTTACTAAAATCCGCCCATTTGCCTCGTAAAACAGGCGCTAGCCCATCAAACACATCAGTCGGTTTTAATGGCGCGGCCAAGAACACGTCGTCATTAAAGTAGATAAATCGCTCACTCAGCCCTTCTATTCGCCATAACATGCTCTCAATGGTCAAAGAATTAAAGGTGGGTAAAACATGCGTGAATCCAGCAAAGATTTCCGCGTGATAAGCAAGATGCACCTTGGCTCTAATGCTTTCAGAAAGGCTTGATAGATCTGGCCCCTCATCATCAACAACAATCCAGATTTTACCTATCCAAGGAGCATGGTTTTCGATTGATTGGATGCAGTACAAAATTTCATCGTTACACATCCATCTATGAGGATTCGACGCATTTTCATTTAATGGCAATAACTCCATTGCCATGTATTTTTGTCGTTTCTGACGGTGTTTCGCAGAGTTTCCATCGACCCAAGTGATGACAGCATCAATTGGTTCAAGCTGGAGTTCGTTTACATTGCTTAGCATTTCAATATCCGTGCATGACGATGTCTTTGCTGATACAAATAGTGGTTCAGGCTGATCGTCGAACGAGTCAATTCTAGGTGGGTCAACTCTTCACTGAGTTGATCTGATAGTGAATCTATCTATTGTTTTCTGGCTATTCGAAAGGAATAGAACTGTCTTACATTATTCTTCCAATGATACCTTATACTTGCTAAGCAGAGCTTGCTCTTTTTTGCCCTTCATCGCTAAGCGACCTTGGTTCCAAATATTGATCAATTCTTGTCTTTTTTCAGAGGGAATTTTATTTGAAAAGATGGGCATTTCAACTAGGTTTTTCTCTAAGCCTGGACGCACAACTATGAGGTCATCGTTTAAGTTCAGCTGATTTAAAACATACTGCAGGACGAGCTCGTTATCTGCATATAAGTCGACTCGGTTTTCGTTAATCATCTGAAAGATACGGTCAACGACATCATCATAACCCGCGATGACTTCAACAAAGTTAGCGTTTTTCGGGTCATCGATATAGTTTTGATAGCCAGCACTCATCGAGCTGTAATCCCAACCAGGACCCGTTGCGATTCGTTTGCCATTTAAAGATTGGATGCCTTGATAACGCCAAGGATCATTCTTTCGAACAACAAAAGCACTGGCGTAGGAAAAAGTTGCTTCATCGGCGTAGCTAAAGCCTTTCTCTGAATTCTTCGAATAGAGATATTCTGGCAACATATCACATAACCCTTCGGCTACCATGTCCAACCCTCTTGCTAGAGGTACTTCAAAGTATTCGAGGGTATATCCTTTTGAAGAGTATATTTGCTCAACCATGTCGATGACGACACCACGCTCAGGAGCTGCTTTTGTTGGGAATATTGTCATCGGTGGCCATTGGTCGTAACACACTTTTAGTGTCTTCGCATGACTAACACTCGACACGCCAGCTACCAAGGCAAACATAAGGAGGGATATCATTCTTAGTTTATTACCTTTCAACACGATCTCTCCCCTTATCTTTCGCTCCGTAGAGCTTCAAATCGGCACGTTTAAACAGTTCATCAATTGACTGATCTTCAGGCTCCGATGATTCAACACCAAGGCTTACAGTATAAGTGACTGTCTTATCTTCCACTTCTAACGCAGCATCACTTATAGTTTGACGTATTTTATCAGCAAGCTGGCAAGCAGCATCCAATCCGGTATCTGGAAGAAATATAGCGAACTCTTCACCGCCCACTCTACCAAGAAGGTCTGATTTTCTTAAAAAGCCCTGAAGTGTTTGGGTAAAGTGGATCAGTACTTTGTCTCCGATAAAATGACCATAAGTATCATTGATGCGCTTGAAGTAATCTAAATCCATCAAGATAAAAGACGCTGTCGATTTTTGACGCTGGGAAAGCACCAGCAACTGTTGTGCTGTTTCAAAAAAACTTCCTCGATTTAAGACATCCGTCAAAGAATCCCTTGTTGCGAGGTATTTGAGTTTTTCATTAAGAATTTGTAGGTCTTCGGTACGTTTTGCCACGGCCTCTTCTAACCAATCTCGCTTGGCCTGCTCATCTTCTAACAGCCGCTCTCGATCTGTCGACATTGCAATTAGCATAGTATTTATATGATCCTGAAGGTGACTAAGCTCATTATTTTCAGCGTTCGATAAATGAATGCGCTTACTGATACTTGTGCTTAACTGCACCTCATTCACTTGCGACATTAGCTCTCTTAAAGGTGTTGCTAAATAGCGGTCAAAGGCCCAAATAAACAGCCAGAATAAGACAGTTAACTTGATGAATGCGGTAATAGCAATCAAAGCAAAGCCGAACCAAACTCGTTCTAGCACCACACCTGAGGATGAATAAAGTACCAGCGTACCAAGAGGTATGCTTTCGCCATTTAGAGTCCAGCTTAATGCTGATGTCGAATCAAAAATAGACAGTGGAACAGAGCTAGAGTCGTAGAATCTTTTCGATATTATACTTTGCGAATTTTGGTCTAAAACATCCACACCTTCAATAATTGGCATTTGAATCAGCCCCGAGGTAAGCGAATCTAACTGGTTGCGGTTGTACTGCCACAAGCTAGTAGAAATAGGACCCCGAACCGTTGCTTCCAATTGCTGTAATTCGCTGACAATAGCATCCTGCGTTTTCAGATATTCGCTCAAAAACTGTAAACTTGTGATTAGAAGGGTAACAACCAAATAAATGGAAAAAATCACACGCATCATTTTTTGGGAGAGATTGTTTGGACGCAGGAACCTTACAAACATTAAAAATGGACCTTTCCAGCAAACTTTAAGCTAAGGTTTAGCTTAGATGACTTACGGAATTAATGGAACCTTCCTCGTACAATAAAAGCTTCAATCCCCCTAGTTCATTGCTTTCCTGTGATATTAAAGCATCTAACTTGACCAAACCCTCAATCTCACTGAGAATACAGACTCACTCAAACCTACAGGAGACTATTGATGATTGTATTCAACTCAACGCCGATTAAGACTGCACAGAGTATCAGACTTTAGAATAGCGTTAGACGTTTTACCGTTTTTCTTTGAACTGCCCCTCTTATAAGATTTCTTTCGGGATATCTTTCTTTGCACTGTCTCATCCGGCGTTTTTAGTTTTATCTAACTAATTTTTGTATCTTTAGCCGGAGCTAAAACATTGAATATATCTAGATTACAACCTTTAGGTTGGAGCCATTTTTTCCTGCAACAAACAGACACCCAAACGTTTGAAAAACTACAATCTAACGAATTACAGGCCTTTCGAATCAGTGCGATTCATCGTTCGGTCATCAAAGGTTTAGGTGCCAATTGGGAAGAAGGCGAAGTGGAATTGCTTTGCCCAGAAAGCTTTCAGCCAGTCAGCGAACATTTTTGTGTCGGTGATTGGGTGATCGTAGAACAAGCTCATGAGCACTTTCGTATCATTGAAGTATTAGACGCGGAAAACCAACTAGAACGCTTGAGCAACCAGAAACGGCAACTCATGGCGGCGAATTTGGACTACCTTTTTATTGTCACCAGCGCAAACAGTGACTTTAGCCTCAAACGATTAGAGCGCTATCTCGCTATGGCTTATGATGCCAATATCGAGCCTGTCATCGTGCTTAATAAGATCGATTTAACCGATAAGGTCGACGACTTTTTAGATCAAATTCGTGATTTAAAAGTCCATAACATAGTCGGTATTTCGATGTTACAGCCTGACTCTCTTTTGTTACTTAAGCATTTCCTGACTGCTGGCACAACCATTGCGATGGTTGGCTCCTCAGGTGTTGGCAAGTCATCATTAATAAATGTGCTTTTCAATCAAACGGTCGAGAGAGAGGTAATTGATCAAAACAACATTAGAATGATCGAAGACATTCAGACCATAGGAGGCATTCGTGATGATGACAAAGGCAAGCACACCACAACGTCTCGGCAACTGCTGATTAATGCAGACGGCGTGTTGTTCATCGATACACCTGGTATTCGTGAGTTACAGCTGCTTAATGCGCAAAATGGTTTAGAGATGGCTTTCCATGACATTGTGCAACTGGCCCAACACTGCAAATTTAACAATTGCTCTCACCAAACTGAACCTGGCTGCAAGATCTTAAATGCCTTAGGGAATGGTGAATTAGCTCAATCTCACTGGGACAATTACCAAAAGCTACTAAAAGAGGACGCATTTAATGCTCGTTCAGCCCAAGGTGCCTATGCTCAGAAGCAGCATATGAAAACCTTTAGCAAAGCCATTAATAGAATCCAATCAAAGCACCGACAAGATAAAGGAAGATAAAACCTAAAGAAAGAGGCTCCTCATGAGCCTCTTTCTTAAGTTAATATTTCACTAATCCCACAGCTAATTAAATCCGATTCAATAGATCTGTCTTTTTCGAATTGTATTCGTTATCCGAAATAGCGCCCATGTCGCGCAGCTTTGCCAGCTTTTCAATCAACTGAATCACTTCATCGACTGATGCCGTATTGCCCAAGTTCTGAGGTGTTTGCATTGCTGGAGCTGGTGGAGCGACAAAGTTGTTCTGTGGTGCCGTGTTATGTTGTGCTGAATGTTGTGATGCTTGATTGTTTGTATTTGAATTAGCTGAACCCGCGCCAGAAACAATCGGCAATGTATTCACCGCAATCGTGCCGAACTGGCTGAAAAAAGTCAGCGATGAATTACCACCCTGCTGCTGGCTTATACCACCAATATTATTATCTAACGTATCGTAAACAGTGACATTACCATTCACTTCAACCGCAAGGCGTTTCGGAAAAATAGCGTAACGCGTACTGTTTTGCGCACCGCTGCTAAAAGGCTGACCAAGATCGCCCGGCCACCATTGATTACTGGATTTTGAGCCTTTCGGTAGCGGCATGAACACTTGCATATTAGCCAAGCCGTTAGCCAATTCATTACACAGATTGTCCACTGTCGATTTCAAACCATAGTTGAACATATCACCGACCATGGTCATACCGCCACGCATCCACTGACCGCCACCGCCCAGCTCAGGGCAATTAAATTGCGCCATGGAACCATTGCCATTGTTGACGGCTATCAGCATGTGCACCACAGCATCGAAACTTAGGTTGTAACGACGGGAAAGGGAGTTAACTAGGTTTTGTCCATCTTGCGTTAAATTTTGCATGGTAAAGCTCTCTAAATGAGACGTAGAGCTGTTCTCTTTTATCTAGCCATTGCAAAATAAGGCAAACATCGCCTAGTACATGGACACAAACAAAGAGTAGGTTGCAGCATCATGCTGGCCAACAGGTTTCGTAGAGCACCACTCTAACACATGCATGCCTTACAAAATGGTGACAAGCCACCGAATAGGTTCAAATAACTGTTTATTTTTCAAACAACCATTTTTTATTACCAATAAAAAAGGAATAAGCCAGTAAATGGCTTATTCCTTCATAAAAACGCACGATTCCAACGCTATAGTTTAATCAATTAGACCATCAAAATCTGATGCGTCATGGCGTTCTTGAAGCTGTGCTCCGTCGCCAAAAGACTTATTAACAATGCGTCCACGCTGAACCGCTGGACGTTGCTCGATTGCTTTCGCCCAACGCAGCACGTTTTTGTAGCTAGTAACATCAAGAAACTCTGCGGCATCGTACAAGTTACCCAACACTAAATTGCCATACCAAGGCCAAATCGCGATATCCGCGATTGAGTATTCTTCGCCTGCCATGTAAGTGTTATTGGCTAATTGCTTATCCAACACATCCAACTGACGCTTGGTTTCCATGGTAAAGCGATCGATCGGGTATTGCATTTTAGTCGGCGCATACGCATAAAAGTGACCGAAACCACCGCCTAGATATGGTGCAGAACCCATTTGCCAGAACAACCAGTTACGACATTCTGTTTTTGCCGCTAGATCTTTTGGCACTAGCGCATCAAACTTTTCCGCTAAGTATTGCAGGATAGAGCCAGACTCAAAGACGCGAGTCGGTGGCGTTGTACTGTGATCCATCAAGGCAGGGATTTTAGAGTTTGGATTGATTTCAACAAAACCAGAACCAAACTGATTACCTTCACCGATGTTGATTAAATAAGCATCATATTCGGCGGCGCTAATTCCTAGCGCCAATAGCTCTTCCAGCATGATGGTGACTTTCTGGCCATTCGGCGTCGCTAGGGAATGAAGCTGCAGTGAGTGTTTGCCTACCGGCAAAACCTTTTCGTGGGTCGCTCCGGATATAGGACGATTTATGCTAGCAAACTTGCCACCGCTTTCTGCATCCCATTGCCATACTTTTGGTGGGACGTACTCTTCATTTTTAATAGAGTCAGAACTCATAACATCTCCTAAAATTATTAGTCAGCGAAAAAGTCACTCTCGCAATTAATGTTCAACAAAAGCTCGCTCGATTACATAATCCCCTGGCACACCAATCTTTGGTGATTCTGTAAAACCAAGTTCATCAAGCAAGGTTGACGTGTCTTTAAGCATACTTGGGCTGCCACAAATCATGACTCGATCATGCAATGGGTTCAACTGAGGCAAGCCAATATCTTCAGCTAGCTTACCACTGCGAATCAAATCTGTCAGACGTCCCTGATTACGAAACGGTTCACGAGTCACGGTTGGGTAATAGATTAGCTTGTCTCTTACTTGCTCACCAAAGAATTCATTTTCAGGTAATTCTTTTTCAATAAAGTCAGCATATGCCAATTCACTTACATGGCGAACACCATGAACCAATACAATTTTTTCGTACTGCTCGTAGGCATCAAAATCTTGGATAACACTTAAAAAAGGCGCTAAACCTGTGCCAGTAGACAACAAATACAAGTTTTTACCCGGATGTAAGTCACGAGTTACCAAGGTACCAGTTGGTTTGCGGCTAACCAAAACATCATCACCAACCTTTAAATGCTGTAAGCGTGAAGTCAGTGGTCCATTGGGTACTTTGATACTAAAAAACTCTAAATGCTCTTCATAGTTAGGGCTAGCGATACTGTAAGCTCGCATCAAAGGACGCGCTTCTGTTTCTAAGCCGATCATAACAAACTGACCATTATCAAAACGCAGGCTGGGGTTGCGTGTGACTTTAAAGCTGAAGAGATTTTCATCCCAATGGTGAACGCTTAATACACGCTCAGTAACAAATGCACTCATGGCCCCTCCAATTAAATAATCTGATTAGGTTGCATACTACAGCACGCTCTTATATTCACTTAATCGATATTTTAAATGACTTTAATATGCTAAGCATATATAGATAACAATAATATGGTAAGTATGTCATCCAAATGGACAGCAAATACGTTAGGAAGTAGGAAGGTAAAATTCATTGTAAGAAAAGTGTTCTGCTATACGTCAAAGATAAAGATAACGATACAGCAACACTTTCATTGCTAACCGCGCCATAGAACAGGCGCGCTCACATGATAATAAGGACACCCGACATGAAAACTCGACATTTATTCAGTAACACCTTTGGTTTACTGCTGCTTAGTGGAGCTGCTACTTTTAGTAGTCTATCCCAAGCCGCACCACAAACCATGATAGTCGCTGGCGGCTGCTTCTGGTGTGTAGAATCTGATTTTGAATTAGTCCAAGGCGTCAGCGATGTTGTCTCCGGTTACATAGGAGGCCACACCGACAACCCAACCTATAAACAAGTATCCTCAGGAAAGACAGGCCATTTTGAAGCCGTCGTGATCAATTTTGATGATGACGTGGTTTCACTAAAAGCATTAGCAGATTATTACTGGAAAACCATCGACCCAACCGATGCCGCAGGCCAATTTTGTGACAAAGGCTCACCCTACAAGACAGCGATGTTTTACCAAGATGACAAACAAAAAGCGGTTTTTGAAGCCTCTTTGGCAAAAGTAGAAAAGTCAAAACCCTTTAAAGACGATATTGTGACCGAGATTCTACCTGCCAAAAAGTTTTACCCAGCAGAGGAATACCATCAGAGCTACTACACAAAGAACCCGATTCGCTACGCTTACTATCGCGCAAGCTGTGGTCGTGACAGTCGTATTGAAGATTTATGGGGCGAAGTCGCTAGTAAGAAATACCATTAAAAAAGTAAAAAGAACTCAGCCTATTTTAGGCTGAGTTCTTTCATCCCTCCTCATTTTCTTTGCCATCTATCTCATCCATCTATTCCTGCATTATCACCAATCGATTACGACCTGTTCAAAATCCATTCTGCCTTTTCGTACTATCAACAAAGCGTTTTTAACCTACGTTAAGCGCATAGAAATTGAAGCAAATAGGTAAGTAGCGGCGAAATCCTAGCCTTTCTGTCTGTCATACACCACATTGGATACTCAACTCGCGGAGTTCTTTTAATTAACGAAAAGGAGTTTTACTATGAAAAAATTCATTCCAATCATCGCCAGCAGTATTGCCATCGTATCATTCAGTGCCGCAGTAAAAGCGGAAGATATGTCAAACGACAGTGGCCTTTATGTAGGTGGTAACTATGGCTACCTGAAAGTAGACAGCGATGACGACTTCGACGATAACAACGATGTAGTACAAGGCATTGTCGGTTATCGATTTAATTCCTTCCTAGCACTAGAAGGTAGCTACATTGATTTTGGTAAATATGGCGGCAGTGCGGCTAGCGCATCAACAACAGGTTATACCGCCGCCCTAAAAGGCACCTTGCCGATTACTCAAACGACTGAGTTGTTTGTTAAAGCTGGTCAACTTTGGCACGAAACAGACTACGATGTCGCTTCTATCAAAGGCAGCTCAGACGATAGAAGCTTGTTCGCTGGTGCCGGTATTAACTTTAACGTAACAGAAAACTTGTTATTAAATGCACAATACACTTGGTATGACGTCGATCTAAACGCGGATAACGTCAGCTCTGATTCTAAATTCGAAACAGACTTCAACCAAGCTAGTGTCGGTGCTGAATACCGCTTCTAAAAAAGTGCGTCCACCAGCATAAGAAAAGGCTTACTCAATTGAGTAAGCCTTTTCTTTATATCTCCTCTTTATCTCAGCAACATAGTCTTTACCCTAAAAGACTATGCCTCTAATATCTATGCATCGTTTTTTGACAAGATGCTAATTATGAACCCCATTCTACAAGCCCAAACCAACCACAAATCTATCCGCCAATACACAAACAAGGCTATCGATGAGGCATTACTAAAGCAACTCATTCAGTCTGCACAAGGCGCAGCCTCTTCAAGCTTTATTCAGGCATATTCACTTATCCAAGTAACTAACAAAGACAATCGCCAGAAAATTGCCACACTTGCTGGCGGTCAAAAATGGGTGGGATCGGCGGCGGAGTTTTTGGTAATTTGTGCGGACCTGACTCGTGTAGAACATTGCAGCTTAGAACAAGGCTTAGGTGAACTAGAAGGAAATACGGAGCATTTCATCGCAGCGACAACTGATGCAACGTTTTTTGCGCAGAACCTAATGCTAGGCGCCGAATCAGTTGGCCTTGGTGCTGTATTTATTGGTGGTATTCGCAACGACCCAGAACAAGTCGCTGAACTGCTAAACTTGCCAGACCAAGTCTATCCAATTTTCGGCCTTTGCCTTGGCTATCCTGACGCGCAACCGGATCTAAAACCACGCTTACCAGTGGATGTTATCCTTCATAAGGACAGCTACGACAACAACCGCTGTGCTCAAGATGTAAAAGCTTACGATGCTCAAATGCAAAAATACTACCAGAGCCGTGGCGATAATCAGAAAAGCAGTAATTGGTCAGAACAAACCGCCGCAGCTGTACAGAAAAAGAAACGCGAACATATGCTAAGCTTTTTACAGAAACGTGGCTTTTTGAAACGCTAATATATAATCAATCAACTGTTAACTCTCTAAAGGAAAGGAAAAAACATGATCTCTAATGTACCTAATGTTGTCTTTAAAACTCGTATTCGCAACGAAGAATTAGGCGGACCAAACCCATTTGAATGGAAAGATGTGACTACTGCAGACTTATTCAACAACAAAAAAGTCGTTGTTTTCTCTTTACCAGGCGCATTTACACCAACTTGTTCAACGTCTCATCTACCTCGCTATGAAGAGCTTTACGAAGAGTTCAAGGCACAAGGTGTTGATGCGGTAATTTGTGTCTCTGTAAACGATGCATTCGTTATGTTCCAGTGGGGCAAAAGCCAAAACGCAAAAAACGTTTTCCTTTTACCTGACGGCAACGGTGACTTCACTCGTCAAATGGGCATGCTTGTAAAAAAAGACAACCTCGGTTTTGGCATGCGCAGCTGGCGTTATTCTATGCTTGTTGAAAACGGTGAAATCAAGAAAATGTTTTCTGAAGCGGGCTTCCAAGACGACGCACCAAGTGATCCGTTTGAAGTATCTGATGCCGACACTATGTTGAACTACTTGAAAAGCAACTAATTCGAAGAGTTAATGAATTGGCCAATAAAAAGCAGACGTTTGAAAAAACGTCTGCTTTTTTGTTTATGATTTTGAGTGTCAGGACAAACGATTCACTGGTGCAAGTGCATCTAACAATTCACTCCTCTCCCCTTCAATCGCCTGAACTAATAACTGTGATGTTGTCGGGCCAAGCGTGAAACCTTGATGACCATGCCCAAAATGAAACCACAAGCCTTTATGGTTTGGTGCTTCACCCACAAGTGGCAGCATGTCTGGCATACAAGGACGCGTACCCATCCATTGAGGCTCTTCTACTTGCTCACCTAAATCAATCATGTCATTAAGCGCCGCGGCCCCACGTTCAAGCTGTCTAGTGTCCATTGGAGCATTAAGTGGTACCAAAGCCGCGCCTGTTGTCACTCTTAATCCTTTTACCATGGGCGCTGCCAGCACACCATTTGCCACATCTAGAAATGGCCGCAGCAGTGTTTTAGGCGCATTAAAATGGCCGTGATAGCCACGCTTGTACACCATCGGGATTCGATAACCAAAACGCTTTAATAACTCTGGCGACCAAGGACCAAGTGCTACGACCACTTGCTCGGCCTTAACTTCCCCCTCACTGGTAAGTATTTGCCAACCCTTCGATGTATGCTGCAAGGTACTGGCATCACCCGTGACAAAACGACCGCCTCGTTTAACAAATAAATCACTGTAGGCTTCGGTTAACCCTCCTGGCGAAGAGCAACTCCAGCTTTGCGTATAATGCACTGCGCCTGCTGGCGTTTTTTTCAGCGCAGGCTCTTCTTTCATATAGCTTTTGCCGTCATAAACATTCGAGGTGACACCGTATTCACTAAGCAAAAAACGGGCTTTTTTAGAGGCTTTTTCAAACTCGGCATCGTCTCTGTGCAACATAACCAGACCGCAGCGAGAGATCAAATGCTCAGACTCAGAGTCACGAATTAAAGGGGCATGATCTGCCGTGGAACGAATCGTCAATTGGGAATGAATACGAGAAATCTTAGCGTGTCTTTCGGGTGACGAATGACGAAAATACGACCATAAAGCAGGCAGCATAGGTAACGCTCCGCTCATTTTCCAAGTCACGTCGTTACTTAATTCCAGCGCATATTTAAACAGCGTCACCATATCTCTTGGTAACGCATAGGGCTCGGCCGCTTCTACTTGGATCATACCAGCGTTGCCATAACTGGTTTCTAACCCTGCACCAGTACGGTCAACGATAGTCACCTGATGACCTCTTGCCTGCAACGCCAAGGCACTGCTCACCCCAACCATTCCTGCGCCCAACACAAGAAACTCTGCCATATTCCTTCCTCGACATCATTCCAATAAAAAACAATCTTCTCTCATCACTATAGCAATTTTACCCAATGACGCAGTAAGAGATTCACTGATTTATCAATAGCCTTAATCAGCCAGAACGTTTTTTTGTAAAAAGCCTCGCTCGACCAATTGCATCAAAAGTGCTTTGGTGCGCTCACGAAACATATCTCGCAATAAACGCACCGTTGGCGTAATAGACTGGCGACTTGGACAAATCAACCAAAGTTCACCTTGTGGGATGTTATAATCTGTCAACAAGGGCACTACGCGACCAGCAAGCAAATCATTAGCTATATCCAAAGAGGATTTAACCGCTACCCCTTTTCCTGCCACACACCAACGCCTCACTAAGTCGCCATCGTTCGCCGCACAATAGGCTTTAGGCTTAACCTTGTAAGTCTTATCTGCCCCAGACTCGTTACCAGAGAAGTGCCATGTATCGTTCAAAATATTTTGCAGCTGATAAAACAAACCTTGGTGATTGAGCAAATCTTTAGGGTGTTTCGGTGCATCCTGTAATTCCAAGTAACTTGGGCTGGCGACCAATAAACGCGGTACGTTACAAATTTTAAAGCCATAGACATTGGAATCTGCTGGCGCACCATAACGCAGAGCAATATCCAACGCATCCCGATAAAAATCGACATTGCTGTCGCTAATATGTGCCCGCAGTGTCACTTTTGGATGCTGCACCATAAAGTCATCCACCCAAGGAATCGCGATATTGCGCCCCAAGTCAGACGAAACAGCTAAGCGAATTTCACCACTAATAATATCCAGATCATTATGAATAGTTTGTTTTGCTTGATCCAACATAGACATAGCAGAAATACACTGGGGCAAGTAACGCTCGCCCGCACTAGAAAGTCGTAGATGGCGCGTAGTACGCACAAACAACTCGACACCAAGCGCAGCCTCTATTCGCTTAACAGCGGCGCTCGCTGTCGCCATTTGCATGTCTAAATGCGTGGCTGCAGCCGTAATACTGCGAAACTCCGCGACTTTAAGCACGACTCGAAGATCTTCAAGCTGCATGAACTACCCCCTATTGGATATGAAAACCACCACTTATTATCAATTAATATTTGATAATAATTCAATGAAAACCCTGTTTTTCATTTAGCTGAGTCTCGTTACTATAACGCCATTGAATTGAACGACTCTAGCTTTCTAGGGTGCCAAACAGTTTTACTTATTTTGGAGAGAGAAGATGTCACACCAGATTATTACTGATCTAGAAAAACGCCATACAGCAAAACATTACGATGCGGTGCAGAAAATTCCTCAGGCCGATTTAGACGTTATCTACGAAGCAATGCGCCTATCGCCTTCTTCTATTAACTCGCAGCCATGGAAATTTATCGTGATTGAAAGCGACGCGGCAAAACAGCGCTTCCACGATACCTTTGCGAACAAATTCCAGTTCAACCAAAAACACGCTAAAGGCGCTTCGCACATTATTTTATTTGCACACAAAACTCACTACAGCCGTGAAGACTACGCAAATGTGGTGGATAAAGGCATTGAAGATGGCCGCACCAAACCCGAAAACAGAGAGCAAGCTTTTGGCGGTTTTGTGTTTGCAGAAATGAACATGGACGAAAACGGTAACAACGCAGCATGGACAAAATCACAAACTTACATCGCTCTTGGTAATGCTATGCATACAGCCGCTCGCCTTGGTATTGACTCCACGCCTATGGAAGGTGTTGACCCAGAATTGATCGGAGAAATCTTCAGTGCAGAACTGGAAGGCTACCAATGCGACGTCGCACTCGCGATCGGGTATCACCACAAAGACGAAGACTACAACGCCGCATTACCTAAATCGCGTCTAGCAATGAAAGAAGTAGTAACCGTACTTTAAAGCCTATTTAAAAAGCAAAAAGAGCAAGCCATGAAAGTGACTTGCTCTTTTTTATACTTAAAAATATCACACGCAAAATAAGCTTAATATACTGTTTTTAAAAACTTGAATTAGGCTCTTCTAAAAATGCCAACTCTTCTGCAGAAGACTGACGACCTAAAATAGCATTTCTGTGTGGATAACGGCCGAAACGATCCACAATTTTTTTGTGTTTTAACTCGAAATCCAGATTATTAACTATTCCCAAATCTCTAAATAGAGTTACTGCTTCCTCATGAATCACAGCGGATTCACTGTGCATATACGGCATATATAAAAAGCTTCGCTCTGAAAGCGATAACTCTTGGTCAAAACCTTTGGAGATAGCCACTTGAGCCAAGGCTAAAGCCATAGGGTCAGCAGCAAAGGATGCTGGTTTATCGCGGTAAATATTACGTGAGAATTGGTCCAGTATGATTATTTCAGCCAAGGCGCTTTTAGGAGAATGACGCCAAACAGACAGTTCTCCCTGAACGGCTTGTTGATGAAGTTCTCCGAAACGATTTTTTATTGTGTTATCAAAGTCGATGTTTTTCTCAAACCATTGATTTGGTTCAATATCGTTAAACCAAAAATCCAATACTCTTTGATACATAACGTCCGCCTCGCACTTACAGAGTAACTAAAAATATAGTGGTTAGAACTGTTAAATTCCAATCACTATATTTTTAATATTCCAGCAAACTACAGCCTAATCGCTGTTAATGCCTCAATCACGTCTTTCAGCTGCTGTGTAATTAATGGCTGTTTCTGCTTATCAAGCTGATACTCAGATTCTTTCGCTAGTTCGTCGTTAATGTAAGTTGCTTGAGAAAGTTCGAGCTGGATGGCGTGAATGCCGTCGTTTGGTTGGCCGAAATGGCGAGTAATGTAGCCGCCTTTAAAACGGCCATTGAGTACTTGCGTGTAGTTCGGTCGCAATATTTGCGTAACGGCATTGGCGATAGCCGCATCGCACGCTTTGCCTTCATTAGTGCCCCAGTTAAAATCCGGCAGCGTGCCTTCAAATAGCATAGGCACTTCCGCTGCGATGCTGTGGGCATCGAACAATATAGCGTAGCCGAATTTGGCTTTGAGTCGCGCGAGTTCTTGCTCAATCGTGCCATGATAGGGTTTCCAAATATGCTCTTTGCAAAAGGTTTTATGCTCGTCACTTGGTGCTTTACCTTCAGCAAAAACAGGCGTGTCTTCGAATAAAATGTCGGGGAACAGACCCGTGGTTTTCGTCGCGTAAAGTGGCTTGTCATCATAGGGACGATTAAGGTCAATAACATAACGGGAGTAATTTGCCTTGATAAAGCCCACCCCCAATGACTCCAAAAAATCATAAAGCTCAGGAATAAACCAATCGGTATCGGGCAGTTTTTTAGCTTGATCTGTCAATCCAGCTTGTACCTCAGCCGTTAAGTTCAAACCAGAATGCGGCATGCTGACTAGCAAAGGCGAATCGCCCTGAATAAAATCAAATGCCGGTACGGCTAATACGTCATGCGTTGTCATTATGTTTCCTCTTAACTACTTTTGCCTTCATAGATTCTATTTTTTACTAGGTTGCCGCCAAGCCAATAGCTTAGCTCACCTGGGCTTTCTACATCCCAGCACACAAAGTCAGCGGCTTTCCCCACTTCTAAGCTACCATGTGTATCCGCCATACCCAATGCTTTTGCAGCATGGATGGTCGCGCCCGCCAAAGACTCTTCTGGCGTTAGTGCGAACAAGGTACAGGCCATGTTCATCATCAGTCGAAGCGATAACGCTGGAGAGGTACCGGGGTTTGCATCCGTGGCAATCGCCATCGGCACGCCATATTGGCGCAGCAAGGCGATCGGCGGACGTTGAGTTTCTTTTAATGTAAAAAACGCCCCCGGCAATAACACCGCAACCGTGCCAGATTCTGCCATGGCTTTTACGTCTGATTCTTCAATAAATTCAATATGATCCGCCGACAACGCCTTGAACGACGATGCCATAGAAGTTCCACCTAACGAAGACAATTGCTCCGCATGGATTTTCACTGGCAAGCCCAATGACTCTGCGGTTTTAAAATAGCGCGCCACTTGCTCGGTGCTAAAGGCAATGCCTTCGCAAAAAGCATCCACCGCATCAGCCACGCCAAGCTCAGCCACTTTTGGTAGAACCGTGTCACATAGGTAATCAATATAAGCGTCTTTATCGTCATATTCTGGCGGCATGGCATGTGCTGCCAAACAAGTACGTTTTACCGTCACGGGAAATTGCTTTCCTAGTTCCGTCGCTACGCTAAGCATTTTCAATTCTGCATCGAGGGACAGACCATAGCCAGATTTGATCTCAACTGTGGTCACACCATCGGCTATTAAGCTTTTCAGACGACGAGAAGCGCTAGCGATTAACTTCACTTCGCTGGCGTCACGAGTGGCTTTCACAGAGGAAGCGATACCGCCGCCCTGCTTGGCGATTTCTTGATAACTTACGCCATTCAACCGTTGTTCGAATTCACCTGCGCGGTTGCCGCCGAACACAAGGTGCGTGTGACAATCGATCAAACCCGGTGTAACCCAACCACCGCCTAAATCATGTTCAGCCTGAGCCTCATAGGCTGGCAGGTCATGTGCTTCGCCAATCCAAGCAATACAGCCACCAACGACGCCTATCGCTGCGTTTTCAATCACGCTATAACGACCATTTGCCATGGTCGCCACGTGCGCGTTGCGCCATAAACTGTCTAACTTCATAAAAGAATCTTGAGTCATATTTTCTGTCATGCTGTGTGCCATAGCCCCTCTTTTTCGCTCAATTTTTATAACGATCATTGATGCCATAGCATCATAGTAAAAACGAAAAAAGCAGTTCCTAAAGAACTGCTTTTAAAATCTAACTCAGCAGATTACACAACCAAACTTGGTAACAAGCCATCAGGCATGGTGTCGTTATGAACCGCTTCCAACAAGAGTTCATTCGCTTTTTCAATATCGGTCGCGAAGTAACGGTCTTTATCATAGAAAGGCACACGAGCACGCAATGTCGCACGAGCGTTTTCTAGACGTTTGCTGGATTTCAATGGTGCGCGGAAGTCCAAACCTTGTACCGCAGACAGAATTTCCACTGCTAAGATACCGCGGGTATTTTCCGCCATGTCTTTCAAGCGGCGCGCTGCGAAGGTCGCCATAGAAACGTGGTCTTCTTGGTTCGCCGAAGTCGGCAAACTATCAACAGACGCAGGGTGCGCGTAGGTTTTATTCTCGCTCGCCAATGCCGCTGCCGTTACTTGCGCAATCATGAACCCAGAGTTTACACCGCCATTGTCTACTAGAAACGGAGGCAGTTTGCTCAAGTTACTGTCGATCAACAACGCCATACGACGTTCTGACAAACTACCAATTTCAGCAATCGCCAAAGCAAGGTTATCTGCCGCCATAGCGACAGGCTCTGCATGGAAATTACCGCCAGAAATGATGTCGCCTTCCGCGGCAAATACTAATGGGTTGTCCGATACTGAGTTCGCTTCCACACACAAGACTTTTGCAGTGCTGCGAATTTGCTCTAGGCACGCCCCCATAACTTGCGGTTGGCAACGTAGTGAGTACGGATCTTGGACTTTCTCACAACCTTGGTGAGAATCGCCCAACTCTGATGTTTCCCCTAATAGGTGACGATACGCTGCCGCGGCATCCATTTGCGTTTGATGCCCGCGCACTTCATGAATTCGCGCATCGAATGGGCTACGGCTACCAAGCGCTGCTTCCACAGACAAAGAGCCACACACAACAGCGGACGCAAACAAATCTTCCGCTTCAAATAAACCTTCTAGGGCAAACGCCGTCGATGCTTGCGTGCCGTTTAACAGTGCTAGACCTTCTTTTGGTGCTAAAGCAATTGGCTCAAGCCCTGCGATAGACAAAGCTGCTTGACCAGAAATGACTTCACCACGGTAGCGGGCTTTACCTTCCCCTAGCAAAATCGTACTCATATGCGCCAATGGCGCTAAATCACCCGACGCACCTACCGAACCTTTTTTCGGAATGCATGGATACACTTCTTTATTAATCAAGGTCAGCAACGCTTGAATCACTTCAAGACGAATACCAGAGAAACCACGGGCAAGGCTGTTTACTTTCAGCGCCATAATCAATTTGACGGTTTTGTCTTCCATTAGCTGACCGATGCCCGCTGCATGAGACAGTACGATACTGCGTTGTAACTCATCCAAATCTTCTGGTGCAATACGCGTGTTCGCCAACAAACCAAAACCTGTGTTAATACCGTATACCGTGCGATTTTGTGCAATCACATCATTAACAACTTGTGTGCTGGCATGAATCGCAGGGAAAGCGCTTTCGTCTAGGGCTAATTTAACGTGACGACGGCTGATTTGACGCAATTCGTTTAGCGTCAATTGGCCTGGTTTTATGGTCAATTCAAACATGGTGATCTCCAGTTTCTAAGCGATGTTCTGCAATATTATTTTAAATTTTTAATAACTATTTTATTAAAGCTACGATCTGCCTAATAAACGTTAGTAGGCAAGTTTCGCAATAGCTTATTTAGCTTGAGCGCCAGTGATCATTGGCAAGTTAAGCCCCTGCTCTTTCGCGCAATCGATGGCAATATCATAACCCGCATCCGCATGACGCATCACGCCAGTCGCTGGGTCGTTATGCAACACGCGAGCAATACGCGCTGCTGCGTCATCACTACCGTCACACACAATTACCATGCCGGAATGCTGAGAGAAGCCCATCCCAACGCCGCCACCGTGGTGCAAAGATACCCAAGTTGCGCCAGATGCTGTGTTCAACAAGGCATTCAATAGAGGCCAATCTGAGACGGCATCTGAGCCATCTTGCATGCCTTCCGTTTCGCGGTTCGGGCTAGATACAGAACCAGAGTCCAAATGGTCACGACCAATAACAATTGGCGCAGACAATTCACCGCTACGCACCATTTCGTTAAAGGCTAGACCAAGTTTCGCGCGCTGACCAAGACCCACCCAACAAATACGCGCTGGCAAACCTTGGAACTGAATACGTTCACGCGCCATGTCTAACCAATGATGTAAATGTTCATCGTCCGCGATCACCTCTTTTACTTTGGCATCGGTTTTATAGATATCTTCTGGGTCGCCAGACAAAGCTGCCCAACGGAAAGGCCCGATACCACGACAGAACAAAGGACGAATGTAAGCAGGTACAAACCCTGGGAAATCAAAAGCGTTTTCGATACCTTCTTCCATCGCCATTTGGCGAATGTTGTTACCGTAATCAAAGGTCGGCACGCCCATTTTTTGGAAATCCAACATGGCTTGAACATGCTTCGCCATGGATTGTTTCGCGGCTTTTACAATAGCCTGAGGTTCTGTCTGAGATTTTTCTCGGTATTCTTCCCAGCTCATGCCCAATGGCAAGTAGCCGTTTAATGGATCATGAGCCGATGTTTGGTCTGTCACCATATCTGGGCGAATACCACGTTTTACCATTTCAGGTAGAATTTCTGCAGCATTACCGCAAAGCGCGATAGACACTGCTTTTCCTTCCGCTGTGTATTTTTTGATGCGCGCCATGGCGTCATCTAGGTCTGTTGCTTGCTCGTCCACATAGCGAGTACGCAAACGGAAATCGATACGGCTTTGCTGACATTCGATATTCAATGAACACGCGCCTGCCAAAGTCGCCGCTAGCGGCTGAGCGCCACCCATGCCGCCAAGACCCGCTGTTAATACCCAGCGACCGGCCAATTTACCATCGTAATGCTGACGACCCGCTTCAACGAAGGTTTCATAGGTGCCTTGCACAATGCCTTGGCTACCAATATAGATCCAAGAACCCGCCGTCATCTGGCCATACATTGCCAAACCTTTCGCATCTAACTCGTTAAAGTGTTCCCAGTTTGCCCAATGTGGCACTAGGTTGGAGTTAGCAATCAGTACACGCGGTGCATTGCTGTGGGTTTTGAAAACGCCCACTGGCTTACCAGATTGCACCAGCAAAGTTTCATCTTCTTCTAGCTCTTTGAGGGATTCAACGATTTTGTCATAACTTTCCCAATCACGTGCTGCACGACCGATACCACCGTAAACCACTAATTCTTCTGGGTTTTCTGCTACATCAGGATCAAGGTTGTTCATCAACATACGCATTGGCGCTTCCGTGAACCAAGATTTTGCGGTCAGTGTTGTTCCCGTTGCGGCCTTTACGACACCAGCGCGATAACGTTTTTGAGCGAGTGTTTGCTTAGTCATTTTTTCACCTATCAAAGAATGTCTTTTTATTCTGCTTAAAGAAATATTTAACCAACATGTATATACAATTAACTTAAAGATAGAATCTAACTTTTCTAGATGCAAGCCATTTTTTCAAATAAATCGAGTTAAAATCAACAATAGTGGATGAAAAATCAAACGAAAATGAAAAAAACCTTATAAAACAAACATCAAAAACGGCATAAAATAGATAGATAATAAACCCTATACAAACAAACTTGTATATACATCGTATTTTCTATTACACTCAAAAGATCAACATCCATTAGGAAATGAATTGTGACTAGCCAACACGCCACTCATTGCGACAATGCTCAATACTATTTTGCACAACGCGCTTTGCTCTCTTCTGGCTGGGCGAAAGATGTGCTTTTCTCTGTTAAAAATGGTCAATTTCACTCTTTTTCAGCAGACAGCGTGCCAACAACAGACTGCCACGTTTTATCTGGCCCCGTCTTACCAACGCTTGCTAACGTGCATTCTCATGCCTTTCAGCGAGTAATGGCGGGAGCCGCAGAAGTCAGCTTAAATCCGAATGATAGTTTTTGGAGTTGGCGCGATCTGATGTACAAAATCGTGCAAAAGCTCACACCAGACGACGCACATATCATCGCCAAACAGCTTTATATCGACATGCTAAAAGCCGGTTATACACAAGTCGGCGAATTTCATTACTTGCATCACGATATTGGCGGCAAGCATTATGGTCAGCTCGGAGAAATGTCGAATCAGATCATCGCTGCAGCAGACGAGTCTGGGCTGGGCTTAACTTTGTTACCTGTGCTGTATTCTCACTCCGGTTTTGGAGGACAAGCACCGAACGCCGGACAAGCGCGCTTCATCAACAGCACAGATTCTTATTTAGCCTTGCATCAAGCATGCGATAAAGCACTCGCCAATCATCCTATTCATAAATTGGGGATTTGCTTTCACTCACTGCGTGCAGTGACCAAGCCACAAATTGAGACTGTACTCTCTGCGTTAAAACAAGACGTTCCGATACACATCCACATCGCCGAGCAACAAAAAGAAGTGCAAGACAGTCTCGCCTTCAGTGGTCAACGCCCTGTGGAATGGCTTAATAATGAAATTGGTTTGAACGAGCGCTGGTGTTTGGTTCATGCTACCCACCTAACTGATGCCGAACGCCAAACCATTGCCACCAGCCAAGCGGTAGCTGGACTTTGCCCGACTACTGAAGCAAACCTTGGAGATGGTATTTTCCCGGGTGTAGCCTTCGAGCAAGAAAACGGTCGTTGGGGGATTGGCTCGGACAGTCATGTGAGTTTATCGATTGTCGAAGAGTTACGCACTTATGAATACGGACAGCGCCTACGGGATCAACAGCGTAACCGCTTGTATCGCCCTGACCAAACTAGCGTTGGCGACAATATTTACCAGCAAGCCTTGCTGGGCGGCAACCAAGCCTGCGACGTGTCATTAGGATTAGCTGAAGGTAACCGTGCTGACTTTATGGTGCTCGACGAATCTCATCCTTTTATCGCAGCGAGCGAAGCCAAAGACCTGCTCAATCGCTGGCTCTTCGCCACTAATGAAAACCTTGTGAAAGACGTCTTCGTTGCGGGCAATCACACCATCCAAAACTTCCACCACCAGCAAGAAGAAAGCAGCCGCTTGGCCTTTACTCAAGTCATTAAAAAGGCCATGTATCATGCCTAGCGTTATTATTATCGAGCAAGCAGAATACCAGCGAATGCCATGGAAAAACGGCCTTGGGGAAACTCTAGAAATTCAACGTTATGAAGATAACGATGGCCTGCGTTTTCGTATCAGCCAAGCGTCTGTGGTTGAAAATGGCGTATTTTCAGACTTCAGCGGATTGCATCGTACCCTGGTCTTACTATCTGGCGAAGGCATGGCTCTGGAACACACGAATAGCAGTGACAATCACCTTAACATTCTCAGCAAGCCTTTAGACATAGCACGCTTTTCAGGCGGGGATGAAACACTTGCCACACTGAAAAACGGCAAGATTGAAGACCTGAACATCATGGTGAGAGACACAGACACGCAAGCCAAAGTTCAGGCATGCACAGCGCTCTGCTTTCTCTCATTTTCAAACAACACCTTGTTTAATGGTTTCTATGTTTGTGAAGACAGCGTGCTTGAAATAGAGAATGCCGACGCTATGTCAGTCAAAGCACACAGCATGGTGATTGGATCAGAAAACATTAACGCCACATTAAGAAAAGGCAGTGGCGTTTTCATCAAAATTACTAAGTTGGATTAACGGCCAAAATGCCCGAATAATTGGAAGCGAGAGCCTGGGTGGAGTAAACGCGCAGCGGTGACTATGTCATCGCCCGCCCAAGTACGACGCTTTATTTGCAAACAAGGCTCTGAGCCTCGAATTTGCAGTCGTTCGCATTCAATAGCATTGGGCAAAATAGCTTCCACCAAATGCTCACCTTCTGTCATTGGCGCCACGCTCATTAGATATTCATAAGGCGTGTGTTTGGCAAAATCTTGTTTATCATAATCTGGCGCTAACGTCGTATTAACAATGCGTTCTTCTATTTGAATCGGCAAATCGTTTTCAAAGTGCAAAACGACGGAGCGGAAAATCCCATGATTGGTTCGAACACCAAGCGTCATAGCTTCTTCCATGGTGGCTTTGGCCGCTTCCAGTACTAATAACTCAGAATGATGTTTATGGCCGCGAGCAGCCACCTCTTCTGCGATGTTATGAACCTCAAACAAGGCTGAGTGAGCTTTTTTCTCTGCTACAAAAGTGCCAAGACCTTGATGACGAACAAGATACCCTTCTGCCGTCAACTCTCTTAATGCACGATTCACCGTCATACGACTTACGCCTAATGCCTTAACCACTTCTGCTTCAGAGGGAACGCGTTGATTCGTTTGCCACTCACCAGAAGAAATCTTCATCGTAATCGCCTGCTTTAACTTGGCGTATATTGGCAAAGGGGCATCCGGTAGATCGTCAAATAAATTAAGTAAATTAGAAGTTGTTACGTCAGACACTAAGGTTTCCATATGATCATGTGTTTATAAAAAATTTCTATTACTGGCAATAATAGCAAATATCCAGCCTGTCTATACAATTAAATCAGCAGAGCTAAATAGGCATCATCCATAATGCTGCTAACCAAGAAAGCCCCATCAATAAAGAAAAGATCACACCCCAGCGAGGCGTCTTCACCTCAACCGATGTCATTGTCTGATGCTTTTTTCGACCGTGAACCATAGCATCAATAAGGCGCTCTTTAAGACATAGCTCATGGTAAAGTACAGCAAGTACATGCACAGCGACTAAACCAAGCAAGACGTTGGGTAAAAAGCGATGGATAGACGCTAACTGACTGGCAAACTCTTCTGGTACCAGAGCATTAAAAGGCCCGAACCAAAATACTTCATCGCTAGTAAACAGCCCAGTTCCCCACTGAACCGAAAGTGCGAGCAATAAAATAACCACCATCAATGCACCAACTGGATTATGACCTAAGTATTTCTTAGGTCGCCCTGATAACAACGACATAGCAAAGCGAAAAGCAACCTTTGGCCCCTTAACAAACTGACTAAAGCGCGCGTAGTAGGAACCGTAAAAGCCATAAAGTACACGAGCAATAATCACCGCCGACAAACCATAGCCCATATAAAAATGGTACTGGACATAATCGCTTTCTGATTTTCCTGTGACAATTAAACCCGTAAACAAAAGCACTATCAGCCAATGGCTAATTCGCACAGGCCAATCCCATACCAGTGTCGACTTCATCTTAATTATCCTCATTGTGCTCGTAGACTGCTCAAAAATCGCGCGCTTGCAATATAGAGACATTAAACACTATGCTGTGAAAAGCAAGATTCTGATTGCCTAATAACGAAAATTAGCCGATAAGCGCTAAATCAAATGCTGCATATGCACATGAAAGGTGAGGCAAATATGGTTGTCATGTTACTACTGGTTACGTTTTTAAGTGCTCTAATATTTGCGTATCTTATTCTCTTAAAAGGTCGGTTTTTTAGCCGACAAAATGCAGTCATTGATGCTCCTATCGATATAGTTTCAGAAGACCTAGGCGATTTAACAAATTGGCAAAGCTGGTTACCTTGGCTGCTTTATGAACCAAAAGCCCATGTCGATTATGAATACCTAAACTCAGGTATTCATTCAATTTTCCCCTCCTGCTTAGTATGGCAAGGTAAACTGATTAAAGAGGGATATATTACTTTAGAGCCATCACGCTCTGGGGCGCATTATTTTCATACATTGTTAGAAGCGCCAGCGTTTTACCCATGCGACGTGCATTTCAATATTGACCTGACCAAGCAAAAAGGTCGTACTTTAGTAACTATCCAAATCACAGGGAACTTGCCATTTTTTCAACGCTGGAAACAAGGCGCTTTTAATATCCGCGCCGAAAAAGACGCAGAATTGGCTCTTCTAAAAGTTTTAGCGTATCTCGGTAAATACAACACAACATCAGATCAAGAATACAATGCGCCAACATTTGAATGGTTGGAGCAAACCAAGTTAGATAATGTCGATGCAGTCACCCGCCCTTTCGTTGTAAATAATCAGCCAATGTCACAAAAAATGGATCAAGGTTTTCATGATTTAATTACCGAACTGGGCCCAGAAAATCCTCCTGCAGGCCCCAGCTTCGCTCTTTATAAAAAAGCGGATATTATCCATCATTATTTTTCGGGGAAACTTGGCATTCCCATACAAAATTTGTCGCCCTGTGAACTAACCCCCGAGCGAATAATTTTACGAGGCAACTATTTACACTTGCGTTATACGGGCTGTTACCAAAATTTATCCCTCGCTTGGCACGTGCTCTATACCTTTATGCGCCTAAATAACATACGCGTAAATCGTCGACACTATGGCGTCGAGATATTTGAAGTAGGCCCATTACAAACTCATATCACTAAAGATTATGTGACTTGTGTGTATTTACCGATCAAATAATTGGCTTAAGTGACGTTTTGTGGGAAAGTCTAAGTTCTCACAACAACAAGGAAACATGAAATGGTTGCTTCACCCAAAATTATGCAACTGGTCGAAAGCCTCTTGCGCATTATTTTAACCATTCTTTTCTTCTATGCGTTCAAAGGCTTATTTGAAGTAGATAACGATTTGTTGCTGGCCTTCTTCTCTATCCTTTGTGCGTTTGTTACCTTTAAGGGATTAGTTATCATATTCAATAAAGTAACAGCAAAAAAATAATGTCAGAACACGTTAATTTTAGCGAATTCTAAATAGTATTATTCCCCCTGATTACATAACGCAGTCTTAAAGGACGCAAGACTGCGTTCGAGCTAACACTACAGATATACACGAGTTTTCTATGACCACAGCCTACCAAGAACACCTCGACGTTCTTTCCCATCGATACGAAGACGCCATGGCATATTTTGGCCTAGACGCCATTGTTTTAGCCTCTGGGGAAAAAAGTTATTACTTTCAGGATGATCATACTCACCCGTTTCACGCTTATTCTGGCGCCCAACAATGGTTGCCCTTCAGCCTAGGTGCAGAAACCTTTATCGTACTTAAAACGGGTGAAAAACCAACTTTGGTTTGGCCAGTACGAGACGATTTTTGGCATGCGCCGAATCCTGTTCCGAGCGGTGATTGGCAGCAAAATTGGAATATTGTTACGGCGAAAAAAACGGATAAATGGTTTACCGATTTACCCAAACAAATCGCTTGGCTTGGCCCACAAGCCATGTCATTCGCTGTCGCTTGTGAGGGTTTAAAAGCCTACGTAGATTTTGACAAAGCAGTGAAGACCGACTTTGAGATTCAAGCCATGCGTCAAGCCAGCATTCGCGGCACAGCTGGTCATATCGCGGCGAAAGAAGCTTTCTTAGCGGGCATGAGCGAGCTAGAGATCCATCTTGCATTTTTAAAAGCCAGCCAACAAACTGCCACACAAGAGCCTTACCCAGGAATCGTCGGTTTAAATGAGCACGCTGCTGTGCTGCACTATGAGCATAAATCCATAGAGAAAATGCCAGACTCTCGCACATTGTTAATTGACGCTGGCGCCAACGAACATGGTTATGCCAGTGACATCACTCGTACTTTTACCCGTCACGATGATGACTTCAGCGCCTTGGTAGAAAGTCTTGATATGATGGAACAAAAGCTTTGTCGCAGCGCCATGTCTGGTGTTAGCTTCCGCGATTTGCATCAAGATACGTTAGCTGGTATTGCGTCTTTGCTGCACGAACATAAAATTTGTGCACTGAGTGTCGAAGAACAATTAGACAAACGCATCCCACAGGTTTTCTTCCCTCATGGCTTGGGTCACCTACTTGGCTTACAAGTTCACGATGTTGGCGGACATCAAGCAGATAAAATGGGCGGTCTCAGTATGCCTGATGAACATGCTCCCTTTTTACGTCTTACAAGAACACTAGAGAAAAATATGGTAATCACCATAGAGCCAGGACTGTATTTTATTCCGATGCTACTGGATAAAATGCAAGCAGACATTCCAAATCATGGCTGCGATATGAAACGTATTCAGCAGTTCATGCCTTATGGCGGCATTCGAATTGAAGACAATGTGGTAGTTAAAAATGACCTACCCGAGAACCTCACTCGCAATGCTTTTTTTGTTTAAGCATTTGTAGACCTTTTAAGCCTCATACTTTAAAACCTCATTAATATCGGCCCATTAGATATTAATGAGGTTTTTTTATATTTCAAAAGTGGAATATGGAACTAGTATGAAACTCTTTTAGATCAACTAATTATTAACAGAAAAAGAAATTCGCCCCAAAAAAGCGCCTCTTTTTTCACTTTTAACAGCAAAAAAGCACCAAAACAAAGCAAGAAAAAATCAAACCATCATTATGGGATTTATCCTACTCAATAAATCCACTGCATAATTAATCAGAGATAGAGAATTATAATGCTTATTTATAAGTTAATAGAACATCACACTAAACTTTAATAAATACTTAACTATGGCTAGATTATTGCTCGATATTAACTCCCCTCAAAGCGTTGCAACGAAGTAATGCTTACTGTAATGGAGCCCAATATATGAGTTTAAAAAGCAATCAGATGTTACTCTCACAGGCTGAACGTCGTTGGTTACCTTGGTTTGGCAGTAATGGCCGCCTCTCACTTTTTTGGTCATGTTACCTAAACAAATGTACTTACGAAAATGTCGAAAAGACTTTCGAGAGTATCGCTAACACAAGAGTGAAACTATTAGATACTTGGGTTAACAATCAATGGTCCCAACTGGATGTGCTACTCGAAATCATTGCAGGAAATTTCCCAAAAATAGATCAAGGAGCCTTAGAAGAACGTCTAAATATCGTCCCTGATGTGTCTGAATACTTTATCATTGATACCCAAGGAAAAGTGCTCAACTCAACGTCAAAAGCTCATGTAAACAAAATAGATCTACAAGCAAAAGCCGTCGAAGCCGGTATCAAAGAACCCTTCCTTCATGGTCCTTATGTTGACCCAAACACACTAAGCATCGGTGCTTCCAGCTCAAAATTCCATGACGCTGTCACACTGATGTTCTATCTACCAATTAAACAAAACGGTATCAGTGTCGGAGCTGTTTGCGCCAGAGTCCCTAATGATGCTGTTAGTGATCTTATTCAGCGCGAAGCTGGTCATATTTATAAGGAATCCGGCGATAACTATTTATTCATGGTGAGACCTGAATTCGACAAATCCATACTTCCCGGTACAGCACTTTCCCGTTCACGTTTTGAAGATAACGCATTCAGTCATGGTGAAAATCTAAAAGGCGGCATCAATACAAAATTCGGCACAGTAAAAGTTCAACAACATACTGAATTTGAAATCCGCTTTACCGATCCAGCAACAAAAGAACTGCATCCAGGTGTGAGAGAAACCATTAAGAATGGCCAAAATCTTTTTGTGACTTACCCAGGTTATTCTGACTATCGACATATTCCGGTTATCGGCAAAGGCGTAACCTTTCAACTAAAAGGCAGCCCAGACACTTGGGGCATGATGTGCGAAGGCGATTTAGAAGAAGTTTACCGTCGCCGCTCTATCAACTTAAAACTAATGAAAAGCTATCTACTGGCTTCCAGTATTCCTCTTGTCGTTAGCACCTCATTACAAGCTTTCACAAACTTATCTATCATCTTGACCAGCATAGCGGCTTTCGCCAGTTTAGGCGTTGCAGGACTCCTATTTAATAAGCTCAGCACCAAAAGAATAAGCAATAGCATGAACGAAATGACCGAAGTGATACAAACCATCGCTGAAGGTGAAGGCAACCTAAAACAACGCCTTGACGATAATCTTTCCAACGATGAAACAGGCGATATGGGACGCTGGATGAACAGTTTTATCGACAACCTAGATACCACCATGGGCCAAGTTATTTCAGCCAGTACTAATGTCAAAAAGTCTAATGACTTTATGGTTCGTACTAATGAAGAAGCTAGCCAAGCCTCGCATTATCTCGAGTCCACAGTTGAAAGCATGCTTAACGTATTTCAACAACAAATAAACGAAGTACAAAGCGCTTCTAAAACTGCAGATGATTTGAAGCAAGCTATGAATCAAGTCGCAGCAGAAACACAGTCTCGCCTAGAAAGCGCCAAAACAGGCACACAAGAAATACGTGATGTAGTACGAGCCACAGCAGAGTCGGTTAAATCCCTTGACCAAAAAACCAACGAAGTGGCAGGTATAATTACCACTATTTCAGACATCACTAATCAGACCAACCTTCTGGCACTCAATGCAGCTATTGAAGCGGCAAGAGCTGGTGAACATGGTCGTGGGTTTTCTGTCGTTGCTGACGAAGTTCGTAGTTTGGCCTCAAAAACGGCTTCAGCAGCAGAAGAGATACAAGCCATGCTTGAAGGTATTCAGGAAGAAACACGCGGTGCTGTAAGTTTTATGGAAAAAGGCGCCGAAAACGTCGATAAGAATCTACTGGCGAATGAACAAAGTAACACGGGCGACAGCGCCTTGTACGAATTAGTCGACACCATGTTTGATGCCATTTTATTGCTGAATAAAAGCAATAAAGAAAACGCCAAAACAGCTCATGAAATGGGCGCAGCGACAGAGCAAATGCAACGTTCAATCGCCGCACTACAAAGACGCTCATCACGTGTTGGATTGTCGGCTTTGAAGCTCAATTCGTTGGTAGGTCAATTTCAAGTGACAGGTAACTCCCAAGCTTAATAATTAATAGATTAGAAAATCATAAGCGTAAAAAAACCGGAGGAAGCTTCCTTCCTCCGGCATAGTTTCCTCACAAAAGGATACGCCTAAAATACATCATTCCCCGCAATGACAATGATTTATTTTTTCTCTTGGCGCGCCTGTGAGGCAAGACGGACAAATGCATTGGCTTCGCCATAACGGCTGTAATCACCAACACGTTGAATAACTTCAAAAAAGACGCCATGCACCTCTTCTGTATAAAAATGGAAGAATTCGCCTTCGTCATTTTGGTCATACATGATGTTGTGTGACTGCAATTTTTTAATCATATCTGAAGACAAGCCAAAGCGTGCTTCAATATCACGATAGTAGTTCTGTGGAATGGGTAGCTGTTTTTCGCTATCAATGTTTTTTGCCGCGGCAAAAATATCATCACAAGCAAACGCAATTTGGTGCACGCCAGAACCTTTAGATTTTTGAATGAAGCGTTGTGCCGAGGCATCACGAGCATTGGTCATGTTCAATGGAATTCGCACACGTTTGTCTTTACTTAATGCGGTACGGCTCACTACTAACCCGTGAATATCGGGCAAGTCTTGGCTGGCATCGATATCGAAACCAAACACGGATTTATAGAAGAAAGACGCCGACAAAAAGTCAGTGTTGGAAACGGTTTGGCCAATGTGATCAAAGCGAGTTAAGCCAACGCCCGTTTCACCTTGAATGCCTTGAATGGGTTTAAAGTCCACTTCAAAAAAACGTACCGCAGCGTCTGCAGAAACAAGATACACCAAGCTATCACCAATACCTCGAAGCGCTGGGATGTTTAATTCCCCAGGACCGGCTTGGTTTTCAAAACGCTCCACTCGATAACGCTCAGCAAGAGACAAGGTCGCTTTGACGTTTTCAGAGGCAAACGCCATCGCACAAACTGACACACCATGCTTTTGATAATGCTCGTGGGCTTGGCTTTTCGGTTCGCGGTTTAAGATCAGATTAATATTTCCTTGGCGCATCAAGCTAACGTTTTTAGAACGGTGTTTATGGGTTTCATGAAAACCTAACTGGGCCAAAGTATTGGTTAACGCTTCTCCGCTTTCGCCTTCAATGGCAAACTCAATAAACTCAACATCACTCACTTGTGGCGCTTCAATTGGAGCCGTTTTCTCTTCACGTTTGCTCACCGTTTGGTCATCAAGCCAAATCAATGAACGCATACCATCAATGGCTTTTTCTAATGGCGAAGAAGAACGAAATTCGTCGTTGAAAATTTCATGAGACAAATAGTCATCAAAGCCTTTGTCTTTCAAAACTTGTAAAAATTCGACGACAGGCATGTCGCCTTGACCAGGGAAGCAGCGGAAATGTCGGCTGTATTGCAACACGTCCATTTGTAGACTTGGCGCATCAGCGACTTGCACAAGAGCAATCTTGTTTAACGGTATCTCATCGCGCAATACGTCTAGCGTGTTGCCACGGGAAAACATATGGAAAGTGTCTAAAATGATCCCCAAGTTTGGATGGTCGACACGTTTAACCAAATCCCATGCTTCATGGTAATCGGCGATATGGTAACCCCAAGCAAGCGCCTCATAACCCAGCATGATGCCTTCTTTTTTGGCTATTTCAGCCAGAGCAAATAAGTCCGCGGCGCAAACGTCACGATCCGCAGATGAATAAGGCTGCACGTTACTGCAAAACAACAAACGATTCGTACCCAGCTCATGAGCAACATCGATTTTGTGCTGCAACATCTTTGCCTTTTGCGAGCGCATTGGCTCAGGCATACCTTCCATATCGCGGAATGGCTGTAAGGCGATAATATCCAAACCTAGATCTTGCGCCATACGGCGCACATCTTTTGGCGTACCATCAAACTGAGTTAAGTCATTTTCGAAGATTTCCACGCCTTGAAAGCCGGCTTTTGCCGCTGCTTCGAATTTTTCTCTCAGCGTGCCAGATATGGTTACGGTTGCGAGTGCTGTTTTCATTCTTACGCCCTGTCTGTCTATATTTCATAACGAAAACGATATATGAGAAACAAACCTGTTTTTTGCTTCAATATTTACTAATATTGATGCTAGCACAAGATTTTGAGATTGGACGTCATCTTAAGAATGAAATAAAGCGCCAAAAATATATCGAAAAAGGAATACATGACACCTTTTCAATGGCGCAACATAGGAGTGTAATATAGGAAAATCATTCCCTTATTGGCGCTTGTAACACGCCTAATTACTTAGTGACTGACGACCTAATAGCCAAGTTAGCTGCGACCGAAACCATGCGTGTACGATGGGAGACTTTTCATGTTAGAAAACCGTATTAAATATCGCCACCTTCAATGCTTTTTAGAAGTCACGCGCCAAGGGAGCGTGGTTCGCGCTGCCGATGTATTAGCGCTTACCCAACCCGCTGTATCCAAAAAACTCAAAGAGTTAGAAGATATCTTGGGGGTTAGACTACTAGAAAGAAGCAAGAAAGGTGTTGAGCTCACGCCTTTTGGAAAAGTGTTTTTAGAACATGCCAGCACTAGTGTTGCAGCATTGCGAGAAGGTACCGAGCGCGTCGCTCAAGCACAACAAAAAGGCATTAGTAGTATTAGTATTGGCGTGTTGCCTACCGTTGCCACGAGTATCCTACCAGAGTCGGTAAAACGCTTTCGCACTGGCGGTCTTGATGTTCGACTTCACCTCGTCTCTGGCCCCAACGCTTTGTTGATGAGTCAATTGAGAGTAGGTGAGTTAGATTTAGTTGTCGGACGTTTAGGCGTTCCTGAAACCATGTCTGGCTTATCCTTCCAACATCTATATTCTGAGCAAGTCACCTTTACCGTTCGCCCAAATCATCCTTTGCTGACAAAAGAAAACTTTAAAATCAGCGATATTGCCAATTACACCGTGCTCTACCCACCAAAAGGCTCCATTACAGCGCCTTATGTAGATCGTTTTTTATTATCCCAAGGGGTTAGCACTCTCACCGATAGAATCGACACAGTATCAGATTCATTTGGTAAAGAGTTTATTCGCAACAACGATGCGGTGTGGATTATTTCTCGTGGTGTTGTTGCTCGCGAGATTTCGGATGGCGAGCTAGATGAGCTACCAATTGACACAAAAGAGACCTTGGGTGCTGTTGGGTTAACCACACGCGCCGATTCACACCCCTCTCTAGCGTTAAAGCTATTTATGAATGCTATTCGCGACACAGCACAAACATTAGACAGCTACTATAAACCCATTGACCACCACCACAAAGATAGTCCCATAATTTGAAGGTAGACGCTTGAGACAAAACAGATATAGACCGCCAATATCTGCCTGTATCTGTTTTGGCTTAACGGACTTATGCCTTAAGCTTGTGTACCAAACCTTGAATACCTAAAACATAACCTTGCACACCCATACCGACCACAATTCCCGCTGCAGCAGGTGATATATAAGAGTGGTGACGAAACGCTTCGCGAGCGTGTACGTTAGAGATATGGACCTCAATCACTGGCACGTCGGCACCTTTGATTGCATCGTGAAGTGCAACGGATGTGTGAGTATAAGCACCTGGATTGAATACAACACCCAACACTTCACCCGCTTTAATTCGACGACCTGCCTCGTGGATAAGATCAATCAGTACACCTTCGTGATTAGATTGATGACATTCCACTTCATGGCCTAATGATAGCGCTGCTTCGCGGCACATAGCTTCTACATCAGCTAACGTCTCGTAGCCATAGGTGGCAGGCTCACGAGTCCCCAATAAATTTAAATTTGGACCGTTCAACACCATGATGGTAGACATAATAGTAGCTCCTATAAATCAGCGTAAATATTCAATCAAACTTTCTAATTTTTATACAAAGAATCGCAGCAAGACACTTAAAGTAAAAAATGACATTACTGTAGTAATCAGCAAGGTGCTGGCGCAAAAACTGCGAGCGCCGTATTCCCCACAAACAATAGGATAAGAGCTAAACATGGACACTGAAGCAAAAATAATCACCGCGATTTTTAACTCTTCAGCCATATTAGGCACTAATAGTAATAACAAGGTAACAATCACTGGAAATAGTACCAACTTACCTACTGCCACCAGTAAAATGGGGCTTAATTGGCCTTTAATCGATACACCAACCAAAGACCCACCAATCACAATCAGTGCTGCCGCAGAAGCAGATGCAGCCAGTAGGTCAAAACCTTTACCAACAAAGTTTGGCAAACTGAGTTCAAAAATAGAAAACACCAGACCTGCGGCTAAAGCAATTAACAGTGGATTGGTTGAAATACGTTTTAAAACAACGATAAAAAGACCTTTCCCATTACTCTCACCCTTACCTAATACTGTCTCTATAAAAATCAAGCAAATTGGCAAAAAGATAATATTTTCGATCATCAACGACATGACAAAGGCCTGCGTCAATGAATCATCAAAGAACTGCAATAAGATAGGAAAGCCAATAAAGGCACTGTTTGACATGGTCGCACCAACACCTCTCACACCGGCGTCTACCAAACTACTTTTCAATAATCGCCAGCTCAGAAATACAATGATAAAAAAGGTCGCTAAACCACTCGCGGCATACACCGCAAGATAATCAAAATGCAGAACTTCTTTTAACTCCATGCTAGAGAGTTTCATGAAAATTAGAGCCGGCAAGGCAAGATACAAAACAAACCGACTCAATCCAGGAATTGCAGCTTGCGGCAGAAAGGAATATCGAACACAGATAAATCCCACAAATATCAAAAAAAAGATCGGTGCTGTGATGTTTATTACGGCTTCCATGTCACCATATCCTCGTGGTTTATTGCGTTATATGCTTTAAACTCGGCTAGAGTTTTCATCATAGAAATCATATCGAATGAGCGTTAAGCGATAGCTTTAGATTTTGTATTGAGTGATATTTTTTCAGGATCTGGTAGGACCAACCCTTTCTGGATATGCGAATCTAAGATAGTCAATACTGACTCAATTTCATCATCAAGAAGATGTTTAAGCAGTTTCTGATGCTCTTCTACAGAAGCTTGGCCGCGAAATGGCCGGCGGTGTAACGCCAACACCTGATAACGCATATAAAGCTCAATCACTGATGCGTGGTAACGAATCAACTGCTGCGAACCACAATGAGACACCATGGTAACGTGAAAGTCTCGGTCAGCTTTTTCCCATGCCTGAACATGGCTACCTTCATCTTCCATCATCAGCTTTTCAACACAGTTCAAACGAAAATGCGCGCTGATCAAAGCGGACTTCCATTCCATATGACCTATTTTATTTTCCATTGATTTGCGTACTGCCGACAACTCCAACATTTGTCTCAGCTCTAATAATTCACGCAAATCGGCGGTAGAAACGGGTTTTACCGTAAAACCTTTTTGATCTACAAATAGTACAAAACCATCTGATACTAAGCGCATCAAGGTTTCACGTAAGGTATTCACACTGGCACTGTAACGAATACGCAAGGCGTTTAATTTAAGCTTTTCACCTGGAGAAAGCTTACCCGTTACGATATCTGAACGTAGCTGCTCATAGACAGATTGCCCAACCAATTTACGGTCATCGGAGTTAATCATAGAAAATTTTAAAGGCCTTTTCTTTTTCTTGTAAGACCTCTGCACTATATCACGAGAAAAGTTATCTTAGTGGATAAACCAAACTAGAAGACGCCATTTGGCGTCTTCTCTTCATCACTCATTCTATGAATTTATTTAGTTACCAACAATCTCTCTAGATCAATGAGCTCACTACATCGTATTTTTCACGGAATTGATCCCAAACAGGTTTCACATCCGTTACTTCCTGACCAGTGAAGATTTCGAAAGCATCGATTCCTTGATAAAAGAACAAATCAAAGCCAGACACAATTTGCAGACCTTTTCTATTCGCTTCTACCAAAAACTCAGTATCCATTGGGGTATAAACAGCATCGAATGCCCATTTCTGATTGCCAATAAACTCAGCGGATAATGGCATACCAGGGCTTTTAATATGTCCTACTGGCGTACAGTTAACCAAGCCATCAGCTTCTGCAGCCGCGGCTGCCATGTCTTCTTTCGCAACAACTCGCGCCTTGTAGCCTGCCTCGTTAATAGCATCGACCAATGATTGAGCACTGCGTTCACTCAAATCGGTAACAAGTACTTCAGTCGCACCCACTTCAAATAGAGCAAAACCAATAGCACGACCAACGCCACCCGCGCCGATCATTAATACCTTGCCTGCAGGTAAATCTCCTACTCGGCCTTTATAACCTCGGATAAAACCAGTGTAATCAGTATTAAACGCACGGATTTTACCGTCTTTCAGTAACAAGGTATTGCTAGCACCGACTTTTTTCACTGCGTCGTTTACTTCGTCTGCGCTGTCTATAGCGATCTGCTTATAAGGAAAAGTTACATTCGTACCAACAAAGCCCAAGGAACGAATTTCAGCAAGTTTGGCATTAAAGGAACCCGCAGTATCATCTTCAGGCACTTGTAACTGATAGTCCACTGGCAGCTGTTTAAGTTCGCCTAGCATCATATGCAAAGAAGGAGAACGAGAAGCGGCAATAGCCTGACCAATTAGACCTAGGTGTAACATTGTAGCTGTCTCCAACGTATTCCAAAAAAGAACGTCATATTCTTAATAATTAAATAGAAAAGGATAAAAAGCCTCCTTTATCTGGGGTAAAAGAAGCGTATACCAAAACTCACGGTTTGTTGTATGACAATTTGACATGTATTTTGATAGGAAAATTCATATCAGTATAAACTATTTCTAGAGACTTCCGCCGTCTTCAGTCATATCAAAACTACTTAAAAGCAAGATTATCCAACAGACACACAAACCCACCACGCTCAACAAAGCCACCTTATGATTACTCAATAACGTGATGAATTCATTGCCACGAATAGGAAACACATACCCAACTCCAACTTTGATATAGGCCCAGTTTTCTCCATTTAAAAAATAGAACACCTACATTCCATGTAAACTTATCAAATGATTTTTTTCTGTCCAGACTAAGAATAAATAAGCGATGAACCCATAATGTCTATTCATTAAATATTCATTTTTGATATAGTTGGAAGAAAATAAGGAGGTCATATGGAAATAGCGATACCAAACTTACGGCATCTGCGCGTATTTCTTGCCGTGGCTGAACTCAAAAGCATCACACGAGCTTCTGAGCATATATTTCTATCTCAACCAGCCATAACACAAGCCATTGCAAAACTCGAAGGCTTACTGGGTGCGTCTTTGTTTGAGAGGCATTCTGATGGCATGTATCCCACTACGGCTGGCGAAGTCTGGCAAAAGCGTGTTAGCCGCGCGATTGATCATATCCAACGCGCGACACAAGACATCGTCAAAGACAATACTCTAAAAGAGCGCGCACCAAAGAACTTAATCGCTTTGATCAGCACGACCCAATTAAGAGCGTTAATTGCCGTGAGCGAAGCACAAAACTTCAGCATTGCCAGCCGGAATTTGGCCGTATCACAGTCTTCAGTGCATCGCGCAGCAAGAGACCTAGAAAGACTGCTTGGGGTGGTTCTGTTTGAAAAAAACAGCCTTGGCACAAGTGCGACGAAAGCGGCTCAGACGTTATCCAAAGCTACAAAGTTGGCTTTCAGCGAATTACGCCAAGGTATTTATGAGATCAACGCATTACAAAGCAAAGATGTCAGCATGATAACCGTTGGTAGTATGCCTCTAGCGCGTATGACCATTCTGCCCAAGTCGATTTTACAATTTAACGAACGTCACCCTGATGTGAACATCAATGTCACAGAAGGTCCATACACCGATTTGCTTCACCACTTACGCCAAGGTGACATCGATATTATCTTAGGTGCATTACGTCATCCAACACCAGCTGACGACGTCGTTCAGGAGGAGTTATGGGCACCACCATTGTCAGTGGTGGCACGTAAAGGTCACCCTTTAATGGGCAAACAACATATCAGCGCAAAAGATCTCGCTGAGTTTGCTTGGGTTGTTCCCGCCAAAGGCACACCCACTCGACAAGCCTTCGAAGACATTTTCAACGACGCAGATATCGCCCTACCTACACGCTTAGTTGAGTCCAGTTCACAGATACTGATTCGTGAACTATTAATTGAAAGCGACCGATTAACATTAATATCTGCACACCAAGTGGAGCGCGAAATTAATATTGAATTACTCAATGAGATTAACTTCCCACTGGATCATACTCGTCGACCAATTGGGCTTTGCGTCCGAAAAAGCTGGCTTCCGACCGTCACACAATCCCATTTTCTCAGCTTGTTACGCGATATCTCCGAACGTTTTCGATGAAAAACTTAAAAGCCTTATTGCAAAAAATGAATAGCTTATGCGGTTTATGGATTATCCCCATAAGATATCGAATGTTAAATTTATCAGTAAGATAAAACCTAAATTTCGTTCAATAATAACGACATGAAATCTTGAATAGGAGCAGACGAATGAGAATTTGTATCGCTGGCGCATCTGGCGCTTTCGGCATGAAACACATGGACGCCATTGCGGCGATCGAAGGTGCAGAAGTCGTTTCTGTTGTTGGCACTAAAATCGATGCGATCAAAGCGTTTGCTGAAGAGCGCGGCGTTCCTCACTACACGACCGATTTAGCAGAAAGCCTAGCCCGTGACGACGTTGACGCTGTCATCCTAGCAACACCAACGCAAATGCACGCTGCGCAAACTATCCAATGCCTTGAAGCTGGCAAACATGTCATGTCTGAAATCCCAATGGCAGACAACATCGAAGACGCTCGCAACGTGGTTGAAGTGCAGAAGAAAACTGGCCTAGTTGCGATGGCTGGTCACACTCGCCGTTTTAACCCTTCCCACCAGTGGATCCACAATAAGATTATGGCGGGTGAATTAAACGTTCAACAAATGGACGTGCAAACTTACTTTTTCCGTCGCTCGAACAAAAATGCCCTTGGCAAAGCCCGTTCTTGGACCGACCATCTACTATGGCACCATGCTTGCCACACGGTAGATTTGTTCCAATACCAAACAGGTGAAACAGCCAGCAAAGTCCAAGCACTTCAAGGTCCAATCCATCCAGAACTTGGCATTGCCATGGACATGAGTATTGGCATGAAAGTGCCTAACGGCGCAATCTGTACCTTGTCATTGTCATTCAACAACGATGGTCCATTCGGTACTTTTTTCCGTTACATTTGTGACAATGGTACTTATATCGCACGTTACGACGACCTATTTGATGGCAGCGAAAACAAGATTGACCTATCTGGCGTTGCGGTTTCAAACAACGGCATCGAGCTACAAGATCGCGAGTTCATTGCAGCAATCCAAGAAGGTCGTGCACCAAACTCTTGTGTTACGCAGGCTATCGAAGCGATGGAAACCCTACATCGCCTTGAAGAATGTCTAGAAGCCTAAGTCCCAATAGTCTAAAGTGACAAGACGCTAAAGTGACTCAACAACACTCAAACGGGGAGCTTCGGCTCCCTGTTTTTATTTAAGGATATTGTTATGTCAAAACACCCTCACTTAGCCAATCCAAAGATAGGCTTAGGCTGCATGAATTTGTCCCATGCTTATGGCTCACCGGTTGAAGAAGATCAAGCTATCAAGGCACTTCATCAAGCTTTTGAGATGGGTTATCGCCATTTTGATACCGCGACTTTATATGGCGGCGGTAAAAATGAGCTTTTGGTTGGCAAAGCACTAAAAGATCGTCGTGATGAATTCTTCCTTGCCAGCAAATGCGGCATGGCAATGGTCGATGGTAAAAAAGAGATAAACGGCCGACCAGAAAACATCCGCAAGCAATGCGAAGACAGCCTAAAGCGCCTGCAAACAGACCACATCGATTTGTATTATTTGCATCGCCGTGACTTCAATGTGCCAATCGAAGAAAGCGCTGGCGCACTGGGTGAGCTAGTAAAAGAAGGCAAAATTGGCGCCATCGGTTTATCCGAAGTGTCTGCTGAAACGCTAACTCGTGCTCACAACGAGTTCCCAATTACCGCGATTCAGTCCGAATACTCTTTGTGGACACGCAATCCAGAAATCGCCGTACTCGAAGCTTGTAAGAAACTAGACATTACTTTTGTCGCTTTCAGCCCAGTCGCACGCGGATTTTTAACAGGCACATTAAAAGACGTTGCGGACTTAGAAGCCAAAGACATTCGTAACAATATGCCGCGCTTTAATGCCGAGCATTACCCGAATAATCTTGCCTTGTTGAACGATTATTTTGCCCTAGCGAAAGACATCGGCTGCACACCAGCACAACTTGCTTTGGCTTGGCTAACAGCAAAAGATGAAAATATTGTCCCTATTCCGGGCACTCGTTCGGTTAATCATATGAGAGACAATTTTGAAGCAGCGCAATTAAAACTGGATGCCAAACAAGTGAGCTTGTTAGACGAGATGATCAATCAACATAACGTCCATGGCACACGATATACCGCAGCCCAACAAGCCGAAATCGATACAGAAGAGTTTTAACCTTAGCAAACCTGCTCAACCAATAAAAAGCCCCTTTGTCGATAACAAAGGGGCTTTGTTTTTAAAGCGTTTTCTAGGGTATTAACCGAACTTAGATTTACGCAATCTCAATTAGCATTTCACCCGGGGTAACTCGGTCGCCTTTCTTAACGAAAACGCCTTTTACCGTACCTGCCACATTGGCATGGACTTCGGTTTCCATCTTCATCGCTTCCGTGACGAGTACAGCTTGACCCGCTGTTACCGTGTCGCCTTCTTTGACCAAGACATCAATAATATTACCCGGCATTGCTGCGCTAACGTGGCCTGGTTCTGTCGCACGAGAGCGACCCGCACCACCTTCCGCAACGTATTCATTCAGAGATTCGAATACCACTTCTTCAGGCATACCATCCAAAGACAAGTACAACTTGCGCTTACCAACCCCAAAGTCACCGACACCCGTGATTTCCACATTGTAGACTTCACCATGCACATCGATCTTGAACTCGGTAGCCAAGCCCTCCGCGGCTGCACCTTGACCCGCTTGCTCTGGCGGTAGCAAAACTTCTGGAACTAAGGTCCCTTCAGCACGTTGCTGTAAAAACTCACGGCCTAGTTCTGGGAACATAGCAAAGGTCAATACATCTTCTTCTGATTTCGCTAATTCACCGATTTCATTGCGCAACTTATAAAGCTCTGGCGACAAAGAATCCGCTGGACGCGCGTCATTAACGGTCTCATTGCCCACCGCTTTTTTCTGTACTTCTGAGTTCACTGCCGCTGGCGGCTGACCGTAACCACCCAATAAATAGCGTTTTACTTCATTCGTAATAGTTTTATAACGCTGACCTGCCAAGACGTTATAAACCGCCTGCGTACCAACAATTTGCGAGGTAGGCGTTACCAAAGGCGGATAGCCAAGATCGGCACGAACACGAGGAATCTCGGCGAACACCTCACGGATCTTATCTAACGCATTTTGCTCTTTTAACTGATTCGCCAAATTAGACATCATGCCGCCCGGTACTTGGTTAACCTGAACAGACACATCTTCGCGAGTAAATTCACTTTCAAACTGATGATACTTTTTACGAACATCACGAAAGTAGTCAGCAATCTCTGACAACAGAGCCAAATCCAATCCAGTGTCGTAGTCCGTATCTTTTAACGCCGCTACTTGAGTCTCCGTCGCTGGATGACTAGTACCACTGGCAAAGGATGAAATCGCGGTATCAATACGATCCGCTCCCGCTTCGATTGCTTTAAGCTGACACAAGGGCGCCAATCCTGACGTCGAATGACTGTGAACCACCAAAGGCAAATCAACCGCTTCTTTGATCGCTTTTACCAAATCATAAGTCGCATAAGGCGTTAACAATCCAGCCATGTCCTTGATCGCAATAGAGTCTGCCCCCATGGCTTGCATGGCTTTGGCTTGCTCGACAAACAAAGCTGGCGTATGGACTGGGCTGGTCGTATAACAAATCGTACCTTGCGCATGTTTTCCGGCTTTTTTCACCGCTTTCATGGCTGTTTCAATATTGCGCAGATCATTGAGGGCATCAAAAACACGGAACACGTCTATGCCATTGTCAGCCGCTTTTTGCACAAAGGCTTCCACCACATCATCAGCATAATGGCGATAGCCCAGTAGGTTTTGGCCACGCAATAACATTTGTAAACGAGTATTTGGCAAGGCCGCCCGAAGCTGGCGCAAGCGCTCCCAAGGATCCTCTTTCAAAAAGCGTACGCAGGCATCAAAAGTCGCGCCGCCCCACACCTCTAAAGACCAAAAGCCCACTTGATCGAGTTTCTCACAAATCGGCAACATATCCTCCGTACGCATACGAGTGGCAATCAGCGATTGGTGTGCATCACGCAAGGTAACATCTGTCACTTCTATTTTTTGTTTAACTTGACTCATTTTCTTCCTCCTGCGGATTATCGACCAACATGCGCTGCAATAGCGGCTGCCAACACCAAAGCGATGTCACTTGGATGGCGTCTAACGGAATAATTTAATAATTCAGGGTGCGCTGGAACGAATCCTGTGTTGAACTCGCCCTTAATAAAATCTGGATGTTTTAGAATTTGCTGATAATAATTGGCCGTGGTTTTAATACCATGCAAACGCATATCATCAATAGCTCGACGACCTCGCGCCACCATTTCATCCCAAGTCAATGCCCACACCACCAGCTTCAAACACATGGAATCAAAGTAAGGCGGAATCTCGTAACCCGTATAAATCGCCGTATCAACACGAACACCTGGACCACCTGGTGCGTAGTAGTGGGTAATACGTCCAAAGCTAGGTAAAAAGTCATTCTTTGGATCTTCCGCATTGATACGAAATTGCATCGCATAACCACGATAACTTATGTCTTCTTGGCGGAAGCTAAGCGGCGAACCAGACGCAATACGAAGCTGTTCACGCACAATATCAACACCGGTAATTTGCTCGGTAATCGTGTGCTCAACTTGAACTCGTGTATTCATTTCCATGAAATACACTTCATTGCCAGACAGTAAGAACTCCACCGTACCCGCGTTAACATAGCCTACCGCTTTGGCTGCTCGCACTGCGAGATCACAAATGTATTGGCGTTGTTCTGGAGTGAGTTGTGGGCTTGGTGCAATCTCTATAAGCTTTTGGTTACGACGCTGAATCGAGCAATCACGTTCATACAAATGAATCGCATCACCTTGGGAATCCGCTAATATTTGCACTTCAATATGACAAGGATCAACGATGCATTTTTCTAAAAATACTTCTGCGGAACCAAACGCTTTAGTCGCTTCGGAAATAACACGAGGGTATTGAGAGGTTAATTCTTCTGGGGTATCACAGCGTCGAATACCGCGACCGCCACCACCAGAAGTGGCCTTAATCATCACTGGATAACCCACTTTCCCTGCTAAAGCTAATGCCTCGTCGAGATTTTCCAGGTTTCCTTCTGAGCCTGGTGTCACCGGAATGCCTGCCGCACGCATACTGTCACGAGCTTGGGTTTTATCGCCCATTTTATGAATAACAGACGAATGAGGACCAATAAAGGTAACGCCTTTTTGCTCACACAATTCAGCAAAATGCGCATTTTCAGATAAAAAGCCATAACCTGGGTGAATCGCATCACAACCCGTTTCTATGGCTAAGTTCACTAGACGCAAGGGGTCTAAATAACCGGCAAGTGGATCATCGCCCAACGAGTAAGACTCGTCTGCACGCTTGGCATGCAACGCATATCGATCCGGTTCCGTAAATATCGCGACAGAGCGAATCCCAGCCTCTGAGCAAGCGCGAATGATACGAACCGCAATTTCACCTCGGTTGGCGATCAACACTTTTTTTAACATGAGTCACTCCTTTCTTGTTTGAAGAGATCACTGCACAACGTAGCGAGCACAACTTTTGTACAAATATCTCTGAATATTCAGACTACTCAAAGATCAACCAAAGTAAAAATTGATATTACGACATTTATGTATAAGCTATTCCTGATAGATAAGCGCTAATAGATAAACCAAGGGAAAACAAAAACAATGCCTCAAAGTGTACAAAGCTTAGTCAACCGGCTTACTTTTAGACAACTACAAGTCTTTAATAGCGTTTATGAATTGAGTAGCTACAGCCGAGCTGGTGATATGCTGGGGCTGAGCCAACCGGCCGTAAGTAATCAAATACGACAGCTTGAAAGTGCATTAGAACAACCGCTGTTTGAATACGTTGGTCGCCAACTTTACAGCACTGCGACTGCCAAGCGATTAGCCAAATGTATTCACGCCATGTTTGATGAAATACAGCGCTTTCAAGACGACTTATCTGAGGAAGCTGGGCTGATATCTGGTGAGTTGAACTTAGTAGCTGTGAGTACAGCGCAGTACGTGGTGCCTTATTTGCTTCGGGCCTATACTAGCCTACATCCAAACGTCACCATAAATGTGAAAGTCATGAACCGCGCTGCAGCTATCAAGCGTCTTGGTGAGAATCATGATGAATTAGCCATAATGGGCATGGTACCCAATGATAAACCTATGTTTAGCATACCATTTTTGAACAATGAGCTTATCGCTGTCGCACCACAAAACCATCCTCTTCTCGCCCTAGAAGACATATCATTGAGCGCATTTTTAGAACACAATTTATTGCTTCGAGAAGCGGGTTCAGGCAGTCGATTAGCTCTTGAACTACATTGCCAAAAACAACGCATTCGCTTACAAGCAGAAATGGAAATCGGTTCTAACGACGCCATAAAACATGCCGTTATTGCAGGGCTTGGCGTCGCTGTATTACCTAAACTTAGCATTCTTTCTGAATTAACACTCGGCACTTTAATCGAAGTACCGATCAAAGATTTCCCCCTTCGCCGATCTTGGTGCTTGATCCACCCACAAGGACGCCACCCCACTCCTGCGATGCGATCATTTATTGATTACATTCAACAAAATATCGGCCAATTTGAAACAATGTTTTCTCGAATGAAAGATAGATAGCCGCCTCATTTTCATGAAGCTCACACCTGCCTTAAATCGCTAGCCTCAGACGTAAATCTAACTTCTTCTAAATAAATAGTTGATAAATATATAAACTATTTATTTGAATCAAACGTATACAACACATAACAAGGAATTAACAAATCACCAACAACAAATAAAGACGATATAGTATATTGTTTGATCTGTTTTGTAGGAGATTGACTACAAGGAATACGATAAAATCCCGACAATCAGATTGAGGAATATCACCATGTTTTTCAGCAACAAAGACAAAAAAATCGCTAGGAATACTGCGATTGAACAGGCCGTTTCTCAACGTGAAGACAATGCCTTTATTAAAGCCATGGAAAAATTTTGCGCAACAATTAGCTTTTCATCAGATGGCACGATACTCGCTGCGAACTCATTATTCCTTAATACAGTAGGCTATTCTCTAGAAGAAATTAAAGGACAAAAACATGCTCTATTTTGCCCTAGCCAAGTAACCTCCAGCTCCGAATACAAACACTTCTGGTCAGATCTTGCAGCAGGAAAAAGTAAAGAAGGGACCGTCTTACGCAGACATAAAGATGGTTCAGACATTTGGCTTGAAGCGACCTATTTTCCAATTGAAGTAGATGGTGTAGTGACAAAAGTCGTCAAAATTGCTTCCGATGTTACCCAAGCCAAACTTATTGCAGACAGCCAACTAGCCGTCTACAACGCTATTGATCGCTCTTCTGCCACTATTGAATTCACCCCTGACGGAACAGTTATTACAGCCAATGATAATTTTTTAAGTGCAATGGGTTATCAGTCTAGCAAAGAAATTATCGGTCAGGCGCATCGCAAATTTTGTACTAATGAATTCTATGAAAAGCATCCGAATTTTTGGGCAGAGTTAGCGAATGGAGATTTCAAAACAGGACAATTTGAGCGAGTCAGCAAACAAGGTCAAACTGTGTGGCTAGAAGCCAGCTATAACCCCATTTTCGATCAATTTGGTAAGGTTGTAAAAGTCCTTAAAGTTGCCTCTGACATTACAGAGCGTGTGAACACGCAACTCGCTATTCAACACGCAGCAAAAGTAGCTCACTCCACGTCAGTAGAAACCGCACAAGTTTCAGAGAATGGCGCTCAAATTTTACGCCGTACAGTCGAGACGTCAGACAAAATCGTGGCCGATGTTGACATTTCTACAGAGCTAATTGAGCAATTAAACCATCAGTCTGAAAGTATCGCCAAGATAGTGACAACCATTGGCTCTATTGCTGATCAAACCAATTTACTTGCATTAAACGCTGCTATTGAAGCCGCTCGCGCAGGTGAAAATGGTCGAGGCTTTGCGGTTGTGGCCGACGAGGTTCGAACACTTGCAGCAAGAACAAGCAAATCAACGATCGAAATTGATGACATGGTAAAACAGAACAGCAACTTAACTCGTCAAGCCAAAGAAAGTATGAGCAAGGTGAGTGAACGCTCTAAAGAGAATGCGCAATTTATAGACGAAGCATCCGGCATCATTGATGAGATACTCAAAGGCGCGATACACGTTTCCAATACCGTTAACAAATTATTGGATATTGAGAAAAACTAAAAAAATCCGCTATCTATTATCGTAGATAGCGGATTTTTTATATTCACCATGGAATGCTCTAACAAGAAGATTTGTTACTTCGGCATTTCATGCTCTAACAACATCAAACCAGAACCTGTATTCGAAATTGGCGCATGGTAATTTCGATGCAGCTCGGTCACTTTACCCAGTAAAGTACCACGCATCGCAATCAACATATTCAGCTCTACCGCTTGCGATCCGCCTTGCTCAACAAGATCCAAGTTGGTGTATTTCGTTAACGCTTCTGGGTCTGACACCAATTTATCAAGACAATCAATATCAAAAGTACGGTTAATAATACCCGCTCGCTCACCGTCTAACTGATGAGACATACCACCAGTACCAAAGACAACCACGTTAAGATCTTCTTCGTAAGATGCCACAGCACGACCGATCGCTTTACCTAATTCAAACGTACGTTTAGGTTGTGGCATTGGGTATTGTTCACAGTTGATGCAGACAGGAATAACTTTTACATGACCGTATTTATGACCTGGCCACATAAGGTTCAGTGGAACCGTTAACCCATGATCAACCTTCATTTCTTGGCAGATCGTCATATCAAAGCCTTCGTCGACAATGCTGTTAGCAATGTGCCAAGACAAATCTGACTCACCAGTCACTGGTGGAATGGTAGGAATCCCCCAGCCTTCATCCGCGTTATAATATTCGTCTGCAACCCCCATCGCAAAGGTCGGCTTTTTATCAATAAAAAACTCCAAGCCATGATCGTTGTAAAACAAAATTATAACGTCTGGTTTCTTCTCGTTTAGCCAATCACGCACTGGTGGGTAACCATCAAAAAATGGTTTCCAATATGGCGTTTCTTCCAACCCATTCGCCATTGCGTTCGCAATCGCAGGAATATGGGAAGTCGTTACTGCACCAATAATGTTAGCCATTAGACTTCTCCTCGCCCATTTTTTTCTAGCATTGCTTTGAATTCATCCGTACTCATACCGGTTTGCAATCCACCAATATCTTGCATGTTTAGTTTTAGCAAACCCGTAAACTTTGCTAAATAATAAATACTGCCACCTTCACGCAAAAGCCCAATCACATCTCTATTACGAATGGCTTCTTTTTGCGCTTCTGTGAGTTTGAACTTTTCACAGTAAGCTCCTGGATCAGCATTAAATTCATCACGTGCTACTTGCTCATTAAACGAGTAACACATTTTATTTAAGCCATAGCCTTTCTTGGCCATTTGGCCATCAAAAAGGTACGTCCCTTGAAACTGTCGATCTGTATAGTTACTAGCCATCTTGCTAACCTCTATTTTTATACTTTACGGCGGAATGTGGATTATGCCCAATACAGACGCATTGGATTATCCACCAACAACGCTTGCTGTAATTCAGGCGTTGGCGCGATATGTGGGATCACATCCACAAGATGACCATCATTTGGTGCTTCCACTTTCATATTAGGATGCGGCCAATCGGTTCCCCATAAGACACGATCAGAGAACTTCTCAACTAACGTACGAGCAAAAGGATAGACATCAGAGTAATCAGGCGCATGTTGCGTTAAACGCTCTGGACAACTTACCTTACACCATACATTGTCGTTGTCCGCCATAAAGTTAACAAAGCGCTGAAAGTCAGGGTGATCAACACCGTTGGCAACATTTGGCGTCCCCATGTGGTCAACCACAATGGTGGTATTCAATTCTTTCAAGAAAGGAATCAACTCTTCTAAATCGGCCGCTTCGAAATAGACAACAATGTGCCAACCGAAAGGGCGAATTTTCTCAGCTATCGAGAAGAAAACGTCTCTTGGCGTGCTATCAACAAGGCGTTTCACAAAGTTGAAACGTACACCGCGAACACCCACAGCATGCATTCTTTCAATGTCTTCATGGGTTATTGAATCATCAACAAAGGCCACGCCACGCGCTAAATCGCCGGCTGTTTCTAAAGCATCGATCAACGCGGAATTATCGGTACTATGACAAGATGCTTGAACAATCACATTACGAGAAAAACCCAAATGATCACGCAGCGCAAACAACTGTTCTTTGGATGCATCGCAAGGCGTGTATTTACGTTTTGGATGGTAGGGAAATTTATCCGCTGGACCAAAAACGTGACAATGGGCATCTACCGCACCCGCTGGCGCTTTAAAAGTAGGCACGCTTGGGTTTGCGTGAAATGGAATATAATCTTTGTCCATCATGTTCAAATACCTGTTTTATTATTCGTTCTAATTAACCAGCCTTCTGTTTGACCAGTCGTTATATCGTCAATAGAAGAAAGGCAACTAAAGGCCGTTGCTATGAGCAAACACCTGTCCATCAAACAGTTTTCTCGCGGTGCGTAGAATGGCCGCAGAGCCAACATCACCATTTTCTTCTTGATCCAAGATCACTGTCATCGCGCCAATCGGATGCTCAACATCCAGCGTCATACGCGCACTCGGCTCAAACTTAGCCACTTCATTAGCCGGCGAGCCTTTCAGAACGGCAGCTGTCGCCACACTAACCGCACCCAATACACCAATCGATGCATGGCAACGATGAGGAATAAATGTACGCGTAGAAATAGCACCACCATTCGTCGCGGCACTCACCATGGTCATTTTGGGCACAGACTTCTCTTTCACATCGCCTAAATTCATCATAGGCCCGACTTGCAAACGGATGGATTCTAGCTTGGCGCGTAAAACATCATTGGCTTCAAGCTCTTCACGAGACTCAGTACCCGTAATCCCCATGTCCACAGCACGGATGATCACCACAGGCATACCGTTATCGATGCAAGTTACTTCAATGCCATCAATCACATCGACTACGTTACCTGTTGGCAATAAAGCACCGCAACTGGAACCCGCCGTATCTTGGAAAACAATGGGAACTGGCGCTGAAAAGCCCGATACGCCGTCAATGCGAGCATCACCTTCGTACTGCACTTCACCGTCTTTTACCAACACACGAGCAACCGCGATTTGACCTGTGTTTTCCATGAAAATACGTACGGAGGTTTCGCCTTCTTCCGCAGCAACCAAACCCCGCTCAATGGCAAACGGTGCAATCCCCGCTAAAATATTGCCGCAGTTTTGCGCATCGGTCACGATCGCCTGATCAACAAATACCTGTAAAAACAAGTAATCTACATCAGCGTCGTCACGTGCAGATTTTTTCACTACGGCCACTTTGGATGCCAATGGATCAGCGCCACCTATGCCGTCGATCTGACGTTCATCTGGCGAGCCCATCACGCGCAATAAAAACTGCGCACGCGCATCAACATCAACAGGTAAATCTTCCGCTAAGAAATACGCCCCTTTTGATGTGCCGCCACGCATCCACATACAAGGCGCACTTTTTAAAACGCCTGTCTGTTTAGACATATTTTAGGCCTTTCTCTTTTAGGCGAGGGCGCATTTCATAAATATCTAGACCCAATTCGCCATTCGCCATACGCACACGCTTTGCTTCTTCGTTTGCCATACGTTTACGAGACAATTCTAATACTTCAGCTGCATTCTCACGGCGCACCACAACCACACCGTCATCGTCGGCTACAATCACATCACCTGGGTTAACCAAGGCATCAGCGCAAACCATAGGTACGTTCACTGAACCAACGGTTTCTTTAATCGTACCTTCAGCAAACACGGCTTTTGACCAAACAGGGAAGTTCATTTCACGAAGGTCGCGAGTATCACGAACACCGCCTTCGATAATCAAACCCACTACACCACGAGATTGCGCAGAGGTTGCTAACAAATCCCCAAAGAAGCCGTGATTCGATGGCGACGTTGGCGCAAAAACCATCACATCCCCTGCTTTACATTGCTCAATGGCAACATGCATCATCCAGTTATCGCCCGCCGCTCCAGAAATGGTGACCGCAGAACCAGCAATGGTTTTGTCCATTTGGATTGGGCGCATGTAATGTGCCAATAAACCAACACGACCTTGAGATTCATGAATGGTCGCTACGCCACACTCAGCTAAACCGTCGATTACAGCTTGGTCAGCTCGTTCAATATTTTGTACTACTACATTGTTTCGCATGATGCTTTCCTATCCCTTTAATCGTTAGCCTTACGCTTTTAATCTAGAAAAAACGCTACGAGCATTGTCTTCAAAGATAGCTTGTTTCTGCTCCGCGGATAACACTGTGTTGTTATCTATGTAACGTTTGGTGTCATCAAAATAGTGACCCGTTTCTGGATCAACACCGCGTACCGCACCAATCATTTCAGAAGCAAACAAAATGTTCTTAGTAGGAATAATATCAAGAAGTAGATCAATACCACGCTGATGATAAACACAGGTATCAAAGTAGATGTTATTCAACACACGTTCAGCAAGATCAAAACCTTGATCTTGTGCCATGCCACGGAAACGTCCCCAGTGATAAGGCACAGCGCCGCCGCCATGAGGAATGATGATTTTTAGCTCTGGAAAATCTTTAAAAACGTCGGACATCATCAATTGCTGAAAACCAGTAGTATCTGCCCCCAAGTAATGCGACCCAGTAGTGTGGAAACAATCATTACATGCCGCGCTTACATGAATCATCGCAGGGATGTCGTATTCGCACATTTTTTCATAGATAGGATAAAAAGAACGGTCTGCTAAAGACTTATCTTGCCAATAACCGCCACTTGGATCTGGGTTCAAGTTGATACCGATAAAGCCCATTTCTTCAACAGTACGAACGATCTCAGCAACTGACTTGCCTGGGTCAACACCTGGTGATTGTGGTAATTGTGCAACAGGCGCAAAGTTCTCAGGAAAAAGATCACAAACGCGGCGAATCAAATCGTTTTGATGCTCTGTCCAGTATTGGCTAGTGTATTCATTACCAATATGGTGCCCCATCCAACTAGCACGGGGAGAGAAAATAGTCAGATCAGTGCCACGCTCTTGCTGTAGACGAAGCTGATTATTAATAATACTGTCGCGAATTTCATCATCCGAAACAATGACTTTACCTTTTTCACCAACAAACGCAGGGTCTTTAGCAACTTGTGCTTTTTGATTATCGCGATATTCACCCACACCTGGTGGCGTAGTCGTATAATGCCCATGGCAATCTATAATCATGTTACTGCTCTCTATTCTTATTTAAGGTAACAATACGGTGATATAGAAGGCCTAACTTTACGTTATACGCCTTTCGCCTTCTGGATTAACACCGTCATCTCATTAAAATCTTCACTGAGTATTCGTTATCTAAAGACATTTTGGCTATTTCAATTTAACCGAAAGGGTATTAAATTTTGATATAGATGTTTTTTCATCCAATTCTTTTTTGGCTTATTTACGTTATTCAATATGATAAACAGCATAGACCAAACACCTTCTCAATCAACATGAAGTGCAAAAAAGCATTGATATATATGATCTTTTTCAAAAAAAACTTGCATCTTAGTATTTTCATATTCCTTTTTTGATATACATGAAACATTAAAAATTCATTTCTAAAAATGCAAAAATTGCTACATTTTGATGTAACTCTCCACTTGAATGAGGTCGAGAGCAAAGCTTTAAAGCATCACAAGGAAACAAGTTTAAACCTATGTTTGACTTGCCTTTTGTGGATCCATTAAAAAATATAGGGTATTTTTCAAATGATCCTATATTATTTGCAAAACCAGAACGCTAAGAGCGAATAGTGAATCACCTACCTATATCTTTAGACTATAGAGTAGAAATACAAAAATAAGACTATCGGGACACCCCGAACTTGGAGACGTAAAAATGAACCTAACAAAAAAACTTACGCTTGGTTTACTTGCTGCCGGCGCAGTAAGCAGTGTTAGTGCTGCAGATCTAACTCTGACAATTGGCCATGTTGACCCCCAAGAGTGGACAACGTCTAAAAAAGGCGCTGCAACTGAGGTTTTTAAAAACCTTGTTGAAGCAGAATCCGCTGGTCGTATCGAAGTAAATATATATCCTTCTAGTCAGCTAGGTGGTGAAACAGACCTAGTGCAATCAGCACAGGAAGGTACACTAAGCATGGCGATGGTATCTGGCGCCTTTGCTAAAGTTTGTAAAGAAGCATCTGTTTTGGAAATTCCATACCTTTTTCCATCTGCACCTGTTGCTTGGGAAGTGCTTGATGGTGAATTCGGTAAAGCATTGTCTGAGCATTGCTTAAAAGAAAGTGGATTGCGTACCCTTGCCTACGGTGAAACAGGTTTTCGTAATTTCACCAACTCTAAGCGCCCAGTGGCTGAACCAAAAGACATGAGCGGCCTTAAAATTCGCGTTCAAACATTGCCTCTGTACGTTGAAATGGTAAAAGCAATGGGCGCCGAGCCAACCCCAATTGCATGGCCTGAAGTACCCTCTGCGCTCACAACAGGCGTTGTGGACGGCCAAGAAAACCCTGTCAGCGTAATCGAAGCGAACAAGTTTTATGAGTTCCAAAAATACCTAACACTAGATGGCCACGTTTACGGCACAGATTTCTTGTTGATGAATGAAGATGTTTACCAGTCATTAAGTGATGAAGACCGTGCCATTATTGACCGTGCAGCAAAAGTAGCAGGTACTCTTGGCCGCGCAATTCAGCAGTTTAATTCTGCAAAAGGTCTAAAATCATTAGCAGAAAATGGCATGCAAATTACGACACCAACGCCAGAACAAATGGCTAAATTCCGTGATGCAGCGCAACCAGCTGTCATTAATTGGTTAAAAGGTGAAGTGGAGCCAGAATGGATTGAACGTGCTCAAATGTCTGTAAAAGTCGTTAGTAATTCACAATAAGCTATAATCCTGTAAACCGATAACCGAAAGCCTTTGGCGGGCTTTCGGTTGTTTTTCCTTTGCCTCTACCCGGAAAGCTCACCATGAAGCGCCTCTATAAAAATACTCTCGCACTTTTAACTGGCACCTCTCTATTCGTTATTTTTGGCGTTGTGCTCGTTAGCAGCTTGAGCCGTTACTTGCTCAACTCCCCCATTCAATGGAGTGAAGAAGTCGCAAAATACGCCATGATATACGGCACCATGTTCGGCATGGCATTGTGTTACCTAGAAGGTCTTCACATACGTTTTACTTTTTTAGAAGACATGGTGTCAGAAAAAATACGTCATTATCTTCACTTTGTTTCTGACGCTATCGCCCTTATCAGTGGCAGTGTTATTACGTATTCCGGTTACCTTTTCATGATAAAGCGAGGTGCAATTCAAGCACCAGGAACGGGGATTCAAATGTACTATTTCCAAGTGGCCATGGTCATAGGTGGTGTTTGCCTTACTATCGCTGCGCTCATAAGGCTTGCTGAATATTTTCAGTCTACGTCATTAGAGAAGGGACAATAATCATGTTAGGTTTTGGAATTCTTATTGTTCTTTTGCTCATTGGCAGCCCAATTGCATTCGCAATTTTGTTAGGGGTTGTGGGGCACGTATATACTCTGCCTTTTAATGTGAGCCTTGTAGCACAACGCATTTTTAGTGGGCTCGACTCCTTTTCTATCCTAGCTATTCCTTTGTTCGTATTAGCTGGCGAACTGATGAACGAAAGTGGTATCACCAGCCGCATTATTAATTTTGCCAATGCGCTAGTCGGCCACATGCGAGCGGGCTTAGCTCATGTGAATATTTGGGCGTCGGTCATTTTTGCCGGTCTGTCTGGCTCAGCCGTGGCAGATACTTCAGCACTAGGTCGTGTCTTTATTCCGACAATGGAAAAAGAAGGCTACCCTCGCTCCTTTGCAGCGGCTCTGACCGCAGCCTCTTCTGTTATCGGCCCGATGATTCCACCTAGCATTCCGGTGATAATTTATGCACTAATCACAACAGGCGTGTCCGTTCCTGCACTCTTCTTAGCAGGCGTTGCTCCTGGATTATTTTTGGCTGTAGGCCTATCCATTTATGTCTATTTTTTTGCAGGCCATTACGCACCACTAAAAGCAAAGCTATCGATGAAAGAGCGTTTAAAAGCATTCGTTGATGCTTGGATTCCTCTTTTCATGCCGGTATTCATCGTTGGCTCAATACTTACTGGCATTGTTACACCAACTGAAGCCGCTGCATTCGCTGCTGCTTATGCTTTGTTAGCTGGTATTTTCATCCTTAAAAGTTTGAAGATTTCTAGCTTACCGGGCATTTTCATTCGGGCTATGCGTGACTCTTCTGTGATTCTGATTGTGATTGCAGTAGTCGCAGCAGCGAACTGGTTATTAACCTTCTCAAGAGTACCTCAAACGGTCAGCCAAATGGTGCTGGAACAAGTGTCTAGCCCTTGGATGTTCTTGATCCTAGTGAACGTCATTTTGTTAGTTGTTGGTCTCTTCCTTGAAGGGATAGCAGCAATGCTAATATTGCTACCGATTCTGCATCCTATTGCAATGAGCCTTGGTATTGATCCTGTTCATTTCGGTATAGTGGTTATTTTCAATCTAATGATTGGCCTTGTCACACCACCCATGGGTATATGTTTGTTTGTTTCGAACTCGATAGCGAATGTCGGTATGGCTGCAATATCTAAGCAAATCATGCCATTATTCTTAGTCGAATTGGCTGTGTTAATACTGATCACTTTTGTACCAAGCACGGTTACATTTTTGCCGACACTATTCGGCTATTGACGATTGGTAAATATCAACACAAAAAAAAACGACGCATATAGCGTCGTTTTTTTGTGTTGATAAAAGCAATTCATTTACAGCTGAGACAAAACATATTCCGCTGAGCTTACTTTGTACTCACCCGGCTCATCTAACCATAACTGTTGAATAATACCGTTAGTCACTAACATTGCATAACGGCGACTACGAATGCCCATTTTCGCTGCAGAGATATCCAACTCTAATCCCATTGAGCAGGTAAATTCAGCCAAGCCATCTGCTGCCATCACAAGGTTTTCAGCGTTATTGGCTTTATCCCATGCATTCATAACAAAAACATCATTAACAGAAAGACAGATTATTTCATCAACGCCTTTTTCTTTTATGTCATCATAATGCACAACATAGCCTGGTAAGTGGCTCGCACTGCACGTTGGGGTAAACGCACCAGGAACGGCAAACATCAACACAGTTTTTCCCGAAAAAAAGTCGGTGACATCAATCGTCTCAGGCCCTTCTTCCCCCATCACCTGAAACGCACCATGTGGCAACATATCACCAACAAGAATTGACATAAACCGTATCTCCTGAGAATTAAGTTGCTCTCATATTAACGCAACACGTCTTAGAAAAACCATCAAACAATCTTAAATTGACTCAGTAACTGTTTTTGATGAGAAGCCAGCTTTGATAGACCCTCACTGTCTTTCTCACTTTGATCAGCTCCTAAAGCCGCTTCTTCAGACATTTCTGAGATTTCTATCACATTCTGTTTTATTTCTTGTGCCACGGCCGATTGCTCTTCAGCCGCTGTCGCGATTTGCGTACTCAAATCACGAATCTCAGCCATACTACTTTGCAGTTCCACCAGTGATTGACCAACTACACGCGCTTCTTCAGCACTTGAACTGGCACTTTGTCTGCTTGTTTCCATGCTGCCAACAGTTTTGGTAACACCCTGCTGTAATTGGGCAATCACATTCTGAATCTCTTCCGTTGAACTGTGAGTTCTTGTGGCTAATGTTCGTACTTCATCCGCCACCACAGCAAAACCACGCCCCTGCTCGCCTGCACGAGCAGCCTCAATCGCTGCATTGAGCGCCAATAAGTTCGTTTGCTCTGCAATTTCTTGGATAACATCTAAGATACGGTCTATGCTCTTAGAGTGCTCATCAAGCTCATTTACTACCGTCGTCGACTCTTCTATCTGTTCGAGCAGTCCCTCAATTTTCTGGATATTGGCATCCATTTTAGCTCGGCTTTGATTCGTTCCTTGGTCAACGGATTGGATCTGATGCAAAATAACTTCAGAGCTTTTTGCTACCTGATCAACCGTAGAAACCATTTCCGACATTGACGAAGCGACCTCTGTGGTTCTTTCATTTTGCGCCACCATTAGGCGCTTCGAATCGCCAGCTAAACGAACATTAGAGCCTGCCGAACTAGCAACTTCATTAGAGGCTTGATCAATCTCCGCCATCACACTCTGCAATTTAGCCACCAAGCCATTTACCCATCGGGATAATTCGCCAAACTCGTCTTTCGTTTTTACACTACTACGCTGAGTAAAATCGCCATCGGCAATCTTTCCTAATACCGACATCACCTCTTTTAGTGGCTGACGAATACTGCGACTAACCCACAGCGCCACCGACACGGCAATAATAATCGAAATAACTAAAACCACTTCAATAATGAGCATTGATAGCGAGCCTGCCTCACTGGCTTCTTGTTTCGCATTCTCCCCCATGACAGAGGCTTCCGAGAGCAGTTTCTGTACCGAAGCACTGACAATCATCATGCTGTCAGATAATTCCTTGGCCAATACTTCTGACTCTTGTAGCAAGCGGATATTTTCATATTGTTTTGCAATCACGCCATCGTCAGAAACAACGCTAAACTCAATTTCATTAATCAACTCATTGATATTGTCGTCATTCAAATAAGCCTGCTTATCCTTTAAGCTCGTGATAACGGACGCCATACTGTCTCGTAGATCCTGCATACTCTCCAAGCTACGTACATCAAAATAATCGTTAACCGACACTTGAAGGCTGCCTATCTGGCTTTGCATATACGAAGCTGCAAACTGAATTTCAGATGTATCTCCATCTGTCACCAGTATCCCTAAATCTTCACCAGTGAACATAATGGCGTCTTTTAGGTCTAGCTTTTCATCTGGCACCGAAGCTTGAAGCTCAAGCATGGTTTTATGATTTGAAAAAGCCACATCGGTAATGCTAAAAAAATGCTCAACCTCTTGATTGATGCTCTCTAAAGCCTCACTCATAATCGGCTGCTCTTGCAGCTGCTCAGATAGCTGATTAGAAACATCAGCGAACGCTTGCTTATGAGCTGAAAAGCGCTCTGAAAGTTCTTCTAATGCATCAGGCGATTTGCTTAATAGATATTGCAATACCGCAGCATTCGCCAAACTCAGCTCCTCTTTCAAAGCTGTACTCGTAGATGAAATGCTAGCAACCTCTCCAGTCACTACATCCAATCTGTCTTCAATTTTGCTGATACCCACAAATCCAGATGCAGCAATCATCAACAAAAGCAGCAATAAAACCCCAAAGCCAAACAAAATTCTTTGGATGACGGACAACGACATAATCGACCTCTACATTCATATCTGCTTTACATTAATTTGTGCACCCATGTTAAACAATTGCACACATTTCAAAAATTTGACCAAGGATACAGGAATATCATAACACTTTGCTTACAATCAATAAGAACAACAAGCACCTGATTACGCCAAAATAGGCTTCAGCGCGCTACTTACCAGTAAGTACATAGATTTCCTTCGACCTCCCAATCTGATAAATTACTCTATCTTCCCTCTGATACTGACTCATACCTATGGATTGCCCGTTATACGAAAAAATTGCCAACCAGATTGAGCTGCAAATCCAAGAAGGTATTTTTCTGCCCGGAGCAAAGATCCCTTCTGTAAGAAAATCCAGTAAACAGATGGAAGTCAGTGTCGCTACAGTATTACAAGCCTACAGCTTGTTAGAAGATAGAGGCGCTATAAAAGCACGCCCTCAAAAAGGTTACTTTGTTCAAGAGAACCGATTACAGCCAAAAGAACCTGCAAAAATCGCACCGACTCAGAACGATGCAACCATACACACACTATTGCGCCGCTTACTCCATGCCTCACAAGATGACGACATTATTCAATTTGGCGCCGCCATCCCTAAAAGCCAATTTTTACCGATCCGACAATTACAACGCTCTGTCGGTCGTTTAATGCGCTTAGAACCAGAAATATGTGCGGCTTATGAGTTCACTCCCGGCTCTCTTAGTTTACGCCGGCAAATCGCGATAAGAATGCTAGACAGTGGCTGCCAATTGCAGCCCGATGACATCACCATCACCCTTGGCTGTCAAAATGCCTTAATGCTGTCGCTACAGGCCGTTGCTAAAGCGGGCGACACTATCGCTATCGAAAGCCCAGCCTATCACGGCGTGTTACAAGCTATTGAGGTACTAAATTTAAAAGCGGTGGAAATTCCCTGCTCCGCAGATACAGGCATAGATTTGGATGTACTGGAAAATGCAGCCAAAGAATGGGGTGTCAAAGCCTGTATTGTCACCCCCAACAACCAAAACCCGATTGGCGCAACGCTTAGCCATCAGGCTAGACAGCGCCTAATCCAGCAATCTATACAGTTTGGCTTTACACTTATTGAAGACGACGTGTATGGAGAGTTGAGCTACAAAGACAAGCGCGAACGTGCCTTGAAAGCAGACGACACGAATAACACTGTGATTTATTGCAGCTCCTTTTCAAAAAGTATCGCGCCAGGCTTTCGAATTGGCTGGATCGTTGGCGGCCAATTCCAAGCTAAGATAGAGCATTATGCCTATGTACAATCTCTTGCAATCCCAACATTGACTCAAACCGCCATTGCGAATTTTCTCGAAAATGGCGCGTACGATCGCCATTTACGTAAAACAAGACAAACCTACCAAGACAACCTTATTCGCTGCCAAGCGATTATTCATGAGCACTTTCCTACAGGGACAACAACCTCACAACCTAAAGGCGGGTTCCTACTATGGATCACCCTACCAAGCTCAGTGAATGCCATGACACTTCACATTCAGGCCTTAGAAAAAAAAATTGGCTTATTGCCCGGTCTAGCATTCAGTTTAACGGCTCAATTTGACCATCATTTCAGGCTAAATTACGCACTAACTTGGGACAACAAAACAGACGCTGCACTAAAAGAACTGGGCAAACTTTGCCAACAACAGTTAAGCTAAATTAAGAGAACAATAAAAACAGAGCAACCCCATGTGCTAGGGGCAATACAGAGCAATCACCTATATAAGTAAAAGTTATGATTATGCTTCTACACATCTTAAAATTCGTCTGTACAGGCAGAGCAAAAAGCGTACAATTCCCATTCTTTTTTAAACACTCTGCCACATTGGCCGATAACATAAATATCTGAAATAGTAGCTGGCTTGTTGCGATGGAATTTGTTGCACATCCGAGAGACCTTCCGTTAGACATTACGCTAATAGAAGATCAACCCTTTCCTCCCATTAGTGATGAAAGAGTTGGGTTTGTCGGTATCACATATGTTGCCCTTCGTCCTTTTGATAATGGACGTTCAGTAAGAATTACATTGGAAGAAATTGACCCAAATTTTTGTGTCTCTGGCCGTGTAGCTTGGTGCAACAAACAAGATGACGGTTACCACATCGCCATCGAATTCCCGACCAAAGAAGAATGTTACTGTGTTCGCATGATAGAACAGCTTTCTCAGATAGAACATTATCGACGCCAAGCTAAAGTCCAAGGCCGACGACTGAATTACAATGAAGCCGCCGCTGAATGGATACAAAAATTCGCCGCAAGTTTCCCTGCGTTTATTATTTAATTCTTCTACCTAGAAGACTCAACTCAATAAGACATTATGATAACTCTTTCTCAAGGTGATATTGATATCATCACGGCTCAACTTGGTCGAACACCAAGCGGCATCAGCGCAATTGCCCACTACTCACCTAATGGCATTCCACAAGTATTAGAAATGGAAACTTGGGTATTTGATCAACCTTTTCCGACTCTCTACTGGCTCTCTAGTAAAGCCATAGACAAAGCATTAGCCAAAATAGAAAGCCAAGGTGTGGTAAAAGAGCTAGAACAGCGTATCAAAGAAGACGAGACGCTAAGAGAAGCACACCACGCCTCCCACCGCGACTACATTGCGAGGCGCTGGGATGTAATGAGCGATGAACACAAAGCTATTATTGAAGAAAAAGGCTTCAAGCCGTTGTTTGATAAACTTGGCATTGGTGGTATCGCTAATTGGGACCAAGTGCGTTGCCTACATATGCAATACGCCCATCACTTGGCAGGCGACAATGTAATTGGTCGTATCTTAGATGCAGAGTACGGCATGAAGGCCATTGCTGACGCCGAGTAGCCTTTCTAAAAATTTTGCAATAAAAAAAGGGAATAGGCATTAAAGTCTATTCCCCTTTTTAAGGGTTTCAGCTCGAGAGAAAGTGCTATTTTAAGCTTTTCAATAACGCCCTTAACTCTTCAGGAGTATTCGCTTTGGGTAACACTTCTCGAATGCGATTAAACGCAGCCTGAGCAACCGCTGCACGCTGGGCATAAGTTGTTAACGCTCCACCAGTCCAACCTGCTAACTTCACCATTTCATTTTTGAAATTGTTACCGTTAACACCATGCCCACCTAGCTTCATCAAAGCATCTTCAATTTCTAAATAGCTTGGGCGTTCACCACCAAATTTCATAAAATCATCTTGCTGCACTTCGGCAAACTGCTTTGACATTATCTCAACCCTTCATAAAAAGACGTCCTTGCCTATTAAAGTAGCCATAATCACCTAATCGTACAAGTCAAAGCGTGTATCAAATCGTAAAAACTAATCTCGAGTTCTTACACGGTCTACTGCTTTTTGCCAACCTTGATACAACTTATCGCCAGTTCCTTTCTCCATTGTTGGCTCAAAGCGTTTGTCTGCAACCCACAAATCTCCAACCTCATCCAAAGATTTATAAAGCCCAACATGCAAACCAGCTAAAAATGCAGCTCCCAATGCGGTGGTTTCCGTCACACAAGGACGTTCGACTGTTATCTCTAACAAATCACTCAAAAACTGCACCATCACGTCGTTGATAACCATACCGCCATCAACACGTAAAGAACTAAAAGTAGCACCGTCCTGCGCCATCGCGCCAACAAGATCTCGGGTTTGATAACACACTGAACGCAAGCCTGCGCTCACAATGTCTGAGACGCTCGTATCGCGTGTTAAACCTATCATGGCCCCACGAGCATCAGGATCCCAATAAGGCGCCCCCAAACCAGTGAATGCCGGCACCAAATACACAGAGTCATCATTCAAAGCCTGTTTAGCCAAACTCTGGGTTTCTTTGGCATCCGAAAACAACTTCAAACCATCTCTCAACCACTGAATAGCAGCGCCCGCCACAAAAATACTGCCTTCTAAGGCATAGGTCACTTTACCATTTAAACGATAACCCACCGTTGTCAGCAATTTATGCTCAGAACGAATGGCGTTATCACCCGTATTCAGTATCATGAAACAGCCGGTGCCATAAGTACTTTTCACCATGCCTGGCGTAAAACATGCCTGACCAACCAAAGCGGCTTGCTGATCACCAGCAATACCATTTACGGGTATTTCAGCACCTAACCACGAAGCATCGATCACACCAAAGTCTGCACTGCAATCCATCACTTCAGGAAACAACACATCACCAATACCAAGCAACCCAATCAACTCATCATCCCATTCTTGAGTATGAATATTGAACGCCATGGTTCGAGCCGCATTTGTGGCATCGGTTTTATGAGATTTGCCATTCGTTAACCGCCACAATAAAAAGCTATCAACGGTTCCAAACGCGAGCTTACCCGCCTGAGCTTTTGCACGGGCCCCTTCAACGTTGTCTAATATCCAACGAATTTTTGTTGCAGAAAAATAAGGATCAATTAATAGACCGGTTTTTTCTTGTACTTTTTCGCTCAAACCTTGATCACTCAATGATTGGCAAAAAGCACTAGTACGGCGGTCTTGCCAAACAATCGCATTGTAAACAGGCTTACCTGTTTCGGTGTCCCATAAAATGGTCGTTTCACGCTGATTGGTAATACCTATCGTTGCTATCGCTTGCGCATCTACCCCTGTATCCTTGAGAACAGACTGGCACACAGCTAAAGTAGATGACCAAATATTTTCAGGGTCATGTTCAACCCAACCGTCGTCAGGGAAAATTTGTGGGAACTCTTGTTGGGATTGACCAACCCGAGTACCTTTCTCATCAAATAAAATAGCCCTAGAACTTGTAGTACCTTGGTCGATAGCAAGAATATAATGAGTCATGATGAATGCTCTTAGAAGTCACAGTCGCTTGATAGTAAGCAACTTACATTGTTATTTTGTTTTTTGAACATAAATATTCAAATACGAATATCTCTATTAAAAACCAATGAGCACTCGTTTAGCAAGCCTCGTTTAACAAGTAATGTCTTTTACCAGGAGAAGAAAACAACATGGGCCAGTTATCTCGCCAAGACAAAATTGTCGCCATAGTAAAAGAAAAGGGTTATGTAACCATTGACGAATTGGCCAGCCAATTTGCCGTCACACCACAAACGATTCGACGTGATATTAATGAGCTAGCAAAAGCAGACAAAATACGTCGTCATCATGGTGGCGCAAGCTACGACTCCAGCACAACAAACGTTGCTTATGCCACTCGACAAATTTTACAACTCCCGGCAAAAGAGCAAATTGCCAAACGCATCGCAGCCGAAATTCCAAATCACGCTTCTTTGTTTATCAACATCGGTACCACAACCGAAACCGTTGCGCGGGCGCTTCTAAACCACCAAGGTCTACAGGTAATCACCAACAACCTTAACGTAGCAGCGATTTTAAGTGGAAAAGAAGACTTTACTGTTATCATCGCTGGCGGCACAGTACGCTCAAGGGATGGAGGTGTTATGGGGGAAGCAACCATCGACTTCATAAACCAATTTCGAGTCGATTTTGGCATCATAGGAATCAGTGGCATTGATCCTAACGACGGCTCATTATTGGATTATGATTACCAAGAAGTTCGAGTTGCACAGAGCATCATATCTAATTCGCGCACAGTCTTTCTTGCAGCTGACAGCGGAAAGTTTGGTAGAAATGCCGTTGTGAGGTTAGGCAATATTACCCAAGTCGATAGACTCTTTACTGATGAGCAACCACCAAAAGCCATTTTAAAGCTAATCAAAGAACATAAAATTCGCCTAGAAATGTGCTCGCCCAAATAACCCTTGGGCAGCACAAAACCACCCTCTCCAGCACTTAACTCTCCCCTTTAACTGCAAATTAAGAAAGAATATTCACCAAAACTTCACAAAGCGTTATTGTCATAAGACGCTTAGAGGTTTAATATCGAAAACAAATGTTCACTTTCGAACATATAAATTCGAATATAACCGTGAGGCTTTGCATGAATCACTCCCATTTCGACCTATTTGTTGTTGGCGGCGGCATTAACGGCACAGGAATCGCTGCAGATGCAGCAGGCCGCAGCTTAGATGTTGGCCTTTGTGAAATGGGAGACCTAGCCCATGCAACATCATCTTCAAGCAGTAAACTAATTCATGGCGGCTTACGCTATCTAGAGCATTACGAGTTTCGCCTTGTCAAAGAAGCCCTGACAGAGCGCGAAGTATTGCTCAAAGTAGCCCCTCATCTTGTTACGCCTATGCGTTTTCAAATGCCCCACAGACCGCATTTACGTCCGGCGTGGTTAATTCGCATTGGCTTATTCCTTTATGACAATTTAGGCAAACGAGAAACACTTTTAGGATCGAAAGGCGTTAAATACGCTTCAGACAGCCCACTTAAAGACGATATAAAACAGGGTTTTGAATACTCTGACTGCTGGGTTGATGACGCTCGCCTAGTGGTAACCAACGCACTAAGTGCCCAACAGAATGGTGCCTCTATCTTTGCTCGCACTCGCTGTACCTCAGCAAAGCGTGTCGATAACAAGTGGCATATCACCTTAGAAAATCAAATTACTAAGGAAACTCAAGAAATAACCGCCAAAGCCTTGGTTAACGCAGCAGGCCCATGGGTATCTTCTTTTATCGAAACCAAACTCGAAGAAAAAGCGCCATACGGAATACGTATGATTAAAGGCAGCCATATTGTCGTACCAAAGATGTACCAACACTCAAACGCCTTCATTATGCAAAACACCGACAAACGTATTGTTTTCGCTATTCCTTATCGTGAAAACTACACCTTATTAGGTACTACGGATGTTGAATACAAAGGCAATCCAAATGATGTATCGATTTCCGAAGAGGAAACACAATACATACTAAAAGTGGCTAACGATCATTTCAAAAAGACGTTAACTCCTACTGATGTTGTATGGAGCTATTCAGGTGTTCGTCCTTTATTGGAAGATGAGTCTTCAGATCCTTCAGCGGTAACCCGCGATTACACGCTTCATCTTGATGATCAAAACCATCAAGCGCCATTACTTAGCATTTTTGGCGGCAAAATCACTACATACCGAAAACTCGCTTTATCAGCGATGAAAAAACTGGCGCCTTATTTTGACAACCTAGGTGATGAGTGGACACACACAAAACCTTTGCCTGGCGGAAACTTAGACATGTCTCTTGATGCTTTCGCGATGAAACTGCAACAAGACTATCCTTTTATCGGAGCGCATCTTGCTCGTCGTTTTGCCAATAGCTATGGTTCACTGACACACACACTATTGAATAAAGCGAGCTCAGAAAATGATCTAGGCCAAGACTTTGGCAACCAGCTTTATCAAGTAGAAGTAGATTATTTAATCCATCACGAGTGGGCACATTCGGCTGAAGACATATTATGGCGCCGTACTAAGCTAGGTCTTGAATTTACAACAGATCAAGAAATCGCACTTGAGAACTATATCAAAACTAAAATCTAATTCAGATTAAGAGTTCAAATTACTACTCATTAGCCCACCTAAACGATTGTCTAGATGGGCTTTTTTTGTTCTACTAAATAGCATCGCTTATCTCTTCTACTGGAAAAAATGTACAATGGACTTTGCCTTTTTCGATATCTCCATTTGGATCTATCTTGCCCTCTTTGGTGCGGCGTTTTTTGCCGGTGCTATTGACGCTATCGCGGGCGGAGGTGGACTCATTACTGTTCCTGTTCTATTAGCCGCTGGACTGTCACCAGCAGAGGCACTAGCAACAAATAAACTGCAAGGTTGCGCAGGCACGGTTTCGGCGTCTTATCACTTTATTAAAAAGGGACAAGTTACACTGTCTGATATGTGGTTCCCCATTCTAATGACAGCCACCGGTGCTATTTGCGGTACATTATTAGTCTCGTATTTAGACAGTAGCTTACTACTCAAAGCCGTTCCGCTTATATTAATCGCAGTAGCCATTTTCTTTTTCTTTTTACCTAAAGTTCAACCTTATATTGCCAGCAAATTCTCACTCACTCATATACAATTTGCGGTTATTATCGGTACCAGCATTGGTTTTTACGATGGTTTGATTGGCCCAGGAACTGGCGCCTTCTTCTCTACCGCCTATTTGTGCTTGATGGGACTGACCGTGGTTTCAGCAACCGCACACACCAAAGTACTGAATGCAACAAGCAACCTGGCCTCTTTGGCGATGTTCGCCTTTAGCGGCCACCTGATTTGGGCTTTAGGCATTGTGATGGGAATAGGGCAATGGTTTGGAGCACAACTGGGCTCACGCCTTGTAATCACCAAAGGTGCGAAACTCATTCGCCCAATGGTGATTATTATGTGCTTGGCTATTTCAATCAAATTATTATTAGATAACTAATTCATAAACCAAAGCTAACCAAGCTCACTCAACATCGTCAAAGCATCATCGGGAGAATATTCATAACATTCTGTCACCAACCAGCGCAACAACTGCTGAACGGGCTCCCGCTGACGCTGCATTTCTGGACAAACAAATAAATAGGCGTGACCTTCATCTAGCGTCTCGGTAAACGGCCGCATTAGTCGCCCTTGTTGAATATCATCCATAACCAAGGGCGTTCTTCCCAAAGCGACGCCCTGACCTGCCACAGCGGCTTGCACAGCAAGATCACCACGGTTGAAGCTGATACCACGGGACGGCTTCACGCCCTTCGCATTTGCCAATAAAAGCCATTTTTCCCATTCAGCATACGGACTAGAAAAACGCCATTCGGAATCATCATTTAATAAAGACATTTGCGCTAACTGATTGGCCTCACTTAATGAACGAGCATGGGCGAAAGCTGGACTACAAACAGGAAAAACTTTGTCTTTCATTAATGGCACAATATAGCCTTTTGAGCTGTGAACATGGCTATGCACAATAGCAACATCAATACGATCTCGCTGAAAGTTCACCTCTCTATCGTTAGCCTGAATACGCAGCTGCAAATCTGGATACGCTTCTTGCAGACTTCCCAGTCGAGGAATCAGCCACTTTGTTGCAAAAGAAGGCATTACAGACACTGTCAGAATATTGGATGTTTCCTCTTCCTGAAGCTCTAAAATTAGATCATTAATCTCAGTAAAACTAAGATTAAGCTGCACTGCCAATCGCGCACCTGCCACCGTCAGCTCAAGCCGGCGATGGTAACGAACAAATAAAGTTAAACCTAAACGCTCTTCTAATTGTCGAATTTGTTGGCTAACCGCCCCTTGCGTTAAATGCATTTCTTGAGCGGCTTTGGTAAAACTCAAATGACGTGCTGCAATGGAAAACGTACCCAAGCCAGCCAAAGGGACAGACTTCATAAAAAAACCACCATAAGACAACCTCAGCTACTGCAAAACAACAAATGACCGAACCGACCTTCCATCGCAACATAAACCACTCAAAAAACACCCTATAAAAGGCTAGGAAAGAGCGCTATATGATAGTAATTTCAGGAAAACCACCCAGAATTTAATAAAGTGCCCAAAGAAGATCACTTTCATAGAAACGGATACAAGTATTTTGCATTAATTTTACTAATCCAACAAATCAATTTATATCGTTTGTAAGAACAATCAATAAAGCTAGAATATGTATATCTCTTAGGTTGAACAGCGGCCTAATATGTATCGATACAGCCCTAACTGTATCCCTCTAAATCATGTCCCCACAGTCATGGTTTAGATGAATACCATCATCTCCCACAGGATGACGTTATTCATAACTGCTAGTTACTTTTTTAAAGCCGGACATTTGTCCGGTTTTTTTTTGCCCAAAAATCACATAATGAACAAATAAAAAAACGGCGACCCAAAGGCCGCCGTTCAACAACACATATAAATGTGTTAGATCATCTCTTCACTCGCTTAAGCCGCTTCATCCTTAAGCAACTCAGTACTAATAAAATTTGCTTGTGCCAGCTTCTCCATCAAGCGAACAACTTGACAACTGTAGCCATACTCATTGTCGTACCAAACGTATAAGATCGCTTGATTACCACGAACCTTGGTCGATAGAGAATCAACAACGCCCGCTTGTTGAGAGCCAATGAAATCAGAGCTCACAGCATCAGCCTCATCGCTGTAGCCAATCTGCCCTGTCAATTCAGCGCTAACAGATGCAGCTTTTAACAACTGGTTGATTTCATCAACAGAGGTGGCTGATTTCAAGTTCAAACTCAATACAGCGATAGATACGTTAATCACAGGAACACGAATCGCACTGCCACTTAATTTACCTTCTAAAGAAGGAATCGCTTTAGATACAGCTTTTGCTGCACCAGTTTCTGTCATCACCATGTTCATGCCTGCAGCACGACCACGACGATCACCTTTGTGGATATTATCAATTAGGTTTTGGTCATTCGTGTAAGCGTGAACGGTTTCAACATGACCCGATACGATGCCAAATTTATCTTCAAGTACAGACAAGATCGGGGTAATCGCGTTCGTGGTACAAGACGCTGCAGAAACAATACGATCTTGATCGGTTACATCATTATCGTTAACACCAAAGACAATGTTTTTCATTTCTTTGCCAGGCGCAGTTAGAACAACACGCTCAATACCAGGGCGATTCAAGTGAACACTCAAACCGTCGTGATCTCGCCAGCGCCCTGTGTTATCAACCAATAAGGCATTGTTGATACCGTGAGCTTGGTAATCAACTTCAGCAGGGTCTGATGCGTAAATGACTTTTACGGGTGAGCCATTAATAATCAAGGATTGATTTGCTTCATCAACTTTCACCAAACCTTCATAAGTACCATGGACAGAGTCGTACTTAAGCAAGCTAGCACGCTTCGCAAGATCGTTGTCGCACGCTTTACGTACAACAATGGCAGCAAGTGACATACCAGGTGTCGTGTGACCAAGCGTACACATACGACGAGCAAGCAATCGACCAATACGACCAAAACCGTACAATACAACAGGAGTTTCAGACCCATCGCTCGATTGATTCGCCAACACAGTTGCCACATCCGCCTCAGCAACCAAAGACTCTAGCTCAACCACAGTATTAGAAACATCGCTTACCAATACTTGCTCTAACACTTGATAGACTTGAACAAGATCTAATTCAGGATGTTGATCAAATGCAGCCATAAGACCAGTAACAGAATCCGCCATTAAGGTGTTGCCTGCTAGTTGAACTTTTACCGCTTTCTCACGACCAAGTTTACCTAAAAGAGGAATCATGGATTCTGCTTGTGAAAGTGCTTGTAACCAAGTGCTTGTCATTTTCTGCCCCCGAAAAAAGACTTTGTTATATCAATATGGGCGCAGTCTAACGGCAGAGAAGGACAAAAACAAATTGTAAGAAGACTACAAAAAACCTTTAAAATCGGGACTTTAGGGCATTTTTTTATAGAAATAACGAAATAACGAGAAGGGTCTAGGAACTTTACTACATAATTCCAATTTTTAAAGGGATATCACCAAGAACAAGAGTGTTATGTGGTAATTTGGCAACAAAAACTGACAGGAACTTTCATGATTTTTTTTACAAATGACGCTTTCTTTCAGCCAAAATCCCCAAAACACAAAAACAGAAGAAGATAAAAGCTGGTCGATAAACAAAATCGATACGCGTAATTCCCCAATAAACAAGAGGCTGACTCCACAACGTCAATAAGCCATAACCAAATGTACACATAAGAATAAACGCTGACACCCTAGCGATAAACACCCAAGAAGATACCCATCGCTTTAAAATGCCGTTTACCTTGTCGCCATATACGACCAAACAGGTTGCGACCAGCGCCAAAGAAATATCTTGTAAATGAGGCTGGATGAAATGCGCTAAACGAAGGTTGAGATCTAAAATAAACATATACAACTAACTACACCAAAAGCACGGCAGAATAAATTCCATTATTTTTTATTAGACAAAGCCTCTACATCGATTTTGCCAGATCGAGAAATGACCTTAGGCTGCTCATCAACATACAAAACAGATACATCATAGGTCGTGTTACGAAAATCTATTGTTGTACCATCTCTGAAGCTCCATTTTGAACGCCCCAAACCACCATTCAAAAAGCCTTCACTGGGGGGGCCATACTTGCGCCCCAATAATTCGCCTAAATTTTTACGTTTCTCATTACTTTCTACCACGCCCGATAAAAGAACTTGGCGAACATATTTAGAGCTATTGAAATGAATCGTCGCATTGGTTACGCCCAAAATACCTTCAGGCCCCAAGCTATAACTCACAACACCTAGCTTATAGGAAGGGTAACTTTGCAACCCCATACTCTCCAACCGAGACTCTAACTGAGATAGCGCCAACCCCTTAACAGGCAAGCCAAACAGCTCTGCCGCATCAGATAAAGCAATACTTTCGTTTGTTTCAGCCATAACAGAAGCAGGCCTACTCACCAAAAGAACCAGAGCAAACACGAGCAACACTGGAGCAACTTTTCTAGACATCAATCATCTCAATTTAAGGTCTTAATTCAGTTTATCAGTCAAAAACAGTCAAAAACAGTCAAAGCTGATATATAATATCACACTATAAGCACCTTCAATTCAAGAAGCGCTCGCACTTTATTTTCAGAGGTAACCAATGGCACTTGTAATCGGCATTACCGGCGTTTCCGGAAGTGGGAAAAGTCGACTATGTTCTCTATTAGCAGAAGACCAAGGTGATAAAATCACCGTATTATGCCAAGACAGCTTTTATAATGGATGCGGCAGTATCGACCCTGACGTATACAATTTCGACGACCTTAGCTCGCTCGACCTAGAAAGCATCACCCTTGCTATTCACAATTGCAAAAATCGTCAACAACCTAACGAAATCCCAGTTTACGATCATTCTCAACACAAACGTGTTGGTTATCGTAATCTTGACCCAACCCATATTGTTCTTGTAGAAGGCCATATGATGTTTCAAGACGCAGGAATTCGAGACGCCGTTGATTACTTGCTTTACGTTGATACTGACATGGACATCGCTATCGTACGTCGACTAAAACGCGATATCGCTGAACGCGGACGCGATGTTAATGAAGTGACCAGCCGATATATGAGACATGTTCGCCAAGCATCTCTCAAGACCATCGACATTCGCAGCAAAGCGGACTTTATTATTCCAAATAATAAAAGCTTCACCAATGCCGCTAGCTTGCTACGTAACTACATCGACTATCTATTAAAAGAAAAAGGCGCCAAATAGGCGCCTTTTTTACAATACATCAGCTGTAAAACAGTTATTTTTTGATGTCATCAAAAAAACGTTTTACGCCATCAAACCAACTTTTTTGCTTAGGTGAATGATCTGTGCCTTCACCCATGCTATCAGCCAATTCAGTAAACAGTTCTTTTTGACGAGCTGTAAGGTTAACCGGCGTTTCAACAACCGCCTTACAAATCAAATCACCCACTGGTCCACCACGAACAGGCTTTACCCCCTTATTACGTAGACGGAACAATTTACCTGACTGACACTCTGCTGTGACTTTTAGTCGCACACGGCCATCCAGCGTAGGAACATCAATTTCGCCACCTAATGCTGCAGTCGTGAAGCTAATAGGTACTTCACAATACAGATTCGCACCATCGCGTTCAAAAATGTTATGTGGTTTAACAGAAACCTGTACAAACAAGTCACCAGCAGGGCCACCATGTGTCCCAGCTTCACCTTCACCTGACAAACGAATACGGTCACCTGTATCAACGCCCGCAGGAATCTTAACATTCAGTGTTTTATATTCTTGAACTCGGCCTTGACCATGACAGTCATTACAAGGATCACTGATTACCTGACCTGCACCATGACATTCTGGACACGCTTGCTGTACAGAGAAAAAGCCCTGTGACATACGAACTTGACCAGCACCACCACAGGTACCACATGTTTTCGGAGTGGAACCTTTTTTCGCACCTGAGCCATCACACGTGTTACAGCCAACCAGCGTTGGGATGCGAATTTTTTCCTCACAACCCCAAACAGCTTGCTCAAGATCTAGCTCTAGTGTGTAGCGCAGATCCGAACCACGACGAGTACGGCTTTGACCGCCACCACCACCGCCAAAAATATCACCAAACACATCACCAAAAATGTCGCTGAAACCACCAGCACCGGCACCACCGCCGTAGCCTCCGCCAGCCTGACCATTTACACCTTCATGACCAAATCGATCATATGCGGCGCGCTTGTCATCAGAAGATAAAATTTCGTAGGCTTCTGCTAACTCTTTAAACTTATCAAGCGCTTCTGGGTTATCTGGGTTTTTGTCTGGATGGTACTTATTCGCTAAAGAACGATAAGCTTTTTTAATGTCTTTCTTATCCGCACTCTTGGCAACACCAAGAACGTCGTAATAGTCTCTTTTGCTCATCGCAGGCATTCCTGAATTTTGAAAAGTCTGAATTTAAAAGTATTCTTTATCTAAGATGTTCTGAGTCGAAAATCGCCAGAATAGATCGACATTCCTTAGCGCTCATTAATCGAAGATAGTGTAAACAGCAAAGCACGGTTCAAAACCGTGCTTGCTATTTACCGCCCCATCAATAGAGGCAAAATAAGTGTTTAACGCTTATTTTTTATCGTCTTTTACTTCTTCGAACTCTGCATCAACAGCATCATCCTGAGACTTAGCCTGCTCGCCTTCGCCTGCTGGTTGTTCAGCTGCTTCAGCGTCTGCATACATCTTCTGAGCCAAAGAGCCAGACGCTTGAGTCAACGCATTGGTTTTCTCTTCGATTTTCTCTTTGTCATTAGATGTTAGCGCTTCTTCAAGCTCAGTAATGGCTGTTTCAATCGCTTCTTTTTCTTCTGCTGTTGCTTTATCGCCAGCGTCAGTCAAAGTTTTACGAGTTGCGTGAATCATGCCGTCCGCTGTGTTACGAACTTGTACAAGCTCTTCGAACTTACGGTCTTCATCTGCGTTAGCTTCAGCATCTTGAACCATTTTTTCTACTTCTTCATCACTTAGGCCTGAAGAAGACTTGATAACAATAGACTGTTCTTTGCCTGTCGCTTTGTCTTTCGCAGAAATACTCAAAATACCGTTAGCATCGATATCGAAGCTTACTTCGATTTGTGGCACACCACGTGGAGCAGGTGGAATGTCCGCCAAGTCGAAACGGCCTAGAGATTTGTTCTGAGACGCTTGCTTACGCTCACCTTGTAATGCGTGGATAGTTACCGCATTTTGGTTATCTTCTGCTGTAGAGAACGTCTGAGATTTCTTAGTAGGAATCGTCGTGTTTTTCTCGATCAACGCCGTCATGACACCGCCCATTGTCTCGATACCTAGAGACAGTGGTGTAACGTCTAGAAGAAGAACGTCTTTCACATCACCAGAAAGTACCGCGCCTTGGATAGATGCACCAATAGCAACCGCTTCATCTGGGTTCACGTCTTTACGTGGCTCTTTACCGAAGAATTCAGTTACTTTCGCTTGAACAAGAGGCATACGAGTCTGACCACCAACCAAGATAACCTCGTCGATATCAGAAGCTGAAAGATCAGCATCTTTCAATGCTTGTCGGCAAGGTTCAAGAGATTTCAACACTAGCTCTTCAACCAAAGACTCCAACTTAGAACGAGTCAATTTCACGTTCAAGTGCTTAGGACCAGTCGCGTCAGCAGTGATGTAAGGCAAGTTAACTTCTGTCTGAGAAGAAGAAGACAACTCAACTTTCGCTTTCTCACCCGCTTCTTTCAAACGTTGTAGCGCTAGTGGATCGTTGTGTAGATCGATACCAGATGTTTTCTTGAATTCTGCTGCTAGGTATTCGATTACGCGCATGTCGAAATCTTCACCACCTAGGAAAGTATCACCATTGGTAGACAATACTTCGAATTGCTTCTCACCATCTACGTCAGCGATTTCGATGATAGAAATATCGAACGTACCACCACCAAGGTCATAAACCGCGATAGTAGAATCGCCAGAGCTCTTATCTAGGCCGTAAGCCAATGCCGCTGCTGTTGGCTCGTTAATAATACGCTTAACATCAAGACCTGCGATTTTACCCGCATCTTTTGTTGCTTGACGCTGAGAGTCGTTAAAGTAAGCAGGAACAGTGATTACTGCCTCAGTTACTTTCTCACCTAGGTAGTCTTCCGCTGTTTTCTTCATTTTCTTAAGAACTTCAGCAGAGATTTGTGGTGGCGCTTTCTTGTCGCCTTTCACTTCTACCCAAGCATCGCCATTGTCTGCGCTAATGATTTTGTAAGGCACCATAGAGATGTCTTTTTGAACCACGTCGTCTTTAAATTTACGACCGATCAAACGCTTAACAGCAAATAGAGTATTTGTTGGGTTTGTTACCGCTTGACGCTTAGCAGATTGACCAACTAGTACTTCGCCGTCTTCAGAGAAGGCAACGATAGAAGGCGTGGTGCGATCGCCTTCCGCGTTTTCAATAACGCGCGCTTTTTCGCCATCTAACACAGCAACACAAGAGTTCGTTGTACCTAAGTCAATACCAATGATTCTACCCATGGTTTGTATCTCCAATAAATTCGTTTATTACAATGATAATTCTGTATTTGGGTACGCTTAAAAGTATTTCAAGCGTCCAGTGTCAAAAAAATGACAGTATTTTTAAGCCGCGCTTGAAACCACTACCATAGCTGGGCGCAATAGGCGGCCATTAATGGTGTAACCCTTCTGTACAACATCCATTACGGTGTTTGGTTCTAACTCAGGGTTCGGCACCATAGTAATTGCTTGATGCAGTTCAGGGTTGAAAGGTTCGCCATGTGGATCAACCACTTTCACCTCAAAACGCGCCAAGGTTTCTAGCAGATCTTTTAACGTCAGCTCAACACCCTCTCGTACAGGGTCTGATTCACCTGTATCAGGCGCTGATGTTAAAGCGCGCTCAAGATTGTCCGCTACGTTCACAATAGATTTAGCAAACTTTTCTAAACCAAATTTATGCGCTTTCTCAACATCTTGTTCTGCACGACGTCGCACGTTTTGTGCATCCGCATGAGCACGAAGTGCCGCTTCTTTATACTGAGCGACTTCTTCTAGAGCTTTAGCAAGCTCATCATTCTCAGTAACTTCTTCTAATGTCTCTACTTCAGGCTCTAAAAGCTCTTCTACTGTTTCGTTTTGTGTCTCGCTATTCAAAACTTGCTCCGCTTCTAGATTAGGATTTTTTTGCTGCTCACTCATTCTTCAACTCCAAATAACAGAAACAATTCTTTGTCTGTGCTGGTTATATGGGGACAGCTTTTTTCCTTTCAACACTAATGACGCATAATTTTCATGGGAATTAAATTTACTAACAAGACTTGTCAAAAAACAACCAAGTACTGTATAAATAACCATATAAATATATTCTCTCTTTGGAGCCCACTATGCTGACTAGCATTGCTATTTCCAACTTCGCTATTGTTGAATCCCTTGAACTTGAGTTCAAACAAGGCATGACCGTGATTTCTGGTGAAACAGGCGCAGGTAAATCTATCATGGTGGATGCTTTGTCACTTTGTTTAGGCGATCGCACTGATGCCGCTGTAGTAAGGCATGGACAAAAAAAAGCCGATATCAGTGCTAGTTTTGATATTCAGCAATACCCGCATGTTTTTAAGTGGCTTGAAGAGAGAGACCTAGAACACGAGCAACATTGCATTTTACGTCGAGTCATTAGTAAGGAAGGTCGCTCGAAAGCCTATATCAACGGCCGCCCTTGTACGCTCAGTGATCTAAAAGAAGTGGGCAGTTACCTTGTCGACATTCATGGTCAGCACGAACACCAGTCCCTACTAAAGAAAAACGCCCAAAGACAACAACTTGATGAATACGGTCAACTCACTGAACTGAGCAAAAAAGTCAGTCAGCAATACTCAACATGGCGACAACTTAAAGAAGAGTTATCCGCTCAGCAGAACCGCTCATCCGAGCAAGATGCCAAAATCCAGCTTTTATCTTATCAAGCACAAGAGTTGCAACAGCTCGACTTGAAAGACGGTGAAATCGAAGAACTGGAAAATGAGCAAGCATTCTTATCGAACATTGCCGATTCCCAGTTTAAAGCGTATCAAGCCAGCGGAATCTTGATCGACAGTGACGAAGGCAACGTTTGTTCTTTACTACACCAAGCCATTAACAGCGCCAGCCAAATCCGCCCCGCGACCAAAGAACTAGAAAACGCGCTAGAAATGATGAATGTCGCCTTAATACAAGCACAAGAAGCCGCCGACAGTTTGCATCATTATCAGGACACGCTAGAACAAAACCCAGAACGTCTAAACGACATAGAACAGCGTTTATCTGATATTTACGAGACTGCTCGCAAACACAGAACCTTACCAGAAGGCCTTATCTCTCTTCGTGAAAGCGTCGAAGTAGAGTTAGGCAGCCTACAAGGCAGCGAAGAAAGCATCGAATCGCTCAAAGAAAAAGAAGAACAAGCCTACGAAAAGCTCACAGCCTTGGCGACCACGCTGACCGAAAAACGCATTGTGGCAAAAGACATATTAGCCAAGAAAGTAGAAGAGCAAATACACGGCTTAGGCATGCCCCATGCCCGCTTCTATATTCAGTGCCAACCACTCACTCAAGTGTCTGCCAACGGTTTTGAAGACATCGAATACATGATCGCCTCTAACCCAGGGCAACCAGCGCAACCACTACGCAAAGTAGCATCTGGTGGTGAGCTATCTCGTATCAGCTTGGGGATTCAGGTAGTCACTGCGCACACTTCTATTATCCCAACCTTAGTCTTTGACGAAGTCGACGTTGGTATCAGTGGTGGCATCGCTGAGGTGGTGGGTCGTATGCTGCGCTCGGTCGGCAAACGTGGACAAGTATTCTGCGTAACACACTTGGCGCAAGTCGCTGCGCAGGGCAACCAGCATTTGCGCGTTAGCAAGCTGGTCGAAAACCAAGCAACGTCTTCTCAGGTGGAACTGCTCAAAGATCAAGACCGCGCACAGGAAATTGCACGTTTACTGGGTGGATTAGAACTCACAGAACAAACGTTAGCCCACGCCCGCGAAATGCTGGGCAACGTCCAACTGCAATAAGAGCGACCAGCGCAAACGATAACAAGCGTAAGCAACCAATCGCTTAGCAAACAAAAATGCCCAAACTGGACAGTTTGGGCATTTTTTATCTGCAACTAAAAAGTAAGCGCGCGATTACTTCTTTTTAGGGCGCACGTACAAGATCAAACTATGGTCTTCGATTTCAAAGCCATGTTCTTCTGCGATTTCGTGCTGACGTTTTTCGATGATCGGATCAACAAACTCAATAACTTTACCTGAGTCTAAGCAAATCATGTGATCGTGGTGATCGCCTTTTGCCAATTCAAATACAGCCGTACCTGCTTCAAAATGATGACGCTGAACCAAACTCGCCGTTTCGAACTGAGTTAACACACGGTAAACCGTTGCCAGACCCACATCTTCACCTTGATCCAATAGAGTGCGATAAACATCATCAGCACTCATATGACGGTCTCCCGCACTTTCAAGAATCTGTAAAATTTTCACTCTAGGTAGGGTAACCTTGAGTCCCGCTTTCTTTAGCTCTTGATTTTCGCTAGTCATGAGTCATTCTCTATTCGATCTTGTTGATAATTACTTTATCATTAGCATACCAGAGTAAGGATAATACAAATGAAAAAAACAGTTTTAATATTATGTGCAGCGCTATCACTTGGCGCTTGCAGTTTATTCCCGCCCCCTTACAAGGTTCCAGTATCGCAAGGGAACCTAGTAACAAAGGAACAGTTGTCACAGTTACAAATTGGTATGTCAGAGTCGCAGGTCACTTATCTATTGGGTAACCCCATGCTAAGAGACACCTTTAAGCCAAATGAATGGCACTATATGTTCACATCAATACATGGAACACCAGACACTCAAAGAAGTGAAGTCGACGACTTGGTGCTCATTTTCGACAATGGCATTTTGAAAGAAATCAAAAACAACTAGCCATTTTTTGCTGCACGGTTGGCCCTAGCTTGTTTAGGGTCAACTTTCAGCTCGCGATACAACTCAACTCGCTCACCTTCTTTTAACACTTGTTCTTCCGCATTTCTAACCGCTTTTCCAAAAATTCCGACTTTCACGGTTTCCAGATCCACGTCAGGGAAAAAGGCATTAATATTAGAACGTCGTACAGCATCACGTACACTACAACCTTCCTCAACCTCTAAAGCAATAATCTTTTGCTTTTCAGGCAAAGCATAAGCTACTTCGACTCTCATACTATTCACCGTACACCACTTTTGCTCGCTTACTGAAGGAATCTACCATTGTATTCGCAATTTGGCTAAAGACACTCCCAAAAGCAAACTTCAGCATACCGCTCAATTCAAACTGAATGCTAAGCATAATTTTACAGCTGGTTGGAGACAGTTCTGTAAAGGTCCACACACCATGCAAACGTTTAAACGGCCCCTTAACCAAGGTCATCTCTATTTTATGACAAGGCTGCAAAAAGTTCTTAGTTGTAAACGACTGGCGAACCGGCCCTTTACCTACTTCCAAAGACGCCACTATCTCTGTTGGCGTTTGAGAAATCAACGTAGAGTCCAAACAGCCCGGTAAGAATTCAGGGTAACCATCAATATCATTAACCAGTGCGAACATTTGCTCGCAGCTATAATTTACATGAGCAAAACGCTCTATATGACTCAAACTAAACTCCTATCCAACCTGCAAATGTAATCACGATCATTGCCGGAATACTGATGTATTTTAACGTCTTATACCACCACTGAAAATGACTAACCTTGTTAGTAATCATCTCATTTTGCAACATAGAGTGAGGAATAAACCATGCCACCAAAATAGACAACGCAATCGCGCCAACGGGCAGCAAGATCAACGACGTAAACTTATCCAACAACTCGAAAAAGTTTAACCCAAACAAAAATTTGCTGTCCCAATGATTAAAAGACAACAACACAGCAATACCGACAAACCAAACGGCAAGTCCCATTAAAAAGGCCGCCTTTAAGCGTGCCATATAGAACTTCTCATGCAGCCAAGCAACAAACAGTTCCAGCATAGAAATAGCAGAAGTTAACGCTGCTACCACCAGTAATAAAAAGAACACACCCGCAAAGAACTGACCACCCGGCAAACCACCAAAAATAATAGGAAGCGATACAAACGTCAGACTTGGCCCAGCTTCAACGTCTATTTGGAATGCAAAAGCCAACGGAAAAATAACCAGCCCAGCTAATATGGCAACCAACAAATCAACACCAACGACAATACTGCAAGCTCGAGCTATCGACATTCGCTTACTCATGTATGCGCCATAGGCGAACATCGCCCCCATACCAACACTTAAACTAAACAGCGCCAATCCAACCGCCGACAACACCACATCAAAAGTAATGTCTTCCCAAGACCAACGAAACATAAAGCTCAACGCTTCATTCATATTGCCTATCATCATCGAATAGGCCGCCAACAGCAGTAAAGTCATTACCAAAATAGGCAACAAAATCCGTACCACAGCAGACAAACCGCGCGTTACAGCTTGACCCACAGTCAGCACTACCAGCGCCATAAACACAGTATGCCATAACAGCATTTCCGCTGGCGTAGAAAGCAATGTATCAAACATGCCCAAGGCACCATCATGCGTAATCGACACAAAATCGCCCGTTACAGCACGATCCAAGTAAGCCAAAGACCAACCCGCAATCACACTATAAAACGTCAAAATCAAAAAGCCTGTAAAACCTGCTAACCAAGGCACAAATACCCAAGCGGGATGAACAATGCGACGCTCGCTTAAATCGTTTACCGTATCAATTGGGTTAGAACGAACGGTACGACCCAAAGCCACTTCGGCCATCAACACTGGCAGGCCTACCAACAGCAAACACGCACAATACACAAACAAAAATGCACCGCCGCCATTTTGCCCGAGCACATAAGGAAACTTCCAAATGTTCCCTAATCCCACAGCCGATCCGCTGGCCGCGAAAATAAATATCCACGGACTTGACCAGATACCTTGTAAACATCGACTTTCCGGCATAAATTTAGGCTCTAATTGCACAACATTGGTTAAGGATAGGAATAAAACGCAAACGTGGCCAACACATCCGCGTCACCTACCCAGATAAAATAATCAACAAGTACGAATTTTCTAACATTCAGGCGCATACCTCAAGAAAAGCATAGGTTTTTGCCTCTATCGACCGTATAATTTCTAACTATGAGTAAAGCAAAGAAAAAATCCAGCAGCACGGGCACCATCGCGCTTAACAAACGTGCAAAATACGACTACTTTGTCGACCAGAAGTTCGAAGCCGGTTTGGTTTTATCTGGTTGGGAAGTAAAAAGCCTGCGCGAAGGCAAAGCCCAATTAGTAGACTCCTTCGTCATCATTCACCAAAACGAAGCGTGGCTCGTCGGTGCGCGTATTACGCCATTGCTTAGCGCCTCAACGCATGTTGTTTGTGAACCGATGCGACAACGCAAATTGCTATTAAACCGCAAAGAGCTTGACCGGATCATCCAAGTTACCGAGCAAAAAGGCAAAACCTGTGCGGCCATGGCGCTGTATTGGAAAGGCAACAAGATCAAATGCGAAGTAGCCTTGGTAACCGGTAAAAAAGAACACGATAAACGTGATACCGAGCGTGATCGTGATTGGTCAAGAGATAAAGAACGACTAATGAAACACAGTGCTTAGCCTTTAATATTCATAGGCTATACTTAATACTGTATGAATATGAACACACTAAGCATTTCAGCGTTATCTCTAGCGTAAGCACATTGTTTGCGATAGACTAGCGTTACCTTTTTGGGGGCGACATGGTTTCGACGTCGGTTACAAACCCAAAGGTGCATGTCGAGAGTGATGCGTGATCTCGTAAATCCCCCGCATCAATTTTATAGTCGCAAACGACGAAAACTACGCTTTAGCAGCCTAAACCGCTGCTAGTGTGCTGCCCTCAGGTTGCTTGTAGCCAGAGATTCTGCAGTATCATAAATTACAAGATGCTAACTGATGCCCCGCCTAGGGATAAGGTTCTAAGATTAAGTAGGCTCGCCATTAACACCCTGTCCTTCGGGCGGTTCGTGGTCAAATAATAGAAGTGACTATGCATGTAGAGCCGATGGCAGAGGACTGACGGACGGGGGTTCGACCCCCCCCGCCTCCACCAATTAAAGGCTTGATTTTAAAGGGGTTTGCACCGTTTAAGATGAAGTCGACACACAAACGACACACTGTTTGTAGGTCAAACGAAAAAGGGAAGCCATATGGCTTCCCTTTTTTTTGATTTTTCTAATACTACAGGACGCTTTCATGGATTCGAATAGCCAAGACAAAACCCTTCTGTATAAACTATGGGACGAATTCCTTGTTCCAATTTTTCCTCTGTATTTTATCGAAAAACTATACTTCGTAACCTTATTCAGCTCTATTGCACTGAGCATGACTTTCGACAACTGGACTTTATTTCAAAGAGCGGGCGCAATAATAGTAATCCTTTCAATAATCGGAGCGTCACAGTCAATACTTAATAGAATTAAAAATATCAACTTTGATTTAGTAACAGAAATTATTTCTAACAAAATCCAAGCATTAGATAGAAACGAAGAGTATCAGAAAGCCGTTCAGCACCTTGTAGAAAAATTCAAGAAAGAACCCCTATATGAAAACATGATACAAAACTTGTTAAAAACTGCTGTCATATGGGCAATTATAGGCACCTTAATAAACGGCTTTGGAGACCTTATTCAATACCCTTGGGACTACTTAATTAGTTCTCTACCTCCATTTGAATTGAGCACTACAAAAAACAATTTATGCATTAAGCAAATTGGCGACTTACATTCATGGATGTGTGATGCATTTAAACAACTATAAAAAAAGGGCTAACTAAGCCCTTTTTTCTTGTTTCTCTTCTAGCTTACGCAATCGTAGATCATGCCGCCAGAGTATATAACCTACCAGAATGGTTACGCTGTTCGCGCCAGTTCCGGTAAGTTGGTTTAGTAGTTCTAGTTCCATTATTTGGTTACTAACTCCGTTTCAACAGTATCAGTAATAACCTCTGATGATGGAATAGCTAGATAAGCAGGAACACCCGCTGTAATAAGCAAGCCCGCTACAACTGAATTTACTACCTTCTTATTGTCTTTGAAAAATCGTTTGAAAAAATTCATTTTGTTTATTCCTTAAAAAATTGGTTTAAATGGGTTTTCGATGTCGCCTTTTTGAACAGCGGTTTTCCATCGTTGATATTCTTCATCATTCATATTGGGCAGTTGGTCGCGGTAGTTAAGATCAAATTTGTCTTTCACATCGTTAAACCCTGCCCAATCCCAAAAACTCGACGCCATATCAGCCACGCCACCAAGAAAGTCGGCGGTAGGTTCGCCAACGATAAACGCCCCAACATCACCAGCAACGTCTAGCGCATCGTCCGCCGCATCATTTTTGACGTAATCCACGGCACCGCCAACGGCACCCGTAACGGCTGTTACAGCTTTATAAGCGACATAACCACCTACGGCGACACCAACAGCACCAAGACCTAGAATGATGTAAAACTGTTTATCGTTTACGACTGACATTAGGCAACGTCCCCCCAGATTTCAGACACATAGTTTTGTGTCTCGGTTGGGGCGCTAGCTAACCACTTATAGCCTTTTGCCTTCATTGCACTGTTTACGTTGCCCATGCCCCAGTTATAAGCAGCCAGCGCCGTTTCCCAATCACCAAACTGGTTTTTAAGTTTGGTTAGGTATTTAGCTGCATAGTAGATGCTTGATACTGGGTCGAGCGGGTCAACATCGGGGTGCCATTTCGGGACTATTTGAGCAATGCCCACAGCACCCGCCGCACTCGTTGTTTCGCCACTGATAATGTCCCAGCGATAGCGGCTTTCTTGATAGAGTAAACGCGCCAACAAATAGCGAGGCATTCCGTTTTGATACTCTGCTGCCATAATGTCAGCAAGGTACGGTTGCGCCGCCGCTGGCGGTGTCCATTTTGTTCTTGTCATAAAGTACAGGGCAACGCCACCGATCACGGCCACCGCTACCCATCCCCCCTTATTCATTTATTGGTTGTTCTTCTGTTATCGCGTCAATTACGGCCTGAGCTTCTGCTTGTGCCTGTTCGTATTCCTCGGTTTTTTCGTCGGCCAGCGCTACGGGGTCATAGTTAATAGAATCAATCGGTAAAGTTTGGCCTAACTCGGTGATCTCTATTTCTTCGCCCGTTTGATGCCAGCTTTCAACACCTCTAAAATCCGGTGTCAATGACCAACCCAAACCATTAAAAATTATTGCTTGGTTTTCGCCAGCACTGACAGTAGGCCACTTTTTTACAGCGTTAGCAGGTATCAAAAAATCATTTTTATCAAACGGGTTTCTATCCCCCTCGCTCAATTCAACAGACCCTAAAAACGCTTTGGTTATTGGATGGTAGTTATAAACTTTCATTTTTAAAGTCGTCCTTATTGATAGCGAATACAGTACAAAAGAGACACGTTTTTCATTGTTGCTTCGGGTGCCCCTGATCCATGAACTGGATGCGCATGGCTACCCGCGCCAGATGTGCCCACATTAAACGCCCCGCCAACACTAGAAAAGCCAACAGGGATAGTCCCACCGCCACCATTTGCAACATAAAAAGTCGTGTGGTGTGCGTGGTGTCCTGCTGCGTCCATTCCATGCCCGTGATGCCTGTTATTATCGCCTTGGTACCGACCAAGCGTAGGAGCAGAATCAAGCCCCGCTCCATCATCAAACCCACGGCCAACCACACCCCGACGATCTGGAATTGTGAACGTGGTTAAACCGTCACCAGTACCGAAATGACCTTTATCTTTAGACGCTTGATCTACTAAATTGCCGCTTTCTTGCGCATGCTTAAACAGCCGCCAAAAAAGAACACGGCTCAACTCTGCGCCGTTAGCCTTAATCGTGTTCTTTGGAGGAATAGCGGCGGCGTATTCTTCAATACGACCCACCGCACCGATAGCGCGCTTTTTAAGCTTCATACAACACCTCGCACACCTTGAAGCTGTCACTTTCTGCGCCCGTTATCGTCAAAGATCCACCGAAGTTATCAAGAGCAAAAGAATCACCAGCACCAACAGCAAGACCATTGATAACAATTTCATCTGCGTTGCTGTCCCCTGCTAATATCAACAGCTCTTTTCGTAATGGTTCAGCACTTAACGAAACAGACAAACCCGCATCAATCACAAATTCATTTGCTGAAAATGTCGCGCCGCTGTCAGGTCGGTTTTTTAGCGTTTCTGTAATAGGGCGAATATCAACCGTATTTGATACTTCCACGGCTGGCATTGTCGAAACCTCAACTACTGGCATCGTTGCCACGTTCACTGCTGGTAATTGTGTTACTTGCACAGCTGGCATTTCTGCTACTTTAACCGCTGGCATGGAAGACACTTTAACAGAGTTCAAAAGGTTCACATCAACCGTTGACGCTATCCCGCTGACCTCTGTTAACTGCCCAGAGGCCGCGACTTTTAATTGACCGCGACCAGTGAGAAATGAGAACTCACCCGCACTGTTATCAAGGTTTAAAACTTTAAAACCCTGATAACCTTCAGGCATGATGAAAGTGTCTCTCACTGCGAGCTGATGCATTTCGCCGTCCACTTCTAACTCTATTTCTCCGGCGCCTTTTTCGTAATGAATGTATTCGCCAATAGCGGTAACGTTCCAGCGCCCACCCGCTTGCAAAATTTGTGTATGTCGCACTATTTAGCCCTCGCCATAAACATCATAGAAAGCACCGCCGCCACACTCACACCACCCACGATATATAAGTTTTTGACGTTACTTTCTGCGACTAGGTTTTGCCCATTGGTCGAAACGGCAACCGCCATTTTTTCAACTCTGTCAGCGTTAGCAGAACTGGCCTGATTAATCATTTTTGACGATGTAGACCACGCATCAGAAACCTCATTGGCAACTAACTGGGATGTGTCCAACCATGCCTTTGATGTTTCTTTTGTCGCTAACTCGGCCATTTTTCCCGCGTGATCAATTGCACCAAGGGTCACAAGTTGATTGCTAGACATTGCAGAGCCAGCAAGGCCAATAGCCGCATTCACTGATCCATAGTCTGTACTGGTAACCGTGTTACCGTTTCCCGCGACTACGTTTTGACCCTCTATACCCTGCAAACTGTAGTTAGTAATGTTGTTGTTCGTGGTGTTTGAGCTGCTACTTTTTGAGCCAAATAACCCCATAAATCACCCCTTTTTAAGCACAAAAACTGCGCCTAGAAGAAGAACGACACCACCAACCACCCAAGGCATCAAATCTTGCTCTGATGCTGGGTTGTAATCGCCAAATACCGTACCGCCAACCAAGTTAGTGCCGCCCTTGTTGGATGCAGAAGAACTGGGAGCAATGGAACCGCCCCCCATATCCAACCCACCAAAGCCAGCCAAAGCATCTAATCCCATGACTATTTCCCCTTCATGGCAATGACCAAAACACCCAACACCGCCACGGTGCCGCCACCGACAGCAAGCCATTTACCATACTTATCAATAAACGTGGCATTGGCTGCATTTGCGGCGGCGGCTTGCTGATCAACCGCATTAGCCGCTACTACATCGCTATACTTTGCAGCGGAAGCGGTTGCTGATTGATTTGGCGAATTAGCTGTATTTGGTGGTTCGGGCTTAATCCGTTCGACTTCTGCCTCGGAATAGGCATCGATTAAATCACCACCAACACCCGCCACTTTTCCTGCAAGTTCTTCAAGCCAAGACATTTTTTACCCCAGTGTTGAAACAACATCGGCCAAAATATCAATGGTCTTGTTGTCTGCTTCATGATGCAGCTTGAATACAATCGTGTCGTAAGACGTATTCATACTATCTGACATAAAACCAGTGCCCACAGGGTTAAAAATGAAATACCCGTCTTGCGGTTCAAGGTCGTATTCAGCGCGTTGAATGTAGTCGTTCAGCTCTTTTTCAATTTCCAAATGTCTAATGATGTTGCCTTGCTTGCGACAGATCACTTCGATCTTGGAAATATCCCCTTTGATGTACAAAGTTCGCAATTTTGGACCGCGCATTAACTTGTCAAAAGTCAGTACGCCTTTGCTTACGTTGTTGATCGTGTGACGCTCAAAACGGCGCTCTACAGAACGAACACGTTGTGTAAATTGAGTGCCATTAGCACCAACAATTGGTAAGCCTTGATCATCGCGAGCGATTTCAATATTTGCTGTAAACGCGGCATGAGCCACAATAAAATAAGCGTCTTCGCCTTCTTCTGGAGCAGGAAGAGAAGAGGCCAAACGAACACGCAACTCATGCGAGTCATTGGCATGGCTTGGACGTTCTAACGAATCTTGACCTGGCAATGTGCGAGCTTTGATATCGGCAACATGAAAAGGTATCCAACCCGCAATAACAGCGCGTTTGTTGTGGTTTTCCATCATGATCAACTCAGACGCAGACGCCCCCATAGGCAAGTCGGAACCATTCGCCAATTCAACCGCTTCAATGTGTTCAGCGGGAATATTGGTTTCCAAATAGAACGTGCGGTATACGGTGTTTGGTGGCAATGTCAAAGAAAGACGTTTACCTTTGTTCAGTTCACCACTGAACGGAGCTAATTCTTCTAAAATGGCTCGCATGGCTTAACCCCCAGTTACGACAGAAGCGAATTTTTTGCCCGTCTTGCTTGTTCTGCTTATCGCATAAACGGCAGTGCCGAACGCAGCAAGGCCGACGGCAACCGAAGCAACGGTTTTCCAATCAACTGACTGTTTCGCCTTGTTTAATGTTTCATTCATTTGATGTTTTCCCCTCATGGGTTTCTGTTTAAGAGGGTCGAACGATAGAGGGCGGGATACTATGAGCGTCAATAGGGGGATAGTATGCGTATAGTATCCATAGTATGAAATTAGATAAAAAAAGCCCTTTTCAGGGCTATCCAATGAATTTAAAGACGACCTTTTCAAAGGTGTTTTGATTCACTTTGTAAAAATGAAGGGGATCAAGCGCCCCCATTTTCTCAGGGGCAAGCCCTGTTTGACGTTTGATATAGTGCTGATCGTTGGCTTTTTGAATGCCTATATAGGTTTCCCCCGCTTGGGTAATAAAGGCTTTTGGTACCTCCTGTACTCGTTGAGTGCCAACGGTAAGAATGCCGCCATACTTACGCGAGCGCCGCCACATTTTACCCGTCCACTTGGGCATAGTCTGTTTAAGTCCTACGTCCGCCGCTTCTTCAACCACAATATCTAGCAGCTTGGTACAATCCAGCGCCGCCCACATACACATCATGAACCATTCAAAATGCGCTTCATCATCGTCGCCATTCCAACCAATACGGCCACCCTTGGCCATGATGATTTTTAAGGCCGCAATAAAGGCTTGTTTGTCTTTAAAGTGTTTACACTTGTGGTCATTGTCAGGGTCCCAAAAGACCGCCCGTTTTGAGTGTTTAACAAGGTTCTTAATCGCTTGTGTTTTACCACCGCCAGTAATGGCAGTGATAAAACGATGACGATTAGGAAGCCGTGTATCAGCTAGCTTCGACAACTTCGCCCCCTTGTTTCTGTTCTGTTTGCGCTTGGGCTTCTTCTTGCGCCTTAGTGATTGCGGCCATGTGCGAAGCACGCGCCGCCATAATCGCCGTGCCCACATAAAGCCCCGCTTTGATCTCGGGTTTTTCCATGAAGTCGTCAACCCATGCTGGCATCGTATCGCCGTATTTTTCAGCAAGAGGAACCAGCGCCGCCGCGCCAGCTTCTATTTTTTCCTCTGCTACCTCGGCGGCTGGATAGGCTTTAGACAAGCCCCACCATAGGCCGTTATTAAAACGAGCCGCCAGACGCTCGGCGCGTTCACGGTTTGCGGCGGCTTCTTCTTTGCTTGGCTCGGCTTCTTGCGTTGCCTCCTGCTCTGCTTCATCAAGCAAATCATCAAGGCTTAGCCCGTCTTCTTGGTCTTGCTCGCCGTCATCGTGTGCAGACGGGATAAAATCCATTTCTAATTCTTCGGTTTGTGTTTCGTTTTGATCTTTCATGCTTAACCTCTCATTCCTTTTGATAGTTCCGATAGTATGGCCGCGCTACCAATCGATACTACGAATACACCCAAGCCAAACAACGGGCTAAAAGTGGCGCTTTTTTTGTTGGTTTTAATGACTTCACGGCGCACAGGCTCGGCCTTTGGCGCTGTTTTTACTGGCTCGGGGATAGTGTCGGTTTTACTATCCCCGATAGTGTCCGTATTAGTATCGGGAACACTATTCGATACTATCGCCACGTCAGCGGCACCGAACGGCGCTACCGTCTTACTATCTTGATAGTGTCCGATAGGTTGCATGGTGTCTTTCCAACGGGCTTGTAATGTCTTACCCACACGTTGATCGACACCACAGGCACTACAACGAACCTGTACAAAATCGCCTTTGCGCTTGGTTTGCTCCACGTAGGCCACACGGCCACAGTCGCAAGCAAGCTCGCCAATCACTTCTAACTTACTGCTGTTTCTCATTTATTCCCCCTTGCCAACGACATCTTGATCTCTTTCATTTCCGCGAGCATTTCACGCATGGCCGCGAACGCTAAACGGGTGCCTCGTTCGGCGATTTCAACTTTACGGCCAACAGAAAACGAACCGAGCGTTTCCATTTCCTTGATGCCTTTTCCGATTTGGTCCAATGCTTGTTCTACTTTGTTTAAACGATCCATTTCTAAGTCCTTTGTTGCTATTAGTTGGTTTGGTATTGGGGGCTAAAGTTGCCCCCCGTACAGTTATTGACACGAGTCCAAGGAACGGCTGCGCCGTTCTCTAGAGCCAAAGAGCCAGAGCCGACACGCTGAACCGTCCACTCGTACAGGCGAGTAATGACGAAATCAGCAGCACGACACACGCCTTTAATAGACGCGACCATTTCCCCGAACTGGTTTAACTCAGGTTCCGAGTAATGAGGTTTTAAGGTTTGATTACGGCCAGCGAAGGCACCGCCCATTAATTGGACGAACTTCGACCAATCCGCACGATTGGCAGCATGGTAAATATCAGAGAAGGCTTTAGGGGCGGCATCCATACCAAGGCGGCGCAATTCACGCCAGACCGTGACCGATACACCGCCGACAAATTGAAATTGTCTAATACGATTTAAGCGCGCCCATGCTGTGATACGTTGCGCCGCATCTTGACCGCTTCGGCCTGTTTCTAAGTCGGTATCGATGTTCTCGCCGTCGATATTTTTCGCAACGTACTTGGCAACATAACCCGATGCCGTTCCCTTGGTTGGGTCGATCTTAACCACAGTAAAACGGTGCTTATCTGCGCCCTTCTCTGCCCCGTCTTCTTCCATAGCGTAATTACGAAACGCATTAAGGAAATGAGCCGAGTTTTCAGGTTTTAGAAAAACGATCATGTGCCAATGTGGGCAACCGTCATGATGTGGCTCGACTGTACGTAAACCATAAAAAGGGATGTCGTGGCGCTTGCAGTAAGATCGAAAGCGTTTCCACACATTATTCAAATAAGCGTGAGCCTCGCGCACCGTTGGGCAATCTGCCTTTAGATATTTGCGGTTGCGTCTACCGTTGCTGATCGGGTGATACTTAGACGGACAAGTGATCGTAATAAAATACGATTCATGCCCAAGATCAGCGGCCATTTCTTCAAAGCCGCGAATCCTTACCATCAATTCCGCTTTACGGTTCTTAGGGTTTGAAATGCCTTTTTCTGAAAGCTGCGCCAGCGTGAACGCTTGGCCGCAATCGTTCACAGCCTCCCAGCTTTCGAGAAAAGCACGATTGTTCTGTAATTGTTGGCGAAACTTATTTAACGCCCAACTAGACGCATAAGGCGAAGCGTTGCGGTGTACTTGGCCGCACTCTCTTAAAATTTGCTCGACGACAATCCATTGTCGTTTTGCTTGGCGCTTCCACCACTCAGGCGTAACCATACGCAGCATCAAGCCGTTTACCTTGTCGCTGTCTTCCCAATCGTTAAACACTGCACCCGCAATGGTTGCTTGTTCCTGCAGAAAGGCACGAACCGCCCCCGCGCCCTGTTTAGTCTGATATTGAGCAATACCTATTTCTAAATCACGACTTTGGCGCTCTGCCCATTTTGCTAAGTCTTCCCCGCTTAAATCGGTTATGTACTGGTCACAATAAGTAAGGCGAGCATTAACCCGACCTAACCAACGATTAGCCAGGACATAACCCGCTTTTTTATCCAGACGGGTTAACTCGTTTTCAATCACAGTTTTTAAAATAGAAATACTTTCAAGAATGCCGGCGCGCCATTTGACGCATTCAGCCGTTGGAGTCGTTAAAATCATCATGCCCACCTAGCAAAAGAACGGATCTAAAAGCCATTTTCGGATGATCTTTCGTGCTTGTTCATCCATGACCTTGACCGATTTAATAAAATCAAAATCCGACATATCCGCTGTACCGAACCAAACGGACACGAAGAAGCGAAGCAAGGCGCTTTCTTCTTCATCCATACGAGTAAGGGCAATTTGAATAGACTTCATTTGAGGCGTGCGCTCCTTCTCATTCCAGAACCGTTTAAGGTCTGGAGCGAGGGAAAGCATCTTAAAAAAACGATCTTCGTTTTCAGTGTTAAACATCAGGCATACCCTCATTAAACAGAGTAATTTCGTATTGATTGAACGTGGTTTCAGTCGCGGTAGTGGTTCTGGCCTGAACCACCTCATGTGACGGGTTCATAGCATGATAAGAGGCGGACAAATGCGCCTCTAACTCGGTATGCTCAGGACAAATAAACAACCAATTCAAAAGCTGTTTGCGTTGTTCTTCTAAAGCGCCCATCCCTGCCCCCTATCGATTCCAAGGCTGTACATCAAATAAACGGCGCATTTCTTCGATCACGTTGACGAACAAATCCCCTTTAGGGGAAAACTTATGGCGCGCTATTTGTCGGTTATAAAGAGCAAGCTGCACCACCTCTTTATCCATGCCCGTGCGCTCTGCCCATTCTTCTCTAGTGCAATAAGGGGCGGACACTTCCACCACAACACCATCAGGGAAATGAACTTTCATTAGTTGAATAGGTTTAGATTCTTTCTTTTCCTTAGACATATTCTTATACTCCTAGAGTTTTGCATTATTTTTAACTTTTATTGAGTTTTGCCAATGGCATTTGCCTAATTTAGATTTGATATTGGCAAAAGTCAACAGTATATATTGAGGTTTGCCAATATTATGATTTTTGATTCAGCTAAAATTATTGAAAGATTAAAGGTCTCCTATAACGTAAAGAGCGATACAGACCTTAATAAATCAGCAGAGATAACTAATGGAGTTATAACGGGCTGGAGAAAACGAGGAACGATTCCATACAAAGAAGTGTATGAAGCATCGAGAGCAACAGGTTATTCAATGGATTGGATTTTGACAGGACAAGGCGCACCAAAAACAGACAAAATTCAAGTAACCTCAGAAGACAACGACTATTGCCATATTTCTCAATACAGCATTGAAGCGAGTGCGGGACAAGGCGCACTTGTAGAAGCGGAAAACATCGACCAGCATTTGGCCTTTAAAGAATCGTGGTTAAGGAAATCAGGCATCAACCCAACGAACTTAATCGCCATTTATGCCCGTGGGGATTCCATGGAACCCACCATTTTTTCGGGTGACTCGTTAGTGATCGACAAAACCAAAGACACGGTAACCAGTGACGGCGGCGTGTATGTCATCAACTACGATGGGGAATTATTCGTTAAGCGAGTACAAAAACAGCTAGACGGCTTGGTTGCCATCACTTCAGACAACAAGAACTACCGAGACATGACCATACCCGTTCAAGACTTGAGCAAACTTAAAATAATTGGCCGCGTTGTGTGGTCAGGCCATCCGATGATTTAGGGAAAGGATTCATGAAAAACAAACTACAAAATTTCTTAGAAAAACTTTTTCAGACTATCTCAGATGCACTTAGCATAGGTGAACAAAAAGTTATTCATTGGATGCTGAACCACTTTAAAGGCAAAGAGTTATTAGAAATAGGTACAAAATTAACATATTACTATTTTGCATTTTTTCTACTATTTTTTGGATGGAAGATACCAAATTTATTCTTTTCCCCTTTAAGTAATATAGGTGATTTTTTAGCTGGTGTTTTTGGACCAATTGCTTTCGGCTGGCTAATAATTGGCTATCTAATGCAAAACAAAGAGCTTAAAAACAGTGTCGAGCAAACATCTGAAGCTCAAAGGCTAGCTAGAGATCAGCTAGACTTCCAAATAAAGGTAAAGAACTATGATTTAATAAAAGAACATAACGAAGCCCAACCAATTTTTATTATAAAATTCAATATATTAAACAAATCGAACATTCCAAAAACAGCTATTGCCACAATAAAAAACATTGGTAGAGAAGTTATATTTTTTGAAGCTATGCTATCAAAGAAGCCTTTTCCAGAAAGCGACATCAAAGGCATTCAGATCCTTGGAAGTAAGAGTAATTTCAAAAATAACGAAGAAGTCGAAGTAAAAATAAATATAGACGATGAATTAAAGAGAACGATGAATAGAGAATATAGCTTTGATATATTTTTCATTAGGTTAAGTTTCATTGACGGTTTAAAAAGATCATTTTTTATCGACCTCCCTTCTAACAGCCAGAAGTATGAAAATTCGATTATTATTCATACAAGCAATCAGAATACTATTAAACCATTACCAAGAGAAATCTAAGTGAGTTTAAAAAAAGTCCCCTCAGGTTACGAAGTCCGTTTTCGTGTCAATGGTCGCGGTAGCCGCGAGTATAAAAAGGTGTTCCCAACTAAGGGCGAGTGTGAACGGTTCCAGCGTTACACCATTGCCCAGTTTGAAACCCAAGCCGATGTAAAACCATGGTTAGAAAAGCCCAAGGATATGCGCCGCCTGTCTGAATTGGTGGAGCTATGGGACGATACACACGGCCATTTCTTACGGGACGGCAAACGTCGTAAAAGCAAACTTTTGATGATAGCCAACGAACTAGGCGACCCAGCAGGCTCCAGCCTTACCCGCTTGGAGTACACCCGCTGGCGTACTCAACGATCTAAAGAAGGCAAAAGCCCTAAGACGCTAAACAATGACCTTGGTTATCTATCATCAATGTTTAATACATTGGTCAAAGCCGAGGAAATCCACTACCCCAACCCACTGGCCGACATAGACAACGTGCGAGTACCAGAGCGCGAACTGTCCTACCTCACCCACGATCAGATAACCGAACTACTGGACGAAACCAAACGATGTGATAACAAACACGTTTACCTGATTACAAAAATATCCCTATCAACAGGCGCACGCTGGGGCGAGGCCGAAGGGCTGACAGTACAAAGGGTAAGAAACAACCAAGTAAGCTTTACCGACACCAAAAGCGGCAAAAATAGAAGCGTCCCGATAACGCCAGAACTGTTTGAAGAAATCCACGAACACGCAAAGTTAACCAGGGGCAATAACATCTTTACTGGGTCAATAACCAGCTTTCGACGCGCCCTAGCCAGAACAACAATCGAACTACCCAAAGGCCAAGCCGCCCACGTTCTAAGGCACACATTCGCAAGTCATTTTATGATGAACGGCGGTAATATATTGACCTTACAAAAGGTACTCGGCCATAGTGACATAAAAATGACCATGCGATACTCACACCTATCGCCCGACTTCCTAGAAGAAGCCACACGACTAAATCCATTATCAGCTTGTTTAGAGAAATAATTTTTAATGTCGAAACGTGATAAAACTCAACAATTATGGAACGAACTAGGCCTAGAAGACCTTAGATCATTAATACCAGAACACCGTCTTACTTGCCCGGGAATAGTAAATGCTGCTGAAGATTTCGATAGTGCATTTCAGATTTTATTAGATGCGTTTGACTTAAAAGAAGCTTCCGACTCAACTACGCTAGAAGCTTTTATAGGCTTGATCAGCGTTAGTGGGAAAGACTTGAGACACATTGTGGAAAAAAGAAACGATGCCAGAGAAAGATATGTTCATTACGCACTAGCAACGATTCAAGACCCTTTTGAAATTTGGCTTTCAAATTATGAGGATGGTACAGAAAGATTTCAATTTATAGGGAGCTTTAAAACAAAAGTACAAATGCTAGTTGTAGTGGCAAAGTATGAGAACCATACAATGTGGAACTTTATGCACTCAAATGCCAAGAAGCTAAATAGAAGTAGGTGCGGAAAAATAATTTACCAAAGAAAAAGGGTAACAGAATGAACTGTTACCCTTTAAAATTTGAGCCCTAATTATCCATGGGCAATGGAGAAAGGTCGCACCCTGACACAGACACTTACTTATCTATGGGGTTCTTCCACAAGTTATGAGCAGTAAGGCCAACTTGCTTCTCGCTTTCACCATCTATAATACTGACAGGGCTGTCACAATTGAAATTAGAAAAACTAATCAGAAAGACATAAAACACCAATAAACACTATGAGACACTAATAAACACTAAAAAACAGTAAGAACCTTATTATTCAATATAGCAGAGTTCATCAAACAGACCAACCATCCCAAAAGACACACAACCGACACACCGAGCACCTAAAAACAACCAATAATACTGTATAAATATACAGTATATGTATCTTTACAAATCAATAACTTACTGATTTTAAAGGTGTTTTATACAGGGTTCGACCCCCCCCCGCCTCCACCAATTAAAGGCTTGATTTTAAAAGGGTTTGCACTTTTTAAAATGAAGTCGGTGCACATATAAGGCACCAAATTTAGAACCACCTTCGGGTGGTTTTTTATTGCCTGTGATTTTCATCAACCAACACGAAAAAGACAATAGATACAACGATTTAACAGCTATTTTTAACGCCTTGCCCCCCCATTTTCTCGTTAACAACTTAAAAACTGCGACTCACGCAGAAAAACTTTAAACATGAGCTAAGACTAATATAGCGCAGGCCGCTATGCTGCTCAGCGTTCGTATATGGTTGAGCCTTGTCCATTTAATTAGGTACTCATCCCATGATTGCTGCAGGCTGAAAGTGTCCTTTTCACTTAGTTTTAGCTTGTTGTTGAGCGGTACATTGCCAAACGCTGTCACAAAGAACATACCGATGATGTAAACCACTGCCGCGCATACCTCTAATAGAGATTGGCCTTCTTGCCAGTCCACCAGCGACCAAGGAATCAATAAGGCAAACCAAAAGGTTGATATGAAAAATAATGGCATAAAGGCAGTATTCAAAATGACGTCATTGATTTCATTCATCACTTTTGCCCCTTGGGGCTTGGACAATTCAGCCAACGACGTCATAACCACCACCGAAAAAGCAAAATAAATACCCGCCATAATCCCAGTCATCACGATTAATACCGTAATCATTCCCACTCTCCTACAAATTTGTCATCTACGGCTAGTTTGCCGCTGACCATACGCCTGTTTTGGCGGTTCTTGCCACGTAATCCTCAAAACGTCGAGCGGGGCGACCAAGCACGTTTTCAACGGTGTTGGTGGTGCTTTCGTTACGACCGTCTAGCACGTTTTCAAACAATTCATTCAGTAACCAAGCAATGTCATCTGGCAATCCTTGGGATTTGGCTCTTTGTATGTAGGCCTCGACAGGCGTCGTTTGAAAAGCGATATTACGATTGCTCGCGGTGCCAATAGCTTTCACACAATACGCAAAGGACAAAAGCTCAGGCCCTGTCACTTCGAATAATTGGTTTCGAAGGCTTGGCTGGGTCAAGGCCGCAACGGCCACATCGGCAATGTCGTTTACATCAATAAAAGGTTCGTCGGCTTTCGGTTCTGGCAACAGCAGTTCGCCTGCTTTTAATCCATCAAGCATAAAGCTCTCACTAAAGTTCTGCATGAACCAGCTCGCCCGTACAACATTCCAATCCAATCCACTGTTTATCACTACATTTTCAGCGTGTTGTGCCCCCTCTTCTCCACGGCCAGACAACAAGACAATGTGCTTCACGCCAACGGATTTCGCCAATGCCACAAAGTCACGCACATCACTTTCTGCCTGAGGAACGGCTAAGTCTGGAAAGTAAGTAACGTAGGCTGTTTTTGCACCTTCTAGCGCCTGTTTCCAACCAGATTGGTCTGCCCAGTCGAATGCATAATCACTGTTACGAGATAGGCCTCGCGCTTCATAACCAAGTTGCTTCAAACCTTGCAAAACGCGCTGACCTGTTTTGCCGGTTGCCCCCACTACTGCGAAGGTGTCATTTGCGGTGATGGTTTGATTTGTCATGATCTTTCTCCTTACTTATTCGTTGTCGTTTGTGTATTTCATTTAAGAATGGAATCAGTGTACGAAGAATAATCTTGATGTTTAATGCTTGTATTTCTATATTTGTTTGCAGTTCGTCTAAAATTTCATTTTTATGAGGCACCCGTGCAAAACACTTATCAACGAGACATTCCCCAGCCAAGCGATACATTAGGGGAAACACTGTATTCACTTAGGCTAAATGGCTTGGTGTACGCCTGTTCAGAGTTAAGTGCTCCGTGGGGTATAGAAATGCCCCCCATGCAGGGCAAAATGATGTTTCACATTGTGACGCAAGGCTCTTGCTTATTAATCTCACCCAACCATGCGGAGGTGCTGCTGAAACCAGGAGATCTGGTACTGTTACCAAAGGGAGAAGGTCATCAAATTTGTTCCGACACAGAGATTCATTGCCAACCTTTTTTTGATATTCCCGTTAGCAAAGTGTCTGATCGATTCGAATTTATGAACTACGGTGGCGGAGGTGAGCAAACATTGCTGACATGTGGCGTGCTCAGTTTTGATCATATTATTGGAAAAAAACTGGTCTCGCAGTTACCCCCGTTGATTCATATGCGAAGTGATAATGGTCAATTGCCCAGCTCGCTACAAGCCCTGGCTCAACTCATGGCTGACGAAGCAACAAATCTTGCTGCTGGCGGCGAAACCGTGGTCGCGCATTTGGCCGATATCATTGTAATAAAAGCGATTCGTCACTGGATTGAGCACTCTCCTGATGGAAGCAAAGGTTGGCTCGGTGCGCTGAAAGACCCGAAAATTGGCAAGGCACTAGCTGCTATGCACGCCCATCCAGAATCCAGCTGGACAATTGATCGTCTTGCCGAGCAAGCAGGAATGTCACGTTCTGGATTTTCTGCGCGGTTTACCGAGGTAGTTGGCACCTCAGCAAAGCAGTATTTAACTGAATGGCGAATGAGCCTAGCCCGCATGAAGGTAATGCAATCGCCTGTTCCACTAATGGATTTGGCCGAAGAATTAGGCTATCAGTCCGAAGCCGCGTTTTCACGCGCTTACAAGCGCGTATTTGGTGTCTCGCCCTTGCGCCCTGCTCGTGCAGAAGCGACAGAACAAGTGCCACGTTAGAGTAAGGTTTTTGAAAAACAGGTGAAAGGTGGAGCGTTGATCTCGGCTTTGCACGCTATCTGTGTTTTTATATTTTTTGGAAAATTTTTATTGATACGTCATGGAGCTCGCGGTTATGAAGTTTTTCTCTATGTTGATGCTGTTTTCAGTGTTTGTTGCGGGCTGTTCGTCTAATGTAAAGCTGTCAGGCCATAATGTCAGTAATGTTGACTCAACGGTAGAAATCGATAGATCGGCCAGCATTTCTGTGGCTTCTGATAGTGAAGGCGATCAATTAACCAACAAACGCTACATTGCCGATGTTATTAACGCATTCAAAGAGCGTGGATTTAGCAGTGTATCCGACTCCGAAAGCAATCCAGACTATCGCTTATCAGTCAATTTCACCTCAGAAGAAGTCACCGAAACTAAAAAGGTGCCAATTTTCAATAATGAACGAAATATCCCTTATACCGTTTGCCATAGAAACCCAACAACGAATGCAAGAACTTGCTACACGCGCTATCGTCATTTTATGGAGCCTATTGTTAAAGGCTACAACACGGTAGAAACGCCCACCAACGTTTACACCTTTCAATATAAGCTAACAGATAAAGCAGGGAACCTTATTTTGGATTCAAGCAATACTGTGGTTCATCAAAGCTGCTCGAAATGGAAGATGTTCGAGTTCCTAGCAAAAGATGCCATCATGCGAGCCAATTTTAACAATCCAGTAGATAAGCCCTACGCAGTCGAAATGAAAGCAGACTATAGTTGCCAATAGTTTAAACAAGAAAAGGAAGGATGAGTTAAACCCTTCCTTTTCTTGTTTTGAGATTGGTGACAGACACCGTGTTAGATAGTCAATTCACTGAACACTGCGTCTAACGTAGAGATGATGAAATCGGCTTCTGTTTGCGTTAACGTCATGACGGGACACAAGCAAAGAGTATTGTTGAGCTTTTCAAAAGAACGATTGGTTCGTCCTACAATCAAACCTTTCTGCATACACATACTAGCAATTTTCATCGCTACTTGCTCTGGGACGGGCGTTTTTTCTTGACGATTTGTCACCAGTTCAATCCCTAGTAACAGACCTTTTCCTCGAACATCACCAATAAGCTCAAATTTATCTTTTAAGCTTTCTAATCCATCGAGAAGATATTTCCCCATGAGAGCGCTGTTTGTCACCAAGTCTTCGTCTTCAATTATGCGCATATTCTCAATCGCCGCTGCAGGGCCGCCCGTACAGCCAGCATAGGTACTGATATCTCTAAAGTAGACGCCCTTATCTGTGCCTTCCCCAAGGAATTCGTTAAACACTTCTTCCGTGGTCACGGTACAAGAAATAGCGGCATAACTCGATGCTACGCCTTTTGCTAAGGTCACAATATCTGGTTTGATGCCATAATGCTGGTAACCAAACCATTCTCCGGTGCGCCCCAATCCGCAAACCACTTCATCGATATGAAGCAGGACATTATATTTTTTGCAGATTTCCATAACTTTGGGCCAGTAACCTTCTGGCGGTGTAATCACGCCACCACCAGCAGTAATGGGTTCTAGGATGACGGCACCAACCGTATCTGCACCTTCTCGTAAAATCGCTTTTTCAAGCTCTAGTGCAGCCAATTCACCGTAATTGTCCACTTCGCCAAACTGGCTACGATATTCACAGCAATGTGGAAACTCGACAAAACCCGGTACAAACGGACCATATTGCTCACGACGCTCTTCTTGTCCGGTAGCGCTCAATGCAGCAATGGTCGAGCCGTGATAATCGCGCTCGCGGTATAAGATTTTGTATTTTTTTCCACCGTACTTTTTATGAGAAATTTGACGAACGATTTTAAAGGCTTTTTCATTGGCTTCGGAACCAGAGCTCGCATAATAGACGCGACTCATACCGGGCATTTTATTCACTAATCTCTCGGCAAACTTCGCGCCGGGAATAGTCCCCGCCGTACCTGCAAAATAGTTCAACTCACAAAGCTGATCACGAATTGCATCAGCAATCGATGTACGTCCATAGCCAACATTGACACACCAAACGCCACCAGCTGACGCATCTAAATACGAATTGCCTTTAATATCCCAAACTCGAGAGCCTTCACCTTTCACCATGATCATAGGGTCTTGTGATTTCAGTACGCTGTGTTGGCTTAGGTGATGCCATACGTGTTTTCTGTCTTGTTCAATGGCTTGATTATCAACAACTGACATAGGCTTCTCCATACATTCGGTTCAATATATTTAATAGTAGGCTCAGCTTATCCTATGTCTCTGATTGACCTTAGAACCAACAATTTCAATCAATGGAACCAGTGTGAAGACAGACAAAAGTCTGGTGCTAAGAAGACTACCAATTGGCTCTAGTGAGACCTCCTAGAAGGCTGAGATACTCACTGTCTATTTATCTATATTGAGATTGTCTTGTATGGAAAGTCTAAGTTACCTAGCTCCCATTGTGTTTTTTGCTGGCATTGTTAGAGGCTATTCCGGTTTTGGCTTTGCTGTTATCTCGGTCATAGGTTTGAATCTTTTTTTATTACCTGTGGTCAGCGTACCCGTTGTTTTAGGATTGGATTTTATTTGCAGCATTAGCCTTTTCAGAGAAGCCATTAAACACGCACATGTGGAAACGTTTCGCGCTTTAGTCGCTGGCTGCTTGGTCGGCATTCCTATCGGCTTATTGCTGCTTTTTTTACTGCCTGCCGCTTGGCTGAAGCTTGCTATTTGCGTTTTTGTCACCGTGCTTGTGATGTTATTAATGCGCAAAGCAAAGCCTGTTCAAAATGATACGATGCGAAGAAAGCTAATAACGGGGGTAGCATCAGGCATTGGCACTTCTAGCGCTTCTATCGGCGGTCCGATGGTGCTGTATTACATTTTATCAAGCTCATTAGATGTTCGAACGCAGCGAGCGACGATGATTCTGTTCTTTATTGTCAGCGAAGCAATCGCCTTAATTGGCTTAGGTGTAAGCCAATCATCAAATAACGATGTCTATCTTTATATTGCCTATTTGCTTATTCCCACATTAATTGGGGTGAAAATTGGCCAGTTCTTTTTCCATAGACATCCACCAAAATCATTCAAAACACTTTCTCTGCCATTGATGATCATGGTTGCTGTCATTGGTTTTATCAAAGCATTTAGCGCATTTTGAGACACAAAAAAGCCAATACCACGAGTAATGGTATTGGCTTTCAAGCAGACCTTATTTCACCGTTATTTCATCGCGGCTTCAACGTACTCGGAGTTTACATATTCCGCGTAGTTGTCTTTCAAGCCACTGATTTTCTTCTGATCAAGTAAGAATTCAGACGTCGCTTTAAGAGAAGCAACCGCGCCACTTTTATCGCCACAACCTAGCCATACGCAAGATGCTTGCTCTTTTAGTGGTGGATATTCATACAAGGCCATCACTTCTGGAACCGTGCTGACATCCCCGCCAGTGACTTTGCTTATTGCTTTTGCAATTGGGCTATCGGCGGCAAAGCTAGCCTTGCTTTCATTGTACTGTTTATCAACAGAGGCAATGATTTTGACAAAATCCTCCAAGAATTGCTTATGCGTCGCGGCGAATTTCTTATTAGCAACCAGCCCATCAAACGTTGGTTTCCCCCAAGAGCTTAAGGTTTTAGAAGTAATCAACACATGACCGCTTTGCTTAATTTGCCCTAATACCGGATCCCAAATAAATGCCGCGTCAATATCGCCTCTCTGCCAAGCGGCATAAATAGCGCTAGGCTGCATATTAAGTAGCTTCACTTCATCCGTTTTAATACCAAACTGCTCTAGAGCGAACATGGTATGGAAATGCGTGGTAGAAACAAAAGGCACAGCAATGGTTTTGCCTTTTAGATCGGAAGGTTTCATGATACCCGATCCATCTCGAACCACCATTGCCTCGGCATCACCGATATTTTCTAGAATCCAGAAAAGTTCAGCTTGCACACCATTGCTCACCGCGGCAGCAATAGGGCTAGAACCAGCCGATGTGATGTCCACACTGCCCGAGGCAAGCGCTGTCATGGCTTTTGCTCCTGAGTCAAAGCGACGCCAATTAATCGTTACACCAAGCTGTTTTTCCAACATTTTTTCGTCAATGATCAGCTTATAAGGATTGAACATTCCTTGATAGCCGATGGTAATTTCCTCTGCCATAGCACTAAACGATATTGCCATTGCGCCAACTAACAAACCTACTTTTTTAATAAATTTCATAGTCACTCCTTCAGTGATATTTTTATAAAGTTGCAATCGATCCTATTTGTTAGTTATGTCCTTTCCATGGAACAAGTTTTCTTTCTAAAAATCGCATAAACAAATCGAAACAGTAGGCAATCACACCGATAACAATGATCCCAGCGATCACCACATCGGTGCGTAAAAATTCAGAGGCGTTTAACACCATAAAACCGATGCCACGCTGAGCGGCGACCATTTCGGCGGCTACCAAGGTTGTCCAGCCAAAACCGATGGCGATGCGCATTCCCGTCAAAATATCGGGTAACGCACCTTTCGCAATAACTTGCGTGATTACTTGCCAACGACTAGCCCCCATAGAGTAAGCCACCTGAATTTGCTCCATACGAACCGATGTCACTCCTGAGCGAGCACTCAAAATAATAGGCGCCAACATAGCCAAAAAGATCAACGTCATCTTGCTGCCTTCATCAATACCTAACCAGATAATGATCAAGGGTAAATACGCTAAAGGCGGTAATGGACGATAGAATTCAATCAGAGGGTCAAAAAACCCTCGCAAGATATAGCTGCAACCGATCAAGATACCTAATGGGATACCAATCAAGCAGGCAAAGAAAAACGCCCCAAAGATACGCGTTAAACTGGCCGACAAATGCTGAACCAAAGTCGCGCCGGCAAAACCATTCGAGGCAATGTCGACAAACTTCTGGAACACATCAACAGGGGAAGGTAAAAAAAGCGGCTCTATAAAACCCAGCTCGGTGACAGCGGCCCAAATGATAATAAAAAGCAGCGTAGACACGACCGATATGACCCGACTGTCACCGGCTCCAGGCGAACCATAAAACTCACCGCTTTTAATGGTGGGTTTACTAAGCTTCAGTTTTGTATAGAGAATCAGCTTCTGAATAAGCGGCGTGAACTCTTTACTTGACAAGTGCTGCGGACGTTTAGCTGCATCGTCTCTAGGTGCAGAAGACTCTGATATCGCGGAGGCAGATTTAGTATTCATATTAAGAGGCCCTTTTATCAGCTGTTTCATCGCCGTGAATAATCGACAAAACCTGTTCCCGAGTTGTAATAAATGCCTCGCTAGATTTCACTTTTCTAGCATCGCGACACGCCAAGAATTCTCGATTAAAACTAAGGTCAAATTGATGAGTAATACGACCAGGGCGAGGAGACATGACAATCAGACGAGTTGCCAATAAGAGCGCTTCATCCACACTGTGAGTGATGAAAAACATCATTTTATTGGTTTCTTTCCACACATCTAATAGCAACTCTTGCAACGACTCTCTAGTTAACGCATCTAGCGCACCTAATGGTTCATCAAGCAAAAGCATTTCTGGATTATTAGCGAGCGCTCTGGCAATGCCTACTCGTTGCTGCATACCGCCCGAAAGCTGGTAAACGCGGTGGTGATGGAAATCTTCCAATCCCACCAGTTTTAAAAATTCTGCGGCTTTTTCCCGACGTTCTGTTTTACTAACGCCTTGTAATTTAAGGCCAAATTCAGTGTTTCCAATGACATCTAACCATGGCAATAAAGCATGTTTTTGAAATACAACACCACGATCCGATCCCGGCCCCAGAACTTCATCGCCAAGGTCCAGGCCACATGCCACTCTTGGATAGCCTTTTATTGCGCTGTCACCCAAGGTTAAATAGCCCTTGGTTGGCGCAATGAACCCTGCAATTAAACTCAACAAGGTGGTTTTACCGCATCCAGAAGCACCGAGCGCAACGACAAAATCGCCTTGCTTAATCCTCAAATTGATATCAGACAATGCGGTGACGGCCTCCCCTCCTTGAGAAGCCGGATATATAACCGACACATCTCGAATGTCTAATGTATTCATTTTCAACCTCTCTACCGTTTCTCAAACTCATCGATTTGAGAATACTTTCTAATAATCTTGATATTTACGTTACTTCCCCGTTTTGCAAAACCATAGAGCCAACACTTTAAATCCATGGTCCAGTTAAAAATCAATATGCTTTTTGGCGGGGTTCTTGCTTCATTTTTTAATTAATTTAGCAACCTATTCAAAGAGAGCATTGCACTAAGTGACGAATAGAGTTCTCTCGCAATTAGATACAAGGGAAGACGATGACTGACTGTCTAATTAATGTTGAGTTTCAATCAGGTAGAAGCTTTCAACAGCAAATCCGAGAAAAACTCGTTGATTTAATTAAAAAAGATTATTTTGGAAGCATGCCTTTACCATCAAGCCGAAAGATGGCAGAGCTTTTAGGTGTGTCACGAAATACCGTTATGTTGGTCTATGAAGGCCTTGTTGACGAAAAATTTTTAATATCAAAAGAACGCAGTGGTTACTTTGTTAACCCTGAGCTAAGCGATTATGAGCTGCCTGAAATAGTGCAAAACCTGAATGAAGCACACGCCAGCGACCTTGAATGGAGCAAACGACTCAAAAAAATACCATCTGCTTTTAATTCGTTAACCAAAGATAAGAATTGGATAACCTACTCCTACCCTTTTATTTATGGTCAGATAGAGCCTCTACACTTCCCACTCTATCAATGGCGCGAGTGTACTCGTATTGCTCAAAGCCGAGGCAATGTTCATGAATGGATTGAAGATTATATCGATGTCGACTCAAAAGCCTTAATCAGTCAAATACGTCAGAACATTCTGCCCAAACGTGGCATTACTGCTAATGCAGACCAAATACTGCTTACCATGGGAACACAAAATTCCTTTTCTCTTTTGGCTGGATTGTTAACCAATGAGGACACCGTTGTTGGATTAGAGAACCCAGGTTACCCTGATCAAAGGCACATTTTTAATGCTTCGCGTTCCAAGTTAACTTTTCTACAGCTAGACGACAAAGGCGTGGTCACAGGCCCTCAACTTAGCGAATGTGACTATGTTTGCGTCACACCAAGTCATCAATATCCAACCACTGTTACCATGCCATTAGAAAGACGCATGGCTCTATTAGCTCAGGCGTCAAAAGACGACTTCATCATTGTGGAAGACGATTACGAAAGCGAAGTCAATTTTCACGAGCGACCGCTCCCCTCATTAAAAAGCATGGATGACACTGGCCGAGTTATTTACACAGGGAGCTTGTCTAAATCCTTATCACCCGGACTCAGATTAGGTTATCTGGTTGCAGACGCTAATCTCATCAAAGAGTTAAGAGAATTGCGTCGCTTGCAATATCGCCATCCGCCAGCCAATAACCAAGCGGTTACAGCGCTCTTTATTAGCCAAGGCTATTACGACAGCCATTTAAGACGTATGAAAACCCAGTATGAAACCAAGTGGAACCTAATGTCACAAGGGCTAAAACGGCATCTAAAACACTGTCAGATAACCGAAACACGTGGCAGTTTTTGCTTTTGGATAAAACTACCTGACCCTATTAAAAGCTCAGACTTGGTTCGTTTCGCATCAAATTACAGCATTCTTGTTGAGTCTGGAGACAGCCTTTTTGCTCAGTCACCTTCACCACAAAACTACATGAGACTAGGCTTTTCAGCCATTCCAGAAACTAAGATAGAAAAAGGGCTTGAGATACTCGGAGGCCTTATTGATCAACTTTTAAAAGAGTACCCTACAAAAGTCCATTCTATGAATTAGAGGCCTTTGTACGACGTCGCACGTAAAGGCCTCCATTACCTGCAAAAAGTCATATCTAAAGAGCGTTGGCACCCAAAGTTGATTAATTTGGCTCTATTGAAAGGATATGTATCTCGTTATCGTTAAGTCACAATCCATTTAAGTGCGAGTGACATAACCATGAGCCAATCATCTATCAACAAATGTGTTTTAATCACCGGTGCCACTTCTGGCTTTGGTTTAGCAACCGCAAAAAAATTCGCTAAAGAAGGCTGGAATCTTATCTTGACCGGAAGACGCCAAGAAAGGCTAGCCAATTTAGCGGACGAGCTAAGCAAGCTAACTCAAGTCCATATCGCCACTCTTGACGTTCGTAAAAGCGACGAGGTGATATCTTTTATTGATAACCTTCCTAACACCTTTAGCAATATTCAAGTATTAGTCAATAACGCGGGGTTGGCGCTTGGGACAGACCCAAGTTACGAAGCCAAATTGTCCGACTGGCACACTATGATAGATACCAATGTCACTGGACTGGTAAATGTCACGCATGCGATTCTTCCGCTCATCGTTAATAAAGAAGGGGCGACCATTATTAACCTCGCGTCTATTGCTGCCAACTGGCCTTATCCTGGAAGTCATGTTTATGGCGCTTCTAAAGCATTTGTCGCTCAATTTTCGCGTAATATTCGTGCCGATGTGGCTGGAAAGGGTGTTCGCGTAACCAGCCTAGAACCAGGTCTTTCAGAAAGTGAATTCAGTCTAGTCCGTTTTGACGGCGACCAGAAAAAGTACGATAACCTCTATAAAGGCGCCCATGCACTTCAACCAGTAGATATTGCGAACATTATTTTTTGGGTAGCCTCTCAGCCGCCTCATATCAACATAAATAGCTTAGAAGTCATGCCAACTTCACAAGCTTGGAACAACTTTTATGTTGTAAAACAATAAAGCCGTCCCAAATAATCTATGTCAAAAGTTTTAATGGCTTTTATCAACTCGCCAGAAGAGAGGCTAATTGTTAATGCTCGTCTTAGCCTCTACCAATTTTATTCATTAGTTCTAAATCACATAATAACCACCCTAGTTATAAAAAAACGTTATCATCTTTTCAGTCTATTCCTGCGTATCCATCTATACTGTGTATAAGCCACTATTGTTTGGGCGTGGCTGTATCAGGACTTTTTCCAAATCCATTATGCTCACTTTGTGTAGCAAGGGGGAATCCATGATCAATCATGTTTGGGGTCTTATTCATCATCCAGATAAGGAATGGCGCGAAATAAATAAGGAGCATGAGTCTGTAAGTCATCTGTACTTTCACCATGTTCTTTGGATGGCTGCAATTCCTGTTGTTAGTACCTTTATCGGGACGACACAGTTTGGTTGGACGTTCGGCGGAGAAGAAGCCATTAAAGTGTCCTTTATGGACGGTATTGGCTTGGGGATTATGTTCTATGCACTAATACTGGCGGCGGTTGCCGCGGTTGGCAGCTTAATCCATTGGATGGCACGAAACTTTGAAAGCCGTCCACCACGTCAAGAATGTATTGTCTTTGCAGGTTATATTGCCACGCCAATGTTCTTAAGTGGCATTTTCGCTATTTATCCTGTTATTTGGCTTTGTCTATTAGCTTGCGTGGTGGGTGTCGCTTATACGGGGTACTTACTATATAAGGGAACGCCGAGCTTCTTGGGAGTCAGCCACAAACAAGGTTTTATTCTATCCAGCACCACGCTTGGTATTGGAGTTTTAGTATTAGAAGCTTTATTGGCTGCCGTTGTCTTACTGTGGAGCCTTGGTTCTGAACACAGCATTATATGGCGTTTTTTTCAGTAGTTAACTAACGTCGAAATCTAACAATCTCGATGATCGAAATGCAATTAAGAGTACAGTGCTGCGCTGTTATAACAGCAGCGCTGTACTTAACTTATATCAACCACTTTTATTTATATTTTCATCGTGCGCCTATACGGCCGCTACTAGCAGACCTTTCTTCCTATCACCTTCGATTTTCAACTCTTATTTGATGCAACTTTGACCACCCTGTCGCTGTGGCGATTTTTGTGGAACTTTTCCGGTACGCCATGCTCTTACCCTCTGTCGATAAGCAAACAAAGAATAAGCTTTTTTCTTCTTATGCCTGTTTTAGGCTATTGATTAAACTGGTAAAAGGCTATGCTTACTACGTTTCATATTGTTTGTTTATTCGATAAGCTAAATAACAAACCACACTAAGAGATCGATTGTTAGGACAACAACCATGCTCGCAAAGTATATTGAGATGACACTACCGTTTACCAGAAAGGAGTTTTGCTCTTGAGCTCACTGATTTGGCTACCTTTTCTCCCCTTACTAGGTACATTAATCCCACTTCTCACTGCTCGCTTTAGCCGTTCAGCTTGTGCGTTTATGACAGCTGCATTGCCCGCGATAACTCTTTTTCTTGTGCTATCTCATGCTGGCGATATATTTCAGGGCGAACGCTTCCAAGCCGCATTGCCATGGATACCAGCGATCGGATTAGAATTAGCTTTCCGCTTAGATGGTTTAGCCCTGTTATTTTCTATCCTTATTTTAGGCATTGGTTTACTGGTTATTCTATATGCCCGCTATTACCTTTCTGCGAGTGACTCAATTGGTAAGTTCTATGCCTACTTGATTCTGTTCATGTTCGCCATGCTCGGCGTGGTGCTGTCTGATAATTTAATCCAACTATGGTTTTTCTGGGAATTAACCAGTATCAGCTCTTTTCTCTTGATCAGTTACTGGGGACATAAATCAGATGCAAGGAAAGGTGCCAGAATGGCACTAACTGTTACTGGTGCTGGCGGTTTAGCCTTGTTGGCTGGCTTGTTGATTCTTGGCGATACGGTTGGTAGCTTTAGCCTTCAAGATGTTTTAGACAGTGGCGACTTGATCAAAGCCAGTGCAAATTACCCTATTATTGTTGTTTTGGTATTGCTTGGCGCTTTTACCAAATCAGCTCAATTCCCGTTCCACTTCTGGCTACCCAATGCCATGGCAGCTCCAACACCAGTGAGTGCTTATCTTCACTCTGCGACCATGGTAAAAGCCGGTATATTCTTAATGGCACGTTTCTACCCTGCGCTTGCTGATACCGACCTTTGGTTCTTGATTGTCAGTCTTACTGGTCTGGCTACTTTCCTTGTAGGTGCTTACATCGCGATATTCCAGCATGATTTAAAAGGCTTGTTGGCGAACTCGACCATTAGCCACTTAGGCTTAATTACTTTGCTACTGGGCATGGGGACAGACCTTGCGGCAGTAGCGGCAATTTTCCATATAATCAATCATGCGATTTTCAAAGCCTCTTTGTTTATGGCGGCGGGGATTATCGATCACGAATCTGGCTCCCGCGATATGCGCCAGCTAAATGGTTTATGGAAGTACATGCCCTATACCGCGACATTAGCTATGGTGGCATCCGCGTCGATGGCTGGCGTTCCTTTGATGAATGGATTCTTATCGAAAGAGATGTTCTTCACAGAGACATTGCATCAGGCATCGCTGGGCTCCTTATCTTGGTTTATTCCTGTTTTGGCCACCTTGGGTGGTGTGTTTGCGGTCGCTTATTCGACACGTTTCATTCACGATGTGTTTTTCAATGGCGAGCCTGTTAACCTTCCAAAAACGCCTCATGAACCGCCTCGCTATATGCGTGTTCCTGTTGAAATCTTAGTCGCACTTTGTTTGGTGGTCGGAATTTTTCCTAGCTTGGTTGTTGGTGATCTTTTGCTTGCCGCAGCCAGCGCTACGCTTAATGGTCCTGCACCTTCTTATAATTTGGCGATTTGGCACGGTTTGAACTTCCCTCTATTGATGAGTGTGGTGGCTTTGATAGGCGGTTTAGTCATGTACTACAACCGCTCTCACATGTTTAAGTTCCAAGCTCAATTCCCAACCAGTGACCCAAAACTGGTGTTTGAAGGCATTGTTCAATCTCTTGCTATTAAAGCGAGCCGCATTATTGCGTTCACTGAAAATGGTTCTTTGCAGCGTTATATCTTCTTTGTTCTCACTTTGGCCGTGGTAATGACGGCGTCTTCTTTAATGAAGCTAAACGCCACTGCTGGCCATCGTCCTGAAATACCTCTCGATGCACTGTCGATTACCTGTGCAATATTGCTATGTATCTCAGCCTTGGCGACGGTGATATGGCACAGACGTCGAGTGGTAGCTCTGCTTACCTTGTCCGTTGTGGGACTAATAGTTTCATTGGCTTTTGCCCAGTTCTCCGCACCTGACCTTGCTTTAACTCAATTATCTGTTGAAGTTGTGACTGTGATTTTGCTGATTTTGGCGCTGTTCTTTTTGCCACAAAAAACACCAAAGGAATCATCACCTCGTCGCGTTGTAAGAGATTTAGGGTTGGCGTCTTTGATTGGTGGTGTCATAGGAACAATTAGCTATGCCTTGATGACTAGACCTCTCGATACTATTTCGACCTTCTTCACCGAAAACAGCAAAACAGGTGGCGGCGGAACCAATATTGTTAACGTCATTTTGGTCGACTTCCGAGGCTTTGATACCTTGGGTGAAATCACGGTGCTTGGTATTGCTGCATTGGGGATTTATAAACTCATCGCAAAAATGCGCCTTTACATGCCATCGAGCGACGATAATGGACTGCCTTGGTCCGAAGACAGACACCCGATGTTGTTGGCGGTCATTTCACAAAGTTTATTACCATTAGCTCTATTAGTATCAGCCTATATTTTCTTACGCGGACACAATATGCCTGGCGGCGGTTTTATTGCTGGCTTGATCACTTCGGTGGCTATTATTCAGCAGTATGTTGCTCATGGTGTGTTGTGGATCAAAACACGCATCAAGTTGGACTATCAGATTATGATCGGCTCCGGCATAGGTATCGCAACACTTAGTGGCTTAGGCAGCTGGGTCTTTGGACATACCTTCTTGTCTTCTTGGTTTGATTATTTCTATCTGCCAGTGATTGGCAAATTCGAATTAGCCAGCGCAATGATTTTCGACCTTGGTGTTTTCCTCACTGTCGTCGGCGCAACTATGTTGATTCTTGCTAACCTTGGTCAGTTAACGACCAGTGAGCGTCCTATCCAAAAGGAGCATGATTAATGGAAGGTTTATACGCATTTTGCGTTGGTTTATTAACAGCCTGCGGCATTTTTCTCGCCTTACGTGGCCGCAGCTTTTCTGTGGTCATTGGCTTAACTCTCTTGTCTTACGCGGTGAACTTATTCTTGTTTGCCAGCGGAAGACTAAAACTGAATGCCGCTGCGGTACTGGGTCAATCTGAGCAATACAGTGATCCTCTTCCACAAGCTCTAGTATTAACCGCTATTGTAATTGGTTTTGCGATGACTGCTTTCGTCGTTATTTTGGCGATGCGCGCACGCGCTGATTTAGGAAATGATCATGTTGATGGAACTCTGCCCAGCCTGCCAAATGACACTCAGCAGAAAACAGGAGGAAACCAATAAATGCAGCACCTGAGCATTTTTCCGGTTCTCATTCCATTGCTATTCGGCGCAATAATGTTGTTGCCTCCGATCTCACGCAATATCAATTATCAACGCATAGCCTCCGTCATTGGCACCTTGTTTATGCTTATGTCGACGGCAACACTATTGTATAAAGTGAATGCAGAAGGCGTTCAACTTTACGCACTAGGTGGGTGGCAAGCGCCTTTCGGTATCGCTCTTGTGGCTGATAGAGTGTCCAGCTTAATGGTGCTACTGACTTCCTTTATGTCTTTCGCCATCATGCTGTATGCGGTTTCTGGACAAGACAAAGGTGGTGCGTATTTCCACCCCTTATTCATGTTTCAAATCATGGGTATTAACGGTGCGTTTTTAACCGGCGATATCTTCAACTTGTTCGTTTTCTTCGAAGTGCTATTAATCGCGTCTTACGCACTCTTAATTCATGCTGGCGGCAAACAAAAAACCCAAGCTACTTTGCATTACGTGATCCTGAACCTCGTTGGCTCAAGCTTTTTCCTATTCGGCCTTGGTATTCTATACGGTACCCTTGGCACGCTGAATATGGCGGATATGGCGATCAAAGTAGGCCAGCTGCAAGGGGAAACCGCCACACTGGCTAAGACAGGCGCATTGTTGTTATTGGTCGTGTTTGGATTAAAAGCAGCAATGCTGCCAATGCATTTTTGGTTACCTAAAACCTATGCTAGTGCAAGCGCACCAGTAGCCGCGCTGTTTGCTATCATGACGAAGGTCGGCATTTACAGTATCTTCCGCGTTTATACCGTTATTTTTGGCGAACATGCTGGAGAGTTAGCCAACATTGCCACTCCATGGCTATGGCCACTGGCATTATTGACGATCACAATTGGTAGCATTGGCGTATTCGCCAGCCCCGGAATCAAAACATTAAGCGCAAACTTAGTCATTGTTTCCAGTGGCAGTCTACTTGCTTGTGCTGCTATTAACTCGGAAGAAGCGACCTCTGCGGCGCTTTACTATATGGTACACAGTACGCTGGCGTCGGCGGCCTTGTTCTTACTAGCGGATGTTATGTCCCGTCAGCGGGGCAAAGCAGAAGACAGGTTCGTACGCTCGCGCCCCTTTGCTCAACCAAGGCTATTAGGTTTTGCTTTTGCCATTCTTGCCTTATCTCTAGTTGGTATGCCGCCTTTATCAGGGTTCGTGGGTAAAATAATGATCTTACAAGCCACTCAGTCTTCAGCACAGACCATGTGGGTTTGGCCATTAATATTACTGGGTAGTTTAGCTGCTTTAATTATCTTTTCTAGAGCGGGAACCACCTTGTTCTGGCGCCATAATGGTAGCGTCACTGCCGAAGCAGAACCTGCCAAGAAATTAGAAATCGCTGGCATTGCGTTATTGATATTGGCTTCGCCTTTGTTGGTGCTATTCGGTGGCGATGTTAGTGAGTACACACAGCTGGCCGCAAGCTATTTGCATGACATTCAAGCCTCTGCCTATGGTTTATTACCAGGAGTAGCCCAATGAAGTTATTCCCAATGCCCTTTCATAGCCTGCTACTGTTTGTAGTATGGTTATTATTAAACAACTCAATCAGTGCAGGACACATGGTACTGGCCGCATTCTTCGCAATCGCAATTCCTTTGCTCGTCAACGGTATGCGCGATGAACACCCGAAGATTCTGAAGCCTTGGTTAGCTATTCGCTATGTACTGATGGTGATGAAAGATATTTTAACGGCCAATGTGGAAGTGGCGCTATTGATCGTAGGACCAATCAAAAAGCTCGAGCCGGGGTTTGTTGCTGTGCCGATTAATATCAGCTCAGACTTAGGTATCACTGTATTGGCGAGCACGGTTTCTCTTACACCAGGAACCGTGAGCGCAGAAGTATCAAAAGACAAAGCTTGGCTTTATATTCATGCCCTTCATTTAGACAATGAAGCAGAGCTTATTGAATCTATAAAGCAGCGTTATGAAAAGCCAATTAAGGAGATTTTCGGATGCTAAGTTGGACCATTCTCATTGTCGCTGTCTGTATCTGCGTAGCGTTGATTTTAAACCTATGGAGACTGATGAAAGGCCCGACTATTTCAGATCGAATTTTAGCGTTAGACACCATGTATATTAATGCTATTGCACTTATTCTGCTCTATGGCATTTATGTGAAAAGTGCTCTTTACTTTGAAGCGGCTCTTTTAATCGCCATGCTAGGATTTGTCAGTACAGCAGCGCTATGTAAATACTTACTCCGCGGCGACATCATAGAATAGGATACGTTATGCCTTTATATCTCGAAATTATTATTTGTGTGTCGCTGCTAATTGGCGGTGCATTCTTGCTTGTTGGCTCTTACGGTTTAATACGTTTGCCTGACATCTATATGCGCTTACACAGCCCAACCAAAGCATCGACTCTTGGGATCACAGGCGTATTACTCGCGTCTATGGTTTTTCAAAGCCACTTAAAAGGCTTTCTGTCGATTCAGGAATTACTCATCACCTTGTTCCTGCTGATTACGGCGCCTGTTGCTGCCAACATGATAGCCAAAACAGCGTTACATCAGCGCACAAAACCTTTAGACAAGACAAAGAACCAAGAACTAATAGAAACCGCTCGAGACAGAGAAGTGCCTAAGCCTCCTCAAGATTAGAGGAAAGTAGTTTAGCCACTTCTGTATTTTTCATCGGCCGATGGAAATAGTAGCCTTGGAATACCTCACAACCTAACGATATAAGAGCCTCTAGTTGCGGAGCGGTTTCTACTCCCTCCGCCACAATTGATAATTCTAAGCTGCGCGCTAAATAAACAATGGTTTCACAAATTTTTGCATCTTCCATGTGTTTATCACACTCCTCCACAAAGGATTGATCTATTTTCAAGATATCCAGAGGTAAGCGTTTCAAGTAACTCAAAGACGAGTAGCCAGTACCAAAGTCGTCGACCGAAATTTTGATATTAAGCCCCTTCAGCTCGAATAACACATCAATACAGCGCTGTATGTCTTGCAGTAAAACGCCTTCAGTAATCTCGATCTCTAAGTAACCACCTTCAATGCCATAGAATGCCAGTTTCTTCGAGATATAAGACACTAGAGAGTCTGATACTAAATGCCGTCCAGATAAGTTCACAGATATTGGCACTAGGCTCACACCTTTGTCTCGCCATTCTTTCAGCTGCATTAACGCTTGATCGATAACCCACTCGTCAATTTTTATAATCAAATCTGACTCCTCCGCAACCGGAATAAAGTCAGCTGGAGAGATAAGCCCTTTGATCGGGTGATCCCAGCGGATCAGGGCCTCTAAGCCAAGTATATTGTCCTTTTCTAGCAAAACCTTTGGTTGATAAACCAAGAAGAACTGTTGAGAAAAAAGCCCATCGTTGACCTCTTTTTCGAAGCTGAACTTTTTCGTCACTGCATTGGTCATGTTTGAAGTAAAGACTTGTGCATTATCCCTACCTTTTTCTTTCGCCCAGTACATAGCGATATCAGCTTGCTGAATTAGCTTGTCAGCATCTAACACTTGCTCTCCACAGTGAGCAATACCTATGCTGGTTGGAATGGTAAAATGCTGGTTATTCAACTGAACGGGAAGACGCATAATCTCTAGGATTTTTTGCGCACGGGCCATCATTCGATCATCTGTCACATTATCCGTTATCATTAACACAAACTCGTCGCCTCCCCAACGAGCAATAACATCACCAGAATCAGATACGGACTCTAAACGCCTTGCCACTTCACACAAAAGCTCATCCCCTGCTTTATGCCCCAAGGTGTCATTAATCACTTTGAAGTTATCTAGATCTAGAAAAAGCAAGCCTACGGAGGTTTTCTGACGGTTAGCAATCAACAAAGCGCTCACCAAAGAATCCATCAAATAGGTGCGGTTATATAAGCTAGTTAATGGATCGCTATACGCTAGAAACTTAAGGCGTTGTTGCAGTTTTGCATGCCGTGTCATATCTCTGATATGCAACGTGTACTCGCTTTCTTGCGAAGAGTCAGTGTTGGCTTTGGTAATCGCGATTTCTGCAGGGAAGTGATGATTAGGACCACGCTGTAAACGAAACGGGTTGCGGCGATTTAAAATCAACCCATTAGATGAAGAGAAACCGGAATTTAAACTATCAAAAATTTTAATTCTGTCCTCTTCCATTACGAATAAGCCGATAAAGCTCTTGCCTTGCACTTGAGTTTTTAAACAACCGAATGTCCGCTCGGCAGCAGGATTAAACTCTATAACAGAACCAAAGCGGTTGATGGTCACGATACAATCCATAGAAGAATTCAAAATCGCAGACTTACGCATTTCACTTTCTTGAAAGCGCATTAATGCATCGTCACGTTGGGCAATTTCCGTATTTACTCGGCCGAGAACTTGATTGTATTTATGCGCTATTTGACCGACTTCGGTAAACGGCTCTTCAGGAACAGGCTTTGAAAAATCGGCATTATTTTGTTGGTATTGCATAGAGGTTAATAAATCAAACAATTCAGTAGTAGCTCTGTGCTCAGCCACATTTAGACCTTGCTCTTCTTGCTCTTTACTTGCCCGTAATGGCATAAAATAATTTAGCAGGCGCATACAAGCATAACCCACTACAAAACAGTACACACCAATAGAAACAACCCCTAAAGCCTGTACCCACAGCTGCTCTACAAAGCTCAGTCCATTATCTATTTTGTCAGCTTGACCAAATAGCGCGACACTTAATGTCCCCCAAACACCTGCAAAGAGGTGAGCGGGCACCACATCAATTGCATCGTCTAGACGCCAGCGTGTCATTAGTAAGCTGCCATAATAGACAACCACACCAGATACCGCTCCAATTACAACAGAGGCTCCAGGTGAAACCACATGGCACGATGCGGTAATGCCGACTAAACCAGCAATGGTACCGTTCAGGACAAAGCTGACTTCGATGTATCCGTCTTTGAAATAGTTGATCGCTGCAGCAATGAGCCCACCCCAAGCTGCTGAAATAAACGTATTCAAAATGATCATAGGCACATCATTGGTTAACGCCAACGTGCTGCCACCATTAAAACCAATCCAACCAAACCAAATAAGCATTGTCCCTAAAGCCGATAAAGGAAGGTTATTACCGGGAGGAAGACGAATGCCTTCTTCAAAACGACCTAATCTAGGACCAATAATAATGATAGCGGCCAATGCAACCCACCCACCAACAGAGTGAACAATAGTGGAACCTGCAAAATCAATAAAACCAAGCGCCTCAAGCCAACCCTGAGGCCCCTGAGATGGATATACGCTAGACCAAGCCCAATGCCCAACGATTGGGTAAATAAAGGCGCTTAACACCACTGTAATTGCAAGATAACCAATGAATGTCATACGCTCGGCCACCGCACCAGACGTTAAAGTCGCTGCCGTACCACAAAACATCATCTGAAAAATAAAGAAGCTAATTTCCCATGGCGTGTGCTCATCATCAAAAAAGAAATCGCTACTGCCAAATACGCCTGAGACAGAGTCTCCAAACATGATGCCAAAACCAAAAAGCCAAAATAGAGTCGTCGATATAATAAAGTCTGAGATATTTTTTGCGGCAACATTGATGCTGTTTTTACTGCGAATACGGCCGCTCTCTAAACATAAAAAACCCGCTTGCATCATGAAGACCAATGCAGAGGCAACTAACAACCAATAGAATTCTGCCATACACACCCTAAATAGAAGAAATTGCACCAAAAAGAATCACGCCAAATTACAAAGGACGAAGAATATAGACAACAAGAGAGCACAAATATAAAAATAATAGGCCACAGCCATGGCACTGTCTTAAGCTATTCAATAGTTAAGCCAACTCTTGAATAATCTCGCTATCAGAAAGTGTCAAAAAATAGAAAAGGCCACTTAATAATGTATTAAGTGGCCTTTTAATGCACAACATTTTATATAACCTGCGCTAAAAAGTACTAGCCATTCAAAGTTAAGACATTTGTCTTACTGATACGATGGCGATAAATTTCTCGAAGATACTTAATCGCATTTTTAACATTATTAATATCTAAGCGAATATCATTAATGGAAACAAAACGTTGGCTGTTATCAATCAGCTCACGATACTTTTTCTCGTACATTGGTTTAATTGCATACCAATTCGTATCTAAGATTTTTGCGGGGTTTTCGTACGTCGTAAAGTACTTATCCACCAAGCTTTCATCAAATTCATCTTCTTGAATCATGTTGATAATAGCTTTATCTATTTCGTCCGTGTAGCGGTAATCATCACGAGCAAAACAGCGCTTCATATAAGCGACCATTAAGGTAAGGAAGTCATCACTTAAACATGGACTTTTAGCGATCAAGGTCGTCAAAGATAAGTTCGCAGAAGCGCCTATAACCAAAGCATAACGCTTCAATGTGGTATTTGGGCACAGGCGATTCAAGTGCATTTTAAGACGATTCAATGCCGTGAAAGACAATTTGTAGTCTCGAGGCAATGAAATAATAGACACAATAGATGAACAGTTTTTAAAGAAATGTAGATGATTCAGTTCACTTGCATCATACCCACTCTTACGGTAATTTTTAATTGCGTCACGATATCTATCAGATTCAACAGGTAACACACTCACGCCTTCAATGGCAGAGGTGTCATTGTTAAAGTGAGGCAACTCTATTGAACGACAAAACAAATCATCAATATCAACGGTATCTTGATGCTTCCCTTCGCCCACAACACTTTCTGCATAAGCAACGGCCACAGGACCAGCCAAGCTCATAAACAAATCGTTTGCATCTAGGCGAATAGTTTCTGCTATATCAATACCTGCACGACGGAAGTAATCTTCATCATAATCTGTTGTTACAGCTTGAGCTGTTAGAATGTTAAAAATTTGCTGAGAAATGTACTGGTTAGCGTATTTCTCCATAGTATTAACATCAATGTTATCGGCATCACCACCATCTTCTTCTTCAGCGTAGCGCATGATGTCATTAGAGATCAGCATCATAGAGTTCCATGGACGAATACGCTCCATCACATCAGCTGGAACCTCATCATCTTCACGCTCTTCGTTATACGAAAAATTCCATTCTTCTGAAATGTATTTCGTTAACAAGCGCCCCGCATTAATGTGCAACGCTTCAGAAATTTCTACATTTTTTCCGGAAATATTCGGAAGAATACAAATACCTGATGTAAAGATAGGTTCAAAAACAAAGCTATGACGCTTATCAACCATTTGATTTTGATCAGAACGGTAATCAAATGTCTTACTCAAGTATGAAAACTGTTGCGCTAGGCCAAATTCAGACGCCATGCCTGAGCCGGTCCCACCACCCGCACTAAAAATATAAAAATAGAGACGTGATTGGTTTGCTTTAATTCCACATGAATCAACTAAATAAGAATGCATGTTTTTCCAGTTCTCGTTACGGAACGTCGTTGCATCCTTATTAAGGATGATTTTAGCAAGGTATTGCCCTAAGATAGGCGCGTTACCAGCACCACCAGCATGAACTTCAGACAAGTCCATTATTTGTAATTTCTTATATTCTTCTAGAAACTTTGTTCGGCCTTCCTGATTTGAGAAGCGAATACGTCCCTCAATATCTTTATCCAAGTCACCTAACAAAACGATTGGTTCTATTAAGAAAACAGGTTTAAAACCGTCTTTCCCTTCAATTGGCAAATGCTTACGAATCCACCGCATAGGGCGGAACTCGCGTTCACTCTCCAATATTTCTTGGCTTTCTACTTCGCGCATATAATTAGCTCTGGCGTCGTAGACTAGCGATGCGACATCTAACGCAATATTAGAACCACAACGACCTAAACCAATTAAACAAACAGATGGAAACACCTGATCAATAGCGACTTCATCATCACTTAATTGGGGATGGATTCGGTTACGAACAACATCCAAATTTTCTAAGATTTGCTCTAAATTCGTCTCAGTAAAATAAAGATGTTCTATCGGGAGATTTTCTTGGCTCATGCGGCACCCTTTTTGAAGCAAATTACTTACAACAGATAATCATTCACGTTATCAACGAAACGACATGATACAAAGCAAACCGTTTACCTGTTCAATGTACTATTTATTTTGATCGTCGTTTTTTTGGACAATGTGCAAACAATATCATCCTTACATAGCAATGACACTAATATGCTGAGTGTAAGCATAAAATAAATAATTATAATAATTTTTCATTTGAACTCTAATTTCCAGCTCTAATAAAGCCAAACGCCACAAAGTACACTATTAAATGACATTCAATATGTCGAGACAAAACCTCTCGCCTGTCTATTTTTTGTACTATAATATAAGATGACTTGAGCAACTTTTTAAGGTGACTATCGTGTCAATCTCATCAGTATCAAACAATCGTTTGTACATGCCTAGCTTTTCAGCACAGGCAGAAACAGACGTGCGACCTGATTTGAGCCGCCAACAGGACCCAGTTCAACTTTCTGACAAAGCTAAACAGATGCTGTCTTCTCAAGTACAAGCAAATGATCCTGACGCAAAGGGTGAGGAGGTCGGTAAAGAGTCAGTCCAAATTTCTTCCAGTATTGGCCGACTCTCTAGAGTATCGGGATTACAAAGAGAGGAAGTTGCAGCGTTATATCGTTCTATCGATAAATTAACCTAACGACTCGTCATCATTTAGCTAAAAGTTAACTTATAGTCGTTAGCAGATAATGATTCTGCTTCCCGTTGCAAATTAGCCAATGTCAGTGGTCGATTATCAAGCCATTCAGGCAAAAACTCAGCATGAAGACTCTTATTATCTGCCTTAAGTGTAAAAATAGGCATGTCGCCTTCTTTTCTATCATGATGCAATAAAATAGACAGCCTTAATATAATAGACAGTCTATCTAAATCTTGTTGATCACTTTTAGTAAATCGATAGTCCAAAGACTGAGAAAATTTCCGTCTATGACGCAAAATCAAATTCGCTAGGGCTTGCTGCTCTTGTTGAGAAAAGCCTGGCATATCAGACTCGCTAATAATGTAAGCGCCATGCTTATGATAACGGCTGTGCGAAATGCCCACGCCAACTTCATGAAGCAAGCCCGCCCAGCGCAATAAGTCCTCACTAGAAATGCTGTTTAAATTCCAATCATCTTTAACTTGAGCCAAAGCAGACAGAGCAGTATGAGTAACGAGCTTCGCTTGCTCTGTATCAATATGATATTGGTTCAACATATAATTAACAGTACGTTCACGAATATCCGTCTCTGCGTAACGCCCCATAATGTCATACAAAACACCTTCTCTAAGTGCACCATTAGAGAAATCCATTTGCTTAATATCAAAACATTCAAACACCGCAGTCAGTATGGCAATTCCAGCAGCAAAGGTACTTTTACGTTCTGGCTTCAGTCCGACCAACTCAATGTTGTCCGCGTGCCCAGCGGCAAACAATGCCTTTTGGATTTGCTTCAATGCTTTAAGGGTAATGCCTTTTTTGCTCCAATTATTTTCCTTAACAATATTGAAAGCAGCTTTTACAGTCCCTGACGAGCCTATCGCTACATCCCATGTTTCATCGAGATAATCATCTTGAATACTTAAAAGCTCTAAACGTGCTGCAGTAACAGCTTTCTGAAAATTGGACTTGTTAATAACGCCATCGTCAAAAAAGCGTTGTTTGAAGCTCACACAACCCATATGAAGGCTTTCAGTCAATATCGGCTCTAACTGCTTACCAATAATAAATTCTGTACTACCACCACCAATATCGACGACCAAGCGCTTTGACTCACCATGATCCATGGTTCTTGCGACACCAACATAGATCAAACGAGCTTCTTCTCGACCTGCAATAATCTCAACTGGGTGACTCATGATATCCATTGCTTTACCAATGAAATCATAGCGATTCTTCGCCACCCTTAAAGCGTTCGTCCCCACCACTCGGACAGAACCTGGAGGCATGTCTTCAATCACTTGAGCAAATTGCGCCAGACAATCTAGGCCGCGTTGCTGAGACTCATCATCCAAATGGCCGTTTACTAAGCCAGCGGCGAGCTGAACCTTGTCACCAAATTCTCCCGTTATACGTAACTGTCCATGCGTAACTTGGGCAACAACCATATGAAAGCTGTTCGAGCCCAAGTCTATCGCTGCGATTTTTTCAAAAGGAAAGTCATGAGATTGTTGCAAAAAGAGTGATTGCATTCAGAAAGCCTTACGTCAGAGAAGTCTCAATAAGAATAAGAGTATATCAGTTACTATACGGTGTCATCGCCAAGAAGATGGCAAAAACAACACGAGATTAAATGAATTTTTTATAAAAAATCGCCTCTTTTTTCGAAAATCAAGAAAGAAACGCTGCTTAATAGGTAAAAAAAACCGCCCATCAGCACCAAAACACCTAAACTTGATCAAAAAATTACCAGAAAGTGTTTTTTTCCTGAGTTTGACTATAGACCTCGCGTTTAAGTCGATCTATAGTATGGATGTTCTTGATTGCAACCTTGCTCTAAGCAAAATGCTATTCAGATCCCAATCAAATTGTTTCGCGCTGTATTGGCTTTGCCCTATCCGGGCTCATGTAAACCAAAACGACTATATAACCATCCTGTTTTGTGTTTATTGATGCCGAATAGCTGATACATTGTTAAATACTTCTTAGACACAAATTATGGTTATCTATTTTGATTAACTCTAATTCCGTCATTTTTCCTCAAATGAGCTAATACAAAACCCGTTTATGAACCTTACCGACTTAAAACAGAAATCAGTACACGAACTTTTAGACATCGCAGCAGAAATGGGCCTAGACAACATGGCTCGCTCCCGTAAGCAAGATGTTATTTTCTCAATCTTAAAGCGTCATGCGAAAGGTGGGGAAGACATTTACGGCGACGGTATCTTAGAGATTCTTCAAGATGGCTTTGGCTTCCTACGTTCACCTGACAGCTCATACCTAGCGGGTCCTGACGATATATATGTGTCACCAAGCCAAATTAGACGATTCAACCTTCGTACTGGCGACACTATTGCCGGTAAAATTCGTCCTCCGAAGGATGGTGAGCGCTATTTTGCTCTATTAAAAGTCAATGAAATCAACTTTGATAAGCCTGAAAGCGTTCGCAATAAAATTCTTTTCGAAAACTTAACTCCCCTATTCCCTGATGAACGACTTCTTATGGAAGCTGGCAACGGCTCTACGGAAGATGTGACATCGCGTATTATCGACCTTGTTGCCCCAATGGGGAAAGGTCAGCGCGCCTTGGTTGTTTCACCGCCAAAAGCGGGTAAAACCTTCATGTTGCAAAACATTGCTAACTCCATCACTCGTAACAACCCTGAATGCCATATGATCGTCCTATTGATCGATGAACGCCCTGAGGAAGTGACAGAGATGTCTCGTACCGTTCGTGGTGAAGTTGTTGCCTCTACATTTGATGAGCCACCAGCTCGCCACGTGCAAGTTGCAGAAATGGTAATCGAAAAAGCAAAACGACTTGTCGAGCATAAACGTGACGTGGTTATCCTATTGGATTCCATCACTCGTCTGGCACGCGCCTACAACACTGTAATCCCTTCATCTGGTAAAGTACTAACCGGTGGTGTGGATGCAAACGCTCTAGAACGTCCAAAACGTTTCTTTGGTGCAGCACGTAATATCGAAGAAGGCGGTAGTTTAACCATCATCGCAACAGCGCTTGTTGATACAGGCTCTAAAATGGATGAAGTTATCTTTGAGGAATTCAAAGGTACTGGTAACTCCGAATTGCACTTAGATCGTAAAATCGCAGAAAAACGCACTTTCCCAGCGATCAATATTCGTCGTTCAGGTACTCGTCGTGAAGATTTACTGACATCAGAGGACGAACTGCAACGTATGTGGATTCTTCGCAAGCTATTGAATCCTATGGAAGATGTTGCCGCGACAGAATTCCTTATCGACCGTCTAAAAGTGACTCAAACAAACGATGAGTTCTTTGAATCAATGAAAGGCAAAAACAAATAGGCAGACTTTTTTAGCAGCAAAAAAGTCTGCCATAAAAAACCACTTCACGAAGTGGTTTTTTTTTACTTACACAACAAACATGATGCATTATCAATGTCTGCTTGCTTTCCGTATTTAAGGTAAGTGCAACCTATATTGGAGTAGTTTAAATGAAAGAGATTACCGCGACGGTGAACGCTGTCGAATTAATCAACCAGAATGTTTACCAGATTACTTTGAAGGTAGAAAACTTTACTTTTGAAGCGGGTCAATACCTGATGGTCGTGTTACCAACAGGTGAGCAAGTTCCTTACTCTATCGGTAGTGCCCCTCATGAGCTCCCTTATTTAACATTGTACATTTTGGTTTCAGATGCTGGCTCGCTTGCTCAGAAGGTAGTTGAATATTTTCAGTCAAGCAGCAGTGCAGCCATCAAAGCTCCCGGTGGAGATTGCCACATTGCTAATGGCATTTTAGATTCCAATCCAGAACACATTCTGTTGATCGCTGGCGGCACAGGCTTTGCTCAAATTAAGAGCTTATACAGTGACTTAGTCGAAAAGAATTTCACTGGTAACGTTTCTTTCTACTGGGGCCTAAGAACATCGCAAGATGTATTCGCAAAAGAGTGGTTAGAAGAAGCTCACAAATACTCGCCGTTTTCATTAGATGTCATCGTCAATGAAGCAGACAATCAGTGGCATGGCCGCGCAGGCTGGTTATACGAAGCCATTTTGGAAGATCATCCGGACTTAAGCAAAAGTACAGCCTTTATCAGTGGCTCAGTGGGTATGGTATACGGAACCCTTGATCAACTAGAGCTAAAAGGCATCAACAAAGATGCCTGCTTCTCAGATGTATTTGCTTATGCGCCGCATCCTGACAAGCCAAAACTTTAAGAAATAGAGCCGATAAAATAGACCAAAAAAAGAGGTAACGCTTCATCATTACCTCTTTTTTATACGCTCAGCCTTAACTCACTAAATTCCTAAGTTAAACAACGGTGGAATAAACTTGTACCCACAATGCTTTGATATTGTCTTGGTCCTCGTCAGTCACACCTTCCGCTTCAAGTGTTTCTTGCAGTATTTCTGTAAAAGCACGATCAAACTCTTCCTGTCCTTCCCCTTCAACACTACTGTGTAACCCCAAAAGCCCGAGAAGATAAGCACAGTAAAACAGCTGATCGCCTTCCTCTGCATGGTGCTCCATATCTCGTAATCTGTCACACAATTGGTCTGCGCGTTCAGCAAAGGTCATTGTCATATTTGATCTCACATTATTTTTGATATCTGTTTTAAAACCTCTGCACAACAAGCATGCAATGATCTCAATTATAAAATACAAAAAAGCTGGGCGAGCCCCAGCTTTTAAAAGATACATTATACCTAGTTTTATTAAGGCTTTAAGTTCAGGGTTTCTAGCGTGTTAGCACGAATGGAAAGAAGAAGGTCCGTATTGTCGACCAATGATTGGCCATAAGAAGGCACCATTTCTTTCATTTTCGCTTGCCAATCAGCAGACTTAACACGATCATCAAAACAACGCTCTAGAATACCAATCATAGTATTAACCGTTGTTGATGCGCCTGGAGAAGCGCCTAGCAATGCAGCAAGAGTCCCGTCTTCAGTGGTAATAGCTTCTGTGCCAAACTCAAGCTTACCGCCACCTGCTTCATCTTTCTTAATAATTTGAACTCGCTGCCCTGCGTAAGCAAGCTCCCAATCTTCGTCTTTAGCATCAGGAAAAAACTGACGCAATGAATTGCAGCGATCCTTGTGGGATTGCATCACTTCGCTAATTAAGTAACGAGTGAGGTCCATATTATTTTTACCAACACTTAACATCGGCTTAATATTGTCAAACCGAACACTTTTAGGTAAATCGAAGAATGAACCTGTTTTCAAGAATTTTGTCGTAAAACCAGCAAATGGGCCAAACAAAATAGCCTTTTTACCATCTATGATTCGCGTATCCAAATGTGGAACAGACATTGGCGGCGCGCCAATCGGCGCAGCACCATAAACTTTAGCAAAATGCTGCTCTACCAATTCAGGCTTTTCACATACCAGCCACTGGCCACTTACTGGGAAACCGCCAAAGCCTTTGCCTTCTTTTACCTCTGCTTTTTGTAGCAAAGGCAAAGCGCCACCACCAGCACCTAGGAAAACAAATTTCGCATCGATAGTCTTACGAGAACCATTTTGCTCAATCGTGACGTCCCATCGCCCATCAGATCGTTTCTTCAGAGCACTTACTTCGCAATTCAGCTGCAAATCAAAGCCATCTAAGGTTTCTAAATGCTTACTCATATTGCGAGCAATCGCACCGAAGTTAACGTCAGTTCCATGCTCAATACGTGTTGCAGCAAGTGGCTCACTCTCATCACGATTATTCATGATAAGAGGCATCCACTCCTTCATCTTTTCACGATCTTCCGTGTATTGCATTTCTTTGAAAGCAGGATGTGCGCTCATAGCTGCATGACGCGCTTTTAGCATTTTGACGTTACGCTCACCCCAAACAAAGCTTTGATGAGGCACACGATGGATAAACTCTTGTGGTGCTGGCATCAACCCTTGCTCTACAAGGTATGACCAGAACTGAAGGCTGATTTCAAAAGCAGCATTAATATTAACTGCTTTATCAATATTCACCGAGCCATCCGCATTTTCAGACGTATAATTAAGCTCGCAGTATGCAGCATGGCCTGTTCCAGCATTGTTCCAGCCATCTGTACTTTCTTTCGCAACACTACCTAAGCGCTCGGCCATTAACATGGTCATGCTAGGGTCTAATTGCTTTAATAATACTCCTAAGGTGGTGCTCATCGCACCGCCCCCGACTAGTAAAACGTCTACAGAATTTGAGGTCATATGATTTCGCCGTGTCATAGCCAATTGTGAATTTGAGAGTGATGCAGAAAGGAGGCTTTTGGCCAGCAGTAAGCACAGTAGATGATATACTTTGCTCTCTCCACACTCTCTTCAGAACGCCTTTGCTCGTTCGCTGAACATTAAAAAATAAACAACGTATAAGGGATTCTGAGCAGGTGTAGGTTGATTATACGGATTTTGGAAACAATGTCTTGAGACCTTAGTATAAGAATGTATTTATATTCACATTTCAAAATACAAGATTAGCGACATTTTGTTGACTTTAGCAGCAAGAAGATCGATGTTAACGACATTAAGAAAAAACATGCTTTGATTATGCTGCTATATTGAATTATCAATATTCAACATAAGTATACTAAATCCTCTTATTTTCTAGCTTGATGAGTATGAAGATGAAAGCAAAAGATATTATGGTAACGGATGTCATCTGTGTTGACATGGATGAGCGCTTACCTCAAGTAAGACACATAATGGAAACAAATGGGTTCCATCATCTTCCTGTTACTGATAAAGGAAAACTGGTTGGCATTATCTCTGACCGAGATTTATTGCGCCTTATAAGTCCTTTTATAGACAGCGCTTCTGAACAGCCAAGAGACATTGATACCCTTAACCGAGCCGCCCACCAAGTAATGACTCGCCAACCCATTACTGTAAAAGCAGAAACACCAGTGGATGATATTGTTGCCTGGTTAAAACGGGTAGACATATCTTGTCTACCCGTTACAGACAATGAAGATAACATCGTAGGGATTATTTCGTGGCGTGACCTTGTCAATCACGCCACGTTTAAAGATTAATGCGTTTGGGCTTGATCACCTAAAGAATCAATTAAGTCTTCCTCTGTGAATTCATAGATTTCTGCACAGAATTGACAGTCAACTTTTACGCTACCTTGTTCGATGAGAAGCTCGCGGACTTCTTCTGCCCCCAACGACATAACCGCATCAAAAGTACGCTGACGAGAACACGAACAACCAAACTGCATTACCTTGGTGTCGTATAGACGAACTTCTTCTTCGTGGTATAAGCGATGCAATAATTCGCCCGTTTCAAGGCCAAGTAACTCATCTTCCTTTACAGTAGACGTAAGATGAATCAAACGCTCCCAAGCATCTTCATCCCCTTCTTTCGCTTGCTCTGCTGGCAAACGCTGTAAGAACAGACCACCACATTGTGTGCCATTCGCCGCCAACCAAACTCGGCTTGGCAGCTGTTCAGATTGCGAAAAGTACTGTTCAAGACATTCTGCCAAAGTATCGCCGCTGATTTCGACAATGCCTTGATAGCGCTGGCCATTACGCGGCTGAATAGTAATCGCTAAATAACCGCCCTCGAGCACCTCTTTTAAAGAGATCTCTTCTGGCACTACTTCGCTATCATCCCACTGCGCAATGCCACGCAGATTTTGGTTTTCATCACATTCCATCATCAAGGTCGACAAAAAACCATGACCTTTTGCCTGAATAGATAAAACACCATCTATTTTGATGATATCTCTTAACAATGCGATTGCTGCGACAAACTCACCTAAGAGTTTTTCTAGCGATAGTGGGTACTCTTTGCGTTTAATAATTTCTTGATAAGCATCATTCAGCAGCACTCGCTCACCACGGACGTTGCTATTATCAAAGGAAAACCGCTGTATTTCATTGATGATTACATTGTTCACTAGACACACCTTGATTAGACTAAAAAGCCCGACTTTTAAAAGTTCAAATTAATATTGTCGTTATTTTACCCTTGAGGCGATCAATCATCCACTTTAAACCGTGTATAAACTGGGAATATGCACGCTTGCTATTTCGTTTAGTCTGGCAGCACTCTAAAATGTTAGACATTATACTTTTTATTGAAAAGCCGATTGAAACGGCCAATATCACTTCTCATTAATTGAGATAAGAGATGTCTAGTTTTTATGATCCAATTTACTGAAGTTAGTCTACAGCGCGGTACTCAGTTCCTCCTTGAAGAAGCCGACCTCACCATTTTCGAAGGTCAAAAAGTTGGCCTAATTGGGGCCAATGGCGCTGGTAAATCCTCTTTATTCGCCATGATCAAAGGCGAGCTACACGCAGACACTGGCGAAGTGGTTTTACCCGGCCAACGACGTATCGCTTTTATGGCTCAAGAAGTAGAAGAAACGCAGCGCAGTGCGTTGGATTATTGCCTTGATGGCGACGACAAACTCAGAGAAATCGAGAGCAATATTGCTAAAGCCCAATCGAGTGGAGACGATCATGCTCACGCAAGCTGGCTAGGCGAATACGAAAATGCTCATGGCTACACTGCACAATCCCGTGGCGAAACATTACTGCAAGGTCTAGGTTTCAAGATGTCAGACATGCAAAGACCTGTGTCGGACTTCTCAGGGGGGTGGCGAATTCGGCTTAACCTTGCCAAAGCTTTAATGTGCCCTTCCGACGTTCTCTTGCTCGACGAACCAACCAACCACTTGGATTTGGATGCTGTTATGTGGCTGGAAAACTGGCTGCGACAATACCCTGGCACCTTGTTATTAATCTCCCATGATAGGGATTTCTTAGATGGCATTTGTAGCCATATTGTTCACCTCTATCAAAAGCAACTGGTGCTTTATAAAGGCAATTATTCAGACTACGAGCGCCAACGAGCCGAGCATCTAGCGCAACAACAAGCCAACTATGAGAAACAACAAGAGAAACGTGCGCATCTGCAGCAATATGTCGATCGCTTTCGTTATAAAGCTGATAAGGCGAAACAAGCTCAGAGCCGCTTAAAAATGCTCGAGAAGATGGAAATTATTGGTCCTGCGCATATAGACTCACAATTTGAGTTTTCCATTCCTGTCGCCGAGAAAACCTCGCAACTGTTGATCAATTTATCACAAGCTGACTTGGGCTATACCGCTGAATCAGGCGCAAAAACCGTTCAACTGGGCAACACTAACTTTGCTCTTCGAGACGGTCAGCGTATTGGTTTACTTGGTCCGAATGGCGCGGGCAAGTCAACCCTCATAAAGTCCATTGTTGGCGAAATTAGTATTTTGGCAGGGGATCGCATCACAGGTGAAAACCTAAAAATCGGTTACTTCTCACAACACCAACTCAGTGCTCTTGACCTAGAAGCTTCGCCCCTGTTGCACATTCAGCGCTTAACACCAAAAGTACTGGAAAGTGACATTCGTCGTTACTTAGGAGGCTTTGGTTTTATTGGTGACGACGCACTACGTGCGGTCAAAGGCTTTTCAGGTGGCGAAAAAGCGCGTTTGGCCTTATCTCTCATTTCGTGGGCCAAACCAAACCTATTAGTACTTGATGAACCAACTAACCATTTGGATATCGAAATGCGCCAAGCATTAACAGAAGCCTTGCAAGAGTTCCCAGGCTCTATTTTGCTGGTATCTCACGACCGGCACCTTCTTAATAGCACGGTTGATGAATTTTACCTCGTTGCGGACCATCAGATTCAAGCTTTCGATGGCGACTTACCAACTTATCATGCATGGTTACAAGCAAGACAAGCCAACGCAGCACAGCTGGAAAAAGGTGAGCTAGCAGGTGACAAACTCGATAAAGTGGACCGTAAAGAAGAACGTCGCAAAGCCGCTGAAATGCGTGAAAAGTTGCGACCGCTCCATAAGAAAATAGAAAAATATGAAAAAGCTGTTCAAGCAGCACAAGAGCAACTTGACCGTATTGCTGAGGCGATGGCAGATTCCAGCCTTTATGAAGCAGATAAAAAAGACGAGCTTCAACATTTGTTGAGTGACGAAGCTAAGTGGAAGAAGACCCAAGCAGAAAGTGAAGAAGCGTGGTTCGAGGCTCAAGAAGAGCTTGAAGAAGCCGAGACCTTGCTCGCTTAGGCGAATACAGAAAAGAACGTATAAACAAAGACTAAGTGCTAGAAATCCGTAAAGTTTTGCCTTAACACAAAGCTTTTACTCTAGTGCTGACATAATATTGTAACAATACTAAAGTACATTCCCACACAGCGAAAAGGAGAGATATTGGATGACATTTCCATACACTCGTATGCGTCGCATGCGTAAAAATGATTTTTCTCGCCGCCTGATGCGCGAGCATCATCTTTCATCAGACGATTTAATCTACCCAATGTTTATTCTTGAAGGCGATAATGTGCGCGAAGCCATTCCTTCTATGCCAAACATTGAACGCCTTTCTATTGACTTACTTCTAGAAGAAGCTAAAGAACTTGTCGAACTGGGCATCCCTACGATCGCACTATTTCCGGTTATAGAAAACGACAAGAAGTCTTTGCATGCTGAAGAAGCTTATAACCCAAACGGTTTGGTCCAACGCGCCGTTCGTGCGTTAAAAGACACATTCCCAGAACTAGGCGTTCTCACTGATGTTGCCCTCGATCCTTACACTACTCATGGCCAAGACGGCATTATTGATGATTCAGGCTACGTTCTGAATGACATCACAGTAGACACACTCGTCAAACAAGCGCTTTCCCATGCCAAAGCCGGTGCCGACGTAGTTGCACCATCCGACATGATGGACGGTCGAATTGGTGAAATCCGTGACGAACTTGAAGCTGAAGGCTTTATTAACACATTAATTATGGCGTATGCCGCAAAATATGCGTCTGCTTATTACGGCCCATTCCGTGATGCTATTGGCTCAAGCGGCAATCTAGGCAAAGGCAATAAATTTACTTACCAAATAGACCCAGCCAACTCAAATGAAGCTATCCGCGAGGTGATGCTCGACATAGAAGAAGGCGCGGATATGGTCATGGTAAAACCTGGCATGCCTTATTTGGACATTGTGCGCAGAGTAAAAACAGAACTTGAGGTACCAACGTTTGCTTATCAAGTAAGCGGTGAGTACGCAATGCACATGGCCGCTTTTCAAAATGGCTGGCTAGATAAAGATACGGTTATGATGGAATCACTTCTCGCTTTCAAACGCGCAGGGGCTGATGGAATCCTTACCTATTTTGCAAAAGATGCAGCACGCTTGCTAAAACGCTAGAAATTCAAATTTTTTAGTAAATAAGTACATTGAATCGGTGACCAGCAGGCTGCGTTGGTGTAATTTGTTAGGATATGCCTACACTTGTAGGCAAGAGGAACAATAATGCCAACAACACAATAAAACGGTATTTAGAGAGAATTAAAGCGCATGTCTGAGCAGTCGGTGAACGAAATAGATAAAAAAGAAACTATCCCCAGCCCTCCGCTGGAGCTGGATTCAGAGTTGGTACTGGAACCTATTCCTGAGCAACCACAGGATCCGAATAAGATAGCTATTGAAGAGCGTCTACCAGAGGAAATTGACCTGGCTGACCCAGAGCTCTATTTCAACCGTGAGCTGAGTCACCTTCAGTTTAACGCGCGCGTGCTTGAACAAGCCATGGATGAGAACCACCCAATCCTAAATCGATTGATGTTTCTGTGTATCTTTAGTTCGAACATGGATGAGTTTTTTGAGATCCGTGTTGCGGGTTTAAAAAGCCAATTAGAATACAGCCGTGAAAAAAATGGCCCTGACGGCATGCACCCGAAAAAAGTGCTTGGTCTGATCAGCGAACACGCTCACAAGCTAGTCCGCCGTCAATACCGTATTCTCAACGATATTATTTTACCTAAGCTAGCGACTGAAAATGTTAAGTTCATTCGTCGTACTGTATGGAATGAAAAACAAGCCGCTTGGGTAAAGCGCTATTTTCGTGACAATGTGCTGCCGATCATCAGTCCTATTGGACTCGATCCAGCACACCCGTTCCCTAGATTAGCAAACAAGACCTTCAACTTCGTTGTTGAACTAGAAGGCCGAGATGCCTTTGGTCGTGAAAATGGTCTTGCCATTGTTCCTGCACCAAGTTCACTGCCTCGACTTGTTAAATTACCAGATGAAGTGTGTGAAGGCGGAGACAATCTGGTTTTCCTTTCATCTATTATTCACGCTCATGCAGATCAATTATTTCCAGGTATGACAGTCAAAGGCTGTTTCCAATTCCGCCTGACTCGTAACGCGGATTTAGAAGTAGATTCCGACGACATCGGCGTCGATTTAGCAGGTGCATTACGCACAGAATTACAAAGTCGTCATTACGGTAGTTCGGTGCGATTGGAAATCGCCGAAAACTGCCCTCTTCATATCGTCGACTCTTTGCTGAAGCAATTTGATCTAGAGCAGCAAGACCTTTATCGCATCGATGGCCCTGTAAACCTTAGCCGTCTTATGGCTGTGCTCGAGTTAGTGGATCGCCCAGATCTAATGTACCCTCCTTTTTCTCCGGGCCTGCCTAGAAAGCTTGCCAGCTCTGGTGGATTGTTCGAGGCTATTCGTCAACGCGACTACTTACTCATGCACCCATTTGAGAGCTTCTCGCCTGTTATCGACTTATTAAGTGAAGCCGCGAAAGACCCAAGTGTGGTCGCCATTCGTCAGACGCTATATAGAACAGGCTCTCGCTCGCCGATTGCTAATGCATTGGTTGAAGCCGCTCGGAATGGCAAAGAAGTTACAGTTGTCATCGAATTACGTGCTCGCTTTGATGAAGCAGAAAACTTAGCCTTGGCAAGCCGCTTACAAGACGCAGGTGCTATTGTGGTTTATGGTGTTGTTCGTCATAAAACCCATGCGAAAATGATCCTAATCGTTCGTAGAGAAGGCGCAGACCTGACCCGTTACGTTCACCTAGGAACAGGTAACTACCACGCAGGTAATGCACGTCTCTACACCGACTATAGCTTTATGACCTGTGACAAGGAAATTGGTGATGATGTTCATCGCGTTTTCCAGCAGCTCACAGGAATGAGTAAAGAACTAAAAGTCAAAAAACTATTACACGCACCGTTCACTCTTCGAGACCGCTTGTTAGAAATGATAAACAGAGAAGCAGAAAATGCACTCAATGGTGAGCCTTCTCGTATTATTATTAAAGTAAACTCGTTAACAGAACAGAGACTGGTTCAATCTCTCTATAAAGCGTCTCAGGCAGGGGTAAAAATAGACTTAATTGTTCGTGGCATCTGCACATTGCGTCCTGGTATCAAAGGCATATCATCCAATATTCGTGTACGAAGCGTTATAGGACGATTCCTTGAACACACTAGAGTGTATTACTTCTACAACAATCGTAACCCTAAGGTTTATTTATCCAGCGCAGATGGCATGGATAGAAACTTAAACAATCGTATTGAAGTCGCCTTCCCTCTTCAGGATTATAAACAGACTCGCCGAGTGAAAAAGGAACTGGAGTATTACCTAACAGACAATACGCAAAGCTGGATTCTTCAGAGCGATGGCTCGTATCAGTTATCCAAACCAAGGAAAGGCGAATACCGCAGTGCACAACGAGCACTGCTTAGTGAATTAGCAGACAATACTCGATAATCCCGTACTCTTATCTACATAAAGCCCAGCATCAGACTGGGCTTTTTTGTGCATAAAAATAAGGCTTATCCCCAAGTCTTTTTGAACACATAAATTATTATGTCATCACATATATTTACTTAAAGATATAAGCCAATCATCATTTTTCTTGGGCCGACAGGAAATACGACCACCCTCTATCCATTCACGACACCTGTATATAGAATAAACAAAAATGTGCATAGAATGAGCAAAATCATATAAAAAGGCACTCTTATGAAAATAGTTACAACGTTCTTTTCCGCTTTGATTATTACTCTTCCTCTTACCGTAAAAGCTCAAACTGTTGAACTAACCACAATGAACTGGCCACCATTTTATGCAGAAAGCCTAGAAAAAGGCGGCTTCATTACAGCCATTGTAGAAGAAGCGCTTACTGAATCAGGTTATGACTCTACTATCGAATTCACAGGCTGGCAAAATGCTTTGGACAACGCGAAGAAGGGTGACAAAGACGCTATTGTAGGCGGTTACTATTCAGAGGAAAGAGCAAAAGAGTACTATTTCTCCATTCCCATTTACACCGTTCTAGCAGGTCTAATCAAAAAACCAGATTTCCCTATGAACAATTACTCTTCATTTGAAGAGCTCAATCAATACTCTATTGCTAAATTGAAAGGCACTGTAATCGGTGAATCATTTGATAACTTTCCGTTCTCAAACATTAAGGAATACGCAGAAGTTTCTGATGCTGTTAAAGCATTAGATTCTGGTGAAGTCCAACTATATGCAGATAGCTTAGCTGTTGCAAAAGAAGCCGCTAAAGCGGCAGGTATTGATGGCTCTCAACTACAGATCCTTCTTCCACCTCTAGAAGAAAATGACCTATACCTTTTGATTTCAAAAACCGCCCCTAACGCAGAAGAAATCCGCGATGCTTTTAACAAAGGACTAATATCACTCCAAGCTTCTGGACGTTACAGCGAGATATTAGTTGAATTCAATCAACAGTAATCATACCTAAACTCCATACTAAGCCCTGAAAGTAAGCGTTGCTTCCATAGAGCAAAGCAACTTCCAGGGCTTTTTCATTTGTTTTGATCTCCCCCCCGAATAGACAGCCGCCTATTACCATGTCGTAAAGTGATGTGGGGAGGATCTATCCAGATAGACGACATAGGCAATCTCTTTTAATGTCACGCTCTAATAGACCACATAAGGCACGATAAGGCGTCTTCTTTTGATGTCACGCGGTAACACATTAAAGGATGTGACAAACGCCAGCTGGATACAGAGGATAAACCATTACTACGTGGCGTGAGTTCAGATAGATAACACATGACGCGCTCTTTTGATGACCCGCGCAGACACGTCGAAGAATGAGACTGGCGCAAGCGGAGCAAAAGGCTAAGCGAGTGCAGCGAGGCTTATTGCTAACCCAGATGACTTTGCATTTCTTTAAGACGAAAAAAGCCCTGACAGCGTAGCTATCAGGGCCTTCTTAATATAAAGCTTGAAAATAACCTTATAACATGCGTATCTTTGATAAAAAGCCCCACTAGTGGGAGAGAATGTTTTGATGTTCTTAAACGAAAAAACCCCGACCTGCTGAGCAGGACGGGGTTTCTCTTAATATAAAGCTTGACGACGACCTACTCTCACATGGGATCTCCCACACTACCATCGGCGATGGCGCTTTTCACTTCTGAGTTCGGGATGGGATCAGGTGGTTCAACGCCTCTATGATCGTCAAGCAATTCGTTTTGCGTTTGTTTTGAGCTATGCGTTGATTGCATTGTCTTTCGACTTGTCTCAAAACACGCGAATACGTGCTTGGATCTTTAACAATTCATTTTGAAATAACGTGGATCAAGTATTAAACCGATGCTCATCATTGCTGATGCTTTATCGTATCTGTGTCTTTGTCATTTTGATGAGATTGAGCTTTCACTTTTCTCATCCAAAACCACTTTGGTGTTATATGGTCAAGCCTCACGAGCAATTAGTATTGGTTAGCTCAATGCCTCACAGCACTTACACACCCAACCTATCAACGTCCTAGTCTCGAACGGCTCTTTAGGGGACTTATGTCCCAGTGAGATCTTATCTTAAGGGAGGCTTCCCGCTTAGATGCTTTCAGCGGTTATCCCGTCCGAACATAGCTACCCGGCAATGCCACTGGCGTGACAACCGGAACACCAGAGGTTCGTCCACTCCGGTCCTCTCGTACTAGGAGCAGCTCCTCTCAAATCTCAAACGTCCACGGCAGATAGGGACCGAACTGTCTCACGACGTTCTAAACCCAGCTCGCGTACCACTTTAAATGGCGAACAGCCATACCCTTGGGACCGGCTTCAGCCCCAGGATGTGATGAGCCGACATCGAGGTGCCAAACACCGCCGTCGATGTGAACTCTTGGGCGGTATCAGCCTGTTATCCCCGGAGTACCTTTTATCCGTTGAGCGATGGCCCTTCCATACAGAACCACCGGATCACTAAGACCTACTTTCGTACCTGCTCGACGTGTCTGTCTCGCAGTTAAGCGTGCTTTTGCCTTTACACTCTATGCATGATTTCCGACCATGCTGAGCACACCTTCGTGCTCCTCCGTTACTCTTTGGGAGGAGACCGCCCCAGTCAAACTACCCACCACACAGTGTCCTCGATCCCGATAAGGGACCTGAGTTAGAACCTCAAACATACCAGGGTGGTATTTCAAGAGTGGCTCCATGCAAACTGGCGTCTGCACTTCAAAGCCTCCCACCTATCCTACACAAGTAGGTTCAAAGTTCACTGTGAAGCTATAGTAAAGGTTCACGGGGTCTTTCCGTCTAGCCGCGGATACACAGCATCTTCACTGCGATTTCAATTTCACTGAGTCTCGGGTGGAGACAGTGTGGCCATCGTTACGCCATTCGTGCAGGTCGGAACTTACCCGACAAGGAATTTCGCTACCTTAGGACCGTTATAGTTACGGCCGCCGTTTACTTGGGCTTCGATCAAGAGCTTCGCTTGCGCTAACCCCATCAATTAACCTTCAAGCACCGGGCAGGCGTCACACCCTATACGTCCACTTTCGTGTTTGCAGAGTGCTGTGTTTTTAATAAACAGTCGCAGCCACCTGGTATCTTCGACCGACTAGTGCTTACGGAGCAAGTCCTTCACACCGGCCGGCGTACCTTCTCCCGAAGTTACGGTACCATTTTGCCTAGTTCCTTCACCCGAGTTCTCTCAAGCGCCTTGGTATTCTCTACCTGACCACCTGTGTCGGTTTGGGGTACGGTTCGATCATATCTGAAGCTTAGAAGTTTTTCCTGGAAGCATGGCATCAACCACTTCGCCCAAAAGAGGGCTCGTCGTCAGTTCTCGGTCTTAAAGGGACCCGGATTTGCCTAAGTCCCAAACCTACCGCCTTAAACACAGACAACCATCGCTGTGCTGGCCTAGCCTTCTCCGTCTCTCCATCGCAATATGTACGAGTACAGGAATATTAACCTGTTTCCCATCGACTACGCATTTCTGCCTCGCCTTAGGGGCCGACTCACCCTGCCCTGATTAACATGGGACAGGAAACCTTGGTCTTCCGGCGGGGGAGTTTTTCACTCCCCTTATCGTTACTCATGTCAACATTCGCACTTCTGATACCTCCAGCCTGCCTTACAGCTTGACCTTCAACGGCTTACAGAACGCTCCTCTACCATGCCTAGTAAACTAAGCATCCGTAGCTTCGGTGTACAGTTTGAGCCCCGTTATATCTTCCGCGCAGGCCGACTCGACTAGTGAGCTATTACGCTTTCTTTAAAGGATGGCTGCTTCTAAGCCAACCTCCTAGCTGTCTAAGCCTTCCCACATCGTTTCCCACTTAACTGTAACTTTGGGACCTTAGCTGACGGTCTGGGTTGTTTCCCTTTCCACGACGGACGTTAGCACCCGCCGTGTGTCTCCCGTAATTGCACTCATTGGTATTCGGAGTTTGCATGGGGTTGGTAAGTCGGGATGACCCCCTAGCCCAAACAGTGCTCTACCCCCAATGGTGAGATACGAGGCGCTACCTAAATAGCTTTCGAGGAGAACCAGCTATCTCCGAGCTTGATTAGCCTTTCACTCCTATCCACAAGTCATCCCCAGCCTTTTCAACGGATGTGGGTTCGGTCCTCCAGTTGATGTTACTCAACCTTCAACCTGCTCATGGATAGATCGCCCGGTTTCGGGTCTATTCCCAGCAACTAAACGCCCTATTAAGACTCGGTTTCCCTACGGCTCCACTATGTGCTTAACCTTGCTACTGAAAATAAGTCGTTGACCCATTATACAAAAGGTACGCAGTCACGGAACAAGTCCGCTCCCACTGCTTGTACGTACACGGTTTCAGGATCTATTTCACTCCCCTCACAGGGGTTCTTTTCGCCTTTCCCTCACGGTACTGGTTCACTATCGGTCAGTCAGGAGTATTTAGCCTTGGAGGATGGTCCCCCCATATTCAGACAGGATAACACGTGTCCCGTCCTACTCGTTTTCATGATTAAGGTGTTTTCGTATACGGGGCTATCACCCTCTATCGCGGCACTTTCCAGAGCCTTCTACTAACACCAAAACCACTTAAGGGCTAATCCCCTTTCGCTCGCCGCTACTTAGGGAATCTCGGTTGATTTCTTTTCCTCCGGGTACTTAGATGTTTCAGTTCCCCGGGTTCGCCTCCACACAGCTATGTATTCACTGTGGGATACTCTACAAGTAGAGTGGGTTTCCCCATTCGGACATGTTCGGATCAAAGTCTGTTTATCGACTCCCCGAACCTTTTCGCAGATTACCACGTCCTTCATCGCCTCTGACTGCCAAGGCATCCACCGTGCACGCTTGGTCACTTGACCATATAACCCAAAATAGTTTTTTACGATTCCAAAAGGAAAAGTAGAAACATAAATCAGACCACATACCAAAGAGCTTTTGTGTCTCTTTGGATTTACGATAATAGAAGTCACTAGGTTAAAGTGAACTTCCACCGGTTTAACGCTTGATTCATCGTTATTTCAAAATTCGAATTGTTAAAGAGCAAGTTTAGTGCAAAGCACTAAGTCAGATGCTTGATGGATAAACCATTCAAACCTCTTGCTTAGAACTCTGTGCTAATGCTTTTAAGATAGGTATCAGATAATTTGTGTGAACGCTCACCAGAGGTTTCTATCGTTTAAGGAGGTGATCCAGCCCCAGGTTCCCCTAGGGCTACCTTGTTACGACTTCACCCCAGTCATTGACCACTCCGTGGTAACCGCCATCCCCGAAGGGTTAAGCTAGCTACTTCTGGAGCAATCAACTCCCATGGTGTGACGGGCGGTGTGTACAAGGCCCGGGAACGTATTCACCGTGACATTCTGATTCACGATTACTAGCGATTCCGACTTCATGGAGTCGAGTTGCAGACTCCAATCCGGACTACGACGTACTTTCTGGGATTCGCTTACTATCGCTAGTTCGCAGCCCTCTGTATACGCCATTGTAGCACGTGTGTAGCCCTACTCGTAAGGGCCATGATGACTTGACGTCGTCCCCACCTTCCTCCGGTTTGTCACCGGCAGTCTCCTTAAAGTTCCCACCCGAAGTGCTGGCAAATAAGGATAAGGGTTGCGCTCGTTACGGGACTTAACCCAACATTTCACAACACGAGCTGACGACAGCCATGCAGCACCTGTCTCAGTGTTCCCGAAGGCACCAAAGCATCTCTGCTAAGTTCACTGGATGTCAAGAGTAGGTAAGGTTCTTCGCGTTGCTTCGAATTAAACCACATGCTCCACCGCTTGTGCGGGCCCCCGTCAATTCATTTGAGTTTTAACCTTGCGGCCGTACTCCCCAGGCGGTCTACTTATTGCGTTAGCTGCGCCACTAAGTCATTACAACCCAACGGCTAGTAGACATCGTTTACGGCGTGGACTACCAGGGTATCTAATCCTGTTTGCTCCCCACGCTTTCGCACCTCAGTGTCAGTATCAGTCCAGGGTGTCGCCTTCGCCACTGATGTTCCTTCCTATATCTACGCATTTCACCGCTACACAGGAAATTCCACACCCCTCTACCGTACTCTAGCCTGCCAGTATCGGGTGCCATTCCAAGGTTGAGCCCTGGGATTTCACATCCGACTTAACAAACCACCTACGCGCGCTTTACGCCCAGTAATTCCGATTAACGCTTGCACCCTCTGTATTACCGCGGCTGCTGGCACAGAGTTAGCCGGTGCTTCTTCTGGGGCTAACGTCAAAATAACTAGGTATTAACTAGCTACCCTTCCTCACCCCTGAAAGTGCTTTACAACCCTAAGGCCTTCTTCACACACGCGGCATGGCTGGATCAGGCTTTCGCCCATTGTCCAATATTCCCCACTGCTGCCTCCCGTAGGAGTCTGGGCCGTGTCTCAGTCCCAGTGTGACTGGTCATCCTCTCAGACCAGTTAAAGATCGTCGCCTTGGTAGGCCTTTACCCTACCAACTAGCTAATCTTACGCAGGCTCATCTAATAGCGGAAGGCTCCGAAGAGTCCCCTCCTTTCCCCCTTAGGGCGTATGCGGTATTAGCATGCGTTTCCACATGTTGTCCCCCTCTACTAGGCAGATTCCTACGCGTTACTCACCCGTCCGCCGCTCGTCAGCAGGAGCAAGCTCCCCTGTTACCGCTCGACTTGCATGTGTTAAGCCTGCCGCCAGCGTTCAATCTGAGCCATGATCAAACTCTTCAGTTAAAAAGTTTGCTTACTCAAAATCTATTACACTAACAATAACTTAATCGACTCATCATCCCTAAGAACAATAAGCCAACATAAAGCGAATTGACGTGTTAGACGTTTCGCAAGACTTCAATTTTTTTGATCATCTCGAATCAGTTAAAAACCAATCCGGACAATCTTCTGAAGCCTCTAGCGAGCGCCCACACAAATTATCTGATTATCTATTTTAAAGAGCGTGCTAACTTGAATGACTAACCAAATCATATTTAGTTAGTTGAACTTGGTCTTCGTTGCTCTGAAGCCTTGTCCGTGTCAGCGAGGGCGTATATTAAGGATCTACAGATTTTGTGCAACCCTTTTCGGCATTTTCTTTCAATTTATTTTAAATGAAAGCGTATTCGTTCATAAAACAGTCAAAAACCACTCTCTTTGGTTATAAAGCAACCAAATAAAGAGAATTTACGTATTATCAATCTATCAATTCAGGCATTTCTACTGATACAGAACGCACTACTTTCATTTCCTGAGTACCGATAGCCACTTGGTAAGCAATCACCTCAACTCCCTTCCCAACCACTTCAATAAATGCTTCTGCATACTTTTTATCTATGTGAGCAGCGGGTGTAACAGAATCAATTCCCATATGACTCACACAAAAAAACATGACGGCACGATGACCTTCTTCGACCACCTTCGCCAGTTCATATAAGTGCTTGCGACCACGATCCGTCACCGCATCAGGGAAATACCCCAATCCGTCTTCTTCTAATAAGGTGACGTTTTTAACTTCTACATAACACTTGCGACCATCATCACCTGTCAATAACCAATCAATACGACTTTTCTCGCCATACTTCACTTCTGCTTTCTGTTCTGTATACCCAGCAAGCTCAGTCACAACACCATCAGCAATGGCTTCGCCTACCAATTTATTTGGGTAACCTGTATTAATGCAAGCCAAATACTGCTCATCGACCTCCACCAGCTCCCATGTATAAGCCAGCTTACGCTTTGGGTTATCACTTTTAGATAGCCATACACGAGCGCTATCTTGCTGACAACGTTTCATTGATCCAGTATTGGGGCAATGGGCCACCACAACCTCACCATTTGGCAATTCAATATCGGACAAAAAGCGCTTATAGCGTTTAATCAATTTTCCTTCTATTAAGGGGGTTGGAAATTTCAACCTACGACTCCAAAACTTTTCACAATACTCAATACAAACAAAAAGGCTCTCTTTGTAATTAAAAAGAGAGCCGATTGAAATATAAAGCCATTATGCAGTAATAAGGAATTACAACAACCACATAACGCTATGAAATTTCTCGCAAACTAAGCTCCGTCTCAAACGAATAAAATTTTGCAGTTAGACCAGCAACACGTACCCCATAAAGGCGTGCTGTATCGAGGTCTCCTTGTGACATTTCTTCTGGTCCTGCATCGGCAGCCACTTGTGCCATTGGCCCAAGAAATGAACCCATTCGGTTAATATCATCACGCTGTGACGCTTTTGTGTTAGATGACTTCATTCCCATCCCCACCCAGATGCCTCGATGCTGAGCCGCAAATAAAGTAAAGTATTGCAATGTCGATAGCTTGTCGCCATTAATACTAGAGCTATTGGTAAAACCACCAAACACCTTGTTTTTCCATTTGTCCTCAAACCACTGCTTTGATGACGCATCTGCAAATTTCTTAAACTGCCAGCTAGGTCCACCCATATAGGTTGGAGATCCTAGAATCACAAAGTGCGCTTTGCTAATATCAGACCACGCTGTTTCGCTTAACTCACCATTTGCATCAATCGGTAGCAGTTTGGCGTTTGCCCCATCCGCCACGGCTTCTGCCACACGCTGAGTATGACCGTAACCAGAATGATAAATAACTACCCCTTTCAACTCTGAAGAAAAACTCATAACACACCTCTTAATTTGATTAATAAAGTTTGTCTTAAAGACAAGACAAAAGACGCTCAGCTTTTCATCACAGAGCGCAACGCAAAGACTTTTGCTTAAATTGAAATAACAAAACTGCCAACACCAACGATGGAAGAATTACATGCAGCCACTGCTGATTTAGTACGAGCGTAATAAGCGCCCCAACTAAAACCAAACCACCTAAAGCAAGGCCAGCACGTCGCCATTTAAGTGACGACTTGGCTTGCCAATAAGCACTTAAAAGCTCAAGTGCCGCGGTGATGTAATGGAAACCATCGGGGTAACCCCAACGATGGTAGTCTTCAAGCAAGGGCACTGGCGGAAACACATTCAACAACCCAGCAAAGACAAAAAAAGCGACCAATAACCAAGTCATAAAATTTTGATAAGAAAACAGTTTCATTTGAGTACTCTCCTGACTATCGCAATGTTGGCGTAGTTTGCTTACCAGACGGCATGCGAGTAGGTGCTGTACGCTCAAGCATCCAGCCAGGGTATTCTGGCGCGAGACAACTTACTGCATCCAATGTATTTAGATCTTCCTGGTCCAGCTTGACCTCTACCGCCGCAAGGTTCTGCTCTATTTGATCAAAGCGTTTTGCCCCCGTGATCACAGATGTTACAAAAGGCTTACTCAATACATAAGCAAGCGCCACTGCAGCAATAGAAGCACCATGTTTTGCAGCAATCGGGCGCATAGCATCAACACATGCCCAAACTTTGTCCCTATCCACAGGAGGGAAGTCAAAATTGGCACGACGACCTTCACCTTTTGAGTCTGGTGAAAACTTTCCTGATAGCAGTCCGCCAGCCAAAGGAGACCAGGCCAGTAATCCCATCTTTTCTTCCATTAACATGGGAGCCATCTCACGCTCTAAATCTCTCCCAGCCAAAGAAAAATAGCCTTGCACCGTTTCAAATCGCGCAAAGCCTTCTCGCTCAGCAATGCCCTGTGCTTTCGCGATCCGCCAAGCCGCCCAATTAGACAAACCGATATAACGAATCACTCCTCGCGAAATAAGGTCATCAAGTGTACGAAGTGTTTCTTCAATGGGCGTAACAGGATCGTTAGCGTGAATTTGATATAGATCGATGTAATCCGTCTGCAAACGTTCCAAACTTGCCTCCACCGAATCCAAAATATGGCCTCGAGAAGCGCCTCTATCATTCGGACCATTGCCCGAAGGATTAAAGACCTTAGTTGCAATGACCACATCTTTACGAGGCACGTTCAGATTTTTTAAAGCTTGGCCTAACATTTTCTCGGAGTGGCCATTTGTGTACACATCCGCCGTATCAAAAAAATTAACACCAGCGGAAAAGCAACAATCCACAATACTGTCTGCTGTCGCCTGATCCATTCCAGCAATATCGTGATATAGACCTTGCTGACCAACCGGACCAAATGTCATAGTTCCAAGGCATATTTCCGACACAAATAACCCAGTATTACCCAGTTGGTTATAGCGCATGTCATTCTCCCAAATAAGTGGAACCAGCTCGCCTGACTCTCTAGAATTCCACTTTACCTTGTGATATTTTTACGATAAAGCACCCTAATAAAAACCCATTGTTATCAAAAAGAGAAACAATGCAAAACCTTGATAATCTAGCTATATTTATTCGTATCTCAGAAATGGGCAGTTTCACAGGCGCCGCAGAAAGCCTTGGCATCCAAAAAGGTCGAGCCTCTAATGTCGTACGCCAATTAGAAGCTCAGGTTGGAACGCGTCTTCTACACCGCTCAACTAGAAAAGTTCAACTCACAGAAAACGGGCGAAATTTTTATCTACGAGCTTGCGCTTTACTCGCTGATGCAGAAGAACTCAATCTTATGTTTGCAAAGGATGATGCTCTGCTTGAAGGTCGAATACGTGCAGATTTACCAACAGAATTCGCGCGCGCGAACATTATTCCTGAATTACCTAAATTCATGGAAAAGTACCCTGGTATTGAACTCGAAATTTCCAGTACAGACCGCAGGGTGGATTTAATAAAAGAAGGTATGGATTGTGTACTTAGGGTCGGAGGTGTTCTCGACGATACACTGGTTGCTAGGCACCTTGGCGATCTAAAAATGGTGAATGCAGCAAGCCCTGAGTATCTTAAACAATACGGAGTCCCGCACACACTAGAGGACTTAATAAGCCAAGGCCATCGCATTGTTCACTACACACCAACATTAGGTAATCGTCCATTCGGATGGGAATATTATGATGGTCAAAGCTATCAATCCCTAGACCTCCCCGGCTCACTGCGTGTCAACAACGTTCAGACTTACCATGGCGCGGGCATAGCTGGACTTGGATTGATACAAGCCGGCCTATCCAGCCTGAAACCATTTTTAAGCGACGGATCTCTTGTTGAAGTACTACCAAGCCTACAATCAGAACCCTTACCTGTTTCTATTGTCGTAGCACACAGACAAAACTTGTCTCGTCGAGTACGCATTTTTATATCTTGGATTGAGGAAGTATTAACGCCTTATCTTGATTAGTTTGACTTCAACAGCGCCCAGATTTTTTAGACAGTAAACACAAACAAAAACAGCCCTCTTTACTATAAAGAGAGCTGTTTTGATAACGATATAGTATAGGAACATCCTCCCCTGCCACAATCGAGAAGTAAAACCTTATCCCATCAACTCAAGCAAATGGGCTGCGGCGGCTTTAGGATCATCAGCGCTGCAAATTGCAGAGACCAGCGCTAAACCATGAACACCAGTGGAACAAAGTTCAGGGATATTCCCTTCATGGATTCCTCCAATTGCAACAATAGGTAAAGACGTTACCTTGAGTGCCGACTTCAATCCATCTATTCCCCAATGATGCTTGGTGTTGGTTTTTGTTGGTGTGGCGAAGATGGCACTTAAACCAATGTAATCAATCGGCAAAGCATCGGCTGCAGCAAGTTGCTCTTGTGTTTCGATTGATAGACCTAATATTTTATCAGGGCCAATTAACTGACGAGCGATCTTAGCTGGCATGTCCGATTGACCGAGATGAACGCCATCGGCATCCACTGCAAGTGAGACATCGACTCGGTCATTAATAATTAAAGGAATGCCTGTTCCTTGAAGAACCTTTTTAACGGCCAAAGCTCGTTCAATAAAAGCACGCACATCGCCATGCTTTTCGCGAACTTGAACCATGGTCACACCACCAGCTACCGCCTTAGAAACGACTTCCGTCAAGGTGGCGAGGTCTTGTTGATCATCAGTGACCAAATATAAGCGATAGGCGTTCATCGTCCTCCTCTTGAGCCTCTTATGAATTAATAACTTGCAACTTCAGGCGCTTGGCTAGTGTCGCTTCATCTAACAGGTATAATTCATCGAGAATGGTTAGTTGCAGACTGCCCGGCCCCCGCGACTGTTCGGCCGCGATTTCTCCGACAACACCAAGCACAGCTGCAGCCGCCACACCGGTTTCTTCGCCCACCGCCGCAAAGGCCGCCGTCAGAGCGCTCAATGTACAACCCATTCCGGTCACACAAGGCATCATGGCATGGCCATTGTTGAGCTTAACCGTTTGCTCACTTGTCACTATGTAATCGGTCTCTCCGGAAATAACGACACAGGCGCCATACTCCTTCACCAAGAAATACGCCGCGCTCAGTGCGATATCGCTGCTATCTAGTGCATCCACGCCTTTGCTTTTTGCTTGTTCGTTGGCCAGTGCGATGATTTCCGATGCGTTACCTCGGATAATCAGTTGATCGGCCAAGCGCGCTATTTCGCGAGAGGTGTCAGTCCGCAATATACTGGCTCCGCAACCGACGGGGTCAAGTACGACCACTTTGCCATTCGCATTAGCTTGTTCGACAGCAAACGTCATACGTGGAATCCAAGCGCTATCTAGCGTACCGATATTGATCACCAATGCCCCAGCAAACGCCATCATCTCTGCCATTTCTTGCTTAGAATGCGCCATAATGGGAGACGCGCCAATGGCCAACAGTGCATTAGCCGTATTGTTCATCACCACATAGTTGGTAATGCTTACTACTAAAGGCTTTTGCTCTCTTACGGCAGTAAGTGCTTGAGTGATTTGTTCAACTAACATCTTCATACTCCTATCAATCTTACTTAGCGTTTAAGCCTTGTTGCCAAAAGGCGATTTCCATACGGGTAGCCGTCTTAAATACATCAACTAAATTCTGTCCACGCTGACTGTTTATATCAATCTCGGCCAATAGCTTATTAAAGTGCTCCATCCCTGTCATAACACTCGATTGGTAGTCGTCACCACTATAAAGCTCAATCCAGCTCGCATAAGGGTTACCCTCAATGACGGTACTTTCATCTTCAAGCAACTTCTTACCAATCACGCCATAACCAACAGAACATGGCGCTAACGCTGCATAAAGATCGACTAAATCGCCAGTCATACCCGCATCCAATACATAACGGGTGTAGGCCACCGTACCAAAATCTTCCGCTTCGTTTTCAAGATCCGCTTCTGTTAATCCCCATTGTGCGCAATATTCCACATGATGAGCGGTTTCTGAATCTAACAGGTTATACACAGTCGGCAAGGCACGGCGCATATCTTCTAACGTACGCGCTTTGTATATTGCCAAGGCATACGCACGGGCATATTGCTTGAGAAACAGGAAATCTTGCTTTAGATAATGCAAAAAGCACGATTGCTCAAGAGTGCCTTTTGCTAACTGCTGCACAAAAGCGTGTTCTGTGTAGGCCGTCCAATCTTCCTGACAAGCGGCGATCAAATCTTGGTATTTCATATTACAAATCTCTTAAAGTAAGGTGCTTTAGGTATTAGTCAAAAGTCGGTACGTAATTTTTCGCTTTCGGCAACGTATTAATGATTTGATGGTCATACAAGAAATGGGCGTAATCGTCATAGCGTTTAAAATCTACCGCGGCTGGGCGTAGCGCAAAGCGGCTCAAGGAATCATTCCAAGCGCGCTTATTTAACTCGTTATTAAGCGTATCTGGGGCGTAAGCAACAAACTGCTCCCACGCCTCACTTGGATGGTTGACGATGTAGGTTGTTGCTTGTTGAATGGCCTTATTAAAGGCTTCTATGTCTTCTTTATTGTAGGTGTTGGCGTTGGCGACAAAGATCAACTCGTCATAAGAAGGCACACCGTGCTCTTCTGGGTAAAAGGCTTTGGCTTTGTAACCTTCTAGCGCGAGCTGATTGATTTCAAAGTTACGAAAACCACCCCAAATCGCATCCACTTTGCCTGAGGCAAGTGAGGACGAGAGCGCCCAACCCACATTAATAATGTTTACATCAGAAAATTTAACGCCTTCTTGCCCAAGCATGGTGCTAAGGGTGGCTTCTTCGTTACCCGAAATAGAGATGCCGATTTTCTTACCTTTTAGATCAGCAAGGGAGTCGTTCTTACCATTATCAAGCACCAACAAAGTATTCAACGGTGTCGCGACCAATGTTGAAGCACGGATCAAAGGTAAACCAGCAGACACATCCATTGTTAAATTTGGTTGGTATGACACGGCCAAATCCACTTTACCAGCAGCAACTAATTTAGCTGGCGTACTTGGGTCAGCAGGCTCTTCGATTTTCACCTGCAGACCAGCCTGCTCAAAGTAGCCGCGCTCTTTAGCGATAATGATCGGACCATGTCCTGGATTAACAAACCAATCGAGCATTAATGTTAGGTTCTTTTCTGCTGCCATAACGTTGTTCGAAACTAGCACCGCGAACAGAGCGATAGCACTCAGCAATGTATTTTTATTCATCGATTTTTTCCTTTAATGATTCTATTTATTTTCCCAAGGGATGGCTTTTTTCAATACTATGTCGGTGGTGAAGTACAGAGTGATCGAGAGCACCGCGAGAATAAATAAAGCGGCAAACATCTCATCAATAATCATCCGCGCATTCGCTTGCAGCATCAGATAGCCCAATCCTTCACTTGACCCTACCCATTCGCCAACCACCGCGCCGATCGGCGCAATAACAACGGCAACACGAATGCCTGAGGCCAGCGTAGGCAAGGCTGCAGGAAATTGAATGTGTCGCAACAATTGCCATTTCGAGGCACCCATGGTTTTCGCAAGATCTAAATAGCCGATAGGTGTGTTACGCAAGCCGTCATAACAACAGGTAGTCACCGGAAAGAAGATAATAATGGCCGCTATGACCACTTTTGAGGCGATGCCATAGCCTAACCAGAGCATCATCACTGGCGCGATGGCAAATACAGGAATGGCTTGACTGGCAATCAATATGGGAAGTAGCCAACGCTTAAGCGGCTGAAACATCAACATCATCAAGGCAAACATTAACCCCATGGTTAACCCTAAACCGAGACCGAGCAAAATCTCTTGCGCGGTGACCCAAGTATGTTTGAGCAGCACATCGTAGCGGGTTCCTAAACGATCTAGCACCGCCATAGGCGATGGCAAAATAAAACTTGGCATTTGAAAAGCCACCACCACAAGCTGCCAAAGACCAAGGATCACCGCCGCGCTAATCATTAACCGCAGCACTGAATAAGTAATACGCTCTTTCTTACTAAGGCGTGTCGACACTGAATGGTACTGAGCCATATCACTCATAATCTTTCTCCAACTGATCCAGAATAGCTTGTTGCAAAGCAGCGCATTCAGCATCGAGTTTTCGAGGGGGCGACGACTCAGGAACATCCAACTGCTGGGCTTGGGCGGGCGCACCTTGCAGAACATACAATTGATCAGCCAAACGCACAGCCTCTTGCGGATCATGAGTGATCAACACAACCGTTTTGTCTTTTAACAAGGAGACGGACAAGGTCTGTAACTTGTGCCGAGTAACCGCATCAAGGGCTGAGAAAGGCTCGTCCATCAACACCAGTGGTTTGTCTTGCATTAAAGTACGAGCAAGCGCCACGCGTTGACGCATTCCTCCAGACAGCTGGGCGGGAGTCATATAGGCATTATCTGCAAGGCCGACTTGCTCAAGCAAACTCAGCGCACGCTGCTTATCCTGCTCTTTGTTAGGAGCGACATTGGCAAAGCGTGAGCTTAAACACACGTTATCCAGCACATTTAACCAAGGAAGGAGCAAATCTTGCTGTGCCATATACGCAATATGGTCATGTAATACTATGTTCTCAGCAGATACATCATTGCCACTAACCTCAATCTCACCTTGCCATTCCACTTGATCGTCTAGCAACCCAGCAAGATAACGCAACAGCGTCGTTTTACCGCTGCCACTTCGCCCCAGCAGCACCGTCCACTGCTTCGCAGGAATAGTCATGTTCACACCGGCTAAAGTCGATGCCGAGCTACCTCTGTATTGCAGGCCCCCATGACGAATCTTTATGCCGATGATGGCTTTAGCGCACATCTTGATGGCCTGCAAAGAAGTGATGAACTGGGCCATGGCCTTGACCAATATCTAACTCATCCGCGTGGGCAATCGCGCCGGTAATATACTGTTTACCTAACTGTACGGATTGCTGCAGGCTATTGCCCTGAGCAAGGTAAGAAGCAATCGCAGAAGAAAGCGTGCAACCTGTTCCATGGGTATTTTTTGTGAACAGGCGCTTAGCACTTAATAATTCAAAGCCATCTTGTGTGATCAAAAGGTCGTTACTGTTTTCGTCCGTTTCTAAATGACCTCCTTTCAGCAAGACTGCTTTTGCCCCCAATGCACGCAAGTCCGCCATCATGTCATTCATTTCGACTTCGGATTGAGGTACGGCGCGATTGGTTAACGCTGCGGCTTCTGGCAAGTTCGGTGTAACAATGTCAGCAAGGGGAAGCAACGTCTCTTTTAACGCGGAGATCGCCGAATGCTTAAGCAATAAATCACCGCTAGTCGCCACCATCACCGGATCAATCACGACATGTTGCGGCTGATATTGGCGCAGCTTAGCGGCCACGACCTTGATGATACTGACATCAGCCAGCATGCCTATTTTCACGGCGGCAACATTGAGATCAGTAAAAACAGCATCTAATTGACTCGCGACATGATCCAGCGGGATAGGAAAAATGGCGGAAACACCTAGTGTATTTTGCGAGGTTATGGCGGTAATAACCGAACAGGCAAAGCTACCCGTAGCAGACATAGCCTTAATATCCGCTTGAATACCCGCACCGCCACCACTGTCTGACCCTGCAATGGTAAGCACAATAGGAATATTTTTTGACGTGGTTTGATTCGTTTTTTGCTGTTTAAGGTGTTGCTGTGTAGAGGGTGCCATTATCGTTCCTATTAAAGACGTATAGGAACTGACTTTGGCCATTCTGGAGGGATCAAAGATCGGACTCGTATAAAATAGCCGTAATTGCTCGGCTAAAGGCAAAGTGCAAATAGTTCCCTACGCCAGTGCTAACTGAATCAGGTTCTGCGGGTCTCTTTCGATCTCAGCCAATGCATTGGCCCCCCGACTATTTCACAGAAAGGATAACAGGACATTCAGGTGAAAGGTATTCTTTTTTAAACAGCCAACACATACAAAAACGGCCCTCTTGGTAATAAAGAGAGCCGTTTGATTAGACTATTGATGAGTAAGGATCATTCCCACTCTATCGTAGCAGGTGGCTTAGACAATACGTCGTAAGTCACGCGGGAGATGTGTTCGATTTCGTTGATGATACGACCAGACACTTTCTCTAGCAGTTCGTATGGTAGGTGCGCCCAACGAGCTGTCATGAAGTCGATGGTTTCAACAGCACGAAGTGCTACCACGTATTCGTAACGGCGGCCGTCGCCTACTACGCCAACAGATTTAACTGGAAGAAATACCGCGAAGGCTTGGCTTGTTTTCTCGTACCAGCCCGCGTTACGCAGCTCTTCGATGAAGATAACGCCCGCACGACGAAGGATGTCGGCACGCAAACTTATGACCAAAAGACAGCTGCGATTACGGCTGCATTCAGTCCTCGACGAAACTCCGCTGCCCACGTAGGTAGTCGATGAATGCTGTACTGAGCCCTTCCTGTCGTAAGTACTCTGGCGAAACCGGCAATGCGGGTGAGGTATAGCGAGCCTCTTTCCTTATGCATTCGGGAAGGTCATGGACAAGTATACCCGCCTTGCCAATTGCCACGTAATCTGCACCCTCGGAAAGAGCCCATTCTCCGCGCGCTGCAGTCATGATTCCACCGGCAACCCCGAGCGCACAGTCACCTCTAGGCAGATCAGCAAACAGCGACATAAGGGTTCTGCCCTTATATGCTTTTTCTTCAGGCTCCTTAGTGATATCCCACAAAGACAGGTCGAGGTAGTCCATACCTCCGTCCGCGAAGAGCCGAGACGCGAGGTCGACCATTTCAGATAGGACCAGCCCGAAGCGCTCGGTCGATATGCGGATGCCTATCTGGAAATCTGGTCGGCAGGCAGCGCGAATGCGATGCAGAATCTCGAAGAGGAAGCGGGCTCGGTTCTCGGGGGAGCCGCCCCAACGGTCGCTACGTCGGTTCAACTCGGGCGACAGGAACTGAGCAATGAGGTAACCGTGCCCGCCGTGGATTTGTACGCCATCAAACCCGGCCCGCTCGGCGCGTCGAGCGGCGGCGACGAACTCTGCGATAATGTTTTCAATTTCGGCCTCGCTCAGCGCCCTTGCACCGGTTTCGGAATGGGCAGAGGGGCCAGCTAGCTCACTTCCGTCTGAAAGTGAGCGGATGCCTCCGTGCTGGAGCTGCAAAGACGAAACCGCACCCTGTGCTCGCAACCCCGCAGCAAGGCGTTCAAGGCCGGGCAGATGGCGGTCATCGAAACAGCCCAGCTGACCCAAGAAAGCCTTGCCCGCGGACGAAACGTGGCTGGCACAGGTTGTCACTAGGCCGAAACCACCCTCTGCGCGCATCGTGAGCCAGCGGTATTCATCGTCGGACAGCGTTCCGTCCTCGCGGCTTTGGGTATTGGTCAACGGGGCGAGAACAAAACGGTTCTTTATCTTCGGGCCGCGCGGCAAGCTGAGCGGGGCGAACAGGTTAGAGTGTGATTTGGTATCAATGGTCATGAAAGTGTCCTTCTATTTAGTATGTTAGTCAGCTGTTCGCTTGGAAGCGCGCCGCGGCAGAACCAGAGTGATGGCGAGAGCGATGAGAAAGAGGCCTGCCGAGACCCCGAACGCAGCGCGATAGCCTTCTATAGATTTCAGGCTAGTATCTGCGGTTGCTGTCGTGGCCATTAGGAAGACTGAGTTGAGCAGCGCCGGTCCTATAGAGCCGCCAACCTGCTGTGTTACGTTGACGAAAGCCGATACCACACCGGATTCTTCTCTCACACCGTTCAGTGCCGAGCTGGATGCGGGCACGAAGTAGACGCCGAGGCCAAAGATCATGATACATAAGGCCGTGGCGCGGTTCCGATCCGAGGTCGATGTATCTGTCATTTCAAGGATCTCCGGTTTGCTTAGCTCAGTCGTTGCAGGAAGAGAACGTTGTCAGTAACAGTTGCGGTTTGTCCTTCCGGCCCTGTAGCAGTTCGGGCAATGGAACAGAGGCAATGGTACGCCCATTCCTCGGGGGCGAGCTGCATCGTCGTGAACGTTTCGTGTGCCGAGGGAAAACGGGTATTCTCGGGGGACCAAGACCAAGGCGCACGCGAAGCGTGCTCTACTATCAGAATATGCCCCCCGGGAGCCACGGCCCTAGCAGCTCGCCCCAAAACATCGCCTCGCGGCCATTCCTGAGGCGAATGTAGGAAGCTGGCGGTGACCAGATCGAAGCTCCCCTCCGGAAAAGATAGGGCGAGATTATGCTCCTCGAACCGAATGTGCTCCATGAGGCCAGCCGCTTCGGCGTTGCGGGAGGCGATTCCAAGCGCGACCGACGAGACATCGACCGCCGTCACGTGCCAACCCTTCCGAGCCAGCCAGATAGCATCGTCGCCCCTGGCGCATCCAAGCTCCAGCGCCCTGCCGGGACGAAGCGGTCCCGTGAACTGAGACAGTGCCAGACCGGGCATGCCTGACGAGGTCTGCGAGCCCTTAGCATAAAGGTCGTTCCAAATAGATTCAGCCTGCATTCTGCTCTCTCCTTCAGATAGTTTCGATAAATTTGGGATCAAAAATCAGTGACCGATGCGAAGACATTGCATACCGACTACGAGAGGCTGGAAGCCGAAAGACCTACAAAGCTCGTCCCAATAATGATGGCATCGTAGTTCACAACAAATGGTCCCTTAAAAGTCATAATGTAATATCAAATGTTACTTGAAAGAGTGATACACTTCAATACATGTAACTTTAAATGTTTCAAAAATAAATTGGTATGTTACTTAAGCGGTGATAGGGTGCTCGTAGCTAATATGAAGGATCTCACTCCATGCCTCGCAGCCTGCGTATGCTTGCTTTCTGGCGCTGTTCTCTAAGGTAAAGATAGAAGACCTGGCGCAAGGCTTCGAGAGTCAGCTGGCGAAAAAACGGCAAGACGTTCGCGATACATGTGACGCCGCAAAACAGCATATTTGAAGCCGCTAGACAGTACCAAATGATGTGGCCATTACATTAGATAATAAAAAGCCCGCTGGAAAGCGGGCTTGCGGGCTTTAGAGTGTTTCTATTTTTATTCAGTTAAGGCGTACCTAGCTGAATTATTCCCACTCGATAGTAGCAGGTGGCTTAGACGATACGTCATAAGTCACGCGGGAGATATGTTCGATCTCATTGATGATTCGACCAGACACTTTTTCCAGTAACTCGTATGGAAGGTGCGCCCAACGAGCCGTCATGAAGTCGATGGTTTCAACGGCACGTAGCGCTACAACGTATTCGTAGCGACGACCATCACCAACCACACCTACAGATTTAACTGGAAGGAAGACAGTGAAGGCTTGGCTTGTTTTTTCGTACCAGCCCGCGTTACGCAGCTCTTCGATGAAGATAGCATCAGCACGACGAAGGATGTCGGCGTACTCTTTTTTAACTTCACCTAGGATACGCACACCAAGACCTGGTCCTGGGAAAGGATGACGGTAAACCATGTCGTATGGCAGGCCTAGTTCAAGACCCAGTTTACGCACTTCATCTTTGAACAACTCACGAAGTGGTTCAACCAAGGCCATTTTCATATCTTCTGGCAAGCCACCTACGTTGTGGTGGGACTTAATCACATGCGCGCCACCAGTTTTACCCGCTGCGGATTCGATTACGTCAGGGTAAATCGTGCCTTGCGCCAGGAAGTCGATGCCATCCAATTTAGATGATTCTTCGTCGAAGATCTCGATAAAGGTATTACCAATGATCTTACGTTTTTTCTCAGGATCCGCTTCACCAGCAAGCTTGCCAAGGAACAAGTCTTCCGCATCAACACGGATGACTTTAACGCCCATGTTGTCAGCAAACATTTTCATTACTTGATCGCCTTCATTTAGACGAAGCAAGCCATTGTCGACAAAGACACACGTCAATTGGTCGCCAATCGCTTTATGCAGCAATGCCGCTACCACTGAAGAATCCACACCACCAGACAAGGCCAACAATACTTTGCTGTCACCCACTTGCTCTTGCATGCGTTCAATTGCATCTTGTGCGATGTTGGCAGGCGTCCATAACGTGTCGCAACCACAAATATCTACGATGAAACGAGATAGAATGCGACCACCTTGTAACGTATGCGTTACTTCTGGGTGGAACTGTACACCGTAGAATTTCTTAGCTTCGTTCGCCATCGCTGCGATTGGGCAGCTATCCGTGGATGCCATCAAAGTGAAGTCTTCAGGCATTTCAATCACTTTATCGCCATGGCTCATCCAAACATCAAGCAAGGCAACACCGTTGTTTGCAATGTGATCTTGAATTTCATCAAACAGTGCAGGACCTTCGTGCTTACGAATTTGCGCGTAACCAAACTCACGAATTTCAGAACCTTGAACTTTACCGCCCAATTGCTCTGCCATGGTTTGCATGCCGTAACAAATACCAAATACCGGCACACCCAATGTAAATACTGCTTCTGGAGCGCGAGGAGAACCAGGCTCTGGAACGGATTCAGGACCACCAGCAAGGATGATACCTTTTGGATCAAAGTCGATGACTTCTTGATCTTCCATATCAAAAGCGCGAACTTCACAGTAAACACCGATTTCACGAACACGACGTGCAATCAGTTGCGTGTACTGAGAACCGAAATCAAGAATAAGAATTTTATGAGCGTGGATATCTTGCGACATTATTAGCCATTCCTTTCACTCTACTCAAAGAATTCAGTCTTTTCGTAGAAGTAATCAATAAATAGTAAGAGCAATAAATAAAGATGGGGCGTTTTAAACGCCCCATCTCATCACCAAATTATAGAGCAATTAGCCCACGTGATAATTTGGTGCTTCTTTTGTAATCGTCACATCATGAACATGACTCTCACGCATACCAGCACCCGTAATTTTAGAGAACTGAGTCTTGGTACGCATTGTTTCAATATCAGCCGATCCAGTGTAGCCCATAGAAGAACGCACACCGCCCATCAACTGATGAATAACCGCTGCCATTGGGCCTTTTGATGCTACACGACCTTCAATACCTTCCGGTACTAACTTCTCAACACTGCTGGAATCTTGGAAGTAGCGATCACTTGAGCCTTGAGACTGAGACATCGCACCTAACGAGCCCATACCACGGTACGCTTTGTATGAACGCCCTTGGAACAGAACCACTTCACCTGGCGCTTCATCAGTACCCGCCAATAGTCCACCAACCATGATAACGCTAGCGCCTGCCGCAATTGCTTTACTGATATCACCAGAAAAACGTACGCCGCCGTCAGCGATAACCGGAATACCACGAGGATTCATAGCTTCAGCCACATTCGCTACGGCACTGATTTGAGGAACACCCACACCAGCAACGATACGAGTAGTACAAATAGAACCTGGGCCAATGCCCACTTTCACACCATCAGCACCTGCATCAGCTAGAGCAATTGCGGCTTCTGCTGTCGCAATGTTTCCACCAATCACTTGAATATGTGGGAAGTTTTCTTTTACCCAACGAACGCGATCAATAACGCCTTTAGAATGGCCATGCGCCGTATCAACAACAATGATATCAACGCCTGCATCAGACAAAGCTTTCACTCGTTCACCAGTATCTGCGCCAGTACCAACAGCAGCACCAACACGCAAACGACCTTGTTCGTCTTTACAAGCATGCGGGAAAGTCGTGGCTTTATTAAAGTCGGTTACTGTAACCATGCCGCGTAATTCAAATTGCTCATTCACGATCAACACTTTCTCAATGCGGTTTTCATGAAGTAACTTGCGGATAGAACCAGATGAAGCACCTTCAAGCGCCGTCACTAGGCGATCTTTTGGTGTCATGATGTCAGAGACTCTTTTATCAAAGTCTTTAACAAAGCGCACATCACGGCTTGTCACGATACCAACTAGGTCGGAACCCTGAACAACTGGAACACTTGAGATGCTGTTCGCAGCCGTCAAATCCATTAGCTCTTGAACGCTGGCTTCTGGGTTGATAGTAACAAGATCACGAACGATACCACTTTCGAACTTTTTCACTCGGCGAACTTCGCGAGCTTGCTCTTCAATGGTCAAGTTTTTGTGCACAATGCCAATGCCACCTTCTTGAGCCAGAGCAATCGCCATGCGATGTTCAGTAACGGTATCCATCGCTGAAGACGTAAGCGGAATATTTAGCTCAATGTCTTTAGTGATTTTCGTTTTGAGGCTAACATCCTTAGGAAGAACTTCGGAATAGCCGGGGATAAGCAGTACGTCGTCAAACGTTAAAGCTTCTTGCACGATTCGTAACATAATGGGGAGTTTCCAATGCCAACAAGGGTGTTAAGATGGCAAGTAATTCTACTCCTTTAGTTGCATTCGGTAAATCAAAACCACGAGAGATTGATGAAAAATTTTACAACTTCTGCGTCACAAGAAACGGCTTTTACCGTATCGCAGCTAAATAGACAGATACAACAACTACTTGAAGCCAGTTTGCCGTGGATTTTAGTCGAAGGTGAGATATCCAACCTCGCCAAGCCAGGCTCTGGACATTGGTACTTTTCACTCAAAGATGACCGTGCACAAATCCGCTGCGCCATGTTCAAAGGTAAAAACGCAGCAGTACGATTCAAACCTAAAGATGGTGACATGGTTCGCTTGCGTGCTCGCGTCACTTTCTATGGTCCAAGAGGCGACTGCCAACTCAGTGTCGAAAGCATGGAGTCGGCAGGTGAAGGTGCATTACAACAGGCGTTTGAACGCTTAAAAAACAACTTACAAACCGAAGGCCTTTTCGCACCAGAGCATAAAAAACCACTGCCGACCCAACCAGAACGTGTTGCCATCATCACCTCGCCAGTCGGCGCAGCGGTTCGCGATATGATCATTGCCTTTCGTCGACGCTTTCCGTTGACAGAACTCACCATTCTGCCTTCCTTAGTGCAAGGCCAAGACGCTTCTAAAAACATCTTGCGGCAATTGCAACGCGCCGATAGCAGTGGGCACTTTGACGCCATTATTCTCGGCCGTGGTGGTGGTTCACTGGAAGACTTATGGAGTTTTAACGACGAAACCTTAGCACGCGCCATTTTTGCTGCCCAAACTCCTATTGTATCGGCTGTTGGTCATGAAACTGACTTCACCATTGCGGATTTTGTGGCCGATGTTCGAGCCGCTACCCCAACCGCAGCTGCGGAGCTTTTAAGCCCTGACCGCAATCAATTGATTAGACAAATCGAGCAGCAAGAAAAGCAACTGGTTCGACGCATGTCACGCATTCTCGAACAAAGCCAACAACAGCTCGACTTCATGATCAAGCGTATTCGCCATCCAAAGGAGCGAATCGAGCAACAGCAAACTCAGCTAGACCAGCTTAAGCATCGCTTACAACAAAGCATGCAACGCAAGGTGCTGGAGCAACAAAACCAAACCGCCAACCTCGCTTATCGACTGGAAAGAAACAGCCCGACTCGCCGTATCGATCAGGACAGACAAAAGCTCAAAGACATAGATGCCCGCCTTGCTCGCGCATTAAGCAACACACTAGCCAACAAGCAAACCGCCTTTGCTCGTCTTATAGACAAACTCAACCTAGTCAGCCCGCTTAATACTTTGGCTAGAGGCTACGCCATTGCTTCAAAAGACAAGCAAGTTATTCGCTCTATTCATGACGTTGAAAAAGGCGATGCAATTTCCGTCCGAGTTCAAGATGGGGTCATTTCGTGTGACGTAACAGACCTCTAACCTTCTACTTACCGGGCTCATTCTTTAAACATGAGCCCGATCCTTTCATCAACACTCCCTCCTATCCTTCTAATGAATATTGAGCATCAACACACAAAAGCAGCCTTAAAAATCATATTACGCGCAGTTACGCCCCAAAATGGCTCTTTATACTTTCGAATATAAGCAAAGAAGTTTTAATAAATGAATAATTGTGCAAAACCTTATCATTCCCTAGTATCGATTAAAGACTTATAAACAATATAAAAGCTATGGAGCCATATTAATGTCAGACACCTACAATGTGGGGAGCGTTGAAGCCTCCACTAAGAAACCCGCAGATAAAAAGTTACTAAAACTCATTGTCGCGTCGTCTATCGGTAATGCGTTGGAATGGTTTGATCTAATTGTCTACGCATTTTTTGCAAGTACCATCTCGAAGCTCTTTTTCCCAACAGATAACGAAACGCTATCCTTGATGCTAGCGCTCTTTGCTTTCGCTATGTCGTATCTTATTCGCCCAATTGGCGCCATTGTTATCGGCGGCTATGCGGACAAAGTGGGACGTAAAGCAGCCATGTTGCTAACAATTTGGTTAATGATGGCAGGGACCTTTCTCATTGCAGTTATGCCTACCTATGAAACAATTGGATTATTAGCTCCTCTCGGTATTTTGCTTGCTCGACTTCTACAAGGTTTCTCTGCAGGCGGGGAGTTTGGTAGCGCAACAGCAATGCTGGTTGAGCATTACCCAGAACGTAAAGGCTTTATTTCTAGCTTTATGTTCGCAAGCCAAGGGCTTAGCGGCTTATTAGGTGCAGGGTTTGGCTTGTTGCTAACAACAACTTTAACTACAGGCCAACTTGAAAGCTGGGGCTGGCGTATTCCTTTCTTCTTCGGCCTATTAATTGGACCCGTCGGTTTATACATTCGCAGACATATTGAAGAAACAACGGAGTTTACAGAGTCAAAAGAAGAAAAAATCCCGCTGATAGAATTGTTCGCCAATAACAAGCTGGGCATTCTATTCAATATAGGCGCCATGATACTGTCTACATCAGTAACTTACTCGATCATTTTCATGCCGACCTATGCCACAAAATACCTTGGTTTAAGTAATTCTATTGGTTACGGTGGCACACTGATCAGCTACACCGTGCTCATGTTCCTCACACCTTTCGTTGGCATTCTGTCCGACCGTATTGGGCGTACTCGTCTTATGATTGGTGCAGGTGTTCTTTTCTTCCTAACCGTTTGGCCAGCTTTTTTCATATTGTCGACTCAACCAACCTTGATCATGCTTGCTAGCGTTCTATTTTGGTTGAGTGTGCTGAAGTCTATGTATTTTGGTGGCCTACCAGCTTTGATGTCGGAAATGTTTCCAACACGAGTCAGAGCTACAGGCATGGCGTTGAGCTACAACATCAGCACGACACTTTTTGGTAGCTTCACGCCCTTCTTACTTGTCTGGTCTATCAGTGCATCAGGTGACCAGCTTGCACCAAGCTATTACTTATTATTCACGAGCTTCGTTAGCCTACTCGCTTTATTTGGCATACGTAGACATTTCAAAATCAATTAGAAAAACGCCCCCTTTTACTTTGCTAACGCCACTTTAATGTGGCGTTTTTTTTGCCATAAGCTTTGCCACAAAAAAAAAACGGTGGCCTCATTGGACCACCGTTTTAAATACACAAAGACGTTTACTTAGGCCACTGCTCACCCAGATCCCAGAATAAACCTGCCGCGGCTGCTAACCCTTGCTTAACAACACTTTCCAGTAAATGCTCATCAGGTGCATGCTGCTTACAAGATGGATAAGAATGTGGCATCCACACAGTCGGTAGCTCTAATACATCAGCAAAACAATGGTTTGGAATCGTACCGCCTAAATTAGGTAAAACCGTTACGTTCTGTTCCAGCGATGCCTCCATCGAGCTCTTAACAAAACCAACCCAAGGGTGAGTCGGATCTAAGCGAGTTGCGTTATAGCCACCTTCGTAAACAACTTTCACATCTCCTAAACCTTGCTCTTCTAAAACAGAGGCCAGATTAGAGACAAGGTTTTGCCAATCCGTGCCCGGTACTATACGCAAATGGCACACCGCTTCGGCAACATCAGGAATCGCGCCAATAGGTTTGTTGATATCGCCAGCGCCAATAGCGATGACTTCTAGTGTATTGCAACCGAATAATCGTTCGCCCGCGGTAAGCTCTTTTTCCCCCCATTGATCATTCAATGTTGGGTCGCCAGCATAACCACCAACGGTTAGCGCTTGCATCATCTCAGCAGTCAAACCACTTGGTAACGGTGCTCGTAAACACTCAGCAGTGATTCGTCCACTCGCTGTCGTCAAGCTAGCAAGTGCGTGCTGCAAACGTGTCACAGGATTGGTAATAACACCGCCCCAATTACCCGAATGACGTGCCCCATTACCGGTTTCACAACGCAATCGGAACTGACAAACACCGCGAGATCCCAGAAAAATAGTCGGTGTTTGTGCGTTCAATCTCGGACCATCAGATGCTAAAAACAGATCCGCTTTTAACGATTCTTTTTGCTCACGACAAAAGAGCTCTAAACCTTTAGAGCCAACCTCTTCACTCATCTCAAATAGTATTTTAACGTTGTAGCCCAACTTACCGTGACGAGCATCCAATACCGATTCGAGCGCCAACAGGTTAATCGTATGCTGACCTTTGTTATCCGCTGTACCACGCCCAAAGATCTTTTCTCCGATCTGCGATAATTCCCAAGGATGAGTACCTGCCTGCCATAATTCTGTCTGCCCATTAGTAACATCACCATGACCATACGTTAACAGTGTAGGTAGAGACTCATCTTCGATACGTTTAGCGATTAGTAGTGGCGGACAAGACGCGATGGGGTTTGGAAATATTTCGCACTCAAAACCTAGTTTCGCTAAGGTCGGCTGAATTTCGTCTGTTAAGTATTTCATCAGTTCAGCACTGGCACCTGGGTTTTGACTTTCTGATGCAAACGCTACTCGACGCGTCAACGTTTCGATAAACTGGCCGTTCATAATGGTTGCAACCGCTTGCTGTAAGGCTACTTCACGACTATCTTGACTAACTACTTGAGACATTACCTCTCCAAAATACAAGAATTTGCTATGGTATTTAGCTTAAGTTGTAATAAGCTTTACAACAATTATCAAATACATAACAAAACCTTCCATAAAATAGAAAGCTTATGAATGACATCTCGTTAAAATATTTTCATGCGGTTGCTAAAACAGGATCACTCTCTGCTGCTTCAGAAGAAATGCACGTTGCCGTCTCTGCAATCAGCCGACAAATAGCCCAATTAGAAGAAAAGCTTCAGCTAACTTTATTCGAGCGTAAAGCACGAGGGATGGCACTCACGCCAGCTGGCGATATTTTATATACCTATGCACTACGCAATACATTGGAATTTAAAAATGTGATGTCGGAAATGAAGGGCATAAGCAATATCCAGCAGCAATCTATCGCACTGGCCTGCCCAGAAGGTATGGCTTGGGACTTTCTTCCCCATATCATTACACAATTTCGTTTGGAGTATCCTAGCGCTCGATTTTCTTTGCAGGTCGTCGACTCAAGTAGAGCTACACAACTAGTGAGAGACGGCAGTGTAGATGCCGCATTTACTTTTAACTTACAACCTGAGCAAGGTGTTGAGGTCTCTCTGCAAGTCCCTTCTCCAGTTGTGGCTTTGCTCTCAAAAAAGCATCCTTTAGCTAGTCAGCAAGAAATCAGCATAAGGGATTTAACCGAGTATCCCATCGCAACATCTGAACCAGGAACAACACTGAGTTACTTGTTCGAAATAGCTTGTCATATTGAAGGTGTGCAAGTCATCCCAGCGTTGTCTAGCAGCTCTGTAGGAGCCATATATACTTTTGTTTGCGAGAGTGACAATGCCATTGCATTATGTGGTGAATTGACGGTTGCTAGACGTGCTCAGAATGATGGACTGGTTATTCTTCCGATCCGCGATCCTTCATTGGCTCAACGCAGCCTTCAAGTACAAATCATGTCGAGAAGAAAATTACCCGTTATCGTAAGGTATTTTTTAAGTCACCTTACCGAGTCGCTTAAAAAGCAAGGCTGATGCTTCATTGGTACCAATATTCGCCTACAGCCCATAGCGCTCGATTTTCTTAATCAACCCTTGTCGGGAAATACTCAGTTGCTTGGCGGCTTGGGTGCGGTTGCCTTGGTTTTTTTCTAAGGCTTGGGTAATTAGTCGAATTTCAAGGTCTCGAACTTGTTCGTCTAATGAGGCATCACTTATCGGCGAGTTCGCAGTGGTTTTACAAACGGCTTCGCCACTAGGATAAAGCAGCTGAATGTCTTCCACGGTAATTTGCCCTTGTGGGCAAATAGACGCAACACTTTCTAGGGCGTTTTTCAATTCACGGACGTTACCTGGCCATGACTGATCTCGAAACCATTGCATCGCCTCAGGACTGAGCTGTAACGGTTTAATTTGCTGACTTTGCAAACGCTGTAGAAATGACTGCAGCAATACTGGAACATCTTCGAGTCGCTCCGACAACGCTTGGGTTTCAATATTGACGCCTTTAATGCGGTAATACAGATCTTCTCGAAAACTGCCTTCTCGAACCTTTTCAAGTAAATCTGCATTGGTTGCGGAAATCACCCGAATGTCGATGTATTTCTGCTCTCGACCGCCCACAGGAAAGAAAGTGCCTTCTTGCAGCACTCGCAGCAATTTGACCTGCATAGCCAGCGGCATTTCACCAATTTCATCCAAGAATAAAGTGCCACCATCGGCCAAACTCAACAAACCAACTTTGTCTTTTTCTGCCCCAGTAAACGCGCCTTTCACATAACCAAACAACTCACTTTCCAATAGATCAGCAGGGATAGCACCGCAATGCACAGAAACAAACGGCTTGGACGCGCGATGACTCAAGTCATGCAAGGTGCGGGAAATCACTTCTTTGCCTGTACCAGATGGCCCAGTCACTAAGACACGCACATCTGTCGGCGCAATTCGTTCCACCAGCGCCCTGACCTTTTGCGAACTGATTGAATGACCAATATACGCCGACGCCCCTTGGGAAGAATGACTGATTTTTTTTAGCTGAGTCAGCTCTCGTTCTAAAGTGGTTTTGGTAATCGCTCGACGCACTACTACCGCTAACATATCTGGATCAATCGGCTTGGCAATAAAATCCCAAGCGCCGAACTCAATAGCTTTAAGCGCCAATTCTCGATCCGCATGACCAGTAATAATAATCACTGGGCGACCAGTAAAATCGTCCATAGCACCCAAGGTGACTTGTGGATCAAAACTCGGCGGCATGGAAAGATCCAAGAGAATCAGGTCCGCATCAAACGACGCCAAAGCATTCCGCGCTTCATCTAGGCTGCCCGCCGTTTTCACGTGATAATCTTGATTAGCCAACCAGCGGCTCGCCAGTTCACGAAAAGCAGGTTCGTCATCAACCAATAGTATTTTATTTTGAGTCATGGATTTCTCTATTTGAAATAGCAGTGCCAGAAAAATGGCGAGGTAAAATAAGCTCGAAGGTCACAGGCCATGTCGAATCAGAACGATGCTGAATCTTCCCGCCATGGGCATCAACAATACGGCGTACAATGGCTAAACCTAGCCCGCTACCGCCTGCTCGCTTAGTCACAAAGGGTTGAAACAAGGCTTCACCTTGTAAGCTTGCATCGATTGCTGGCCCGTTGTTGTGGACGCGAATCACAAGCTGTTGGTCCTCTTCTTCGGCTTCAATAAACAACTTACCATCGGGCGTGGAGCGTAAAAAAGACACGGCGTTATCAATGAGATTAATAAACACCTGCTGTAGTCGTTGGGGGTCAGCATCCAGCTCAATCGATTCATCGATATCTAGCTCAAACGCCACACCTTCTAGCTGGGCTTGCGCCAGTACGCTAGCAATTAATGATCGCAATGGTGTGGCAACAATTTGCAATGACAAACCACCGGAATAGACCAACATATCGCTCACCAAACGATCCGCACGTTTTAGCTGAGTTTGAATATGCTGGCGCGTTTCGGCTGGTGCGTCATAAGCCGCCATGGAGATAATATTCAGAGGATTGCGCAGCTCATGGGCCATCGCTGCAGACAAACTCCCCAGCTCGACCAGATGCTGTTCGTCCATGCGTTTTCGTTCGGCTACCGCCAGGGCCAACGAGCGTTCAAGCAAACCACAACTGGTCGTGAATAAAGACGCAAACACTTCCGCCGTCAAACGCATACCTGGGCTGGCATCTTCCCAACCGATTAATACAAAGTGCCAATCAGACTCCGATCGAAACACTTGTATGGCCAATGCATTATTCTGCTCATCTACCGAGTGATCGCCGTGTTGCAATTGAATCGCTACATTTTGTCTTATTTGTCGCGAAAGTAACTGCTCACCAACACTTGTCAATTCTGTCCAATACTGAGCCTCTTTCAATTGCGTTGACCAAGTATCTAATACCGCTTCATTTAATGAGGCTCCGGGATAAATCAGCCGAGAAATTAAGCGACTCAAGGGCTGATATATCAGCGCAGCTACCACCAAGATCAGCAAGGAATACAACCAGAGTTGCCAACTGGGTACATTGGCCAGCGCCTGCAAACCGATACGGCCAGACACCACACTAATTACCGCGATCACACAGAGAATCACCAACATCATGGCGACCCAAAGCAAGGCCCGATTAGCGAACGCATTAACCGATAAAATCTGATAACGCACCACTGCATAAACCAGCAGTAGTAGATACGTCGGCAGCAGTAACATGGGGTAAGGGAACCAGCTAATGCCGAAAGAAGGAAACACAAAGCTGGTCGCCAACAACAAGCCCCACGCACCAACGCCAAACATGGCGAGAATCGATCGTTTCTTGTTGCCAGAATGACGATACCAACCAAACAGCAAAACACCATGAGCCAAGATGCCGATCAACACGGTATAAGCGAGATTCCACGCCCCGGCCTCGGTAAAAATAAAAAAGGAACGTGTATCCAAGGTACTAATTGCATCGCCCGCGCCTATCCACCAACTCTGTAACACCACTGCGAAACTAGTGAGATAAAACCAAGGCACCGCACGATATAAATGCTCAAGCATCGGCTCTTTAACGGGGACAGAGTTCACAAAACGAATGGCAAAGTGTAAAAAAAAGGTCGGCATCAGTGGGTTGGCGAGAATGATATGAATGCCAATTTGCTCGTAGCCTTGGAACAAGACCACATGCCCAAAGCACCAAATCGCCATCATAATGGCAAAACCTGCCAAGGCTTGTAGGTCACTTTGTTTTCTGGCTCGCCACAATAACCAGACCGCGACCAATACGCCGCACACACTGGTCACCAACATGGCCACTTCAAACATCAGGGAAAGTGTCAAAATCGTAAACCTCGTTTACACCTAAAAGTGAGAAAATCGTAAACCTTTTTTACACTTCATGCAAAGACGAAAATTTTTCCTTTAAAATCAATAGTATAAATTTAACTAATAATTGGCCTGTCCCTTGCTGTAGGTAAGGCAACCTTGATTTAAATCAAATCATTTTCAAATAACAGGACAAGCATCATGAATACTGGATTTTTAATGACCGAAATCATCGCGCTTTTTAGCATTGTTGGCTTAGCCCTATTACCTCTGGCTTTGCAGCAAATGCGTACGCTAAGAGTTAAGAGAAACGCCTAACCTTATCTATATATCTCTTAACGCTTATTGATTCCCAAGGGAGCCATTATGGACCTCGACGTCGCCATCTTATCTCGCATACAGTTCGCCTTTACTGTGAGCTTTCACATTATTTTCCCCAGCATCACCATTGGTTTGGCGACGCTAATTGCCATTTGGGAAGGCTTATGGCTCAAAACACACAACCCTTACTACTTGCAGCTCGCCAAGTTCTGGATCAAACCCTTTGCCATTACATTCGGCATGGGCGTGGTGTCTGGCATTGTCTTGTCCTATGAATTTGGTACTAATTTCTCCAAATTTTCCGAAATGACTGGGGCTGTGATTGGGCCACTGATGGCCTATGAAGTGCTCACAGCTTTCTTCATGGAAGCTGGCTTTCTTGGCGTTATGCTGTTCGGTTGGCAACGCGTTGGACGAAAACTGCATTACTTCGCTACTCTCACCGTAATGGTAGGTACTTGGATTTCAGCGTTTTGGATCATTGTAGCGAACTCTTGGATGCAAACTCCAACAGGGCACAAAATCGTCAACGGTAAATTCGAAGTCGAGAGCTGGATGGAAGTCATCTTCAATCCATCTATGCCTTACCGCTTCACTCACATGGTGGTTGCTTCGTTAATCACTGCGACTTTCGTGGTAGCAGGTATCAGTGCTTATTATTTGCTGAAAAAGAAAAACATTCCTTTTGCAAAAAAAGGCCTGTCCATGTGCATGTGGTTTGCCTTGGTGCTAACGCCACTGCAAGCATGGATAGGTGATATGCATGGCTTGAACGTAAGAGAGCATCAGCCCACTAAATTGGCGGCCATGGAAGGTATTTGGCCTGCGGAAGAAGCAAACGTTCCTCTACTGCTATTCGCTATGCCCAATATGGAAACCGAATCAAACGATTATCAGGTTGGTATTCCTAATCTTGGTAGCTTGATTTTGACTCACTCTTGGGATGGTGCAGTACAAGGCTTAAAAGCCGTTCCACCTGAAGATAGACCGAACGTACCACTAGTGTTTTGGTCTTTCCGCGTCATGGTTGGCATTGGCTTTGGTATGATGGGCATCGCGGCGCTAGCGCTCTTGTTACGTCGAAAAGGCCGCTTGTATGAAAACAAAGCCTTCTTATCTCTGGTGACACTCTTTACGCCGATGGGAGTCATTGCGGTGCTGGCAGGTTGGTATGTGGTGGAAATTGGCCGTCAGCCTTGGATTGTCTATAACCTCGTTAGAACGTCAGAGATCGTATCGCCACTTCCTCCGGAGCGTGTGCTCTTTACCTTGACCATGTTTGTCATCATTTACAGCTTACTGATCGGTGTTTATCTCTACTTTATGCGTAAGTTGATTAAAAAAGGGCCGCCTTCCATGGAAGCGCTAGAACAACAATTGATTGGTATGAAAGCGCCGGGCTATGCATTGGCTTGGGTAAAGTCGCTAACAACGAAAGAACAGCAAGCAAACGATCAAACTTCACAAGCACAAGGAGATAAATGATGGATTTGGCTTTTTTCTACTTCCTCGTCTTAGGCTTTGCCATCTTTATGTACGTGCTACTCGATGGCTTCGACCTAGGGATTGGCATTCTCTACCCTTGGTTTAACCAAGAAGGCGAGCGTGATCATTTAATGCGTTCTATCTCACACGTTTGGGATGGCAACGAGACTTGGTTAGTCTTTGGTGGAGTCGTCTTGTTTGCCGCCTTTCCAGCGGCTTATGCGGACATTGCCTCAATATTTTATCTACCCATCATGCTCATGCTGTTTGCTTTGATCTTTCGCGGTGTGGCGTTCGAATACCGGTTTAAGTCCGATACCTCTCGACCTTATTGGGATTTTGCCTTCAGCGCAGGGTCTGCTATTGCGGCATTTTGCCAAGGCATGTTGCTAGGCTCAATCGTTCAAGGCGTGCCAGTCGGTGTCGACAGTTTATCTAGCCTGCATTGGTTAACGCCGTTTTCTATATTGACTGGCTTTTCCGTAATGGCTGGCTATGCACTATTAGCCGCTTGTTATCTGTTTATGAAAAGCCGTGGCCGTATTCAAGAGCATGCAGCGACATTGGGCAAACAACTCTTGATTATCACTATTTTGGCTATGGTCATTGTGAGCTTGTGGACAGTGGCTAGCCAAGTGGGCATTCGACAGCGCTGGTTCTCTGGCTTGAATTTCTTGTGGCTATCGCCACTGCCTATCATCACCTTGGTGGTCGCGGTGTTGGCTTGGAAAGATTTAAACAGCCACGCCACAGGAACCGTTCACCACGAAGGTCGACCTTTTTGGTATGCAGCAACACTCTTCTTACTGGGTTTTGCAGGGCTTGTCGTTGGTTTATTCCCTTACTTAATACCAAGACAGTTAACCTTTATGGAAGCAGCATCGCCAGACAGCAGCTTGCTTTTCTTACTGCCAGGTATATGCATCTTCGTGCCCTTGATTTGTGCCTACACTTTATGGGGTTATCGCGTCTTTGCCGGTAAGGTGGAAGATTATCAGGAGGGTTACTAATGTCACTCAAAAGCCTGAAAGAAAAAGCCGCCAAACTCAAATCGTGGCAATGGTTTTTGCTGCTGTACGGCATCGGCTTTATTGCCATATTAACCGCATCTTATGGTATTAAACTGCTAATGACGGGATTGCCGTAACGTCTTAATCTCAGTAAATAAAAGAACTGGCCTTAGCTAAGTAACAAGCAGGCCAGTTTTTTTTGCATCTGTGTCCTCTATTCTTCCTTTATCTGTCCATGTGCAAATCATGATAAAACACGTAAAGTAACTTGCTGCTTTACGCCTCATCATCATACGGTTAAGGACTAGACATGATTCGCAAAGATATGTTTTTGGCACTCTTTATTATTGTCGCCTGGGGCTTTAACTTTATTGTCATGCGTTGGGGGTTAGACGAGCTCACTCCAATGATGTTGGGCGGATTACGCTTCCTCGTTATAGGTATGATTGGTTGCTTTTTTTTCTCTCGACCTAATACGCCGCTGCTTTGGTGTATTGGTTATGCCTTATCATTGAACTTCGGCCAATTTGCTTTTTTATTCAGCGCTATATCTTTCGGAATGCCGGCAGGTCTGGCTTCTTTGGTACTGCAATCCCAAGCAATTTTTACTCTATTATTCGCTATCTTATTGCTAAAGGAAGCCGTGCGACCTTATCAAGTACTCGCCATTGGTATCGCTATTGGAGGCTTGGCGGTCATCGGATTGGACAATGAAGACTCCACCATGACAGCACTTGGTTTTGGCTTAACTTTAGCCGCAGGATCTAGCTGGGCAATGGGTAATATTTTCACTAAAATCATTAGTCGAAAAGGCTACGATGCCAACCTAAACCTAATCGTTTGGTCGAGCTGGATTCCGCCAATTCCTTTCTTTATATGTGCCTACTTTATTGATGGCGGCGATGTCATGTGGAGCAACATCATTGAACTAAGCTTTAAATCTATAGCGTCACTTGCCTACCTATCTCTCTTTGCTACCTTGGCTGGCTATGGTTTGTGGAGCTATTTGTTGTCTCGTTACCCTGCAGCAACCGTAGCACCGTTGACCTTGGGCGTTCCTGTTGTGGGGCTAACTTCTGCGGAAATTTTTCTTTCTGAAACAGTAAGTGCTATGCAATGGGTGGGGATTTTGGTCGTGTTGATTGGCTTGTTGCTTAATACTTTCGGTGGGCGCTGGTTAAAGAAAGTTAGCCAGCGCCCCGCTTGAGGTCGTTTTGAAATTGAAGGTAGGTTAATCTTTTCGCTCTTGTTGCGCGTCGATCTTATCCGCAAGGTGCGCTACTTGAGCTTGCAACTCTGAGATTTGAGTCACTAAGGCTTGGTGATGATTTTCTTGATTTTCGTGCTCTTCTTCCGCCGTTTCGCGTGTCATTACATCTAACACAACACCCACCATCATGTTTAAAAACACAAATGCGGTTAAGAAAATAAAGATGATGTAGAAGATCCAACTAAACGGGTACACGTCCATTGTTTCATACATAACATCCGTCCAATCTTCGAACGTCGCAATACGAAATAGCGTCAGCATAGAAATCGCAATATCGCCCCAAAGCTCCTCGTTTACATGATGGAAAAAGATGGAACCAACCGCTGCAAAGATGTAAAAAATAATAAACATCAACAAAGCGATATAACCCATTTTGGGAATAGCTTTGAGCAAGGCGTTAATCAAGAATCGAAGGTCAGGAATGATTGATACCAGACGCAAAACACGAAACACTCGTAACAAGCGTGCTACAAGAATCATCTCGGTCTCGGAAATTGGCATCAAACTACCAGCAACAATAATAGTGTCGAAGATGTTCCAAGGATCTTTAAAGAAATGACGTTTATCATCACAAGCAATAAAGCGCAGACTAAGTTCGACTAAGAAGAAGACGGTAATGAAATTATCTAAGTAATTTATGCCTTTCTCAATACCATACGGTAAAGCATAGGTTTTAGCGCCAACTGTGAGCGCAGCAACCACAATAATACTAATGATAAAACCCTGAAACCACGCACTGCGTTCAATGCGCTTCATCATGGCAAACAAACTTCCAGAATGACCTATTTCCATTTTTACCTACACCTAATATGCAATCATAATAGCCCGAATCAAAGACAGGCCACGCCATATTAAGTTCATATCAGGCAGAAGAAAAGCAGAAGCAGGTTTAGTGGCCAGACTTGTTAATTATGTACGTTTTACCCGCACAACTTTCATGATTTCAACAGGAATACCTGCGACCATTTCTTGAGTAGGATAATAAGTGAGGTTCACGCGAGCACCGCGCAGGGTTCGATATTTACCCTGGCGTTTGAAACGAAAAGGTACGTCGTATCCTTCGATCATCAAGGTGTGCAAAACCCAATCCTCTTGGGGACGTTGAGCATGAGATTTCACTTTCAGCCCATCGGAATGAATCAGCGCATCATTGTTTTTTAACAAAGACTCAGGATCGGATTTCACGAGAGATTTCCTTTCTTAAAGATCAAAGCCTCTTAGTATGACACAAAGAACTGCTATCTTAAAAAAATTGTTTAAATTTCACTCAACTTTAAGGGGTCGTGTTTTTATGCTCCTCTTTATTTTCTGAATCTCCTGACTCTTTGAATTGGCTCATTGCCTGTGCGACTTCTCGACTTTCAAAGCGCACAACCGCTTTTTGTAGAATCAAACTATTAGGATAAGTCACTACATCATTGGATAAACGCTGGATAATCACATGAAAGGTCGATATCTCTAGAATCTGCCCTAAAATCTCATCGTCTTTATCGACCACCTTTACCCAATCTCCTACTCGATAAGGAAAGCCAAAAAAGATAATCAGACTCGCGGTGATGTTACTCAAAATAGACCACTGAGCAAATAACGCCACACCCACAACAGCAAACACAGAGGAGAAAAATATAGCCAGTTGACCGTAGCCAATGCCGAGCACGATACAAACCAGTAGAACGAAAATAGCCGTAAAGCCCAGATTAAGCATTTTCGATACATAAGTAATGCGGACTTCATTGGCGTATTTCTTCTGGCCAAGAAGCGTCACACTGGACTTCAAGATGCGAGAAACAATGATATACGCCACCACTAATAAAGTGATTAAGCCTATTTGTACTAACATGCCTTTTCTCCTAGTACTGATTTATAAAACATAAAACAACACACAAGGGACAATCCCAACACTCATCAAATTACTGATTAACACAATCGACGCCACTTTATGAGGCTCTTGTTGATATAGCTCTGCCACCATGTAATTCAACACGGCTGGCGGTAAACAGGCGAAGATCAACAAATAAGCAAAATTCTCCGGTGACATACCAACGACGTAATACCAAATAACAGCAATAATCAGACCACTTAATGGACATAAGAAACCACTTATCACGCCCAGTTTCCACTCACTAAAGTCCACATTGGTCATACGCACACCAAGCGCAAATAGCATCAGTGGAATTGCAATTTGCCCCATCATATCCACAGACACTTTCACTGCTGGCATCACAGTCCAGCCTTGTAAACTCCAAATTAATCCCAGTATTGTGGCGATAATCATTGGCATTTTTACTACATTAAGAAGATTGGACTTTGGGTTTAACAAATACATACCCACCGTAAAATGCAGCAAGTTTTCAGTAAGAAATAACACCACAGCAATAGGTAACGCGGACTCACCAAACGCCAATACGATCAGTGGAATACCTAAATTTCCACTATTATTAAACATCATAGGAGGAACTAAAGTTTTAGGCGAAATTTTTAACCACTTGCACAACGGCCAAACCAGTAAGCCTGAGCCCAATACAACCACTGTAGCCGCAATAATTAAGTCTACGTATAAAGCGATATGGAACTCTTTTGAGGCCATCACGGAAAAAATAAGAGCAGGGCAAAAAATGCTGATGTTTAAACGATTCGCCACCGTCATATCAGTAGGACGAACTCGCGCATAAAAAAAACCAACGAGTACAATACTTGCTAGGGGAAAAACAGTGTTAAATATTTGAGTAAATAGCGTAGAAGTGTCCATTAATAGCCTCTATAACGAAGGCCGTTAGCTTAACGCTCTTGCCAAAAAAGACCAAGTGGCAATTCAGTCTCAATAAGGATCAAGGTTTCTCAACCAGTACAGAAGGGATCAAAATAAAACGCTGAGCCACGTCTTTGCCTTTTAACAAATCCATGCCGATCTCGATGGCTTTTTCCGCCATAGGTATGGGGCGCTGAACAGCGGTCGCAACCCAAGGGTTATCCTGTTGTTTAATAATATCAGTAGCAAAAGGCGCACCGTCAATCGACGCTAACACAAACTCACTGCGTTTGGCCTGTTGCGATGCCCGTAAAGCACCAAATGCTGTTGGATCGTTAATGGTAAATACCGCATCGATATGATCATACTCTTCCATTAGATAGGTCATGGCCTCCATTCCGCCCTCGACACTGCCAGTGCCATTCATTCTGTCACTCAACAGCGTTATATTTGGGTACTTATTTAAGGCTGATTTACAGCCTGCAACCCGCTCAATAACGGACGATACCAAGACGCCATTAATAATGACAAAGTTACCTTGATAACCTATTTTCTCCGCCAGTTTTTCACAGGCAATGACACCAGCTTGGACATTGTCAGTGGTAATAGTGGCATCTGCGCCTTGAGCATTTACGTCTACTGCAATCACTTTAATACCGGCTCGTTGTGCTTTAGCGACAACGGCGGCAACCTTGTATTCATCCGCGGCGGTTAAGACGATCAAATCGACTTTCTGCTCGATAAAATCATTGATTTGACCAATTTGTCGCTGCCAATCGTAAGCATCTGAACGAATTAGCATCTTAACAGGCTCACCCGCTAACTCTTCCGCTTTTGCTGATACAGTCTCCACCAGCTGAACGAAATAAGGGTTCCCCAAATCAGCTACGCTAATACCAATCGATTTAAGGGATTGAAGCTCTGAAGATTGTGGCTCTGAGGATTGAGAGGCCAATGGAGAAAGCAAAACGGCGACAATCGAAACCGCCAATAGGCTTGGCATTAGGCGATAGCCTTTCCAAAGCTGTCGAGCTTTTATGAAACGCGACATTGACTGTTTAAATAGGCCCATAATATTTCCCCTGATGAAAGGCCGCTATTTTGCCCTACCTAACGGCAGATAAAAATAGCGGTTTGACTTAAGCCGCTTCTTCCTCTGACTCTCCAACCTCCATTGCACCTGTCATAATGGCAACAGCGTCAGACATAGTATGAGACTGAGGTGTCACAATCGCTGCGCGCTTACCCAAACGATGGATGTGAATACGATCTGCGACTTCAAACACATGCGGCATGTTATGGCTAATCAAGATAATTGGTAATCCGCGATCACGAACCTCTTTGATCAAGTTCAATACTCGGCGAGACTCTTTGACCCCAAGTGCTGCTGTTGGCTCATCCATGATCACCACCTTGCTGCCAAACAAAGCAGAGCGAGCAACCGCCACACCTTGGCGCTGACCACCAGAAAGCGACTCAACGGCTTGGCTGATATTTTGAATAGTCATTAAGCCCAGCTCGGTCATTTTATCCTTAGCGCGGCGCTCCATTTCTTTCTTATCAAGCATGCGGAACACCGAACCCAAAATACCTGGCTTACGCAGCTCTCTTCCCAAGAATAAATTGTCCGCAATGTTTAATGCTGGTGATACCGCTAAATTTTGATAAACGGTTTCGATGCCTAACGCGCGAGCTTCCATTGGTGAAGAAAAATTCACAGGCTTGCCATCTAATAAAATTTCGCCTTCGTCTGGAATCAAAGCGCCAGACAAGGCTTTAATCAATGAGGATTTACCTGCACCGTTATCACCAATCACCGCTAATATTTCACCTGGGTAGAGTTCAAAGTCAGCATGATCAATGGCTGTCACACTGCCATAGCGTTTGACCAAATTCTTTGTTTGTAACACTGGAGTTTTATCGTATTGTGCAGTCATTATGCTGTCCCTCTTCGAATCCACTGATCAATGCCCACAGCCGAAATAATCAAAATACCGACAGTAAACTCTTGCCATAGCACATCAACACCAGCAAGCGCTAAACCATTTCGGAAGACACCAACAACCAGAGCGCCAATAAGCGTCCCGTATATAGAGCCTCGTCCACCAAATAGACTACAGCCACCAATAACCACCGCAGTAATACTGTCGAGGTTTGTCATAGTGCCAGCTTGTGGACTGACCGAACCAATACGACCGATAAGTACCCAGGCACCAATAGCACATACCACGCCAGCCAAGACATAGACAGACATCAAAATACGTGTAGTACGAATGCCTGCTAACTTCGCGGCTTCTGGATCATCGCCTGTGGCGTAAACATGACGGCCCCATGCAGTCCAATTTAGGGCATACCAAATGAGAAAGAAAATCCCCAACATCAACAGGGAGCCGTAAGTTAATCTTGCGCCAAAAAAATCAATTGTTTGGCCTGTCCATTGCAACAATGGCGCAATATTACTGATGTCCTGCGAGCGAATGGTTTCACTTTTTGAATACCAAAGGTTCAGTGCAAAGAACACATTCCAAGAGCCCAAAGTCGCAATAAAAGGCGGTATTTTTAGGCGCGTTATCAATAAACCATTAATAAAACCCGCTAAGGCACCAACACCGATACCGATCAAAATAGACAAACTTGGATCAATACCATGATTTACCGCCATCCGCCCCATAACAACCGAGGTCAGAACCATGATGGCACCAACAGACAGATCAATGCCTGCCGTTAAGATTATCAATGTCTGCGCAACACCGATGACGCCAATTATAGTCACTTGTTGTAGCACTAATGACAAATTGAATGGGTGCAAAAAACGGTCACCGACAATGACACTAAAACTGATAACAGCCAACAGCAACACTATCAGAGGCGCAGCTATTGGATAATGATGAAGAAACTTCTTGAAACGCTGCAAAGGGGTTTCATGTCGCTCAAATTTAGCAACATAGGTACTGGCCTGATCCGCGACCTTATCATGATCAAGTGTCGCGGTGGACGGTTTTGTGTTGGTAGAACTCATAGACTACTCCAGACAGGAAACATTACTAGGCAGAAAAGAAAGACCACTTAAGATAGAAAAAACGCCGTTAGCCAGAAGATCGACTAACGGCAAATGAGGGTAACTTAACACCCATCTATCACAAGAGATTGATTAGCCCCAGCACATACTCAAACCTGTTTTAGAGCTAATAGAATTAACCCCTTTCACAGGTTCATCTGTCACTAACTGAACGCCTGTATCAAAGAAATCCAGACCATTTGACGCCGAAGGACGTGAGCCAGATTTTGCAAACTCAACAATTGCAGTGACGCCTTCTGAGGCCATTTTAAGAGGGAATTGCATAGAGGTAGCGCCGATCACGCCATCTTTGATATTTCGAACACCTGGACAACCACCATCAACAGAAACAATCAACACGTCTTTTTCAAGTCCGAATGATTTTAATGCTTCATACGCACCCGCAGCTGCGGGTTCATTAATGGTGTAAACCAAGTTAATTTCTGGATCTTGTTGAAGTAGATTTTCCATCGCACGACGGCCGCCTTCTTCAGAACCTTGAGTCACATCATTACCAACAATGCGAGTATCTGTTTCATCGCCCATGCGTTTCGGGTCTTTAAGGTCGATACCGAAACCTTGTAAGAAACCTTGGTCACGTGCAACGTCTACGGTAATTTGGCTGGTGCTCAAATCTAGCAAACCAATTTTTGCATCTTTGGCCTTATCACCCATTTTCGCTTTTGCCCACATACCAATCATTTCACCGGCTTTGAAGTTATCCGTTGCAAAGGTCATGTCTGCTGCACTAGCAGGGCTTAAAGGCGTATCTAACGCGATAACAAGCAAACCTGCATCACGTGCTTTTTGAATCGTCGGAACAATACCTGCGGTGTCGCTTGGTGTAATAAGAATGCCTTTCGCGCCAGCGGCGATTAGGTTTTCTACTGCTTGAACTTGAGTTTCATTATCGCCATCGTAGCGACCTGCAAAAGTACGCAATTCAACACCAAGCTCTTCGGCTTTTTGCTGTGCGCCTTCTTTCATTTTCACGAAGAATGGGTTGGTGTTGGTTTTGGTTATCAAACCTATGATTGGGGTTTCTGCCATAGCAACAGTGGACAGTGTGCCTGCAGCCACTAGACAAGCCAGTTTCTTGTACGGAATACGATGCATGAATTTCATTATTTTTATAACTCCAATTTTTGTTTTTATTATTGGCAGCGATGCCATTCAAAAACAGATCCAGCCCCGACTCTGCTTTGGTAAAACACTATGAAGATAAAAAACTAATGAATAATTTCATCATTTAATCTTTTTTTGTAATATTTGTAATATTTCAACGCTCAATTTGAAATATTTGGCTCAACTCTTTGATAGTAAAAGGTTTTGAAATAAATAAATCATCGTCTTTTAATTGATATTTTTGTTTTAATTCGTCTTTTGGCAAGCCAGACATCAGCAATATTGGCCCGGTAAAACCAGACAAATCAGAATTCAGACTGTGTGCAAGCTCAACACCGCTCATGGTTCCAGCTAAGTTAACATCCGACACTATAGCATCTGGCACAATGGCTTTATTCAAGGCATTCACCACCGCTTCGGCGCATTCAAAGGTTTGCACCATAAAGCCCATTTTTGCTAATTGTTCACGCATGACTCGACATACTTCTTCGTCGTCTTCTACCAGCCACACCAAACTCAATTCGGGCAAGACTATCACGTCTCGATTGATATCTTTTTCTTCAGACGCTTTGCCACTATCTAAGATCAAATCGGGCGATGTAATTTGTTGGGGCAAAAAAAGACAAACTCGGGTCCATTTACCTTTTTCGGAGGTGACTTTGATTTCACCACCACTTTGTTTAACAAAGCCATAGATCATGCTCAACCCCAAACCACTGCCTTTGCCGACAGGCTTAGTCGTGAAGAAAGGTTCAAATATTCGACCAATTACTTCATCATCAATACCGTCACCCGAGTCTTCTACTCGAATACGAATGGCTGGCACGTCGCTGTCAGGTAAAGTGCACAGCTTGGTTGAAAAGGCCAAACGCCCACCACCCGGCATAGCGCTGGCGCTATTTAAGGACAAATTCAACAAGGCATTTTCTAGCTGAGAGGGATCAATCAAACTCACCACATCAGGACATTGCAGGTCGCTTTCAACAACAATATGTGAACCAACACTGTACTCAACTAGATCGAGCATGCCTTCAATTAAATCATCAATCCCAATCGACACAGGGAAAAGCTGCTGACGACGACTAAAGGCCAATAAGCGCTGTACCAAGTTGCTGCTTTTCTCAGAAACGACCAAAGCACGTTCTATGTATCTTGCTTGATCTTCGGTTTGTGGGCGAGAGTCAGACAGCATTTGTAAATTGCCCATAATCGCCGCTAAGAGATTATTAAAATCATGGGCAACGCCACCTGTAAGCTGCCCTAGCATCTCCATTTTTTGTGCCTGACGTAACTGACTTTCAACGCTTTTTCGCTCAGTTAAATCCGTATATAAGGTAACAAAACCACCTTCAGGCATTGGCTTAGAACGAAATTCGATGATTTTTCCTGAGTCAAAATGGCGTTCGAAGCTTTGAAAACGTAAATGACGAGAAACGTTCACTTCTTCCATGTGAACTTGCTGGTTTTCTAAATTAAGATTTTTATGTTGCCCTTGATTAATCAAGCTTTGCACTTCATCAATTGACATGCCGACACTCAAGTCATCGTCCGATAAATCAAACAATTTCTGATAACCCGAGTTCCAAGCAATCAAGGTACCTTTTGAGGAAAACACACTCAGGCCATCGTTCATATTATCGAAAATGGTTTCGAGCAAGCGTTTTTGTTCCGACAATTCGGCTGTGACTTCCAAACGCCTTAAAGCATCACGGCGAAATACCTCAAAGGTATCGGCCAAGGTACCAATTTCATCGTTACGACGAATGCCTGTATGCTTTGAATCTACACGCCCCAAAGACAGTTGCTCCATGTCGTTGGTAACAACGCCTAAATCTTTGGTCATCCGCTGGCTGTACCAATACAGACGCGTCAAACCCAACAAAAGAAATACCGATATACCGATAATCCAGTTCTGACCACGGGCTACAAAGGTCGATACCTCCTGACGTTGACGGCTCACTTTCTTTTGCAAACCACCAACGAAATCACTGACATGCTTACTCAATTGTTCCGACTTAGCTCGAATTGCAATCAGCAAATAATTTTTGCGCTCTTGTATTTGATTCAAACGTCGATGCGCCATTAGCAAATCATCAGCAATACTCGCCACTTGCTCGTTTTGTTCTGAAAGTTTTAAGCTTTCCAAGATGCTTTCTGGCACCAAACTCGGCGATTCTAGTAATTGCAGTAGCCATACCAAACCTTGCTGATTAGTCACACTAGCGGCATCATCATTTAGCGGCAACTGACGAATCCGAAACTGTTGCGCCAAGCTGTCTTCTCGCAGATACAACTCTTCACGCACCAAGGCAACAAGCTCTTCAAGGGTGGTTTGCAGATCATCCAATCGTTTATCGATATCCTGTTGAAAGACAGAATCCGTCAAACTGTCAGCAACTCCGCGCAGCTCAAGAATACGACGATGAATGCGCTCGGATTCAGTTTGTAACTGAAAAGGACGCCCAGAACCTGCGGTATAAGGTGCTATCGCGGCCAATTGCGCAACGCCTTCGGCTAGCGTTAAAGAGGTAGAGATTTCAGGTAGGGTTTCTGACTCAAATTCTGATAAAGAAGCTTCACTGACGCGCATGGATTGCCAACCAATCCCCACCATAAAAAACGCCACCAAGCTAATCGCTAAAATAGACAAGGAGGCTTTTTGACGAATACTGGTAAAACGCATTTAATTAATCCGCACTGGGCCTTGGAAAAAGTAACCAAGACCTCGTTGAGTCTTGATGAACTCAGGCGTTTTTGGATTGCTCTCTATTTTTCGCCTTAGGCGCAGAATCAGTACATCAACTGTTCGATCAAATACCTCAGTTTCTAAGCCTCGGCTTTGCTCTATAAGTTGCTCACGAGAAAAGATACGATCTGGATGACGCGCTAATACCTCTAAAAGAGAAAACTCACCTAAAGTTAATGTTACTAATTTGCCGTCCGGATCATGCAAAAGACGCGCAGTGAGATCCAAAGTCCAACTACCGAATTTTAAACAGTCGTGATCTTGATTGATCGTACTTCCCGCTGTTGGTGGGGCTTGATAAGAACGGCGTAACAAGGCATGAATTCGCGCTGTCAGTTCACGTAAATTAAACGGCTTCATCATATAATCGTCTGCGGCTAACTCTAGCCCTAAGATTCGATCGGTTTCATCGCCTTTTCCGGTTAACATCATGATCGGCATTGCAAAACGTTCACGAGTATCACGAGCAAGGTTTAAACCATCCTCTTCTCGTAAATATAGATCCATCAATACCAAATCGACTGGCTCAGCTTCAAGGTGAAGCCACATTTGGCTGCCATTTTCCGCTTCCAGTACTTTGTAACCTTTCTGCGACAAAGCATCACAAAGCAACTGACGAATATCTTGATCGTCATCCACTACCAATAAAGTCTTTTTATGTTGTTCTGTCATTGTCTGGGTTGGAATCCATTATCGTTTTTATTAGACGCACACCAAGCTAGAGAAGCCTCTATCATTGCACTATTAATATCATGTTAAAGTTAATAGCAGATTAACAAAAGGAAAAGCTTCTCGTGCAGCAGAAACTAATACCTCAGAAGAAAAAGATTCATCTCGCTTTTTTAGAACCTGAGCAATCCATTCAAGCAGAACCTGAAGAAACCATCATGTCGGCCCTGAAATCCGCAGGCGTTCCAATTAAACAAGCCTGTACCAATGGCGTATGTGGCGTTTGCCTCACCCCTTTGCTATCTGGTGAAATTGATTACGCTCAACGCCTGCCGCATGGCTTAAACAACAGAGAAAAGCAAAATGGTTATTTCTTGCCTTGCATCGCCACCTGCAAAACCGATATCGCCATTGGTAAACCGAAAGTGAGACTGCGCTAACAGCTTAAAAACGTTATCATTATCACAGCGTATTAATGAGCGGTCTTATGTCTAACGAACTACCGATTTACCAACTTATTCCCCAGCTAAAAAACCAGCTTTTGCATCACCACGAGGCCATTTTAGAAGCCGCGCCCGGTGCAGGTAAAACCACGGTAGTGCCGCTGGCTTTAATGAATGAAGCTTGGCTAAAAGGTCGCAAGATCATCATGTTAGAACCAAGACGTTTGGCTGCGAAAGCGGCTGCAAAGCGTCTTGCTGATACCTTGCAAGAGCCGCTTGGAAAACGCGTTGGCTATCGTATTCGTCACGAAGGAAAAGAAAGCGCTCAGACGCAAGTCTTGGTAGTCACCGAAGGCGTGCTAACGCGTATGCTGCACGATGATCCCAGTTTAGATGACATTGCTTTAGTAATCTTCGACGAATTCCACGAACGTAATTTGCACTCAGATTTAGCTTTTGCTTTATGCTTGCAAGCACGACAACTGTATCGCGATGAAGACCCGCTTAAGCTGTTAGTCATGTCCGCCACACTTGATACCGAGGCGCTTGAAACACGACTCGGCTGCCCGACTCTAACCAGCCAAGGCCGCAGTTTTCCCATCACCGTTCATTACAGCAACAAGGCACTCAAGACCTTTCAAGTCACCTATGAAGTAGTACGACTCACCTGCCAAGCCTTTAATGAAGAAACTGGCAGCCTACTCGTTTTCCTACCAGGTCAAAAAGAAATTCGCCAAGCGGCAAGCCAGTTACAGCAGCGTTTAGGCCATGAACCACATTTAAGCATCTTGCCTTTATATGGCGAGCTCAGTTTAAAAGAACAAGAAGCCGTCATTGAGCCAACGACAGCGCCTAATCGAAAAATTGTACTCGCCACTGCCATTGCCCAAACCAGTTTAACTATTGATGGTATCCGAGTGGTGATTGACAGCGGCTTAAGTCGAGAAGCGCGCTTTGATGCCAGCACAGCAACGACACGCTTACATACTCGTCGCGCGACCCAGGCAGAAACCACTCAGCGAATGGGCCGAGCAGGCCGTACCGAAGAAGGCATTTGTTATCGTTGGTGGAGCGAAAGTCAACAACATCAACTCGCACCGCAAGCTCAGCCGCAAATAGAAATCAGCGACCTCAGCAGTTTGGTGATGGATTTGGCGAAATGGGGTGTACAAGAGCGTCTTGAATTAGATTGGATTACACCGCCACCAAACAGCCACTGGCAACAATCGATCGACTTGCTAACCAATCTGCAAGCTCTTGAACAAAATCAAACATCACAACCGTATTTAAAGTTAAGCCAACTCGGTGAGCAAATGAGCAATCTCGGCATCGAACCCAGACTCGCTCGATTGCTTTTAGATGGAAAACAAAATGATGACAGTGATGCAGCCAGCGCCATCTGCACCATACTGTCGGAAGGCGATCCCTTTGCGAATCATCATAGCGACTTATCAGATCGACTGAGCTGGTTAGCCGGTCACAATCAGACGCAGAGTAAGCGACCGAGACAGAACTACTTAAACGCTCAGCAACAATGGCAAAGACGCAGTCAGCAAATCAGCGTTCAACAAACGTCAGCTAATAATCAACAGGAAGTCGCCTTTTTGTTGATTCGAGCGTTTGCGGATCGTATTGCTCAACGTTCAGGGCAAGACCACGACAAGACTCGCTACAAGTTGGCTAATGGGCGCATGGCGAGCCTATCGTCACTCGACCCTTGTGCACAGAGCGAGTGGCTTATCGCGCTGGATATCGGCGGACATCATGGCCAAGAAGAGGATCGTATTTTTCTCGCCTATCCGATCCAACTTTCCACGTTGATAGATGATTTTTCCGATTTATTTATCATAAAAAACCATCTCGCTTGGTCAAAAAAAGACGCCCGCCTGTTAAGTGAATCACAACGTTGGATCGGCAAACTGTGTATTGATAAACAAAAACTGAGCAAGCCATCAGAAACAGACATCAGCCAAGCGATTTGCCAGCATATTCGCCAAGAAGGTCTTTCGGTTTTACCTTGGAACGATTCCAGCGAGCAGCTTCGAGCGCGCTTACAATTTGCCTTTATGCACGACAAACAAAACCTCTGGTCAGACTGTTCTGATAAGGCATTATTGGCCGATCTAGAAGAATGGCTCGGGCCATATCTTGGTAAAGTAACCAATCAACAAGCGATGAATAAACTCCCGTTAAACGATATATTGTTATCTCTGTTAGATTGGAGCCAACAGCAATTTCTCAATAAAAAAGTCCCCTCGCGTATCACTGTGCCATCTGGGGCGAGTCATGCTATTGATTACTGTGAGCAACAGCCAACCCTAAGGGTCAAACTGCAAGAAATGTTTGGCTATACGAATAGCCCAACCGTACTCAATCAAATCGTCCGTATCGAACTGCTTTCGCCAGGGCAGCGACCACTTGCCGTGACCCAAGATTTGGCTTTCTTTTGGCGTGAGGCTTACCCTGAAGTACGCAAAGAAATGCGCGGAAGATATCCGAAACATCCTTGGCCAGAAGACCCTATGAGTGCAGAAGCCACTGCGAAAACAAACCGAGCACTAAGATCGTCGTAACTGTCTTAGTGCTTGATCCGTTAGTTGCTGGCTAAAAGGTGTGTTCTTCGGATGAGTCGGAGACCAGCCCATAATAAAACGATGGAAGTCAGCCCAAGCGATAGGAAACAAGTATTGCCATTCTTCGACAACCTCTTGAGCAAAAGCTTGCGATTCTCCTTGCGCCATTAACTCACGCCCTAGCTCAGAGAAATAATGCTCCAGTAGGTAGTCTATATTTTCTGTCAGTTCAGATTCAGATAACGCACTCCCTAAAAGGTACGCTAGATCCTGAATTCCAACACCACCACCCACATATTGAAAATCCACAGCCGCCACCTGATTATCGAGTGGAGAAAAACAAAAATTAGCCACTTTAGCATCGCCATGCACGATGGTTTTAAAGCGTGCGTTATCCAAACATTTTGCCAATTCAGACGCGGCAGATTTTAATTCGCCCTCAGCCATGACTGACCACTCTTCTTGCCGAGTATCAAGGTGCCAATAGGTTCCCTTGCGCCACAAGCCTTGCGGCCAATCAGAAGAAGGTGTTGGGTGAATAAAGCCCGCATGAAACGCTGCGAGCCAATTAATACAAGAAATCAAATACTCGATATTGTGAGCGTTATATCGATCCGCGTAGCCAGCAGCGTCTAAATCTTCTAATAAGGTTAATCGATGCCCTGTCTTTTCGTCATACAAATCACCGTAGCACTGTGCAACTCGAGCCGAAAGATTACAGCGGGACGCCCATTGTCGATACCAATTCTGCTCAACTTTATATGAGCGAACTTTACGCAAATGCGCGTGATCCGAATGCCAGCCTCTAGGGTGATTCACGTCCATGGGAAATGTACAATGTTTGGCGATCACAGACGATGGCGACTCTTGTCCCGTTAGCGAATAACGCACCACCTCGCCGTAACCACTCCACAATGACTGAATCAAAGAGGTTCGCTCCACTGTGTCGGCCTTACATTGGCGCTTAATAAAAATCTCGGGCGTCATCATATTCATAAAATCCACGTAAAAGTCGCGACTATTTTACCCATAAAACGGTACGCTAAAACGCCTTTTGGAATCGCAATGACTAAGATGAGACTCGACGAGCAAACAACGCCCAAATACCAGCAATCGACATCAAGGAACCACCTGCCAGATTAAAGCCGCGCATCGCTTTTTCAGAAGACAGCAGCGTACGAGCTTTCAGTGCAAAAAAGGCATAGGTAGATGCAGACAAGGTCGCCAACGTGACAAAGGTAATCGCCAAAATCCAAAGCTGCTCAGCAGCATTGCCATGGGGAGAAACAAACTGCGGCAAAAATGCCACAAAGAAAATAATACCTTTGGGGTTCAAAACCGTCACAATGTAGGTATTCAAAAACAGACGCCATTTTGACGTGAGCTTGTCAGATGAAGGAATCTTCATTGGTGATGCGCCTGACCTAAGTAACTTAAATCCCAAATACAAAAGATATAAGCCACCAACCCCCTTCACCACAGTAAACCAAAAAGCCGACACAGAAAACAAAGCCCCTAATCCAACTAAAGAAGCTAATAACGCGGTGGAATCCCCCAGCGCCACACCAACCACCAAAGGGATATTCGCTCGTCGACCATGGGCTACTGAATTCGCAATCACAGCCAAAATCGTTGGGCCAGGAATGACCAACATGGTAATAGACGCGACAACAAAAGCGAGCCAAACTTCAATCAACATAGAGCTTTCTCCTTATTAAATAGACCTCTATCAATCCATAGCCAGTAGTAAAGATCAATACTTAAAACCATTCAAATAACGAACCTTAAAAACTAAATTCTATGAGCACTTTCACTTTAAGATGACTACCTACTACTTTATGCTCTCTGTATTCTAAAACGACATAATTAAAGAGATAGCTCCATGGGCATTGTTCTTTTTTACCTTAAGAAAACCATCGGCATGATGCTTATGCCAATTCCTCTCACTTTGCTGGCCATGAGTCTCGCATTCTTGTTGATGAAGAAATGGCCTAAAGTCGCTAAATTTTTCCTCTTTTGCGGCATATTAATGTTGGGATTAACCAGCTGGAACCCAGTTTCCAATACACTGATTGCGACGGTAGAACACGACTATCCTGTGTTTAATATTCAGCAACCGGTAGACGCAGTGATCGTTCTTGGCAGTGGACACAAAGATTTAAGCAATACACCGATAATCATGGCACTAGGCAACAGCGCACTATTCAGACTTGAGGAAGGTTTGCGCATTTTAAAGGCCAACCCAAACGCGCAATTATTTGTGTCTGGTTACTCTGGTGAAATGAGAGAACCTCACGCAGAAGTCATGCGCCGAGCAGCCATAGAATTAGGCGTACAACCCAACCGAATTAAAGCCTTTCCTCTCGCCAAAGACACCGAAGAGGAAGCTAATATGATGAAACCGTATTTAGAAGGGAAACTCGCGGCCTTGGTAACAGAAGCATCACACCTCAAGCGTGCGTCTATCTTCTTCGAAAAAACCGGCATCAACATTATTCCTGCACCGGCTCTGTATTTAGGGTCCGAGAAAAGCGACTGGCAAATCGACGCCAACGCTGCTTACAAAAGCCAGCGCGCTTTTTATGAATGGCTCGGACGTGGCTGGCAATGGATTAAAAATTAAAAAACAGCACCCATTTCTGAGCACTGCTTTTCTATTACTTCAAAGGTACTAAATTTTTAACTCATCAAACCTGAAACAAGAAGTTTCTGATTAGGTCTTTTCCGCCTTCGGTTGCGAAGGACTCTGGATGAAACTGAATGCCTTGGATCGGGTATTCTTTATGACGAACGCCCATCAGTTCAAACTTGCCGCCTTGGTGAATCGTAGCAATGTCGTTGAAGTCGGCTTCTTTTAAATCACCTACCGAGGCGGTGACTTCCAATACGTCAGGAAAGCTTTCTGCTTCGGCGATGAGCGAGTGATAACGCATGACTTCTAATTGATCTGGAATGTCATGGAAAATACCTTCGCCGTTGTGCGTAATCGGGCTGGTTTTACCATGCATTGGCAATGGCGCTTTCACTACTTTGCCGCCAAATACATGACAAATTCCCTGCATTCCCAAGCACACGCCCATTAGTGGAATGGTTTTACCGAACTCTAGAATGACGTCGGCACACACACCGAAATACGCCTTGTCGTCTGGAGAGCCTGGTCCTGGAGAAATGATGATGCGATCTGGCGCAGCGGCACGAATGTCATCCAACGTGACTTCATCGTTACGTTTGACAATCACCTCAAAAGTGTCAATCTCGCCACGGCTTTTTTCGGTTTCTAACACTTCACCAATAAACTGATACAGGTTGTAAGTGAAGGAATCGTAGTTGTCGATAATATAAACTTTCATGCTTCCCTTACTCCTGATTCGCTTTTGGTGCAAAGCTGTCTAACACGCGTTTAGTGCCAGCAAATTTACGTTGGATTTCTTCGTATTCGTCTTCGGCATTGGAGTCATACACATTGCCGCCACAGGTTTGCACATAAGCTTTGTTGCCCTTGGCAAACACAGTACGAATTGGAATCGCAAACATACAGTCGCCATTGAAAGAGAACTGACCAACCGCACCACCGTAAGGCCCACGGCCGTCGTTTTCCAAATCATCGATGATCTTCATGGCTTCGATTTTTGGCGCGCCCGTCAAGGTTCCTGCGGGGAAGTTACTCGCCAAGGCAGAGAACATGTCGTGATCTTCTGCCATGATGCCGACAATCTCGCTGGAAATGTGCTGAACGTGGCTAAAGCGTTTAATGTCCATCAAACTACGCACTTTTACCGTACCGAATCGCGCCACACGGCCGATGTCGTTACGATGTAGATCAACAATCATATTGTGTTCGGCGATTTCTTTTGGGTCATTCAACAAAGCACGCGCAAAGGCGGTGTCTTCTGCGGCGTCTTTACCACGCTTCGCTGTACCCGCTAATGGGAAGGTTTCCATTTCGCCTTGGCGCACACGGAATAACAATTCTGGGCTGGCACCGATAACTTTTTGCTCACCAAAATTAATGTAATACATTTGCGGCGATGGGTTCACTTCACGCAATTGCTCGTACAAATTGATAGTGTCGCCTTCCATATCGAACCATTTTTTGAAGCCCACTTCGCACTGGAAAATCTTACCTTCGATGATGTCTTGCTTCACCTTAGCAACCGCATCAGCGTGATCGGTTTTGCTCATGGACTCGCCCGCTGGCGTGACCACAAATGGACCGTTTTCTGGCGTTGGTTCCGCCATCATGCCGTTCACTAATTCCACACGATTTCCAGTGGAATTATCGTCGTAATAAAAGTAAAAAACTTCGCCTGTCATCTTATCCAGAATCAAGCCATCTTTGTACAAACCAAAACGAAACGCATCAAACATCTCGCTCGATTGCAGATCCAAGGTTGGCTCAAAGTAATTCATGCTGTCGTAACCGATATAACCCGTTAAACCACCAGCAAAACCGCGCGACAAAATGTTCTGCGGCACAATGTCACGTAGCAAGTAATATGGATTATCAGATTCGTAAGATTCCGTGCTGCCATCACGTTCTTGGATAAACAGCTGCTTGCCTTCGGCCCAAATCAATTTTTCAGGGTCAAAGCCAATGATCGAATGGCGGGAAATAAAGCTCTCTTCACCAAGAGATTCCAACATAAAACAATTATCAAAACGCTTCTCGATCTTTTTAAACAGATCAAAAAAATCGCAGGCAGAACTGATAGTGACGTACTTAGGCTTACGCGGCAGCGTGATGCGCTGCGGCTTTTTATTATATGAACTCATATCTCTTTTAATTCCTTCAATGCTCGGGAACCACGGGTTACAGTGGCAATACCCACACCCAATTGTTTCGCAATGTCTCGCTGCGGAACACCCTGCTCCAACAGAGATAAAATTTGTAACCTGTGTTGCATCTCATTGATTTCCTTCGGTGTTAGCAAAGCTTTCAAGCGCTTCTCCAACACCACTTCATCACCGGCTTCGGTTAAAAACTGGACCAAATCTTTCATAGGCACTTCTATTTGATAAACAGTTATGTATTCACGTACTAGTACAATATAGATTTCATGATAGTGAAGCAAGAGCATAAGCATGAAAAGTGCACTAAAATAAAAACAACTAAATCTGAGCTAAGTAGGTTATAAGAAATGAACTTCTATGAAGACTTAAAAGAATCGCTAGAACAAGCCGTCGCCACCCACAATGAGCGACAACTTGCTGAGGAAATAAAAATAGCAGAACAACAGTTTACTGAAGGCAAAGGCCTTTCAAACCAAGAGGCGCGAGAAAAAGTGATTGAAAACGTAAATACTAAATAGCAAGTAGATCGTTTTAAAAGCGGTCTCTAATCAACATTTTTATCCCCCCCCTACCCCTCCCAACACTTTGCCACATCCGGCCCACATTTTGACCTTTATCACCGTCGTTTTAACCTAAGCGAAAATACTACCTTGTCTTCATTGCTATGACATTCTAACGTCGTGCTGTATCTCTCATTCAGGAATAAAAACAATGACATTCATCAAAGCCAAAGATTTCACTGCAGATCGTGCTTGGGGCGCGTTGGATATTGCCAATATGAACGGCGTGACGACGCGTTTACATTGGACGGATCAACCTTATAAATGGCACATCAATGATGGTGAAGAAGTGTTTGTGGTGTTAGACGGCGAGGTGAATATGCACTATCGAGTCGATGGAAAAGAGCTTGTTCAATTGATGTCTGTCGGCGATATTTTCTACGCGGCGATTGGCACTGAACATGTTGCGCACCCCGTTGGTGAGGCGCGCATTTTAGTGATTGAAAAAGAAGGCAGTGTGTAGTTATAGAAACATACCGCCAGACGCTTCAATACGCTGTCCCGTAATCCAGCCGCTGTCTTCACTCAGTAACATGGCAACGGCTTTACCAATATCGTCCGCCTCTCCAACCCGCCCCAAGGCGGTAACAGATGCCACCATTTTATTCACTTGTTGGTTGTCACGCACATTACCACCGCCAAAGTCTGTAGCGATAGCGCCTGGTGCCAAGGTATTTACGCGGATTTGTCGGTTTGCGAACTCTTTAGCCATATAACGTGTCATGACTTCTACAGCACCTTTGGCCATCGCGTAGGCACTTGAACCTGGCATACTAAACCGTGCCAAACCAGAAGAAATATTGAGAATATGACCGCCGTCTTTAATATGTGGTAATAATGCCTGCGTTAAAAAGAAAGGCCCCTTTACATGGATCGCCAGCATATTTTCTAGCTCTTCATAAGTGGTTTCTTCAACACTTGCACGCAAACCTGTGCCAGCGTTATTTAACAAATAATCGAAATCGCTTCGTGCAAACTCATTGACCAATAAATTTTGAAGCTGGTTAACGAACTCAGGAACGGCATCAAAATCGCGTGTATCCAATTGAAGAGCAAAAGCTTTTTGGCCTTTTTGTTTAATCTCTTCAATCACATCTTGTGCCGCTTGAAGATTATTGTGATAAGTAAAAATAACATCTATGCCTTTGTCAGCTAACGCTAAAGCACTGTTTTTTCCTAAACCACGGCTAGCACCAGTAATAATTGCTAATTTATTCATCACTCACTCCAATCTATTCTGTAAGAATTTTAAAGCCTTAAACCATATCGGCTCTGGGCACGTTGAACAGAGTAGATAATTTATTGTGATCGATATACATGATAAAAGTGATAACATTGTTCGTATTAAGCGAACAAAGGTAGAAGAGATGGACAAGTTTGAAGCCATGCAGCGCTTTGTATTGGTTGCTCAATTCGGTAGCTTCACCAAAGCAGCAGACGCTCTTGGCTTACCAAAATCAAGCATATCCAGTGCCATACAAGGACTTGAAAGTGAATTAGGCACGCGGCTTTTTCATCGCAGTACGCGCAGCATCACCTTAACGCAAGACGGTGAGACCTACTTGCCACAGTGCCAAACACTGCTCGCCGAACTAGATGCCCTAGGAAGCCAGTTCCAACGCAACCCTGATGATGTTCGCGGTGTACTCAGAGTCGACATGCCAAGCCGCTTTGCCACTACGGTTGTCATTCCGCATTTGGCCGACTTTCTCGAAAAATACCCGAACATACGCTTAAAGATCAGCAGCGCAGATTATCGAGTAGATATGATTAAAGAAGGCATTGATTGCGTCATTCGGGTGGGTGATCTTGAAGATAGTAGCCTTATCGCTCGCCCATTAACGCTGTACCGAAGCGTAAACTGCGTATCGCCAAGCTATGTTAAAAAATATGGTATTCCACAGAGTCTTGCAGAATTAGCCAATCATAAACTGATTGGATATTCTCATATGCTCGGTAATTTCGACGCCCAATTTGAATACATGGAAGGCGACACAGTAAAACAACAACCCATGCCAAGCAGCCTAGCGGTTAATGGCACAGATGCTTATTTAGATGCTTGTTTAGCAGGGCTTGGCATTGCCCAACTCCCCGCTATTGGCGCAGAAAACCTCATCAAGAAAGGCCTACTCATCTCTGTCCTACCTCAATTTGAAGCCGAGCCAATGCCGGTGTCTTTACTCTACTCATCACGTAGACAAACAACCAAACGCCTAACTGTATTTATGGATTGGCTGCAATCAGTCATTGAAACGAAACATTTTTTAAAGAATTAAATAATTGAAAAATATCTTTTGCAAAAAACGCCTTATGCATATTCCAAAAAAGTTTATTTATAGCCGTTGTAATAACTAAATCTTTTAAGTAACCTCTCACATAATGAAATATTAAGCTTCCCAGATGAGGTCACTATGAAATCTAAGCAACGCTTTTTAAAATCTATTATTGGTACATTGTTATTGAGCGGAGCCGTTCAAGCGTCGGCTGCGGATCAAACAATTCTTAACACGTCTTACGATATCGCTCGTGAGTTGTTTGCCACTTACAACCCAACGTTTGAAAAACATTGGTTAGAGAAAACGGGCAAAACCATCGAGATCAAACAGTCTCACGCAGGTTCTTCAAAACAAGCCAACGCCATCATGAATGGCTTGTCAGCAGACGTCGTTACTTTTAACCAAGTCACTGACGTTCAAGTTTTGCATGACAAAGGCAAAATGATCCCAGCAGATTGGAAAAATGAATTCCCAAATGCCAGCTCGCCTTATTATTCAACGATTGCCTTCCTAGTTCGTAAAGGCAATCCGAAAAATATCAAAAGCTGGGGCGATCTAGCTGGTAATGATGTGGCATTGGTGTTCCCAAACCCTAAAACCTCTGGCAACGGTCGTTACACTTTCCTAGCGGCTTACGGTTATGCACAAAATACCTTCGGTAAAGACAACGAAGCGAAAGTGGATGATTTCCTAGGTACTTTCCTAAAAAACGTGTCTGTGTTTGATACTGGTGGCCGTGGCGCGACAACGACTTTTGTTGAGCGTGGCATTGGCGATGTATTGATTACCTTCGAATCGGAAGTAAACAATATTCGTAACCAATACGGTGCAGACAAGTACGAAGTGGTTGTACCAAAGACATCTATCTTGGCGGAATTCCCAGTCGCTGTAGTGGAAAAAAATGCGAAGAAAAACGGCACAGAAGAAGTGTCTCATGAATACCTAAGCTACTTGTACAGCGAAGAATCTCAGCGTCTATTGGCGGGTTTCAACTACCGCGTACACAACGACGTAGTGAAAAAAGAATTTGCCGACAAGTTTCCTGAAGTGAATTTGTTAACCGTCGAAAATATTGCTGGCGGCTGGCCACAAGCGACTAAAGAATTATTCGCAAATGGTGGTAAACTAGACCAACTTCAGCGCCGCTAATATCTAAATAGATAACAACTAGCCGGATACGCTTGCGTCTCCGGCTTTTCTGTCTCTAAAGCGACTAGCGTCTTTATTATTGAACTGCTTTCATTAAGACCCTAATAGGCAAATACATGGCAACACATCTAAGCGCGACCGAGACTCGGCCTCGCCATAAACGCGTCTTGCCCGGACTCAGTTTGAGTTTGGGCACGTCTCTACTGTTTATCAGCTTGATTCTATTACTCCCAATGAGCGGGCTGGTTATGCAATCGGTCGATATGGGCTGGGACAGATATTGGCAAGTGATTAGCGACGAACGCGTTGTTGCCAGTTACAAGGTGACGCTGTGGGCAGCTTTACTTGCTTCGATTTTTAACGGTTTTTTTGGTTTATTGCTCGCATGGGTGTTAGTTCGATACGACTTCCCCGGACGCCGTATTCTAGACGCCTTGGTGGATTTGCCTTTTGCCTTGCCAACCGCGGTTGCCGGTATCACTTTAGCCACCTTATATGCGCAAAATGGTTGGTATGGTGAAATCCTCGAAAGCCTAGGGCTAAAAGTCGCTTACACACCTTGGGGTATTGTGCTTGCCATGGCATTTACCAGTATTCCTTTTGTGGTAAGAACCGTTCAGCCAGTATTGGAAGAACTGTCACCAGAAGAGGAAGAAGCAGGAATGACCTTAGGCGCGTCCGATTGGTCTGTATTTCGTCGGGTTATTTTCCCCGCCTTGTGGCCAGCATTGATGACGGGAATTGCCTTGTCATTCACTCGTAGCTTAGGCGAATTTGGCGCGGTGATCTTTATCGCGGGCAACATGCCTTACGTCAGCGAGATTACGTCCTTAATGATATTCGTTAGCTTACAAGAGTTCGATTTCCCTGCCGCCAGCGCCATTGCCTCGGTTGTACTGATGGCGTCGCTGATCCTCTTGTTCGCCATTAACATTTGGCAGGCGCGTTATTTACGTCGTCTTCACGGACGCAGTTAGGAAGCTTATATGTCATCGTCTAAACACTCATCGAACCAACTTAGAGTCGGCGACAGCCCATTGGTGAAATGGTTACTCATTGGTCTCACGCTGTTTTTGACCGCGATTTTGTTAGTTGTGCCGCTCATTGCCATTTTCCAGCAGGCGTTTATGGAAGGGGCTGCTCACTACTTCAACAGTTTGATTGAAGCCGACACCTTGCACGCGATTGGTTTAACTCTAGTCGTTGCGGCGTTAACAGTGCCAATCAACTTGGTCTTCGGCGTTATGCTCGCATGGGCTGTGACGCGTTTTGAATTCCCAGGTCGCAAACTTTTGATGACCCTGATGGACATTCCCTTCGCAGTTTCCCCTGTGGTCGCTGGTTTATTGTACTTATTGCTGTACGGCAATAACGGCTGGATTGGCTCTTGGTTGTATGATCAAGACATCCAATTGATGTTCGCTTGGCCGGGTATTGTCATGGTAACCGTGTTTGTAACTTGTCCGTTTGTGGCACGTGAATTGATCCCCTTGATGCAACAACAAGGACGAGAAGACGAAGAAGCGGCGGTGATTCTGGGCGCTTCTGGCTGGCAGCTGTTCCGCCGTGTGACTCTACCAAATATCAAATGGGCGCTGATTTATGGCGTTATCCTAACCAATGCGCGCGCCGTGGGAGAGTTCGGTGCAGTGTCTGTGGTGTCTGGCAACATTCGAGGCGAAACCAATACCTTGCCATTATTAGTACAAGCACAATATGAGGATTACCAAGCAGCGGCAGCCTTCGCCAGCGCCTCGCTTTTGGCAATGATTGCCCTACTTACCTTGTTGTTGAAAGCCTTCATCGAATGGCGTCAGGAACGTAGTTTAAAAATTGAAGCTGAAAAAGAAAGACAGGTGACACAATGAGCATTTTGATTGAAAACATTTCCAAACACTTTGGGCAGTTTCAAGCCTTGTCACCTTTGTCATTAGATATCAACGAAGGCGAAATGATTGGCTTGCTTGGACCATCTGGTTCAGGGAAAACCACTTTGCTACGTATTATCGCTGGGCTCGAAGGCGCAGACACAGGCCGCATTCAATTTGGCGACCGAGACGTGACTAACTTGCATGTGCGAGATCGTCGCGTGGGCTTTGTATTCCAAAACTACGCCTTGTTCCGCCATATGACAGTGGCTGACAATGTGGCCTTTGGCTTAGAAGTCTTACCACGTAAAGAACGCCCAAGCCCGACCGAAATCAAAACCCGTGTGATGCATTTACTGGAAATGGTACAGCTTGCACATCTTGCTAACCGTTTCCCATCTCAGCTTTCAGGCGGTCAAAAGCAGCGTATTGCTTTGGCACGCGCCTTGGCGACTCAGCCAGAAGTCTTGTTACTAGACGAACCTTTTGGCGCCTTAGATGCCAAGGTTCGTAAAGAACTACGTCGCTGGTTACGCGGATTGCACGATGAGCTAGGTTTCACCAGTGTCTTCGTTACCCATGACCAAGAAGAAGCCTTGGAGTTGTCTGATCGCGTTGTCGTCATGAGCAATGGACACATTGAACAAATCGACCAACCCGGAGCACTTTACGCGTCACCCAATAGCCGATTTGTATTCGACTTCCTTGGTAACGCCAATGTCTTTGAAGGCAAAATGGAAAACGGCAACTGGCAAAATCAGCAAGCCAGTATCGCTCTGCCAAATGGTGCAGAACAAAAAGACGGACAATTGTATATTCGCTCTCATGAGTTCTTTGTATCAAGAGAACCAACGGCGCAAGCCAGCTTGCCGCTGCGCGTCATTGCCATCAACCCGATTGGCGCCGAAGTACGTCTAGAGCTCACTCCGATTGATTGGCAAAGCAACGACGTCTGGGAAATCGATCTACCTCACAAAGCATTCGATAAAAACTGCTTCGACAAAGGGCAAACTTTGTATGTCACTCCGAAAGCGGGTTACTTCTTTGCTCATGACGCACAGAAGCCCGTGCTATTAAGCTGGGAAAAATAACAAAATACATTAAAAAAGCAGCATCATTTGAGCTGCTTTTTCTTTACCCAAGAAGATAAAGCGTCTGTCACGCTTATTGTTATCTACAGCTCAATTCTAAAGACTATACTTTAGAATTGGCGGCATTTATTTTGCTTTAAAAATCGGATATTGTGTCCACAAAAAATTATAAAGGGTAAAGAATGTTGGAAGTCAGCGAAAAGCTAAACACCTCTTTGTTTCAGAGCCATCTGAAACGCTCGAACCTTGCTTACTCTAGCTCGACACCTACTAAAAATTCTTCTACCCCGACCAGAAGAGCAAACTTCGTTCTACTTGACCACTTTTCAATGTCGTCTTTCTCTATCGCTCTCGATACACTAGTAACGCTTAACCTAGTGCATGATCACCCGATTTACGAGTGTAAAACATACAGTGTAAAGGATAAAAAAGCGCTATCAGATATTTCGATTGAGTTAACCACAGATGGCAATATTGAAGACATCGAACTAACTAAAGACTCTATCCTTATCATATGCGGTGGTTTCCGTAGCTCGCTTAAACCAGAGCCCTCTCTTAACAAGAAAATAGTCAAAGCCGCGCAGACTAACGCCACCATCATGGGGTTGTGGAATGGCAGCTTCTATATTGCCGACAGTAAAATCAAACTAGGTGAATCCATCTCTATCCACCAAGACAATAAAGCCATTATGAGAGAGCGTTTCCCATCGCTGAACTTGTCTACCTCTTCTTTTACCGAAGACAGCGGACTATTCACGTGTTGCGGCCCGAACACAGCACTGGATATGATGCTTCATTTTATAAAAGGCTCTTATGGGCCAGATTGCTCCCAAGCCGTAGCAGAAGTGATTGGTTCGGATCGAACAAGCAACGCTGACACCAAAACAATTAACCGTTTTTTGCGATCCGAAACGCATACACCAGATTGTATTAAAGAAGCCATCCAATTAATGGAAAATAACATTGAAGACCCATTAAGTATTGATGAACTTACTAAGCTAGTTGGCATTTCTCGTCGACAAATAGAAAGATTGTTTAAAATTAACGTCGGCGTCACACCAGCTCGATATTATATGGAATACCGCTTAACCCGCGCACGTCAGCTAATACAACAGTCGAACTTAAGTATTTTTGAAATCTCTGTTGCTTGCGGCTTTGTCAGCTCAGCTCATTTCAGCCGTACATATCATCGATTCTTTGGCCAACCACCAACGGACACTCGACGCACTTTTCAAGATACGTAAACTCACACATCAATCAAATGCACCTGATTGATGCCAGCACTTCCTCACCTGTTAAGAAGGTGTCGCTATCCATCAGTCTTTTGTCGTTATAGCAAACCCAACCAGAAGAGAAGCGGCCTAGAGTGGGATTATCCCCACTCTCGAAGGAATAAAGTCGTATGCGCAGCTCTAGCCTTTTGTTAGTTTCTATTGCCTTGTCCCAAGCACCATTCACATTAGCCGCCGCTAAATTTGACTTCTCTAATGAGTACAACGCGACATCAATTCACGCTGAAGGGGACAAATACTTCATTGATCAAGTCACCAAACTGAGCAAGGGTGAAGTAGATATCACGCTTCATACAGGCGGTTCGTTAGGTTTCAAATCGACAGATAACTTTTACGCGGTTGCCGATAATGCTATCCAGATCGCTGACACATTGGCTGGCAGCATGGCAGGTATTGACCCTATATTTTTGTTGTCTTCATTGCCATTTATCGTTGAAAACGAAGACCAAGCTGAACAACTTTATCAAATAGCTAAACCTTATTATCAAAAAGTCTTTGCTCAAAATGGACAAATTCTTCTTTACGCTTCTCCTTGGCCTGCCAGCGGTATTTGGTCCCAAAAACCTGTAACCACAAAAGCAGAGCTCGCTAATTTGAAAATCCGTACCTATGACAAAAATGGCACATTAACATTACGCGAGGCAGGCGCTGAACCTATTAAGCTGTCCTGGGGAGACGTAGTTCCTCAGCTGTCCACAGGTGGAATCAAGGCGGTACTTACTTCCGCTGACGCAGGTGCAAGTGGTAAGTTTTGGGAACACCTTGATAACTACAGCGCCATTCAATACGCCATTCCTCTGAACATGGTTCATATGAACAAAGATGCGTTTGATGATTTATCCACTGATGAGCAAAGTGCCATTCTAAAAGCGGCTGCATTAACAGATGAGCATAATTGGAAAACGGTAAGAACTCGAGTTGCAGACAACTACAAAGACCTCGCGGCCAACAACGTAACCATTCATCAAGATCTTTCAAAAAACTTTATTAGTTGGTTACAAGAATCAGCAAAACCATCATTAAAAGAATGGTTAGAAGACACAGGTACATCTGGTAGCGATATCATGGCAGATTTTGAGAAAAATAAATGATCATCCGCTCTTTGGCTTTATTATCCAGACGGCTTAACCAGCTGTCTGGCGCCCTTGCAATGTTGCTAATCGCTTACCTTCTATGCCATATATTGCTGGAAATAGTCTTACGTCTTTTCGGCACATCAACCTATGTTCTAGATGAATTCGTTGGTTACGCAATCGCAACGATTACCTTTCTGGGATTAGGCTACAGCTTAGAAAGAAACGGGCTCATTAAGGTCAATATTTTAAGCGACCGACTCCCTGAAAAGTACCATTGGCTATTAGATACGTTTATCTCTCTCGTTTCTTTTACCATGTTTTTTTGGGTGTCATGTTATTGGTACATCAATGTATCCCGTAGCTTTAAGCGCAATATCACCAGTGAGTCGATTGCAGAAACACCTTTGTGGATCCCTGAAGGCATGGTGCTCGTTGGCTTAGGTCTTTTGTGTTTGACGCTCTTTGTCAGAATACTTGTCCTCATATCTACACGCCACGCCCCTCACATCGAGATCAATAAATAAGATGGAAATTGTATTATCAGCCGTTGGCGTTATCGCCCTAATTCTCTTGGTTCTCGGGCTTGGTGTTTGGGTATTCTCAGGCCTAGCCATCGTTGCCTTGTTGTCTCTCATTGTCATTGGCGATGTCAGTATGGATCGCGCTGGCGCCATACTCAGCCGCATTCTTTTTCGATCCGCCAATTCTTGGGAATTATCTGCCATCCCGCTCTTTATTTTGATGGGCGAACTTATCTTTCGATCCAATATTTCGGATAGATTGTTTCGAGGTTTAGAGCCTTGGACGAAAAAAATTCCTGGCGGCATACTGCACACAAATGTGTTTGGCTGCGCACTATTTGCAGCGGTAAGTGGATCAAGCGCAGCCACCACGGCAACCGTCGGAAAAATCACCACAACAGAGCTGAAAAAGCGCGGTTATGACAGAAGTTTGTCCATCGGATCTTTGGCTGGCGCTGGTAGTTTAGGCCTATTAATTCCACCTTCTCTTGTGATGATCGTTTATGGAATCCAGTCAGAAGTGTCAATCAGTAAGCTTTTTATGGCGGGAGTGTTACCAGGCATTTTAATTGCGACGCTTTATTCTGGCTACATAGTGATCAGAGCCTTGTTAAACCCTTCACTTTGTCCGCCTGAAAAGTCTGAAACAGCAGGGAAATTAGAAAGCATCTTCCTCCTGTTGCCCGTTATTTCACTGATCGTCATTGTTATGGGAGCTATTTACTCTGGTATTGCCACACCATCAGAAGCCGCAGCCGTTGGTGTATTTGCGACACTTGTTATTCTAATAAAAGAACGCCAGTTATCTTTTAAAATGATACAAGAAGCTATGATTGCCACCTTATTGAGTTCAACCATGGTCTGCAGCATATTGGTCTCTGCTGCGCTTTTGTCCACGGCAATGGGATTTCTTCATCTGCCGTCTGAACTCGCCAGCTATATCGCTAGCTTGAATCTTTCTCCTAGCTTATTGCTGTTAGCGCTGGCGGTATTTTACGTCATATTAGGTTTATTCTTAGATGGCATATCCATTACCGTTATGAGCTTACCTATCACTCTGCCGATTGTTATTTTGGCAGGATTTGATCCAATCTGGTTCGGTATTTTTCTTGTCATCTTAATAGAGCTTGGACAGATTACCCCGCCAGTTGGCTTTAATCTGTTTGTCTTACAAGGTCTTACCGGAGAAAAGATAGGACAAGTCGCAAAATCCGCTTTCCCTTTCTTTATTTTGATGTGTGTTGCGGCCTTTATTCTCTGTCTATTCCCAGAGATTGCATTATGGTTGCCTAATGCACTGTCGAAATAAATTCATAAGACTTTAAATACCTAGTCCTAACGTTATAGGGCTAGGATAGTGTCAAATTTTCATCAAACTACGAATATGACAAAACGCCGCACGGCCTAGGGCATCTACGTTGTAGCCGCCTTCTAAGACAGAGACGATTTTCCCATCACAATGTCGCTCCGCTACATCCATCAAAAGATCAGTGATCCAAGTGAAATCTGACTCACTTAGTCTTAGTTGCCCCATTGGATCTTCTTTGTGGGCATCAAAGCCTGCGGAAATCATAATCAACTGAGGCTTGAAGGCTTCCAACGCAGGTAAGAGTTGCTCGGAAATAATGGCTTGAAATGCTTCGCTTCCAGAGCCAGCGTCTAACGGCATATGAAGAATATTATCGTGAGAAGCGCCCGGATCGCTGTAGGGATAAAACGGATGCTGGTAGCTGGACGCATAAAGTACTTTGGGATCGGATTTGAAAATATCCTCTGTGCCGTTGCCGTGATGAACGTCAAAATCCACAATCGCCACGCGATCTAAACCATATTGTTCAATGGCGTAGCGAGTTCCAACGGCAATGTTATTGAACAAGCAAAACCCCATGGCTTTGTCGTATTCTGCATGATGGCCCGGCGGACGAATGGCGCAAAACGCATTATCCATCTCGCCTGTCATAACCAGATCAACCGCTTTAATCACAGAACCAGCAGCGTACAAAGCCGCATCCAAAGTATGCGGCATCATCAAGGTTTCTGGCTCTAATTCCACATGGCCTTCTTCTGGCGCGCGCGCAAAAATGGAATCCACGTAGGCTTCATCATGGGCGAGGAGAACCTGCTCTCGCGTCGCGGGATCGGATTCCATTCGACGTAGAAAATCCATCAACTGTCCCATGATCAAACGATTCTGAATCGCCCCAAGGCGCAACGGAGACTCGGGGTGATCGTCTCCCATATCATGCTTATCGCAATAAGTGTGTGTGATGTAAGCCGTTGTCATTCGGTGTCTCTACATTATTATTTTTTATGTCTTTGGCGTTTTCGTGTCTTGTATCAAACCACAAAAGCACCAAAACAATCTATCCTACCATGGTCTATCATTGCGACAGACGAAGACTGTGCTACTGTCATAAGATGTACATTGAGTTTATGGAGAAGATCAGGTGAGCCAACACGCATTACAATCTCTACTCGCCCCTAAATCTATGGTGGTGCTCACTGGCGACGATGCCAACGATCCGCTTATGTTGGCTCTATTAAACTCATTATCTACTGCTCAAAAATCTTGTCCTGTGTATTTAGCGGGTGTTCAGCCTGCTAAAACCGTCCTCTTTCCGTTGGTAGCAAGCTTAACAGAATTAACCACCAGTCCAGACATCGCTGTATTGGTGGGCACCCACAGCACTCAATCAATGGAAGACATTATTGCTGACTGCGGTGCTGCAGGCATTGGCTCTTTGCTGATGTTATCGTGGACGGGGGACAGCCAAGAATCACTGGTTGAAGCACTGCGCAAGAACAATGTGCGTTTACTTGGCCCTAACAGCTTTGGTATTTGTCGCCCAAAACAAGGCGTTTTTGCTTGGCTTGGTTTAACGCAACCGCTAGCGGGCCGCTTAGCCTTGATGTCTCAATCTGGTACAGTCGCCAGCGCCCTTGTGGACTGGGCAACTTGGCAAGGCATTGGATTTTCTCAAGTAGTATCCATGGGGACACCCGTTGATGTGATGCCGTCACAGGTCTTGGATTACTTATCCAATGATTTCGACAGTCAGGCGATTTTGATGTATTTACAAAAAATTGGTCGGCCTACTCGTTTCCTCAGCAGCCTGCGCGCTACAGGGCGCAGCAAACCAGTTGCCGTTGTGACAGAACATTCTATTGGCGCAGACGAACGTGTGTTAGACGCGGCACTAAGCCGAACTGGTGCGGTACGTGGCCGACGTTTGAATGATTTAATCGCAGCCGCTTCGGTAATGACCAATGCTCGTCGAGTCAAAGATGGCTCTTTATTGATCATAGGAAATGGGGCAGGGCCGGGCGAACTCGCCGCACAACGAGCTACAGAACTGGGTATTGATTTGCTTACTCCAACAGGCGAACTGCACAATAAACTGGAATCCACCATGGCAGGCCGTGGCGGCATTGGCCCTGTGACAACCGTTTGGGCGAGTTGCGCGACGGATCTCTTTATCGATCTCGCTGCCGATGCACTAAGCAGTTCAGACTGCGGAGCCGTGCTGTTAACGCTCAGCCCAACCGCACTCATCGATATCGACTCCTTATACGACCTCATTATCAAATTGCATCGCACTCAGAAAAAGCTCGTCATGGTCTGTTTGCTCGGCGGTGGAAATATGACCAACATGCGCACACGCATTAATGAAGCAGGCATTCCAACCTTCCGCACCCCAGAAACCGCCATAGAGGGGTTTCAATTCTTGGTGCAATTCCAGCGCAACCAATTACTCGCCAAGCAATCGCCAGACAGCCATGCGTTCCGCTTTAAAATCGATGTCTCAGAAGCCACAAACAAACTCAATCTACTTTACAAACAAGGTGATAAAGCGCCAACAGCGGATGCTTTACGAGATATTTTTGAGCTGTTTCATATTCGATTAATCACTCGTCGTCAGTCTTCAAATCAGTTATCCGCTCCCATCCATTTACGCGTCTTTCAAGATGTGGTGTTTGGCCCAGCCATCGGACTGTCATTAGAAGGCGCTCAACAACATAAGCAAGCGGAAGCCGTTGCCTTGCCGCCGCTGAATACCATTTTGGCGAAAGATTTAATTCAGCGCGCCTTTCCCGGCGAAGAATCTTTTGAATTGGAAAGCCTGCTGCGCAATTTATCCACCATGGTGTGTGAATTGCCCGAAATTGAAAACTTAGAACTGTCCGATGTGAGGCTTCACGATAGTGGCAGTGTTTACGCGGATGTCACAGCAAACCTTCGTCTTTGCAAAAACTGGCGACGCTATGAACATCTCGCCATTCATCCCTACCCAAGACAATGGGTATCGGAGCGAGTATTAAAAAGTGACGAGATCGCCACCGTTCGACCTGTTTTACCAAGAGATTCTGGCATCTTAGCGGACTTTGTCCGCAGCATGTCCCACGAGACTCGCTACTTTCGTTTTATCTCCAATATCGAGGAATTAACGCCTCGCATGCTCGCCAGCATGTCACACATTGATTATGACCGAGAAATGGCTTTGCTCGCGGTGATTCAACGGGATGGACAAGATGTATTAATTGGCACAGCTCGATACATAGATAACTTCGACGATCAAAGCTGTGAGTTTGCCGTCGTGCTTGGCGATGAATTCCAAGGCTTAGGCTTAGCGTCTTACCTGATGCGACGACTGATGCAAGTCGCCGCCGACAAAGGCATTCGAGTGATGAAAGGCATCGTTTTAGCTGAAAACAAACGCATGATAGAGTTCTGCCGACACTTAGGGTTCACCATACAGCGTGATCCAGACGATTTCGGTCAAATGGTAGCGAGCATTAAACTGACACCAAGCATGCTTGAAAAGTGTCGAGGTGCTTCCTAACTGTGAAATGAAACCGAGACCTTTTTCACAATGTCACGAGCGAAGTCAAGACAAGGCAAAAATAGACGAGAAGGCGGAGTTTATGGGTTATAAATGAGCAATTCGAGTCTATTTTTAACATAGTATTGGCAAGCACAGTAGTTGTGCAAAGGTCTCAACGCAGCACTTCAATCTCAACTTCTATTACACCATCGCGAGTGTTTCCAATGCGTTGGAAGGCGGACTTACTCAGATCAATAATACGCCCACGAACAAAGGGCCCGCGATCATTAACACGCACTACAACGCTTTTGCCATTATCGACATTGGTAACTTTGACTTTAGAGCCAAAAGGCAGACGTTTATGAGCTGCGGTCATGGCTTTTTGATCAAACAATTCTCCGCTGGCGGTTTTTCGGCCTTGGTACTTCATGGCGTAATAACTGGCTCCGCCACTTTCTTCGAACCCGACGGAATCGGAGCGACTGATTGGACCACTCGCGCAGGCTGTCAAAACGAGAGAAGAGATGACCCAACATAAGATACTAATTGTTCGCATGGTTTTTTCTTTTCCTTTAAGTCGCTTTGATTTTCAGCGCTATAGTAACAGATAGATAGGTATAACAAATTCAGCGCAACGAAACATCCGTCAGAGTATTGTCAGTTTTCAGGTATATCTTTTCATGATTAACCTAAACACGCCCAATAATAGCGAACATAAGTTGCGAGTATGGTTAACATCACCAGAGGCACCAATAATGCCCGCTCATTTCAGGTATGCTTTGCGCCATTAAACCCACTGCTTTTTTCTAAAGATAGACATGACTTCTCGTTTTTTATTGCTTTGTAAAACCCCTTCTCGTTGGCCTACAACTTGGCGATTATCCGTCTTATTAGCCGTGTCTTTTGTTTTGGTGGTGTGCTTTGAATACGCAAACTTACCCGCCGCACTGTTGCTTGGCCCTATGATCACAGCCATCACTTTGGCGGTTAGCGGAGCAGGCATGACAATGCCCAAACCACTGTTTTTAATGGCTCAAGGCATTTTGGGCATGATGATAGCAAACAGCCTTCCGCTGACCGTCTTTGCAAAGATTTCTATGGAATGGCCGTTGTTTCTAATTGGCACTGTCTCGACGATTGTCGCGTCTAGCTTTTTAGGTTGGTTGCTTAGTCGTAGCGGTTTACTACCTGGCACCACGGCCATTTGGGGCTCGTCTCCCGGTGCAGCTTCAGCAATGACCATTATGTCTGAATCCTACGGAGCGGATATGCGACTAGTCGCCTTTATGCAATATTTGCGTGTGGCGTGTTGTGCTATCGCGGCAACCGTTGTTGCGGCGGTATTTCACGTTGATGGTGTTACTACTGAGTCGATTGATTGGCTCGGCGTGCCTTCATGGTCAGGTTTCGCCATCACATTATCGGTCATCTTGGTGGTGAGCATTATTGGCGTAAAGCTTCGCCTTCCAAGCGGGCCTTTGCTGCTTTCTCTCGCGATAGGGCTAGTGATTAAGTTCACCGGTGTTTTACCTATCGTTCTACCCCATTGGTGCTTAGCGATCAGCTTTGCCATATTAGGTTGGGGTATTGGTTTTCGCTTCACTCGGCAAGTATTACAACACGCATGGCATGTCTTCCCGCACGTGTTAGGCGCGATTCTAGCGCTCATTGCCATTAACGCTTGCTTAGCCATGCTTTTGATCACTTTTGCCGATATCGACCCACTCACAGCCTTTCTCGCCACAAGTCCTGGCGGTGCTGACTCTGTTGCCATTATTGCCGCATCAACCAGCGCCGATGTGTCTTTTGTCATGGCCATGCAGGTGGCAAGGTTTTTATTGGTACTGATTGCTGGGCCAATGCTGGCGCGCTGGCTTTCAAGGAACCAAGACGCCTAAACGAAAAAACCACCCGAAGGTGGTTTTGTAAACTAACAATTAAATACTAGCTAGCTTGTTCGAGATTTTCTGGGCCAAACGAGAAAGGCAATAGCTCGTTCATCGTAAGAGATTTTCTCACTCCTTCTGCGCCACAAATATGAATCATGGTATCCACAGAAGAAAACTCACGAATTTTCTGACGGCAGCCACCACAAGGCGTTACCAATTCGTCCCCTTTGCCAATCACATAGATGTCTTTGATCTGCGTATCACCGCCAAGCACCATAGAAGCAATTGCACCCGCTTCAGCACATGTGCCTTCTGGATAAGCGGCGTTTTCGACATTGCAGCCAGAGTAAATCTTGCCGCCAGCCGTTACTATCGCCGCACCAACAGGAAACTTAGAATAAGGCACATAGGCTTTATTCATCGCGTCTTTAGCAAGTTCAAACAGCTCTGCATTCTGTTTCATATCAGACATGCTAGGCTCGCTCTTTCACGTAAGGGCGACCAATGGCTTTAGGACCGATCGCTTTGCCAATGAAACCTGCAAGCAACAAGACAGTTAATACGTATGGTAAAACTTCAATTGCCTGAACTGGCACTTGGCCAATACCTGGAATCTCAACACCCTGCATGCGAACCGCCACAGCATCCAAGAAACCAAACAACAAACAAGCCAGCAATACTGGAACAGGACGCCACTTCCCAAAGATAAGCGCAGCCAATGCCATGTAACCTTTACCCGCACTCATGTCTTTCAAGAAACCAGCGTTATGAGCTGTAGACAAATACGCGCCAGCAAGACCACATAAAATGCCACAAATGATCAAGGCGCGATAACGAATGAAAGAGACCGAAATACCCGCCGTATCTACCGCATGAGGGTTCTCACCCACTGCACGCAGACGCAAACCGAAACGAGTTTTATAAATCGCCCAATAAGTAATAGGCACCATTAAAAATGCCAAATAAACCAAAATATTATGGCCACTTAGCAAATTCGAATAAATAGATCCGATCACAGGCACACTTTCCAACGCATCTGCAAATGGGAAGGTAATGTCTAAGAAGCGCGCATCACCAGTTAGTGCAGGTGTTTGACCTCCCATACCAAACCAATGCATTGATAAAGTAACGGTTAAACCAGCTACTATCGTGTTAATCGCTACACCAGAAACAATGTGATCACCACGGTGTGTGATACAAGCAAAGCCGTGAATCATGGCTAAGCCAACCGAGGCCATTATACCAAAGCACAAGCCAATCCAAGCTGAGCCAAAAACAGATGCTGCCGCTGCTGCCGCAAAGGCACTGCCCAGAATTTTACCTTCTAAACCGATATCAACAATGCCCGCGCGCTCAGAATATAAGCCCGCTAGTGCAGCGAAAATAAGCGGAGTAGAAACGCGCATTGTCGCGTCTAACATGAGTATCAATGTTTCAAACATAATCTTCCCCTACGCGACCGCTCTGCGAATAAAAAAGCCTTCGATACGATCCTTGAACATATGCTCAAGCGCACCAGAGAACAAAATCACCAAACCCTGAATTACCACAACGATTTCAGGCGTAATGGTTGGAATTTCAAATGCCAACTCAGCACCACCTTGGTACAAGGCACCAAACAAAATCGCCGCCAAGATAATACCAATCGGGTTGTTACGTCCCATCAAGGCCACCGCGATACCCGCAAAACCATAACCCGCCGTGAAGTTGAGCAATAAGTTATGGTTCACACCCATGATTTCATTCAGACCAACAAAGCCAGCCAAGCCACCAGAAATCAGCATCGCCCAGATGGTTACTTTAGCGGTATCAATACCGGCATAACGCGCCGCTGTTGGGTTTGTACCCAGCGTTCGCAGCTGGTAACCCCAACGGGTATGCCAAACCAATCCCCAAACAAACACACAGCACAACAAAGCCCAAATGAAAGACAAGTTCAGTGGAGAGTCACCGATTTCGATGCCAAGTGGTGAAAAAACTTCATGCAAATAAGGTAACCAAGCATTTTCTTCAAATGTTCGGCTATTTGGTGCCATACGGCCATCTTGTTTTAACCAGTTCACGATTAAGTAAACCATCAACGAAGAGGCAATAAAGTTAAACATGATGGTAGTGATAACAATGTGACTACCACGGCGGGCTTGCAAGTACGCAGGAATATAGCCCCATGCTGCGCCAAATACCGCTGCACCAATTACCGCCAAAGGCGCAATTACATAAAACGGCATAGTGTGATCAAGAGACAAACAGATCAACCCCACACCCAAACCACCAATATAGGCTTGCCCTTCACCACCTATGTTGAACAAGCCACCTTTAAAGGCAACCGATACCGCTAAGCCTGTAAAGATCAAGTTTGTCGCGTAATACAGCGTATAACCCATACCTTCATCGTAACCAAAAGCGCCATAGATCAAATAACCAGCGGCCTCAATCGGGTTTTCACCAATAGCAAGAATTACCAAGCCAGATACCAGAAATGCCAACAAAATATTCAGCACTGGAATAAGGGCAACATTTACCCAAGCAGGAACTTTCGCCTGACTCATGCCGATACCCCTTCTTCTTCGTTAAAAGCATTAGCCATCATCAAGCCAAGGGTTCGTTCGTTCGCATCTTTTGCATCAAGCTCGCCAACAACCGCACCATCAAACATCACAATAATGCGATCACTTAGTGCCATAATTTCATCCAATTCAACGGACACAAGTAAAATGGCTTTACCTGAGTCTCTTAGTTTTACGATTTGTTCGTGAATGTTTTCGATCGCACCAATATCAACACCGCGAGTTGGCTGACCAATCAATAACACTTCAGGGTTTTGTTCAACTTCACGGGCAATAACGATTTTCTGCTGATTACCACCAGAGAAATTTGCTGTTTTCAAGTGAGGGTTTGGTGGACGCACATCCCAAGCCGCCATGCGATCATTACATTCATCGAGCATCGCCTTGCGGTTCATTAGGATTTTACCGTTATAAACTGGCGAGTTATGGTAACCCAACACAGCCGCTTCATAAGCTTCAAAACCCGTTACTAAGCCCATTTTATGGCGATCTTCCGGCACATGAGCCATCTTTAAATCGCGCATTTGTGCGGCATTTTTCGGTGCTTTTGCGTTAATCACTTGGCCTGCAAAGTGGATTTCACCTTCATCCATCGGCGTAATGCCTGAAAGAACACTTAATAACTCGCTTTGACCATTACCAGACACGCCAGCAATACCTAGGATTTCACCAGCACGCAGCTCTAAACTTACGTCCTTTAAGCGCTTCACGCCTTGACTATCAAACTGAGATAAGTTTTTCGCAGACAGCAAAACATCACTCGGTTGAGCTTCATCTTTATCAACAGTAAGACGGACTTTTTTGCCAACCATCAACTCAGCAAGATCTTCCTTGCTCGTATTGACTGTTTCTCGGTGCGCTACCATTTCACCTTGGCGCATCACCGATACATTGTCGGTGGAAGCCATGATTTCACGGAGCTTATGGGTAATGAGCAAAACAGTAACGCCTTGTTCTTTTAAGGCTTTTAGAATACGAAACAGGTGGTCAGCTTCCTGTGGCGTCAGTACACCAGTCGGCTCATCCAATATAAGAATACGTGCGCCACGATATAATGCTTTTAAGATCTCAACGCGTTGCTGTAAACCAACCGGAAGTTCCTCTACGATTGCGTCTACATCAATGTCTAAACTGTATTCATGAGCCAAGCGTTGCAATTCTACGCGCGCTGCACCGATACCATTTTTAAGTACCGCGCCGCCTTCTGCGCCTAAAATAACATTCTCAAGAACACTAAAATTTTCCACTAACATGAAGTGTTGATGCACCATGCCGATGCCGGCATTGATCGCATCTTGAGAACTACGAATATCAACACGCTTGCCATCTACTTCAATATGGCCCGTGTCGGCTTCATAAAAGCCATAAATGATACTCATCAGGGTAGATTTACCCGCACCGTTTTCACCGATGATGCCGTGAATCGTACCTGCTGGAACTTGTAAGCAAATGTCTTTATTGGCCTGAACGGCACCAAAACGTTTACTGATGTCTCGCAACTCAATTGCGTATGGCATTGTTTTATTCGTCATATCTAAAAGTAATTCATCTGCTTAAGAATCAAACACACTAGAACAAAAAAAACAGTTACTCACATGACGTAAGTAACTGTTTTCTTTGGCAGGTTAGTAGTTACACGTGTTGTCAGACATGTAATCGTGAACTGCAATGTCACCACTAATAATTTTTGCACGAATATCATTGATCTTCGCTTTCATATCTGCAGTGATTAGCTTGGCATTATTATCATCCAACGCCCAATCAACACCGTCTTCAGCAAGACCCAATACAACTAGGCCTGGTTTCCAAGTGCCTGCAGCAGAATCTGTATAGGTTTTGAAAGCGGCTTCATCAACACGCTTAACCATAGACGTCAACATTGTACCTGGTTGGATATGGTTTTGGTTTGAGTCAACACCGATCGCCAACTTACCTTCGTCTTTTGCTGCTTGGTAAACACCGATACCCGTACCGCCGGCTGCAGCAAACACAACATCTGCGCCTTTAGAGAATTGACTTTTAGCTAATTCAGATCCTTTCGTTGGGTCATTGAACGCTGCACCAGTAGAACCCGTCATGTTTTGCAAGACAGTGGCGTTAGGAGATTCATATTTAACACCCTGTTCATAACCACAGCCAAACTTACGAACAAGAGGAATGTCCATACCGCCAACAAAACCTACTGTATCGGTTTTAGACGCCATAGCTGCCAAAGCACCCACTAAGAAAGAACCTTCTTGCTCTTTAAAAACAACAGACTGAACGTTTGGAAGGTCGATCACACCATCAATGATAGTGAAGTTAATTTCAGGAAAATCTTTCGCGACTTTCTCAACCGCAGACGTCATGTTAAAGCCAACCGTAACGATTGGAGAATAACCGCGTTTTGCTAAACGACGTAGGCCTTGCTCTACTTGCGCTTCGTTTTTAGGTTCAAATTCACGAACCTGAATGCCCGTTTCAGCCGTGTATTTTTTAACGCCGTTATAAACACCTTCGTTAAAAGATTTATCGAATTTACCCGCTTGATCATAAACAACTGCAGGTTCTGATGCAGCTTGGGCTAAACTTGATGAGATAGCCAATGCTGTTACTGACGCAAGAAAGACAGCTTTCATTCCAATTCCTCTTATTTATGTAATATGTTCTAGGCAACCATAGAATCTTGCCTAACTGGTCAAAAATAAACCGATTAACTCTATACCGCAACGATATATGCACATTTTAAGCAATATTCTTACTTATATGGCAAAAAGCCAATCCAGAAAACACTTTTTTCTAGGTAACAACAATTACCCATTATAGCTGAACAGCAATTCTTATGCCGCCAATCTCATGCAGACATAAACAAATGGTCAAGATTGGCAATTAACGCAAAAAACAGTGCTACGTTGAGCCTGACGAATTTCTTTTAAGGGAGCATTGCATGAGATACATGGTTTGTCTGCTCGACCATAAACCGCTAATTCTTGTTTAAAGTAGCCCGGTTTGCCATCACCACCAACAAAGTCTTTTAGCGTGGTTCCGCCCTGTTTAATGGCAGCGGCCAGCACCACTTTAATGCATTCTACCAAACGCGCCAGACGCACTTTACTAATTTTACCCGCCAAACGATCTGGACGGATTCCCGCTTTAAATAGCGCTTCATTCGCATAAATATTACCAACTCCCACCACGATCTTGCTGTCCATGATAAAAGTCTTAATAGGAACTTTGCGCCCCTTCGCTCTCGCATACAGCATGTCAGCATTAAAAAGCTCTGAGAGCGGCTCTGGGCCTAAATGTGCGATTAGTTCATGCTCGTTCCAATCTTTCGTTGTCCACAGAATTGCCCCGAAACGTCTCGGATCCGTATATCTCAACCATACATCGTCATCGGCAAAGCAAAAATCCACATGATCATGAAACAACGGCGGCGTCTCGGCAGGCACAAAATACAAACTACCAGACATACCAAGATGAACAACCAAGGTGCCTTTTGACGTATGAATACCAATGTATTTACCACGACGGGAAAGATGAGTAATTTCCTCACCTACCATTTCTGAGCTTAGCTCAGGCGTGATTAACCAGCGCAGCTTTGGCTGACGAATATCCACTCTAGCAAGAGTGCGTCCAACTAATTTGGGCTCGATGCCACGTAAGGTGGTTTCTACTTCTGGTAACTCAGGCATAGTTAACCTCAATGATGACTAGACACACAGACAATACTGAGTAAACAAATAAAGTGCAGCTACTAATTGCCACAGGAAAAATATTGACCAAATGAACAAGGTGTTTCTATTAGATACAAAAAAACCGACTCACTGAGTCGGTTCCTTTTGACAAAGACCGAAAATTATTTAATTTTCGCTTCTTTGTACATAACGTGCTTACGTACAACAGGATCAAACTTTTTCATTTCAAGTTTGTCCGGAGTATTTCGCTTGTTCTTGTCAGTTGTGTAAAAGTGACCAGTACCAGCAGAAGATACCATGCGAATTAGATCGCGAGCGCCTTTAGAAGCCATGATTCAGATCCTTATACTTTTTCGCCGTTAGCGCGCATTTCAACAAGAACTGTTTCAATGCCCTTTTTATCGATAATACGCATACCTTTAGAAGATACACGTAAACGGATGTAACGGTTTTCACCTTCGACCCAAAAACGGTGCCAATGAAGGTTAGGAAGAAAACGACGTTTAGTACGGCGTTTTGAGTGAGAAACGTTGTTACCTGTAACAGGACGCTTCCCAGTAACTTGACATACGCGAGACATAATTAAATACCTTTTGCTATCCAGAAAGATTATTGGAAGTGTTTCACTTCCTCAGGCGGAGCATGATTCCTTATGAATCAAAAAAATCCCATACCGAGGATATAGCGGCGCGCATTTTCCCATAAGCCAACCCATTGAGCAATTCTTTTGTTAAAAAAATGATCAATTGGCGCGTTCGAACAAAAAGCACCAACGAAACATATAGTCGCACTTCTTATTGAAACTAGCGTTTACCTCTACAGAGCATCACTATCTTCATTGTAAAACCGCCTATACCAGTCCCCTCTCAGCCAAGGACACTGGCGAGCCATCGCCGACCACAAAGTGATCCAACAGCCGCACATCGACGAGATCAAGAGCCCGTTTGATTTTCTCGGTAATACTGATATCCGCTTGGCTCGGTTCGGCTACGCCACTTGGATGATTATGGGCGAGGATTACCGCGGCGGCATTGTATTGCAGTGCTGCTTTAACGACCTCACGAGGGTAAACCGCGGCAGCATCGATGGTGCCCATAAAAAGCTCTTGGTAACGAATTAATCGGTGCTGAGTATCTAAGAAGAGCACCGCGAAGACTTCTCGCTGCGAATGGCGTAACTGGGAAGAAAGATAAGTTCGGACGTGTTCTGCACTGGTGAACACAGTTTCGCGCATTAGCTGCTCTTGCAGATGGCGCTTGGACATTTCCAGTACAGCTTGCAGTTGAGTGTATTTTGCATCCCCTAAGCCAAAACCTTGGCAAAACTCTTCACGGCTCGCAGACATTAAGGAACGTAGCCCACCAAACTGAGACAATACTTGCCGAGCAAGCTCGACCGCGCTGATGCCTTGCGTTCCAGTACGAAGGAAAATAGCTAAAAGTTCAGAGTCACTTAAGGCGCCTGCACCTTGGTGAATTAGTTTCTCACGCGGCCTTTCCTGCTCAGGCCAATGTTTAATACTCATGATCTACTCCTTGATACATGATAATCTTGCTTTAACTTAGACAAGCAAAGTTAGCGGTAACGTAAAAATACTCGCAAAAGGCATCCTGCCTTATTTGCTAACCTTATCTATCACAGATCGAATTGAGAAGTTTTTTATGTCAAGTCTCGCTCAAAAACGCATTCTATTAGGTATTACTGGTGGCATCGCTGCTTATAAAAGCATCGAGTTAATTCGTTTGTTAACTAAGGCTAACGCTGAGGTTCAAGTCGTTTTAACAGAAGGTGCAAAAGCTTTTGTCACTGAGATGACCCTACAAGCTATCTCTGGCAACCCTGTTCGCAGTACCTTATTAGACCCAAATGCCGAAGCGGGAATGGGACATATAGAGCTAGCAAAATGGGCTGACTTAATCGTCATTGCACCCGCTTCTGCTGACTTCATGGCGCGCTATGCTCAAGGCATGGCAAACGACTTATTAAGCACCCTATGTTTAGCCACCGAATCCCCTGTTTTGATTGCTCCTGCTATGAACCAAGCCATGTGGCGCCATCCTGCAACACAAGCCAATGCAAAACTACTAGCCGAACGAGGCGTATTAAACATCGGACCTGCTGATGGCGCGCAAGCTTGCGGTGATATTGGGCCTGGGCGCATGAGTGAGCCGAATGATATTTTTAATGCTGTTATCGCGCATTTCCAAGGCTCTCTAATCGAGCAAGATCTAACTGGCCAACACTGGGTTATTACCGCAGGTCCAACCATGGAATCTATCGACCCAGTTCGTTACATCAGTAATCACAGCTCAGGTAAAATGGGTTACGCCCTCGCCAGTGCAGCAATTGCCCGTGGCGCGAGAGTCACCTTGGTTAGTGGCCCAGTACAATTAACACCGCCCACTGGAGCGAATATTATTGCAGTAAAAAGCGCTGATGAAATGCTAGCTGCGTGCGAGCAGAGCATGAGCACTCAAGCTGATGTCTTCATTGGTGCCGCAGCCGTTGCCGACTTCAAAATGAAAGCCGCCAGCGATCAAAAGATGAAGAAACAATCTGACACGGATGAAATGACTCTGACGCTGGTTAAAAACCCAGACATAATAGCGACACTTGTCCTACAAAAACGCGCCAAAACCATCATTGGCTTCGCCGCTGAAACACAGAATGTGACCGAATACGCGAAAAGCAAATTAGAACGCAAAGGACTGGATATTATTATCGCCAATGATGTTTCGCGCAGCGATATTGGTTTTAACCAAGATGAAAACCAAGTCACAGTGATTACCAAAGACAAAACTTGGTCGCCTGACAAAGCTGCAAAAAGCGACCTAGCAAACCAACTCGTTGAGTTTATTCAGCAATACATTAAGTCTGCGATTTAAACCTCATCATGCACTAAGAGAAAAGAGAAGATAACCATGAAACAAGCGATTCAATTAAAAATCCTGAGCGACAAAATCGGCAAAGAGATTCCATTACCAACTTATGCGACAGAAGGTTCTGCTGGTTTGGATTTGCGCGCTTGCCTTGATCAGGCAATCGACCTTGCACCAGGTGAAACAACGCTACTACCAACAGGCTTGTCTATTTACATCCAAGACCCAAATTTAGCAGCAACTATTTTGCCACGCTCTGGATTAGGCCATAAACATGGCATTGTATTGGGCAACCTAGTAGGTTTAATCGATTCAGATTACCAAGGTGAGCTAATGGTGTCTTGTTGGAACCGTGGCAATACAACATTCACCATTGAACCTGGCGAACGTGTCGCTCAATTAGTTTTGCTTCCTGTTGTTCAAGCAGAATTTAATATTGTCACGGAATTCGAAAGCACCGAACGTGGTGAAGGCGGCTTTGGTCACACAGGCACCAAGTAAGCACAGAATACTTAGAAAGGGTGAGAATAATTCACCTTTTCTAAGTGCCTTACTACATTCACTCACCCTTCCCACGCCAGTCTGATAATATTAAGTTTCATAAGTCAAAACTTCGTCAATTTCGTATAAATTTCTATAGTTAATCCTTCAATATCACGCTATTATTTCAAACCTAAGTGGTTGCTTACACTCATTACTGGCCTTGTCTGTCATCGTTTTATCAAACTGACTCGGTAAAATTGTTATTTTTTTAAATAAGTAACACCAGCATATTGTATCTATTTTTCATGCAACCCATTCTTTGTTTACAGGAGTACATAAATCGTGGCTTTTTCTCGTGAGTCTGCTTTAGATGTGGCTAAGGTTTTAAGCGAATCGCTTCCTTACATCCAACGCTTTGCTGGTAAGACGCTGGTTATCAAATACGGCGGCAACGCAATGACAGATGAAAATTTACAAGCAGGCTTTGCACGAGATATCGTTTTGATGAAAGCCATTGGCATTAACCCTATCGTTGTTCACGGTGGCGGGCCTCAAATCGGCGACATGCTAACGAAGCTGAACATCGAATCAAAATTCATCAATGGTATGCGCGTAACCGATACTGCCACCATGGATGTTGTTGAGATGGTACTAGGTGGTCAAGTAAACAAAGAGATCGTTAATTTGATTTGTGAAGCAGGTGGTAAAGCCATTGGTATCACAGGCAAAGATAGCCGCTTTATTAAAGCGAAAAAATTGTTCGTTAAGCACCAAGCCGAAGGCATGTCTACTCCAGAACAAGTGGATATTGGCCATGTAGGTGAAGTAGCAAGCATAGATACTAGCTTTCTAAAATTGTTTGAAAACAGTGACCTTATTCCTGTCATCGCGCCAATTGGCGTGGACGATCAAGGTAACTCTTACAACATCAATGCTGACCTTGTTGCTGGCAAAGTGGCGGAAGCTGTTGGTGCAGAAAAACTCATGTTGCTCACCAATATTTCTGGCGTACAAGACAAGCAAGGTAATGTCTTAACAGGATTAAGCACAGCTCAAGTAGACGCGCTGATCGCTGACGGTACGATTTACGGCGGCATGCTACCAAAAATCAGCTGCGCATTGTCTGCAGTAAACGCCGGCGTCACAAGCGCACATATTATTGATGGTCGGGTACCGCACGCGACTTTATTAGAAATATTTACCGACACAGGTGTTGGTACGCTAATTTCCAATACCAAAGTAGGCGAATAAGCCTAGGTAAAAGCAATCAGTACAAGCAATAAATAACACTGGCAGAAAACTGGACTCGACACATGAGCAATAAAAAAAACGATCGCCGCACTCAAATACTGCAATCTCTAGCACAAATGCTAGAAAGCAGCCCAGGAGCACGTATAACTACGTCTGCTCTGGCAAAACAAGTTGGTGTATCGGAAGCTGCTCTGTATCGTCATTTCCCCAGTAAAGCGAAAATGTTTGAAGGCTTAATCGAGTTTATTGAGGAAAGCCTTTTTACTCGCATCAATTTGATCATCCAAGAAGAGTCGAATGTGGTTTCTCGTATAGAAGTCATCATGAAGCTGATTCTTGGTTTTGCCGAACAAAATCCAGGCATGTGCCGTTTATTAACTGCAGATGCGCTAGCTGGTGAGACGGAACGACTTAGAGTTCGTATTGCACAAGTATTTGACCGTATCGAAACCCAGTTAAAGCAGATCATTCGTGAAGCAGACTTAAAGCAAGGCCTACGACCAACGATGGGGGTTGCGCCATGTGCGAATTTTCTGATTGCAATTATCGAAGGTAAGATCCGCCATTACGTTCGCAGCGAATTTAAAGTTAAGCCAATGGACATTTGGCAAGAGCAATGGACAGTATTGGCACAGAACTTGATGCTAAATCGTTAAGGTTTTAGATTATTATCTAAAACCTTAACGAAATTTTTTGCATCAAATACCGTATTGATGACGGTATTCTTTAACCGCATTAAGATGTTTCGCAAACTCAGGAGAATCCTGTTCTGCTAAATACGTCATAATGTCGTTTAAAGAGACAATGCTAATAACTGGCATTCCGAAGTCACGTTCGACTTCTTGAATGGCAGACAATTCACCCTGGCCTCGTTCTTGACGATCTAGGGCGATAAGAACACCAGCGGGTGTGGCATTAGCATCTTTAATAATAGCCATAACTTCTCGAATGGCTGTTCCTGCGGTAATAACGTCATCAATAATCATGACATTACCTGCTAAAGGAGCACCCACTAGAGAACCACCTTCACCGTGAGTTTTTGCTTCTTTACGGTTGAAAACGTATGGTGTGTCTACATTATGATGGTCATACAAGGCAACAGCCGTTGTTGTTGCCAATGGAATGCCTTTGTAGGCTGGACCAAACAGAACATCAAATGGAACATTTGCTTCCATTAATGAGGTTGCGTAAAAGCGTCCTAACTTCGCAAGTGCTTGGCCAGAGCTAAATAAGCCGGCATTAAAAAAGTAAGGACTTACGCGTCCTGATTTAAGCGTGAATTCGCCAAAACGTAGCACATTTTGCTCAATAGCGAATTCGATAAAGTCTCTTTGGTAAGGTTTCATGCCAACTCCAGAAAGATAAAAATAATACACAACAAAGCGCCGCCAAGAACGAGCGAAGCCATGCCAACATTGGATAGGTGCTAATATAACACACGGCTAGGAATTGTAGGGACCAGAAATGAAGGTCATCAGCCTTAATGTAAACGGTATAAGACAAGCTGCAGAACGCGGCTTTTTCGAATGGATGGTTCGTCAGGACCCAGATGTTGTATGCCTACAAGACATACAAGCAGACGAACGTACGTTAAATGACAGTGTGTTTTTCCCTCCTGGGTACAACACATACTTCTTTGACTCCATGGAGAACCCTGAGCAAGCTGGCGTTGCAATCTATTGCAAAACCATGCCTAAAGCCATTATGACAGGAATGGGGTTCCCTGAATGCGACTTTGAAGGACGCTTTATTCAAGCAGACTTCGATAAAGTCAGCATAGGTGCTTTCCTAACGCCTCATGGCTCCAATCATGAAGAAGCATTACAAGAACATAAATATCGCTTCATGGAGGGTTTTAAAAACCACTTAATTAAAACCCGTCGCAAGCGTCGTGAATTTATTTTCTGTGGTACAGCCAACGTGGCGCGTTCACCAATTGATGTGAGCAGCTGGTTCGTGAACCAGCGCAACTCTGGTTTTTTACCAGAAGAGCGCAAATGGATTAACGAAATTTTCAATGAGTTGGAATATATAGATGCGTTCCGCCAAGTGAATAAGCAAGACAAACAATATACTTGGTGGCCAGATTATGAGCGTGCTTGGAAGCTGGATGAAGGCGGTCGTTTAGATTATCAAATCGCCACACCTGGAATAAAAAACCTAATCCAAGGTGGCACGATTTATAAAGGCCAGCGTTTTTCTGACCATGCACCATTAATCGTAGAATACAACATTGACTAAGAGCTCTTGAACGTAAAAGCTCTTGAGCGATTTTATAGTCAAAGAGAAGCCCGCTAGGATCACTCCTAACGGGCTTTTTACTTTACGGTACTCAATGAGTGATTAATAACACTATTCATTCACCAGCGGCTTGTGCCTCACTTTTAGTTTCAGCTGATGGATGCCACCGGGAGGAATATCGTATTCGTCAGTAAGAGCATTAGCGGCTTCCACACAAACAAAACGTCGGTAATCTTCGTCTTCCATATCAACGCGCTGTCTCGCCAATTCAGCACCTGGGTTCCACAACACAGTGCTATTGCTACCTTCGGTACTGATTACTAATTTTCTTTGCAAGCCTGGATCATGGATTTCGCACACATCTGGTGCAGATACATAGACGCGATCCATATGATCACACGGCGTCACAGCACCTTGTTGAAGGTGACGACTACCGTTATCAAATTTGTCAACGTAAGTGACTTGCTCTAGACCATGCACTTCTGCGGTTTGGTTGTCCGATATATTGAAGTAAGTATGCAGCGCTTCACTTACTGGCATAGCTTTATCAGATAGATTAGCTGCCGAGAAATTAATCCGGAAGCCTTTGTTTGAGAAACGAAACACTTGGCGCAATTCAAAAGCGTACGGCCACATTTCTTCAACCAAAGGATGATTTTCAGACGCCAAACGAATCACAATTTTCACGTCGCCATTTTTAAAACGTCCCGCTTCGATAAATTCCCAACGAAAATAACGCGCTACTCCATGTGCAGGATAGTCATCATGGACATAATTGGCTCCAAACCACGGCCAACATACAGGAACACCAAAATGGCGGCGACCGAAGCGCCCTTCTCCACCTTGATTTACGGATTGAAAAAGAAGGTCCTCTTGACCAGCAGGAATAAAGCTTTCTAAATGACCGCCCCACAACGCGATGGATGCGCTGAAGCCCGGTTGCTCGATAATGATTTGATCGCATTTTCTAAAGCTTGACGGGCGAATTTCACCACCCAGCTCTTCCAACTCTTGAATCAGTCGGCCATTCATCTATAACTCCATAAAAGTGTTTTAATACGCCCATATTAACTGCAGCCAATATGATTACAATAGTTTGAAGTTATACTAACAATTCAGCAGAGTAGATAAGCAATCAGAACAGCAATTAAAACTTAACCTCACCACGCTTTTAAGCTATAAAACACAACAACCTAGCAGGTATTTCCCTGATATATAGAGTGTTCTATTTTTCTTTCCAGAGGCGCTGAATTTTTTATGAATCAACAAAGTGATCCTAAAATAGTAATTGGTTGCGAGGAGTGGTGTGCGTTTCCCTCTCTAAACATCCCAGCTATTAAAGCAAGAGTAGATTCAGGGGCAAAAACCTCTTCGATGCATGCGATTAACATCAAGCGCTTTACCCACAATGATGAACACTGGGTACGTTTTGAGGTTCATCCCCTACAAAAGAATCGTAAGGCAACCGTTCATTGTGAAGCTCAGCTTGTTGATCAAAGAGTTATTAAAAGCTCGAGCGGAGACAAAGAAAGCCGCCCTGTCATTCGTGTACCTCTGACACTTGGTAATAAAACTTGGGAAGCAGAAGTCACGCTAACCAATAGAGATACCATGGGCTACAGAATGTTACTTGGTCGTGAAGCAATGAATGGGCGCGTTCTCATCGACCCTGAGGGGCTATGCTTACAGGGTGACAAGCAAGAAGAAACATTGGTGGAACTTTATAAAATCCCAGCCAAGAAAAAATAGCAGAAAACACCTTCCTTTTCCAAAAACACACAAAAGGAAGGCACTATTTAGAAAGAGCTTGGCTCAGGCGTCGTAATTTATGGTTAGCAGCAGATAATGCCATTTTATTGGTTGCGATATCTGTAACATCATAGACAACCAAACATATATTCTTGATTGACCCATCAGGACTGGAGATTGGACGTATTGCTACATTCTGATACATCTTATTTGCCATACCTGTAATGGGACGATAACTTTTAAATGGAAAGAAATGCGGTCGCTGCTCCCAAGATATAAAAATCGGCGTTTTCAAAGCAAAGACATTATCCAACTTCTGGTGCAACCACCCTGTATCTAATTCTGGATAAAGCGTCAGCAAAGATTGCTCCTTCGCTATCGATGAACTCACACCACTATGATTTTCCATGAAGTTGTTCCATAGCTTTACTCGATACTTCGAATCCAACACCACAAGCCCAACATCAATATGATGAAGCATATCAAACATCCAATGAAGATCTGCCATTCCATCCGCTTCATTACTCATTCGTCTTCCTCAACCAAAAAGGACAATAAATTTTCTAGCGTTGGCACAGAATCTTCAGTGAAAAGCATAATTAAATCGCAACTAATCTGATAGTTTTCCACTTCATAGACAATTTCAACCGCTAACGTTCTTTTCCACGTCGCTTTCTTTTCATTAATCAAGTCGGCAATTTTAACATGTTGCCCCAGTAACAGCGGATGGCTATGACTAAAATCGATATTAAGCTGCTTCCCAATGGCAGCCATAAAAGGGCCAACCAAAACAGAAGAGACATCCATCAAAAGCTCTGTTTCTAACTCTCTCGTAATGGTATCCGTCACGCCTAAAAGTTTCGCCATATCTGGAAAGCTGGAATCACTAAAGATGAGCAGAGTTTCAAACGCAATACCAGAGCCAACATAACCTTGCGACACTGCTGAGCAACTGTCTTTTTTAACGCTATAGTCCAACGCCATTTGCAGTTCACTGACTTCCAAAATATTCACAGTCGGCACAGGTAGCTTAATAAATACATTCAGCATTTCTGCTAATACGCTAGCGGCACGCCCCATAGCAATGTTCGAAATTTCTTGTAAGCATTCGTTGAGAGTAAATTGCTCTGCAGCCGTCTGCTGCTCAGCAACAACCTTACTCTGCAGATCATCACTATCGACAGAAAAAAGTTTTAGCGAAATCAATAAACTACGCAGCTCTTCAGCGGATGCGGGTTTTTTATGAAAGGCTATTGCCCCCATATCCCTTACCCGCTGGATAGCCTTCGGCTGAACATCACCAGAGACCACTATTACTGCTGGCGCCTGCTCAAAGGACTGTAACGCTTCGAGCGTTTCATAGCCGTCTTTCACCGGCATATTTAAGTCTAAAAACAGAATATCAAAATCTGAAGATGACAAGATATCCAGTGCCTCTTGACCGTCTTCAGCAAACTCGACTTCGACATCCCAGTCTGTCGGCAATATTCTAGCCAATTGCTTGCGGGCAATCTTTGAATCATCACAAATCAGTACTCGTGTACTCATTATTACTCTCTTTTTGATACGTGCCATATTTAATGCGTTAGACATTAAAGACGATGCTCTAAAAATACAAATAGGTCGTTTGCATCTAATCAGTATATATCTAGACTAAAAACCTGCTTTGCATAAGAGCAGCATATACTTTTTTTGTAGCTCGAATAGACCCTTTATACAAAAGATAACAAAGCTCTAGCAACCAAATGCTCATCGTATTTGTATTGTTTATCGGTGATCAAAGGCGTTTTGATAACAGTCACCTTCAGATCATTCAAGAACACACTGTCTATTTCGCCATAATCATAGACATCGTCTAATAACAAATAATCCAATGAAGAGTATGGCCCTACATTCTTCGTATCGGCCGATATGGTGGATATCAAACGTGTCACACGCTCCATCAGAGATAAACCTTGCTGCTCGGGATCCACGCCCAAATTAGGCAGGTAGACTTTGGGGTTAGGATTTGCACAAATAGAGCGCCCAACCCCTTCAGGCATAAGGTTTGCTAACAGACTGCTATAAAAGCTACCTGGGGGATAGCAAATCAAATCAGCCGTTTTAATTGCATCAACACGATCATTAGCAATATGGAGATTAGTCGGCATAACATGGCGCAAACCTTTATTCAGCCACATGCGCTTTATTGGACTGGGCAATATGTCGGTTTCTTTTCCCGTTATCCGATGTTGGCCTAGAACATACTCCCCATTTTCAAGCTCCACACCTAAATGAAGGCTAGCATTTAATGTCGTCTTTACCTCACCTAAAGCTTTAACTAAACGAGAGAATAAAAAAACAATGGGATCTAACTGGTGCTGATTACTTAAATAGCCTCCAGCCATAATCAAATTACCAATACTCGCCCCACGCAAATCAAAACTATCATTAATGTGTGATTGGGTGACAGCAAGTTGATTCTGGATTAACGCTTTCATCGGATTGGGAATAGTTTCGATAAGCGGATGCTCGCCCATCACCAGCTGCTGCAGTTGATACTTTAATGCTAGAGGATCGGCTTTTTGCTCAAGCCGGTGAGTAAATAGTGCATACACTTCCGGCTGCCCCATGACGGTTTCATCCGCCAAAGCCATTAAACGACTGCGCAAATCTCCCACGGCAGGAATATCAAATTCGGCACGCAAACGCGCGGAACTACCACCAGAATCAAACGGTGTCACTAAATGTACAGAGTGGTGTGTGTATTTTTTAAAAACTCGGCTAATTTTATTGAGTGCCGAGCCACCACTGAAAAAGAGCACTTTAGGACCCTGTTCAGGCAAACTCTGATAACGATGCACACGAATAAGATCTGGCACCTCCATACGACGCCAAATGCGTAAAGAGCTCGTCATAAAAAACCTCTTATTAAGACCATAAGGAGAGCGATAGCCAAGAGTGCCGACTCACCAAACAATACTCCATCATAAATTACAGAACAAAAACTCGAACATACAAACTACTCAAACAATAGCACGTATGTAGACGATAAATGTCATGAAAATCAACTAACATCTATCTATAATATTCAAAAAGCGACACTCTATACCAAGTACATTAATTCCTTGTGTTTACCCGTAAATTTTTTATTTACCATTAGAGCGAACCATCATGGCAATGACAGGCTTATTGGCACTTCTTGATGACATCACCACCTTATTAGATGATGTTGCCGTTTTTTCTAAAGTCGCGGCGAAAAAAACCGCAGGAGTGTTAGGCGATGACCTTGCCTTAAACGCAGAGCAAGTCTCCGGCGTCAAAGCCGATCGAGAATTACCAGTCGTTTGGGCTGTTGCCAAAGGCTCGTTTTTAAACAAACTTATTTTAGTGCCATTGGCATTGACCATCAGTGCTTTTATTCCGTGGCTCATTCAACCATTACTCATGGCTGGCGGATTATATCTGTGTTTTGAAGGCACAGAAAAACTCCTTCATACCTTTAAAGACAACCATGAAGAAAAAGAAACACTTAGACAAAATATCAAACAAGCAAAATCCGCCGCAGAGCTAGTCACTTTAGAAAAGAGCAAAGTAAAAGGCGCCATTCGAACTGATTTCGTTTTGTCAGCAGAAATCATTGTTATCGCTTTAGGGACCGTCGCAGAGCAAAGCTTATTAACACAAGCTCTAGTGGTGAGCCTGATTGCTTTTGCTGTCACCGTGGGCGTGTACTTATTGGTAGGATTAATCGTTCGCCTTGACGATATTGGCCTACACCTTAATCAATCAAAAAACGCCTTCGTTCAACCTCTGGGACTAGTCATATTGAAAGGCGCGCCCATGCTGATCCGGCTTCTAACCATTGTCGGAACTATTGCCATGTTCCTTGTTGGCGGCGGCATTTTTGTTCATGGTTTACCAGCTTTGCATCATCTTGCTGAACTAGCCATTTCTGGTGATATTGCTCACCTGCCGTTGATGACCAGCTTAATAAACACAGGCATTAGCTTCTCGGTCGGCTTGATTTTCGGTGGCGTTGCCGTCGGCATTGCCACACTCATATCGAAACGAAGACAGCTTAAGAAAGCCTAGCGGACAAAACAAAATCTGCCAGCTCAGCAAAACCCAAACCACCCGGTTGCGTCGTCTGATAACGAGGTCGGTGGCGCATCATCGGCAAATGCTGGGCAATATTGGCAACACCAACACTCAGTGGAAAGCGCGCAAACATACTTTCATCGTTGGGCGCATCGCCAACATAAAGCACCTGTTCTTGCTGCTGCGCATCACTCAGTCCATACACATTACTCAATACTCTCTGCGCCATTGAAAACTTGTCATAGCCTTGCGAGCAAACGTTTATATGTATCGAACTGGCTTTCGCGTTTAATCCCATTTCAATGAGAGCCGCCAAACAAGCATCTTTATCGGCCACCGCTGCGGGTTTGACATCTTGCGCATAATCAATAGCCACATCAGTCAAACGATAAGCCTGATCTCTTGCCAAATGTAAACGCGGAAACTGAGTGAGCACTTCATTCACTTGAGCAAGAATAGCCGCTTGCTCGGCACGCATTTCTGACTCATCGCGCCAGAAAGAATACGTCAGATGGCGGTCAGCCGTTCGGCCAATAAAACACGCACCACCTTCAGTAATCACACCATCAACAGGCAGTGCTCTAGCAATCATATCGGACCAGCCAGCACAACCGCCTGTCACTGGAATCACCTTGATGCCTTTTGCTTCAAGTTGCGCCAACGCCTGTAAAGTTTCCACAGGCAACTGGCCTTCCCATGTTAGCGTGTCATCAAAATCCGTTAGAATAAATCGTAAGTTTTGGCAAATCTGGCTTTCTAAAGAAGAAAGCGACAACGCAGAAGGCACAGATATCGACATAATTGTCCTAAGCACAAAGTTTAATTTGAACACCATGAGCGGTGAGTAAATGAGTTTGCGACTCTGTCAGTACATCACTAAAAAGCCAATCTACTGCAGAAAAAGGCTGTACTCGCGCCATGGCCTTGCGCGCCCATTTGTGTTGATCAGCAACCAACAAACTATGACGACTTTGCTCGACCAAAACACGGCTCACCGCCGCTTCTTCAGGATCAAAATCCAATATTCCTTGATCTTCATCCAGACCACCACAGCCTAATACGCCGTAATCAAAATAATATTGGCGCAATCCAGACAAGGTTTCTTCACCCACTAAATCATGATGCTGATGACGTAACTTTCCAGCCAAAACGCGCACTCGTATCTCAGGGTAATTACCCAAGATGCTCGCCACTGTTAAATTATTGGTAAATACTTGTAGGTCACGATGAGACACCAAAGCTTTCGCCACATATTCCACTGTGGTGCCAATCCCTAGAAACACGGAGGCGCCGTCGGGTATCACCTGAGCAACATCAGCGGCAATCGCTTCTTTCGCGTCACTGTTCAAAAACTGGCGATGGTCGAACGGTAAATTTTCCGCACTAGACACTGGCGCAATACCACCATGAGTTCGACGCACAAGATGACGTTCTGCTAGTTGATTAATGTCTTTACGTATGGTCTGTGATGACACATTAAAGCGTGCCACCATCTCTTCAACCAATAGGGCGTCTTCTTGCTGCACCCAGTTTAATATCTGGTTTTGCCTTTCATTTAATCCCACACAACGCCCTTAATTTATTCTGCCAACAGTGATGAGAACTGAGTCGGATCATCGGTAATTACCGCATCCATTCCCCACTCCCAATGTGCTTCCACTTTTTTAGGGTCATTGGCGGTATAACACAGCAACTTATAACCTGCCGCTTTGATAGCTCGCGCTTGAGTTTCGGTTAATCGCGAATAATCACAATTCAAGCTGTACGCTTTAATAGCCTTAAGCTGCTCCAGCCAATTTTCAGGAATGTCTTCATACAAGGGCGCAAGATGTCGCTGAGCATCAATCTCATAACATAGCTCTAACGCCGCAAGATTGAAGCTGGAAATCATCAGTTTGTCATTGTCTTGCCAATGATCACGTAACATAGCTAATACAGAAGGCACAATATTTTCTACATCGGTGCTATCATGTTTAATCTCTAGATTCAGGCCCAGATTTAACGACTGAATGCATTCCAATGCCTCCAATAAAGTGGGCACTTTCTCACCAGTGAACTTGTCCGAGAACCAAGACCCGGCGTCCAATTCTGCCATATCCATTGGTCTTGCATCACGCGTTAAACCTGAACCATCAGTGCAACGATCAAGTGTGTCATCATGAAAAATAACCAAGCCACCTTCAGCAATTAAATACACGTCGATTTCCACCCACGTTGCACCCACATCAGCAGCCGCTCGGATAGACGCCAAGGTATTTTCAGGTGCCAATAGTGCAGCACCACGGTGCCCCATTACTTTTGTATCCAACACCTTGTCTTTCAAAATATAACCTTTTGAAACATCATTATTTTGCATTTTGTTCTCACAGTCTCTGTTGAGTTTTCTCGTCAAACAAATGCCAGTGTTGTGCTGGCGCCATTAACCACATAAGACTATTCACATCCGGCAAATGCGGTCCAGACAAACGCACTACCAAGGGTTCTCCATCACCTGATGCTGTTTCTATTTTACCGTGAATTAAGGTTTCCGCTCCCAGTGATTCTACCGCTTGGATACGCAAAGCGAAATCGGCATTGTGCTCATCACTCACTTCTAGATGCTCTGGGCGAATCCCCCAAACAATGCTTCCACGATGTTGATGGGACAAAGGCAGTGTTAAGGCGTCAGAAATTTTAATACCTTGCTCAGTCAAATTCGCATTGATCAAATTCATCGATGGCGAGCCAATAAACGCCGCCACAAAAGGCGTTGCCGGTTTATTGTATAAATCCATCGGCGTACCAATTTGCTCCGCCTTGCCTTTGTTTAAAACCACCAAGCGATCTGCCAAGGTCATCGCCTCAACTTGATCATGGGTCACATACAAGGTCGTGGTGCCTAATTTACGCTGCAACTGACGAATTTCGACACGCATCTGCACACGTAATTTTGCATCCAAGTTAGACAAGGGTTCATCAAACAAGAACACTTTCGGGTCACGAACCATGGCTCGCCCCATAGCAACACGTTGGCGCTGACCTCCAGACAATTGACGCGGCTTACGTTGCAGCAATTCCGTTAAGCCCAGCATCTGTGCTACATCACTGACTTTTTCTGCAATTTGATCCTTTGGCATGCCGCGGTTTTTCAGGCCGTAAGCCATGTTGTCGTACACCGACATATGCGGGTACAAGGCGTAATTCTGAAACACCATGGCGATGTCACGCTCTGCGGGTTCCTTCTCATTCATGCGCTCGCCACGGATGCGCAGTTCACCAGTAGAAATACTTTCCAGACCTGCCACCATGCGCAACAAGGTGGATTTACCACAACCAGAAGGGCCGACCAAAACAATAAATTCGCCTTCTTCAATCGTTAAATCGACGCTTGGAATAGCATGATAACCATTAGGGTAAGTCTTACCCACTTTTTCTAAAATAACGTCCGTCATTACTACTTCTCCGAATCCACTAAGCCTTTAACAAACAGCTTCTGCATGCCTATCACCACCGCAACTGGTGGCAACATCGCTAATAAGGTGGTTGCCATAATTTGGTTCCATGCGATATCACCATCGGTCACCGACAGCATGCGCTTAATACTCATCACCAAGGTGTAATAAGCGTCGTCCGTGGTGATCAACAAAGGCCATAAATATTGATTCCAACCATAAATAAACAAGATCACAAACAAGGCCGCGATATTAGTTCGAGACAGAGGCAACAAGATGTCAAAGAAGAAACGCCATGGCCCAGCACCGTCTATTCGCGCGGCTTCCACCAGCTCTCCCGGTATACTCAAGAAGCATTGGCGAAACAAAAAAGTCGCTGTTGCGCTGGCGATCAAAGGCAGAGTTAACCCCGTATAGCTATTGAGAAGATCCAGATTCGCTACCACCTCGTAGGTCGGCACAATCCGCACCTCAACTGGCAGCATCAAGGTCATAAAAATGATCCAAAAACACAAGTTACGAAACGGGAATCGAAAAAACACAATGGCGTAAGCCGATAACAAAGAAATGACGATTTTGCCGAAGGTAATGCCCAGTGCCATGATCAGAGAATTCAGCATCATAAACCAGACAGGCGTGTCCACACCGTTGCCCGCCTCTTCAAACAACACGGTTCCCCATGTTTCTACACCAGCATCACCAAACCACAGAGGGATATGCCCGACACCAAATGCCGAAGCAGGATGCGTCGACGCTACCAGAGCCATCCAAACAGGTAATGCCACCAAGCCGATCCCCACCAATAACGTGGCGTGGCTAGCAAAGGTTAACCAAGGTCGATTTTCGATCATGAGTACTGCACCTTCCGCTCAATAAAACGAAACTGAATAACGGTCATCAAACCAACAATCGCCATGAGCACAACCGATTGCGCAGCCGATCCACCCAGATCCAAACCAACAAAACCGTCATCAAACACCTTATAAACTAAGGTCGTGGTACTTTGTCCTGGGCCGCCTTTGGTGGTCGCATCGATTACACCGAAGGTTTCAAAGAAGGCGTATACAAGGTTAACAACTAACAAGAAAAACGTCGTCGGAGACAAAAGCGGAAAAACAATGGTCCAAAAGCGCTTAAACGGACTTGCACCATCAATCGCCGCCGCTTCAATAAGCGAGCGTGGCACGGCTTGCAAACCCGCAAGGAAAAATAAAAAGTTATAACTGATTTGCTTCCAAGTCGAAGCAATTACCACCAAGATCATCGCTTGGTTGCCATCAAGATAATGATTCCAGTCAACACCGGCCGACTTCAACCACAAGGCAATCGGCCCCATGCTCGGATCAAATAAAATCCACCACAACACACCCGCCAACACTGGCGCGACGGCATATGGCCAAATCAATAAGGTTTGATACGCTAGCTTGCCACGGATCACACGGTCCGCCATCACAGCTAAGAAAAGCGCCAACGACATGCCCACAATGGCAACAGAAAAACTGAACACCAAAGTGGTTAACATAGATTGGTAGTACAGAGGGTCGGTGAACAAATCGATAAAATTTTCCAAACCAATAAATTCACGACTCAAGCCAAAGGCGTCTTCTTGATAAAACGCTTGCTCTAAAGCTTGTTCAGCAGGCCAAAGGAAGAAAATCGCTGTGACCAACAACTGCGGCAACAACAATAGCCAAGGTAGGCCTTTTTGGGGAAAGGTAACTGTCATCGGACAATCCAAACAAAAGAGAACAACAAATAAAAAAACAAACTATCGTAGAAATATAAAGCGCCCTTACGTATAAAACATAAGGGCGCAGATTTTATTTACTTGTTCGCTTTTTCAAATCGACGAAGTTGCGCGTTACCACGTTCAACAGCCGTATTTAGTGCTGTTTGTGCATCAACCTTACCGCTCCAGACAGACTCTAAAGACTCATCGATGATGCCACGAATCTGTACAAAGTTACCAAAACGCAAACCTTTGGTATTGGCAGTTGGCGTGCCAGTCGTCATTTGGTTAACGCCTGTCTCTGTTCCAGGGTTCGCCTTGTAGAAGCCTTGCTCTTTGGTTAAATCGTAAGCCGCTTTAGTGATTGGCAGGTAACCAGAGAATTGATGCCAATCTGCTTGCACTGACGCTTTAGACAAGTAGCTTAGGAAAGAAGCAACACCTTTATATTCTTCTTTAGAGTGGCCTTGCAGCACCCATAAAGACGCACCACCAATAATGGTGTTAGAAGGCTGCTTAACTTTGCCTTCCCAGTATGGAAGTTCACTCACACCAAAGTCGAATGTTGCGTTACGTTTGATACCAGCGTAACCCGCAGAAGACTCAGTAAACATAGCGCATTCTTGGCTATAGAATTTAGCTGCGCCGTCATTGGTACGACCCGCATAACTAAAAATACCACTCTTTTGCCATTCACCCATTTTCTCTATATGAGCAACTTGCAAAGGACCATTGAATTTAAACTCTGTTCCCAACCCTGCAAAGCCGTTTTCCAGCGTTGCAAAAGGTACGTTATGACGAGCACTTAGGTTTTCCAACTGCACCCAAGATTGCCAAGCGGTCGTAAAGCCACAACTAACGCCAGACGCGAGCAGCTTCTTAGACACACTTTCTACTTCTTGCCATGTTTTAGGCGCTTGGCTGATGCCCGCTTTTTTGAATAAATCTTTGTTGTAATACAGAACAGGTGTGGAACTATTGAAAGGCATAGAAAGCATTTCGCCATCAGTGTTCGAGTAATAGCCTGTCACCGCACTCAAGTAAGCACTTTCATCAAATGCCTGACCAGAGTCTTTCATCAATTTATACACAGGATAAATCGCACCTTCGGCCGCCATCATGCTCGCGGTCCCCACCTCAAATACTTGAACAATGGCTGGCTGCTGTTTCGCCCGAAACGCCGCAATCGCTGACGTCATAGTCTCGGTATAGTTGCCTTTGTAGACAGGTTTTACCTCATAATCACTTTGTGAGTCATTAAAGGCTTTGGCGATTTCATTGACCTTTTCACCATTTGCACCACCCATTGCATGCCACCATTCTACTTGCGTGGCAGCAAAGGCCGAACTTGCCATAGATAAACCAACAACAACTGACGCTAACTTCAAATTATGCATTTCCGTGTTCCTCACAATGAGTTTTTATTAGAAAAGAAAGAACCACTATAGAAAGAAAATATTTCATTTTGATGATAGATAGGTTTCATTTGAAATACAACAAGCATTCAAATGAAACCAAAACGGAGGAAATACTCAAGACATAGCCAACAAAGACATTCAGTACAACCATATAAAAACGGCCATACCCATGAATATCGACAAAAAAATGAAGGGATAATTACTGTAAAACGTATTGGTTGAGCGCATAAACAAGCGCGTCGAATTCTTCTTTTAACATGCTATAACGAGATGAAAGAGTGTCGACGTTGCCCTGCTTCGACTGCATTTCCATTTCCACAATGAGCTTACAAAAACGGTTACCGGACACTTCTAGTGCCGCACCTTTCAAACGGTGCGACACCAATGAAAATTCGTCCCACTCTTGGTTAACAATATGCGCATGTAACATGTCCAATAAGCCTTTGGCTTCCTTAATGAACTCCGCTGCCACCAGAGCCATCAACTCCTGATTGCATGCTAAACGGTTACTGTAGTCAGTATTATCAAACACCTTTAGCTCAATCATTAGGAAGAACCTCAATATCTATGACCGTATTCATAATATCGCCTTAAGAAAGCCACTTTGTAAGAATCGCAGTTAACTTATCTTGTGAGATAGGTTTTGCAATATGGTCATTCATGCCTGCAGCAAAGCATTCGTCTTCATCGCCTTTCATAACATTGGCACTAAGAGCGACAATCGCAACATCTGACGGCGTTGCGCCGCCTGAAGACTGACGAATTACACGAGTTGCTTCATAGCCATCCATCACTGGCATCTGACAATCCATAAAGATCATATCAAACTTAGTAGTTTGGGCTTCTTCTACAGCTTTTTGTCCATCGCTGGCCACCACAACGTCAACGCCATACATATTTAATAGACCTCGAGCCACAATCTGATTGGTTAAATTATCTTCAGCTAACAAAACCTTGGCATTAAAGACAGGACGCCCTTCTGACGTGTTTTCCGTTTCTTTAACTGTCATAACCACCTCTCCTTCCAATACAGGTTTTATATTTTCTAATACTTTTAGCAAAGGCCGGATAAAGATAGGCTTGGTTAACCTATCAATATATTTCTCTTTCTCAGGCTCTGCATCAGAACGTCCATGCAATAAAATTTGCGACACTGTTTTAGCTATACAAAAGGTATCCCATGCTGTCACATCAACTTGGTTTCCTGCAGCCAGAGCATCGGTATCCAATAATACGCATTGACCAATTAACTCTCTTTCAGACAAGGCCTGCTCAAGGTTGCTATATGCATTGTGTGTAACACCAAGAGAGTCAAGTATCGCACTAACATACTCTCGCCCAGTGTCATTAATATACACTAACGTCATCTTAAATTGAGGCATTACCACCATTTCTTTGATAGGCGCAGAACGCGTTTCAAATGGCACACGGAACCAGAAGGTCGATCCCTTGCCTTCTGCCGATACCAAGCCAATTTCACCCGCCATCGCCTCGACAATTTCTTTGCTGATCGCCAAACCTAGTCCAGTACCACCAAACTTACGAGTCGTCGAACTGTCCGCTTGATTAAAGCGCTGGAACAATCGACGCTGACTCTCCTCAGACACACCGACACCAGTGTCTTCAACGCTAATACGTAACACCACATCCGCGTCGGATAGCGGCTCCACCTCAATACGTAAAGACACTTCACCAGCACTAGTGAATTTAATCGCATTGCCTAACAAATTCACCAACACCTGCTTGAGTCGTAACCGATCTCCGAACAAGGTTAATTCAGGAACCAACACCGCAGGCGAGTTTAGTACTATGCCTTTTTCCTCCGCCCTGAGAACAAAGATGTTGGTCACTTCTTCAATCAAATCAGGCAGTTCAAACTCGTGTTTCTCTAACACTAACCCGCCCATTTCGATCTTGGACAAATCTAAAATGTCATTAAGAATATCCAACAAAGACTCAGCACTTTGCTGAGATATACTCACTAATTTAGATTGTTCAGACTGCAGTTTAGTATTCATCAACAAAGACAAACAGCCAATAACACCATTCAGTGGCGTACGTATTTCATGGCTCATGTTCGCCAAAAACTCACTCTTCGCACGACTCGCTTCTTGCGCCTCTTCCTTAGCTTTACTTTGCTCCAGCTCAGACGCTTTTAAATGCTCGTTCACCAGCTGCAAGTCACGTGTTCTCAATCTAACGCGATTCTCGATTTCTGACGTATGACTACTGACGATCAATAAAAACCAACCAAATAAACCCGTGAACAAAAAGCCACACGCTAAAACAAATTTAACAATCCAAGGCGGTTTAAAGAAATAGCTGTCGCTAACCTGATAAAGCTGCCAAGATTTTGCGCCCACCTGAATATCAAACCTAACAGCGTGCTCAAATTTTCCTCCGTTATAGCGCGTGACAAGTTCTTTTCCTGATAAATTCGAAGCCGTACTTTTTGCTACAATAATAGGGTCAGGGGCGCCATTATCAGCATCCACTAAATACAGATCGGTATTAGGTAACCCCCCTTGATTAACTATAGTGTCGGTTAAAGAACTCAACTCAATAACCGCTGCAGCAACACCACGTACAGTGTCTGTTTGACGATCAAAGAACGGCAGAAATAAAAGCACACCGGTGGAATTTTGAACTAATTTAAGCGGAGATGTCGGATAAGCCTGTCGAAGAAAAATGGCATTATCTAAGGCAAAACGTCGATCTGACTGTGAATAGACATCGTAACCCAATGCAGCCTCATTCTTCTTAAAAGGACTCATAAAGGTTACGACAATATGTTTAGGTCTTGGCGTCGCCAACTTTAATACTCCTGTACTGTCTTTCTCCTTAACTCGAAACACATGCTTCGGGTAATTTCTTTGGATCTTTTCTTCAAAGCTTGGAATATCTTCTCCAGTCACCAAAAAATTCAGCGACACGGCTAAAATAGAATTATCACGTTGCATCACACTGTTCGCAAAAATATCAAACTCATTAGCTTGAATTTTTTCACTACCGTTTACCAACCCAACAAAACTGTGCAACATATCCACACTGTTTTTAATTCGATTTGCCAGTAACGTCTCTAACAATTCAGCATTTGCATCAAACTCTTTTGACTGCTTATTCCATTCGGAATAACTACTACCCCACGACAACATAATCGTAATAGCCAAAACAAACAAAAAACCACTCAGCAGACGCAAAGAGTTATCGAATCGATTGCCAAAATACCGAGGGAAACAAACAGCAAGTAAAGGCACCATAACCAGCACCCCCATCATGTCGCCGCCCCACCAAACAAGCCAGTTGGTTAAAAAGGCTTCTTTGCCAATTACACCAAAAGCAAGTAACGAAGAGGACCCCACACTTGCGCCAATAAGAGAAGAAAGAACACCAGCTAAAAGGATAAACCGCACAACCAACGCCGTACGATGAAACTGAAAAGGCACACCCACAAAGCGACGCACAAGATAACCAGCAACAGTTGACTGTAACGTCGATCCGAACGCGATGAGCGCCGGTAGAACAAAAGCAAAAATATGATGGTTATACCAAGTCGCACCAATATTGAGTAACAAGGACCCGATAAAAATACCAAGAGGTGCAAGTTTAGGATAAAAAATAGATGCAGCTACCGCTAACCCAGAAGCCGGCCAAATGATTGTTGAATAACCAGGAGAAATTGCCACAGCAAGTCCAAGCACACCAAGGACAAAATACCCCAGCGCTGTTACAGCAATGACAGACATCACCTTCATCATATTTACTTGCTCCACCAAAGAACTACTAAGCATAGCGAAATCGACACACATTTAAGATTTAATCTTAGTTACTTTATGTAAGAAAAAGCAATTCACCTTAAGCGATTGGCAACGAAAAGATGACATTGTGTGAACAGCGAAGTTTCAGGGACTTATTAAAAATGAGCATAATAAAAACGAAATGAGATCGCTCGAATAAAAGAGAGCCATTCAGTATTTAAAAGGAGGTTTAAGAAATTACAATGGTGCCCAGAGACGGAATCGAACCGCCGACACGAGGATTTTCAATCCTCTGCTCTACCGACTGAGCTATCTGGGCAAATAGAAAAAAATGACTATGGAGATGAGCAAGCCATTTTGACCAAAAAAAAGCCTGCTAAAATAGCAGGCTTTCTCTTAATCATGGTGCCCAGAGACGGAATCGAACCGCCGACACGAGGATTTTCAATCCTCTGCTCTACCGACTGAGCTATCTGGGCAAGTGGGGCGTATTATAGAGAAACCTTTTTTAGGGTCAATAGTTTTTTTGAAAAAAAATTAAAATCTTAGTTTCTTCTGCTGCTCTGGTATTATCTTCCTATATCAAGGAGATAATACCATGCTGCATATTGTACTTTACCAACCAGAAATACCGCCTAACACAGGCAATGTCATTCGATTGTGTGCGAACACGGGCTATCACCTTCATCTTATCGAGCCATTAGGTTTTGAGTTAGAAGATAAAAAACTACGTCGAGCTGGGTTGGATTATCACGAGTTCACTCGCCTAAAACGCTATCCTGATTTTCAGGCGTTTGTTGATCAAAATGAGATAGGCACTGTTTATGCGCTAACGACTAAAGGCAGCCGTACACACAGTGAAGCAAACTTTGCCGAAAATGATGTCTTGGTGTTTGGTCCAGAAACTCGTGGATTGCCAGCAGAGTTTATTGATGCTTTACCTCCAGCTCAGCGTTTACGCTTGCCAATGCAAGCGAACTCTCGCAGTCTGAATCTATCTAATACAGTCGCGGTGATGGTATACGAATCTTGGCGTCAGCTGGGTTATGCTATGCCTGCAGACAGCGAATAACCAGCAGAGGTACGATGAATTCTCTTTCACTGCTTTTAAAGAAAAAAAACAGTCGCCGCCAATTTCGTAAAAAAGTACATCTTCACGATACCAGCGATCTAAAAAAACGCCTCATCTTCTTGGCGGGCGTTATTGGCTTCCATAGTTTAGCGATGGTTTTCTTTGAAGACCTAAATTGGTGGCAAGCCTTTTGGTTAACTATGACGTCGGCCAGTACCACAGGTTATGGCGATATTTCTGCCGCCACTTTTTGGGGGCAGTTTTCTACCATTGTTTTAATCTATGGTATGGGGATAACCCTGCTTGCTCAAATTGCTAGTGACTATGTTGAAATCAGGCTATCGCGCAAAGAAATGCGTATTAAAGGCCGAATGAGATGGGATGACATGCAAAATCATATTCTTATTATTAATACTCCGCAGTACGACTCTGAGCGTTATTTAGAGCTCTTAGTAGACCAAATTTGCCAAACACCAGAATTAGTCGATGTGCCAATCCAAATACTCACAGAGGCCTTCCCAGACGGCTTACCGTTGACCCTAAGATCCCAAGGCGTGGTTCATCATACTGGAGATGCGTTAGAAGATGGCATGTTGGAATCGGCAGGAGCAGACACAGCAAAATACATTATTGTGCTGTGCCGCGATAACCAAGAAATCCATTCTGACAGCTTAACCTTTGACATCTTACATCGCATAAAAGCACTTAACTCGACCGCGTTCATTATGGCTGAGGCCGTTAATGATTCGAACCGTCCTAGGTTTAAAGACGCCGGAGCTAAAGCAGTCATTAGACCCGTACGCGCTTACCCAGAAATGCTGGTGCGCTCTTTGATTGCTCCAGGCACTGAGCAAGTATTAGAGGACCTGTTTCGACACCAAGGCGACCATACTATTCGACTAAATGTGGTCTTACATAATGTTGTATGGGCAAAAGTCGTCACCACACTGATCCAGAAAGACATAGGGACAGCGCTAGGCTATGTTCATAAGGATGGCAGCATAGTGACTCACCCTCAGGCGAAGTCGACCATCGATGCCGAGGGACTTATTGTACTGATCAACTATGATCAAGCTATCCCATCAAGCGAAGAAATAAGACGGTTATTTAACACTTAACTAAGATTGGGCTTTAGCTTACTTATCTTGAAGCTTAAGCCCAATGACTTCGATTTCCCCACCGTTCATTTGCCTTATGGTTAGTCGTATATTGCCGAAACGCACTCGGTCACCCACCACCAAATGCTTACCTAATTGGCGCTGCAACAATTCTGCTGCGGTGTCTGATTCATCAATACCATCAAGTGGGACACCGTACACTTTTGCCAAATCAATCAAAGACGCATCGCCGCGAATGGCAAACTCACCAAAGAAGTTCTGCAATAAGAAAGACGACGAGGCTTTCTGCGAAAATATTTGCGCAACATCATTCACATCACCAGGGTGAAGTAGCATCCAAATGCGGTCACAAGACTTCAGCTCTGTTTGTGCGTCAACTACCATTGGCTGTTGATTACGTACCAGCGATACGAGCTGAGGCGTAGAAACCGTTTCACTCGGCACATTCTGGAGAATAGTGCTTGGTATACGCACACCATCGGCTTGCACTAAGAATTCGTACAATTCTAATGAGTGGTTTGCATTTGCATCGCTAATCAAAGAGAAGCTTGTGGTAGGAGCTGGTGCGGGTGGCACTTCAATTTTCAACCAGCGTGCTACTTGCGGCACGGTTGAGCCTTGTAACAATAAAGAGATGAGTACGACCGTGAAGGTAATTTCGAATAGCAATTCCGAATTAGACAGCCCTGCAATGACAGGATATAGCGCCAAGACAATCGGTACCGCACCACGCAACCCCACCCAACTGATATAAAAACGTTCAGGCCAACGAAAATCGAATGGCAACAAGCAAAGAATTACGGCAACAGGGCGAGCAACAAAAATCAAGAAAGCAGCTATTGCAACCGCCTGCCAGCCATGGGTCAGCAGACTTGAAGGCGTTACTAACAAACCTAGCAATAAGAACATGCCTGCTTGAGCTAACCAAGCCAAACCATCCATAACTTGTGAAATAGCTTCTTGCTGTTTGATCCGACCATTACCAACGGTCAGCCCAACAAGATAAACCGCCAGAAAACCACTACCACCAATAATATTTACGCCTGAGAACATCGCCAAACCAAATGCGATAATCAGCAGTGCGTACAAGCCTTCGATTAGAGGTACACGACGCAAAACCATTAATAGCAGCTTGCCGCCAAGCACGCCTAACACACCACCGATCGCAAACTGCTGTACCATTTGCCCTAGGAACGCCAACACACTTAGCGGCTCAGAACTTTGCAGCAAGCCAGTCAGCATCACCACCAGTAAGATTGCCATCGGATCATTGGCACCCGATTCGATTTCTAACGTGCCGCCCACTCGCTCATTAAGTTTAACGCCGCTATTGCGCAGTAAACTAAATACTGCAGCCGCATCGGTGGAGCCAACAATGGCCCCCAGTAATAAACCATAAATGAGTTTAACGTCTAAAAGCCAAGCAGCGAATGTACCAACGGACGCCGTGGTTAACACAACACCAAGAGTAGCAAGCGACAAAGATGGCCATAAGGCCACACGGAAAGTGCTGGTTTTGGTTTGCATACCGCCATCTAGAAGAATGACAGCCAATGCGAGATTACCAACGAAGAAGGCAAGATTTGGATTGTCGAAATCCAATCGGCCTACCCCGTCCTCCCCTGCCAACATCCCGATACCGAGAAAGACAAGTAATAAAGGTAAGCCGACACGAACAGTAAATGAGCTTGCGAGAATACTAACTAATAGCAATATCCCCGCTAAAAAGATAAAACTATTAGCGTCGATAGCAGCAACAACCTATAAGCTACAGTTGACCTGTAAGCGTTAAATATTTTTCCATCAACTGCTCTTCTGTTTCCTTACGGTTTGGATCCAGAGGTATGCAGTCAACAGGGCAAACTTGCTGACATTGAGGCTCATCAAAATGGCCAACACATTCGGTGCACTTTGATGGCTCAATTACATATATTTCTTCACCTTGAGAAATGGCCTCGTTCGGACATTCAGGTTCGCACACATCACAATTGATGCATTCATCAGTAATAATAAGAGACATAATTCTCTCCTAAAACCGCCATAATATATTCAGCGGTATAAATAACGACAATGAACAAAACCAAGATTAAATGGTTTTATAGTGTTCCTGTAAAACACATTTTACTTCTGGGCTAACGAATTGCCCAAAGTCACCATTCAACGACGCAATTTCTCGAACCAATGTTGAAGAAATATAAGAGTGCTTCTCTGAAGGTGTCAGAAAAATACTTTCTACATCAGGTGCAATCGCACGATTCATATTGGCTAATTGAAATTCATACTCGAAATCTGACACCGCTCGAAGACCGCGAATAACCACTTGACCATTCACCGAACGAGTAAACTCTGTTAACAAGTTATCAAAACCCACTACTTCTACATTGGGCAAATGGCCCAATACCGTTTTCGCCAATGAAATACGCAGTTCATGAGACAGGGCTGGACGCTTTTTCGGGCTCGCTGCCACCGCTACAATAACTTTGTTAAATAGCTTTGATGCGCGTTCAACCAAATCCGTATGGCCGTTTGTAATAGGGTCAAATGTCCCAGGATAAACCGCAATCGTACTCATAGCTTTCATCCAAAAAAATTAATAAAGGAGAACATGTCGGGCTGCTGGCGCTATAAATGCGCTCTAATTCCCATTCAGGGGTCGCATCATATAGGAATACGACCTTGTTCTCAATTCGTCGAAACACAGTCCACTATGTATCGACCCCATTGCACCTAATTCTATGCTACTAAATACTGTAAGGAGCCAGCATTTGCTTCAAGAATGAAATCGCCAAGAAGATAAATATCGGCGACAGGTCAAGACCACCTAACGTTGGAATAAATCGCTGACAAGTACGATACAAAGGAGCCGTTATTTGCCCAACCAGCATAGCGCCTGGATGATTCGCACCCGGTGCAACCCAGCTCAAAATAACAGAAATAAGCATGGCCCAGAAATACAGATCAAGCAGGTGATAAAGGGTTCCTGCAACCGTGTAAATAGCATAACTGGCCGAAGAGATTACAGCTCCGCTAATCATTACAACTAATGCAACTGTGATAAATTGCACTAAAAAAGCCAACAACAGCGATGCTGTGTCCAAACGACCAATAGCGGGAATCACTTTTCGCAAAGGCAATACGATAGGGCTGGTTGCTTTCACAATGCCTTGGCTAATCGGGTTATAAAAATCTGCTCTCGTCAGTTGCAATACCAAACGCAACAACACAATAAATAAGTACAGGTTACAAATAACCTTTACTAGCATTACAAATGGATCTGAGTACATGTTATCTATGTCCTTAAATTAATCTTTCTTAGCAGAAAAAGTTTTTGCCATCTCTTTCGAGCGCTCAGCACACGCATACATAGCATTCGCGACTATTTTATCAATATCAGCCGCCTCAAAAGACAACAAAGCTTGCTCTGTCGTTCCCTTTGGCGAAGTAATATTCTTTCTTAATTGATCAATCGGGTCTTCTAATTCAACAATCATTCGTGCCGCACCTAACATAGCGTGGCTGGCTAGCTGACGACTTGTCTCTTCATCTAGCCCTTGTTCTTTGGCATTTTTTACCATCGCTTCTACAAAACGGAAGAAGTACGCTGGCGCACTTCCTGATAATGCCGTCACTGTGTGCATGTGTATTTCGTCTTCTATCCACACTGAACTACCAATGCTTGCAAAAAGCTCGCTTACCCATTCTTTCTGAGATTCATTTGTGTATTGGTTGGCAATCAAGCCCGTCATACCAGCACCCAGCTGAGAAGGCGTGTTTGGCATACTACGCACTACAGCAGCCGGTTTACCTAACCAGGTCGCCAGTGCATTCAGTTCCACACCAGCCGCTACTGAAATAAACAACTGGTCTTCACGGACAAAGGAGGCAAACTCTTCAACAACCATTTGCATTTGTGCTGGCTTCACACACAACACAACAACATCCGCTTCGTTCACAGCTTGCTCATTCTCTGAAAGCATGGAAATGCCGTATTGCTGTTGGTAATATTCGCGTTTTTCCGGTGTTCTAGAGGTTCCCATGATTTTATCAGCAGGATAACCACTCGCCAGCAAACCACTAAAAATGGCTCTCGCCATATTCCCAACGCCGATAAAAGCAATGCTTGGTGTCATTTCAAATCCTATTATTTCATTCTTGTAGCAGAGGCTTTATCGCCGTCTGTTTTAAAGTTTTATTACGATACAGCCCATCATGCCTTAGCAGAATAGTCTCGCGCACCGAAAATTGCCGTGCCCACACGAACCATGGTACTGCAAGACGCAATGGCCGCGGGTAAATCACCAGACATACCGATAGACAAGGTATCTATCATGCTATCGGATTTGGATAATTCAATGAACGCCTGATGTAAAGGCGCATACACAAGACATTGCGCGGCAAAATTGTCCTGTGGCGCAGGAATCGCCATTAAGCCCCTGAGCTGCAAATTTGGCAAACTGGAAACTAAAGCCACCATGTCCTTCAATTCAGACAAGGATACGCCCGCTTTGCTTTCTTCACCGCTGATATTTATTTGAATACAGACATTTAATGGCGGCATGTTATCTGGGCGCTGCTCACTAAGACGACGAGCAATTTTCTCCCGGTCAACGGAATGAACCCAATCCATTGATTCGGCAATTAAACGAGACTTGTTAGATTGGATAGGGCCAATGAAATGCCATTCAAGGTCGTCTAAGTGCGCTAAAGCATGATGTTTTTCTACGGCTTCTTGCACATAGTTCTCACCAAATGCTCGTTGCCCTACATCGTAGGCGGCTTTTATTGCTTCAATGGGTTTGGTTTTACTCACTGCCAATAAACGAACACTGCCTGCTGTCCGATCATATTGCAGCTCAAGCTCTTCAATCTGTTGAGAGACGACCGCTAAATTCGCTCTAATTTCTTTGGTGTCGTTGAGCTCTACTTCAGTCGCCATGTCTGCCACGCCTCTTTGTTATCGTTATTAAATCTAACGGTTATTCCAATACATCTAACCGATAATAAAGGAAGCGCCACAAAAGGCGAAGCATAGCATTCTTTTAAAAGGCTGAAAAAAGCTTAAAGAGAATAAAAGTCCGCACTGGATTGAAAACAATTGCCATGAAATTCTATTCGATAGCCAGGGACATTTCCCAAAGAATTAGCTGCCAACGACGCTGCTGCATAAAGAGACTCAAGGGATGAATGCTCTGGGTAAAAAGCAATACCGATAGACAAGCCTCCTTGTAACAAAGCATAGTCAGTGAACTTTGGTGAATTGAGTGATTTCTGTAACTTTTGCGCCACCACTTCAGCATCTGCTAAATGCTGGATACGAATTCCCATCACCAGTTCTCGCCCACCAAAATAGGCAATTAGGTCATTATCACGCACAGTATCTTGCATCACTTCAGCCAACGCTTTTAATTCTGTTTCTTTTATTGCGGACGAAGAAAGAACCCTAATTGAAAATAACGCTGCGCGTAAAAAATGGCGACGGGAGTCTTTCAGAATGATGCCAAAACTATTCTCAAAACTGTATCGTCTAAGCAAACCAGTTGTTGGATCTCGATGACTGTCTTCCAGCAATAATAAATCTGCCTGCTCTCTTTCAAATACCGCGCTCAACCAAGACGCGTAATTATCCAACGCCAACATCATCAGATCACTTTCTAATCGATGCGCGTCTCGCTGGAATACTAACATCAGATAAATAGAACCTTGTCCGTCCGACACACTGACCATAGATACATCAGAAAAACCCCGTTCATTAATAAACGACTGCCAAACTTTCCATCCTGATGCGCTTTGAATTTCTTCATCATGGCGCTGTGGGCAAGAAGGGCTTGCAGCAAAGGTCACTAAAGCTTGGGGGATTTTGCTAAGGAAATTATTCGAATTGAGCAATGCAGTATTAACAGAGTCTGTGTATTGTAGGCGCCACTGTAGGCAATCTTTATCAGTGGTAAGAAACAAACAATATGCATTCGGCAGCTGTGCTTGCATCTTAGTTTTAAAGCTATCCAGCAAGGAACTAAGCAAAGCACCTTTTGAAATTGTCTGCAGCATTTGAGGCATGCCACTGTACAACTTTTTTATGAAGTCTCGCTCTTTTTCAAGGTATGCAATACGAGAGAGCAAGGTTTGCTGCTGCTCTAGCAGTATATTTGAGGGGGCATTAGACATAAAAGATTAAAACCACATCCGTTTGTAATTCAAACTAGAGTAACGGCCGAATAGTAAAAGTAAAGAAATAGTAAGGTCTAGCCGAATAAAAACTTAGCTAGACCTTACACTACAGAGCGTTTATGCCACTTGATAAACGCGTTGGCCAGAAATGTATGTCGTCAGCACTCGACCTACAAACTCCTCACCAAAGTAAGGCGAATTATGGCCTTTTGTCCTGCGCCCTTCGTAATCCCAAGTCCAGCGCACAGTGCTATCAAATAGGGTAAAGTCAGCAAAACTACCCACGGATAAAGAACCCGCCTCTAAACCAAAACAAGCCGCTGGACCAGAGGTTAAGCACTTCAAAACCGTAGTGAAATCCAAATCCCCTTCGTCCATTAGCAACATAGCCAATGGCAATAATACCTCGACGTTTGCCATGCCTGGTTCAGTTGCAGCAAAAGGCGCAGTTTTTGCCATTTTTTCATGAGGCTGATGATCAGAACAGATTGCTGTAATCACACCCGCCTTGATGCCCTCGATAAGCGTCAAGCGATCTTCATCGCTCCGCAAAGGTGGCAACACATGAAAATGGCCATCAAAACCACCTAGCACTTGATCGTTTAGCAGCAAGTTATGCACTGCAACATCCGCAGTCACATCCAAACCGGACGCTTTTGCGTCAGCGATCATTTCGACAGACTTGGCACAAGACAGGCGAGCAAAGTGCGCACGTACGCCAGTTTTCTCGACCAGTAATAAATCGCGCATTAAGGCGATGGTTTCCGCTTCTTCAGGAATACCCGCCAAACCATGCATAGTCGACATCAAGCCTTCATGGGCACAGCCACCTTCTGAAAGGCTGGACTCATCGGGATGGAAGACCACCAACAAATCGTGTGTCGCTGCGTATTCAAGCGCTCGAGACAACACTTTAGTACTGACCATTGGGTGACGATGATTCGACAGTGCAATACAGCCAGCTTCAGTTAAAGCAACCATGTTACTCAGTTGTGCGCCTTCTAGACCTTGAGTCAATGCGCCAATCGGAAACACATTCGCCATTCCAGCTTCATCGGCTTTGTCTTGAATCAATGCCGCCACTGCAGGCGTATCGACAATAGGTCGCGTGTCTGGTGGGCAGACCAAGGTAGTAATACCGCCGGCGACAGCTGCACGACCTTCTGTCGCAATGCTGCCTTTTTGAGTTTGACCAGGCTCACGCAGTGCCACTGCAAGGTCCACTAGCCCAGGTAAAATCCACTGACCAGAGGCATCAACCACCTCGGCGTTTTCAAAACCTTCTGGCGCCTCACCGATCGCAACGATTTTTTGATTATCGATGAATAATTCTGTTACTGCGTCGATGTCTTGACTTGGGTCGATCAAACGACCGTTTTGAATACGTAATTTCATACTATTCTTCATCCTTCACAGCTGACGATTCATCACTTTGCAGTTGCCCACTCATGGCCATAGACAATACCGCCATGCGCACTGCAATACCGTTGGTTACTTGATCCAAAATAACTGAATGTTTACCGTCAGCAACCTCTGATGAAATCTCTACGCCACGATTAATTGGGCCTGGGTGCATCACAATGGCATCCGGTTTTGCCCAAGCAAGCGTCTCTTCAGTCAAACCATACAAACGATAAAATTCGCTTTCACTTGGCAACAAAGCGCCTTTCATGCGTTCTTTTTGCAAACGCAGCATAACCACCACGTCGACACCTTTTAGACCGGCTTCTAGATCATGGCAAATCGTCGCACCCATTTCAGCAAAGAAACTAGGCACTAATGTTTTAGGACCAACCAAACGCACTTCACTCACACCCAATGTTGTTAGCGCTTGAAGTTGTGAACGTGCTACCCGAGAATGAAGAATGTCGCCAACAATAGCGACTTTTAGCCCTTCAAAGCCTCCCTTGTGACGACGAATCGTCAGCATATCTAACATAGCTTGTGTTGGGTGCGCATGACGGCCATCGCCTGCATTGATAATGGCAACATTTGGCGTGCAGTGCTCAGCAATAAAATGCGCTGCACCACTGTCTGAATGGCGAACAATAAACATGTCGCTTTGCATAGCTTCCAAGTTTTTTAGGGTATCCAGCAAGGATTCCCCCTTTGATGTAGCTGATGTTTCAATATTTAAATTGATAACATCGGCAGACAAGCGTTTGGCGGCCAATTCAAAAGTTGTGCGCGTACGAGTAGAGTTTTCGAAAAATAAATTGACTACGGTTTTACCACGTAGCAGAGGAACTTTCTTTACAGACTGTTCGCCCATCGAAAGAAAGGAGTCGGCTCGATCCAGAATCTCCGTCAAAATGGTCTTATCTAATCCATCCAACGTTAGGAAATGCTTAAGCTGGCCGTGTTCATTTAACTGTAATGCCCGAGGTTCGGATCGCATCATGGTTTGCTTTCCTCAAACTGCAAAGACGACATGGTCGTCATTCTCTATTTTAAATAGGAAGTCTAGATAGGAAAATGCCCGGTACAGGCAATCTGCAACCGGGCATTAATGACACGTAACGGTTATTCCATCCTGTTTTCTGATGAAATGTCATTCTTGCAACCGCCGCACCGTCAATCTTATCCATACGTTAATTGTCGTACGTGTTTGACAAAAAATAAAGCTTTGTCGCGCATATTAATGAGCATCAATGACCGAGACACTTAAGTTTTCTGGCCCTACCAACTTAACCCTTTGTTCAGGATTAAGTGTCAATCGCTCACCCACAATATCCGCCGCAATCGGCAACTCATGTTGGCCAAGATCATAAAGGATGGCTAAAGTCACACTGGCTGGTCGGCCAAAATCAAAGATTTCATTCATCGCTGCGCGAATAGTACGACCAGACATAAGTACATCATCAACCAATATAACGTGACGATCTTCGATTGCAGGCAACAAGGTTTGATTCACCTTAGGATTCAAACCGGCTTTGGTAAAATCATCACGGTAAAAGGTAATATCAAGCGTAGCCAAAGGTTCACTCGTTGGCACAGCTGCCATCAAGCGTTCTGCCACCCAAACACCACCAGAATGAATACCAACTACAATCGCGTCTTCAATGCTTTTCTGCTCACAATAGGCTGCTAATTGCACTTTCATTGACGCTAGAGATTTCTCTAAATCTAACTTCATTATTTCTCAAACCTTGCTAATAAATTCGTAAAAACTGCTATTCAAACCCGTTCGCTTAACTCGATTCTGCAAACCATGTTTCGACAATCATTTGAGCAGCCAAACCATCCACCGAGTTATCTTTAAAATTACGATTTCCCCCGCGGGCAATAACCTGCCCTTTGGCTTCATAAGAAGACAAGCGTTCGTCCATCATATGGTAAGGAAGGTTAAAACGTCCATGCAAGCGTTTGGCAAACTTGCGTGCACGTTGACACATCTCATTTTCTGTACCATCCATATCTAAGGGTAAACCAACAACAAACGCATCCGGCTTCCACTCTTCAACGATACGGGTAATCTCATCCCAATTAGGAATGCCATCTTTTGCCTTTAATGGATTCAGTGGGCGGGCAGTACCTGTAATACTTTGACCAATTGCCACTCCCATTCGTGTTGTGCCAAAATCAAAGCCCAATACTGAACGAGCAGTATTGGGCTTCTGGTTATCGTCTAAAGACATTTCTGTCGAGATTGACGCTGTCATTAACCATGTCCTATATCCGGTGAAAGTCTTGTAATATCAATTCCCAACACGCGTGTCGCGGCAGTAAATTGCATATCACTTGGTGTGTGGAATAATACGTCTAAATCCGCCTCACATACCAGCCAATCATTATTGGCGATCTCACCTTCCAGCTGACCTGCATCCCAACCGGCACAACCTAACGTAATACGAAAGGCTTCAGGGCCAGCGCCTTGCGCGATTTCTTCTAACGCCTCTAAGGACGCGGACAGGGAAATGTCGTCGGTAACACGTAGCGTGTTACTCCAAACTTTATCTGCAGTATGCAATATGAAACCACGCTCCGATTCCACTGGACCACCTGTGTAAATTGGTTCAGAGGTTAAACGTGGGCTGTGAATTTGAATTCCAAGATGGTCTGCCAATTCGGTAAAATCAACATTTGAGGGACGATTGATAATAATCCCCATGGCACCAGCTTTGGTGTGTTCACAAAGATAAATAACAGTATGTTCAAAATGTGGGTCATCTAGGTGTGGCATTGAAATTAAAAAGTGATTTTTAAAAGAATCGAAAAATGCATTCATAGTCATGTGCCCTCTTTAAATTGATGACAGCGCAACGAAAGCGCCTGTTATTAAAACCTAAGAAGTACTTGAACCTGAGACCAAACTTGCCAACAAAAACGAAAAAATAGACAGTAGAGAAGTGCTAAAGAAGACGGCAAATGTGGATAGCCGACCCCTGCAGTATAGGACAAACTGAGAATTAACCCACCCCTCTGTGACAATTTATTACTGAATCCCTTCAAAACTTACTTTTCAAACAGTAAACTAACACTTCTGATCCTTTATATAGGATTAAAAAAACCATGCGTTTAGGAGGCAGGTAGTGCCCTTAACATCATCACAACACGTACAAATTGAATCAGCTAACGCTGCGATATTTGATCGTCTGCACGCGATGAGTTTGGCGCAATGGATTCAGCATTATCAAGCCGAAACCGTCGATTTGCGTTATTTTTTCCACAGTGGCTGGTCGTCTTAGATTCCCTATATTGTTCTCGAAAATTCTCCGTATCCATCTATTATCAAACGGTACTTATTCAGACAAAAAGCCAATATTTGGCCTATAGGAAACAATCATGCAATTACAAGCTATTGACTACAAAAGCCCAACCGCCGCAGAAGACTTTGTAAAATCCCTTCGTGAAACAGGCTTTGGTGTCCTTAAAAACCATCCAATCAAAAAAGAACTCGTTAGTGCTATCTACAAAGATTGGCAAGAATTCTTTGCGGATGAGAGCAAGTACGATTATCGCTACAATGTTGGTCCACAAGATGGTTACTTCTCGCCAAAAGTAGCCGAAACAGCAAAAGGCCACACCAAGCGAGATATAAAAGAATACTTCCATTACTACCCTTGGGGACAATGCCCAGCAAAGCAGAAGCCATCTTTAGAACAATATTATGGCGAAGCCACCAGCTTGGCAGAGGAACTACTGGCTTGGGTAGAAGAACACTCTCCAGCTGACGTGGCAAAGCATTACACACAGCCACTCTCCAGCATGGTAGAAAATAGCCAGCAAACCTTACTGCGTATCTTGCATTACCCACCACTAAAGGGTGATGAAGAGCTCGGTGCGATTCGAGCAGGTGCCCATGAAGACATTAATCTATTGACGATATTGCCTTCTGCCAACGAGCCAGGGTTACAGGTCAAAGCAAAAGACGGCACTTGGATGGATGTACCTTGCGACTTTGGTACATTAATCGTCAACATTGGCGACATGCTGCAAGAAGCCTCTGGTGGGTATTTCCCATCAACGTCGCACCGTGTAATAAACCCAGAAGGCGCAGACAAAACCAAATCGCGTATTTCTCTGCCTCTGTTCTTACATCCGAAGCCGGAAGTCGTGCTTTCCGCACGCCATACGGCAAAAAGCTATTTACATGAACGCTTAGTGGAATTAGGTGTTTTACCCGCCTAGTAGTTACTAATAAAGTAAAATGCAAAAAAGCCGCTGCTCATATTGATATGAACAGCGGCTTTTTTATTAAAAACTAAGAGACATGCACAGTGCATCGAAATTTGACATTTCAACTCCCAGCAAGCATTAGGGTAGCAGTGAAGACCTCTATTTATTCGCGTCGATTAGGGCTTTAAGCCGATTTTCTTGCTCACTCGTCGGCATAGTTAAAGGCGCTCTGACTTCCCCTGCAGATCGACCGATCGCTGATGCCCCCGATTTGATAAGGCTAACTGCATAACCTTTTTTCTCATCCCGTAGACGACAAAATGGAATAAAGAAGTCTTGAATAATAGAGGTAACGACGGCTTTATTTCCCTCTCGCAATGCCTTGTAAAAACGGTTTGCCATACCTGGCATAAAGTTAAATACCGCAGAAGAATAGGTATTTACGCCGATCGAAAGATAGGCCTCAGCAAAGATCTCCGCCGTTGGCACACCACCGATGTATACCAGTCTATCGCCTACCGTTTTAATCGTATCATTCAAGGCTGCAATATTGCCCACACCATCTTTTAGTGCAATTAAATTTGGGTTATTCGCAGCCAATAATTTAACATTTTCCGCCCCTAAAATACCGTTACCACGGTTATAGTAAATGAACTGAATAGGGCTGCTTTGCATAATCTGAGACGCGTATTCAATAATACCGTCTTCTGGGCACTCTGTTAAAAATGGAGGCATTAAGAGAATACCATCACAGCCAACCTCTTCGGCGGCAAGAACGAACGCCTTAGCTTCAGCCACACTCCGCCCCGCACTGGCGATCACAGGTACCCGCCCGGCCACAGTCTCCACAGCAATTTTAACAATCTGTTTGTATTCTGCTAAATCCAAAGAGAAAAATTCCCCTGTACCACCCGCAACAAAAACAGCAGACACATCATGCTCAATAAACCACTCAATGCGCGCCTTATAGGTTTCTGGGTTAAATTGGCCTTTTTCATCAAAGTCTGTAATTGGAAACGAAAGCAAACCATCGCTAAGAGAAGCTCGAATACGCTCGACAGAAAGTGTCATAGAATCATCCTTTTTTGTTATTTTTTGGGTAAAAAGCTCTTATTTTGGCAGCACAAAGCCCTGCCCAATAAATCGAGCAATAAACCTTATGAACCGATTTGATTTAATCGAAATAAACTAAGTTGTAACGCTAATCTTCGAAATGCCCTGCGCAGGCAAATCCCCCTCCTTGAAAACGGACTGCTGGATCATTTGGGTCTGCCTGCTCTTCTTGCAAATACGCTTCATTTTCAAACACCGCAGATGAATCCTTTGGTGTCCAACCTATAAATTTGGCGTGGCGGTTATCCCACCACGTGCTTGGGTTGTCAGATACACCATATATAACCGTGCAACCTAATCGATCTGCGGCATATACTTTTTTGATCAAGTCTGACAAATCCCCTTCACTTAACCAAGTCGATAACATGCGACGGTTACTCGGTTTGGGAAAACAAGAACCAATGCGAACTACTGCCGATTCAATACCAAATTTATCGTAATAATACTGTGCCAATAGCTCACCAAAGCATTTCGATAGCCCATACATACTGTCAGGTCGCATTGCGCAGTGAGCATCTAAAAGTGTTTCTCTATCATGAAAACCAACCACATGATTGGAACTAGCAAAAAAGATACGCTTTACACCATTTTTCCTGGCGGCTTCATATAAATTGTAAGCACCTTTTATGTTTCCATTTAAGATATTATCAAACGTATTCTCTGTTGATACCCCTCCAAAGTGAACAATGGCATCACATCCTTCAACAAGGGACATAACCGCAGCGGCATCCCCTAGATCGCACTGCACAAACTGTTCGTTCGCTTTTATATTATCTACTTTGGTAATGTCAGAAAGGCGAACTTCTGTCGCCCAATCATTTAATCGGGGACGCATAACATTACCTAAATGGCCAGCAGCGCCAGTGATCAAAACACGTTTCATTTTTACTCCTATGGCCACAGCAATGACCCTATCGTTATGGGTTAATCCAGCTAGGCAAAGTCATAGACACAGCAGGGATATATGTCACCAGCATCAGCGCTGCCAGCATCGCCAAGTAAAATGGCCAAATACTCTTCACAGCTCTTTGTATTGGCACCTCACCAATGGCACAACCCACAAACAAACAGCCACCAACAGGCGGTGTACAAAGCCCCAACCCTAAGTTCATCATCAACATGATGCCAAACTGGACTGGATCCATGCCCAAACTAACGGCAACCGGTAAGAAAATAGGAGTACAAATTAGAATCAGTGCTGCCATGTCCATAATCATGCCTAACAAAAGCAAAATCAGGTTCATTAGCAAAAAGATGACTATCGGATTATCCGAAACAGACGTAAGCGCACTAGCTAGCACTTTTGGTACTTCATAGAGAGCCAGCATGTATCCAAATGCGCCTGCACAGCCAACTAAAATCATCACCATCCCTGTTGTTTTTACCGAACGGATAACAGCAATCCAAAAGTCTTTTAAGCTTAAAGAGCGATAAACAAACCCTGTAATGACTATTGCATATAAGGCACCTATAGCCCCTGACTCAGTCACGGTAAAGATGCCAGATAATGCGCCACCCACCACAATGATCGCGGTAATTAAGCCAGGGAAAGAGGCAATAAACGCCACAAAGACAAAACGCCACCCCGCAAATTGTTCAGTTGGAAAGTTCCTACGAATCGCGATCCAACGAGCGACAAAACCCAACATCAAACACATCAAAATACCGGGCACTATGCCTGCAATAAACAAGCTAGCAACGGAAATACCGCCACCTGCTGCGACCACATATAAAATCATATTATGACTAGGCGGAATCATAATGCCTGCGATAGAAGAGCTTACCGTGACATTCACTGCATAATCATCGTCATAGCCTTTTTCCTTCATCACAGGTATAAGCAAAGACCCTAGTGCCGATACATCCGCTACCGCTGATCCAGAAATACCGCCGAACAACATACTAGAGAAGACGTTAACCTGTCCTAAACCGCCACGCATCCAACCAACACTGGCAGACGCTAAGCGAATCAAACGTGCAGCAATCCCACCATGCAGCATGAGCTCACCGGCAAAAATAAAAAATGGAATAGCCAATAGAGAGAAGGTAGACATGCCGGCCACAATGCGCTGAAAACCAATCATAAGTGGCAGACCTTCGTACCAAAACGCACTGATCGCAGCCATGCCCAGAGCAAAAGCTACCGGCACACCAACCACAGTTAACAAGGCAAAAATGCCTAATAAAATTGCTAAACCCATGTTATCGGTCCCCTTTTGGAGCAGATTTATTCACGGTTTCCTGAGGCGAACACAGTGCGGCTACGCCATTGAATACACGGTAGGAAGAGAAAAGAGAAATTAGAATTCCCGCAGTCACCACTGGAATATAACGAATGCCATCGGGAATACCCAATAGAGGAATGTTGCGACTCCAAGCAAAAGATGCCAGTTCATGGCTGTAATAAGCCATAGCAACACCAAACACGAATAGCGTTAGATCAATAAAAATATCGACACATTTCATGCTCTTCTCTGGTAGCACCAAAGACAGCATTTCAACACTTAAATGCGTACGTTGATGAATACCAACTGACGCACCTAAAAACGTGATCGTAGTAACCAACAACATGGCCATTTGCTCGACCCAAGTTGGGGTGTCATTCAACACATAACGACCAAATACTAACCAACCGAACGAGACAACAAGAATGACCATGCAAACGCCAGACATGCTCATCGCAATGACTGACAGCAGATCAAGAAAACGCTTCACGACGGGTTCTTTTATAGAAGAAGAATTCATCACATTACTCGCGATAAAAAATCATCGAATTACCGCCACCCAACACCAAAGTATTAGATGACGGCGCTTACTTCACTCTACGATTTAGTTCGTGTTGCGAATTTTTTCGATTAATGGAGCCAAAGTAGGGTTATCTTTAACCGCTTTCGCATAAACGGGTGCCATTGCATCTTGGAAGGCCGATTTATCTTTGATCTCTGTAATTTCAATACCTGCGTCGATTAGCTTTTGACGGCTCTCGGTGACTTTTTCTGCCCATAGTTTGCGTTCAAGCATTGCACTGTCTTGTGCCGCTTTACGAACTGCCTTTTGATCTGCTGGAGACAACTTAGCCCATGCTTTTGCACTGACACTCAAGGTTTCAGGCAAGATAAGGTGCTGAGTCAAAGAATAATATTTTGCCACTTCGAAATGGTTACTAGAGTCATATGATGGCCAGTTATTTTCAGCACCATCCACTACCCCAGTTTTAAGAGACTGGTAAACTTCAGAATAAGCCATTGGCGTCGCGTTACCACCAAGCGCTTCTACCATGCCAACATAAAGTTCATTATTCATTACACGAAACTTCAGGCCTTTCATGTCTTCTGGTGTTTTTATCGGCTTACGTGAATCGTAAAATGAGCGAGAGCCAGAATCATACCAAGCTAGGGAAATAATCCCCTTCTTCTCCATTGCCTTACTTAGCTCGTCACCAACAGGTCCATCCATAACCCGATGCATGTGTTCAACACTTTTAAAAATAAATGGTAAAGAAACGACATTTACTTCTGGAACAGAGGCGCCTATAGGGCCTAAGTTAAATTCTGCAAAATCGATACCGCCAACTTGCATCATTTGGATAGCATCTTCTTGGCTACCAAGAATAGCGCCATTATAAACTCGGCCACTGACACGACCATCGGTCGCTTTCTCAGCCTCTTTTATAAAAGACTCCATCGCAACCGTTACAGGATAGCCAGCTGGATGGACATTCCACCCCTTCCAATCCGCTTGCGCTAAGGGCGCAAAACATGAAGCCGCTAAAGCACCACTAACCAGTAAAGCAGACCCGATTTTTTTAGTGGAAAATTTTTTTATCATTGTTATTTCTCCTTTTTCGTCACCATTATCGGTGGCGGTTTATGTTGTCGAGATGACCGTTTAAGCAAACACATATCACCAACAATTAATTTGTATCATAAGATTTAGTTGTATTACAACAGACATCATATGACTAAATCTAAAAAGACTGTATTTCTCCTATAAAACAGCCATAATTTAAAGAAAAAACAGAGTCATCATATGTGATATACTTATCGACCGCTTATGCACGTAATGTAAATTGAGAAGTAACAGGTCATTATAAAAATGCCAGAAAAAGACAACACCAAATTGCGCCTTCCACAACTGACAGCGATACGTCTACGGGAAAAAATAGCTCAAGAAAAGCTCGTTCCTGGAGATAAACTACCAACAGAGCCAAGCTTAATAGCAGAAATGGGAGTAAGCAGAACCGTCCTTCGTGAAGCCATCGCTACTCTTAAGGCTGAAGGTTTAGTCGAAGCAAAACAGGGTGTAGGAGTGTTTGTATCCAGCCCAAAAACGGAAACAGTAGCAAGCTTAGCGCAAGGTGAGATGACCTTAACAGCGATCATAGAGACGATCGAAATCCGCATTGCACTTGAGGTTGAAAGTATTGCATTAGCTATATCACGCAGTTCACTAGCGCAAGAAGCAGAAATTTATCGGTGTTTTGACCTGCTAGAGCGCCAGCTGAAAAATCAGCAAAATGCTGAAAAAGAAGACTATGATTTTCACCATGCCATTGCTAGCGCAAGCAACAACCAGCATTTTGTGGATCTATTATCCATATTAGCTAAGCGCTCTATCCCACGCACTCGCCTACATGATGAGGCGAACCTAATTCAGAAACCTGATCTTGAAAAAATATTAATAGAAGAACATAAAGCCATCATTGATGCCTATGCCGAAAAAGACGTAGAAGCCGCAAGAAAAGCGATGAAAACCCACTTAACGAATGGGCTTAGACGATATAGAGAGTTAATAAGGGAAATAGACAGAGGCCATTCATAGTATGACTGGCCAAACGCTTATCTCAGCCCTACATTCTCAAAAATTTGGGCTAATCAGCTGCTTGTTAGCCTAACGATAATAGGCACACAAATTACAATGATCACCGATGAAATTAACGTCGAGCTCGCGATAGCATTCGCAGTCGACCTGCCATCATCCCCTTTCGATACTGCCGACACGTAAGCAGATGCAGCCGTTGGCGCACTCAAGAATAGGAAGAGATATAATAATTCTTTTTGGGTAAAACCAAGCCAAAAAGCAATAAAGGTAAACAAAAACGGGCTAATCAGCACCTTACTTAGAATGGCAAAAGAAAAAAACCTAGGTAACCGAAGACCGCTTGTCGCCAACGCACCACCAATACAAACTAACGCCAAAGGCAATGTTACACCACCAATCAAGGAGCCTGTTTTTACGATAAAGACAGGTAAATGTAAAGCACACAAATTCGCCAGAACACCAAGAATAATTGCCAGTATAAGAGGGTTCTGCGCCATGTTTTTCAACATAGACCGAATACGCAGAGCGCCATCACTGTACCTAGTCAAAATTATTTCCGCCAAAATATTAAACAGCAGCACACTTAATCCTGACATAACCCCACCGATAGCAACGCCTTCTTGGCCGAACATGTTAACGGCTAGCGCTAAACTAAAAACACCGCAATTTCCCCGAAAGGCTATTTGTACAAAAACCCCACGCTGGGCAGAGGGCAATGAAATACGAATCGCGAGAAACCAAGCGAGCAAAAAAGTGAGGAAAATAGAAAAGACAAAATATAGCGCAAAGTTCACACGGATGAGACCGCTTAGATTATTAGAGTACAGCCCTAAAAACAGCAACGTTGGCATGCACACTTTAAAAACAAACCGTGAACTAACAAGAATAAAATCGTCGTTAATCAGCCTGATTCGTCTTAAAAAGCCCCCCATCGCCACCATAAGTAAAACGGGGGCAGCCACATCCAATATAACGCTTTTTGCTTCCAACAACATAGACTCCATAAAGAAACGCTCTACCAACCTTTTTGGTTAATAGAGAGCTCTATCAGTACATAAAAAGCCTATTTTATACCAACTTATCGTTGATCAATTAAGGAATGTTCAAGGGATTTTATATCGAACCAAAATGCGGATAACGGTTAGCAAAAATACTCAGGAAATTCCTCCTGTAAAATACGTACTCGTGAAATAGTACCCGCCAAATGATCACGCATAGCCTCAAAAGCCTTGTCTTGCGAACCGCTCGCGATCGCATCAATAATCGCCGTATGTCCAGCCAGAACACTGCGAATCTTGCCTTCAGAAGGTAAATGCAAGCGTCGCACACGATCCATATGCCCAGACCTTGAACGCACCAATTTATACAAAGACTCATGGCCTATGGCAGTAAACATTGAACGATGGAACAGCTCATCCAGTTTAGCAAACATGATAATGTCCTCGCTGTCTGCTGTAGAAACCTGCTCCTGCATTGCAACAATCTCTCGTAACTGTGAAACAATTCCCTCGTTTGAAATCAGCGTTAACTGTCGCACCACTTCAAATTCGAGCGCCTCTCGAAGAAAGTGACTCTGCTCTAATTGTTTTACATCGATGTAAGAAACTTCTGTACCAGACTGAGGCTTAACATTCACCAAGCCCACCTGCTCTAGTCTCAGCAATGCTTCTCTGACCGGTGTTTGACTGACTTTATATTCACTGCACATCTCACCTCGAACAAGCTGCGATCCCGGTGGAAGCTCTAAACTAACAATGCGACGCAATAGATCATCATACACACGATCAACCGCTGTACGAGGTAAGTCGTTACTCTGCTCTAAATAATTTTTAATCAAATAATTATTCTTCTGGTTCATAAGATTGAAGCCATATTTTGCCTTAAATAGTTAAGTCATTATCTCAGAGCCGTTTGCAGCACGAAAGAAAAAAGACTTGCGCATCGAAATTAATATATTAGTATATGAATGACAAAGCCAACTAATATATTAGTATATAAGAAACTATAAAGAGCAATTCCTAACAATAAATCTAAAAATCAGGAGAAGAACTATGCCTCTCAAATCCATACCTAAAACGCTCACTGCAACTCTACTTACAGCAGGGTTAGTATTTTCAGTAGCCCCAACCTACGCTGAAACGCTCAAGGTCCAAACCAGCTTTAATGCGTCACACATCAGTTTGACTCGCTTGAATCAAATATGGATACCTAAACTAAAAGAAATGACTGGAGGCGACCTGCAAATAGAATTGCTACCTATTGGCTCTGTCGTTTCACATAAAGAAACGCCTGTGGCCGTTTCTATGGGAATCTTGGATGGCGACTTAACCGCAACCAGCTATTTTGCAGGTAAAGACCCCGCTTATGCGTTAATGGGCGACTTAATTGCAGGCTATGACAATCCAGCCCAAATTGAAGAGTTTTGCATGCAAGGCGGCGGTAAAGAGCTGCTACAAAAGATGTACAACAAATACGATCCCGGCGTTCATGTCATTGGCTGTAGCTCTGAAAAACGCGAAGCCTTCGTATCAAAAGTACCGGTTCGTGGGGTCGCAGATATGAAAGGGTTGAAAGTTCGCTCTCCTGAAGGTCTTGCTGCAGACGTATTTCGTCGTGCCGGCGCAGCACCCGTGTCACTTCCAGGCTCTGAGGTGTACACCGCACTAGAGAAAAACGTGATTGACGCGGCTGACTCTTCAGCGTACGCAAACAATGACGCCAGCGGCATGCACAAGGTCGCCAAATTTCCAATTTATCCTGGCATTCACTCAATGCCTTTTATGCAATTTACCATCAACGAAGCAACCTGGAACAAGATAGACAAAGAAGACCAAGCTGCTCTAACAGAATGGTTCTTGAGCGCTTACGCAGACCTACGCACCTATCTAGATGCTAAAGATAAAGAGCTGGTCGCACGCGACAAAGCCAAAGGCGACATTACCGTCATCGACTGGCCTCAATCCGAGCGAGACGATTTCCGTAAGATCGCGAAACAAGCATGGGAAGCATTCGGTAGTGCATCACCTCTAGCAACAGAAGTGTACAAAGCACACGTTAAATTCATGACCGAAAAAGGCCTACTCTAGCCCAAGAGTGATTTACCACTAGCGGCGGCTGGGCATTGTCCCGCCGTCGCACCTTTCACATAAAAATAAGCCTCCCCATGCAGTAGGCTGATAGATCAGGTGAACACTATGTCCAAAACTCAAAGCCTCAACGCTGATGACATTGTCGAAATTGCCGACGACAACCCGATTGAGCATGCGCAGCAGCATGAAGAATTCGAATACACGCCCATAGATCACTTTAGCCACTTTTCTGGCATTGGGGTTTCGCTGCTTTACCTTGTTGCGGCCGGTGCCACCTTATGGGAAGTTGTTGCCCGCTATGTGTTTAATTCGCCAACACAATGGGCATTTGAAGTGGTGATGGTGCTGTGCGCCGCAAGTTGGATGCTGTCGGCAGGCTACATCACGCTAAAGAAACGCCATATTGGTATTACGGTGATTCATAATATCGTCTCCCCTAAAGCCCAATGGCGCCTTGATCTATTTGCATCTTGCATTGGTATTGTTGCGCTATTCCTGTTGCTATCCGATGCTTCCATGCGCGCCTACATGGCGATAGATCATATTGAACGTACCGGTAGTGCGTTTAATTCCCCCATGCCCATGCTGTTGAAAACCTTACTCATGCTGGGTGGATTCATGTACCTCGCTCAGCTAACCGTTAACCTTTGGCGTCACGTAAACAGCAGATGGGCCAAAGCGGCAGTGAAGATAATCGGTCTATTTATGGTGCTGTACTTTATTAATGGTGTACTGGCCTATATTTCTGGACCTGGATCGATTTTCGATGGCGTGAGTGGTTACTTCTCAGCGGTTGGCCAAAGCCTAGACCCAAGCGCTGCACTGGACATGCGCTCATACAGCTTAGGGGTAATATCCTTAATCATGGTCGCGATGCTGGTGTCTTTGATGATGACAGGTATGCCACTGGGTATCGTAACCTTGATCGTCTCAGTCGTAATGGCCGTTGCTTTTTTTGGCCCGCGCGGGTTGTACCTAGTATCTGCCAACACTGCAGCATTGCTTGACCACTACACCTTGATAGCCATTCCCTTTTTCGTATTAATGGCGACGATCCTAGAAAAATCAGGTATCGCAGAAGATTTGTTCGATGCCATGTCGATATTTGCAGGCAATCTACGCGGTGGCGTGGCAGTACAAACCGTAGTTGTGGCGGTTATTCTCGCGGCCATGTCCGGTGTAATGGGCGGCGAAATTGTGATGCTTGGTCTTGTGGCTTTGCCTCAAATGCTGCGCTTAGGCTATGACCGAAAAATGAGCATTGGCTTAATTTGTGCTGCAGGCGCCTTGGCAACCCTGATTCCACCTTCGATCATCATGATCGTTTACGGCCTGTCTGCTGAAGTCGCCATTGGCGATCTATTTATGGCAGGAGCCGTACCTGGGCTAATGCTGGCGGTCTTCTATGCACTGTATGTTCTGATTCGTGTGCACATTAATCCTAAATTAGCGCCAACAGCGAAAGAAGTAGCAGCGCTAACAGGTGAAGAGCGTAAGCTGTCTAAAGCTCGTCTGAGCGCAGTATTCCTGAGCATTATGCTAATCGGCTGTGTGATGGGGTCCATCTATGGCGGTATCGCTTCGGTCACCGAAGCGGCGGCAGTGGGTGCCTTGGGTGCCATGATTGTTTCTGCAGTGCGTCACGAATTTAAATGGTCCATGCTTAAGGCATCTTTAGTTGGTTCTATGGCCACCGTGGGCACCATCATTTGGTTGGTACTGGGGTCCGTATCTTTTGTCGGTATCTTCAATCTAATCGGTGGCGCGGACTTTATGCGCTCACTGTTTATGAACCTTGGCATTCCAGCCATTGGCGTAATCTTGGTAATGATGCTGATTTTGGTGATCTTAGGCACCTTTATGGAATGGATCGCCATCGTGCTAATTACGGTTCCTGTTTTTGCCCCCGTCGTCATGACCCTAGCGCCTGAGCTTGGGCTGACGCCAGATCAAGCAAAAGTCTGGTTTGGTATTCTGTTTGTTCTCAACATTCAGATTTACTTCTTATCACCACCGTTTGGTCCAGCCTGCTTCTGGCTCAAATCAGTCGCACCAAAAGACATTTCTCTGCAAGAAATCTTCATCTCTGTGTTGCCATTTATCGGCTTACAAATTGTCGGGTTGATTCTGGTAATGAGCTTCCCTCAAATCGCCCTTTGGCTTCCCGAAGCGCTCGGAAATTAACCTAGGAGAATATTTATGATTGGTCACGATAATCAGTCTGAAATTGACCGTTATGGCGTTGCGCCTTGGATTGCGGGGGGCGTTGTTGCCACCATTCTAATCGTTTGTATGTTTGCTCTCGCCGCAGGTTTTGCCTAGCACTTTAGGATATTAACCATTTACATTTTTAACCTTCTTATTGATGGCAAAAAGCCATCGATAAGACTCCCTTTTATCAGGAGATAACCGTATGTCACGTATTAAACAAATTGAAATTACGCCTATTGCGTTCCGTGATCCTCCACTACTCAATGTTTATGGTGTTCATGAAGCATGGGCTTTACGCACCATTATTGAAATAAAGACAGAAGACGGCCAGTACGGTTTAGGCGAAAGTTATGGCGACGAACAGACCATCAGCCAATTGCGCCAAGTCGCGCCACACCTAGTGGGCATGGATGTCTTCAATGTCAATGCGATCCGTAACAAGATTGAATCCGTTGTCACTCTACCTGATCCAAACTCAGGGCTAGACATCGCCCCAGGAACATTGGGCGCAACCACAGTACCACGTATTTTCTCTGCCTTCGAAGTCGCTTGCTTAGACCTAATGGGTAAGATTACAGGCCGTCCTGTATGTGATTTATTAGGCGGTAAAGTACGCGATGAAGTTGCCTACAGCGCTTACCTGTTCTACAAATTTGAACGTCATGGCTTTACCGATGATCCATGGGTAGATACATGGGGCGAAGCGGTAACACCAGAGCAAATCGTTGCGCAAGCGAAAAAGATGATTGATCAATACGGCTTCCAATCGATCAAACTCAAAGCGGGTGTGTTCGAGCCGGAAAAAGAGATTGAAGCGCTAGAAGCACTACGTGAGGCCTTCCCAGATGTACCGCTGCGTATTGATCCCAATGGTGGTTGGACGGTTGAAACCACCAAGCGCTTATTAGACAAATTTGGCAATGGACTACTGCAATATTTAGAAGACCCTGCCCACGGCCAAGAAGCCATGGGACAAGTAAGCGCCATGACCGACATTCCATTAGCGACCAATATGTATGTCATTGGGTTCTTTGACATTCCAAAGGCCATCGAGCTGGATTCGGTGCAAGTCATTTTGTCTGATCACCATTACTGGGGCGGCCTAAGAGCCACACAAGAATTGGCACAGTTGTGTAAAACATGGGACATCGGCCTATCAATGCACTCCAACTCTCACTTAGGCATCAGCTTAATGGCCATGACTCATGCCGCCGCAGCGATTGATAATCTAACCTACGCCTGCGACACACACTACCCTTGGCAAGAAGAGGAAGTGATTGTCGGCGGCAAGATCCCATTCAAAAATGGCGCAGTCGTGGTCCCTGATAAACCTGGCTTAGGTGTGGAATTGGATAGAGACGCCTTAGCTGTGTTAGCCAAAAACTATGAAAACTGTGGCATCCGTGCTCGTGATGACGTTGCGGAAATGCGCAAGTACCAACCAGACTGGAAAGGCACCGTACCACGCTTCTAAGAGGTTAGATCCTTTAATGTCTTGCCGACTTAAAGGAGCAATGTTCAGGCAAAAGTTGTGCTCTAGCTTGCTCGAATTTCCCTATGGAAATTCGAGCTTTTTTATCTAGAAAATCAAAGAATAACAGGCGTAAGCAGTGGTTTACCTGCAAAGTGCGCAGCGAGATTTTCCACTACCAATTGCGCCATGGCAGCACGCGTTTCGTAAGTGCCGCTAGCACAGTGAGGCTGTAAGACCACGTGATCCATAGACAGTAGTGCTTTAGGAACATTCGGTTCATCCACAAATACATCCAAACCCGCACCTTTGATCGCGCGCTGTTCAAGCAACTCTACTAACGCCTCTTCATCAACGACGGAACCACGCGAAACATTGATAAAGTAGCTGTCCTCACCTAATGCTTTCAAAACTTCGCGGCTAATTAAGCCTTCTGTCGCTGGGCCACCAGGAATGACCGGTGCTAACACATCCACGTCTTTTGCCAAGGCAACCAGATCGTCGTAGTGACGGTAAGCGACATCTGTTTTAGCTTGACGACTGAAGTAACTGACACTCATACCAAACGCTTCAGCACGGGCTGCGATGGCTTTGCCAATTCGCCCTAAGCCTACGATACCAAGAGTTTTACCTTTCAGAGAGGCATTCAACGGCATCATGCCCTTCTCGACCCAGTGACCACTCTGAATCCAATCCACTGCAGGCAACATACGGCGCAGTGTCGTCAATGTGAGCATCATCGCCATATCGGCCACATCATCGGTCAATACATCCGGCGTATTTGTAACAGGAATGCCGCGCTTGTGGCAGGCTTCCACGCAGATGGTATCCAGACCCACACTGGATGAACAAACGATTTCCAAATTCGGCAGTTGCGCCAATAAGGTTTCGTCAAAGCCGCCCCCGTGAGTGGTTGCCACCGCACGTATCTTGTCACCAACAGCACCGATCATGGCGGCTTTTTCTTCTACTGAGGCAAGATCGTAACGATGTAGTTCATAAGTGTCTGCCAGCATTTGCATTTGTTCTGGGCGGTTTGGCCAAACGACCAATACGTCGATTTTACTCATATAATGATTTCCTTATGTCCGTTTAAAGTATCGCCAACAGCACTGGAGCGATAAATACGATCACCAATGAGCCGACTAAGGTGGATGTGGCAATGGCATTGGCGGTCACTTTGCCGTCACTGCCATGGGCTACAGAAACGACGTAGGCTGACGCTGCGACGGGCGCACCAAAAAACAAGAATAGATACAACTGCTCGTGCTCAGAGAAGCCTAATAATGCAGCCAAGCAGGTTAAAATCACTGGGCTAATAAAAACTTTAACCGCAATCGCTAACGAAATACGGCGCGGTAAAATAAAGCGACTGGTAGCCAACGAGCCGCCAATGCACAACAAAGCTAAGGGTAAAGTCACACTGCCTAAATACTTACCTGTGGTCACTACCTGACTCGGAATCGGCAAGCCGATCAGATTCACGATAATGCCTGCCACAACACCAACAATCATCGGATTGCGCACGATGGTGCCAAACAATGCTTTGTGACTAATGGTGTAGTCTTTTTGATAACGTGACAGAGCAATTTCGGCCAACACGTTAAACATAACAGACGTGATACTGGCCAAAACACCGCCTATTACAACGCCTTCGTCGCCAAACATGTTCACAACAAGGGCTAAACTGAACACACCAGTATTACCGCGAAATGCGATTTGAATAAAGATGCCTCGCTCGTGTTCTGGCACTTTCGCACGGCCAGATAACCACCATGCGAAACCGAAGGTAAGCAGTATACCTACCGCAAAAAACAGCGGCATTTGCCATGACATCAAATTACTCGGACTCGCCCCAAGCATGCTAAAAAAGAGTAACGTCGGCATGCCGACAGCAAAGACAAAGCGTGAGCCAGAAGCAATGAAACTGTCATCAATGACGCCTCGCTTTCTCAGAAAGGCCCCAACCACTATCAGTAATAAAACGGGGATGGACACATCCAAAATAGCCGTAAAAGCAGTCACTTCCATCAATCTCTCCCAAATAGCACAGCAACAAATAAAAAGGGGCACCGAAGTGCCCCTTGAAATAGCGATTATTGGAGCTTAATAAGTGTGACTTAGTTAAACTTTCCATCCACCAATTGCGGCACATTCAAAGGATTCTTATCTTGAATGGCTTCAGGGATCAATGAGCTTGGGAAGTCTTGGTAACACACTGGTCGTAGGAAGCGATCAATCGCCGCACTACCAACAGACGTAGAACGGCTATCAGAGGTTGCAGGGAAAGGACCACCATGAACCATGGAATGACACACTTCTACACCTGTTGGGTAGCCATTGCATAGGATACGACCGACTTTACGCTCTAGCGTGGGTAACAAAGCTCGAACGGCTTCAACATCCTCATCAGACATTTGAACCGTTGCAGTCAATTGACCTTCTAAATGCTCAGCCACCACCTTGTATTCATCCAAGGTATCGCACTCGATGATCAAAGACGTTGAGCCAAATACTTCATCTTCCATTGATGCATCAGCCAAGAAAGCTTTCGCACTGGTAGCGAATACATGTGGGCAACACTGGTTTGGTTGATCGCTATCATTACCTTTCGCCAACAGTGCCGCTGTTGAGTTGTTGTTCAGTTTCTCAACACCTTCACAGTAAGCTTGGTAAATACCAGGTGTTAGCATGGTTTGTGTGCCCAATGCTTGTACTTCGCTAGCAACCGTTGCTTTAAAGCTATCCGCCGCTTCGCCTTTCAACAGAACAACCATGCCTGGGTTTGTACAGAATTGACCTGCGCCCATGGCAAGTGAGCCAACAAAACCTTTCGCCACACTTTGCGCTTCAGCAGACAGTTTTTCAGGCATGACAAAGACTGGGTTGATGCTGCTCATTTCTGCATAAACAGGAATTGGCTCAGGACGATTTGCAGCAATATTCATCAGCGCAACGCCACCGCTACGAGATCCAGTAAAACCAACGGCTTTAATAGAAGGGTGCGCTACCAAAGCACTACCGATTTCACGGCCAGAGCCATAAAGTAGAGAGAAAACGCCTGCAGGCAGGCCGCATTTTTTAACCGCTGCCGTAATCGCGCGACCAACAAGTTCAGACGTACCAGGATGAGCAGAATGTGCTTTTACGACAACAGGACAGCCTGCCGCCAATGCAGACGCTGTATCACCACCAGCAACAGAGAAAGCCAATGGGAAGTTACTTGCACCAAAGACCGCAACTGGGCCTAAGGCAATTTTTTGGAAACGTAAATCAGAGCGAGGCAATGGCGCACGATCTGGCATAGCAGGATCAATGCGAGCATCCGTAGCTTTACCCAAACGAACAACGCCAGCGAACAAACGTAATTGCCCCATAGTACGGCCACGCTCACCTTCGATACGCGCTTTTGGCAAACCAGATTCCGCCATAGCACGCTCTACCAAGGCATCACCTAATGCTAAAATTTCATCAGCGACGCATTCTAGGAAAGCGGCACGTTTTTCTGTACTAATGGCACGGTATTGATCAAATGCTTGCCAAGCAGCACTCACCGCTTGCTCAACTTCGTCTTTGGTTGCGCCATTATAAGCAGGTTCAAGTGTTTCATTTGTCGCAGGATTGATTGCATAAATGGCTTTTTGCGTGCCAGTAATATCGTTACCTGCCACCAATGAAGTGCCTTTAAGAAGCCCTTTCGTATCCATGTTTCCCCCAATTTTTTTGTACAAAATAAGCGCGTGCTTAAAAAACACGCGCGAGCAATAAAAAGAAACGAGCTAGGTTCGTCTCAATTACATTGTGGTGAAGGCTTTGTGCAATACAATAATCTGATCGCGCGTAAAAATGGTCTCACTCTAAATCAAACGTATTATCGCTTTGATAACGTTCATATAGGTGATAGGCACGATATAAATGGTTATGCATTGCCTGTCTGGCACCTTCTGCATTTTGGTCTCTAATACAGTTAAAGATCTCAAGATGCTCAGATCGAATACGACGTAAGTATTCGTCTGTTGCAACTTGCTCCAAGTCTGTATTTATTAACTTTGCTCTTGGGATAACGTTCTTATTAAACTGCTCATAGAACTGTTTAAGGAAAGGGTTACGAGTAGCAGAACAAATAGCTAAATGAAAAGCATAGTCTTCTTTTCGTGCCAATTCGCCTCGACTTAATGCCTCGTCAAAATCATTAAAATGTTTTTCAAGTATTGCCACATCTTCTTCTGAGCGACGTAAAGCTGCCAGCTCACAAGCCGTTGTTTCAACACTCAAACGCATTTCTAAGATATGTAGAATATCGGCAATGGCAGTGGGGTCAATCTGATAAGCAAACAACGTCTCACTAGACTGAGCACGAATAACGCTGGTACCAACCCCACGTTTCGTTTCAACCAGACCCAGTGACTTCAGCTGTGTAATTGCTTCTCGGATAACGGTGCGGCTCACACCAAATAGATCGCATAATGCATTTTCTGTTGGTAATTTATCTCCAACAGAAATATGGCCAGCCGAAATTTGCTTTTCAAGTTGTTTTGCAACATTGCTTGCTAAGCTATCGCCCTTACCCACTCGCTCTATTTGTAGTGATTTAGCCACCGTTTTAACCCCATCCATTCTAAATACGCCGTATATTCTAAAACCCAGAACATTACCCCAGTGCTAACTATCTAACAAGCGCTGGTTTCTTAGAATCAAATGTCCAACCCGGAATAAGAAACTGCATTGCCTGACTATCGTCACGCTGCCCTAAGGTTAACGTTTTATATAATTCGTGCGCTTCCATCAGTTTTTCACGGTCCAATTCAATACCTAAACCAGGTTTAGTTGGTACGGTAATTTTGCCACCACGAATTTTTAATGGGTCTTTGGTAACGCGCTGGCCATCTTGCCAAATCCAATGGGTATCAATTGCGGTCACTTCACCCGGACAAGCAGCAGCAACATGCGTCATCATCGCCAAAGAGATATCGAAGTGGTTGTTGCTGTGAGATCCCCACGTCATGCCCCATTCGTTACATAATTCACCTACGGCTACGGCACCTTGCATGGTCCAGAAATGACAATCGGCCAGCGGAATATCAACAGAGTCCATACGCACTGCATTTTTGAACTGTTTCCAGTCCGTTGCGATCATGTTAGTTGCGGTTTTCAAACCCGTTCTGCGTTTGAATTCAGACATAGTTTCACGACCAGACCAAGCACCTTCTTGACCACAAGGGTCTTCTGCGTAGCTCAACATGTGTTTGATTGGATCTAGATATTCTACTGCCTGATCAAGCGTCCAAGCGCCATTTGGATCTAACGTCAAACGTGCTTCTGGGAAGGCTTCGTATAATGCGCGAATACAATCTGCTTCTTGATGGCCATCAAGAACACCACCTTTTAATTTAAAGTCTTTGAAGCCATAACGGTCGTAAGCGGCTTTTGCGAGTGTTGCTATAGAATCTGGCGTCACGGCTTCTAGACCACGTACACGATCCCACTCATCAACAGGATTATCATAGGTTGGGTAAGGCAAGTTTGTTTTGGTGCGGTCACCTAGGAAAAATAAATAGCCTAACGCTTCAACTTCGTCGCGCTGTTTGCCATATTGACCAAGTAAATCAACAACAGGTAAGCCCATATTTTGACCAGCCAAATCCAACAATGCAGACTCAATTGCTGTAATAACGTGAACAGCCGTTCTAAGGTCAAAGGTTTGGTTGCCGCGAACATCATCCACTTTACCGGATGTCGCATTACGCACATCACTAATAATGCTTTTCCACTTTCCGACGCTCTGCCCTTCGACTAGGGCGCGACATTCTTCCAGTGTAGAAATAATTTTATCGGTTGCTGGCACTTCGCCTAGGCCGATATTTCCATCATTATCTTCCAGTATTACTACTGTACGAATAAACCATGGTGCGTGACCACCACTAAGATTCAGCAGAAAACTATCATAGCCAGCAACTGGCACTACCTGCATTTTTTTAATTGTTGTAAACATATGATGGGCTCTCCCCGATTTATTAGATCGAATGGGAGAGTAAACTCCCCCACCTTAATCTTTAATGCTTAATTACGTTCAATAATCGCTTTTAAAGCAGCAAGATCTGCAGCGTTTGGCATAGTAAGAGGCGGACGCACATCGCCAGCTGAGATGCCTTTCAGTGCCGCACCAGCTTTAATCAGACTTACCGCATAACCCTTCTTAGTGTCACGTAGGCGACAGAAAGGAATGAAGAAATCTTGAATAATACGCGTTACCGTTGCCTGATCACCACCACGCAATGCTTTATAAAAGTCCATCGCCATTTCAGGCATGAAGTTGTACGCAGCAGATGAATATGTATTAACACCAATTGAAAGGTAGGCTTCAGCAAAGATCTCAGCCGTTGGAACACCACCGATGTAAACTAGACGATCACCTACTGTTTTAATCGTGTCATTCAATGCTGCGATGTTACCCACGCCATCTTTTAGCGCCACCATGTTCGGGTTACGAGCAGCCAGCTCTTTAACAGACTCAGCGCTTAGAATGCCATTACCACGGTTATAGTAAATAAATTGAGTATCAGCGCTCGCCATAACCGCCGATGCGTATTCTATGATGCCGTCTTCTGGGCATTCCGTTAAGAATGGAGGCATCAACAAGATACCATCACAACCTGCATCTGCAGCAATTTTAGAAAAGTTAGACGCATCTTTTACGCTGCGGCCTGCAGCAGCAATTACTGGTACACGACCTTTTACTGTTGCAACAGAAACCTTAACGATTTCGCGGAAGTCTTCTTCATCAAGAGAGAAAAACTCGCCAGTGCCACCAGCAATGAAAATTGAAGAAACGCCGTGCTTGATGAACGACTCTAGGCGCTCTTTATATGTCTCAGCGTTAAATTTACCGTTCGCATCGAAGTCAGTTACCGGGAATGATAAAAGACCATCACTTAGAGCGCCGCGCATTTGTTCAACAGAAAAAGCCATTTTGTTTTCCTCACTTCTTGTTATTAACTTTGCCTTAAGGCTTGTTAGAAATTTTTAGTTTGTTATACATCATACAACCATACATTCAAATAGCAATGACATTTCGCCTAATAATTAGGTCACTGGTGCAGGATTAAATAAGACCAAATCATTGTGTAAGCCCAGCTTATCTGCAGCCACTTGCTTACGCCCTGACGCGACATCAAGAATGAGGTGGAACAACTCCCAGCCTGCTTCTTCTAAAGTAATTTCTTTGCTCGCGATACGTCCTGCATCCATATCAATTAAGTCGTGCCAACGCTTACCCAACGTAGAGTTTGTCGACACTTTAATAACAGGGGCGACCTCCAAGCCATACGGCGTACCACGTCCTGTGGTAAATACTTGGATATTCATTCCAGAAGCGAACTGCAAGGTGCCACAAATAAAATCACTGGCAGGCGTTGCCGCAAATATAAGCCCTCGTTTACGAATACGCTCACCTGGACTTAGCACATCGATAATGGGGCTATTACCCGACTTAGTAATGGAACCAAGGGATTTTTCCACTATGTTGTTCAGACCGCCTTTTTTGTTACCCGGTGTGGTGTTTGCGCTGCGATCGGCTTGACCTTGATTTAGGTAATCGTCGTACCATTGCATTTCACGCAGCAAGGCCTTTCCAACTTCCACTGTGTCCGCTCGTGGCGTTAAAAGATGGATAGCATCACGCACTTCTGTCACCTCAGAAAACATGACAGAACCGCCTGCACGAACAATCAAATCTGACGCATAACCAACAGCGGGGTTCGCAGTAATGCCAGAAAAAGCATCGCTACCACCACACTGCATACCAACAACCAGCTCTGAAATTGGGCACGGCTCTCGACGTCGCTTGTTTAAACGTTCAAGGTGCGCTTCGGCCATCTCCATAATATGGTCGACCATATCTTGGAAACCGTGATGATTTTCATCCTGCAGGCTCACCACATGGTCTTCTAAAGTCTTGGCCGCTTCAGAGTTTGGCAAAATATTAATCGCTTGCTCATCGTCTATTTCAAGCAAGCGTGATGGAGAGAGCTTTTCACAACCCAAACCTACCACCATAATTTCACCACCAAAGTTCGGATTTTTAGCGATGTTTTGTAATGTACGAATTGGCACGATAGCCGCAGGCGCAGTAATTGCCACCCCACAACCATAGCTATGATTGAGTGCCACAACGCCATCTACATTTGGGTATTTTGGTAAAAGCGTTTTTTTGATCAACTTAACAACATAGTCAGTAATACCGGCAACACATTGCACGCTGGTACTGATACCTAACAAGTTTTTAGTGCCCGCTGAGCCATCCGGATTTTTATAACCATCAAAGGTATAACCTTCCAAAGGCTCAAAAGCAGGCTTCTCGCGAGTCGCCAGTGGCAACTCATCGAGTGCAGGAGGCGTCGGCATATCGACCACTTTCTCAGACACCCAAGAGCCTTGTTTAATTTCGTGTTTTGCGTAGCCCACTACTTCATTGTAACGACGCACTTCACCGCCATTAGCAATATCAGCCAAAGCAACCTTATGACCCTGTGGCACGTCTTCTAACAAGACAACGCCACCTGGAAGCTCGGCCCCCTTTGGTGCACCACCTTGATTTAAGATAATGGCAACATTGTCACTTTCATGTATTTGAATCAGTACATAAGAATCACTCATGACTTCACCTCTTTATTCGCGTGTTGTTTGCTTTTTCTATGGATCATCACAGACACGACGATAGATAAAATAATCAACCCCCATAACACCATCGCAATCGGACTTTTGGTGAACAAAATGGAATACTCACCGTAAGACTCTAAACTCTTCACAAAATACACTTCGGCACTGCTGCCCAAGATAAAGCCGATAACCAAAGGCGCAATCTCAATACCAATCTTAGTAAAGACCCAACCAGCAACACCGAATAAGAACAATGTCCATACATCAAACATGATGCCGTAGTTAATCGCATAAGCGCCCACTGCACACATCATTACAATGATTGGGTATAAGATAAATTTCGGAATCAGCACCACTTTAGCGATATGACGAATGGCATAGAACATCACGATAAACATGACGATGTTGGCAAACATAAGCGCCGTTATCATCGAGAACCATGTGTCTATATTTTCGCCAATGAACAAAGGCCCTACTTGTAAACCTTGCAGCGTAAAGGCTCCAATCAAGACAGCAGTTGTACTGTCGCCAGGAATACCCAACGACAACAAAGGAATCAAAGCACCACCAGTCAAACCGTTATTTGCCGACTCTGATGCCACCAAGCCCTCTGGCTCACCTTTACCCAACTTCTCTGGGTGCTTAGAAAAATTCTTTTGTTGTGTATACGCTAAAATCGACGCCGCACTTCCACCAATACCAGGCAACATACCAATGAATGTGCCGATCGAAGAAGAGCGCAATAAGTTACTAAATTGGCCTCTGAAAATATTGAAGCGAAAAGGCGTACCTTTACTGAGATTTACTTTATTTTCAAAAGAGGGTTCTCTGGCGCCCTTTTCAGCTTCTTCAATGATGGTTGAAATACCGAAAAGACCAATCAATACCGGCAACAATGAAAAGCCATAAGCCAAGTAAGGTTCCATGAACGGTGCCATTAGACGATATTCGCCATTACCACCGTTAGACACATCGTAAGTGCCTATCAAACTAAGCAATACACCAAGTAGCCCACTAAAAACGCCCATTAGAATATTTTTAGACAATGACGCAATAACCGACATTGCAAAAAAGATCATTAGGAACTTCTCAATGTATGAGAACTTAATAGCGAAGTCTGACAAGACAGGCGCAAAGAAGAACAATACGATCGCGCTGAACGTACCGCCAAACAAAGAAGCAACAATACAGGTCTTCAGGGCACGCTCGGCTTCACCCCGTTGCGCCATCGGATAACCATCAAAGGTTGTCGTAATCGACGACGGCGTACCTGGAATATTCAGCAATACAGCAGGCACCAAACCACCCGAAATACCGCCAACATATAGTCCTAGCAACAGCGCTAAGCCTTCTTGTAAGCCCAAGGTATAAGTTAATGGTAGACACACTGCAACAGCCATTGTCGCTGTCATACCAGGGATAGCACCAAAAATGATGCCGATGATGGATCCAGCCGCCGCTAATAAAAAGAAGGACGGTGAAAGTAATTCAAGAAATTCCATAAAGTCACTCCGCCTCTAAGGCATCGACACAGCGAATAGGTGGTAAAGCACACCCCAAACAAAGGTCGGTGTTATTACTGCGTTGGAAACAATGATTATCAGGTTACGACGGGTCATATCGTGGCAGTACAACATCGACATCAGGAAGACAAAAGGAATCGATGCCAGTAAAAAACCTAACCCCATATTAGGTAGCATTGTCCCTATCGCATCCATCCCCCAAAAATAAGCAGGAATCAAAGCGAACGTCATTAAGAGACGAAAAAAGTCTGCATTTTTAGCAAAGAACTGATATCGACCGGCACGAATAGCCTGCATGACAGGACGAAAATAAGAGACGACTATCACCAATCCTAAAATCAGCAACAAGGAAATAACAATCCTTGGGAAAAACAGATGGGATGTATCGAAGTCGATCACTACGGTATTTAAGGATGAAAACCAGTCAGACATTATAACCCTCTCTAGCGAAAGATTACGGCACCGCAGCCAAACTGCATTCCACGGTGCCGACTTACTTTAATTATTTATGTAGGTTATTAATGATTTTCGCATAACTGTCACGCTTCTCTTGGAAGTGCTTTTGCGCTTCTGCAGAAGTACGGAAGTTAGGGATAAAGAAGGATTTCTTAAATGTTTCTTGAACCTTGCCATCAGCAAATACTTCTGCCAACGCATTGTCTAAAAACTTAATCACTTCCGGAGACATACGCTTGTTGTATAAAAAGTAGAACTCTTTATCAAAGGTAAAGTTATTCTCTGCGTCCATTGGAATATTCACCCCAAGACCGGATGCGTATTGCATCAACTGATCACGAGAGGTTTCTCCCATACCGTTAGGGTTTGCTTTAGCAATTGTTGACGCTTTTGCAGTCAACCAAACAAAATCCATGGCCTTTTGGTCATCAGCAGGAAGGCGAGTATATTGCTCATTAGCCTGTACACTGCCATTGATAACATCTGCTAGACCATCAAATAAAGCTTGGTTTTTGTCTGATTGAGAACCTGTATTCAAGGCAACAAGGTTGTCTTCTTGACCTGGGTACGCCAAACGCACCGCGTTCTTCATTGCGGTATAGCCAATCTCAGATACACCACCTGGCTGAATCGCAACGCGTATTGTTTTACCGTTCCCTGCAGCGTTTAGAATCTCATCCATGTTTTTGTATGGAGAATTTTTAGGTACAAGGTAGCCATTACCTGGATTCGTGGCGAAAGAAGGCCCTATCGTCCACTCTTTGAAAGGGTCTTCATAGCCTTTTTGGCCATATAGATTTCCAAGATAGGCTTGGTCGTGGAATATCATTAAAGTGTTGCCTGTTGGCACTCGACCTAATGCCTGATAGGCAGCAGAGAAGCCAACGGCATCCACTTTAATGTTCGCATCAATCTTTTTCGCAAGTGCTTCAGCGATAATGGAAGAAGCCTGATAAGTATCGCCACCCGTTGATTTAGAACCAATTACAACGCGGATGTTTCCTCTAATTGGATTGTCTGAAGCATAGGCTGCCGCAGGCGCTAATGCACAAGCAGCTGCCATAAAAATTGTTGTGCTCTGGAGTATTTTTTTCATAACCACTTTTCCTATAATTGTTTTTGTATGTAGGACGTTGTCATTAGTTCCATTTATCGAACGCAATAACATCATACATCATACAACCTACATTTCAATATGGAATTATTTTTTTTATTGCTCTTAAAAAGTAGCACCACACTTCCATAATAACACTAGAAAAAATGGCCCAAATTACAGCAGCAAACAAAAAAACCAGTCCTTGAAAACAAAGACTGGTTTGCGATCTGACTTATTTAAAAAAATGATTAAAGATCAATACCTTTGGATTTAAGCAGTTCTGCGACTTCTACAATTTTACCTGTTTTTACAGATTCTTCCGCTGCACAACCCACTACAACAGACCAGAAACCTTCTTCGACTGTCGCGCTGTTAGTTTGCTTACCAGCCATTTGGTCAGCAAAAGCGATGTGCTCAAACCAAGTAGCACCGTTGTGACCAGAGGCCTCAATCAATTTAGGGTAGCTTGGCTGTGAGGTTTTAGATGGACGATTCTGACCACAAAAGACTTCCATCTCTGTACGCAAACGTGCGTTTTCGCTGAAGTCTTCAATCTCAGCGGCTTTCACACGGCCTTCATCGCCGCACACCAATAGCTCTTCATGGAACATAGGCGCAAACATGCAAAGGTTAAAACCAGCGCGCACGCCATTTTCATATTCAACAGTGACAAAAGCACTATCCAGAATATCGGATTTTTCGCCTTTAAACTCGAAGTCACGGAAATTGGTAGACTGGGAACCGTTAGCATAAACGCGTACTGGACGAGATTGAGCAAACAGGTTCATTAAATCAAAGTAGTGACAGCATTTTTCTACTAGTGTACCGCCAGAGAATTTAGAGAACTTGTTCCACTGATTCACTTTATCAAGGAAGGGAATACGGTGCTCCATGATGTTGATCATCTTCACTTCACCGACCGCTTTGCGTTCTAGCACTTCATGAATGGCTTCGGAATAAATCGATTTATAGCGATACTGCAAGCCGATCTGCAACACAGCGCCATATTCTTTCGCCATTTTGGTGATTTCGTAGGCATCTTCTAACTTGGTCGCCATCGGCTTTTCCATGAAGATATGCTTGCCCGATTTGATCGCCACTTTTAGAACATCAAGATGCGTAAAATTAGGCGTACAAATTAAAATACCGTCAACTTCTGGGTCATTACACGCCGCTTCTAGCGTTTTGTAGACTTTGAAGTCTTCATCAGTGATTTTCGCAAACTCTTCTTTTGCCACTTTCACGCTGCGCTCGTTTAGATCGAACACACCATGAATAGCAGAACGACCAACGCGAGTCGCTACGCGCATGTGCTCCATGCCGATCATACCGCAGCCAATCAGATTCACTCGAAACTGCGCTGGCTCTTTGGCGAAGAAGTGACGCTCCTCTTCATTGATGTAATGAAAGGCTGGGCCTGTGTAGCTAAAAAGCTGTCCGTCGATTTTTTCTCTGCTCATGGTGTCTCACCTAACTTAGAATTATTTTGTAAGGCTAAGATAGGAAAAGCGCATCATTATGTCTAATATATGTTAATCACATGCTTAATATGAAAAAGATATCATGCGTTTTAGAAAACTAAAGTATTTTATTACCGTAGCGGAAGAGCTGCATTTTGGACGCGCAGCGGCTCGATTGCATATTGCCCAGCCACCTCTGTCGCAACAAATTAAAGCCATTGAAGATGAAATTGGCGCCGTACTTTTTGAGCGTAGTAGCCAGAAAGTCTCTCTGACGCCTGCAGGAGAAGCTCTTCTACCTCAAGCAAGGGCCCTTTTGCAGGACTGGGAAAAAATACAAGAGCAAGTTCGAAGTATTTCCAACGGCACATCAGGCAACCTATCACTGGGTTTTGTTTGGGCGGCTGGCACGCCGCATTTTTCCAAAGGCATTGCTCAGTTCAAACAAGACAATCATGGCGTGACGCTCAATCTAGAAGAAATGACCACAACCCATGCCTTGGATGCCCTAAGAACAGAAAAAATCGATTTGGCGATGATCTTCCTTAATCCCCTAATGGACATCACCGACCTAGAACACCAAGGCTATGAAACGCAAAAACACCTGCTCGCCTTGCCAGAGAATCATCCACTTGCGCAAAAAGAAAGTGTGCCTTTAAGTGACTTACACCAACTGCCGTTTATCTCGTTTGTTAGACAAGCCCATCCGTCTTTGTACGACCAAATAATGCATCACCTGCATGCTGCTGGCGTTGAGCCTGATATTGTACAAATCGCTCGGTTGACTCAAACCACTCGAACTCTAGTGGCCGCTGGTGTGGGCATCGCACTTGTTCCAGAATCCACACAATTCGACCAGCGAGAAGGCTTAACTTACCGCCCGATTGATGGTATTTTGCCAGAACTCGACATCCACTTTGTATGGCGTAAAAACAGCCTAACGCCCTTGATGGAAAGATTAATCGCCCACCTTCAAGCGCAAGTGCCGAAATAATAAAACTCGACAATTATCAACACCAAACAACAGGCAAAAAAAAGCCAGTGCAAGCACTGGCTTAACGGAAAATACCGTTCAGAAGAATATTTACTATTTCACTAACACAGTTCTCGTGGATTAATTCTGTGCCATGTAAGCGTCATTAATAGAAGCTTCACAGGATTTAACCGCGCTTTCAGTGGTTTCGACCCACTTAGCGCCATATTCATTAACGAACCAATCACGCACTGGTTTCGCCGCTTCTTGGAACTGCGCTTTTTCTTCTGCTGTCGGCGCATAAACCGTACCGCCAGATGCCTTAAACTCATTGTAGGCTTCAATCTGACGACGTTTTGGCATGACGGTTGTCACTTCACGTAACGCATCGAAGCCATCCATCATGATGTGTTGAAGGTCTTCTGGCATATCTTTCAGTGAGTCGTTATTCATCCACCACATAGACGCCATATAACCATGGCCATCTAGCGTCATGTATTTAATATGTTCGTTAAATTTCATACCCATAATATCGGTAATGCCGTTTTTAGTGCCTTCCACCAATCCAGTTGCCAATGATGTATATACTTCTGGCCAAGGCACAGCCGTTGGGCTACCACCCATCGCTTTTACAAGTTGCATTTGGATTGGCGAGTTGATCGTACGGATCTTCAAACCTTTCACATCTTCTGGGGTTTTAATCTGTTTGCTCGTGGTTGCAAAATTACGCCAGCCGCCCGTGTTACCAATCGTCATTAAGCGCATAGTGCCAGTTCGATCCAATAGCTCTTTACGAATCGGGCCAACTAGCATTTCGTTATTTAGCGCACACTCAGCCACTCGATCTGTTGGGAAGATGTATGGGATATCAATTGCTTGAATTTCAGGAAAAACGTTCGACAAACCTCCCGTTGTAGTATTGAACACTTGGATCAAGTTCGCTTGTAGCGCTTCAATACATTCTGTTGGATTACCACATAGCTGGCCACCAGAATAAATATTAACCTTTATACGACCGTTGGATTGCGCTTCTACGTGGTCTTTCAATACTACTGCACCATCATAATCTTCATCACTTGTATTAGAAAGATGAACGATATTGAATTCGTAATCAGCCGCCAACGTAGGCATCGCAGCTAGAGACAAACTCGCAGCAACCAATGTTGGAACAAAAGCAGCTGTGGTCTTTTTTAGTAAATCGGTTTTTTTCATTTCGAAGGCTCCGTATTTTTATTCTAGGATCACGTATTTTTATTCTGAATCACGTAAGTGGTCAAACAGGCCAACAGAACATTTATTAACTAAGCGCCGTGCGATTATTGATAGCAAATGAACTATTATATTGTTATAACTTGTTTTATATCTTATATAAGACATAAAGTGCAAGAAAATAACAGATTTTTTTATTTCGTCTGGTATTCTAAATTGATTCGATACACAGCAGGGCCAACCATGACAGTCAGTACACCGCAGCCATCACCTACCTTCAAACCTCTGTATAAACAGGTTCAAGAGCTAATTACGGAAAGAATTATCGAAGGTTCTTGGAAGCCCGGTGAGATTTTACCGAGTGAGTTTCAACTTGCAGACCTGCTTGGCGTCAGTCAGGGAACGGTTCGAAAGGCACTTAACGCATTAACAGAAGACAATGTCTTATTTCGTCGTCAAGGCGTTGGCACCTTTGTATCAGAACACACACTGCAAAAAATGATGTTTCACTTTTTCCATTTCAAAAGTGACAACGGCGATATTCCCGAGCTGCCTTACGCCCAATTACTCGAAACACAATTAATTACACCCGATGATAAACTGCGCACTCTTTTCGAACTGCCACCAGAAGAGAAAGTCATTGAAATTCATCGTGTGCGTTCGATTAACAATACGGCTTCCATTCGTGAGTTAATCTATCTGCCCCATCGCTACTTTATGAATTTAGATAAAGAAGAAAAGTTGCCACATTCACTTTATCACTACTACCAACAACACTTTAATATCACGATCCACAAAGCCACCGACAGATTAAAAGCGGTATTGGCCGATGAACAAGATCAAAGCGTTTTAAACATCGCAGCAGGACAACCTCTCCTAGAAGTTAGCCGTACCGCTAGGGCGCTAGATGGACGCACCGTGGAATACCGAATCAGCCGCGCCAACAGCGAAGACCTACATTATCTTGTCGAACTCAATTAACTGACTCGAAAAATTAACAAACAAAAAGAGCGCATCACCACAAGGTCACGCGCTCTTGTCTATTTGTAAAAACTATCCTATCTAAAATCCCTGCCACATCAAGCTAACACCCGACAATAGCAACAAACTAAACGCCACGAAGCGCATCGCTCGCCCCGAAATAGGCATAGGAAACTTTCTCGCTACTAAGGTCGCTATCACAACCACAGGAAAGCCAAGCGCACATAACAGCCAGGTGTCGATATCAACACCTTGAGAAAGGCTAACTGATCCCACGCGCAATGCCGCCGTGCAACAAAATATACCTAATAAGGTCGCGCGTATTCTGGCTTGGTCATCTGGCTGGCGATACATCATGAAAGTGATCGGCGGACCGAACGTTGCAAACATGCCACCCATGACGCCACCTATCACCCCACTGACAGCAAAAGCACCAGCAGAGGATTTCTTTCTCACTCTATGAGCTTGTAGCATCATCACCAAACTACTGACGACAATACACAAACCTAAACTAAATTTAAGCCAGCCTAATGCGTTCTCGCCAAGGTAACCAAGCAACCATACTCCAAGATATATTGCGGGTAGACAGGGCAGAACAAATCCCCAGAAAGCTCGAAGATTTATCTGTTTCCAATGCCCTCCATAAAGCCCAATCCCAGCATTGATAAGACTTAACACACTCACCGCAAACGCAGTGACCTCAATAGGCGCTAAACCTAATGCAGACACACTGCTCACGACAATCAATCCAAAAGCGAAACCTGTTGTCGCCTGAATGTAACTGCCGAGCGCAAAGAACAATAATAAAAGCAGGCTCGAACTATCCATAAGCATAAAAGCCTCCCTCGTTTGTTTCGTCCTTAACTATGCCAAAAAACCGTGGTTTACCATCCATCAGGAGGCAAAACCGAGCAAACGAGGCAAGGTCATTGTTAATGCTGGAATATAGGTAATGAGCAAAATAACCATGATATGCACCGCCAAGTAAGGCAGCATTTCGCGGCTAATCGTCTCAACTCGCTCGCCACTCACACTGGACGCAACAAACAGCACCAAGCCCATGGGTGGCGTGGTCAAACCTATGGTCAAGTTGACACACATCACGATGGCAAAATGTAAAGGATCAATACCAAACTGCGTCACGATCGGCCCAAGAATAGGACCCAGAATAAGAATCGCAGGGCCGGCATCTAAGAACATGCCGACAAATAAAAGTAGCAAGTTAATAATCAGCAGTAGCAGCAATGGATTTTCAGTCAAAGAAACCATGATCGCAGCGACTTTTTGTGGCGCGCCAGATAGGCTGATCACCGAAGAAAACGCCACAGCACTACCAACAAGGAACAAAATAACCGCAGACGATTTAGCCGTCGCGTAAAACAAGCTTGGCAAGCTACTCATCTTCATCGTTCTCGACAACAAGCTAACAACCAAAGCGTAGGCAGCCGCAACCGCCGCCGCCTCTGTCGGTGTAAACACTCCAGATAAAATACCGCCAAGCAAAATAACCGACGTCATCAAAGGCCAAAAAGCTTGTTTAACCGCCGTACCACGCTCTGACCAAGACGCCTTTTCTGATGCCACTTTATAACCGCGACGACGTGCTAAAAACCACGTCATCGCCATCAAACTAGTGCCAACCAAAACGCCTGGAACAAGGCCTGCGGCAAACAGACCACCAACTGATACGTTCATCACAAACGCATACAAAATCATGATGCCACTTGGCGGAATAATCGGCCCAATCACAGACGAAGCTGCTGTTACGGCCGCCGCAAAACGACGCGAGTAACCGTTCTTTTCCATCGCTGGGATCAGCATTTTCCCTAACGCCGAGCAATCCGCCACCGCCGAACCACTAAGGCCTGCAAACAACATAGAAGACAAAATATTAATTTGCGCTAAACCGCCACGTAGATGCCCGATGAAGGCTTGGCTTACCTGTACAAGCGACAAGGTAATGCCACTGCGGTTCATTACCTCACCTGCCAACATAAAAAACGGAATCGCCATCAAAGGAAAGCTATCAATACCGTTATACAAACGCTGTGTCAGCAAGAGATAGAACATCTCTTTGCCTTCTAGAAATAGACTCAAACCCGGCGCAAACAACAAAGCAAACGCAACAGGCATCCCCAAAAACATCACAGAAAGCAAAATCCAGAAAAATGAAATACCCATGGGTTATCCCTCGCTTTCGCTATCTGACAACACAAAATGGTCGTCGTTAGATTCATTAAAAAGACGCGCAATACCAATTAAGAAAAGTTCGATATACACCAGCATCATGACGCCAAAACCAATCGGCATCGCCATGTATGACCAAGCTTTAGTAATAGGCAGCGCCGTGGCTAACATGCGCGTCCCTTTTAGGGCGAAATCTAGGCTTTTATTAAACGCGTAATACAAGACAATCCCGACCAATACATACAACACCAACTCCAGCAGCAAGCTCAAGCGCCTTGGTAAAGACCCTAAAATAATATCGAGCGCCGCATGTTGCTTAGTGCGAGAGACCACAGGCAGTGTCAAAAACGTCATCCAAACCATCAGGTAGCGCGCTAGCTCTTCAGACCAAGGTAATGAGTCGTTAAGCACATAACGACAAAACACCTGAACGAGAATCGAAGCCGTCATCACTGCCACAGCGGTGATTGCCAGATACTTGAAAACGAACACGAAGGCAGAATTTACCTGCCCTAGCAAAGTTATTATTCTTGTTAATAAAAGCATAGAGACACCTTTACGAGTTCTTCATTTGCGCCAAATGCGCTTTACACTGACCCAACATATTGGCCAGATCATTGGCAATCGACACAAAACTAAAGCCAACTTCTAACGCCCATTTTGCATCGTCAGGCGTAGGCATAACCGTTCCTACAGGAATCCCAGCTTGATTACAGGCATTCACACAAGCCACGATTTTGGCACGCACATCAGGGTGATTTACCTGACCTGGCAAGCCCATTGTCATCGACAAATCTCCAGGACCAATGAATACTGCACTGACGCCTTCCACCTTGCCGATTTCTACCGCAAGTTCTAACGCCTCAACCGTTTCAAGCTGAGGTATCAAACACACCTGCTCGTTGGCCGCTGCAGGATAATCTTCACGAGTGGTATAACGCGCCGCTCGATGCATTTTGGCAAAGCCGCGCTTGCCCAATGGTGGGTACATGCAGGCTTGAACAATGGCTTTTGCCTCTTCAACCGATTCAACGAATGGGAAATACAAGGTCATACCGCCTTGATCCAATACTTGCTTAATCGCAATCGGATCATGGCTTGGCATACGAACCACCGCTGCGGTTAGCGTTTGCTCAACCGCACGTAAAATCGGCGTAGTATCGTGAATGCTGGCAGGGCTGTGTTCTAAATCCACCACCAAATAGTCATAGTTCAAAAACGCCATAGCCTCTGCGACCGTTGGGCTACCAGACAGCGTCCAGCCTCCAATCAACTTTTGACCATCCAGTAAACGCTGTTTAAATGGGTTAATCGTCTTGCTCATTTAGAATATCTCCGGTTCATCGATGACAGCGTCACCTTGTAAAAAGTCAAAGTCGCACCCTTCGTTTGCTTGGGTGACATGGGTTGAAAACATAGCGCCATAACCACGAGCAAACTTTGGTGGTGGTGGTGCCCAAGCCGCTTTTCGAGCCGCCATTTCTTCATCACTAATTTCTAGATTCAGCGTGCGTTTTTCCACGTCCAGGGCGATCCAGTCACCGGTTTGAACAAAGGCCAGCGGCCCGCCAATATAAGATTCAGGTGCAACGTGTAAAATACAGGTGCCATAGTGCGTGCCGCTCATGCGCGCATCCGAAATACGCACCATGTCACGCACGCCTTTCTGCAAAAGCTTTTTCGGAATTGGTAAACCGCCCCATTCAGGCATACCCGGACCACCAATTGGCCCAGCATTTTTTAGGACTAAAACGGTATTTTCATCCACATCAAGATCAGGGTCGTCGATCTGCGCCGTCATTTGAGCGTGGTTTTCAAATACCAAGGCTTTGCCTCGGTGGTTCAATAAATGCGGAGAGGCCGCGGAAGGTTTACATACAGCACCATCAGGGCAGAGGTTTCCAGTAATCACACCAATCGTGCCGCGGTCGTTTACTGGGTTATCTAGAGAGCGAATCACGTCGTCATTATAAATTTCGACGCCATCCAAGTTCTCACCCAAGGTACGACCGTTGACGTTACCTTGATCAAGATGGAGAAATTCTTTTAGGCGCGTTAATAAAGCAGGCAGACCACCAGCATAAAATAGGTCTTCCATTAAGTATTCTCCCGCCGGCATAAGATTGGCAATAACAGGGACTTTGCGTGCCCATTCATCAAACAAAGACATGGGTAAATCAATACCAGCACGCCCCGCCATGGCGATTAAATGGATAATGCCATTAGTGGAACCACCCAGCGCAACATAAGTGACAATGGCGTTTTCAAAGGCTTCTTTGGTGGCAAGGGATTTTGGTGTTAGGTCTTCAAATACCATTTTGGTGATACGTTCACCTGCAAGAGAGCACAGGCGTTGATGGGCAGAATCGGCCGCTGGGATAGTTGCCGAACCCGGCAAACAAAAGCCCAACACTTCCGCCATAGAGGTCAGTGAAGAAGCCGTACCCATGGTGTTACAAGTACCTACAGAACGCGTCATTTTAGCTTCTAGTTCGAGCCAATCTTCATCACTTAAATTACCCGCACGTTTTTCATCCCAATATTTTCGAGTATGAGTGCCCGTGCCAATTTTTTCGCCCTTGAAATTACCGTTTAGACTCGCGCCAGCGGGAATATAAATAGCTGGAATGTTCATACTAATGGCGCCCATTAATAGGCCCGGTGTGGTTTTGTCACAGCCGCCCATTAAAATCGCGCCATCAATCGGATGACTACGCAGCAACTCTTCCGTTTCCATCGCAAGGAAGTTTCGGTACATCATGGTGGTTGGCTTTACCATCACTTCACCAAGTGACATGGCAGGCATTTCTAATGGATAACCGCCGGCACGAATAATGCCTTCTTTGACAAACTGGGCACGCTCTCTAAGATGAGTATGACAAGTACTGATGTCGCTCCAGGTATTAATGATGCCTATAACGGGGCGATTCATGAAATCGCTGCGCTTGTATCCAGTCTGTTGCGTTCGTTGTCGATGCGCAAAAGCTCGCATATTGTCAGGAGCAAACCAACGCTGACTGCGAAGGTCTTCGATACGTTTTGCCATGATGTAGTCCTGTTCTTTCAGTGTTTATTTTTATCGTTCGAGCGCTTAACCAACAATGATTGTTTACGGCTTCTTCAAACTTATGATATAACTCTTATATAAGACATAAGAGAAGTCAAGAACTATCCTATTTAGCTATTAAAAATAGTGGACAAAAAAAGCATCGACTTGAAATAAACACAAACCGTAACAACCTAAAAATAAAGCGAACAAACTAATAGAGGTACCGCAATGCTTGAACTAAAGAACAAAGCACTCCTACAAACAAAATGTTTAATCAATGGAGAGTGGGTCGAATCTTCAGAAGGCAACACGCTCGACGTATTCAACCCAGCGACCGGTGAATTAGTAACAACCATTGCGAGCGTTGGTCCTGCCGAAACCCAGCAAGCCATCGCTGCCGCCGAAGCGGCGCAAAAAACCTGGAAAAAGAAAACCGCCAAAGAGCGTGCTGCATTACTCCGCCGCTGGCATGACCTACTAATGGAAAACCAAGAAGACCTAGCGCAACTGATGACTGCAGAGCAAGGCAAGCCTTTAGCAGAATCTCGTGGCGAAATTGGCTACGCCGCCTCTTTCATTGAATGGTTTGCAGAAGAAGGCAAACGCATTTATGGCGACATGATTCCAACTTACGCACCAGACCGTCGTATCTTGGTAATGAAAGAACCTGTTGGCGTGTGTGCAGCTATTACACCTTGGAACTTCCCTGCCGCCATGATCACTCGTAAAGCAGGTCCAGCACTTGCGGCAGGTTGTACCATGATCATCAAGCCCGCCTCCGAAACCCCATTAAGTGCATTGGCCATGGGCGTGCTAGCGATTGAAGCTGGCATTCCAGCAGGCGTGATTAATATCGTTGTGGGTAAAGCGAGCCAAATTGCCAAAACCCTAACCGACTCTTCTGTTGTACGTAAGCTGACATTTACTGGCTCTACACCAATCGGCAAATTGCTGATGAAAGACTGTGCTGACACCATGAAAAAAGTCTCTCTTGAACTTGGTGGTAATGCGCCTTTCGTAGTCTTTGATGATGCCAACATCGATGATGCAGTTGCGGGTGCCATGATGTCCAAATACCGTAACGCTGGCCAAACTTGTGTTTGTGCCAACCGCATTTATGTTCAAGCAGGCGTGTACGATGCCTTCGTTGAGAAATTCGCGACACAAGTAGCCGCCATGAAAATCGGCCACGGTACTGAAAGCGGTGTAGAACAAGGCCCGCTGATTAACCACGCAGCCGTCGATAAAGTGGACGAGCATGTACAAGACGCGATCAGTAAAGGCGGCAAAGTCGTCACCGGTGGTAAACGCCATGAATTAGGTGACAACTTCTATCACCCAACCGTTATCGCCAACGCAACACAAGACATGCTGTTTGCCAAAGAAGAAACCTTTGGTCCTTTGGCACCCGTCTTCAAGTTTGAAACAGAAGACGATGTCATCGCCATGGCAAATGACACCGAATACGGCCTAGCGTCTTATTTCTACTCTCGCGATATTGGTCGTATTTTCCGTGTAGCAGAAGCACTAGAAACAGGCTTAGTCGGAGTGAATGCTGGCGTCATCGCTACAGAAGTTGCGCCATTTGGTGGCTATAAAGAATCCGGTCTTGGCCGTGAAGGCTCTAAATACGGCATTGAAGACTACATAAACACTAAATATGTTTGTGTTGCCGGTTTAGATAAATAGCAGATAAATTAAAACTTGTAGGGTGTGTTCATGTCGCCATGAGCACACCCATTGTTTGTCGATCGGAGAATAATACATGCCGACATTAACCAACCAATACCCTTCCTTAAAAGACAAAGTCGTGTTTATCACGGGCGGTGGTTCAGGGATTGGCGAATTCCTTGTTCATCACTTTATGAAACAAGGCGCACGTGTGGCGTACATCGATATTGATGACGCTAGCTCTACGGCGTTAAACCAAAAACTGGCCGACGAATTCAAAGTGACGCCTTGGTTTAGAAAAGTCGACGTGCGCGACATTGCTGCTTTGCAATCCGCCATTGACGATGCAGCACAAGAGCTTGGCCACTTAGACGTATTGATCAATAACGCGGGCAAAGATGACCGTCATAAAATCGAAGACGTCACACCAGAATACTGGGATAACTGCCTAAACATCAACATGCGCCCGCATTTCTTTGGTATGCAAGCGGCAGCAAAATGGATGAAAGAAGGCGCGAGCATTATCAACATGGGATCGATCAGCTGGATGCGTGGCCGTGCTGGCATGGTCGGTTACACTACGTCAAAAGGTGCGATCCACACAATGACACGCACCATGGCAAGAGAACTTGGCCCTCGCGGTATTCGAGTCAATTCCATTGTTCCGGGAGCGGTGGTCACAGAACGTCAAAAAGCACTTTGGTTAACACCAGAACTGGATCAAGAATTTATTGATGTGCAGTCGCTTAAATTCCGTATTGAGCCAGACGATATTGTTGCTATGGCGCTGTTTCTTGCCTCCCAAGACAGTCGCGCCTGCGCAGGCCAAAACTTTGTCGTGGACGCTGGGATTGTTTAACCGCCATCACTAATAAAGAAGCATCCTTCCACTCTGCATAAACTAGAGAGCTGCCAGGATGCTTTTTTTATTCACTCAACAACCATTACAAATTCACAATCTCGACCCAATTAGCGCCTTCACCAGTTGGAGCCTCATCTACCTTAGTGAATTCGCCGGTCTCTACATCCACTCGATACAAACCTAAATTGGCGTCTTTTTCACCCGACACCACCATAAAGCGACCATCTTTACTGAGAGCAAATCCACGTGGCTGCTGCTCGACCTGAGTCATTTTTTGGTAGCTTGGCAGGCCAGTTTTCTGGTCAAGCGACAAAGTCGTAATGATACTTTTGGTTCTCTCAGACACATACAAAAAACGACCATCCACTGATAAATGCATATCAGCGGCCCACACTTTAGGATGATCATTGCTCGCTTTTATAGAAGGCGGCACACCGTTTTCCAAAGACAAGGCTTTTGCAGGAACGCCTTCACTTTCGCCTTTGAGTGTTAACAACCCTGTCTTGTTATCAAAAGCATACGTGGTTACCGTTCCTGATAGCTCTCCAAGAACATAGACGAATTGACCATCGTCAGAAAACACAAGATGCCTTGGACCTGCGTATTTTTCAGTTTTAACGGAAGCAGGCGAGTTTGATGTTAGTTGTCCGCTTTGTTCATCAAACCGATACTGCATGATTTCGTCATCTCCTAAGCTAGAAGAAAATACAAAACGATTATCTGGGCTAGCATGAATAGCGTGAGCATTGCGGCCAGTATCTAGCACTTGCTGTGCCTCACGAGCCACCACACCATTATCATCGATAGGACTAACACTGATTACATGCCCGCCATAAGACGCAGCAAAGAGAAAACGCCCGGTCTTATCTGTCGCAATATTCGCCATACTGGTTGGTAAATTCGCTTCACAAACTTGTTTTAAATCACCAGATATAGGGTCAATACGATAAGAAATAACGCGAAATGGCTCAGAGCGTATTGAAGCGTATAAATGAGACTTGTCTGGACTGACAGACAACGGCATCACATTCTCACCCGTTTTCGTACTGCCTAAAGGGACCAACTTCCCCTGCTTATCGTCTAATAGATATCGAGTAATAGTGCCGCTTTTTGCATTTGAAACATACACATACTGATTATTATAAGTGTTCTGAGTCATTAATCTTAATCCTGTTAACCTAGTGAATGTCATCAAGTCAGTTAAAAAATATTAAATGTATAACATCACACAAGAATAGGATCATCAATAAACTTTTGCAGGAGATTCAGAGCGACCCTAAGGTTAATTTATTCAGGTTTGTGTAAATTATCTGCAATGGTCACCACGGGAAGGCTTTCTCTCTTTTAATTCTTACACACGCCCCCATTTATTTTCCTATGTACAATTTTTAACCTTAATCTTTTATCTACAAGCGATGGGAACCACTATGAAAGAGCCATTAGATATTCAATTTGTTTCCGATGTAATGTGCCCTTGGTGCGTTGTCGGTCTTGGTAATCTCAATAAAGCACTGGATCAACTTAGCGACAAAATCGATACCACACTGACCTTCCAGCCATTTGAACTGAATCCGAACATGCCTGCAGAAGGTCAAGATCTAAGCGAACACATCACAGAAAAATACGGCATCAATAAAGAACAATCAGACAAAAACAGAGAAATGATCCAAGCCAGAGGTAAGGAAATCGATTTTGATTTCAACTTCAATTCAGAAAGCCGCATGCGTAACTCATTTGATGCTCACCGCTTGCTGTATTGGGCCCACTTAGAAGGCAAACAGGTTGAGCTTAAAAAAGCGCTATTTAAAGCGCACTTTACACACAACCAAGATGTCAGTGACTTCAGCACGTTAGCGAATCTTGCTGCCAGCGTTAATCTAGACCTAGCAGCAGCCAAAGGGATTTTGGAAAATGGTCATTTTGCTGAAGAAGTACGTCAGCAAGAAAAGATCTGGCAACAGAATGGAATCACCTCCGTGCCGACTGTGATCATCAATAACGCCTATGCAATTTCTGGTGGGCAGCCAGCAGAAGTATTCAAAAGCGCTATTGAAGAAGTCCTAGAAAAAGTCAAAGCAGAACAAGCAAACGCTTGATAAAAAGCCCCATGTTATTTATCCATTAATTGGAAAATAACATGGGGCTTTTTACTTTATATCTCGTATTTTTACTACTGTGCTAAGGTCACCCAAACATAGTGTTAGGAAGATAAAGTACAATCTGAGGGAAGATAATCAATAAGGCTACCGCCAAGATCATCATCAGCCAGAAGGGTAAGACACCGCGAAAAATATCACCTAACTCTACTTTTGGCGCGACAGACTTAACGATAAAGACGTTGATTCCCACTGGAGGCGAAATCAACCCCATTTCGAGAGTCAACACCGTCAGTACACCAAACCAGATTGGGTCTATTCCTAGTGAAACAATAATCGGAAAGAATATTGGCAAGGTCAGAACCAACATGGCGAAGCCTTCAAGAAAACAACCCAACACAAGATAGATAGCAAGAATCAGTATCAGCGTTCCAATAACGCCCAAGCCTAGCCCTGACAGTAATTCGCCTACCGCTGAGGGAATATGACTTAACGCCATAAACGGGTTAATCAAATGAGCCGCAATCAAGATAAGCATCACAGTAGCCGTTGTGACAACCGCATCCCGAGACGCATGCCAAAGCGTTTTTAGTGACAATGTACGAGTTACAAACCCAACCAAAATCACCACACCAGCACCTACGGCAGCCGCTTCAACTGGAGAGAACAACCCGCCGTAAATTCCGCCTATCGTCAGTAATATCACCGAGACAATCGGCCCAGCACCTATTAAAGCTTTCACTTTTTTACGCAAGCTGGTTGCCGGCCCAGCTGGACCATATTCAGGACGGAACCAACAAATGACGGTGATCACTAAAATGAACAACATCAACAGCATGATGCCGGGCAAAACCCCCGCCAAGAACAAGCGACCAATACTTTGCTCAGTCAAAATGGCATAGATAACAAAGCCAGTCGAAGGAGGAATTAATATACCAAGCGTACCACCAGCAGCAACGACACCTGTCGATAGCCTTTTGTTATATTTAAAGCGATCCATCTGCCCTAAAGCCACCTTGCCCATCGTCAATGCTGACGCAACAGACGACCCAGACAGTGCAGCAAAACCACCACAACCAATTACTGTTGCAGAAGCCAGTCCGCCACGTAGCTGCCCGATAATGGCATACGCCGCATCATAGAGTTTTTGGCTCATTCCCGTGACTGACGCCACGTTCCCCATCAATATAAACAGCGGAATAACCACCAATTCAGGAGAAGAAGCTAAAGTAAAGGTTTCAGAAGCCAACAAACTAAACGCAGATCGACTACTATCAAGCACCGTAATACCAACAAAGCCCACCGAAAACATGGTAAACGCCACAGGCACGCGTAATGCCAGCAAAACAAACATGACAAAAATGCCAATAAAACCAATCATTGAAGCGCTCATGCAGCATCCCCTTTGCGAATGTCACGCCCCGATAGAATTAATTCAACAGCACGCAACGACATTCCTCCAGCGGTTAATAAAGCTAAGATAGACAGACAGTGTTGAAATATGTCTTTTGGCAAGCGCAACAAATTAGTCGACAAGTTCAACATGGTTGAAATTTTAGCGCTTTCGTTAACGGCATAAGCAATACCCACAAAGATGACGGCACCAAGCAAGGCGGAAAAGATATCGATCAGTCGATTCATCCATGCCGGATAACTACGTTCGAAAAGATCCACTGCAATGTGGCCTCCTTGGCGGTCACACAGAGCCATAGCCCCGAAAACCACGATGACCATCGTCATAGTAATCATGTCTTGTGAACCATAAATTGGCGAACCAAAGGCTCGTCCAATAACATCCGCCAAAAGAATGACCACTTCCACGATCAACCCCAAAGCCCCCAAGGCGGCGGATAAGCCAATTAGCCTATCCGCCAATGTGCGTATTGCGTTCAACATAATGTTATTTGCCTTTCAATGCAGACAGTGTCTCTGCACCATCGACACTTTTAACATAGGACTGGATAACGCCAGACACAGCCTTTGCAAAGGCTTCTTTTTCAGTATCTGTCAGTTCTACCACAGTATTCGCGCTATCCGCTCTTGCGGCTTCAAGTGCTGCGATGGCAGTTTTCATCCAAGCATCTTCGGCACTTTTTGATAGGCTAAGGCCACTCGCTGCGTCCACCGCTGCTTTTTGGTCTGCACTTAATCCATCGTAAACTCGGCTACTCAGTACAGAATAGAAAGTTAATCGACCTAATGGCGCCCCCAATGTCATCGCATCAGCAACTTCATCTAATTTGAAATCTTTCAAGGTAGACGCACCCGTTATAACCCCATCAATCAAACCAGTTTGCATAGCGTTATAAATTTGACTTGCTGGCATTTGCACAGGCGTTGCGCCTAATGCTTTTGCCACTTCCGCAGCAGTCGTACCTGCAACACGAATCTTAAGACCAGCAAGATCCGCTGGTGTACGAATTACCTTATTGCGCATAATGAAAATATTCGGTTCAGATGTCCACAATGCTACGGGCTTAGTACCAGGAAACTCACGACTTAAATGTTTATCATAAGCGCGCCAAAGCGCTTCATAACCAGGCATATCTTCAGGGATCGCGCCTGGTAATTCCGCAATCATGGTTTTACCAAACTGCGAGGATGTATAACCCGGCAAGCCCCAAGACATGTCGGCAGCGCCTTGCAAAACACGCACGTATTGCTCAGCAGGGCCCGCACCTAGCTCTCCACCGTGGTAACCGCGAACGGTGAGAGAACCATTAGTAGCGGCAGATAAATCCGTATTGAGTTTTTCAATCACTGACGCATTAATAGTGTGGAACGGTGGCGTAAAACTGGCAAATTTCAACTCTTGTGCAAAGACTTGACCAGATATCGCAATAGCCGCTGACGCCGCAAGAATGATTTTATTCAATGACATAAGTATTCTCCCAATGTTGCTTTGCGCCTTCTTAAAGGCTTTATTATTTTTGTAATGGCACCGACCGAGTAAACGGAGCGCCCTACTTTAAAAGAAACCCTACTTTAACTGATTAACCTTTAACGATTACTTTAGCCCTCTAACCCTCTATACCACCTAGCAAATCGTTTTAACTACCCTGACTAGCCTAAGCCAGATCATCTACCCTTGTAGTGTAGTTCAATCGAGCCCTGTCTTTTCGAAATCGCCCACTCATCACCAATTTTTCTAAGCTCATCCACAAAACGGCCAATGAAAACATCAGCATTTGCCTCAAGTAGACTTTCTTCACCATCAGCTTTTTTGTTTGCTGCAAACAACACCACTCTCGATGTCACAATAACGTGCCTATCGTCGATAATATTGGATTCCAGATTCGTCAACGCATGACAGGTTTCTTTTGCTGGACGAGCTGTAAAAGACGCTAAAATAGCCTCTCGTCCCTCGATCTTTATTGTTGGTGCGCTAGGGCGATAAAGCACGCCATCTTCGGCATAACACTTCGCCAGCTCTTCCCATCGACATTGATCAAGTAGGTTAATAGAACGTGTTACCAATGACTGACACTGCCACTCTATCAACATCTTTTCTATCGCTTGCGTACTCATCATTCACCTACTTCTGTAACCATGAGTGCAGTGCGGCAGCAACGTTTTCTGGTTGCTCTACTGGCGCCATATGACCAGCATCATCGATCACTACCAACTCACTGCCCGTAATTTTTTGTTGGATTACCTGATGCTGGGCAACAGGGCTCCATGTGTCTTGCGTTCCCGATAGTAATAATGTCGGCACTGATATGTTGGCGAGCTGGCCTTCTGCATCAGGACGATTGATCAAAGCCTGTATCTGCTTTTCAAAATCTTCAACCGAATACGCCATAACCATTTTCTCAAGCGATTCCATTAGAGACCTATTTTCTAAGCCCTTTGGAGACATCATGGGCACCAGCCATTCGTCCGCTAAAAGCGCCATTCCATGCTGTTTCGCCAAATCGATTAATCGTATTCTACCTGGGATTTCTTTGTCCGATTTTGGGTGCACTCCCGTATTTAAAAGCGCAAGGTGCGTTACTCTCTGAGGTGCAAGGCGATATATTTCCAGAGCGACACGTCCACCCATAGAGTGACCTGCCAAAGCAAAATCACCTTCAACACTGGATAACACAAACCGAGCCATTTCGGTTAGATCATCAAAACCTGCGAAGCTCATGATTTCGACGTTTGCATCTTTTTCTAATTGAGATGCGACGTTTTGCCACATTCGTTGATCACATAGCAAACCAGCTAAACAAACTAATTTGGGTCTAGTTATTCGCACATTCATTGTGATTTAGGCTCCCTTTTCATCAAAATTTTCGTAGATCAAATGCCCCAGCGCAGTATTAGAAACCGGCACATGGTAATGACGATGAATCTCTGTTACATCGTGGTTTAATGCCCCACGCATGATCAACCACATCACCATTTCAGCCCCTTCTGTGCCGGATTCGCGAATGTACTCAACTTGGGAAATCGCAGCTAACTTGGCGTAATCGCTTTTTAAATCATCCATAAAAGCGAGATCCCACTCTTGGTTAATCAAACCTGCTCGCTCACCCAGTAATTGATGACTCATACCGCCCGTTCCCCAAACCTGAACATTCACGTCTTCTGGATATTGATCGATAGCGGCTCGGATAGCTTTGCCAAGAGCAAGACAGCGCTCTCCAGTTGGTGCAGGGTAAACAACAGTATTCACCGCCAAAGGAATCACTTGGCAAGGCCATTCATCAACTTGACCAAACACCATGGATAGAGGAACGGTAAGACCATGGTCCACATCCATTTCATTGACAATCGTCATGTCAAAGCCTTGCTTTATCAGCGACTCAGTAATGTGCCACGCCATTTTTGGTGCCCCCTTTACTGTAGGAACAGGGCGTGTGCCATAACCTTCGTCAGCTGGGCGATATTCTTCGCCACAGCCAATAGCAAAGGTTGGGGTGAACTTCATATCAAATGCGGTCGCATGGTCGTTGTACACCAAAATCACCACATCTGGTTTTTGCTCGCGAATCCATTTTTTAGTGAACTGAAAACCATCAAATATCGGCGCCCATTTAACGTCACCGCTGTCGCCTTTATCAATAATGTGTCCAAGCAATGGAACATGAGAGGTTCCCAATCCTGCCGTAATCTTTGCCATTATTGCTTCTCCTTGGACGGATTTTTGTCAGACTCTTTTTCATTCGTGAATCGATTGCCCTCTGGCGATCGACCACCGTTGCGCATCATTTCCATGTAATCTTCAGGAGATAAATTAGTCATGCTAGACACCGCTGCCGCGACGCTAAGCCCATCATTTGAACTGATTTTGACGAGGTAATAAATATTGCCACCAAGGGCAATAAGTTGACGAAAGTCGCGAGCCAACACGGCTTTTTTTTGGTCCTCAGTCATGGACCATTGATCAAGATAAGCCCGTTCATCTTGTTTGAACGCAACTCGGTTCGATTCTTTCATTAAAGACATACAAAACTGATTGAGGTGAAAACCTATTCTGGCCATATCGCCGTCAAACACGGTCGTGCCAGGAATATTGCTGTAAGGCTTCTTGTTATTATTCATTCGTATACCGCCTGCACTCATCGAGCACATTCACTAAGTAAAACTTGATTATTTAAAGGTACACATAAAAGGCCGCCTTGCCATATGCACATTTAAAAACATAGATTTAAATTTGGTTATATCATAGATTAGAAACCTATAATGGAAGGCATCTACTAACAGGAAACACAAGATGAACACCACCACGGCACACTTTCCTTTGACCATAAAACAATGTCGTGTGATTAGAGAAATCATGAAAAAAGGTACCGAGAAGGACGCCAGTACCTCATTAAGCCTGAGTCAATCCAGTGTCTCGCGAGCATTATCACAAGCAGAGCATGCCTTAGAGGTGAGTATTTTCACGCGTGGTTGGAGCGGAGCGGAGCCCACTTCAGCAGGGGAGCTAGTAATCTCGTCTTGCAACAGCATTTTACAAGCCATCGCTGATACAGAGCGCCAACTACAGCAAAACACCACTACCTTACTAAAGCTAAAAACCTATGTTGAATGGCGCCATTTGATGATCATAGAGGCCGTGGTGAGAGTCGGCAGCGCCTCAGTCGCAGCACAAATACTTGAGATGACACAGCCGGCGGTCAGCAAAACCTTAAAAGAAGTCGAAAACATGGTGCAGCAGCCTCTTTTTTCAAGGGCACGCCGAGGTCTGATTCCACAAACTGCCGCCAAACAGCTTGCTTCCCTCTATCTCAGAGTTTCACCTGTTGTTCAGTCTCTTCAGCATCAACTTCAATCTTTACCCAATGAATTAGCGGGCAGACTATCCGTTGGCATGCTGTCATTTTCCTGCCAAGATATTGTTCCCATTGCGTTTGCCTCTATTTTCAAACAACACTCAGGCATTCGACTGCAAGCTATGCAGGGCCCCTACCATATGTTGGCGAATGCACTACGACAAGGTGAAATAGATTGTTTTCTAGGGCTGATGAGAAAAGGGCCAATCCATTCAGAGCTCATCGAGCTGCCATTATTGCGTGCTCGATACGCCTTAATAGCTCGTGCTGATCATCCCGTTCACAGCTATGCAAAAACACTAAGCGATTTGGTCAATGAACGTTGGATCGTAGCGCGTCATGGCACGCCTATTAGGGATTATTTCGAGAGTTTGTTTCATAGTATCGATAACAAGCCACCGATTCAGGCGCTTGAAATGTTAACCTTTGCCTCGTCAGAAGAGCTCGTTATTCACAGCGACGCCATTGCGCTACTATTTTATGATGATTGGAACATTAACAAACTCAACCCACGCCTGAAGCAAATACCCATTACGCTCCCCCAACCTGAATGCACAATAGGAATTACCTTGCATCGCGAGCGACAGTCCGCAATCACCCAAACCTTTATTAGTGAGTTGAAGCTCTCTATTCAACATAAATTAACGTCGATTTAACTTTTGTCTAATTCGACTCAACGCCACTGGCGTGATTCCAATATAAGACGCAATTTGTTGCTGCGGAATAACATTTTTAAGTTCAGGGTAGTCGGCACAAAAATCGAGATAGCGACGCTCGGCGGAATGTTTTACAAAGGCATTTTCACGCTCTTCTTTAGCAATAAAAATGCGCTCTAGAAATTTAGCGTAACACTCTAAAAAGCCAACATCCTGACGCATCTGCTCATAAAAAGCTCGCCAAGGATAGGAAGAGATCATGCTATCTTCCAAGGCCTGAATACCGAACAAAACACGTGCTTCAGTCACCATCGCCTTAGTTGAGCCAATGATTCTTGGGCTCTTCGCAAAGGTTTGCGTGAACTCTTTGCCTTCATCGGAAACACTCACATAACGCACGAGTCCAGAATGTAAAAAAAACAGACGATTCGCAAAATCCCCTTGTTGAAATAAATAATCGCCTTTTCGAATGACATGAACGTCCATTGGCACCGTCAGCCTTTGCCAATCAATGTCATAACCTAATTCGTTAAAATAGGTTTGAAAACTATTTTGCAGTTGAATTCGATCCATGGACTATTTTCACCTTGCTTAAATTGCCATCAATAAGAAACAGTGCAACACCTAAAATGAGAATACCTGAAGCAAAAGGCCAATCTACCAAGCTTAATAAACGTGATTGAGTCAACGCGGTAAATAACGCAACCCAAACGGGTATCGTATAAGACATCGCCAATAGCCGACTCGCCCCAACCGTCATCACTAAACGCTGCTGCAAGACAAAGGTAAACAAGGTCGTAAAGACGGTCAGGTACAAGACATTTACCCAAAAACCTTGTGACGACCATTGCACCTGATCCAGCTCGCCCCAAATCAATGCAATAGGCAGCAGCCAAAACGATCCAAATAGCATAATCATAAACGCGCCAGACAACGCCCCTAACGAACGCCCCCATTTCTGTACCGACACCACATGCAAAGCCAATAAAAAACATGCCCCAATAAAAATATAATCACCGGAATGCCACTGAAATCCATCATTGCCTTGTGTCGAAAATAACACTGTCATCGCGCCGATAGAGCCAAGAACAAAACCAATCACTCGCCACAAAGGCGCGAGTTCTTTGAGCCAAACTCTCGCAATCATTACACCAATTAAGGGAACCAGTGTGTACAAAACCGATGTATTCAAAGGCGTGGTCGACTGCAAAGCGACAAACAAACCGATAAAAAAGCCGACTAACGCGCCACTGATCACCACGTAATGAAAAAGTCGCTGACGCGAAGCGAACAAGGCTCGGAACTGCTCTATTTTATTCTGCTTGCCACGCTGCCAACTGAATAATAGCGCCGGCAACATAATCAACATCGCCAATAAAAAGCGAAACGCCGAGGTCGCAATAGGACTCGCGTATTCCACCATATGACCCGATACGATAAAAGAAGACGCCATCAACCACGCCCATAATAACAAAGTAAAGAATGAACTCATGACTCTGCTCCGGCCTCATTCACCGACAACATGGGCGCTAAAAAGCGAATAAATAAATGCTCAACCACTGCGGGTTCAAGGGCAATATCAAACTCAGACGCTAAAATATTGCCAAGAGATTCAGAGCTTTCGATCAACCGCTTCTGTTCACCTTGGTAATCTCTCGTAATAAATTCGTTGTTCACCAAAGCAATTGTCTGATCTTGCTTTTTCAGCGTCACCATCAAGTTCTTTAAAAACACCGCTTGTGGATTTTTATGAGAATAAAAATGCCCTAACTCACAATCTGCATCGCTGTAAGCCGCATTGTCAAAACGGTAAAGGGTGAAATAGTCATTGTCCTTTATTACCTGAAGATCGTATTCGCCCTTATCTTTTGCCAACAGACGATAACGATCCAAACCCGCTGTTTGGTCAGTATTGATATCGAGTCGTAATGGCGCAATTGGCCCATTACCACCAAAGCCGGTGTCCACTAAATAGCTCACACCTTCTAGCGTTAACAAGGTTACTCGGTGGGTTCTACCCGCTTCGCGCTCGAGGTTATTATTCAGCACGCGCGCCAACTTAAGCTGTACGTCATAACCCAACGCTTTCAAAAGCTCAAAGGTTAGTTTGTTATGCTCAAAGCAATATCCACCTAATCCTCGCGTGACGATTTTCTGACTAATAGCATCAAGGCCCAAAGAGATTTCTTCACCCAGCACCACCGCCAAACTATTAAAGCTATAACGAGCCACATGGGCCGACTGTAATGCTTTAACAAATTCCATATTTGGCTGTTCTGGCACAGCCAAATCAAGATCAGATAGATAATTTTGTAGACTAGACGACAACGACATACTGCGATCCTTTCAATAATCTGTAGATATAGAGTACAACCAAGACTACAGATGCAAAAAAGAGAAGAAATTAACCTAGGTTAATTATTGGTAACTTAAAGCCACATTGGACAGTATCTTGCTAAAGCTAGTCGAATAAACACTACAAATGAGAAGCATTATTAATATTATCAATGTATGATATTTATAGCCTAAGCCCATACAACAAGACGAACCCTATACATAATTACGACGAACCCTATGCTTCAGCTTAATAATGCCTCCGTTACGATATCCCCGCACACCATATTACAGCCAACAAATCTAACTTTTCAAAAAGGTATTATTACTACGCTGCTTGGCCATAACGGCTGCGGAAAATCGACATTAATGAAGCTTCTAAGTCGTCAAAATGCGCCGTCTCAAGGCGAGGTTTTGCTTGAGGACAAAGCAATAACCCACTTCAAGCCAAAAGAGTTTGCACTCAAAGTAGCCTATCTCCCGCAGCATCCTCCAGTCACCGATGGTGTTACCGTTAAGGAGCTGGTTAGCTTTGGGCGTTTTCCATGGAAAGGCGCCTTTGGTCGATACACAGCGCAAGATAAAGCATTCATTCAAGAGGCAATTCAAAAAGTTGGGCTAGAAGACTATCAAGATCGCTTTGTCGCCACCCTGTCTGGTGGTGAGCGCCAGCGTGCTTGGATCGCCATGTTATTAGCCCAACAAAGTGAGTGCATCTTACTTGACGAACCAACATCTGCCTTAGATATTTCACATCAATACGAGCTATTAGCCCTAATAAGAGAACTGAATCTGAGTCTTGGGTTAACCGTCATTATGGTACTGCATGATATCAATATGGCCGCCAAATTCAGTGATCACTTAATCGCTCTGCATTCAGGCGAAGTCATTGCTCAAGGATCGCCAAGCGAAATGATGAAAGTGGACACACTAGAGAAAATTTACGGCATGGAGCTGGCACTTTTTCAACACCCAATAACCGGCCATCCCATTAGCTACATTCCTTAAGGACCTATCATGAAATGTTTATTTATTTGTCTCGCCTTATTTATATCGACGCTGGTGTCTGCGGCTAACTCATCCGAGATCACCTCAAGTGCTTTTACGACGCCGCCAAAAAGAATCATTTCTATCGGCTGGGACATGACAGAGACACTACTCAGCCTTGGCGTTACAGCAATAGGAATGGCGGATAAAGAAGGGTATACGGCATGGGTAGCAAGCCCTAAGCTACCGAAAGGCATTGAAGATGTTGGCGCGCGTAACGAACCAAGTTTAGAGTTATTAACAAGCCTTAAACCTGACCTAATCTTAATCAGTAGTCATTTGGCTCCTGCTATAAAGAAACTAGGCAACATAGCCCCAACATTGATTTACGATGTTTATAGTGACAAAAGAACGCCCTACAAAAACGCTCAAGAACTGACGCTAAAGCTCGGCGACATACTTGGAAAAGAACAAGAAGCCCAAAAAATCATTGCCGACACACAAGCTCTATTGAAGAAAAACGGGGCGTTAATTAAGGCCGCTAACCCTCAATTGGACCCACTCTTATTTGTCCGCTTTGTCGACAGCAGCACACTCCACTTTGAAGGGGCTGGCTCATTAATCCAAGATACAGTTAACGAAATGGGTCTACAAAATGAATGGCAGGAAAGTACGAGCTTTTGGGGATTCTCGACCGTAGAACTGGCAAAAATAGCAGAGCACCAGCAAGCCAATGTCGTTTTATTGCAATCAACCAAGCCAACCGAGTTCGATAAGTTTCAAAACTCACCACTATGGCAGGCGATGGCATTTACCCGTCAAAACAAAGTACACAAGTTACCTCCAGTCTGGAACTATGGCGGGTTGTTAGCCGTTCAGCGATTAAGCAATCAGCTTGTTGATATTTTCGCGGCGCAACCATAACGGCTTTTTATTTTATGACAGCTTTACCGATTCGAATCACTCTACCTATTGGCTTAGTGCTGGCTCTTGGCTTAGTCATCGCCTTTATTCAGTATACGACGCCTTATGCCGGTGGCTGGTCGCTTTTACAAAAAGTCGTGTTTGACTACGATACGACCAATTATAAAGAGCTCATTGTTTATTTAACGTACCTGCCTAGACTCGCCATAGCCTGCATTTGCGGTTTTTCGCTTGCCGTCGCCGGTTGCATTATGCAGTTTGTATTGCGCAACCCTATCGCAGCACCGACGACATTGGGAGTCGCCTCTGGCGCTCAATTAGGTATGGTTTTGGGGGTGCTTTTTATACCCGCTAGCATGACATTACCTCATTTTGTTCCGGCCTTCATTGGAGGCGCAGGCACCAGCATACTCGTGTTTTTAATTGCCGCTAGAAAAGGTTTTGCTCCCATTCATTTAATTCTTTCAGGAATGGTCATCAGCCTATTTATTGGCGCAACAAATACCATGCTTATGTTGGTTTATGAACGCAATTTAAGCTCTGTTTTCATTTGGGGAGCAGGCGCATTACACCAAAATAGTTGGGAGTCAGTGCAACGTATTTTGCCCCTGCTGAGTGTGCCAATGATTGCGTTATTGCTCATTCAACGGCCTCTTTATACGTTAATTTTAGGAGACAGTGTTTCCAACACAATAGGCAACAATGTAAAACGCATTAAGCTTATTGCCTTGACCTCGGCCATTTTCATTACCGCTGTGATTGTGAGTGAAGTGGGCATTATTGGCTTTATTGGCATTGTCGCACCAGGCATTACTCGACTATTAGGCGTTAGAAACCTGACAAAGCAAATACTTGCTAGCGGATTAGTGGGGGCGTTAATTCTGTTGTTCGCCGATCAGTTGACGCAGCCTATATCGGCAGCGACAGGTGATTTGCTTCCTACTGGCGCAATGACCGCACTGTTAGGTGCACCGTTCTTATTATGGCTGCTCAATCGCCAAACTTGGCCATCTCAGTTACGTGCGACCGATGAAGCTGCTCCTCACCTTCGCCATCGCCGTTTTCTGCCCGTTCTTATCGGCTTAATTGTCGCCTTGGTTAGTATTTCTTTCATGGCTTTATTTGTCGGTAAAAATACACAAGGCTGGGAATTCGCGGTCAATGATACGTTACTGCATCTGCGTACACCCCGAATACTGGGCGCCCTTTTTGCGGGTATTGGTTTAGCCATTACAGGAACGCTTATTCAACGCCTAACGAACAACCCGATGGCTAGCCCAGAAATTTTAGGCATAAGCTCCGGCGCGGCGCTTACCCTTGTCTTATGCACTCTTATTTTTGGCATCAGCATTAACCGCTATGAGCAAATTCTTATTGGCACATTGGGTGCTCTCGCCGTTACCTCAATGATTTGGTGGCTAGGTAAAAAGCATCGTTTTGCTCCCTCTCAGCTATTACTAACAGGCATAGCTTTAAGCGCGGCTTTAGATGCGATCATGCGAATTTCTATGTCATCTGGCCAAGAAAATGTCAGCGCCCTGCTGACCTGGCTTTCAGGATCCACCTACTTAGTGAGTTATCAAGACGTGAGTATTTTAGCGGTTGGCGTGGCTGTGTTTGGCCTTATCGCCGTGCTGCTTCATCGGTGGCTAGATTTAATCGCTCTTGGTGAAGTATCTGCCAGCAGTGTAGGACTCAATACGCTGCTCGTTCGCCGAGTCATATTTGTCTTGATTGCGGCAATAACAACACTCTGTACCGCCATCATAGGCCCTCTGACATTTATCGGATTATTAGCACCACACATGGCACGCGCACTTAACCAAAACACGGCCTATAAACAGCTAATAACCGCTTGCCTACTTGGCGCTTTAGTCATGGTGATGGCAGATTGGATGGGGCGAGTTATTTGGTTCCCTTGGCAATTCCCCGCGGGGTTATTGTCATCCTTAATTGGCGGTGCTTACTTTCTTTATCTAATGAGGAAGTGATCCCAGAAAAACGACGTTAAGCCAAACCCAATTTTTCAAAGACGTTGGGCTTGGCTTTTTAATGACTTCCACCAACCTCTTTTTCAAACCACTCTACATCCCAGTATTGTCCAAATTTTCGGCCCACTTCTAGGTAGACACCTACGGATTCAAAGCCGAATTTTTCATGGATAATTTGTGAGGCTTCGTTGGGTAAGGTGATGCCCGCGTAGGCGCGGTGTACGTCTTCTGTTTCCAGTTGCTCAAACAGCTCAAGATACAGAGCGGTTCCTAGACCTCGACCTTTGGTGTTTGGCTTTAGATAAATACTAACTTCCACCGAGGTTTCATAAGCGCGTTTTGGTTTGAATTGACCGCTACAAGCATAACCAAGAATTTCACCGTCTTGTTCCGCCACCAGTAAACGATGTCGACCTGTGGGCGCAAACTGCGAAAACCAAACCGCTCGACCTTCTAATGTATAAGGCTCTATATCGAAAGTCGTCGCCGTATTCACAATGTAGTGATTATAAAGGTCCGTTAACGCGGGTAGATCATCAATCACAGCAGGACGAATTTGGATGCTCATTTTCACCTCCCAATGGCAATTATCTAAGACTGAAGCGATACTCTTTTTTTAACATGCTTTACATTGCTGTAGTAGATAATTTGAGGCGGTACGACGTGTAATCTGCTTTTACTCCATCAGTTCCGGCCATTGTGTTGACCAACAACAATGGTGATCAAAACCTTCCACCACTTTGACCTCCGGCTTCTTTTCCGCAGGAAAACGTCCTTGATAAGACTCGGCGACAAATAATGGTACCGAACTATCATTTTCACCCACGAGATGAAGTTGTGGAATGTCGGTTAATTTTTCCCAATAGTCGGCAGGGTTAAGCGAGCCAGTCAGAGGTGAAACATTCAGTTGCTGAGTCCATTTTTGAGGATCTAAGTTCCCGGCCACAGTAACGAGTCGAACCACATCATCACGCTTTGCAGCCACCAAAGCCGCCACCGCGCCACCGCCAGAATAACCCACTAAAACAAGCTGACTAGCGTGCATTTTTGCTTTCACCAGTGATACAGCTTCATCCATTGACGCCACAACTTCAGGAGCAAAACGTTCAGCTGTCCAGTACTTTCTAGAACATTTTTTGTCTTCAACGTACTGGCAAGGGCGACCTAAATACACGGCACTTCCTCGATCTTTCATCGCAAGTGTCAAGGCCAAAGGGTTCATCGGCGTTGGGTTAGAAGAAGGCTTAGTACGACTAATCCACGCCAAGCCATCACCTTCTATATAAACCGCTAATCGATCACTTAATCGGCTTTTTTCAAAACGAGGTGAATAGCTACGAATGGCAAAATACTCAGTATCTATTGTCTGTTTTTTCCAACCCACTTGCTCCGCCATTGAATCAGCATTTTCTACTCGACTTTCAACGGAAAAACGTGCGCAGCCTTGCAGTATCAATACGGATAACACTATAAAAACCCAAAAACACGTTTTCATACCATTCCTTTTCGATGCAAAAAAAAGCCCCGCATAATAATGCGAGGCTTTTATCATAACCACTTGGTGTTTAAAAACGAGACTTTAGCCTTTAAAACATCCAAGTAAATTTCGCTGTGGCTGTTTGGCTTAGGAAGTCGGAACGCCCTTCTAAGTCATAACGAACCGTAATTTCTGTCGCATCGTCCAAGGCGTAATTGACACCAATACCCGCACTCACCACCCAAGGAGACAAGTCCAAACCTTCTGTTATAAAAGACGCACCACCACCAGCATAAGACGCTGTAGTGCTAGAGGCATCGTTCATGACGTCATAACCCACACCAGCGCTGACCGCCAATGACAAGCTGTCGTTAATCCGTTGATTCAAATCACCATGCAACGAAACTAAGAAAGCTTCTGACGTGTTGCTGCGCACGTTTAGGTTCAAGGCATCCGCACCGGTTTCTTTGTAACTTTCGTCTTTGATATAAGAGTAATCTGCACGCACACTTGGCGTGAGTTTGGTGTCACCATTAACAACAAAAGTACGTCCTAATCCAGCACTTAAATTCCCGGTATAACTGGTGTAGTCAGATTTCGCCGTGGTGCTCATAAAGTTGATATTTCGTGTGCCATCGGTTTGGTTAACACCCAAGCCAGCCTGCCAAGTCACATCCACATTGTGGAAGCTTTCTCCCAAGCTGCGCTGACCGTAAAACATTGCTTGATAAGCATCAATATCCGCATGGTTGGTTGTACTCGTTACTCTACCATCGGCTTTGGTGTTCATATAAGACAAGGCAAAACCCACAGACGTGTTGTCATTAATATCACCGTCCATACCACCGATGATGCCGTAGGTTTCGGCATCGTAGCCACTTACGCCACCACGGGAATCTTGCTTCGCCCAACTACCCACAGGCTTAACCCAAGCATTTTTGTCAGAGATAAAACCATCACCCGAAGAGGTACCAGTTTCGACTGAACGACCACCAGAGGATACACTCGCCGTACTAGACTGACGCGCCGCCACCACATTGCCATTGGCTTGCATTACGCCAGCAGACACTTTTGAGGACGATCCAGACAATAATGGCAAGGTTTGCGCCACGGCGTTACTGACTTCTTTACCGGTGGAAATCTTACCCAAGGCGGTCACAACAGTATCCATACCAGTTCCCGTTGTGCCGCCTTGTACAAACTTATCAAGCACAGTGGCGGCACCTAGGCCGGTAGTGAAATTTTGCTGTTGCACATATTTCACTACCGTGGCTTTATCATTGGAAGTTGCGGAATCATCATTGTCTGAACCACCATTACCTGAATTGTCCGTATCTGAATTATCCGTATCTGAATTATCCGTATCTGAATTATCCGTCGTACCTTGAACAACGGTTAAGTTAACATTGTCACCCTCGACAACCGCTGTGAAGTCAAACAAGGCTGAGTTGTCGGTTACAACAAAACCATCAGACGTCAACGTACCCGCTTCGACGACTTTCGTCATGCTGCCCGCCGCCAAACTGTTGGTTTCAGTGACATCTACATTAATTTTGGAGCCTGCGGCAAAGGTCGCGGTGCCAGTCACTTTTAACTTACCGAAGCTGTTGAGGCTGCTGGCGCCTATTTTCAGAGTACCGCTGGTCTGATTGTAATTACCGCCTAATGTCAAAGTCTCGCCATCAGCAATGGATAAGGTACCGCCCTTAACATTGGTATTTCCCTCGTAACCAGTTAAATCCCCAGTAAAACGGGTGGTGCCGTTCACAATGTTGATATTGCTTTTGTCGCTCCTTCCGCCAGCGATGTCAGAAGCGAAAACATAATTAGTATCGGTATGGTTAAACACTAACAAGCCCGTGCCAAATTGCGCGGGCATATCCATCCCCATCATCTCGTCGGAAATCGCCTCGCGACCAAACCTAACGACACTATCTTCGCCTACCGTTAATATACCGGCTGCCGCTGCTGCTTCACCTTCTGCAGCACCAATATTAAGGGTGCCTTCACTGCTATCCAAGCTTGCGATAGAAAGACCGCTATCCGAAGTAACCTTTGCCCCGTTAGAAATCGTCAAGGTGGCTGTACCTCCGTCACCAACGAAAATATTGCGTGTTGATTTTATCAAAGAACCACTTCCAGATACGGTAACGGTACCCAATGAGCCATTGGTTTTTCCAATATAAAGAACGTCACCCGAAGTTACCTTTGCCCCTTCAGAAATTGACAAAGTGCCTTTACCTCGAGAACCAATATACATCGAACTATTTACTTCTAAGGCAGTATCCGTTCCAGTTATGTTAACAGTTCCTTCAGAGTCTTCATTAAGTCCGATACTTGTATTCTGGCTAGAAGTAACAGTAACCCTTGCCCCATTAGAGATATCTAAAATGCCTTTTCCACTGATACCAACATTAAGAAAACCTGTTAGTTTTAAAGAAGCCTCGCCTCCCGTTACTGTAACGGTACCTTCAGAGTTGCCTTGACTTCCTATGTATAAATTACGACTTACGGCCTTAGTCCCGCCGTCTACGGTCGCTGTTCCACTGTTAACTAGAGCAATATCTGAATCTGTTGGCACCGAACTACTATCCCAATTCGAACCCTCTGCCCAAGAACCTTCTCCTCCCTTCCAATCAACAGCAGCCAATGCATTTGACAATGGCATTAACCCAATACCCGCAATAAGCACGCTGCCCAGTACACCGGACTTTAGTTTGGGGATTTTGCTGGAAGATTGGGTTTTATGTTTGCCCTTGGCGGCTTCACTGGCGACAGCCCATAGGCCAAGTGCAGCATTCCATACTAAACGAAACGAACGATTCATTAATTTTTTAACTCCAAAGCATTAAGTACAAAAATGGACCAGCAGCGCGACAAAACCCACCACTCGGTCAGAAATGCGTCAAGGATAATACTTTGAAGAGACCCGAAACTGACGAAAGCTGTCAAAGTGTCGAAAAATGAAAAATAACTATGCAAAATAAGGCAAACACCCATTTCACTAAGGCTCTAGACGCTGTAAGACAAGACATTTAAGATGTCATCCCATACGTTATCCGAATACCAGCCAAAACACGGAATCTATGTTGAATTTACATCGGCTTTTTATTGCTATTTTTGCGCTTACTTTTTCTTGGTCGGCATTTTCCCAAGTGACGCTTATCAACAATGGCGTGAACACAGTAAAGCTCGATAAACACATTGGGTATTTTGTTGATAAAACAGGTTTATTAGATTTAGAAGATATACAAGCCAAGCCGGATGCCTTTTCACCCGTGGCATTTCCATTTTCTGCTGGTTTTTCAAGTAATGTGCACTGGTTTAAGTTAACGCTACAACGTGATCACGCAAGCGCTGCAAAGTGGCTTTTATCAATCAACCCAACTTATCTAGACAGTGTGAAGCTATATTCAACTCAGGGTGATAAAAGTAACCCTGTTGCGGAAGTGGGTGATATGCTAACAGCAGACCAACAAGCCTACCCATTAATACCTTATTCTTTGCCTCTCAATTTGCCTGACAATCAGCCTCACACCTTTTACATTCGCCTACAAACCACCAGCTCCACCACACTAAATTTGACGCTCAGAACACAAGAAGCAGCGCTTGTCGCGCACAACACACAAAATCTATTGTCCGGTATCGCCATTGGCAGTTGGCTCATGCTTTGCTTTTATGGCTTTGTCATGTCTTGGCTAACGAAAAAAAGGGCGTATGCATTAGGGTGTATCTATATTATTGGCAGTATTCTTCACCGCTTAGTGACGGCGGGCACGCTGACACAATATATTTTCCCAAGTCAGCCTTTTATTGTGAACTTGCTAGCACCTGGTAGCGTTTGCTTACTACTATCGGGAATCGCTTTATTCTTTATTAGTTTTTTTGAGACAAAGAAACAATTCCCACGAGTGCATTCGATATTACTCATAGACCTAGGGTTAAATGCCGCCACTTTTCTCAGTATATTTTTTGATGGCTTCCGCTTTTTTGCTCCTTTAATGTATCAAGCCTCGTTTTTACTATTTCCAATACTTGCCTACATTTGTTGGGTAGGCGTCAAAAACAAGGTGGCAGGTAGTCAAATCTTCCTTGTTGGGTATGTCGCTTTCTTTGTGTTAAACCTCATTAGTGTTATTGGTGCGACACAGCGGGTGTCCATACCTTCTATTTTTGTCTACATGCCTGAAGTCACGTCTTTTGTGTTTATTATCATGATGTATCAGGTTCTACATGAAAATAAAAAAGCCGAAGACAAAATGAAATTTGAGTTTGACACCCAAATACATTTAGCGCGACAAACACTGGAAATTGAAAAGCAACGCAGAGCGGACCACGCCAATTTTATGGCGTTGGTCACCCATGAATTAAAAACGCCTCTTACAGTGATTGATAGCGTCTTACAAACATTAAACATAGAGAAAATTCACATTCCCCCTGCTGTGGCAAAACGACACGAGACTATCCAGAAATCAGTGAGGGAGCTAAACACCTTAATCAACACCACATTAATGACGGAGCATTCAGAGAAAGAGCATTTCACCCTAAACCAAGAACCTATTAATGTTTATCGTGTCACTACCAATACTCTTGATTATTTGCTCATTAGCGACCAAGAATACAAGATCGATATTCCAGCTAACTTGAAGGTAAATGCAGATGCATCTCTATTTGAGCTGGTATTAAGCAATCTATTAGTCAATGCGTTGAAATATAAAACACCAACCTCATTGGTTTCCATCACAGCAACACAGGCGACACGAAAAGGACAAGAGGGCACGTTAGTCTCCTTGTCTAATCATTATAAATCAGCCGAAGAACCCAATACTAAAATATGGTTTCAAAAGTATTACCGTCAGGCTGAGACCCCAAATATTCAAGGGGTTGGCTTGGGCTTATATTTGGTTCAAGCTATCATTGAAGCTCACTCAGGGTATATAGAATGTTATACCCAAAAAGAACAAGACATTTGGATAGTCACCTTTGAGGTATGGATTCCAGCGGTAGAAAAAGATTAGGAATAACCCCGAACATGGCACGTATTTATTTTGTTGAAGACAATGCCGTTTTATTAGAAAACGGGCTGTTATGGCTAAAAAGTGAGGGCTACGATGCCCATGGAGCAAGCTCTTCCAAAGAGCTTTCCAGCTTAATGGAAGAGCAAATACCAAGCTTGGTCATACTGGATTGGAACTTACCTGGGGAAGACGGTTTATCTATTGCGAGTAAATTAAGAAACGATCCAACAACACAGAATATATTGATTATTTTTGTCACTGCTCGCAACTCAATGGATGACAAGCTCTCTGGGCTTAGTGAAGCCGATGCGTATATAACCAAGCCTTTTGATTATCGTGAATTACTCGCCACGACTCACACTTTACTAAGACGGTTTAGTAACAATTCGCAAGCTGATGATAAAGCCCCACAAGATCAAAACACATGGTTACATTCACCATCACAACACATCATCTGTACTCCCGATAGCCAAGCAATAGAGATCAATGAGAGAGAAAGCATACTCCTTAAGCTTTTCACACAACATGCGGGGAAAATCGTATCTCCAAAAATGGTGTCAGAAGCCTTTAACGAGGACCTTAGTATTTTCGAGAAAAATCGCATTGAAGTACTCGTTTCTCGCTTACGCAATAAACTAAAAACAGGCAACGACAACCCCATCCGCAGCTTTCGTAACAGAGGTTATCAGTTAATGATCAACATAAAAAAGGTCGAGGAATAGACCTTTAGAATTAATTAGGGCCCAGATGAAGAATACGGAGATTTTTCATCTGGGCCCTAGCTATCAGCCTCTATCTATCTTTAAATGACTGATGGTGTAAAAACACCCTTTGTCATTATTTTGCGCTTGAGACAGCAAAACCACTAAAGCCACCCATTGGTAGGTCGGCCATTAAGGTTGCCGCGCCTGTCGTAAGGTTCATAGAGTAAAGACCAGCTTTTGATGCACCTTCGAGCTGTAATACAGCGTAAGCGGCGTCAGAACCTTCTTTGGCAGAAACAATATCGAAGCCACCCATTGATGATACGTCTACGGCCTTGCCATTGATGGTGATCTTAGCGACGGTTTTTAATTCGCCTGCATTATTAGCAAGGCTGACCAAGGAATCTGTTTTGCTGTCTAACGCAAACTGGAAAGTGCTCGATGCTTTTGCACCGGCAATGGCGTTCGTGTAAGCATTGGCAAAAATTTCAGGCGTCATGCCTTCGTTGCTATCGCCTTTTGCATAGAATGTTGAGGTGAATTTTAATACTGAATTAGCACGCTTATCTTGGTCACCAAAACCGACTGGGAAATACACCAAGTTGGTACCGTCAGAGCCAACCATACGAACAGCATCAATGGCGTTATTAAAATCCATCGCGGTTGCTGAAGCATCCTTTGAAATCATGGCACCTTTTGTGAAGCTAGCACCAAGATCAGTTAGCTTGCCAGTCTTAGCATCAACAGAATAGACAGCACCATTGGAATAGCCCAACAGCTCGCCAGTGACAGGACGATAAGCCACGGCATCAAGCTTACTACTTAGCGTAAAAGTGTCCATTTTAGCGGGAGACGCGATAGACCCCATTGTGATCAAAGTCGTTCCATTATTAGCAAGCGCGTACCCAGCGATATGGCTATCTTGGTCAGATGTTCCATAAAAGCCAGTTGAACAAGCAGAAACAGCGAAAGCAGTTGTGGCAGCAATAATTGTCTTTTTCATCATAATCATCCTATATGAGTTTTATTAGTAAACTAGTTGTCACCCAATTGGGCGGCTCATACAGAGATACTCATCTTTTGAAAAAAGGTTTCAGATAACCGATATTTTTTTGAAAGATTTATTTATTACACAAACCGAGCCTGTCATTAACTATCTTACTTTGTGCTCAACTACTCAGCCCTGTGAGTGTTTTTGAGGGTGTTTCACCAAACAGTTGTTTGTAGTCTTTGGCAAACTGGCTCAGGTGCCAAAATCCCCATAGGGCGGCGATGTCGCTGACAGCTTGGCCACTTTTCGCTTGTACCAGTGAGCGACGCACGCCGTTTAGTCGACTAATGCGCAGGTATTGAATAGGGCTGACGCCGAGAATGCTTTCAAAGCTGTATTGCAGGGTGCGACGGCTGACATTGGTTACTTCACACAACTGGGTAACTGTGACAGGTTCATCAAGGTGTTGATCTAAAAACAGACGCGCATTATCTACAACGCTTTTACGGTGATAATAGCTTTGTGTTTTGGCAGGTTGTGGGGTTTCTACTTTGAGTACTTCCAACAAAGCCATCATGACAATGTCTTGCTGCAAGCGCGGTGGCGTTCTGCTTTCTGCACTGAGCAAACGCGCGAGTAAGAAGCGCACTTCGTCTAGGGTTTTGTCAGGTACTCCAAGGCGACCACATTCGGTGAGTTCTTTCCAATTTAGATCCACCCCGTGAATCGCGGCCATTTTGATCAGCTTTGATCGATCCACCACTAATCCATATAAATCATAATCCTGCGGTGTGGAAAGCTGGAAATCACAATCGCCCGGTCGACACATGATGTTATTTTCATGAATCGTTAAACCGTTAATGCGACTCTCTTCTTGATCGGCAAGAGGAATCCCCAACCAAACAGAGTCAGGCCAAACGACACATTTTTGCTGCAATGACTGACTGGTGTGCTCACAAAAAACCTGCAATCCATCAAACGGCAGCTCGACAATACGACCGTAAAAGCTACCACGGCTGGTCTGATCGTACTCTTGTTGCCAGTTGGTCAGATTACTGGCATGCAAATCGGCGTCGTGCGCTTCCGACAATCTTACTTTCGGCACACGAACTTGCGATGCATCAGCTTTCGATATATCAGAGAAAAAGCCCTGTTTTGGTGCGTCAATCATTGAATTCAACATAATCACGTCTGTCCATGTTTATTGATTTTCTTCGAAATAAATAGAAAACCAACCTAACAATTTGAAAAATAAAGATTTTATTAATTTTGCCATTATTCGATAACGTCGTTTTATGGAATTCCGTAATGTTAACTAACGTCATATATGTTCAAGCTATGCAAAATTGACACCTTTTTCTAGTTTGCTTTCTTGAACCAACACCCTCTCAGTAAAGCGCGAGAATCATTATGAGCAAGCTACATTCCTCTCAACGTCAGCACTTTCAATTCAGCAACATAGTTGGAGAACGCACCTTCGGCTTTGTCGATCTTGCCGAGTTAATGGCGAAGGCCACACCGGCCCGATCTGGTGATCGCTTAGCCGGTGTGGCCGCCGAAAGCGCTGAAGAGCGTGTCATTGCTCAAATGACGCTTGCCGATATTCCACTGAGCCTTTTCCTAGAGCAAGCCCTCGTTCCCTATGAAGAAGACGAAATTACCCGACTAATATTAGACGATCATGACAAAACTGCCTTTTCTTTGATTTCACATCTTACCGTGGGCGGGTTTCGTGATTGGCTATTGAGCGATTTAGCCACCAGCGACGTGCTGACTCAGATTCGCCCCGGTGTGACGCCAGAAATGGCCGCTGCTGTCAGTAAAATTATGCGCAATCAGGATTTGATTCTGGTCGCAAAAAAATGCCATGTAAAAACCGCGTTTCGCAATACCATTGGTTTACCGGGGCATTTATCGACGCGCTTACAACCCAACCACCCAACCGACGATTTAACAGGTATCGCCGCCAGCATGTTAGACGGTTTGCTCTACGCCAATGGTGATGCCGTGATAGGCATCAACCCAGCTACCGACAACGTGCAGCAAGCCACGCGCTTGATCAAGATGATGGACGAAGTCATCCAGCATTATGAAATCCCGACTCAATCTTGCGTTTTAACTCACGTTACCAACACCATTGAATGCATCGAGCAAGGCGCGCCAGTGGATTTGGTTTTCCAGTCTATAGGCGGAACTCAAGCCACCAACGACAGTTTTGGTTTTAACCTAGCAAATCTGGCCGAAGCGCAAGACGCGGCCTTGTCGCTGAATCGCGGCACAGTTGGCAACAACGTTATGTATTTTGAAACAGGCCAAGGCAGTGCCTTGTCCGCCAACGCCAATCACGGCTTAGATCAGCAAACCTGTGAAGCACGCGCTTATGCAGTAGCACGTAAGTTCAATCCATTGCTGGTTAACACGGTAGTCGGCTTCATCGGCCCTGAATATTTGTACGATGGCAAAGAAATCACCCGTGCGGGTTTGGAAGATCATTTCTGCGGCAAGTTGCTTGGCTTACCCATGGGTTGTGATGTTTGCTACACCAATCATGCCGAAGCCGACCAAAACGACATGGATAATTTACTGACACTTTTAGGTGTCGCTGGCTGTACTTTTGTGATGGGCATTCCTGGCTCCGATGACATCATGTTGAACTACCAGACAACCTCGTTTCATGATGCGCTATATGCTCGAAAGGTATTAGGATTGAAGCCGTCGCCGGAATTTGATCTCTGGCTAGCCAAGATGGAAATCTTCAAAAACAACGAGCAATTTACGCTCAATCACCAGCTACCCGATGCGTTTCATAAGTCACTCAATCGTATGATTGGAGGTCGCTCATGAGCCAAGATCCCCCTAAATCTAATAAGTCTTTTCCGCCCCATCCGCATGCTTCTGTTCTTACTGGAAAAGAAGAGCCTGTCACCGAAAACGCGTGGAGTAAGCTTAATGCTTTTACCGATGCGCGGGTTGGATTGGGCCGCTCCGGTATCAGCCTACCAACCAAGCATTTATTAGCGTTTCAACTTGCCCACGCTCAGGCCATTGATGCGGTTCACACCCAACTTGATTGCGACGCCTTATCAAAAACACTCATGGAGCAAGACTGGGCAAAAGATTGGACGAAACACTGTGCCCCCCTAATGCTGCACAGTCGCGCGACGGATCGCGCAACCTATCTACAGCGTCCAGATTATGGCCGCCGATTAGACGAAGCATCCGCCAATAAACTAGACGAACATCGAGCTTCCACTTCACAAGATTATGACCTTGCGATTGTGGTGGTTGATGGTTTGTCATCATTGGCAATAGAGCAAAACACGCTGCCTTTTCTGCACGCACTTTCTAGCCATATAAAAGATTGGAAGCTAGCGCCTATCTGCTTTGTAAAACAAGGTCGCGTGGCCATTGGCGATGATGTGTGTGAACGACTCAACGCCAAGTGCGTTTTGGTGTTAATCGGCGAACGTCCGGGGCTGAGCTCGCCCGATAGTTTAGGTTTGTACCTAACTTGGGGCGGCAAAGTCGGCTTTACCGATGCCTATCGCAACTGTATATCCAATATCCGTCCAGCGGGTTTGGTCTACCAAGAGGCCGCACGCAAAGCCTTTTATCTATTAAACGAAGCACGAAACCTGAAGCTGTCTGGCGTCAAACTCAAAGATAGATCAGACGATGATTTAATTATGGACACGACCAAGGAGTCAAAGAACTTCCTCATCTCTTAGGGACAAGAAATACATAAGCCCATCGGGCAAAAATGACGGTTAAACCACTTAACTAGAACACAAAAGGAACGACAATGAGTGATCAATTAGATAAAGAATACCTGGCAAAACGCCAGTTAAAAAGGGGCTCCGCTGGCTGGATTTTGCTAGCGGGTTTAGGGGTTTCTTACGTAATATCAGGCGATTTCGCGGGCTGGAACTTTGGCATCGCTGAAGCGGGCTGGGGCGGGTTTGCCATTGCGGCAGGGCTCATGGCGGTAATGTATTTAACTCTAGTTTTGTCATTGGCAGAAATGTCTGCCGCTATCCCAGCGGCGGGCGGCGGTTACAGTTTTGCTCGTCAAGCGATGGGGCCTACTGGTGGTTATTTAACAGGCTTGGCAGTATTAATTGAATACGCTTTAGCACCGGCTGCCATTGTGATATTTATCGGTTCTGCGGTGGAAGCCCTCCTAGGATTTAATGGGCCTTGGGTTTATGCGGCGTTTTATCTTGTTTTTATTGCCATCCACTTGGCTGGGGTTGGTGAAGCACTAAAAGTCATGATGGTCATCAGTGGCTTGGCGGTTATCGCCATCTTAGCAACGGCGGTGGCCTTGATTGGTGATTTTGATACAAGCCGTTTATTCGATGTTGCCGTAACCGATGCCGCTGGCGCGTCTGAGTTTATGCCAATGGGTTGGTATGGCGTTTGGGCTGCATTGCCATTTGGCATGTGGTTATTCTTGGCTGTTGAAGGCGTTCCTCTTGCAGCAGAAGAAGCCAAAGACCCAGCGAAAGATGTGCCTAAGGGCATTATCGGCGCGATGATTTTCTTACTTTTCACTGCACTTTTAGTGGTGTTTTTATTGGCGGGCGCAGCAGGTGCAGACGCCATGAGTAAGAGTGCCGTGCCTTTAGTGGATGCCTTGAACTTTGCAGGTCACGGAACCTTGGCAACCGCGGTTAACGTATTGGGGCTTGCTGGCTTGATCGCCTCTTTCTTCTCCATCATCTACGGTTACAGCCGTTTGGTATTCGCTTTGTCTCGCGCCGGTTACCTTCCTAAGAGCTTGTCTGTTACCGATAAACGCAAAGTGCCTTCTCGCGCTTTGATCGTACCTGGTATTTTGGGCTTTCTTGCTTCTTTAACTGGCGAAGGCGACCTGATGTTAGCCATGGCCGTTGTTGGCGCGACTGTGTCATATGCCTTGATGGCGTTAAGCCATATCTTATTGCGCATCAAGCAACCAAACATGGAACGCCCATATAAAACACCTGGCGGTATCGTTACCTCATCTATCGCTTTTGTGTTGTCTCTATTGGCTTTGACGGGTGTTTACGCTTACGATCCACGCGCGTTTTTCTACACGCTGGTATTGTTCGCCATCGGCGCCGCTTACTACTTCTTGTACAGCAAAAACCGCCTAGTGGCGAAAACACCAGAAGAAGAGTTCGACATGTTGGCCGCTGCTGAAGCAGACCTTGCTGCCTCAACTTAATTCGACTCAATAACTTTCGTCACAACAAAAAGCCCCGCATTGAAAAATGCGGGGCTTCATTTTCTACACATTTTCTTAGATCAAATTACGACTTCGCAAGATTCATACTTTGCAAGGCAACACGCTCAGGTTCCATCATATAACGGTAAGCCAAAGCCGCCACAATACCACCAATGAAGATGGCGTAATTTGCCAAAGAACTAAATACAAAGGTCGCTAAGATAGAAACAAAGCCAGCAATCAGTAAGGCATAAACACTCTTCTTATTCACGCCATTCTCATACCAGTATCGACCTTTTGGCGATTCCGTATACAAAGCCGCTACATCGATATGACCTTTCTTGATGAAGTAGTAATCAACAATAATAATGCCGTACAAAGGCCCTATCATTGCGCCTAATACGTCCACTGTGTAATGAATCACTTCTGGGTTATTGAACAGGTTCCAAGGCGTTAGCAGAACAGAACCAAATGCGGCAATAAAACCACCCGCTTTAAAGCTGATTTTCTGTGGAGAAACATTCGAAAAATCAAACGCTGGCGCAACAAAGTTCGCCACGATATTGATACCCACTGTCGCAAAGATAAACGTCAATGCACCCAGTACCGTGATAAAACCAGAATCAAGACGTTTCACGGTTTCCACTGGATCGGTGATCATCTGACCAAACACAGGAATCGAAGCCGAAACAATCACCACACTGAACAAAGAGAACAACACAAAGTTAACGGGCAAGCCCAATATATTACCCAGTTTCAACTTTTTATAACTGCCGCAATAACGAGAGAAGTCACTGAAGTTCAACGTTGGACCTGCAAAATACGCCGCTACTAAAGCAATCGCGATGAACATCTGCACATACACATCTAGGCCCGTCAGGTTATTTGAACTCAGATTGAAACTGATATTTTCCCAACCCGCTCGATCCACCATATAAATGCACAAAGCAAACATAGCGATATAAATAGCAGGACCAGACCAATCGATCACTTTACGAATCATATCCATACCAAACATGAACACAATCCCTTGCACAAGCCACATCGCAGTGAAGCCAATCCAACCTAAGTACGAAAGCCCAATGAATGACTTATCAGCAAGAGACGCCATATCTGGAAAAAAGTACAACAGAAGGATGATGAAGGAACTGGATGCCAAAAAGGTTTGAATACCGTACCAAACAACCGCGATCAAGCCACGAATGATGGCTGGAATATTAGCGCCGAACACACCAAAAGACATTCGTGCTACCACAGGAAAAGGGATACCTGCTTTCTGTCCCGGCTTCCCCATCAAGTTGGCAAACACCAATACAATAGAAATCCCTAATAACAAACTGATAAACACCTGAATACCATTTAACCCTAACGCAAACAGGCTGGCGGCAAACACATAACCACCCACACTGTGTACATCAGACATCCAGAAAGCGAAGATGCTGTACCAACCCCATTTCTGATCTTTTTCTGGCAAGAGATCACTATTTGCCAATTTAGGACTTTGCTCAAACTCTTTCTTCATGGCTACATTCCTTTTATATTGTATACAATACTAAATACAATTTATGTGCCAACAATAGAGTTCAATAAATATAAGCAATAACAGAAATGACAGACGAAAACATCGATAAAATTGCACTAAATTAAGTCAAAAGTTATTTATGCACACCAGCATTGTGCACAATAAATTGATTTTTTGTTTAAGATGTACGAAACAAACTGACATGTTATATTGTCTTATCAAGCATATTTACTAAAATATCGTATACAATTTATAGAGAAATACTCATGTCGAACGACGAGAACATTTACCGACAAATACTAAAAGCCATTGTCGAACACCAATTACCACCTGGGGCGCGTTTACCTGAAGACCGCTTATCAGAAGCATTTGGTGTAAGCCGAACAGGCATCCGCAAAGTATTGCAGCGGCTCGCCTTAGAACATTTTGTGGTGATCGAGAAAAACAAAGGCGCACAAGTAAATCACCCAAGCAAAGCAGAAGCATTAGAAGTACTAGACAGCCGCATTCTGATCGAGCCACAACTCATCCCTGCTGTATTATCTCACTGGAATTCGGCCCAATCTCAACACTTTCGCACTATGGCGATAGAAGAAAAACGCGCAGAAGAAAGCAATCAACTAGCTGATTCTATCCAGTTAACCGCTCGCTTTCATTATGAATTGGCAACATTATCTGGCAATAAAGTACTGGCTAGTTTTATCGAACAGCTTTGTTATCGATCTTCTTTAATACTGGCTGCTTACGGTACTCGCGGCAGTGTGGGTTGCGACTGCGGCGAGCACTCGGAGCTACTGGATCTTCTTGATCAAGGAAACGCAGACAAGGCGCAAAACTGGATGAGTCATCACCTTAAACACATCAAATCCTCACTCATTCTCGAAAGCAAATCTGAAGAGAACATAGATTTCCAACAACTGTTCTCTCGTTAAACTTTTTAGTGCCTTAAAAGGACATTATGAAAATCCAACTAATCAACCCAAACACCAGCGCCGACATGACTCACGCTATGGTGCTGAGCGCGCAATCTATAGCTCTTGATAGCACCCATATTATCGCTAGCACTCCTGAGCATGGCCCCAAAAGCATCGAATGCGCTTTTGATGAAGTCATTGCCAGCGCTGCTCTTCTCGATCTTATCGAGCAAGGCAAACAACAAGGTGTCGACGCTCATATTATTGCTTGTTTTGGCGATCCAGCTCTAGATGCAGCGCGCGAATTAGCTGATGCCCCCGTAATTGGCATTGCTGAAGCAGGTTTTCACATGGCCAGCCTGATTGCCCATCGTTTTGGGGTTGTGACCACGCTATCTCGTACCTTACCAGCGAGTGAGCATTTACTACAAAAGTATGGTCATAAGCATCATTGTAGCGGTGTCAGAGCCACCGACATTCCTGTTTTGGCATTAGAAAATATCGACCCAGCGGCTTACTTACTACTAAAAACGGAATGCCTTGCGGCCATAGAGCAAGACGGTGCAGAAGCGATAGTATTAGGATGCGCAGGCATGTCGAGTTTGGTGGAAAAGCTGTCTGCTGAATTACCTGTTCCTATCATTGATGGCGTTGTCGCCGCGGTAAAACTGGCAGAATCATTGCATCAGTTAGGGCTACAAACCTCTAAAAAAGGTCAATACGGACAGCGTGTTAGCAAAGCTTTTACTGGGCGTTATGCCCACTGGAGTTTATAACCGCTGCTAAACGACATAAAAAAATAATGGAACACAGATAATGAAACACTATTTAGAACGCGATTACGCGGGTTATGGCCGCCAAGGGCTGCCAAACGTAAAATGGCCCAACAATGCCCGAGTTGCTGTCCAGTTTGTTTTAAACTTTGAAGAAGGCGGTGAAAACTGCGTCTTGCATGGTGATGAACACGCCGAGACTTTTTTGTCCGAAATATTCGGGGCGCAGCCTTTCAAAGACCGTCACATGAGCATGGAATCCCTTTACGAATATGGTTCTCGCACTGGTGTTTGGCGCATTCTAAATGAGTTCGAAAAGCGTGGTTTACCACTCACTGTTTTTGCCATCGCCACCGCGTTACAACGTAACCCAGAAGTAGCAAAAGCCTTTGTCGAAGGCAAACACGAAATCGTCTGCCATGGCTTAAAATGGATTCATTACCAAGACATGCCAATCGAGCAAGAACGCGAGCACATGCAACAAGCCCTTGCCTTGATCGAAGAAATCACTGGCGTGAAGCCCGCAGGCTGGTACACAGGGCGCGACTCGCCAAATACTCGCGCCTTAGTGGCCGAGCAAGCGCAACTCAAATACGATTCCGACAACTACGGCGACGACCTACCTTACTGGGTAAAGGTCGACACTCCAAATGGTGGTAGCAAACCACACCTGATCGTGCCTTACACGCTCGACTGCAACGACATGAAGTTTTCTTCGCCTTATGGATTCAACCATGCAGAGGAGTTTTTTCAATACTTGAAAGACAACTTTGATTGTTTGTATGAAGAAGGCGCGACCGCACCAAAAATGATGTCCATCGGCATGCACTGCCGAACACTCGGTAAACCAAGTCGCTTTATGGCACTGAAGAAATTCCTCGACTACGTGCAATCCCACAACGACGTCTGGATCACCCGCCGCGAAGACATCGCGGATCACTGGATAGCGAATCATCCTCCAGAATGATTTGGCGTTAAAAACCTTTTATTACAATGACCAACAAAGAAATGGAGAGCGCCTGTATTCACTTTACAACGGCGCTTTTTCCTCTCTATTCGATGCAAAATAGCATCCACGCCAACACACTTCTTGACATGGTAGCCACAAAGCCTTTTAATGATATTAATTATCATTCCACTATTTAAGGCTTGGTTTCATGCCGCACAATGCGAACCACAGTGTGCAACATGACGAAATGCACTCTTTATATGTCAACCACCACAGCTGGCTATTCACATGGATTCGTAAACGTTTAGACAGCCCATTCGATGCCGCTGATTTAACTCAAGATACTTTCTTGCGTATTCACGCGAAGCAAAATGCGGCAACCATCAAGGAACCCAAGGCATATTTAGCAACGATTGCCAAAGGTCTTGTGTGTCATTTTTACAGACGAAAATCGTTAGAACAGGCGTACCTAGAGCTGTTAGCAAAGCAGCCAGAATCTTTCGTCATTTCGCCTGAAAATGAGTTCATTATTTTACAAACCTTGGAGGAAGTAGATGCTTTGCTAAATGGCCTTCCAAGCCAAGTAAAACAGGTATTTTTGCTATCGCAAATAGAGGGTAAAAAATATCAACAAATAGCCGATGATATGCAGCTTTCTCTCGCCACAGTGAAGCGATATATGAAACAAGCTTATGTTAAGTGCTTTGTTTTGATGGGGGACGACTTTTTTGAATAAGATATCAAAAAAGAGCATGCACGAAGCCGCTGATTGGCTAATCAGACAACAAGAAACGCCACTCACTGACAACGAGCAAAAACAACTACAAGGTTGGTTAGAAGCAGACAAAGACAATCAGCTCGCTTGGCAACGAGCCCAACATTTTATCAATCAAGTGGACACTTTACCTAAAGACATTGCTTACGCAGTATTGAATCGACCTGACGATGCAACACGTCGTTTAAATATTGGCAAGCTGGCATTATTATTGGCTTCTGGACCGTTAATTTGGGGAGGCTATAAAACAGTCGACAGTCAGCAATGGAACGCCGATTATCGCACAGCGAAAGGACAGCAAAAGCAAGTCACCTTACCAGACGGTACTATGGTGAAACTCAATACGGCAACGGCATTTGATATTTCGTTTGATGACAAGGCACGCTTATTATCACTGCGAGAAGGTGAAATCCAAGTTCATACTGTATCGACACACTCTCAACAGCTACCCTCTTTTACAATCAAGACACAGGATGCAATTTTATCGCCCTTGGATGCGAATTTCACCGTACGCCAATATAGCGGTCTAACCAGGTTAGGGGTGATTGAGGGTCAGGTTGAAGCGTCACCTAGGCTAGTAAAAAACACGCAAGACAATACCATTAGCACAGGCTATCAAATCGAGCTATCCAGCCATGGTGTTTTATCTCGTAAAGCACTCGCATCAGAAACCACTTCATGGCTAGACAACATGCTAGCTGTTCACAATATGCCATTAAACCAGTTCATCAGAGAAGTCTCCCGCTATCATAGAGGCTTACTACGAGTTTCTCCCGATATTGAAAACATCGATATATCAGGTGCTTTTCCTCTTAAAAACATCAATACCATTTTCAGCATGCTATCGCACACCTACCCTATTCAAATAAACAGTCATCTGGGGAATTATTGGGTCACTTTAGAAGCCGTTTAAGGAAGTCAAAAACCACCTAATCAAAAAAAAAACGAAATAATTCCTATTTCGGCTGACACTTTTTTTCTTTTCAGGTGGCTTACTAGTTAAACAACTAATAAGCATCCTAATTTGAAAAAGGAGGTGGCCATGTCTACCCGTAAAAAAACACATTTAAAAACACAATTTCAGAAGGCAATCAGCACAACATTAACCTGCAGTGGTTTAATAATCGCGTCTGGTATTAGCCCACTTACTTTGGCACAAGAAGCACCAAGCCAGAGCGTTCAGCAACCACTAAAAATTGAAGCTGGCAATCTTGGAAACGCTCTCACTACGTTTGCTGCTCGTCACAATATAGCACTCTCATTTAACTCAACATTAACGCGAGACCTTCAAAGTAAAGGCATTTCTGGCAATACCAGTCCGATAGAACTCATTGAGCAATTGTTATCTACTACTGATTTAGAGATGGTTCCTAATCAAGATGGTACCTATAGCTTGGTAGAACGTGGCCAGTACCAGACAACAGACAACCAAGCAATTAATCTTAATGCTATGGTTATCCAAACCAGCCGCTCTAATACGAAAAAAGAAGACAGCCCTCAGGTCATTACCGTTATCAATCGTGAGCAAATCGAAGAGCAGCTTTCTATTTCAACCGATAGTTCTCAGGCCCTGTCTAACCTTCTACCTGCTTATTCTCCAAATACACAAAAACTGAATAACAGCAGCCAGACATTCCGCGGCCGCTCTGTTTTATACATGATAGATGGTGTGCCACAGTCCAACCCCATTCGAGAAGGCAGTCGATCTGCCCACACTATTGACCTTTCTATGGTGGAACGCATCGAAGTTATCCATGGCGCAACCGCCGTTCACGGCCTAGGAGCAACTGGCGGCATCATTAACTTCATCACCAAATCAACGCGCTCCAACAAGCTAAAACAACATGTCGATGTACAAATGACCACACCGACTGAAAAAATAAGCAGCGACACCTTATCTTATAAAATTGGCTATCAAGCAGAAGGATCACAAGGCGATTTCGATTACCTTGTCGGTCTAACCAACGAAGTACAAGGCATGTACCTCGATGCCGATGGTAACTATGTTGGGGCGGCAACCGTTCGTGGCGACATAATGGATTCAAAAAGCTATGACGCTTTTGTCAAATTAGGCTACTGGTTAGGCGACGATCAAAGGCTGGAACTAGAAGTTAATAAGTACCAAATGAAAGGACGCATGAACTTTACCGGAGTGGATGGTGACAGAGATAATGGTGTTGCCACCAGCTCTGTCAAAGGCACACCACCAAACGGTGTGGCTCCTTATAACGACGTGCAAACAACCAGTCTTTTCTACACTGACAGCGACCTTGATGGCATGGAGTTTAAAGCCCAAGCTTTTCATCAAGATTTTGAAGGTCGTTACGGAGCATCAAACTCCAACAGTTTTCAGGACACCAGCATTGCTCCAAGCGGTACCCTTTACGACCAAAGCCAAAACCAATCTGAAAAAATCGGTGCGAAATTTAGCCTGACCAAAAATGACCTATTAGATAATACTTTAAGCATCACGACAGGGTTAGATTTACTACAGGACAAAACCAGTCAGACATTGATATTAACCAACCGCACTTATGTTCCAGAAACAGAATATACCAACTATGCACCTTTCATTCAGTTTGAATATAAGCCAACCGAGCGCTTGGTGTTGCAGGCAGGTGTTCGTGATGAACACGCTAAATTAGACGTAGGCACCTATCAAACAGTGGCCGCTAACAACGGTGTGACAGTCAATGGCGGAAGCCCAAGTTTCCACGAAACAGTCTACAACGCAGGTGCTGTTTTCAAAATAACACCGGCCGTAAGTGTTTTCACCAACTACTCACAAGGCTTTGGCATGCCTGACGTTGGACGCGTACTTCGCGGGGTTGATATTGCAGGTCAAGACGTTGATTCGCTAATAGATCTATCCCCAATTGTGACCGATAACTATGAAGTGGGATTTCGTGTAAACCGCCATCCATATGATTTCGAGTTAAGCTACTACGAATCTGACTCAGACCTAGGTAGCCGTATCGTTGAAGAAAATGGGCTTTATATTGTCAAACGTGAAAAGAAAGAAATTCAAGGCGCAGAAGCTTCTTTAGGATTCCAACTAAACAAAAAGCACAAGTTGCAAGCTAGCTATTCTTTCATTCAAGGTAAATCAGACACAGATGGTGATGGAAAGGTAGAGACTAAGCTAACAGGAGCTGATATATCACCAAATCGTTTAGTTACTTCATGGAACGCAAATTGGAATGAAAAGTTATCTTCTTTACTGCAAGTAAGCCACGCCTTCAGCCGAAGCTTTGATAATGAGGATTTAGACTTTGACGGATATACTCTAGTCGATGCATCTATTGGCTATAAACTGCCAGTAGGCAAGATGAATGTCTCCGTGGCCAATCTCTTGAATGAAGATTATTTCACTTACTATTCACAAGCCGCCTACGCAAACGACAGCTTCTACTTCAAAGGTAGAGGCCGTACAGTGACATTGGCTTATGGTTTGGATTTTTAACCCCCTAAGAACGAGAACAGCCTCCTCCCCTTATCTTCAAGGGTTAAGGTGGGGTTGTTCTCTTTTTCTTCAAAGGCAAAGGACAGGAGCCGCAATACACTGGCGGCTCAGTCGCTTGGTAGTAAAAACAACAAGTACGTCGAACTCGAACAGGGTTTTCCGATAGTGCCGTTAATTGCTTATCTCGATAAAAAACCATCAAAGGGTTTTCGTTTAAACCGAATAAATCCGTCGTACTTTTATCAAGCAAATACGCATAATCCGCTTCCGCTATCGCCCTTTTCTCTTCAGCAATATTGGTAAGAATACGCTGCTCGTAAATACTAAAAACCCGCACTGCAATATTTTCCCAGAGAACACGCCGTGACACTTTAGTTAAGCGGTAAAATTGCTCGACCAACAAGGTTAAATGCCCCGAAAATACTTTGCTCAATATCTCATCTCGCCAAGCGTCTCGCGCTTCGTTATCCGAACTTTCTAAAACTGACACCGATGTATTTTTTAATGGCATCTTGGATTGCCAAATTCTGTTATCTAACGGATATTCGAAAACACTGTTTTCTATGGAACCATCAAGGCCTTTATCAAACCCAGACATGGCGTATAAGAAAGGTGCCAACGTAAGAAATGCCACTCGCTTGATTACTAAAGACGCCGTAATTTTCAGATTTGGGGCGCCGAGTTCTGGCATAATGTTGCGCAGCGTTTCCAAGCACAAGTCGTCATCTAATAGCTTGTTTGAATCAATCGCAAGCGGCTCATCTTGCTGATAAGCCTTAAGCCCAAACCCCGCCAACACTTCCCACTCAGCAGAAAGAAGCGCATGTTTATTGTCTTGTTTAAACATTCTCAACGGCCTGAGTGTCGACTTTGCGACCTTTTCCATAAGGAATGCACATTGGCGTACCAAACAGAGGGTCTGCGCTAATATGACATTCCATATCAAACACAGCTTTCACCATATCATGATCTAAAATCGCCTCTGGTGCGCCTTGGCAAAAAACCGTACCGTCTTTAATGGCTATCATTTTGTGGGCGTAACGAGCAGCCAGATTCAAGTCATGTAACACCATTAGAATAGTCGTATTCTGGGTCAAATTAAGCTCAAACAGCAGATCGAGAATCTCTATCTGATGGGTTAAATCCAAATAGGTTGTCGGCTCGTCCAATAACAAAATATCGGTATTCTGTGCCAGCGCCATGGCAATCCAAGCTCGCTGCCGCTGCCCACCAGATAAAGCATCAATGGAACGATCAGCAAACTCAGTCATATTGGTGTCTTGCAAAGCTTTACGTACTAAACACTCATCTTCTTCCGTCCAGCTTTGCAACCAATTTTGATGAGGATAGCGACCTTGACGCACCAACTGTTCCACCGTTAAACCTTCTGGCGCAACAGGCCCTTGTGGAAGGATAGCCAGCTTGCGAGCCACGTCTTTTCCAGACAATGAGTGAATATCAGCACCATTCAAGAGGATCTGCCCTGAGGATGGCTTTAATAACCGCGCAAACGACTTCAGCAAGGTAGATTTACCACAGCCATTACCGCCCACCAGCACTGTAATTTGGTTAGACTGAATAGCTAAATCCAAAGACTTAATAATGGCTTTTTTCTCATAACCTAAGGAAAGCGTCACACTTTCTAATGGACTTTGAGTTAATACCTTATCGCCTAATACATGATTTTCAGACAAACTCATGGTTAAAAAATCCCAACATGTCCAACCGACTTAGAACCGCTGTCGATAGAGTAAATAAATGAAAAATGGCGCGCCAATAGCAGACACAAAAACACCAGCAGGAATATCCAAAGGCTGAAACAATAAACGACCACATAAGTCTGCCATCATCACTAGGCAAGCGCCCACCAATGCAGAAGTTGGCAGCAAAAGCGCAAAGCTGCGTGCCACAAGACGACGAGCAATATGCGGCGCAATCAAGCCCACAAAACCCACCGCCCCCGCATAAGCAATGGCTGGCGCCGCCATAATCACACTCAAAAACAACAAGGCCAAACGCAAACGCTGAACGGAGATACCCAAGCCCGTAGCCAATTGATCGCCCAACTCTTGAGTATTCACGCGACGCGCTAAATAAAACGCCAACGGCCATGAAATCAACAACCAAGGTAATAAGGCCTTCACCTCAATCCAGCTCGCGCCATACACACTGCCTGTCAGCCAGATATACGCTGTAATGCTGGTCGAAAGTGGACTTGCCGCAATAACAAAGGTCGTCACTGCGCCCATCGCCGAGGAAATACCAATGCCGACCAATACCAACCGCATCGGAGTCACGCCACTATTCCAAGCCAGCGCGTAAATCAATAAAGCAGCTAACAAAGCGCCTGCAATAGCGAATATAGGCAGCCAAACCATGCCCATTGCCGCCGCAAAAAACGAAATAAAGCACACCGCCGCCGCAGAAGCGCCGCCGGTAATGCCAATGATGTCAGGGGACGCCAACGGGTTGCGTATCATGGATTGCAGCACCAACCCAGACGATGCCAAGGCCGCGCCTACCATCGACGCCATCAGCACCCTTGGTAGGCGCAAGGTTTCCACGACAAACTGCACCGCTTGATTAGCCTCTCCAAGCAGCGCCTTAAACACCTGAGGCAAAGTAATAAACTCTTCACCCAAACACAGGGAAAGCAAAATAATCGCTAGAAAAACAACACAGAGAATAAACATCGACCACAAGGAACGCGCAGGGGTCGAGAAAGAAAAGAATCGATGGCGAACGCTGAAAAACTTACTCACGTTTACCGCCTTTTCTCGCCAAATAAATAAAGAAGGGCGCACCCAAAATAGCCGTTGTCACACCAATGGGTACCTCTTCTGGCATGATCACAAAACGACTAATTACATCAGCACACAGTAGCAAAATTGCCCCCCATAAAGCACTTAATGGGATCAACCATTTATGATCATAACCCACCACGGAACGCACCATATGTGGCACCATCAAACCGATAAAACCAATACTGCCACCGAGGGCGACAGAACCGCCTGCCAAGCCAATAATCAGCAAACTCAGCACCACCTTAATCAACACCGTGTTCTGCCCTAATCCCTTAGCAATATCATCGCCAGACAACAGAATATTGATCTGTGGCGCAGCCAGAATTGCCAACACAATACCGACAACAAAAGCTGGCGCTAATGGAATTACCATAGACAAATCACGACTCGATACGGAACCCGCCACCCAAAACAACACACTGTCTAAGCCTTCTTGACCTATCACCAATATGCCTTGGGTGAACGCCATGAAGAGCGCGGAAATCGCTGCCCCAGACAAGACAATACGAACCGGAGACAATCCATCTTTTCCTAAACTACCCAACCCATAAACTAACGCACCAGCCACGCTCGCGCCCAAAAAAGCCAGCCATAAAAACGTATTCAGGGAAGTGACCGAAAAGAAGGTGGAAAACAAAACAATCGCAAACACGGCGCCTGCGTTAACACCAAAAATAGACGGTGATGCCAACGGATTACGCGTTAAGGCTTGCATCAAGACACCGGAAACTGCCAACGCCGAGCCGACTAAACAAGCAACAAGAGCACGGGATAAACGCGTGGTACGGATAATAACGTGATCTATCGATTGAGGATCATATGCCCAAAATGCCGTCCAAACGGATTTCATTGAAACAACATACTGGCCATAGGCAACGCTCCCCATTAAAGAGACCATCAGGCATAAAAGAGACAGAGCAAGAAGACCCCATTTAAAAGTACGACTACTGAATAAGACCATAAACGCTCTAGTGGCCTGCCTGAGGTAAGTTATAGATTTGGTATAGCTGATCCAAGATTTTCTCAGCCCCTAAAATCCCGCCTGACAATAACCAAGCCACATTATCCACTTCATACACTTGCTGGTTTTTAGGGGCGGTGAGCATCTTCCATAATGGGTGGGCACGCCACGCATCGTAATTTTGCTTAACGGCTGCATCATTAGACTGCAGGATAATAAAGAACACGTCCGCGTTCACACTTGGCAAGGCTTCCTTCGTTTTCAGCTTAACACCCCAACCTTTTTCATTTGGCAAAGGGAATTGAAAGCCTATCTCGTTCAACACCACACCCGAAAAACTTTGCTTCAAATACAAGCGCAAATGATCCGCGCGAATATTTAAAACCGCGGCGGTCAAAGGCCAGTTTGCCTCGCGCTGCTTGATGGCCTTACGGAAAATCCTAATACGCTGCTGAAAAACATTCCAAACCTGCTTACCTTTCTCTTGCTTGCTCAATGCTTCAGCCGTTAAATCCAGGGTGGTTTTAAAGTCATAAACATTTTCTGCCATTACCGTGGGCGCGATCTGTGACAATTGACGATAGATCTTTTCATGGCGAGACTTGGTGGCAATAATCAAATCTGGCTTTAACGCCACAATAGCCTCAAGGTTCGGTTGAGTTTCCAATCCCACATGAGCTACGCCTTTTAAAGCATCTCGCAAATATTCATAGGTTGGCTGCTGTGCCCAAGAATCCACCACACCAACTGGCGTCACACCCAACGCCACTACAGAATCCGTCGCCCCTTGAAACAAGGTCACCACACGTAAGGCTTTTTTGGGCACATCAGTGCTGCCCATCGCATGAATAATCGTCTTTGTTTCTGACGCCATCACCTGATTGACTGGAACTAAAATCAGCAAAAATGCTATTAGCAGAAATGCCAATTTTCTTACTCGGTTTACCTGCATCTTAAGGAGCTTCCTTGAATTGTTCTTTTTAACAGATCGTTATAATAACAATTATCATCCTCATAAACATTAAGCACGATGTAAAAGACCAAATGAAATACAATAAAAAAGCCTGAATCATTCGATTCAGGCTTTTAAGAATTACTAAAAAATTCAGCGTTTAACGTGTGTACTAACCAAACACCGCATCATCCGGCACAGTCACAAAAATCGAGTGTCTGACTTCGTTGAATAAGGCTTTGCTACAGTGGCCTTCGCCTTCTGTGTCTTCTAACAAAACCACATCACCTGCACCAAATTGGCGGATTTCACCAGACGACACTTTAAACTCACAACGGCCTTTTATAATGAACAAAAGCTGACGCTGCGGCGCTGGATGCCATTTAAAATCGTAGTCGCTTGGAGTCTCACGAAAAATCATCTCACCCGCTGGAAAACGCTCCGACAAGAAACCAATGGGGCCACCATCACGGACATCAATATTCAAATCACCGAAATGGCTTCTTCCCTGATCATCGTTAAAAATACGCGTAAAAATCATCAAAATTCTCTCTACTTACCAAATTTATAAGTTCTAGTCTGCTCGTTTACCGTCATCATAAGCTTCCATGCAATTCAATTGGCTTGCGTATTGTCTCGTTCCTCGACACGTCAGCGCCAATTAAACGCATGGAAGCCTTTTTCGTGTATTCGTATTACAACGCTAGAACGATTATCCAACCGCCCATCACAAACTGCACCCAGAATTACGCTAGAGCGATTCTTCGAGCTTGCTCGGGGAGCGAAACGTGATACTAGGTTCAGTACAGCAGGAGCGAGGCGTTACGCCACACACAATCAGCTACTCCGCATAACGCCAGAGCGATTCTTCGAGCCTGCTCGGGGAGCGAGGCGTTATTCGGAGTAGCCCAAAAAAAGCTTTAGGCCAAATTCTGTAATGTGTGGTTCAGCACGGCCAAGGTCACGGCTACATCGGGCGTGTCAATCGCTTCCGCTGGATGATGGCTAATGCCTTTCTCGCAGCGCATGAACAACATGGCCACAGGACAAATGTCAGCAATCGCCATAGCGTCGTGTCCCGCACCAGAGAACAAAGTATGAACAGGAATATTCTGTACTTCAATCGCATTACGTAGCACGCTTTGCAGCTTGGCGTCACAATGCACAGCGTTAGCAGCATGGGTCGCTTTGCGCTCAATGCCCACGTTACGACGAGCGGCAATGGCGTCTAATTTCAGCAAGATCTCATCGAGCGCGACGTCTCGTTTATCATCAAATTCGCTGCGAATATCGAGGGAAAAGCCGGTGTTGCCAGAAATCACATTCACGCCATTGGGACGATTTTGAATGCGGCCGACTGTAGCAACAATACCATGATTTTGAGCAACTCTTTCTACAGCAAGAATCATTTCACTGCTGGCACAAAGGGCATCTTGGCGCAGATTCATTGGCACTGTGCCCGCGTGTCCTGCCATGCCGGTAATATTAAATTCAAAGCGCTTTGCCCCGGCGATGGCACTGACCACGCCGACGGGCAAGTCTAAATCTTCTAGCACTGGTCCTTGCTCAATATGCAGTTCAAGGTAACCAAGTAAGTTGTCGGTTGCGATGGCCGCATTGGGAATGCTCGCGAAGTCCGAACCAAAGTCTTTCAGTGCTTGCGATAAACTAATGCCATCGCTGTCTTTCACATCGGCCCAGCTTGCAGGCCATTGACCTGTCAGCGCACGACTGCCAAGCAAGGTAGAACTAAAACGCGTGCCTTCTTCGTCGCCGAAACCTACTACATCTAGGTGAAACGGCAAACGAACACCCGCGGCTTGCATCGCTGCGATCAAGGTAACAGGTGTAATCACACCCAACATGCCATCGTATTGACCACCGTTTGGCACCGTATCCAAATGGCTGCCCATGATAAATCGCGGTGCATCAGGGTCGTCTGCTTGCCAACGTCCCCATAGATTACCTGCTTCATCTTGCCAGGTTTGCATGCCCGCTTCTTGCATCCAGCCGCCCACCAATCCATTGGCTTGTTTGTGTTCTTTGGTGAGATAACGACGATCTAGGCAATCGTCGCTTTGACTGATTTTGCCAAGTTCGTCACAGCGGTCCATGACCAACTGAGCGAGTTTGCCGTAATCTGTCATTATTTTTCTCCTGCGTAAACCGACATGGCCGCGTCTACCGCAGCGCCTGCTGGTAACGCAAAACCAGCACGACGAAGTACGGTTTCTAGCGACTGCAAGGTATGCAAAACAGCGTCTTGGCGAGCGTTGTAACCCATGGTGCCAATACGCCAAACCTTGCCTTTTAATGGGCCAAAGCTGGTACCGATTTCGATATTAAAAATGTTTAGCAAATCATGGCGAATTTGTTCACCATCGACGTTATCAGGAATATGTACGCCTACTACGTTGCTCATCTTGTGTTTCAAATCACCAAATGGCTGTAAGCCCAAAGCGATAACACCTTGCAGCATGGCGTTGCCAGCCAACTGATGACGTTGAATCACCGCATCCTGACCTTCGCTCAGTAATTGGATTGCACACTCACGGGAGCCAAATAACATAGTTGCCGCTTCCGTATGATGGTTCAAACGCTCATCGCCCCAATAATCCATGATCATCGGCAAGTCAAAATAGTTCGAACGGATGCGCATGCCAGATGAGCCTTGATGATGAGCATCACGGATCCCGGCTTCCACATGGGCGCGCTTGCGTACACAAGACACAAATCGATCGCTCAAGGTAATTGGCGCACTGCCTGATGGGCCACCAAGACATTTTTGCAAACCCACTGACACAGCGTCGATTTTCCACGCGTCAACTTCCAACGGATTACCGCCGATTGAGGCCGTGGCATCGGTGTAAAACAACACATCATGAGCGCGACAAATATCGCCTAGCTCTTCTAATGGCTGAAACATGGTTGTCGAAGTATCGCCCTGTACAATCGCCAATAATTTTGGCTGTACTTTCTTGATCGCATCTTCGATTTGCTGTGGATCAAATACTTCCCCCCAAGGCACTTCAATTGTGTGAACTTCCGCATCGGCGCGCTCAGCAATCTCAGCCAACAAGTGACCAAAACGACCAAAGATAGGAATTAGCACTTTATCGCCAGGCTCCAGGCAAGACACAAGTGCCGCTTCAATGCCGGCACGAGAAGTACCATCGATCAAAAAAGTTTGTTGGTTCTGGGTATTAAAAACACGACGGTATAATTCCATGACTTCATTCATGTAGCTGGTCATGGTCGGATCGTATTGCCCCACTAACTGAGTCGACATAGCCGACAACACGCGTGGGTAACAGTTAATTGGCCCCGGACCCATTAATAATCTTGGTGGCAATGAAAGCGGCTGCATAATAATCTCCTAACCTAAAACCTGATAAAGCATTTTGATGCCAGTGAAAATCAACACAACAGCGAAGACTTTCTTCAATTTAGCCGCATCTAAACGGTGAGCTAATGCCGCACCGACGGGCGCAAATAACACCGTCAATGGAATGATGCAGGCTGCGCCAATCAAGTTAACTAGACCGACAGTACCGTAAGGGGAGTCAATTGGACTTTGCCCAAAAATCAACATAGTCAAGGCTGCAGGTAAAGAAATGATCAAACCTACTGCTGCTGCTGTACCTACAGCACGGTGCGCAGGGTAGTTACAGAAAGTCAGCATAGGAACAGTCAGCGTACCGCCACCGATGCCAACCATTGAGCTAAAAAAGCCAACACAAGTCGCCATCACGCCTTGGCCTGCACTGCCTGGTAAGGATTTAAACATGCTGTCTTTTTTACCCAGCAGCATATTTAGCGCAGACAAGGTTGCGATAATACCGAACAGCAAAGTCAGCCATTGGCCATCCACACGTGTTACGACAAAACTGCCGAGCATCACACCCAAGAAGATAAAAAAGCCCCAACGCTTCAACAAATCAAAGTCCACATTGCCTTTGGCTTTATGGGCACGAATCGAACTAATCGACGTAGGAATAATCGTCGCTAGTGACGTTGCTGTCGCCACCAGCATGGCCGTATCCGCACTGACTCCCAATCCTTGATACAAGAAAAACAACACAGGTACGATAACGATGCCGCCGCCAACGCCCAGTAAACCCGCTAAAATCCCGCCAACCACACCCGTGGCCATCATGGCAAGAATCATGGAATAATTTTCCATTATGAATGACATTTTTCTGTTTTCTCCTAAGTAAAACAACCAAAAAAAGTATTACTAGATCAAGGTGTTACTGAATGCATAACCCCGTCCCAAGTGTCGCTAAACGACTTCCGTCGGTCTTGTAGGTCGCGCCTTTAGGCCGACAAAAAACGCATTACGACAAATCACGTATTGTCGGGCTAAAGCCACGACCTACAAAAAAACAATATAAATGGCTAAATAACATCTCACGCCTGATCACGGTCGTATCTCTCTCATCATGCCTACAAAACTAAAAGTGTTGCTAGTCAAAAGTACTAACGATGGCTGAACCATCACTACGTGGATCCGTTGCTGCGTCAGTGTGTCCATCTTGATGAAGCACCACTGCGCCCGCATGACCCATTAATTCATTGCACGAATCAACGATGACTAGATCATGTCCGCGTTGCACCAATTCATCCGCAGCGATATCAGCAAAGTCACGCTCTATTTTCAAATTATGACTTACATCGCCCCACGTTCGACCGAGCAACCAACGACCTTCGCTAATGGCTCGATCCAACGGCATCTGGTGATAAACATAACGGCTAAACAAAGCGGCTTGCGTCTGTGGCTGCCCTTCTCCCCCCATGGTGCCGTAGCTCATACGACGACCATCGTTTAGTTCAGCAAACGCTGGATTCAGCGTATGAAAAGGTTTTAAATTCGGCCCAAGTTCTTGCAAAGAGCCTTTTTCAAGAGAAAACGACGAGCCGCGGTTGTTCCACACAATACCAGTGGAAGGACTCACCACACCGCTACCAAATTCCCAATACAAACTCTGAATGTAGCTGACCATGCGGCCTTCACTGTCACAGGCGCCCATCCAAATAGTGTCACCATGCTTGGCTTGATGAGGCCAAGGCTGCGCACGCTCTAAAGCAATCTCGTGACACATTTTTTCCAGTTGCTCATCATCCAGTAAAGATGACAGGTCCATTGCTAAACGGGACTCGTCAGTGACAAATTGATTACGGGCAATAAAGGCTTGTTTGGTGCATTCAATTAACAAATGTGCCATGTCTGTCGCGGTTTTACCTTGCGTATAAAGCTTGTCATACAAGACCAAAATCAATAAAGACGCGATGCCTTGCGTCGGTGCTGGCAGATTATAAAGAGAGCCGACGCTGGTTTTGACCTGCAAAGGTTCTACGCATTTTGCCTGATAAGAATGAAAATCCGCCAAGCGAATCGGTGAACCTGCACTCGCTAAATCTTTCGCCAAACGTTTGGCAATATCGCCGTGATAAAAATCGTCTAAGCCTTTTTCAGCTAACTGTTCCAGCGTTTTTGCCAGTACTGGAAAAGTCAACGTATCGCCCTCTTTATAGAGGCCACCAGCGTTCAAAAATGCCTCAGAAAAACCCTGAACACCAACTAAGTCAGCAAAGGTTTTTTTGCTGGCATCGACGTAGGTTTTTGTCACCTCACTGCCGTTTTTCGCTAATTGAATGGCATCATCAAGCAAGGTCGATAAAGGTAAGTTTTGTGCGTTAGAGGCGGCTTGCCATTTTTGACTCACACCTAAGGCTTCTTGCCAGCCTGCAACAGCACCGGCCATAGTCACAGCGGCTTTGCCGTCTCGGGCTGGAATGCTGTCGTAGCCGTGATAAAAATCCAGCGTGGCTAATTCAGCGGCTCTCCCTGAAGCATCGATACCGACTGGTGTTTTTCCCGGCTCGCTGATCAACCAAAAACCATCGCCACCCAAGCCATTCATGTGTGGATACACCACGGCAATCGTCGCCGCGGCAGCCACCATGGCTTCTATCGCTGTGCCACCTTGTTTAAGGATTTTTTGCCCTGTTTCTGTGGCTTTAAAGTGCGGCGCAGTAAAAGCGATCTCGTTCTTTTTCATGACGCTACTCCATTAAGGTTTTTGCGAATTCAATCAGCGCCAAATCTGTACCTTTTGAACTCACTAAAGACAAGCCACATGGCGCACCATGTAAGGTACAAACAGGCAGATGCAATTGCGGCAAACCAGCTAGTCCAGCAATGGCTGTAATGTCCATCAACTGATTACGATAGGCCGCGAGTTCATCATCGGCCGCATCAAATAATGGCGCTAAACCTGGCGTGGTTGGGATGATCAACACAGCACCCTCGATTTCATGTTCTAACCAATCCGTAAAACGCTGTCTTTGTTGTTTCGCAGCAGCAACATCGGCCTCGGAAATGGTTTTACACCACTCAAAACGTGACTGAATATCTGGCGCAAATACACCATCAAGACCTTCTAAACTCTTGATCCATTTACCATGTTCGTGCCAAATTTCTGCGCCTTGTAAGGTTCGAAATGTCTCGCTGGTTTTCCACACTTTAGTGTCGATTACGACGGAAGATTCTTTGGGAAAGCGACCTTGTTCACGCCATGTTTGAAGCTGAATATTTAGCTCTTTCACGTGCTCAACTTGATCGATTAAATTCTTAGCAATCAATATGTTATTAAATTCTTTCGGCGGTTTGTTTTTAAGCAAAACGCTAGCTGTTTTCGCTAATGCATCTAAGTCTCTGGTGAGCCAACCTACCGTATCAAAAGACGGCGCAAGAGCAACCATATTGTCTGATGGAATCACGCCATGGGTCGGACGTAATCCAAATAAACCGTTATAGCTTGCTGGCACGCGAATCGAGCCGCCAGTGTCTGTGCCTAACCCTATATCAGCAAGATCCGCCGCAACGGCCACCGCCGAACCCGATGACGACCCGCCTGGGAGACGATTAGGTGTCATCGGGTTTGAGGGTGTTCCGTAATGAATATTTTGGCCATTAAGGCTGTAAGCCAACTCATCAGTAATGGTTTTTCCACAAAAAATCGCGCCATTATTCAGCAAAGCAGCAACGCTGGAAGACGTTTTTGTCGGGATAGGATGAGTCGCTAACCAAGTTGGGTTGCCTGCGGAAGTCGGCAGTTCTGCCATATGAAACAAGTCTTTCACCGCCAAACGTAAATCGCTTAATGGCAACAAAGAATCGTCAGAGGAACTATCATTCCAAGTCGTTTCACTTAAATTGATAAAAGGATTTTGTACAATAAAATGTTTCATATGTCCTCCGCTTGTGTAGAATACATGAAACAATCGTTTCAGCATCCTGTCAACTGAAACGAAAAATAAATCTATTTTTTCTGCAAAAGTATCAAAGACCGTTAAGGCTCCAATTCATCCAAATCTTCATACAATACCGAAATCGCCTGCGTCTGGCGGCTAGCCGCATCGCCCAGAACACCAAACACGCGATTACACAGCATGGAAATCAAGCTCATTGGCGCTGCGTAGCTGTCGAATGGGCTTTCGTTACCAAGGTGACACACCATTACATGGGACACTTGTTGGTTATAAACCTGGCCTGTTGGATCGGTAATCAAGATGGTATTTCGGCCTTGCAAAGCTTCTACGATTTGTTTGAACTGGCGGGTACGACGTCTAAAACCCAGCAAGACAACCACTTCATCATCCAGAATATCGTGTAGGTCTTCCCCCAAAGTTTGCCCCGGCTGTGGCAATAAGCGCACAGAATGACGTACCTGTTGCAACTGCTGACGAAAATGCAACGCCAACGGATAAGCATTACGAAAACCGATCAAGGTGACTCGGCTTGCTTTAGCTAATCGTTCGCTGATCTCATTCAGAGTCTCTGGTCGTAATCCTTCAAAGGTTAACGACAAGTTTTTTAGCTCTTGTGCGGTTTGATCCAAAGACGAACCTTGGGTGAATATCGGCACGCCACTTTCGCGCAGAGCTAATTGCGCTTGCTTCGCGCCTTGCTGAGAATCATAACCAAGCTGGCGAAAGAAACGACTCACTGTCGCTTTTGACGTATTGGTGTTATCCGCAATCTCGGCAGACGTTTGACTCACAATCGCCAAGGGATTCTGTTGTAAGTAATTCGCTATGGATCGCGCTGATGGAGACAGCGTTGGGTAAGTCTGCTCGATCAGGGATAGCACATCCTGCTTTGTCGCCACGGGTTAACCTCTATTCGGGGATATTTTGCTCTACGGTAATCGATTATCGTTAAGCTGCCAACTTAGATTAATGCTTTGATAGCGTCTTATGTAATTTGATAACTAGAAAATACAGTAACGCACCAAAAAAGCATGGTCGCCCAACTATAGTGCGCCAAATAAATACTAGAACCTTCTTTCCATTGTAGAGCCTAGCACCCCCACTCTTTCTTGATAACGCGCTTCGCACTTATTATGCTGCGATTTGTTACATAAATCAGCATTAAAGAAACTTTTGTTTCACATTGGCATGACTGTTGCAAATTGTGTTTCAGGCATTCACAAAATGAAACAGGACTCCCCAACCATGAAAAGATTAACAAAATTGCTTAGCAAAACTTTAATCATTGCGGCTAGCTTCAGTGTACTAAGCGCAAGCGCTGATGTGCTGCAAGACATCAAAGATCGCAACCTTATTCGTATCGCTGTTCCTCAAGACTTCCCTCCATTTGGCTCCATTGGTACCGACTTGAAACCACAAGGCATCGACGTGGACATGGCGAATTACATCGCGGAAGAAATGGGCGTAAAAATCGAAATCGTCCCAGTCACCAGCGCCAACCGCATTCCTTACCTACAAACTAAAAAAGTAGATTTGGTTATTTCGAGCCTTGGTAAAAACCCAGAGCGTGAAAAAGCCATCGACTTTTCGACGCCTTACGCTCCTTTCTTCTTAGGTGTTTTTGGTTCTAAAGAGGTTGCCGTGTCAGAAATCGGTGAGCTAGCAGACAAAACCGTCGGCGTTACTCGCGGTTCAGTAGAGGATTTAGAGCTTGAGAAAAATGCACCTAAGTCTGTCAACGTACGACGCTTTGAAGACAACAACACCACACTAACCGCTTACCTATCTGGCCAAGTTAACTTGATTGCCACTGGTAACTTAGTTGCGGCTGAAATTGCTAAACGTCAGCCACAACGCGCGCCAGAAAGTAAATTCATGCTGAAAGACTCACCTTGTTACATTGGTATGGCAAAAGGCGAAACGGCTCTACAAGCTAAAGTGAACGAGCTGATCAAAGGCGCCTTGGCATCGGGTGAATTAAACGACATTTCCATGAAATGGTTAAAAGCACCACTACCTAAAGGCTTCGGCGCATAAGGCTTTCGTTATGTTGTATTTCTCTGATCTTTTGCAATACAGCGACGTGTTCCTCAGTGGTTTAAAAACCACTGTTGAACTCACTGTACTGACAACGATCTTGGGCGTGGCATTGGGAACAGCCTGCGCGACGATTCGCCAATACGGCAACCGAGCCAGTCAACGAGTCGTCAGTGTGTATGTGGAACTTATTCGTAACACGCCGTTTATTGTTCAGCTCTTTTTTATCTTCTTTGGTCTTCCTGCTATTGGCATGATGTTGTCGCCATGGGAAGCCAGCATGATTGCTCTGACCATTAACCTTGGCGCGTACAGCACAGAAATCATTCGTGCAGGTCTTGCCAGTATTTCCAAAGGCCAAATAGAAGCGGCAAAAGTGTTGGGGCTTAACTTTCGCCAAACACTGACGCGCGTGATCTTCGTTCCGGCATTTGAAAAGATTTACCCAGCTCTCACCAGCCAATGCATCATCGTCATGCTGGGTTCTGCGGTTATTTCTCAGATCTCGGTGCAAGACTTAACCTACGCCGCCAACCTTGTGCAATCACGTAATTTTCGTGCTTTTGAAAGCTACTTGGTGACCGCCTTGATGTACCTAGGTTTGTCTATTCTGCTGCGATTTGCTTTCAACGCTTTAGGAAAACGCCTATTTGCTTATCGTACAGCCGATTAAGAGGCTCTCGATGAAAAGCAAAATGAGGAATACTCAATGATCGAATTTTCTAACTACGACATTCTGCGCAATCTAATGTTTGCGACACAATGGACGATTTTATTGTCACTCGCAGCTTTTATCGGCGGCACTACGGTCGCACTGACATTAACCGCCATGCGTTTAACCCGTAATCCTACAATGCAACGCATCGTAAAAATCTACGTGGAACTGTTTCAAGGCACACCATTGCTGATGCAGATGTTCTTATGCTTCTTTGGCTTATCCATGCTGGGTTATGAAATATCCGCGTGGGGTGCAGCGATTTTGTCACTGACGTTTTTTACCAGCGCCTTCTTGGTTGAAATTTGGCGTGGCTGTATAGACACACTACCTAAAGGACAATGGGAAGCCAGCCGATGCTTGGGCTTGAGCTTCTTACAAACCTTACGCTTTATTATCTTGCCACAAGCGATTCGCGTGGCGACGGCACCAACGGTCGGCTTTTCAGTACAGGTGATTAAAGGTACCGCGTTGGCATCAGTAATTGGTTTTGTCGAACTGACTAAAGTTGGCACCATGTTAAATAACGCCACTTTTGAACCGTTTAAAGTCTTTACTCTCGTTGCACTTATCTACTTCATACTTTGTTATCCACTGTCTCTGTACAGCAAGCATCTGGAGAAAAAATTCAATGTCTCTCGTTAACTTACATCAAGTCCATAAATTCTATGGCGATCATCATGTGCTAAAAGGCATTGATCTCGACATCAAAGCGGGCGAAGTGGTTTCCATCATTGGTAAAAGTGGCTCTGGTAAAAGTACGCTACTGCGCTGCATTAATGGTTTGGAGCATTACCAAGAAGGCGGCATCACGGTGGACGGTAAAGAAGTCACCACCGAAGACATTCAGGTTCGTCGCCTTGCCCTTAGCGTCGGTATGATATTCCAGAACTTTAACCTTTTCCCACATATGACAGTGGGCGAAAACGTCATGCTTGCGCCGACGATTGTGTTGAAGAAAAGCAAAGCCGAGGCAGAAACGACGGCTCGCGCCATGCTGGAAAAAGTGGGACTTGCAGAAAAATTCGACAGCTTCCCAGAAAAACTGTCTGGCGGCCAGCAACAACGTGTTGCCATTGCCCGTGCCTTGGCAATGTCGCCAAAAGTCTTGCTGTGCGATGAAATTACTTCTGCTCTCGACCCTGAACTGGTCGGCGAAGTATTAAAAGTACTCGAACAACTGGCAAAAGAAGGCATCACCTTGGTTCTAGTTACTCATGAAATGAACTTCGCCCGCGATGTCGGCAGCCGAGTCGTCTTCATGCACCAAGGCAAAGTCTGGGAACAAGGCGATCCAAAAACCATCCTATCCAACCCACAAACCGATGAATTGAAACAATTCATCGGGGCAGTGCTTTAACTGTCGCAGAAGCCAAGTAAAACCACACGCCAGAGTTAGCGTGTGGTTTTCAAAACGAAGTAATACAAACCTTTGGATGCTACAAAAAGCTAGCGGAAATAATGATACTTAGTCAAACGTCCTTAGATTGTTAGGCCTACTTAATCAGACATTTTTCAATCAATGTTAAACGGCCGACCTTCCACCAATACGCGCCCCAGATTTAAAGGCATGCGAATGATATGACCAAGCTATTAAAAATGCGATTGAAAGTAAGGCCAACAGAGACCAAGGGAAAGAGCTAACACCCACTGAATCAAGCAGTATCCCGCCAAGGATACCTCCGCAGGCAATAGCTGAATTCCATGCAACAACATTCATAGAAAGCGCCACATCAGCACCATTACCTGCAGCATCGGCCAATGCGGTTTGCAATAAGGTGGATGCGCCTCCAAAAGTGATGCCCCATACTGCGACACCGATATAGATAATTTCTGGAGATTGAGCACCAAATCCAAATATCAAAGCAATTAAAGCGAATGCTAAAAGACTTGTTAGAACGGTAGTACGCAAATATCGGTCCACCAGCATGCCTGCAAACCAAATACCGACAAGGGCTGCAAGACCAAAGGTAAGTAGGACCAAGTCAATTCGTTCTCCAAGCCCTGCTTGCTCAACAAACGGGGCAATATAGGTATAGAGAATATTGTGGGCTAACATCCATGTCATAACCACGCAGAGTACTGGTCGTACTCCGGGACTCATGAAGACTTTCTTCAACGGTAAGCGCTCGTGAGCAGACTGTCCCGGATAGTCAGGAACCTTCGCTATCACCCAGACGATCAAGACAAGTGCCAAACCTGACATAACGCCAAATGCAGTTTGCCAACCGATAGTAGCGCCCATAAATGTGCCAAGAGGTACACCCAAAGACAAAGCAAGAGGGATACCGACCATGGCGACAGCCATTGCACGGCCTTGCTGATGGGGCTGGACCATACGGCGCGCATAACCAGCTAATAGACTCCAAGCAAGTCCAGCTGCAACACCCGCGAAGAAACGAGCAACCAATGTTAGAACATAGTTGCTTGATAAAGCGGTAACCGAGTTGAAAACGAAGAAACCGAAGATGGTCAGCAGCAGAACGTTACGCCGCTTCCAGCCACGTGTCGCAATTGTCAATGGAATGGCCGCAAGCAACGACCCCAACGCATATGCAGTTACCATTTGACCTGCCATAGCTTGGCTTATTTCCAGACCTGCACTGATCTGAGACAGCAGCCCCGCAGGCAATGTTTCAGTGACGATACAAATGAATCCGGTCATCGCCAATGCAAGCAGTGCCGACATAGGTAAGCGACCTGGATCTCCCGCATTTGCTTTATTGAGAGAATTATTCACAAAAAAACTGTCCTTTAAAAATTTGGTGGGTTACACGTTGGCACTTATGTGTCTCCGTGACGACTTATAGATCGATCGATACAAATGTATGACAAAGCACCTAACATTGTCAATAACTTATGTATCAAGTAGTATATAAGTCATAAAAGAAATGGAGAAAGAAATGGCAAAAATGGGCAGACCTAGAACATTTGATCGCCAGAAAGCAGTTGTGCAAGCTATGCATCTTTTCTGGGAACATGGCTACGAAATGACTTCTCTAAGCCAACTAAAGGCTAATATTGGTGGAGGGATTTCTACACCCAGCTTTTACGCAGCATTCGGCTCTAAAGAGGAATTGTTCAATGAAGCTGTACAATGTTATTTAGAAACTTATGCATGCGTAACAGACTCCCTATGGGACGACGAGATTCCACCCAGAGACGCTGTTGAGCTTGCACTCCGTCGCTCGACAAAAATGCAATGTGAATCAGGGCATCCCAAGGGATGTATGGTGTCTTTGGGGACAATGAGCGCACCCACGCCAGAGCTTACTCACGTTGTTGAACCACTTACGGCCTCGCGTTCACGAACGTTTCAAGGCTTTGTGCGATGCGTAGAACACGCAATCGCTATGGGAGAGCTGTCCAAAAAAGCGAACGCTAGGTCTATGGGAATCGCCTTCAATAGTTTCCTGCTAGGTGTATCGATACTAGCTAGAGATGGAGTGGATGCCTCGGATCTCGACGCTTCCATTACAGAATTAATGAAACTATGGGATATCGAAGTGTGTCAGCCCAAATAGAATGTATCATTCGATAAAGAGCGCTTACTAGGCTAGCAGGTGCCGAAGAAGGCAAAGTAAGGTCTTATCAATACAGTTGGCTGTAACGAAATAATCTCAAAAAACCATGTTTTTTAAAAAGGAGAATTGAAAAAACATGTTAGCCCTTTTGCATTAGATTTCAATCTCGAAATGGATCAATAAGAGCCATAGCGCCCTATCTCGGCAATTTCGCTACACGTCTTTTATGGTGCTCTTTCGCGTGCTCTCTTGCGGCGTTGTAGATATGCATAAGCTCCTCTGCACTCACGTCGATAAAAATGTCTTCCTGCTCTAGCACGTGATAAAGGTCTTCCATTTCAATCAGGTGCTGCTCATGGGCTTCTTGATGGAGCGAAACATTTAAAGAAGCGGGATAACGCCGCCAATGAAAGCCATTGTTGATGATGAAAGCGAACACCAGCATCGCTAATAGATTAATCAATAGCGGATACAGTAAAAATTCAAATCCCATCGCATGTATGCTGCTGCCACCGATAACACACGATAGTGCGGTCGACCCGCCAGGTGGATGCAAGCAACGCAGGTAATGCATGCCGATAATCGATACGCCGACCGCGGCCGCCCCCGTCACAAAAGACGCTCCGAACGCCTGATAAAAACCAATACCAATCAGCGCTGATATTAGATGACCAGTAACAAAGGGCCACGGCTGAGACAAAGCACCATGGGGAATGGCAAACAATAAAACAGCACTGGCCCCAATAGAAGCGACCACCAATAATGAATCCGGTAGAGATAAAAACAAACTCGATAAATAGTAAACACTAACTAATGCGAGACAAGCCGTCATACCTGATAAAAAGCGTTCAAAGTGGGAGGTTTTATTGGTTTCAATACCAATGAAATGAGCAGTATTACGACAAAATGAGAGGAACATTTATTCAATGAGGCCTTACAAAAATAAATAACGATTTCAAACAACTAAAGCGATCTATAGTGTTTTCCTAGTAACGGCGCCATTTTAGTGATTAAAATAGCCTCATGTATAACGAATTTAAATGAGGCTTAAGTGCAATATAATTGCATTTAAAATAAAGATGGATATTGAGCAAGCCAGAACATTTCTCGAAATTATTCACGCGGGCACTTTTGCCAAGGCCGCAGAGCGTCTATATGTGACTCAAACAACAGTAACAGCCCGAGTTCAGGCTCTAGAGTCATCCTTAGATTGCCGTTTATTTGTGCGTAATAGAGCCGGTGCTAAGCTGACCAAAAGTGGGGAGGCCTTTGTGACTCCTGCGAAAAATATGATGGAAGCTTGGGAACAAGCAAAGCAGCTTTGCGGCATTTCAGATTATCAGGCTCAGCAGACTTTGAGGATTGGTGGCGAAATTAGCCTGTGGAACCCGATTCTCATCGACTGGCTACTGGCGATGAGTGACGACATGCCTCATTTAGTCATCAACAGCCAAGTGACGACAACTGACAGTTTGTATCAATCCCTTCAGAAACAAGAAGTAGATGCCATTATTGTTCATAGTCCACGCTATTTACCCGGTTTAATCGTCGAACAGATCATTGAGGAAAAGCTCATTCACGTCGTCTCCAAACAGCGAAAAACGCCAGATTTATTCATTGAATGGGGAGAAGAATTCACCCTGCAGTTTGATCGTTGTGTCCCTTTTAACCGCCGAGCAGCGATGCAATTTTCGCTTGGCCCTATGGCGCTCAAATACATGTTAGCGAAAGGCGGAAACGGCTATTTCCGCACACGAGTGGTTGATCGATATTTGCAAGAAGGACGCTTGCACAAGGTAAAAGGCGCGGCAGAATTTACTTATCCCATTTACCTTGTATCTCACAAAAACAATACACTGCCTGACGGCTTCGAACAGGCAAAAAAGATATTGTTAGACAGTATGAAAAACGTCTCAAGTTGGGCGATTTAACGCATTGCTATTAAGACTACAATTCACATCGTGGTGATCCAAACCAAATACGGATGACCAAGACCATTCGCCGGGGTTAAGAACAAAGCCATAACTGAGCGTTAAACCAGATTCGATTTTGATGTCGCCAAGTCCGGTATCATTTTGATCGGTAATAACATAATGTTCGCTGACCACTTCATCCCCTCTCCCCAGTTTTTCTACGACCTTATCGGAGTAGATAAGCAATCGAATAGGTTCTGCAGACTGAATCCCAATGCTGTCGCCACTGAAATCTCCGGCGGCAAGTCGAATTGGAGCAGAAACACAGGTTGATTGATCTTCTTGTCGATTGTCTTTTTTGGCAATCAACACACCTTTTCCTGCGATACCTCGCAGCTGCAATAAAGTACCAACTTTCGGCGACTCTATGTAGACCACGGCTTTTACGTCATCTGAAAATGCTAAGTTACTTTCATTCGTGGTTTTTGCTTCACTGCTGCAAGCAGAAACCGACAGAAGCAGTAAAATTGAGCATAACATGGTGGATAAGTGGGGTAAGTTATTAACATCTTTCATGTTTGGCTCCTGTTTATAGCATGGCGTTATTTTGTGGATAATGTCCAAAGTCGCTGTCAGGTTCACTTGGTAAGGCCAATAACATCAGCAAAACAAGCATGCCTATCGCGGGAACCAAAACCACCAGCAACCACCAAGCGGAACGGTTAGTGTCATGTAATCTACGTACAGTCAAAGACAGCATAGGTAAAAAAGCTAACAAGCTATAAAGCGCCTCTATTTTCCATGTCGATTGAAAGACTATTTCCAACACAACAAACACAACCGAGATCAAACAGTTCACCAAGAAGAACATCCAAAATGCTTTTAGCGATGCTCGTCCAGAAAATTGCGCATAACGCTTCCACGCATCAAAATACCAGTCCATACTTTTCTCCTTTGATTAACCCAAAGAGTTATTGAAGGCTTAACAGTACGTTGCGAAAGAAAGATTCGCGTCCTAAATCAGGTTTAAGGACGTTCTTGATAAGGATCTAGGACATAATAAAGATCTGAGTGATAAAAGATGGAGCCAAAATGATCGCTATTCCCTTACCTTTTGTGGTTGCCTTACTGTTAGCTATCTTGGCTGGCGTCTTGTTTTTTCGTCGCGAAGAAACCACACAATCCGCGTTTGTTTTTATTGCTTTGTGTGCGCTAACAACGACCGTCGTTGGTCTGCGTTGGACCTTTGATTATTCTTTATTCCGTCTGATCCAACCTATCCTGGCCTCTTGTATTCCCGTTACCGCTTGGTACTGTTTTTCAAGCGCTCATAAGCGCCATCAGTTTAAAGTTTGGCATTTTTTACCACCTATTTTTGTTACCTTGGCGTCTTTCAGTTATCCATTTTGGCGACCACCTTTGGACCCAATGTTAACGCTGCTTTATGTGAGCTATGGCATTGCATTAATTCGAGCCTCGTTTAAAACATCAAACCTTCCAGAGCAAGTGCGTTTATCCGACATCGATAACGCCTTAAAAGCCGAACGCATCGCCGGTAGTATTCTCTTAATGTCTGCCATGATTGATGGTGCTTTAGCCGTCGACTTTTCTTTTTTTGCTGGCGAGCATGCACTGATTATTCTCGCTATTGGTCATGCGATATTACTGCCAATGCTGTCAGTTGCCGTCATTATGATGAGTCTAAGTATGGCACCCAGCGTTAATGAAGAAGCGTCCGATCAAAATGAAAAAACAACATCCGTAGAAGAATCAAAAGACAAGTCTCAGCATCCGTTAACTGACGATGAGGTGAAAGACATCATTCATAAAATAGACGTTTTGCTGAGTACCAAAGAAGTATTTCTCGACCCAGATCTAACACTCGACAGACTCGCCAGAAAAGCCTGTATTCCAGCGCGTCAGATCTCCGCTGCCATTAACCAAGTTTACGGCCGCAACATTTCTCAAGTGGTGAACGAATATCGCATCGAACGAGCAAAAACACTTTTACTCACCACAGACAAAGCCATCACCCAAATTTATTTGGACTCTGGCTTTCAAACGAAGTCTAACTTCCATAGAGAGTTTTCGCGCGTGACACAACAAACACCGAGTGCCTTTCGCCGCGCTAATATCAAAGGCTAAGAAGCTTGGATAAATCGAATGATATCTTGATACATCACCTGATGAAGTTCATCCCGAGATCGTTCATTACCATCTTTGCAAACAATGCCATCACCTGGATTTTCCTCTTCTATCAAATCAATGGCACCGGGCTTACAAAGCTGCATAAAGCTAAAGTGCGCGGCGTCTGGGTAGACAATGTATTGACGCTTATTTTTGGGGATATATTGGGCAAGAAAGCCGGATTCTTCTGCTTGAGGTAAATCACCAATATCGATATCGGCCGCGAGGATTAGAGTCGGAGTGGTTAAACTCTGTAAGCTCTGGCGGGAAAAGCTACGCGCTAAACCTAAATCCAATGAAACCACTCGCTTGATTCGCGTGTCTTGTAAGCTGCCATTCGGTTCGCCGACTTGCGGTTGATCCAAACCAAGCTCAGCCATCAAACCACACACACGAGGGCTCGCTTTCAGGCTGCATTCTTGCTTTAACTGATCACGGTCAAATTGCGCGCCCGCTAGCAACATCACCGTCCAGCCACCCAATGAGTGACCGATTGCGGTAACGTTATTAGCATCGATATTTGGCAATAGATAAGACTCGTTTAACAACCAATCCAACAAACGCGATAAATCACCTGCGCGCTGCCACCACTGAGCCGCCGCTTGTGCAGAATGATCAAACGACGTGGTTCCAGGATGATCAAGTGACGCCACAACATAACCATCTTGTGCCAATTTCGTTGCTAGCCAATTTTGATTACGCCAGTTGCCACGATAACCATGAGACATCACTACCAGCGGAAACTTACCCGCCAAAGGCGTTCCCACTCGTACCACATTGCTTCCAAAAAACGCCGCGTTTTCCGCAATTCTTTCAGTGGGAAAGGTCGTCTGTGATGGATACCAAACACTGGCTTTTAACGGCCTATCGCTGTCTGTATATAACTGAACCTGATCAAAACCCACCGAATACGCAGAAGCATTCGCCGCCCAACTGATAACCAATAAAGCAAAACACGCAAATCGTTTCATGGAGATATTTCCTTTCAAAGTACTTTTAAAAGAAGTCACTATGAAAGGAAAATACGAGTAACGCGTCCTAAAACAGGATAGAGGACGTTATAAACTTTCTCTTCATTCATTATTGTTACTTATCTGTCATATTAGCTCTGTACTCTCACTTTATTAATAGTATCAACTATGCTTTATCTAAAGACTGCGGAGACAAAAAATGAAGATGAAAGGACAATTAGACAGCGCTCAACCAATGAAGAAGCACAAAGCTAAATCAAAGAAAAATGAGCTAAAAAAGAAGAAACAAGAAAAGTTAGAAGCCAAAAAGCAGGAAAAAGCAAAGAAAGAAGTAAAAGCCAAAACACCGGTAGAAGTGATAGAAAAACCAGCCAAGGTTGCACAAGAGCCTGTAGTAGAGGTAAAGAAGACTGCACCTATTGCTGACACTATTAATCTAGCAGTACCAAATGCGTCGACTAGCAACTCTCTTCGCCAACGCGCATCGAAAAGTTTAGAGCCGATGACAAGTGAAGAGCAGCTCATTGCGATCAATCAAATAATTAAACGTCTACTAATGAATGAAATAACACAAGGTATGGCGTTGCGGGAGCTACGTGTTGGTGTCTTAGGCTTACGGCAAGATGCATACACAGAGCTTGCAGGTGTGTCACGTAAAACTCTGTCCGAGATCGAAAACGACAAGGGCAATTACACCTCTGAGATCATCAATAAAGTATTCAAGCCTTTCGAAATTAAAGTGGGTCTAGTGCCTACTTCTAGCCAGTTATTAGCAGCCATTATGGCCAATTAATTCCGAAAGCCTATGCGTTGCCGCGAAATATCGGTTACAAAGACAATGCAAAGGCTTCCATTTTTTTCGCTAAATTAAAGTCTTTATTAGAGATGCCAGATACATCGTGAGACGTCAGTTGAATGCTAACTTTGTTGTAAACATTAAACCATTCGGGATGATGATCTTTCTTTTCTGCGTATATCGCACACATGGTCATAAAACCGAAAGCATGCTGAAAGTCTTTGAATTTAAAGGTTTTACTGAGTTTTTCGTCTTCTATTGCCCAGTCTTCTGACGATTCTGTATTTAGCTGGTTAAGGGCTTGCTCTATCTCATGCTGTTCGAGCTTTCGATGTGTCATGCTGTTTCACCTCTATTTAAATCAGAAAATGTGTCGTATCAACACCAGTGTAGTCGGTTAAGACTATGATTAAAACGCAACAAAAAATCCCTTCTGCAAATTCATGCAAAAGGGACTCTCAGACTAACGCTTCAATTTGAAAGCGTTTATTTGATGGTGAAGTTCACATCAATGTTACCGCGTGTCGCATTGGAATATGGGCAAACCTTGTGAGCGGCTTCAACCAATTGCTCAACAACGTCTTTTTCTACGCCAGGCACATCTACTTCTAAATCTGCACAGATAGTGAAGCCTTCGCCTTTCGTGTTTTCACCGATACCAATGGTAGCCGTTATGCTGACATCATTTGGAAGTTTCACTTTTTGCTTGGATGCCACCAACTTAAATGCACCGATAAAACAAGCAGAGTAACCTGCGGCAAATAGCTGCTCTGGGTTAGTCCCTTCACCACCAGCGCCACCAAGTTCTTTTGGCGTGCTTAGAGCGAGGTCCAGTTTATTATCAGATGAAACAGAGCGACCGTCGCGGCCACCAGTGGATGTTGCTGTTGCGCTGTAAATAGGTTTCATAATATTGCTCCTTAATAACACTATTGATGAATATTGCTTACTTAATAATTATCGCGATAACAATAAAGTTAAAAATAAAGGCTCAATAGGATGAGCCGATGAATTTATGTTATTGCAATAACTATTATTGCGCAAGCCCTATTTCGTAAGTTTTTTCCTAAGGGCAACGAGCTGCTCACGTAAAGCGACCACTTCATTCATATCGATTCCGCATGCTTCAGCAACACAGCGGTTTACTTCTAAACCTTGTTCACGCAGTTTTTTGCCTTTTTCAGTCAAGGCAATACTCAAGCTACGATCATCGTCCACACCACGTAAACGCTGCACTAATCCATCAGCTTCCATACGCTTGATTACGGGTGTAAGTGCACCAGATTTTTGCCCAAGCGCATCGCTGATGTGCTTCAAGCTTACGCCATCTTGCTCCCACAAAATCAACATCACCGTATATTGCGGATAGGTCAGACCGATCGCTGAAAGCGGCTCTTTATAAAACTGCGTCATCGCAAGAGACGTCGAGTACAGGGCAAAACACAACTGGTTGTCGAGTAATAATGGATTTTTAGGAAATAACGAATTGTCAGAAGTCATAAGTTCTCATGGATAGTTGCGCGAACAGTTATAGCGATAATGGTTAATCATTTTACACATTAACCTTCTCTAACACAGCAAAATGACAATCTTGATTTAAGACTCTGTTATTATCGAGTTTCGTCATGACTCAAAGGAATACCATGCAGCGCTCCAGCACCACCATAGGCACTATCGAATTGGTTCTCGCCATGATTCTCTCTGGCACTATCGGTTATTTTGTTATCAGTTCAGGCCAAGCCTTTTGGAACGTAGTATTTTTCCGCTGCGTCATCGGCGCTGTTGTTCTAGGCGGTTACGCCTACTATGCAGGACTAATTCGTCGAGAATACTTTCAGCGCAGTGTCTTGCTGATGATTATTTTGGGCGGCATAACGTTAGTAGGAAACTGGATATTTCTATTTGCTTCGTTCAATTACATTCCCTTTTCTATCGCCACAGTGGCTTATCACATGCAACCACTCTTTTTAGTCATAACTGGTGCGTTAATCACCAAAGAAAAGTTATCGGCCAGCTTACTGTTTTGGCTCGCCTTGGCGTTTATCGGGCTGTTTTTAATCGTAGAATTGGATTTGAATGAACTCAATGCCCTCTTCTCGGGTGAAGCAAGCAGCGATGGATCTTATGCATTATTTGGCTTATCACTCGCCTTAGGTGCGGCGTTACTTTATACCGTGACTACTTTGGTGACGAAAAAAGTCAGCCAAGTACCTTCGACATTTGTGGCCTTGGTACAGGTGGTCGTTGGTATCTTTATGCTTTTGCCCTTTGCGGACTTCAACAATTTACCGACGCAAACCAGTCATTGGATGGATCTATTGATACTCGGTGCCGTGCTAACCGGATTTATGTACATCATCATGTACGACAGCTTTCAAAAGCTACCCACCAGTCTAATTGCCTTGCTATCGTTTATTTATCCGATCACCGCTCTATTTGTCGACCATTTGGCTTTTTCGACCCATATCAGCCTAACGCAAATACTCGGAGTGATATTGATATTACTCGCCGTCAGCGCAGTGAAATTTAATTGGGCATTTTCTCTCACAAAGAACCGATAGGACGAACGACCATGCCAAACGTTACCCTAAGCGGTCATATTGAAGTGCCATCAGAAGATCTAAATGCGGTATTGGCAGAGCTACCCAACCACATCACCCTGACGCAGCAAGAAGCGGGTTGCAACGCCTTCACTGTGGTGCGAGATTCAAACAACCCACAACACTTTGATGTGTACGAAGAATTCACCGACAAAGCGGCATTTGAGAAACATCAAGCCAGAGTGAAAGCGTCTCCTCATTGGGGTGAAATAACGAAAAATGTTGAACGGTTTTATACTGTTGCAGAGGCTTGAACTTGTCATTAACTTTACTTCCTCACCCGTTCAATTACTTCTTCTATCCAAGCGATCGTTAACCAATCGGGTGCGGAGGCGGAGCGGGAAAAGGCAATTTGTACCGCTGGCAAGGCTGGCAATAGGTCACTTTCGATGATTTCCAGTGAATCATTCACGCTGATGCTGGCGATGGCGGAGATAGCTTTTTCGGCCATTAGAAGACGTTCAATCAGGGTAAGATTCGCGGTCACACAATACAGCTGATAATCCGTGCCTTTTTTCTGCAAACCATCAACTGCGCTAGAATGGAATTTACAGCTCGATTCATATAAGGCCAGTGATAAAGGATTCAGTGTCGTCCAATCAAAGCCTTTCTTCGCCACCCAAACACCTTTGTCTTGGAACAAGGTCAAACCTTCGTCGCTGTCAGGTGTTCGTGTAACTAGTGCTAAATCCACCTCCCCCTTGTCCATCAGCTCTCTTAGTTCAGCCGATGTCCCCGTACGAATTCGAAAGCGAATACTAGGCTGCATGGTTTCCATGACAGACATGACAATAACGAGTAAATTCGCCACATAATCATTTGGGCAACCGAGATTCAGCAAGACACCCTGCTGTGGGCCTTTGATGGATTGTAATGCGCTCTCTTGCAGCTGCAAGATGCGCCGTGCGTAATGCACCAACTGCTGACCGTCTTCAGTAAGCACTTGCTCCCGACCTTGCTTGCAAAACAGCTCGGTGCCGACTTGCTCTTCTAGCCGCTTCATTTGCATGCTGACGGCCGAGGGAGTACGAAAAGTTTGCATAGCGGCGCGTTGAAAACTGCCATGATCAACAATCGCCACAAGCGTCTTTAATAGTTCCGTGTCCAATGCTGTCCTCTCTTTGTTTTACACACTTTAACTTAAATGCATTCATCAAAATGCGTTAAGCCAGCCTTCAATTTAATTCGCTTTTTTCCGTGCGCTGTTTATCAGATGATCAAAGCATCAACTAAGAAGGAGACACTCATGATTCTGCACGATTTCTTGCCCTCAGGGAACGGTTATAAAATCCGTTTGTTATGCGCGCGCTTAGACATGAAAGTGATCTTAAAACAATATGACATCACCAAGGGCGAAACGCGTACAGAGTCTTTCTTGGCGATGAACCCAAATGGAAAAATTCCAGTCTTGGAATTGGATGACGGGCAATGCTTAAGCGAAAGTAATGCGGTGCTTCTCTATCTTGCGGAACAGTATAATTCCTCGCTATTGCCACCGGATCCGATCCTTAGAGCCAAGGTCTATAAATGGTTATTTTGGGAGCAATACAGCCATGAACCTAATATTGCTTCACCACGATTTTGGCTAACTCATAACGCCATGACGGATCTAAAAAAGCAGATGCTGCCAGACCGGATTAAGCAAGGTCACGCCGCGTTAAAACAAATGGAAGAGGCCTTAGCCGCTCACACTTATTTAGTCGGAAACACTATGACTCTTGCCGATATTTGCCTTTTCCCTTATACCCATGTGGCGGAAGAAGGCGGCGCTTATCAATTGTCTGAGTATCCAAATATTCAACGTTGGATTAAAGAGATTGAGGACTTGGATTGGTTCATTCCCATTACCCAAGTTTAACGTCACAAATCAAATACAAAACGCCTCATCGACTCGAACTTCGGTCAACACCGAGTTAGCGATAAAACAAGCTTCGTGGGATTGATGATGCAATGCTTGTAACACCTCGGCATTGGGTCTTTCGCTAACAAAGGTGACTGCTGGACGAAGCAAGACTTCAGTCATCATTTGTTTGCCATTTGGGCCAGTTGCCAAGGTACCAATAGCGTTGTCAGTGTATTGTTCGACAATGAGGTTTTTGCGAGAGGCGAAGTCCAAAAAGAACAACATATGACAGCTGGAAATAGAAGCAACAAAGGCCTCTTCAGGATCGACATTTTCTGCCACAGACATGGGCAAAGGCACAATGTGTGGCGACGACGAAGCAGGAATAACGATACCTCCTTCGAACTGCCATTCATGGGCACGGCTGTATTTTTTATCTAAAAATAACTGTGATCCACGCTTCCACTCAACCGTTGCAAAGTATTCAGACATATCGATCCTCATTTCATCTCATGGCATAAATAGGCTAACTTTACCTCGCTACCGTGAGCCAATATAGTCCTCTTGCCGATTCTTTATTGAATTAGCGCATGTGAAGATGAAAATTCGCCAATCAACAGGCCTTGTTGAGCTAACCGTCCTTACGTATAGTCAGCCTTTTAAAGGGCAGATTGTGTCCATATCTTATTTTGTTATATTATAACATTTAAATATTACGGAACCCTATCGCCTTGACCAGCCAAACCAGTAATACTCCAACTAATAAATGCCAACAAGACGATACTTCTTACGCGTTTTTTTCCGCTTGCAAGCCCGCTGGCATACAACTGAACGACGTCGCTTGGTCGCCTTATCGTGACAAAACCTTGCTCAAGCCAATAACCGCCACCATTCATCCAGGCGAGTTTCTGGCGATTGTTGGGCCGAACGGTTCCGGAAAAACCAGCTTATTACGCTGTCTTTATCGTACCAATAAACCAACCAAGGGCACGGTTTTACTTGATGACCAAGATTTATGGTCCTTGTCGCCGCGTCAATGCGCCCAACGCATCGCTACCGTGTTACAAGACGCTGGCGGTGAATTTGGTCTAAGCGTTTTTGAAATGGTAGAAATCGGCCTGACACCAAAGTCGCTTGTTTGGGGGCGCTCTGACGAAGATTCCCAAATTGTCGATAGCGCACTCGCCTTACTCGATGTGGCACATTTAGCCGATCGCTCTTTTGACTCTTTATCTGGCGGTGAACGCCAACGAGTGATGATCGCCAGAGCGTTGGCGCAGCGCCCTGATGTACTTATTCTCGATGAGCCAACCAATCACCTCGACATTCGTCACCAGCTTGATGTGTTGGCCTTATTAGCAAAACTGCCTTGCACGCTTATTGTGTCATTACACGATTTAGCCCTCGCCTCCGCTTACGCTGACCGAGTACTGGTGATGCAAAACGGCGAAATGCAGGACTGCGCACCACCCAATGATGTCTTTACCAAGCAACGCATAAAACAAGTATTTGATGTGGACACCATTATTGATGAACACCCCATCACGCAACGACCAAGATTTTCTTTTTACATCAATGATTAACGGAATGATTAACAGGACACTTTCATGACAACGAACGTCAATACGCACATCAAACACACGTCACTAATTATTGGCGGCGCATTACTTGGGCTTTTACAGACAGGTTTGGCCAATGCTTCTGGCTATCCTGTTACGGTACAAAGCTGCGATCGTGAGGTCACGTTTGAGCAAGCGCCTAGAGCGGCGATATCAAACGATGTGAATCTAACTGAGATGATGTTGGCCCTTGGCCTACAGGACCACATGGTCGGCTTTACAGGTGTTTCTGGCTGGAAAACTCTAGACCCAACGCTACGAAATGGCATTGGTGAATTGCCTGAGCTTTCTCCTAAATACCCAAACAAAGAAGTCCTATTAGGCGCCGATGCCGACTTTTATTTTGCTGGCTGGAACTACGGCATGCGTGTCGGTGGCGGCGTCACACCTGATACCTTGGCTCCTCTTGGCATCAAGGTTTACGAGTTAACAGAAAGCTGTATTCACATCATGGACAAACCAAAAGTTTCCATGGATGACCTTTATGTTGATTTACTCAATCTAGGTCGTATTTTTGACAAAGAAGAAAAAGCGCAAGCTTTAGTCAAAGGCTACCAACAAGATTTGGCTAACTTCCAAGCCAACCTCAAGCCATTAAAAACAGCACCGAAAGTCTTCGTTTACGATTCCGGCGAAGAGCAGCCTTTTACTTCGGGTCGATTCGGCATGCCAACCGCTTTGATCGAAGCTGCTGGCGGTAAAAACATTGTTGATGATGTACAGAAAAGCTGGACGCAAATGGGATGGGAGGCTGTTATTGATCGATCTCCAGAGGTAATTGTCATCGTTAACTATGGCGACGTGACTGCAGAACAAAAGATCAACTTCTTGCGCAGTAACCCAGCCTTCGAAAATATTCCAGCCGTGAAAAACAATCATTTCGTGGTATTGGAATACGTCGAGGCAACGCCGGGGCCTCGTAATATTAATGCAATTAAACGCTTAGCTGAGGCTTTTAGAACCGCATCATGAAAGCAGGCCAGAAAAAGCTCACCATCATGGGACGCATCCCCCTGCCAGCGTTGTTAATCATGTTGAGCATCTTACTCTTGCTATTAATGGGCGTGGCAATTGGTGTGGGTTCCGTGTCCATTAGCCAGTCCACTGTGTGGAGCGTGATCGGCCATAAACTGTCGATCACCAACACGCTGCCTAACTGGTCGATGGGGCGCGAGAACATCATCTGGGCAGTTCGCTTACCGCGCACACTGCTTGCCGCCATGGTCGGGGCTGCCTTGGCGATTGTCGGTGCGGCACTGCAATCCGTGACTCGCAATCCTTTGGCCGATCCGCATTTATTGGGTGTGTCTTCTGGGGCGGCGTTAGGCGCGATTATCGCCTTGCTCCACACTGGCATGATTTTAGGTGTGGTTACAGTTCCCGTGTTTGCCTTCATTGGCGCCTTAGGTGCAATGTTTTTGGTCTTAGCTGTCGCGAATTTTTCCTCGGCACACAGTGCGGGTCGTTTGATTCTCGCCGGTGTCGCCGTCGCCTTTGTGCTGACGGCCTTGGGAAATCTGTTCATTTTTATGGGCGATCATCGATCGTCTCATACAGTGATTTTCTGGATGCTTGGCGGATTAGGACTGGCTCAATGGGGACAACTTTGGTTTCCGCTGGTCACGCTTTTACTCGGTTCCGGCTATTTGATTTACAACGCCCGTTATCTAAACGCTATGACTCTTGGCGATGAAAGTGCCAGCACCTTGGGCGTTCCGGTCGAGCGCTTCCGCCTGATTGTGATTGTTGTCTGCGCCCTACTAACTGGCGCGGCGGTAGCTTTTTCTGGCGTCATCGGCTTTGTCGGCTTAATGGTGCCGCATATAGTGCGTTTGTTGGTTGGCGGCGATTATCGCAAAGTCCTGCCGTTATCGGCGCTATTCGGTGCTTTGTTCCTAGTCGCGGCAGACATCGCTTCCAGAATCATCATGCCACCCGAAGACATGCCAATCGGTATTCTCACCGGCCTTGTCGGCGGCATCGCTTTTGTATTCCTGATGCGACAAAAACGTAACGTCTCGTTGTAAAAAACCGACAAATGAAAACTTGCTTTATCCAAATTTAGCACTCAAAATACTGGTTATATATACAGTATTTTGAGTGCTTTTATGTCTTCTTCTTCTTTTATCAATAACAGCGATCAAAAAGGCGAAAAATCCCCTTTCAACCATCCGCTCAAGGGACGTGGTACCACCAATAATATGGCGGGGCGCTTTGCGATTACGCTGGTGGAAGTAGATGAAAACGACGAAGCCATCGCCTTGTTGGAAACCTCATCTCCCAAAACGGAGGTTCGTCATGAACGCGCCAAAAGCATCATTAGTCGCAATTCCTCCCCTGATATTCCTTTTCGCATGTCGGTCAACCCTTATAAAGGCTGTGAACATGGCTGCGTATATTGTTTTGCTCGCCCGACTCATGCGTATTTAGATTTGTCGCCAGGGTTGGATTTTGAAACTAAACTGATTGCCAAAACTAATGCAGCATTTCTGTTTGAAGAAGAACTGGCTCACCCAAACTATCGTTGTGAACCCATTGCTTTGGGTATTAATACCGACGCTTATCAGCCGATAGAAAAACAGCTGAAAATCACTCGTCGGTTATTAGAAATTGCCTTGGCCCACAATCAACCCATTTCGCTGATCACCAAGAGCACACTGATTCTAAGAGACATTGAGTTACTCACGCTGATGGCAGAAAAAAATCTGATTCATGTGGCGGTCAGTGTGACAACACTCAATAACGATTTAAAGCGTATTTTGGAACCCAGAACAGCGTCTGGAAAAACACGTTTACAGGTGATTAAAACCTTACGCGAAGCTGGAATTCCGGTTTCGGTTCTTGTCGCACCAGTGATTCCTTTTATCAACAATAATGAGTTAGAAGAAATCGTCGCTGCTTGCGCAGAGGTTGGCGCGCAATCCATCAATTACATTATGTTGCGTTTGCCTCACGAGGTTGCGCCTTTGTTTTCGGATTGGCTCCACCAGCATTACCCAGACCGTGCTGAGCATGTTTTGCAGCGTATTATGGACATGCGCGGCGGCAAGCTCTACAACAGCCAATTTGGCAAACGCATGACGGGGGAAGGTATCTTCGCGGATTTAATCAATCAACGCTTTCATGTCGCACGACGCAAATATGGGCTGGACGACAACCGACTCAGTTATCTCGATTGCCGTCATTTTGCCGTTCCTCCAAAGGAAGGTGATCAGATGGCGTTATTTTAGAGCGCTTGTCCTATATACAAAAAATCCTCTAAGAAACAAAATCTTAGAGGATTATAGAGAACATTCGTTATTTAAAATAAAGCCTAAAGCTTATTATTAAACTGGCTGACGGCATCCACTACTTGGTTTGCCCCCATTTCTATATCGTTCATTACGTCTCCCGCATCATTAGACAATTTAAGCGCTACTTGCGCTTTCTCCATACTGCCTTCGATAAGAGAAACGGCTTGCTCAGTTAGTTTTTTGTTATCACCAACTACCTTGATGATTTCTTCCGTAGCCGAACTGGTTCTTGAAGCAAGTTGTCTCACTTCATCGGCTACAACCGCAAAGCCACGACCTTGTTCGCCCGCTCGTGCAGCTTCAATTGCAGCATTCAGCGCAAGAAGGTTAGTCTGATCAGCGATGCCTCGAATACTTTCAACCAATTCTGACACCTTGGTGGACTGTGTATTTAGCTCAAAAATCCCTTGCCCTGCGGTACTCATCTGACCAGACAATTCGTTCATTGTCTTAATGGTCGATTCAATTACCTGTTTACCCGTTAATGCATCTGAGACACTTTTTTTAGACACGCCATAAGCAATTTCTGAAGTTTCGGAGATCGCAAATTCACGGTTCATCTGCTCAGTAATAACCGTCGCAAATTTAACTACTTTATACAGATCGCCACTTTCGTCATGTATTGGGTTGTAGGATGCTTCTAACCATACCGTGTTTCCGTGACTATCTATTCGCTTAAAGCGGTCGGAAACAAACTCACCTGAACGTAAGCGCTGCCAGAACTTTTTATATTCTTGCGATTCTGCTTCTTGCGTTTCACAAAACATTCTGTGGTGCTGGCCAACAATTTGCTTTTTAGAGTAGCCCATACCTTTTAAGAAATTGTCATTCGCAGCTAAAATAATACCATCCAAACTAAATTCGATTACTGCTGAAGAACGATTCAAAGCGGCCAACATATCTTGTGTTTCTTTGGCTTGAGAAATAGTGCGTGTTAACTCGGTGGAATAGACAGCCAACGTCACTGAATCATTTTCGCCGCGCGTATTAGGCTGAACAATTGAACGAAACCATGCCTCTTCGCCACTTTTTGTCACCAGCTGTAATGCACCATGCCAGTGATCCTTCTCACTAATACTGGACAGCATCTTTTGACAATGCTCTTTTGCTAATGATTTTTTAACAATAATTTCTTTAATATTACGCCCGATCAACTCGCTTTTTTCATACCCACAAGCAGTCAAAAATAGCTCATTAGCTTCAAGGATAATACCGTTTGAATCGAGAGAGAAAAATATCATTTCTTCTCTCAAATCAGCTTCCGTTTCATGGAAAGAGGACAATTCTTTCTCTAATTCAACAACTCTCGCTTTAAGTTTGCTATTGGAAAAAAACATTTTTCCTCCTTGCCAATGTGAGTTCTGCTATTTTCGATGATTTCTTTATTATAAAAGCATTGTGTAATGAATAAATCAGAGAATACAAATATATACAATTAAAATAACAAAAAAACATTATGTTAATAAATCAATTCCGTTTATAAACAAGGTTCCGATTCCCCCTTTTTTGGAACCTTTTGCATGCCTAGTGATGACTTTATCGACCTGCTCAAACTGCTTATTCGCGCGCCCAGTGTGGTTGGCGCAGAGCATTCATTTTTCCGCGTGTTACAACGCGAACTGGAAGAGCGAGGGGCAAAAGTCACTTGGTACGAAGGTTTGTTGGTTGCCCAAGGCAGTGATCCGTTTAGTACCATGTTCTCGGCGCATATAGATCGTCATGGATTGGTGTGTACGGGTCCGAACGAATTCCAATACGCAGCGTTTGTTTCGGCAAACCGCACCGATTTACTGAACAACTCGGTGTCTGAAGAACTCATGTCCAAGGTCACAGAGCGCTTCAACCATGAGGAGATCTACGCCTACGAGCCTTGGTCTGGGGTTTATCGCGGCAAAGGAACTATTAAAAGCTCTTACGTTTGTGAATTCCGTAACAACTTGATTTTCGAAACCGAAGGGTTAGAAGGTGTGGTTGCAGGTACGCCAATCGCTTTTAAAGACCAATTACACATAGTCGACAATCGCTTAGAAGGTCAGCTCGACAACGTGATTTCAGCCGCAGCTTTGGTGCATCTTTTTGATCATGGTTTCAAAGGCACCGCCTTTTTTACCGCACAGGAAGAAGCAGGAAAAAGCTGGCGCTATTTACTAGAATGGTTCCGTCGTTTTGGCGGTTCAACCAACCGTTTATTTGTGGTTGATACTAGCCCGTTCCCGAATCTTGATGCGGCTAACGAGCAGCTTCTGGTACTTAGGGAAAAAGACGCCAACGCCACATTCAACAAAGACAGTACAAAACTTCTTGAAGAGCTGTGCGAGAAAAACAACATCAGTTACTTATATAAAAACCGTTACGTAGAAAATGAAAACGCCAAACGAGCTGAGCAAGGCCTGCAACCAAGCTCCCTTGGAAGTACCGAACTTGGCCGTATTATCGCCGCATCAAATGGCTTGGTAGATGGCACAACGATTCAAATCCCAACTATTGGTTACCACACCATGCATGAGTCGGCAGCAGTGGAATCCGTGGATGCGTTTCTGGATATGCTAAAAGTTGTATCAAATATTTAGCCTTTATTAATTTTGACTAGCAATACATAAAAACCCCGTTTCGACTTTTAAATTCGAAACGGTTTTTTTTATCTACCCAAAAATGAATCTCTAGGTTATTGGAGTCTTAAGCTTCATAGCGTTCAGTGTTTACTTTCCACGTAAGCCTGTTTACTGGCAAAAGCTTGCAGAGCTTCACAAGCTTGCTCCCATGCATTGTCATCCTCATATAAAGCTGATTTTAAATACGCTGCTGTCATTTTTTGAGTAATGGCGAGACGATCAGGATCTTCGTCATCGGTTTCTTTTGCGTCATAACCGGCAATACCACCTAGGCCATGTTTGCCGCCCATTAACGTCAGCAAAAAATCGCTGCCCGGAGCAATGTGATATGGATCGGCATGCCAGTCTGCGTTACGAGTTGTGAAGTGCGGACTAAGGTCTTGATCACCATACACTACTAAGTTTTTTGTGGTCATTGATGAATAATTTGGATTAATTTCAGGGAACCTTTCTCTTGCTGATTCAATTAAATCATCTCCTCCTTTGCCCACAGCCGCTAATAGAACTCCCACTTTGATACGCTGATCTAATACGCTGCTTATATGTGGTAACGTCATGCCCATTAACATGGCCGCTGTCATCGCCCCTGCAGAGTGCCCTACGATCGCGATACGCTCTTTATCTAATCGGCCAGAAAGACTAACTATATCACGCTCAATTTGCGCCAAACTGTCTAAAATAGTTTTCATTTCAAGCACTCTTTCATTGAGAAAAAGTGGCGCATCTGGGTGAGTATTGTCGAGACCACCCACTCTTGAACTTGCATGAGTAGGTTGAATAACGGCAAAACCTTGCTCAGCGCAATAGTTTACCAGTGGGGCGTAACCATCTTTAGAAGGCAGGTACGACGATGGACCATGACCATGAGAAAGTAAGATAATTGGAATATCCTCGCCACTTACTGGCAGGGTAATTCTGAGCTCAAGCGGTGTTTCACGACCTTCAATGGTTAGGGCAATCGGGCTAATCGACAGAGTAAGTTGACTATTAGACTCTGGGATATTCTTAGATTCGGTAACGAGATTATTCATAAAAGCTCCTTAAGCGATTGAGGTGTTAACTCTATCTAAAGGTGCATGTACAATATATAATGAAAAATCCACATAACATTACCAATAGTATTTAAATGATAGATCCTCTTTCGAGTATTGTGACCCTATTGCAACCAAAAGCCGCTTTTTCCAAGGTAGTCCATGCCGCAGGCAAGTGGCGTATTAGACGCGAAGAAATCGGTAATCCGTTCTATTGTGTTGTGCTAGAGGGAAATTGCGAGTTCACATTAAAAGGCGAAGAATCGATTTATCTAACCGCTGGCGATTTTGTCCTTGTTCCTGAAGCACATGCTTTTACGGTAGCCAGCAGTCATCCTCTAGCACTGACAGAAGCCGATACTGTGCCCATTAAAACGGCTGCTAGTACCTATTTTGTAGGTGAAGCAGAGCAAGAGTTGAATGCGCATTTACTTATTGGCCATTGTCAATTTGAGGCGCCAGATTCAAAAATACTGGTATCGCTTCTTCCGAAACTTGTTCACCTGCGCGAAGCAAAAAGACTCACCACGCTGGTAGAGCTTGTTATTGAGGAATCCTTGGCGCAACGCCCCGGCCGTGATTCTGTATTGGCTCGATTATTAGAAATTCTGCTGATTGAAGCTTTTAGAACGAAGATGGACACGCCAGAAGTTCCTAGTTTGTTAGTCGGTTTAGCCGATGAACGGCTTGCCATTGCGATCCGAAAAATTCATCAAGATGTGAGTCAATCATGGACGATCGATGAATTAGCAAAGGAGGCCTCATTGTCCCGCTCCGCTTTTTTTCAACGCTTTAACAAAGCTGTGGGTTGTACACCAATGGAATATGTCATTGCATGGCGTATGGCGATTGCGAAAGATCTTTTAAGGCGCCAAAAGTATACTATGGCCACTATTGCCGAAAGGATAGGTTACCAATCTGCCAGTGCGTTTAGCTCTGCTTTTAGCAAACATACTGGTCAACCTCCGTCGAAATTTTTGCTTGAAAATAACCTTGCAGTTAGAGCCAGTTACATCGAGTTTGTGTCAGAGTAAAACGAGCTTTAGTTACACTTATTTAAAAAAGCAGATTTAGAAAGCCAAGATAATCCCGTTTCGATATGTCAATTCGAACGGGATTTTTACGATTGAGGCCAATTAATTCGACAACAAAGCCAGCTCTTTTCGAATAATGTCTGCGCCAGCACTCAAGGCATGTAGCTTGCCTCTTGCCACGGCACGAGGCAGCGGAGCCATGCCACAGTTAGTACAAGGATAAAGCTTGTCGGCATCGACAAACTGTAGCGCTTTTCGCAGAGTATTGGCCACTTCTTCTGGTGTCTCAATGGCATGGTTTGCTACGTCGATTGCGCCAACCATGACTTTCTTACCGCGAATCAGCTCAAGCAACTCCATGGGCACATGCGAGTTATGGCATTCAAGCGAAATAATATCGATGCTGGATTGTTGCAGCTTAGGGAAGGCTTCTTCATATTGTCGCCATTCAGACCCAAGCGTCTTTTTCCAATCCGTATTGGCTTTAATGCCGTAGCCATAACAAATATGCACCGCCGTTTCGCATTTAAGACCTTCGATGGCTCTTTCTAAGGTTGCGATGCCCCAATCATTCACATCATCAAAAAACACATTAAACGCGGGCTCATCAAATTGGATGATATCCACACCAGCTGCTTCTAATTCTTTTGCTTCTTGGTTGAGAATTTTGGCAAATTCCCATGCGAGCTTTTCTCGGCTTTTATAATGATCATCATAAAGTGTATCAATCATGGTCATTGGGCCTGGCAGCGCCCATTTAATCGGTTGCTTGGTTTGCTGACGCAAAAATTTAGCATCTTCAACAAACACTGGCTTGATACGACTAACAGGACCAACGACAGTAGGTACGCTCGCGTCATAGCGATCACGAATTCTTACTGTCTGACGATTCTCAAAATCAACGCCGCTAAGATGCTCAATAAAAGTGGTAACAAAGTGTTGGCGCGTTTGTTCACCGTCACTGACAATATCAATGCCCGCTTGCTGTTGCTCTTGAAGCGAGATGCGCAGTGCATCCTGTTTACCATCAACTAATTGATCGCCTTCCAATTTCCAAGGAGACCAAAGGGTTTCTGGCTCTGCAAGCCATGTGGGCTTCGGTAAGCTGCCAGCGGTTGAAGTCGGTAGCAGTGTGTTGTTAGCAACTGTTTTTTCAATATCTGTTTTCATAATAAAGAATGCCATTTATTAAATGTAATGTTTGAAAAATAACCATTAAGGGTCGCGTTTATGCGCAATTAGCAGACCACTGCTCAAGTACCTTTTGATATGGCTTTATGAAATTCTGCTCAGCAAATTTGCCTTGTTCACTCGCCAACTGACTGCGTTCTTCACGGTCATAAACAATTTGCGTTAAAGAGTGGTCGAGGTTTTTTAAGTTAGGTTGATAGCTCTTTCCAGCAACCGCGTTGGCATTATAAATTTCTGGCCGGTAGATTTTCTGGAAGGTCTCCATCGTGCTGATGGTGCCAATAAGCTCAAGGTTGGTGTAGTCGTTAAGCAAATCTCCCACAAAATAAAAAGCCAATGGCGCAGCGCTGTTGGCAGGCATAAAGTATCGAACCTGTAAGCCCATCTTCTGAAAGTATTGCTCGGTCAAAGAGGTGCCATTTGGTTGATATTCTACCCCCAGAACTGGGTGCTGATTTCCTGTACGCTGGTACGTTTTATTGTCGGAAACACTCAGACAAATAACAGGTGGCTTAGTAAAGTTTTCTTTAAAGCTGTCCGATGTCACAAAACTTTTAAAGAGCTTTCCATGTAACTCACCGAAGTTATCAGGAATACTAAATTCCGCTTGGTCTTTGTTGTGGTTTGGTAGCAAGACGCTGAAGTCATAATCACGCACATAAGAAGAGAAATTGTTTCCTACAATACCTTCGATACGCTGCTCAGTATGATGATCAAAAATATTCGTCTTCAAGATTTCAATGGTTGGAAAGGACTGGCCTTTTCCTTCGATATCAACATCAACCGAAATGATTTCAAGTTCAACAGAGTAACGATTTCCCTTTGCATTATCCCAATGCGCCAGCGCATTAAAACGGTTGTTAATCATCCTCAATGCATCACGAAGATTTTCTTGTCGTCTCTCTCCTCTAGCCAAATTCGCAAAGTTCGTTGTGATGCGCGTATTGTCTGCAGGGCGGTAATTTTCATCGAAGCAAATACGCTTAATGGTAAAGATAAATTCGTTACTCATGGTGACCTCGTATCCTATTTTCTGAAGTGAAATAAGGATCTCTTCCTTGTTCTCACTTGCCAGTTTTTGATTATTGGCGATCTGTCTAATGACTCTATGAGTACATTTATACGCAACCATTATCATGAATAAAAATGAATTAAACTTAACCACATTGAATTTTATTCATTTAAAGGGATGGACGAGCCTCAGGATTGGGAGTGTTAAGTAACGACTGGGAGTGGATATTCAAAGACAAGAACGCCCTAAATAGAGCGTTCTATAATTGAGTGCTATTCAACAAGAGAAAACGGAATGACCGGACAATTAAGCACGACATCGGTTCGTTCGATGGTAACCAACCCCTGATCTTCTGCCGTAAAAATCGCTTCTTCAGATGTCAATTCTGTTGCCTTGCTTGGATCTTTCCATACCACGACGTACATCAACCAAAGTGGCGAGTAATGAGTGTCTTGGCTTTCATAACCTAATGGCTCTGGAACCGACGCAAATACGCTCCAAGCTTGCTCTTGATTCGGAAATGCATACACACGCTCTAGCACAGTTTTCACTTGGGGTGGTTTCGGGTAATTCGGCACAGCATCACGTAACCGAGGCGCATAATTGGCATTTTTGGCTTTGGCCACCGCTTGGTCTGATACGTCGGTTGTTATGTAGAGCACCTCTTTGTCATCATGCCAGCCATGTAATAAAGGCAAACTAACACTAGCCTGCCGAGTTTGTTCATCTTGAATAGAATGAGAACTGCAAGAAGCTAATGACAAAACACAGATAATCCCTAAGAAACATTGACGCAACATGCCATTCACTCCAGAGTGTTTTACATAGAAAAAAGTATTGAAAACGATCATTTAGCAACTATTAATAACATCTATACACCTATCTGTACTACTAATAGCCAACGAGACGCGCATGATAGATAAACTTGAAATAAATCATCTTAGAACATTAAGCGCTCTTTATCAGTTCGGCAATATTTCAGCAGCGGCAGAACATTTAAGTGTTTCTCAACAGGCTGTCAGTCTTCAACTTAAAAAAATAAGAAGCATTCTTGGTGATCAACTCTTTGTTAGAACAGGGCATGGAATGATTCCAACACCCTACGCCAAAGAGATAGAGCAACACATCGAAAAAATATTAACCTACATAAATAGCATCCCTCTGGCAAAAGCGTTTTCACCACAGGAAGCAGAAAGAACACTGGTTATCTGTGCAACAGACTACACCCAAGAAGTGATCGTCACCGAGCTCATTAGAGAGCTTAGACAGTACGCTCCTAAAGTAAAAGTGATCGTTACCAATATCGAACACGCCAACCTAACCAAAAAAATCCATCAAGGCTCAATAGATATTGCTTTTACCACCAGCGCCTATGCTCCCGAAGGATTGATTTCAACGCCGTTATTTACCGAAAAATACCTATGCGTAACAGCGAATAAATCCATTGAACGTACTCATGGCCTATCACTAGAACAATTAACCACACACGACTTCGTCATTGTTTCGCCTGGCGTTGGCAGCTTTATAGGCTCTGCTGATACTTGGTTTGAACAACAAGGTTTTCCACGTCATGTTGCCGTATCTGCCCCTTCCTTTCATATGGCGAAAGAAACCTTAAAACAGTCAAACATGGTGGGATTCATTCCTTCGAGACTATTACCTTACGAAGGACTAGTTGAGCTTCCATTAGAAAAATACCCACCAGGTTATCAAGTCGTAGCTGCCTATCACCCAAACGCAAAACATGACCCATTAATTAGCTGGTTACTAGATAGCATCCAGAAGAAGTTTGCTCATTAAAAATGATCTTCGCTTGTATGAGCAACAAGCTTAGCTTTATCGCCAAACGCCCCACTCACCTCTACCCTAGCGTCACTTTAAACACTATGTAGAGGTCTTTATGTCCATTAAACGCATTAATCCACTATCCTTGTATGATGGTGCAGCAACGGGTATGTCACAAGCCACGGTAGATAACGATGCGGGATTGGTTTTTATTTCAGGGCAAGTCGACTGGGACACCGATTTTCAAACTCATAATCACGACATGAAAACGCAAACTGCCAATGCAGCAAAACACTTAATCACGGTGCTAGAAGAGGCAAATTCCTCAGTCGAAAATATCCTGCAGCTACGAGTCTATGTGCGTGGTGAGGTTGCAGACCATATGGAAGACATCGTCCCTATTATCGCCAGCACACTAGGTACCTCACGCCCTGCATTAACGGGGATTGGCGTTGCCTCTTTGGCTTCCCCAGAGATTTTAATTGAAATTGAAGCTGTCGCAAAAGTGGCTAGATAGTATACCGATCCCTGTTTTAACCACAGAGGTTAAAACAGGGATGACATTGTCAGCTTAGGCATCACTTTCTTTAGGCTTCGCATATTTATAAACCGTATTGCGGCTCACTCCTGCGGTTTTGGCGGTTTGCGAGACATTGCCTTTGAATTCATTTAACAGCCTAGGTATCAAGTCTTCTAACGGTTCATCTTGTTCACTACCAGCCTTTGATGATGTTGAATCATCAACTTGTCCCATGGCATCGAGGTCATCAAAGAAATCATCAGGTAAATGCCATTCTTCTAGCTCTTCCTCATCGGCCATTGCCATGCCGACTTTTAATACATGAGCAAGTTGGCGCATGTTACCCGGCCATGGATGCGTCACCAGTAAGTCCAACATAGCTTGCGACAAAGCTGGGCCTGGTTCTTCTTTGCGTAAACGCTCATGAAGGTATTTGATCAATGCCGCTTTGTCAGTGCGCTCGCGCAAAGCGGGTAGTTCGATGTTCATACCTGAAATTCGATAGTATAAATCTTGGCGAAAACGCCCTTCTTTCACTTCTTCTTTTAAGATTCGATTGGTGGCGGAAATCAGTTTAATGTCCACCGGAAAGGCTTCAGTAGAACCCAATGGCGTGACCACTCTTTCTTGCAAAACCCGCAACAAACGCGACTGCACAGCCATGGGCATTTCACCAATTTCATCGAGAAATAATGTGCCGTGATGCGCGCGACGAATCAGACCTATTGAGCCTCGATTTTGCGCACCAGTAAAAGCGCCTTTTTCATAACCAAAAAGTTCAGACTCTACCAATTCAGCAGGAATGGCAGCACAATTTACCGCCACTAACATCTCTTTGGCACGAGAGCTGTGATAGTGCAAACTGCGTACAAATATCTCTTTACCAGCGCCCGTTTCACCATGAATCAAGATAGGAATATCTTTTTCCATAATCTTATGAGCTTGGCGCACTAAACGCTCGACTCGATCGTCGCCATGTTGTAATTCAGCCAGTGGAATGACGTTATCTGGAATCGCTTTAAACGACAGTTCTTCCGGCTTCTTCACCTTTTCAACTGGTGGATTTTTTTCATTCATAACAATGGCTTCTGGCTGTGATGGTGCAACATAATCTGCTCGCTGACGAAAGTCTGGTATGCGCATGATTTGCTGTACGGGAGGAATCACTTTAACGTAAAACTGATAGCGCCCCATGGCAATCAACTTCATCGGCAAACTAAAAGGATGATGTTTGATCTCACGCATTTCGATATCAAATATTTGATTAATGTTGAGCAACGCCAAGTCCTGAGCGAGAACCACTTCTGCACGACGGTTAGCAGAGACAATCGTACCGTTTTCATCCAGCACCAAAATACCAGACCAATGACTGTCTAAACTGACCACATTGGTATTAAAACTAAGAATGAAATGCTCTTGTTGAAAGGCGGAAAATATCAGGCGGTTCTCCACACTCAACGACATGAGTTTGACCATGCCAAAAGTATGATCTTGAGGCAGATACGCGTCTGATGAGATGTCCAACACACCAACCAAATCGTTTTTGGTGTTGTAGATAGGCGATGCCGAGCCAACCATAAAACGATTAGCACGTAAGAAGTGTTCATCTCGACCCACTTGAATCGCTTCGCCAGTAATCAGAGCGGTACCAATCGCATTGGTGCCAACCCCCATTTCGGTCCATTGGTTCCCGCCTACCAAACCATGCTGTGCAGCACTGCCAAAACGCGGTTGCCCCCAAGTATTCAGTACATGACCTTGGCGGTCCGCCAAAACGATCATACACGCCGAATTGCTCAGAATATTTTCGTAATACGGCAACACTTCGTTTTCTGTGGTTTCGAGCAAGCTACGATGCTGATCTATCAGATCTGTTAACGAACCTTTTGGCAAGGTCGCGAAATCGGGTCGACTGCTGTGATCCAAGCCAAATTGCTCGCAACGATACCAAGACGCTTGAATTCGCTCTTTGTGAGTTTGCGTCAAATTCGTTTCCGATCCAGAGTCTATGACGGCAGATACGGCAGCACTTTGTTGTTGTTTTTGTTCTTCTTCGTCTTGCATTTCCTACTCCAACACCTCAAGGAGATCCCTCGGAGTGTGCATGAAATGTTCACTGTAGTTGGCAGACTGTAAACACTTTGAACACTCGTGAACAGTCCTTTTTCGAAAGTGAAAACCACCAAACCCAACTAAAAATCATAATAAAACCAATATTTTTCAATGAGTTATATCTTACCAGAAGTATAGAAATATTTTTGGCACGGCTTTTGTAAGTATTTACAACATACAGACAAAATTACTGTGCGTTCATTTTTGAGCCTTGCGAAAGACACAAGATGTTCACACAAGAAAACAATAACAACAAAAAAGGTACTTACAATGTCTCTGACGCTGCAGAATGTATCGCGCGTTGTTGAAGGCGAGACGTGGATCGATGATGTAAATTTATCTCTCGAACCCGGCTCTTTCAACGTTCTACTTGGACGCACTCTGTCCGGTAAAACGACGCTAATGCGCCTCATGGCGGGTCTTGATCGACCTACCAAAGGAAAAATCCTCATGAATGGAGTGGACGTAACAGGTGTGCCTGTTCGCGAACGCAACATTTCCATGGTGTACCAACAGTTCATCAATTACCCCAATCTTACGGTTTACGAAAACATCGCGTCGCCACTTCGCTTGGCAAAGATGGATGAAAAAGAAGTCGACCGCCGTGTACGTGAAACCGCAGAAATGCTTCGCATCGATCCTTTCCTTGATCGTTTGCCACTGCAACTTTCCGGTGGCCAGCAACAGCGTACCGCCATGGCGAGAGCCTTGGTGAAAGACTCGCAAATTATCTTATTCGATGAACCTCTGGTTAACCTCGATTACAAATTACGCGAAGAGCTACGCCAAGAATTACGCGCCTTGTTCAAAGCCCGTAACTGTATCGCTATTTACGCCACAACCGAACCGAACGAAGCCTTGGCTCTGGGTGGCAACACCGCTGTTTTAAACGAAGGTCGCTTGCTGCAAATGGGGCCAACTGCTGAGGTTTATCACCAGCCAAAAGACATTATCACTGCAGAGATGTTCTCTGAACCACCAATCAACGTGGTTCCTGGTCGCGTCAGCGAAGAAGAAGTCACTTTCGACGACACTGTCCATTTCCGTTTGAACAGCGATTTGCGCCGCCTGACTCCTGGTGAATATCAATTTGGTGTGCGCGCTTCGCACATAGGTTTGGTGCCACACTCTGACGATGATTTAGAGTTGCCTGTCCGAGTTGATTTGGCGGAGATCAGTGGATCAGAAACCTTCTTGCATGTTCACAACCCCCATTTTGATTTAGTACTGCATTTATCTGGGGTTCACGCTTACCAAGTGGATCAAGAAATTAAAGTCTATTTCCCGACGCACAAGCTGTACGCCTTTGACGCTCAAGGCAAGATGGTGCATTCCCCAGCACGAATGAGGGATCAATAATCATGGCTTCTATTACCTTAAATGCCTTAGCGCATACTTATACCGATAATCCAACCAAGCCAGAAGACTACGCCATCCGCGAAATGTCTCACGTTTGGGAACAAGGCGGAGCCTTTGCCCTACTTGGCCCATCTGGCTGCGGTAAATCCACACTACTGAATATTATTTCGGGCCTGCTAAAACCTTCTAACGGGGAGGTATTATTTGACGGCAAACGCGTAAACGAATTAAAACCCGAAGAGCGCAATATCGCGCAGGTTTTCCAATTCCCAGTGGTGTACGACACCATGACAGTGTTTGATAACTTGGCCTTTCCTCTACGCAATATTGGCGTACCAGAATACAAGGTGAAGTCGAAAGTCTACGAAGTTGCCGAAATTCTTGAACTGTCTGACCAGCTAAAGCGTAAAGCCAAAGGTTTGTCAGCGGATCAAAAACAAAAAGTATCCATGGGACGTGGCTTAGTACGTGACGATGTATCAGCAATTTTGTTTGATGAGCCTCTTACCGTTATCGATCCTCAGCTGAAATGGAAATTACGTCGTAAGCTCAAGCAAATCCATGAACAGTTCAACATCACCATGGTATATGTGACGCACGATCAGCTAGAAGCCTCTACTTTTGCAGATAAAATCGCCGTGATGTACAACGGGCAAATCGTCCAATTCGGCACGCCACGAGAGTTATTCGAAAAACCTGCACATACTTTTGTTGGCTACTTTATTGGCAGCCCAGGTATGAACTTTTTTGAGGCAGAACTCAAAAGCCAAGACGAAAAAGCAGCGCTAATGTTTGGCGATCATAAAATCTCCGTCAGCGAGGCCATGCTAACGCGTTTAAAAGCCATGGGAGCCAACAAGGTCACTTTGGGCATTCGTCCTGAATTTGTCCATGTGTGGGATGGTAAAAACGACGACGCCTTTTCTGTCGACGTAGATTACGTAGAAGACCTTGGTACCTACAAGATTCTGTCTTTCATGTTCCATGGGCAAGTAATGAAGGCACGCTTGAGCGAAGACCAAAAAATCCCATCAGGCCAAATTTATGTGAGCTTTCCGGAACAATGGACCAAGGTCTATGTGGACGAATATCTGGTTGATGTAGACGGTCAAACAGACACAGCGCACCAGAACAAGGAGACCGACCATGCAAACTAAAGTCGAGAACAACAAGGCATGGTTCCTTGTTATGCCCGTTTTCCTCATCGTTGCTTTTTCTGCCATCATTCCGTTGATGACTGTGGTGAACTATTCGGTACAGGATATTTTTGACCCTTATACGCGTTACTTTGTCGGTACAGAGTGGTTCAAGCAAGTGATGCTAGACAGCCGCTTACATGAAGCCCTGCTGCGTCAGTTTATCTACTCATTCACCATTCTTATCATTGAAGTACCGCTGGGTATTTGTGTTGCCTTGATGATGCCAACTAAAGGTCGCGGCGCCTCTTTGGCTTTGATTTTGGTGGCGATTCCCCTGCTGATTCCATGGAACGTGGTAGGCACAATTTGGCAAATCTTCGGTCGTGCTGACATAGGTTTGTTCGGAGCCTTTATGAGTAGTATCGGTGTCGATTACAACTATGCATCTGATCCTACTGACGCTTGGTTAACCGTAGTCTTGATGGACGTGTGGCATTGGACACCTTTGGTTGCCTTGTTGTGCTATTCAGGTCTGCGAGCAATTCCTGAAGTCTATTACCAAGCGGCGCGTATCGACCAAGCGTCTCGCTGGGCAGTATTCCGTTACATCCAGCTGCCTAAGCTTACTAACGTACTGATTATTGGTGTGTTATTACGCTTTATGGATTCCTTCATGATTTACACCGAGCCTTTTGTACTAACAGGCGGTGGCCCAGGTAGCTCTACGACTTTCTTGAGTCAGTCCTTGGTACAGCAAGCCATCGGCCAGTTTGATCTTGGCCCTGCAGCGGCGTTCTCACTGGTGTACTTCTTAATCATCTTGCTCGTGTGTTGGGTGTTCTACACCACCATCATGAACATGCAAAAAGACAAGTAGGAGCGGATCATGACGCAATTAAAAACATCAATGACGCGCCACAATACAGGTACAAAAGAGCAAGCTCCGGTATATAGCCGAGCTGAGCGCAAAACCCGTAACGCGCATCTTAGAGGTCGCTTTGGCTTGGTGCTGTATTTGATTCTGTTATTGCTGCCAATTTATTGGCTAATCAACATGTCATTTAAAACCAATACCGAAATTCTTAGCGGATTATCTTTTGTCCCAGCGGATTTCACTTTGGCAAACTACGCCAAGATATTTGGCGACCCAACTTGGTACATGGGTTACGTAAACTCAATTTTTTACGTATCCATGAATATGGTTATCAGTCTACTGGTTGCCTTACCCGCTGCTTATGCCTTTAGCCGCTATAAGTTCATTGGCGATAAGCACATGTTCTTCTGGCTGCTATCTAATCGTATGGCACCACCTGCGGTTTTCTTACTGCCTTTCTTCCAGCTTTATTCGTCAGTGGGTTTGTTCGACACCCATATTGCCGTGGCGCTAGCGCACTGTATTTTCACTGTGCCATTAGCAGTGTGGATACTGGAAGGTTTTATGAGTGGCGTGCCTCGTGAAATTGACGAAACAGCGTACATAGATGGCTACTCGTTTCCGAAATTCTTCGTACGCATCTTCATTCCTTTGATTCGCTCAGGTATCGGTGTAACGGCCTTCTTCTGCTTCATGTTCTCTTGGGTAGAACTATTGCTAGCGAGAACATTAACGTCAGTCGAAGCAAAACCAATCGCTGCCATTATGACGAGAACAGTGTCTGCTTCAGGGATGGATTGGGGGCTGCTCGCGGCTGCAGGTGTACTGACAATTATTCCGGGAATGCTGGTCATTTACTTCGTTCGTAACCATGTGGCGAAGGGCTTTGCCCTTGGTCGAGTGTAAGGAGAATTATTATGGCTTGGATGTCTTGGACATTACCTACTGCCCTGTTTTTTATCGGCATTGCTGTGATCTTGGTCGGTATGACCACATGGCAAGTAATTTCACCTTGTGTAGAACGCCGTGGCTTTTTGCCACTGGTAACCACCCGCGGTGATCGCTTATTCATAGGCCTGCTTAGCAGTGCTTTTATCCACCTTGCATTCGTTGCGTTAACGGATGTGAACATCGCGGTGGCAACCGTCCTATGTGCATTTTGGATGCTTATCCTAATGCGATGGGGCTAGTCAGCGTCTCTCTCAGTAAGAACTGATGGACTATCTATCTGGCACGGAAGCCGAACATAAAAAACTAAACTTTGTTGAGGTAAAACATGCACTACAATAAGAAAAAAATTGCACTCGCCGCCTTACCCTTTGCAGTCATGATGCATTCGGCCACCTTGTGGGCTGACGCATACTCAGATGCTGCAAAAAAGTGGGTAGATACCGAATTCACCGTTTCAACACTAAGCAAGCAACAGCAGCTTGATGAAATGCAATGGTTCACCGACGCCGCGAAAAAATTTCGCGGTATGGAAATCAACGTGGCGTCAGAGACATTAACTACCCACAAATATGAATCTCAAGTATTGGCTAAGGCCTTCACGGAAATCACCGGCATCAAGGTCAACCATGACTTGATCCAAGAAGGTGATGTTGTCGAAAAACTGCAAACACAAATGCAATCTGGTCGTAACATCTACGATGCTTACGTCAACGATTCCGACTTGATCGGTACCCATTTCCGCTACGGCAAAGTCGTACCAATCTCTGACATGATGCAAGGCGACGGTAAAAATTTCACGTCACCAACCCTAGACCTTGCCGACTTCATCGGTTTGGATTTCACCACAGGGCCAGATGGTAAACTTTACCAATTGCCAACGCAGCAATTTGCCAACCTTTATTGGTTCCGTGCTGACTGGTTTGCTCGTCCTGATTTAAAAGCGAAATTTAAATCTATTTACGGTTACGAACTAGGCGTACCTGTTAACTGGTCTGCTTATGAAGACATTGCCGAATTCTTCACGGATAAAGTTAAAAACGTCGATGGAGAACGCGTATACGGCCACATGGATTACGGTAAAAAAGACCCTTCTCTAGGCTGGCGTTTCACTGATGCTTGGTTCTCTATGGCGGGTGCTGGCGACAAGGGTACACCTAATGGTTTACCTGTCGATGAATGGGGTATTCGTATTAAAGATGCCTGCTCACCAGTAGGCTCAAGCGTTTCTCGTGGTGGTGCAACAAACGGCCCTGCGGCCGTTTACGCAACAACAAAATACGTAGAATGGTTACGTAAGTACGCACCACCAGAAGCTCAAGGCATGACCTTCTCTGAATCTGGTCCAGTGCCAGCTCAAGGTGGCGTGGCTCAACAAATTTTCTGGTATACCGCGTTTACAGCGGACATGACAACGAAAGGTCTTCCTGTTGTAAACGAAGACGGTTCACCAAAATGGCGCATGGCTCCATCGCCAGTTGGACCATACTGGGAAGAAGGCATGAAGAAAGGTTATCAAGACGTTGGTGCTTGGACTTTCATGAACTCTACACCAGACGATCGTCGCCTAGCGGCATGGTTGTACGCTCAGTTCACCACAGCAAAAACGGTTTCTTTGAAGAAAACACTCGTAGGCTTAACTCCTATTCGTGAATCCGACATCAACTCTCCTGAAATGGCGGCTGCGGCTCCTAAGTTAGGCGGTTTGGTTGAGTTCTACAAAGGGCCAGCGCGTAAGCAATGGTCACCAACTGGGATCAACGTGCCAGATTATCCTAAGCTGGCTCAGCTTTGGTGGCAGTACATTTCTCAAGCAGCAAGCGGAGAAGCAACACCACAAGAAGCACTTAATGGCCTAGCCGCAGCGCAAGATAAGGTTATGGAGCGTCTAGAACGCGCTAATGTACAACCTATCTGTGGACCAAAAATGAACAAACCGCGTGACGAAGCTTACTGGTTGGCACAACCAGGCTCTCCAAAAGCGAAATTGTCCAATGAGAAACCTCAAGGTGTTACGGTTTCTTATGATGACCTACTTCGTTCTTGGGAATAATGTTCGTTATATTGTTTGTCCCAGTACTCTGAACGTTTGACCGGCTTAGGCCGGTCTTTTTTTGGCGGGAATATGCTGAAATATAGAGGTTATCTGGCAAGTAAACATAGACCAAAAGTCATCAAATCAATGAGTGATTTTTTCATCTTCCGTCATTAATGCTTTGAGCTCATCCTGTAAGCTCTCAATTTTTTCGGCCAGTATATGCTGCTGAGAAGGCGGAATTTGGGCAATATCCTGAAGCGAAACCTTCTCTAAGTTTTCGAGTAAACTGACTAAATGTTCTATGCGGTCATCTTTTCTGTTCATGCGAGTTCTCTCCGTAGATTGCATGGTAGTTTCTTAACCATAGACAACTTTAGGAAATTACTCTGTCTAATATTTGAAAATTTATGTTAAAAACAGAAAACTTCGCCATTAAACTGACATGAAACCACTTCAATTCATCTCAGTTTACTCTGAACGATGGGTAATATTGTTAAATGTGGTGCTAGCAGCCACCTTTTTTAGCTTGCCCAGGAGGACAAAACTTACCAGATGAGCCATTATCTTTGTGACCTTCATCGCTCTTTGCTTCGATATCAATGCCAGCAAATTTCCCGCCCACTCGATTTATCTCGCAACCCGTTAACGACACCAAACTGACTGCAATAATAAGTAAAGTGGCTCTCATAATTATCTCCTCATTCTTCGAATGGGCGAGCATAACAAAGTACTTTTCACTCAACCCCCAGCCTTACAAAATCATGACTGTAATTTTCACTATCCAAAGGTCGCTGACTTTATCCTTTCAGAGCAATCGTCAATCGACCTAATTAATGACTTTTTATCAAAAAGCACTGGCTCATATCGGCAACAAACATAGCAAGGGGGGGCTTTGTTAAGCCTTTAGGTGTGAAGTAATCATAACTGTCTGCATAAACTACTTTTTTTGAGACAAGTGTTTTTTCAGACTACAACCCTTCTTTAAATAGAGCTCAATGGTATTATTGGTCTTAGACAGAACTCACTGAGACGCTAACGCTGAACGGGAAACTAATTCGATGACATTATCTAAACAAGAAGATTTCCAAAACAAAGGAGTCCTGAAACTTTCCAATGTCGTCGATGTTGAAATGCTTGCCGATGTACAAACCCATCTTTGGCAGGAAGTGCATCGCAAGTTTGACATTCATCTCGACAAACCTAGCACTTGGTTTTCCAATGTTAACAACCCTATCGGGGACGCTCGCGCAAAACGACTAAACGGCATGGGGTCGATTATGCGAGAGCTCAAAGCCGCAGGGAAATTAGACGATATCGAGCGTGCGATCCAACCGGTTATCGATCAAATATTTGTCGATCACACTTGGCGCCCGCTAGACCTTTGGTATTCTTTGTTAAGCTTTCCAGGTTCAGAGTCAGTTTGGAATGTACCTCATAAATCTTGGCACTGCGATGAACCTGCTGTGGTAGGTGACGCCAAGCCTTGGAGTTTATTTGTCTTTGTGTTTCTTGATAATGTCACTGCAGATATGGGGGCGACAACCGTCATTTCTGGATCTCATCGACGAGCGGAGCGTCTTGCCAAAACTCTAGGAACATCCAATAACGAGGAGTTAATAAACGCTTTTTCTTCGGTGAATAGCGGACTGTATGAGAGCCCTAAAGACGTAACGTTATTGCCTATGGATCAGGTGTTAGACCCTCTTATTCAAGAAGACCCTTGGTTCCAAAAACTTATTCAAGAAGGTTCTCCTGATCAACGAATCCAACGATTCATTGAAGAAGGCAATTCGCTACATGGCATCGAACAGAAGGTTGTCACATTGACCGGCACCGCTGGCGACATCATTGTGTTCGATCCGCGCTGTCTTCACACTTTTTCGGCCAATGTTTCAAATCTTCCTCGACAAGTATTACGACTCGATTTTAGACGCCAAATATAACCTACCCTCTAAGGCTTTCATGACCACAATGACACGCAACAACGAACAGACAGATCAACCAGATGAGACATTGAACAATGCGAGAAAGGCGTTTGAAATCAGTTTGTCTAACTTCACCACGGATCACACGGAAGTCATCAACCACATGCAGGAAATTGTTGAGATTTTACTTAAGCAGAAGCAATTTGCTGAGGCTTTAAAAGAAATAGAGCAGTTAAAGAAACTGGCAACGTCGAATAAGAAGATAAAAATTGCCATGCTGGAAATGAAAGGTCGAATCAAACAAGTTGGCGCTAGATCTGGCTTTCGATCTAGAGCCACCAAAAAATATACGACGAAAAAACCTAAGAACGCTTAAGGAAGGTACGAATAAGTCTACTAAACCTCAGTCTTTCAGAGAAATCGTCAAATAAGGCGCGACTCTGAAGAAATGTAGGTACCTTTCAAAGAGTCGCAACGACATGTGACGTTTTCTCTGAAAGACCCGCAGGGCATGGCCTAAAAGCCTGTATTCTTTGTTGAGCACCTCGCAAATAGAACCACTATTCACATTCGGCACTCGCCTCGAACAACAGGCTTTTATCCACATGCTGAGGCAAGAGGACTTGCTCGCACCTTCCTTAATCAAAGCGAAAGCTAGACGCCGTCCAACCACCAAACAATCCTTCGTCATGATAAACACAGGTGGCTTTGCCATCCTCTGCGGCACCAAGAGCAACCATAAGAGGAATCAAATGATCTTCTCGTGGATGGCAAAGACGAGCGTAAGGGGCTTTGTCCCACTCAATGATGTTAGCACTGCGCTCGGCTGGCTCGGATTCTAATAAGGTTTCTTGTAGCCAAGCATCAAAATCAGTAGAAGGTTTAATGGCTTGCGGGCCTCTTAACCCAAGGTTGTGAAAGCTTAAACCACTTCCGACGATCAATACGCCCTCTTCACGCAAGGGTGCCAAGGCACGACCTAACGCCATATGTTCTTCTGGGTTTAGGTTCGATTTAAGTGACAATTGAACCAGTGGCATATCTGCTTCTGGGTACATCACGGCCATTGGAGCGAACGCACCGTGGTCAAAACCTTTTTTGTCATCCAGATCCACCGGAAAGCCTGCACTTTTAATGAGATCTGCGACGCGATTAGCCACCTCTGGCGAGCCAGGGGCTTGGTATTTCACTTCATAAGTATGTGCAGGAAAACCGTAATAATCGTATTCCATTCCAGGCGCAGGGTTAGACTGAACACCAAAGGTTTTGCGTTCCCAATGACCTGATATCATCAAAATCGCTTTTGGCTTTTCAGGCAATTCTTGTGTCATTCGAACCAAAGACGCTTCAAGATTAGAAAACATGGCGCGCATGTCAGCAATATAAGGCCAAGGGCCGCCGCCGTGTGAAATAAAATAAGTGGGTAACATAGTTGTTCACCTCTAAAACTGGAGTAAGTAGCCAACTTGCAAAACGCTGAATTGGCTTTATTGAATGAGATCAGTCTAGGCTTGCTCATCGGCTGGATCAATATGCCTTCAGTTAACCCATCATTTCATTCTGATTAATAATCTCCAAAAAAGATCTACTACGTTTCTTTTCAATCAAAAAAACACCGCCAATTAGATAAATAGTGACGGTGCTTTTTCGGGTTAATCACCGACTCTTAGTTATTATTGGCTTTTTCAGGAGTATAGACACGCAAACGATGACCATCTGGATCAAGCGCTGTAAAAGTAGTCCCGAAATCCATGATGGTTGGCTCTTGAATAATATCGACTCCCAACTCTCGCCATTTGATGTAGTTAATCTGCAAAGTAATCAGGTTATCAAGAGTTAACGCCACTTCCATACTGCCCGCGGGCACATCCTTGGCTGTTGGAAAAACATCTTCTCGCACCCACAAACCAAACTTCGCGCCAGTTTCCGAAACAAACAAAGCAAAGCTTTCGGTGGCTTCTACCGGTTCGCGCTCAAATAAAGAACGATAAAAATCCACGCTGCGTTGAACATTGTCGACATATAAGATGGTGAAATTTGAAAGATCCATACTGACATTCCTATTCGCTGTTTATATTTCACATTAAAAGTTTAGTACTTCTCATCAGGCTTTGGCCCGATAAAGTGAGAATAAATAAGCGGAGTGTCAGATCTTGTCAGTAGTAAATGAATTAGGAAGGTTTATTACTCAATGTCGCACGCCATTGTTTAAGCAATACATGACGAGGCGTTGCGTAACGCGTGTTTATTAACTCACAAGAGAAAATTCTATCCGTCCGAAAATTACGAATGTCTTGGCGCAATTCACACCAAGCCACTAACACCCGAACCTCATCAAAATACCCCAAGGCAAATGGCCAGATTCGACGCTGAGACTGCTTGCCTTTTAAATCTCGATAATCAATGGAGAGAACCTTTTCATCTCGAATCGCTTGGCGAACGTCGCCCATATCCACCGTATCTGTGGTCATCTCTTTACTCGGACCGATCAGCAAAGTCGTATCGTCGAGCATGTCTTTTAACTCTATAGGCAATACCGCTGCAATTTTGTTCAAGGCATTTTGTGCGCCGTCGCTTAATTGGTTGTCAGTGCGTTGAGACACCCAACGAGCGCCAAGAACCAAAGCTTCTATTTCTTCCTCGGTGAACATTAATGGCGGCAGTAGAAAACCAGGCTTGAGTACGTAACCCACGCCCGCTTCACCTTGGATATTTGCCCCCTGTTCTTGCAGAGTCGCAATGTCTCGATACAAGGTTCGTACACTCACCTCCAGCTTGTCAGCTAAGGTCTGGCCTGATACCGGATATCGATGACTGCGCAGTAAAGCAATGAGAGCAAGCAAACGTTGAGAACGAACCACGTTTTTACTCTCCGCTAGAGGTTTGTTGGTTCAGCGGATAATCCGCAAAACCGACCGCTAACTTGTCCAATGTCACATCCCGAAAACGCTCTAACAATAACGCTTCTGCTTCAATCAATACGTCACTAATCGCTTGGTTAACTGCGATTTCAATCGGACAAGATGTGTGTTCATCAGACAATCCAATGGTAAATACTGAACTGTCGCCCATGGCATTATGAATGTCTAACAAGGTGATGTCTGATAACGCCATTGCTAATGACCAACCACCACCGTGACCTTTAACAGAGGTGACATAGCCTTTGTCTCGCAAACCAGCCATGGTGCGGCGCACCACAACGGGATTGGTATTAAGCATCTTAGCAATTTTTTCAGACGTGGCAGGCGCATCTAACTGATCCATGTGAATCAGTACATGCAGCATACGGGATAAACGGCTGTCTTTTCTCATCAGCAATCTCATGGTGAATAACGATCTTTGCATTCTAACTCAGTTTATCATGAAACATTAAAAGTATCGTGAGTTGACTTTGGTGTTTCATGTAACTTATGATGTTTCATAAATATTTATTCTTGATAAAAATGAGGAACAACCAATGCAACTCGACGTTATCGTAATTGGTGGAAGCTTTGCTGGGCTTTCCGCTGCCATGCAGCTCGTAAGAGGACAAAGAACCGTTACTGTCATCGACGCAGGCGAACCCAGAAATCGTTTCGCAGATGAATCTCATGGATTTTTCGGCTTGGATGGCGTGTCGCCATTTGCCATTCAGCAAGAGGCTTATCGACAGTTACTAAAATACCCAACCGCCAGTATTGTGGAAGGCAAAGCGACAAGCGTCGAAAAGCACACTGAAGGATTCAGCGTTACGCTTGCAGACAAAAGCATATTGACCAGTAAGAAGCTCATTTTGGCAACTGGATTAAAAGATGAGATTCCAGACATCCCTGGCCTAAAAGAACGCTGGGGGGCAACCGTCATTCACTGCCCTTATTGTCATGGCTATGAAGTTCGTAACCAGCCACTTGGCGTTCTTGCCACCAGCCCTATATCCATTCATCAAGCAGGGATGATCCCTGACTGGGGCCCAACTACTTATTTTACTCAGGGTCTCTACGAGCCGGACGAAGAGCAAAGCGCCTTCCTGAAAAAACGTGGCGTTACCATTGAAAACACACCGATAGTTGAAGTACTTGGACGAACACCTGAAATATCCACGGTGTACCTTGCTGACGGTAGGGCAATTCGTATTGCGGCACTCTTTGTTGCCCCCAAGACTCATATGACAAGCCCATTTGCAGAACAGTTAGGCTGTGAGTTTGAAGAAGGCCCTCTTGGTCTTGTGATCAAAACCAATGCAATGAAACAAACGTCAGTAGAAGGTGTCTTTGCGGCTGGCGATGCCGCCAGCCCAATGCACAATGCTACCTTAGCCTCGGCTGCTGGTGTAATGGCCGGTGGTGGCGCTCATCAGTCATTAATGCACGATTAACCTGTTCTTGTCTTTACATGAGGTATCAACACACGCCTGATACCTCATTTCTTCTTTTTCAATTTGAAAATCTCGTGTAATGAATATCTCCTTTTCTACGCTTTTAAACGCTCATGGACCTCTTCATCCGTGTTGAAAATGCCTATAACGTAAAATCCTCGTCATTATTGCGAGAGCCCTTATTACATAAGGGCTTAAGGTCACTTTTATGTCAATTTTGAAGCCCCGATAAACGCGCTATTCTGGAAAAAGAACAACCAACATAGCAATTTATCAGGAGATAAAAAAATGTCTTATAACATCGCAAAACGCACGCTTCTCAGCAGTATTATTGCAGCGTCTTCACTGTCCACATTGGCGCTTGCACAACAACAAGAAGGATTCACAATTACGCCAAGTATTGGCTACTACAACATGGATAGCGACCGAGATATTAAGGATGACAAAGCCTATTCCTTAGGTTTGGGATATCAATTTAACAATCCATGGGCTGTAGAATTTGTTTACCTAAACGCCGACAGTAAGCAGGCAGGGAATAATGTCGATGTAGATCAATACCGTCTAGACGGCCTCTATCATTTACCGACCCTAAACAGCGTAGATCTCACCCCTTATTTAGCTGCAGGTGTTGGCACCACAGATTTTAGTAACGATACAGGCCATGACAATATTCAAGTCAATGCCGGTGGTGGTTTGAAATACGCAGTCAATGATACGGTTTCACTACGAGCAGACTTCCGTTTGGTAAATGATGTGGAAGATCATCATCTTGATAATGTGACCTCTTTGGGTGTGCAAATGACATTTGGCGGCCCATCTAAGCAATCATCTTCTAGCAATGATAGCTATACGCCTGTCGAACAAACCTATACTCAAGTGGAGCCTGAGCCAGTTCAGCAAGCCGAGCCAATAGAAGCCGAGCCGATGACTGAAGAAATATCAGAGCAACCGGAAGAAATGATTCAGGAAGAATCGATGACAGAAGCCCCTATGATGGAAGAGCCGGCTCAACAAACCGTTGTAGAAACTCTACCCCCGGAAAAAATAAACATTCAATTTGGTCTTAACAAAACCACTGTTGAGCAGAAGTTTTATCCGGATATTGAAAAAATAGCGGTATTCCTTCAAGAGAACCCTGGCAGCACAGTGGTTATTGAAGGTCATACTGACGATACAGGTGCGGCAAACTACAACCAAACCGTTTCAGAAAAACGCGCTCAATCCGTTGCCGATGTACTAATCAACACGTTTCAGGTTGACGAATCTCGTGTCGATGCCATCGGTTATGGCGAAGAACGACCTTTTGTCGAAAACGATACGGAAGAGCACCGTGAAGCGAACCGCCGTATTGTTGCGATTATCTCCACCAGCGAAGCCTAATCATCTCGCTGTTACTATCTGCTAACTATCAACTTGCGCCCAATACTCTGTATTGGGCGTTTTTTTGCTTATTTTATGGCTTTGTAACGGACTTCTTCATAGTCAGGCCACAATTACTTTTTGGCATTTTTTAAGTGAAAACTTACTGTAATAAGCAGCGCATTTCCTACACCCTTTCGAACACATTTTGACCATCGTATTGCTTGAATATCACCACTTAAGTAAAGCTTGCGTCATGATTGGGCAGCAGGTGTTCATGTCCTATTTTTTGCGCAATTGAGATGGGGTTTTCAGGGGGGAAAATCAGCGTAATCTAGATAGTGAACAACAAAACATTATGTTCATTAGGAGAAATAATATGTCTACATCTTTTAAAAAACGCACTCTTTTTAGCGGTGTCCTAATAGCTTCATCACTCGCTACCATGGCATATGCAGAAACACCAAAACCAGGTTTTACCGTAACGCCAAGCATCGGTTACTACAACACGGACAGCGATAGACAAGCAGGAAATGACACCTCTTACTCCATTGGTGTCGGCTATCAAACAAACAGCCCATTGGCTCTAGAAGCGGTTTACCTTCATTCAGATGCCAGTAAACGCGGACGCAACAACGATCTAGATCAATACCGAGTCGATGGCCTCTATAGCCTTCCAGAATTTACGACCGTCAATCTAACGCCATATGTTGCTGCAGGCGTTGGTATGACAGATGTTGATGGCGACTCAAATAACCTACTAGTTAACGCGGGTGGCGGTGTGAAATACGCGATCAACAGCGATGTGGATCTTCGTGCAGACTTCCGTCTAGTGAAAGACATTGAGGACAACCATTTAGATAACGTGACTTCTGTTGGTGTACAGTACAGCTTCGGCATGCCAAACCAACAAGCGTCTAACTAATATTTCGTTAAGATAACCGAATCATTCTCATATACGGATGTATTGTGTTACCAAAATAGAAAGCTTCAATAATCGTTAAGATTAAAACGCCCAATGGCAACATTGGGCGTTTTTTATGTATTCAGACTGAGGGGGTTATATCTTCTACTCAGGACAGGAATTCATCCACGCCTTTGGCGACTAAATGACCTGTCGCAAAGCACGCCGTTAATAGGTAGCCGCCTGTTGGCGCTTCCCAATCCAGCATTTCGCCGGCACAAAACACACCGGGCATAGCATGTAGCATAAGCGACTCATTCACACTGTTTTCGCACACACCACCCGCACTCGAAATAACTTCCTCTATTGGCTTAGTTTTATAAAAACTAACAGGCACAGCTTTTAAGCATCGAGCTAAAGTCTCTGGCGTTTGGAAGGCTTCTTTAGGAAAAGACTCATGCAGCAACACCGCCTTCACACCTGTGATACTCAAGGTGCGTTTCAAATATTTGCTAAAGGATTCTTTCGGCTTGGTATTACGCAGTTTTTTGATGACTTGCTCTTCACTTTGCAGTGGCAGGAAGTCCATCAACAAAGACGATTGGCCTGAGTCGTTAATGCCATCTCGAAGGTATTTAGAAAACGCATATATCAGGCTGCCTTCCATGCCATCTTGGGTAACAATGCACTCACCCTTTTTCGTCACCACTTGCCCATCTGCCAAGGTAAAAGAAAATGCAACGTCTTTAAGAGGGTTCCCGGCAAATTTTGTTTTTAAATGCTCACTCCACTCACTGTAAAAACCGCAATTAGCGCTTTGTAGGGGAGCCACATCAACGCCATTATTCGTCAACACAGAAAACCAAGCGCCGTCAGAGCCAAGCTTTGGCCAGCTTGCACCGCCCATTGCCAATACAACCGCATCGGCCTTTGCCGTCACACGTTCACCAACATACTCAAACACCACTTCATTGGCTGACAAGTTCGTCATTTTGTGGCGCATATGAAACTGCACACCAGCATCACGTAAACGCTTTAACCAGCTACGTAATAACGGAGCCGCTTTCATGTCTTTGGGGAAAACTCGGCCAGATGTGCCAACAAAGGTTTCTATACCTAAGTCATGAATCCATTCGCATAAGGCATCAGCATTGAATTGACTAATTGAGGTATTAAGCCACTCGGCTTTATCATAATAGCGTTGAATAAAGTCTGGATACGCTTCGGAATGGGTAATGTTCATGCCTCCCACACCGGCTAATAAAAACTTACGGCACGCACTGGGCTTCGCATCGTATACATGAACCTGATAGCCAGCGGCACAGATCCCTTCTGCTGCCATCAGGCCTGCAGGGCCTGCTCCAACAACAATAACTGTTTTCTGCGTTTGCGCCGCTTCTTGCATACTTACCAACATCACTTCAAAGAGTTACTAAAAAAGAAGTGTATGATAAAGAATTTTGACTCACGCCCCAATGATTTCTAGTGAAATACAAACTTTAAATCATTCAGCCTTAGGTTTACTCTGCACACCTGCGGTCAAGGCCAGACGCATGGCTTCTTCTACGCCAATATCCAACTCAGTCAAACGGTCACGGGATATATAAAGCGTCATGCCACCAATCTGATAACTTAACGGTACATAAACGCCGACTAAGTCTTGCTCGCCAAAGAGCTGCTGTCCAGTTTGCTCACCGGTAACAAAACCAATCACTTGCGCGCCGTTCCATTCAATCGACACAACGCTTTTCATTTCCTTCTTTTCCGCCAAATTGAAGACCATCATCATGTCTTTAATCGCACCGTAAATGGACTTTACTAACGGGATGCGCTCGAAAATATTCTGGCTAATTTTAACCAGATAGCGAAAGCCGTATAAATTCACCAAGAAGCCAGTCAGAACCAGCATGGACAAGCTCGCGATCAAGCCTAACCCCGGGAAATAAAGTGATTCTGGAATCAATAGTAATAGCAATGGTTGAGCAATCGCTTCACCCGTCGCTAACAGCCAATAGATTAGAGACACGGTTATACCAATCGGTAACACCGCCACTAACCCTTTAAGCAATAACTTAATTAATTTGTTCATATCTTAAATGGTCCTATAAAATTGTTTACAGCATACCGCAAGCTTTATGCCACTCCTATTACTCCGAGTAAGACTTAACGAAAAGATTGCCGAAACATTGCCAGCCTTATACTCTTTTGGACAATCCTTGCTTTTTTGTCTACTTATTACACTAGAGGTCGCAATAACGTGAACTATAAACGTCTTGAAACTTTTGTTTGGGTTGCCTCTTTAGGAAGCTTTCGTAAAGCCGCCGAGCGCCTCCATACCACGCAACCAGCGATTTCAGCTCGGATATCAGGATTAGAAGAAGAATTAGGCGTCAAACTATTCGAACGAGAAGGCGGCTCCAGCCCGATTATGCTGACCTCAAAAGGCAAAGAATTACTCCCTTATGTAGAAAAAATTCTTTACCAGACCGAGCAACTTAAAAAGCGCGCGGGGCTTTCTACTGCATATTCAGGTGTGCTGCGTTTGGGGGTTTCAGAAACCATAGTAAACACTTGGTTACCGGATTTCCTTTCACGGCTCAACAAAGACATGCCCAATCTTGATGTGGAAATGACCGTCGATATCACCAGCAATTTGGCCAATGGTATAAAAGACAGGTCATTGGATTTAGGGCTTTTGATGGGGCCGATTTCAGAACCAAATATTGTTAACCGCGAACTCTGTACGTTTTCTCTTTCTTGGGTAGCAAGTCCACATTTAGACCTGCCTGATCGATTATTGTATTTAGAAGAATTAGCCAAGTGGCCCATTATCACTTACGCTCGGGCCACCAAACCTTATGTGGAAATCAATCAAAAATTCCGCGAGCTCGATGGGCCTCCAGCACACTTTTTTGCATCGACATCCTTGGCTGCTTGCCGTAGCTTAGCCATTGACGCCGTAGGGATTTCCACCCTACCGAACATCATGATTACTAAAGAACTAGAGGCGGGATCCCTACGAAAGATTAGAGCAGTCTGGACGCCTAATGACCTCACATTCACCGCCTCTTATTCGGACGAGCCATTTAACCCCATTGCTGAAGTAGCAACGAATATTGCTGTGGTCTCCGCTCAGGAATACAGTAAAAAGCAAGCTCAGTAATTAGTCTCTTAAAATAGACTGCAACCTTTTGGCAAGATCCAATATCGCCTGATCTTTACCGTTGCCAGCGGTCAACATTAGCCCCATTGACTCTTGTTGGAAGTTGAATGGTAAGGAAATACTACAACCGTTTAATACATTGGCTAACGACGTATTGCGCAAGCACAATAAGTTTAGACGATCGTATTCGGAATCTTGTTCTAAATCAGACAACTTAGGTGCGACCACAGCCACCGTTGGTAACAAGAAAACCGTATTAGGTTCCTCTTCTGACATTCGCTTAATAAACGCCTGTCGAGCCGCTTGAGTCTGCTGAAAACTCTCAGCACTAATGGTTTTCGCACGGGCGATACGAGAGGCCACTCGTGGGTCAATATTCGCTTTGTCCAGATCGTAATTCTTGCTATAAAACGACCAACTTTCAAAGGCGGAAAACTGCCAAACAGGTAAGGTTTTATAGTTTTCCAGCGCATCAATAAAACATCGTTCAACCACCACGTCAGCAGCCTCAAGACGAGCCAATTGCTCGGCAAAACCTTGTTCAACCTGCGCATCCAAATCGTTCAAACCAAAGTTGCTCGGTATGACAATACGTAGCGTTTCTATGTCTTGGCTTCTTTTGCAATCAGTTAAAGGTGTCGTACCAGATAACACCTGCCACAGTAATTCACACTCTTCTACTGTTTTAGCTATTGGACCAATTGAATCAAGTGAATCTGACAAGGGTAAACAGCCTTCTCTGGAAACAGTTTGTTGTGAGGGTTTAAAGCCTGTTAAACCACAAAACGCCGCCGGTATACGCAATGAACCGCCTGTGTCTGTACCAAGTGCCGCGTCCGCCACACCCAAAGCGATCGAGGCAGCGCCGCCACTGGTTGATCCTCCGGTAATGTGACCTGCATTAATCGGATTATCCGGTGTACCGTAATGAGGATTTAGTCCCACCCCAGAATAGGCAAGTTCTGTCATATTGGTATGACCCAAAAAGCTCGCTCCGGCTTCTCTTAACTGAGCCACAGCGGCAGCATCTTGGTCGGCAAGTTGTTGATTAATAAATACAGATCCAGCTTGCGTGTTATAGCCTTGTACTTGAAACAGGTCTTTAATCGAAATAATCGCTCCATTCAATGGCCCTGGCTGAGGCTCAATATAATCAAACAGCTCAGTAAAAACTGACTGGCCTTTTGTATCAATAACCTCTAAAGCACTCTTCCACTTGGCGATAAGATCTCGGTCCTGCCAAGCAAAATTCGATAGTTTGGATTGCGTCATAGATTCGCTCACTATTAGGTATTCATTGCTCTGGAAAACTACCCTCCTTGGTCTGTTCCGTCAAAGGTATAATGCTCATTACAAACGACCTAATAAATATTTTTTATCAAATAACCCAAAAAAACATGATTAGACTTTTATGGTAGGCAAGATCTACTCTTGGTCTATAGATTGTGGCAAGAATAAGGAAAACCTCCATGAAACCAGCTCAGTCACCATTACTGCAAAAAGCATATGATTTGCGTCAAGCAATTCGTAGTAAAGCGCACACTGGCCCTACGAGCGGTTTGGTACAAGGGGCGATGCAAGGCAACGTGGTTATTTTACCTGCAGATTGGGCAAGTGATTTTTTGCTTTACTGCCAGAAGAACCCAATATCCTGCCCTTTGATCGATGTTTCTGAAGTTGGCGATTTCACAATGCCAGAGCTTGGCCACGACATCGATATGCGCCACGACATTCCAGAATACTATGTTTACCGCAATGGCGAAAAAGTCGAAAACCGTACAGATATTGAAGAACTATGGCAAGACGACATGGTGGCTTTTGTCCTAGGGTGTTCTTTTTCTTTTGAACATGCTTTGTCACAGGCAGGTCTTACACCAAGAAATATTGAAGAAGACGTTAATGTTTCTATGTATGAAACCAACATTGCTACTGTACCAGCCGGTCGTTTTTTCGGTAACACAGTCATGACAATGCGCCCTTATGTACCAAAAGATGCGATCCGAGCGATTCAAATCACCACACGTTTCCCAAAAGCTCATGGCGCGCCATTACATTTTGGTTCTCCACAAGAGATTGGTATCGCAGATTTAAGCAAGCCTGATTACGGCGATGCAGTCAGCGTTAAAGAGGGAGAGGTACCCGTATTCTGGGCTTGTGGCGTCACACCACAGGTGGCCATTCGTAACGCAAAACCACCGATTTGCATTACCCATTCACCAGGAAAAATGCTGGTGACAGATATTTTAGATACCGATCTTGCTGTTCTTTAGCCTTACAAAGAACACCTGAGAAGCTCTGCGCAGATAAAAATATCGCGCTATTAATAATAAGAAACACACAACCACACTTAAAATAGGAACGATTACTATGTCAAAGTTATCCAATGCATTAATTGTTAGCGGCATCGCTCTTGGCGGTCTGACCTCTACAGCCAGTTTTGCTGAAAAATGGCATATGCCAACGCCTTACGGTGATGGCAACCTGCAAACGCAAATCGCTTATACCTTTGCGAAAGAGGTCCAAGACAATAGCGACCTTGAAATTACTGTTCACTCTGGTGGCTCTTTGGTAAAACACCCTGAAATTCCACGTGCAGTAAAAACGGGGCAGGTACAAATGGGCGAAATGTTCTTGGGGATTTTGGGTAATGAAAACCCGATCTACAAGCACGATAATATTCCGTTCTTGGCCACGTCTTTTGAAGATGCTAAAAAATTGTGGGAAGCAGCTAAGCCATCTATTGCTAAAGAACTTGATAAAGACGGCATGATGTTGCTTTACACTGTTGCATGGCCAGCGCAGAGCCTTTACAGCAAAGATGCAGTGAACACTTTGTCAGACCTAAAAGGCCAGAAAATGCGCGCTTATAGCCCAACGCAATCTCGTCTTGCTGATTTGATGAACACCACGCCAATGACGATCCAAACCCCAGACATTCCTCAAGCTTTTAGCACTGGTATCATTCAAGCCATGATTACATCACCGTCAACAGGTGTTGATAGTCAAGCTTGGGATTATGTGAATCACTACACAGATGTAAAAGCATGGATTCCAAAAAACATTGTGGTGGTCAACAAGCGCTCATTCCGTCGTTTGGATAAAGCCACTCAACAAATCGTACTAGACGCTGCCAAGCACGCTGAGGCAGCTGGTTGGACTCAAATTGCAGCACGCGCGGCGAAGGACAAAGCTACCTTGGTTGAAAACGGCATGATGGTATCAGACCCGTCTTCTCAGTTAGTTGAAGAATTAAAAGCCATCGGTAAAACAATGACAGAAGAGTGGAAAGCAGAAGCACCAAAAGAGATTGGTGAAATCCTAACTCGCTACCAAAACTAATGATTAAGTCTATCTAATTAAAACAATTAGATATAAGTGTCCTCCTAACACCGCCTACTTCTAACCATTACCATAAGATAGGTTTAGGCGGTGTCTTCCAAGCAAAAAGTGAACACTATGAGCCAATTAAAAGAAAAACTTTACCTCTGCTCTGGCCTGCTGTCCGGTTTGTGTATCGTTATTATTACCTCGCTTTTATTAGCACAAATCGTCGGTCGTTTATTCGGTTTTATTGTCCCCTCTGCAGAAGACTTCGCAGGCTATGCACTTGCGGCATCGACCTTTCTTGGATTGGCTTATACCTTCCGTGAAGGCGGCCATATTCGAGTCACCTTGCTGATTCAACGATTTTCTCCGGTACCTCGCAAGATTCAAGAAGGCGCGATTCTAATACTGTCCTTAGCGTTATTGAGCTATTTATCCTATGCCTGCTGTTACATGGTTTACGAGTCCTATATTTATGAAGAAGTGTCATATGGCTACATTCCTGTGCCACTTTGGATACCTCAACTGCCAGTTGCCATTGGTGTCATCGCACTCAACCTAGCTATTTTGGATGCATTAATCTCAGTACTTGGTGGTAAACAACCTACTTACAGTGAACAAGAAGACGCCCTGTCTTTGGAGGAAATCTAATGGATATGATGTGGATTTCTATCCTGTTGGCATTTGCCATGCTTGCCCTTTTGTCACTGGGTGTTTGGGTGTCTTTTACCCTAATCGCCATTGGTGGTTTGGGCTTAATTCTTTCTGAAAACTATCAAGTGGATTTGCTTTTTGCGACCTCAAGCTGGGGGGCAAGTACTGCGTGGTCACTGACCGCTTTGCCATTGTTCATTTGGATGGGGGAGGTGCTGTTTCGTACGCGCTTATCTGAGGATTTATTCAAAGGTCTGTCGCCTTGGTTAGGTGGCGTTCCGGGTAAATTGCTGCATGTAAATATTCTTAGTTGTGGCATTTTTGCTGCGGTATCGGGCTCTTCTGCAGCCACCGCTGCGACAATAGGGCGCATGACCTTGCCTGAACTTCGCAAACAAGGTTACAGCGATCGTATGGCCATCGGCACCTTAGCAGGCTCTGGAACATTGGGGCTGTTAATTCCACCATCGATTATTTTGATTGTTTATGGTGTGGCGGCAGAAGTGTCTATCGCACGCTTGTTTATCGCTGGCGCTTTGCCGGGGTTATTACTTGTATCTTTGTTTATGGGCTTCACCATGATCTGGGGACACCTACATAAAGACGAATTACCTAAAACAACAGGCCATGAAACTAGCTGGTCGGCACGCATTAAAGGCTTGCGCAAACTATTGCCTGTCATGGGTTTAATTGGCTTTGTTTTAGGTTCTATTTACGGCGGTATTACGACGCCAACAGAAGCCGCGGCTTTGGGCGTAGCGGGCGCTTTGGTGCTTGCTGCACTCACAGGCTCATTAAGTCGTCATAGCTTTATGGACAGCTTATTAGGTGCCGTAAAAAGTTCTTGTATGATTGGTTTCATCTTGATCGGCGCGCACTTTCTAACATTGGCAATGGGCTTCTTGGGCATACCTAAAGCCTTGGCTTTGTGGATTTCGGGCATGTCTTTGTCACCTATGGAATTGATCCTATACCTCACCGTGTTATTCGTGATTTTAGGCTGTTTCTTAGATGGTATTTCTGTAGTCGTGCTGACCGTTGCGGTCATCTTACCTATGGTACAAGCAGCGAATATTGACCTGTTGTGGTTTGGTATTTTCATTGTATTAGTGGTGGAAATGTCGCAAATCACCCCACCCGTTGGCTTCAACCTCTTTGTGATTCAGGCCCTGACAGGGAAGAACATTTTGTATGTAGCAAAAGCTGCCTTACCGTTCTTTTTACTTATTGGCGTGGCCATTCTGTTAATTAGTATCTTTCCTGAAATTGTGACCTATTTACCAACAACCATGTCTCAAAACTAAGCGCTTAACAGTGAACAGGCTTAAGGATTCAAAAATGAAATTAAATTGTGATATGGGCGAAGCGTTCGGCACTTGGCAAATGGGCTTAGACGATCAAATCATGCCATTTGTTGATCAAGCAAACATCGCTTGCGGCTTTCACGCTTCCGACCCATTGACCATGGCAAAGACCGTTGCCTTAGCAAAACAGCACAATGTCACCATTGGCGCGCATCCAGCTTATCCGGATTTGGTTGGCTTCGGTCGTCGTAATATGGATATTGCTCCCGCTGAATTAAAAGCGTTGATTCAATATCAAATTGGCGCGTTAAAAGGCATCTGCGAAAGCCAAAACACCCATGTGGATTACGTCAAACCTCATGGCGCTTTGTACAACACCATGATGGCAGATTTCGCTGTGTTAGACACAGTGATGCAAGCAGTAAGCGAACTAGACGCTACATTGACATTAATGGTGATGGCCGTGCCAGAAGCCCCTGAGATTAAGAAGATGGCCAAGAAATACGGTCTCAACGTTTGGTTTGAAGCTTTCTCTGATCGCTTATACACAGACGAAGGTCGACTCACGCCCCGTAAAGAACCAAATGCCGTTCACGCCAGCTTTGATTTGATCGAAAAGCAAGTCGAACAATTATGCGAAACAGGCACATTAACGACCAGCTCAGGCAAGCAACTGGCCATCCATGCAGATACCATTTGTGTGCATGGCGATGGCGCTCATGCTGTAGATGCCGTAACGCGCATCCGTACATTGGTTGATCGACAAAATCAGACAAATGCGAAATAAATCATGAGCGGTGAAAATCTTCCAAATATAGAAATGGTCAGTAATCAGGCCTGCTTATTAACCTTTAGTCGGGTGATTAGCGAAGCTACGTCCAACTACATTGCTCAAGTAACACAATACTTAGTAAAACTAGAAGGCATTGTTGATTTGGTGCCATCCTACACCACCCTATTGGTGGTGTTTGATGACGACCATTATGACCGCTTTGCTATTTTTAAAACCATTCGCCAGACCATAGAAGCCATTGATCCTAATGACTTTTCAGTCAAAGATCAGCGCGAAGTGGTGATTCCTGTTTATTACGGTAAAGAAGTCGGGCCTGATATCGAAGACGTTGCCAAGCACTGTCATTTGAGCATCAGCGAAATAATTCAGCGTCATAGTGAAACAACCTATCGCGCCTATGCCATTGGGTTTACGCCGGGGTTTGCTTTTTTGGGGAATACGCCCGATGAACTTCATGTTCCAAGAAAAACCACTCCACGCCTAAAAGTACCGGTTGGTAGTGTGGCATTGGCAGAAAATCAAACCGCAGTTTATCCCAGTGTTACGCCGGGTGGTTGGCAAATTATTGGCCGAACGCCTGTCAATTTAATTGATTGGGGAAGTGAAAATCTCGCACTGATCGCCATGGGGGACTCGGTTCGATTCGAGCCGATTTCTCGAGATGAGTTCTTGGTACAAGGAGGTCAGCTAGATGGCTTTTAAAGTAATTAAACCCGGTTTATTGGCACTGGTTCAAGATTTGGGTCGTCATGGTCATCAGTCTATTGGGTTAACCACGGGGGGGCCAATGGACGAAGTTGCCTTTCGCTGGGGTAACGCATTACTAGATAACAAAGACAACAGCCCTCAAGTCGAAATCACCTTTGGCATGTTGACTCTGGAAGCCCAAGCAGACACCAGCATCGCCATTACTGGCGCGGATCTTGGAGCGACACTAAACGATAGAAGCATCACGCCTTGGCAAACTTACGCCATTAAAAAAGGCGACATTCTGGCCTTCCACCAGCCGGTCTGGGGCTTGCGTGCTTATCTTGCCGTAAAAGGTGGTTTCCTTTGCGACCCCATATTAGGCAGTGTTGCGACCGTCGTACGCGAAAAGGTTGGCGGGTTAACCGGCAAAGGCGACAAGCTGAAAAAAGGGGACATGTTGGTCTATCAAGCTTGTTCTGATCATGAAAAACGATCCGTACCACGCTTGGCGATTCCGAATTATGGCAACAGAGAAATCCCTGTGATTTTAGGTTACCAATACCAATCTTTTTCCTCTTTGGAACGGGCAAACTTTTTCTCTAGCGATTACACTGTATCGTCAAACTCAGACCGCATGGGTTACCGTTTAGAAGGACAAGAAATTCACAGTACCCTGAAAGGCATTATCTCTGAAGGTATCGCTTATGGTGCGATTCAAGTGCCTAAAGATGGCCAACCGATTGTCTTGCTGCAAGACAGGCAAACCATAGGTGGCTATCCAAAAATAGGCTGCGTAACACGTATTGGTGGCAGCATTCTGGCACAGCAAAAGCCAGGAGATATTATTCAGTTTACGCCGATCACGGTTGATCAGGCAGAGCAAGAGCGTCATTTACAAATGGCTCGCCTTGCGCAGTGGCGCTAGCCTTTCAATGATATAACGCTCATCAAGCAGATGAGCCCTAACTCCCTTTTGATGAGCGTTATATTGCAATAAGTTGCACATCAGTAACAAATCAAGACAATTTCTATATAAATACTTTCCCATCTTTCCTAGAAAACGCTCTACACTCAAGCGAGAGTCGTTAAACACTTAATCTAAGTCTATTTTCTGTCGTTATATTTCCTTCAACGGAGAACTAAAAACCAATGGTTTTATCGCGCTTTGTCGTCTTTTCTTTTCTGCTTGTTCTTGCCAACCTAAGCGCTGCAAGCACGAGCCAATCTGCGCAGATTATGAAGGTAGGAATGAGTGGCGCTTTCTCAGGGGATAACGCATCAATGGGAGAAGACTTTAGCGCAGGCGCACGCGCTGCTTTTTCTCGCTTCAAGAGTGAAACAGGTCACACGGTTCAGCTAATGGCCATGGACGATGCTTACGAGCCTAGAAAAGTGGCCTCTAATGTTAGAGCCCTGATTGAAGAAAGTTTCGTTGATGTGTTATTTGGCAATATAGGAACCCCCACTGTCGCCGTCAGTGCGCCCATTGCCCTAGAAAATAAGACGCTTCTATTTGCACCTGTCACAGGCTCTTCTGTTATTCGCCCTATTACTCCCGACCGTTACTTAATTAACTATCGGGCTAGCTATGAAGAAGAACTAGCTGCCGTTTTTGATGCCCTCGCTGCCGAGCTAAACTTGACGCCAGACGATATAGCACTCTTTAACCAACAAGATATGTTTGGCAGCACGGGACGTAAGCACCTTAATAAATTGATTGAAAAGCACAACATAGATCCAAAATACGATCTATTTCAAATGGAATACTCACGCAACACTCTAGCGGTAGAGCACGCCGTTGCAGACTTACTGATTCGTAATCCCACACCCAAAGTTATTTTCATGATTGGCAGCGCTGGCCCCAGTGCCAAATTTATTCGATTAACACGAGAATATGGCCTAGACCCCTTGTTTGTTGGTATCTCCTTTATGGGCAGTCGCTTATTTGTGGAGCAGTTACAGGACATACCAGCCAGAATCCTAGTCACCCAGGTGGTGCCTTCATTTAGAGATAAAGCATTGCCTGTAGCGATCGATTTCCGTGAAGATATGGCTAAATATTCACCACAAGCTAAACTAAACCCACTAAGCTTTGAAGGCTATATCGCGGCTCGAATCTTCACCAAACCATTTTCGAATGAATTACCGACAAGCCGCGAAAAAATCATTGATGCCCTTGAGTCATTAGGGGAATTCGATATAGGTCTTGGCGTACCGCTTATGCTCTCACCCCAAGAGCATCAAGCAAGCCATTCCGTATGGTTAACACAGTTGAAAGTAGGGCAGCTGGTTTCAATTCCTTTTTCCGCTGCGTCAAAATTGTATCTCGATTACGCGAATCTCTTAGAGTAGGTGTCATACGTAATGAAAGTGTCCATGAAAATGCCAAAATCTAGTATCCGGTCCTTAGTCTGGCTGCTTACGTTTGTGGCACTTACCATGACAATCGCTTTCTCCATCATGCTCTCAACTGCGCTGACCGACTTAAAAGTCACTTACAACGACGCAAGAACATCCCAAGACGAGCTGCTATTTGCATCGTCCGAACTAAGAGAACTTTTACCCTCGCATCAATATCGACTACGCCAAGTACTGAAAGAAGACTATGCCGCAGTTTATCCACCAGCAGAACAAATAGACCGCATCGATGCTGCCATAAAGTCACTGGAAAAAGCGGGAGAAAAAGATATTGATTTTAGATTTTTGTCTGCAGCGCTTAATAGAGGACTTAATCAAATACTGCAACTCACTGTAGATATTCAAGTCTGGAGCCAACAACGCAGCATCTTTAAACAAAGTTACCCAAATGACAACTACAAAGAAGATACCCTAGCGACATTACAAGTAATTCGCGATTTGCTTAATGATGTGGAAGGTAAAATACACCTTAGTGAAGCCGTTATTCTATATCGCTACAACAACAGCACCGGCGACCAAAAAGCAAAGCTAGCATTAGAGTACAGTAACTTTGGAAATCAACGTCTAAACTCGCAAATACGTCAAATTATCCTGAGCCTTTCTGACTTGAGAGTACTGATTAACTTCATGCTAACCGAGGCCGACAGAGACAATCTAAGAGACATCAAAGACAATGGTGTGAAACCGATATTAGAAAGCCTAAACCGTCTGCCGGTTTTGTTAGAAAAAGACTTTAGTGGCGCCTCAAAAAAAATAACATCGCTAACTCAAAAACTGGCGAACGAGATGTTTGGTGATCGCTATTATGTGAATCAACAAAGGGACATCATTGTTCCTTCTGGCTTGAGTTTGTACCAGATGCGTATCGATCAACTACAAATTGAAAGTGACCGAGAACGTTTAGACAAACGCTTCTACAGCGCTTTTCAAGACTTACCTAAGATGTTGGATTCCATTGGTGAACGCGTTCAGTCCCAGTCAAAAAAAACCAACTACGAAGTAGAAACACGTCTTGATGATTTCACTAAAAAAATGTCGTCAAAGGTACTGATGGGTGTCTTGGCATTGCTGATTTTGTCTTGGATTGTATCTCGTCGAGTTAAAAAACAACTAGCAGATTTGGTCGACAGTGAGAACCGTTTCCGCTCCATGTTCGAATTATCTCCTGACCCTGTATGGATACTTTCAGGCCATAAAGTTGTGGAGTGTAACAAGGCCGCCGTTGAACAAATGAGGTTCACCCAAGAGCGGGACATCAAACAAAAAACCATGGAAGAACTCAGCCCACCCACTCAAGCCAATGGTTATAACTCTTCCACCGCTCTTGAAAATGTTCTTAGACAAGTAGAGCAAGAAGGTTATCATCGTTTTGAGTGGCTGCTGTCTGACGCTACCGGCCAACCTCTGATCGCAGAAGTTACCATGGCAAGTATTATGATTGCCAACCATCCCGCAACACTCTGTACTTGGCATAATATTCGTCAGCGTAAACAAGCTGAAAACGCCCTCAAAGCACACCGAGAACAGCTCGAAATCGAAGTCAAAAACCGCACTAATGAACTAGAAGTCGCGAAAGACGCCGCCGAGCAAGCAAACCGAGCTAAAAGTGATTTTCTCGCCAATATGAGCCATGAAATCCGCACACCAATGAACGCCATCATTGGTATGTCTCATCTTGCGTTGTTAACCGACTTGAATAAAAAACAACGCAGCTATATTGAAAAGGTCAGTTATTCTGCCGAGTCATTACTTGGCATCATCAATGACATTCTCGATTTTTCTAAAGTCGAAGCAGGTATGCTCACCATCGAAAAAATCGACTTCAATATTAATAATGTATTTGGTGATGCCGCAAACATACTGGCGCTAAAAGCCGATGAAAAGTCCATCGAACTCTTGTTCGATATTTCCCCTAATGTACCACCACATTTAATGGGTGACCCCTTAAGACTTAGACAGGTTTTACTTAACCTAGGTAACAATGCCATTAAGTTTACAGAGCAAGGTGAAATCATTATTTCTGCGCATGTTTTCAAGCAAAAAGGTGACCTGATTGAACTTCACTTCAGTGTCAAAGACTCAGGTATTGGTATTTCAGCAGAACAGCAAACCAGACTCTTCCAGTCTTTTTCTCAGGCCGACTCATCAACTACTCGTAAGTTTGGTGGCACAGGCTTAGGGCTCGCCATTTCGAAAAAAATCATCGACTTAATGGATGGTAATATTTGGGTAGAAAGTACAGTGAATGAAGGCAGTACTTTCCACTTCACCGTGGCGTTTGAACAGAGCAAGATTCAATCTGAAAAGTTACCTAATTTGCCGCTGTCACATCGAGTGCTTATTGTTGATGACAATAGTTCATCACGGGATATCTTGTGTCATATTATTGATAACTTTGGCCTAAGAGCCACCACCGCCAGCAGTGGCAAAGAAGCATTAAGCCTGATTACTGAAAACCAAACTGAGGACCCTTTCTCGTTAGTATTGGTTGATTGGAAAATGCCCGATATGGACGGTGTAGAAACCTGCCGAGCGCTACTCGAAAAACATCAAGGCGACAAAGATTTCCCAACCATTTTGATGGTCACCGCTTACGGTTTAGACGACGCACGGCGAGCCAGTAAAGACGTCAACATTTCAGGTTTCTTAACCAAGCCAGTCACGCCTTCTTCGTTGTTTGATGCCATTATTCAATCCTCGCACTTGGAATACGCGGTACCAATAAAACACACCTTACTTCCTAAAACGAACACTCAATCCTTGGTCGGTGCACACATATTATTGGTCGAAGATAACTTACTGAATTTGGAACTGGCACAAGAACTACTGTCTACTAATGGCCTTATCGTAGACACGGCCCAAAATGGCCAAGAAGCGCTCGATAAACTTAAAGACAATACCTATGATGGTATTCTTATGGATTGCCAAATGCCTGTCATGGATGGATATACCGCCACGAGAATCATTCGGCAAGACTCTAAGTATCATGATTTACCTATCATCTCCATGACAGCTAACGCGCTTGCAGGAGATGAAGAAAAAGTGATTCAGTGTGGCATGAATGACCATATTTCCAAGCCAATTCAAGTCAATGTTATGTTTGAGACATTGCAGAAATGGATCAAACCAAAGCCAACGTCTGTCCAACAAGCTCCATCAGCCCCCACACTCTATCAACAGTCTCTTACACCTGAGGAACAACGTGACTTAGGAAAACTAGTGGGTATTGACCTAACAGTTGGGCTTGCAATAACACAATATGACATCAACTTTTTTTGGCGCTTACTGTTGCGTTTTTATGACTCTCAATCTCTCTTTGTTAAACAGTTTAGTGAACTATATAAAGAGAGTGATAAAGAAGACGCCTTGCGCATGTTACATACCTTAAAGGGTAATGCCGGCAATATTGGAATGACCGATTTAATGCACAAAGCGGCCGAGTTGGAAAATGCTTGCCAGCAATCAGAAGAACAGTTCACACAGGCGCTCAATCAACTTGCAGAAGAGCTGGAACGTGTTCTACTGCCCATTCGATCTCATAAAGATCGGCAAGCACGCCTGACGAGTGAAACACCGTTAGCAACAAAAAAACGACAAAAAATTTCATCAGACTACTATCAAACATTGCTAAATAAGCTGTACGATCATTTATTGAACAATAGGCTGGATGCGGATATTGTTGCAGCAGAGCTTGAAAGCATCATGGAGGGTAATGAAAGCATTGATGTTCTACACAGCATTCGTCAGTCCATCACTCGTTATGACTTTGAGTCAGCCTTAAATAAGTTAAAAGACTTAATGCCAGAACAATAGTGAGTTGCATATAAATCGACATCATAATGGCGGACACTTTCATGTTTACACAGGAACAACACAAGCCTCTCATTCTTATTGTGGATGACACGCCTGAAAATATTGACGTATTGGCTGCAACGTTGCGCAATGATTACGATCTGAAAATCGCCACAAATGGCAAAAAAGCACTGCAAATTGCTCAACAAAGCTCGCCTAAGCCAGAAATGATCTTATTGGATGTCATGATGCCAGAAATGGATGGCTACGAAGTTTGCCGCCGACTAAAAGCCAATCCTGTCACATCAGATATCCCCGTCCTGTTTGTTACCGCCAAAGCCAATCCTTGCGATGAAGAGCAAGGCTTCGCACTTGGCGCCGTTGATTACATAACCAAACCGATCAGCCCTCCGAGAGTAAAAGCGCGTGTTCGCACACATATCGCGCTCTACAATCAAAACCGCCAACTGCAAAAGAAAGTCAAAGAACGTACACTGTCACTGGAACAGAACCGCCTACGCATTATTCAGCACCTTGGGCGAGCCGTAGAGTACAAAGACAATGAAACTGGCGCACACGTTATTCGTATGAGCCATTACTCTAAATTCCTCGCAGAAGCCTATGGTGGCAACCCAGATTGGGTAGAAATGGTATTTAATGCTGCTCCCATGCATGATGTTGGAAAAATTGGCATTGCAGACTCCATCCTCCTAAAACCAGGAAAATTGGATCATGATGAATGGGACACCATGAAGCAGCACACTATTTTCGGAGCCAAGATCTTAGGAGATTGTGATGATGATCCAATGTTAAATATGGCGAAAGTCATTGCGCTTACCCATCATGAAAAATGGGATGGCTCAGGTTACCCATATGGACTAAAGGGCGAAGAGATTCCTATTGAAGGTCGTATCGTCGCTATTGCCGATGTACTAGATGCATTACTTTCTAAACGCCCATACAAGGCTCCGTGGACACTTGAAGAAACATTAAAGTACATGGACGAGAATGCAGGCCTGCATTTCGATGCTTCATTAATCCAATTACTTCATGCCGTCATGCCCGAAATCGAAGAAGTACGTGCAGCCTACCCTGACGAAGAAAGCTAGTCACTTAACCCCTTTGCTTTAAGAGATTCCCTTGTCTACTTACCTGCTTCTTTCTCCCACTCTATGTTTTCACCACCAAAAATAGTTTTTATCAATCATAGCTTTAGTTAATAACAATTTTAACTATAGCTCCATTTTCCCTAATATGAGTTCTGTTGGTAACGCACTCAAACACATATTAGGAGAAACACAATGATCAACACACAAATCAAACCATTCAATGCAACGGCTTTTAAAAACGGCGAATTCGTAGAAATTTCTGAAAAAGACGTGCTAGGCAAATGGGCCGTATTCTTCTTCTACCCAGCTGACTTCACTTTCGTATGCCCAACAGAACTAGGCGATGTTGCAGACAACTACGCTGAACTTCAATCTCGCGGTGTAGAAGTATTCTCTGTCTCTACAGACACTCACTTCACTCACAAAGCATGGCACGCAAGCTCTGAAACAATCGGCAAAATCCAGTACTACATGGTTGGCGATCAAACAGGCAACATCACAAACAACTTCGGCGTAATGCGTGAAGGCCAAGGTCTTGCAGATCGCGCGACTTTCTTGATCGATCCAGAAGGCACTATCCAAGCCATGGAAATCACTGCTGAAGGTATTGGCCGTGACGCTCAAGACCTACTTCGCAAAGTAAAAGCAGCACAATACGTAGCCGCTCACCCAGGTGAAGTTTGCCCAGCGAAATGGAAAGAAGGCGAAGAAACACTGACTCCTTCTCTAGACCTAGTTGGCAAAATCTAAGCTGTCGAACAAAGAACAATAAAGGGGTCACACCTGACCCCTTTTTACTCTCAGCACAGTAAATCACTCAATCATATACAGGTTTCATCATCATGTTAGAAGCAAACTTAAAACAGCAGTTGGGCACATACCTGCAAAATATCGTTAATCCGATTGAAATTACTGTGTCCACAAACGGTTCAGCAAAATCAGAAGAATTACTTGAATTGGCTCGCGAAATTACCAAGCTAAAAAGCGACAAAATCACCCTAACGGTAGATGCAAACTCACAAGGTCGTGCACCGCAAATGGCCATCGCGCCAAAAGGCGAAGCAGCACGTGTGCGTTTTGCAGGCATCCCAATGGGCCACGAGTTTACCTCTCTCGTACTGGCTCTATTACAAGCGGGTGGTCACCCATCCAAAGCGGCACAAGAGACCCTAGAACAAATTAAGTCTCTAACATCTAAATTGAACTTTGAGGTGTACATTTCCCTCTCTTGCCACAACTGTCCAGACGTGGTGCAAGCTGTTAACTTAATGGCGGTATTAAACCCTAACATTACCGCGACCATGATCGATGGTTCTTTATTCCAAGACGAAGTAAACGAACGCAACATCATGGCCGTGCCATCTGTGTACCTAAATGGCGAACTCTTTGGCCAAGGTCGCATGACACTGGCAGAAATAATCAACAAAGTAGATACTGGCGCAGCAGACAAACAAGCGGCCGAGTTAGCAGAAAAAGCACCTTACGACATGCTAGTTGTTGGTGGCGGTCCAGCAGGCGCAGCCGCAGCCATTTATGCCGCTCGTAAAGGCATCCGAACAGGCGTCGTGGCTGAACGTTTTGGTGGACAAGTCAGTGACACCATGGCGATTGAAAACTTCATCTCTGTGAAAGCCACCGACGGCCCGAAATTGGTCGCCGGCCTTGAGCAACACGTATTGGATTACGATGTTGACCTAATGAAGCTGCAAAAAGCCGTTCGCCTAGAGAAGAAAGAGTTCATCGAAGTGGAATTGGAAAACGGTGCAATACTACAAAGTAAATCCGTTGTGTTAGCCACTGGCGCACGTTGGAGAGAAATGAACGTACCGGGCGAACAAGAATACCGTAACAAGGGCGTAGCTTACTGCCCACACTGTGACGGCCCATTGTTCAAAGGCAAAAGAACTGCCGTTATTGGTGGTGGTAACTCAGGTATCGAAGCGGCAATCGACTTGGCCGGCATCACTGAACACGTGACCGTATTTGAATTTGCCGACACCTTACGTGCCGACGATGTATTGGTGAAAAAAGCCAACTCTTTGCCAAATGTGACTATCATCAAAAACGCCATGACAACCGAAGTCATCGGTGATGGACAACGTGTTATTGGTTTAAAATACACAGACCGATTAACCGACGAGTCTCATCTTGTAGACGTGGCAGGGATATTCGTACAAATCGGCTTAGTACCAAACAGCGAGTTCTTAAAAGACACGTTGGAGTTAACGAACAGAGGCGAAATCGTCATCAACGCTCATGGCGAAACCTCTATCCCAGGTGTATTCGCAGCAGGCGATGTTACGACAACACCGTACAAGCAAATCATCATCTCCATGGGTGGCGGCGCAACCGCAGCTCTAGGCGCATTTGATTACTTGATTCGTAACTAAGCAAACAATTAGAGTTATATAAACCGCCCTCTGGCTTAGCTGGATGGCGGTTTTTTTGTTCCTGCAATTAGGTTAGAAACAAACTTCCCGCCTCGCTCCAATAACTCAAAAGATCAAAGACGGCGAGCTCGTGGACCCAAAAGACGTGTATTTTCGCAGTGTACCCAAATTTGAAACCAGTTCAGAGCGCTTTCAGTGGATTACCGAGCGAGTTTTTATCGGTGTCGGCATTCGCAAACCCACATTAGTGGAACTACAAATATTCGAAGTGTGTTAGATAAAAGTTACAACGCTTCCAAATACTCTAACGCTTGTTCTGACTCGATGGGTCGAGAAAAGTAATAGCCTTGCAAATAGGTGACATTAAGATCTCGTAAGACATTGGCTTGCTCTTCTGTCTCGATCCCTTCTGCCACCACCTGATAATTTAACTCTTTGGCGATAAGCAGTACGGCAGTAATAATGCTGAGCCCGCTGCCTTGGATGCTATCAACAAAGCTTTTATCAATTTTGACGATGTCGACGCCCATATCTTGCATCGATGAAAGGGAAGAATAACCCGTACCAAAGTCATCAATAGAAATCTGTACGCCCATTTCCTGCAACGCTTTAATTTTCTGCATTAACCCCTGTTTATCCGAAGCGAAAAAAGACTCGGTGATTTCAATATTCAAGCTGGAAGGGTCAAAATCATGTTTTTGGAAGATAGCCGAAATTTGCTCGATAAAATCCTCATCTTGAAACTGTGCCACAGAGACATTGACGCACATAGTCAGGTTCGGGGATATTAGTTGAAACGTCTTCGCTTGTTGGCATGCTTGCTCTAACACCCACAAACCAATGCTTTTTATCTGGCCATATTGCTCGGCTATAGGAATAAATTGATCTGGTGCAATTGGTCCAAAAGCGCTATTCCAACGCAGTAAGGCTTCAAAGGCGTCCGGTTTTCCTGTTTTAGCGTTCACAATCGGCTGATAAACAAGACGTAGCTCTTCTTTCTCTATTGCCGTTATCAATTGATCTCGTAAGTTAAATTCACGCTGCAACTGTATACGCAAAGTCTCGGTAAAATAACCTACACGGCCTTTTCCTTGGCGTTTTTGTTGATACATCGCCATATCGGCATGCTGAATCAGTTCTTCTTTTCGCTGGCTGTGCTCTGGATAAATCGAGATACCAATAGTGGCACCAATGGTCACTCGATAGTTATGATCAAAATAAGGCTCTGATATTTTTTCAATCAAGTCTCGGGCAAAAGCTGAGGTCTGAGAACCACTCTTATGAGGCAATACAACAATAAATTCATCCCCGCCCCAACGACAAACAAGCTGAGATTCGCTGTTGAAATTTTTAATACGAGCGGCAGCCATCATTAAAACTTGATCGCCTATTTCATGACTTAACGTATCATTAATCCCTTTAAAGCCATCTAAGTCGACGAACAAAACAGCGAAGGACAGTGTTTCTGGCTGGTTGTGGATTAATTCATTAAACTGCTCTAAAAATGCTTTACGATTCAAAAGATTAGTGAGTGAATCTATATTTGAAAGCGTAATGAGTGCCTCAGTACGTTCCTGTATTTTTTGCTCCATACTAGATAATAACAGGGCGTTCTGATGTTTAGTGGAAATCACATCGATAGTAAAATCGGCAAATTTAATCGCCTTAATAAAAACGAATAACGCGAAAAAAAGACCAAGAAAACCCAAAGACTGATGCGATGCTTCATCAGAAAGCGTCAGCAATATCGAGTAAGGCAAAAGCAAAACAAGCACATAAAAAGTCGCTAATACTTTATTTGCTGCAAGAATAATCGCTGAACCACCTGCAAAACCGGCGATGACAACCATAGTGCTCGTCAACTCTAGGTCGCTGGCATTTTGATAAAAATACAATGGATAAAAAGACCACATTAATGCAGTCGCAACGGCTCCAACAGAAAATACATACAAGTCGTATTTCGAGTTTTTAGCAAAAAAATGTTGGCCTAAAAAAAAGCATATAGCACGACAAATTATGATACTGACCATGACAAGCCACCAAGTCACTTTTGCGTCCTGATCAATGTTTTTTTCAAAACCAAAAGCCAAAAAAGCACTGGTAATGATGTTTATGAAAAATCCGGCTATTGAATGACTTTTTAGTAAACCAATAGCATCTTCTTTTACTTTTCTATCTACAACTGTTGACATAAATGTCTCTATAATCTGGCATTTTTTAAGTAAGAACAGATGATATTAGAGCCAAAGTATCAACATTGAACTTATCAGATAAGTTCAAATAAGTGTATTCCATGACATAGTTTCCATTCTTTAAAAGGCATAACTTAATTCAAAACTTATTATAAAGTTTTCAGGATCATTTTATAATAAATTTAAAATTTTTTTATTGAAATGAAGGAGATAACAGGGGACTAATCTAGAAAATAAATTAGAATCACTACCCTCTACTTAATATATATTTAAACAACTTAATAATTAAGAAGTGAAGAGGTTACTTTGAATGTCTCATTTTTATAGGATCAGAAGTCATTTATTCCTACCATCGCCCAGTGGTATTTCGATGAGTGGGGACATTTATCACCTAACCGTTCGCTCGACGATATTCTGATAAAAGTCACGGCAATGGCGCAAAATAGAGAGAGTCTGCCCCTATCTTTTGTTCTGCATGACGATAACGAGTTACTGGCTGCGGCGGAGTTGAAGTTCCATGAACACCCTGATTTCCGAGACTACAAGCATTGGCTCGGTGGTGTTTTCGTTCCACCTAATAAACGTGGGCAAGGTTACTCCAACATGATTCTTCCTCATGTTTTTGATCACGCTAAAAATATGAGTATTTCTGCTCTGTACTTGCAGTGCGAGCAGCACAATATCGATCTGTACCTAAAGTATAACTTTGAAGTGATACATAGAATGAATGACAACGGTGTCGACAATCTAGCTCAATTAGATGGCGGTTTTTTTACATTCTATAATCAATAAAAAACTAAAATACCTCAAATAGGGGTAGAGGGAGCACAATACGCAACCTATATTGATTTAATATTAAGTGCACATTTAACCCTTATAGCTTCAAAGAGTATTCGTTATGAATCGCTTATTTAGCCTTAGTCTACTTCTAATTGTGTTATCTGGTTGCGCGAGCCAAAAATCAAAAGAAGCAGATATCCAAATCCATGGAATAACAAACAATGATATGGCGGTGTTAGAAAGCCATAAAGACAACCCCTACATAACAAGTTCAAAGGATGCCCTACCCAGCTATATTGAGTACTCCAACGCCATGGAGGCCGCCATCTACAACCGAAACCTCGACGCAGTGAAATACCTGATCAGCATCAATGCCGCCCATAAAGTTTCTATACGATATTTAAATCTTAACAATCAATGGGCACGCACACCGGTTAATGTCCCCGCTGCAGAGCTGGCTTGCGGAGTCGCTGAGTTCGACATTATGCAAGTATTATTGGAACGCTATCCAGACGACACTCTTAACTACACCAATTGTTTACATTATGTCGTTTCTTCATATTCATATTACCCAGATCACTTTGCTGTGCTAAAAAATCCGGCCCCAACCTTTCGTGATGGGAAAAATACCGCTATTGCAGTACAAAAAATAATAGATATGGGTGGCGATCCAAACAAATTACCTGAATATGGCTCTCCTCTTTATGAGTCCATATTCACTTCTACAACAAACAATTTATTAACCGCTTTACTCGAAAATGGCCTAGACGCGAATATGCGATACTCTTGTGTCCACGGAAAGTGTATGTTTCTCACCGAACTAGGAAACTACCTCGATGAAGTGCAGTCTTCTGAAAGAGCTAGAATACTGGTGAAATATGGAGCAGACGTTAATGTAACCCATAACACTCCAGTCATTGTTGGCTTTAACACTTATGGCTCATACTTATACGAAACAAAAAGTATGAGCCCTTTGCATGACGCAGAGTTTTTTGATCGGAATATATTGGCTGCCACTTTGATTGATTTAGGAGCAAACCCAACACACAAAAATGCAGATGGTTATACCGCTGAAAGCTTTAAAGGCAAATTTGCTCAAATTAAAGTCCTACGTGATCAGCAAGTAGCCATCAATCAACAAAAAGCAGCACAGCAAAATCAAGATAGCGGCTCATCTGTTGGAGGCACTATCTTCAACATCATGGGTGCCATAGGGGCTGGCTTCTAAAAAAGCTAACAAGTTAACTAAATTACAAAGTTCCCCAATGAAAATGCCCTCCCCTAAAACGGAGGGCGTTTTTTTAAGTGCTAATGTTGGCTGACTATCTGGTTCAGCAAGAAGAAACTATGTGGAAAGCTTCTAAGCTGTAGGTACAGTACCGCCATCAACAACGTATTCGGTGCCTGTTATGGATGAAGCTCTAGCCGATACTAGGAAGGTAATTAAGTCGGCAACTTCAGAAGGTTGTGCTGGACGTCCTAAAGGAATACCACCAAGCGAATCCATAATAATCTTTTTACCTCCTTCATAATCCGTACCGGCATGATCAGCAAGCCGTTCAGCAAGTCGAACCGATGCTTCCGTTTCTATCCAACCGGGGGAAACACGCACAACGCGAATGCCTTTTGGCGCCACTTCTTTCGATAAGCTTTTACTGTAAGTGGATAACGCCGCTTTCGCTGCGGCATAAGCGGTAGTCGATTCAGGCAAGGGAAGTTTGTTCTGTATCGATGTGACGTGAACAATAACACCAGAGCCTTTTGTTATCATTGAGGGCAATAACCCTCTATCAATGCGTACCGCAGACAGTAAATTTTGACTCAATGCATTTTCCCACTCTTGCTCATCAAGGACAGAAAAACCTCCACTGGGAGCGCTTGAGCCGCCCAGCACATTGACAACAATATCAACACCACCAAACTTATCTAATACGGTGTTTACTAGCGCGCTACAACCCGCTGCCGTCAGCAAATCCCCTTCTATGTATGAAATGCCTTCTAGGGCTTCTTTAGGAACAGAACGAGCCACGGCAATCACATGCACTCCTGCGTCATGTAACGACTCAACGACCGCCGCTCCCAAGCCCTTAGTTCCGCCAGTAACCAAAGCTATACGCCCATTTAATTCAAGGTCAAAACTCATAAGGAGATCTCCAGTGCCGTGATGTTGTCACCATCCAGCGTGAAAGCGTATTGAAGATTCACAGGACTCCCAGGAAAGTTACCTGCGACCAAACCGGTGACAATCATTTTCTCCTCGCATTCGCGTAATGACTGCGGTTCAACTGTGTAGGTATATTTAGACGATGTGCTCATTTTCCAATGCCTAATTGCATCTAATCCCATATGAGTTTGTCCTTCATCTTTTACCACTGCATTCTCGGAAAAGCAGGCAACAATAGCCTCACCATTTTCCTTATCTGCTTTAAAATAATTTGCGATTGGTTTGGGAAGAACAATTGTCATAGTAAAACTCCTTCACTTAAATTAGTGGCTCAATACAAGCCAAATTGCTGTCTGAGAAGAATGGCGTTAAGCTATCCGGAAAACAAGAACCGACAAAAAAGTAGGGTACTTACTCTGAAGTAAGTTTTTGATCTCATAAGGGCTGAGGCCATAAAAAAAATGACAAAAAAATGGACGCCAGCTTCTGCAGCCGATGGCGTAGAGCAAGTACTAAAAATTCTGGAAGGAAAATGGAAGTTGGTCATCCTCTTCCATCTCTTTGGCGGACAAGTAAAACGCTTCTCTGAATTAGAAAAAGCCATTCCTGCCATCACTCAGAAAATGCTCATTCAACAGCTTCGTCAAATGGAAGCCGATGGAATCGTCACACGAACCATTTATCATCAAGTTCCACCAAAAGTAGAATACCGTTTAACGGACTGGGGTCAGGAACTTTGCCCTGCTCTAGACGCCTTACTAAAATGGGCTGAAAATCAGAAGTGATGTTAATACTCTCGACGTCATTCAACGAATGACTCTGCTGACATGATTCCACTCTTTAAATAACCGACCTTGAAATGAAATTAAACTGTTATTCTGGGGTCTTATTAGCGCTGAATACATTCTTTCAACACACTTCAATAAAAGAGACACAGTATGAAAATGTTACGATTTATCTCCATTTTAGAAGGCACGTCGCTTCTATTGCTGCTCTTCATTGCCGTGCCATTGAAACGCCTGATGGACATGCCGGAATATGTAAGCATCATTGGCCCAGTTCATGGAGGGTTGTTTATTTTATTTAACATTCTGTTGGCGTTAAGTGTGTCCCGATATGGGGTTTCGTCAAAACACGCCTTGATAGGATTTGTTGCGTCATTATTACCTTTTGGGAGTTACGTGTTTAAGGCAAAAATTTTAAATAAATACTGATCACGTTTTTCGAAAAAAGCCCAAAAAGCAGAGAAAAAACCTTTTCTCTGCTTTTTACAGGCGATTCCTAATTTTTAACCACAAACCTTAGTTAGACGGGCGCTTTTAAGCTTGTTCGTTGGTATCCAGCTCTGATGTAAAAGCATCATCGATAAATCTAACAGCATTTCGTAAAGCGTGATCAGCTTCAGGAAGTAACCCTGAAAAAATATGCCAAACGTGAAACATTCCAGGCCATACTTCTAACGTCGTCCTAACTCGGTTTTCACCAAGATGAGAAGCCAGTCGGGTCGCGCCATGCAACATAACTTCATTTTCACCGATTTGAATTAAGGTTGGTGATAATCCTCTAACATCCGCAAAAATAGGTGATGCATCAGGGTTCGTTGGTAACTCGCCAGCCAAGAATAGAGCCGCTAGCTGGTCGAGAAAATCCGTAGTACATATTGGATCAATGCCATTTCTAATTCTGGCGGAAACACCACAGTGAGTCAGGTCTGCCCAAGGAGAAATAGCAACCGCTGCGGCAGGAAGAGGCAGCTTCGCATCTCTGGCTTTTCTCATAATGGTGACGATCATGGCCCCGCCTGCGGAATCACCGGAAATGGCTAAGGTGCGAGGGTCCCCCCCCTGCTCTAGCAAAGCCCTGTAAGCATTGAATGTATCATCTATCGGCAAGGGAAATGGGTACTCAGGTGCTTGTCGATAATCCGGTACATACACTTGAGCACGAAGCTGCTTAGCATAATGCCCAGCTAACCCTCGATAGGCTTTTACGCCGCCATGAACATAACCGCCGCCATGTACATAAAACAATACTCGACCTTCTATGACATTATCTGGTGTGACTAACATGGTAGAAACACCACCTAGATCAACATGACGAAATGAAACGCCTTCTGGTGCAGGAAACAGTTTATCAAGATCATCAACATAACTAGCGCGGGCATCTGGCCAGCTTATGTCACTTTGGCCTGTCATTTTTTCAATAATCGGTGTGGCCGCTTTTATCCAGCCATTTAAAGCATTTTTCGCATTTTCAGGTAGCATAACGTCTCCTTTATGGTATTTTATTCAACAATCCAAATTCTAAGTCATATCTTGGGGAATAGGTTTCTACAGTGAGCATCCAAAAATTCAGCACACACCATTCGACGGGCAGTATCGAGCTAAACACCATGCGTACTTTTGTGGCTATTGCTGAAGCTGGAAATTTTGTCCTTGGAGGAAAAAAGATGGGCTTAACCCGTTCAGCAGCGGGTAAATCATTAGCGCGCTTGGAAGCCCACCTTGGTACACGCTTACTCCATCGCACTACTCGCCGAGTCTCATTGACCTCCGATGGGCAGTATTTCTATGAGAGGTGCACGCAAATACTCAGCGACATAGAGGATGCAGAAAAAAGTGTTCGACAGGATGACATGGAACCAAAAGGCACATTACGCCTCACTGTAACAGCGGCTTTTGGAAGGATAGTGATATTGCCACTCCTCAATAAATTCCTGAAGCAATGGCCCCATTTAGAAGTAGAAATAAGCTTTACAGACAGAATTGTGGACTTGGTAGAGGAAGGTTTTGACCTAGCAATCAGAATGGGAGATATGCCAAACCAATCTTTAATGATTGCCCGCCCCATTGCTAAATACTCTCCTTATATTTATGCATCGCCCACCTACTTAGCAGAAAATGAGATAACAGAAGATATCACCGCACTAGAAGAGCAGCAGCGTCTCATCTATGGGCTGAATCCCAATTCAAGTGCTTGGTATTTACACCAAGAAAATGGCAAGGATGTCACCATAGCAGGAACACAGCGCCTACGTTTTGATAGTGGTGAAGCCGTGAAAGATGCGACAGTAGAAGGAATGGGGGTGGCATTTTTGCCTTCTTTTTTAGCCGTCGATGATCTACAAAAGAACCGTCTTGTTAAGCTATTTCCGGAGTATTCAGGCAAGGAGATTCCGATTCATGCGATCTACCCTAATCGCAAGCATCTAGCTGCAAAAGTACGCAAGTTCATCGATATGCTCACTATAAACCTACAAAACCACTAAATTTAACGGGATGACTATCGGATAGGGAAATAGAGAAAGACACAAAAAAGGGTTAGAAAAGACCAAACGAGCCCTATCTAACCCTTCTACAGATCTTAAACGGAAGATTTTTTCACAAACTGAGATTTCAGCATCATTTCGCCGCCGCCATCTATTTTGCAATCGATGTCGTGGTCGCCATCGACGAAACGCTTAATAGTCGCTTTGGTGCCGATTTTTAGCACTTGAGAAGAGCCTTTTACTTTCAGGTCTTTCGCCAACGTCACTTTATCGCCTTCTTGCAATAAGTTACCGCCCATGTCTTTGATAATAAGCGCATCTTCATCGACCACAACTTCGTTCGGATTCCATTCGTGCGCGCACTCTGGGCAAACCAACATAGCTTGATCTTCATACACGTAAGCAGAATCGCATTTTGGGCAATTTGGAAGACTCATATTTATCACTACCTTATAACGTAAACGGGAAATTTTCGCGCATTATAACCCTATTTTCGATATGGTTTTTGCATGCTCGTTAAAATAATTTCTTTTTGAAAGGTTTTAAGCAAAGTTATTCCAAATAACTAACTCAACGCTGATTTGCATCCAATCTAAACCAATGTTCTCCTAAATACGTACTAAGGTTAAGCAAGACAATAAAAAGGATGATGTAATGAAAGTGGGTTTGGTATGGTTTGGAGACGATTTACGCAGCGCAGATCAGAACATATTATGGCGAGCAATGCAGGAAGTGGATTTTCTCGTTTGTTTGTATTGTATGGAGCCTCATCATCAACGCCCAAGCCGTTACGCAACGCAAGGTATGTCAGAAAACCGCCGTCGTTTTTTACAGCAAGGACTCAACGATCTAAACGCGACATTAGCTAAAGTAGGACAAACTTTATTCGTCAGTACTATGGATGCCGACACCAGCTTAAATTTGATTCTCAACGAAGTTCCCATATCCCACCTTTATCGTAACCATCATGGTGGTTGGGACGAGCAACAAACGCTTAAGCGCATCGAAAACCAATATCCTGACGTGCGCATCCAAATAGATCATGGGCTGAGTTTATTCACGCCTTCTCAGCTACCATTTAATTTAACAGGATTACCCGAATCATTCTCAAAGTTTCGCCGCTTGGTCGAAAATGTAGACTCGACAACCCCACTGCCAAGCTTACACAAACTACCGCCTGCACCGAGTTTTAATATCCATAATATTATGCCATGGCAACACCAAATTACTGACAACCACAGTGCCTTTACGGGTGGTGAAGAAGCGGCAATGGATCAGCTAAGCGATTATTTCTCTACCAATCTCCCGAACCAATATAAAGCAATGCGTAATGAATTAGATGGTTGGGAAAATTCCACCAAGCTCTCTCCTTGGCTAGCACAAGGCAGTTTGTCAGCCAGACAAATTAAAGCCAGTCTCGACGTCTATGAACGCGATCACGGCGCAAGCGAATCCACTTATTGGATTTATTTCGAACTGCTGTGGCGTGAATACTTTCACTGGTACGCGACGCGTTATGGTAAACAACTTTTCTTGCCGGGTGGCTTAACAGGAAAACAAACTCAAGGCAGCTATTACGCGGAGCGTTTTCGGAAATGGAGCCAAGGCAATACGCCCTACCCCATCGTTAACGCTTGTATGAAACAGCTCAACGAAACCGGTTTTATGAGCAACCGAGGTCGCCAGATTGTTGCCAGTTGTTTAATCTATGAGTTAGGCATTGATTGGCGTTATGGCGCGGCTTACTTTGAAGAGCAACTGATCGATTACAATGTCGGCTCCAACTGGGGGAACTGGCAATATATTGCAGGTGTCGGAGCAGACCCTAGAGGCGGCCGTCATTTCAATTTGGAAAAACAAACTGCACAATACGACCCAAATCAGAATTTTACTCATAAATGGCAAGGCCAAGTCTACGATACACAATTAGATTCAGTCGATGCGGCTGACTGGCCAATTTACCCAACATCAAGCAATTAATCATGGTACATAATAGCCAACATAAATATCATACTCTGCGCGTTATTCTTGGCGATCAACTCAACGCTGCGCACTCTTGGTTCAAAAAACATGACCAAGGTGTGCTGTATTTGATCGCTGAACTACACCCAGAAGCCACTTATGTGACGCACCATATTCAAAAGCTCTGCGCTTTTTTTCTTGCGATAGAACGCTTTGCTGATGCGCTAAAAGAAAATGGCCATCAAGTATGTTATCTTACTTTAGATGATACCCTGAACCAAAGCTTAGAAGAGGTAATATTCAGTCTTACGGAGCAACACGATATTCTACGTGTTGAATTACAGCGCCCTGATGAATATCGAGTATTGGCACAATATCATGCGCTAACCACCACTAATTCGACGCCAGTCTTTAATATAGTCGATAGCGAGCATTTTTTGTTGCCTTTCAACGAAATACCTAGGCTCTTTCACGCTAAAAATCCCGTTCGCATGGAACACTTTTATCGCAAAATGCGCCTACGCTTTAATATATTGATAGACGATCAAGGTCAGCCAGAAGGTGGCCAATGGAATTACGACAACGCCAATCGCAATAAGCTCAAAACTAAAGACTTAACCGATATTCCAGCACCCTTGTGTTTCCAGCATGATGTGACCCACCTACTTGAGCGTATTCAACGCCATCAAATTCCGTCTATTGGTCAAGCTGAATCGACTTTACTTTGGCCTGTCACCAGCCAAGACGCGCTAAATTTACTCGCCTTCTTCTGCGAGCAATTACTGCCGAATTTTGGCCGTTTTCAAGACGCTATGACAAACCAAACGTCCCACAGCTGGAGTTTGTATCATTCGCGCCTGTCCTTTGCTCTTAATGCAAAATTGATCAGCCCAAAGCATGTGATAAAAGCCGCTATTTCCGCTTATCAAGAAAACGAAAATATCGACATTGCTCAAATAGAAGGCTTTGTCCGACAAATTCTTGGCTGGCGTGAATATGTGCGCGGCATGTATTGGATCAATATGCCTGACTATCAACAACAAAATGCCCTAAACGCTGAACGAGACCTACCAAGCTATTTCTGGAACGGTCAAACTAAGATGAAGTGTCTTGCCAGCGCCATTGGGCAATCTCTCGATTACGCTTATGCCCATCACATTCAGCGCTTGATGGTCACGGGGAACTTCTGCATGTTAACTGAGGTTCAGCCTGAGCAGGTCGACAAATGGTATTTAGGCATTTACGTAGACGCCTTGGAATGGGTGGAGTTGCCCAATACGCGCGGCATGAGCCAATTTGCTGATGGCGGTTGGATTGCCTCCAAACCTTATGCGGCAAGCGGAAGTTATATGCAGAAAATGAGCGATTACTGCGGTAATTGCCATTACAAGGTAAAAGAGAAAACCAGCGAGGAATCTTGCCCGCTCAACAGCTTATATTGGCGTTTTATGGTCAAGCATCGACAACATCTAGCGAAGAATCATCGTATTGGTATGATTTACGGTAATTGGGATAAGCAAGACGACACACAAAAGCACGCCGTCTTAGAAAGAGCAGAATGGTGTTTAGACAACATTGAATTGCTCTGAAGTTATCGTTCAGCAGTCAAAATAACTTATCAGGCTAGGCAAACTGTTTAACAGAAAGCTCTACCATTAAATCGCTGCTTATTTTTTCTAATGCAGCTTCTAATTCTGACAAAAGTAGGTTTTTTGGAACCACTAAAACCATCTCGGTTTTAAATAACATGTCAGAGCTCATCGGTGCAGGTTCACACGAAGTGGTGAGTTCTTTGACATTAACCATTAATGAATGCAACACCTGAGATACTTCTTTAACAATACCCGGACGATCATTGCCAACCACAGAGAGAGACAAAGTAGAGCCTGATCCAACACTTTGCTTACCCACTTCAACGGTGACATGCAAACCCAATTTTTCAAAATCACGTAAGGCACTCACTAGAGCTTCTTGTTGATCCTGCGGTACAGAGACAGTCAAAATACCGGCAAATTTATCGGCCAAATGCGCCATGCGACTTTCTAGCCAGTTGCCATTGTAACGTGCGATGGTGTCGGACAGGCTCTCAACAAGGCCTGGGCGGTCTTCGCCAATAAAACTCAATACAAGATGCTGCGACATAAACTTCTCCATCGATATTGTTAGGCTGATACAAATTACATCAAATCAAGACTACTGCAGTTCGGCACAGGTGCCAAGCACTCACTAATCAAGCCATTCATTCTAAATTATAGAGGATCAACCCGCTTTGTGTTTGCCTGTTGGCGTAAAAACCAAAAACCCAACAAGGCAGCAAGCACCCCAGAAATACTGCCCACGCCGATTGCCCATCTAGCACCAAAGAAGTCAGCAATCCAACCAACCAAAGGCGCACCCAACGCCGTACTGCCCATTGCTGTAGCCAAAACCACAGCCATCACTCGGCCTCTATAGCGCTTCTCCGTTGCCACCTGCATATAAGAAGCAGTCGATGTAGTAAACAGCTGCAAACTAAGGCCGAGCAAAATAAGCAGCACAGCGAATGCCCAGAATGACGTGCTGATGGCCACCAATAAGCAGCTCACCGCGAACATAGCTGCAACATAAATCATAAAGCGAAACGTCGGTGAAGAACGACGGCTAGCAGTTACCAATGCCCCACTAATCGAACCAATCGCCATCATAGAAATTAAGAAACCATATTGATCCGCATGCCCTTGAAACACATGCACAGTCATCGCAGATAGGTACACCGAAAAATTCATACCTAGGCTACAAATTAAAAACGACATAACCAGTATGACGGCCATCTCACGATGCTGCCAAATGTACCGAAAGCCATCCAAAAACTTCGCTACATCGGGCGTCTTTTTACTGTTATCCGTTTCAATTTTTGGCAGGCGGCTTTTGAAACGATGTAGAGCGACTAGTAAAGGAATAAAAGACAGCACATTGATCATAAACACCCAACCAGTCCCGATTAAGGCGATCAGTATGCCTGCAATGGCCGGCCCAACTAAGCGGGCTGAGTTAAAGGACACAGAATTGAGCCCAACGGCGTTTGATAATTCTTTTTCACTTACAAGATCCGACACAAAGGCATGACGAGCAGGCGCATCAAATGCCGCCACACAACCTAAGGCAAACGCACAGGCGCATACCTGCCATAGCTCAACATGACCACTCAATACCAATATGCCAAGAATCAATGCCAAGGTCGCCATCAAGCATTGAGTAATAAACAGCAACTTTCGACGATCCATTCGATCCGCAGCCCAACCAGTGACAGGCAAGAGTAAAATCTGTGGTGCAAATTGTAAAAATACCACCAGCCCTACGGCTGACGCATTCTTATCTGATAGTTCGGCGATGACGATCCAATCCTGAGCAGTCCGCTGCAGCCAGGTACCGATATTCGAAATAACTGCGCCACCGAACCAAAGTCGGTAATTCAAGTTTGATAGCGACCGAAATGCATTACTCAATACACACCTCTTAAACTGGTTAATAAAACATCAAATATTACTTAAAAGTGTCATTTTTTAGAGGTAATATAGGGAACCCTTTATAAGATGAGCACAAAAAGCACGGATTAAAGATGACTTTTTTGTACTCACGCATTCTCTCAATAAATTAACCAAGCATACCTTGTTCTGTAAAACGTAAATGGACTTTGAGTTTCACAGTAATAACGCAATAAAAATAACTTACTGTAGGTAATACATCGTGATATTCAATAAAATGTCTCTGAAAGCTCAATTTATCTCCGTAATAGCCTTGCCTTGCCTTGTGCTCTTACTCGTTAGTTGGGCAGGCTTACGCGGTCTTTCTAGCGGACAGGAGCAAACTAAACAGTTGGCCCAAAATACCAGCGCCCCAATGCGATCTCTCGCGGAAGTTGCATCACGAATCCCTCGTATGCGTGTTGGTATCGATATTATCTTGCTGCAAGAAATTCCAGCCATGCAAGATAAAAAAGGTGCCCTAACTCGCGTTAAAGAAACCCGTACAGAAGATATCCCAGAAATGGATATGGCGCTTAAGCAAGCGTTGAACTCCCAAGTGAATCCTAAAATGCGTGCTGAAGTACAGAATCTCATTGACGTGTTCGCTAAAGTCAAACGTGATGAGCTAACGCCAATGCTTGCCGCTATCGAAAATAATGACTTAACGACTGCTCAAGAAATATATAAAACTAAATACGCAGACAGCTATGGCGTAATGCGTAAAGCCGTCAATGTCATCCTTGACGAACTGCTTGAGCAAGGTCAACAAAGCTACAACCAAAGCCAGATTAATTATGAAAAAAGCCGCAACAACATGATCGCCTTAATAGTGATCGCACTATCGGCCTCTATCATCTTAGCTTGGTTAATGTTACGTCGTCTTAACAGCCGAGTTTCTTATCTACAGCAACATATTTCAACTGCCAGTGACAAATTAGATCTTGGTTCTATGATGTCTCTTGATGGCAAAGACGAGCTTAGCGATATCGCCCAGCACTTTAATCAGTTTATCACTAAAGTCCGTACGGCAATTGAAAACGTAGCTGACAACTCCCGTCAGCTTGCTCACACCGCAAACGACGTCGCATCGAAAGCCAAGGCAACGCACACCAACTGCCTGAATGAGCGAGATCGTACCACTCAGATCGCTACAGCCATTCATGAAATGGGCGCCACAGTGGAAAACATCGCAGAAAACGCGTCTCAAGCAGCTAAAGCAGCCCAAGAAGCAGATAAACAAGCTCACCAAGGAGCAGGATTGGTAGCACGCGCTCGCCAAGGTGTGACTGCGCTATCTACTGAAATACAACATATTAGTGCCGACATTGATTCGCTAGCAACACAGACAGATTCGATTGGTAGCATCCTAGATACGATTCGCAGTATCTCGGAGCAAACTAACTTATTGGCGTTGAACGCGGCGATCGAAGCTGCCCGTGCAGGTGAGCAAGGTCGAGGCTTCGCCGTCGTTGCCGATGAAGTACGTAACCTTGCCAGCCGCTCTGCTGCATCGACTGACGAAATCCAAAAAATGATCGATAAGCTTCAAGAGCAATCAGCCAAAACCGTTGCGACTATCCAATCTGGGCAAGATCAGAGCACCGAGGTGGTGGGTCAGGCGAATGAAGCCAATACATCACTGGAGCAAATTACTTCACACATTGGTCAGATCAGCGACATGAACATTCAGGTTGCCACTGCGACAGAAGAGCAATCTCTTGTAGTAAACGACATGAGTAAAAACGTTGAAGAGATTAATCAGCTAACAACAGAGACATCTGAAATAGCTGATGAACTGACTGCATCAAGTACCAACTTACAGAAACTGTCTGCTCAGCTTGATAAACTGGTTACCCAGTTTAAGCTTTAACAGTTTAAGCTAGCAAATCGTAGAAACAAAAAAGGGAAGCTCCCAGCTTCCCTTTTTTGTTATCACAGGTCTATAACAAGGTTATTGAAATCTAGCTCTTATCATTAGAAAGACAAGCCGCCGCTGTAAACAGAGCGTCTGTCGAACTATTCAATGCGGTCTCGGCAGAATCCTGTAAAACGCCGATAATAAAGCCAACCGCTACTACTTGCATTGCCACCTCATTCGAAATATTGAATAAGCTACACGCTAATGGAATCAGCAACAACGAACCACCCGCAACACCCGATGCTCCACATGCAGAGACGGCAGCAATCACGCTAAGCAATAACGCTGTACCAAAATCCAATGAGATGCCTAAAGTGTGCACTGCAGCTAAGGTTAACACCGTAATGGTAATCGCTGCGCCAGCCATATTGATGGTCGCACCCAAAGGAATGGACACAGAATAAGTATCCTCGTCCAAATCTAAGCGCTTACACAAATCCAAATTTACGGGAATATTTGCTGCCGAACTACGGGTAAAGAATGCGGTTACGCCACTTTCTTTTAAGCACTTAAATACTAAAGGATAGGGATTACGGCGAATTTTCCAGAATACCAATAGTGGGTTCGTCACAAAGGCAATAAACAGCATCGCACCAATCAACACAGCCAATAGGTGAGAATAGCCAAGCAATGCGTCAAAGCCAGTTGCGGCTATGGTGCTCGCAACCAAACCAAAGATACCAAACGGCGCTAAACGAATAATAAAAGAAACAATACCAGTCACACTGGTCGATATGTGTTGTAGGACAGATTTCGTCGCTTCAGAGGCATGACGTAACCCCAAACCTAAGCCAATCGCCCAAGTCAAAATGCCTACATAATTCCCTTGAACCAAAGCGTTAACAGGGTTATCGACCATCTTAAATACCAAGGTATGTAAGACTTCACCAATTCCCTGAGGCGCACTTTTACTTAAATCTGGCGCGACCAAATTTAGCTCAGTAGGAAAAGCAAAGCTGAACACAACGGCTGTTAATGCCGCGACAAACGTGCCGATAATATAAAGCAGAATCACTGGGCGAATATGGCTTTGCTGAGCTTGCTTGTGATTGGCAATCGATGCCATCACCAACAAAAAGACCAAGATTGGTGCTATCGCTTTAAGTGCTTTAACAAAAAAATCGCCCATCAAAGAAGTTGATAGCGCCGTGCTTGGCGACACATACGCCAGGACGACGCCACAAACAATACCGATGGCAATTTGTAGTACTAAACTACCGCGAAGATAACGCTGAAACAAAGAGGGGTTTTGAGCAAATGACATTAGAAGGGGGTCCGTTGAAATTTTCAAAGCCGCACCTTACTTCATCCTCGCTCAAAAATGAACCATTTTAGGGCGTAATTGCAGATATTATTGCAACATATCAACTAAATCGAACAGTTAACCGATTATTCAACTTCCTCACTTTATGCTCAAAATGTACCTTGAACTTGATAACAACAAGAGCAATATTAAAGGCATACAAAAACCTTATCTAGGAATAACCATGTCGAATTTGTTAGAAAAACTAAACTGGCGTTATGCCACAAAAAAAATGGACTCAAGCAAAGTTGTTGAGCAAGAAAAAGTAGACCGCATCCTAGAAGCTATTCGCCTAACAGCGACATCAAGTGGACTTCAGCCATATGAAGTCATTGTGGTGAAAAACAAAGCGCTACGTGAAGCCATCGTTCCCCATGCTTGGAACCAAGCACAAATCACTGACGGTTCTCACCTATTAGTGTTTGCTGCGTGGGATAACTACACAGAAGAACGCATTAATAAAATGTTCGATCTAGTAAACGACGAACGAGGCTTTAAAAATGAAGGCTGGGAAAACTACCGCCAAATGATTTTAGGCGCTTACCCTCCACGTGATGCTGAAGTGAACTACCAACACGCAGCTCGTCAGGCTTACATTGGTCTAGGCACTGCCTTAATTGCAGCCGCTGAAGAAGGCGTAGACAGCACACCAATGGAAGGCTTTGACCCAGCTAAAGTTGATGAGATCCTAGGTCTTACTGAACGCGGTCTACGCTCTGTGATTCTATTGCCTTTGGGTTACCGTGCAGAAGAAGGCGACTGGCTAAAAGAACTGAAAAAAGTACGCCGTTCAAGTGAAGAGTTCATTACTGAAATGAACTAATTTCAGATCTATTCAGAAGTACAAAACCAAAACGCCAACATCGTTGGCGTTTTTTTATGCTCATTTTTTGAACTTGGCAAAAAATAGGGAATAGTGAACCAAAGCCATAAATAGTGACCCAAATACACCAAAATTTGCGTATGTTAATAGCAATAAAATACCCAACAGCCCAAGGACAAAGCATGGCAAAGTATCTAGGACTCATTTTCATCACGCTATTTTTAAGTGCATGCTCTTCGAACGATAACTGGCGCACAGCAAGCCGAGAGCCTGCAGGCATCGCGCCATCACCAGAAACAGAAAAAGCAGCCGTTATCGAGTTTTATGCCGCCGACGCTTTTAGTTGGCGAGGCTGGTTTGCGGTTCATACATGGGTGGCGACCAAAGAAAAAAACGCATCTGAATACACGGTACATGAAGTGGTCGGTTGGCGAGTAGAAAGAGGACTTCCAGCGTTATCTGAATATAAAACAGCGACACCAGATCGCTACTGGTTTGGCGCGAAACCAGAAAAAGTACTGTCTATTATTGGCCCAAAAGCCGAAGCATTGATTCCAAAAATTGACGAAGCGGTGAAGCGCTACCCTTGGGCAAACGAATACACTGTATTCCCAGGACCAAACAGCAACACCTTCCCGACCTGGATTGGCCTACAAGTACCTGAGTTGGATCTTGATATGCCATTTCGAGCCATCGGCAGCGGTTATGCAGATTAAAGGCTATAACTAGAAAAAACGCAGCAATAAAAAAGCGAATGGTGCTGGCACCGTTCGCTTTTTTATCACCCTACAGAGCAAGTTTAGTGCTTGGTCGTACCAGGATTTGGAATGAAGTTGATCACGACTTCTTCTGTTTCTGGAGAGCGGCTGTGAGGCGTGTTTACTCGTGTTGGAATCTCAGTGGGCTGCGCCTGTATAACCGTAGATTGCTCATCCGTGTATCCACAACCAACGCACTCACGATATTGCTTTTCGGCGTCATCATCGCGCCAAGCACGAATTTTATCCATCTCACTACAACGAGGGCACACCGCCCCTGCGATAAAGCGTTTTACTGTCATAACCCTACCTTCAAAAAAAGTAACGCCCTAATTCGGCGCTATAAAAAAGCAGCGCTTTGTCAGATTCTCATCAGGCGAAGCGCTGCTTCCTTGCAGTACAAAAAGTTAAGCCGCGATGCCGCTGTGTCTCAATAAGGCATCGGTGCTTGGCTCACGACCGCGGAACTCAGCAAATAATTCTGCTGCTGGACGAGAGCCACCATTGGCCAATATGGTATCACGGAAGCGAGCGCCAGTATCTTTATTGAAGATGCCGTCTTCTTCGAATTTCGAGAAAGCATCTGCCGATAACACTTCTGCCCATTTGTAGCTGTAGTAACCGGCCGCGTAACCACCCGCAAAAATATGCGAGAAGCTATTTTGGAAACGATTAAACTCAGGCGGTGTGACCACCGCCACTTTACTACGAACATCATCAAGCACTGATTGAACAGAAATGTCTTTTTGATATTCCATGTGTAGACGGAAATCGAACAAAGAAAACTCCAATTGACGCATCATCTGCATGCCAGACTGGAAGTTCTTTGCTGCTAACATTTTGTCTAACAAGTCTTGTGGCAACGGCTCACCTGTTTCGTAATGGCCCGCAATATGAGCCAATGCTTCTGGCTCGTAACACCAGTTTTCCATGAATTGGCTTGGCAACTCGACCGCATCCCACGCCACACCGTTAATGCCCGATACAGAAGATACATCCACTTGGGTCAACATGTGGTGCAAGCCATGACCAAATTCGTGGAACAAGGTCGTCACTTCGTCGTGCGTCAACAAGGCAGGTTTATCACCAATTGGTGGTGTGAAGTTACACACAAGATAGGCAATCGGTAGCTGCAAGCGGTCATCACTTAAACGACGGCGAGTACGGCAAGAATCCATCCATGCACCACCGCGTTTTGCTTCACGCGCATACGGATCTAGATAGAAACGAGACACGTCTTCGCCACCCTTGCTGATCGTAAATAACTGCAAGTCCTTGTTATAGCTATCAAATTCTTTTTCTTCGCGAATATCCACACCGAATAAAGTTTGTGCCACGTGAAACAATCCGGATAAAACTTTATTCATCGGAAAGTAAGGACGCAGTTCTTCTTGAGAAATACTGAACTTATGTTGGCGTAGTTTTTCCGCATAATAGGTCATGTCCCAAGCGTTCAATTTTTCCACGCCGTTTTCGTCTTTCGCGAACGCTGTTAGTTGCGCAAGATCTTGTTCTGCCGAGCTTTTTGACTTTTTCGCTAGATCACCTAAGAAATCGATAACCTGCTGGCCATTGTCCGCCATCTTAGTGGCAACAGACAATTCTGCGTAATTATCAAAACCAAGAATATGAGCCATCTCATGACGTAGCTCTAAAATTTCGTCAACCAGAGGCGCATTGTTGAATTTGATATCACCACCTTGATCTGACGCGCGCGTCGCAAAGGCACGGTACATTTCTTCGCGCAGTTCTGCATTGTCGGCGTAACTCATCACTGGAATGTAAGATGGGAAATCTAGGGTGAACAACCAGCCGTCCTTTTCTTTGGCTTCGGCCATTTGCTTAGCTTGTGCCAAAGCGGACTCTGGCAAACCAGACAGCTCACTTTCGTCGGTGATTAGTTTGCTCCACGCTTGTGTCGCGTCTAATACGTTTTCACCAAACTGACTGCCCAACTCAGACAAACGCTGGCTAATCTCGCCATAGCGTTTCTTGGCGTCGCCTTCTAGGCCGACACCAGACAATTCGAAATCACGAATCGTTTGCGCCAAGGCTTCACTTTGAGCTTGGCTTAGCGTTTTCGCCGCCTCACTTTCAGCAAGACTCTTGTAAGCTTGATACAAGGCTTTGTTTTGTCCAAGATCCGTATAAAACTGAGTCAATTTTGGTAAGCAAGCGTTGTAAGCGGCACGTAACTCAGGCGTATTTTTAACGGAATTCAAATGGCTGATTGGCGACCAAAAGTTATTTAAGTCGTCGTGAAGTTGATCCAATGGCAAAACAAGACTTGCCCATGTTGGATTGGCGTTTTCACTCACACAAGCATCAATCGCGGCTTGGTTATGTTTCAGTAGTTTCTCTAGATCCGCTTCGATGTTCGCAACATCGACGTCGGTAAAGCTCGGTAAGCTGGTCGCGTCCCATACAGACTGTGACATATCATGATATCCTTTTAAAAATTGAACGCTGTAATGCATTGGTCAATACTATGCTTAATAAGATAGGTTGTCTTAACACTTTTTCAATGCATAAAACGCTATTGTGTTAATAGTTCCTTCGTTTATTAACACTTTCTATTAATCAAATCCTGTAAGAGAGCAGTATATGGTGATGAAATCTTTCCGTGGCAAAACACCACAACTAGGCGACCGTGTATGGGTCGATGAAAATGCCGTGATCATTGGCGATGTCACCATTGGCGAAGACAGCTCGGTTTGGCCTTTGGTGGCGATCCGTGGCGACATGCATCGTATCCGTATTGGTGCTCGCACCAGTATTCAAGACAACTCCTGCTTGCACATTACTCATGCCAGCACCTACAAGCCTGAAGGTCACCCTTTGGACATTGGCGACGATGTGACAGTGGGTCACATGGCGATGTTGCACGGTTGTACCATTGGCAGCCGAGTCTTAGTGGGCATGGGAACCACCATCCTTGATGGCGCAGTGATTGAAGATGAAGTTATCATAGGCGCTGGCTCTTTGGTGCCACCAGGTAAGCGTTTAGAAACCGGTTTTATGTACATGGGCTCCCCTGTTAAGCAAATCCGTCCACTTAACGCCAAAGAAATCGAATACTTTCAATATGCCGGACTTAATTACGTTAAATTGAAAGACGAGTACTTGGCTGAAGCAAAAGCGAGCCAGAAAGATAAATGAAAATAGCGCTGTTGAATGGTAATAAATACCAGACCAATATCGTCTAACAATCAGACAAACAACCCGAGGCTTAAATGACTAATGCGAACCTCTCTGTTGAAATAGATTCTTCAGCAGCAGTAAATATCTTTCAGGATACTGTTTTTATTGAAGATTTACGTACACAGATGCTGAAGTTCGCAAGGCTTCAAGTTCGAGACAATCAGATTGCCGAAGACGCAGTACAAGAAGCGATGATCTCTGCGTATCAAAATATTGATCGTTTTGCGCGACAAGCCGCGTTTAAGACTTGGGTGTTTTCCATTTTAAAGAACAAAATTATCGATTTGTTGCGTAAGGAAAAACGCCACACGGCAGCCAGTCAGCTTGAAGACGGGCCGAACCTAAATGGCGACGCCTTAATAGAGCACTTGTTCGAAGAAAATGGCCACTGGCAAAAAGATGAGCGCCCAAAAAAATGGGATCAACCAGAACATGGTGTTGAAAACACTCACTTCTGGCGAATCTTCGATGCTTGTTTGGATGCCTTGCCAGCCAAATACGGCAGGTTATTTATGATGCGCGAATTTCTCGAAATGGACACGCCTGAAATCTGCCATAACGAAGAAGTAACCGTCAGCAGCTTAAACGTCACCTTGTATCGCGCTCGGCTCCGCTTACGAGAATGTCTAGAAGACCACTGGTTTCAGAAGGAGACATCGTAAATGATTAAATGCAAACAAGCGACCCAGATGCTCTCGGAGAAACTGGACCGCCCTTTATCCGCTAAAGAAAAAATAAACTTGGCTATGCACACGGCAATCTGTGGACCGTGTCGTCAATTTGGCAAACAAATGGAAATGATCCGCGGCTTATCAAAGTCCTACTCCAAGGCAAAGGAATCGGACGATAAATAAGCCTGCCTATAAAAACACCGAATAAACTAACGTAAGCGTTTAAATGGCAGAGTGTAAGCCACTAGGAACAACAAGGCCGCGCAGACGACAACACTTGGGCCTGTTGGTGTGTCCCAACGATAAGACGCCCACAAGCCACCACACACCGACAAGCAGCCAATCAAGCTAGCGAACGACGCCATTTGAATCGGCGTCTTCGACAGCTTCCGTGCGGTTGCTGCGGGAATGATCATCAAAGAGGTAATCAGCAGCACACCGACGATTTTCATCGCCACGGCAATCACCAAAGCCACCAGCAACATCAGCAATAAACGAATCGCCTCTACCGGATAACCTTCTACTTTTGCCAATTCTTCGTTTACGGTAACGGCGAGCAATGGCTTCCAGAAAGTCACCAATAGCGCGATAACCGCCAGACCACCGCCATAAATCCAATACACATCGGCTTGGTTAATCGCCAGCAAATCACCAAATAAATACGCCATCAAATCGATGCGAATGTTATCGAGGAAACTCACCGCCACTAGACCAAGCGACAAAGCGGAATGTGCCAAAATCCCCAACAAAGTATCCGTGGCAATAATGTGCTTCTTCTGCAACGTCACCAGCACCAAGGCCAAGCCCACACACAACACAATAATGGCAAGATTCAAGTTGATGTCGAATAAAAAGCCTAACGCCACGCCTAACAAGGCAGAATGCGCCAAGGTATCACCAAAATACGCCATGCGTCGCCACACAACAAAGGCCCCTAGCGGCCCAGCGACCGCCGCCACACCTAACCCACCAAACAAGGCTCTCAGTAAAAGATCTAACATGGTTTAACTAACTCCAATATCGGCTAACTTAGGTGTGATTAATGATGTTTACAATGGGCATGGGCATCGCCATCGTCCGACAAAATACTACCGTGTTCATCATGCACATGATCATGCTGATGGGCATAAATCGCGATGGATTCGTCTGCTCCTGGTACGCCAAACAAAGCTTGATAGGCTGGATGACCTGTAACGTGTTGCGGACTACCTGAACAGCACACATGCTGATTAATACAGACCACGGTATCGGTTTTCGCCATTACCAAATGCAAATCATGGGACACCATCAAAACACCGCAATTTAGCTCATTACGAATGCCTTCAATCAGGTTATAAAGTTCCACTTGCCCATTCACATCCACGCCCTGAACAGGCTCATCAAGTACCAATAAATTCGGTCGATTCAACAAAGCGCGAGCCAATAATACGCGCTGCGTTTCGCCACCAGACAACACATGTACTTGGGATTGGAGCAAATGACCAATGCCAAGTTTTTCGAGTGTTGGAAGAATCTGTTGCTTATCGACACCACGCACCAAGGCCAAGAAATGCTTTACCGTTAATGGCAGGGTCGGATCGATATGCAGCTTTTGCGGCATATAACCGATACGCAAGGTTTTGTGTCTTACCACTTCGCCGGACGTAGCTTCTTGCAAACCTAACAGAGTACGAATCAGAGTGCTTTTACCGCTACCATTTGGGCCAATTAAGGTAACAATCTCACCCTCGCTAATGGTCATATCTATGTTTTCGAGCAGTACTCGACCATCAAACGCAATACCAATTTTTTCAAAGGCAACCAATCGTTTACTCACGCGTTTGCTCCTGCTGATTGTTCCTTACATTTCGCGCACAACCCCGTTAACTCAATGGTTTCAGCTCGCAGTTCAAAACCTTGATGTGCAGCCTTTTCAACCAACGCCGCATGAATATCTTGGTAATCAAATTCCATAACATTGTGACATTCGTCGCAAATCAAGAAATAGCCTTTGTGAGCTTTGTCTGCATGGGCACAACCAAGGTAAGCGTTCATCGATTCAACTTTGTGAATCAAGCCTGCACCTAAAAGAAAATCCAATGCACGATAAACCGTTGGTGGTGCAGAGTTAAACCCTTCTTCGGCCAACTTCGCCAATAGCTGATAAGCACCAAGCGGTCGATGACTTTCCCAGATTAATTCCAATGCGCGACGGCGTACTTTCGTTAGTCGCTGCCCCTGCTGGACACACAGCGCTTCCGCCGTGCTCAACGCACTCTCAATACAGTCATTATGGTTGTGATGGACGTGCTGATGCGAGTCTTCATGTTTCATTAGAAAGCCCTTCCTGCATTACTTAAGTAGCTCCAAATCATTGAAGTACTGATGATGATCAAAGCGAAAGCGGCAATAAAACCAAATGCGCGCGACACTCGTTGTCGCCAAACGCGATGCTCACTGCTTAACGCAAAGCCGGTATCGCGCACAAACACACTGACACCCGCCAAAGAAGCAACCGTAATTGCTGTGCCTAACGCCATGGCAAAAGTCGCCACCAGGCCCCAAACAAAAATACCCGTGCTCAAAGAAAATAACAAAACCAAAATGGCCCCAGTACAAGGACGAATACCAACCGCAGCCACCATGGCCCAAATACTCCGACGGGCGGTTTTTGCCTCGTCTTCATGGTGTGCACAGCAAGTATGATCATGAGAGTGGCTGTGCGAGTGACCATGACTTCCATGGGAATGACCTTCATGTGTGTGACCCTCATGAGAATGGTTATGGTGCTCTTCTAAATGATCTTGCGAGTGATCATGACCACAACCAGACTGGCCGCGTAATAAGCGCACAAGAATCCACACACCAATCAAACCAACCGCAGCAAAACTCGCCACTTCAAAGAAACGACTGATTTGCATGGCTTTTCCCGCCAAGGAAAATACTTGGCTCAACACCACAATGACTAATACCGCCATCACTGCTTGAACGCCAGCACATAAAAAAGCCAAGCTAACTCCGCGACGTAATGGTGCTTTGCTCGCCAGCATATAAGCCGAAATTACCGCCTTCCCATGCCCAGGACCTGCCGCGTGAAACACGCCATAAAAGAAACTGGTAGAGATTAATCCCCACAATAAAACAGGGCTGCCGCCCTTGCTAATAGAGCGCACCAAAGTCACAAGCTCACGATGAAAGGTGGCCTGCTGAGCAAGAATCCACTGAATAAAGTCTTGATACACCGCAAAATCCATCGCGGCATAGAGAGGCGAGCTCAAACAAAAGAAAGAGAAAAATAAAAAAGCGACGTTCTTTGCCATAATGGGTTATCACCGAGACTGGACAGAATTTTGTTATGATATAACAACTCAAAGTCAAGGAGAAGCCAAAGCCTAGAAACGCCGCAATTTGTACAAGATTTAACTTATTACCGCCTAGCTAACAGCTGTTGTAACAGGTTCTATAAATCCCATCACACCGCTCATAAAGATTTGCGCAGCCATAGCCGCCAAAATCAAACCTGTAATTTTAGACAAGACATTCAAGCCGGTTCGACCCAGCATTTTCTCGATCAAGGAACCAGAATACAAAATCATCGCTAAGGTACCCAACGCCAACAACAAACCGCATAAGCCGATAATTAAATCCCAACCTTGCAATTCAGCGCCATAAACCAGAATCGTACCAATAGTCGCAGGCCCAATAATGGTTGGCACTGCCAGAGGTACAACTGACACATCGTCACGTTCTTCGCTTGGCATACCCACAGCATGATTACGTGTCCCATCACGAACCAAGCTCAAGGCAGACATAAACAGCAAGATACCAGAGCCAATACGGAAAGAATCCAATGTGATGCCTAATACGGCAAACAAACTGCCACCAAAAAACAACAACACAATCGATATCGCCACAGATGCAATAATAGCCTTATTCGCCACCTGTCGACGAGAGGTTGAAGACTCCCCACGCGTTAACGCAAGAAACATAGACAACACAAAAAACGGCGCGAAGAGAAAGAAGAACTTAATCCAAGTCGAGATCAATAAACTCATTAAAAGAATCACCAAAGAAACAGGCAGCAAAGCCGCATGCTTATTATCTAAAGCCCTACCATATATTGCTAGGACACACCCAATTTGCAGCGCTTGTGGCGCGGCAAATATCTATCTGAAAGCCGTCTCTATTAAAAAAGCGCTTCTAAGAGAACACAGACGAGAGAATTCTAGCAAAGAATCTGAAAGAAAGAGGAGTAAATAACAATGAATGACAAAAAGAAAAGCCGACATAAAGTCGGCTTTTCGAACGCTCACTCATTTTTCAAACGCAAATGAATGCGTCTTATGACACTGCTTTCTTTTGAAAGCGTCCAAGCACCCATGTAAAGAACACAGGGACAAACAACACACCTAATAATGTCGCAGAGATCATGCCACCGATAACACTCACACCCAAAGAGTGCTGACTAGCAGCCCCAGCTCCGGAAGCTAATGTTAACGGCACAACCCCTAAAATAAAGGCCATAGACGTCATAATAATTGGACGGAAGCGCAGTTTGGCAGCTTCGATTGCAGAGTCTCTCAAGGAATATCCTTGCTTATAAAGGTCTTTAGCAAACTCAACAATCAAGATCGCATTCTTCGCTGACAAACCAATAATAGTAATCAAGCCAACCTTAAAGTAGACGTCATTAGACATTCCCGTTAGATACACAGCCGCAACCGCACCCAAAGCACCAATTGGAATAATCAAAATAACCGAAAACGGAATAGACCAGCTTTCGTACAATGCAACTAACAACAAGAAGACCACTAATATTGAAATAGCCAACAACATAGGTGCTTGAGAACCCGCCGATTTCTCTTGGTAAGACAGTCCCGTCCACTCAAAGCCAATGCCTTTTGGCAAAGTGTCTACTATGCGCTCAATTTCAAGCATGGCATCACCCGAACTATAACCTGGCATAGGGCTCCCAGAAATTTTATAAGCTGGATAACCATTGTAACGAGACACCTGAACCGGCCCTATTTCCCACAAGCTACTTGCGAATGAACGCATAGGAACTAGGTTGCCTTCATCATTCATAACTTGCAGCTCTAACACGCGCTCAGGCGTCATACGGTCAGCAACATCCGCCTGAACGACTACTCGTTGCAAACGACCAGCATTGGTGAAGTCGTTAACAGAAGCAGAACCATATGCCGTTGATACCGCATTATTAATCGATTCAAAACCCACGCCCAAAGCTGTGGCTTTTTTACGATCGATATCGATCCTAAGCTGAGGTGCGTCTTCTAAACCTTCCATCATGGCGTAAGCGATGATTGGAGATGCATTTGCTTGACCTAGAACCACATTACGCGCGTTCGTTAACGCTTCTCGTCCTAAGTTACTTCGGTCCTGTAATCGTAGTGAGAAACCACCAGAGTTACCCATACCTTCAATAGCCGGTGGCGCAACCGCCATAGATCGGCCGTCAGAAATGCTACCGGCAAACTGGTTAAAGGCCGTCGTTTCATCCGTCAATGATTGCTCGCGGGCAGACCAATCGGTAAAAGTCGGGAATAGCAAGCCGGCATTCGCCCCCATACCAGAGAAACTAAAGCCCATAACGGAAACAACATTCTCTACCGCATCACGCTGACCTAAAAACGCTTCAACATTTTTCATTGTCTCATTGGTTCGAGAAAAAGTAGCACCAGCCGGAAGCTGCACATCTACAATCATATAGCCTTGGTCTTCCGTTGGAACAAAAGATTCAGGCAAATGCACATAGGTATAACCAAGGCCAGCAATCAGCACAAGATACACCAACATGAAACGTCCAGAACGGCTAACCAACTTACTATTTAATGTCGAATAACGGCTTGTTAAAGTGGCAAACTTACGGTTAAACCAGCCAAAGAAACCACCTTTTTCATGATGTTCTTCTGTGTTGATCGGCTTCAATATGGTGGCACATAACGCTGGTGTAAATGTCAGTGCCAAAATACCAGACAACATAATAGAAACGGCAAGCGACATAGAGAACTGTTGATAAATAATACCAACGGAACCGCTCATAAATGCCAGAGGAACAAACACCGCAGACAACACCAAAGTGATACCAACAATGGCACCAGACACTTGTCCCATTGCTTTAATCGTTGCTTCTTTCGGAGGAAGCCCTTCTTCCGCCATAATTCGCTCGACGTTTTCCACCACGACAATGGCGTCATCCACCAAGATACCAATCGCCAACACCATACCAAACATGGTCATCATATTGACTGAAAAGCCTATGAAAGACATCACCGCAAAGGTACCTAAAATACACACTGGCACTACGATAGTCGGAATCAAGGTATAGCGTAAATTCTGCAAGAACAGCAACATCACTAAGAAAACCAACAGAATAGCTTCAAGCAAGGTGTAAATTACTTTTTCAATCGCAGCGCTAACGAATTTAGACGTGTCATAAGGGAAACTGATTTGAATATCATCGGGGAAAGTTTCTTCCAATTCTGCAGCACGGGCTTTAACCGCTTTCACTGTTTCTATGGCATTTGCACCAGGCGATAATTGCACGGCCCCCATCACGGCTTTTCGACCATTCAAACGGGTCTCAAAGTTATAGTCTTGCTTGCCTAGTTCAACGCGAGCAACGTCTTTAAGATACACGGCAGAGCCATCGGAGCTACTGCGTAATACGATATTACGAAACTCTTCAGGATCTTCTAAAAAGCCTTTCACCACCAAACTGGCTGTTAGCTCTTGTTCATTATCCGCTGGGCGACCACCAAAGCTACCCGCTGGAACCTGTACGTTTTGGTTTCTAATCGCGTTATTAACATCACCAATGGATAATCCGTAACTCAACAGCTTCTCAGGAGAAACCCAAACTCGCATAGCCGCTTCGGTACCGAAATATTGCAGCTTACCAACACCCTCTACACGACGAATATTATTGTTAATATTACGTGCTGCGTAATCGGCCAAGGCAACGATACTTTTAGCCGAATCATCCCCTTTGAAAGTCAGCGCATAAATCATCAAGAAGCCAGAGCTCGCTTGGTCTACTTGTACACCTTGTGCAATAACACTACTTGGTAAACGGGCTTCGGCTTTTTTGAGTCGGTTTTGTATATCGACCTGAGCCAAATCTGGGTCAGTACCCGGTTCAAAAGACGCAGTAATCTGAGCAATACCATTGGCGTTACTAGACGAATCAAAATAGAGCAAACCTTTCGCGCCATTTAGCTCTTCTTCGATAACACTAGTCACCGAGTCCACCAACACCTGAGCAGATGCACCAGGGTACGTAGCACTTACCGTAATCTGCGGTGGCGCGACGACCGGAAATTGCGATACCGGTAGCGTTGGCAAAGCAAGCAACCCTGCCAACAAAATAAAGATTGCAATTACCCAAGCAAAGTTGGGCCGCGCAATAAAGAAATTAGACATGCATTAAGCCTCTAAAAACGTCTTAATAAATGAGATGAAAGGAGCAATGGACTAAATGTTAGAGGCCAATTTAACGGAAGGCGTTACCTTCTCTCCTGCTTGATACATGGCAGCATTATCAATAATTACTTTATCGCCACTCTTTAAGCCGTCAGTAATACGCCACAAATTTTGCGACATAGACCCCGTTGTAATTGAGCGAGACTCCACTGTGTTTTGGTCATTCACAACATAAACAAACGCACCACTGTTGCCACGCATCACGGCACGTTGAGGGATCAAAATAGCCGTTGAAGAATAAGACTGAACGGCTTCCACTCGGACATACATACCTGGCAATAGCACTTTCTCTGGATTTGGGAACAAACCGCGCAACACAACATTGCCAGTTTTTTCGTCAACTTGGCTATCAGAGAACAACAACTTGCCTTCAAAGCGCTTGTCGTAACCGTCTAATCTAGCTATCAATTTGGTGCTATGAGTAGACTCACCTTTTACTGATTGCTTGTATTTCAAGGTATCGGTTACAGATTGAGTAAAATCGATATAAACAGAGTCAAGCTGCTGAATAGTAGCCAGCAGCGTCGCATCACCTTGTCCGACCAACATGCCTTCGCTGACATTTGCTCGGCCAATACGACCCGAAATAGGCGCACGCACCGTTGCATATTCAAGGCTTAGTTCAGCGTTTGCCACATCCGCTTTCGCTGAAGCAACCGACGCGCTAGCACTCAAGTAAGCCGCTTGAGCGGCATCAAATGTTTGCTTACTAACAGCCTGAGATTTTAATAACGGGGCATAACGGTCCACCAGCATCTTGGCATCAAACAGAGTTGCTTCCGCCATGGCCAATTTACCCTTAGCACTATCAAGCGCTATTTTTAAAGACGCAGGATCGATTTCGAACAAGACGTCTCCCGCACTAACATCAGAGCCTTCTACAAAAGTTCTATGTAAAACGATACCTGGAACACGAGCTCGTACTTCTGCCTCACGGATAGGTTCGATTCTTCCTGGTAAAATGGCATTTTCTTCAAACTCAATAGGTTGCACGGTAGTCACGGTCGCCGCTTTTGCACTAGGTGGAGGGCTCGCTTGAGCTTCTGGCTCACTAGAAGAGCAGCCAGACACAACAAATAACGCAGCCAGCATTAGCAGCGTCCGTCCATTTTTTAAAATTCGTATCATTGTTTTGTACCTTAAAATTTTATCTGACTGAGAAAGACAGGTAAGATACTAAACAATTCCAAATGAATCAACTTAGATTCATTTGATTCTTTATAGTTTTTTATTTCATCTCGTCGACATTCCAAGTAAAATGCCAACATCGAGGAGTTGCACTTAAGTCGAAATAAAAGTCAACTGTCAAAAATTTTGGAAAAAGATCATGGCTGAAGAAGAAACGAACAACACATTGCTGAATTCACTTGCGCTTGCTTTGGTTGAATACCCACGAGCATCATTGCAAGAGCTGTCCTGTGCTGTCGGTGTGAGCAAGGCTACCTTGTATCGTTTCTGTCGAACGCGAGAAAACCTAATTGAAAGGCTGTTACAACGCAGTATTGAGTCTTATCAAGAAGCTATTCGAGACGCCGATCTCGATACAGCGGAACCAAGAGAAGGGATTCGTAAGCTGCTAGAAAACTACTACGCCAATAAAGAGCTAACCATTTTCATCATACAATATTGGCAGCCTGCGTTAGCCGAAAGTGGCGCTTGTGTCGAAACACAAGACATTCTAGACAAGTTCTTTTTACGAGGTCAGCAAGAAGGTGTTTTTCGAATTGATATAAGCTCAGTCGCCATGACAGAATGCTGCCACGGCTTATTCTCTGCGCTTATTGATGCGGAATTAAGAGGTCGAGTACCCAGAATAAAAGTCATCGACATCATAGAAACCATGTTGCTAGAAGGCGTTTGTACTCAGTCATACAAGACCCCCTAGCACTCAGCGCTGGCTCAATGCGAGTTTTGCACCAAAGCCCAACAGCAATACGCCAGTTAAACCGTCCAAGACCAACGCCACTTTTGGTCGCGCCAACCAAACGCGCGCTTTATGAACCATAAGCGCAAGAAACGTTTGCCACAACATCGCTATGATAAAATGAAGTGAGGCCATAAAAAGTGATTGAGCCAATGCCGAATGGCTAGGGTCAATAAACTGTGGCAAAAATGCCATGTAGAAAATAATCGGCTTAGGGTTCAATACGTTAGACAAGATCCCTTGACGAAAGCTGCCCCATGCCGTCAATGACTTAGGATTTTTCGCATCTTTAAAGGTCATGCCAACCGGCTTCATCGCACTTCGAATCGCTTGCACACCCAAGTACACAAGATACGCCGCACCAGCTAATTTAAAGGCAGTAAACAAACCTGCAGAACCTAGCAGGATGACTGACAGGCCTAACGCCGACACGGTCGCATGAGCAAATAACCCCATGCAAATGCCTAAGCTAGTCAAAAAACCCAACCGCCAACCACCTGATGCCGCGTTGCGCATCACCAAAATAGTGTCCACACCTGGGCTCATAGTAAGTACCGTAATAGCGGCTAAGAAAGGCAACCATTGGAAATGTTCTAACATGCGCTTAGACCTTTATATGAAACATTGAAAACGAAAAATCGCTAGAAAATAATTAGATTAAGGCTGACAAGTCAGATCAACCCAAACGGCGACGGAGGTTTCTGTAGCGTCACGTTCTACTGGCGTACATATTTCAGATAAGGCACCGGACAAACGCACTAAACCTTCTTCCAATGGCTCCATGGCGAAATACAATTCATCGTCACCAAAGGCCAGACTCAAGGTCGAAGTTTCTAGATTAACGGGAGTAGGCAAATCAATGCCTAGACGAATCCACAACATTTGGTCCCGAATACGAACATCCGCAACGCGCACTTGTTCTGGCACCAAATCTGCGCCGTCTTGTTTCATTTTGATAAAAAAGCCGTAATTCTCAAAGCTCTTCAACACCTCAATCATATCGAGTTTTTCTTGACCTGTGAGCTCACCATCACCGTCTACGTCGTATTCAGCAATCAAGCTTGTCGACGTAAAAAGATCCAACTCCCATGTCGCTGCAAGGCTAGACACATTGGCTTGGTCGACATTGACACGATACTGAGAATCCACCCAAACATGAGGGTGTGCCATAGCAGAGCCCGTAAACAGAGCCGTAACGCACAAACACAACCAAAGACGCATCACTTCACCTTAAAAAATAGTTTCATAAGAACAGAGTCTTAAAAGCTCGAAAACTGACCTATAGGAACTCAACTAAGCTCGGGGAATATTGCACACGAGACTCTAAAATACGCTGAAACTCAAGCGGATCATGCTGCTGCGCCAAACGTTCAGGGTCATGCTTCGCCCCATGCCACGCTTCCAAACGAGACAGCCAAAAACGCAACGCTGCGATTTTCAACATATGCGGCCAAGCAAGAATCTCTTCTGGGCTGGCTTCACGTTCATGCAAATAGGCTTTTATTAACGCCTTATATTTGGCGCTATTCAATTCACCTGTCGCCATATCCGAGCACCAATCGTTCACCACAATGGCTAAGTCGTACATCACCCAAGAATGGCACGCATTGTAGAAATCGATAATGGCAGACAACTTGTTGCCTTCAAACAAAGTGTTGTTGTAGAACAAATCCCCATGAATAGTGGTTTTCGGTAAATCTGGATGTTCTGTAATAAAGGCATCAAATTCAGCAATTTGCGACAACAATAATTCCGCTTGTTCTGGCTCTAATTGATCTGCGATGGCTTGGCTGGTTTTATGCCACCACGCCACGCCACGATGGCTATCACGATGAACAGGGAAGTCCTCACCCGCAATATGCAGCTTCGCTAAGGCTTCGCCCATTAATCGACAAGAAGTTTCGTCCGTGCCTTTCAGCTCACCACCGGGGAAGCAGTCAACAATGATAGTCGGTCGACCATTTACTTCACGTAGGCGTTCACCATGAATATCAATCAAAGCCGCAGGAACATTAAAGCCTTTGTGTTTCAAATGAGCGACAACGTCCAAGAAATACGGAACTTCGTCTAAATCAAACTCTTCAAACAGAGTCACAACGTACTTACCCGTTGTCGTTGTCAAAAAGTAGTTGGTGTTTTCTACCCCACCGGAAATGCCTTGAAACGAAACCAGCTCACCTAAATAATAATCCGCCACTAAGGCGCGCATGTCAGAGTCCGAAAGGGAAGTGTAAACAGCCAAGTTGTGTTACCTAATTTGTTATCAAAGGATGACGATAATATGAAAACGCCTATGCTCCACAATAAGTGCAGAAAGGTCAATTCTAAGTAGCGCAAATCCCCTGTTTTTCTGCGCACACTTTATATTCTATGCGAAGCCACTGGTTACAACTCAGATAACTTAGTCGACATATATTCACCAAGTAGCAACATATTAAAAAAGCCGCATCGTATATTATTTAACCAAGTATTTAACAAACTGATCAAAACGATGCAATGAACTCAGCAAACTACCAAAAGAACATCTTGAAAGATGCTATCTATAGACTTCTGATTATTTCTGCGCTCAGCTATGGGTTATGCGGGTTATTTTTCAATGTGTTCCCCCTTGTAACATGCGCGGCTTGCTTGGTCTTATTGCTGTATTTCCATAAGAACCCTTTGATTAGATCAAGCAAAACCCTCAATTGGTATGCGGCCATCACCTTGCTTACCTTCACACCAGTCACCTTTATGTTTATCTATAACGGGTGGCAAGGAAGACTCGTATTTATCGAAAGCTATCCGCCCATTTCTGGCATGATCATAATGACATCTATGCTTATTATGTTGGTGCTGCCGAAAAGGCACACCAAATTCGGGGCTTTATTCTGGGCGCTAAACGTCTTACCTGTACTGCATTATTTACTGCTGCACCCAGCTGAATTGCACACATCGCGCGGTTACGACTTGTTATTTTTATTTGGCACTGCCAGCTTGTTTATTGTGGCAATTATTCCTTACCAACAAAATATCAAGCAGCAACTAGACGACATTTTCTACGACCTGATGCGCTATAAAATGCACGCTGACAGAGATTTCCTAACAGACACCTATAATCGACGCGGCTTACACAGCTGGCTAAACCGCAACAATCAAACCGACACTATAGGTTTAGTACTGCTCGATGTGGATTATTTCAAAAACATCAACGACCGCTTTGGCCACGCCACAGGCGATCAGGTATTAGTTGAAATCGCTTCACGCTTGCGCACCGTATACCGAGACAACCATTGCCTTGTGCGCTGGGGTGGAGAAGAATTTCTTTTGGTGATTACCAACCCGTCGGCCGCTACATTGAATAAGCTAGCCAATGATTGCCATCTTGTTTTTGGACAGGTTCCTTTTCGCACTGTGGGAAAAGTCACCACAAGTATTGGCGTATCTCGCATTGCTTCGATCACTGCGTTTGACCACGTAATCGAAGAAGCCGATCAAGCCTTGTATCATGCAAAAGAAAGTGGCCGAGACAACATCATCGCATTCAGTGACATTCAGCAGTCATTAACTATGAAAATGCGACAATTACTCATAGTTGACTAGCACAACAGAGCATTCGTAACTTTATCTGGGTTTAGACTGTAAAAATCATCATAACCGCTTAGAATAGACCTCATATTTGCCGATTCACAAAGAGGTTCTATTTTGGCTACGGATTCTACAACACAAACACCAATGATCTTGGTAGACGGCTCGTCTTACCTTTACCGAGCATTCCACGCGATTCCACCTATGCACACCAGCGATGGCCAACCGACCAACGCCACGCGCGGTGTGATCAGCATGATCCGCAGCCTAATCAAAACCTACCCAGATTCCCCTATGGTCATCATCTTCGACGCTAAGGGTAAAACCTTCCGCGACGAGATCTACAGCGAATACAAAGCGCACCGTCCACCCATGCCAGACGACCTACGCCCGCAAATCGAACCGATTCACCGCGTGGTGGAAGCCATGGGCTTGCCGCTGGTGATCATAGATAACGTAGAAGCCGACGACGTAATCGGCACCATCGCCAAACAAGTGGGCGAACAAGGCCGTGACGTGGTGGTTTCTACGGGCGATAAAGACATGGCTCAGTTGGTTACCGACAAAGTCACCCTTGTGAACACCATGAACAACACCGTCATGGACATCCAAGGCGTGAAAGACAAGTTCGGCATTCCGCCTGAACTTATTATCGATTACCTCGCATTGATGGGTGACAAAGTCGATAACATCCCAGGCGTACCCGGTGTAGGCGAAAAAACCGCCCTTGCCTTGTTGCAAGGATTGGGCAGCATCAAAGACATCTATACGCGCTTAGACGAAATCGCTGACTTGGGCTTCCGTGGTTCTAAAACCATGAAGCAAAAAATGGAAGACAACAAAGAGATGGCCGAGCTGTCTTATACCTTGGCGACCATCAAATGCGACGTAGAACTGCCTTTCGAACCACAAGAATTGAAAAACGGCGAAGCCGACAAAGAAAAGCTGCGTGAATGGTTCACCAAGCTGGAATTCAAAACTTGGTTGTCTGACCTAGACAAAGCGCCAAGCGTAGAAACCGCCAGCGATACCGTTGGTAATGCTTCCTCAGAGCAAAATGGCCAAGTGGAAACACCGGTTAAATCCAACATCGAAGCCAACTACGACACCGTCTTAGACAAAGCAAGCTTCAACAAATGGCTAGAGAAAATCCAAGCCGCTGAACTGGTTGCCTTCGATACAGAAACCACCTCGCTGAACTACATGGCCGCCGAACTGGTTGGCTTGTCCTTCTCGGTAGAAGTGGGCGAAGCGGCTTACGTTCCAGTGGCTCACGATTACGAAGGCGCGCCAGAACAGCTAGATCGCACTTGGGTGTTAGAACAGCTGAAACCTTGGCTCGAAGACGACAGCAAAGCCAAAGTCGGCCAACACCTAAAATACGACGCCAACGTGCTCAACAACTACGACATCACCTTGCGCGGCATTGCCTACGACACCATGTTGGAATCTTACGTGTACAACTCCGTAAGTTCACGTCACGACATGGACACCTTGGCGAGCAAATTCCTTGGTCACACCAACGTGAGCTTCGAAGACATTGCCGGCAAAGGCGCGAAGCAAAAAACCTTTAACCAAATCGACTTAGAAGTGGCTGCCTTTTACGCAGCTGAAGACGCCGACATCACCTTGCGTTTGCATGAAGCCATTTGGCCGAAAATCGAAACCACACCAGAATTGGTCAGCATCTTTAAAGACATTGAATGCCCACTGATTCCGGTATTGGCGAAAATGGAACAAACCGGAGCCTTGATCGACCCAGAACTCTTGCACCTGCAAAGCACTGAAATCGCTGGAAAACTGCAAGAGCTAGAAATCAAAGCCCACGAAGAAGCGGGCGAAAGCTTCAACCTAAGCTCGCCGAAACAACTGCAAGTTATCTTGTTCGAAAAACAAGGTTTGCCGGTGATCAAAAAAACACCCAAAGGCCAGCCATCTACTGCCGAACCAATTTTGCAAGAACTGGCGCAAGACTACGAACTGCCTCGCTTGATCATGGAACACCGCAGCCTGTCTAAGTTGAAATCCACTTACACAGACAAACTGCCAGAGATGATCCAAAAGACGGGCCGCATTCATACCTCGTACCACCAAGCCATTACCGCGACAGGCCGTTTGTCGTCGACCGATCCGAACTTGCAGAACATCCCGATTCGTTCTGCTGAAGGTCGCCGCATTCGCCAAGCTTTTATCGCGCCTAAAGGCTACAAGTTAGTGGCGGCCGACTACTCGCAAGTCGAATTACGCATCATGGCGCACCTGTCCCAAGATCCGGGCTTATTAGACGCTTTCACAAAAGACGCCGACGTGCACAAAGCCACCGCAGCGGAAGTCTTCGAAGTGAGCTTAGAAGAAGTGACCACAGAACAACGTCGCCGCGCCAAAGCCATAAACTTCGGTTTGATCTACGGCATGTCTGCCTTTGGTCTAGCGAAACAGCTTGGCATTGGTCGCCCAGAAGCAGGAAAATACATCAAACGCTACTTCGAACGTTACCCAGGCGTGCAACAATACATGGAAAACACCCGCGAAGGCGCGAAAGAAAAAGGCTACGTGGAAACCATCTACGGCCGCCGCTTGTACCTGCCAGACATCAAAGCGAAAAACGCCATGATGCGCCAAGCCGCCGAACGCACCGCGATCAACGCCCCCATGCAAGGCTCCGCCGCCGACATCATCAAACGCGCCATGATCAAAATGCACGACTGGCTAGCGGACACCGACCTAGACGTAAAAATGATCATGCAAGTACACGATGAACTCATCTTCGAAGTCGCAGAAAAAGACCTAGAAAAAGCCCAAGCAAAAATCGTCGACATCATGCAAAACAGCAGCAAAATCGACGTGCCTTTACTTGTGGAAGCGGGAGTTGGAGACAACTGGGACGAGGCGCATTGAGCGCCTCAGATCTAAAAATAGTCAATTGATGAAGTAAGCAACTCAGCAAGCTTTTTTATCTCCCTATTACAGTAAAGCATTGTTGAGACCCTGTAAAACTAGAGAGAATTAAAAAATAATGAATAAAGAAATAATATTCGCAAGAAAAAGCAAGTATGACAATTTCATAAATAGTCTAAACAAAGCCATGAAAAAAGAAACTTTTCATTATCTATATACAAATGGAAAAATCAATTTACCAATTACTATTTCAATCACCTTCATGTCCTTATTGACTATTTTTTCATGTTTAATCACGAGCAACATAATAAAAAACGAACCAAATCATACGGACATATTTTTAATTGTTTCTTACTCTATAGCAATAGCATCAAGTTTTCTAACAATGGCATACCTATTATTAAAATCAATAAAAAGAATCTTCAAATATAAATTATGGAATAAATTAAATAGAGAAAAAATCAATATTGAAATTATTCTTGAAGCTATAAATGAAAATAAAGAGAATTTCAATAGCATAAAGTCAATTTTAGAAAAAAAAGCAGAACCTAGATTCGCATCTTTACAATGGATTTTTGGCATAGCTTTTCTAATAATTAAAACATTAATCTTATTATCTACAAGCCTTGAGGTTATAGAGTACTTAACAAAAAATGAAGACGGCCTTTTTGAATTTCTAGTTTTAAACAAGAGATTTAATACTTTTGATTTCATAGCATATCTTCTATTAATAACCTTAATTATAAATATATATTTATTTAAAAGAGAAAAAGAAATGACCTCAGATTTAAAGAAAATATTATGTTTTATGTAAAAACCATAGATTATAAACGATAAAACCTAGTAAGGAGTCATTTGGCACAAATAAAAATCAAGTCTTAAACAGATTAGACCGAAATAGGTTCAAATTAGATCGATATTCGGGATGCCATGACGTTTCACAATCGTCTTAGCTGTTTTATTAAGAGTGGTATGTTAGTTGAGGCAATGGACGTCCAAAGTGAGTCCGCCATGTGGAATATATATCTCGACTTTAGATTGCTAAAATGTGAATTTAGCTTCATCTACCTAATTGCCCCTGAATTCAGGTCCGAAGTGCGACACTTTTTATTTCAAGTTGCTAAGCATATCTCTTTAAATACGAATTCAGATTCAAGTAAACTTGATCAGTAAATAATTAGAAGGAATAAAGTAATGAAGGGATCAACCAATGACTACTATCAACTTTTTCTTGAAGCAAAAAGTAGCTTTGTTGAGGATGAAATAAAAAATGAAATTTCTGGAGATTTTAGTGATTATAAAATCATATATTCCGAACTGTCTAAGTTGCTTAATAGTTCTTCAGGAATTGGTATAGACTCTCTGAATACGAGACAACAACTAGTAATTGAAAAAGTTTTAAACCCAAAATCATCCGAACTAATTGATGAGTCACTTCAAATATTTCAGGTTATTAGGGATGCCATAACTGATAAAGTTTTTATTTTTACTAATAAACATCAATGGATTAAAGCAATTAAGCTTTCTATTTTATACTTATTGTATAAAAAAATAAAAGTCGACCATATGGTCCCAGAAGAATACATTTCTATCGCTAATTCCCTTTTATATCTAAAAAAAAGGGGGTTCAATATAGAAAGTATTGATGGTTATATAAAACTAGAAGACCCAGAGCTGGTTAGACTCGCTACAGCTATAAACTATCGTGTAGAAAAACTTGGAAAACAAGGTTTTGTTAAATTTATTTCAGTTATAAGTAAAAACTACTCAGATAATGAAAAACGGTTTTTTTTCTATAAAAAAAGGCCTACAATTCCGACTTTTCAAGAACCATCTACTCCATACGGATATGTTTTCAATCTATTCTGCAAGAACTTAAACCTAACATGCAAATTAAAAATAGCAGAGCAAGAAAAATTCTTTAATGAAATACAAAATCTATCCACTCATCTTGCTACAATTATTGATGTAGAGAAGATTTCTCCTTGGGAGAATATTCATGTTGACTCAGAGAATATAATTAAAAAACTAAGAGAGTGGGTTTTATACCCTGAAATATATTACTTACCGCAATTATCTCCCTTACATGGAAGAAAAATATTTCCTCGAATCTTTGAACTCCTTGAAAAAAACACTAAAGATAGTCTTTCTGAAATAATGTTGGCCTCTAGAATTATGGAAAAACTTGAAAACTATCTATATCAAGAAGGGGCTTTATCTGGTGAGTTTACAGAAGATCATATACTCAGATTGTGTATAGATTTAGACAGTCCAAAAAACATACTAAAGATGTTAAACTCAATATCAAAACCAGCAAATGAAATCAATAAAAACTATTTATCTCCTTTTGATTCGACTAAATCTAACATCAAAGAAACTCCATTAATTAGAATTAAAAGTTGCTATATTATCACCAACATAGCAACATATAACATGGCAAAATATCGTGCTCTTTTGAAAATTTCTGATAAATACAATCCTAAAACAGAACAAAATTTAGGATTTGCATTAGAGAATTTCATAAAGGAGAATTTTGAAGCATCAAATGTTAAATATCATCATAGCTTTGAATACCTATCTCCCGAATACATGAAAAAAATCACAGAAACTAATCGCAATCAAGGTGAATGTGACTTTATTGTAGAGTCTAATGATTATATTTTTTTGATAGAAGTTAAGAAAAAAGGATTAACAAAAGATTCTCTATCTGGAAGTCCTCTACATTTACTTATTGATACGACATTAAGTTTTATAAAATCAATAAACCAACTGACTACTATTGAATTAATATTACTAAATGAAGGTGAAATAAAAAACCCAAACAATACTAAAAAAATAAATTTAGATGGCCGTGATATTTTTAAATTGATTTTATCTCTTGAGGATATGGCATCACTACAATGTGATAATATCAAAAGTAGCATTTTACATGGTCTTTATAATACAAAATTTAGTGTGAGCAATGAATCCGCTATTGAACCCATAGATAAAATCAACAAAACCTTAGATGAATTCACTAGGTTGCATTCTGAATTAATGGGGAAAAGTGATGATTATGAACACAGCCCTTTTCATCGAGTTTCATATTTAAGCACGCCTCAGCTATTAACACTTTTAGAAGATGTAAATAATAACGAGGATTTCAGTAGAAATATATGCCGTTCAAATTCAGTTGTGTACAGTCTTATGGACTGGTATGCATCTTATAGAGCATCTAAGAACAATAAAATATTAAAAGAAAATGAAAATTTTTTCAAAAATACAGTATTACTAAGCTAAGTTTGGTAACAATTGGGGTCAGATGAAAATTTAATCCATCTGGCTTGGTTTCCTACCACGCTTTCTTGGCGTCACTCGCCTACCCGTTAACTTCTCAATCTCTTCTTTGAATCTGTCATTCCCCAGTGCCATATCTGAATGCGTAGCGGATCGAATCCGGCCAAGCTCTTCTTCTGGGATGTGGTATTTGAATAAGGCTTGATAACGCTTCGCTCGCGTTTCCTGCTGAAAGCTAAGCTTGAGATAAAGTTCATGCGGTTGCCAAAGCTCACTTTGTAGATCCAGTGACTCCTGCGCGTGAAAGCGATAGCTCGACCATTTGTAGTCAGCAGGATGACCAACCATATTAGCTCTAACGGGATTCAGTTCGATGTATCGCTGGCAGATAAAAAAGTATTCTTCAGCATTGATGACACAAGATTTAAATCGCCCCTCCCACAATGTACCGGTTCTTTGATAGGTGTAGTTGAAGTAACGGACATAGCGGCGTCCCAGTGCTTGCATCATCTTCGAGATACCGCCCTCGGTCATTGGCGTTGCAAGTAAATGTACGTGATTGGTCATCAAGACCCATGCATGCACTTTAACGTCAAACTCTTGAGCGTATTCCGTTAGCCAATGTACATAAGCGATGAAGTCATCTTCACTGGCAGAACACACTTGGCGGTTGTTGCCACGTTGGATAATGTGTTGCGGGATACCAATCGGACAAAGTCGTGGAAGCCTCGCCATATTTCACTCCTTTGAAATAAGCTTTACTGAAAAAACGCTGATACGAACATCCTGTTCATAAATATCAGACTAGCCGATATCTTAGGGTAAACACTTATTGAGTCAAGCTGGCGACCCGTTTTCTATTTTCATCTGACCCCAATTTCACAATTTCACAATTTCAGTGCCCTACCGGAAAGTAGGGCATGAGTCCAAGTTTAAAATTCGATTTCCGTGCCTGCAACGTAGGCTATTTCCGCGCCTTCTTTGTTTGTGTTAGAAAGCTCTGCAAAGACTTTTACGTCTTTAAACTCAGGAAACGCATACGTCACGTTGGTATACCACTCATAAACTTCTTCATCCGATTCAGGTTTATTATTCACATAACCAAGCACCATGGTGGTCGAGTCGGTTACGTCAAACATGGCCACGAGGTTATAGACTTTTAACGTGTCTTTCGCTTCCGAGTAGTCTGCTGCGAAGGTCGCAAAGCCGGCATCGTATTTGGCACTCACACCATACGAGTCCATCTTATCGCCATGAATTGCTTCCTCACGATTTTGATAGGCGACGGCGAATTCCACGTTTGAAACATTAAACGATGCAAACGCATCAAATGACTGCTCGCCTTCACTGTCTTCACCTTCTGCTCGTAATTCCGTCGAAAGCATAAGGTTAACTTTGTCTAGGTCGAAGTTTACTAAGATCACGTCGTCGCCACCCGTTTCATCAAAAGCCACATCGTCCGAGTCCATCTCATAGTCCTCCGCCACACCAAACTCATCCGTAGCGTAATCTTGCTTACCAACCGACAGCGCAGTATCACGGTAAGCAAAACCGACATAAGCGTCTTTGAGTGCCGCGCTATTTTGATCTTCGTCATCGTTAGCCGCGTCATCAAAATCAAACTTAATTCGACCAAAAGCACTCAGGTCCTTGGTGAGTTGATAAGAAATTTTGTTATCAAGTTTCAAAGAATCAAAATTCACGTAGAGATTTTTATCTTCACCATTGTCTTTTTGCAATTGGATTTGGATGTCTCCATTCAGTTTATATTTAAAGCCGTCTTGATCAACAATGGTGGCTGCCATAACGGAAGTAGTCGTGAGAGAAGAAAGCATTGCGGTTGCTAGAATTGTCTTGTTCATTGTGAGGTTCCTCGGTGAGGTTTGTCCGTGCCGCTAGACAACAGCAACCCCACCTTATTGAAAAGTGTTTATAATTTAATAAAGAGTTCATTTAGTACTGAAAGTGGTGATGTACCGCTATAGAGGGCTTAACTCATCGCCATAGCAACGTTTTAGTTCGCTTAAACTGTAGAAATATTGAGTGCCTGGAAAGACGTTACAATCGTCTTTAAAGCCGATTTCTTTTTCGTTGTAGAGCATCTTCACCAAAGTGGCACTATTCGGTTTTTTGCTTTTAAACAAATCCCATTGAATGTTCGCAGAGTAAGGCGTTACCCAGCCGCCACGCCATGCATTATTTGCTTGGCTATAAAGTTCATCAGGGGACGCGGATTTCTGGCTGCCTTCGACATGCAGAAGCGCCGCCAAGGGCATAATTTGCTCCGCGTGGGCAAAACGAAGTTTGGCGACATGCTTAACCGCTTGGCGGTTGTTTGCAACGGCGTCCATTTCATTGAACATGTCTTTTAGCAGGGGCTTCGCAATGTTGTAAGTCACACCATGGCCATCCGCAAAGCTTGGCCCTTTTTCATAGAAATCTTCCGCATCAGACTGGTAAGCGAACCAAGCGGACTCTTCTGGCGTAATAAACTGTTTCAGATCCCATTCACCACCTTGTGCTTGGGCCTCTCGCAACATCCCAGGCGCGATAATAAACATGTTGTAAAGCTTGGATGCCGCATCGACTTCGTTTTGCACGTACTTCCAATCGTCTTCTGTTTCATCTGGTTTACGAGTATTGGTTTTAAAGCAATTTCCAGCCGCCACATCGCAGTTTTTGTCATCAGAAATTTGATGCTCAAGGAAATCGACAAACTCTTTGGTATAAATGCGCTCTAGCATCTCACGAGCTAATAACTTAGTTTGCGGCAGTCTTGCGAGCTCATCAAAGACCGCCTCTAGCTTGTCTGATTTTTTAAACGCTTTATACGCTTCATAATTGCCTTTGTACTCTTGATAATTGGCGTTTTTTGCTGGATTGGTTTTGTGGGAGTAAAGCTCGTATTTATTGACCATCTTCTTATCAATTTTATTGGCTTGTGTTTGGGCTTGATAACACTGCGCCGCATCATCACTTACATAATTAACGTCTTTTGCAAGCGACTGCATGAAGAAATGGGCCGTTTGATTGGCCCGCGCTTTACCTGATGTTTGCACCTGGATGCAGACTGGCTGTTGAGATGTATTCCGCATGAACAGTGGCAAACGCTCAGCCATACGTGTGGCAATACCTGAAGGCTCTTCTTCACCAATTTTTGTGAGTAAGCCGTAGCCTAGAGTTTTGTTTGCGGCGGTTACTTGGTCGGTGATCGGCCCAAGTTTTTCACCTAGCTCTGTTAATTGACCGCGTTGTTTCGCCAACGTCCATACTTGCTTAGTCAATATATCGTATTTTGGACTTGATAATGCACGTGCTCCGTGGCGTTCAACCAATTGCGTATAAGCAATTTCATAACCATTAGGTACGGCTTCGTAGCTGTTTAAATCTTGTTTAGGTACATAAGTTGCCTTGCTGCTGTATTGATATTCAACAGACTGAGCGAGGCTACTAGACGCACCCAACAAGGCGATAGTTGCTGAGGCGATGAGAGAATAACGATTCATGAGTTTTCCTAAAAGTGACAGTGAAACAGGTATGATGCGATTTCCAAAAAACAAGCGGAACAGTAACCGGTCAATATGACAACCTGATTGCATAAAAATTAATTTTGCACATAGGTGCAAAATTAATCTAACGTCCATTTATTTCATTTGTGATGATTTTTCGGGCTATGAGAGCTATAACAATTGGGGTCAACAATTGGGGTCAGATGAAAATTCAACAATTGGGGCCAGATAAAAATTAAGCCTTCTTACTTGGCTTCCGCCCTCGCTTTACAGGCGAAACTCTCCTGCCCGTTAGCTTTTCAATCTCTTCTTTAAACCTGTTATTCCCCAATGCCATATCTGAATGCGTAGCGGATCGAATCCGTCCGAGTTCTTCTTCTGGGATGTGGTATTTGAATAAAGCTTGAGATAAAGCTCATGTGGCTGCCAAAGCTCACTTTGTAGATCCAGTGACTCCTGGGCGTGAAAGCGATAGCTCGACCATTTGTAGTCAGCAGGATGACCAACCATATTAGCTCTAACAGGATTCAGTTCGATATATCGCTGGCAGATAAAAAAGTCTTCCTCTGCACTGATGACACAAGATTTAAAAATCAGAATAGCATTTTGGGTTGCCTTGCTTAACCCCTGCTATAGTTATGCCAATGAACACCTTATGTTTTATACAGTGATTGAGTTTTGTGAGTCATTACTTGGAGTACGCGCTCAAATGATTAACGAGTTTATCGAGCTTAGCCAAGACGGCTACGGTATATATGATCAAGACGACATACTTATATTCTGTAATTCAGCCTTCGCTGAGCTAAATTACCACCCTAAAGAACAACTCATAGGCAGATCGTTTGAGGAAATTGTTCGACTAAACTACTCGAATGGCCGTGGAGCGAAAATTGATTCTAAGGATGTTAATGCCTTTTTACACTATGCCCATAAAATGAGAAGATCGCGCCCGTTTCGAATTTTTGAAGTCGATTTCATGGATGGTCGTTGGTATTTATTTTCTGAGCAAGTCAATGAGTCCCGCTTTCTTTTAGTTCAGATGAAAGAAATCACCAAACAAAAAATCCTTCAGGGTGGGCTGGAAAATACATTAGAAAAGCTCAGCGAGCTTGCTCTCGTCGATGAGCTGACTGGGTGTGCCAATCGCCGAGGTTTTGTCAATTCAGTCGAGAATGAGCTAAAACGCAATCGACACGCTGGAACCTACTCGACAATGGCGTTAATTGATTTAGACCTTTTCAAAAAAGTTAATGATGAATTTGGTCACCAAATTGGAGATGCAGCGTTGCAGCATGTTACTAAGCTGGCAACAACACAACTGAGACAATACGATATATTTGGCAGAGTTGGCGGCGAGGAATTCGCTATCTTTCTTCGCAATACTGATCAGGAAATAGCCTTCAACATTATCAATCGAATTCGAGAACAGATCGCCGCGACACCTCTTAAGATAAATGGACACACTGTCTTTTTAAGCATATCTGTCGGCCTCGTAACCGAAGATAGCAAAGCCTCTTTTGAGCAGCTTTACACCAAATCAGACTTTGCTTTGTATAAAGCAAAAGCGTTAGGTAGAAATCAAGTTCAACAATATTGATCGCTGAGGTCTAACAATTAGGGTCAATTGGGCTGATGGAAATTTAATCCGTCTGACTCGGTTCCCTACCGCGCTTCATAGGCGAGACTCGCCTGCCAGTCAGCGTTTAATATTTTCTTTAAAACTGTCATTCCCCACTGCCATATCGGGCTGTAGGGATTCGGGTGCATATAAAAAACTATTCACGAGTACGCTGTAGGTAGATCACGTACAGTCCACTGGCAATGACAATGCCCGCTCCTACTATGGTCCACCTGTCTGGTAGTTCGCTAAATACTAAGAAGCCAATAATGGTGGCAAACACCAGTAAGCTGTAGTTGAACGGCTGTAATACCGAGGCTGGTGCATACTCTAGCGCTTTCACTAACAAAAGCTGCGCGGCGACACTCATAATCGAGACCACGGCCAATAGCATCCATTCCTGCATGCTTGGTACACGCCATGCCGTCACACCAAAGAGGGTTGCACACACGAAGCCGATCAACGCCATATACAGTATGTTGGTATGAAAACCATCACCCGCTGAACTCACCTGACGAGTCACGATATGGTAACAGGCAAAGCACAGGGCTGCAGTTAATGGTATCAATGACTCAGGTTTAAAGACGTCCAACCCAGGCCGAAGAATAATAAGCGTTCCGGCAAAGCCGACACAAACCGCTAACCACGATTTCATGCTTACCCGTTCTCCTAGGATGGGGGCCGCCAAGGCAATCGCCATCAATGGGAATGCCGCCATCAACGAATGGGATTCTGCCAAGCCAAGATAACGCAGAGCCAAATTAAAAATCGCAATCTCTGCGATGGATAATATGGAGCGCAATACTTGTAACTTAGGACGAACTGAACGTAATGCATGGCGAATAGTGCTGGTGCGTGATACCCAAACGATGGCAAACAGGGCAAATACCCAATAGCGCACTAATACCACTTGCGCTACGGACATATCCTGCACGAGGATTTTCGTCACGGCATCTTGTGACGCGAATACCAACATCGCGGCTAGGCATAACAATACGCCTTTTCCCACTAAGTTGGAGCCCACTTCCTTGTTCGATGGATTCATTTGGCCATTGCCCTTCTATGGTGTGCTGAGTCTTGGATGGTCTCTGGATTGTAAAACATCTCAAAGAACAATTGGACAATTTAGATGTGTTTAAAAATTGGGCGCTAGAAGCCATTTTGGCTATCACTTAATAGACAATCCATAACTCACTTTAAACGACCTATTTTGGTGCAAATTTGACGTATTTTGTCCGTCTGTTTAACAATGAAGTCGGTAGAATCGAGTGTTACTATGATGGATGAGGCAGGAAAGACAGATGGATTTTAATATAAAGCTTGTTTTTAGTGGCATTGCTATTGCGTTAGCGATGGTTGGTTTTGTGCCTTATATTGCGCTGATCCTGCGAGGCAAGGTGAAACCTCATGTATTTTCATGGGTCATTTGGGGCATTACCACTACCATTGTATTCTTTGCTCAGCTAGAAGCCGAGGGCGGCGTGGGCGCATGGCCCATCGGGCTATCGGGCTTTATTACGATTTTCATTGCCTTCTTAGCGTATATTAAGCGCGGTGATGCCACTATCACTAAATTAGACTGGGGATGTTTGGCTCTTGCCTTGGCATCACTGCCTCTGTGGTACGTAACAAATGATCCCCTGTGGGCAGTCCTGATTCTGACCACGATCGATATGATAGGCTTTGGCCCCACCTTTCGAAAAGTTTATCACCGCCCCTTTGAAGACAGCCGTGTTTTCTTCATTATTATGATTTTACGTAATGTGTGCTCTGTGGTGGCGCTGGAAGCCTACTCTGTGACGACAGTGCTGTTTCCGTTCTGCTTGGCGGTAGGGTTTTTGATTATATTGGTTATCCTGCAATTCCGCCGCAGTGTGCTGTCCCAACAAACAGCTTAAATTCGCCAACTGTTATTGATTAAGATCAAACTAATCATCATTACTTTGCAAACGCCTAGGCCAATAATATGTGCCTAGGCATAACAACACTCAAGCAAATGTATCCACGTTAGGTGGCTACATTATAGAGATTCTCCCTTTTTCTATTGTCTTTACTGACACTTTTAGCAAAAAGCGCAAATTACACGCTGCTTGCTGACTATCTATGCTGAGTTAATCAACTTTCCTACTGGCAATTTTGTTCTAAAGTAACACTATTGATAAGCGCTTTTTAGGAGCTAATTATGTCTACTTACACAAATGGTGTTTCACTGAATGCAAAGCGTTATAACGACAAGCTGTTACTTAATGTGAAAACCTCAGGTCACCCAAGCGACATGGATTTCGAAAGCATCACGCCTAAGCTAGAGGCGGCGCTGTACACTATACATTCCCCTTATGCGGGTTTATTGGTGGATATTAGTGAGTTTGAAGGCTGGAGCATTAAAAGCGCTTGGTCGGAATTTTTATTAAGTCAGAGACTTGGCGGTGAGTTCAATCGCATTGCCATCTACGGCAAAAGCCGTTGGCAGAACAGACTAATTCGTGTAATTAGCTGGTTTATCTCTGCAGACATTAAGGTGTTCAAGCGTAAGAAAGAAGCGACAGACTGGGTTATGTCTTCATAAGCCAGCCTTGATCCGCTGAACCCATTTATCCCCTAACCCCAGAGCTGACGTAACTCGTTTAGCTCTTGTATAAACCATTCTGATAACTGTACGTTCTCCGGCCACCAAGTAAAGGCTGTTATCCAAGCTTCTGCGCTTGGGCTTAACCAATAACCCACTACGCAGCAGAGCAACAACACCAGCGACGCCAGCGGCTCACCCCAATCGGTGAGCTTCATCGCGGTGCCAAACGAGCGTTTGATACGCATGCCAGACAGCTCAATACTGTATAACTCATCAAGTATGAGATGGATGGTCGCACCCAAGAAGATAAAACCACCAATCCCCCAAGCGGTTTTCACTTCAAGAGCGAACAAGTGATAAGTAATAGGAACGGCAAGCATGGCAAACATCATATTGGCCAGCAGACTGTGCAACGTCCCCCTATGTATAGTAAATTGCTCAAACACCCATTGGATAGGGAAACGTACCACTAAATAACTGACAATCGCTAAGGCGAGTACCTGCCAATGAATCAGTTTCTCCATGCCAAACGCAATTGCCAGACCACCAGCCAAGGCGCCAAAGAGCCGAAATATCAGACGAATAGCGGCAGAATCATCGGCATCGATATCAGGCAATAATCCACCAAGGGTGCCAGCCAAGGCGTAAAAAATGGCCTCGTTCATATTGGCAAAGCCCATAATAAAGGTGCTGGCTGCCAATGGTGCGCTGAGTATGGCTGCCACCGTAAAATGGGTTTTAAAGTCGGCCATTTGGCAATGTCCTATTGCTATAATGTAAGGTGAAATCCGATGTTGCGGACGGTAAAATTTTGGTGGACGAATGCTACAGGAATCGAGGTATAGAGTCTGCGCAGCAAAAACTAAAGATTCATTAAAGATTTACCACTGTTATTGTTTATACTCTTGGTTGTCGCGGGCTAGAAAGCCTCGTTCGAATCATTAAGAGAGAATAAATGGCAAAGCGTAAACAGGGTATTTTCAAAAAGACTTGGACCATTCTTTGGCGCGCTTTGCTATTGCTGATTCTTGTTTTATTGGTGTTTCGCTTTATACCACCGCCAACCACAGCGTTTATGTTGCAAAGCCCTTATCCAGTCACTCAAGATTGGATCAGCATTGATAAGCTACCGCCCTATATGCCACTCGCCGTGGTTGCTTCCGAAGACCAACGCTTTCCCAATCACTTCGGCGTTGATTTTACCGCGATAAGTAAGGCGCTTGACCAATACGATGATGGACAAGGTCTTCGTGGTGCGAGCACTATTACCCAGCAAACGGCAAAAAATCTTTTCCTTTGGTCTGGTCGAAGTTTTATTCGCAAAGGATTAGAAGCAGGCTTTGCCATTGGCCTTGAAACACTATGGGGCAAGAAGCGTATTCTTGAAGTGTATTTGAATATCGCTGAGTTTGGCCAAGGCATTTATGGTGTCGAAGCCGCAAGCCAGCATTATTTTGGCAGATCCGCCAGCAAGCTCACCATGAACCAAGCAGCTCGCTTGGCCATCATGCTACCAAGTCCCCGTACTCGAAACCCTAACGAGCTAACCTATTATCTTCGTCAAAGAGTCGATTGGGTTGAACAGCAAATGCAGCAACTTGGCCTAGACTATTTGAAGCCCATTCTTGAATAATCTTTAAAGCTCGTATTTCACCATTCTAATACGAGCATGCCACCCACTTTCTCCTTCCCCTAGTGCCATAAAGTGCGCTTTTTCACTTTTAAGTCGATTAATTGCGTCCATTTGTAGGGGACACGCATTATTTTGGCGTTTTCAGAACACTTTCATGTCGTTGAACAAGATTACACTGCTGCACTAGCACAACGTAATAAAGATTCTCATTTATCGTTTTGTGTTTAAAAAATAAAACCATGCTCTGTTTGGATAATGTCCATGGGTAAACATTCTTATCTGTGGGGAAGGACAGGGACTCTTCTCTGCCTGGTCTTAGAATAGCCATTAAAGCCAGAGCGAACGTATAAACTATCTTGCAGGTAATGAAAACGATGACTTCAATTGAGCAACTTAAAGCCGCTCGCGCGAGTGCGCTTTCTCTGACACAAAAAGGCGCTCCTCAGGCTACTAGCAACCAGTTCTTCGGCGTTGGTCCTATTACAGACATGACATTAAACGAAGTGGATGCTCGTCAACTTCGTTTTGAATTTGACGCTTGGATAGAAGAAAACTACCCAAAACTAGACGACAAAGGTAATCGCATTGGTAGTTTCACTACTGCGGAAATCGGTCGTGGCATGCACCGTGGCTACCCTGCAGACAAAGTCCTAAATGACATGATGCGTGAAATTCACCGCTACTTTGGTTTTCCTAAAGCCAACCGTATGGCGGTTGGTCTTGGTGGTGGTCACAGTGGCTTTACCGCAGCAGCTCTGCATTTAATGACTGCAAACGATGCCTCTCAAATTGTGTACGTTGATACGCCTAAGCCTGAATCGGCTGAAGGCAAGGCTGGCGGTTTCTTTCGTCAATCTTGGGGCACTCAGCTAACAGAATTACAGCGTTATGCGACTAACGGTGACGAAAACCGTATTATCTTTGCTGAAGGCGAAGGCGCGATTCCAAGTGCTGACTTCCTAATCGAAAAAGGCGTTAAATTGTTCTTCGGTGTGGGCCATGAAACAACAGGCGCGACCACTTACACAGAGCAAGAAATTGCCAACTTATTGGCTTGGATTGACGCTAACCCAGAAGAACACCACGCCGTAATCGATGCAACGTCCCTACTTGGTGCTATGCCTTGGGCGAAAGAGTTGGTGGATGGCGTACTAACAAAATGCAACCTATTCATGCCGTTCCAAAAAGCCATCGGCGGTATTTCTGGTTACTTCATCGTTTCTTTGACTAAACCTGCCTTAGCACTGATCAATGCGAACCAGAAAGACCCTTCTTGGGCGATTCCTCGTCAGCTTAAAATTGCAGTGCCACGTGACGCAAAAGAACCACTGACCAGTGAAAAAACCACTGATCTTGGCCCAATCTACGATGCAGAAAAAGACCAAATGCTTGGCGGTATCATTAATACCTTCAGCACCTTAGCGTTTGCCGAAACCACCTTTGCGATCCTTCGCAACGAACGCATGATAGGTGATGTTTACGCACTGAATGCGCGTTCTGCAGCAAACCGCCAGTCTGTAGACAGCTGGATAGCAAGCAGCGACTTGTTCGAACTTGGTGTATCTAATGCAGATTCTCGTGGTGCAGCCGTAACGCTTCTCAAAGTGACGGATGGTGACATCACAGACGCAGACGTTCACGCTCGCATCATTGCTAAGTCGAAGCAAATGTTAGGCTACGAAGGTATCACTCATACTGACGGTGCGCACGAGAAAGGTCTAGACGTTGCTCGTTACGTAAACGCATTCCCAGGTACGCCAGGCGACTACCGCGCATGGATCGGCGGTATCCGTCCTTCACAAGACATCACGGCGCTACTCGAAAACATTCAGTACTGCTACCTACGTGCGAAAAATGCGGTTCTTGAAGAATTGCTAGCTGAACAAGGCGAGTCTTTCGAAAGCGCCGTTTCTGCATCAAATGCTGCTGACGTTCGTGTAGACGACGCTAACCGTGCTTACAAAGTACTGATTGCTGATCTTGTTGGCATGGTATTCGATGCTGACGGCAACGCGGATTGCAGCGAAGTTGCAGCTTACATCAAATCTCAAGGCGGTGAGTTCCATTTCGGCTCTGTTGCTGAAACAGGCGACTTGGCAAAAGGTAAAGTACATTTCTTCTACCAGCCAAGCCTAAGCCGTGAAGACGAGCTATTAGCTGAAACGGGCGAAGGCCAATACGACGCTGTGATCGCTGCAGCGACATTCTTCCCAGCGGAATCTAAGTTCGAGTTAGGTGGCGTACGTATCGGTGCGGGCACTGGCAACATGGGCTCTGCTAGCTGGGGCGGCGGTAACGGTGAAGGTGGTGTTGCACCACTGATGAACACACCAAGCTTCAACTCTCGTGCAACCGCACAAGCGGCAATGAAAGCGCTGCTTAAAGTGCTTCCTGATCTACAAGTTTCTGCCATGCACGATCGCGTTGTGGCGGGTGACTTCGACACAGGTAAGAACCTTGCAGAGTTCCCAACGACTAAGCTTGAAGGTAAGAAGCTTGCTGTTGTTGGTTACGGCAACATCGGTCGTGAAGTAGCGAAACTAGGCGCTGCATTTGGTATGAAGGTATCTGTATACGCTCGTCCTGCGCACCAGAAATGGATCGAGTCTGAAGGCTTCACTTACGCCTCTAGCATCGTTGAAGCAGCACAAGACGCTGACGTACTTAGCCCACACACTGGCCTAGGTGCATTCAATGCTGATACTGGCAAGTTCAGCAACTCTGACATCATCAATGCAGACGTTTTCTCTGCAATGAAACAAGGTGCCGTGCTAGTTAACTACGACCGTGGCGAAGTAGTTGACATCGAAGCGTTAGACGCTGCCTTAGCAAGCGGCCAAATCCGTTACGCAGCAATCGATGCGGATTTGTTTAAAGACCCAGCTACTGGCGAATTATCTGGCCCAATGGTTCCTTACCGCAACATCTACGAAAAGCACGTAGGCAAAATGGAACTTCTACCACATGCGGCGGCAGACACAGAACACGTTTCTCGCGTCGAAGGCGCTAAGCAAGCGGTTGATCAAATCCTAAGTGTGATTCAACACGGTAAAGTGATTAACCTAACAGGCGATTTGCCTAAAGGTTTCACCAACGGTGGTACTAAGACGGTCAACGGCGTGGGCAAAGTAAACGCGAGTTCTGTTAAAGCGTTATCAGCTGAGCAAATCAAGCAACTAGCTGACAGCGCAACACAAATTGCGGCATACTGGGGAGCAATTAACGCAACCGAAGACACAGACAAACGCGCGGCACTTGTTGCTGAATACTCGGAGATGATGGTATTGAACTCGAATATCTACACGACGTTACTTGCTCAAAATGGTCTGCAAGGGCCACTTGGTAATTAAGTAATACTGTCGTTAGACATTCAAAAAACCGCATCTAAGGGCGTGACTCTGTCCTGTTGATGCGGTTTTTTAGTTTATGCCTCTGAGGCAAGTAAGGGAGAACAGGTTTGCATTCACATGATAAAAACTCTGCTGTGTCTATTTTTGACGCTGCGATCAATGCGGTGGCTGGCTACAATGCAACGTACCGTGCAGTAGAAAGCTTTACTGACTTCACGCCAGATCAAATCATAGCCGTCGGTAAAGCAGCCAGTGGCATGTGTGCAGGTGCCTTAGCGGCACTAGGTAACGATTGCCCTGCGTTATTAGTCACAAAGTACGATCACACAGACCAAACTATGTGGAATGCAACCAACGTAACGGTTCTTGAGTCAGCTCATCCTGTTCCAGATCAACACTCATTAGACGCTGGCAAGCAAATACTCTCTACGGTCACAGACATGCAAGCAGGTAGTAAATTACTTCTTTTAGTCTCTGGTGGCGCATCGGCTTTATCTGAAGCTCTGCCTGACGATGTCAGCTTGGAAGACTGGCAAAAGCTAACAGATCAAATGCTTGCAGCTGGCTATAATATTGGTCAGATCAATACCCGCCGCAAAGAAACCTCTTTGGTCAAAGACGGTAAGTTACTCGAAAAATTTAAAGGTGCTGACGTCCGCGTACTGGCTATTTCCGACGTGGAAGGCGATGACATTGGTACCATTGGCTCTGGCACTGGGTCAATTAAACGCTGTCCATCGGCTGCCAGCGTTGCCTTAATTGGTACCAACCAAGTCGCCCGAGAAGCAGCGGCCAACAAAGCAACAGAGCTTGGCTATCACGTTATCGAAAATACAGAAAACCTGTATGACGATGTTGAAATACTGTCTTCTTATATTGGTCAGCAACTAATAGATGCCGAACCGGGTGTGTACATTTTTGGCGGAGAGCCAACGGTTAAGCTACCCGAAAACCCCGGCAACGGTGGCCGTAACCAAGCGCTGGCACTAGGCATTGCAGAAAACATCGTTGGTCGCGATAACATATTGGTGCTGGTTGCCGGCACTGACGGCAGTGATGGTCCAACCGACGCAGCTGGCGGTATTGTAGATGGCTCAACAGCAAAAGATATGCACGCGGTTCGAGATGCATTGAAACGCGCTGACGCAGGGACCTACTTGCGTGAACAGGATGCGATCTTTATTACTGGCCCAACAAATACCAATGTCATGGATGTGATAATTGCCATTATTCGCTAGTATTATCTAATATAAACGGGCACCAGCCCCGAATTCACGGGGCTTTTGTGCAGGTCATTTGCTAGAATCCGCCTATTCCGATTAGGTTTTACTTTAAAGGCAGGCTATGACCGTTCTTCTGATGACTCCACCCATGACGCAATTAAATACGCCCTACCCAGCAACGGCGTATTTGACGGGCTTTTTGCGCTCTCGGGGCTATGAGGCGGTGCAGCGAGGCCATTGAGTTATTCTTAGAGATGATGACAGCCCCTGCGCTGGATATTATCCGCCAGCACGTAGAAGACAATTTTGAATCATTTGAAGACGACGAGCTGCCTGATGCCGTATTTAGCTTCTTAGCGGAGTTTGATCGCTATCGTCTTTGTGTTTAACCGGTTATTCGCTTTTTACAAGGTAAAGGTTCCAGCCTTGCACTGCGTATTACATCCCGCCGTTTTTTACCTGAAGGCCCTGCGTTTGATGCTATAGAACAGATGCGAGCTACTTGTTGACTATTATGCTTTCCGTTCGACAACACTGTAAATCCTAATCTATACACCTATTACCTTTCATCTATAACCGATGATGCTTGGGAAATGTTCTCTGACATCGTTTTCAGTAGCTGATATTTACGCTCTTCTAATGTCTCTATTTGATGATCGATAGATTGTAGCAGTGACTGTTGAGCGCTGAGTGTTTCTTCACAAAATTCAGCGCCTTCTACTAGTCTCATGCATTCGGGGAAAGTACGTATATCTTTGAGATTGAAACCAAAAGAAATCAAACGCTGAATTTGCCTTACCTGAGTAATCGCTTCTATCGAAAAAAAACGATAGCCATTATCTCCACGATAGCATGTTAATACGCCCTCTTCTTCATAGTGTCGAATAGATCTCACACTGACACCTGATCGCTTAGCTAAATTGCCAATAGTGATCGTTCCTGTTGGTTTTCTGTTTTGCATAGAATACTCAAATTTTACGTTGACTCTCACATTAGTGTTAGGGTTTAGACTGCGTTTTTAATCTTAAACTAAGGATATATCTTATGATAAAAATCGCACGTAAGCTCGCTTTGAGTAGCTTACTCTACTCGTTTTTCTTAATGTTTTTTACTCCATTGGCTTTCGCTAGTGATCAGAATTATAAAGTGGTTTCTGCCGATGGCGTATCTCTTGCTGTACAAGAATCTGGGGCTCCAGAAGGAATACCTATCATTTTTGTTCACGGTCTGCTTGGCAGCCATTTAAGCTGGAGTTCGCAAATTAATGACCCTCAGCTGGCAAAAAACCGTTTAATTACATTTGATCTTCGTGGTCATGGATTATCTGATCAACCTGAGGCAATCGAATCATATCAAAATGGTCGTTTATGGGGCGATGATTTAGCCGCAGTGATTGAGTCGGTTAAAACCACATCACCACAAAAGCCAATATTAGTTGGCTGGTCTCTAGGGGGATCTGTCATCAGTAGCTATTTAGCAACCTATGGCGACTCTCATATCGCGGGTGTTATGTATGTTGGTGGAGTGATTGAGTTAGCGGCTGGACAAATCACACCTCATCCAAAGACTTATAGTGGTATGGCAGATGAAGACCTAAAAACACATCTTGAAGCTGAACGTCACTTCATACGCTTATGCTTTAATACACAACCTGATACCGAGACTTTTGAGCTTTTATTGGCCAATGCTGCGACAGCATCTTTTAACATGCAAAAAACCGTTCCAAGTATGAATGTGGATGTTGTGAATGGCCTAGGCAAGCTAACCAAACCTTTTCTTTTAATTTATGGCGCTCATGATGCTTTGGTTAACCCCAACGCATCTCTAAAGAGAGTTAAAGAGCTTAATTCTACTAGTCAGAGCAAAATATATGAAAACTCAGGACACTCTCCATTTTTTGAAGAAAGCACTCGATTTAACAACGATATAATTAATTTTATTAACAACACAATGAATAAAAATTAAAAAAAAATAGTTTCTGAAAAATGCCCATAGTATCAACATGCCGCTATGGGCAGCCCCAATTCTACCTTCATTAGAAAACGTCTTAATTCATAATCCTTGAACTAAAGAACAGCTAGAAAAACAGCATTTAAAAAAGGTTGGAACTCTTTTTAAATGCTAGAATCCGCCTATTCCGATTAGGTTTTACTTTAAAGGCAGGCTATGACCGTTCTTCTGATGACTCCACCCATGACGCAATTAAATACGCCCTACCCAGCAACGGCGTATTTGACGGGCTTTTTGCGCTCTCGGGGCTATGAGGCGGTGCAGCGAGACCCTGCCATTGAGTTATTCTTAGAGATGATGACAGCCCCTGCGCTGGATATTATCCGCCAGCATGTGGAAGACAACTTCGAGTCATTTGAAGACGACGAGCTGCCTGATGCCGTATTTAGCTTCTTAGCGGAGTTTGATCGTTATCGCCTTTGCGTTGAACCGGTTATTCGTTTTTTACAAGGTAAAGATTCCAGCCTTGCACTGCGTATTACATCCCGCCGTTTCTTGCCTGAAGGGCCTGCGTTTGATGCTATAGAACAGATGGAAGCCGTGTCAGGCGACATTTTAAAAACCGCCTTTGGCCAGCTTGGCGTGCAAGACAAAGCCAAATATCTGGCCACTTTGTTTATTAATGACTTGTCGGCTGTGATTACTCAAGGCGTCGATCCGTATTTTGAAGTCAGTCGCTATGGCGAGCGTCTAGCGGCAGCTAACCCAAGTTTTGACGATCTCTACAATACGCTGATGGGCGAACCGAGCTTCAGTTCAGAAATCCTCGAGCAATTGGTCGAGCAATATCTGGAAGAAACGCAACCCAGCGTCGTGGCATTAACCGTGCCTTTCCCCGGTAATATGCTCGGCGCACTGCGTATTGCGCAAACTTGTAAAAGCATTAATCCCGATCTTCCTGTGGTATTGGGCGGTGGTTTTATTAACACCGAGCTACGTGCACTGAAAGACCCTCGCGTGTTTGAGTTTGTCGATTTCCTCTGCCTTGATGATGGCGAACGTCCTTTTATGACCTTGCTGGAATTCTTTGACGGAAAGCGTGAAATCGACGAGTTAGTGCGTACTTACTTCCTCGCTGAAGACGAAAATGGCGAGCCATTCGTTCACTACAATGAAAACGCCGAGCTTCACGATATCCCGCAAACTGATGTCGGCACACCGATTTACGACGGTTTGCCGTTAACCGAATACTTGTCCCTGTGTGAAATGCTCAATCCGATGCACCGAATCTGGAGTGATGGCCGCTGGAACAAGCTCACCATTGCCCACGGCTGTTACTGGCGCAAATGCAGTTTCTGTGACGTGACATTGGATTACATCGATCGCTACGATGCGGCAGGCGCCGATATATTGGTGGACCGTATTGAAGAATTGATCGCAGAAACCGGACAAACAGGTTTCCATTTTGTTGACGAAGCCGCTCCGCCAAAAGCCTTGTTTGCCTTAGCAAGACGCCTAATCGAACGCGGCGTGGTGATCAGTTGGTGGGGCAATATTCGTTTTGAAAAAACCTTCACACCAGAGCGCTGTCAGTTATTGGCGGATTCTGGTTGTATCGCGGTCAGTGGTGGCCTTGAAGTCGCGTCGGATCGATTGCTTAAGCTGATGAAAAAAGGCGTGAGCGTCGAACAAGTCGCTCGCGTAACCAAAGCCTTCAGTGATGCGGATATTCTGGTGCATTCTTATTTGATGTATGGCTTCCCGACACAAACTGAGCAAGAAACCATAGACGCTTTAGACATGGTGCGTCAGATGATGGCGCAAGGCTGTTTTCAATCGGCTTTCTGGCATAGATTCGCCGCCACAGCACACAGCCCAATTGGTATTAACCCGGAAGAATATGGCATCACTCTCGTAGAACGCCCTGATATTTTGTTCGCAGAAAACGACGTGGACTTCACCGATCCAACGGGAACCGATCACGACATGCTTGGCGACGGACTGCGAAAAGCGCTCTACAACTACATGCACGGCATCGGTTTTGATCAACCAATGGACTTCTGGTTTGATAAACCAGTGAAAAGCACATTGGTGAAAAAAGACCTAATTTCAAAAGCTATTAACCATGTCATTGCGAGCCATTAAATAACAGCTCGTTTTTGCTAGGTTTATGTTGATCCATTATTTTATTCGCAACAGCGAAACAATATGTCGAGTTCTTCCCATCATTCTCAAGAACAATACCATAGCGGGCCCAAACCATAGTCTAATACTTTTTTAGTGCTATCTCTTTCTCCTGAAGTACAAAAATGCGCAACTACCTCCAAAGGCATATAGAGTCCTGACGCTTTTTTTTTTATCTTTTATTGCCGTATTGTCTACACTAATAGCCAATAAAACGTATTCGCTCGCTGAATCCAATCCAATTGACTAACCAAAAAAAGGCTCCAGATGTCGAATCTTAGTATAAGAGTAAAGCTTGTTTTCCTCGTTGGCTTTTTTGCCATGTGTCTAGTAGGTATTGTGATTTTGGCCTCTACTCAATCCATCCGTTCAATCAATGAATTCGCATCAGATGAACTAAATCAAGTTCAAAAAGACCAAGCAGAAACCTTACTAATGTCCACGGCTAATGAAGCACAAACTAAGGTTCGAGTGTTCCTCGAATCCACCGCTTCGACGGTGACCAACTTCGCCTCACTGCTCACTCAAACAGCCATAGGAAACAGCGGCGAACCATTCAGCCGTGAGCGTGTTCACGCGATGACAAAAGGCTTTGTAAAAAGCACGCCAACCATGAGTGCTTTGTATGCTCAATTTGAAAAAAACGGTTACGACCAATTAGACAGCACGTCGCCAAAGAACACGCTCACGACATCAGATGTTGGAACCTTAGATGTATATTGGGTGAAAGAAGAAGGGCAATTTGTTTCTTACGAAACAGAGTCTGCAGAGAAGTACGGCACCGAAGTAGACGACAATGGTATTCGTGAATCTGAATGGTATTTATGCTCTCTAGAATCTGCTAATGCCTGCTTACTCGATCCTTATCTATATGAAATATCAGAGGGCAATAGTGTGCTTATGACCAGTTACACCGAACCCGTCTTGGTCAACAAAAAGTCTGTCGGCTTGGTCGGTGCGGATGTCAATTTGCCGAGGATTCAAACCGAAGTCACTTCTTTGGCTCAAAACCTATTCGATGGTCAAGGGCAGATTACTATTGTTAGCCAACGTGGCATTATCGTGGGTTCCAGTGCATTCCCCAAAGCGGTAGGCAATAACATAAAATCGACTCCGTTATCTGGTGTGGATCTTACGAAAAAAGGATTGGTTGAAGGAGAGTTAGAGTGGACATTTACCAGTGATTTTGCCATTGGACACGCGGCTCAAAACTGGACTGTATTCTTGTCTGTTCCGACTAGCGTTTTACTTGCGCCATCCATAAAGTTAAACGCTGGACTAAGTGCTAAAACCAACAATGCCGTAACGATTTTACTCGGACTTTCATTGATTTTGGTATTCATTGGGTTAGGGGTTATTTATCTAATAGTACGTTCTGTAACCGCACCATTGGGTGATATCGCGTCACGTATGAAGGAGCTGGCTTCTGAAGAAGGCGATTTAACGCAACGCCTGGGGCAACAAAAACATCTCGAATTGGTACAGCTTGCCGATGGTTTTAATCTGTTTACTGAAAAACTGCAAAAAATGGTTCAACAACTCAATGAACAGCGCCATGTCGTAGCACATTCCAATGAAAGCTTTGTTGATACCACCATACAAGTCGACTCGTCTATTTCATCGCAAACTGATCAAATTCAGTCCGTTGTGACCGCTGTAACAGAGATGTCGAGCTCTGCTTTTGATGTGGCAAACTTAGCTCAAGAAAATGGCAATGCCACTAATGAAATGAGCGGTTATCTTAAAGAATCATTAGACTTAGTACAGCACAACCGCAGCCAAGTAGAACATTTTGCCTCTGAACTGAACGAAGCCAGCACTCAAGTAGCTAAAGTCTCTGAACGCAGCGACGCAATTTACAGCATTTTAGACACCATTCGTGCTATCGCAGAGCAAACCAATTTGTTGGCCTTGAATGCTGCAATAGAAGCCGCCCGCGCAGGTGAGCAAGGCAGAGGGTTCGCTGTCGTAGCGGACGAAGTGCGTAGTCTCGCGGCACGTACACAAGACTCCACAGAGGAAGTCGACACCCTTATAAAAGCTCTACAAGAAGACGTCGGCTCCGCAGTAAACTTGATAAACAACAGTCAATCTAACATCAGCGAAACAGTAACCGTGGCCAACAACAGCGCAGAGAAATTAGGTTTTGTTAACGATCGCGTAGTGACTATTTCCGAGAATTCCTCACAAGTAGCTTCTGCCGCCACAGAGCAGTCTAACGTAGCAGAAGAGATTAATCGTAACCTTGTAATCATCAGTGATGCTGCACAGGAATTACGCGACGTTGTCTCCAGCTTATCGTCCGGCCATAAGAATAGTGTGGAAGCAGTGAATCAATTAACCAACATTTTGTCGAAGTTAAAAGTATAAGTGCGGCTTGGGTAAAAATGAAAAATGTGACCGTCAGCCATGAAGGCTGACGGTCAATACCATTAAACACCAGATCAAATTTCTGGCTGTAAGAAGCTGTCAGAGCGTGGTTTGTTGGATTGGCGCTCATGCAAGAATATATACATTGCCAATACAAACAACACGACAGCCAGCCCGCAGATAAGTAAATACACATTGGACAGGCTACCAGTCGCATCGTAAATCATCCCTGCCAAGACATTGCCTAGAGCACCACCAAGTCCAAACGTCACCATGCCAATACCGTTGATCTGCATGGTCGCTTTGGAAGAATATTGTTTGCTTATCCAGCCTGCAATAATGCCCCAAATAGGGAAATACATCATGCCGTAGCCAAAGCCTGCAAGCATAACAAACTGCTCAGGACGATAAGTGAAAGCCAACAAGCCTAAAGCAAAAATGCCAAAAATAACCAAAAGCGTAACACTAGGACCTTTGTTATCTGCCAATTTGCCAACAAAAAAGCCCGCGATCATGCCTGTTACGCCAATAATCCCCCAAGTATATCCGCCCAATGCTGGCGGTAGTGATAACTCCGCCAAATAGGTATTCAGCCAAGTCGTAAAAGTAATGGTTGAAGCGCCCACTAGTAGCAAAATCAAGCAAGCAAGAAAAGCGGTGCGTTCACGCAATACGGTTTTAAACAACTGCCGTGTGCCCATTGCGAAAGTAACATCAATGTCTTGATCCTGTGACTGAGATCGAACGCTTTTAAGTAACCTAAAAGTGACTACCAAGGTAATCAGTCCAAGTACCGATGCAGCCATCCAACCGCTTCGCCATCCCAATAGTGGAACAATCAGTAAAATGATCAAACCATTAACACTGTAACCCCAAGCAGTACCGCTTGAAGCAATAGACAAGTTAGTCGCTGTGCGGTCAGCACGACCGTACCGAGTAACTAGCTCCACAATGGACCCCCAACTAATGGCCGCACTCGCCGCCATCACGGTGAGAACAAAAATCATGACAGTCGTATTATCTAGCCATGCCATGGTAAACAGCAAAGACGTAGTGAGTATGCCTGTGATCAGCAACAAGCGACCGGAGTCTAGGCGCGGACCAATTACGCCCAATAACATAGCACCGATAAGATAAGACACTTGTGTTAGCGCCCCAGCTAGGGCGAGATGCCAACTGGTAATATCAAGCGAGCCTTGCATGGTTGGCACTAATGCCGCAAACAAGAAAATACCAAAGCCGTGACTGATAACCTGATTAAAGCCAAATGTTATTGGAATACGCATCAAAAACTCCTTGCTAAAAACACCCTTGAAAGACATGTATAAAAAACAATCAATGGCGCCATATTAGGAGCTTGCTTTTATTCGGTAAATCGATAAATATTCAACTCTACGTTCAACTATATTGAAAACTAAACAATGCGTGATTTACCGATAAATTTACTTCGCACTTTTATGGTCGTGGCTGAGACGCTAAACCTGACTGAGGCCGCCAAACAACTGCACAAGGCGCCATCGACAATCAGCATGCAGCTCAATCGCTTGGAAGATTTAATCGCCAACCCACTGATGGAACGTGGTCAACATGGTGTGCGATTAACTGCTGTCGGAGAGCAATTAAAAGCGCATGCGCAACAGCTTTTAAACCTTCATGATCAAATTGTTGGTTCGTTTCAGAATATGGACATTAGTGGTGTGGTTCGGCTGGGAACGCATGATCAGTACGCTAGCCGCACGCTTGCTCCGCTTTTACAGGACTTCATTTTGAGCTACCCCGAAGCTGAACTAGAGGCGATTTGTGATTATCGTCCAGATTATTTGCTGGACCTTTTGGACAAAGGCAAGCTTGATATTGCTCTAGTTGAAATGCTGGCTGATACCGAAGGCGGCATTCGGTTACGCCGTGATGAACTGGTTTGGATCGGTCCAAAAAATCATTTTGTTCATACCCAAAGCGTACTGCCCTTAGTGGTATTTGCTGAGGGTTGTAAACACCGTCAATTTGCCTGTGAAGCACTCGACAATGCCAAAATTCCTTATCGCATCGCCTTTACCAGCCAAAGCCGTTCAGGCGTTCTAGCAGCGGTTCGCGCTGGCGTAGGGGTTGGTATTGTTCCTTACCACACCTTAGAAGAAGAGGATTTGGCTATTTATCAGGATTTGCCCTCTCTTCCAGACATGGAAGTGACGCTTTTCACATCGCCAAAAGCCAATGAGGCAACTCGACGCTTAGAAAAAATCATGGTCGAAAATCCGATCTTTAACCCACAAATGATAGGAGTCAGATACTAAGACGATTCTGTCCTAAATCTGACTTTTATTGCGAGATTCTTTTTTCTATCTGTACCTTTACGAGCTACTGTCTTACTTTTAAAAAACAGTGTGTTACTCTGTTTGAACTATGGCTGGACTCTAGGGAGAGTTGTATTGTTTAAACCAAACTATTATTTATTAGTGTCTGCTGTTTTTGTGTTGTTGGTTATCATGACCAGCAATGTCTATTTCCAGCTCGCTTGGGCATGGTTTGCCCTGTCTTTTTTCACTGTCAGTCTGGCCTATCTTCTTAATAAACCAACAATATTTCGCAAACGTTCCGATGGCACAGTACCCATTTATGTGCGCTGGGTATTTCTGCCTTTTTTGTGGAGCACACAGCTTTATAACAGTTGGGCGAGAAGCACAGATTCTGTTCCTGCGTTACAGAAAATAGATGACGGCTTATTCTTGGCTCGACGCTTATTCCCTTCGGATATTCATGAAATAAAAAGCGAGAACATTAGCGCTGTATTAGACGTAACCGCTGAATTTAGTTCTTTAAATTGGATGTCTTATCAAGCCGATGTGGACTACTTAAATATTCCAATTCTTGATCACTCAGTCCCTTCCGATACGCAAATACAAAAAGCTCTTAACTGGATACACACACACCGTAAAACGGGCCGCTCTGTGGTCATTCATTGTGCTTTAGGTCGAGGCCGCTCAGCCTTCATGATGGCAGCGTATTTACTGAGCCAGAACCCTAAGTCCACTCCCAGAGAGGTGATGGAAAAAATACGTGATATTCGCCAGACTGTTCGCTTAAACAAACGCCAGTTTAAACATCTAAAAAGCGCCTTAGAAAGTAAGCTTTTGGTGGTGCATAACTCCGCTTGGCTCATTGCCAATCCGGTGTCTGGAACACGCCAATGGGAAGCACAACAAGACGTTATTTTGCGTTATCTATCAGCCTATTTTGATGTCACGGTGAAAACAACCACACCAGAAAAAAATGGCACTGCATTAGCCAAAGAAGCGGTTAAAGCTTCGCCAGATATGATCATTGCCTGTGGTGGCGATGGCACAGTCACTGAGGTTGCAGCGGCCATGGTAGGCACCAACATTAAGCTGGGTATTATCCCATTTGGCACCGCCAATGCGCTAAGCCATGTGCTCTGCGGCACCATGTCAAAAGTCGCACCTTTGGAAACCATTTGCTTAAACCTAATTGATGGCTGCGAACAACGCATCGACACCGCAACCTGTAACGGCGAATTAATGCTATTACTGGCGGGCGTTGGTTTTGAGCAACAGATGATTGAAAAAGCCGACCGTAGTAAAAAGAACACCAGTGGTCAGCTTGCTTACTTGAAAGGTCTATGGGAAGCCATCGGCCAAAACGAGGTCCATGAATTTACTATTCAACTGAATGACGATGAACCTTTCACCATCACAACACCAAGCCTAACCATTGCTAATGCCGCTCCTATAACGACGCTTTTAGCACAAGGTAAAGGCGTACCGAATATTATGGATGGCGAGTTGGATTTAACTTGGTTAGACCCTGAGCGCATGCAAATATTGAATTTGGCTGAATTGGCTATGCTTGGATTGGGCGACCAAAATGAAGACAGCGAAGCCCCTGAAGGGAACAATGGCGTATTCCATCGTTCTGCATCGCGTGTAACGGTAGATATCAGTCAAGTAGGTCACTATGTGATCGATGGCGAAGAGCGTGAAGCTGAAAAGCTAGAAGTCGTCGTCAGACCTCAATCTTTGAGTGTCATCGTCCCTGAGTCAGTAATTAGCGATAAAAAAGCAAATTACGCATAAGCAATTTAATAACAACCCGCATTCACTCATTGAGCCAATGCGGGCTTTTTTTGCTTACGCTTTAATAGACTTTTGCTCTTTTAAACAAGATTTAAGCTACGACACCGTATTCCAAGGTAATTGCCCTGGAGCGGCATCAACAAAGTTGAAGTACTGTTCTAGCTGGTCAATCAGATCACGTATTACCTCATCCTGACTACAGCCATAGAGCTCATAACCCAGTGCGCCATTACGAATATACACATCGGCCTGCCAATGAGTATCGTATTTCGAATTCTCACTGTGGGCTTCTGGTATTTCATGTTCCGTGGCCACTACTTGGTAATAGAAATCTAACTTTTCGTCCCTTTCTAGCTGAAAAGTAACACCGTTTTCTTCTCTAGTGATATTGGCTTTCCAGCCATGAATCGCGAGCTCTTTTTGTACTTCTTCCATCGCAGGCTCAACCACTTCTTTAATAAAGTGAGTCACCTTAGCTTCGCCAGGAAACTTGAACAAAGTACTTAAGCGTTTGCGCCAGCTGCCTTCATTACTAAATGCTCGACCTGGTGTTGCAGCGGCTTCCACTGCTGCACCACGATGCCCTTCGATTACCAAGGCCCGCCATAAACCAAGTGCCGCAATCAACATGATGATGGCAAAAGGCAGTGCGGCTAAGATGCTCATGGTTTGCAAGGCCCCTAAGCCACCCGCCAGTAATAAGGTTGCTGCAATAATACCTTCTAGAGACGCCCAAAAGACTCGCTGCCACACAGGTGTTTCCAGCGCACCACCAGAAGCCAATGAATCAACGACTAAGGACCCAGAATCCGATGAGGTAACAAAGAAGGTAATGATTAGAAAGACGGTAATCACCGATAGGAAAGTAGACCAAGGCAATAAATCATAGAACTGGAATAATGCTACCGAATGGTCTGCCTGAACTTCGCCAATCAAGACATCTTTACCTTGCTCCATAATCAAATACAGGGCGGTATCGCCAAAGATAGCAAACCATAGGAAAGTAAACAGCGTCGGTACCGCAAGCACACCAAAGATAAACTGGCGGATAGTACGACCTCGGCTAATTTTTGCAATAAACAAGCCGACGAATGGCGCCCAAGCGATAGTCCACGCAAAGATAAACAGCGTCCAGTTACCAATCCAATCACTTTGCGTATAAGCCTGTAGATTAAACGTCCGCTCTACAATGTTGCTGAGATAAGAGCCTGTGTTTTGTACGAAGGCATCAAGAATATGAATACTTGGGCCAACGAAAAACACAATCACCATGATAAAGACAGCCAAGCACATATTTAAAATCGAAAGATTTTTTACCCCTTTATCCATACCAGCAACCACAGAACCTATTGCAGCTAACGTAATTAACCCAATGGCGGTGATTTGCACCATGGTGTTAATCGGTATGCCTTCCCAAAGGTAATGTAAACCCGCGTTGATTTGCGTAACTGATAAACCCAGCGTGGTCGCCAAACCAAACAAAGTACCAAGAATGGCAAACACATCGACAATATGACCAATAGGTCCGTAAATACGATCACCAATCAGGGGATAAAGTGCCGACCGCACCGACAATGGCAAACCATGACGAAAGGCAAAGTAAGCCAGAACCAGCCCCATCAGGCCGTAAATCCCCCAGATATGAAGGCCCCAATGAAAATAGGCAATTTGCATCGCTTCTCGAGCTGCACCAATGGTTTCGGCAGTAGCATTCGGTGGTTGGGAAAAGTGTAAGACAGGCTCAGCAACACCAAAAAACAACAAGGCAATCCCGTAGCCTGCGGAAAAAAGCATCGCAAACCAAGCCGGAAAACTGTATTCAGGGTCTCCATGATCTGGACCTAAACGAATATTGCCCCAGCTACTGAATCCGATACAAACAAGAAATACGAGAAAAATTGCGGTAGCCAGCATATAGAACCAGCCAAAAGTCTGAGTAACCCAAGCCAATGCGCTTTGAAATACCTCTCCTGCAAACTCTGGATTACTTAGGGTTCCTACGATAAGAAATAGGGTAACGATAACGGTTGGGATGAATACTGGTAACAGTATTGCACCCGTTACTGTCTTTTGTGAATTGGTCATAAAAGCCTCCTCTTCTTACACCCTGACAAAAGCTGATAAGAATAGCAACCTGCATGACCTGACGTGACTTCTGTGATTTACACACTAACTCTATGATTAGAAATGAAAAAAGCCAGCATGGACCCCTAATCTACCCATGCTGGCTTTACAATACTAATAATGTTCCGCAACGCTTACCCTAAGTTTTTGCCTTAGGTAAAAGCAAATCAAAGGCTAAAACGCGGCTTCTCACCCTATATCATTAATGTTGAGCTGCGACTTGTAGTGCCTTCATCTCATCATGGCACTCTTTCATTCTGACTTTAACGCGACGCAAGGTAACATCACAGTCTTGAGCTTGCTTTCGCTCTAGCGCCAAATCAAGTTCTTCTAGAACCTTATCTTCCACTTCCTCAAGCTGATCAATATAAGTAAACGTAGTCGAATCGCCAGAGATCTTAGCCAACAGCTTCGTGTACGATTGGCGCGCTTTCACCATGTTGCTAGTGTCATTTTCGACTTCGCCTTGTTGATCAATAGCGAAGGGTTGTAGCTCTTGCACCGCTTCTGCTTTAGCGCCAATCATACGATCAAAGAAAGCTTGGTAAGTACTGTTATCAAGTTTAGTTTTCGCTTCTTGGTAGAATTCAATACCGCCGTTCATCACTTTAATAATGTCTGTAATGTGGTGGGCTTGTGCAGTTTGATTTTGCATATGTTCCTCCTAATTAGCGTTACTTTTATTCCGTGTTGCTACATACATACTTGGCGATGGCTTGATTAAAAACAACCGTATTTCTGTAGATGCACTTAGACTGCATGTTTGCTGCAGAAAGTAGAGACGGCCTTACAAAGCCTCTTTTCTTTATAAAAATTAGGCCTAACCCTTGATCTAAAGCAGCTCTTCCGCTCCTCCTCTGTGCCACTATGACTACATAGCATTGCGTCTAATTAAATAAAAAGATGGAGTTTGTTATGAAAGCAGCTGTAGCCAGTAAATTTGGTGCCATTCTAAACATTGAGGATGTGGCTAAACCTAATGTTGAACCACATCAAGTACTCGTCAAGATTCATGCTTGTGGCGTTTGCCATACGGATTTACATGCTTGTCATGGAGATTGGCCTGTAAAACCTACCCTGCCCTTTATCCCTGGTCACGAAGGCGTAGGTGAGATTGTTGAAGTCGGCAGTGCGGTAAAGCATTTGGTCTTGGGAGATCGAGTCGGCATTCCTTGGTTGTACAGCGCCTGCGGACATTGTGAATATTGCTTAACAGGCAACGAAAACTTATGCCTTTCGCAGCAAAATGCTGGTTATTCCGTCGATGGTGGTTACGCTGAATACTGCGCGGCTCATGCTGAATATGTGGTTAAAGTACCGGAAGGCTTAGGTTATGTTGAAGCAGCGCCGTTATTCTGTGCCGGTGTGACGACCTATAAAGCGCTCAAAGTCTCTGGCGCAAAACCTGGCGATTGGGTCGCTCTATTTGGTATTGGCGGTCTAGGCCATTTAGCCGTGCAATACGCTGTTGCCATGGGATTTCGAGTCGTTGCGGTTGATACAGGCGAAGCCAAACGTGAGCTGTCTATGTCACTAGGTGCAGAATATTTCTTTGATTTCAAAACCGACGATGTCGTAAAAGAAATTCTAGACACAACCTCAGGTGTTCATGCCACCGTTTGTACTGCTGTCAGCAAAGCGGGCTTCAGACAGAGCTATGACGTGATTCGTCGTGGCGGTAAATGTGTCTTGGTAGGTTTGCCGCCAGAAGACATGCCGTTGCCAATTTTTAACACGGTGCTTAATGGTGTCAGCGTAGTTGGTTCCATCGTTGGTACTCGTAAAGATCTAGAAGAGTGCTTGGAATTTGCCGCACGAGGTAAGGTCAAAGCCATTATTGCAGAAAAAACACTGGATGATATTAATGAGATTTTTGCCGATATGGAAAAAGGTGAAATCACAGGCCGTATTGTAATGACCTTGTGATTGTTTGTTTTTCTGGCGTGTGAAGCACAAAGCCAACCCTTACCAGTTGGCTTTGTATTATCTGCATCTTCTCTAAAATACAGTCATTATACTGGCAACCGCGTTGATGCTTTTAGTTCTCGCAAAGAGATATTCGAAGCGATTGCAGACACACCCGGTAATTTTCTCAGAACTTGATCCACAAAGCGGCTGTAATCGTCTAAATCTTTAGCAACCACTTGCAGTAAAAAATCCGCCGCACCTGTGGTGTTATGACAAGACAAAACATTGTCACACTGCTGGATCATCTGTTCGAAAGTTTGAGTGATTTCTGCATCGTGCTGATTACAGGTCAACTGCACAAACGCCATCACCCCAAAGCCTAACTTACGTCGGTCAAGGTTCGCCTGATAATCGGTAATAATACCCTCTTCCTCGAGGCGTTTTAGCCGGCGCCAACAGGGTGTTTCACTTAATGAAAGTTCGCTGGCTAATTTTGCGTTAGTCAGCTTACCGTCTTGCTGCATACGTCGAACAATATCAGTGTCTACCTTATCCAAAGCCACCATTGAAAGATTTCCCTCTTAAATACCAAATATCTGAAATAGTATTTCTTAAGTTCGCTGATATACAAGGAAAAGAGCAAGGTAATTTCTTCTATATTCAGTAGTCTATTAGGCTGACGTATTGATCACCAAAGGAGAACACCATGAAAGCCGTTGTCTACGAAAGCTTTTCAGCCACACCTAAAATTATGAATGTCGAAGATCCAACGCCAGAAAATCATGGCGTGGTGATCAAAGTTGAAGCGACAGGTGTTTGCCGCAGTGATTGGCATGGCTGGATGGGACACGATCCAGACATTGTGCTGCCACACGTTCCAGGTCATGAGTTTGCAGGTGTTATTGAAGCCGTAGGCAAAGATGTTCAGCGTTTTAAAGTCGGTGACCGAGTTACTGTGCCCTTTGTTAGCGGCTGTGGCTCTTGTCCTGAATGTCACGGTGGCAATCATCAAGTCTGTGGTAATCAAACACAACCAGGATTCACTCACTGGGGCTCTTTTGCCGAATACGTCTCTATTCACAATGCGGATGTGAACCTTGTTACCTTGCCAGAAAGCATAGACTTCACCACAGCGGCTAGCCTTGGCTGTCGCTTTGTGACCTCGTTTAGAGCGGTTGTCGATCAGGGTAAAGTCAGTGCAGGACAATGGGTGGCTGTGCATGGTTGTGGCGGTGTTGGCTTGTCAGCCATCATGATTGCCAACAGCATTGGTGCCAATGTGATTGCGGTGGACGTGACAGACGACAAACTTGAATTAGCAAAAGCCCTAGGCGCTTACGCGACCATTAACGCCACCAGCGTGCCTGATGTAGCAGAAGCAATTAAAGAGATCACCCGTGGCGGAGCTCATGTATCAATCGATGCTTTAGGCCACCCAACAACCTGCATAAACTCCATTAAGAGTTTAAAAAAGTTGGGGAAACACGTTCAGGTCGGCTTGCTGTTAGCTGATCAAGCAACTCCACCGATTCCAATGAATCTGGTTATCGCTCATGAATTAGAAATTATTGGCAGTCACGGCATGCAGGCGTTCCGTTACGATGCCATGTTGTCGATGATTAAGTCAGGAAAACTCAGCCCAGAAAAACTACTTGGCCGCACCATCAGCCTAGAAGAATCCATTGCAGCGCTAACCAACATAGACAAGATCAACCCACCGGGCGTGACTGTCGTTACACGTTTTTAACCTCTGTATCGCATGTAAAAAAAGAGCGCTTACCCTTGAGGGCTGCGCTCTTCTCTATTTAGACGATTCGTTTGTTCAGAGAATCCTCTGATACTAACCGTTATTAGCTCTGTTTGGTTTCTAAATGCATTTCAGACTGATTACCCGCATTAGGATCATTGTAGACACTTTCGTCTAACTGTCCTTCGCTCTTAGCAACCACAGTAGACACTACAGCATCACCAGACACGTTAACCGCAGTACGAATCATGTCTAACAAGCGGTCCACACCCAAAATCAAGCCAATACCTTCGATTGGTAAGCCTACTTGAGCAAACACCATAGATAGCATAATCAAGCCAACACCAGGAACGCCTGCGGTACCAATCGATGCCAGTACAGACATTAAGATCACCGTTAGGTAACCCATCATACCAAGCTCTACATTATAAATATTGGCAATAAAGACCGTCGCGACACCCTGCATAATGGCAGTACCATCCATGTTGATGGTCGCACCAAACGGTACAGTAAAAGACGCTACCGAGTTTTTCACGCCAAGGCGCTTTGTCACCGCACGCAAGGTAACAGGAATCGTCGCGTTTGAGCTGGATGTACTAAAAGCAAACACTTGCGTGTTACGCATTTTCTTCATGAAAGTAATTGGGCTCAAGCCAGACAAGACTTTCAGGATCACTTGCAAAGTCACAAATAAATGGAAGAACAAGACGCCAATCAGCACCAATACATAACCCAACAACTGAGCGAGTAAATCCATCCCCAATTCCGCTATAGCTCTAGCGATAAGACAGAACACGGCATACGGCGCCACTTCCATAATAATGGTGACCATCTTCATCATTATGTCGTTTAATGACTCAATGAAATCGCTAACAACCTTAGCTTTTTGTCCTACCATTAAGATGCTTACACCAAACATGATCGAGAAAAAGATCACCGGAAGCATGTCACCTTGCGCCATGGCGCTAATAGGATTTGAAGGAACGATATTAATCAATACCGTCGATAATGGTGGAGAGTCTTTCCCTGTGAAGGTCACAGAGGACTCGGCATTCATGCCTTCACCAATACCAAAAGCGGTGGCAATAGTCAGCGCTGCGGCAATGGCAATGGCCGTTGTCAGAAGGTAAAGAACGAACGATTTAGACCCAATCCTTCCCAGTAACTTGATGTCACCAATGCCACACACACCACAGACCAATGAGAAGAAAACCAAAGGTACAACAAGCATTTTCAGGGCGTTAACGAACATTGTACCAACGACTTTAAACAAGCCATCCGTTAAGTAACTGTTCGCCCATGTCCCATCGGCATTTAGCCCCGTTAAATTGAGGATCAAGCCAACAATGATGCCGAGCCCCATCCCAAGTAACACTTTAAACGTTGTATTCATAAGACTCTCTCATTCCATTTGTCATCGTTGTTTTAACCCGCAAATCATCACAGCGCTAAAATAAAAGTCACGCATAGTACATGCCATTATAGTGCATAAAAACCATTTTCTTTGGTTTGATAGGAAAAGACTGCGTTACTTTACAGGGAGATAAGAGCAAGAAATGTACATTAGTGACACTTAATAGGCACCAGAAAAAGGCTTAAAACAAGCCTTCAAGCCTCACAAAAAGCCAGCACGTCTTTAAGCGGTAGAGGATGACAGAAGAAATAACCCTGAATTTTTTGTGCGCCCAATTCTTGCAGCACTTCTAGCTCCGCTAAGGTCTCCACTCCCTCGCCTAAAACTGTGCTTTTGGTTTCTTTCGCGAAGCCAATGAGTGCGGCAACCAAGGCTCTCTTTCTATGATCTGAATTGATATTAGCGATTAAGCTTCTATCTAATTTAATGATATCGGCCTCCAGCTCCAATATATGCTGGAAGCTGGCAAAGCCGGCCCCTGCATCGTCAACAGCAAGGCGCATGCCTCTGTCTCGAAAGTGCTGAATGGCATTTCTAAACGCCTTATAGTCTGGAATAGATTCTCGCTCGGTTACTTCTAAAACAATACGATGCAGAGGCGCTTTGTCTAACATAGATTGTAAGTAAAGTGATGTAAGGTGCTTAGGAGAAACATTCAGTGTTATATAATATTGTTCAGGAATAAGCGGTAATAAACTTAATGATTCTTCAATAGCAAATAGCTCTAGTGCTTCACCAACACCTGATATGTTTGCCTGATTGAACCAATAATCAGGGGAACGATATGGCTCGACTTGAAAGCGAGACAAACATTCGAAGCCCTTAATAGATTTGGCTTTAAAATCATAGATTGGCTGCAATACAATGGATAGCTTACAGTTATTTATAATGTCAAAAATATTGTCACATGCAGCTTCGCGTAATCTTGATGCGGTCAGTTCTTTTTCGATATTACGAGCCGAAATTTTTGCAAACAGCGTTAACATTGAAAGGTCTTTATTCGTCAATGACTCATCAGCCTTCTCACTGAAGCAACACAAAGTACCATAAAGATAACCATCTGAGAGATAGATAGGCACTCCAATATAACTGCCTATATTTAAAATTTTTGTTACCGCTAACGCTTTGGTTATTTCATTCTGCGACGTATCAGGAATAATTCTCGGCAGTTTTTCTTCGGCAATTAGCTGGCAATAAGTTTCTTCGTTTTTATCCTTATGACCTTTATTAAGTGAACCATTACAAATGTCTTTTTTATCGACATACAACATTTCACGATTACCATTATGAAAACGAGACAAAAACGCGACGTCCATCCCTAAATGCTGTCGAATAGCTTGTACTAGATGCTCCAAATCATAATTAAAGGAACCTGCTAAGAGTTCCGCATCCATTCTGCTTTGATTCTGAACACCCAAAATAGACATCATTAAATCGACGCTACTATTTATTTCTGCTGTACTTGTCTCGAACACTTTCTACCTCTAAGAAATGATTTTATATGTATTAGGCATTATGAATGCTCACCCCAAGACGTAGATAAAGCATACCAAAAGCACTAAATCTCTTACCGTTTTTTTTCCGTGCCAATATGTAATCAAATGAGTCTAGCGTTTTTTTTCAAAACTATTGCGTAAACAAATGAATAGTTAAGTAAGCAGATCAAAGAAAATATAACTTTCGCGATTGCTATAAAGTTTTCTTATAGAATTTTATGGCTAAATATTTCTCACCTTTCAAACTATATGACTCAAACATGTCGTTTTCCTCCTTAGAACCACTTTTTTCGCCGTTCTAACTTTCCCATTTATCCACTTAACTTCCCTCTTTGCGCCTTTGTAAATAGACACTTAAGGTGCTTTAATTCCCTCTATTCGCTGACGTCTCTTTTCATTCAAGCCTCAGCGTACATTAACAATCCAAAAAGGACATTCTATGGTTACCGCGATTATCATGCTTTCTGTTGAGAAAAAGTACATCAACCAAGTCGCTGAAAAACTGGCTTCTATTGAAGGTTTATCTGAAGTGTATTCTGTAAGCGGTTCATACGACATTACCGCCATTGCTCGTGTGCAGACAAATGATCAACTATCTGAATTGGTGACACAGCACCTTGCACAGATCGATAACATTTTAAAAACAGAAACTATGTTGGCGTTTCGTGCTTATTCAAAACATGACTTAGAAGGCATGTTTTCAGTCGGCGTATAATTAAAAAACTCTTTGTTTGGAGCATGCAATAATGAGCCATCTTCATACTGGATCTTGCTTATGTGGTGCGGTTAAATTTGAACTGGAAGGTGAATTTAAGAAGTTTTTCCTTTGTCACTGTAGCCGTTGTAGAAAAACCTCTGGTACAGCGCATTGTGCTAACCTTTTTGCGCCAGGCGCGACCTTAAATTGGTTAAGCGGCGAAGACAAACTCAGCTTTTATCGATTAGAAGACACAAACTTTGCTCGTACATTTTGCTCTGTTTGTGGCTCCAATGTCCCTACCGATGCGAAAAGTCGTGGTTTGGTTGTGGTACCGGCAGGCTGCTTAGATACAGATGTCGATATAACGCCGCAAGCGCATATATTCATGGATAGCAAAGGCAACTGGGATGATCACTTAAGCGATGTGGCTGCGTTCGAAACCATGCCAAGCTAAATAACTACTAAAATAAGCGGTCAATAAAAGCCAACTAGGTGACAAACACCGATGTTGGCTTTTTTATTTAGTTAAAGCTCACTTAAACGACGAGCGGCTTCTAATAGAGTAATTTCTTCTTTAGCGAAACACAGACGAATTATGCGCTGATCTCTTGGCGCTTGCTGGTAAAAAACGCTCACTGGAATCGCGGCTACGCCGACTTGATCAATAAGCCATTCGCAAAACGCTACGTCGTCCAAATCACTGATCGCGCTATAGTCCAATAATTGGAAATAGGTGCCTTCACAAGGCAATAGCTTAAAACGGCTGCTAGCTAATGCGCCTCTCAATACATCACGCTTTTGGCGATAAAAGCTGGCCAAGCCAGTGCTTGCTTCGGGTTCAGCGGTTAGGTGTTCTCCCAAGGCCTGTTGTAAAGGCGTTGCTGTGCAGAAAGAAACAAACTGATGTACTTTGCGAAGCTCCACAGTTAATTCCGCTGGCGCCACAACATAACCCACCTTCCAGCCTGTTAAATGAAAACTTTTACCAAAAGACGAGACCACTAGGCTACGCTTTGAAAGCTCCGCATGTTTGTGAACACTTACTGCGGATTCACCAAAGTGAATAAACTCATACACTTCATCAGACAGTAAATAAATGTCTCGGCTCGCAATCGCTCGCCATAAAGATTCTAAATCCTCAGCCAGCCAACAGCTTCCTGTTGGGTTGTGTGGCGTATTGATTAATATCAAGCGTGTTTTATCCGTTAGCAATTCAGCAAACGCCTGCCAATCAGGGCGAAAATTCGGTGCCGTTAACGTCACTCGTTTACAAACACCGCCCGCCAACGTCACCGCTGGCTCGTATAAGTCATAAGCGGGATCGAACAAAATCACTTCATCGCCGTTATGAACTAAGGCGGCAATCGTATCGAAAATGGCTTCCGACGCACCGCTCGTCACTGTAATCTCACTAAGTGCGTTAACTTTTCGACCATAATGACGCTCTACCAAGCTGGCAATCGCATCTCGCAATATTGGCAAGCCAGTCATGGGCGAGTATTGATTATTATCAGTTAAAATCGCCTGCGAGGCACGCGCCAATAATCGCGCATCAGGCGGAAAATCTGGAAAGCCTTGCGACAAATTGATCGCTCCCTTTTCCGCCGCCAATGCTGACATTCTGGTAAAAATAGTGGTGCCGACGGATGGCAATTTGGAAGTAAGAGTAGAAGAGATGGTCACGATATGTTGCCTTAAGCGAAAGTAAATTTAACTAAGTTAAAAGACTTAAGGATCCTTCGTCAATCCTCTTTGAATGAGAATAATTTTATGATGAGATAATCATTTAATTTATCTAACAATTTCAACAAAAAAAACGCCAAGGCATTCACCTTGGCGTTTTCAGATTGAGCTTGTATTAACTGAGACTACGCAGTCATAAATGGATAATCGGTATAACCTACGGCACCAGATGTATAGAAGGTATTTGGGTTAGGCTCGTTTAATTCAGCGCCCGCCTGAACGCGTTCAACAAAGTCTGGGTTGGCAAGAATATCTTTACCAAACGCCACGCTGTCCGCTTGATTATCTGCTAGCACTTGGTTGGCTTCTTCTGGCGAGTAGCCCATATTGACCATCAAATGCCCCTTGTAAGCGTCACGCGCGACACTGACAACATCGGCTTGCTGCTCGCCAAAGAAGTCCGCACGCATCAAATGCAAATACGCTAAGTTAAAGCGGTTTAAATGTTCGCTCAAGAAGCGAGTCCATGCCACAGGATCGCCTTCTTTCATGCTTTGGAAGCTATTAAGTGGTGATAGGCGCAAGCCAACTCGATCGCAGCCAAATACGTCTGTAACCGCTTCGATCACTTCCGTTAAGAAGCGGGCACGGTTTTCCAAGGAACCGCCATATTCATCTGTGCGCTGGTTCGAGCTTTCACGCAAAAATTGATCAATCAAATAACCATTAGCACCATGAATTTCAACACCATCAAATCCTGCTTCTTTTGCATTGATTGCCGCCTGACGAAAATCTCCCACAATGTCTTTGATTTCGGCCACGGTTAATGCACGAGGTACCGTGTAGGGCTTTTTGCCTTCAGGAGTATGAGTTTCACCATCGATTTCAATCGCGCTGGCAGAAACGGCTTCTTTGCCACCATTTAATAACGGATGACAAGCACGACCACCATGCCAAATTTGCATAAATATACGGCCGCCTTTTTCATGGACGGCGTTTGTCGTTAGCTTCCAGCCTTCGATCTGTTCAGCGGAATATATACCTGGATCATCGCCAAAGGCTGATGTTCCCTCAGTCACCATAGTACATTCGGTGATCAACAAACCTGTGCTGGCACGTTGAGCATAATATTCTGCCATCAAGGCATTTGGCTGATGACCAGGAGCACGTGTGCGAGTCAAAGGCGCCATGATAAAACGATTAGGTAACTCTAAGTTTCCCACTTTTACTGGGCTGAACAGGTTTGTGGCTGTGTTTGTCATGATGAACTCCAGAATAATTTTCAATCTTTATAGAAAGGATAAACACTAGATATGGCAGTTATTTTAAAAAACAATCTCGTGCACTTTCTTTCCTGAATAGTCGTTCAAACTTCTCTTAAATACAGATCAAAAAATAAGCATCAAGAGTGCTTGCAGGTCACCTTTTCAAGGACTATATTGCGAGCATCAGACGACATTTATGTCGACTTTCTTTTACCCGTTTGAACACGTTTCGTGTGAGGGAATTCAAGCTAATGACATCCGACTCCAGCAGGCCAATCGCGCCTTTTGGCACCCTGTTAGGTATAGCGCCAGGCAATGTGCCCGTTTACTCTTCCGACTATGATTCCGCCGATGACAATGAGTTGCCCAACCGGCATGCCTATCGTAGTTATGTAGATGGCATTTTCATGGGCTACAAGTGGCAATGCGTGGAGTTTGCTAGGCGTTGGTTGTATCTCAATAAAGGCTATATCTTTGATGATGTTGCTATGGCTTATGATATTTTTCGTTTAACGTCAGCTCGGCTCATTGCCGATGAAAGCCGCTTGCCACTGAAATCATTTCGCAATGGCTCGTTACGACATCCTGAAGTCGGTGCTCTTTTGATTTGGAACGAAGGCGGTGAATTTGAAGTTACCGGCCATGTGGCGATTGTAACTAAAGTTTTACCGGATCGCTTGTACTTGGTCGAGCAAAACGTCGGCCATCAAGTGTGGGAAGAAGGCCAAGATTACTCTCGCGTGCTTGATGCGCGTATCAGCAAAGATGGTGGTTATTGGCTGCGTTGCTCCTATGGCGATGCGTCCATTATGGGTTGGGTCATCCAAACTGAAGATGACCTGCACGCAGAAAATATTGAACCAGACGACCCAGCGTTGTTTGATTTACAAATTCGCCATGTGCCAAACAAAGGCCAAGCTTCTCGTGCTTGGCTAAATATAGCGAATCCAGCGGAAGAAGCCTTTGTCGACATGATGGGCGGACACAAACTCGCCAGTCGACCGGAAGACGACTACAAATACATGGTGATGACAGAGTCCGCTGAACGAGAACTAAAACGCGCGACCAATGAATTACACGCCTTGTTTATGCACGCTACCGATTATGTGCTGCAAAACGATGATCTGCTTTCTAGCTTTAATATCCCTCCTGCCTTGTGGCCTAAAATCCATCAATCTTGGGACAACCGTCGCAACCAGATGATCACCGGACGCTTTGATTTCAGCTTGTCTGCTCAAGGCATCAAGGTATACGAATACAACTGCGACTCAGCCTCTTGCTACATGGAAGCCGGTATTATTCAAGACAAGTGGGCCACGCATTATGGCGTAGCGGAAGGCGAAGGTTCTGCGACAGAATTGGTCGATGAATTGATCGAAGCGTGGAAAAACAGTGCGGTAAAAGGTGTGATTCACATCATGCAGGACACAGACTTAGAAGAGAACTATCACGCTCTTTTCATGAAACGCACCATGGAAAAAGCCGGACTCAATTGTAAGGTTATCAAAGGTGTCAGCAGTTTGCGCTGGGACCAAGATGGCGATGTAGTCGACGCTGACGGTGTTAAAATTCGTTGGGTATGGAAGACATGGGCATGGGAAACCGCGTTGGATCAAATCCGCGCCGAATGCGATGACGATGAACAACGTCTACGCGACTATAAAACCGATGTAGCACGCAGCGAAGCACCACGTTTAGTCGATGTATTATTGCGTAAAGATGTCATGGTATACGAACCTCTTTGGACGCTTATTCCAAGCAATAAAGCGATTTTACCGGTTTTATGGCTGCTTTTTCCCGATCATCCCTATTTATTGGAATCGTCCTTTGAATTAAGCAATGCGTTAAAAACCAACGGTTATGTGAGCAAACCGATTGCGGGGCGCTGTGGCTTTAACATCAGCTTGTACGACGGTGAAGACGACTTAATGGAAGAGACGACTGGGCGCTTTGCTCATCAAGATCAAATCTTCCAAGCGCTATGGAAGCTACCAGACATTGAAGGATATCGCTCACAAGTCTGTACTTTCTCGGTAGCGGGACATTACGCTGGCAGTTGTTTGCGCGTTGATCCAAGTTTGGTCATCACCAAAGACAGTGATTTGATGACCCTACGCGTCATTGAATAATGATTTAAACTATTGATTTATAAAAATTTAAGCCTTTTTCTCCACAATGGAGGCAAAGGCTTTTTTTATTCTAAATTCTCTCGCTGCAATTCCATTTACTCATTTTTAACCTCTGATCGTGCAATTAGTCATTGACTATAAACTCATCAGCTCTTAAATTACCTCAAAAAATATAACACGTGTAACATTATTATGATTGCTAGAATGGTTCACCAAACCGAGGCAACTCGGGACAAAATCATCAACATTGCTGAAACCCTTTTTATCGAAAATGGCTTTGCTGATACTCAAATGAAAGACATTGCGGCGGCCACTGGCATGAGTCGTAATACCTTGTATCGCTATTACCAAGACAAATACGATTTGGGCTTCGCCATTCTTGTGGTGGTGCTGACTCGTAAGATCGATATTTATGAAAACATCATAGAAAAAATCAAAGCTCGCCATTATTCCAACATTCGCGAGGGTCTTGGCGTGTTAATGCAAGCCTATTCTGATCCTCAATACGAAGACGATGACCGTTTTATTGCCGAGTTTGATGGCTACTATGCTGGATCACGTATACCAACCGAATTCCGTGAAAAACTGACACAATTATTACCAGAAACGGTCAGCCAATCTCTCTCTGACATTGTTGCCCTAGGACAAGCCGAAGGCAGTATTCGAACCGATATTCCAGCCGCTTATTTAGCGGTAACCCTATTCAATGCGGTCCCAACTTTTTTCCGCCGAATGTTGCTACGCAAAAATGCCTTAATGGAAATTGAACAAGAGGCCATTCCGCAACTCACCCCTGTGTTAATTCAATTACTACTCGATGGTATGAAACCATCTCGACAACCTTAAAAAGGATGAAAACGATGAGTGATACAAAAATAAAACAACTCTTAACCGAACTAACCCTAGAAGAAAAAGCCATGCTCTGTACCGGCAAGGATTTTTGGAACCTACATGGTATTGAGCGCTTAGACTTACCCTCCATCATGGTAACGGATGGCCCTCATGGCTTACGCAAACAAGCCGGCGAAGGCGATCACGTTGGTTTAAACGCAGCAGTAAAAGCTACCTGCTTCCCAACTGCATCAGGACTTGCCGCATCTTGGAATACCAAGTTAATTGAAGATATGGGCGTCGCGCTTGGCAAAGAATGCCGCGCTGAAGATGTGTCGGTCTTGCTCGGCCCTGGCACTAACATTAAACGTAACCCATTGGGTGGTCGTAACTTCGAATATTTTTCCGAAGACCCATTACTGGCTGGCGACATGTCTGCAGCTTGGATCAAAGGCGTACAAAGCCAAGGCGTGGGCACTAGCCTAAAACATTACGCAGTCAACAATCATGAACATTGTCGTATGACGGTCGATGCCGTTGTTGACCAAAGAACCTTACGCGAAATCTACCTGCCAGCTTTTGAAAGAGCGGTTAAGCAGACCCAACCTTGGACAGTCATGTGCTCTTATAACAAGGTAAACGGCACCTACGCGGCAGAGCACAAACAATTGCTCGACGACATTCTTGTTAAAGAATGGGGCTTTGAAGGCATTATTGTTACCGATTGGGGCGCCAATAACGACCGCGTTGAAGGCGTCAAGAATGGCCAGCATTTAGAAATGCCAAGCTCTGGCGATATGAATACCAAGAAGATCATTGCTGCTGTTGAGAGCGGTCAACTGACGATGGAAGCGTTAGACAAATCTGTCGCTCGCGTATTGGAACTGATTTTAAAATCACAAGTTTCTCTAGAAAGCGATAAAGTAAAAGCCGACTTAAATGCTCACCATGAACTCGCTGCGCGAGTCGCGGAAGAAACCTGTGTGCTGTTAAAAAATGATGGTCTATTGCCAGTGGCTGCAGGAAAGAAAATCGCTGTTATTGGCGCATTAGCTAACAACACTCGCTACCAAGGCGCAGGCAGTTCTAAAATTAATCCATTCAAATTGGAACAGCCTCTCGACGAAATCAAAAAACAGTTTGGTGCCGATAATGTCAGTTACACTGCTGGCTACCATCTCAATGATAAAGAAGACGCGGCAGAAATCGCCAAAGCTATTGAATTAGCAAAACAAGCAGACGTGGTGTTTTTGTTTGCAGGACTGACGCCAAAATACGAATCAGAAGGCTTTGATCGTCAGCATTTAAATCTGCCACAGGTGCAACTAGACCTAATCGCTGAGCTTGGCGAACAGCTCAATAAAACCCTTGTTGTGCTGCAAAATGGCGCACCTGTGATTCTACCATTTGTCGACAAGGTACCCGCCATACTGGAAGCTTATCTAGGCGGACAAGCCGGTGCTTCAGCGGTGGCTAAAGTGCTTTCTGGCGAGGTAAACCCCAGTGGTAAATTGGCTGAAACCTTCCCAGCAAATTTAGACGATGTACCAAGCCAACCTTATTTCCCAGGCACCACAAAACAAGTGCAATACCGCGAGGCTATTTGGGTCGGTTATCGCTATTTTGATACCACCAGCACGAAAGCACTTTTTCCTTTCGGTCATGGTTTGTCTTACACGAGCTTCACTTATTACCATTTAACCTTACTAAGTGGCGATCACTCACCATTTAAAGAAAATGACGCTATTAGGCTACAAATCACTATCACCAACACCGGCGATAAAGCCGGCGCGGAAGTTGTACAGTGTTACGTTGGGCAAAAATCCCCTTCTCAACCTCGCCCAGCCAAAGAGTTAAAAGCCTTCGAAAAGGTTTTCTTAGAACCAGGTGAAAGCAAAGAAATCGCGCTTGAGCTGGATTATCGTGCCTTTGCCTATTGGGATGAAGCTCAATCATCTTGGATAGCTGAGAGCGATGAATATCAGATTCATATTGGCTCTTCTATAGAAGATATTCGCGATACCGCCAATATTACCTTAGACACGGAAGTGGCAAAGAAACAGCCCAATGCTGCATTAAAAACCTACTTTGAGCCTGCAAAACGTGATTTTAATGACGCGGCATTCACTGCGTTATTAGGTTACGACATTCCCGCCCCCACTCCTACTAAGCCTTACACGGTGAACTCAACCTTGGGTGACATTGCCAACGAACCATTAGGCAAACCTCTGTTTGAAAGCATGCTTTCTGTATTTACCCAAATGATGGGCGGCGATCAGAATGACTCTGCGGCACAAGCCGATCGCCTGATGGCGGAGTCCATGGTGGCGGATATGCCATTACGTAATTTGCCAGTATTCAATAGCCAGCAATATTCTGAAGATCAGATTTTGCAACTTATTGCCTCGTTAAATAACAAGGAAACAAGAGCTTAAACATTATCGTTTAACTCTGTTAAAAAGCCCTTCATTACAACGAATCACTGATGCGTAATGAAGGGCTTAGTTAATAAACAATAAAAACAACAACGAGACCATTATGTCGAACTCGAACTATGAAACCAGTTTTCGTGAACGCGTAAGCTATTACACCTTTTTCACCGGTCAAAACATTATTTTTATGTTTGTGACTATCTTTATCAGCATTTACTACACTTCTGTACTCGGTTTATCCGCTGGCACAGTGGGCATTATTTTTCTTTTAGCCAGAGTATGGGACGCGGTTAATGACCCAATTCTTTCTGTTCTTGTCGAGCGAAGTCGTTTTAAAGGCGGTAAATTCAAACCTTGGGTGAACGCAATTGCTTGGGCCGTTCCTCTTGCTACCGTATTAGTCTTTGCCTTCGGTGATTACCTAGCGGAGCAGCCAATGTGGCTTCGTATAGTCTATGCCTTCATTACTTATGTAGGCTGGGGCATGCTCTATACCGTTTCTGATGCCCCCGCTTACGCTATTGGCACTGTCATGACCAACAACAAAGACGAACGTAATGTAATCTATTCTTTTGTGCGTTTTGGCGGCTTTGTGGGCATGGTCATCGCTATGATTAGCGCACCTTGGTTGGTCGAAAAACTCGGTGGGAAATGGACGCTGGCGGCTGTCATTATGTGCTTCACTGCCATGCTTCTGATGTTAACCATTCGCAAAGTAAAAGAACGCCACGTAGTAAAACAAGAGATACCCTCGCTTAAGCAAATATTAGGCACGGTCACTGGTAATAAATACTTGCTGATGTTTATCCTTGCCTTTGTTTTTATTGGTGGATCTAACGTTGCCTTTACCTTAATGCCTTATATCGCACGGGATGTATTTAATGATCCCTCTCTTTCCGGCTTATTCCTTTTCGCCATGATTGGCCCAGCTATGCTGGCATCACCATTAGTGCCGATTGGTATTCGTAAAGTTGGAAAAATTGCCACCTTCGCTTGGGCTTCTGCCGCCCTATGCATTCTGTCTTTGATTACATGGGTAATTGGCTATGAACATATCGAAGCATTCGTTGCTTTAACCATGATCAAAGCTGTTGCTCTTGGTGTCACTCTGATTATGCCAAGTATTTTCATTGCCGATTGTATTGAGTATGGCTATATACGCTCAGGTAAACGCCTTGAAGCCGTCACCTTTGCAACTCAAACCTTTGCGAATAAAGCGACAACAGCGGTTGGAGGGGCAATTGCAATGGGTTATCTCGCTATGGTTGGGTTTATTGAAACCACTGCAGGAAACGCTGTACAGCAAACTCCAGCCGTCATTCAAGGCATGTGGGACGCTCTCAACCTAGGTAACGCGATTGGTGCGACCATCGGTTTAGCTATCTTTTTATACAGCTATAAATTAACCGATAAAGTGCTGGCTGATTTAAAACATGACAGCCATGATGCAGAAGAAAGCCAGCAACAAAACCCATTTGAAACGGCTAAGTAATTCATTCTCTCACACAGGCACTTTGGCTCATTTATTTTCGCCATGGTGTCAGAGTGAGATATTTAATAACGTAAATCTGTATGGGAAGCCATTTTATTCGATAAAAGATATCTACACTCGAATAAGTAAAGTGTACTAGAAGAAAAGTGGGACAGGAAAATAACCACGATGAAGAGCAATATCACCAGAAAAGGGAATAACCAATAATATTGCTCTTACCTTTAACTAAACGCTAGAAGCCATAGTTAAATCGAACTCGTGCTGCAGTTACTTTATCATTTGTACCCGCAGCCACTTTATCAGCCGTTGAATATGAACCAGCAAAGGTCACCGTTGCATTCTCAATATCCAACACTGGCACTGTGTAAGCAATATAAGTGGTTAACAAAGAAGGATCATCACTCGTTCCTTCATCGACAGAAGAAGCAATAAGACCTAGACCAAAGTTACCGTATGTCATATTTGCCATCATAGAAGTCACTTTTTCATCGGTTTCATGATCTTTACCGAACGTTGCGGCAAGATTAACGTTCGCAGCGGCCACATCAAAATTAGCAGAGACTGCATAACCAGATTTTTTAACTTCACCGCCTGCTGCCAAATCATACTTAACACTTTCATAGCCCGCTGTAATAGTCGCGGCGCCCGCAGCAAAGGTTACAGAAGGTCTAATACCAGAGATAGCCGTCGCTTTATCTTCTGTGGTTTCATCGATATTTGGATCGCCATAAAGAGTAGCAAGTTCAAATTTAACACTTTCGCTCGCATTGAAGTGTAAAGCAAACTGACCAGTATCATCACCTTCACGGCCGCGAGTCATGTTCGCTTCATAAACATCTACTGCTTCTACGTGTTCAATGAGGGTATCTTTGCCTTTTGGGAACAGATTTACTGCCTCAAAACGACCGGCCTGAAGGTCCCAAGTGCTATTACCAAATTGGACGTAAGCATCATCAACAACAGCGTCGCCCGTTGTTTTTATAAGAAGGGAGCCTTTACCCGCGAAGAAGCTATCACCCATTGTGTGTCTGCCTGTCACGTTTAGCTCAAGGCGACCATCTTGCTTGTATGTAGAATCACCTTCTGCTTTAGAAATGGCATCGGTATTTAACTCGAAATTTCCATCAAAGGAAGGAGCGGCTTGAACTGCACCGATGGATAGAAGACTTCCAACAATGGCAGTGTGTAGAATCGTTTTTTTCATAATTTTCAGACCTGAATGTTATTTTTATAATAAGTAGACTTCACAAAAACATATGTTTTCAAAATTAATAATACATTTCAGTTACGTTATTACAATAATCCAACAACAGGTTTGATTCTTATTTTTTACTTAATTCTCTTATGCTTAAATCAATAACTCACTTCATTAATACCTTAAGAAATTTAGCTAAAATTTAGAAAAAGATAATAAAAAAATTAGTACTGACTTTGTATTTAAAACGGCTATTTTTTTATATTTTACATCGATCTTTACTACTTAATTAACTAGAGGTTTTCGCATGAAATTTTTCTTCATACATAGCTTTATCAGCTCTATTTAAAAGTAACTCTAATGTATCGTTTTCCTGAATAAATGCATTTCCGATGCTAAATTGGAGGAAGATCTGATCCCCATTAAAGTCAATTCCATGCAAAAGTTTGTCATCATGCAGGCGTTTAGAAATACGGTCTTGTTCCTGCTTTCCCCTAACCAAAATTAGAAACTCATCTCCACCCCACCTTGCAACCACACCTTTTTTATCTACCACACTCAAGAGATGAGAGGCTATTTTTTGCAAGACAAAGTCCCCCGCCGCATGGCCCAGTCGATCATTGATTAATTTAAACTCGTTGACATCAACATTGATCAGACCAAAGGGTTCATGGTCCTTTTGCCACGACTGCAAATACTCTTTCATATGTATTTCAAAACCGCGGCGATTATATAGTTCAGTCAAAGGGTCTAATGTTGATAGTCGATTTAATTCAGCCGTTCGCTCTTTTACCTTTTCTTCTAGTTCGTGCTGATACTCTAAAAGAGAGGTCGACATTGTTTGATAATGGGATACCAGCCGCTTAATTTCAGTACCAGCAAAGTAGCGTAGTTTGGGCGCACGGTAGTGGTTTTTACCTAACTGACGAATAGACAAGTCTAATTCCGCTAACGGTCTTGTAACGATTAATGACAACAAAATATAAAAAATAATTAAGGCGAAAACGAGACTAACAAAAAAGACAATAAACAGACCGGAGAACTCACTCAATGGCAGAAAGCGATTAATATCAATAAAGTTCACTTGAAACCAATCGATTTCGGGAATGTAAATAATACTGGCTAGCTGACGAGTCCCATCTTTATCCACTGAGATCATTTCGGTCTGATTTGGGTTGTCTTTTGCTCTCTCAAAAGACTGTTTTAGGCGAGTTTTTGATTCTTCATCATCAAGCAATTGAAAAACCAGCTTTTTACCCTTGGCATTTTTAGTTATAGAGGAGTAGTTAATCAACTCCTCCTTCTGATGAAGCTGGATAGAGCCTTCATAATTGGTAAAGACAATTGCTGAATAAATATCTTGTTTTTCAACCATCTGATGTAAAAAATCAGACAAATCTAGCCCCGTTCCAACAACCCCCAAGACGTCGTCACCTTGACGGATTAACACATCAGTCCACAATTTAATTACTCCTAGCTCTACATCTGGGTTTACATTCAGATGGAGATCTAGATTTTGTTCCATGATCTGATAGAACCAAGCGTCTGATTCTTTCGTAGACTCGAGGGTATAACGATAAAAATTCCCCGAGGTAGCCTCGTCGCTGTAGTAATAACGCTCACTCCCTTTCAATGCAATAAAGTAGGACTTCTCTGCAAAGCGCATTCTGAACGTCTCTGTATCGAGCAAAGCTTGCTGTTTTAATGAATCATTATTTGGCTGCTTTGCCCACGCTTTTAAGGACTCCAGCTCAGCAAATTCTTTAGAAAGGTTTATTTCTTGAATTAGGGGTAATAAGGTTCTGACTTTATCGTATCTAGCTTGTTTCTCGGCATAACGCTCGACCCAACTCACAACAATATCTTCAGCAAGCACACGAATAGAAAGCCAAGAGAAGAAACAAGTTAATACCAAAATGAACGTGGTAGAGAGTAAAAAGCGCGACTTAATCGTCATATATACGAAGATTCCATCTAATTAAAACAAAGGCAGGCACATCACTTACAAGCAACAACTAAGCCATACAAAGCCAGAGAGTCAATGAAACACTTTATTTAAAAAATAAAAAAGACGAGTTTTGTAACTATTATCCAAAAAAGACCGGCATCACTCCGAGATTGATAATGAATACTTATTAGGCATTTTTTAACGTCTCTTTTAATAGTGCTAGAGTTGAGAAATATAGCGGCGTCAACTTCGTAATATCAGCACTCAAGTCTATTTCGCCATTGGCATTACAACGGCTTTCCAACTCGCGGAAGGCATAAGCTAAGGCCTGAGCTCCTACAGCATCGGCATCGCCCGCTAGTCGGTGAGCAATATCAGAAATCTCATAGAGGTCTTGCTGAGCATTCATTTCAGCCATTTCTTCCAAGCCTCGTTCCACCGCTGTAGAGAATAATGACATCAATTTCTGCAAACGCTGTTTACCCAAAGCCACTAAGTGGGAATGTATAAGGCTTGAATTAATCAGACCTGTGACACTTTCTTGACCGTCATCAAACTGATAACTCCGGCTTAATTGCTCACCCATCACTTGATATAATAATTCGCGTTTAAATGGTTTTGGAATAACAGCCCGAATTCCAATGTCGTGGCATTGTTTAACATTACTTGGTAGCACGTTCGCCGTTAGTGCAACAATTGGTGTGCGCGCATTGATATGGTCACAATGACGTATTTGATCAGCCACATCTAAACCACTTAACAAGGGCAAATGAATGTCCATTAAAATTAAATCAAAGAGGTGTTCAGAGGCTTTATTTAGAGCTTCCTGCCCATCAGTAGCCAGCGTGACTTTATGACCGTCTTTTTCTAATAGCTCAGTGGTGACTGCTTGGTTAATTGGTGTATCTTCAACCAATAAGATAGACATAGACGCCAGTTTCTGCGGTACTTTTATCACATCACTAATGGAGCTAAGAGGAGGATCTAGCGCTAATAGAGGCACATAAAACCAAAATACACTGCCTCGCCCTTCTTCACTTTCAACCCCCATTTCACCATCTAAAACACGCACCAGTTGAGCGGTAATCGCCAATCCTAACCCTGTACCACCAAAGCGTCGAGTTACACTTTCATCGGCTTGACTAAAGCGCTCAAAAATATGCCCAAGGTATTGGTTCGGAATTCCTACTCCGGTGTCTTCCACCTCAATCAGCACACCTTTGGCTTGCTCCGAATGCTCTTGGGCGGGCTCCACTGAAATGGTGACAGACCCATCGTGAGTGAACTTGATGGCATTAGAAATCAAATTCGACAAAATCTGTCGTAGCGCCCCAGCAGCCCCTTGATAACGTTCATCTAGCTGCTCGCTAATTTGGACATTCAAAGTAGTGTTTTGTTGACGAGCCTGTGCCAAGAACAACAAGCTCGTTGAATTCACCAATTCACTCAATGAGAATGGCAGAATCTCAGGACTGTACATACCTTCTTCTAGACGAGCATAATCCAACAAGCCATTAAGAATTTCTAACAATGCTTCGCCTGACTGATAAATAGCACTGAGTTTTTCCGCACTTTGAGGAGTCTGATGCTGACTTTGCAATAGTTCCACCATCCCCAAAATGCCGTTCAACGGTGTCTTTATTTCGTGACTCATGGTGGCCAAAAACTGACTCTTGGCTACATTGGCTTTTTCTGCGGCTTCTTTTGCACCTTGTAATCGTCGTGTTCGTCGGCTCACTTGCTCTTGTAATTGATCACGGTGATAACGCAACTCGGCTTCAATCAGATCTTTCTGTTTAATGTCTTCTAGTATCGCTTCTCGCATGTCATTCATTGCATTCACTACAGAATCAATTTCATCTGTGTCTTGGCGAGGCGTTTTATGCGGTAATACCAGTCTCGTTTTCAGATTTCCAGCACCAATTGAACGAGTATAGCTAGCCATGTACTCAAGATGGCGGGTCACCATAAAGTGAACGATTAACAGCAATAGTACTCCGTTAATTAGTACTAATAAGCTTTGAAAAAGTGCAATTTCGATGGCGGAACGAAACAGCTTTGACTGAATCGCAGCCAAATCATGGTAGACCGTCAATTCACCCAACAAGCGAGTAGTTGGCTCGCCATCACGGCCGATATAGTAAATAGGCAATGTCGTGCCATTATCTGGAATCGCGGATTTATCGCCGACAATAATGTCTTCTTTCCAGTCAGCTGAATGCAGTGTTACAGCATTCACATTAGAAAAGTTCATAATACCTTTTAGCTGCAACTCTAGTTGCTCACTGTCCAAATCCCAGAGCCCCTTGCGTACCCCTTCGATATGGGATGACGTGATGTAATCCGTTTGCTGCTGCATTGAAGCCTTTTCACGTCGGTATTCATTGAACACCTGAATACTGGTGGAAATAAGTGCTAGTAATAAACTGATTGATAACAGCTTAATAAAAATACGATACGCCAGAGGATGCATTTTTTTGTAACGCAGGAGGTTGGAGAGCAAAGAAAACTTCATTGATTGAGACATTATTGTTCAGCTCTCCTGTGACTTAGATCAAGGTCTTCGCTGTAAACTTGGTGATATTTAGTCACTAGCTTGGATACTATTTCTGGGTCTTTCAAAAGCTGGTTTAAGCGTTGGTTTAACAATGGCAGCCATTGAATTAATGAGGATTTTTTGGAAATAGCCAGATACCAAAAGTCGCTCACATCTGTCTTGGTGTAACCAATTTTACCTTCTAGCCCCAGCCGACGAAGATCTAGTTGGCCCGACAATCCGCCCATAGGGACGACGTCTAAACGATTGTCAGCCAGTTTTAATAAGTTTTGATCTTGTGTAGAAACAAATTCAAGGCTGGGGTATTTATGTAGTGCCGCGTCGACTTTATTGCCAAAGCTATCACCCATTAACACTCCCACTCGCAAGCCAGCTAATGCTTCCCAGCCTTCAAACATAAGAGGGTGCTCGATGGGGTAATAAAGATAAATAGACTCCCGAATAATTGGCGCATCAAGATAAGTCATAAATTGCTGACGGACATCTGTTTTAAAACCAGACAATATATCTACATTGCCTAATTCCACTTCTTTGATGCAACGCCGCCAATTGCTGTCTTGAAAGGTGTCGACAGTGACACCGAGTGGCTCGAATAAACGTCGAATAACGGCCACATTGATTCCATCAATCTGCTGATTTTTGTTTATCCAAGTAACTGGAGGGTATGCATTGTTTCCACACACTCTTACCGTTGCCCCGGATAAACTGTCTAACTCAGCCGACGACTCTGCCCAAGTAGGCACAGAAGCGCTTATCAAAAAAATAACGGCCAGTGTCCACTTATAAACAATAACCAGCACTAGCAATCGTCTTGGGCTGAATGACTAAAAAGATAACCAACACCATGAACGGTAATGATCATTTGAGGGCATAAAGGGTCTTCACTTAATTTACGACGGATTCGCCCAATCAAGACATCAATCGTCCGATCGGTAGCGTTCCAAGTACGATTCTTAATCCGGTCCATTAATTGATCTCGCGTCAGGACGGCACCTTCGCTCATTTTTAACGCTAACAGCAGCTGAAACTCCCCTTCAGTTAGTTGATTCACACTACGGTCAGATTTTACTAACACACGCCGAGACGTATCTAGTTGCCATGTTCCAATAGCTTGTAGCACTGGTTCTTCAACTGCGGTCTTGGACAGTTCTCGCTGTTTTCGAACTCGACGAATTAGGTTCTTACCTCGTGCCAATACTTCACGTGCATTGAATGGTTTGCAAACGTACTCGTCCGCCCCACATTCCAACCCAATAATACGATCAATATCATCCTGCTTGCCGGTAACCAAAATGATGCCCACTTCAGAGCGACTTCTCAGCTCTCGCGTCAAGGTTAAGCCATCTTTGCCAGGCAAGCGGATATCCAGCAAGATAAGATCGAAATCTTGCTCAATCAATAACTGTTCTGCGGCTTCGGCTGTTTCAGCACTGGTGACGGTATAGCCTTCTTCTGCAAAGTAACTTTCTAAGGTCTCTCTGATGACACTTGAATCGTCAACAATGAGGATTTTACTGTCTGACATTAACATAGTGATGCACTACACAAGGTAAAAGTTGGATCCAATATTTCATGATCATTTTTGTCGTTATTTTGTAATATTGAACAAATCATTATGTGATTTGCTCCAGAACTATAACAATTAAGACGTAGAAAGATAAGAACCCTTTTCTCTCGTAGAATATTAACAAAATGTAAATACTTGGATGAGTTGTAAACAGAATGTTCTCTTTTATTATCTCAGCATTATTAAATAAAGCCATTTAATGACATAGGTGCAAATTTGGCTCTTCATCAACTCTAAAAACATGTCGCCCCCTTACAGTGGCATGTAACAAAACTGGTCGTCGAATCAGATAAGATCAGCCTTGGTGCATTTTTGATTGTCCTATGTGGATTAGGGACCACAACAGGGAATAGTCGACTTAAATATAGGATTCAGTGGCGTTTTTATTTGCCCAAAAATAGCGCAAAAAATAGTAATAAATTATTTTTATAGACTGGCTGTGTCGTATTACTTTTCAATTGTTGTTTCTCATTAGAGCATTTCAAGTAGTCTTGCAAACTTAACTTTACTACTAAAAAGCCTATTAAACGTCGCTTATAGTCCTATTTAGCTTTCACATTGTTCATACAAAGTATTACGACTTGTTCGTGAATAAACTCAGTCTTCCTGCTAAAACTTATATGAAGGAAAGAAGAATATCGCATGTCACATGCCACCTTCCTCTTTACTCCCAACAAAAAAGAAAGCAAAGGAACCGTCTATGTCAATAAACACAGAATCTACGGAGATGAATAAGCCAAGCTTAGGGCTTGCTCTTATTCCCGTTGTACTGACGCTTGCGTTACTTGGTATTCAAATATTTTACTTCGGCGATTTCACCCCACACATTCCTCTGGCTATTGGTTTGGCGCTCACGTCATTGGTCGGGATCAAACAAGGATTGAAGTGGAAGCAAATCGAAAAAGGTATTTTCAATGTAATCCACGTGTCCATGCCATCAGTTTCAGTACTGATTCTTGTTGGTATGTTAGTCGGTGTGTGGATTGCCAGTGGTACCGTTCCAACACTTATTTATTATGGGCTGACATTATTATCGCCGCAGATCTTCCTTGCTGCAGCTATGCTTCTTTGTGCTGTGGTTTCTCTATCCTTGGGCACATCATGGGGGACTGTTGGTACAGTTGGTTTGGCGCTCATGGGTATCGGGGCGGGTTTTGAAATCCCAATGTATTGGACAGCAGGTGCTGTTGTCTCTGGCGCATTCTTTGGCGATAAAGTCTCACCACTTTCTGACACTACTAACCTAGCTCCTGCGGTGACAGGCACAGACGTGTTCTCTCACATCAAAAACATGATGCCAACGACTATACCTGCGATGTTGATTGCCTTGGTTATTTATTTGATCGCTGGTTTCACATTGATCGGCAGTGATAACAGTTCTTTTGAACGCATTAACGCCATCACTACTTCTTTGCAGAATAACTTTGAAATATCTGCTTGGTTACTCGCTCCAGCATTGGTTGTTATTGTTCTTGCAGTGCGACGCATGCCTCCTATTCCATCGTTGTTTGCCGGTGTTCTTGCCGGTGCTGCAGTTGCAGCTATCACTCAGGGTGCAGGCGTTCATGACATTCTCACCTATGCCAATAGCGGTTACTCCATTACTACAAGCTCAGATGAGATCAACAGCCTGTTAAACCGTGGAGGAGTCCAGTCAATGATGTGGACTATTTCCTTGATTTTAATTGCACTGGGTTTTGGTGGTGCACTTGAAAGAACCGGTTGTTTAGAAGCCGTCATCAGCGCCATTATGACAAGGGTAAACACTTTTAAAGGCGTTCAGACTTCTGCAACATTAACCTCGGTTGCGACTAACTTAGTAGCAGGTGACCCGTATCTATCTATCGCTTTACCGGGCCGTATGTATGCGCCTGTTTATCGCGGTATGAAATACTCAACACTTAACCTTTCTAGAGCAATCGAAGAAGGTGGTACATTGATTTCTCCTCTTGTTCCTTGGAATGCAGGTGGTGCTTTTGTTATCGGTGCTTTAGGTTTGAGTATTGGCGATGGTAACTTCGAGAACTTACTTTATATTCCACTAGCCTTTGCTTGTTGGATCTCTCCTGTCCTTGGCTTGAGCTATGCGCAATTAGGTTTCTTCTCTCCTAAAGCGTCTGCAGAAGAGCAAGAGTCATGGAAGAAAAATAACGAGTTGGTTATGGATTACAATGTAGCCACCAAATAATGGCTCACCGTCTCGCACATAAAATGTGATGCACCAATAAAGGCAGGTCTTACCTAGATCTGCCTTTTCTCGTTTTATTCCAATAACCCAGTCTCAACATGTTAAAAGCCCATCAGTAAGAAGAGCAAGGTGCTACAATACAGTCTAACTTTGCATCTTTATTATTAGCAGGAAACCCATGAGCTTTGCTTCATTAGGACTTCACCAAGACATTCTTCTACAAGTACAAAACCTTGGTTACCCAACCCCAACACCTATTCAACAAGCAGCTATTCCAGCTGTGCTAGCTAAAAAAGATCTGATGGCAGGTGCACAAACAGGTACGGGGAAAACTGCTGCATTCGCTTTGCCTCTTTTGCACCAGATTCTTACGACAGAATCAAATGATAACCCTCTTGGTATTCAAGTCCTTGTACTCACTCCAACTCGCGAGCTTGCTCAACAAGTTCATGCAAGTTTTGAGAAATACAGTGCTAATACTCTTATTAAATCAGTAGTTGCTTATGGTGGCGCCAGTATTAATGTCCAACTAGATGCACTTAGAAATGGCTGCCAAGTACTGGTCGCAACACCTGGTCGCCTGCTTGAATTGATAATGAAAAATCTAATTGATTTAAGTGACCTGAAATCACTGGTACTCGACGAAGCCGACCGAATGCTGGACATGGGCTTTATCATCGACATCCAAAGAATATTAAAAAAACTACCTGAAACCAGACAAACACTTTTCTTTTCAGCCACTTTTAATGACGAAATTTTCGCGTTAAGCAAAACACTTTTAAAAGATCCTCAACTCATCGAAGTAGACAATCGAAATACCACAGCATCTAAAGTTGAACAAACCATCTATGCCGTTGATAAAAACCGTAAGAGTGCGCTTATTTCATACTTGATCGGCTCAAAGAACTGGCAACAGGTACTTATTTTTACACGCACCAAACAAGGAGCAGATGAACTAGCAAAAGAGATGCAAAAAGATGGAATAGCGACCCAATCTATCCATGGAGATAAATCCCAAGGCGCAAGAGATAGAGTATTAACTGACTTTAAAAATGGCAAAGTTCGTGCTCTTGTGGCCACCGATGTAGCTGCAAGGGGTATTGATATCGATCAGTTGCAATACGTTATTAATCACGAGTTGCCCTACAATGCCGAAGATTATATTCACCGTATAGGACGTACGGGGCGAGCAGGCGCAACAGGTATTGCCATCAGTTTGATCACTGAAAAAGAGCGCTATCTATTAACCGATATTGAAAAGATGCTCGATGAGCAGTTCATCCCCCAATGGCTTTCGGGCTTTGAGCCTGACCTTAATATTATTGATAACTCAGCAAAACGACGTGAACCCTCCAAAAAAGAATTAAGAGCCAAAGCGCTCGGTTTTTCCTCATCAACAGATAAAAAGCCGAAAAGAAAGCGACGCTAAAAGCTCACCTCTTACCCCCCGAACCCTTTTCCCTCTCAATGAAAATACCGCGCCGTCATAAACCGATGACGTCACGGTATTTTTACATTTTGCCTTTCTGTACCCATAAAGCCACTCACTTCTTGATCTAGTTCCTGCATGCAAACATTTTTTACCACTTACACAAAAACGGACTTTTTAGTCACTATAAAATCATCAGAAAAACTCTTTTAATTACTATGGATTCACTGTAAATTTACCGTAAGATTACTAAAATACACGTAAGATTTACGAAAAACTCTACACAGTAATATTTTGTATTTTTAAACAAAAAACAGTCAAAAAAGGATCGACCACATGATTAGAAGCAACGCTGAAGTTTTAGAAGCAGCATCAGAAAGAGAATGTGCCTTTTATGCGGATTATTTACTGAAAACAATTAAAGGAAGCTCAGCAAGAAATTTACGAGGGGAGTCTCTCGAAGATCGTTTATCAAAACTCAACGAGGAACTAGAGAGTTTGATTAATAAAAATCGAGCACCTAAAAACTTCGCCTCGCAAATGCGTACCGCTTTTAGATCCACTCAACTTCCTTCGAGTTATTTCAGGTGGATTGATAAAAAAGATGAGCGTTTATGCAACTGGTTATGGTGTCACTTAAAGCGCCTCACTAAAAAGCCGGAACTCGACACAGCCGACACCAATAATTCATTACAATTACTGTCAAACAAAGCATTTATTATTGAAAGAGAAACACCAGCGGAAAGGCAAAGTGACGTATTAACAGCTTTTTATGATGGCGAAGCCGATCACAAGCAGCAACAAGACATCTTAGAAGCACTGAAAGTAAAATGGCAGGAGATACAGACTAATAATACGCTGATCAATTGGCTAGAAGAAAACAACCCAGCACAATGGCATTGGGCATGGTCTTATCTACAAAATATCACTCAAAGACCTTTAGAGCAGGCCTGGATACCGACCTCAGACACAGAAAAAAAAGCGGCAGTTATTGCTACTATTGATTTATCTGATAACGTAGACCGTAAAGTATTAATCATTGATAAAATGAAGAAGGCTTGGAGCCAGAAAAAATTTCGTGAGAAATCTAGCGGCAAGAAACCTTATAGCATTAGCATGACTCTCAACACCAAACAAAAGCTCAATGCGCTAGCAGAAGACAGGAACATGAAAATCAATGAAATGATCGAATATCTGGTGAGGAGCGAATATAACAAGCGTGAAATCAACGAATAAGACCGTAATGGCAGGTAAACACGATTTCGTAACACCAGTGAAAAAGTCTATTTTCTATTCCTGGTTGTTTCATTAGCCACCTAATCACTGTATAACGAGCCGCATGAAAATCCCTAAAAGAATACAACCACTCATCGAAGACGGCTTAGTAGACGAAGTACTTCGACAATTAATGAGCGGAAAAGAAGCGACTGTCTACGTAGTTCGCTGCGGATCAGAGATCCGTTGCGCAAAAGTCTATAAAGAAGCCGGTAAACGCAGCTTTAAACAGGCTGTTCAATACCGTGAAGGCAGGAAAGTGCGCAATAGCCGTCGCTCTAGAGCGATGGAAAAAGGCTCTAAGTTTGGCCGCGATGAACAAGAAAACCTTTGGCAGAACGCCGAAGTCGACGCTTTATACCGATTGGCGGCGGCAGGTGTACGCGCCCCAACGCCTTATGGCTGCTTCGATGGCGTCTTATTGATGGAGCTTGTCACCGATGATAGCGGCGATGTTGCTCCACGACTGAATGATGTTGTTCTCACCGCTGAACAAGCTAAACGCGATCACGACACCATCATCAAAGACATTGTCCGCATGCTGTCTGCTGGCTTAATTCATGGTGATCTATCGGAATTCAACGTCTTAGTAGACTCCCATGGCCCTGTCATCATTGACCTTCCTCAAGCTGTCGACGCTGTCGCAAACAATAATGCTGAATGGATGCTAGAACGCGACGTAAACAACATGCGCAACTACTACGGCATGTTCGCACCAGAACTATTGGAAACCAAATACGCCAAAGAAATGTGGGCGTTATTTGAAGCAGGCAAGCTAACCGCACACACGGAGTTAACTGGCCACTTCGAAGAACCGACCGAAGAAGCCGATGTGGACTCTGTTTTACAAGAAATCCAAGATGCCTTCGAGGAAGAGCAAGATAGGCTAGCTCGAATCAACAGCTCCGAGGATGAAGACTGATCAATCAGGTACAGATTTGAATTCTTACCCCAAGAGGGCAACAGCCATGTCTTTTGCCCTCTTGGCCGCATCTAAGTCACCTGCAACGTAAGCTTGGGCAATCGCTCCTTCCTTCAACACACTGATACTCTGCGCTAAATCAACTGCAGATAATTCCGATGAATGACCAACAAGGTTTGCTTGGATAAAAGACGTTATATTTTGCTTATGGCGCTGACAAATGTCATTCACCATGTGATCAGAAAATTCACCATTCGCTTTGACAAAAAAACAGCCTTTGAAGGGAAGCAATACGTCCACTCTATCGTGAAACCAGTCATCTAGCGCATCAAACAAGCCTAAAACGGCGGATTTGCCATCGCCAGCCGACATCATTCGGGCCGTTAACCAATCCATAAATATTTGGTCACGATAGATCAATACCGCCTCTATCAATGCCTCTTTACTCGCAAAATGATGATACAAGGTTTTCTTCGCCACACCCGTTTCAGCCAAAATAGTGTTGATTCCAACCGCATGAATACCATGCAGATAAAAAAGCTTAAACGCCGTGTGTATTAATAAATCAGGTTTCGTCACTTCTCTTCTCCCTCACTTAAAATGAATATTGACATGGGTGAACAGACTTGTCTACTATCAGGGAGACAGATCAGTCTCCCACTGATTATTTGAACCTTAGGGGAATACATTCATGTTATCGAGATTTTTTCGATCATCTTACCAATCAAGATGCTTCACTATCGGCTTGGCAGGAATAGGAGCAACCCTATGTATATTTATGATTGCTCAAGGCGCTCAATTTGCACCAGAGTATCTTGGAGTCATGGCCCCTTTTGGCGCGACCATGGTCATTTTATTTGCTTTACCAAATAGCCCATTAGCTCAACCCAAAAACATTCTAGGAGGCCATCTACTAACGACAACCATAGGGCTGATTAGCTTACAATTTTGGGACGTGACACCACTAACAATGGCCGTAAGTGTTGGCGTTGGTGTTTCCTTGATGATGCTAACCAATACATTACACCCCCCCGCAGGCGCTAATCCGCTTCTAGTATTATCAATCAATGCGTCATGGGGATTTTTGCTTTCACCGGTTCTATCTGGCTGCTTGCTTATTATTCTATTTGGTTGGTTTTACCATAACTGGGTCTCTCGCATTGGCTACCCAATCAAGCCCACTAAATAAACGAGATAGCCGATAGCCGGAGATTTACAGGATTTTTTACAGCTGGATCTTTTTTAACCAAGCGTTTCATGTATAATTCCGCTCCGCATTTGACCTTATGGTCAGATGTATAAAATAGAAAACGCTGAAAGTTCGTCAATTAAAAGCGAGCTTTTTAATTTGGGTTCCCTCACCCCAAGCAAACGAAAAAGGCCACAATATGAGTACGTTCACATCTGAGCAAAAAGGCAAGGCGCTTTGCTACCTTGCAATGTTCCACCTACTAATCATTGCTTCAAGCAATTATCTAGTACAAATCCCTTTCACCGTTGCGGGTTTTCACACCACATGGGGTGCATTTACCTTTCCGTTTATCTTTTTGGCAACGGATCTAACAGTCAGAATCTTCGGCGCAGCATTAGCTAGAAAAATTATTTTCCTAGTGATGATTCCATCGTTAATCGTGTCTTATGTGCTATCGGTTGTCTTTGCGCAGGGACAGTTTCAAGGCTTCGGAGCACTCGCTTCATTCAACGAGTTTGTCGGGCGTATTGCTATAGCAAGCTTAATGGCTTATCTGCTAGGTCAAGTTCTTGATATTCAGGTATTTAATCGACTTCGCCAGTTAAAAGCATGGTGGGTCGCTCCTGCAGCGTCAACCGTATTTGGCAATGGATTAGACACCTTGGCATTCTTTGGGATCGCCTTCTACCAAAGCCCTGATGCATTTATGGCGGAACATTGGCAAGCTATTGCACTGGCTGATTTCGGCTTTAAGCTGATCATCAGTCTTGGACTATTTATCCCAATGTATGGCGTGTTATTGAATTACTTAACGAAAAAGCTCACCGCGATTAAGCCAGACTTCAAGCTAGCCAACGCATAAAATAGTTTAAAAAAGGCCTATTTGATCAGAAATAGGCCTTTTTTATGTTCGCTCTCTTCTTCCTTCCACTGACTTACCATAAGTCGCCGAATCGTTCTCGATGACTCAAATATAAGCGCAAATCAAACTCCAGTTGATGATAATCCGCTTCCATATAACAGCACAGCTTATAGAACGCCTTGTTGTGATCTTTTTCTTTAAGATGCGCCAACTCATGTACCAAGATCATTTTTAATAACGGCTCAGGAATACGCCGAAACAAAGATGAGATACGAATTTCATGTTTCGCTTTTAGCTTGCTGCCCTGCATTCTAGAGACAAAAGTATGTAACCCAAGCGCGTTATTAATAATGTGGATCTTGTCGTCATAAATGACTTTGCTGATCGGCGGCGAACTGCGCATAAAATCGTTCTTCAAAGCCATCGCATAATCATACAAAGCTCGAGGGCCATTTAAGGTGTGAGCTACTGGGTATTTTTTTAATAACCACTCACCAGACTTCTCCGAGTCCAACAAAGTTTGCGCTTGCTGTTGAACCTGTGCGCTGTAAGCACCAAGATAGTTTGTAAACCCAGTATTCTGACTCATAGACTCTATCGATCACGTATTTTAAAGGCCGACAATCTTCGCAGAGTTATTGAAAAAACACCATTCAAGAACTTAACAGTGGTCTCAAGTCTTGCCACAGCTGTGGGCTCGCAGCCCAAACCAGGTTACCGTTTAACAACCCATCGTTCTTAAGGAAGTCCGTCACTTGCCCGCCAGCTTCTTCTATTAACAGCAAGCCCGCCAAAGCATCCCAACTGTTTAGATGAGACTCAAAATAGCCATGAACCAACCCAGATGACACATGAGCCAGCATGAGTGCACCCGCACCAAAACGTCGATATTCGATATTCTGTTTATCCAACATCAAGATAAGATCACAGTATTCTTGTACTGGTCGGCGATTAGACCGACCTAGTCCAAGCAGTGCTTGACCTTGTTTAGGCTCATGAATAGTTAATTGCACGCCATTCAAATACGCACCTTGACCTTTCTTGGCGATAAAAAATTCTTCTCTATCCGGCGCATAAACAAAGCCCATCTGGATTTCTTTGTGTTTTACATAAGCGACGGAAACACACCAATAGTCCATACCTTGAACGTAATTAGTGGTGCCATCAATAGGGTCAATCACCCAGACTCCATTGTTTTCTGGGTTTGAAGCCTGAACCAGACCACTTTCTTCCCCCAAAAAACCATCGTCTGGGAATAGGCCTCGAATCACTTCTTTTAACTCTGCTTCAACCGCAACATCTGCCTGAGAGACAAAATCTTGCCGACTTTTTGTGGTTACTGACAATCCAGACTGACGAAAGCTTTGAGCACGTTTGCCAGCCGCTCTAATTGCGGTTTCTAAAATCTGATAGCTATCTTGCATGTTCTTTTGTCCTTATGCTGGTCAATTCAAAGTCTGGCGAGGTATTTCTAATCACCAATTTGACCGGTATTTCTTCTATAGTTTGATCAATATAGGGATCTTGCCCCCTGGCTTCCAAGCAAGATAAGACACGCTTCGCGGTTTCCTCGACATCTTGATGAATCGTCGTCAAGCGATAACTGTATTGCGCAGTTTGCGGCGTATTATCAAAGCCAATGATGTGAAAGTCTTGGGGGGCATCAAAGCCATTTTCTCGCATCCCATCCAAAAAGCCGCAGGCCAGCTGAGCATTAGCACAAAACACACCATCGACTTTCCCACCTTCAGCACAAAAGACGTGAGCTGCTTGCCTTCCCCCTTCATATCCATCCATGTCGGCGATAATATGAAGTAAATCGCTCTCATCACATAGACCTATCTCAGCCGTGGCCTGACAAAACATCTCACCACGGTTGATACCAGACCAAGTAGAGTCTTTATAATTCAGCCAAGCAATAGACGAGCAGCCACAACGCACAAACTGCTCCGCAACAAGAACGGCTGCCATTTTATTGTCGGAACAGACAAAATCCACATCAGGGATATCCATATGACGATTAATGCCGACGACAGGAATATTATGTTGTACGCACTCTTTAACCAATTCCACTGGTGGCTGGCCGGATGTGACGACCACTCCCGACACACGAAATTGCGTAAAGCGCCGAATGGTCATTTCCAATTCGTCCGCATCACGCACTTCTGTAACGAGGGCTTGATAGCCCTTACGCTGAATTTCACTCAACAAGCCCTCAAGCAAACTGCTACGAAAAGGATCACTTAAGCGCGCCACCACCACACCGACTAACTGGCTGCGTTTACGGTTTAAACCCTGAGCCAAAAAATTGACTTGATAACCCAACTCATTCGCCGCCTGTAATATTTTTTCGCGGGTTTCGCGAGCCACATTGCCTTGATCGCTAAACACGCGAGACACAGACGCACGAGACACGCCAGCGAGTTTCGCAACATCTTCGGCAGACACAGATCGTCCACCCCGAGAATCGCTCACACTTTTCCTCCTTGTCCTATTGAAATAGAATCAAAGGCATGATGACTAAGGTCGATATCGTCTAAATCCAGCAGCAGACCATCTCGACTCAAAAACATGTCAGGAATATCCCTCACAGCTTGCAATAAACTCGGTATCGCCTCATCAAAACAATGATAAATCCCCAACGCCTTAGCACCAGTGTCCACAAGCAAGCGCTCACAACCTGGCAAATCCCCATGAGAGGAGTCATTAGATAAAGCCTCAAAAGACGCGCATTCCTGAAAAGCCATGTCCACATCTTTCATCAACGACTGGCTAGCAGCAGTAGGACGACCATCTCCACTGTAAAACAAGGTTTTTTCATCGGCCGTAATTCGAATCGCTTTGTTCGCCATTTCATGCTGAGTGTTCGCTGTGCGGATGTGCCAGTGCTTCCATTCGAATTGGTCCGCAATGTCCTGCCAATGAATCTCAAAACACACCTGAGTTTCCGGCCACACAGCCAACTCCACCAGCGCTTTTAGAGGCTGCTGCTGTTCGGCTTGGCAAAAAATAGTCAAAGGCTCCGTGCGATTGAAACTTTTCCATTGGTTAATCAACGCGGCTAAACCTGAGCTATGGTCTGGATGTATGTGAGTAAAATAAATTACCTGAATATCATTCACACCAATATTTCGCTGCCAAATCGCCCGAGGCACCGTTGGCCCACAATCGATAAGCCATTGGTTTTGCTGACAATCTATAATTCTAATCGAGGAGGTATTGTTGCGTTTAGAGAACGCACTGCCACTACCAATTACGTCAATTTTCATACTGCCTCACCAAGATGTCTTTTTAGCTTAATTAAATTGTCATAAAGATCCGACAAAGTAGGCCACCATAATGTCGGTTAGAGATTGCATTTTTTTTACAAATCACTGAACACGTGTTCATTTGTTAAAAAAACTTCAAAAATCCTACCGACACTCGTTTTATCGGTTTGGAGAAAAGAGAAGGCATGGCGCACTTACACATAAAGAACTTACAGGCAGGCTACGGCAAAAAAATGATATTAGACAATATCAATTTAACCGTTGAGCAAGGCGAGATGATTGCCTTACTCGGTCCATCTGGCTGTGGAAAAACCACGCTACTCAATGCCTTATGCGGCTTCGTTCCTGTTAGTAATGGCGAAATTTTTGCCGGTAACCGAGCCGTTTCTCAGCTTCCCGCCGAAAAACGCAACATTACCATGGTCTTTCAAAGTTACGCTCTTTGGCCTCACATGACCGTCGCACAAAACATCGGCTACGGGCTCAAAGTTCAAAAAGCCAAACAGGCAGAAATAGAAAGCCGAGTTAGCGAGTTACTGAGCATCGTTAAGTTAGAGGGATTAGAAAATGAGAAGGTTACCGCCTTGTCAGGAGGGCAGCGTCAACGAGTGGCTCTGGCTCGTGCGTTGGCGATCAGACCCGATGTGCTGGTTCTCGATGAGCCACTTTCGAATCTTGATGCAAAGGTAAGGCTAAGTGTTCGCCATGAAATCAAAGCCCTGCAAAAACAACTTGGCTTCACCTCACTCATAGTCACCCATGATCAGGAAGAAGCCCTAGTAATGGCGGACCGAATCGCCGTGTTAAACCAAGGAAAAATAGAACAAATTGGTACACCCGAAGAAATTTATCACCACCCAAGTACGCCTTTTGTTGCCGACTTTATGGGGGCAGAAAACCATATCGAGTGGCCCACTAACGACGACGCTTTCAGTCTAAACCTGAGTAACCATGCCACTCCATTAGACATTTATTTTCGTAGTGAAAATGCAGTGCTATCGACTCAGCAACCTGCAAGCAAAGATGACTTCCATACGGGCTTGGTGATCAACGGCCACGTCGAACAAAGTGTGTTCTTTGGCAATAACTACCAAATTAGTGTGCGCTGCGGGAAGCACGCCATACAGGCGGATCACGACCAGAATCTACCTGAGAATACTCCCGTTACTTTACGCGTTCCCACCGATGCTCTGCATGCTTTCACTAAAAGCGTAGAACATGCCAAGCATCAAAAAAACCATGCCGTTACTGTTTAATCAATGAGGATGAATCATGTTTACTAAAACGAATATCGCCGTAATTGCCGCTGTCGGCCTTACTCAATTTTCAACTTTTGCTTACGCAGACACCACACTGAACGTGGCTTCTGCCGGCAGTCAAAACATGGTGGATTACGTAAAAACCTACCTTGCTCCTAAATTTGAAGCAACGCACCCAGGTGTGAAAGTCAACGTAGTTGGTACAGGCCCAGGTGATGCGGGCTCCCACAAAATTATGGAAAAGCTATCGGCACAAAGCGACAGCGGTATGGATAAATGGGACATTGATGTGGCCGTTGTACACCAGAAAATTGGTGGTGAATTGGTTGAAAATGGACTGCTTGCAAAATATCGCAGCGATATTAACACTGGCAAAATGGTATCCAGAGACAGTGCAAAAAATGCCCTCGGCATTAATGTTGATGGTTACGTTATGCCTATGTTTCATAGCCAAACCGCTATCGCTTATAACAGTGATTTCGTTACAAACCCACCAACATCTTATGACGAATTGGTTAAGTGGACGCAAAAGCACCCTAAATCTTTCGGCTACAACGGCATTAAAAACGGCATGTCTGGCGTGAGCTTCGTTACAGGTTGGATTTACGCTTATGGTACAGATGCTCATACATTGTCTGCCATGCCGTACGACAAAAGTGTTGAGTCTTCTTGGGACAAAGCCTTTGCCGAACTAAAAGAGTTCAACAAGAACATCACTTTCACACCAGGCAACGCAGGCACGTTAGACATGCTAAACCGTGGTGAGATTTTTATGGGGCCAGTTTGGGTCGACATGTTCTATAGCTGGAAAGAGCAAGGCAAGATTCCACCATCGCTTAAACTCTCTTTGATTGCACCAGGTATGCCGGGACAACCAATGTACTACGTGACGCCAACCAAAGCTGCGCACCCTCAACTGGCTCGCGAGTTCATTGAATTAGCCACCAGCCCAGAAATTCAAGCCAACGGTATTGTGAAGCAGTTCAACTGGTATCCAGGCATTGATGCGAATTATGTAGAAGCCAAGCTTGATAAAGCCACATGGGAAAAATTGTTCGCAGAAATCACACCGAACGATTTATCTAAATATGGAAAAAGCTTCCCGATTGGGCCGTACTTTGATGATATCAAAGAAGGCTACGAGCGAAACGTTTCTAACTAGTTTTGTGAGCTAAGCCACTGAGCGAAGTACTCGCTCAACCTAAGCCCTGAGCACGAATTTTCTGAATTACTCTGCTCGGGGCCATTTTCTCTTGTGTTGGTCATTGGAAATAAACATGCGTCAAACGACATCACACAACCTACTAAAGAACCCTCTTTGGTTAATCGCCCCAGCCGCGCTCATGGTCGGTATTTTCTTTCTATACCCATTGGGATTTTCGCTTTATTCAGCCATTACATTAGATGATGGCAGTATCACTCTCAGCCATTTAAGCAAAGCCTTTGAGCTTTACTCAAATGACATCCTTTTTACCATCATCATTGTGTTGATTTCGGTCGTCATTTTAGCGGTATTATCCATCACCATCGCCGCTTTGATTACTTTATCGCCTTTTCGTACTTTAACGAAAACACTGGCCTTTCTTTATCGTTTGCCTTTATTCATTCCCTTTATTGTCACCGCGCAAATGATGCGCACCTTTTTGGCAAAAAATGGCTTAATGAATAATGCCTTTGTCGCTTCTGGCTTACTAACGCCCATGGACACCGTGTCTTTCCTTGGCTGGAGCGGCATCATTATTACCTTTGTCTGGAAGCAATTGGCCTTTTCGACCTTGTTAATCTCTGGCGCCATGGCCGCCTTGGACGACTCTCAAATCCGTGCTGCTCGCAATTTAGACGCGTCACGTTTGCGTATTCTATTTCAGATTATCTTGCCACAAATTATTCCGACTTTAGGCGTTGCCATGGTGTTATCCATTGTCACCATGATGTCCGTATTATCCGTTCCACTGATGATAGGCACAGGCTCACCTACCATGATGACGGCGGACATGGCGTTCCGCATCAATTCTTATGGCGACTATCACGTAGCGAACGCACTAGGCTTGGTGTCGTACTGTATTTGCGCTGGCTTAGCTTGGTTTTATCTGCGCCAAAATCTCAAAGAAAAAGGGGCTAACTAATGAGCTATCCACAACATAAAGCCTTGCTAGACAAGTTCAACATTCGCTCTTTGCGGTTCAGTTTTTGGCTGCAATGTGTCTTTATCTTATTGCTCGCACTGGCATTATTTGGCCCTATCATGAACTTACTGATTTGGACCGTAACGGAGAGTTGGTACTTTCCTCATGCGCTCCCAAGCCAATGGGGATTCAAATATTGGCAGCAAGTATTTAACCCTTATAGCGATGTGTCTGGTTCATTATTTACCAGCTTACTGATTGCGGTATTAACCGTGGTGGTTTGTATGATCGTCTCAATTCCGGCGGGCTATGCTCTCTCCAAACGCAGTATGCCATTGCGTATTTTTTGGATGTTACTGTTTTTAATCCCTCAAGCATTTCCAAATTTAACCGTGTACATGAACATCGCTCGGCTGTTTTATGAATTTGGCTTAAACGGTACCTTACCAGGTGTGATCATAGTCCATAGTGTTCATGGTTTGATGTTTTCTATCTGGATCAGTGTCGCGGCATTTTCATCAACTGACCCAATGCTAGAACGTGCGTCTCGGAATTTGGGGGCAGGGCCTTTCTACACCTTCTTTCATATCGTATTACCACAAGCCGCACCTGGGCTTATCGCCAGCTGTATTTTTGTCTTCTTAGAGTCATTAGACGAATTTACCGGGACTTTCTTTGTTGGTTCGCCGAATATCAGCACATTGCCACTCTTGCTGTACACCGCCAGTATGGAAGGGAACTATCAGATCGCCTCAATCACCGCATTGATTCTTCTTGTGCCGTCCATCCTATTTATGGTCATCATTCACAAATTTATGAAACCTGAGATGCTATCTAAACTAGGAAAATAACACTATGAAAACAGAAACAGCTTCAAGGCTGCGACCGTCGACATAATGCGAATTAACCATTTGAATTGGATTGGGTTCACTTTTTTTAATACGTAGTAGCCGATGAAAGAACCTATCACCAATCCAGGCACTGCGTATAAGCTGGTTTTTGTGCTCTCAACTGAAAGCAAGCCGAGGCTGATATAAAATGGCAGTTTTACCACGTTAATAATGAAAAATGCCCACGCGCGGGTACTAACATAGGTTTTCTTATCCAGCTTTTGCTCCAATAGGAACAAGCTAAATATCGGTCCCGCTGCGTTGGCCATCATGGTCACAATCCCGCCAATAAACCCCATGGAATAAGCCGCGAGCGGCTTCTGCATAAAAGAGGTTGGGCGGTAATCCAGATATAATCCAAGCGCAATCATGGCAAGTATCATCACACCAAGAAAACTCACAAACTGTTCCGCGTTAATGTTTGCGAGGAAATGACTGGCGACAAACACCCCGAGAAAAGCCAAAGGCAAAAAGCGCGCTAACACAGACCAAGCGATTTTAGACCGATAGCTAAACACCGCCATGATGTCGGTAATAATATACAGAGGTAATAAAATGGCTAACGCCTCAGGCCCTGGGACAGCAATCATCACAATAGGCAGGACCAATAATCCCATGCCGCCAATAGAAAATTTAGAAAAGCCGGTAATTAAACCCGCTAAAAACAACACAACAACCGTAGTATCCACGTTTCACTCCTTCAAATATCTCACGACATGACTCGTTTTATGCGTGCAATAATACGGCAAATAATGAACAATAAATAATCTCGTTTTATTATCAAAACGATCCAAATTAATAATCATCTTGAGACCATCATGAAACTGGATCAATTAAGAGCCTTTATTGCCGTGGTCGAAACGGGCAGTTTTCGTTCTGCCGCAGACGCTATTCACAAAACACAACCAGGCATTAGCGCGGCCGTAAAAGCACTAGAAGAGCAATTTGGTTTTCTATTGTTCGACCGCAACAGCTATCGGCCGACGCTGACACCTGAAGGCCATGCCTTTTTCCTGCAAAGCCAAAAACTCATGTCTCAGGCTCTGCAACTGGAAAACTTAGGCAATGACCTCGCCCAAGGCACAGAAGCGCCACTGCAACTCTGTTTAAGCCAAATGGCGTTAGACGATAACTGCATGTCACGAATCAAAGCCTTTCAGCGCCAGCACGCGGATATTGCCTTGGACATCACCACAGACCACCTTTATGGAGTGCAAGAAAAGCTCGCCAAGAACCAATGCGAAATCGCCATTGGCCCACGATACGGGCTCGATGACAGACACGCCTTTATCGAGCTGAATAAAATCACTATGATTGCTGTGATCAGCCCAGAATTACTCGCCACGCTTAACACCAGCGACACCAAGATCAAGCAACAATCCTTGTACGCCATTCCCCAAATTTTGGTCAACGACACCACGGCCAACGCCTCAGAAAATGGCCATAGGTACGTTTTACCAACAGGCAAACGCTGGTACGTAAACGATTTTCAAGCGAAGAAAACCTTGTTGGTGCACGGACTTGGTTGGGCACGCATGCCGAAGCATTGCATTCAGGCAGAATTGAGTAACGGACAATTGGTGCCGATTGAAGTGGAGAATTTTACCTCACAGAATCAGCTGCCCATTTTTATGATTCGCTTACGCCATCAAACCCAGAGTTCGCAAGCGAACGCATTCTGGGAAATGATGAAAGGCTTTTCTAACAGCACGGGAAGCGATTTATAAAGTACGATTCAACGACCAATCGTAATCTAGAAAACGGGGGGGCATATCTTTGTCTTTAAGCTTCTGAACCTCTTCAGGGTTTAAAGACAAATCCACTGCGTGATCGACTAAAAACTGTTCCAACGATGAATAGCCCTTCCAGCCTTTTTCGAAGTCTTCTCGATACCATTTGAAAATCGACGACAACGCTAGCTTGCCATTATCTATTCGATTCCGACTGCGATCTTGCAAGAAAAGTCGCGTTTGTTCGTCTAGCTGAGCATCTAAACGCTTGCCCGTATAAGCTTCATTACGAAGCGCAGGACAACCGATACTCGCGCAATTCACCGCGAAATGAATGCGTGGGTCTTGATAACGATCTGAACCACGAATCAAGGTATGTTCGATATCATCCAAAGATCGCGTTTCACCCAATAGCGGAATAAAAGACTTACTCCACGGCGAACTAAAAAAGCTGCCGAGATCTTTAATCGAATCCAAATCCGGCCACTCTGTCAGGATCAATTCTACTGTCCACGCATTATAAGCATTAATCAAAAACGCCAATTGCTCGTCTTTCGGCCAAGCATCAAACTCGCCGCTTTTCACCTTAGACAAATCCGCTAAGTAGCGATCCAGTTGCGCCTTATCATCGGCAAAGCCTTGATAATCCACTTGGCTTGCCTGACCGCCATTGAGCGGTAACACATACTGTTTTAGCAATGCATCCCATTGACTGTGATCGAAGGTATTTGCCGCGATCACCTGAGCGCTGAACAGGCCAGCGAAGGAGACACTCAATAACGTTAAAACCAATAAACGAAGCTTTTTCATCAACTTAACCTCGACGCCAAGCATGGTATTTTTCCAGCCAGTTCAAAATACGTTGCGGTGCGTGTGCGCGTTTCCATTCACCGGCAGCGTATTTATTGGCTTCCGCCCATGTTGGATAAGTATGAATCGTGCCGAGGACTTTATTCAGGCCAAGACCATGTTTCATCGCCTGTACAAATTCTGCCAACAAATCCCCAGCGTGTTCGCCAACAATGGTCACTCCCAAGATCTTATCTTTGCCCGGCACCGTCAGCACTTTGACAAAGCCTTTTGCCGCACTATCGGCAATGGCGCGATCCAAGTCATCCAATTCGTAACGCACCATTTCATAAGCAATGCCTTGGTCTTTGGCGTCTTGTTCACTCAAGCCCACTCGCGCCACTTCAGGATCAACAAAGGTGGTCCAAGGAATCACTCGATAATCGACACGGAATTTTTTAAAGGTACCAAATAAAGCGTTCACCGCCGCGTACCAAGCTTGATGAGCGGCCACATGGGTAAATTGATATGGCCCCGCCACATCGCCTGCGGCAAAAATATTGGGGTAAAGAGTTTCCAGATAATCGTTAGTGACAATGGTGCCCTTGGTTTCAATTCCCAGATTTTCTAGACCATAACCTTCCAGACGCGCTTCGCGGCCAACTGCACAGATGAGCGCATCAAACTCAATGATCGATTCTTGTCCATCATGCTCAATGATCAAACGCTTCACATCGCCTTCTTTTTCACAACGTACGGCACTGTGAGAAGTCAGCATAATCACGCCATCTTGAATTAGGCTTTCTTGTGCCAGCTTAGACACTTCTTCGTCTTCTCGGCCCATAATACGAGCCGAGCGTTCCACTTGTGTAACCTTGGACCCTAAACGAGCAAAGCTCTGCGCTAATTCACAACCAATCGGGCCACCACCTAAAACCACAAGGCGCTTCGGCGGCTCATCGAACTTAGCAAAGGCGTCCCACATGGTATCGCTGGTGTAATAACCCACCTCGTCTAAACCTGGCAGATTCGGCACAAAAGGGCGAGCGCCGGTTGCCAACACAATACTGCGCGCAGTCAAACGTTGCGTGTCGCCGTCATGTCGTTGAATTTCTACCGTCCAAGGGTCAATCAACTTGGCGTAACCCTGCACCACATCGACACCCATTTTGCTGTAACGCTCAACGCTATCATGAGGCTCTATTGTCGCAATCACATCGTGGATTCGCTGCATGACTTTTTTGAACGAAAACGTCGGCTCGCTGCTGTTCAAACCATAGTTTTCAGCATGGCGCATTTGATGTGCGACTTTCGCACTTTTGATCAATGCCTTACTCGGAATACAACCATAATTTAAGCAATCACCGCCCATTTTATGGGCTTCGACCAAGGTGACTTTGGCTTTTACTGTCGCTGCTATGTAAGCACTTACTAAGCCACCAGCACCCGCACCAATGACAATCAGATTTCGATCGAAGGATTTTGGTTTGCTAAATCCAGCATACACACGGCGCGCTTTCACCAGATCGACAATTTTCTTGGCCATAAGCGGAAACACACCCAACAAGACAAAAGACAACAGCAAAGACGGTGACAAAATACCCGACAAACTCTCCAATTGACCAAGCTGAGTTCCTGCATTGACGTACACCAGAGTGCCTGCGAACATACCGATTTGACTCACCCAATAGAAAGTCAAAGCACGAATCGTCGTCAACCCCATCAATAAGTTGATTAAGAAGAAAGGAAAAAGAGGCACAAGACGAAGAGTAAATAAATAAAACGCGCCTTCTCTTTCGACTCCTTCATTAATCGCCTTTAATCGATCACCAAAGCGTTTTTGCACTGTGTCTTGCAACAGGTAACGGGACACAAGAAACGCCAAGGTCGCACCAATGGAACTGGCAAAAGAAACAATCACAGTGCCCCACAGCAAGCCAAATAGTGCGCCTGCCGCCAAGGTCATAATGACCGCCCCAGGCAAAGACAACGCCGTCACAATGACGTATAAGAGTAAGAACCCTCCACCCACCAAGAACGGACTGACTGCACGCCACTCTTCAAATCGTACCAAGCCCGATTTCAAGCCTTCTAACGTTAATAGCTGGTGCAAATCAAAATAGAAAAAGCCCGCTGCCAATGCCGCAATCAGTACCAGCAATCCAATTTTTTTCATTAGTAGAACTCCGAAAGAGCCTTGCGACTCGGGAAAAATACAATTAATCAATTCGTTAATGGTAGTTAGACAGAATACAGACTGGAATTATTACAGCAAGAAGGATTATTTTTTAAATAATCCACAGAGAGCAGAAAACGAAGCCGCGCCTGACTAAAGCAAACACGGCCAAAAGAATAAATCGCGGTTTATAAAACGGCTTTTATACGCCCTGCTAAAAGACTAAACAACACGCCAAAACAACAAACGCACAAGACCAACACGACCAAGCCAGAAAGACCATAAACCGCGATTGCCGTTGCAAACGCCGGAGGCCCAACCGTTGCGCCAATATTGCCGAACTGGGCAAGTAAGCCATAACCTTGCGCTTGCTCACTTGGGTTGCGAGCCAGAGTGGGAATCATCGCTAGCGCAGAGCCAGGTACCATTCCTAGAAACAACACCATCACACCAACCACAACACAGAAGAGTTCAGCCGAGCCACTGATTAATGACAAAACTACCGCACTGCTGGCAACGCCAAAATACGCCATCAAAGCAACACGCTGTGGTCGCATGAGATATTGCGCAATAGCACCCGCTAAAAAAGTACCGCCTGTACTAATGAGTGGCAACACAACCATCATCAGCTTCTGCAATGTAGAATCGCCAATCAAACCAGGCACGTAGGTCAACACAGACACCAAAGTGCAGGTATAAAACAAGAACACACAGCTTGGCAGCAAAGCACGAGGGTTCTGATAAATCTTGATCATTTGCCTAATAAAACCGTCTTGCATCTCTGTCACTGGTACCAAGTCCAAAACCGGATTTTTTCTTAGCTTGAAAAACAACACCACACCGATTGCGGTGATAAAAAGCCCATGGCTCAAAAACAATGTCTGCAAACCGTATTGGTCTAAAATGCTCTTTCCAGCCCAACCGCATAACGCAAACGCGACACCAAAAAACGTCCCCCAAATCCCCATGGTCAAAGACTTATGTTGCGGGGCACTTAATTTAGCAATCAAAGTGGGCGCAGCGACAACCACACCCAACTGAGAAAAGCCTTCCAGCATACGGGTCACAAACAATAGATTAAAATGTGGTAATGTAGATTGAATCAAAGACAAGCAACCGCCTAGCAGCAAAGCGCCCACCAATACCTTCAAATAGCCCACTCGACTGGCAATCATGCCCGCCGACACACCAAACACCAATCCAGCAATACCCACTGCGGAAAGCGCCGCGCCCGTTGACGTCGCCCCCATCTGATAATGCTCCAGCAAACCATCAAACGACACAGAAAACTTAGCAAATTGCATCGCAGCAGAGATACCCGCCACCCACAGCAAAATAACGTTTAACCATTGAGTTTTCGGCTCGGTGGTTGATGATTGAAAAGAGGAGTTTGGCATCTCGCTTCCTTATTAGAATGAAAATTAAGCCATCGACTAAAAAGATGCACTTAAAAGCTGACCTTACGGACAAATTACAGGCGTTATTCTAAAGCAAAAAGCACCAAAGAGGGGCAGATATTTATAATTAGAGTAAGGAAAGGCTTAGTATTTCGCTCGATAATGCGAAGGAGGAAATTCATGTTGCCTCGCCCAAAGACGACGAAATTGTCTTGGGTCGTCGAAGCCACAACGTTCTGCGACTTCTTCTATTGGCAAAGAGGTGCTTTGCAAAAACTGCATCGCTAAAGCAAGGCGCAATTTATGGATATATTCCCGTGTCGTTACACCGGCGCTTTCTTTAAACAAACGCACGAGATGACGCGGACTGCACTGGGCAACAGCTGCCAAGCTTTCTAATGACCAATTGCGTGCAGGGTCTACCTGAATCGCATCTTGCACACGGTGTACGCTTTGATGAAAGTGATTGCGGTTTTCTAGCCATGGAGATTGACTAGGATCATTTGGGCCACGACGAGAAAACAACACCATATGACGTGCGACCTGACTCGCACAATTTGCGCCAAATTCCTGTTGTATAAGATACAGAGCCAAATCAATACCAGCCGTTACGCCAGCACTGCTATAAAAACTATCATCCACGGCAAACAATCGATTACCCAACACCTTAGCGCTCGGTTCTATCGCTTGCAGCTCTTCTAAATGCATATGGTGAGTAGTACAGGCTCGACCCGCTAAAAGCCCAGCTTTTGCAAATAATAAAGTCCCTGCACAAATACTAATATAGCGACCAATATAATTTTCCTGTTGAACTAACCAACCTATCGTTGCTTCCATAGCAGGCGTATCTAAATCAATTAGATCACCCGCCAGTCCAGTACTAACAACCCAGCTATTCACCGCTATAACATCAGGTAGTGGTTCAACTTGAATATTTAACCCCAAGGTATTTTCGACCTTTACTTCAGGGCCAACAAAATGCAGTTCAAATTGTCTCTGATTCAAAGGTTCGGCCCCAGCTACAAAGCGATTTGCATATTGAAAGGCCTCCGCAGGGCCAATCGTATCCAGCAAAACACTATTCGGCATCATAATAAAATAAACTTGAATCTTAGTTATCACCGACACCTTATACCTCTTTGAAGGTTGTTTTGAATTGATCGAAAAGCCGAACACCAAAAGTATTAACCAACAGACCGATCAATACAAAACACACACCGATCCATTGAAGTGGTAACAGGCTTTCATCCAGTATTATCGCTGCAAAGGTCAAACCCACGATAGGAACACCCAAGGTCAAGGGTGCAACTTGGCTCGCTGGATAACGGCCCATCAAATATCCCCACAAAGAATAACCCAAAATAGTCGCCACCAAGGCAAGATAAGCCAGAGCACCAATAGACACCCAACTAATATTCATCAAAGCTGAATACATCAACTCAGGCCCTTCCATAAACCAAGAGTACACAAAGAAAGGCAATGGCGGCACCCAAGCACTCCAAATAACCAGGTTCACATTCACTGCGTAGCCTTTCTGACTCATAGTGCGAGCACTAATATTCCCCAACGCCCAGCTCGCTGCGGCGAACAAGGTTAGAATAAACCCAAACAACGTCATATCGCTGACGCCAGACACCACAGCAATCATCAGCAAACCACCGCCCGCTAAAGCAATCGCCAACACTTGATGAAACTTCACACCTTCTTTCAAAAAGACCAACGCAAACACCATGGTAAACAACGCCTGAGACTGCAATATCAAAGAAGCCAAGCCAGCAGGCATACCATTCGCCATCGCTATAAACAAAAAGGCGAACTGCATAAAACCCATTGGTAGTGCATATACACACCACCACTTCAGCGGAATATTAGGCCGTTTAACCAACAAACAACCAATCGCCGCCACCATTAAAAACCGCAGCCCGCCCAATAACAAAGGCGGCACTTCGCCAAGGCCAAAAGAGATCACCACAAAGTTTAATCCCCAAGCGAGGATAATCACCAGAGCCAACATACTGTCTTTAAACGTCATAATGCTTACCACCATTAAATTTGATAGAAGCATTATAAAAAGGCAATTAACGAGAAACGAGGGCAGAACATAGGGTCAAAAAGGACAATGAGGGAAACAAGAAATGGCCTGAAAGAACACCTTCCAGACCATTTAAGGCAAAACAACTAAAACTATTGAGCCACGGCCGTTAACTCAGCCTTTCTCAGTTCTTTCATGCGCAATCCGATGTTGCCGAGGATAAGCATTAAACCGCCTATGATTTGGTAGCCAGTTAGCCCCATATCAAGGAATAGCCAGTTGATGGCGGCGGCGAAGACAGGGAAGGACAGTTCCGCCAAGGTAGCAAGTTGCGCGGGGACTGTTTTTAGACCTTGGTAGTAGAACCACATACCGATAAATCCACTAAGCAATGCCATCACCACCACTAAGCTTAAATCGATAGAGGTCATCACTTTCAAGCCATCAGACTGCGCTAATGCCATGGGTAATAACACCAATAAACCGGCAACAAAACGGCCGGACATAATCGCGTTCGCTGGCATATGTTGGTAAGACAAGTATTTGCCACAGACCGTCGCCGCGCCCCAAGCAATAACCGCAATCAAGGTGTATCCATAGCCTTTCATAATACTGCTTACGTCACTGGAATAGTGCCATTGGGCATCGCCTAATTGACGCAAATCCGGCCACATCATTACGAAACTGCCCAGTAAAATAACGGCCGCCCAGCGGACAAATTGCCCTTCAATACGTTCTTTCAACAACCAGTAGGCCAATAAAATCGCCACGATTGGTTGCAGTTTTTGCAGCAAAATAACGACCGTTGGATTCAAGTAATGAAAGGCTTCTGTAAACGCCAAGGTGCCCATGGCAGAGCCTATGCCACCAATAAAAAACAAACATGAAAAGCCACTTATCGACATATGGCGATAAACATGGCGATAGCGCCACAGCATAGGTGCGACAAACAACACCAAGGTAAGGTGTTCGATTAGGACTATTTGCAGAGTGGAATAACCCGCCCCCAATAAAGGGTAACGAATCAAGGTATCAAGTGCCCACGTGAAACACGCGATCATAATAAAGAATGTGCCTGCCATCTTTGGTTTCTCCAAATATCAAGATGAACAGGGGTGATGAGGAATATACCAAGACCTACACACGATAATGCGCAGCTCAGAAGCACCTGAAAAGCATCAGACACAACAAAGACTTGGTCGACTTCTATCATCCGGACTATGACCGTCGGCTCTGGAGTCTCACCAGATCTGCTGACCTTTGTTCATAATAAACAAAGCGCTCGCGGGCTGTTGATAGATTCTTCAATCTTGTCAAATCACCGCCGGTGGGGAATTTCGCCCCGCCCCGAAGTTCGATTAAGTAAAATTAATGCGTTAACTTTAAACCCATCTTTTTACTTAGGCAATAAGTACAGCCATCATCATAATGAAATACTCCATTTTATATTTAACAAACTCCTGACCAAATACTCAGTATTGCTATACACTCGTTACTCAAAAATACACATTCATTGAATAGGAAAACGTCAATGCATACCTCTTCTAGAAGCGGCATATTATACGCGTTAACGGCTTTTACGCTTTGGGCCATTGCGCCGATTTATTTTAAGGAAATGTCGTTTGTTCCTGCGACAGAGATTCTTGCCCATCGAGTGATTTGGTCTTGCGTCATTGTGCTTGTATTGATAATCCTATTACGTTACACCGACGCATTAAAGAAGGTCTTAAACTCACCTAAAACCCTAATGGCCATGCTGATATCAACACTTCTTATTGGCTTGAATTGGGGGACGTTTATTTGGGCGGTACAAAATAACAAAATGCTAAGTGCTAGTTTGGGCTATTACATAAACCCACTCATTAGTATTTTATTAGGTGTCATTTTCTTCAAAGACAAACTTGATAAAGTTCGCAAAGCCGCCGTCGTTTTATGTTTCTGTGCAGTGGTATTTGAAGTGATTCAATTTGGTTCTTTACCTTGGATCGCTTTAATCCTCGCTATTACCTTTGGCTTTTATGGCTTGGTACGTAAAAAAATTGCTGTGGATAGTTTTACCGGTATGGCAATTGAAACAGCCATTATGCTGCCTTTAGCCCTTGCTTATTTGGTACTCAGCCCGTCACCAAGCGCCAACATGTTTGAGAATAGCGCGAATGTTAATTGGCTACTGTTTGCGGCTGGCCCGGTAACTATGGTTCCACTAATGTGCTTTGCAGCAGCAGCGAACAGAGTCAGTATGGTGACACTTGGATTTTTCCAATATATAGGTCCAACAGGCATGTTTTTTCTAGCGGTGTTCTTGTACGACGAGCCACTTAGTCCAGAAAAACTGACGACCTTTGTATTGATCTGGTCGGCTCTTGCTATGCTGATCGTTGACTCAGTACGACGACTTCGTAAAGCCAAAGCAACCAAGATGCTGAATCAAAACACGATTAATTCTTCCAATTAGCCAGCTAAAAAGAGCGAATACAAATTCAACTGGCTTCGCTCTTTTTGACAGCTTTTTCTTTTTTACTAACCGCTTTTCAGCCAACAATCATCATTCGTAAAGACTGAAATGTCCATGTCATCAATGAGGAAGCTTCGCGGTAACCTATTGATTAGTCTATTTATTAACTCGAGAACCCCTATTGTAAGAATCATCTTGAAATAAGAGGGATTCTTACAATGAACGTTAATGTTCAAAAACTTTTTGCCAAAACATTTTCGACTATCTTTTTTACCCTTTCTGGTTTTGTTGTCATTGCCAGCTTCGCTGGTGCAATCAATGAGTTCAACCATGGTGAAAGCCTAACCCAAGCCATCATTAAGGTTATCAATTCAAACATAATCGCCATTGCGGTATTTGAATTGGCTATGGTGATCAACAAAGAATACGGCAGTGATAATGAGCATGACGTTATAGTTTTATTAAGACGAACCCTGCCCAGATTTATCGGCACAGTTTGTGTTGCTATGGCACTAGAAGGTCTGATTATGGTGATCAAATACAGCCAGCTCGACATGGCAGGCAATTTGTACTATCCAGTAGCGATAGTTGCTAGTGCAGGGTTCCTGCTGATGTCTCTTGGTATTTTTCTTAAATATGCCCCCCGTGAACATTAATTAAAATTAAGCGGCGTATATCAAGAGAGCTTTTGTCTCTGATTGTGGTGATTTTTTGTTTCTTTTTTAATCATCAAGCCTCACAATCGCGGCATGTTTAGTTACTGATTATTACATAATGAAAATCATATCTTTTGACGCCCTAAGAACACTGCATTTACCCCAGGTTCGCTACATAAAACCAGAATCTATGTATGAACATCTAGATGAGATTAAAGAGGCCGACTGGCTACTTTTCCCTCAGTATTGGCAACTTAATGCCTTAGTTCACGGGCTTAAAAAGCGTATTTTTCCCAGTATTGCCACTTACATGATTGGCCACGATAAAGTCGAAATGACGCGAACTTTCCGCACTATTGTGCCCATGCAACACCCCTATACCGTTATTGCAGCAAACACCCCCTATGAAGCGGAAAAAATTTGGGAAGAAATGCCATCGCCTTTTGTGGCTAAAGTCCCACGTAGCAGCATGGGTAAAGGCGTGTTTCTGATTGAGACCATAGGGCAGTGGCGTGAATATATCGATCAAACTAACGTGCTTTATGTGCAGGAATATTTACCAATAGACAGAGATATGCGCGTTATTTGGGTGGGCAATAAGATTGTCAGTGGCTATTGGCGTTTACAATCGGATAATGGCTTTCACAACAACATCAGCCAAGGTGGCCAAGTAGAAATGGGCTTAATTCCAAAAGAAGCTCAAGACCTTGTCACCTATCTAGCAGAATCGCTAGACATCAATCATGCTGGATTCGACATTGCCATGGTCGGCTCAGTCCCATATGTTATTGAAATAAATCGTATATTTGGCAATCAAGGGTTACCCAATATTCAACACGATGTTAATACAGAACTACTCAGCTATTTAAATGAACAACATCTGCTTTCAGTGGCTAATTTAATCGATCAACCAAGCGGCTTTTAAAACATACATCAACCAATAAGTATAAGGGACGAGGTTCAACCCGATTTGCTTATTGGTTTTGCATCCTAATCATAGCGGTGATAGCAAGATTAAGCTTCTTGACGACCTCAGGCTTGATACGAGTATAGGCCGTGCAGTCATTAATCGCAGCGGCATATTCGGTAAACAGTTTCTTTTCGGAATAGCGTTCATTGAGATGCGAAGCAAATGTATTCTTTTGTCGATCAAACAGTGTCTGCATCAGTTTTGCCTGGCCTGCGTTACCACCATACATATTAAGTAGTCGTGGCGTAATTACTTCCTCTTGAAGGTAATCACGGTAGGAAGATAATCCAGTATGAACAGCGCGTATGTCTTCTTCGGCATAATTCTTTGCGTAGTCATCCAGCTTGGAATCAACAAATTCGACCAAAGCCACACAGGAATTCAGCTCGTTGATAGACGGATTCGCAGCCCATACTAAGGAAGGCGAACACAGTAGCCCAACCATAAAAACTAGGTATCTAGACATACTTAGCCCTTTCGTTTCTTATAATTATAGTAGTAATGAGTATCAAATACTGATTACTACTATAAAGACTATTCAACTGAGGGACAATCAGATATAACGCGCTCTGAAGAAGGAGGGTTATTTTCCAGTTTATTGGCGGGGCGAATAGGCCTTGAGGCTAAGTTACCACCACAGTTTGGGCAGCGGTTATTAGGAAGCTTCGTATCAACGCAGTCGACACAGAAAGTACATTCAAAACTGCAAATCATGGCATCTTCAGCCGACGGTGGTAAATCCTTATCACAACACTCGCAATTTGGTCTTAGCGCTAGCATGCGTAGCCCCCTTCTGTATCCTCGAAAAAATAACTATCTAAAGTATTGAAACGCCACCCATACCTATAATGTAGGTGGCGAACAATAAACCAAAAATAGCTAATTAACGATCAACTCGCCAGGGTAAAACGCGCCATCGTTTGTTTCATCGCCGCACTTTGACCACTCAATTCTTCTGCTGCGGCCGCACCTTCAACAGAACCCGCTGCATTTAACTCAACAACGTCACCAACCGATGCCATCGCTTGGGTCACTTCGTTCACCGCCAAAGCTTGCTCATGGCTGGCCGCTGCGATTTTCGCAACGACAGTTGAGGTTTCACTAATACCATCAAAAACTGCCTGCAGAGACTTATCCGTGCTTTCAGCAATAGAAACACCATTCGCCGTCTTGGTGGATGAAAGCTGAATTAACTTCGCTGTTTCAGCCGCAGCATCTGTGCTTCTTGACGCTAAGCCCCGCACTTCATCTGCAACCACCGCAAAACCTCGACCTTGCTCGCCCGCACGAGCGGCTTCAATGGCCGCATTTAATGCCAGCAAATTAGTTTGCTCTGCTATTTCATCAATGGTCTTAATAAAACCAGCAATGCTTTCTCCAGCACTTTTAATTTCATTCATCGCTACTATCATTTCATGCATTTGCGACTGACCTTGAACTACTGCTTTCTGGGCTTTATCAGCCAGAAGATTCGCCTCTTTAGCGCTTTCGGCGTTTTCACTGGTTTGCACTGACAACTGTTCCAATGCCGCCGAAATAGTCTGCAAATTGTCTTTTTGTTGAGTAGCGCCTTCAGCAAGAGAATGACTAAATATTGATACTTGTGAACTGCCAGCAGCAATTTGCTCACCAGCATTTTGAATATCTAAAAGTATAGAGTTAAGGTTTTTTACCATATCCTTCAAGGCTCGCCCTAGACTGTCTTTATCGGATGACAATACAACCGTTGCCGTCAAATCCCCATCAGCAATTTTTTGAGCTAAAACCGCTTTATCTTTCAGGCTTGCTACCATGACACGAATAGCTGCGTATAAGCTTGCTTCTTGTTCATTATTATCTGGTAACTGAACTTCCAAGTCGCCTCTTGCTACTCCTCGTACAACTTTCGTGACCAGAGCTGGGTCGCCACCTAATTGCGACGTGGTTGCACGAGTAATCAACCAAGAAATGACAGCACCTAATAAGATGGCAATGACAACAGAGATTTCGATAATAAAGACAGCCAACTCATTACTTTCGGTCAATTCAGGCCCAAGTAAATCTTGTTCGTTCTTAATAGATAACTTCAAGTCCTCTGTCATCTTAGTCACAACATTACCGATTGGGTTCAATGTATTATTCACAATCGCGTTACGATCTAATATAACCGAGACTGTCTGATCAAAGGCTTGCTTATAGATCGCCATGTCCTGAGAAACAGTTTCTAATAAGGCCTGACGAGCTGGGTTTTGTAGTTCTCGATTTAGTGTCTGTATTTCCGTATTAAGGTTAACCACTTCTTGATTCACTCTTTCAACGGCATCAAGCTCATTCGACTCTAGAAACTTCAGGACATACAAACGCGCTAGCAACAAATGTCTCATCGCAAACGATGCATGAAAAGCTGCAGTAACATCGCCAGCCTCTTTTGCTGAAATCAGTATTTCAGTTAAGTTTCTCTCAATCATCGGGCCTTTAACATTTAAAACTTTCTCAACTAACTCGTTTCTTTTAGTTTTTAGATTCACCACTTCCTCAAAGCCATTAGAGTAATTAGTCAATGACACCTCTAGCTCGTTAATAGTTTTTAAGTCTTCGGGTGAATTAAGGTCTATCGCTGCTTCATCGATGAGTGTCTGAGTTTTACCCCAGTAATATTCAAATGCCTCTTTATCTTTTTCACTTCCGGTTGCTATGTAGCTTTTTTCGTCCATACGGACCATTAACATATTTGCTTGAACTCGACCAACTGCATTCGTCGCTCTTGCCATAGAACGGTATTCATCAAAACCACTCGATGCCTTGTCGAGTGCAAAAAATGCCGTCGAGCCAACCAAAGCTAAAAGGCCAATAACAATTGCGAAACCTAGATATAACTTTTGTGAGAATGAGAGCATATTCCTTTACCTCATATTGAAAATGGAGACTTCCAACATGGAATATAGAACAAAAAGTGCAAATAAAAAGAAAGGACTTGTATTTTTTTGTAATGCATATAAAAGAGCGCTTTTATCCAAACAAAAGCGCTCTTTGGGAGGGTGAACAGCATCAAGACAATATATTAGGTGCTGTTTTATTAAGACGCTTAGGGTGTTTTTCCCAGCGTACTTTGACTTCGAACTGTTGACTGTCTTCATCTTCATAAGCACGCACCTTAAGACGCATGAGACCTTTTGGATCAAGCGTTAACGTACCTTCTTTTTCTTCACTGAATTCCAGTTTACCTTTCGACAAACCTTTTGACAGGGCTTTTAGGACGTCTTGAATATCGTCGGCATCCAATAAGGCTTCGTATTTAAATTCTGTTTTCGATTTCATAATGCTTATCCGTAGATTCCTTGCAGTTCTTCAGCCGAAATAACTTTCGCAGTGGGGTAATCGCAGCTGAGCCCAACAACACCAGTGTCTTTACCAATCAAGGTCGCACCAATACCGTGGCCTTTTAACCCTTCAGCTGTGCGCGAATGGCAGTCTAAGGTGATATCCGCTTCCACATGCACCAAGCCTTTTTTGATGGTAATTCGCTGGCCTTGCTGGCGGTTAATATGCCCCTGAACAACCACATGAATACCGGCCTTGTGAATGGCTTTAACACCTCGATGGGTCAATGGGAGATCGGCGTCACGGTATTTGGTTCTAAACGTGTTGGCTATAGAGCTGTAGTAAAAGCTAAACAGGTCACGACGCTTCAAATTCTGGTGGAAGGCTTTATTCGCATACTTGGTGCCGCTTTTCAGTAGCATTTGCCCCATGCTGTCATCTAAACCGGCATGCAAAAACAAGAATGAACCACGTTTTGCAACCAATTCCATCTTGCGGAAAAACCAATTGAATTCGCCCTTCTTGTGCAAAAACAACTGCTGACATTTCAATGAGGTCGCATACACTTGTCGTAAGCTCAATCCAGCCGACAAGCAGTGTTTCTCGAAACTGTGATTTTTCGATTCCATCTTGCGCACTTCACGATCGATGCCTTCTGCAGTCAAAAAGCCGGCCGCGTGAAATGGGAACGCTTTAAACCAGTCGTCTCCTGGGAATAACAACTCTCGACACTCATCTTCATCGGGAATTTTCTTATCCCATTTTGTATCCGCTAAATATTCATCGAAGACTTCACGAAACAGCGGCACAACTTTTTTGCCCATGCGCACGAAAAAATGCTGGTTACCCACGTCTTTTTTACGCGCCAACGCTAACAAGCCCATCAGTAACCGTAAATCATGATTACCAGCCAATAAAGTCACCCGCGCTTTTAGCTTATAAAGCTGTTTGACACTACGCAGTAATTCAAGATTACTCGGCCCTTTGTCCAAGCAATCACCACCAACGATAATCTCAGACTGCCTGCCTTTTTTGGTCAGAGAAAGATGCCCCAAGCCCGATTTTTTCTTGCGCTCTGCCACGCCTGCCGCGATCAAGGAATTTTCAAAGGCGGCTGCATCCGCATGAGGATCAGAAATAAACACCACGGAACGTTTTGGCCAGCGCAGCTTATTTTTCTTGAATAAAGAAGGCGTTTTGCTTGCTTCTAAAACATGACTATTCACCGAGCTTTCATCCCGAGGCCAAGCGGTCCACTCGCTCGGTAAGCGAGCGATAATGTCAGCATGATGAGGGCGGTCTGTGACGGTTGGGATGGGGCTTTGCATTGTATTGGTTACCTTTTCTATTAAAAGAGCCATTAATCAGGCGCGTGGCATTCAGTCCAACGCAGCGATTAATTCATAAGCACGATCAAAGTCGATCTTGCCAGTGAGTCGATAAACGTCGGCATTCGCCAGTTCACTACAATAGTGCGCCACAGAGTCAATGGCGTTTAGGTCGGCAAACTCACCGCTCTGATCTTGATAAAACGGCCCCGGACGTTTACGCAACCCTTCGATAACTTCGGCCTGAGACGACAAATCAACCGACTCTAATTGTGTCGCCTCAGAGCTATCTAATGACCAGTCCAACATAATGAGACGAGACAGGTTTGCAGCTAAAACAACACGGTTTGGGCCGTATTCATCTTCGATTTGAACATCGTATTTTTCTTCCAAAGACCACAGCTCACTTTGCGGCATTTGGCGCAAGGCTTGTTGGCGCGCTTCTGGCAAGATGTGACGTAAACGCTCGGCGTGCAACAAGGTGCCTGGGTTTACTCGTGGCAGCTTTGCCAAGCCGATGGTTTGAGTGCCTCCATCAGCTTTCTTAAACTCTGTCTTTTTTAGCAACAGTCGATCATTGGTGAGAAAGTCACGCTCAGGGTTTTCCAGACAACGCAGCATCAAGGTGGACTTGCCACCGCCTGATCCAGCGGCGATGGCTGTAGCTTGGCCATTTACACAAAACGCCGACGCGTGGCCCAAGGTGAAGCCTTCACGTAAGTAATGATTCAAAAACTGATTGTTAATGAAGTTAATAATTTGTGCCAAGTTAGACGCACAAGGGCCCACAGCAACCGCATGATCTGGGCGCTGTAAAAACGCCATACCGGTTTTGAATTTTTTAATCCAACGTCCACCAGCCACATCAAGATAGCCTTCTTTACGGCCTTGTTTGCCTTCTTCACGTGGCACATTTAACCAATCTAGCTCATCGCCAACGACGTTTTGCTCCATCACATACAAATTCAAAGACGTTGTCGTGTGAGCCTCGGTCTTCAAATAACTACGATAATAATCGGCAATACCAGCCAACAACATGGCTTCATTGGAATGCACGATAACCGACAAGTCGGCAAAATGAAGTCGAATCGTTTCGTCACAATGACTGAGTGCTTCGTTTACATGGGGCAAGTTCAATAGGGTTTTAATCATGATGCCATCTCCTTCTTCTGCAATGCGCCTTCTTGTACAACACCTTTTTGTAGGGCACATTCCTGTAAAACAAAGTCCGCGTACACAGTGGCAGCGTCAATATCGCAACCTTCTAACGCGCCTTTAAAGCCACCGAAAGCCGACACCTCAAACACCACTGGACCTTGATCAGTCAGGGCAATATCTACCGTGGTAAAACTCAAGTCATAACAAGATTGCGCTCGGCGGCCTAATTCAATCAGCTCGGCATCAGGCTCAAATTTTTCATACTTGCCACCGCTATTAATCGTGGTGTTCCAAGAGTCTTTATTGCCGACGCGCGCGTAAGTACAAAGGTATTCGCCACCGACAAACACCATGCCCAAATCTCGACCATCCAGTTTCACGGTTTGCTGAATATAATAAATCGACTGACTCTGACGATACTCTTCCAGCGCGTTACGAACAAATTCGTCGCTGTCGTCTTGGGTTAACATGATCATGCCGCGGGCTTTGGTGGAGTACAGCGGCTTTAAAATCGCGGAGCCAAATTCTCGCACTGTAGCAAAGGCTTGTTCTGGGTTCTCTGTGATACGCGTTTTTGGCATGGGGATATTGCCTTGCTGTAACGCCAGAGTACCGCTTAAGCGGTTTACCAAGTTACCCACACTTTGAGTTGGGCTAAACAGTTTGACGCCAGCACGTTCTGCATAAGACAACAAATGAATACGGTCTTCTGTGGCAGGCGCATAGACTTCGCTGATCTTCTTGATGATCAAACCGTCTAGCGTCATCAAATCCAAGTCTTGAAACATCAATTGATTGGTGTCTAAGCGCAACTCAACTTGACTCATATCGATCACAGCACGAAAGCCAGTACGCTCTTCAAGGCGATCCGCCAATACTTCTGTGGACCATTTTCCCGGGATGCCAATGACCCCGATTCTCGGCTTATTCAACGTAAAGCTCCTTAAGCGGTAAGGTAAATGTTTGGGCTTGTTCTGTGGTGCGTTCTTCTGACGACAGCTTTGCTAGACGCTCCAGCAAATAGCGAGCGCGTAAATGCATTCGAGATGCGAGCTTTTTATCAAAAATAAATCGTGTCGAAGTCGCAAAAGAACGGGCAAGCCCCGCCGCAAGACGAACTTCAAACGAGGTATCTTGTTGACGATTGGCAAAGCGTCGACCAAAGCGATACACCTCTTTGGCGCTTTCCATCATCTGTGTTCGCGTCTCACCACTTAATACCTGTAAGCGGTAAATCGAGACCATTAACACCGACAAATCTTGCACATAATCAAAGTAAGACGCGCGATGTAGATCGATAAAATACACGCGTTTTTCCGCATCATCGTAAATCAGATTATCGACGTTAAAATCCCCATGGGTCAGCACGGAAAAAGGCGCTCGCCATTGGGCTTCATTCACCGCCACGCGACGTACTAACTCATCAAAGCTTAGACTGGTGTAACCACAAATGCGTTCTTCGTCTTTAAAAAATTCAGGATGAACCTTACGACTGTCACCAATGCGTTTTTGCAGTTGTTTCATGAAATTCGCAGTGCAAGACTCCGGCGTTAGACTGGCTTTCCATGTTTGATTCAGGGTTTTAAACAAGACTTTGAGCGCGGCTTGTGTGCCCTCTTGGTCACCATCGAGTAACAAAGCTTCCAAGGTCTTTCCCGGAATATGTTCGATCAATAAAGACGATTGCTCATTGCTGTCATCGCTCTTCCCATTGACTTGAGATGTGCCTGTTTGAGAAAGAACGCTAGGGGCTAATCTAGGGTCAATATTGCGCCATTGATTCACGCCAGCCACTTCTTCATCAATCTTTGCACGATCACCTTCTTTGTAAACCGCTAGCACCTCTTTGCCAGATTCATCCTTGTGAGTAATCGCCGCAATGGCACTGCCAGAGCGAGTCAACGCCAAACGGCGAACTTTCAAATCTCGCAGGTCATAATTTAGGTTGGTCGCGCTGTCCAATAAATGAGGGTAATTTTGCAATGTCGCCACTTGACCAAGATCCACCTTAATCAAGGCTTCAGCCACCACGCCTAATTGTTCTATCAGGCGTTTCACACTGACATTGCTTAGAATCGCAGCGCGCAATTGGTCATCGCTCAAGTCGAACTTCGCTTGCAAAGTTAACGCTTGCAGCTCGTTATAGCTCGCCAGCAGCTTATGCGTGCGTCGACCTAGCTTGATGCCCGTTCGTCGACGATTTTCGCTCACACCGACTTTCACTAAGCGCAAAGCACGCCTGATACGTTTCACCAACTTACGGCACTCTGGCCCTGTCGGATGCTCGTAGGCTTCCTCTAATGTGCCCTCACGAACACAATCGAAACAATGCTTGGTCAGCATCTCAAGGGCGATCACCAAGGTATGCATGCCACTGACTTGCGCATGGAAGGTGGTATTGGCTTTGCGACGCTCTAATAAACGTGCCGTTTCAATGTCTGCTTTTTCACGCAGCGCTTGCACATAACCACGACGCCCGCGAATACTCGACAATAACTCCACAGAACCTGATGTAAAAAAAAGCTCAACGAGATGACAGTGTGTTTCGACCTCATGCAAGAGAAAAGACACATGCTCTTGTAGAGTCGCCACAACTGGGGTTGAAGGCATAACATTTTTCCCTACTACTTTTACCTTTGACTATACAGACAGTAGAAAGCATCAAGATGACAGTTATGTGACAAGTCGATATCTAACTGCATGATAAGCAAACGAACCATCCGCTTCATTGTTTAAAATACCATCACTTAAAACATGACTTGTCGTCCAAAATATCGTTACTATCGAATGATAAGAAATGTTTCCAGATCAAGGATGTGCTTCATGACAATTAATTTTAGACAAAAAATTCGATCTAACCGCCTTCATAACAGCCGAAATTCTGACGACACAAAAATAGCACCACAGGGCGACTTCGAAAGTGACAGAGGGCGCATTATAAATTCCGCAGCTATTCGTCGCTTGCAGCAGAAAACACAAGTCTTTCCTCTCGAGCGCAATGCTGCCGTACGCAGTCGTTTGACCCATTCGATGGAAGTACAGCAAGTTGGACGTTACATTAGCCAGTTGGTATTTCAGAGTTTGTCGAAAGACAAGGGAAAGCTAGAGGAATATGGACTGACTGGATTAGACCGCCAATTTGAATCCATCGTCGAAATGTCTTGTCTGATGCATGATGTGGGCAACCCGCCCTTCGGTCACTTTGGAGAAGACACCATGATCAAATGGTTTGAGAAACATACAAGCCAATTTCTTAAGCGTTTTATGCCAGATACTGACGACTCAGACATCAAACTCAACGACGAACTGACCGCTCTAGAACGTGACATCTGTAACTTTGAAGGTAATGCTCAAGCCATTCGCTTAGTACACAGTTTGCTTGCGCTCAACCTCACCTATAGCCAATTGTCTGGCATTATGAAATACACCCGTCGTGGCGACACTTCCAAACCAGATAAAAATTACCTACAAAAAAAGGTCGGTTTTTATTTGAGTGAAGCGCCCTTTATCAAGGCATTAAGAGAAGCGTTAAATATTCAAGAAGGAAGACGCTCTCCCTTCGCATACATCATGGAAGCTGCTGACGATATTTCTTATGGTGTGGCCGATATCGAAGATGCGGAAGAGAAAGGTATTTTATCTATTGCGGATTTACCAAACATTTTACGTGAAGAATTTACCAATACTTGCCAATCTGATGATTTCAAACTGTCAGTCAATCAAATGATGGATGAGATTATTGTCTCTGCCGAATCCATGTATCGACAAAACAAAATCGACAGTATGTTCTTTGTTGGACTGCGTGTAGGCATCAATAAAGAACTGCCGAAATACGCTTGTAAGCGCTTTATCGATAATATCGATGCCGTATTCCACGGCTCTTTTAATAACGCCCTAATTGAAGATGGTAGCTATCATCACGCCGTGGTCGAAACACTCAAAACAGTGGCTCGAAAATACGCCTTCAGCACGCCTGAAGTAGAAGGGCAAGAGCTACAAGGCTACCGAATCATCAATGGACTCCTGGATATTTATGCCCCATTACTCAAACTAGACAGAGCCAGCTTCAACAAGGTTCTAGACAACGACATAAAAGCACCCGCATACGAGGCGAGAGTATTTAGAAAGCTCTCACAAAAACACATTCGCGCCTATCGAACCGCCATCGAAGACAAAAGTCTGACTGACTTCAAAACTCATTTCAAAGGCTGCAAGCTGGAATCCATCACTGATGATGCATGGGAGTTCTATTTCCGCTGTCGTCTCATTCAAGACTACATCAGCGGCATGACAGACCAATTCGCCTACGACGAATACCGCGCCTTGCACGTAATTGATTAGAAAAGGAGGCAATATGAAAGGACCCAATCCAAATAATAAAGAGCCGATGAAGGGCTTCCCACAAGTGGGTTATCTTAAAAATTTCATTACCCGAAACAATATCATCGTTGGCGATTACACCTATTACGATGATCCAGATGGGCCAGAACGTTTTGAAGACAATGTGCTTTATCACTTTGATTTTATTGGCGATAAGCTAATTATTGGTAAGTTCTGCGCCATCGCAAAAGACGTTACATTCATCATGAATGGCGCTAACCACGCCAACGCTGGTTTCTCAACGTATCCGTTTTACATCTTCGGCAACAGTTGGGAAAAAGTGGCGCCCGAAGCTGGCGACTTACCCTACAAAGGCGATACGAATATAGGTAATGATGTGTGGATTGGCTACGACGCCACCATCATGCCCGGTGTGCAAATTGGTAACGGCGCCATCATCGCTAGCAAATCCGTGGTGACATCCGACGTGCCAGCTTACAGCGCGGTCGGTGGAAATCCTGCCAAGATCATCAAATATCGTTTTGACGAGCAAACCATTCAAGCGCTACAAAACATTGCTTGGTGGGATTGGAGCGCCGAGAAAATAACCCAATGTTTGAAAGCCATCGCCGGTGCAGATTTAGCTAAATTACAAGCCGCTAAAGATGAGTAAACAGAATAGCAAAGGTTAATGTATGACAATCAACATCCGCACCATACAAGCAAGCGATGCAGCGGCATGGTCAGCACTCAGAGTCGAATTTCTACCAGAGATCAAAGACATCTGCCAAGCGGAAGTTAACGCCTTCTTTTTAGGAACTTACTCCAATGTAAAAGAGGTGTTAGTTGCGCTTGATAACTCAAAAAAGATGGTGGGTTTTATCGAGCTAAACCTTCGCGACAATGTCCCTGGCAGCAGCCAACAAACCACGCCTTATATTGAGGCTTGGTTTGTGTCACCAGATTGCCAAGGACAAGGCATTGGCAAAGCCTTGATTCACGCCGCCGAGCAATGGGCCAAACAACAAGGCTTTCTGGAACTTGGCAGCGACGCCCCGATCACCAATGAGAAAAGCGTCAACCTTCACAAACAACTTGGCTTTAACGAAATAGAACGCGTGGTGTGTTTGCTGAAACCGTTAAAAGGATAAATATCATGATCAAACAAGTCGGCCCAACAGAGATAAAACCTAAATTCAGATAATAAGTGCGACACTGCAACGCAGGTATAGAAGAAGCCAACTGCTGACGTTGGTATGATTCTTCTTACCACAGAAAAAAGCAGTACCAACATGAATTATCAGCAGTTGACCGAAGGGAAAAGATACCAGATTTCGGCCCTTTTAGAACGTGAAACCTCCGTATCTGAGATAGCCAGTACGATAAAATGCCATCGATCGACGGTGTATCGTGAGTTAAAGCGTAATAGACAAATAAACGGCTACTGTCCTAAAGAAGCACAAAAGAGCAGCCTAACAAGACGAAAAGCGTCGGCAAAGTATCGAATACCCGCAAAGACCATTGATTTTGTTCGCATCCTCATTGAGTTTGACTGGAGTCCAGAGCAAGTCTCTCATGTATTAACCTTATGCGGTGTACCAGTCAGCCATGAATGGATTTATCAGTATATTAATGACGATAAAAGGCTCAAAGGGACACTTTATCGTCTCTTAAGGCAAGGTCATAAGCGTTACCGAAAAGGTAAGCGGACAAAAGGTGAGGCAATAAAGAATGCGGTATCGATAGAAGAGCGGCCTGATATTGTTGATACAAGAAAGCGGTTTGGAGATTGGGAAATAGACACCGTTTTAGGTAAACATGGTACGGGTTCAATTGTCACTCTTCTAGAGCGAAAGACACGTTTTTACCTGATAAAGAAAGTCAATTCAAAGTCTGCTGCTGATGTCACCCGAGCCACAATAGAGCTATTAACGCCCTTTAAAGCTCATGTGCATACGATTACAGCGGATAATGGTAGAGAGTTTGCTCATCATGCGGAAATAGCAGAAGCGCTAGAGACGAAAGTATATTTTGCCCACCCCTACAGTTCTTGGGAGCGTGGAGCCAACGAAAACAGCAATGGCCTCTTGAGACAATATATTCGTAAAGGAACAGATTTAAGAAACATTGAAGATGACACGATTCACTGGGCGATGACACGAATCAATTATCGCCCAAGGAAGTGTTTAGGGTTCAAGCAGCCAGCAGTCGTATTTAAAGAGATGTGCTTAGCAGCTTGAAATAAAAAGTGTCGCACTTCGGACTTGAATTCAGGAACTCAAACACAAAGCCAGCTGTCATTGTGGTGCAGTTGAATTGGAATTACCTCAGGTAAATAGTTAATTTATTAAATTAACTATTTACCTGAGGACACTTATTTGCTTTACTCATATTACCACCACAATAAAAACAACGGGGTAAAGATAGCAATGAAAGACGATAAAATACTCAACCCATTAAGCCGTAGACACTTCATACAAGGCGCAGGTGCTGTATTGGCAGGCGCAGCTCTTTCCTTTCCAGCCATAGGAAAAAGTCGCCAATTAACGATTATTTCTAACCGAGGCAATGTTGAACAGAAGCTCGTCATCGAGCGACTAGCAAGAGAGTTTGGCAAAATGGCTGGTGTGAATGTCGTCGTAAACAATATGGACCACGAAGCTCATAAAACAGCAATTCGAAATTATCTTGTTGCGAGCCCACCGGACATTTGTTTTTGGTTTTCTGGTAGTCGCATGCGCACTTTTGTTGAGCGAGGTTTATTTGCTGATTTATCAGATCTAGTCGAGCAACAAAATTACCGTCAAGCACTCGGTGGTACCATTGGTTCTGTAACAATAAACGATCGCCAATATGGTTTACCAACAGGCGGTATTCTATGGGGAATGTTTTATCGACAAGACACCTTCAACGAGCACAATTTAACTGTTCCAAAAACTTTTGACGACTTCTTCCTTCTAGCAGATCAATCAAAAAAAGCGGGCATTACACCAATATCTATGGGCACAAAAAACATGTGGCCAGCAGCTGGATGGTTTGACCATATGAATTTACGCATTAATGGTTTAGACCATCATATGGCGCTCATGAATGGCAAAATCCCCTACACCGATGGATCTTTGAAAGAAGTATTTGACCTATGGGAACAGCTAATTAATGCTGATCTATTTACACCAAATGCCACCTCTTACGCTTGGGATCCAGCAGCAGCTCAATTGGTCCAGAAAAAAGCCGCAATGATGGATTTAGGCAACTTCATTAAATATTCCTTCCCCAAAGAGGATCTTGACCAACTCAAGTTTGCTCCTTTTCCTACAATTAAATCAGACATGCCTCAATATGAAGATTTCTCTGTGGACTCGATTCACGTTCCATCTGGTGCACCTAATATTGAGCTTGCAAAAGAGTTTCTCTCCTATTTTTATCAACCTGAAAATTTAGCCGCTTACCTTGAACCTGAAGGAAATTTGCCCGCTCGTAATGACTGTCCGCCGTCTAACGATGCAATTGTTAATATGATTGCCAGAGAAATGAAATCCGTACAAGGGACAGCTCAATACTATGATAGAGATTCACACCCAGACCTTGCTAGAGAAGGCTTAAAAGGATTCCAAGAGTTTATGGTGAGACCTCAATACCGCGACAACATTTTGTTGAAAATTGAGCGAGCTCGTCAGCGTATTTACGGCTAGAAAACGTCGAAATATATAAACACTTTTTATAAATAAAATGTTTCATTTTATTGGAGATTTCCTCATGCCTTCTTTCTGGAAAAGCAATAGAAACTGGTTAACTCCGGTTCTATTGCTGGCCCCTGGGCTAATCCTTTTCTTTGTCGTCATTATCTTGTCGTCGATAGAGACCTTTTGGATTTCATTGCACTCTTGGGATGGTTTTGGCGCTAAAGTTTGGGTTGGGCTCGATAATTATAAAGAACTGCTAGATGACCCTCAGTTCTATGTGTCTTTGCGTAACAACATTATTTGGATAGTGATGTTTTTGAGTTCACTTCCATTAGGTCTTGCTATCGCACTGTTACTCAATCAAAAAATTAGGGGCATGCGCTTAGCTAAATCTTTGTTCTTTATGCCTCTGGTGTTATCAACTGTCACGGTTGGGGTTATTTTTGGATGGTTTTACGACCCAACTTACGGTTTGTTAGCGCTAATTTTTCACAGTTTTGGAGCCGCCAACGTACCCGCTCTATTATCCGATGATTTTTGGGTGACGCCTGCGATTGTATTGGCTGCCCTTTGGCCGCAAGTAGCCTTTTGTATGGTTCTATTTTTAGCTGGACTCAACAACCTAGATGAGGAGCAAATCAACGCTGGACGTATTGATGGGGCAAAAGGTTTGAATATGCTGCGCTTTATTGTGATTCCTCAGCTAAAACAAATCAGCTTTATAGCTCTAGCAATTACTATTATTGGTGCTTTGCGCTCTTTCGACATCATTGCAGTCATGACATCAGGCGGCCCCTTCGGGTCATCGACGGTCTTGGCCTATCAAATGTATGAACAATCCTTATTCTCTTATCGATTTGGCTATGGTGCCGCGATTGCCACGGTGCTATTCCTGATCATGTCAGTCTTCATTGTCTGGTATCTACGCGGCTTAGTAAAAGCGGAGGAGAAATAATCATGTATCCAAGACAAGTACCTGACAGCCACAAACGACACCGTTTCATCTACATGACATTGGTATTCATGGTTCTAACCCTATGGTTATTGCCTTTATTTGCCATCATGTTGACATCTATTCGATCTTTCTCTGATGTCATGATAGGTAATTATTGGGGAATGCCAACTAGCTTTAATCTTCTTGAAAATTATATGGCAGTGTTTCAGCAAACCAATATGACACGTTATTTTTTTAATAGCCTAATTATTACAATTCCTTCGGTTATTTTTATCTTAGTACTGTCGACCTTAACTGGTTTTGTTCTTTCTCGTTATCACTTCAAAGGTAATTGGTTCATTTTTGCCATGTTCGTAGGAGGGAATTTCTTACCTCAACAGGTAATGATGATTCCGATTAGAGATCTGATGGTGAACTTAGGACTCTATGATAGCTACGCAGCATTAATCATTTTCCATGTAGCATTTCAAACAGGCTTTGCGACCTTGTTTATGCGTAATTTTATTGCAGCTTTGCCTGATGAATTATTCCAAGCGGCCAGAGCTGAAGGCGCTAGCCCATGGCAAATACTTATTCATGTCGTTGTGCCGTTAGTCCGACCAGCAATTGCGGCATTAGCCATCTTGATATTTACCTTTGTCTGGAATGATTACTTCTGGGCCATTGTATTAACCCAAAGCGATACAGTGAAACCTGTTACCGCTGGACTAACCTCTTTAATGGGTGAGTATGTTTCTGCTTGGAACATCGTTTCTGCGGCCACTATGTTCATCGCTATTCCACCTGTACTGATGTTTTTCATGATGCAAAAACATTTCGTGTCAGGTCTTACCATGGGCGCTGTAAAAGGCTAACCGAGTTTTTGAATTTGAGGTATCCAATTATGAGCAGTGTCGAACTGACAAATTTAGACAAACATTACAACGGTTTTCACGTACTAAAAGACATTAATTTAACCATAGAAAAAGGTGAGTTTATTGTCATGGTAGGCCCATCCGGCTGTGGTAAATCAACCTTGCTAAAAACCATTGCGGGTTTAGAAAACATCACAGCAGGGTCTCTTTTCATTAAAGGGCGTGACGTCACGAATGTTGATCCTGGAGAACGCGATATCGCCATGGTGTTTCAATCCTATGCTTTGTATCCGCATATGACAGTGGGCGAAAATATGGGATTTGGGTTACGCATGGCCAAACGCCCAAAAGAAGAAATTACTCTTGCTGTGAAACGAGCGGCAGAAATTCTTCGAATCACTGAGCAGTTAGATAAGTATCCAAAACAATTATCAGGTGGACAACGTCAACGTGTCGCTATTGGCCGAGCGATCACACGATCTCCTGAAGTATTTTTATTCGATGAGCCGCTGTCAAATTTAGATGCAGCCTTAAGGACACAGATGAGAGTCGAGCTATCGACATTGCATGCTCGTTTAGGCTCCACAATGATTTATGTGACCCATGATCAAGTTGAAGCCATGACGATGGCAAGTCGTATTGTTGTATTAAATGCAGGTCATATTGAGCAAGTTGGTTCGCCACTTGAGCTGTATACAAATCCGATAAATCTATTTGTCGCGGGCTTTCTTGGCGCGCCACGAATGAATTTTTTTAAAGGTAAAGTTGAGAAGACAAATGCCCAACATGCACTAATTTCTGTGAAAGGATTACCCCTAATTGAATGTCCGTTATCTGAAAACGGCGAAAGCAAATTAAAGGTTTCAGACATAGTCACTCTAGGAATTCGTCCTGAGAACTTACGTCTAAGAAATTTGAATAACAACCAGCAAGATATTCCCATCACAGCGACAGTAAAACTGGTAGAGCAACTTGGTCGTGAAACGGTTCTATACGTGGATGCTCAACCAATTAAAGCATATCAATCCGATACGGGGACAGAAGATTTAACTGTACAAATTCCAGCGATGGTTCCCCTTCGAAACCAATCTAAAATTGAGTTGGCCTTTCAAATTGAAAACTTGTACCTATTTGCACCTGACGGGGCAACCATCAGCCCACAAAAAATAATTAAAAGTGAATCTGTTTTGGAATTGGAGTCCTAAGTAATGAAAGTATTACCCAAAAAACCTTTATCTGTATGGCGCCCATTAAATCTAGATGACTTCCTTTTAGGTGTGCCACATTATCCAGAACACGTAGATGAGAGCTATTGGCTACGTGATGCAGAACGGATGAAAGCCGCGGGCTTCAATACCGTTCGTATGGGGGAGTTTGCATGGCATCTATGGGAGCCCTACGAAGGGAAATTTGATTTTGACCTCTTTGATCGAGCTATTGAAATTTTAGGGAAAACTGGCATTAACACTATTTTATGTACACCAACTGCAACACCGCCTCGTTGGATGACACTAAATTACCCTGAAATTTTACGTGTCGACAGAAATGGCCGCCAAGCCAGTCATGGCTCTCGTCAGCATGGAGATACAACAAGTCCAGTTCTTCGTCACCATAGCCGCCGAATCACGCGAGCATTGGCAGAGCATTATAAAGACAATCCTTATGTCATCGGCTGGCAGACAGACAATGAACTCAATACAACAGTATCGGAGTCTTATTCTGACTCTACAGCATTGGCGTTTCGGAATTATTTACGTCATAAATACGCAGATATTAGCGCTTTAAATTTTGCTTGGGGCGGTAATTTTTGGGCAACGGCTTATGACAACTTTGATCAAGTCGTGCTACCGATTCCTATGGCGCCTTCTTTTTTAAGCCCCGGCCATGTTCAGGATTACCATCGATTTCTTGCTCAAGCCACTGCGGATTTCCAACGAGATCAAGTAGAAATTCTTAAAGGCGTTAACAATAAGTGGTTTGTTTTCCACAATTTAGGAAACCTTGCAGATATCGATTTTCGCGGTCAATTTGGGCAAGATCTCGATTTCATCGGTTTCGATATTTATCCAATGCTATATGACGAAATGCGTCGTACTGGAGGTCATGGAGTAACACAAGCTTTGCAGCTTGATATATGTCGAAGTCACTCTGGAAACTTTATTGTGCCAGAGCAAGCATCTGGATTTGGTAGTCAACCAGCCTTCTCCACAATGACACCAGAACCCGGGGAGATGCGCCGTATGGCAATGTCATCTGTCGCTCGTGGTGCAGATGGCCTAATGTTTTTCCGTTGGCGTCCAGCCCATTATGGAGCCGAGATATATTGGATGGGGCTGATCGATCATGATGATGAGCCTCGTCGTCGCTACCATGAAGCGTGCCAATTTGCCTCAGATATTAACCTAATCAAAAATGAGTTATTAGGAACATCCGTTGCCTTTGACATAGGTATTGCGGGGGCAGATTTTGATAATCAAGAAGCTCATAAAACCTATCCAATGGGGTTACCATCACCCCAAGATGATGCCACTTTGTTCTACCGCCATTGTTATGAGTCTGGTATATCATGTGGTTTCATCCACCCTGAGGATGATTTAAGTCGCTTAAAAGTACTATATGTACCTCATTGGCTAATGTGGCAGCCTGAGTGGACAGAAAAAGTAACGGCTTTTGTAGAAAACGGCGGTACTTTACTTGTCTCAGCAATGACTGGTACACGTGATACAAACAATCATATTCCAACAGAGCTTGCGCCCGTAGCGGGACTATCTGCGTTATTGGGTATCAAGGTTGAAGAGTTTGGCCGTCTTGCCTCTCCACAAGAGGATGGGTTGTTTACTCGCTTCCCGGTTGAGCAAGGTCTATATAACACACAGAAACCTTTGCCAGCTTGCTCTGCAAATCGCCGTTATCAATATTGCCTGAATGATCAAGTATTCGATGCGGCTCACCTTTATGAAATAATCAGCCATGAAGATGATGTTCATGAGCTTGGGCAATGGAAAACTCGTTTTATGGAGGGTAAGCCTTTATTAACGAACCGCGCTGTTGGTAAAGGACAAGCATGTTATTTAACTACTTATTTGACAGAAGACATGTTGCCAAGCCTAACGAAGGTTCTGTTTAATAAAACGAGCGTACAGCCTGTCATCAAGGATTTGCCTAAAGGCATAGAAGCCGTAATAAGAGCAAAAGACAATCATAAATTACTCTTCTTAATCAATACATTAGAATGTGAAGTGTTGATAGAAAATATACCGAAGGGGTTAGATATAATCTATAATAAAACCATTGAAGAGCGTGTTTTATTAGCAGCTTATGATTACAAAGTTATTCGCCTGTAAAACAAGCTAGGGTAGCCTAGCTTCTCCCTTAGAGGCTGCGATGTAACAATTGCAGCCTCTGTTTTTATGATTGAGCTTGATCCTCAGAAAAAAGCAGCTCAAAATTAAAAAGCTGTTGCGTTGCTAACACCGCGGCACCAGAACTCCAAAAGTCATCCCGTTCATCTGGAATAACAATGGGTGGTTTAGATAAACAATAAATCTCTAAACTTGCTCGTAATGGAGCAAACAAAAAGTCACCAAATGTCACCGATTCACCACCGACAATAATGACTTCTGGATCTGTCACAATAATAAAGCTCGCCAGATGCTTACCGATTTGATGACCTGCCTCTTGAAGAATCTGGATTGCTATATCATCGCCCGCTAACGCAGCCTCTTTCATTGCAAATCGATCAACATTAGTTAGTTGGCGTTGTTTACGCCATCGCTCTACAAGACTAGGTGCAGAGAAATAAGTTTGCAAACAACCATGACGACCACACTCGCAAAGCTCACCATTTAAATCATGAATTATATGGCCGATTTTTCCCGCTTCTCCATTAATACCATGATGAACGCCGCCCTCAATTACAATGGCGCAACCTATGCCTTCTCCGATAGCCAATGCACCAAAGGTTTTATGCTGCCGACCAACGCCAAATAGATGATGCGCCATCGCAAAAGCAATTGTGTCGTCTTCCAACCAGACAGGCACTTTGACTTTCTCTTCGAGCATTTTAGCAAAAGAGACATTTTTCCAGTTAAATCGATGACTGCGAACACAAATTCCAGACTTAACATCAATGGTTCCAGCCATGGTAAAACCTATACCTATGAATCTATGATGCGCTTCAGCTACTTTCTGCAAGCGTCCTACAGCAATAACAGCAGCGTCTAATACAGCTTCAGGGGACGTATTAGCAAACTCAACAACCACAGAGGAAATCGGTTTTATAGAAAGATCCGTCAGAATACACTCAAGGTGATCTACATTCATTTTAATGCCAATCGCAAGATGACCGGCGTAGTTGATTGTCAAAGGTATTGGTCTTCGCCCATTGCCTCCTTTTGTCGTGTTACCTTCTAACAGAAATTGTTCATCCAATAAATCACTCACTACAAACGTAACCGCAGCAGGGCTTAACCCTGTGACAGTTGCAATGTCAGCTCGACTCATCGCCCCTTCTTTACGCAGTAAATTTAGGATGAGTCTCCGATTCATAGCTCTAGAAGTTCGTTGATCAATTTTCACAGCATCTACACTCTTTTATTATCATTTTGTTGAGCCCAATTTTACCATGAGGTTATAGTAAGTAGCATTTCTCACAACACATCTATAGCTTAATAAAACTTTCCTTTCGCCTCTAAAGTCTATATTTTCAATCAAAATAACTGAAAAAGAACGATGTTTCAGAAGGACGTGAATATTTGTATCATTCAATGTCACATGCTGACAAATAATCAACGTTAAGAGTCGAATTTTCTATCTGAAATCAAAGACATCAGATCATTTATACTCAAGTCAACAAAACAGAGGACAAGGCATTGGCAAAACCTTGATTCACGCCGCCGAGCAATGGGCCAAACAACAAGGCTTTCTGGAACTTGGCAGCGACGCCCCGATCTCCAACGAGAAAAGCGTCAACCTGCACAAACAGCTTGGCTTTAACGAAATAGAACGCGTGGTGTGTTTGCTGAAACCTTTGAAGAGGTAAATGTCATGATCAAACAAGTCGGCCCAACAGAGATAAGACTTAAACACAAAGCAAGTTGTCATTGTGGCGCGGTTGAATTGGAATTAACCCTACCTAACGGTATCGAAAATCCAAGGCGCTGCGATTGCTCTATTTGTCGTCGAAAAGGCGCCATCGTAGGCTCTGTCGCACTAGATAACCTTCGCATAGTAAAAGGCCATGATGTGTTAACGCTGTATCAATTTAACACCAATACTGCCAAGCATTTCTTCTGTTCAAACTGTGGCATTTACACCCACCACCAACGTCGATCCTTTCCTGATTTATACGGCTACAACATAGGTTGTCTTGAAGGAGTAAACCCTTATGATCTTGGTGAAATAGAAACCACCGATGGTGTCAACCATCCGTCTGATAGGGCATAGCATATGGGTACAAATACCGAGTCAGACAATAAACCCCGCTGCGCGTGGGCCAGCACCGCGCCAGACTTTCCTCATTACCACGATAACGAATGGGGTTTTCCTGTCGATGACGATCAGCGCTTATTTGAAAAACTCTGCTTAGAGACTTTTCAATCGGGTTTGAGCTGGCGCACGATCTTGAGCAAGCGAGACAACTTTCGTGCCGCCTTCGAGAGTTTCGACTTTCATAAAGTGGCATTATTTGGTGAGAAAGAAATAGCAGAATTACTTAACAACCAAGACATAGTGCGTAACAAACGAAAAATTCTTGCGGTGATTAACAACGCCAAACGCGCTATTGAAATGATCGAACAAGAAGGTTCCCTCGCGGCCTTTATCTGGCGTTACGAACCCGATCAGAACAGCCTACCGCCGCCAGAAACCCAAACCACCTGCGCTGAATCTATCGCCCTTTCAAAAGAGCTCAAAAAGCGCGGCTGGCAATTCGTCGGCCCAACAACAATGTACGCCTTCATGCAATCCATGGGACTCATCAACGACCATGCAGAAGACTGTTTTCTGCGGGAGGAAATTGATAAAGCGAGGAAGGGGTTTGTGAGGCCATGAAAGCACATCTAATCGAAGTCGATTTGCTTATTTTTGCGTATGAATCACAGCTTTCAAATCAAAATTAAGGGATTTAAGCACTTTTACTATCGTATCAAATTGCGGCCGAGAACCGGATCTGAGGGCTTTGTAAAGGCTTTCACGCCCTAGCCCGCTGTCTTTGGCTATCTGAGTCATGCCTCGTGCTTTGGCAATATGACCAAGTGCATGAATAAGCTCGTCAGTATCACCATCTTTAAGCACCATAGACAAATACGTGGCAATGTCTTCGTCGGTACGAAGCTGCTCGGCCATATCAAAGTTGGTTAATTCTTTTATTGAAGTCATGTCGCCTCATCCAGTTTTCTAGCTCGCTGTTTAGCCAATTCTATGTCTCTGCTTTGCGTCGTTTTATCGCCACCAGCCAACATTATGATCAAAGTCGTCCCGCGTTGAACGTAATACATTCTCCAACCTGGTCCAAAATGCTCTCTCATTTCATACAAACCATCGCCTACAGGCTTAACATCGCCAAGTAATCCACGTGACGCCTTTTCTAAGCGGCGGGCTAAACGAATCCTAGTTGAGTGATCTTTTAACTGACGCAGCCAAAGGTTGAACTCATCCGTGAGTTTAATATCATACATAAAGAAATCCGTATCCATTTGAATACAGTATGGTTGTTTTTTAACCTAACCTCAATGCTTTTTTACCTTCATGCAATCCATGGGACTCATCAGCGACCATGCGGAAGACTGCTTTATGCGAGAAAAAATTGATTGGACAAGGGATGGATTTGAGAGGCCGTAAAGTCAAAAAATCACTCGAAGATAGTGTTTTTGATTATGCAAATATCATTATCTTCAACCATAATCGAAAGATACATATGGAAAGCATCTTTTTCCTCATCAGCCAAAGATGAAATTCCACTTTGCTCAGAAGGTTAAAAGCCGTTAATTAAGGATAGCCTAGATGTTTTTCAGTAAAAAAGAAGATAAGTCGTCGCCTAAGAAAGAACAAGTTCAGCCTTCAAGCCAGTTCCAAGATGAATTAAACGCCATCAAACAAAATACTGCCTGTATTAGCTTTGATGTGAATGGCATTATATTGGATGCCAATCCGATTTTTTTAGAAGCGGTGGGCTACTCACTAGATCAAATTATTGGCAAACATCATCGTATTTTTTGTGACAACGAATACATAAAATCCACTGAATACAAAACATTTTGGGATGACCTTAAGGCAGGAAAATCTTTCCACGGTACTTTTCTACGCTTTAAACAAAACAAGCAACCTATTCACCTAGAAGCCAGCTACTTTCCTGTGTCCGATGACTCAGGTAAGGTAACGAAGATACTAAAAATAGCGAACGACATCACAGAAATGCAAGAATCCTTGGCAAATAAGAATGCGGTGTTGACAGCATTAGACCGCTCCCTTGCGGTCATAGAGTTTGACCCTGAAGGCAACATACTTCACGCCAACAGTAATGTTTTAAGGACCATGAAATGTGACCTAAAAGACATTGTTGGCGAACATCATAAAATGTTCTGTGATGATAAATTCTACAGAGAACGTCCTAACTTTTGGTCCGAATTAGCACATGGACAGCATTCATCTGGGCGCTTCCAACGCTTTGATGGCGAAGGAAAAATTATATGGTTAGAAGCGACATACAACCCAATTTTTGATGAAAAAGGTCGCGTCTACAAAGTCATTAAGTTCGCTTCAGACATTTCAGAACGCGTTAATAATGCGATGAACGCGATTGAACTGGCTGCAGCCACCTCGGAACAAACCAGTCAAGTGTCGTCAAACGCCGTAGAGATTCTTAATGCGTCAGTGCAAACATCGAACGATATTGCCGAAAAAGTAAAACAGGCCGCAGATTTAGGCGATTTACTGAAAACTCAATCTAAGAGCATCTCCGATATAGTCGTCACCATTCGTTCTATTGCCGATCAAACCAACTTACTCGCCCTTAACGCGGCGATAGAAGCGGCACGTGCTGGCGAAGCCGGACGCGGCTTCTCCGTTGTTGCAGATGAAGTTCGAAAACTGGCCAGTAATACGGCTACAGCGACATCGGAAATTAGTGAAGTCGTACAAAAAAATCACAATTTAATCAATGATATGGATGAGATGCTTAGCTCGGTTTCGGGTATCGCCCTTCATGGACAAGAAAGTATTAATGAAGTATCACACGGCCTCACTGAGATTACATCTGGCGTAGCAAGATTTGTCGAAATGGTCGACAAAATGAAGGATTAAGGCCGCTTGATATGGTCGAGGAAAGCAAAAATATAGATAATTCACAGGTGCTCCTCACCGATTTTTTTATATTTTGCTTATCTCGACCTATCTTTACTAAGGCAGTAATTTGCTTTGTATTTGTGCTTTCCCAAGCTTTTTAGCTAACAACAATAGTTCGTCCGCCTCTTCAAAATAGCTCCAGAAATCCTGACCTTCGACTGGATTACCGTGAACTAGGCCGATACTAGCGGATATTGTCATGTCACTTATCTTGGGAATCTCGACCTTGGAGACAGCGCCTAAGATTTGTTCAGCCATATCATGAGCGTATTCAAACGAAGACTGGGGAAAGACCAAAGCAAATTCATCACCGCCATAGCGAGCCAGAATGTCTAAGCGGCCTAAACAGGTTTGAATGGCACCTACCACGGCTTGCAACACCATATCGCCACCGTGATGTGTTAAGCGAGTATTTAATTGCTTAAAATTATCGATATCCAACACCAACACAGCAACGGGTGTTTGCCCATCGTTGCGGAAAAAGTGCGATTGCTTTGTTTCAAGATAACGCCGATTAAGTATGTTAAGAAACTCGTCCCTAATCACTAACTGCGCCAGGAGTGCTCTTTCTTCTTCTAATAGCTGACGTAATCGTCGCTCTTCCGTTATATCTCGATCAACGGCGATATAGAGTTCTGGTCCTCTATCAGAAGTACGAGAAATCATACTGCCTTTAATTAAAATCCAGCGATATTCTCCTCGAATCATGTAGCGATATTCACTCTCGAAAAAATCTTCATGACCCAATACAACCCTTTCCCATTCAGAGCGAACACGGGCTCTGTCTTCGGGATGAACCAATTCTATCCAAGTAAATGCATCATGCGAGGACTGACCTGCCTGACCCTTGAAGCTATTCGTAATACGCATACCATCAGGATAATGATCAATGACAAAAACATTGATTTGAGTAAGAGCCTGAGCAATCACTGGATCCTCGAAAAGGACATCGAGAATCTTTTGCTTTCTGGCATCAACAGGCAGTTTTGTTATCTTTTTCATTATAATGGGGAATACGCTTAACAATATAAGTATCTTGATAGTATGTCGTGTTCCCTACATTTTCAATGTAATCGAAAGAAACCTCACCGCGGCAAAACGCCCTTAAATTGTGCAAAAATAAAGTATTGCATCGAAACATTTTCGGTCTTAACGTCAATTATTGCTGGTCACAAAATGCACGATTAAGTCTTTTAAATCAGGCTTGAATGATGGACAGTGGTAACAATAAGAATGGTGCAGTGAATTAATTTATGTCAATTAAAGAGATAGCAACCCAGTTGGAGTTGTCGGTATCCACGGTGTCACGAGCACTGAACGATTACCCAGACATTAGCCCGAGCACAAAAAAGCGTGTGCTAAAAGAAGCTGCGCGACAGGGCTACCAATTGAAAGGGCCAGAAATGGCTCATTGGGTGCAAGCAAAACGTGTAATTACGGCGATTATTCCTTGCCAAGACACACAATATCTCGACCCCATTCTTTCGAAGGTGTTGGCTGGAACTCGACACGCGCTGCAAGCAGAAGGCTATTTGCTGCAAGTGGTGGCAATCGATACCGGCAAACAGGAATTAAGCGAGTTTGAACGTCTAGTAAAAGCAGGCGATCAAGACGGTTTTCTACTCCTTCGCACTCGGGTTAACGACCCGAAAGTCCATCGTTTACTGAAACTTAACGTGCCTTTTGTGTGTTACGGACGCACCGAGCGCGCGACGCAATTTGCTTGGCTGGATTTGGATAATTACCAAGTTGGTCATTTAAGCCTGAGTCGCCTGAACGAACAAGGACATCGCAAAATTGGTGTGGTGTCAGTAAGCGATCGGGATTTCTTCGCCCAAGAAAGGCGACGCGGGATTCAAGATGCCGCCGAGCAAATTGGGCTTTCTCTTGCGTCTGAACAATGGTTAGAAGTGGGCTATGACGAGGAAGAAAGTTACCTCGCTTGTGCCGAGTTTCTACTCCAGCACCCAGATATCACCGCGTTGATTTGCCTAACCAGCACCAGCGCACGTGCCGCCGCATTGGCGGCCATGCGATTGCACAACACACAGCTAAATGAAAGAGATAAGCCTGTGTGTGTGATTGGTTGTGATACGCCCACAGATGAGCTGACCGCCAGTATGGGGATTACCAGCATTCAGCAAGCGCCACCAGCACAAATCGGTGAACAGCTTGCCCAGATGATGGTAGCGCGCATCAAAGGGACTCCGGTGAAGGACCTACAAGTCGTTTTAGCTCCGGGGGTTGTGTCGATAGGACTTTAATAACCCACGTTTTTAAAGCCATAAGAAGCAGACAAATAACAACAAGAGGAAGCCATAATGAAAACTAAAACGTCACTATTCGTCGCCGGCACAATGCTGGTAAACGGACTCCTGATAAGCCAGCTCGCTCACGCTGCCACAGTAGAATTTTGGACAGCACAAACCCAAACCGACCGCTTACAAAATATCGAGTTACTTGCCAGCACCTTTGAAGCTTTAAACGATGGCGTGACGGTTAAAGTCGTCGCGGTTGATGAAAACGAAATGGCAACACAAATGGCCGCCGCCGTCGCTGCTGGCACAACACCACAGTTAATTGAAGTGAACTCTGAAATCATCATGGCTCTGGGGGAAGAAGGCGTAGTCGACACCAAAACACACCAAGACGTGATCCAAGACATCGGCAAAAATCGCTTTCATAAAGGCGCACTGACCACGCTAGCCTCACCTTCTGGCGATTACTATGGTTTGCCTTATCACGGTTTTATTCAAGGCATTTGGTATCGCAAAGACTGGTTCGATGAAAAAGGCCTAGCGGCACCTAACACTTGGGAAAATATAGAAACGGCCGCCAAGGCACTGACTGACAAAGCCAATAATCAATACGGCATTTTGATCGGCACTAAACAAGACAGCTACACAGAACAAGTATTCACCCAACTGGCACTATCCAATAATGCCAGTGAGTTCGATGCCAAAGGCAATTTGGTCTTCAACAGCCCAGCCACCCTTGAAACCATCGAGTATTACAAAGAGTTAGCCAAGTACAATCCACCAGGGCCACAGAACTGGCGCGCTCGGGATTATTACTTACAAGGCAAGATGGGCATGTTCTTCTATTCCACTTACATAATGGATGACCTTGCTCTCGCAGAAGTGGCAAAAGGCTCTTTGTCTTCAGCAAACTTCAAAGAACTCAGCGGTGGCACCTTCGACCCTGAATTGGTGAAAAATACCGCGTTCGCGCCAATTATCACCCACAAAAGCGCCGCATCTTACGGCACCTTGTCTGGTCTTGTCGCACTGAAAACAAAAAGTGCTGAAAACACTAAAGCTACCAAAGACTTCATCGAGTTTATGTACGATCCAGCCAGTTACATCACCTTCCTGCACATGGCTCCAGGCGGTATGAATCCTATGTTGAAAGGCATCGCTGAAGATCCAGCCTATTTGGAAGACCCAAATGGTGTATTTAAGCTTTATGGTGCAGACAAGATGAAGCAGATCGTATCGGGTTTTGACGATATTCGCTCTTTCTCTGTGGTAGAAGGTAAAACCTTCCCAGCCTCCGGCGCCATCTTCGCTAAATCGGTTATTCCACGAATGATCTACAGCGTCACCATTGAAGGAAAAGATCCGCAAGCGGCGCTGGACGATGCCGAAGCGGAAATGAAAGCCATCATGGGCGAATAGACAATAGACCCCTCCCAACCTCCCCCTTGTAAAGGGGGAGGAGCAGTAATCAGTGCCCTCCCCTTATTAAGAGGAGAGCTAGGGTCGGGTCAAATGCAAAAAAGGGAAGAACATATGTCTTCTGTACTCATAAAAAACGAATCTCGCTTGGGTCTAAAACTGGTCGCTCCCGCGGTCGGCATCATTGGCTTGCTGGTGATTTACCCAATTCTATTCAACATCTATCTGAGCTTTTTTGACGTTCAACTCAATGGCACCAAGACGTTCGTCGGCATGGAAAACTACACGGATTTGCTCGGCAATCCGCGTTATTACCATTCCATCGGCGTGTCGGTTATTTATCTAATTGGCACTGTAATCGGGACAACGGTATTGGGCTTGGCGGCCGCCATTTTGATGAATCAAGAGTTTCGCTTTCGCAACCTGGCTCGCGGTTTGATTCTCCTACCTTACTTTGCCCCCGTCATCAGTGTGGTATTTGGCTGGCAGTTTATTTTCGATCCAGTGAACGGCATTTATAACCACGTGGTGGTCGATGTTTTACATCTGACGGACACACGGGAAAACCTCATCGGCAACCCAGACTCGGCTCTATTTGTCGTGATTGTTTTCGATATTTGGAAGCATTTCCCGATCGCCTATTTGCTGTTTCTCGCCAAATTACAAAGCGTACCGAAAGACTTGTACGAAGCAGCCGCGATAGATGGACAAAATGCGTGGGGACGGTTTTGGCACGTGACCTTACCAGAGCTGAGATTCGTCATTGCCACCGTGGTGTTGCTGCGCATTATCTGGAATTTGAACCGCTTTGAAGATGTTTACTTGCTTGCACCCAATGTCGAAACCTTGCCAATTTTCACATATTACCAAGCGTTCGCAGGCATTGTCGATCAAGGCGTAGCAGCCGCGATTTCGGTGATTCAATTACTCGTGCTGGTCGGCTTGATCTGGCTGTACGTTCGTAAAGTCATTAAGTGGTAGGGGAAGAATATGATGAATAAACGCTCAACCACCCAGTCTGTGATTTTGTATGCCTTGGTGCTCGCGTTGGTGATTTTCTGCGTGTTTCCATTTCTGCAGATTCTATCAACCTCGTTAAAACATCCGATAGATTGGGGTAATCCATCACTCATTCCTCGTGTTTTACACTTGGATGCCTACAAAGAGCTACTTGGCTTGATGCCAGCAAAAGAAGTGGATGTCCCTGCGAGTGTGCAACGTCTACTGGACAACCCCGCGTTGTCAGCCGAGAAAAAGCAGATGCTGCTGGATAAATTTAGCGCCGGCGGCGATGTGTTTCCGTTTGGTCGCTACATGCTCAATACCTTTGTGATTTCCTTCGTGACAGGGATTTTCTCGACTTTTTTGGCGTCTCTTGCTGCCTATGCCATTGCGCGCTTACGTTTCCCTGCGCAATCTTTAATGGCAAACGGTGTTTTGTTTGTCTACATGGTTGGCGGCGTATTGCTGATGGTTCCGCTTTATCAAATGAGCGTCAACGTTGGCTTGGCATCCAGCGCCGCAGGGACAATTTTCAGTCTGTTTTTGATTTATCTGATTCAGACCTTGCCAGTCGCCATGTACATGTTGGGAAATTACTTTCGTACCATTCCCTTCTCCTTAGAAGAAGCGGCAATGATGGACGGTTGCTCAAGGGTAGAAGCCTTCTGGCGCATCATCATGCCCTTGTCGAAACCCATGCTGTTTACCGTGTTTATCTATTGTTTTGTCATCGCTTGGAACGAGTATTTGTTTGCTTCCGTGTTCCTCAAACAATACCAAGATTTCCAAACCTTGCCCTTGGCATTACAAACTTTGTTTACCTCGAAAAACGCCATTTGGGATCGCATCATGGCCGCATCCATGTTGACTCTGCTACCGGTGGTGATTTGTTTCATGTTGGCGAATAAGCATTTGTCAGGTGGCCTCACAGACGGCGGCGTTAAAGGATAAGGAATAGAATTATGAGCTCAGTAATCTTACGAAACGTAAATAAGTCTTATGGCAACTTGCCGATTGTGAAGAACCTAAACTTAGAAGTAAAAGATGGTGAGTTTGTCGTGCTGGTTGGCCCAAGCGGTTGCGGTAAAAGTACCACGCTGCGCATGGTGGCTGGGTTGGAAGACATCACCCAAGGGGAAATACAAATTGGCAAACGTGCCATTAACGATTTGCCACCACACAAACGCAACATCGCCATGGTGTTCCAAAACTACGCCTTGTATCCGCACATGTCGGTGCGAGAAAACATCGTCTTTGGCTTGAAAAAATCCGGTGCGGACGCTGAAACGATTAAAGAGAAACTCGCAGACGTATCGGAAATGCTCAAGCTCGACGACTACTTGGATCGCAAACCTGCCGATTTATCTGGTGGCCAGCGCCAACGTGTCGCCATGGGGCGAGCATTGGCTCGTGATGCTGATGTGTATTTGTTTGATGAGCCGTTGTCGAATTTGGACGCTAAATTGCGCCATCACATGCGGACAGAAATCGCCCGTATTCAGCATCAATACAACATGACGGCGATCTACGTTACCCACGATCAGATCGAGGCCATGACTTTGGGCGACCGCGTTGTGGTGATGCGCGATGGCATCGTCGAACAAGTCGGCACGCCGATGGAGATCTATCTACAGCCGACCAACACCTTTGTCGCGACCTTTATTGGTTCACCCGCGATGAACTTGATCGAAGCCAAGATAGAAGGTGAAGATCTGGTATTCGATAATTACCGACTGCCAGCGGCGAAAATCGCCAATGTAGATTTACAGGACCTCAAATCCCACGACACAGTTTTGGTTGGCATTCGCCCTGACTTCTTTGAAGACAGCGCTTTGTCATCGCCCAGTGACAACCTATTTGAATTCAACGATATACAAGTGGAACTGGTGGAAAACCTTGGTTTCGATAAGGAAATCATGTTCAAACTCGGTGGTGAAGACGCCAAAGCCCGACTCGACCTACGCTCCCATGTCAAACGCCAAGAAAATATCTCGATGTCGGTAGATTTGAATCGCGTCTTGATCTTCGACACCAGCCCACAAGGCATGCTGCTAAACACAGGAGAAGTTTGAGGAGAATAAACTAAGGCTTTGGTAAACCGCTCATAGAATAGTTGATCAATTCTTGGCGGTTCTTCTTAACAATGTTTTCAGACTCAATACCAAAGCCCATTTTTTCGAAGAAGGCTTTAGCAAGAATACTGGCTTCAACATACAGTGTCTTACAGCCATTTTTTCTCGCTTCGTGACTTACGTGCTTAAAAAGTGCCTTCGCCACGCCTTGGCGTTGGTAGTCCCTGTGTACGTACATGCAATCTATATGGCCATCCAGTTCTAGTTCGATAAAACCAACAACCACGCCATCAATAATAGCGACAAAAGGTTTAGTTTTTTCTAACCGCACTTTCCACATAGTGTAATCTGGCGGTGTTGGCGCCCAAGCTTCTAACTGTTCTTTTGAATAGATATCAGAGCTTATTGAATGCACTGAACCATGAAAAAGATCGGCTATTTTTGTTGAATCTGAAGATTTGAAATGTCTTATTCTCATGGTGCCCTCTCCGCACTCCATCCGCTTGAGCCGATAATTCTCACCTTACATTTCCGGAGAGTCGAATACAAAAAATAACTTTAAAGTGTGGGAAGTCACCAAGGAGTCTATAGAGAAAAATAGTGCACTTAGGTATAACTATATTATGTCTTAGTCATAATTATGTATCATCAGAGTAATATAAAACCTAGGACTATTCTTGATCTAGTATGAGCTGAAAATAAAGTATGTCTTTTATTAAGAAAATAATGATGTAGTAAAAACTATGCCCCAATCTATTCTGGATACAAGGTTCACTTGCGAGCCATTATCAAAAGAACCACAGCTGATTCAATCCTTGTATGCAGCCCTGATAGAAACAGAAGGCTTTCATACTTTCCTAGATCTACTGACGGAATCTATTGATGCCTGTGCCGCTGAGCTGGTCGTCATTAGAAAACATCCCTTACAAATAGAAAGCATTTGGTACGCAGGCTTATCTTTAGAGTTTATGGAATGGTACATAAACAACAAGATGATTGAGAGCGACTTAGTCTCCAATCATGCTATTCATTGTCATCCTGGACAATTTCAGACAGCACTGTCTTTGATTGAGCAAGTTAAGCACCTACCCAATTACGATCGCTGGCAGCAAGATCAAAACATGATTGATAGTGCATGGCTGGTGGTCGACAGTACGGAAACACATACGACATTGTTGGCCATGCAAAGAACAGTGGAACAAGGGGCTTATCAAGAAGCTGAAATTGCTCAGCTAAATCGTTTGGTACCTTTTATCAAACAAGCAGTGCTTTTATATAAGCAACTTGATAAAACCAATACCACGAATCGATCTATGGCAGCGCTCATCGACGCGTTACCCAATCCCAGTTTCATTTTAAATGAACGATCTGAGCTGATTTATGCGAACCAAAAAGCCGAAGACTTCTTATCAAGGCACGATCAAATATCTGTAAAAGACAAACGTCTTGAATTCAAAAATGCCCAACATACAAACTCATTTCTAACGGCGTCAACCCAAATTATTCGCGCCAGCATGGGACAAGGCATTTATGATAATGATGTCATTATCTTTAAGGCAAGTGGCACAGAACCTGTAGTTATGACGCTTGCCCCAATTGAAGGCAGCGGTATTTTGGCCACTTTGTATGATAGCGCTAAACGTTCAATGCCTACACCAGAATTGATCGCGGCGTATTTTGATCTATCCCCTGCCGAATCTAAGCTGTGTGCTGATTTAGTTCTAGGGATGAGCTTGAAAGAAATTGCCGAAAATCGTTCTAAAAGTGAAGCTACCATTCGTTCTCAGCTAAAACAGATATTTCCTAAGGCTGGCGTGAATCGTCAAGGTCAGCTCATCTGTACCGTCCTCATGGCATTAATGCCGTGAGGATAGTTCCAAGAGGTTAATCACTTAACAATGCAGCAGCACTACCACAAACTGTCATGATAAACAGAAACCACTTCAAATGGCTTGGGTTTGCTTTAATGGCCATTTTCACAGCGAGGAAGGATCCTAGCATGGTACCTGAAGCCAATATTAGGCCAGGGATCCACAGAATCTGATCATTCCAAATAAACACTCCCAGCGCCAAGGCGGTAAAGCCTAATGTACAGACCATTTTTAGCGCGTTGGTTCGAACTAGATCGTAGCGTAAAGTGCCAGCCAATGCGGCAATCAAGATAAAACCCACTCCCGCTTGAACAAAGCCACCGTAAACACCAGCAATAAACAAGGCAATCCATGCACTTGGCTTTTCCGATACTTTGAAAGGCACAGTCCCTTCTGGTGGCGCAATCATGGTAGGACGAACAATCATGATAATCGTCATGCCAATCATGGCGCTCAATAGCAAAGGTTTAAGCCAATTTTCTGGTGCATAACTGGCAGCAAACGCACCGACCACGCCGCCAAGTAACGACGGAATCATTACTGGCAAGATGTCCGCATTATCAAGCTTCTTCGCTTTGCGAAAACCAAAGGTCGCCGCCACATTCTGTAAAAACACGCCAACTCGGTTTGTTGCATTGGCGATGTCTGCCGGCATTCCCATAACCATCAGCGCTGGCAATGTTAAATTTGAACCGCCTCCAGCCAGCGTATTGATAATGCCAGCAATAAAACCTGTACCAATCAAAAGAGACACAGTAAATAAACTGTAATCCATAACATCACCCTTAGATTACTCTCAAAGAAGCTAGGACCTGAAGAAGGGACGAATAATAAGGAGTATTGGTCAATCTGACAAAAGATAATTTACCTCTATTCGAAGAACAATAAAAAATACTCGTTCAGTTTTCGGTTGTTGCTACAAAGAGAATCAAGCTAACCTAGTTTTATCAACACAACGCCGATCTAAAAAACAACGATTCAAAACGGACATTCGCATGTTAATAACAAATGAAAAACAAGCTGATGGTTATTATCAAGCCTTACTCAATCGTGAGCCCAGTTACGTTGGCGTATTTTTTGTGGGAGTTAAAACCACGTCTATTTTCTGTATTGCGACTTGTCGAGCACGTAAACCAAAGCGCGAAAATGTCGTGTTTTACACGCATTTCAAAGATGCAATGGACGCAGGATTTCGCCCCTGCAAAGTCTGTCGACCAACTGAAAATACTCACGAAGCACCGTATGAAGTACAAGTGGCGATAAACCTCATACGCGATTGTACTAAGGCAAAAATCACCGACCAAACATTAAGAGAATCTGGAATACGGCCCATCTTTGTACGTCGTTGGTTTAATCAACACTACGGTATGACATTTCAAACCTTCCAGCGCATGTATCGCATCAATTATGCCTTTCAGGAACTAAAGACAGGCAAAACGGCCACCAGTACCGCGTTAGATTCAGGCTACGATTCCTTAAGTGGTTTCGGTTACACTTTTAAAAAGTTACTTGGCCATGCGCCAACCCTAAATTTGGAGAATGCTGTGATTTTAATCGATAGGCTAACAACGCCCATTGGCCCTATGTTTGTCTGCGCAACAGAGGAAGGAATTTGTCTATTAGAATTCGTTGACCGACGTATGTTAGAAACTGAATTTGAAGACTTACAGCGTCGTTTGAAAGCGCCTATCGTTGCGGGTGAAAATGCGCATATTAATCAACTAAAACAAGAGTTAGCAGAATACTTCTCAGGCAAACGAAGCGAATTTAATGTACCCCTTCATACTCCAGGAACCGACTTTCAAAATGCCGTTTGGCAGATGCTTGGCACCATTCCATTTGGTGAAACAGCAAGCTATCAAGAACAAGCAACACGCCTGGATAATCCCAAAGCGGTCAGAGCTGTTGCCAGAGCCAACGGTATGAACCGTGTTGCCATTGTTATTCCTTGCCATCGAGTCATTGGTAAGGATGGCAGCTTAACCGGTTACGCGGGAGGATTAGAGAGAAAACGCTGGCTGCTTGATCATGAAAAAGCGCACGGTCAAAATCTCGTGAAAGGCTGAGTCGAACGATTCAAATGTCCGTAGTTTCATGAATGCATCAAGGTTGTGTCATGGCATTGTAATTTCCATCTAGAGGACTTGAAATACACCGCCACCAAGTTCATCTTGTGCACTTTGATTGTCATTATGGAATTCAATATGCCTACAAACATTGTTGCTGTGTACGGAACGCTTCGTGAGGGGCTCAATAATCATGAACTTCTTACCGAATGCAAACGCATCGGTTTAGGCTGGCTAACTGGTTTTCGCATGCACAACCTAGGTAACTTCCCAGGTATTGCTTCGACCCATGACGAAAGCGGCCGAATTCGAGTGGAATGGTACGACGTATCAGACGAGATACTCGCGTCTTTGGATCAACTGGAAGGCTACGACCCAAAAACGCCAGAAAGCTCTATGTATGTTAGAAAGCGTGTTTTCTCGCCTTATGGTAGAGGCTGGATTTATGTTTATAACAAATCTCTCGATAACGCACCCTATATGGAAGCTGGTGATTGGGAGCGATACTCCCGAACCTCTATGCTTCACCAAGGCGCACAATCGGCGTAGACAACATCTGAGCGGTTTGAGCACTTTGTATTTGAGCGATATTCTCCACACTGGCTTTGATTTGACTTTCATCCGTTAACAAACCAAAACGCACAACAAAGTGTTTCGACTCACCCGCGTCAATCGTCGGCACCAAACCTAAATTACGCTGATAAGAGCGGTTATAAGCAAAGCTGGTGCCCGGCTCGATTCCCATTACGTAACCTTGTTCTAGTGTGTCCGTATTTTTCCATATGGTCAGTACTGGCAAAGTATTAGTTTGATAACTCACTTCTATACCACGGCTTGCCTCTGCATTATGCAATAACGCATGGGAAAAACCATTCTTGTCACTCAGCGGGCGAATATTAAACACCATTTCGTCAAAATCTTTGGTGGGCGCAGGCACTTGATTCCAATCACTCAAACCACCAGCAGCATAGTCATTAAACGGTGACAATTCCGCCATGGGAACATGAAGTTGCGCACCATTTTCAAGAATCGGCTGAGCGAAGTTATTGTGGTAGATCGCTTGGTATTCACGTGGATAGCTGCCTTTGTTGGTCAAGGTATCTTCAATCAATAAATATGGCTCATCAGGAGTGAGTGACAAGACAGTATGTAGTTCGAAATTAGTGGACTTAAAACGCTTTTCATCAACTCGGCCGCGCAAGGTCACACGATACGGCGGCACTTGCTCGACTTCTAAAGTTACTTCGTCGGCAGGTGTATTTTGAATACGACCGTGCAATGTCAAAAACTCATCGCCATCTTGGCCTGGGTGACCTGCCCACTGGTAACCACAACGTACAATCATCTCGTTAAAACCATCCAACCAACCAATGCCGCCAGACGCTTCTTGATTAACAAAGCTTGGATGTACGACTTCTTTAACTGGCGAATCCCAACCAAAGCGTACGTCCTTCCCTGCTTTATCTTTTCTGACAACATCAAGCACTGCCATGCCACGAGTCGGCACAACACGAACCACAGAATCCCCCACGATCAAAGTGATCAAACGTGAGCCAGTTTGCTTGCCGCCCATAAGACATGTCTGCTGTACACTAATCGGAATATCTTTCGGTAAGCCCATTAATTCTGCGGATAGAGACAGATTTGCTACATCGATATGCTGTTGATTACTAAGAAGAACAAGTTGAAACATGGGCCAAGCTCCAGAAAAATTTCCTCATGCTAGCGCGAGCCTGCGAGTAAGGCTAGTCATAGGGGAAAATGAGCGATTACGATTGTATTATTACAGACCACAAACCTTCCTCATCTTTACTCAGTATTCTGAGTTATCAAAACATTGAAATACTCTATTAACAATCACAGGTCTAATATATAAAATGAAAAATCTTTTTTGGAAAACTAAGATAGGATAAAACCTTTATATGGATTGTATAAAAAATACTCTTGCTCTCAGTCTGTGTATAAGACTATTGTCTTATACACCATTCCCCGTGTTGTGCAGAATGAGGCTACTATGAAATCACCGTTAAGAATTCGACAGCAAATTAATATTGGTTTAGTGGTCATTCTCTTGCTCGCTCTTGCCAGTATTTATATCGTTATTGAAATGAAGGTAAAACCCGACTTAACCGCAGAACGGCAAAGGCAAATTACCGTAAATCAAAAAGGATTAACTGAATTACTCAGTGCCAAGCTGGAGAAAATCCAATTACTTACTAGTACCCTTGCATTAGCAGGCTCTCAGCTTCCTAAAGAAGAAGCGCTCTTCAAAAAGCTATTCCCTAGTATTATTAATAACCATGATGACAAAAGCATAGCGGGTGGTGGTATTTGGCCAGAACCCTCTGCATTTACATCCGGAACAGAGCGACGTAGTTTTTTCTGGGGACGTGATGGCTCTAAAATGAGTTATCTCGACGATTACAATGATCCTGCTGGGTCGGGTTATCACAACGAGTCTTGGTACACTGTTGGCAAAACGTCTTCACAAAAACTGTGTGCTTGGTCCGAAGCCTACATAGATCCTGTCACCAATATTCCAATGGTAACCTGTACCATTCCAATGAAAGAAAACAATCAATTTACCGGTGTCACCACGGTCGATATGATGCTCGATGGCGTTACCAAATCTCTTGAACAATATGGTACTGAAAACCAAGGTTATGTCTTCGCCATTGACCAAACAGGCCAAGTATTAAGCTTTCCAAAAGGGGAAGCGAATATAGTGAAAAGCGATGGCAGTATGCTTACGGCAACAGAGCTTGGCAATCAGCTTCCATGGTTAAAGCCTGCATTGAAAAAAGTAGAGGGTAAAGAGCAAGTTATCTCGCTTGATCACGATGCTATTTTAGATGGTGCAGCGTATGTGGATTTAATCAAACACCCACAAACAGGCTGGACTATAGGCTTAGTCGTACCAAAAGAAAGAATGACGGAAATCGCTCAAAGCATGGGCTTATTCTTGATGATTGTCATTGGGGCTTTGCTCATCATTGTTAGCATCATCGCCATTTCTTTCTTCCGTAGTTTACTTGGTCAGATCACCCAAACAACGCAACAAATTCAAGAGCTGGCTGATGGCGGCAGCACCCAAGAACTGGAAGTGGGTAAATTGAATGAACTAGGTGATTTACGTCAGGCAGTGAATGCTTATGGCGACAAACTGAAGAAATTGCTCGAACAAATCCACATAGAATCTGCCAACCTTGTAAAAGATGCAGGTCGTTTAAGCGTATTCAGTAATGACTTCTTAAATAAGGCAAACAGTCTAAGTGATGAAAACACTACCTTAGCGGCGGCAACAGAAGAATTGGGAGCGACCTCTCATGACGTTGCCATGTACGCTAATGAAACCCGAGAAACCGTTGAACGCATTCATAAAGACGTACGCAGCAGTGGCGACGAAATGAATACCGTCATCGAAACGATGCGCTCTCTTACCAGTGCCATGAGTCAAGCACAAACCAATATTCTCAAGCTGGATGAAGACAGTCGTCGTGCAAACGGTATGTTAGGTGTGATTCGTGACATTGCTGAGCAAACTAACCTACTTGCTCTTAACGCGGCGATTGAGGCGGCTCGAGCAGGGGAAACAGGTCGAGGCTTTGCGGTAGTGGCCGATGAAGTTCGCAACCTTGCCGCGAAGAGTGAAAGCTCTGCGGTGGAAATAGAGCAAGTGCTAGGACGCTTGCAGGTTGCGTCGAAAGAATCCGTTAGCTCTATGGAACTGGGGCACAGCGAAACTGAACGTGCCGTGTCAACTGCAGAGTCGACAGCGAATCACTTACAACAAGTGGTGAGCGCTTTCTCTCAGATCACAGATCAAGCAACGCAAATCTCGGTGGCCGCTGGCGAACAGCAAAAAGTGTCACAGGACTTGAGCCAGTTTGTCTCTCGCTTGCAAGAGTTAACTGGCAGTAACGCCAGCGACTCTAGTCAGCTTAGTCGCATGAGTAAAGAGATCGACGCCATTGCGAATAGACTCAATGCGTTGAAATAAATATATAAAATACAGTAGAACGACAAATCCCACGTTGAGAGATCAGCGTGGGATTTTTATTTTATTAAAGCCATCGCCAGTATTTTGCGACTAACCGATGAATACGACGTCCGTATGGCGGCCTTAACAAACCAAGAACATTCGGCCCACGTTTACGTAATACCGATTTGCTATGGGAAAAGGTGCGAAAGCCTTCTTCAGCATGATAAGCGCCCATGCCCGATGCGCCAATGCCTCCAAAGGGCAAATCCGCTTGCGCCACTTGCACTAGGGTATGGTTGATCACCAAGCTGCCACTGGCAATATTTTCCTCGCATCGCCTTTGATCATCATTTTGTTGCGTAAACAAGTACATTGCTAAAGGCCGAGGTCGTTGCTGGATATAAAACAGGGCGTCAGACAGATCGGTGTAAGTTAAAATGGGTAACAAGGGCCCGAAGATCTCATCTTGCATCACGCTCAACCTGTCATCAGGTTGATGCAGTACATGCAGCGCCAGCTTGCCATCACTTTCCTCTGGACCTTGGGGCATAAGATTGTCACACATGACACCAGCGGCTCTGGCCTCATCTAAATAGCCTTTCAGGCGGTCTAATTGGCGAATATTAATCAAATTCGTATAATCGGGGCTCAACACACCCTCTGGATAATAAACAGCGAGTTCCTGTTTGATTTGCTCAATTAAGGTCAGTTTTTGATCTGCCTGACACAAAATGTAATCGGGCGCGACACAGGTTTGCCCTGCATTTAAAGCCTTACCAAATACAAGCTTCTTGGCGGTATCTCGCAAATCCGCTGATGGTGCTACCAGCAACGGAGATTTTCCGCCCAACTCCAAAGTAATAGGCGTTAAATGCTCGGCAGCGTTACGCATAATGATATGGCCTACGGACGTCGAACCAGTAAATAAAAGGTGATCAAAAGGTTGCTTACTAAACTCATTAGCAATATCGGCCTCGCCTTCGATTACCTCTATCCAATCCTCAGCTAAGGCTTGGTTCACAATGTCACGCAACACTCGATTGGTTTCAGGGCAAAATTCTGACAACTTCATCATCACTCGGTTGCCAGCAGCCAATGCCCCTACTAAAGGCCCGAGAGAGAGCAATACAGGATAGTTCCAAGGGGAGACGACACCAACAACGCCTTTGGGCTGATAGAACACCTTAGCGCTAGCAGGCAAGGTACTAATATGGACGTTACGCTTTGACGGTTTCATCCATTTAACAAGATGGCGCTTTGCGTGCTTTATTTCGCTAAGCAAAGGGACAAGCTCGATTAATCTAGATTCTTCATGGGCACGCTGTCCAAAATCTTTTTGTAAGGCATCTAATAAGGCTGTTTCATGATCCATGAGTGCCACTTGTAAACGAGCAAGACAATACTGACGATCTTCAGCCGATGGAAAAGGGGTTTGATTCGCCAAGTTCTTCAGACGATAAAAAGCCGAGTGAATGTCGTTTTTAGAAGAGTAAGTAGAAGAAATTATATTCATGTTGGCCTCTCACAGCTCGTTATTATTTTGTGATCAAACGCCGCAGATTAACTACACTATCTAATGATTCATAAAAAAAGCAAGGAGCAGATTATGGCGACTATTTTGTGTTATGGCGATTCCCTTACTTGGGGCAGCATTCCTAATGGTGGGCGTTATCCAAAACATTTACGCTGGCCCAATATCTTAAATGACCTTTTAGGGAAACATCACCAAGTTATAAATTTTGGATTACCGGGCCGGACCACTATATGGAATGACCCTTTCTTGGAAGGCAGAAATGGCTTGTCATACCTTCAAGCTGCGTTAGAAACCTTTGGCCCAGTAGACATTTTAGTGCTAATGCTAGGCACCAACGACCTGAAGCGACATTTCAATGTGGGTGCCTTTGAAGCGGCGAAAGGCGTAGAGAAGCTGATCGAGAAGTCAAGAATACCAAATCCTCACGGTTTCCCAAGCCCAACCCTTGTGATCATCGCTCCACCAAATATTTTATCCCCAACGGGCTCTATGGCGGAGAGTTTCAGCGGAGCCATTGAAAAGTCACAACATTTTCACCAGTACTACCAAGATATTGCAGCACACAACAAATGCATTTTCCTTAATGCTGCCGGTGTTTTACAGCCTAGCGAAGTCGATGGCGTGCATTTAGACGCCCAAGGGAACGACACGTTGGCACATGCGTTACATGAGGCAATAAAGGATATAATTCAGTCATAACGCATTGTTTTTAATTGATTTTGTTTAAAAAATAGCCATTCTATTTGCAAAAATTAAAAGAGAATCAGTCTCAACAATGAATAATACTCAAGTTAAATACATTATATCAGTGCGGCCATTACTCTTGGCTAATAGAGTAATGGCAATTTAAGCAAAAGGAAAAAACAAATTCAGTACAAAATATGCACGATTATTTAAACATATTCGCATTAAGGCGAAATAATCGCTCGTCAGATTTTTCGTGCACAAAGTTATCCACAAGTAATTCGGGCGAACCTCTTTTTCATTACAAGGCGTTAATTACGACAAAAACCACTGTATTTTGCCTCTGTATGCTCCAATTACCTCTTTTTTGTATCTCGCAATCGAACGGCAAATCCGTATGATCTTGTGCATTGAATTAATGCATTAACCAATGTCTCGAACAACGCAGTAAGGAGAAACGCAATGAAAGTAAGCTTCATCGGACTCGGAACAATGGGCTACCCAATGGCAGGGCATGTCAGCAAAGCTGGCCATGAGGTTGTCGTCTTCAATCGATCAACACAAAAAGCACAAAGCTGGTGTAACGAATACATAGGCACCTTTGCGACTACTCCGGCCCTCGCGGCAAAAGACGCCGATATTGTATTAACCTGCGTAGGCAACGACGACGATTTACGTGCGGTCTATTTAGGTCCAGATGGTGCCTTCCAATACGCAAAATCAGGCACTCTGTTTATTGACCACACAACCGCATCAGCGGAAGTGGCAAAAGAGCTTCATCAAGCAGCCCAAGAGCGTGGCTTTCGCTTCATGGATGCACCAGTTTCAGGCGGCCAAGCGGGCGCCGTAAACGGCGTATTAACCGTCATGATAGGTGGTTTGCAAAACGACTTAGACAAAGCTCAGCCGATATTAGATTGCTACGCAAAAGCCACTAGCTTAATGGGCCCTGTCGGTAACGGTCAGGTTGCAAAAATGGTCAACCAGATTCTTATCGGTGGTGTGTTGTCCGGTTTATCTGAAGGGATTCGTTTTGCTCAGAAAGCAGGGTTAGACATAGAAACACTGGTTGATACGCTAAAGCACGGAGCTGCGGGTTCTTGGCAATTAGAAAACCGTGGTGAGACTATGGCGAAAGACGAATTTGATTTTGGTTTTGCCATAGAGTGGATGCATAAGGATTTAGGGCTGAGCCTAGCTCAGGCCGAAAAAATGGGCATCCAGATTCCTTTAACTCAGGCGGTTGATCAAGACTATCAAGCACTTATTGCTGAAGGCCGTAGTCGTCAAGACACATCGGTTCTAATAAAAGCGTTTGATAAAAAGTAACCCCCTCCCAACCTCCCCCTTAGCAGGGGGAGGAGCCTGTGCTATTCCCCTCCACACTCCCTCTTATTTTCAAGAGATGGACTTGTGTTGCTTGTTTCCTCACCTTATCTTCAAGGGGGTGGATTAAGCAGGAGTTGTTCTCGTTTTAGCCACACAAAAACTCGCTAGAAAACCTCTTTCGACCTCCATTCTTTCCACTTCCTGCAGATTATTTAAAAAATACCGCCCTTTTTCTTCCCTATTCCTTACGTAGGAGTTCACCTGCTAAACCTTTGTTTTCAAGGCTTTCATCGCTTTATCTAAATTTTGTATTCATTCCACGTATAGGACATATCGTTATTTCGATTGGTTATTTAAATTGGCTTAAGTACTCTTCAGTGACGCTGTTTTTGAGGTTTCTGTTTATTCAGGCTCATCATTTATAGCTAAAGGGGGCTCAGGGACGAGGCAGAGCAACCCCATTCGAACTAGGAGTTTGGATGGGGTTTGTTTTAAAAACTGTAAAAGACTCGAACTAACAAGATGGCTCTTAACCTACCCAAGATAATCACAAAAGTAACGAATACCTTGATTCGACTTCCCACGTGTTAAACACGAATATAATTATGCTAATGGAGAGTTACAATGAAAAAAGGGTTAGCAAAACTGACGCTTGCACTCATGGCCGCTGGAGCAATTGGCACATCCGCTCACGCAGCATCCACACTAGTTTATTGTTCAGAAGGTAGCCCAGAGGGCTTTAACCCAGCGTTCTATACTGCTGGTACAACTTTTGATGCGACATCAAAAAACATGTTCAACCGTTTAGTCGAATTCAAACTTGGAACGACTGAAACAGAGCCAGGCTTAGCAACAAGCTATGATGTATCAAGCGATGGTCTTGAATACACTTTCCATTTACGCAAAGGCGTGAAGTTCCATTCTTCAAAAGACTTCAAGCCAACACGTGACTTTAACGCTGACGATGTAATTTTCACTTTCGATCGTCAAGGCAACAAAGAAAACCCTTACCACACAGTGTCCGGCGGCTCTTACGAGTACTTCACTGGCATGGGTATGGATACTTTGATTAAAGAAATGGTAAAAATCGACGACTACACCGTTAAGTTCGTTTTGACGAAACCAGAAGCGCCTTTCATTGCTAACCTTGCAATGGACTTCGCGTCTATTTTCTCTAAGGAACAAGCCGATTTCTACATGAAAAAAGGCACACCTGAAAAGCTAGACATCGATCCAGTTGCAACAGGTCCTTTCCAAAAAGTTCAGTACCAAAAAGATTCTTTGATCCGCTACACAGCGTTTGAAGACTACTGGAAAGGCAAAGCAAAAGTTGATCGTCTTGTTTTCTCTATCACACCAGATGCCTCTGTTCGTTACGCGAAATTGAAAGCGGGCGAATGTGATATTATGCCGTACCCAAACCCTGCAGATCTTAAGCAAATGGAAGCGGATCCAAACATCAACCTAATGAACCAGGAAGGTTTGAACGTTGGTTACTTGGCATTTAATACACAGAAAAAACCGTTCACGGATCCTCGTGTTCGCCAAGCCCTAAACTTAGCAACGGATAAGAGCGCTATCATTGATGCGGTTTTCCAAGGCGCAGGTAAAGTCGCTAAGAACCCTATTCCACCAACCATGTGGTCTTACAACAAAGACATCGTTGATTACCCGTATGATCCTGTAAAAGCGAAGAAATTACTTGCTGAAGCAGGCTATCCAGATGGTTTCTCAACCAACATCTGGGCAATGCCTGTACAACGTCCATACAACCCAAATGCACGTCGTATGGCTGAAATCATGCAAGAAGACTGGTCTAAAGTTGGCGTAAAAGCGGAAATCGTTTCCTACGAATGGGGTGAGTACTTAAACCGCTCTAAAAAAGGTGAACACGATACCGTATTGCTAGGTTGGACTGGTGATAATGGTGACCCTGATAACTTCCTATACGTATTGCTAGGTTGTGACGGCGTTGGCGGCTCTAACCGTGCACAGTGGTGTAACGAAGAGTTCAACAACTTGCTTCTAAGTGCAAAACAAACATCTGACAAAGCAGAGCGAACTAAGTTGTACGAAGAGTCTCAAGTTGTTTTCAAACGTGAAGCTCCTTGGATCACTGTTGCTCACTCAGTTGTTTACGAGCCAATCCGTAAAGAAGTGAAAGGTTACAAAATTGACCCACTTGGTGGTCACTACTTCTACAACGTCAGCAAGTAATCAACGTTTAGAAATACGGTCTTCGGACTAAACAAAACATCTGCTCGCTGGGACGCGAGCAGATGTTTTGCTGACCGAGCAAAATACTCGGTCGCATAACATCCCAAGAGAGCCTGTCCTTTATGTTCCAATTTATTTTCCGTCGCTTAAGCCTTGTTATTCCGACCTTCCTCGGGATTACCTTGCTGACTTTTACCCTTATTCGCTTAATTCCCGGTGATCCAATCGAGGTCATGGCTGGTGAACGCGGTGTGAGCGCAGAGCGCCACGCTGAGTTGAGTGCCCAGTTAGGATTTGATCAGCCTTTGTACATGCAGTATTACAACTATGTCACTGGCGTTTTACAGGGAGACCTAGGCAACTCCCTCATTACCAGAGAACCGGTAATGAAAGAATTCCTCACACTTTTCCCGGCCACGATTGAACTGGCTTTTTGTGCGGCTATTTTTGCAATTCTAATCGGTTTGCCCGCGGGTATTTTTGCTGCGGTAAAACGAGGAACCGTGATAGACCATTCGGTGATGACGTTTTCTCTCACCGGTTATTCCATGCCCATATTTTGGTGGGCGCTACTATTGATGTTGGTATTTTCCGTTAATCTGGGTTGGACACCCGTCTCTGGACGGATCGACGTGGTGTACTGGATAGACGACGTTACCGGCTTCATGCTGATTGACTCATTATTGTCCGGTGAAGAAGGCGCGTTTTCTTCCGCGGTTTCGCACCTGATCTTGCCAAGTATTGTTCTCGGCACCATCCCTATGGCGGTTATTGCCCGTATGACGCGCTCTTCTATGCTGGAAGTATTAAGCGAAGATTACATTCGTACCGCTCGCGCGAAAGGTATTGCACCTTGGCGAGTCATCGTGATTCATGCGCTGCGTAACGCCTTGATCCCAGTAATTACCGTTATCGGTCTGCAAGTGGGTATTTTGTTATCCGGCGCCATTTTGACCGAAACCGTGTTTGCTTGGCCGGGGATTGGTAAATGGTTAATCGAGTCTATCGGACGCCGTGATTACCCCGTAGTACAAGGCGGTATTTTGATTGTCGCTTGTATCATCATTGTCGTGAATCTCTTGGTGGATATCACTTACGGCATTGTTAACCCACGAATTCGACACAGCCGATAAGGAGGCGTTTATGACAACATCTACAAAAACGTCCACGACAGACATTCCATTGACTGCGCCAGTACCAATGACGCCATTACAAGAGTTTTGGCACTATTTTAGCAGCAACAAAGGCGCTGTAGCCGGTTTAGTCGTTATTGCGATTATTTGCTTTATGGCAGTCTTTGCTAACTTTGTTGCGCCGCATTCCCCATCTGAACAATACCGCGATGCGCTGTTATTGCCACCAGCATGGCTAGACGGCGGCAACTGGTCTTTTGTATTAGGAACAGATGATGTGGGCCGAGATATCTTATCTCGCTTGATCTATGGCTCACGCCTTTCTATTGCTGTTGGCCTCGTCGCGGTTACCGCGTCTTTGATCATGGGTATTTTACTGGGTCTGATTGCAGGCTACTTTAAAGGCATGATAGATACCGCCATCATGCGTATCGTCGACATCATGTTGGCGATGCCAAGCTTGTTGTTGGCGATTGCGATCGTTGCCATCTTAGGACCAAGCATAGTGAATGCTGCCTTGGCGATTTCCATTGTCTCACTACCGCATTATGTGCGTTTGACCCGTGCAGCGACCATGGCAGAAATGTCCCGAGATTATGTGACCTCTTCTCGCGTAATCGGTGCTAGCCCGCTGCGTTTGATGTTTGTATGCATTTTGCCAAACTGCTTAGCGCCATTGATCGTGCAAGCAACGTTAGGCTTCTCCAGCGCCATTCTTGATATGGCAGCCCTTGGCTTTCTTGGCCTTGGCGCACAACCACCAACTCCTGAATGGGGTTCTATGTTGGCCGATGCGTTGCAGTTTGTTCAGCGCGCGTGGTGGGTGGTTACTTTCCCCGGTTTGATGATTTTGATCACAGTACTGGCGTTTAACCTCATGGGCGATGGCTTGCGTGATGCCCTTGATCCCAAGTTGAAACAGTAAGAGAGGTTGTTATGTCACTGTTACAGTTGGAAAATTTAAGCGTTACCTTCGGCAATTTTCGCGCCGTAGATAACATCAGTTATAAAGTCGAAGAAGGGGAAGTTCTCGGCATCGTTGGGGAATCTGGCTCAGGTAAGAGTGTGAGTTCATTGTCCATCATGGGCTTGATCGACTTCCCAGGTAAAGTTAGCGCAGACCAATTAACCTTCGATGGTCAAGATCTGCAAGCCATGCCAGAAAAACAACGTCGTAAGCTCACCGGCTCCGACATTGCGATGATCTTCCAAGATCCAATGACCAGTCTTAACCCCTGTTTCACAGTGGGTTATCAGATCATGGAAGCGTTAAAAACGCACCAAGGCGGCAGCAAGAAAGAACTAAGAACCCGTGCTATTGAGTTACTAACACAAGTGGGTATTCCGGCACCGGAATCACGTTTAGACAATTATCCTCATCAGCTGTCAGGCGGCATGAGCCAGCGTGTGATGATTGCCATGTCCATTGCCTGTGATCCACGCTTATTGATCGCAGACGAGCCGACAACCGCGCTAGACGTGACCATTCAAGCACAGATCATAGATCTATTGATCGAGCTGCAACGCAAGAAGCAAATGGGCTTGGTGTTGATCACTCACGATTTGGCTCTCGTGGCCGAAGTGGCTCATCGCGTTATCGTCATGTACGCGGGACAAATTGTCGAATCTGGCCCTGCATCAGAAGTCTTTAGCACACCGAAACACCCGTACACGCAAGCCTTGCTGGCTTCTTTACCAGAGTCGGCCTCTGGTAAAGCACGCCTTGAAGCATTACCCGGTGTGGTTCCGGGTCAATATGATCGTCCATTGGGATGTTTGCTAAGCCCGCGCTGCCCTTATGCGACTGATCATTGTCGTAAGGTGGAGCCTGCGAACCAAGGCGATCTTGATCGCCAAGTGAAATGCCATACGCCATTGGACCGCGAAGGGAGACCAGCCGCATGAACCAATCCGATAGCAAGTTAATTTTGAAAGCCGAAGACTTAAAGCAGCATTACCACGTCAAACAAGGTCTATTTAAGCCAGATGCCGTAGTGAAAGCCGTTGATGGTATTAGCTTCAATCTTGAAAAAGGTAAAACCCTTGCGGTAGTAGGTGAATCTGGTTGTGGTAAATCCACTCTTGGCCGCATGCTGACCATGATTGAAACTCCGACCAGCGGCAAGCTAGCGCACCTTGGTGAAGACTTACTTACCTTGAGTGCAGATGCTCAAGCGAAGCTGCGCCAGAAGATCCAAATCATCTTCCAGAACCCTTATGGCTCGCTGAATCCACGTAAGAAAATCGGCGCGATATTGGAAGAGCCTTTGGTGATTAATACCAAACTATCCAAGGCTGAACGCAAAGAAAAAGCCCTCACTATCATGGCGAAAGTCGGCTTAAAAACCGAACATTACGACCGTTATCCGCACATGTTTTCTGGTGGACAGCGTCAGCGTATCGCCATTGCTCGTGGCTTGATGCTCGACCCAAATGTCATCGTCGCTGACGAGCCCGTGTCGGCACTGGATGTATCGGTTCAAGCGCAAGTATTGAACTTGATGATGGATTTGCAGGAAGAATTTGGTTTGAGCTATGTGTTCATCTCCCACGATTTGTCCGTGGTCGAGCACATCGCTGACGACGTCATGGTGATGTACTTGGGTAAAGTGGTGGAACAAGGCTCTCGCGAACAGCTGTTCGAAAACCCTAAACACCCTTATACCTTAGCATTGCTTTCTAGTACGCCGCAGCTTTCACCAGATAAGCGCCGTGTGCGTATTAAGCTACAAGGCGAACTGCCTTCACCGCTTAATCCACCTTCTGGCTGTGCTTTCCACGGGCGTTGCAGCTATGCCAACGACCGCTGTAAAACCGAAACGCCATTGCTGCGATTAGACGATCAAGCGGAGCAAGAACAAGGCCACATGATTGCTTGTCATGCTGTGGAAGAAAACCGTATTGAGGCCATTGCGGTGGGTGCGGCGTAAGCTGCTAACAGCCCTCTCTTTCAGTTTTGTCTATATTAACGCCCGCAAGGGCGTTTTTTTATTAAGTGCTCTTTACTCTATGGACCATCACCTATTCACCTTGTAACCCACTGTATGAGCTTATAGAATCCATTGCCTATAAACGCAAAAGGGATGCTTGTCATGCGGTCAGTTCTATCCGGTCTCCACCTCATTTGGATGAGTTTGTTGCTGCTTTCCAGCACGCTCCACGCGGCGGATTTTTATATTTCTGATGTCAGCGAAACTACTCAAGACAAGGCTCCCGCCTTGGTGATTCGTTTTACCGAAGCCATTGACCCTCAAAGCGACCTAAGCAAATCAATTTCTGTGACACCCAATCCCACCACTGGCAATATCTGGATACCGCAAAATAATGGTCGCCAATGGGTACTGCCATTTGTTGAACCCAGCACCGAATACACCATAAAAGTCGACACCAAACCAAAATCGCTTACGGGAAAAGTGCTGACCGAGAAAGACAGTAAAGGTAACCTTCATAGCTTTGAACGAACCGTTAAAACCCGCGCAATCGTTCCCGGCGCCAATTTTTCCGGTAAAGGCAGCTTTCTTGTCGGTAATATTCAAAATGGCATTCCAGTCACTGTTATCAATCAGAAGTCGGTGGACTTAGATGTCTTTCGGGTTCGTGATGACGCTTTAGACCGTTTTCTTGATGAAACATCATTGCAAGGAATGAACGATTACTACAGCCTTACACGACTAAAGCAATACGCCGATTTGGTCCATTCTGCACGCTATGAAAATGATGCCAAAGCCAATCAACGTAAGACCTACAATTTAAATTTAGATCCCGTCATAGAAAAGAATGCTCCGGGCATTTATGTGGCCGTTATCCGCAAGCCAGGTGATTATGACTACGCCTACGACACGGCAGTTTTCACCATCACAGACATCGGCTTACACGCCAGAAAATACAAAGACTCTTTGGTGGTTTACAGTCACTCCATTGCCACGGCAAAACCAATGGCTAATGTTAATCTACGGTTTTTGTGGCCGAAAACAGATAAACAAGCGGCCCACGATCAAGCCGCCACAAGTGGACAAGACGGCAGCTACCAATTATCGACCAACGACTTGCCACAATCCGTGGTTGCTCGTCATGGCGACAGCATTACCTTCTTAAAATTAGACCGTGATGAATTAGACTTATCCGCCTACCCAAATGTGCCAAGCTTACATCGCCCTTACCAGATGTTTATGTACGGCCCGCGAGACCTTTATCGCCCTGGTGAAAACGTTTCGATTAATTTATTACTGCGAGATTTTGACGGCCAAAAAGTGGCGAATCTACCACTGCAAGCTCGACTTTACGATGCTCGTGGCGAACGCAAAAAACAGTTCACTTGGCAGCCCGACAGCACCAATCTTTATCAAACTGGTTTCCAGTTAGGCGACAACGCGCCAACAGGAAAATGGCGTCTTGAAGTCAGCATTAATGACGATTATGTGGATACTTACTGGTTTCAGGTAGAAGATTTTTTACCGGAAACCCTGACGCTGTCCTTTTACGATGATGTTCCTAATCAAACTCGCTATGCTCCCACCAATAGCAAATTTTATGTTCCTATCCAAGGTGATTACCTTTATGGTGCGCCTGCTGCTGGCAATGATGCCGATGCGGTTATCACTGTCACACCTTCGACGACACCGTTTCCTTCGCTAAAGGATTATTACTTCGGCAATGCCAACGAAAAAATCAACGGCCGCACGCTGAAAACCGACGCAATCAAACTGGATAAAGATGGCAAAGGGATGATTTCCATCCCCGATAATTGGGCCAGCACGCCAGTGCCATTGCGCTATCTTGTTAGCGCCAGCGTTTACGAAAGTGGCGGTCGCCCCGTAACTCGGAATCAGAGCGTCATACAGTTACCAGACTTCGAAAAGTTGGTTGGTATCCAGCCATTATTTAAAGGTCGACCTGCATCCAATGAAACGCTGCAATTTAAGTTATTGAGTGTCGATCAAGAAGGGGAACCGGTTGCTGACAAACTCAGTGTTCGCCTGTCTCGAAATTACCGAGAGTACTTCTGGGAATACAACGAATCCCGAGGCTGGTACTGGAATTATCAGAGCCATATTTATACGGTTGGTAATGAAAATATTGCCGTCAAAGACGACGCCGTCACCGTCGATTTCCCTGTGCAATGGGGCACGTATATTTTGGAAGTCACCTCTGAAACGGGAGCCAAAAGCACCTTTGAGTTTGAAACGGAGTGGAGTTGGGATAACCAAAGCAGCAGCAATTTAAAACCCGACATGTTGCAAATGTCGTTGGATAAAGATCACTACGAGCCCGGTGATAAAGCAACATTGCGTTTAACCAGTCCTGTTGCTGGTGATGGCATTATTAATGTGGAATCCACTAATGGCGTTCAATACAGCCTGCATAAGAACATCGAAAAAGGCACAAATGAAGTTAGTTTCGATGTACAACAGAATTGGAATCGACACGACTTATACGTCACAGCGATGGTGTTAACGCCAGCGGACCAAGTCACCGAAGTCGCACCAAAACGCGCCTTAGGAATTGTGCATTTACCCATCATTCGCCCAGATGCCATTGCCGACGTAGAGCTGACCACCGAAGAAAAAGTTCAGCCAAACAAAGTAGTTAGCGCGCATATTAAGGTAGCGAATGTATCAGAACTTGGGAATCAACCGCTTTATGCAACGGTCGCTCTTGTTGATAAAGGCGTGCTGAATATTACGCGCTATAAACCACCTCAACCTGAGCAGTATTTTTATGCGCCGCGTCGTTTTGAATCGGCGTATTTCGATATCTATGGCAAGATCATAAATAACCTAGGTTATGACATGATCCGCCAGAAATTTGGTGGCGATGCCTTTAATGAATCTGATGCAGAACTCAGCCGCGGCGGTAAAAAGCCAAAATCTGATGTGCAAATTATCTCCTTCCTGAGTGAGCCGGTTGCTCTCGTCAATGGCGAAGCCGATGTCAGTTTTGATCTGCCTAATTTCAATGGCAAATTGGAATGGATGGTCGTGGTCTATGGTGATCACAGTTACGGCAGCGCTCACAACGAAATGATTGTCGCTGACAAGCTTGTCTCGCAAATTGCCATGCCGCGTTTCCTTGCGATGGGTGATAAGAGCCAAATCAGCATTGACCTGCATAACCTTTCCGATGCCAAGCAGACATTTGATGTCAGTGTAGAAGTAAATGGCGCCATCATTAGCGAAGGTTTGCAGCAGAACCTAGAGCTTGCCGATAAAGAAAAAACCGTGCTTTCCATTCCTATCAAAGGCTCGGACATGGAAGGCCAAGGTGTCATTACACTTAATGCCACCAATGGCGACGACATCAATATCACGCGAACGTGGCGACTTGGTGTGCGAAGCCCTTATCCTTGGGCAACGAACCAATTACGTGCGACGCTTGAGCCAGACGAACAGTGGAAGCCGAGCTTTGATATCAGCTCATTGCGAGACAACAGTGTTCAAGCGATGTTAACGATTTCTAATCGCCCTGCGATCAACTTTAGAAGCCAATTTGAAAACTTGTTACAGTACCCTTATGGCTGCGTAGAACAAACCACCAGCTCGACTTACCCTTGGCTGTTGTTAAATGAAGACATGGTCAATCAGCTCGATTTGCATGACAGTATTGAACAAGAATTTAACCAACCCTTTAGCGAAGCCTTCCGTCTAAAGCAAATCCAGGACGGAATCGAAAAACTTAAGTCAAAGCAATTGAGCAATGGCGGCTTTGGCTACTGGGATTCGAGCAGTTGGGAATCTCGGTGGGGCACCGTTTATGCTACAGAGTTTTTAGTCGATGCGCGTAAACAAGGCGTTGTCATTGATGATGATATGCTAAAACGCGCCATCGAAAGATTGACCTTCTTTGTCAACAATAACCCTGAAAGCGATATGTGGAGCGAAAGCTCTGATTATTATCAGTTCTCTTATCGTGCTTATGCTGCGTTTGTCTTAGCCAAAGCGGATGCCATTAGCTTGAGCTTCGTTCGTAGACTCTATGATCAATCATCGACAACAGAACTAAACGAATCTGGACTTGCTTGGATGCACTTAGCAGGTGCATTACATCAATTAAATGACACTTCAAGAGCCCAAACAGCACTTGAACTGGCTCTAAAGATTGACCGCAAACAGTATGCTTATTATCGTGATTACGGCTCTATTGTGCGCGATCAAGCCCTTAGTCTTGCGGTTGCCTTAGAGCTTGGACTGGATGACGGAGATCTAGTTGATAAGATGATTGAGAGCCTACAAAGCAAACGCTGGTTCAGCACTCAAGAGCGCATCGCTTTATTAAAAGTGGCTCGCCAGTACGCCAATAACAACAGTAAATGGCGTGCGAACATCCAATTACCTTCTGGTGAACAGTCGCTAGTAAAAGAACAGGCATTCAACTCTGTATTTGATGCCGACCAGTTGCGCAAGCTCAAAGGCATTACCGCAGACGACCAAAAACTGTATGTCAGCCTGCAATACCAAGGCGCACCTAAAAACACCCCAGAGCCATACAGCGAAGGGCTGCGCATTAGCCGCCAGTATTACGACCTAACAGGTCAACCGACGACACCAACCACATTAACCAGTGGGGATTTGCTCATTGTGGAATTGAATGTGTCTACGGTGGATGATGACTTACGCATCCCAGACGCCTTGGTGATTGACCTTTTGCCAGCAGGCTTGGAATTAGAGAACCAAAACCTCAGCAATGCCAGCGTCGATCTAGACAGCATTATGATTTACGAAAAGCCGCTTGGTCGTTACTTCCGTGAAAACAACCTGCTGTATCAAGAGTATCGAGATGATCGCTTTCTGGCTTCCGTGAGCCTTTCCGATAAATCTGTGAAGAAGCTCTATTACCTAGTTCGTGCTGTCACGCCGGGGACTTATCAGGTCGCACCGCCCTTTGTAGAAGACATGTATCGTCCTAATTACCGTGCCATTGGTACGTCGATTACGACCTTGGAAATACAGCCTCGTTAATGGCGCTGTTGAATAGTCGATTCCGGTTATGGGTTTGTTTGCCCATCGCCGGAATTCTGTTTTTTTTGTCTTTCTTGATATTCGACAAGCTTGTGCCGATCGACTTGGAATCCCGCTCGTTGAGCCAAACCGTTCTTGCCGAGGATGGTTCGATTTTGCGTAATTTTGCCGATGAAAACGGCGTGTGGCGCTTTCCGGTAACATTAGACGAGGTTTCCCGAAACTACCTCGAAGCGCTCATTACTTACGAAGATCAATATTTTTACCATCACCCTGGCGTCAATGTGTTTGCTCTCACTCGCGCCACTTGGCAATGGATAAGCACAGGCGACATCGTCTCTGGCGGCTCAACCTTGACCATGCAAGTGGCTCGCATACGTTACCCAGAACCCAGAACCGTATGGGGAAAACTCAAAGAAATCGTCCGTGCTCTGCAATTAGAGTGGCATTTTAGCAAAGCAGACATCCTCACCTATTATCTCAACCATGCGCCCTTTGGTGGCACCTACGAAGGCATTCAAGCCGCTTCCTTGGGTTACTTTGGTCATAAGGTGAAACAACTAACAGACGCCCAAGCGGCTCTCTTAGCAGTTTTGCCACAAGCACCCAGCTATTACCGACCAGATCGACATAACGAACGCGCCCAGCAAGCTCGGAACAAGTTAATGCGCCGTTTAGTAACACTGGAAGAGTGGTCAACAGAGCGCTTAAACGATGCATTAATCGAAGACATTCCCACCATAACCAAACAAGATTACCAATCAGCGCCATTGCTCGCCCGCCGATTAGTAACACAAAGCACAGCACCTCAGATCAAAACCTTTATCCACTCTCAATGGCAAGGTCAGATCAGTAACCTGCTGAGAAATTATGTCCATGGTATTGGGCAAAAAGTCTCGGCTGCAGCCTTGGTTGTCGAAAACCAAACAGGTAAGGTAAAAGTCTACGCAGGATCGGCGGATTTCAATGACAGCAGCCGTTTCGCTTACGTGGATATGGTTCAGGCTACTCGCTCGCCAGGTTCAACACTTAAACCCTTTATTTACGGTATAGCATTGGATGAAGGCTTAATTCATAGCGAAAGCTTATTGATGGATGTGCCACTCAAGTTCGGGGACTATCAACCCGACAACTTCAACGGTGGCGTCAGTGGACCAGTTTCCGTCACCCATGCTTTGCAAAAAAGCCTGAATATTCCCGCGGTACAAGTATTGGAACAGCTCAAGCCCATTTACTTTTTCTTAAAAATGCAAAAAGCAGGCATCGAGTTGAAGCTTCCGATCGGGGCAAAGCCTAATCTGGCGGTGGCTCTCGGTGGCGTTGGCTCTGACTTAGAAGATCTTGTCTATGCCTACACCAGCCTTGGGAACAAAGGCCAAGCACGACATCTGCGTTTTAGTCCTACCGACCCACAATCACAGCAACCGCTGTTGAGCGAGGGCGCAGCTTGGGTTATTCGAAAAATATTATTAGATAATCCAGATTCTGTTTCTGGCTTAGCGGTGAAGACCGGCACAAGCTATGGATTCCGCGATGCCTGGGCGATTGGCGTGAGCCAGCACTACACATTAGGCGTTTGGATTGGCAGACCCGATGGTGTTCCCATGCCCGGCCATTATGGCCAAGTTACCGCAGTGCCATTATTAAACAATATTTATCAACGGCTAAACGATCAGCGCCCAGCCCCACAAATGCCCGACAGCGTGTCCAAAGTAGACATATGCTGGCCACAAGGTGACATGGTTAAAAAGGATTGCGAGGAAAGCCACAGCGCTTATATCCTCGATGGCACCATTCCTAAGACTTGGTACAACACTGCGTCGCTACAGCAGCCATTCAACCAATCTGAATTTCAATTCTGGCAAGCGAATGATTCCAAGTTACGGGTCAATATCAGCTGTCAGATCGAAGCCAAACGCCAAAAGGTCACCGTTTGGCCTGCACCGCTAGATAACTGGCTAACACCAGAACAACACCGATCTTCTCGGATACCTAGCTGGGACTCTAGATGTGAAACAACAGGCAATATCATTCGCCAATCAGCAGTCCGTATCCATGGACTCACAGATCAAGATGCGTTCCAGCTACCTAAGCAACAAAATCGCAATATCCGCATTTCAGCCGAAGGAGGCGAAGCGCCTTTCTACTGGTTTTTAAACGGCGTTCTGTTACCAGAGCAGCAAAGAAAAGCCACATTAAAAGACCTAAAATCCGGCAACTATCAACTCACGTTAATAGACCAAGCGGGCTCAAGAGACCAAGTCGAATTCTCGGTTCTTCTCTATTAGAAAATGAAGCCGTTTTTCGCCATTAGACAACAGGCTTTCCACTCTCTTGCTATCAAATTGATTACTCCTAGGTCTCTCATCACTTCTTATCATCTGTCAGAAAAATAATTTACAGGAATATTGTTTACTATATCAATAATTGATGTACTAACCTCAAAATTGGATGACTAAGTCAAACCACCAAGCATTACACTTCATAGGCGCAGTAAAACGAATTCAAAGTTTTACCTAGATTGCTAACTTATAAAAATAATTAATGCATTGGTGTAAATATGAAGTTTGATTTTTCTATCTACGACCTTCATGTCGCAGAAGCTTCTTCGCAAACGCTAACAAACATTTTACGAGATAAGGCGTTTGGGGAGTATTATTTCATCCAGAGCTCCCCGCTCCAGAAACTTGCAAAGTTAACGTTCAAGGAATTCGGGCCACTTTCCATTTTAGAATACGAAGCTGGCACCAGCACAAATATTCGTGCGTCTAAAGTATCAAGTGCTTACTTCCTACATATCATTCTCTCTGGCCATAGCATCGGTAAATCTAATAATGAAGTACGTACATTGCGGGCCGGCGACTCCATTTTAATCATGCCTGGCACTCGATTTGAATCAAACAACTCCAAAAGCTGCCGAAAGCTTATTGTTAAAATCCCAACGGATTTTTTACACCAAACCGCACGAAAGTTCGGCTATGTAACGACAAAAGACCCAATTCAATTCGAACATAAAGCCAATGTATTCCCAATGACAGGGCCTTTATTTAACCTGCTTAATGACATGTTACAGCAGGATAAACGCACTCTTTGCGACCGAGCATTGATTTACTACTGTCGACTATTTAATAGTGCAATTCTAACCATGTTCAAGAGCAACTTTACCCAGCCTCAGTCTACTTTGTCACTTCACCGTCATGTCGAGCGCGTGCGGAATTATGTACTGGATAATATTACAGCAGACATAACAATCGATGAATTAGCCAAGGTATGCCAGATTAGTCGCAAATCCTTGTATAACCTCTTTGAAAGAGAAGCAGGGCTAACGCCGTCCGCTTACATACGCCGTTTAAAATTAGAAAGCATTCACTCCGAATTAAAAAACAATGAACGCATTAGAAATGTGACACAAGTCGCGCTGGAGTATGGTTTTACAAATTTGGGGAGATTCTCAGCTCAATACAGAGAACAAATTGGGGAATTGCCTTCTCAAACGCTAAGGCATTTTACTCATTAACCTAGAGCTAAAAAAAACAGACTAGGCAAAAGGGTAAGGCCCAGTCTGTTCTTGCTAGTGCTCTTGTATTAGAACTTGTACATCGCCATGATTTCGACTTGCTGTCCAGCAGGACGCGTTACAATGCTACCGCTCGCAGCACCATTAGTCGCCGCACTTTGGTCTCGTAGCTCAACACCAATATCAAGCCCTGGAAGGAATGTATAAATCATATTGGCTGTGGTGATGGTTAGCGTATCATCAGCCAAGCTTGAAGCATCTGTAGACACTTGACCATAGCGTAGATTCGCTCGTAGCTTATCACTCAACTTATGACCAACGCCCGCTGAAAAACCAGTGACCGTCAATAGATCGCCATTACCATCTAATTCAGCAGAACCAGCAGTTCCAGCAGCTCCGTTGTAACCCCAACCAGCATAAATTGCGGCACCCGTACCAGAGAAGCCGCTTACAGATACGCTTGTATCACCAAATTTCAGCTTTGCAGCCAAAGACAATGCGGCACCAAATTTCGACTCACTATCGTTTGTATCAGACGGCGTTGTGTCGACGTCTCTACCTGTAACCGACACGTTATAAGCATGGCCTTCGGCGGTTCTATGTGTGTATCCGACAACCAAATCAGGAAGGCTTGCATGACTATAAAGAGGATCCTGTGCCGTTAATCGCAAACCACCCTTTGCATAATGCGCAACAAGGTCAGGTCGGACTACTGCTCCGTTCCCTGAAACCGTACCAATACCCGTTCCATAAAAGTTAATCATTTCAGTATCAAAAGGTGCATTGGCGAAAAACTGCCCAGTCCAAGTCTGACCCACCGTTAAATTATCAACCGTCAATGTTGCGTGGCGAAGACGAAATACTGAAGAAGCGCCTCGGAAATCACCTTCAATAAAGCCTTTCAGTTTATGGTCGCCTTCTTGACGGCTAGTGGTAAAATTCAAGCGTGACTGACTAGCACTGCTTTCAAACGTACTACGGCTCTCATCTGGGTTGTTAAACACACCCTCAGCCTTAAGATAACCACCAACACTAAATTGAGTACCATTAAAATCACCCAATTCAAGCGCAAAACCTTGAGAAGATAAGCCTGCAATAATAACCGCTTGTGCGACTTTGTTTTTAATCAACATATGAATACCACCCTACTTACTAACATTTATATTTATAATTAGAGGGTCAATATCGCAGAGGATTGCTCATCCAAATATCCATATAGTGCAATCTTTGTACATTGGGTGAAAAGACAATAAAAAAGCCGCTACCTAGTCGGCAGCAGCTTTTTTATTGAAAGCACGAAGTTCTAAAAGATTAGAAATTACACGCGAAACTGTTTTTGCAATCCCATCAGGAAGTTACGCAAGATTTGGTCTTTGCATTCGCAGTAATGGCGGTTATCTGGCTTGCGGAAAAAAGAACTTAGCTCATGTTTGCTAAGGTTGAACTCTGCTAGCGACATAATATCGAGGATTTCCTCTGCTTGCAGATTCAAGGCGATGCGTAACTTCATAAAAATAGCGTTATTCGTTAGGCGTTTTTCAGGCACTGGCTGCGGGCCTTCACGCTTGCCACGTTTCGTGTTAATAAAGCCATTTAGGAAGGTCGCCATTTCTACATCAATCATTTCAACATAGCCTGCATCGTCTTCTTTTTTTAGCCAGCTGGTGACTTGCTCTTGTGAAGCAATGCCATCTGCCGCAGCAAAGATATCTACTATCTCTAGCTCCTTTAGATCAAAAGTGTAGCGAAGGCGGCGTAAAATATCGTTGTTGTTCAAAATGATTTCCTAGTGTTAGGGGGCATGAATATGACTAAGGCGAGACTCTAGCAGATGTCGTAGAAGATACCTATCAATGTCACCAGATACGCAAATATATCATCAATTTCATACAGGTATTGATGTTATATTTTCGTTATATTAAGTAGACATCAAACTAGTTACTTTATAAGTTTTAAGATAGCGATTTGATGTTATCAAAACCCATATCAGGATCCACTATAAAAGGATATTACTTATGATTAGTATAGAGTTTTTAATCACGTCCCTAATTCTAGTTCTCATTCCCGGTACAGGCGTTATTTACACTATTTCTACTGGGATTTTTCTGGGCATCCGCGCCTCATTCGCTGCAGCATTAGGCTGTACTTTGGGTATATTACCTTCGATGTTAGCCAGTATTTTCGGTCTCGCTGTGATTCTTCATACCAGCGCTTTGGCTTTTCAAGTTATTAAATTTATTGGTGTTGCTTACTTGTTGTACCTAGCTTGGTGTATGTGGAAGGACACAGGCGGAGTGCAACTAGAAAATAAAAAAGAGCTGAAAGTAAACTCAGTACAAATTGCTTTAAAAGGCTGTTTAATCAATGTATTAAACCCAAAACTCACTATTTTCTTCTTAGCCTTTTTGCCGCAATTTATTTCTTCTAGTATGAGCTCAGCAACCAGTCAAATGTTACTACTTGGTGGTATTTTTATGGCGATGACGCTCCTTATTTTCATTTTGTACGGCATGCTCGCAAGCAAAGCTCGTCAATATTTAATTGGCTCCTCTAAAATCACCAAATACCTACAACAAACCTTTGCTGCAAGCTTTGCACTATTAGGTATAAAACTCGCACTGACCGACCGTTAAACTATGCAGAAGATTTTCTGAATACAACGCACACACTTAAAAATCGCCCCTGCTAAAGACACAAAAAAACGCCCATTTTCGAAAATGGGCGTTTTTTTAGTTCCGTTATCGCTTAAAGCATTACTTCTTCTTAGGTTGGCGGCCGTGATAGATAGCAAAGCCTTTATCGCGATAAAGGCGAGTATGCGATCCTAACGCCGCGTCAAGAATTGGCGGGTAACGCAAAAAATCATTGGCAACCACAAACAGCTCACCGTTTAAGGTAAGATGCTGTTTAACTCCCATAAAGAAGCTTTCCGCTATGCTGTAGTCGGTGTTAACGCCCGTATGAAACGGTGGATTAGTCACGACGTAGTTAAAGCGGCCTTTTACTTCACTTAAGCCATTCGAAGCGATCAAGGTAACAGCATCGCTGATTTGGTTCGCAGCAAAAGTCAGCTCGGTCGCTTTCAACGCTAAAACACTGTCATCTAGCGCTGTGATATGCGCGCCTGTTTTGTTATGCAACCAAAGGGAAATAATGCCATCGCCACAGCCAAAGTCGAGTATACGCGCATTGGCTACATCGCTCATAAAACGATGTTCATTCAATTGGTTTAATAAAATACTCGTACCTTTATCAAGCTTTCCATGGCCAAAAACACCAGGCAAACTGCATAAAGAGAAGCTTTGGCCTGCAATATCTTGTTTCCAAGTAACGATCCAATCTTCAAATACAAATGTCTTCGCTGGGCGGCGCTTGTAGCCAGTGTACAGCAGGCAATGTTTGGCCCCGTCAACTTTACCTACTTCGTCTAGACCCGCTTCTAAGCGCTTCATAGACGATTTCACGCCACTCTTATTGTCGCCCACCAGCCATATCTGACCGCCATCTTTTAGCAGAGGCAAAGCTGCTGCAATTAGGTAGTCGAGCAATTCTTTGGCTTTTGGCTGATAAATCACAACATGATCAAAATCACTGCCATTTTCCAATGCCCACTGAGCAGACAAGAATAACTTCTCCTCTACAAAGCCGACTCGCAACAGAGCATCATAAAAGGTTTTAGATTGGCACCACGCGGACACATCCGCCTTTCTGCTTAAATCCAATGGATAAGTGTCTTCAGGGTTAGCAAATAAAACTTTGCCAACCAATTCTTCTTCGTTGCGTGCCAACAATTGGCTCGTCGAGTTAAGATTCATAAGTTACAGATAGCTCTTTTATAGAAAGGGTGGTTACAGGCGCAAGTAATATATTTAAGCGCTCTGTAGGAAGATCTGGTTGTACTCTTGGGTAGCGTGGTGCTTGCCGGTCATTTAGCAAAGGCGATGTCCAACCTCGAGTTAAGACTAAAAAGTCCTGTGTAAACGCATCGCCATGTTCTAAACAGCCAGACAAAATAACATCGAGATAGCTTAGAGCAATCGGACATTCTTGATGCGGCTCAACCACGTCATGGGTGTGATAAACCCAATAAGTCCCCGCTGGCAGTGGGTCATCTTGATAGGTGGTGAGTTGTTCAGCATCAATCTTTGCTCGCTGATAGCCTTGTTCACGTTCATCGAACAAGGGAAATTGATCAAAAGGCACTTCAACCAACACCCCATTACAGGCTTTTTCTGGAGCATGAACAACGGCTACTGAACTCATTCCATAATCGACAGACATCACTGACCAATGACGCTCAAATCCATGAAGCTTAACAGGCCATACATTGCCAGTTTCTCCAGTTTTTGCGCGGCTTTCGCCATTGATTAGACTGCCATAGCCCAAAATAAAATGTCGATCTAATGAGTTCATATTTACCTCCAGACAGAACCAATTGCCGCATGATAACGTGTGCCTTTAGACAGTGCTAGCTTATGTCAGAATTGATCGATAAGGAGTAATACTCATAGTCGTTGATTACAATAAAAAAGCCCTGAAAAATCAGGGCTATTGAAGTGAAATCTAGATTTTTTGTTGTCAATTTAAGCCGGAGATTTTTTCGCAGGACTTTTCAGAAGAAAAACCAAAGGCACTGCCGCAACAGATACCCACATCATTAGACGAAAATCTTGAAGGTACGCTAGAGTGGTCGCTTGAACCGTCACAACTTGGTTTATCGCAGCTAACCCCGCTGTTGTGGCAGTATTATATACCCCACTTTCTTGAGCCATTTGCAACCCAAGATTAAATGGGTTGATATAGTCTGCAAATGCAGCGTGGTTAATTTGCGAGCGTTGTGCCAAATAGGTTGTCACTACAGATATACCAATACTGCTACCAATGTTACGCAGCAAACTAAACATCGCCGTGCCTTCGTTACGATATTTAGGGTTCAGTGTGGCAAAACTAATGGTTGATAGAGGCACAAAAATAAAGCCTAAGCCAACACCCTGCACCATCCCCGTACGTATGATGTCCCATGCGGTGACTTCTGTCGTAAACAGCGTCATCTCCCACATAGAAAAGGTAATCAGTGACAAACCTAAGGAAATGAAATAGCGAGCATCCACTTTGTTAGCTAAACGCCCGACGATTATCATCGCCCCCATAGTACCAAAGCCACGCGGCGCCAAAATTGCACCTATGTCGACCACTGGATACCCCATCAAAGAACTCATAAATGGCGGCAGTAATGCCATTGATGATAATAGAATTACCCCAACGATAAAGATAAACACCATGCCGACACTAAAGTTTCGATCATGGAACATCTTAGGGTCAATAAAGGGGTGATCATGGGTGAAAATATGAACCAGAAACATATAACCACAAACAACGGCGAGCATGCCCTCTATGATAACTTCTAGACTTTCAAACCAGCTTTGAGATTCTCCCCGGTCAAGCATCATCTGCAAACTACCGATGGCAATGCCAAGTAACACAAAGCCATAAAGGTCAAAGCTGCGCTTTTTATCCAACGGTGACTCTTCTAAGAAACCAGCAAGACCAAGCCAAGCAACGATGCCAAAGGGCACATTAATGTAAAACACCCAGCGCCAGCTGTAATATTCGGTCAATAAGCCACCAAGATAAGGCCCTAAGATTGGCCCAACCATGACACCCACACCCCACATAGCCATGGCTGAGCCGTGCTTTTCTTTCGGGTAAGTATCAAGTAATACAGATTGAGACAAGGGCACCAAGCTTGCGCCAAAGACCCCTTGTAGCAATCGAAAGAAGACGATTTGATCTAAAGATTGGGCTGCACCACATAAGATCGAAGTCACAGTAAAACCAACAACAGACCACATAAACAAACGCTTACGACCAATCTTTGCAGCCACAATACCTGTAAGTGGCATACAAATAGCGGCCGCAACAATGTAAGACGTTAAGACCCAAGAAATCTGATCCTGAGTCGTTCCCATTGCTCCTTTCATATTCGGCAATGCAACATTGGCAATTGTGGTGTCTAACGCTTGCATAATGGTTGCCAGCATCACCGATATCGTAATCATGATACGAGTTGTACCAGCACTTTTAGGTTGTACGCTTTGTGTCGCCGCCATAACTATCGCCTCACAAAGCTACACCGAGCAAACGTCGATGATGTTCTGTATCTATGGTGACATTTGCACTAAAGCCTGTACGCAACACGGGTGTGCCTGGCTTCTCATCTACGGATACTTTTACCATGAGTCGCTGTGCTATTTTTACCCAATTACCAGTGGCATTTTCGGCAGGGATAACTGAAAAACTAGCGCCAGTTGCAGGGCTGATACTTTCAACTTTGCCAGAGAGAACCAAACCTGGATAGGCATCTACCTCTACTTCAACGTCTTGTCCTTCTTTTACATAGCTCAAATCTTTTTCGGTGAAGTTGGCTTCAATCCATTGCTTTTCATCAGACACCAACACCATTGAGATTGAGCCAGCTGTAATGTATTCACCACTATTAGGAACTTTTGCCACTACACCAGAGGCAGGTGCCCTTATATCAATATGAGCAAGATCAATTCGTGCCTGATCTAATGCCGCTTGGGCAGCTTGATAGCTTGGGTGGTCTTCCAGTGGCGCACTTGGGTCACCGCCTAACGCTTCTTTCAAACGGAACAAGTCCTTTTTCAAGGTAGTGACATTCAATTCACTGACTTCAGCAGCTTGTTGAGCTTGATCATACTGCGTATCAGAAACGAATTTTTGCTTTAACAAATTACCTTGGCGCTTTTCTTCACGTTGGCTAAATGTGTATTTTTTCTCTGCTAATTGAATTTCAGCTTTCTTCTCTTCATAAGCAGCTTTTTGCTCCAATAAATTCAGACGAACTTGCTGTAGTTGTGCTTGCGCCTTGGCTTCGGCCACTTTAAAAGAGGTTGGGTCGATTCTAAATAACAGCTGACCCTTTTCGATTTTTTGGTTCTCTTTAACTGAAATAGACTGGATCGCCCCTGATACTTCGGGGTTTATTGTCGTTATATCTGATTGGACATAAGCGTTGTCTGTTTCAACATAGCGACCGCCTTTCATATAAACAAACACAGAAGCTAAAATAACCACTAAAGGCAATGCCACTAATAAAGTACGACGAGTCGTGCGTTTTTCCACTTGTTTTGAAACAGATGGATTATTTTCTTGTTCACTCATTTCCAGTATTTCCCCAAGTAAATTCTATAATGACGAGTCAATTGATAAATTTGTATGCATGACAGAGAGCGCATCCTGAAGAACAGTGACTTGCTCATCTGTTAAGCCTTGTAGCGCTTTCTCACGAACACGCTTCACCTCAACATCGATTTTTTCTAACAATGGCGCCGACTTCGCCATTAAATACAATCCATAGGCACGACGGTCTTTTGGGTCTGGACGACGCTCGACCAAATTATCTTCCGACAATTGGTCGATTAGACGAGCAAGCGTAATGGGCTGAATATCCAGCATTTCAGCTAATTGCACTTGTCGAATACCCTCGTAATGAGAAACGTATACCAGTGCCCGCGCTTGCATTGGGGTCATACAGAGATCGCTTTTTAAATACTCTCTACGCATGAGACGAATGATGTCTGTTAGAAGAAAACCAATGTTGTTTGTTTGCATTAAAACCACCAAATTTAATATCTTATGATTATTATATATATTACTTACTATATTCAATCTGGCTTTATAAAGATGCCTAATACTTCCTCAGTTTATGAAAAATAATCGTTTAAAAATCCTTAATATCAGAGGAGTCAGAGTCTGGTTTTAGTCAAGTAGGCACGTTATTGTGAAGAGTAACTAAAACAACAAGGAGAGTGATTTGAAATTACCCATACTTTTGATTACTGGTGGTGGGAGAGGCATAGGCGCAGCGACGGCTAAACTCGCGGCCCAACACAGCTATGAAGTTATTATCAACTACCGAGAAGATGCGACTTCTGCAGAAAACGTCGCCACTGACATAATCGCATCTGGCGGAATAGCACATTGCATACAAGCGGACATAAGCAACACTGAACAAGTCAGTAAGATGTTTGCCACAATTCGACGTAACTGGGGGCCGATTAAGGCTTTAGTGAATAGTGCCGGGGTACTAGATCAACAAGCACGCTTTGTGGATACCCAACCAGAACGCTGGCAGCGAGTCTTTCAAACCAATGTCTTTGGCACCATGCATTGCTGCCAAGAAGCCTTTCAAGACATGGCTAAGAGCCAAGGAGGTGAAGGTGGCGCTATCGTCAATGTGTCGTCTCTTGCCTCTGTTTATGGATCACCAAATGAGTACGTAGACTACGCCGCTAGCAAAGGTGCGGTAGATTCTTTCTCCAAGGGCTTTGCCTTAGAAGTGGCTAGCGATGGCATTCGAGTTAACGTGGTCAGACCTGGTTTGATATACACCGACATGCACGCCGATGGCGGCGAAGCAGGACGAGTGGATCGCATAGGGCCTAATTTACCGCTGCAACGCGGAGGACAGCCAGAAGAGGTCGCCGAAGCGATTCTCTGGTTCCTCAGCGACAAATCCAGCTATTCCACTGGTGGCTTTATTGATGTCGGTGGTGGCCGCTAAAAGCAGCATAGTTTTATTTACTCACGACACACTGGAATGAACTCGCCTTCTGCAAACTGCCTTGACGATATTTCGCATAAGAGGGGTAAGGGCATAGAGGGCGAGTTAAATCAGCCATACGTGCTGTAATTTCCGGATTATCCAGCCGTGTTGCTGCCACCACACTATGAGGTGCAGCCTTGCGTTCTACCCACGAAATTAGTGGCTGAAGCATATCAAACTGGTCCACAGATAAACCACCTTGGCCATGAGGCATGCCTGGGACACGATATAAACGCACGAACTCAGAAGCTCGACCTTCAAGGGTAAAGTCCAAGAAATCATACCAACGTACCGTGTCTTTTACAGAGAAAACAGGGTCACTATTGCCGTGAAAAATAATCATTTTTCCACCGTTATTGTGAAACCCCGTTAGCTTTGGCTTGGCAGCATCTGGCGGTGTCATTATAGACATAGCAGATTCTTTGAATTGATTATTCGTCGCAAATATTTTCGGTGCGTCTTTATCAAAGTCAAAGTTTAGTAAGTAGTTTTCCAATGAATACACGTCGCCAGGCACATTAGAATATGGAGTGGTAAAAATATGTGCTAAGGAAGCCCCTCCCATAACTAAGCTAATTGGCTTATTGCTCCACGCGGAACTTTCACTTTCCAGTTTCCACATCCGCCAGTTGTTAGAACGAATGCCGCTGTCATAAACCCAATCCGTGTATAGCGCTTGGTTTTTAGAATTGTGAGGCCCCATGTGCATGCGCATCAATGCCGCAACCTTATTCAATGAAAGACAATTTCTATCCAAGTCGTTTTTACAGACCAATGCCTTCGGATTGAATACCTTCTGACAGGCATCCACCGCAAAAATCAAGTCATCACTAATTCCATCCAATGTATCGCATTGGGTTAGTAACTGGTTGGTAAAAAACGTTAAATCACGCTTGCTCAAAGCTTGGCCGATATCATCATTGACACGACGTAACGCTTGAATATCCCAGGCATGTTGTAGAGCTGCTTTTGGTAAATTAAAACCTGGGTAGCCAACTAACAGCCCATCAAACATCTCAGGAAACCGAGAAGCGGCCACCATCGCCATACGACCACCGTTCGACTGACCAAGTCCATAAGCATATTGGACCGGAGATTGGTAATAACTTTCGACTAAAGATCGAGCAACAGGGTTGAGTTTTTGTACTGCACCATAGCCGTAATCTCGACGCGCTTCAGGATCATGACCAAAAGCGGCTCCACCGGCTAACCCCATTGCAGGATATGCTCTTGAATCATGGCCACCATTGCTTGAAACAACAGCAAAGCCTTGGTTAATCGCGTACTGAGAGTTAAGCAAACCTGTTATTTTACCTAATGCAGGCTTAACCTCACCGTCGTTGCCGCCATTAAATTGATAGGCAAAACGACCCTGCCAAAGGTTCGGTAAACGTAACTCAAATTTGATCGAATAAAACTTGTTATCAACACCCATACGCCGAGCCATAACACCGGATACTAAACAATACGGGCTCCGGACATCCTTATCAGCTCTCATCATTATGGTCTTAATGTCTACGTTTTTAGGCGCTTTGGAGACGAGTGCTTGGCAATTCTCTACATTCGCATAAAGAGGGTTTGCAGCAAAAATAAGCAAAACAGCAATTGATGCCGTCACAGTCAAAAGCATTTTCATTCACATCGTCCTTTTTGATACTGGATGCCAAATCTAAGGATCACACTTTCAAAGTGAGATACCACAAGCAAGTATTCAAAATAACCAATAATGAAAAAAATAGAAAGTTATCAGGAAGGAGAAAAGAAATAAAAAACGGGCTTAAAGCCCGTTTTGGAAAGCATGAATTAATGAGCGCTAAATACCAATAGATTGGGTGAAACTTCATTAAAATCCAATGCCATAGTCACACTCAGCGCCGTTACCGTAATAATGGAGAAGAAGAACACTTGTCGTGCCCAACCATTCACATCAATACCTGGACGGTAGCCTCGTAACGCCATTGCTAGCCACCAAAGGCTGGTAGCCAGTGCAACAACCATAAAACCTATTCCTACATATCCAGTCAGCGGTAATAGTGCTGCAACAACCGCAAAAGCGGCAATGTGAAGAATAATATGGCGTTTCGCTTTTGCAATGCCTTGTGACACTGGCAACACAGGAATGCCTGCTGCTTCGTAATCTTTATAGCGAAAGATAGCAATTGCGTAAGAGTGTGGCATTTGCCAAATACAAAACATAGTTAACAAAATAGCAGCACCAGCATCAAACTGGCCCGCCGCCGCACAATACCCCACAACAGGAGGAACAGCACCTGATAAACTACCGACAAACGTGCCGTAAACGGACTTACGCTTGAAGTGCAATGTATACAAGCCGACGTACACTACATAACCAAACACCGCGAAAGCAACCGCGACCCAGTTTGTAAAGTACGACAGTAAAGCCAAACCAATTACACCTAATACAACGCCATGGAAGAATGCCGCTTTACCTGACATTTCACCATTTACCGTCACACGGTTACGTGTACGCTGCATTTTCGCATCAATATCTCTATCAATATAGTTGTTAATGGCACAGCCAGAAGCAACCACCAACGACAAACCGATCACTGTCGCTAGCATAAGGATCCAGTCAATCTCGCCACGGGAGGCTAAAAAGAAGCCCCCCGCAACAGAGATGAGGTTACCCATAATGATGCCAGGCTTTGTCACCTGAAGATAACGCTTAAACATCTTTACAGGCTCCCGTCGGACACACATTACTTGTAATGAAAGAAGTCCGCATAATCATCAAAAAACTCTGCTTACATCATCATTGCGTTGGAAGCGTAGATAATCCAAACGGATAACGCGACAACCATCACAATAATTACGGCAGAGAATATGAATGAATAAGTATCCAACTTACCTTGTTCAGAGAAGTCCAAATGAAGGAAATACTTCAAATGAACAAAAATCTGAACAATGGCTAACAATACGATTGTTATGTAAGTTGGACCCTTATCGAACGCTTCCGTCATTACCATCCAGAATGGAATACCAGTCAAAATAACAGACCAGATAAAACCAACCAAGTAAGACTTCACGCTACCGTGTGAATGCGCTTCAGAAGAATGATCGCTCATTAGATCGCCCCCATCAGATAAACAACGGTGAAAACACAGATCCAGATTATATCCAAAAAGTGCCAGAACAAGCTTAGACAAGCCAGACGAGTCAATGATCGACCAGTCAACCCTGTCATCATGATTTCAACAGCTAAAATAACCATCCAAATCAAACCTGCTGTAACGTGCAATCCATGCAAGCCAACAAGGCTAAAAAACGCTGACAAGAAAGCGCTAGCTTGAGGGCCATTGCCGTTATGGATCAAATGCTGAAACTCATATATTTCTAGGGCTATAAACACGCCACCAAAAATAAAGGTCGCCAGCAACCACATTAACGTACCAGAACGGTTTTTGTTATGAGCACAAATCATTGCAAAACCGAATGTGATACTTGAAACAAGTAGCGCAGCCGTGCCCGCAAGGATTAACTCAAGATCAAAAATATCTTTACCGGAGACACCGCCTGCTGTGTTCATAAAGAGCACAGCGTAGGTAGCGAAGACTGATGCAAAAAGCAAGCAGTCTGTCATTAGGTATAACCAGAACCCGAAGATGGTGTTGCCACCAGTATCATGATGTTCGTCGTGATGTGCACCAGCTTCGTGAGCGTCGTGCGTATTCATATGTGTAGTGCTCATGATTACCCCTTAGCCACGTTATCTAGGTGCTCATTTTCGATCTGAGCGATTTCATCAGGCTGAACATAGTAATCAACATCTGAGGTGTAAGCGCGAGCAATAAAGGTCACGATTGAACCCACCAAACCAACAATTGCCAACCACCAAATATGCCAGATCATTGCAAAACCAAATGCCGTAATAAGGGCACCAATGATAATCCCAGCCTTAGTGTTCTTAGGCATGTGGATAGGTGCGTAGCTTTCTTTACGAACATAAGCAGTGCCTTTTTCTTTCATATCGGTAAACGCATCGATCTCAGAAACAACAGGCAGTTCAGCAAAGTTATAGTACTGCGGCGGAGAAGCTGTAGACCACTCAAGCGTATGACCATTCCATGGATCACCAGTGGTATCCATGTTGTCCTTACGATCGCGGAAGCTGACATACAATTGTAGGAACTGACAAATGATACCCGCGAGGATAACAAAAGCACCAACAACCGCTATATATAGCCAGATGTTCCAGTCTGGGTTATCCGTGTGGTTAAGACGACGAGTCATACCCAAGAAACCCAGTACGTAAAGAGGCATAAAGGCTAAGAAGAAGCCGACCAACCAGCACCAGAAAGCCGCTTTACCCAATTTAACATTGAGGTGGAAGCCCATTGCTTTAGGGAACCAGAAAGCGAAACCAGCTAGATAACCAAATACCGCACCACCAATGATGGTGTTGTGGAAGTGGGCAATCAAGAACAAGCTGTTATGCAATACATAGTTAGCACCAGGTACTGCAAGTAGTACACCTGTCATACCACCGACAGTAAACGTCACCATGAAACCAAGCGTCCAAAGAACCGGTACAGTCACACGAAGGCGACCACGGTACATAGTAAACAACCAGTTAAATAGTTTCACACCTGTTGGTACCGCGATGATCATTGTCATCACACCAAAGAAGGCATTGACGTTCGCACTGGAACCCATGGTAAAGAAGTGATGCAACCATACGATGAAACCAAGAATGGAAATCGACGCTGTCGCCCAAACCATAGATTTGTAGCCGAACAAACGCTTACCAGTAAAGGTAGAAACGATCTCAGAGAAGATACCAAATGCTGGAAGTACAAGAATGTACACTTCAGGGTGACCCCATGCCCAGAACAAGTTGATATACATCATTGAGTTACCGCCGCCATCATTCGTGAAGAAATGGAAGTCTAAGTAACGGTCAAGTGTCAACATCGCTAGTACAGCAGTCAAAATTGGGAATGATGCTGCGATCAAGATATTGGCCCAAGTACAGGTCCAAGTGAAGATCGGCATATCCATCAACTTCATACCTGGCGTACGCATTTTGAAAACAGTCGCCAAGAAGTTAACTGCTGTTAATGTCGTACCTATACCGGATATCTGCAGCGCCCATATGTAGTAGTCAACCCCGACCCCTGGACTGTATTCCAATCCTGATAACGGTGGATAAGCCACCCAACCAGTTTTAGCAAACTCACCAAGGCCTAAGGAAATATTTACCAATACCGCACCAGAAACAGCTAGCCAAAAGCTTAAGTTGTTTAGGAATGGGAAAGCCACATCACGAGCACCAATTTGTAGCGGTACAACAATGTTCATCAAACCGATCATGAATGGCATCGCCATAAAGATGATCATGATGACACCGTGAGCCGTGAAAATTTGGTCATAGTGGCTTGGAGGTAAATAGCCTGGATCACCGTTCGTTGCAAGCGCGAGCTGCAAACGCATCATAATGGCATCCGCGAAACCACGGATAAGCATTACCAATGCTAGAACGATATACATAATACCCAGTTTTTTATGGTCAACAGACGTTAACCAGTCATTCCAGAGTACACCAAGCAATTTGTGTTTAATAAGTAGGAAAGCAAGTACACAACCAGCGATCGCAACGACACACAATGTGCCGATAACAATCGGGTCGTACGGAAGAGCGTCCCACGATAGTTTGCCTAAGAGTGCAGACATTATTTTCCAGCCTCCGTATGCATATCATGCGATGAGTCTTCAGACTCTCCATGATTCATATCACTGTGATTCATCTCACCATGATTCATCTCACCGTGACCCATTTCGCCATGAATCATTTTAGGTTCAAAAGACGTTCCTTTCAGCAATTCAACTTGCCCATGGTCTTTCATGAACTTCGTAACGTTGTTCATGAAAATACTCGATGCAATTGAGTTGTAGTACTGAACTGGAGTTGGTTCAATGTGATGCTCATCTAAATCATGTTCAGCAAGCTTTTCATAGGATGTTTGATCCAATATGCCATTATTGATGACATTATGAGATCCAGCTTTCACACCTTCTACCCAAGCGTCAAAATCAGCTTCAGTTTCCGTAGCGATTGCTTTGAATTTCATCCCAGTAAAACCAGCACCACTGTAGTTTGCAGAGATACCATCAAATGTACCTGGCTCATTTGCAATCAAGTGAAGCTTAGTCACCATGCCTGCCATTGAGTAAATTTGGCTACCCAATTGAGGAATGAAGAACGAGTTCATTGTGCCTTCAGATGAAATTTGGAAAGCGACAGGAACGTTAGCTGGGAATCTCAGTTCGTTGACTGTAGCAATGCCTAAATCAGGATAGATGAACAACCATTTCCAGTTCATAGAAACGACCTGAACATTGATATGATCTTTATCCGATTTCAAAGGCTTGTAAGGATCCAATGAGTGAGTAGATTTCCATGTAATCACACCAAGAATGATGACGATAACAATTGGAATAGCCCAAACAATGGTTTCAATTTTTGTGGAGTGCGACCATTTTGGTTCGTAAATTTCGTCACGGCCTTCACGGTATTTCCAAGCGAAATACAGTGTCATGAAGATGACAGGAATCACAACAAGCAGCATCAACAAAGTCGCAACAATAATTAGTTGCTTCTCTTCAATACCTACTTGCCCTTTAGGATCGAGCACACCACCCTGACAACCGGCGAGCAAGCCCACCATTAGCGCCAAAGCGACTTTACTTAGGATACGAGTTAACAAGAGAATCATCCTCTAACCCTTATGTTCACAAAACTGCCACCTGACAACCAAGCAACAGAACGAAAATCCGGCAAATGCCGGGTATTTCAGTAAAGATCACCACACTGAAAACAGTACAAAGACTATTACCTAGTTAACAGAATTAACGCAGCAATAGCTTTTTGGATCACCTAAATCTGAAAAGGGGAGCTCCACATCTCATCATGCATCGCGCCTCAGCACGACTGGGTTGCTCATTAGGAGCAAACACATGAAATAAAGAGAAGGCCAATTTCTGGCGAGCGGGGTTGATATTGACCATAACGGACCAATAACTAACCAATAATAGAGTTATAAATACGAGGCTAGAGGCTAGCCCCGCATTAAAAATAGGGTCGATATTAATAACACTTTGGTTATCAACAGAGAGAGGTGCAGCAATCAGTAAGAAAAAAATCAAAAACAAGCAAGACACGGTGGCAGCATGGCGTAAAGAATCCGCCAAGACACTGGATACCGAATGCACATAGTGATGCTGAATGTCTTGAAATTTGTTCAATTTATCCATCCGATTCATAAAATCAAAAGTGTAAAAGCCGTTTTTACTCGCTTCATACGAATTTAAGTGTGCGAAATATAGCAAAAATTATACAACCGCACAAAGTCTAGTTTAGCCTTTGTTCATGTTTGCTTCACGGTCTTTTTGTAAAAATTCACATTCTTGTCTTGAGCAAATCCTGCTGCCATAGCCCGCAACTACTAAGGTTAACAACCTTCTAAGGCATTTTTCTTACAATCAGTAAGGCTTCTTTTTTACCAAATTCGCACGTGACCAATTTTGAAGAATGTTCACTATATACGTCATTTCTTCCTCTTTTGGACCACTAAAACCTAATAAAAAACCAAATCGACAATTATTAGATTCTTTTTGTGCATAAATGTAGTGGTCAGACAAAGGAGAAAGTTGTACATCATCAAGTTTAAGTTCTTCGGCTATTAGCTGATCTAAAGCCACATCAGTTTGCACGATAGGAACAAAGGCAGACTTTAATTCAATTAATACATGCATGCCACCGCGAGGCTTCTTCCATTCGAACCAAGTCGCTAAATGACGCTCTAATAGCGCTAATAGAACATCTCGTTTAAGTCGATAATGACGACGCATTCGATTTACATGGCGATCAAAATGACCTTGAATCATAAAGTCTGCTACTGCAGGCTGTATTGGCAAGGATGCAGATGACCCCAGCACTCGCTGACTTTTATGTAATGTTTCGATATGTTTCTTGGGCGCAACAATAAAGCCAAGCCGTAAACCACGGAACAGCACTTTCGAAAAACTCCCAACAAAGAACACTCGATCTCGGGGTTGATCATGCATGCTCGCCGTTTGCATAAAAGGCACATTGCTTCGCCCCTGATAGACAAACTCATTGTCGTAATCGTCTTCTATCAGCCACCAGTTTGGGGAATTATTTTGCAACGCCTGCAACCATTGCTGTCGTCGAGCCGCACTCATACTTACCCCAAGAGGGTATTGCCGATTCGGCGTAACAACCGCCACACTCGAAGCGTATTCACTGTCTGGCAGACACGGGCCATCTTCATCAATCAAAAGGGCACCCGCCTTGGCAGATGAATCAATAGCTTGGCGAATTGGCGGATAGGTCGGCTCCTCTAACCACCACTTCATTGACGATCCTCCAGAACCACCTAATAACGTAATCGCATGTTGCAATAAAAGTAGCGAGTCTCGACTTCCAGCCGTGACAATAATTTGCTCAGCCGAACAGTCAAGACCACGAACACGATACAAATAATCGACTATTGCGTCTTTTAAAGCAGGGTATCCAGCTGGATAGCCACCTTCCAACACAGTGAAATCCGGCTTTAACCAACTACGTCGCATACTCGCAGCCCATTCCTTGGTAGGAAAGACAGACACATCAGCCCCCGCATCAAATGCCCATGTCAGTGGCGTTTTATGAGTAGATGCAGAGATAGGGTGAGATGACGTCGTGCGATGGTTCACCATGGGTAAAGCCGCAACAAACACACCACGCTTTTCTTCGCTGGTTAAAATACCTTCTGCGATTAGCTGATCATAAGCCCGTGAGGTTGTACTTCGAGAAACGCCCAACGAGCCAGCTAGCAAACGCGAGGAGGGTAATTTGTCACCCACAGATAACGCTCCCGAAACAATGCCTTGCTGGATTTGCTCAATCAACTGTTGGTAATAAGGAGCGCCTTCGTCATCAAGTGAAAAACGTAAACTGCCTATGCCGTGCTTCATATCTGGCCTGCTTTTTTATCTTAATTCTGGCTATTTTTATAAAAGCCAGTTTTCTCTAAAGTCTTGTTATAGCCAATCACCCATTGAGACACAAGGAGAGAATGCATGAGTCAGTCGCTAGAAGAAACGGCATTAAGCAAAGTAAAAAGAGGGCCGAACAGAGCCTCTTACGATAAAGACCTAGCGCTAGACATTATTGATGCAGCGCTAATGTGTCACGTCGGGCAAACTAAAGATGGTCAAGTCTTTGTGACACCCACCAGCCATTGGCGCGAAGGCGACTACTTCTACTGGCACGCACACTCTAAAGCGCGCAATGTGAAAGGCCCAATCGTTGAACCTGAAAAGGTCTGCATTAACGTGAGTTTATTAGATGGCTTGGTTTTAGCTCGTTCCGCCATGCACCATTCGGTGAATTATCGCTCTGTGACCTTATTTGGCGTACCGGAATTGATTGACGATAAAGATGAAAAAGTACGCCAGTTCAAACTTTTTCTCGATAAAGTCAGCCCAGGCCGCTGGGACACACTACGTCCAGTCAACGATCAAGAGATCAAAGCCACTGGCGTCGTGCGCATCAAAATCGACGAAGCCTCGGTCAAATTCCGAGCAGAACCACCAATCGATGATCCAGCCGATAACAACTGGCCTGTGTGGGCTGGCGTTGTTCCCTTAAAAAGAGAGTGGGGTGTGGTAGAGCAAGACCCCATCCAAACAGTGGTTTTTCCTTTACCAACAACTCCCAATGCGTTCTAAACACTAACAACCTCAAGCTATCAAACGAGATAAGATCCCTTCCCAGATCCTTATCTCGTATTCCCGCCATAAGTAACAAACCTCTTTTTATGCACTTTTTAAGTGCATAACGGCAGTTTTCCTCTTGCGGTTTTCCATAAAATCGCTACCCTTGCACACTTTTTTAAGCTTCTGCGCGTTTCTTAGAGGGCCTTTCTTACCCGAAAAGCATTTCTAACATTCAACCCACGAACAATAAAACGATAATCTTATCGAATAAAGGGAGTGCCCTAAATGGCAGCCATCATAGACTTCTTAAACACTATTTTCTGGGGCTATATCCTCATCTACGGGCTACTAGCGGTTGGTGTGTATTTCACCTTGCGTCTAGGTTTTATTCAGGTCCGTCGTTTTCCTGAATTCATTCGTACTGTTCTAAAAGCACCACAATCGGATCGCGGTGGCATTTCACCCTTCCAAGCGCTTTGTACCAGCCTTGCGTCTCGTGTGGGAACAGGCAACATGACAGGTGTTGCTGTCGCTTTGTTTTTAGGTGGTCCAGGCGCCATATTTTGGATGTGGGTTGTGGCTTTGATTGGTATGGCTACTGCTTACGCAGAAAGCTCTCTTGCTCAACTTTATAAAGTGCGCGATCAAAATGGCCAACTTCGTGGCGGCCCAGCGTTTTACATTAGTAAAGGCTTAAAAGCTCCCTGGGCTGGCGCGGTCTTTTCTCTTGCGCTTATCTTGGCTTTCGGTTTGGTCTTCAACGCGGTGCAAGCTAACTCGATCGCCGGCGCAATGAAAGGTGCATTCGGTGTAGACACAGGCGTAACAGGCTTAATCATCATGGCTCTGGCCGCGATTGTTATTTTTGGTGGCATCAAGAAAATCGCTCGTTTTGCTGAAATCGTTGTGCCATTCATGGCGGTATTGTACCTATTGCTTGCCTTGTATGTGATTTTCAGCAACATCAGCGACGTACCGGCTGCCTTTGCATTAATCTTCAAGAGCGCGTTTGGTATTGAACAAGCTGCTGGTGGCGTATTAGGTGCAATGTTAAACGGCGTTAAACGTGGCTTGTTCTCTAATGAAGCGGGTATGGGTTCTGCACCAAATATCGCAGCCGTAGCAACACCAAATCCTCATCACCCTGCATCACAGGGTATGGTGCAGTCTCTAGGTGTATTCATCGATACCATTTTGATCTGTACTGCCACAGCATTAATGATCTTGCTATCTGGTGCTTTGGGTAATGGTGAAACAGGGATTAACTTAACGCAAACCGCCTTGACGCATCATGTGGGCAGCGCAGGTCAGTACTTTGTCGCCGTCGCTATCTTCTTCTTTGCCTTTACGTCCATCATTGGTAACTACAGCTACGCAGAAAACGCGCTAACTTACCTAAAATGGGCAAATAAACCAGGCATTTTCATTCTACGCGTTTTGGCGCTAGCCATGATCCCTTGGGGCGCTTACGAAAGCGTCGCTATGGTATTCAATGCGGCTGATGCGGCTATGGGTCTAATGGCAACTATCAACTTAATTGCCATCATGATGCTATCTGGTTTAGTGGTGAAATTGACCAAAGACTATTTCAATCAATTGAAAACGCACACTCCAGTCTTCAATTCTGAAGACTACCCAGAAATTCGTGATGATATTGACCTAACCGTTTGGGATGAAAAGCCAAGCAATTAAGTTTTTCATACTGATGTAGAACCTACTTAGCCTTATTTCAAACACAAAAAAACCGCTTCCAAGCGGTTTTTTTGTTTCTGACGCTATATTTAACGAAGCCTTATCTTGGATACTAGATTTTAGCGGCTAATTTGTGCGCTAAACCATGCAAAAATGGCCCTGCGATAAAAGAAATAATACCCGCTGCTGGCCAAGCTAATACCCAAGCATGCATCCAGAAACTAACAAAATCTGGGTGTAGCCCAATATTCACGTACGTAATCCATGCCGACATAATCAACGACAGGGTAAACGACATTAGCATGGCAAAAATAATTCTGTGTTTCATTTTTCTCTCCTGATTAACTCATCGCCTTCTCAAAATAGAGTGCCCCAGACAAAAAGTAAGTAAACGACTCAAACTCTGAACACATGCTAGCAAATAACAATATTTGTAAATATACTGATTTTTCAAAATCAAATTTACGAAAATGCAAAATGCTTGATGACCTGAAGATTTTTATCACCGCTGCTAATAAACATAGTCTGACGGCTGCTGCCCAGCACCTTGATATGACCATCGCCACAGTGTCTCGCCGTATAAGTGCCCTTGAGCAAAAGCTTGGCTGCGAGTTACTTCATCGCTCCACCAAAGGCCTCAAACTCACGCCGGTGGGAGAAAGTTACTACGAAGAATGTGCAGAGTTTATCGATGCATTAGACCAGCGTATTTCTAATTTAGATCAAACTCTAAACAGCCTAAAAGGGGACCTCAAAGTGCTAGCACCCGTCAATTTAGGCAGCGGACCTCTGGATGCATTTTGGCAAGAATTTGTAAAACTGTACCCAGATATTGCACTTAACATCGAATTAAGCAATACACTACAAGACATTCGGGACACACGTGCAGACATCGCTTTACGTTCAGGAAACCAAACCAACTCGTCATTAATTCAAAATAAATTAGGGCACATTGAGCCTGTTCTGGTTTCGTCCCCACAGGCGACTTTTACATTACCTGATTGCATAGAAGAACTTCAAAATGCACCAAGTATTGCATCTAAAATGTTTGTCGACTGGCTACTAATAAATCAGCAAGGAGAGCATCACCAACTTAATAAGGAACACAGACATATTAGTAATGATATGAATGTCACCCTTAACCTTGCCAAAGCGGGTGCAGGCATTACTTTAATGCCCATGAGTATGGTGATAGGTGCCCTTGAAACGGGCGAGCTGGTTCGAATACTACCTGAGTGGCGTGGTCAAAATCGAGAGATTTTTCTTGTCTGGCCTTATCGACGCAGCTTATCGGCCAGAGCCAAACTATTAAAAGAGGAACTGACTAAATTTCTTCACCAACAACACTGGTTTCACCCAAGCCCTTAGTCTGAAAGGCAAAGTTTGGTTACACTAGCGCTCATAACGCTTTTTAATACAAGGATAACCATGGAACACTTATTTTGGTGGCAATACGCCTTAATCGGCGCCATTTTTATATGGAGCGGCTTTGTTCGCAGTGGCTTAGGGTTTGGCGGAGCCGTACTCGCTTTACCTTTCTTATTGCTGGTGAAAAACGATCCGCTGCTATTTTTGCCGATTATTTCAATCCACCTTTTGGTATTTTCCAGCTGGATTGCATGGCAAGGTTCAAAAGTAACGAAGCAACAGGCGATTAAAGCTGCAGAACGAGGCGAAGAACCGCAAGAAGCACAAGGCAATATCGCTTGGGGTTATTTAAAAAAAGCCCTCGGCATCATGATAGTACCGAAATTGATCGGCGTATTTGGCTTGTTAACCTTACCGGGCAACATAGTTACAGGCGTAATTTTTGTCATCGTCGCCGTTTTTGCCGTATCTTACATAGTGAATAAGCCGTTTTATACCAACAACAAATTCCTCGACACTATCTTCCTCATGCTTGGCGGTTACGTCAGCGGCACCTCCTTAATCGGCGCACCGCTTATCGTCTCCGTCTTCGCCACCAAAGTTCCCCGCCACCAGCTGCGCGATACCTTGTTTGTACTCTGGTTCATTCTGGTGATGATCAAAATGGTGTCCTTCCTCATCGCTGGCATCGACCTACAGCTCATTCACCAACTTTGGTTACTGCCTTGCGCCTTGATAGGTCACGTCTTCGGACAAAAGCTCCACAACCGCATTCAAAAAGCTGAAACACCCGTCTTCTTCCAATTCGTAGGCTGGGCGCTGCTCATCGTCTGTGGGTTTGGCTTGTACTCGACGTTCATGCTCTAGTCCGCAGTAACGCTGTTACCAGATCAACTCTCGCTCCGGCGCTAAAGCGCAAACATCCGCGAGATGTTGATCTAGTGACAGCTAAGTGTTGGTTTTGTGATATAGACTACTGTTAGATTGATTTAACAAAGGAATGCCCTATGAGCGACACAGATACAAAAGCCTTTGCCAATTGCGCGACGGGGAATAAGCGAAAAGAACTCGCAGAGCGTTTTACTCAATACCTAAAAAGTCGTAACACAAAAGACAATGCCTATGTTGTGAACCTCAACGGTGCGTGGGGAACAGGGAAGACTTACTTTGTTACAGAGTGGAAAAAACTTGTCGAAGACAAAGGCCACATAGCCATCAAAATAGATGCGTGGGAATCGGATTATCTAAATAATCCGCTCGCCATCATCATTGCCGAACTGCTTGAGCAGATCAAATCAAACATCAAGAACCACGATGCAAGATTTCGTAATGTGGAAAGAAACGTCGCCAGCGCCATATTTAATATGGGCAAAAGCATGCTGCCAATCGGGTCAAAAGTTGTAGGTAAACACCTTCTTGGAGAAGCGGCAACAAGCGAAATACTCGACCTAATTGCTTCTGCCACAGGCTCCGTCACTAATCACAGTGCTGTAAAAGACGACTTGAATATGGGCGATTTAGGATTGGAAGTTGCCAGTCAACACAAACGACATAAGCAATTCACCCAAGACTTCAAAGAACAAGCACGCGAACTTGTCGACTTCGCCCTTGAAGACAATCCTAACAAACAAGTCTTCATCTTCATTGATGAACTAGATCGCTGCCGCCCAACCTACGCCATCGAAATGCTAGAGACGGTAAAACACTTATTTGATATTCCAGACTTCATCTTTGTTTTATCAACGGATACCAGCCAATTACAACACTCCATCAAAGCCGTCTACGGCCATGACTTTGACTCTCATGAATACCTCAGTCGATTTTTTGAGCAACGCTTTACTCTTCCAGAACCAAACTTTCTTGAGTTTCTTACTGCAAATAATATATTTAGCACCGTCAAAATAAATGAGTTAAACACCTTTCCGTCGATCCACGGTGTGGAAGAGCTTCGCGAAGTTGTCAATGTGATATGTAGACTAAACAAGGATCATCTATCACTTAGACGTCTAAAACAAATATGCACACAACTTGAGGTTGTACTCACCTCAGTTGACTTTAAAGAGGCTATTTTCCCGATATTTGATTTAGTTGGCATTGTATTTGGTGATGCTTTGTATGGAGGGCTAATAGAGCCCAAAACTCCTATATCAAGGGCAATGATGGCTTACAAAGCCAATGGAGAAAAATCGAAAATAATTGATTTTGTGATTGGAAAGGAAAAAGTAATAGAAACAATAAAACAGCTTTCTGGTGGTTTATCACAAATAGCACAATCAAAATCATATAATTTTAATAATCCTATATTTGACGATCAATCAATAACTTTTTTTGGTTTGAAAAATTTCTCATTAAATGCAGAACTAAAAGCTCTAGAGAAAAAAAGTTCTGCCTGTGCTTATATAAACCACCCGCAACAAATACTTAATATAATCAATAGTATTCGAATAGATGTTGAACTCTAATCCAACAAGCAACAAAGACCAACGCCGAGTGGATGTTCTCGCTTTAGCGCCGTAACGAGGCGTTGGTCTTTGTTGCGGGTTTACCGATGAGCGTCCTCTTGATAAGCGCATCTAAGAAACTAAGGGGTGCGACAATTGATCAACCAGATAGACGATGGATTGATACTCGATGCCGCTGTGTTCCGATAAGCCAATCTCACAGGTGCGGCTGTTGGAGTAGCCTGCTTCACAGCCGTCTACGGCTTTGGCCAGGGTTTTCAAGGCGCTGGCGTTGAGCTCTGGAGTGGAGAAGCCTTTGTCGCCAGCAAAGCCGCAGCAGGTAATGTCTGGCGGAATCACCACTTCGTCAGCCAGTTGATGAGCAAGCTGTACGAAGCTGTCAGCGAGCCCCATGCGGGTTGTGCTACAAGTCACATGCAGGGCGATTTTGCTGAGTTTTTCCTTCACCGTAAGATTCTGCATGACATGGGTAGATACAAAGCCCACTTGCTCGTGTAATTCTAAACGTGAATCAAGGCTTTCCTGCATTCTTAGCAAGCAAGGACTGACATCGCAGACGATAGGGATTCGCCCATTATCGCTGGCTTCGAGTAGTAACGTATTGAGATCGTTTGCTTTTTGGTTGGCCGCTTCAAATTGCCCTTTGGATTGAAACGCCATGCCACAGCATTGGCTGTCGACATTATCAGGTACAGTGACTTTATAGCCTGCTTTTTGCAATACAGAGAACATCACCGCCATGACGGAGCGTTTATCTTCGGCATTCGGCCCTGCGCCCATGACGCGAGTCGCGCAGCTGGGGAAGTAAATCACTTCATTCTGCCTGTCATCCGCTTGCATCTCATTACTTTGAATATTATTACACTGAATAACAGGAATAGACTTCAAAGACGCGGCAGAGCTGGGCATTTGTTTATGCCATTTAGGTACGGCTCCTTGGGAAACTTTATTCATTACCGAAGTAACCGCCGTCATGCCTGAATCACCAATAATGCGACGTGTACCGCTGGCAAAATTGAGTCCGACTTTCGCTGCCTTGGTCACGCCTTCAAAATGATCGGCAACCCAATAACCGACTTTGCTGTCTGGGTGACGATCATGGCGTAATTCACGGGTTAAATCACCCGTATTGATGCCAACGGGACACTGCATCGAACACAAGCCACAGACCGCACAGGTATCAACCCCTTGATAATCATACTCTTTTTTCAGCTCTGCTAAGCGTTTCGGATCTGTACCCATTGCGGTCAACCGCTGAATTTCACGCCAAATTACTATACGTTGGCGAGGTGTTAAGGTAATGGATTTTGACGGACAAGAGGATTCACAAAAACCGCATTCGATACAAGTATCGACTTTGTCATTGGCTTTCGGCAAAGGTTTGAGGTTCTGCACATGCAAGTTGGCATTGTGCGACAAGATCACATCTGGATTGAGCAAGCTTTGCGGGTCAAACGCGCGTTTGATTTCCCACATAATGTCGTAGGCTTCTTTGCCCCATTCCAGCTCCACATAAGGCGCCATATTACGGCCAGTGCCGTGTTCCGCTTTCAACGAGCCTTTGTATTTCACCGCGACCAATTGCGCGACTTCGTCCATCAGTTGCTCGTAACGTTTCACTTCCTTTGGATCATCAAAGCCTTGGGTAAAAACAAAGTGCAAATTGCCTTCTAAGGCGTGGCCGAACAGAATCGCTTCGCGGTAGCCATGTTTTTGAAACACACCTTGCAACTCCAAAACACCTTCGGCGAGCTGTTCGACAGGGAAGGCAACGTCTTCGATGATCACCGTGGTGCCAACAGGACGAACTGCGCCAACAGCGGGGAACAAGCCCTTGCGAATTTTCCAATAGGAATCGTAGATGATTTTGTCTTGAGTAAATTCAATGGGATTAAGTGTGGCTTGGCCGCTTAACGCTTGTTTCACCAAGACTAAATTGGCTTCTAATTCTTCAGCATTGGCAGCGCGTACATCGACCAATAAACCCGCCGCTTGTGAACCAAGGGACGATAATATTTCCGGCATGCCCGGTTTACCTTCTACGGCTCGCAGGCCAGCTCGATCTATCAATTCCACGGCAGACACAGGTGAACTTTTTAACGCCGTCACCGCTCGACAGGTGATTTCCATACCGTCAAAGAAAATCATCGCCGCAGCTTTTATCGGATGATCAACCACGGTTTCATAGGTCACTTCGCTGATAAAACCCAAGGTGCCTTCGGAGCCGATCATCAAATGCAGCAAGATATCAAAAGGATCTTGGTAATCCGTTAAGCTATTTAAGCTGTACCCTGTAGTATTTTTTAACCGGTATTTGTGTCTGATTTTTTCGGCTAATTCTCTATTAGCCTGAACGCTTTTAGACAAACGACTAAGCGTATCGAGTAAGTCAGCGTTACGATTGCCAAACGCCAAACGGCTGGCTTCGTCCGCGGTATCCAACAAGGAACCATCGGCAAAAATCAGACGGGCACTTTGAATGGTGTGATAGCTGTTTTGTGCTGTACCGCAGCACATGCCACTGGCGTTGTTCGCTGCAATACCGCCAATCATACAGGCATTGATGGACGCTGGATCTGGGCCGATTTTACGCTGGAAGGGCGCGAGCAGTTGGTTCGCTCGCGCGCCAATAATGCCAGGCTGAAGCGAAATGCTGTGACCATGCTCATGTACTCGATGACCCTTCCAGTTATCCGACAATTGCATCAAGATGGAATCAGTGACCGCTTGCCCAGACAAACTGGTGCCTGCCGCTCGAAATGTCACTGGCAAATTGCGCTTTCTGGCTTCTTTCAGCACCAATTGCACTTCTGCTTCGTTATCGACTCGTACCACCAATTGCGGAATCAGCCGATAAAAACTCGCATCCGTGCCATATGCCAAGGTGCGCAGTGGATCGCGGATCAATCGAGATTCGTCAATCGCGCCGCTTTTCGCGTCTTTCAAAGCAAAATATAGATCGCGATATTGAGCGGTTTTATCAGCAAGTGAATCAGTGTTCATGGAAGCTTCCACGGCGGTAGCCTTTTTATTGTTAGAGAATATTAGTATTGAAAATTAACGCTAGACAAATTGGTAATACCAATTTACCTTTTAAATATAAGGCACAGTAAGAATTCAAAGAAACTTTGTCAACTGATATTTTAGTCGATATTTCGTGAATTTTAGCGACAATATTAATTGGTTCTACCACTTTTTAACTTATACACAGCAAGCGTGAAAGCCATCTTTAAAGAATAAGTTTTTAGGAAAAGTCATGGAATCCAATCACTTTGGGCGAGTTAAACAGCCGAAAATTTCCGACATCATCATGAAAGAACTCGAAAGCATGATTTTAGAAGGCAGTTTTACAGCAGGGCAAAAACTGCCACCAGAAAGGGAATTAGCCGCACGTTTTGAGGTATCTCGTCCTTCGTTACGTGAAGCCATTCAAAAGCTGATCGCCCGCGGTGTGTTATTCAGTCGTCATGGTGGTGGCACTTATGTGTCGGAACAACTCGGCAGTTCTTTTGAAGATCCGTTACAAGATTTGATCAGTTCCCACGATGAATTTTTATACGACCAATTGGAGTTTCGCGATGCGCTAGAAAGTCTTGCTGCTTATTACGCCGCGTTGCGCAGTACCGACGCAGACAAAACCAAGCTCACACAGTGCTTTAATCAACTGGTAGAGGCCAACCAAAATAAAGCCTTCGCCTTGGAAGCCAAGCTCGATGTGGAGTTTCACATGACCATCGCGGAAGCAGCACACAACGTAGTCTTGCTTCACACACTCCGCAGCCTGCACGCCATGTTGGCGAAGAGCATTTCGAGCAACCTTAGGAATCTATTCGAGAAACAAGCTGCCCGACAACGTGTGATGGAACAACACACGAATCTGTATCAAGCGATAATGGAGGGCGATGCCGAAGCCGCTCGCACGGCGGCGCATACGCATTTGGTTTTCGTGGAAGATAATTTATTGAAAATGCGCCAAGAGGAAACACGGATCCAGCGCTCACTACGACGTAATGAACACCAGAATCCGCTTTGAACAATCTTTGGATGAATAAGTGAAAGCTACTTTTCCGTACTTTCCAAATCCGTGCTATCCAGATCTGTAATGTCTAAAGCATCACTCAATGCCGCTTTCATTACAGAAACAGAAGGGGCTTTTCCTGTCCAGTATTCGAAGGCAATCGCGCCTTGCTGAACGAGCATGCCCAAGCCATTTACCGTCGTGCAGCCCTTGGATTTCGCGGTTTGAATCAATCGCGTTTCAGGTGGATTAAAAATCCCATCTGCAACTACCATGTGAGATTTAATCGAATCTGTGTCTATATCTAGCTCTGCATCCACATTGGGATATAAACCAATAGAAGTCACATTGATCACCAAATCCGTCTCGGCAGGAATCTGATATTGCTTTGTCCAAGCGTGATATTCCGCGCCAGCCAACGTGTTATCGGCAACCAGTTGGGCAAGCTCTTCGCCGCGCGCTTGATTGCGATTCACAATAGTTATTTGTGCTACGCCAGCTAGGGCCAGTTCCACCGCCACGGCGCGTGCCGCGCCACCTGCGCCAAACAAAACAACACGCTTATTAGTAAGCTCTAAGCTAGATTTAACGGATTCGACAAAACCACGGCCATCGGTATTTTCACCAATAAGCTTACCATCACGATTCACCACGGTATTGACTGCGCCAATGATTCGAGCCGACTCGCCTAAGTCATCAAGGTGAGAAATAACAGACACTTTATGAGGGATTGAGCAGTTAAAACCGCGCCAGTTCATGGCTTTCGCACCCAATACGGCGTCTTTAAGATCATCTGGCTGGATTTCGCAATTGATGTAACGCCAATCCAGACCTAAATATTGATACGCGGCTTCCATCATCACGCCAGTAGGATTTTCTAACGCTGGCGTGGCAAAAGAACCGGTTAACTCGCTTAAGAAATTCTTCGACATATTGAATTCTCTCCATGTTTGGTGACTTTAAAAAAGAGCACGTCATGCATGGTAACAAACCCCGCCGCCAGAAAAATTTCAATTATTAACAGAGTCCTTTACAGGAAGTAATAAGTTTTAAGGATTTGCAAACCAAACGCCTTTTTTCATATTCTGCAGATAACACCAATACAAAGTGATGGCCCTGGCGATAAACAACATGGCTTGGCTGAGCCATAAGCCATGATTGCCAAGATCTTGGCTTATAAACCACACAGGGAAAAACACGCCGACGACACAAATGATCATGGTGTTTTGCATTTGCTTTACGCTGGTTGTGCCAATGAAAATGCCATCCAACATAAAGGACCAAATACCCAACAGAGGGAAAAATATTAACCAAGGTAGGTACAGAGCCGCATCGTCTCGTACGGTTTGTACGTTGGTTAGTAAAGCGATGATTTGATTACCAAAAAGCCAAAATATCAGCATCAAAATACAAGCAGCGAACAGCGCCCAATAGGTAGAGAGCTGAATGACCTTCTTAAAATTCGTTTTGTCTTTGCGGCCATAGTATTCGCCACACAAGGCTTCCACCGAAAAGGCAAAACCATCCAAGGCGTTCGAAATAATCATCAAGAAAGTTAGCAATACAGCGTTGGCAGCAAGAATAGAATCTCCTTGGCGCGCACCTTGAGCGGTAAAAAACAACATAACCAATAGCAAAAGAATCGTACGCACAAAAAGATAGCGATTCACTTTCACTAACGCCATGTATTCGCGCCATTTTGCTAAAACACTTAACGGCACATGACCGGAAAAGCCTTTTAACTTATGCCAAGCCAATACGCCAGCGACCGTTACGCCAATATAATGCGCAAACACAGTTGCCCACGCCACGCCGTCACTCGCCATGCCTAATCCATAAACCGCGACATAATCGAGCACCATATTGGCAACGTTGATCACCAACAGCATCCACAGTGGACCCTTGGAATATTGCACGCCAAAGAACCATCCCATTAAGGCATAACCGGCTAATACCGCTGGCGCACTGAAAATCCGCGCTTCACAATACAAACGCGCCCAAGGTTCCACTTCAGCACTTGGCTCCATCAGAGTGATCGCCAAATCGATCAATGGGGCTCGGAATAGAATCAGCATGACCCCGATAAACACGCCCATCAAAATCGATTGCAAGAGCAATTCACGAACGCGTCGTTCGTCGCCTTGTCCCAGAGCTTGTGCAGTCAATCCAGTTGAGCCCATGCGCAAGAAGCCAAATGCCCAAAATAGAAAGCTAAAAATGCTCGCACCAATCGCCACAGCGGCAAGGTGTATTGCCGTGCCTAAATGCCCAACCACCGCTGTATCCACCAAGCCCAATAGAGGAGTGGTAATGTTCGAAATCATCGGTGGCCACGCCATGCGCCAAATTTTATGGTTTAACGTTATATTTGCTCGATATGAGCTAAAAATAGAATGTAAGGAAAATTTCGACATTCATGTCTCTCTTGTGGATACTTTATTTTCTGTGGGTAAAAATCGACCAGCAGCGGAATCATGCACCAGAAAAAAATGTGGAAAATCATAGCAGTTATTCACATTAAGCGGCACTTTTCACCATAAAAGAGGTTTTTTTCCTGAAAAAAACCATGGGATGATTCTTTTTTGCACTATTCACTAACTTGTCCACAAGAAACGTCACCATAAAAATATAAAATATTACCACGTTCTAATGTTGGATAAGTGGTACTTTTTTCCACAAGTAGCTCACTTCTTCGTGGAAATTTGCTAAACTTGCGATTATTTTTTTATCGTCCGGAGAACTCCTATGCTCAAGCAATTCAAGCCCTTTCTCGAAGGTTTAGCCGTCGGATGTGTCTTCATCAGTATTACTATGTTGTTTCAAATTCCGCTTTATATGAGCTTTATCATTGGCGCTTTGGCGGCAATAGGTGGCTACCGCAACTCGATCAAAATGGACAAAGAGAAAGAAGCAAAAAAAAACACAAAATCAGCCAAATAATTCCAAACAAGACGCCGAATAAAATGACTCTATCCAATCCACCAGTATATGGTGAAGGTGACGCAACTCTACAAGCTGTTGGCGGGTTACTGGGCTTGCAAAAATTAGTCGAAGCCTTCTATCGCATCATGGAAAACACGCCAGATTTTCGTCCGCTGTTTGATATGCATCCTAGCAATATTGAACTGACCATCGATAAACTGGTGTCTTTTCTATCTGGCTGGATGGGCGGCGAAAAACTCTTCTCGCAAAAATACGGTCCAATCAGCTTACCTCAAGCCCACGCACACTTAATCGTCACCGAAAAAGAAAAAGCCATGTGGTTAAACTGCATGGCAGCCGCTCTCGATGAATTAGGTTATCCAGAAGATTTGAAAGCCTATTTATTACCTAAACTCGAATTTCCCGCGGAACGGATTCGACAGGTGAGTGCGGCTAGGCACAGCGAATCAGTTTAAACGAAACACAATGACATTCCTCTTCGAAACTGTCGCCTCCCTCAGTGGAATGTCATTGCGCTTCTGAAACGCTTTACGATTAAGAGCGAATTTCTTTGGCGACGAAGATGCCTAAGCGTTTCGCCAAGCGGGCTAGGTTGGCGCGGTCCAAAGACAGCTGCTGAGCGGCTTTGGTCCAATTTCCTTGATTGTCTTCTAGCGCTTTACGGATTAGATTTCGTTGATAAGTTTCTGTTTCTAAACGCAAATCGATTGGTTTGTGTTTTTCTAAACGCGGCTCCAGCTCATTTTTCTGTATCTTTTCTTTAGCACTATTATCAATTTGTAACCCTGTTAAATGAGTAGAAGTGATAACGGTAATGCCCTTTGGATTATCAGCTTTTGAACTCTCGGCCTTAGAGAAAAGCGCAGCACGAGAAATAACATGCTCTAGCTCGCGCACATTTCCGGGCCAGTGATAAGCATCTAATAAATTGATTGCCGACGCAGACAAGGTGAGTTGTTGCAGACCCAATTTACGTCGGAAGCGCTCGGCAAAAAAGCCGGCCAATAATGCAATGTCACCTTGTCTGTCTCGCAGCGCAGGAACTTGAATCGGGAACACACTGAGGCGATGAAATAAATCCGCTCGAAAACGATTCTCTGCTACTTCGGTTTTTAAATGTCGGTTGGTCGCAGCAATGATACGTACGTTTACTTTGCGGATTTGATCTTTACCTACCGCTTGGATTTCTTGGTTTTGGATAGCACGAAGCAAAGTGCCTTGTACTTCTAGCGGCAGTTCGCCAATTTCATCAAGTAATAAGGTTCCACCGTCGGCCAATAAAAACTTACCGTCGCGATCTCGATCCGCACCAGTAAAGGCGCCTTTTACATGGCCAAACAACTCACTTTCGATAAGATGATGAGGAATCGCAGCGCAGTTCACATAAACCATTGGCGCTTCAGAGCGCGCAGATTGCTCATGCAAGGCTCTCGCAACCAACTCTTTGCCTACGCCCGTTTCTCCTTCAATCAAAATGGCAAAATCCGATGAGGCAACCAGATTAATCGACTGTTTAAGGTCTTGCATGGCTTTGCTCTGACCTATCATTTCATGGTTTTGCTCGCCAATTACTTTCAATACGTTCTGAGCATGTTGTGATTGGTTCTCTAATTGCTCCATCAAGATAGCGGTGTTGAGCGTCATCGCCGCCATGGTGCCGATGATTTCTAACGCACGTGCGTCGATATCATCAAAAACGCCCGGCAGGATGCTGTCTAATGTCACCACGCCAATCAATTTGCCTTCCAAATACAGCGGCACACCCATACAAGAATGCACAGGCAAATTCTCGTCATGACCTAACACCATGCCATCGTAAGGGTCGGGGAGATCGGAATCGGCAGGAAAACGAACCGGATAATGCCCACGACTGATCGCTTTCAAGCGCGGGTGTTCATCAATAATAAAGCGTCGCCCCATTAGGTCTTCCGATAAACCACGCTGAGCCAGCGGCGTCAGCACACCATTACTGTGAGACAACAAGACCACCGCATCGCAGTTGATCGTTGCCCGCACCGCGTACACCAATTGCTCGAAGCGATTAGGTTGCGTTACGGCGCTGGCAAGGTCGAGGGCAAAGCTTAACAAAGCATTATTAGAAACCTGATTCATGATGATCGACTCATAGGACGAATGACTGTTCGTGTCAATTTGACTCAAAGATATCATATAGACTTTTATATTAGCGAGTCATATTGACTCTTAAATAGCTGAAATAAAAATAAAACATTGATTTTATTAGAAATTTTAAGTTGGCACGTACTTCGCTATAGAGAAGATAACCCGATTTTATTCATCTACGTCAAAAGGATACAACCATGTTATCTCAACAACATATAGACACAGTAAAAGCCACAATTCCCTTATTAGCGTCTGCAGGAACAGCGATTACAGAACATTTTTACCAACGCATGTTTTCTCATAACCCAGAACTAAAAGATGTGTTCAACATGACCCACCAAAAAACAGGTGGCCAACCAGCAGCCTTATTCAATGCTATCGCGGCCTACGCAACACACATCGATAACTTAGAAGTGCTTACCAGTGCTGTCATGCGTATTGCCCATAAACACACCAGTTTCAATATCCAACCGAATCAATACGACATCGTTGGCCATCACCTGATTGAAACCTTGCGTGAGTTAGCACCAGACGCCTTCACCAAGGACGTAGAAGAAGCATGGGTCGCAGCTTACATGCAACTAGCAGGAATCTTTATCCAAGTCGAAGGCGATCTTTATAAAGAACGCGCTGCGCAACTTGGTGGCTGGAAAGACTTCCGTCGTTTCCGTGTGGCGTCTAAAACACCAGAGTCCGATTTGGTCACCAGTTTTGTGTTTGAGCCTGTCGATGGTGGCGCGGTAATTGATTACCAGCCAGGCCAATATTTGGGCGTTAAGTTACATCCAAAAGGCAATGAATTCGATGAGATACGTCAATACTCTCTATCAACAGCGCCAAATGGTAAAAATTATCGTATCAGCGTAAAGCGCGAAGGTGCGGGCGATATCAAGGGAGTTATGTCGAATTACCTTCACGATCACTTAAACATTGGCGATGAAATTGAAGCCATGCCACCGGCTGGGGATTTCGTGTTTAAAGACAAACAAACACCTGTGGTACTGATTTCTGGCGGTGTTGGTTTAACGCCAATGCAAGCTATGCTAAACACGCTCGCTAAGCAACAATACAGCCGTCCTGTAAGCTATTTGCACGCTTGTGCTCATCAAGGCCAGCATTCCTTCAAAGAGCACGTGAACAGTTTGAAAGGACAACTGAATTTGTCCGTTCACACTTGGTACGAGCAAGCTGACAATGAAGAAGAAGGCGTGTTAAACGGCATGATGCAATTAGAAGCAATAAAAGACAGCTTACCGCTGACGGATGGCGAGTTTTACTTATGTGGACCCGTTGGCTTCATGATGTTTGTCAAACAGCAACTACTCACCCTAGGCGTAGAAGCCGACCGTATTCATTACGAATTGTTCGGCCCGCATCAAGAGGTGTGATCTTTAACTCCTCCCTAACCCTCCCTTTGAAAAACAAAAAGGGAGGGAGTTAATACAGCAAGACTGGCTCCTTCCCCTGCTAAGGGGGAGGTTGGGAGGGGGTTACTCACTTTCCTGGGCAAGCAACAGTGCTTGATCTTGTTGTTCAGCTTTAATAAACGCTGGACGTGAGATTACACGCTCAATATAAGCATCCACCACAGGGTTCGTAGTGATTAGTCCAAACATACGACACCATTTCAAGCTGATACCCCACAGAATATCAACAGCATAAAGTTGTTCTCCTAATAAATAAGGACCTTTGGCTATTTGGTCGAACAGTGTTTTCAGCATTTTATCAAAACTACCATAAGCTAATTGAGACGCTTCAACAGGAGAGCGATTAAAGGCTTTGTCGATCAAAGCGGGTTCAAAGCTGCTGCCTTGGTAGGCCATCCAGCGCAAATAAGCACCACGTTTTGGGTCATTTAAAGCGGGTGCCAAACCTTTTTCAGGGAAAAGATCAGCCAAATATAGATAACAAGCGACTTGTTCGGTGACTACAGTGCCATTGTGAACAAGGGTTGGGAGTTTACCCAAAGGATTAATAGCCAAAAATTCCGGCTGCTGGTTTTCTCCTGCTTTAAAATTCAGCACTTTCATCTCATAGGGTACACCTAATTCTTCTAGCAAAACCAAAACGCCAGTGCCTCTGGTTTGTGGAGCATGGTACAGAGTGATGGTGTCTTGGCTGCTTTGAATCTCGCTCATATCCGTTACCTCAGTAAGTTGTTAGATCATTTTTGGTTGTACATGAGCTATATTAGTGACTAAACCTGCCACCTGATGTCAGGTATCTTCGCTATACTGAAAAAATACAACCTGCTTGGCACTAAAAAGAGAGCCCCCATGCGAGCCAGTCGAATACTGAAACTTCTGATGATGTTACAGACCCATGAAAAGGTCACCGCGCGTGCATTAGCTGACGCCTGTGAAATCTCTATTCGCACGGTTTATCGGGATATCGAAGCACTTAGCGCCATTGGCGTCCCCGTCTACAGCGAACAAGGAGTGCAAGGTGGCTATCGGTTGTTGCAAGGTTATCGGACCCGACTGAATGGACTTTCCGCGAAGGAAGCCGAAACACTGTTTCTGACGGGGTTGTCCGGTCCAGCTCAAAAAATGGGGCTGCAAGCAACTCTTGCTGACGCGCAATTGAAATTAAAAGCCGCCTTACCGGAAGACATGCGCTATGAATCCGACCGCTTACAGAGCCGATTTTTGCTGGATGCGCCAAATTGGTTTTCTGACGATGAACAAGTCACCTACTTGCCAACATTGATGACTGCCGTATTGGAGCAACAGCTTATTACCATGCGCTATCAGAGTTGGAAAGGCGAAATACAACGTCAGACCCAACCTCTAGGCATCGTTTTAAAAGGTGGACAGTGGTATTTGATGGCGAAGGTCGATACAGACGTTCGAACGTATCGCGTATCTCGTATTGAATCACTGACCTTACTGGATGAGACATTCGAGCGGCCTAAAGACTTCAATTTAGCCGCGTTTTGGCAGGATAGTTTACGCCGTATGGAAGCGCTTCAATTTCCAATTATCGCCGAAGTACGTTTAACCGCGTTGGGTGTTAAGATCATGGAATACGTGAGTTCTTCTTATGTGGTGAGACAAGCGACGATTGAGCCAATGGATGATTCAGGCTGGCACCGAGCCAAATTTCCAGTGGGAGAATCGGTACACGGCTGCGCGGAACTCTTGCGCTTTGGTGCCGAACTAGAAGTCATTGGCCCACCAGAACTACGCATAGCAATGGAAGGTCTGGTGTCGTCCTTGGCAGTGCTGTATCAGAGAAATGATTCTCCAAATTAAGCAAATTTCCTCCCGAGCCATTGGCAGTAATCAGCTTTCCTGCTTAAACGGCAATAACGCGTGGGTATCTTGATGGTACTCACGCACGGCTTGCGCCTCTTCTTCACAGAAGTTGCCAATGGCTTCGCGGAAGCCTTCGTGGGCAATGTAGTGAATACTGTGGCTGAAGACAGGTTCAAAACCGCGGGCGATTTTGTGTTCCCCTTGAGTACCAGGATCAAAATGCTGTAACCCTTTTTCCAAGCAAAACTCGATGCCTTGGTAGTAGCAAGCTTCGAAATGCAGGCAATCCACTTCTTCCATACAGCCCCAATAACGACCATACAAAGAGTGATCGTCGAAGAAACACCAAGACGCTGCGATGGCTTCATCGCCTCTGAACGCTTGTACCAAGAGAATTTGATCACCCATATTCTTAGCTAATTGACCGAAAAACTCTCGCGTCAAATAACCTTGCTGTCCACGTTTAGCGTAAGTGGATTGATAGCACAGGTAAAAGAAATCGATGTCTGCTGTGGTTAAATCTTTGCCGATGGTGCGCGTCAGTGTAATGCCTTCTTTGGCGACTTTGTCTCGCTCCTTACGTGCCGTTTTGCGTTTACGGCTAGAGAAGTGAGATAAGTAATCTTCCATATCTTTGTAATCACGATTGAACCAATGAAACTGACAGGAAATGCGGTGCAGCAGATCTTTGTTTGGTGCGAACAACGCCGCGTGTTCTGGCTTGGTAAATAACAGATGCCAGCTTGAAAACGCACGTTCTTGGTTGGCTTGAGTCATCAATTCGGCCAGCGCTGGGTACAGATGAGAAAACTCGTCATCATCGCCTTTTGGATCAAGGTGAGAGAAGATACGTAAGCCAGTTACTGGGGAAAAAGGAATTGCCCAGATACGTTTAGGGAAGTAACGCATGCCGTAACGCTGGTAGGCATCCGCCCAAGACCAATCGAAAACAAATTCACCTTGGGAGTGGGTTTTCAAATAGGTTGGGGCGATGGCAAGAGGGCTGTCATCATCGTCCATTACCAGCAAGTATTCAGGATACCAACCGGTTCCGTCGCCAATACTTTTGCTTTGTTCTAACGCTTGATGAAAAGCAAATTGCGCAAACGGGTATCGCGTTTCTCCAATAGCCTCTTGCCATTTGGCTTCGCCTATTTGATCGACCGAATTGAACCACTGCGCTTTCATACTACTTTCCTTTCTATCGCTGATTGCCAATACCGTTAGATTTACATCTGCTGGCGCATTACCTCGACTAAACTGGCCGTTTCAGGACGAATTTGTCGCCACAGATAAAAGGCTTCTGCGGCTTGGCCTACGAGCATACCAAGACCATCAGCGCCATCGGCGCCATGTTCATGGGCCCACTGTAGAAAGATGGTGCGCCCTTTGCCATACATCATGTCGTAGCACCATGTTTTAGCGTTTATTAGCTCACCTTTTAAGGGTGGCAAACTGCCAGATAAACTCGCTGAGGTACCATTGATAATAATATCAAAATGACCTTCGAGTGCCTCAAAAGACGACGCCAGACAATCAAAATGATCCGCTAAAATCTGCGCCTTTACGACCGTACGATTCGCGATGGTGACAGATTCTGGGTTCTCAGACAAAACAGGTTCAAGCACGCCACGCACCGCGCCACCAGCCCCCAAAATAAGAATACGTTTGTCGGTCAAACTTTGTCCGTGGTTGCTAACAATGTCACGAACCATACCTATTCCATCGGTATTGTCGCCGAAAAGGTCACCATTTCGTCCCATCATCAAGGTATTCACCGCGCCCGCTTGTTTGGCGCGCTGGCTTAAGATGTCGCACATGGCATAAGCACGTTCTTTAAAAGGCACTGTGACATTCAAGCCTTTGCCGCCTTTTCCAAAAAAATCTCTGACTTGGTTTTCGAACTCTGCTTCATCACCAAGCAAGGTAGAATAGGCCAATTCTTGTTTTGTTAGTTCAGCAAAATGCGCGTGAATGCTCGGTGATTTACTGTGAGCAATCGGGTTTCCAACAACAGCGTATTGATCCACAATGTATTCCCTTGATAATTCTTCTAATAGTAAGCCGCAACTAGCGCGCAGCCAGCCACTCTTTTGATGTTAGGTAATAATCAGTTAATTTTGCTTCTTCACTGTTTGGCTCAATTTGATACTCATAGGTCCAGCGAACTTCCGGCGGTAAGGACATCAATATAGACTCAGTCCGACCCAATCCGCTCTGCAAACCAAAATGCGTACCACGGTCAAACACCAAATTGAACTCCACATAACGCCCGCGACGATGCAGTTGGAAATCTCGCTGCTGCTCTGTGAATGGCAAATCTTTGCGACGCTCTAAAATTGGCAAATACGCTTCAGTATAAGCATTACCTACCGATTGCATCATGCCGAAACAATGCTCAAAGCTGCCGTCGTTAAAGTCATCATAAAACAAACCGCCGATACCACGCGGTTCGCCACGATGTTTCAAATAAAAATACTCGTCACACCATGTTTTAAAACGAGAATAATAACCTTCACCGAAGGGCTCAACCGCATCGTAAGACGCTTGGTGCCAATGGATACAGTCTTCATCAAAGCCATAATACGGTGTCAGGTCAAAACCGCCACCAAACCACCAAACTGGCGCCATGCCATCTTTATAGACGATAAACAAACGTACATTGGCATGAGATGTCGGGGCCATTGGATTGTTCGGATGAATAACCAAAGACACTCCCATGGCTTCAAATCGCCCACCAGCTAGTTCTGGACGATCTGCTGTCGCCGAGGGCGGTAAGTTGTCTCCCATGACGTGAGAGAAGTTCACGCCCCCTTTTTCAATAACCTCACCACCGGCGATAACACGAGTGCGTCCGCCACCGCCATTCGGTCGATCCCAAGCATCTTCTTTAAAACGCATAGACGGCTCAACACTTTCTAACGTCGCGCAAATGTGATCTTGAAGAGACAGGAGATAGTCTTTAACGGCTTGGACATCAAGGTTCGTTACCGTAGCGGTTGAGCTTGCTGACATGAAATGCTCCATCTTGTGGTGTCGATTGTAGAGTAAATAAAAACGGCCTAATTATGTAGGCCGTAGTTTATCACTTAATAGACAATTTTCGTGAAGCATCTCACTAATAAAGACGGGATCCATCAGGACGCGTTCGCAGTAAATTAAGCACCCACATGTATTGTTCAGGATGTTTGGCGATCATAGCCTCCAACGCCTGATTCATTATCAATGCATCAGTCGTTTCATCTCCACTAGGAAAGTTCTCTAGCGGAGGAGAAATGAAAAGCTCATATTTGCCAGTTTCGGCATTATAGGCAGGCAGCATAGGCACAACTTTCGCGTTACTTAGTTTGGCTAATTTACCCAGCCCCTTCATTGTCGCTTTGTTTGATGCAAAGAAAGGCGTAAACACCGAATGCTGGGCACCCAAATCTTCATCTGGCAAGTAATAGCCTAAATAGCCTTCTTTGACCGAAGACATGAAAGGCTTAATCCCGCTTGTACGACAATAAACACGTGCGCCATAACGAGTACGCTGACGGTGAATTAACCAGTTGAAAATGGGGTTTTTCTGAATGCGAATCATGGCCACCGTTTTATGACCTCTGGCTGTCAACATCACACCCGCGTAATCAATGGCCCAACAATGCGGGACCAAAGCTATCACATTTTGATCGCTTTCCAACAGAGGGAACAAATGCTCTTCCCCAGACATAACACAACGATTTTCGCAATGCCGCTTACTGCGCACAATTAGCTCACCATAAGCGATAAAAAACTGTGCTGCTGTTTGAAAGTTTTTCTTCAACAGCGCCTCGCGCTCTTCAAGCGGTTTTTCTGGAAAACATTGTTCTAAGTTTATTCGCGCTCGTTTTAACGCTCCGCTCTTGGTATGCAACAAATGACAGGCAACCCAACTGGCTAACTTATCTCGCCAGCGCTGAGGAAAATAGGCAATTAGTAGCGAAAAAAATACACCAATCCACGTCAACCAAAAACGTGGATGAAGAAAACGCCACTCAAAAGTGGGACTGTATAAATGCTTTTCGGCTGGACTCATTAAGCAAACTTTTCGCATAAAACATGGAAGCTTTATGATACCTCAATCATGCCATGCCTGAAATTAGTATCTCGTATGGTTTTATAGATAACGACTTCGAAAGTCGGATAGAGCGTGATCAAAAAAGTCAGGCTGATTCGTGCCTTGTACCAGAATTGAAGCCCCATGCAGACAGGCAAGTAGTTGACTCGCTTGCATAAATCCGATTTTTTCAGTGGCTTCATTCAAACGCATAAAGACTTGAGTCAGCCAATCTAAGATTAACTGATAAAATGCAGCCAACTCAACACAAACCGCCTCAGGTAAAATTGGCTTGTTCGATGTCAACATAGTACACAAGCTCATGTCACGCTGATCAACTATCTTGGCTTTAAAGCCATCGATGAATCCATTGATCATAATTTTTGGATCTAAGCTTTCGTCTGTTGGGTCGGGTAATTGTATAGAGAACGATTCGGTGTAACGAGCCATCACGGCAGAGACCAAGTCGGCTTTGGTCGGATAGTGATAGTGAACACTCGCACTTTTAATCCCTACCGCGTCAGCGATGTCTCGGAAGCTAAACGCGTTATAGCCACCTTGCACTATAAAGCCTTCGGCCGTGTCCATAATTTTCGTTTTGGTGTCGTTTTTATCCGTCGTCATTTACTTATCTCATGTATTTATCTATCTAGTGATAGGTATTTTATTGACCCTACTTGAATACTCAAGCTATATTCTACCTATCTAGTGATAGGTAGCATGCTTTCCTACCTCATCAAACAGCCAGAGGAGAAGAATATAATGTACGATTTAGTAGTGTTGGGCAGTGGTCCTGGCGGGTATGCAGCGGCGTTTCGAGCAGCCGATTTAGGTTTAAACGTCGCCATGATAGAGCGCCACAGGACCTTGGGCGGCGTTTGTTTAAACGTTGGCTGCATTCCCTCCAAAGCGCTTTTGCATGTTGCAGGTAAAATCCTGATGGCTGACGAGCCTGCTCATGGCGTGCAATTTGCCAAGCCGACTATCAATCTTGAAGCCATTCGACACCACAGACAATCCACCGTAGACACTCTAACCAGCAACCTTGCACTGATGGCTAAGGGGCGAAAAGTCACGGTTTTTTATGGTGAAGGCAAGTTTGACTCTACAAACTCTATTACAGTCTCAAAAGATGGTTCAGAAGAAAAAGTAGCATTCAAAAACGCCATCATCGCCGTGGGTTCTCGTGCCATTAAACTGCCCTTTGTGCCATATGACGATCCACGTATTTTAGACTCCACCAGCGCGCTACAGCTCGAACGTATTCCAGAGCACCTATTGATACTTGGCGGCGGCATTATTGGTTTAGAAATGGCAACGGTTTATCAATCACTCGGCGCGAAAATTACGGTTGCCGAGCTTGGCGAGCAGGTCATGACAGGCGCAGACAAAGACCTTGTGAAGGTCTTCGAGCAAGTCAACAAAGACCGCATGAGCTTTTTAACCAAAACCCAAGTGACCAATATAGAAGCCACACCAGAAGCGTTAAACGTTACCTTGAAGGACAAAGATGGCGAACGCCAGCTCGCTGTCGATGCAGTACAGGTTGCTGTCGGTCGCTCACCGAATGGCAAAACCGCTGGTATTTCAGACATTGGCGTCAAATTAGACGAGCGTGGTTTTGTATTGACTGATGATAAGTGCCAAACATCTGTACCCAATATTTACGCTATTGGCGATGTCACTCATGGCCCGATGCTGGCGCATAAAGCCTCGCACCAAGGCCATACCGTCGCCGAGGTAATTGCGGGTCACAAGGTCGATTTTCAACCGCTTGCTATTCCTTCTATTGCCTACACTTTCCCAGAAGTGGCTTGGGTTGGTTTAACCGAAACTGAAGCGAAAAAGCAGGATATTCCAGTTAAAACCGCCGTATTTCCATGGAGTGCCAGTGGACGCGCCATTGCCTCCGGCGTGACCCAAGGCAAAACCAAACTCATTTATGACGAAACAACAGACCGCGTCTTAGGTGCTGGTATCGTTGGTTCTCATGCAGGGGAATTACTCGGAGAACTGACCCTAGCCATCGAACTAGGTGCCACATTAGAAGACATTGCCTTAACTATCCACGCTCACCCAAGCCTCCATGAAACCGTTGGCTTAGCTGCAGAACTCGGCGCCGGGACGATTACCGACTTGCCGAACAAGACAGCGAAAAAGGCTTAATGATTACGAGACTTTTGCGTGAGAAACCTATGTTTTCTAAATTACAACCTATTGATTTATATTGTTTTTTTAGGTCGTGGCTTTAGCCCGACAAGACGAAATTTGTTGTAACGAGTTTTTTGTCGGCATAAATGCGCGACCTACAAGATCAACGGAAGTGGTTTAGCAACACCCTCCTTCTCGGAAACGACAAGAATATTTTCTTATGATGAAACGCGATAATTAAGAAATCAGAGCTCAACTCACATAAACGATATGTTGCTCGTCATCATAACTAAAATTGAGAACTATCTGAATTTGGTTTTCCTCAAGGTGTAGCTTCGATACTAGATCAAACGTACCTTTTTCTGCTTTTTCCGCAAAGGCTTTTAACTGCTTTTCCAGCATGATCCAAGCGACTTCATCCCTTGATTCATCGAAACTCTTATTGGCTCCAGAAGTCGTCCGAAGCCAACTGAAATACGCCAATGAATTCGTCTTAATATCCGCAGCATCACCAGCCTCCGAGACTATATAGTTCATGCCACATAGGGAAAGCTGCTGTTGTAAATACGTTTTCCACTGCTGCATGAACTGATCTAAATAGGACAAACAAACCTCTTACAACTTATTAAACGTTATAGGCAAACATATAGAACACACTTCTTCAAAAGCCAGCAAGTAGAACAGTATAAATCTTTGTAGAAATCGCACCTATGCAGATAATTCATTGACTACTTTTTGCACTCGGTATATTTTGGATACAAAATCCATTTTTACTAATGGTCAGCAAATTCCTCCAATTTCTTTGAAAAGGTATCGAATGATGAGTAATGCAGTGTTAGATGTTAGTGTTTTTAACGGCATCATGCCGGCGTTGATGACGCCTTGTAAGGCGGATCGCACGCCCGATTTCGATGGCTTGGTGAAGAAGGGTAAGGAAATGATCGCGGCGGGGATGTCGGCGGTGGTGTATTGCGGTTCTATGGGTGATTGGCCTTTGTTAACGGATGCCGAGCGCATGGAAGGCGTGGAGCGCTTGGTGGATGCTGGTGTACCTGTAGTGGTCGGCACTGGGGCGATTAACACAAAGTCCGCAGTAGCGCTGGCGGCTCACGCACAAAAAGTCGGAGCGGCAGGCTTGATGGTGATTCCTCGTGTTCTGTCTCGCGGTACAGTGATTGCTGCGCAAAAGAACCATTTCAAGGCGATATTGTCAGCCGCACCAGATGTGCCTGCTATTATTTACAATAGCCCAGTGTATGGGTTCGCAACGCGCGCTGATTTGTTTTTCAGCTTACGTGCTGAGCACGCAAATTTGGTGGGTTTTAAAGAGTTTGGTGGTGAAGACGACCTTCGTTATGCTGCGGAAAATATCACTTCGAAAGACGACAGTGTCTTGCTCATGGTCGGAGTAGATACCGCGGTTTTCCATGGCTTCGTAAATTGTGGCGCAGTCGGTGCGATCACAGGTATAGGCACAGCATTACCAAAAGAGGTGCTGTTGCTGGCGAATTTGTCACGCAAAGCGGCCGCCGGCAATGCCGAAGCGCGAGTCCGAGCAAAAGAGTTGGAAGAGGCCTTTAGTGTATTAGCCAGCTTTGATGAAGGTCCAGAATTGGTGCTTTTCTTCAAATATTTGTTAGTGTTGAATGGAGAAGAGGAATACCGCTTACATTTCAATGAAACAGACGAATTGAACGATGCCCAACGCCATTACTGCGAACAACAATATGCCTTGTTCAAGACGTGGTTTGCCGATTGGTCTAAACAAGGTGGAGTGATTACAGAATGCAGGTAACACAATGATAGTTGTTGTCGATAGCCATACGGAAGGCGAACCAACCCGCGTCGTATTAGAAGGTGGCCCTGATCTTGGATCTGGGCCTTTAGCTGAACGAGCCAAACGCCTTGCGACAGAACATAAAGACTTCTATCGCTCATTAGTGGTGGAACCCTACGGTCAAGAAGCCATGGTGGGCGCATTGTTGGTCGAGCCAACAAACCCTGAGTGCGTTACAGGGGTAATTTACTTTGATGCGGCGGCGGTCATTGGTATGTGTGGTCACGGCACCATTGGTCTTGCGGCGACACTGGCGCACATTGGCAAAATAGGCATTGGCACCCATAAGATAGAAACGCCCGTGGGCATTGTTGAAGTCACTTTGACCGACAGCAATACCGTCACAGTGCAGAACATAGACAGTTACCGCTTAAAAAAAGGCGTTACTCTGAATGTAGAAGGCGTCGGTACGGTTGTCGGTGATATTGCTTACGGTGGCAATTGGTTCTTTATTGTTAATGACAGTCCAACGCCCGTCTTGCCCAGCAATATTCGTACACTGACTGAAGTAGGAATCAAGGTAAGAGAAAGCATTTATGCCAATGGCATTGAGGGCGAAAACGGCGGCATTATCGATCACGTTGTTTTCTATGGGCCTGCACTAACAGAAAAAGGACACAGTCGTAATTTCGTTTTGTGCCCAGACGATGCTTATGACCGCTCGCCTTGTGGCACAGGCAGTTCTGCTCGCTTATCCTGTTTAGCAGCGGATCAGCGCCTCGCTCCTGGCGAAGAAATCTACCAAGAAAGCACCATCGGCAGCGGCTATACGTTGAGTTATCAGTTCTCCACATCCGCCAAAGTACCAGAAGGTGCTATCGTGCCATCGATTACTGGACAAGCCTTTATCACCAAAGAAGCCAAGATAATGACCAACCCTGCGGATCCGCTCCGCCACGGAGTGTTACTATGAACTCGCAACACTATGATGTCATCGTCATTGGCGCAGGCATCATTGGAATAAGCGCAGCGCTAAAACTTCAACAGCAAGGCAAGCAAGTCCTTGTGTTAGACAGTAGAGGCGTCGCAGCTGAAACTTCGTCTGGTAATGCAGGCGCGTTCGCCTTTGCGGATGTAATTCCTCTTGCGACACCGGGCATTATGCGCAAAGCGCCAAAATGGTTGATCGATCCTCTCGGCCCTTTGTCTTTGCGTCCGGCTTACGCACTGAAAATATTGCCTTGGATGCTGCGTTTCTGGCGCGCCAGCTGGAAAGACAAATACCAAGCCGCTTTAGCTGCGCAAGCCAGTTTAATGAATTTTTCAAAAGCCGCATTAGAGCGTCAGATTGAAGCAGTTAATGGCGAAGCCATGATTCGTCGCGAAGGGCAGTTACAGCTTTACGAAGGACAAGATGAGTTCAACGCCAGCCTTGCCGGCTGGCAGACTCGCCAAGAACACGGTGTGGTTTATGAGCTACTGCTCTGCCCACAGGCCATCGCCAAAATCCAGCCAGGCATTCACCCTAGGTTTACTCATGCTGTTTTTACGCCAGAATGGAAAAATGTTGTCGACCCTAAAATTTGGACAGATCATTTGGCCAATGAGTTTGAAAAACTAGGCGGTAAAATCGCCATTTCAATGGTTCATGCTATTGATTTAAAAGAGGATTTAGTTGGCTTAAAATGCGATTCGGCGGATTATGAAGCCAGCCAAATCGTACTAGCAGCAGGCGCTTGGTCAAAAGCTTTAGCCCTGTCTATTGGTGACAGTTTGCCGCTCGATACTGAACGAGGGTACAACACAACCTTGCCCGCTGGTGCATTTGATTTAAAAACCCACATCACTTTTAGTAATCATGGTTTTGTGGTCACCAAGGCGGGCGGTGGCGTACGGGTTGGCGGCGCCGTCGAATTAGGTGGCTTGTCTTTAGCGCCAAACTTTAAGCGCTCCGAAATTTTGCTCGATAAAGCCGCTCAGTTTTTACCGGATCTGAACATTGAAAATGGTAAACAATGGATGGGCTTTCGGCCCTCTATGCCAGACAGCTTGCCTGTCATCAGTTACTCCAGCCAATCTAAGCGGGTGATTTATGCTTTCGGACATGGTCATTTAGGCTTAACGCAATCCGCAGGCACTGCGGAATTGGTTGCGGAGTTAATACACCACCAGCCATCAAGTATTCCACTTGAAGCCTATTCAGCTTTGCGTTTTAAGTGATTTTATACGCATTTCATTGAATCTTGGGAGATACCATGAGCGACAATATTACTCTTAGCCTAAACCAGGTACGTGAACTCAGTGAATCGGTACTCACCAGTAATGGCTTTAATACAGAACATGCCAGTGTTATTACTGACATTATTTACACCAACCAGCTTGGTGATTGCCATTCCCATGGTTTGTATCGCTTGTTTATGTGTGTTGAAAGCATTCGATCTGGTCGCGCCAGCGGCACTGCAGAACCAACCATTAGTGATGTGGGTCCTGCAGTTGTTCGCGCCGATGCGAACGATGCCGTTTCGCTGCTGGCGATGAAAGCGGCGATGCCTTTATTGATAGAAAAGGCGAAGAAGAATGGCGTCGCCGCTCTGGCGATAAATCGTTGCTTTCATTTTTCAGCGCTTTGGCCAGAAGTTGAAATGCTGTCGGCGGCAGGCCTGGTTGGTATGGCCATGTTGCCAAGCCATGCATGGGTAGCCCCTGCTGGCGGTAAACGCGGCTTGCTAGGCACCAATCCTTTTGCTTTCAGTTGGCCACGACATGGCAAAGCGCCATTTACCTTTGATTTTGCCACCAGCCAATTCGCTCGCGGTGAAATTGAGCTGTACCGACGCGCTGGAAAACCGCTTCCAGAAGGCGTGGCGATAGACAGTGAAGGCAACCCGACGACAGACGCAGAAGCGGCCATGAATGGCGCTATGCTGACTTTCGGAGGGCACAAAGGCTCTGCGTTATCCTTGATGATCGAATTAATGGCGGGGCCACTGATCGATGACCTAACCAGCAAGGAAAGTATGGAGGCAGCTGGGGGTAAACCAGAGGCTCCGTATCATGGTGAAATCATTATTGCGTTTGATCCTAATATGCTCAGTGGCGGCCATGCCGTTGAAAACAATGATCGCGCAGAACGACTGTTTGCCGATGTGATTGACCAAGGTGCACGTCTTCCATCACAACGACGCCAAGCAGCTCAAGTGTTTAATCTAGAGCGTAACGAGCTGGAGGTTCCACGGGCGCTTTACGAGGATTTATTGAAGCTAAAGAAAGGGTGAGCAGAATAGGGCAAAGTACGGTTACTGTGCCCTAGTTTGTTTAACGAATTCTATGACTTGATGTTTGGTATTTACCAGATGACGACGCAGTTGCTCTGTTGCCCCAAGCACATCGCCTTGACGCGCTAGATCCAACAACTCGTGGTGATCATGGCTGGCGCTTTCGCGTTTATTTTGTTTATCAATGTGCATGCTGACATAACGGTTAGCCTGCAAGGTTACTCGTACTAATAGTGCTTCCGTTAAATGACGTCCTGCCGCTTCGTACAATTTAGCGTGATATTGTCCATTTAACGGCCCCCATTCGGCGACGTTACCCGCTTGATAGGAAGCATCCATGGCTTCTAGCAATGTCTCGCATTCAGCCACTTGTTGCACTGTCATGTTTGGGATCGCTCGCTGAAACAGATCGACTTCCAGTAAAATACGCACATCAAAAATTTCGGCAATTTCTTCCAGTGAATGTTGAGTCACAGTCGCGCCACGATTATTCTGGAAAACCACCAAGCCTTCAGCATCAAGACGCTTTAAGGCCTCACGTATGGGCATACGTGATACATCGTATTCTTCTGCCAATAATTCCTGACGAATCAACTCGCCTTCAGCAAGGTCACCAGACAAAATACGCTGACGTAAATCTTCGGTAATCACATCGGGTAAGCTCTGACGAACAACCGCTCTTTTTTGCGCCAACTCCATACCCTCTTAATTTGTTCAGATAAACTGTTGTTACAGGCGAAACAGCCTTTAAATGATGACTTTATTATACTCAAAAATCGCCTAATGACGACGTAAGTCGTGCTTTTCCACCCCATCCCCTTAAAAAGTCATTTATACCCAAAGGGAGGTATTTCACGCTCGCCACGTCATCATGCAGAATCGATACAGAATATTGGTTTTGTCGCATTGACCTGTAAATGACAGTCAATGTTTGAACATCTTCAAACATTGAATTGATAGCTTCTCATTTTTCAAACTGTGCCCATTGCCTACTATCGATAGACATTGACAGTGCGGCACTGTGACGCGCACTCACCATCCTCCGCAATATAGTCTGGAGTGTTTTATGACAGCAATACTATCTCAACCTTCTCTACTAAAAAGTCACTCGTACATTGGTGGCGAATGGGTAGCAGCTAAATCTGGCAAGACCTTCGCTATTACCAATCCTGCCAACGGTGATCATATTATCGATGTTGCGGATTTAGGCGCAGACGAGACAACACAAGCGGTTGAAGCAGCCGAAAAAGCACAGAAAGAATGGCAGGGCCGCACGGCGAAAGAGCGTGCAACCTTATTACGTCGTTGGAACCAGCTAATTTTAGACAACCAAGACGATTTAGCGACCTTGATGACCTTGGAACAAGGTAAACCGTTTGCGGAAGCGAAGGGCGAAGTCGGTTATGGCGCGTCTTTTATTGATTGGTTTGCTGACGAAGCTCGCCGCCTGAACGGCGATGTGATTCCAACCTTCGCCAAGGACAAGCGCGTATTGACCATCAAACAGCCAATAGGTGTTGTCGCAGCCATCACGCCTTGGAACTTCCCAATCGCCATGATTACGCGTAAAGCGGGTCCTGCGCTTGCAGCAGGTTGTGCGATTGTGATCAAGCCTTCTGACGAAACGCCTTTGTGCGCCTTGGCATTAGCAGAATTAGCGCATCAGGCAGGCATTCCAGCGGGCGTTTTGAACGTAGTGGTTGGTAAAGACGCAAAAGCCATTGGCGGCGTATTAACAGGCAACCCAACGGTGCGTAAGTTGTCTTTCACAGGTTCTACACCAGTCGGTAAATTATTGCTTTCTCAGTGCGCACAAACGGTGAAACGTACATCAATGGAATTAGGCGGCAACGCACCTTTCATCGTATTTGATGATGCAGACCTAGACGCTGCAGTCGAAGGCGCGATCGCTTCTAAATATCGTAACGCCGGCCAAACCTGTGTTTGTGCAAACCGCATCTTGGTACAAGAAGGTGTGTACGATGCCTTCGCAGAGAAACTAGCCAAACGTGTTGCGACATTTAAAACTGGCGATGGTTTTGCTGAAGACGTCAATATTGGCCCACTGATCAATCCAGCTGCGATCAGTAAAGTGGAACAGCTTGTTGGTGATGCAGTAGCAAAAGGTGCGAAAGCGCTAATCGGTGGTTCCAAAGCCACGGCTGCTGGCGCGCAGTTCTTCGAGCCAACTATTTTGACAGGTGTAACGGAAGAGATGGACATTTTCTCTAACGAAATTTTTGGTCCAGTTGCGCCATTGTTTCAGTTTAAAACCGAAGACGAAGCCGTTGCCATGGCGAACAATACCCCATTTGGCTTGGCATCTTACTTCTATTCCCAAAATATCGCGCGTATCTGGCGTGTATCTGAAGCATTGGAATACGGCATGGTCGGCATCAACGAAGGAATTATTTCTAGTGAAGTCGCGCCATTCGGCGGTGTGAAAGAGTCAGGCAGTGGCCGTGAAGGCTCTCAGTACGGCATCGACGAATATGTGGAAATCAAATACTTGTGCATGGGCGGCTTGGCGTAAGGCTTTACCTTACTCAACCACTCTTATCGTTAACTATTAGGCGGTGCTAACGCCGCTTCATGTACATAGAGCTTGCTCTAAAAGGTGAAAGACAATATGAACAATGCAGATCTACAGAAACGCAAAGAAAGCGCTATTGCTCGTGGGCAAGGCAACATGGCGCCAGTTTATGTTGACCGCGCTCTAAACGCAGAAATCTGGGACGTGGAAGGCAAGCGTCACATCGATTTTGGTGCAGGAATCGCAGTAGTAAATACGGGCCATAACCATCCAAAAGTAAAGGCAGCGGTACAAGCACAACTTGAGCGCTTCACTCACACTTGTGTGATGGTTAGTCCATACGAATCAGCGGTAGCATTGGCTGAGAAGCTAAACGCAGCGGCACCAGGCAACACTCCGAAAAAATCCATCTTCGTTACCACAGGTGCCGAAGCGGTGGAAAACTGTGTGAAGATTGCCCGTGCTTACACTGGTCGTCCGGGCATTATTGCTTTCAACGGTGGCTTCCACGGTCGTACGAACATGACCATGGGTCTGACAGGTAAAGTGAACCCTTACAAAATTGGTTTTGGCCCTTTCCCAAGCGATATTTTCCATATCCCTTACCCAAATGATTACTTGGGCATTACCGAAGAGCAAGCACTTGCTGACCTTCAAATGCGCTTCACTTGCGACATTGAGCCTTCTCGCGTTGCGGCAATCATCATCGAGCCAGTACAAGGCGAGGGCGGTTTTTACATGGCTTCAGCAAGCTTTATGCAGAAGCTACGTAAACTGTGTGACGAACATGGTATTTTGTTAATTCTTGATGAAATTCAAGCAGGCTTCGCGCGTACAGGCACTATGTTTTGTCACGAGCAAGCAGGTATTGAGGCTGACTTGATGACAGCAGCAAAAGGCATCGCGGGAGGTTTCCCAATCGCAGCGGTGGTTGGTAAAGCAGACATTATGGACGCACCGATTCCTGGCGGCTTAGGCGGCACTTATGGCGGCTCTCCAGTGGGCTGTGCGGCCGGTCTTGCGGTATTTGATGTTATCGAAGAAGAGAAACTATGCGACCGAGCAGTAGAAGTAGGTGCTCACTTCGTTAAGCACTTAGAAGAAATGCAAACTGAGTACCCAAGCATTATTGGTGATATCCGTAATGCAGGCGCGATGATCGCAGTGGAGTTTGTTCATGATGGCGATGTGAACAAACCTTACCCTGAACTTGCTAAGAAGCTATCTGCAAAAGCAGCTGAAAATGGTTTGGTGCTGTTATCTTGTGGTATCCGCGGTAACGTTATTCGTTTCCTTCCTGCTTTGACCATCGAGATGGACATTGTCGACGAAGGCATGGAAATCTTTAAACGCTGCTTTAAAGAGATTGTTTAAGCTTTAGGGTGAAAACAACAATGCGGCTCTGAATAATTATCAGAGCCGCATTTTTATGCGCCATCAAAAGCACTATCGGTTAATGCGTTTTATAATCACTAATCATTTTCTGTAGCTGTACCACACGCTCAAAAGGCACACCATTTACTTGTTGGTTCATCGTCGCTACAGCCGCTTTAAAGGTTAACAACTCTTCAGCTGTCGGCTCATAGACTTCTATGCCAGCTGCAACCAAGGCTTTATGGTGATTCTCTTCCGAAGAGTTTACCCACTCAAAAACTTCTTTTTGCGCGGCATGTGACATGGCCGTAAACTGCTCTTTTTCTGCTCGAGTTAAATTGTCCCACCAATATTGAGAAGCCAATACCAAACGGGCAGACATAATCACTTTCGCATTAGTAAAATGTTTCAGTAGCTCTGTATGGTTGAAAATAATGGGAACCGACGAGGCATTTATATACCCATCAGCAATACCAACACGCAGGGCATTAGGCACTTCAGAAAACGGAATTAATACCCCATTCGCGCCCATCTTTTGGTAGATGGTTAGCTGATTTTCATCCAATGCTCTCATCCGTAAACCATGCATATCTGTGACCGTTTTAATGGTTTTTTCGTCATTAAAAATACCTAAAAAACCGCCTGTCGGCACAACCGCTAAGATACGAAGCCCTTCGCTCGATAAACGTCTATTTACGCTATCAAGGTAATCGCTGTTGACGAAGAAGTTATATTGATGATCTGTGTCTTTAAACATATAGGGGAGCTGCAACACCTGCATTTCAGGGACAAATTGCGCTGCTGAGGAATATTGGGACATAGATATGTCTAATGTCCCCGAACGAACCATAGAAAGTCGTTCGTTCTCTCCTCCTATGCTGTTGCGCGGAAACGATTCAGTCTCCCAGCCAGCTTCATTTAAAGAGAGCAATAAATTATCTACATATCGATATGTGCCAGAACCTTCACGGTTCGGAGCCGCATCCAAAGCGATATTCACGGAAGAAGCGTGTGCGGTAAATGCCATGAACAAAGTGGAGGTCAGTACCATGATTTTTTTCATATTGCCGCTCTAACTATCCTCATGCTCGCAAAAAAGTAAAAATTCACTTTTATCAATATTGATTAACAATACACCCTTCATGTAGGAAAAACTTTTCGGAATTTTATCTTTTAGTTAAAATTTGTATCCTGACTCACGGAACAAACATATAAAAAAAGGCGCTCTTACTGAAATAAGAACGCCTAATAATTGAATTTTTTATCCGCATTTACTTATCATTCTTGATGATAAATATGACTCATCAAGCTCTGAACCTTGGCTCCCGCTAACAGCTCGTCCACTAAACCAACGAGACGAACCTGCAAAGCCTCGTTCTTTACTAGACTAGATGGGAAGATATCGTTACGTTGCAATAAAGTGCCAACTAAGCTGACCGAATCGTCTCTATAGCGATTAACCGTTTCAAATAACACTGTTTCGAGCGGATCATTAATACTTTGTTGACCCTGTTCAGCATCACAAAGAAAGGCAATCCAGCCAGCAATACCAAGCTCTATCGCCGGTGCTGCCAGTGCTTGCGCTTGAAGTTCCGTTAAGCCAGTCAACCAGCGTTGTGGCAGCTTCTGGCTACCGTCCATCGCAATTTGCTTGAGCTGGTGCTGTAAACTGTCATTTTCAAAACGTGCTAATAACTGTTGGCAGTAGATCGCTATTTCCGTTTGGCTAAAGCTAGGTAAGGTCGGCGCCACTTCTTGCATCATATAATGTTCAAGAAAGGCACGAATATCCTTGTCTTGCACGGCGTCTGCGACGCTTTTAAAGCCCGCAATAGAGCCCAAGTATGCCAATAATGAATGACTTCCATTTAGCATTCGCAGCTTCATCATTTCATAGCTGGATACATCATCTACCATTTGAACACCAGCGGATTCCCACTGCGGACGACCTGCAGGGAAATGATCTTCTATCACCCACTGACTAAACTGTTCGCACTTAACCACGGTCGGCTCACTGATTCCAGTGTCAGCTTTAATCATAGCAAGATCTTGCTCAGATACCGCAGGAACAATGCGATCTACCATGGAATTTGGAAACGCAACGTTTTTCTCAATCCATTGGGCGAATTCATCATCCTGTCCTTTGGCTAGCGCTACAACGGCACCTTTGGCGCGAATACCATTATGAGGCATATTGTCACAAGACAATACGGTAAAAGCCGAAAGGCCTTGCGCACGACGTTGCTTTAATGACTCAAGGATCAAACCCAAAGCCGTTTTAGGTTGTGATGGAGACGCCATGTCATGTTGAATTTCAGGAGCACCTACCAATAACTCGCCAGTAGAAGGCGCTAAGTAGTAACCCTTTTCAGTAACCGTCAACGTTACTACCTTAGTTGCTGGTGCTGTCATTTGAGCGAGTAAGGCTTCTCGTCCTTCATCAGAACCGCAGAAAAACGTGTTCTTAATCGCTTTAATCTCTCTTAGATTAGCATTACTCGTATCGGCATACTCCACTACATGATAGCAATGCTCAGCCGCATTCATCTGCTCAACCAAACTATAATTGGAGCGAATGTTTGCACTGGCGATCATCCAATCACCACCATGCAGAGCAAGTGTTTGCTCTAAATACACCGCTTGGTGAGCACGATGAAAAGCACCTAAACCAATGTGAACTATGCCAATATCATGCTTACTAGCGTCAATCTGGCTATTTATATGTTGAACTTTCATTATTTAAATAATCCTAATTAACCCAACAGCGAAGGCAGCCACAATGAAATAGCAGGGACATAAGAAACCAGTAAAAGAACAACAAGGTTACAGATTAAGAATGGCCAAATGGCTTTTACCACCGCCGTCATTGGTAATTCACTGATACCCGCCGCCACGAATAAGCACACACCAACTGGTGGCGTTGTTAAGCCGATAATCAGATTAAGCACCGCCATCACACCAAAGTGAATTGGGTCCATACCAATACCTTCGGCCACTTTTAGCAAAGTAGGGAAAAGGATAATCAACGCCGCGATGGTTTCCATGAACCCACCAACGACCAATAACACGATGTTGATGATTAAAATTACCACCAATGGGTTTTCGCTAATGCTAAAAATAGCGCTCGCCAGCATTTGTGGTATTTGCTCACTGGTTAGGATCCAGCCGAATAAATTTGCCATTCCCACTAATAACAGCAAGCTGGTAGAACTTAAAACCGTATCAACTAATAGCTTGGGAAGGTTCTGCCAAGTCAGACCTTTATAGACAAACATGCCAACAACAAAGGCATATAAGCTGGCCATAATAGAAGCTTCTGTTGGTGTAAAGAGTCCACCAATAATCCCGTATAGGATAATAAAGGTCATTAACAGCGCCCAAAACGCCCCTTTACCAACGGTATAGATTTCTTTTAATGTGGCGCGTTTCTCGCGAGGGTATTGACGCTTCACGGCAATAATATAGGCCGTCACCATCATGGCAAGTCCTAGCATAAAGCCCGGAACGACACCGGCTAAAAACATCTTACCGACAGAAATGCCACTCAAAGAACCCACGATGATCATAGGCACACTTGGAGGAATGATGGGACCAATCGTTGAAGACGCAGCGGTAACGGCGGCAGCAAAAGGTTTGTCATAACCACTTTTCGCCATACCAGGAATCATCACGGCACCAATACTTGCTGTATCGGCTACGGCCGTACCGGAAATACCACCAAAGATCATCGAGCCACCAACATTGGCCAGTCCAAGCCCGCCACGAATATGGCCTAACAAGGCATTACTGAAACGAATAATGTAATCGGTGATATTGCCGACGTTCATTAAATTACCGGCCAGAATAAAGCCAGGGATACACAGCAAAACAAAGGAATCCATGCCAGCATATAAGCGTTGAGGCACAATAGTTAACGGAATCCCCACCATAGTTAAATACGTTAGCGATGCAATACCTAAGCAAAAAACAATTGGTACACCCACGAGCAGTAATAGAAAAAACACGGCAAACAATAAAATGATTTCCATTATGAGGATACCTCTTGATCATCTCGATCGAGCAATACAAGCACAATACTCATAAAGCTATAAAACGCCGTTAAAGCGAAGAAAAAGCTCACGGATAAAAAAGCCCAATACATGGGAACTTCCAGAGCGGGGGAGGTTTGCCAACGCCCAATTTGCGCATATTTGATGGCATAAGGCAGGATATAAATAGCGAAGCTACCGGCCAAAAGGTGACAAGAAATTTGATACACTTTATTCCAGAATCGGCTTAATGCCCCCTGAAATAGTTCCAGTCGCACATGGCGATTATGGCGAATCACCAACCCAGAACCCATAACGATAAGGTATACAAACAAATAGCGGGAGAGTTCTTCAGTCCAAATAGGAGAACTGGGCAACATGAAACGAGAGACAACTTGCAAAACAACAACAGCCGCAATCGCTAACAGAGCCGATACCGCTAATACAGAAAATACCCAATCAACTATGCGCAGTAGCAATTGGATGCCATATTCCAACTTGCCAAGATAGTCTTTTGGGTTATTGGTTTGAGATGAGGTACTCATCGCACTTTTCTCCAAAGTGGCCTATTTTCGCTGTTTGAAGCGAAAATAGGCGTCTTAAACGGATGTAGATCTGGATCTGTTACTAGAGATTTAGATCTTGTTGTAAAGCGCAAGCTGTTCAGGCGTCAGAGCTTCTTGTACTGCTTTTTGAGCTGCGGCTTTGAACGCTTTCAGGTCTGGCTCTACAAACTCCATACCACGAGACTCTAGAGTAGAACGCAACTGCGCTTCATCAGCTGCAAACATGCCGTGCTCATAGCTTTGCATTTGCTTACCAGCGTCCAGAACAATAGTGCGCAAATCAGCAGGCATGCTGTTTAGTTTATCTTGACCAATTACCACATAAATCCAGCTACGAACGTGACCTGTCAAATTCACATATTTCTGAACTTCGTAGAAGCTCGCGCTGTTAATCAGGCTAAGTGGGTTTTCTTGTCCATCAATCGTATTTTGCTGTAACGCGGTAAACACTTCGCTAAACGCCATAGGAATTGGTTTAGCGCCTAATGTTTGCCATGTTTTTACAAACAGAGGTACGTTAGGAACACGCAACTTCAAACCATCTAAATCGCTAGGAGATTGAATTTTGCGGTTAGACGTTAAATGGCGAGGGCCACGCTCAAACCATGCGATAGGCTGAAGACCTGTACGCTGAGTAATTTGATCAGTGATTTCTTTACCAACGTCACCATTAACGGCTTTTTTCAGCTGTTCGGAGCTAGTAAAGGCATAAGGAACCGCCATTAATGCCGCTTTTGGTGCCCAGTTTTGTAGCGATTCACCCGTTATTGTCATGTCCGCTGTACCAAGCTGAATGCTGTTAATCACATCCATTTCTTTACCTAATTGTTCATTTGGGTAAAGCTTAACGTCGATACGTCCATTAGATTTTGTTTCCGCTACTTCTTTGAATTTCAAAGCGGCTTTATGCCAAATATTCTCTTCATTGGCTGGGTAGCCAAACTTCAAAGTAACATCAGCTGCCTGAGCTAAGCCAGTCAACAAGATTGAAGACATGACGGCGACTTTTAACATTGGTTTAATCATAGGGAACTCCATTTTTATTTTTAGATTTATATTATTGAGTTATCAATTACTTACTCATCTCAACAAGCACTTTACGAGTAAGTTCTGGGTGGTTTTCCATTAACTGAATACCATCGCCAATATCGTTTAAAGCAATTCGATGACTGATCAAAGCCAAAGGATCTAATCGACCTGACGAAATCATTTCAAGCACTTGAGGAAAACGGCGGTTATTAAGACGAGAACCCACTATTGTCAGCTCTTTCTTAATCACCTCAATTTGCGCAAGATCGCTTGGCGTAGAGGTAAAGCCCAACAAACCAACACGCCCAGCAGGGCAGGCAATACGTAAAATTTCGGGCAAAAGAGCTGGAATACAAGCGGCATCGGCAATCAAAGGTACACCTTCGCCATTAGTCCATTCTTGGATACAGTTTTCTACTTTGTTTACCCGACTATTGATCACGTCCGTTGCACCAAGCGCTTTGGCTGTTTCTAAGCGCTCATCAACAATATCAGTCACAATGATGCGTTCGATGCCCATGGCTTTCGCCACTTGCACGATAGTCAATCCAATCACGCCCGCGCCATACACCAACAAGGTGTCACCAGGAATAGGTTCCATGCGAGATAACACATTAGTGGCAATGGAATAAGGCTCAACTAAGGCTGCTTGTTCAAGCGTGACGTTATCAGGAAGTACTAAAACGTTGCTTGCAGGCGCGCTGGTGAATTCGCCAAAGCCGCCATTACGGTGTACACCAAACACTTGTAGATTCGCACAGACGTTAAAGCGTCCAGCACGGCAGGCATAACATTCGCCACAACTAATAACAGGGTCAACACAGACTTTATCGCCAACACTCACGTGCGTAACACCTTCGCCAACGGCTGCCACTACACCTGAAAACTCATGCCCTGTAATTCGAGGAAATTTAACGAAAGGGTTTTGTCCATGAATAATGTGAAGATCGGATCCACAAATTCCGGCAAAGGCGGTTTTAATCAATACTTCACCCGCTTCAGCAACAGGCTGTTTGGTATCGATCAAAGCATAGTCATTTACATTTGCTACTTGAAACGCTTTCATAATTTTCTACCAATTCCACAAGGTGCCATCTTCAAGGCGATTAACCGGAAGATAAGCAGGTTTATAGGGATATTTCGCAGCAAGCTCTTCATCAATGTCGACACCATGGCCTGGTACGTCACCCGGCGTGAAAAAGCCATCGTTAAACTCATACGCATGAGGGAAAACAAGATCCGTTTCCTTGGTATGCGGCATGTGTTCTTGAATGCCAAAGTTAGGCACCCAAGTATCAAAGTGCAATGCGGCGCCCATACAAATAGGGGAAAGGTCCGTCGCACCATGGAAACCCGTTTTAACGTGAAAGATAGACGCGAAATCAGCAATGCGCCGTACATTCGTTATGCCACCAGCATGGGTAATTGTTGCGCGGACATAATCGATGAGCTGATTTTGAATCAACTCTTGGCAATCGGACAAACTATTGAAGACTTCGCCAATCGCTAGCGGCGTTGTCGTATGTTTGCGGATTAATTCATAAGAAGACTGGTTTTCGACAGGCGTACAATCTTCTAGCCAAAATAAGTGGAATTTCTCAACTTCTTTACCTAAGCGTGCCGCTTGAATTGGTGTCAGGCGATGATGTACATCATGCAGTATATGCAAGTCTTCACCGAACTCTTTGCGAACAGCAGCAAATAGTTCTGGCACATGATTAAGGTATTTTTCCGTTGACCAAACATTCTCAGAAGGTAGAGCAGAGTCTGCAGGCTCATAAGGTTTGCCCGCTTCTTTAGAAACACCGTAGGTCGTTGGTATGCCTGGAATGCCACATTGCACTCGAACCGCTTTGTAGCCTAGTTCAACATGCTTGCGAACTTCTTCTAGGCAGGAATCAATATCTAATCCAGTGGCATGACCATAAACCATCACTTTTTCACGGCTTTTTCCGCCAAGTAATTGGTACAAAGGCATACCAGCAAGTTTGGCTTTAATATCCCACAAAGCAACATCAACAGCGGCAATCGCCGTCATACCAACTGGACCTCGACGCCAATAAGCACCACGGTACAAGTACTGCCAAATGTCTTCTATTCGCTGTGGGTCTTTGCCAATTAGGGTAGGGATAACGTGGTCTTCAAGGTAAGAAACAACAGACTTTTCACGACCATTAAGCGTCGCATCGCCAATGCCATAAACACCTTCGTCTGTTTCTATTTTTAATGTGACTAGGTTGCGACCAGGACAGGTCACTATTACTTTTGCTGATCGAATTTTCATAAACTACGATACCTAATTATTTTTTTTGGTATGCCAAATACCTATTATTCTCTCAAAATAGCTGAAAATTTCGCGTCTAACAAGTAAAAACAGCAAAATTGGCATACCAAATTGTAATTTATATCTGTCGGATTGATTAAAATATCGACTTTAAGTGTGTCTTACGTGAAAATGGCATACCAGATTAATGGCAATTAAAGTAACTAAGAATCCTCCTATGGCAGAACGACTCTACAGAGAAATTGGCGAAAGCATTAAGCAAGAAATTGCAAAATCCACAATGAAGATTGGTGATAAGTTACCTACGGAACGTGTTTACGCAGAATTATTTGGCGTCAGCAGAACCTTAGTAAGAGAAGCCTTCATCATGTTGGAAATTGAAGAGCTGATCGAAGTTAGAAAAGGCTCAGGCAGTTATTTGAAAAATAGCCTCGCTTCTTTACAGCCTATTATTCAGGTATCGGATGTCGGTCCATTTGAGTTATTACAAGCCCGCCAAGAGATTGAAAGCTCAATCGCCGCTTGCGCGGCGCCTGTTATCACTAAACAAGACCTTCAAAAGCTGCAAGATATTCTAGATATCGAAAGTGCGGAATTAGAAGTCGTCGAAAATGCCAATAACGCAGACAGAGACTTTCATTTGTCTATCGCTCAAGCTACTCAGAACACGGTGCTGCTGGATACAGCCACACGCTTATGGGATATGCGCGATGGTAATCCGATGTGGAAAAAGCTTCATGCTCGCATACAAGACACGTCGTATCATGATCAATGGTTAGACGATCACAAAAAAGTACTCGTTCAGCTGCGTAAACGAAATGCAGAGGGAGCAAGACAAGCCATGTGGCAGCATTTAGAGAACGTTAAACAAACCTTGTTTAAGCTCTCAGATACGGAAGCGCCAGATTTTGATGGTTATCTTTTTGCCCAACCGCATGGCTAACCTCTAATACGGCGCAGAAATCAGCTCTTCAACCGTCTGATGTAACACTTTTAGGAACAATTCACGAGGTTTATTAGGTTGGGTGGTTTTCTTGCAAATCACGGCGACGCCTAAAGTGTAAGAGCGATTTTCTGGCGCGACAGCAAGTATTTTTCCAGATTCGACGTAGGGCTCCGCATAGCGTTCTGGCAAAAAGCCGATATAACGACCTGATAAGATCAGAGCTAGACGACTATCATAAAAATATGAAATCGCCGTCAGATTCATTCCTGAGATTTGCTCACTGATCGCTTCGTGCGGCTTTAACCCCGCGTGAGTCGCTGGGAACTTGTTCACCTGTTCATCCTGTTCTTCAGCAGACATCGTCGCCAGCGGGTGATCCTTGCCGCAATATAAATAACAATCATCGCTGTATAACTGCACATAACTTAGCCCGTCCAGCTTGCGATGATAAGGAATAAAACCTATATCAGCCTCGTCATTGAGGATCATACGCTCAATGTTAGACATAGAAGACACATTAGTGGTGATGGAAACTTCAGGTGCCTCTAAAGAGAAACGCTGGATAAGCTCAGGGAAGTGACTACGTGGATCTAAACTCACTTTATCTGATAAGGCAAGGCGAAGCTTACCCGTTAAGCTAGCGTTTAAGTTATTTACAGTAGTACGAAAAGCATCGAGTGACTCAAGTAGATTCTCGGTCATTTCATAAATGATGACGCCTTCTTCCGTGAGAGAGAATCCGCCGCGACCACGCTTACACAAAACAAGATTCAGGCGCGCTTCTAAATTAGAGATATGTAGACTGATAGTTGATCGGCCAATATTAAGCGAAGTTTCTGCCGCCGAAAACCCACCGCAATCGACGACGGTTTTAAAGACTTTTAATTGCTTGATCTCATAATCGCCGACCTGTCCCAGTGAATAATTCTTAACGCTCATTGCCTCTCCCCACGTGTACTAACCTAATCATCGCAATTTAGTTCGCTGATTATCTAACTTTACATTGATTTAAGCATCTTTGGCTTAAAAGCCCATATTGGTGTAGACGCTAGAGCGGGGTTAACTCACAGAATGAGCACAACGGCGTCCAACATTCATGGCGGATTCTGGCTATCGTGACACTCAAACAAGAGAAGAGTTAAAAGGTGTCAAAGCAAACGGGTTGATTGCATAGATTCCAATCTAAATATGTCTAAACTTATTATGAATATTGGTTGTTTTAGTGGTTTAACAAATACTTTTTCCTAGAATAATCTAGGATAGTTGAAATAAGTTCGTTCTTCTTTCAACTTTACATTGATCCACAACGACTCCCACCTATATAAGTTTATTTTATCACATATGATCTAAATATATGATTTTAATGCTCCCAGCTTTTCATCTAGCCTGTTTACCGTAATTAATACATTTAATATGGAGTTTTTTATGCCCTTAATGTCGTTATCTGTACGTCAAAAACTAATGGCAATTGTACTCCTTGTCTGCATTGGCTATGCAGGGTTTGGTGCCTACTCAGTTTATAATTTATCTTTGCTGTCTAGCGCCTCAGGTGACGCCAGTAATTTGAGCCGACTGACCACCCAAGTAAAAAATCTAGAAGTTTCTCTATTAAAGCTTGAACGAAAAATATCTGCGCTCACACCAAACGATGTAGAACCACTTAACCAAGAACTCAAGAGTATTAAAGAAACCATGGCCACAGGTTTTCAGATACCTCCTTCTCTGATCGATTCTGAAGGTATTTCACTGCTGGCAGATACACAAACCTTATTACCCAACTATATTACTGCCATTGAAAATTATCTAAAAACCCGCCAAACGCTAGGACTAAATAGCGAATCAGGGGCACTAGGAAAGTTAAATCAATCCGCCGACGAGCTGGCGGAAAAGTTCGGTACATTGGCTAGCTTTGGATCAAGCTTTAAAGACATAAGAAACCTAGAAAAAGACTTTCTTTTTTACAGAGATAACAGCCATCAAGAAGCTTTAATGGCGTCATTAAACGCACTGAAGGACAATATTAATAATCTCGGCTTTGACGATGTATTCGGCCCAATGATTCAAACCTATGAAGATACCTTAGCCCCAGTTATTGCTCTCTCCATTGCCTTAAAAAAGCAACAAAGCGAACTTACAACATTAAGTAATCAATACACACAAGCCATGGATGAGAGCGCCAAATACCTGCAAAACACCTTACTGGCTAAGGCACAAATACGTTCATTAGAAACTGCTGAGCAAGCGCGCAGTTCTTTGGTAATCGCTTGTGTTTTACTTGCACTTGTTATCGGTCTTATTTTGTCGACGGTGATTCGCTCTTTAAACCGCAACCTAATCGCTGTGTTGGCGATATTAAAAGAAGTCGCGCAAGGCAAACTTGGTTCCCATAAACAGAACCAAGGTTCAGGCAATCCAGATGAATTCCAGCAACTATTTATTGCTTCAAACCAAATGTCCGATAGCCTGCGCTTATTGATTGGTCATTTAATCAACAGCAACGAGAAGCTGGTGCTCACGGCTGATGAGTTGGACAGCGGTATTCAAACCATTGTCAGCGGCAGTGAGCGAATTCGTGATCGAAGCAATACATTAGCCACTTCTACAGAAGAAATATCCGCCACAGCTGATACAGTACAATCAATGACGCAGAACGTGCAAAGCGCTGCCAATGTCGCTTATGAATCCGCAACCAGCGGTGTCACTGCCATGCGTGACGCCATGACCAGCATTAGCGATGTGGCGGACACTATTCAAGATACTAACGAACGAGTTGATCGTCTTGGTGCGCTGTCTAAAGAGATTGATGTGGTTATTGAGCTCATCGTCGGTGTCGCAGAGCAGACTAGTCTATTAGCTCTCAACGCAGCTATAGAAGCGGCTCGTGCCGGAGAAGCAGGTCGTGGTTTTGCTGTTGTGGCAGACGAAGTTAAAACGCTTTCAGAGCAAACAGTAAAAGCATCGGGAAGCATTACAGAGAAAGTCGAAAATATTCAGAAGGAAACACAAGCAGTCATTGATGCTATGACGCTTAGCCTACAGAAAGTTGGTCGCAGCAAAGAACAAGGCGAAAACGCTGTCATGACGATCCATAGAGTCGAGCAAAACACTCTGGAAGCAATGAACCATACGCAGGAGATTACCCAAGCAATCAAAGAGGTTGCATTGACGACAGCACAAATGGCGCAAGACATGGACATCATTGCTCACGATATCAAAGACAATCACGCGGCAACACAATCTATCCAAATGGCCAATAAAAATGTTCATTATCAAACAAACGAATTAGCCAAACAGATACAAGGTTTTGACATCACTTAGCGGTTTTAAAGACCGGCTTGAATAATCTAAAAAACAACCGCCCCACTTCGGGGCGTTTTTGTTATTGAAAGCCTTATTCAAATCGAGATTAAGAAAAAGTAAAAAACATGCACGTTTTCAACACCATAGATCAATATTATTCACTATAATGCTGCACTCAATTCACCTGTTTTCTGCGCAATGTTGGTGCGAATGATCTTTTTTTGTGCGTTAATCCCCTTTAGTTAGCTGATTTTAAAAGGCTTTTAGTTTTTTTAATGTTTGATTGTGACAAAACTTTAGATAAGTTTTGTGCGCTTTAATGGTGGCGGCCTTTTTGAAAGTATCGAGTGCAAGGCGTCACAACATTCAAGACGTGACTTTTTTATGCACTTTTGCACTCGAGGTAGCTCAATGATTAAGACGATACTAAAAGTAAAAAAACGATTGGTTGTAAGCTCTCTAGCGGTAGCTCTTGGATTAGGCGCTGTCGCTTCTTCAGCTCATGCAGCGGACTATAACTGGCGCTTTGCAAACCTATATAGCCGTGGCTCAGCCTTTGGTGCTGTGTACGAAGATTTAGCCAAAAACATTGAAACAATGTCTGACGGCCGCATCAAAGTACAAGTTTTATACGACGGTGAAGGCGTAGGTTCTTCTGGTATTTTTGGCGCTGTAAAAACGGGCCTAATCACGATGGGCGCTACGTTCCAATCTTTGAACGCAGGTGAGCTTCCAGCAGGCTTGGTTGAGATTGGTCTGCCTGGTGGCACAAGTGATGTTGGTGAGTTGACAACTTTGTTCCAAGAAAAAGGCTGGGCTCCTATTCTTAAAAAAGCATACGGTGCTCAAGGTCTAGTTTGGCTTGACCCTTACATTCAGCCAGCGGTATACGTTATTACCAAAGAGCCAATCAACTCAGTAGAAGACTTCCAAGGTTTGAAAATTCGAGCGCCTGGCGCATACGGCAAGTTCCTTCGTAACCTAGGCGCTTCTCCGGTATCGCTTGCTTGGTCTGAAATTTACACCTCGCTATCTACTGGTGTAATCGATGGCTCTATTGGCTCTAACATGATCGACCATCGCGATGGTAACCACGTTGAAGTAGCGAAATACATGTACCCACTTCCACTAGCTGGTGCTCAAGTGTTACCTATCATCGTTAACCAAAGCGCTTGGAACAAACTTCCAGCAGACTTGAAAGCAATTGTTAAAGCGGCAACAACGGTTCACGCTCAAGAGCAAATGACCAAGTCTAAACTTTGGGAATCTCAAGCAGTTGCTGACATGGAAGCGAAAGGACTTCAGTGGAGCCCAGAGCCAAGTGCTGAAGACAAAGCTGCATGGAAAGATGCTGGTGCGAAACTTTGGGATGAGTACGCAGCGGCAGACAAATACAGCAAAGAGTTAATTGACGTTCTACGTGAAGAACAGAAATAATTAACACAGTACTAACTAAAACGGCCTTCTTGATGAAGGCCGTTTTAGTTTTCCGATCCATCCTTACAGGTACAAAACAATGATAATGACTGCGATTAGACGTTATTGTCTAGGCGTCCACGCATTGGTGGCTTTCATTGGAAACTCCGTTTCCTATCTGATGCCAGTATTAGCATTTGTCGTTGCATTCGAGGTTTTCTCTCGTTACATCTTAGACAGCCCGACCATTTGGGCTTACGACACATCGCTATTTATTTTTGGTTACATTGCAGCACTAGGCGGCGCTTACGCCCAACAGCAACGTGCTCACATCAATGTCGACATCCTTTACAACAAAGTCTCTGCTCGAACCAAAAGCATATTTAACCTATTTTCATTCGCTCTCGCCATGTTCTTCATGATCATCGTCTGCAAAATGAGCATAGGTAAGTTTGAAGAAGCGCTCGAGTTTAACTACCGACGCCAAAGTGAATGGGCGCCTCACATGCATCATTACTGGCTAATGATGGCAATCGCTAGCGTACTGCTAATTTTGCAACTTTCTAGCGACTGGATTGATTCATTACATCAAGCGATTACAGGCAAACCCTTATTGCCAGAAGTACAGACAGAGCAAGAGGAAACGGCACCATGATTAGTATTGAACTATTAACGGGCATTTTATTCGCCTGCATCATAGCGTCGTTTGCCTTGGGGGCACCCGTTGGTTTAGCGCTTGGTGGCATTGCCATGGGTATTGGTTACATGACGTGGGGCGATGCGCTCTTTAACGTTATTCCCACTACGCTTGAGTCGACACATTTTAGTTTCATCCTGCTCGCCATCCCCTTGTATATTTACATGGGGCAATTGCTTACTCGCTCCGGCATTGGTGATGCCATGTTTAACGCCAGCCAAATGCTAATTGGTCGAGTACGTGGCTCACTCGCTATCAGCGTTATTGTGGTGTGTTCTATGATTGGTGCCATGGTTGGCATTATCGGCGCAGGTATCATGACGTCAGGCAGTATCGCATTGCGTCCCATGTTAGAGCGTGGCTATGATAAACGCCTTGCTTTAGGCGTCATCATGGCCGGTGGTGGTTTAGGTATTTTGATTCCACCTAGCATCCCAATGATCATGTTTGCATCGTCGACACAGAACTCAGTAGGGCGTATGTTTATTGGCGCTTTAATTCCAGCGCTTATCACAATTGTTTTACTGATCGCTTACGTGGTGATTTCTTGTAAATTGAACCCTCAACGCGCACCCATGGATGTGGTGCCAGAAGTGCAACCAACACCAAAAGAGAAGTTCCTAACCGCTCGTGATGGCTTGCTAGCTCTGCTACTGATTGTCGCGGTTTTGGGCAGTATTATCATGGGCATTGCGACGCCAACAGAATCCGGTGCCATCGGGGTCGTTGGCGCGATTATTTTGGCGATTTTCTTTAAACGCTTCAAACCACGTATGGTTAAAAAAGCCGGCATGCAAGCAGCATTGCTTGTCACGGTCGCAATGTGGATTATCGTTGGGGCATCTGTGTTCAGTAACTTCCATTTGCTAATGGGCGTACAAAGCATGGTAGCCGGCTTCACCCAAGATTTGGGCTTGCCACCAATCGTAGTCATCATGCTGTTCCAATTGATCATGCTGTTGCTGGGCTTCATTATCGATGAATTCATCATCGTTCTAATGTGTGCGCCTATCTTCACACCGATTGCTGTATCCCTTGGTTATGATCCGATTTGGTTTGGTATCTTGATGATTCTAAATATTGAGATCGCCGTACAAACACCGCCTTATGGTTTTGCTTTGTTCTACCTAAAAGGCATCGCGCCTCCAGGCATCACTATGTTGGATATCTACAAGTCCATTACACCATTTGTACTGCTTAAGCTTTTGGTTCTTATCGTCGTAATGATGTTCCCAGAATTAGTAACTTGGTTACCTAGCCAACTAATGGATGGCTAAAACCAATACTCAAGAACAGTGATATTAAAAAGGCGACTCTTACAAATTGAGTCGCCTTTTTTGTTTCAATTTACTCGATAAATTGCCCTATAAATTGCTCTATAGATTAGTAACGCTTCAAAATAATCGCTGCGTTTACGCCACCAAAACCAAAGCCATTACACAGCACGTACTCGACATTTTTTTCACGTGAAACCAATGGGATAAGATCCAAATCGGCCATACTGTCTTCTGGATTTTCAAGGTTTAGCGTCGGAGGCAAGATACCAGATATCAAGGCTTGAGCACTGAAAATCGTTTCTACGCCGCCGGCAGCACCCAGCAAATGGCCTGTTGCGGATTTCGTCGATGAAATCGCTACCTCTGTCACCTTCTCGCCAAACACTCTACGCAAGGCGTTAATCTCTCCACGATCACCCACAGGCGTTGACGTAGCATGCGCATTCACGTAGCCAATTTGATCAGCTGAAATGCCCGCCATAGTCAGAGCCGTTTGCATAGCGCGAGCAGCGCCTTCGCCACTTTCTGGACCTGATGTCAGATGATACGCATCACCACTGGTGCCATAGCCAACGATCTCCGCCAATGGAGTGGCACCGCGAGCCAAAGCATGCTCAAGCGTTTCGAGCACAACAAGGCCGGCACCTTCCCCCATGACAAAGCCTTCACGATCTTTATCAAAAGGGCGAGACGCTTTTTCAGGATCCTCATTTCTCGTAGAAAGCGCCTTCAAGGCACCAAAACCAGCCAAAGACAGAGGATCAATACAGGCTTCCGTACCGCCAGCCAGGGCCACTTTCGCTTCACCCGTACGCAACAGACGCATAGCATCACCAATCGCTTGCACGCCCGCGGCACACGCTGTTACTGGCGTACCTATTGGTCCTTTGAATCCATATTTAATCGAAACGTTACCCGCCGCAAGATTGGCAAGAAAGGCAGGAACCGTAAATGGCGACAAACGTCGTGCACCTTGCTCTATTAATGTCGTGTGCGCTTGAGTAATGGTTGGCAAACCGCCAATCCCCGTTGCAATGATGGTAGCGGTGGCTTCCTGGTCTTCAGCAGTCATTGGTCGCCAGTTGGCCTGTGTTAAGGCTTCTTCGGCAGCAGCAAGAGCAAATAAGGTAAATAGATCAACGCGTTTTCGATCCTTAGGGGACAAATAGTCAGACTCGTTCAAACCATTTTCTTGCTCTGTCTGGCTAGGAACTTGCCCCGCAATGTGCGTATTTAGCCCTTCCGATAAAGTCGTTGGTAATGAGCGAATACCAGATTCACCGCGAATCAACCTATCCCAAACCGAAGCCACGCCTAAACCCAGCGGTGACACCAAACCCATACCAGTAATAACAATTCGTTCTTTAAGCGACATGAGATAACCCTCTTAAGTTTCAGCAGAAAGAAAGTCACCATGCTAGAGTGAGTCTATATATGATCAAGATAATATTTAGAATCCGATTTATAATCGAAGAAAGTGTCAGTCAACGAGGAGGTTTAGTTAACTATGTCTTACACGCCAAGACACAAAGAACAAACTAGACAACGAATATTACAAGCGGCAGCAAAACTATTTTGCTCCCATGGCTTTGATCGCGTCACGCTGAATCAAATTATGAAAAAAGCCAACATGACGCACGGTGCGTTCTATGCGCATTTTTCTGGTAAGAGCAGCTTATATGAAGCGGCCATGCAATTCGCTACCTCCAACGCTTTTTGGGCGAGGGACGACAAACAGACCGAAGGAAAAGAAACCCATATCAAGGCACTAGTGACTCGCTACCTTAGCTGGGGACGAAATGACAAAGAACATCCATCGCCATTGGAGTTTTTAGTCACAGACGCGGCACACAAAGAAGAGAAAGTTCGACAAGCCTACCAAGCGTGTTTTGATAGCCTAGTCGAACGTCTTACTGAGATCCTAAAAAAACGCGGTAACAAAGAAGCCGAAGCGCTAGCGGAAGAGACAGTGGTTTCATTAGTGGGAACCGTCGCTATTGCACGATCGTTTGACAAACCACTGCAAACCGACTTTTTAAAACGCGCCCAAGAACGCATCGTCAATCGACTGAACGGCACAGCAAAGTGTTAACTTAGGAAGTTTCAGTTTGAGTGTTCACTATAGATCATAGTAAACACATTTATTTTTTCACGTGAAACAATCAGATAGAGTGCTTAGGTTTGGCCGTAGAAAGGAAAGGACAAGAAGAGTAACGCTTACTCTTCTTCCCCATTTTCGAGATACCAGTTCATCACATAGGGGGCGAGTTCAGCCCCCGATACAAAGAAGTGACCGTTGAGTAAGGTTTCTCTTTGGTTGTAACGAAAGGGCTTTCCATCCGGTGTGACAAGCATTCCGCCAGCGGCTTCGATGATGGCTTGTTGAGCGGCGGTGTCCCATTCACTGGTTGGGCCACGACGCAGATGCAAATCGGCAATGCCTTCCGCAATTCGACAGCCTTTGATTGAACTGCCTTTTGGCAACTCTCGCACTTGCTCGTAACTTTGCTTTAATTTATTTTTCAGCGAGGCGGGAAGAGCAGGGCCGTGACTTCGGCTTGTCATGGCAATGATAGGTTCGCGTGGTTCGCGAACATTGATGCTTTCGTATTCATCACCTTGCCATTTAAAGGCGCCTACTGGTAAATCTTTCCATGACTGAGTCACACCAAAATAGCCTTCAGTTGTAGTAGGTAAGTACACCACGCCAAGAATCGGCGCGCCGTTTTCAACCAAGGCAATATTAATACTGAATTCGCCATTACGCTTGATGAATTCTTTGGTACCATCTAGAGGGTCGACAATCCATAACATAGGCCATTGAGAGCGCTCTTCGTACGTTACAATGCCTTCTTCGGACAGAACTGGAATAGTAGGCGTCAATGCCTGCAAACCTGCTAGAATAACTCTGTGGGCCGCAAGATCTGCCGCAGTGACAGGACTGTCATCCGTTTTTTGTTCAATCCCTAAATCAGCACGTTGATAAATATCCATGATCGCATCAGCAGCATCGTGTATGATTTTTTGGAGAGCTTGGAAAATTGGGTGTCTACTAACGTCCTGCATAACAGCCTCAAATATGACAACAGAATAGGATCAACGCATTCTTTATGAGTAAACCAGAAAAGCAGTCGGCACCACAAGCCGTTCGTTTAGATAAGTGGCTTTGGGCTGCACGTTTTTATAAAACGCGTTCACTTTGTAAAGACGCAATCGATGGTGGCAAGGTGTCTTATAACGGCAGCAAGGGTAAAGCCAGTCGGAATGTGGAAGTTGGCGCCTTAGTTGGTATACGTCTTGGTTGGGACGAAAAGGTCGTCGAAGTCAAAGCGGTTAGCGAACAGCGCCGTGGTGCGCCAGAGGCTCAACTGTTATATGAAGAAACAGCGGCATCGATCGCAAAAAGAGAAAAACGTGCTCTTGAAAACAAATCCTTCGGCGGCCGAATCATGTCCGACCACAAGCCGAACAAAAAAGAGCGCCGTGATATTAAGCAGCTCAAGAAAGATATCTTTAGCGACATCTAACTAATAGCTCGACGCTCAAGAGAAGGTCAGTAGTGCCCGTTCAACTCCGGCAATAAAGACCTTCTCGATTTTCTAAACAACCCACCAGTTCCAACTCCATTAATACCTGCATCATCAGCCCCGCATCCATTTTGGTATGGCGAATCAAAGCATCAAAATCCATCGCTTGGGCTTCTTGCTCTATTACGGCAATGACAGCTTTCGCATTATCGGATGTAGATTCCGGCAAAGGATTAAATCGGCCTGAAGAAATTCTCGGCGCAATATCAATATGTTGATTGCTACTTTGTGAATAGGGCTTTTTCTCGCTTATTTTCTCGGATAATACCGGTAGCCCAGAGCACTCAGATAAAATATCGTCCACATGACGAACTAGAGTCGCACCCTGTCGAATCAGTTGATGACAGCCCTCAGAATGCGGGTCAATCAAACGGCCGGGGAGAGCAAACACTTCTCGATTCTGCTGCACTGCATAACTGGCACTAATTAGAGAACCGCTCTTTATCGAGGCTTCTGACACTAGCACGCCCATACTTAAGCCACTAATAATTCGATTTCTAGGAGGGAACAGATGCGGCCTAGGACTAGTTGATAGTGGGTATTCACTCACTAATGCACCACCTTGCTCTAGGATTTCATTAAACATCTGGCGGTTATGGTTCGGGTAGCGATGAAATAAGCCCGTCCCCATCACTGCAATAGTCGGTGTGGTTTTGCTTTTTAACGCCCCCTGATGAGCAGCCGTATCAACACCCATTGCACCACCACTGACAACACAAATACCACAATCAGATAATTGTTCGGCAAATTGCAAGGTGATATCTCGCCCATAACGACTGCATTTACGCGCACCAACAATGCCTATTTTTGGCAGTGCCAATATTTCAGGATTACCTTCCACATAAAGAAAAGCGGGGGCAACAGTAATTTCTTTCAGTGCAGCTGGATAGAAGCCATCTTCTTGCAGCACCAAGTGGTGATTGTGACCTTCAAGCCAAGCTAACGATTCATCACGCTTGCCTTCCTGTTCCTTGTTAAGAGTCCCGGCAGAAAAATAAGCCATCGCTTCACGGGCAGTAATCTCTGGCCATTTAAGAGCAATCAGTAAATCATACGTAATTGCCTGAGTAGAACCTGCCTCATCAGATCGGTTGAACAAAGATATAGTGTCCAGTTCATCTGTCGATGAAGGCTGATCCAGTTGACTGAGGTAAGTATAAAGACGTGATAAACGAGATGGTCCTATGCCAGACAAGAAACTCAAGCATAGCCAATCGGTTTTGGACAAACCTGAGGCATTAGAAATCGACATGATAAACAGCTTCCTTGCGAATAAATCTTGAGCATTCCTTGCCCAAACAGTTAACAAAAATATTGAACCAAAAATAAATAGTATTTGGCTATTGAGGCTATTCAATCATATTGGCCAAAAAACCGCCACGAGAAGACTGCTCAATAGCCAGACTTGCGTTACAATAGACAGAATGAAAAGGGTTGGGGAGAACGTCTCCACTCATGAACAAAGACACATCGTTGGAAAAGATCATGGCTGTTTTAACTGTACTTGAATACCCAGACAAACGCTTACGCAAAGTTGCTGAACCTATTACCGAATTCACTGCTGAGCTACAAACTCAAATCGACGACATGTTAGATACCATGTACGACGAAAATGGCTTGGGCTTGGCGGCTACACAAGTGGACTATCATTACCGTCTCGTTGTAATGGATTTCTCTGAAGAACGTAACGAGCCGATCGTTTTTATAAATCCAGAGTTTGAAGTATTAGACGACGAAGCCAACGAATTTCAAGAAGGTTGTTTATCTGTCCCGGGCTTTTACGAGCACATTTATCGTGCAGCTAAAGTGCGCGTCAATGCGTTAGATCGTCACGGCAAAGCTTTCTCATTGGAAGTTGATGAGTTAATGGCCGTTTGTGTGCAACATGAAGTAGATCACCTTGATGGCAAATTGATGGTTGATTACTTGTCGCCATTAAAGCGTAACCGCATTAAAAGCAAACTAGAAAAAGCCCATAAACTGGCTCAGAAACAAGGTTAAGAAGATCACTCTTTTTAACCAAAAGAACATTGATACTCGTATTATAAAATCAGGCTTTGGCCTGATTTTTTGTTAAGGAACCTTTATGTCAACCTCTCCACTTCGTATCGTTTTTGCTGGTACACCAGAATTCGCAGCGGCTAGCTTGCAAGCAGTCTTAGACTCTAAATCAGAAAAGCAATATGACATAGTCGGCGTTTATACTCAGCCAGATCGCCCAGCAGGACGCGGTCAGAAATTGGTTCAAAGCCCTGTGAAGCAACTTGCTATCGCCAACGACATTCCCGTTTATCAACCGCTAAATTTCAAGCTAGAAGAAGACAAGGCACAGCTTGCTGCATTAAATGCTGACATTATGATTGTTGCTGCCTATGGCATCATTCTTCCAAAAGTTGTCTTAGACACACCAAAGCTAGGTTGCATCAATGTTCATGCTTCTTTGCTGCCTCGCTGGCGCGGAGCAGCTCCTATCCATCGTTCGTTGATTGCTGGTGACAGCGAGACTGGCATCACCATTATGCAAATGGATGTGGGCTTAGATACGGGTGACATGCTGTTAAAAGCACACTGCGATATCAAGCCGACAGACACGTCTGCAACACTGCATGATCGCTTAGCGGTTCTGGGTGGTAGCGCATTGATTGAAGCCCTAGAGAAACTGAAAGCAGGCACATTGATTTCAGAGCAGCAAGACGAAAACCTTACTTGCTACGCAGCCAAGTTAACCAAACAAGAAGGTGAGGTGAACTGGGCATCTACGGCAGAATTGATCGAACGTCAAATTCGTGGTCTGTCACCATGGCCTGTAGCCTATACAAATAGCCTTGCAGGAGTGATGAAAATCCATGCCGCATACATTGCCAGCGTTAGCGATGAAGCGTCCAAGCCAGGTGATATCTTAGTCGTTAGCAAAGAGGGCGTTATTGTTGCAACAGGGCAAGGATCTATCTTAATTTCTGAAATCCAATTTGCTGGCGGCAAGCGAATGAAAGTTCAGGACGCACTTAATGGCAAACACAAAACAGCCCTAGAAATTGGGCAACGCCTAGGCCTACACGAGCAAGTAGCATGAATAAAACTAACAGCACACCATCCATCCAGCACAGTGCGCGACAAGTTGCGATAGAGGTCATCACCAACATTTTGCTTCAGCAAGGTTCACTTAGCACTCAGCTTGCTCGACGCCAAGCCGATGTCGCTAGCGAACACATCCCCTTGTTAAAAGAATTATGCTTCGGCGTTTGTCGTCAGTACCCAAAGCTAAACAGTATCGCCTTGCATTTATTGGCTCACCCTTTCGAAGAAAAGGACACAGATCTTTATGCCGCCTTACTTTTAGGTCTTTACCAATTAAGCTATATGAATACGCCAGATCATGCGGCCGTTCATGAAACCGTAGAGTCGTGCCGACTGCTTAAAAAAGACTGGGCAACCAAATTAATAAACGCCGTTTTGCGACGTTACCAACGCGAAGCTGATGAAATTATTATGAACCTTGAGTCAACGCCATCCGTTGAATACAATCAGCCAAAATGGCTACTTAAGCGATTCATTAAACATTGGCCAGAACAGTTTGAAGAAATTGTTGATGCTAGTAACACACATCCACCAATGTGCATTCGAGTTAATGAAAGCCGAGTTTCACGTGAAACATATCAAGAGAAGCTTAACGAATTAGGCATAAAATCCAGCACGGGAGACTTTTCTACCTCAGCTCTGTACCTCAAAAATGCAGTACGAGTTGGAGAGTTACCTAATTTCGAGGAAGGTTTTGTAAGTGTGCAAGATGAAGCGGCCCAATTGTCAGCGCACATTTTGAACCCTAAAGCAGGAGAAAAAATATTAGACGCTTGTGCAGCACCAGGAGGTAAAACCGGACACCTACTAGAAAAAGGCAATAGTATCGACCTAACTGCCGTTGAGCTAGAACCTTGGCGTATGGAGAAAATTGAGTCTAACATTAAGCGCCTAGGCTATAACGCACATTTGATTTGCGCCGATGCTGGTGAAATAGAATCATGGTGGGACGGTGAACATTTCGACAAGATACTGCTAGACGTTCCTTGCTCAGCAACTGGTGTTATTCGTCGGAATCCAGACATCAAAATCAATCGTAAGCCAGCAGATATCGATGAGCTTGTTCTTATTCAGCGAGAAATCCTTAGTAGGGTTTGGACCACGCTAAAATCAGGCGGCTACATGTTATATGCAACCTGTTCTTTAATGCCGGAAGAGAATGAGCAACAGATACAATATCTTCTTGAGAATCAAGCTGACGCAAAAGAAGTTGCGATAAATACCTTAGCGTCTGAATTTAAGTTAGAGTGGGGCATTCCCGTTAGCCACGGTAGACAATTATTCCCAGCCATTGAAGGTCACGATGGTTTCTATTATTGCCTACTCCAGAAATCCTAGCTCCTAGCCGCATATGGGCACAGTCAAGTTATTGAGATAATGAAGGTTTTATTAATAAGTTCAGTAAAATGTTTCACATGGAACACAGTTTACTGAGCTTTTTTCTCTCTGTATCCATGGAAAAATAGAGCCCAATCCTTGAGATTCAAAAAGCATAATGTCCTTACTTATATTTTCGCCATTTGATTACTTTAACACTAGCCAAAAACAATCCTTAAAACCCATCAACAGCTAAGCCATAGAATCAAGAAAATTAATTACGACTATTTAGCAACTTCAAGTTAAATAATGATCTTTATGTGGGTAAACTTGTACAACTGAATTCGAGTAAAAAGTACACTCTGGCAATCAGTCTCGAGCTCACAACAAACAACGCTTTCTCTAAGGTGCATAAAGGCAAACTATGAAAATCATCATAATAGGTGCGGGCCAGGTCGGCGCGACACTTGCTGAAAACTTAGCAAGTGAAGATAACGATATTACCGTCATTGATACAGATCTAACTCGCCTTAGAGAGCTGCAAGACCGTCTCGACATACAAACGGTTGAGGGTAGTGGTTCGCACCCTGATGTATTAAACCAAGCTGGCTGTAATGACGCAGACATGCTGATTGCAGTAAGCAACCAAGACGAAACAAATATGATTGCTTGTCAGGTTGCTCATACGCTATTTAAAACACCAACTAAAATTGGGCGTGTTCGCTCAAGTGCCTATGCTCATTACCCAGAATTGTTTGCTGACGCAGCCATCCCAATGGATGTTCGAATCAGCCCAGAAAAAGAAGTAACGAAACATCTAAGCCGACTTATCCGTTATCCTGGTGCGTTACAAGTAATGGAGTTCGCAGAAGGTAAAGTTCAATTGGTGGTGGTGAAAGCAGAAAAGGGCGGTCCACTCATCGACCAGCCTATAAGCTTTTTGAAAGAACACATGCCGTCCATTCAAACTCGTATAGCAGCCATTTATCGTGATGGTAAATCTATTTCTCCTGACGGCAACACACATATTCACGCCAACGACGAAGTTTTCTTTCTTACCGCTCAACGTGACGTATTGGATGTGATGAGTGAATTGCGTCCTTTGGATGTTCCTTATCGACGCATCATCATCGCTGGCGGCGGTAATATTGGTGAGCGTTTAGCGCAGAGTTTGGAAAAAGAGTACCGCGTTAAAATCATCGAACGGGACCCTGAGCGTTGCCGTTATTTATCTGAGACATTGGACAACACCATAGTGCTCAACGGCGATGCGTCTAAGCAGGAATTACTGCTTGAAGAAAACATCGAATCCACCGATGTATTCTGTGCCTTAACCAATAATGACGAAGCCAACATTATGTCTTCTATGTTGGCAAAAGTACTTGGCGTTCGCACCGTTATGACCATCATCAATAACCCTGCGTACGTCGACATCGTTCAAGAAGGCATGATCGACATTGCGATTTCGCCCCAACAAACCACCATCAGTTCGCTGCTAAGTTATATACGACGTGGAGATGTGGTGAATGTTCACTCGATGCGTAAAGGTGCTGCGGAAGCATTAGAAGCGGTTGCTCATGGCGATTATCGTTCTTCGAAAGTGGTTGGCCGCAGCATTGCCAATTTGAATTTACCTGAAGGGGCGACCATTGGAGCCATCGTTCGTGAAGAAGATTTGATCGTCGCCACCAGTGAGTTAGTAATTCAGGCAGAAGATCACGTCATAATCTTCGTAACCAACAAGAAGCAAATACCCGCTGTGGAGCAACTATTCCAAGTGGGGCTGACTTTCTTCTAGCCGAACTTATAGCGGTAACACTTCAATGGTTATGGCTTTTACAAGACGTTTATGAGAAATACAGTAAAACAGACAAGAGACCGAACAAGGGTTTCATCAGAATTTTAACGCAGACCTGACGACACAAAATTGTCAGGCTCTAGGAAGCAAGTATGCATTTTAGTGTTATTTTACGAGTCATCGGATTATTGGTTATGGTATTCAGTGTGTCACTGATTCCGCCAATCATTGTCTCTTTGATTTATTCTGATGGCGCGCTAAACGCGTTTCTTTATGCGTTAGGCATCAACTTAATCGGCGGCTTTTTACTCTGGTTTCCAGTTCGTAATGAACGTGGCGAATTAAAAATTCGTGATGGTTTCTTAGTAACGGTATTGTTTTGGACGGTATTGGGCTTATTCGGTTCGGTGCCGTTCTTCTTAGCGGAAACACCAGACTTAAGCTTTACCGATGCGCTGTTCGAATCGATTTCAGGACTCACCACCACAGGGGCTACGATTCTCATCGGCATCGATGCTTTGCCTCAGTCTATACTGTTCTATCGACAGCTACTTACTTGGTTAGGCGGTATGGGTATCATCGTATTGGCCGTTGCCATTATGCCAATGCTGGGTATCGGTGGTATGCAGTTGTATCGGGCTGAAACGCCTGGGCCAGTTAAAGACACCAAGCTCACGCCTCGTATTGCCGAAACAGCAAAAGCGCTTTGGTACATTTATGCGACCTTAACCAGCGTTTGTGCTTTGGGTTATTGGATTGCAGGAATGAGCTTATTCGATGCCATTTGCCATAGTTTTTCGACGGTCGCGATAGGCGGTTTCTCAACTCATGATGAGAGTATCGGTTACTTCAATAGTGTCGCTATCGAAATGATTTGTACCTTTTTTATGATTGTCTCAGCATTCAACTTCGCACTGCATTTCTACGCTTGGCGTCACAAAAGTGTATGGCATTATTTTAAAGATCCTGAAGCACGTTTCTTTTTATTGATACTGTCTTGTACGGTTATTTTGTCGACTCTCGTGCTTGCCATGACATCGACTTACGATTGGAGTACATCGATTCGCTATGCGGTATTCGAGAGTGTTTCCATCGCAACGACATCCGGCTTTGGCACATCGGACTTCGCTAGCTGGCCGCATTTCTTGCCTTTCTTATTGATCGTCACCTCGTTTGTCGGTGGCTGTGCCAGTTCGACAGGTGGCGGCATGAAGGTGATTCGTATCCTATTAATCCTCAAACAAGGTATGCGTGAGATCAAACGATTGATTCACCCAAATGCGGTCATTCCGGTTAAGGTTGGCGGTAAGGCAATCAATGAGCGAGTCGTATCTGCAGTATGGGGCTTCTTCTCAGCCTACTTGCTAGTTTACGTGATACTGATGATTGGTCTAATGGCAACAGGATTGGATCAAGTTACGGCTTGGTCTGCCGTTGCAGCAACGCTGAATAACCTAGGTCCGGGCTTAGGCGACGTCGCTTCTAGCTTTACAAATGTCAGTGATCCTGCAAAATGGATGCTGTGTTTTTCTATGTTATTGGGTCGTTTGGAAGTCTTTACCTTGTTGGTATTGTTCACTCCAATGTTTTGGCAAAAATAGAAAGCAATAAATGTTAGAAGGATTAAGACAGTGACACCGGCGATTAACCAACTTAAAAAACAGAAGATTGCGTTTAGTATTCACGAATACGAACATGATCCACAGTGCTCTAATTTTGGAGAAGAGGCGGCAGAAAAACTGAACCTTGATCCTGCTTGCGTGTTCAAAACACTGCTTGTTACCGATGACAAAAACACCTTCGTCACCATTGTTCCAGTAACGGGTACTTTGAATTTAAAACGCGCCGCCAGTGCACTAGGCGTAAAAAAATTGCATATGGCAGACGTTAAAGGTGCCGAGCGCCTTACCGGTTATTTGGTGGGGGGTATCAGCCCAATAGGGCAAAAGAAAAGCCTGGTCACTTGTATCGATGAAAGCGCCCAAGCTTTTGAAAAAATCTATGTTAGCGGAGGACAACGAGGATTAGAGATCGGCCTTGCACCAAACGACCTTAGCCTCGCTTGTCGAAATACCACTTTCGCAGCGATTGGCGAAACAAAATAGCAGCGAAAATTCCACTGCCAATCATATAACTCAATTCAAAAAGGCATTTCTCCCCATGACGCAAATTAAACCTATTATTCTGTTAGACCGAGATGGCGTCATTAACCAAGACTCAGATGCTTATGTGAAATCAGTAGAAGAATGGCTGCCCATTCCAGGCAGTATCAAATCCATCGCTGCACTTTCCAAAGCGGGCTTTAAAGTCTTTGTGGTGACGAACCAATCAGGCATTGCTCGCGGATATTATGACGAAGTCACTCTGCAAGCCATGCATGATAAAATGACAACACTGGTAGAAGCAGAGGGCGGCAAAATAGACGGCATTCAATATTGCCCCCATGGACCTGATGATGACTGCAACTGCCGCAAGCCCAAAAGCGGCATGATTGAAGCGATTGAAGCAGAGCTTGGCTTATCATTTGAAGAGCACCCAGCAATCATGGTCGGAGACTCTCTACGAGACCTTCAGGCAGGAAATGCTCGCGGTTGTGCACCAATATTGGTATTAACAGGAAAGGGGCGTGAGACGCAGTACAAGACGATAGACTTCCCATTCAATGTCTATACTGATCTTGCCGCATTCACCATAGCGACGTTGCACAAATACAGCTAAGCAGAGTAACAAACTCGCAACCAAGAAAACAGCATGTTGGCAAGTATTCACTAACATGCTGTTTCTTTATGTGCCTAACGGCCTCGAGTCATCACAGCCAACCTTTGCCAACTCAAGGTAATTAATACCACCAAAGCTAATAACAGATAAGGAAACGCTGAGGCGCTAAAGGCTTCAAGAATGGGACCAGTTAAAGACGGAGCCACTAGCGCACCCAATCCACAACACACAAAAACATAGCCTGTGCGTTTGCCGTTAAGTGCCATAATGCTGTTGCCAAAGGAAAACAGCATAGGGAAAAAAGCAGAGCAACCCAATCCTAACCACAAGGCGATAAACACCAGCGATACATCAGAGAAAATCATCATCAGGCTTCCAGTTAAACTCACTAGCAGCAAACCGTAAATACCTTGCCCTGGGGTAATAAATCGCAATAAGAATACCGAAAATAAACGTCCTAGAGATAAGCTAACAAAAAACCAGGTCACTAAAATTGCCGCAGTGTTTTGATCCTCTCCAGACAGAACTGCATACGTACTGATCCAACCAGCTATGGTAATTTCAAATCCCACATACAAAAACATGGCTGTCAGAAACGCCAAGAAAGTGGCTTTTTGTTTTGTTTCAGGAACGACTTCACTGGCTCGAACTTCGAAAGTTGGGCTCGGTTGTTTCCATAAAAACAAAGGCAACAACAAAGCGTATATGGCAATCATCCAATAACCCGCGCCATAAGTTTGTCCTGTCGCCCATTGAGCAAAGACCAAAATCAATGGAGCTAACATAGCGCCAGCACTATGGCATAAATGCAAAATGGTCACATAAGAGCCCACTTTATCTTTGTGCAGCCACAGCATCATCATATTGCCACCAGCGTTAGCAGACACTTCTGTGGCGCCAAGCAAGAAAAACAATACCACCAACATCGTCAAACTGGTCGAGAAGGGCACTAACAGCAAACCGACGATCATCAGCAACAGCATGAGAATCAGATAGTGATGACCCTGCCAGCGGTCAAACATTCGGCCTGCCAATAGAGCGCCAAGAATATTGCCGATTGCTCGGGCACTAAACACTATGGATATTTCAGCTACCGAGGCATCGATCAAATCCGCCAAGTAAATCAAACTCGGCCCAAGAACGCCGGCCACCGCACCAACCGCAATAAACATGGCGCAATAAAGCGCAGTACGAGCTATTTCCTTCATCGGGGAAAATCCATTACTGACATTATTTTGAACGATATAAGATGAGTTGGATTTAATCATGCAACTTGATTAATTAATAGCCTCGAGAAAGGGAATAATAAATAGCTTTAGAAGAAGTTGGCTTTTGTAACCAATTAAATGATAATGGTTATTATTTTAATAATGACAGCCATGACATATCAAAACAGACTCACTCGCATAGAAAAGGTTTTAGACTACATCCACGAGAATCTGGAGGAGTCGATCCATGTCACAAACTTAGCTGAAAAAAGCTGCTGGTCAAGGTGGCAGTTTCAACGCGTTTTTGGGCAAGCGACAGGCCTTACCGTTGCCCAGTACATTAGGGAATTACGTTTAAGCAAAGCTGCCGAACTGTTGCTATCGAGTAAAACTAGACACGTAGATATTGCAATACAATGTGGTTTTGACTCAGAAATAAGCTTCTCACGGGCTTTTAAACAAATGTTCAACTGTACCCCAAGAGATTATCGCCAACGTGGGAAGCGTCATGGATTACGTACTCCTCTACAATACAGACGCCCCAATAAAACCAAAACAGAGACACTACAGTCCTTCACACAAATACGCATTGAAAGCCACGATGCCTTTCAAGTTCAAGGTAAATGCGATTGGATTCGAGGATTACTGTCTTCTACCCCTGATTTTTCAGAACGAGTTCCACAGCTTTGGTCTACAGTCATGGCTGAAATAGAAGACATAAAGAAAGGCGCTCGGCCCATTGGTATAATTGATACACAAGACCATGCTCTACATCCCGATCAAATGCTGTATTGGGCAGGGTACTTAGAACCAATCAAAGCATCATCCCCAACCACGTTTAATGGTGCCAAGCCATTTAATGCCACATTAGATACGGTGAAGGTGCCACTTCAAGAATACGCTGTCATTCCTGTTCATGGAAAAGCTACTGCTATTGAAAAAGCATTAGAGTGGTTTATCTTCCAATGGTTGCCTGAATCTCATTATTACGGTGTGCAAGGCTATGAATTAGAAATTTACGAGCCTGATTATGACCCAAACAATCCGCAGAGTTACATGGAGTATTGGCTACCAATCAAACCAAGGTAATTTTCAACCGATACTTTCTCCCACTAATTGAAGATGCACCAAAAGGTTAAGTTTTATATTTTCAATGAAAATAGAATGAGATTCATTATCAATATTGTTTTATTCTATTCTCGGAGTTAACATGAAACTGTCTGTGCATTTACAACTCTCGTTGCTTACCTTAGTAACGACTTCAGCGTCGCCTTTATCTCTTGCAGCAAACGTATCAGAGACAAGTGACACAAGGCTAGAAGGTCAATTAGACGCTCTTGTGGTGACAGGACAGACATACCGTAATACCGCAACTAAAACCCAATTAGACACAGAAGAAACACCACAAGCGATTTCAGTGATAGATCAAAACGCATTACAGCAAAGAGGTACAGAAACGGTGGCAGAAGCCGTTCGCTATGCCTCTGGTATTAACACCGAATTACGTGGCGGCGCAGTGACTCGATTAGATTTTTTCAATATTCGAGGCTTCAAGAACGACAAGGCCTACTATGATGGACTGCAACTACTTTATAACGACTGGAATCTACAGCCACAAATCGACATGGCTGCCGTAGAACAAGTGGAAGTCTTCAAAGGCCCAACTTCAACTCTGTATGGCGCTATGCCTCCTGGAGGCATGGTAAACCTAATCAGTAAAGTACCGCAGTCAGACAGCCAACATAGTGTGGAATTAACATTAGGCAGCGACAGTAAACGCGAAACACAGATCGATAGCACTGGCGCCATTAACGATAAACTCAACTATCGTGTCGTGGGCCTATTTCGCCAAAAAGATGGGCAAGCCGATACCTCAGAAGAAGAGCGCATCATGATAGCGCCTTCTATTGATTGGAAGATCAGTGATGACACTATGCTTAACCTCAATATGTATTACCAACAGGACCCCAAAATGGGCGTCTATTCCTCCTTGCCATCGAAAGGCACTGTCTATAACAGTATTAATGGAAAGCTGCCTTCTGATGCCTATTCAGGTGATACGAACTGGGAAACTTATGACAGAGATGTGCTATTGCTGGGTTATAAACTCGATCACAACATCAATAATACTTGGCGCTTTTTACAAAATACTCGTTTCACCACAGCAAAAGCCTACCAAGAAAACACCTATTCTTCTTCGCTAGACAGCGATGAAAGAACCTTAAACCGTCGCGCCTATCTCACAGACGAAAAATCCGAAGGCATCAATATAGACAGCCAATTTTCTGGATTATTTGACATTGGCAATGCCGAGCACAATATTTTGGTCGGTTTAGATTACCTAAAGCTTAAGTCAAACGTGATCTACGAAGATGCTTTGGCGCCTAGCATCGATCTATATAACCCAGATCACGAGCAGATTATTAGAGATAACCTAAACTTTGCAGGGTCAGGCTACAGCAGTGATTTCACAATCGACAAAGAACAAACAGGCATGTATCTGCAAGATCAAATACGTCTTGATCAATGGGTACTGATTGCTGGTGGCCGCTACGATCAATTCAAAGCGACTGAAAAGGGCAGAAAATACGGCGCGACAACCAATACCAAAGTCGATCAAAGCCAATTTAGTGGCCGAGCTGGCGCTCTGTACGAGTTTAATAATGGCATAGCGCCATTTGTTAGTTACGCGCAAAGCTTCGAACCTATCACTGGCGCAGACCGAAATGGTAAAACGTTTGATACCTCCACAGCCGAACAATGGGAAGCAGGGCTAAAATACAAAAGACGAAACATCACCGCCAGTGCAACGGCGTTTGAAATCGTCAAAAGTAAGGTGCTCACTCGTGATCCGAATGGTTCTGCGTACGACAAAATTCAAGTAGGAGAAATGCGCTCTCGTGGTATAGAGCTTGAATTACAGCAAGCACTTACATCCGATATCAGCCTAAAAGCCGCCTATACGCTGCAAGATGTAGAAGTAACCAAAGATAACAGCGGTATAGAAGGTAACACACCAGTTTGGGTGCCTAAAAAGCAATTCAATACTTGGTTAACCTATGCACCAACAGAAGGAAAATTAGCTGGCGCATCATTTGGGGCCGGCGCTCGTTATGTTGGTCAAATGCAGCTCGACGCAGCAAATTCGAACACCGTACCGTCTTACACCTTGGTCGATTTATCCATAGGTTACGACTTAGCTATGCTGTCTAAGCAATGGCAAGGCGCCAGCGTGAGATTTTCCATGAGTAACGTATTTGATGAAACCTATTACAGCTGCTACGACGAATCTAACTGCTGGTTCGGCGACGAAAGAGCCTTCGAAGTCAGCGCCCGCTATGAATTTTAGATATCACATAGCAAAACTGAGAGGTAAAGAAACATGGAAAGGCTTATAGACCGTCTTTTCACCACTGCCAGATCTTATATTGCCGTACTGGACGGAGAAGAAAGTGTCTCTAATGAGAAGCAAAACACAACCAATGTGTCTGCCAAAAATCCAGAACACGCACTGCAAGTTTTGCATAGCACATTACAAGAGGCGCACCCAGAAACGGGTGCGCCTTATTGGCGTATAAGATCTTGGGGATTAGTCTGTTGGCAGCCGATTTATCTGGCAATGATTTGCGTCTATCAGCTTAAAGCTGTGCCTATACGCTTACAAGACTTAGAGCAAAAGCAAAACGGTGAGATGATCGCGGGGTATTTTTTACAGGATGGAATATGGCAGGAGGGAAGTCAGGAGGTTCTGATAAATAGCATTTGTGAACAGCTAACGGTTCTTTTTCAGTCATTTGAAAACGCGCATGTTAATGCCTTTGGCGGAAGACCTGCTCTTTACAAAGGCTTGCTGGCCGATCAGGTAATGAGTGCATTGATCGCCATAGGTAACTTGCTACCTATTGATCAGAAATTCAATCTTGAGCAGAATTTTCGAGATTGGGCAGAAGCGATGAATTTACCCTTGAAACCGCTTGCTGGACTACGCCGACAAGAAAAAGATTCGCCTATTTTTGTTCGTCACACGTGCTGCTTACACTTCCGTCGTGATGGCGGAGAGCTCTGCGGAAACTGTCCAAGACTGCACACAAGAAGTGCCAAACAAAAGCAACTTATTAGCCATTAGCCGCTAACAAGTTGCTTAAAGCCCATTAACCTTTTAAAAACTGTCCTACCCAAGCCATGAGCTGCTGATTGTCTATCGACTCATCAGCAACCGTTTGGCGCGCTTTCGCAGCGACGTCAGGAGTCAATGTCACACCATCATATAAGTCGATCAGTTCGTTTTCATAAGCCTTTGAAAATTCAGGATGACCTTGGAACGTCAAAATACGATCCTCATAAATGAGCCCAGCATACTGGCAGAAATCACTACTCAAAAAACTCGTCATTTTTTCTGGTTTTTCCAATACTTGGTCTTGGTGAAAAGCACAAAAAGCGATGTTTTTCTGAGTTAGAGGCGACTTAACATTATCCATAACTTGGTAATGATGAACTCCCACACCCCAACCACCATCAAATTTAGCGACGCGACCACCTAGTGCTCGTGCGATGACTTGGTGACCAAAACAAATGCCGACCAACACTTGGCTTTTGGCATCCACTGCACGTATGAACTCACACAAGCGGATAATCCAAGGCTCATCAGCATACGCATCCGCTTTAGAACCAGTAATCAGCCAAGCATCACACTTATCCGTACTGTCTGGAAATTCATCCAAACGAACGTCAAATATTTCAAATGACAACTCAGGCTCTAATGCGGCAATTTGCTCAGCAAACATTTCCGCATATGTAGGGTACTTAGAGCGCAATACATCGGGCGTAATGCCCGCTGCGAGAATTCCTATCTTCATTAAATACTTACCTCAAGAACACAACGGTTAAGGGTTTTGGAATCGGTTTTGACGGCGCATGATAAAAATAGCTGCAATCACGGCAACAGAAACCACCAATATCATCAATGTGGCTAGCGCATTTATCTCTGGCGTAACGCCAAGTCGAACTTTAGAGAAAATCACCATAGGTAAAGTGGAATTACCAGGACCAGAAACAAAGCTAGCAATAACCAAATCATCCAACGATAACGTAAAGGACAACAACCAACCCGATAATATCGCTGGTGAAATCAATGGCAAGGTAATCAAGAAAAACAACGACACCGGCTTAGCACCTAAATCCATTGCGGCTTCTTCCAAAGTCTCGTCCAGCGAAGACAAGCGCGATTGAACCACTACAGCGACGTACGCCAAACAAAAAGTCGTATGCGCGATGACAATCGTAGTAGTGCCTCGGCCGGCGGGCCAACCAAACATACTTTCCATCGCCACAAACAACAGCAACAATGACAAGCCGGTAATTACCTCTGGCATCACCAAAGGGGCAGTTACCCAGCCCGCCATCATGGTTTTGCCTCGAAATTTACCCATCCGACTCAATACAAAACCAGCTAACGTGCCCAATATGGATGCCAAGGTCGCACTGATGAAAGCAATTTTTAAACTCACCCACGCTGCGTTCATAATCTGCTCATTTTGAAACAGCTCTACGTACCATTTGAGTGACCACCCACCCCATACTGTCACCAGTTTAGATTCGTTAAAGCTGTAAATGATCAAGGCAACAATGGGTGCGTACAAAAACAAAAAGCCGAAGCCAGCACTAAGCTTCAGAGCTAAAGAATGATTTTTCATTACAGAGCCTCCTTGTTGCCATTACGCATAAACATAATAGGGCCCACCAAGACAATCAGCATAATGATCGCCACAGCAGACGCTAAAGGCCAATCTCGGTTTAAAAAGAATTCATCCCATAGAACTCGACCGATCATCAACGTGTCTGAACCACCCAATAACGAAGGTATAACAAACTCACCTACCGCAGGAATAAACACCAACAAACAACCAGCAATGATGCCGGGTTTCGCCAATGGTAAAGTGACAGAACAAAATGCTCGCCATGGCTTAGCACCTAGATCTTTCGCAGCTTCAATCAAGCTCATATCCATTTTTTCTAGTGTGGTATAAAGCGGCAGAATCATAAACGGCAGATAGGTGTAAACAATGCCAATATACACAGCCACATCCGTTTGTAAGATTTGCAATGGCTGATCAATCAAGCCTAAAGACATCAAAGTGTCGTTGACCAAACCATTTTTTTTCAACAGCGACATCCAAGCATAAACGCGCAATAAAAATGACGTCCAGAAAGGCAAAATAACCAAGGATAACAATATTGTACGTGCCATCGAACCACTACGAGCGATAAGGTAAGCAATCGGAAAGCCAATGATTAAAGTGAAAAAAGTCGACACTGCAGCAATGCGCAAAGAGCTTAAATAGGCGTCTAAGTAAAAACGTGATTCAAACAAAAACAAATAATTGCCAAAGGTGACTTTTAACGTCGCGTAGGCGTTGTTTGGATCCCATTCCAATAAAGGAGAATAGGGAGGCACCGCAATCATTGCCTCCGAAAGCGATATTTTAAACACCACCAGAAAAGGGATAAAGAAGAACGCCGCCAACCACAACATTGGCATTAGAATGACAAACCAGCGCCCCAAGCGAATTGTTTGCAAACGCTGCAACAGCGTCAGCTGTGTTGTATTGGTAGATGCGTTTATCATGATGTTAGTACCACGCTGCTGTCAGCATCCCAAGAAAGGTATACATGATCATCCCATGTTAGACGCTCACCGGTATCTCGGTGGGAATTGGGTTGTGTGATACGAACTTCTTTACCTGACAGCAAACGCACTTTGTAGATAGACTGGCTCCCCATGTACGCCACTTCCGTAATTACCCCTTCCGCGGAGTTATTTTGCGCACTGGATGGCTCGCGCGCTATACGCATTTTTTCAGGTCGAATGGCTACATTTACCAATTGATTAGGCGCGCAACTGATGCCGTGATCCAAAGCGATAAGGCCATTGGTGTCATCACATTGAATCGCCGCACTGTCACGCTCATCCGACACCACAGTGCCCCTAAACAAATTCACGTTACCAATGAACTCAGCAACAAAACGATTATTTGGGTATTCGTATACTTCATGAGGTTCGGCGGTTTGGACAATTTCACCATTGTTCATCACACCAATGCGCGTTGCTAGCGTCATCGCTTCTTCTTGGTCATGTGTTACCACTACAAAGGTGATACCAAGTTCATCTTGTAATCGCATCAATTCGAATTGTGTTTCTTCGCGCAGTTTTTTGTCTAACGCGCCCAAAGGCTCGTCTAACAAAAGCAATTTGGGACGTTTCACCAAAGAACGCGCTAACGCTACACGCTGACGCTGACCACCAGATAACATATGTGGTTTACGGCGAGCAAGATGACCCATCTGGACCATTTCCAAAATATCGGCCACACGCTGTTTTACTTCACGGCTTGGCAAACCTTCACGTTTTAAACCAAATGCTACGTTTGCTTCGACGGTCAAATGCGGGAACAAAGCATAAGACTGGAACATCATATTAACTGGGCGCTCCCATGGCGGAACATTCGACATGTCCACACCGTCAATGATGATGCTACCCGACGTAGGAGATTCAAAACCCGCTAACATGCGCAATAACGTACTTTTACCCGACCCCGACCCACCCAACAGACAGAAGAGTTCATTTTTATAAATATCCAGAGAAACATTATTCACTGCAGTGAAGTCTCCGAATGTTTTATTGATTTGTTCAATGCGAACAAAAGGCTCAGCGTCTTTTTGACGCCAAGTTGGCATCGTTTGAGTAGTAACGATGGGAGAAACAGAAGACACAGACATAAAACACACCAGTCAGCATGATAAGTATTCAAGAAAAGTGACGCCGTAATGGCGTCACTCACGAACAGATGGCTGCTTAGCGCCCAGTTTTGATGTTAGTCCAAGCGCGCGTCAAGAGACGATCGAAGCGTGCAGTATGAGCTACTTGCACGAACAGTTTCTCTTTGACCTCCTGAGTCGGGTAGACACCTTTGTTGGTGGCCACTTCGTCGTCTAGAAGAGGAACCGCCGCCGTATTTGGTACTGCATAGAAAACATAATTCGAAATAGCCGCTGCTATATCCTTTTTAAGGATGAAATCGATAAATTTGTGCGCAGCTTCTGGGTGAGGAGCATCTGCAGGCACAGCCATCAAATCAAACCACACCAAGGTGCCTTCTTTTGGAATCACAAACTTAATATCGACGCCTTGATCGGCTTCTTCTGCTCGGCTTTGCGACTGTAATATGTCACCGTTGTAGCCAATCGCTACACACACGTCGCCGTTGGCTAAGTCTGATATGTATTTGCTGGAGTGGAAATAACGAACGTTGTCCTGGGCCTCTGACATTAGTTTTGCTGATTCAGTTAACTCATCTTTGTCTTCCGAGTTTGGATCTACGCCACGGTAATTATTAACAACCGACATAACTTCTGCAGGAGAATCCAACACGGCAATGCCACAATCGTTCAACTTAGCCGCAATACTTGGATTAAATAAAATATCCCAAGAATCAATATCAGCCGTACCCAAGCGCTCTTCAATCATTTTGGTGTTATAGCCAATGCCGATCGTACCCCAAGCATAAGGAATGTTATGGACATTACCCGCATCGTGCTTTTCGATTTGCTTTGCCAATGTTTGATCCAAATTGCCGTAATTGGTCAACTTGCTTTTGTCGATAGCTTGATACACGCCCGCTTTAACCTGACGCTCAAAGAAAGAATTAGATGGCATAACCACATCGTAGCCAGAGCCACCCGCCATGAGTTTTGCTTCCAACACTTCGTTACTGTCATAAACGTCGTAATTCACTTTGATGCCGGTTTCTTTCGAGAACTGCTCCAAAGCACCCGGTGCCATGTAATCCGACCAGTTATATACGTTTAAAACACCTTCAGCGTAGCTACTAGCTGCAAAAGTAGATGCTGCACCAGCGACCAATATACTCAATACATTGCGTTTCATGTGGAATTCTCCAATTTACAGCCAACGTGACATCAGCTGGTTCCTGTTGTGATGTTGTTTTCATATTAAAGCCTCTGATGGGCTCTATTTTCTAATGTAACTCTGAGCTGTGCTCTTACAAATAGGCTTCATATTCCACGTTGGAAATACGACCATGTATTTTTTGTTGTTCTTGTTCTTTTGCCGCGCCATACACACGAACAAATTCGCTTCCTAAATACTCAGTTAAGAACGCGCTGTCTGCAAAAGATTCAGTGGCTAATTCCCAACGATTCGGTAGCGGTTCAAAACGTTCCGACATTGCATAAGCATCGCCTTCAATCGGCTGTGGCGGAGACATTTTTGTTTCAATACCATGCAACGCAGCGCCCAACACCGCCGCTAATACTAAATAAGGATTCGCGTCCGCGCCAGCCACACGATGCTCAATACGACGAGCTATGTTGTCACTTTCTGGGATACGCACTGCTACAGTGCGGTTTTCATAGCCCCAACTTGCAAATGTCGGTGCATGTGCCCCATTTTGAAAACGGCGATAAGAGTTCATATGCGGCGCAAATACAAGCATAGAATCAGACATATGGTTCAATAACCCAGCAACCGCTTGTTGCAATAAACCCGAGCCTTCGTCTGTGCCGTTATTAAATACGTTATTACCTTGCTCATCCAGCAAACTAAAGTGGACGTGAAAGCCATTGCCGCTCTTATCTGCGTAGGGTTTCGCCATGAAAGTCGCACCAAAGTCATGTTGGCGAGCAACTCCTTTAATCAAACGTTTAAACATAATCGCATGATCAGCGGCTAACACAGCGTCATTGCTATGCTTCATGTTGATTTCGAATTGACCTGGCCCTAATTCGGAAATAATAGTGTCTGCAGGAATACCTTGAATCTCACACGCCCGGCGGACTTCCGCAAAGAAGCCTTCTAAGCCATCCATTTCTTCGATGGAATAACAGTCAGTTTTGTTCAAACGCACACCGTTGCCTTCTACGATAATAGGAGGAGATGGCTGGCGCTTGGCTTCTGACTGTCCGTCTAATAAGTAAAATTCTAACTCCGTTGCCACTACAGGTGTGTAGCCAAGGTCCTTGAAGCGCTTAACAATGCGCGTCAGTATTTGACGAGGGTCTGGATAAAATGGCGTGCCATCCATGTTGTACATCATCGCCAAAATTTGATCACGAGCCGATTCCGCCCACGGTACAGAAATAGGTTCAGGGTGGACTGGAAAACACACTCCGTCGCTATCACCCGTCTCGAAGACCATGCCATTATCGAGAACGTCGTCACCCCAATGGTCAAACCCAATCACTGATTGAGGAAGCTTTACCCCTTGCGTCATAACGCTTTTCAAACCGCTAGAGGGCATTCGCTTACCACGTAAGTTGCCGTTTAAATCTGTGATGAACAGATCAAATTCGTTGTTCCCTTCGTACATATCAGACATAGAATGTTCTCTTATGAAATTAGCCTTACTGCAGAAGAAGTTGTGCTCTCTAAAATGATAATCGAGTTTTAATTCGATTTTCATATTGCTTACACAGGATTTAAGTCAAATTCTTCCGATATAAATCACCTTAACCTGAGCAAATGATGCGAGTAACTATCCCCGAGTGGGTATATGCAAAGATGGAACCACTTGTATATAAATCACGCTTTAAAAGTTGACTGCTTTTCTTCACATTCAGCTACTTTACTGATATGTATTAATAAAGAATCATCTTAATGTGTTTGAGGACATAGCTTTCGAGCATCATAAGCCGAAAAATCATTCAGGTTATGTCTTCATTTTTACTACAGAAATCATGAGAAAGTCGATGGATATTTTGCAGAAGCAGATCAATTTTAGGAAAGAAAGCAAAACCGATTAAAAAGTCGACTTAAGCTTAATTAAATAGACTCATTTATAATAGCCAGTAGTTTGTGTATTTATCATTGTCATTTGAGAAGGGCGCACTAATGACGTTTTCTCACACAAGAGATACATGACGAAGGATTTAAAATAATGCAGAAAAGTACTCTAAGAGGGCAATTATCATTACCCGAATTAATGAAAGACCTAGGAGCTCTCACCAATCATATTCGGGTCCCTAGCTTTCCCATTGCGTTAGAGGGGGTTCTTAGCAACATTTGCTATTTCGACACCATCATTATCGTAACCTACAAAAAAGCGCTTAAACCACTGCTGATTCATCCAAGTGACCCGAGTGAGCAAAGCCACACCCTACGGATGTATTTAAACAAGGCTTATTTATTAGACCCCTTGTTTAACGCCATTCAGCAAGGCATCACGCCGGGGGTTTATCGTTTGGTCGATATGTCACCCGATTCATTCGAAGATACAGAGTACTACCAAACTTGTTATCGCAACTTTGACTTAGTCGATGAAATTAATATTTTGGTGGAATTAGATGCAACCACGACTTGTGCAGTTTCGTTGGGGCGTCAGAAAGCAATTGGGTCCATTCGTCGAACAGAATTTAATAACTTGAAAAGCGTTTTTCCGATGCTAGAAGCCTTGATTCGTCAGTTTTGGCTAACGCAAGCAGGGGAGTTCGTCGAAAAAGAATCCCGTTCAGGACCATTAAAATACGCGCTAAAAACCTTTGCTCATGGCGTGTTAACCAACCGCGAGCAAGAAATTTTAGGCTTGCTGCTGAAAGGTCACTCGTCAAAATCCATCGCCAACGAGCTAGGCATCAGTGCCGGTACAGTAAAGGTACACCGTAAAAATATCCACGCACGTTTAGACACATCAACACAGTCGGAAATTTTCACCTTGTTCCTCAGCCACCTAGACTCACTAGACAGAGAAAAGGGTTAATATGAAAAGCTGCGCACAGAACGACTATTCAGATTCAGGCTCATTTAGATGTCGTTCTAATACGCTTGTTAACATCAGTTTCAAATCATCAAGCGTGCGGGCTGCACGGCGTTCATTTTGGTTTACCACAACCAGGTACGTACTGTGCGTTACCTCTAGGTATAGACGCGCGATACGTTCTCGCTCACGAATGTGCTTTTTCAGCCCTAACCGTTTAAAAACCTTGGCCATTTGAGAAATTACCATATCATCATGGCGCTCATCTAATTCACGCAATTCTTGCACTGAAAACATAGCCTGTACTAGGCGTAATACCGCACGCTGCTGACGATAAGTTCGCAAATTAATGTCTACAACTTGCTCAATAAAGTAGGGCAGCGTCATCTCTTCCAAATGCCACTCTTGAATGTCTTTTAGTACTTCTTCAATACTGTCCAGCCAAGACTTACCCATGGCATAGAGAATGGCGTGTTTATTCGGAAAATAGTGGTACAAAGATCCCACAGAAATACCGACTTCTTTTGCAATAATAGCCGTATTCAGATCATTCAAACCTACGGTTTCCAGCAACTCGCTAGTCACGTCTAAAATTTGCTGTGCGCGTTTAATGGAACGAGACTGTACTGGCTCGCTACGAGGCGAAACAGATTGCATGGTTTTCATTGTCGTAGGGGGGTTTGCCATAATAAAAATTGGCTTCCTTATATACAGAGTACATCAAATAAAGTGATTAAATTATACACATACCAATGAACACTAAACATACCCATCACTAGCCATTCATCATATTAGGGCAAACGATCTAACATTGAGTAATACAGCATCCCAGTAACTAAACCAGGCCAACGAAGTAAAGTACCACCTGGAAAATCACGCATAGGAAGCCTTTCAAATGCATCCATTTTTTCTAACGAACCTTGCACGGCTTTGGCGAAAATCGCACCAGCATATGTCGCCATCGCTACTCCGTGACCTGAATAACCATGAGCAACAAAAATATTTTCTTGCTGGCGCGCAATATGCGGCATTCGATTCAGCGTAATCGCCAACGTTCCGCCCCAGGCATAATCGATGCGATAATCGCCTAACTCAGGGTAGGTTTCTAACATGTGTTTTTTAACAAACCCTGCAATATCCTTTGGAAAACGCTGACTGTAATTTTCACCGCCCCCCCACAACATTCTCCTGTCTTTTGATAGACGGTAATAGTTCACAACAAATTTCGAATCAGCTACAGCAATGCGATCTGGGTTAATTCGATTGGCAACGCTTTCTGGTAGTGGCTCTGTTGCAATAATAAAATTATTAATTGGCATGATTTTTCGTGCTGCTGGGCCATTTAAGTGCCCAAGGTAGCCATTACACGCAAATAACAAATAACGGCAACGAACACGACCTTTGGCCGTCATAACCTCAGGTTGCTTGCCATCTGTGTATTCCAATACCGCGGAATGATCGTACAACTCAGCACCGTATTCTTCCGCCGCTTTCGCTAACCCAAGCGCAAAGTTAAGCGGGTGAATATGCGCACCCTCCTTATACCATTCGCCACCATGATAACGATCTGTACCCAATTTATCGGCAACAGTTTTAGCATCTAGAAACTCAACATCTTCGTAATTTAGCTGCTGGCGCTTATATTCAACCGCTTCTTTAATTTCATCTGCGTGACGTGATTTAGATGCCACATGTAATACTCCAGCAGCCAGATCACAATCGATTTGGTATTTCTCAATCAGCTCCTTTACCAAATCAACCGAATCGACCGAGGTTTGCCACAATACATCAGCTGTGTCTTTGCCGACCTTTTTGGCCATCTCCGCGTGGCTCATGTTATGACCTTGGCAAATTTGTCCACCATTACGCCCAGAAGCCCCCCAGCCAATTTCGTTGGCTTCCAGTAAGACCACTTGAAAACCCGCTTCTGCAAGATGCAGAGCCGCTGAAGTACCTGTAAATCCTCCACCTATAATGCAAATATCAGCACTGTGATCACCCACTAACTGAGGGCGGCTTTTGTACGCTCTTGCCGTAGCTTCATAGTAGGACGGCTCATGTTTGCTCAAGGGAAACTCCTGTCATAATCCAAAACTCAATAACCGAATGATTGATCGAATTTATAGTCAGTGTCAATTGTAATATGAACTTATTTTTTGACTAAGTGTTGATTTAATGATCAAAGTAAAATAATGTTTAAACCGAAGCATTATTCGGGTTGTAGAAAAAAACACCCTAGAGCAAAAGCCAGTATAAAAACGTTACGGCTTAAGAACATTCGTTAAGCAGCCAACTTAAGGTGAGTTATGACAGAGTTTGAAGCTTTTTTAAAAGAGCATGCAATTACTGAAGTCGAGTCAACATTAGCAGATATGACAGGGAATGCGCGGGGAAAATTTTACCCGACGTTCAAGTTCCTTGCAGAGAAAACGGGGCGCATCCCTGAAACCGTTTTAGTGCAAAGTGTGACGGGGGATTGGGCTGACAATCACTACGACATTGTCGACGCCAGCGACCGAGATATGGTGTTGAAACCAGACCCAAACACCATACGTATGGTTCCGTGGGCTGACGAACCAACGGCTCAAGTTATAAACGACTGCTATACCACTGATGGCAACCTTCACCCGTTGGCAAGCCGTACTATTCTGCGTCATATTTTGTCACTTTATGAAGCCGAAGGCTTAAAGCCCGTCATAGCGCCAGAAGTCGAGTTCTATCTGATCCAACCCAACACAGATCCAGATTATGAACTAAAACCGGCGGCAGGACGCTCTGGCAAACGCGAAACATCACGTCGTTCGTACAGTATTGATGCAGTAAACGAGTTCAACACCATCATTGATACCCTGTACAGCTATTGCGAAGCTCAAGGACTGGACGTAGACACCTTGATCCATGAATCCGGTGCCGCACAAATGGAGATAAACTTTATTCATGGTGATCCACTCGACTTGGCTGACCAAGTGTTTGTGTTCAAACGCACTTTACGAGAAGCCGCACTCAAACATGGCGTGTATGCTACTTTCATGGCGAAACCGATGAAAGATGAGCCAGGCAGTTCGATGCACATTCACCAAAGTTTGGTAGAGGCGAAAACGGGGAAAAACGTCTTTGATGATAACGGTAAACCAAGCGAACTGTTCTATCATTATTTAGGTGGTTTGCAGAAATACACGCCAAACGCGATCTCTTTCTTCGCACCAAACGTCAACTCCTATCGTCGTTTTTCACCAGAAATGGCTGCGCCAATCAACATGAACTGGGGGTTTGATAATCGTACAGCAGGGCTACGTATTCCGTTTTCACCGCCACAAGCAACACGCATTGAAAACCGTTTTCCGGGTGCTGACTCTAACCCATATCTAGCTATTGCGGCGACCTTGGCATGTGGCTATTTAGGTATGAAGCAAAAGCTACAACCAACCGATCCTATCAAAACGAATCAGCCACCGTCCGATTACCCAGAAGTAGAAATTGCAAGAACACTAGAGGAAGGCCTACGCCTTTTGGAAGAATGTGAACCATTATGTAACATCTTGGGCAAGGACTTCGTCACAGCTTATATGGGTGTAAAACGCAGTGAGTTCGAGACCTTTAACCGGGTTATCAGCTCTTGGGAGCGCGAACATCTATTGTTGAATGTGTAATTATTTTTAATCCACTGAGCATCACGACAAGGATAAAAAAGCTTTGCGTGATGTAAGTAGAGTTATCACTGAGGAACCAAATCATGACACAGAAAAACCTTAAAATGCGTCAATTTTTACCCATTGCGGGTATGGTCTGTGCGCTAGGCACAACAGCTACGTCTGTTTCTGCCGAAACGCTAAAATTCTTCAACTGGTCGGATTACATTGCCGAAGACACGGTTGAACGGTTTGAAGCCGAGACTGGCATTCAAGTCATCCAAGACGTTTTTGACAGTAACGAAGTGCTTGAAGCAAAACTGCTAGCAGGCAATTCAGGTTATGATTTGGTGGTGCCAACCGCGTCATTCATGGGACGTCAGATTCAAGCGGGCGTGTTTGGCAAACTGGACAAAGCCAAGTTACCTAATCTAAAGCATCTAGACCCAGAGCTGTTGTCTTTCCTTGAAGCTGTCGATCCTGGTAACCAATTCGGCGTGCCATATTTATGGGGTACGACAGGTATTGGTTACAACGTCGATAAAGTAAAAGAAGTCTTAGGTGAAGATGCACCCGTAAACAGCTGGGACCTAGTATTTAATCCAGACAACATGGCCAAACTGCAAAAATGTGGTGTTATGTTTTTAGACTCACCAGACGAACTGTACCCACTTACACTCAACTATTTAGGTAAAAACCCCAACAGTCGTAATCCTCAAGATTATGCGTTAGACAGCGAAGCGGTCAAACTGCTAAAAGACGTGCGCCCTTATGTGTCTCAATTCCACTCCTCGCAGTACATCAGCGCACTTGCTAACGGCGATATTTGTGTGGCTATTGGTTGGTCTGGGGATGTGATTCAAGCACAAGATCGCGCTATTGAAGCCGATAATGGCGTAAACATCGAATACAGTATCCCTAAAGAGGGAACTCAAATCTGGTTTGACATGCTGGCTATACCTAAAGAAGCTGAAAACAAAGAAGCTGCGTACAAGTTCATGAACTTCTTATTACGCCCAGAAGTCATTGCCGATGTATCAAACTACGTGGCGTACGCGAACCCAAACCTAGACGCGATGGATCTACAAGATCCCGATATCTCTAGTAATGAGGGTATCTACCCAAGCGACGAAGTGAAAAAGAAACTCTTCGCACAGAAGGTACGAGGCTTAAAGATCGAGCGTTTGATGGTACGTTTATGGACAGACATTAAAACCGGACGCTAAGAAGCGACGGTTACTCTATCGTAAAACTAAAAATGCCTAACGATTTGTCGCTAGGCATTTTTTGCCTTTAAATAAAGCTGAAAGGTTAGACTGGAATCTGTTGCGTAATACAGTGTAAGTTGCCACCGCCCAACAAAATATCACGAGCAGGAATGCCAATTAACTCATGCTTAGGAAACGCCGCTTGCAAAATAGCGTGGGCTTGCTGGTCATTTTTTTCATCCAATAGGGGGTAAAACACTGCACCGTTACAAATTAAGCAGTTCGCGTAGGAGCCAGCTAAACGATCATCCGTGGCGCGCTCCATACGATCTGGCTGTATCAAGCCTGCCGCTTCTTCTTCTCGAATATAAAGAGGCCCAGGCATAGGCAATTTATGAACTATAATCTTACGGCCATGCGCATCGCGAGCCTCAGCTAATATATCTAAAGCCTGCTGACTAATGGCGTATTGCGGGTCGTTATTATCATCGCAAACCGTCAATAAGACTTCACCGGGACGAACCACATGCAAGATATTATCGATATGGCCATTGGTTTCATCGTTGAATAAGCCCAACGGCAGCCAAACCACTTTTTCAATCGACAAATACTCTTTCAGCAGCACTTCGATATCTTCTCGGCTTAACTCTGGATTTCGGCTTGGGTGTAACAAGCACTCTTCCGTTGTATAAAGTGTACCTTCTCCATCGCAATGTATTGAACCACCTTCAAGGATAAAAGGCGCGTCATAACTTTCTACGCCTTCCTGCTGGGCAATATGACTGGCAACACTTTGGTCATCTGACCAATCGTCGTAAAGCCCGTCCAATTCGCCACCCCAAGCATTAAACTGCCAATTAACGGCACGCTTCACACCCGCTTCATTGATGACCATGGTTGGACCGATGTCTCTCATCCAAGCGTCATTGTAAGCCATAGGAACAATCTCAATGGAACTTGGCAACATGCTTCTAGATTGCATTTCGTATTCAGGCAACACCGCCAGCTTTACCGTGACATAGCCACTTAAGCGCTCAATAAAATGCGCGAAAGCAGCCTGCGCAGGAAAGCCGTTATCACGCCAGTTATCTGGACGTGTAGGCCACGCCAACCAAACAGAGCTCTGAGGGTTATGCTCGCCTGGCATCCAAAAATCATCCGCTTTGGGAGTGGTTAACATGATGCCTCCTATTTGACCTGGCCATCGAGTGTTTTGATGACATCGTAATGTTCTGGTCGACGATCACGAAAAAGCCCCCATGCTTTACGCTGAGAGCGCACTTTTTCCAAATCAAACGTATGCACAAGAACCGCTTCGCTATCGCGGTCTGCTTGCTCGATTAATTCACCACGTTCATCACAAATAAACGATGAACCATAAAATGTCAGTGACAAATCACGGTGCTCTGCTTGCTCTGTACCAATTCGGTTAGAGGCAATCACAGGTGTCTGGTTGGCAGCGGCATGTCCACGCATGGTGTTCGTCCAGTGAGGCATGCTGTCTAGATCCGATTGGCTCGGCTCAGAGCCAATCGCCGTTGGGAAAAGCAATAAATCCGCCCCCATTAGAGCCATTGAACGAGCGGTTTCTGGGAACCACTGATCCCAACAAATCCCCACACCAATGCAACCAAACTTGGTGTGCCATACTTTAAAACCTGTATCACCAGGGCTGAAGTAGTACTTTTCCAAGTAACCATCGCTGTCTGGAATGTGTGTTTTACGGTATACGCCAAGAAGTTCACCACCTGCATCTATCATTGCTAAGGAGTTAAAACGAACTTGTCCAGCTTTCTCAAACCAACTAAATGGCAGTACGACATTTAGTTCGGTGGCCAATTCTTGGAAACGTTTAAACGCCATATTTTCAGCCAATGTGGTCGCCAAATCATGATATGGCTCGTGGATCTCTATGCAAAAATAAGGCGTTTCAAACAACTCCTGAATTAGGATAACTTGAGCCCCTTTGGCAGCAGCCAAACGTATTAGCTTTTCAGCACGATCAAGGTTATCTTTCTGATTCCACGTGCAATGCATTTGCGTAGCGGCAACGGTTATCTTTGACATAAGCTGAGCTCTCCAAGTGACAGTTTGTTAGAAATTTTTCATTATTTTGTCTGACTAGACGATGTTCTAAATCCAATTTCGTCATCTTAGAGAATTCGGAAAATTACGATATACCCCCACGGGGATATGGTACGAAAGGACGCTGCTCAGTTAGTTTAGATTCATAGCAACTCATTTAGCGTTTTTATTGGACGCCAAAGAAAGGAATTACGTATGAAAACTTACCAAGAATGGCAAGCACTTCGTAACACAATTAGCCTGCATTCCGACGCCTACATTAATGGTGTTTTTACACCAGCACAAAGCGGTGACACGTTCGATTGTATCAATCCGACGGACGAGTCCTTGTTGGCAAAAGTTGCTAGTTGTGATGAAGCCGATGTGAACCTGGCTACTGCGGCAGCTAAAGCAGCATTTAAAAGTGGTATTTGGTCAAACATGGCACCAAATAAGCGCAAACGCATCTTACAAAAATGGGCCGATTTGCTAGAAGAGCACCAAGATGAACTAGCCTTAATAGACACCTTGGACATGGGTAAGTCGATTTCAGAAATGGTCGGCATCGACGTACCAGATTCCATCGACAGCTTACGTTGGTCGGCCGAATGCATCGACAAATTGTACGGTGAAATAGCTCCAACGAACCCAGACAATTTGGCACTGATCAGCCGCGAACCATTGGGCGTTGTCGCTATTATTACGCCTTGGAATTACCCATTAATGATGGTGATGTGGAAAATTGCACCGGCTTTGGCTGCGGGGAACAGCATCATTCTAAAACCGTCTGAGAAATCGCCGTTGAGCGCTCTCAGAATTGCCGAGTTGGCAACGCAAGCGGGGATTCCAGATGGCGTATTCAACGTCCTCCCAGGTTTTGGCCACACCGCTGGAAAAGCCCTTGCGCTGCACCATGATATTGGCACCTTAGCGTTCACTGGTTCTAGCCGCGTGGCAGGACTACTGATGCAATACGCGGGTCAATCCAACATGAAGCGGGTTTGGCTAGAAGCGGGAGGCAAATCGCCTTGTATCGTCTTTGAAGACTGCAAAGACATTCAAGCCGCAGCCAAAGGGGCTGCAACCGCCATCTTCACCAACCAAGGGGAAGTTTGTATCGCATGTTCGCGCTTGTATGTTCACAGCAGCATTAAAGACGCCTTCATGGTCGCCTTACTCGACGCGGCCAAAACCTACGTGCCTGGTGATCCATTAGACCCAGCCACAAAAATGGGCCCAATGGTCGATAAAGCACAGCTTGATACTGTGACGGGCTTTATCGAAAGTGCCATTGCTGACGGCGCAACGTTGGCGTTAGGCGGCGTCCCTGAATACCGAGATGGACAAGGTTTCTACGCTAAACCCACTATTTTTACTGATGCAAACCACACGATGAACTTCGTCCAAGAAGAAATTTTTGGCCCAGTATTAGCCGTCATGACATTTGACACCGAAGCCGAAGCCATTGAACTGGCGAACGATTCAAAATACGGCTTGGGTGCATCGATTTGGACCAATAATTTGGGCCGCGCGCACCGCGTCAGTCGTCTATTAGAGTCTGGTATGGTGTGGGTAAATACATGGGGCGATGGCGATACGACTGTGCCATTTGGTGGTGTTAAAGCGTCTGGTAATGGTCGAGATAAATCTTGGCACGCACTAGAAAAATACACGGAACTTAAAAACACTTGGATCAGCCTGAAATAAACCAATCCTTGGACTCGCAATAACCGTTAGATTAACAGGGGCGTTCATAGCCCCAATTTTTTACTCATGTGTAGACGCTGAATCATAGTATCTACACTCTATAGGAGAGGTTCTATATGTCATCACCTACTCATGCAAACTCATACTACGCGGCCTCCGCAAATGATAAAGCCATTCGTCCACAGTTAACGGGTGAGCATCATTGTGATGTCTGTGTCGTTGGTGCTGGGTTTACTGGCATATCGACCGCTCTAAGTCTGGCAGAAAAAGGCAAGCGCGTTATTGTGGTTGAAGGATCACGCATCGGCTTTGGCGCTTCTGGTCGCAATGGCGGTCAAATCGTCAACAGCTTTAACCGTGACATTGATTATATATTCAATAACTATGGCGATGACATTGGTCAAAAAATGGCAAAAATGGCGTTTGCTGGTTCTGAGTTGATTCGTCACCGCATCAAAAAATACAACATCGATTGTGACTTAAAACACGGCAACCTTTTTGCGGCTTGTAACAAAAAGCAATTTGAAGAATTGAAAGCCAAAAAAGCGCTGTGGGAACGTCATGGACATAATGAATTAGAGCTTTTAACCGCTGATACCATTCAAAATCATATCGGTTCAGACCGCTATGCTGGTGGTTTATTGGATAAAAAAGGTGGTCACATCCAACCGCTGAACTTGGTCCTTGGACAAGCCAAAGCGTTTGAAGAGCTTGGTGGCCAAATATTTGAAGATTCTGAAGTGATTCGTTTAGAGCAAGGTAAACCAGGCAAAGTCGTCACCAAGCAGGGTACCGTCGTCGCAGATACAATCGTCGTCGCTGGCAACGCCTATATGTTTGGTTTATTGCCAGAAATAGAGAAAAAGGCCATGCCATGCGGCACTCAGGTCATCGCAACCGAACCTCTGCCAGAAGAAATCCAAAAACAGCTGTTACCAACCGATCACTGTGTAGAAGACTGTAACTACTTATTGGATTACTACCGTCTGTCGGGAGATGGCCGTCTTATCTACGGAGGAGGCACAACGTATGGTGCTCGTGACCCAGGGAAAATCGAGTCTATCATTGTTCCAAAAATGCTAGAAACCTATCCAATGCTTAAAGACACTAAAATCGATTTTGCGTGGACAGGCAACTTTCTTCTAACCATGATGCGTATGCCACAAGTGGGGAAAATTGGCGATAATCTCTACTATGCGCAAGGTTACTCTGGCCACGGTGTGACCAACTCCCATCTGATGGGAGAAATCTTATCCGATGCCATTGATGGAGAAATGGAGCGCTTTGACGTGTTCGCCAGCATGCCTCAGTATCAATTCCCTGGTGGGCGAATGCTACGTATTCCTTATACGGCTGCAGGTGCTGTGTATTACAATCTACGCGATAAGCTCGGCATTTAGTTTTCTATCATCTCGTCAACCAAACACACCACTCAAAAGCGGTGTGTTTGGTTTTAGGTAAAGAAGTGTGAGCATTCACTTACCTTTTATTTCAATAATTATAGAAACTTAACAGTTCTAAGATTCATTTATGCTGATCGTTTAAAGCAATGATTTAGGCACTTAATGAATCACTCGGCAAAGACTGAGCCGATAAAATATCAGTAAGATTGTCTTCAATCCAGTCCGCCAAGCTGGCGACCCGAACAGACACTTCAAGCCCTAACTCCGTCAAACTGTATTCCACATGAGGCGGCACCACAGGGTAAGAGGTGCGTAAAACAAAGCCATCCGTTTCTAAGGCTTGAAGCGTCTGCGCGAGCATCTTTTCACTCACGCCAAGGATCTTACGGCGCAGTTCACTGAAGCGTTGAGTTTCACCATCTTTGAGCGCAAACAGCACTAAAACTCCCCAACGACTTGTCACGTGTTTCAAAATATCACGGGAAGGGCATTTGTCTGAAAACACATCGCCTTTTTCAAATAAGCGCGACATACCGTTCTGAGAGCCTTGTAAATTATTTTCCATACTTACCTTTTTGTACGTACTTACTAAAAGTTTGTTAGTGATATATTCTACTTCCATCAACTTAAAACTCAAAGGAGAATATTATGATTTTAGTTACTGGTGCATCCGGTCAACTTGGCCGTCTTGTTATTGATTCACTATTAGAAAAAACAGCAGCAAGCAACATTGTGGCAGCCGTTCGTAGCCCAGAAAAAGTTGCAGATTTGGCAGAAAAAGGCGTTCAGGTTCGTCAGGCAAACTACACAGACCAAGACTCTCTTGTTGCTGCAATGCAAGGTGTTAAAAAAGTACTGCTTATTTCTTCAAGCGAAGTAGGCCAACGTGCAGAGCAGCACCAAAACGTTATCAACGCAGCAAAGCAAGCTGACGTTGCTTTGATTGCTTACACCAGTATTCTAAAAGCGGATACATCTCCTCTAATCCTTGCGCAAGAACATGTAGCCACAGAAAAGATGCTGGCTGACTCTGGCGTACCTCATGTGCTACTTCGCAACGGCTGGTACTCAGAAAACTACACAATGAGTGTGGAAGCGGCTTTGGAACATGGTGTGGTGGGCTGTGCAGGCGACGGCAAACTTTCTACTGCATCACGTGCCGATTACGCAGAGGCCGCGGCAACAGTGCTGCTTCAAGACGGTCAGGCTGGCAAAGTCTATGAGCTTGCTGGCGACAATGCCTTCACCCTAAGTGAGTACGCGGAGGCCATTAGCAAAGTAACGGGCAAAACGGTCTCCTATCAAAACGTTCCAGAAGCCGAATACACCAAGATTCTAGTTGGCGTAGGCCTACCTGAAGGGTTCGCAGCTGTTCTTGCGGATTCAGAAGCTGGCGCTGCTAAGGGCGGTTTGTTAAGTGACAGCAAAGCATTATCTGCCTTGATTGGACGCCCAACCACATCTATTGAAGACAGCATCAAAGCGGCGTTGTAGGTCTATACCGCAAATTTTTCTATAAAAAAGCGGTTAGAGTGTTCACTCTAACCGCTTTTTTATTAAGCAGACTCAGACTTAATTAAACGTCTAGGTTCGCTACGTTTAAGGCGTTATCTTGGATAAAGTTACGACGAGGTTCAACTTCGTCACCCATCAAAGTAGTGAACATTTGGTCAGCGGCAACGGCGTCGTCGATGGTCACGCGAAGCATGCGACGAGCATCTGGGTCCATGGTGGTTTCCCAAAGTTGCTCAGGGTTCATCTCACCCAGACCTTTATAGCGCTGTACCGTCATACCGCGAGAGGCTTCTTTCATCAACCAGGCTTTCATGTCACTGATCGTTCTTACTGTTTCACGACGTTCGCCGCGTTGAATATAAGACTCTTCGCCGAACAATTCTTCCACTGTTTCGGACATAGCAACAATACGTTTGTACTCTGGTGAACTGAAGAAGGTTCCTTCGAAACGATAACGGTTAGACACACCGTGAGACATAATGTCGACTACAGGTAAATAAACCTTACGTTCTTCATCTTTTTCTACAGAGAAATCAAAACGGAAACCAGTACGAGCGTCTTGTGGCATTTGGCTACGGATGGCTTCAACCCATTCCATTACCGTTGCTTCGTTGGTCAAATCTTCTTGTGTCAGTGCTTTACAGTACAGAAGTTTGCCCATTACATCTCTTGGGTACACACGAGACAAACGCTCAACATCGGCTTCAATGTGAATGTAGTCACGCATCAATTTTGCCAGGTGCTCCCCTTGAATGCCTGGAGCATCTTCGTTGACGTGCATATGAGCGCCATCCAAAGCGACTTCGATCAAATGCTGATCCAATGCCGCTTCGTCTTTGATGTATTGCTCTTGCTTACCACGTTTGATTTTAAACAACGGTGGTTGGGCAATGAAAATGTGACCACGTTCGATGATTTCTGGCATTTGACGGAAAAAGAAAGTCAACAGCAGGGTACGAATGTGCGATCCATCGACGTCGGCATCGGTCATGATAACGATGCTGTGGTAACGCAATTTGTCGGCATTGAATTCGTCACGGCCGATACCACAACCCAATGCCGTAATCAGGGTGCCTACTTCAACAGACGCCAGCATTTTATCAAAACGGGCTTTTTCGACGTTCAAGATTTTACCTTTCAGAGGCAGAATGGCTTGTGTACGACGATCACGACCTTGTTTTGCCGAGCCACCTGCCGAGTCACCCTCCACTAGGTAGATTTCAGAAAGCGCTGGGTCTTTTTCCTGACAATCGGCCAATTTACCAGGTAAGCCAGCGATGTCTAGCGCACCTTTACGACGAGTCATATCACGAGCACGACGAGCAGCTTCACGGGCACGAGCCGCATCAATCATTTTGTTAACGATGATTTTGGCTTCACCAGGTTTCTCAAGTAAATACTCAGAAAAACGTTTCGCCATTTCTTGTTCTACGGCCGTTTTTACTTCAGAAGATACGAGCTTGTCTTTGGTCTGAGAAGAGAACTTCGGATCCGGCACTTTTACCGATACGATCGCAGTCAAACCTTCGCGGCTGTCATCGCCTGTCGTTGCGACTTTTTGCTTTTTCGCAAGACCTTCTTTTTCAATAAAGTTGTTCAACGTTCGCGTTAACGCACCACGGAAACCCGCAAGGTGAGTACCGCCATCGCGCTGAGGAATATTGTTAGTGTAACAATAGATGTTTTCTTGGAAGCCTTCGTTCCACTGCAATGCCACTTCAACAGCGATACCATCTTCTAGGTCATCACGTTGGCAAATAAAGTGAAAAATATCGTTGATTGGCGTTTTGTTGGTATTCAAATGCTCCACAAAAGAACGCAATCCGCCTTCGTAGTTAAAGAATTCCTCTTTACCAGAACGCTCGTCTTTTAATTTGATGGCAACGCCAGAGTTCAAGAATGACAATTCACGTAGGCGTTTGGCCAGGATGTCATAATAAAACAAGATGTTAGTAAAGGTATCAGCAGAAGGTTTGAAATGAACCGTAGTTCCTTTGCCGTCAGAGTCTCCGATAATGGCAAGAGGAGCTTGTGGTACACCATGCTTGTAATGTTGCTCGTAAACTTTGCCGTTCTTACGGATCGTCAAGGTTAGTTCTTCAGATAGGGCGTTTACAACCGAAACACCTACACCGTGAAGACCACCAGAAACTTTATATGAGTTATCGTCAAACTTACCACCAGCGTGAAGTACCGTCATGATAACTTCGGCAGCAGACACACCTTCTTCTTCGTGCATATCAACCGGAATACCACGGCCGTTATCAGACACGGAAATAGATTCATCAGGGTGAATCAAGACGGTAATCGTGTCACAGTGACCAGCAAGGGCTTCATCAATGGAGTTATCCACGACTTCAAATACCATGTGGTGCAAGCCTGTGCCATCGTCCGTATCGCCGATATACATTCCTGGGCGTTTACGTACGGCATCTAGCCCTTTGAGCACCTTGATACTGGACGCTTCGTAATTATTTTCACTCATTTAACTCTCCTGCAAACCTTTGCTCAATAAAGACAATTCGCCGTTATTCATAGCAAATTGACGAACGTCTGTTGTATCGGCCCACGTAAAATCCGTTGTATCAGGCTCGACACTGGTAATAAAAATTTGGCTGTTTAGTGACTCCAACAACTGACACAGTTTCTGTCTGTGGTTGGCGTCCAACTCTGCTGGCAAATCATCCACTAAAAATACCAGAGGGCGACCCATATCGATCAATAACTGTCCTTGAGCAATCTTCAGTGCAGAAACCACCAACTTTTGCTGGCCACGGGACAAGGTGTCTAACGCATCTCCCGTTGCAGTTTTCACACGTAAATCAGCTCGCTGGGGGCCTGTATGCGTATAACCAAGCTCAATATCTCGCTCGCGTCCCGCTTCCACAGCCATGGCTAAGTTTTTCTGTGCATCCCAGCCTTGAAAGAACTGAAGACTCACTGAAAGCTCTGTGGTTAAGAGCGATAAAACCTTCTCGAAATGTGGCGTTAGCTTTTCCACATAGTCTTTTCGAGATTGATTAACTTGCTCGCCCAGCCGGATCAATTCCTGATCAAATGCCGCTAATAAACTGTGGGATATTTTACCACGTCTGAGCAAGGTATTCCGCTGTTTTAATGCTTTTTGCCAGCCTCGCCACGCTTGAATGAAGTCTTTATCAAAATGAAAGGCTCCCCAGTCAATAAATTGGCGCCGAATGCTTGGTGATCCTTCTAATAATCGGAACGCATCGGGGTTAATCAGCTGTACAGGAAGACGTTCTGCCAGCTCAATAACCGACTGAGCGCGTTGTCCTTGAATACGCACATCAATCTGACCATCACGATAGCGTTGCAAGCCAACGGGCACTGGGCTGCCTTGATCTTGATGTAATTGGGCAAAGACAATACATGCTTCGTTTTCGTGCTGAATATAGGTTTTGTGCTTATGACTACGGAAGGATCGGCCAAAAGACAAAAGGTGAATAGCTTCTAAGACCGAGGTTTTACCGCTGCCATTTTTGCCAACGATCACATTCACTTGGGGCGAAGGTTCAAAGCGCACACTAGAAAGGTTGCGAACATGAGAGATGTCCAAACGCACCAGCGGCATAACTCTTAAACCTTAATTGGGGGGAGGGAAGACAGCCCTCCAAGCATTTGATTCTTTCAAACGCTTGGAGGGTGATAGGTCTATTCATCTAGCAGATAATTATAGACGCATCGGCATCACAACGTATTGTGCTGCGTGACTTTGAGCTTCTTCGATCAAGGCACTGCTGTTCGAGTCGTTTAAGGATAAACGTACTTCCTGAGAGTCTACGACACCCAATACGTCTAATAAATAACCCACGTTGAAGCCCACTTCCATATTGTCGCCTTGGTATTGCACCAATACGGATTCTTCAGCTTCTTCTTGCTCTGGGTTATTAGCAAAGACTTGCAACATGCCATTAGAAAGAATCAAACGCACGCCACGGTATTTCTCGTTAGAAAGAATCGATGCACGTAGGAATACTTGGCGTAATTCCAAACGATCTGCAATAACTATTTTTTCGTTGTTACGAGGAATAACACGATGATAATCAGGGAATTTGCCATCAACTAGCTTAGAAGTGAACACATAATCCGCGACTTTGGCACGAATATGGTTTGTGCCTATCGTTAGCTCAACCACTTCATCGGTATCGTTAAGCAAGCGGTTTAATTCCAGTACACCTTTGCGAGGTACGATAACTTGCGTCAGATCGCCACTTACTTGGGCGTCTTCAACAGCCGTTGCTAAACGGTGTCCATCGGTTGCTACTACACGTAATTGACCATCAGCCACTTCTAACAGCATGCCGTTAAGGTAATAACGCACATCTTGGTTCGCCATGGCAAAACCAGTACGGTCGATCAATCGACGTACGCTGTTTTGTGCGATAGACACAGACAAATCACCTTGCATATCTTGGATATTCGGGAATTCATCGGCTGGCAAAGTAGACAAGCTAAAACGTGAACGACCTGAGCGAATGACCGCTTTTTGATCGTCCAAAGTGAATTCAATCACAGCGCTGTCTGGTAAGCTTTTGCAAATATCCATTAGCTTGCGAGCAGGCACGGTAATACGGCCTTCTTCGCACTCATCTAATGGCACATGTCCAACTAACTCAACTTCTAAGTCAGAGCCAGTCAGTGTTAATACTTGGTCTTTCACTTCCACCAATACATTGGCCAAGACAGGCATAGTTTGCTTGCGCTCTACAACGCCTGCCACTAGTTGAAGTGGCTTAAGAAGTGTCTCGCGGACGACTGAAAATTTCATTATTTTCCTCGTAAACTCAAAGTCTTAGACCATCAGGTGGTCAGGATTCGCATCAATTGTTTATAGTCTTCACGGATATCCGAATCGGTGTCTTGCAGCTCTTTGATCTTACGAATCGCATGCAATGCAGTCGTATGATCTCGTCCACCAAACGCATCACCAATTTCTGGCAAACTGTGGTTGGTCAATTCTTTTGCTAATGACATCGCCACTTGACGAGGACGAGCCACTGAACGACTACGACGTTTGGACAACAGATCACTGATCTTAATTTTATAATATTCCGCGACAATTCGCTGGATATTATCAATGTTAACTAGCTTGTCTTGCAAGGCCAAAAGGTCTTTTAACGACTCACGCACAAAATCAGGCGTAATAGCGCGCCCAGTAAAATGCGAGTTAGCGATAACACGTTTTAGTGCACCTTCTAGCTCTCGCACGTTGGAGCGGATTTTCTGCGCAATAAAGAAAGCAGAATCGTAAGATAACTTGATGCCACTTTCATCTGCTTTACGCATCAAAATAGCCACACGAGTTTCTAATTCTGGAGGCTCGATAGCGACAGTTAAACCCCAGCCAAAACGCGATTTCAGGCGATCTTCCAGACCTTGAATTTCTTTAGGGTAGCGGTCACAGGTCAAAATCATCTGCTGTCCGCCTTCTAACAAGGCATTAAAAGTGTGGAAAAACTCTTCTTGGGTTCTGTCTTTACCGGCAAAAAATTGAATATCATCAATAAGTAAGGCATCCACAGAACGATAATAACGTTTAAAGTCGTTAATCGCGTTTAACTGCAAAGCCTTTACCATATCGGCAACAAAACGCTCGGAATGCAGGTAAACCACCTTAGCATTCGGATTGTGACGCATCATCTCAGTACCGACGGCTTGCATTAAGTGAGTTTTACCTAATCCAACCCCACCGTATATAAAGAGGGGGTTATAAGCACCGCCTGGATTTTCAGCAACTTGTAGGGCTGCGGCATGAGCCAGCTGGTTCGATTTACCCTCGATGAAGTTATCAAAGGTAAAAGAATTATTCAGGTTCGCGCCGTGGTTAATACCACCTTCAACTTGTACTTTACGTTTGGGCGCCGTTAACGGCAGTTGCCCCTGTTCATAAGGTTCAAGTTCACCGCGTAACCCTGTGCCAGACAAAGTTAATGGCGCTTCAAATTCGAGATCGGCATGTGGCGGCCCATCTTCTTCATCCATTAAACCAAAGCCAGGACGATAACCAGATTCTCTTGCGACTTCATTATTTAAAGGGCTGATAACCGGTTCGCTTGAAACTGGAGGCGGTGGCGGCGACATCTGATTCGTTTGAGCGAAGTTTTGAGCTTTAACTTCCAGCTTTAAAGCAGGAGCAAGGTCATCACCCGCAAATTCAGACAATAACTCTTTTATGCGCGTTTGATATTTGTTACTCACCCAATCCAACACGAATCGGTTTGGTGCGCTCAGGCGCAATTCTCCATTAGGCATCATTTCAGCCTGTAATGGACGAATCCAAGTGTTGAACTGAGATGTGGAAAACTCACCCTGCAAACGCTGCAGGCAAAGATTCCAATGCTCCAAAGACACTGTAAACGTACTCCCTGGTTGAGTGACAGACAAGAAGCGGATTTTACATCGGACAATAAAAGTTATCCACATATAAATGGAAAATAAGGCACACAACTCTATAAATTCAAAAATGTTAATAACACAAGAGGTTATACACATCGGTAGATAAAATATTTCTCGTGTGCATAAAGGAGATAGTTATACACATATTAACATTGGTTTATTTTTATGTTTTGCACAAGTAAGATATTTTTTATCTTTTTGATTTTTATACACAATAACTAATTAAAAAAACCTTCTGTGGATAAGATATCAAAATGATTTTTTCTTTATCCACCACTAAGGTAGAAGTCTGTGTGTAAGTGCTTAATGAATTGTGAAGCTATTTATTTAATAATTTTGCGCCTAGAAGCATTGAATTTACTGAGGAAAGGCTCTAAAATCCGCGCCCTGATTTGACCAATCAAATGTAGAGGCTTGGCGACCGCTAACCCTCAAAACTCAAACACTGCATTCAGTGAGAGAATTAAGATGAAAAGAACTTTCCAACCTAGCGTTCTAAAACGCAAACGCAACCACGGTTTCCGTGCTCGTATGGCTACTAAAAGCGGACGTCAAATCGTCGCTCGTCGTCGTGCTCGCGGACGCAAGGTTCTAAGCGCATAAGCACGCTAATGACCGACTATTGTTTTCCTCGGCATGTCAGACTTCTGAATGCCGGGGATTATCAATCTGTCTTTAACGACACCTCCTCCAAAGTCTTCGCAGGCGAATTCCTTTTATTGGCACGAAAACGAGATGATGACCAAGCTCGACTGGGTCTTATTGTGTCCAAAAAAACGGATAAACGCGCGGTAGGCAGGAATCGTATCAAACGCTTGGTGCGTGATTCCTTTCGTCACCACAAAATACCACTTTCAGGTCTTGATATTGTCTTCCTAGCAAGACAAGGTATCAAAGAGCTGGAAAATGCTGATTTGCACAAACGACTCGACAAAGCGTGGGATCAATTGGCAAAAAAAGCTCAAAAACCTGCTCAAAATAAAAAACGCGACCAAACTAGACAGAAATAGGCTGAAAAAACTGCCAAAGGCTGGTTTAATAGCGCGTGATTTTTATAAGGGTTCTGTGAACCTATTGTCCAACCAAACAAATTAGTTGAATACCATGGATTTCAGACGTTACTTTTTATGGGGTGCGCTTTTTATCAGTGGCTACCTACTGTTTTTACAGTGGAGCCAAGATTATGGTCCTCAGTCCACTCAAAGCGTAGCTCAAAGCACACAATCTCAATCTGAGATAAACTCTCAAATGAGCGATGATTTGCCGTCGGCAATTCAAAGCACAACCGAAGCCAATGCCGAAATCCCACAAAGTGTGACAAAAATCGCACCTGGGAAGTTGATTCAAGTCACAACCGATACCCTTCGTGTTGCGATCAATCCAGTCGGTGGTGATTTGGTTGAAGCCGCTCTTCTTCAATATAAAAAAGAATTAGGCAAGCCTGATCCATTTGTTATTTTAGAAGATGGCAGCGAGCGCACTTATGTGACTCAAAGTGGCCTAGTTGGACAAAATGGTCCAGACGCTTCTCCTGAAGGTCGTCCAGTTTACCAATCTGAAAAAACCGCTTATTCCTTAGCGGAAGGTGAAGATTCTCTTGATGTGAACCTTTACTACACAGATGCTCAAGGCGTGAAATATACAAAAACTTTCCGCTTTATGAAGGGTAAATACCGTATTCGTCAATTGATCACAGTAGACAACGCTTCATCTAATACATGGCGTGGTAATCTATTTGCTCAGATCAAACGTGATAATACGCCAGATCCAAGCCAAGCAACGAGCATGGGCCTACAGCCTTACCTTGGTGGTGCGATTTCTGACGAACAGACGAAATACAACAAGATCTCTTTCTCTGATATGAAAGAAGAGCCTGTTAAAACAACCACGACTCAAGGTTGGGTTGCGGTACTTCAGCACTATTTCGTGTCTGCTTGGGTTCCAGAGCAAGGTCAAAAAGTGACATTGCAAGCTCGTACTAATGGCGACTTCAACATCATTGGTTTCACTGGTACGCCAGTAGAAATTGCAGCAGGCAAACAAGGTACATTGAGCTCTACTTTCTATGTAGGTCCAAAATTACAAGACCACCTTGAAGAAACCGCTACAAACCTAGATTTGACCGTCGATTACGGCTGGTTATGGTGGTTGGCTAAACCACTATTCTGGTTGCTTACTCTAATTCAGTCATTCGTTATTAACTGGGGCATCGCGATTATCTTGGTTGTGGTCTGTGTAAAAGCAGTCTTTTTCAAGCTATCAGCAACAAGCTACCGTTCTATGGCGAAAATGCGTAAATTCGGCCCAGAAATTGCCAAACTGAAAGACCAGTATGGTGATGATCGTCAGAAGATGTCGCAAGAAATGATGGCGCTGTACAAGAAAGAAAAAATCAACCCTCTGGGTGGGTGCTTGCCAATCTTAGTACAAATGCCGGTTTTCCTTTCGTTATACTGGGTATTGATGGAATCTGTTGAATTGCGCCATGCGCCGTTCTTCCTGTGGATTCACGATTTATCAGTGATGGACCCATTCTTTATCCTGCCAATCTTGATGGGTATTAGTATGTTTGTTCAACAATCACTTAACCCTACGCCTCCAGATCCAATGCAAGCTCGAATCATGAAGATCATGCCAGTGGCATTCTCCATCTTCTTCTTGTGGTTCCCAGCTGGTTTGGTTCTATACTGGGTAACGAACAACACCTTATCCATATTGCAACAATATGTGATTACAAAACGCATCGAAAAAGAAGCCTGATACTAAATAGGCTTAGGTTTTGATTAAAAAGGCTTCCCATTGGGAGGCCTTTTTTACGTTTAGATTGCCTTGATCCCTCAGCTAACGGACAATGGCACCAACCTAGATACATTACTTTTATTGCACAGAGTTTGATTATGACTGATTTCCAATACGCCACAGACCAAGACACGATTGCCGCACAAGCCACTGCGCCTGGCCGAGGTGGCGTAGGGATCATTCGTTTATCTGGCCCCAAAAGCCTTGCCATTGCTCAGCAAATCGTGGGCTTTGAGCCTAAACCACGTTATGCCCATTACGTACCGTTCAGAACAACGAATCAAGAACAGCTTGATGAAGGCATCGCTTTATATTTCCCAGGACCAAACTCCTTTACTGGCGAAGACGTCTTTGAACTACAAGGTCACGGTGGTCCGGTCATTATGGACATGCTGCTTAGCCATTGTGTTGCTCTTGGGGCACGTTTAGCTCGTCCAGGCGAGTTTTCCGAACGCGCTTTTATGAACGATAAGATGGACTTAACCCAAGCCGAAGCCATTGCCGATTTGATCGACAGCACCTCGGAACAAGCCGCAAAATGCGCACTACGTTCCTTACAAGGTGCTTTTTCAAAACGCGTTGATGAACTGGTCGAAGCTTTAATTCATCTAAGAATATACGTGGAAGCGGCGATTGATTTTCCAGAAGAAGAAATCGACTTTATCGGTGACGGCAAAGTCGCAGCGGAACTGGCAGGCATTAAAAATAAGCTAATAGAAGTCCTCAAAGAAGCGAATCAAGGCGCCTTGATTCGTGAGGGCATGAGCGTGGTTATTGCAGGGCGTCCCAATGCCGGTAAATCTAGCTTATTGAACGCCTTATCTGGTAAAGAATCCGCCATTGTCACCAACATCGAAGGCACCACTCGTGATGTTTTGCGTGAACATATTCACCTAGATGGCATGCCGCTGCACATTATCGATACAGCAGGCTTACGCGACAGTCCAGACGAAGTAGAGCGCATTGGTATTCAGCGCGCATGGGACGAAATCAGCAAAGCCGATCGCATTCTTATGATGGTCGATAGCCAATCGATTGATTCAAAAGACCCAAGCGAAATATGGCCAGAATTTATGGAAAAACTTGGTGATACCAAACATCTAACTTTAGTGCGTAACAAAGTCGACTTAACCAAAGAAAGTACTGGCATAGAGATGATCTCAGGCGTCTCTGTGGTCTCTCTATCGGCAAAAACAGGTGAGGGCGTTAACGACTTAACTGAACACCTAAAAGCCGTTATGGGCTTCGACAGCACGACTGAAGGAGGCTTTATCGCTCGTCGTCGTCACATAGAAGCCCTCAACAAAGCCAACCGCTTTTTAGACGCAGGCTACGAGCAACTGCACGGCTACGGCGCAGGGGAGTTACTCGCAGAAGATTTAAAAGAAGCCCAGCAAGCATTAAGCGAAATAACCGGTGCTTTTACCAGCGATGACCTGCTAGGACGTATCTTCGGCTCGTTTTGTATTGGTAAGTAAAACCATGGTCACACCTCGCCCGTGATGGTGTCAGGATCATAGAGCTCTCTTGGTAGTCCCCCTTGTGCATCTTGGCGCAGTGTTCTGATGTCGCGCGCAGGGGGCGCGCCAAACAGCCGAGAATACTCTCGGCTAAATTGTGACAGGCTCTCATAACCAACCAATAAAGCGACAGCGGTGACACCACCCAGCTCAGTGAAGAGCATTCTGCGAGCTTCATATAATCTAATCTGCTTTTGATACTGAAGAGGTGACAAGCCAACCGTCGCCTTGAAGCGTCGATGAAAAGCCGACGGGCTCATATTCACTGTCGTCGCAAGTTCTTCCACTCGAAATGCCGTGGCATAGTGTTTGCGAATCCATGTAATAGCATTCCTAATTTGGAAAAAACGATCATCGATACCGGCTATTTGTCGTAATACTGCACCTTGCGGGCCGCGTAACATTCGATACAGGATCTCGCGTTCGATCAGAGGTGCAATTAAGTCAATATCTTGTGGATGATCGCTAAGGCGGACCATCCTGAACCATGCATCAGCAAGATCCTCACTCACTTGATCAATGCAAAAACCTCTCGTCTCTGACAGGCTCAAAGGGCTATCCATCTCGCACAAAAGCTCCGTGACTAAAGCTCGGTCAAGAGATAAGCGCAAAGCCAAATAGGGTGCGGCCGGGCTCGATTCGACCACTTCTGCAATCACCGGCAGTTCGACCGAGGTAATAAAACTTTGCCCTGCACGATAGTCGACGACTTGATCTCCGATAACAATTCTTTTGCTACCTTGCAGGATTAGGCTAATCAGGGGTTGATATATTTCAGGAAAAAGCTCGGTCGGTTGGCAAACCTTGAGAATGTCCAAACGAGGTATCTGAGTTTGGGTAAGCAAGGATGTCGCACGCTTTTCTACAAGCGATTTTAGTTTTTCAAGGGAATGATTCATACCACTCTTTCTAGCATGGCTTACATGGCGCATCAATAAATTAAGCAGGAATGTGCATTTTATAGATTGGAATAGACACGCGACAGTTTCACCACGCAGTTATAAATACCACTTCACGTCTTTCAGATAGGAAATACGCTATGCAAATTAAAAATTCAGTCGTGCTCATTACAGGGGCGTCATCCGGTATTGGTGAAGCGACAGCACGTGCCGTCGTTCAAGCTGGGGGCCGAGCTGTATTATTGGCAAGACGCCAAGATCGGCTCGACGATTTAGCAAGAGAGCTGGGAGAGGATGTTCTAGCCTTACCCTGCGACGTCACTAACTCTGCCGAGGCTCAAAAGGCAGTCCAAATAGCACAAAAGAAATATGGCCAAATCGATGTCTTAATCAACAATGCAGGACAAGGTCTATATGGCGCAATTGAAGACATCGGCATTGACGATTTTAGGCAACTGCTCAATCTAAACACGATCGCACCACTAATTATGATGCAAGCGGTCATCCCCCTGATGCGCAAACAAAGCGCTGGATGCATCATCAATGTGAGTTCAGGCGCGACCTTAGCAACGTACCCAGGTTCGGCGGCTTATACGAGTTCAAAGTCAGCCCTTAACATGATCTCAAAAGTGGCCCGGCTTGAACTAGCGGATGCTGGCATCACCGTATCCTTGATACATCCCTTCATGACAGCGACCGAGTTTTATGGCTCAGTAAAATCCGGCCTAAGCGCCTCAAAAGAACAAGAAGCAGGAGCCGTATCGATTGCTCAACCACCATCATTGTCCGCACAAATGATCATCAATCTAATAGGGACGGGCGATGAAGAGACGGATCTCGTTCCAAAAGAATACGGTGGAAGTTTCGAGGGCTAAAAGAATTTCGTAAATAGAAAAAATAGCGTATTCCACGCTCCAAGTTATTGGACTTAGAGCGTGTAAATGCCTTTTAACCCACGGTCATTTTGACTTTTGGATAGCGGACTTTTTTGCTTCTTGGGCTGGCGAGGAAGTAAGCGAGCGTCAGTGGCCCAAGGCGGCCGATGAACATCAAGAAGATAATGATGCCTTCTCCAGTGTTACTCAATGATCCGGTCAAGCCACGAGAAAGGCCAACCGTGCCCAATGCCGACACGGCTTCGAACACCACATCGATCATTTGCGCGTTTTTTTCACTCACCAACAATACGAATATAGCCAACCAAGTGACACCGATAGAAATCATACTCAAGGCCAGCGCTTTGCTGATCACTTCTTTAGGAATTTCGCGCTTAAACACGTTGACTTCGTCATCACGGCGCAGGTAAGCGTAGGTTGCTAAGACCAACAACATAAAAGTCACAACCTTGATGCCGCTGGCGGTACTCAAGGACCCACCACCAATGAACATCAGCACCAACATCAGTGATGTCGTCGCGTCTCTTAGTTCTTCAATAGCGAGAGTATTAAACCCAGCCGTACGCGGTGTCACTGCTTGAAACCAAGACGCCAGCCACTTGCCCGTTTCACTTAATGGACCAAGAGTATTCGGATTACTGTATTCAATAAAATAGATGGCAAGCAAGGCCACAAGGTTAATAACAATGGTGCCAGTAATCATCATTTTGCTGTAGGGCGAAAGTCTCGCCCAGCGGCGATTTTTCATCAAATCAATCCATACGGAAAAACCCAAACCACCGATGATGAACAAACCGCTAATAGTAAAATTCACGATAGGATCGGCCACGTAGGGCATCAAACTATCCGAGGAAAGCGCAAATCCGGCGTTATTAAAAGCGCTAATGGTGTAGAAGAAACCATGGAATAAACTGGTTTTCCAACCTAAGGTATCACTCCAGTGCAGCGCGAGAATTAGCATACCTATGACTTCGACAATCAAAGAAAACAGCAATACCGACTTGGCCGTAGAGACGATGCTAGAGGCGTCTGTTTGATTAAATGCTTCTATGGCTACCGTGCGCTGTAAAAAACCAATACGACCGCCCAGCGCGACGAGAGTGACAATAGCGAAGGTCATTAAGCCGTGACCGCCGCATTGGATCAAAAGCGCAATCACGACTTGCCCAAACGAAGTAAAAGCAGTGCCTGTGTCTTCGACAACTAAACCTGTCACTGTAACTGCAGACGTGGCAGTAAAGACACTGTGTAACCAAGAAATCGGTTGTGTGGTGGCAATCGGTAATTTAAGCAACAAGGTACCGATGATAATCAGTAATAAAAAACCACCACATAAAATCAAAGGTGGTGCCGCCATGATTTTTTTCGCCGCTTTTGGATGTCGCTCTATGGCGGCAACCGCTGGGTCCCAATTCACCATCTTAAGCCAACCTTGGCGCGATATGTTTTAGTTCACTGCGAGGGCCACACAGCAACAAGATGTCTTTCTCTTTTAGAACAAAGGCTTTATCTAAGTGCAAAAACGTCTCTTGCTCACGTTTAATCATCACAGCATCGACTTTGCCTTTTGTTGGGTCTAAAACATCCCCAAGAGGACGTCCGTTTAGCTGTGGTTTGATATGAATCTCCACCACGTATAAACCATGCCCAATAGACAAATAATCGTTCACCATTGGGTAATTCAGTGCCTGTGCAACACGCACACCCATTTCTTCTTCAGGATGAATAATTCGTGACACGCCAAGTTTAGAGACAATAGTATGATGGGCGCGGCTACTGGCTTTGACCCAGATTTCTTTCACACCAATCTTTTTCAGCGCCAAGATGCACAACAGGCTGGATTCCATGTCCTCACCAATGGCCACCAGCACAGCGTCGCTGTTAATTAGGTCGAGCTCTTTTAACGCGTTTTCGTCGGTGGAGTCACAAATCATCACTTGGGTGAAATCATCGACATACTTTTCCGCAATTTTCGAATCTCGGTCCACACCCGTTACCGTATGGCCCAAATAAATCAACTCCATGCTTGCTGCAATGCCAAAACGCCCTAAACCAATCACCGTAAAATGCGCCATATTGATTCCCTTTTATTTATGCCTTTTAAGAGCCTTTTGCTGAGTTAACGATCGGATAACAATCGATAACCCAAACCCGGTTCCGTTTTAATCACTCGCTGATCATTAGCATTATCTTTGAGCTTTTTTCGCAGCTGACTGACTAAAATCCGTAAATAGTGTGAGTCTCGGGTATGCGTCACGCCCCAAATTTTGGCCAATAATTCTTCTTGCATCACCAGTTTGTCTGGCGTGGTCATCAGCATGCGTAAAAAGGCGAATTCCTTCTTGGTTAACGCTAGAGGCTCGCCTTGAAACCACGCTTGGTTAGTACTGATTTCCAGCTTAATATCGTTTGTTTCTAAGAGGTCAGCAGGTAAGTGGGTATTCACTAAATCCCGTAATAAGACTTTCACTCGAACAATCAATTCGCGAATGCCGAAGGGTTTGCTTAGGTAATCATTTGCGCCCGCTTCAAGCAGCCGAATCTTTTCATCTTCTTCATCTCGAGCTGTCAGAATCAAAATAGGCGTGTTGCTGGTGGAACGCACAAAGTTAACCAAATCCATGCCATCGCCGTCAGGCAAGCCTAAATCCAAGATCAACAAATGCGGTGAATCTTGTTCAATTACGCGTTTTGCAGCTGCAATGGATTCCGCACCAAGATACTCAAAACCTTCTGCGGCTAATGAAATACGAATGAAGGTGTGGATTTGAGGCTCGTCATCGACCACCAAGATTTTATAAGAGGTCATGATGCACTACCTTTTTCGTTAATCGACGGCTCAGCGCACGCAGGCAAGCAGATACGAATCAAGCAGCCTTGCTCGACGGGAACAGATTGAATAGAACCATGGTGAGCCGCAATAATGCCTTTTGATACCGCCAAACCTAAGCCTGTGCCGCTGTCATTTCGCTTGAAAGAGTCGACAGAATAAAACAACTCAAAGACAGTCTCAGACTGGGCTGAACTAATGCCAACCCCTTGATCTCGTACCTCAATAACTACCTGAGGATGCTTATTATCTGTGTCTAATGTCTTTATCGAAATAGTGACAGTTTTATCTATTGGTGAATATCGCAAAGCATTATCGATAACATTAAAAACGGCCTGCTGAATAAGCGAAGTACTCACTAAAACCAGCGGCAGCTTATCGTCTAACTGCAGAATTAAACGAGATTTTTGCTCACTAAAACGATCCATAACAAGATGAATAATGGCAACAGCAGATTGCTCAGACATTCGTGGAACCACAACACCATGGTGCAGTTTTGTCGCTTGTAGCAGATTTTCAATGTATTGATGAAGACGATGACTTTCGATGGTAGCGCTGTCTAATAGCTCTTGCTTTTCCTGCTCCGAAAGTTTCTCCATGTATTCTTTTAGTGTGCTCAAGGTACCAATAATGGTCGACAGCGGTGTGCGCAAATCATGAGAAACCGACAATAAAATACTGTTACGAAGTTGCTCTTGTTTTAATTGGTTTTGCTGATATTGATATAACTCAGCCAGCTTACTGGTGATCACCGCCACTAGCAGAAACACCAGCAAATTCACCATGTCATCGCCATTAAACATCTCAAACGAATAACGCGGAACGGTAAACAGGAAGTTAAAACATAAGGCTTCAAGTACAGCCACGCCATAGACCCAACGGGAACGACAGGATAAAGCGACCACCACCACAGCCAGTTGCAAGATCAACAACACCGCAATATTTGACCCAAGCCAAATATCCAATCCATAGCTGATCAGCAAAGCCGAGCTCACAGCAAGCACAGCTAAATAATAAGAAGGGATAGTTGGTGTTTTCATTTTCATAGTGTCGCTTGTCAACGCCTTTTAAGTAAGGAAGGGCACAAGCAAGACTGTAGCAAAGGGCGGAGGTATTGGCGCGTAAAAAAACCGTAACGTTTTCATTCGCTATAAGATCAACTATCCAATCAAATCACCTGATTGGATAGTTTAGGTAATATTATCTAGTATCCGTCAATGAAGCAGAAATATAGTTATGAAGCCTTAACATTTACCAATACACGACCACGTACCTTGCCACCAAGTAGCTTATTAGCCGTTTCTACCACATCTTCCAAGCCAATTTCTTCGCTCATGCTGTCAAAATCTTCTGGCTGTAGCAGTTCGCTCAAACGTTGCCATGCTTCAATGCGGTCTTGTAATGGGCGCATGACACTGTCTATACCAATAAGCTTGATGCCTCGTAAGATGAAAGGTGCTACAGAAGCAGGGAAGTCCATGCCTTGTGCTAAGCCACAACAAGTCACCACACCGCCGTATTTGGTAGTGGCACAGGCATTAACTAAAGTGTGACTGCCAACACAGTCGATGACGCCAGCCCAACGCTCTTTTTGCAACGGCTTGCCCTGCTCAGACAGTGTATTCCGGTCGATGATGTCGCTCGCACCAAGGCTTTTCAAGTAGTCGCTTTCTCCCATTCGTCCTGTAGAAGCAACAACGTGATAGCCAAGACGGTTCAGTAGGCGAATCGCAAAACTGCCAACGCCACCGTTGGCGCCTGTCACTAGAATTTCGCCAGAATCCGCCGTAACACCTTGTTTTTCAAGAGCAAGTACCGACAACATCGCCGTATAACCCGCTGTACCTATTGCCATAGAGTGCTTAGCATCTATACCTTTTGGAAGAGGAATGAGCCACTCGCTTTTGAGTCGTGCTTTTTGAGCCAACCCACCCCAGTGCACTTCACCCACACCAAAACCATTCAATACAACAAAATCACCAACAGTGAAGCGTTCAGAATCACTTTGTAGCACTTTACCGACTAGATCTATTCCAGGCACCATAGGAAAAGAGCGCACAACGGGAGACTTACCAGTGATGGCTAAACCATCTTTGTAATTTAAGGTGCTGTAGTGAACTTCAACCAACACATCACCTTCAGGTAGCTGATCTTCCTTTAGCTCCACAACGGATGCTGTACTTTTTTTGTCTTCTTGCGTGATCAATAAACCTTTAAACATAAGTCCTCCAATTTTAGACCGATCGTCTATTTTTAGCTTATAAAAAGCCAAGTGGCTTCACTTGGCTATTGTTATTAGTCTGTTTTAATTTGAATTGCTTGGATAAAAAACGCCATGAACAAGCTTAGTGGTTGTGTGCTTTTGACTAATCTCGCCCGATGAACAGCACCTTCCCAGCCAATCCAGAATGCTTGAGAAATATCGTTAATATTGACTGTAAGATCAATTTCACCTTGTTTTTGACTTTCTAATAAACAGGTCGCCACTCTTATTTGCCAGCTTTGATAGGTTGCTTGCAGTTGCTCTCGAAACGTCTCAGAAAGCAGACTGGATTCTTGTTCTAAGTTACCCACTAAACAACCACGTTTAAATTCGTGCCGGACAATGCCGTCTTGGGCATCTTGGGCAAAGCGCTGTAATCGTTCTAGGGGAGAAAATGACTCGTCCAATAAGAAACCATCTAATTTTGCTTCAAAATAACGACGATAACGCGCTAAAACAGCCAAACCAAAGGCTTCTTTACTCGGAAAATAATGATAGAAAGACCCTTTTGGCACTCCGATCGATTTTAAAATCGGATCAATGCCGCTGCGAATAAAGCCAGATTCCGTCAATATTTGCATTCCAGCGCGTAATAAAGCGTCGCGTGTATCTAAAGCGTCTACTGACGTTTTTTTTGGCCGCCCTCGACGAGGCTTAATAGGGAGGTTAGTGGCTGGATTGGATTCCGAGTGCAATGTCTAATACCTAAGCAATAAAATGGTTGTCCATTAATTTAGACCACTCGTCTATTTAATTCAAGTAAGTTAGTTCAAGCAAGCGAATTCAAGAAAAGGCTAAAAGTCTCATATTACGGTGTCTTCCCTTAATTTGTCTTTTGTCGGCGGCGCGCCAAAATAGCGTTTGTAGTCCCGACTAAACTGATGAACGCTTTTATAACCAACTTCTAGAGAAATTTGACTGACATTCAGGTGACCTTGACTTAACAGCATTTGTGCTTTCAATAGACGTAAACGCTTCAGGTACTGTAATGGAGACGATCCTGCGATGTTTTTAAAATGATGGTGGAAGCTTGAAACGCTCATGTTGGCATCTTCTGCAAGCTGTTCCACACGGACTTCTTGATCCAGCTGCTGATGCAGTTGTTTGAGGGAATTCACTATCAGCGAAAAGCGTCCTTGATTAAGCACCAAGGCACGTAACGCATCGCCTTGTGAACTTTGTAAAGCTTCAAAAATAACTTCTCGAACCCGACTCTGTCCCATGATTTTTGCGGTATATGGATCATGTAAGGCTTTGATAAGACGAGAGACAGATTCAATCATATCATCACTCATTGGGACGGATGACATGGAAAAGTTAGATACAGATGGATTTGATGTATATTCAGAAGAAACAGAAACCAGCTCGGATAACACAACAGGATCGATATCAATAGAGATCCCCAAAAGCGGTTCTTGTTGGCTGGCAAAGGTTTCACATTCGAAAGGCAAGGGTAAAGTTTGCACCAAGTAGTGACTAGAGTTGTAGTGAATTTCACGATCGCCTAAATAGCCAATTTTACGACCTTGAACAATAATGGTAAGTCCAGGCCGATAAATAAGCGGCATTCTAGGCAAAGATTTTTCACACTTCATTAAACGAACATTGGCAATCAAGGTATCGCAGAAACCATCTTCTCTCACCAGAGGTTTGATCAAATCTACTAAATTTCTATCGCTCATATTTGATCCATCTATCTATAAAAATCAATGAAGTTATTATCCATACAAGATTGTGTAGGAAAAGTTATGTTTTAACTATTTAGAGGAATAGGCAAAACAATAGCAAGAATGCACAACACAAAACACCAAAGCTTACTCTACACTAGGTAACACATATTTCATGTTCCAACACTGGAGTAACTATTTATGAGCCAAGCAAAATCTTATGCTGCACTCTCTGCAACAACCCCTTTAGCACCCTTTTCATTTGAACGTCGCGCACTTCGTGAAGACGATGTAAATATCGACATTCTTTATTGTGGTGTTTGTCACTCTGATATTCATACGGCAGAAAGTGATTGGGGACCAAGTAATTACCCAATCGTTCCTGGCCATGAAATTGTCGGTAAAGTCACCGAAGTTGGCAGTAAAGTATCCAAATATAAGATTGGCGACATTGTCGGTGTAGGTTGTATGGTCGACTCTTGTCAGCATTGCTCCCATTGCGCCGCGGACTTAGAGCAATATTGCGATAATGGTCCAGTCGGAACCTATGGTGCTCACGATCTAATTGACGGTACCTTAACCTATGGCGGTTATTCAGATCACATCGTAGTGCGTGAAAAGTTCGTCTTATCTATTCCTCAGACTTTAGAACTGAGTAAAGCCGCTCCTTTATTGTGTGCTGGTATCACAACGTATTCTCCACTGCGTCATCACGGCATTAAAGCAGGCGATAAAGTCGGTGTTTTAGGAATGGGCGGTTTAGGCCACATGGGAGTGAAGTTTGCTAAAGCCTTTGGTGCAGAAGTGACTATTTTCACTCGTTCAGAAAGCAAAATTGCAGAAGCGAAAAAACAAGGCGCAGATCATGTGATCGTTTCAACTGACGAAGCACAAATGAAAGCGGCCACAATGACGTTCGATTATTTATTAGATACTATTCCCGTTCAACATGATTTGAACCCGTACCTAGGTTGCTTAAAAGTCGATGGCACGCACATTTTAGTCGGTCTTATCGAACCAATGGAACCTGCGGTTCATGCGGCCAACTTGGTGATAAAACGTCGTGTACTCACTGGCTCCTTGATTGGCGGTATTGCAGAAACACAAGAAATGTTGGACTTCTGTGCAGAACATAACATTGAATGTGATGCTGAGATGATCAATATCCAGGATATCAACCAAGCTTATCAGCGCATGAAAAAAGGCGATGTGAAATACCGCTTTATAATTGATATGAAAAGTTTGAAAGAAGAAGCTTAACCTCGCTTTATAGCTTCTTACCTTAATAAAGCGCCTTTGATTGGCGCTTTTTTTTTGCTCTATTTTCTATCGCGGTCCAGTTTAATAACTAAAAAACGCAACAGGGCGAGGGCGCTAAGGCCTGTAATCAACTCGTTTTCTTCTTAACCTCGTCGCCACTGCACAAGAAACTTCTCTTCATTGTTTCATTGAATGCCGATATCGCTTTTGATAATTCAATACAAGCCACTCTCTCAAATATAGCCTCATCCTCATTTGTCGCTTTATACAGCGAAGATGATCATAAAGGCAAAATAGTTACTCACAGGTAGATTTTTTCAAGATTGTCTTTCTTTCTCCACAATGGCTCGAACATCAACAAAAAGCAGGATCTAAGGTAATTATTCACACTGGCTATCTAGAAAAAAATAAAATTTTTTATTTTTTTTCTTGTGGATTATTTTTTTTAGAAAAAGGGCTTTTTTTGTGGAGAAAAACATAAAAAAACATAATAAACAACAACTTAAAGTATTCAAGAAACAAAAAACAGCTTGTTGATAAGTATGGTGATAGCTTGATAGGAAGTTTTGCACAGTTTTTAACAACTTGGACCTTAAAAATCGACTCTGTATAAGTCCCTATTTTATACACAGGTTTAGGTTATCCACACCACAAGATAACCCGCCCTGTCTTAACAAGATGTTATCTTTATAAACACTTAATAAGTATGGATTTTTTATCTTTATGCACAGAAATTAGCTTGCTATATAAACATAACAAACATAAAAGACCTTATATACTTACTTAAATATATTAATATTGATGACCGGGTTAAGAGAGTTTCGATCTCTTTCTTTTTGGAAATTAGCCTATATACTAAGCGGCCTCAATCGATGATTGATCGTTTTTTATTCATTTTATTTAGTAATACCGAGGTTCCTGTGGATTTCCCAAGTCGCTTTGATGTGATTGTGGTTGGTGGCGGACACGCTGGTACAGAAGCAGCTTTAGCAGCAGCTCGTATGGGCGTTAAAACTTTGTTACTTTCTCACAACATTGAAACTTTAGGACAAATGTCCTGTAACCCCGCCATTGGTGGCATAGGGAAGTCCCATCTGGTTAAAGAAATAGACGCTTTAGACGGCGCTATGGCATTAGCAACAGATCAAGCGGGGATTCAGTTTCGTACTTTGAACTCTCGTAAAGGACCTGCTGTTCGAGCCACACGAGCTCAAGCTGATCGCATTTTATATAAAGCGGCTATTCGTCATAAGTTAGAAAACCAAGAAAACTTATGGCTTTTTCAACAATCGGCTGAAGATCTGATTGTTGAAGATGGTGCTGCTCGTGGTGTGATTACTCAAACAGGTATTCGCTTTAATAGTAAAACCGTTGTTTTAACGGCCGGTACCTTTTTAGGTGGCATTATCCATATTGGCTTACAAAACCACTCAGGTGGTCGTGCCGGTGATCCGCCATCCATAGGTTTAGCGCAAAAGCTTCGTGCTTTGCCATTTCGCGTTGATCGCTTAAAAACGGGAACGCCACCTCGTATTGACGCACGTACTGTCGATTTTTCTCTGATGCAAGCACAACCTGGCGATGATATTGATCCAGTTATGTCATACATGGGCAATCGCGCAATGCACCCTCGTCAAGTTGAATGTTTTATCACTCATACCAATGAACAGACTCACGATATAATTCGTGCCGGTATGGATCGTTCACCAATGTATTCTGGCGTTATTGAAGGTATTGGGCCTCGTTACTGTCCTTCTATTGAAGACAAAATTGTACGTTTTGCCGATAAGAACTCCCATCAAATCTTTATCGAGCCAGAAGGTTTAACGACGCACGAACTGTATCCGAATGGAATTTCGACGTCTTTACCGTTTGATGTACAGATTGAGCTAGTACGTTCTATGAAAGGCATGGAAAATGCCCATATTACTCGTCCTGGTTATGCTATTGAGTACGATTATTTTAATCCTCAGGATTTAAAATATTCTTTAGAAACCAAACACATGCCAGGTTTGTTCTTTGCAGGACAAATCAATGGAACAACAGGTTATGAAGAAGCTGGTGCGCAAGGCTTACTGGCTGGTCTAAATGCGGCTTTGCTTGCACAAGACAAAGATGCTTGGACACCTAGACGAGATGAAGCTTATTTAGGTGTACTGGTTGATGATTTGATCAGTATGGGGACAAAAGAACCCTATCGCATGTTTACTAGTCGTGCAGAATATCGTTTGATCTTGCGTGAAGACAATGCTGACATGCGTTTGACTGAAAAAGGCCGTGAACTTGGTTTGGTTTCTGATGAGCGTTGGGCTGCCTTCTGCAAAAAACGTGAAGCAATAGAAGTAGAAACGCAACGTCTTAAATCGAGTTGGATTGTGCCAAATACGCCTGAAGCGGAAAGTATTAATCCAAAGCTTGAGACGCCAATTACTCATGAGTACAGCTTGTTAGATTTGCTTAAACGTCCGAACATTGTGTATTCCGATGTGGCGAATTTGAAAAATGCTCTTGATGAGCCTGTGGACGAACAAGTTTCTGAGCAAGTACAAATTGCTGTGAAATACGCGGGCTACATTTCTCGTCAAGCCGAAGATATTGAGCGTCTACGTCGTCAAGAAAATACCGAGCTACCTGAAGATTTGGATTATACCAAGATGGAAGGTCTTTCGAATGAGATCAAGCAAAAGCTGACTCAACAGCGCCCTGCAACGCTTGCGGCAGCATCTCGAATCCAAGGTGTGACGCCAGCTGCAGTATCCTTACTATTAATTCACTTGAAAAAACGTGCGATTGCGCGCAAAAGTGCCTAGAATCATCAGCCGATAATCCTTAATTGCTATCTCTATAGAAATGGATCGACTGTGACACATTTTGACACTATTCAAAAAGGCGCCCAACAAATGGGCGCTGTTCTATCTGATGAAACCATTCAGACACTTGTAAAATACTTAGCCATGCTCGAAAAGTGGAATAAGGCTTACAACCTAACTGCTATTCGTGATGTTGAGCAAATGATCACATTACACTTGTTAGACAGTTTGGCGACATTACCTTTTATCACCGGTGAAAATATTATAGATGTCGGCACTGGACCGGGTTTACCTGGTATGGTGCTTGCTATATGTTATCCAGATAAACAATTTACGTTATTAGACAGTAATGGCAAAAAAACACGCTTCTTAACACAAGTTAAGATGGAGTTAGGTACTCATAACGTAACCGTAGCCAATGAACGTGTTGAAAAGCATGCTTTTCAAGGCACTTACGATCATGTTATTTCAAGAGCTTTTGCCTCTTTAGAAGATATGATTAATTGGACGTTGCCGCTTCCGAAAGACTCGGGTAACTTTTTGGCAATGAAGGGTGTTTATCCTAGCGAAGAAATAGCGACACTGCCCAAAGGCGTTGATGTAGTGTCTGTAGAACCTCTAAATGTGCCAAATGTTCAGGCGGAGCGTCACATGGTTGTGATGACGCGTAAAGGATAAAGCATGGCAAAAATCATAGCAGTAACCAATCAAAAAGGTGGCGTTGGTAAAACGACTACTTGCGTTAATTTAGCAGCATCCTTAGCGGCGATGAAACGTCGAGTGCTGTTAATTGATCTTGATCCACAAGGTAATGCAACAACAGGTAGCGGTTTTACCAAAGAAGAATTAGACACCAGTGTTTATGATGTATTGATTGGTTCTCATGGCGTAAAAGAAGTCATGAAAAAAAGCATGCCTGGGGACTACTGGGTATTGCCTGCTAATGGTGATTTAACTGGTGCGGAAGTCGTTTTACTAGATTTACCAAGTAAAGAAACACGCTTACGTGCTGGTTTGTATGAAGTCGACAATGACTTTGATTATATATTGATGGATTGTCCGCCTGCATTGAATATGCTGACTGTTAATGCGTTAGCTGCTTCACAGGGAGTTTTGATTCCGGTGCAGTGTGAGTATTACGCGCTAGAAGGATTGACCGCTTTACTGCAAACAATTGAGCGTATTACTCAGGCATTAAATCCCTCTCTAGAGGTCGAAGGTATTTTACGAACCATGTATGATCCTCGTCCTAGTTTAACTCACGATGTTTCTAGCCAACTCCATAAACATTTTGGTTCCAAAGTGTATGATACTGTGATTCCTCGAAATATTCGTTTGGCGGAATCACCAAGTTACGGCTTGCCAGTTTTACATTATGAAAAACAATCTCGAGGCGCTATTGCTTACTTAGCATTGGCCGGTGAGTTTATTAGAAAATCTGTCGCATAATTATTGTGTTATAAGCGTACTTTGATACCAATTAGGGTTAATGAAATGACGATGAAAAAAAGAGGCCTAGGTCGTGGCTTAGATGCATTATTGGCACCACAATCGACGCCAACTAATGAGGCTGAAAGTGGCTCAAACAATGAGCAAATTAAAGGTCTTACTTATTTACCAGTAGAATGGCTTTCTAAAGGGAAATTCCAACCTCGTCGTGACATGAATCCTTCACAATTAGAAGATTTGGCTGCTTCCATTCGAACCCAAGGCATCATGCAGCCAATTGTTGTACGACCAAATGGTCATAATCAATATGAAATCATCGCCGGTGAACGCCGTTGGCGAGCTGCCAAATTGGCGGACTTAACACAAGTACCTGTGATTGTGCGCCATGTCGAGGACGCTGATGCTGTCGTGCTTGCTCTGATCGAAAATATTCAACGCGAAGACCTAAACCCCGTTGAAGAAGCCTTGGCACTACAGCGTTTAGTTGAAGATTTTCACCTTACTCAACAAGAAGTTGCCGATACCGTTGGTAAATCTCGCTCGACAGTAGCAAATTTATTGCGATTACTAGGTTTAACACCAGAAGTACGTCGTTTATTAGAACATGGTGATATCGAAATGGGCCATGCTCGAGCGTTATTGCCATTAGAGCATGACAAACAAATTCAAGCAGCGTCACAAGTTGTCACTAAATCTTTGTCTGTTCGTGAGACGGAACGATTAGTGAAAAACTTTCAAGTCGTTGATAAAAATGAAGATAACAAACCATCTCTGCCTGATTTAAGTGCAGAAGCTGAACGCATTAGCCAAAAGATTAATGCAGCGGTGAAAATACAGCCTTCAGCAAAAGGAAAAGGTAAGCTTGTCATTGAGTATAGAAACCCTGAGCACCTAGAACTCTTGGTTAGCGAGCTCCTGGCTGGGAAATGAAGCAATTCGTGACAAGTGCTTTTTTCTATCTAGACAAGATGAGTAGAAACTGATCCCACTATCCGTTTTAAGTTGAACACAGCCGCCATAACCCATATAATGCCTCGAATTTTGTAAATCATCACATTGATTGCACTTTTATTGTGCAAAAAGAGAGTTTGTAATGGAGGCAAATAAGCCACTAAGCGCCAGTGCAATGATTAGCGCTAAAAAGAAGGCTGTGTTTCGTTTTCTTTTATTGCAATTAATGCTCACTTTTTTTGTTTCTTTGGGAATCTTTTACATAGTTAATGGTCTGTATGGGTACTCTTTTTTATTAGGAGGGCTGACCAGCATACTACCCAATGTTTATATGGCTTGGCGGGTGTTCGGCCATAAAAGAATTTTGCCTGCGAAAGAGGTTGTTAAATCTTTTTATAGAGGAGAGGCTGGTAAGCTGGTTTTAACTGTCTTACTGCTATCACTGGTGTTTATTCTGGTGAAACCTCTGGCCGCTGGAAGCTTTTTTGCGGGCTTTAGTTTAGCAATTTTGAGTCACTGGCTCAGCCCTGCTGTTATTCGTTAATTTAACGAACAGTGGGCGCGTGGTTTTTATCATTAAAAGAGCGTGGATATAAATATGGCAAGTGAAAATCCAACAGCTTCGGAGTACATAAAGCATCACCTTCAGAATTTGACCTTTGGTCAGCATCCTGATGGTAGCTGGGGTATTGCGGAGACATCTAAGCAAGCTGCAGACATGGGCTTTTGGGCGATTCACCTAGATACAATGGGGTTCTCTATTGGTTTGGGTATTTTGTTCTTAGCAATGTTTCGTTTTGCAGCGAAGAAAGCGTCAGTAGCGACTCCTACAGGCCTACAGAATTTTGTAGAGCTTATGGTTGAGTTCGTTGATAACTCAGTCAAAGAAAGTTTCCATGGCAAAAGTAAAGTTATCGCTCCATTAGCGTTAACCATTTTCGTATGGATATTTTTGATGAACTTAATGGATTTGGTACCAGTTGATTTCATCCCTAGAATTGCTACGGATGTTTTTGGTATTGAGTACTTTAAGATAGTACCGACAACTGATATTAATGCCGCACTAGGTATGTCTTTGTCTGTCTTCTTCTTGATTATTTTCTATAGCATCAGCATTAAAGGGTTTGGTGGGTTCATGAAAGAACTCACATTACAGCCTTTTAATACACCAATCATGATTCCATTTAATTTTGTTTTGGAAATGGTTGGGCTATTAGCAAAACCTGTGTCATTGGCATTGCGATTATTCGGTAACTTGTATGCCGGTGAATTGATCTTTATCTTGATTGCTCTTTTGCCTTGGGGCGTTCAGTGGGCTTTGTCTGTACCATGGGCAATTTTCCACATACTAGTCATAACACTGCAAGCTTTTATCTTCATGATGTTGACTATTGTATACCTGAGCATGGCTCACGAAGAACACTAAGATATTGTTATATATAGTAATAATTTTTTTAAACTTGAATCTAAAACTGTAAAATCTAGGAGTTAAAATGGAAACTGTAGTTGGTTTAACTGTTATCTCTGTAGCAATCCTTATCGGCTTGGCTGCATTGGGTACAGCAATTGGCTTTGCTATCTTGGGTGGCAAATTTCTTGAAGCAAGTGCGCGTCAACCAGAACTTGCGCCAATGCTACAAACCAAAATGTTCATCGTTGCAGGTCTTTTGGATGCTGTATCTATGATTGGTGTTGGTATCGCGTTGTTCTTCACTTTCGCTAACCCATTCATTGCTCAGGTTGCTGGCTAATACGTCGCTTGATTGTAAGTGATTTATTTTTTGAACGACTAGAGCGAGGATATTAGCGTGAACTTGAATCTCACACTTATAGGCCAAGCTATTTCGTTTGCCATTTTTGTCTGGTTCTGCATGAAATTTGTGTGGCCACCAGTGATTGCTGCGCTCGAAGAGCGTAGCAAGAAAATAGCAGACGGCTTAGAAGCAGCGAACCGCGCTTCCCGTGATCTTGAGTTGGCACAAGAACAAGCCGACCAGATTTTACGCGAAAGCAAAGACAACGCGGCCGAGATTATTGAACAAGCCAACAAACGTGCGAACCAAATGATCGACGAGGCGAAAGAGCAGGTGATTGCCGATGGCAAACGTCTGCGCGAAGCAGCTCAAGCAGAGATCGAACAAGACGTTATGCGTGCTAAAGAAGCATTGCGTGCTCAAGTTTCTGTTCTTGCATTTGCTGGTGCCGAGAAGATTTTGGGAGCCACCATTGACGAAAAAGCACATAGCGAGATCGTTGAACAGCTCGCCAAAGAGCTTTAAGCGAGGGTCTAATGGCTGAATTAAAAACAGTCGCGCGACCGTATGCGAAAGCCGTTTTTGAAGTTGCTAAAGAGCAAGGTCAAATTACTGAGTGGGCTGATATGTTAAGCATATTAGCTGCTGTAACAGTAGAACCTAAGCTTAAACAGGCGCTTAAAAATTCGGCTTTTAGTGCGGAAGAGAAGGCAAACGCTCTAGCGGACGTTTGTGCAGAAGTAGCTACAGAGCAAGGTAAAGCATTTTTGCTTACCCTTGCAGTGAATAAGCGTTTATCGCTTCTTCCTATGATTTCTGAGCTATTTTTACAGTTCAAACTGAATTTCGAAAAAGCCGTAAATGTTGAATTTACGTCTGCATTTGAACTTACAGCAGAACAAACACAAGCATTAGCCGCTTCATTGGCGAAAAAGTTGGATCGTACAGTCAACTTAACCAGTGAAACAGACGCAAGCCTACTTGGTGGCGTGGTTATTCGTACAGGTGACTTAATCATCGACGGTTCAGTTCGCGGTAAATTAGCGAAACTGGCCGAGGCGATAAACTCCTAGCGTTTCGTTAAATCGAAACCAGGGTTGAGGAATTTAGCATGCAGCAACTGAATCCATCTGAGATCAGCGAGATTATCAAGAAGCGCATCGAGAACCTCGATGTATCTTCTGATGCCCAAAATGAGGGCACAATTGTCAGCGTGGCAGACGGTATCGTTCTGATCCACGGTCTGGCAGATGTTATGTACGGGGAAATGATTGAATTCCCTGGTGGTGTTTATGGTATTGCTTTGAACCTAGAGCGTGACTCTGTCGGTGCAGTAGTACTTGGTAAATACCAAGACCTTGTAGAAGGTCAAAAAGTGAAATGTACAGGTCGTATACTGGAAGTTCCAGTAGGTCCTGAATTGCTTGGTCGTGTTGTTGACGCATTGGGTAACCCAATCGACGGCAAAGGCGCAATCGATGCAAAATTAACAGATAAAGTTGAAAAAGTGGCTCCAGGCGTTATCGAACGTCAGTCCGTTGATCAACCGATTCAAACTGGTTACAAAGCAATTGACGCCATGGTGCCAATTGGTCGTGGTCAACGTGAGTTGATCATCGGTGACCGTCAGATTGGTAAGACTGCTCTAGCAATCGACACCATTATTGCTCAGAAAGATTCTGGCATTAAATGTGTGTACGTAGCGATCGGTCAGAAACAATCTACTATTGCTAACGTTGTTCGTAAGCTTGAAGAAGCTGGCGCAATGGAATACACCACAGTAGTAGCCGCTGGCGCATCTGATCCAGCAGCAATGCTTTACATAGCGCCATACACTGGCTGTACTATGGGTGAATATTTCCGTGACCGCGGTGAAGATGCATTGATCATTTATGATGATTTGACCAAGCAAGCTTGGGCTTACCGTCAGATCTCTTTGCTTCTACGTCGTCCGCCAGGTCGTGAAGCCTACCCAGGTGACGTATTCTATCTTCACTCTCGTCTTCTTGAGCGTGCATCACGTGTAAACGTTGAGTACGTAGAGAAATTCACCAATGGTGAAGTGAAAGGCAAAACAGGTTCTTTGACCGCATTGCCAATCATCGAGACTCAAGGTGGTGACGTATCTGCATTCGTACCAACCAACGTTATCTCCATTACAGATGGTCAGATATTCTTGGAAACGAGCGCGTTTAACTCGGGTATCCGTCCAGCGATGAACGCCGGTATTTCGGTATCTCGTGTAGGTGGTGCAGCACAAACTAAGATCGTCAAGAAACTTGGCGGTGGTATTCGTCTTGCATTGGCTCAGTACCGTGAATTGGCGGCTTTCGCTCAGTTCGCATCTGACCTAGACGAAGCGACTCGTAAGCAGCTAGAGCACGGTAAACAGGTTACTGAACTGATGAAACAAAAGCAGTTCTCTCCTATGTCTGTAGCTGATATGGGCGTAGTTCTTTACGCTGCTAATGATGGCTTCCTTGAAGATGTTGAAACAAGCAAAATTGCTAGCTTTGAAAAAGCATTGTTAGGTTACATGAACAGTGAACACACTGATCTTATGGCTGACATTAACAAAACTGGTAATTTTAACGGCGAGATTGAAGCGACATTTAAAGCGGCAATCGAGAAGTTTAAAGCGACGCAAACTTGGTAATGAGTTTGGTGGCAAGCTAATTAGCCTGTCACCACTTTCTTGCAGTTTGTGAAATAACATTCTCACAAGGGCAGTTCTATTATGGCAGTCGGAAAAGAGATACGCACTCAGATTTCGAGCATTAACAATACGCGTAAAATTACTCGTGCTATGGAAAAAGTAGCAGCAAGTAAAACGCGTAAAGCTCAGGATCGTATGGCCGCTTCTCGTCCGTATGCGGAACGAATTCGCCAAGTAGTTGGTCATTTGGCCAACGCGAATCCTGAGTATAAACACCGTTACCTTACCGAGCGTGAGGCGAAGCGTGTTGGTTATATCGTAGTCTCTTCTGACCGTGGTTTATGTGGTGGTTTGAACGTTAACGTGTTCAAAAAAGCCATTAAAGATATGAAACAGTTTGCTGATTCTGGTGTTGAAATCGACATCTGTGCGATTGGTAGTAAAGCCGTTTCATTCTTTCGTAACTACGGCGGAAATGTAGCAGCAGCCTTCACCGGTTTAGGTGATGCACCAAAAGCTGACGACTTAGTCGGCAGTGTTAAGGTGATGCTAGACGCATTTGATGAAGGTCGTATTGATCGTCTTTATGTGGTTTCAAATGAGTTCGTGAATACCATGACTCAAAACCCGACGGTTGAACAACTTTTGCCATTAAAAGCGGAAGAGAATACAGAGTTACAGCACCACTGGGATTACATCTACGAACCAGAGCCTGTTGAAATTTTAGACGGATTATTGGTTCGCTATATTGAATCTCAAGTATATCAGTCAGTGGTTGAGAATATTGCGTGTGAGCAAGCAGCTCGTATGATTGCGATGAAGAACGCAACAGACAACGCCGGCGATATCATTGATGAATTACAGTTGGTGTACAACAAGGCTCGTCAAGCAGCGATTACTCAGGAAATTTCTGAGATAGTCAGCGGCGCGGCAGCGGTTTAAGGTATTTAGGTATTTAAGAGGATCCGAACATGAGTAGCGGACACATCGTACAGGTTATCGGTGCTGTTATGGACGTGGAATTTCCACGTGATAGCGTGCCAAAAGTATATGATGCCCTGACCATTGAGGGTAAAGAGTTGGTGTTGGAAGTTCAACAACAACTAGGCGACGGTATTGTTCGTACCATCGCAATGGGTTCTACTGACGGTATTAAACGTGGTTTGGTTGTTGAAAACACAAACAAGCCAGTTTCTGTACCAGTTGGTACTCAAACACTAGGACGTATTATGGACGTTCTAGGTAATCCGATTGACGAAAAAGGCCCAATCGGCGAAGAAGAGCGTTGGTCAATTCACCGTTCAGCTCCTTCTTATGCTGAGCAGTCTTCTAGCAACGAATTGCTAGAAACAGGTATCAAGGTTATCGACCTTGTTTGTCCTTTCGCGAAAGGTGGTAAAGTTGGTCTGTTTGGTGGTGCCGGTGTAGGTAAAACCGTAAACATGATGGAACTTATCCGTAACATCGCTATCGAGCACAGCGGTTACTCTGTATTCGCTGGTGTTGGTGAGCGTACTCGTGAAGGTAACGACTTCTACCACGAGATGACTGACTCGAACGTAATCGACAAAGTATCTCTTGTATACGGCCAAATGAACGAGCCACCAGGTAACCGTCTTCGTGTTGCTTTGACTGGTTTGACAATGGCTGAGAAGTTCCGTGACGAAGGTCGTGACGTACTTTTCTTCGTAGATAACATCTACCGTTACACGCTAGCGGGTACAGAAGTATCTGCATTGCTAGGTCGTATGCCATCTGCGGTAGGTTACCAGCCTACACTTGCTGAAGAGATGGGTGTTCTTCAAGAACGTATCACCTCTACTAAGACTGGTTCTATTACGTCTGTTCAAGCGGTATACGTACCTGCGGATGACTTGACTGATCCATCTCCAGCAACAACCTTCTCTCACTTGGACGCAACGGTTGTATTGTCTCGTGACATCGCATCTTTGGGTATCTACCCAGCGATCGATCCTCTAGATTCTACTTCACGTCAGCTTGACCCACTTGTTATCGGTCAAGAGCATTACGACGTAGCTCGTGGCGTACAGATGGTATTGCAACGTTACAAAGAATTGAAAGACATCATCGCAATCTTGGGTATGGACGAGTTATCTGAAGAAGATAAGCAAACGGTTAACCGTTCTCGTAAAATCCAGCGTTTCTTGTCTCAGCCTTTCTTCGTAGCAGAAGTATTTACAGGCGCACCTGGTAAGTATGTTTCTTTGAAAGACACGATTCGTGGCTTTAAAGGCATCTTGGATGGTGAGTTTGATGATCTTCCAGAGCAAGCGTTCTACATGATTGGTAGCATCGACGAAGCCGTCGAGAAAGCTAAGAAACTTTAACCATCACGCGTAGTAAAAGCGTCTAACGGCGCTTTTACTAAGTATGACTAAGAGAGGCAACTTATGGCTATCACAGTACACTGCGATATCGTAAGCGCTGAACAAGAGATTTTTTCCGGCTCGGTCCAATTTCTTGTGGCTTCAGGATATAATGGTGACTTAGGTATTATGCCTGGTCACGCTGCATTATTGACGACTTTAGAAGCTGGTCCTGTTCGTGTGGTTAAAGAAAATGGTGACGAAGAGGTTATCTTCGTGTCCGGTGGCTTCCTAGAAGTTCAACCGCACCGTGTCACCGTCTTGGCTAACACAGCCACTCGTGCAAGAGACCTAGACGAAGAAGCTGCAGTGAAAGCGAAAGAGCATGCGAAAGAGCTCATAGCTAATCAGCAAGCTGATGTCGACTATTCTCGTGCAACTGCGGAATTAGCAGAAGCTGTTGCGCGTTTGCGTACGATTCAGCAGTTCCGCGAACATAAGTAAGCGGCAACGTTGAGTTTGAAGTCAAAAAAAAGCAGCTTTCGAGCTGCTTTTTTATTGCCTGTTATTTGAGTGCAATGTTGTTTTTTAGAGCATCTTCCACAAAGTATCGAAGATGATCTGCTGGGCTTTGGCGATGTCTTTTGACTCCAACACCACGGCAGAAGGGAAGTTGTTACTCGCCAAAGAGATGATTGCACACTTTGGTGGGTAGATAGCGATATAACTGGCATCAACCGACCCTTCCGTTTTAATCCACTTACGTTCTGATAATTCCGCTTCTTCGCCACCATCCCCCAGAGCAATTACTTTTACGTTAATACCAAGCTTTACACGCTGCTTTGTGTAGTTTGGGAAAGGGCGATATAAGAAGGGTCGAATCGGTTTAGAAGAAAACACACAATATTCTTTATGGTCTTGTTGCGACACCACGTTTAAAATATCGCGCAAAACCCACTCTATACCGTCGTCGCCTTCATAATAGCGAACATGAGTTTGATGATAATCCGGTTGCTGCTGATGCAAATTCGGAATAATCGTATTTTTTAGGTTATCGATGGTTTTGTTCAGGCGGTTACGTTTTTCTTCCGCTAGGTTTAATAGAATATCAGGGTTTTCAGCGGTAAAAAGTCGACGCTTTCCTTTTGGAAAATAACTCACGATGCCTTTGCTTTGTAGCTGTTTTAATGACTCATAGGTTGTGCCACGGTTAATGCCGCTGTGCTCTGCAATATCTCGAATGGAAGAAGGCCCTAGTTTTAATAGCGTTTGGTAAAGTTGCGTTTCTCTTGGTGTTAAACCAAGCATTTCAAAAGCTTGCTGAATCATACGGCTCACAGTACATAGTAATTATTTAGAGAATGTAATCTGTATTTTCTAAGTTCACAGAATACACTTATTGACATAAAAAGCGCAGGACGATCTGGCTGCGAGGAGAGAAAAGTGACAAACGATCAACGATTTGGTGGCATCCGCCGTTTATATGGCGATGCCGCATACGAGCTTTTTACTCAAGCTCGTGTTTGCGTTATCGGTATTGGTGGTGTTGGATCTTGGGCGGCAGAAGCTCTGGCTCGTTCCGGTATTGGTCACATTACGCTGATTGATATGGACGATGTTTGCATTACTAACACCAATCGCCAAATTCATGCTTTAGACGGTAATATCGGCCAGTCAAAAGTCGATGTGATGGCAGAGCGAATTAAATTGATTAGTCCTGATTGCCAAGTAGAGTCTGTTGAAGACTTTATTACCCCTGAAAACATCTCTGAGCTGCTTTCAGAGCCGTTTGACTACATTATCGACTGCATAGACAGCATCAAACCAAAAGCCGCTCTAATGGCGTGGAGTAAGAGCAATAAGCGCAAAGTGATTACTGTTGGTGGTGCGGGTGGTCAAATTGATCCGACGAAAATCTTAATTGGTGATCTTTCAAAAACGGAAAAAGACCCGCTCGCGGCGAAGTTACGTAACTTTTTGAGACGGTATTACAACTTCACCCGTAATCCCAAGCGCCGCTTTGATATCGAATGTGTCTATTCCACCGAGCAATTACGATACCCGCAAGGGGACGGTACGGTTTCTCATCAACGCTTAAAAGGCGATACAGAAACCAAAATGAACTGTGATACCGGCTTTGGCGCCAGCACTGCAGTGACCGCTTCCTTTGCGTTTGTCGCGGTGTCGAGAGTGTTGGAAAAACTGGCGCAAAAGGCGAATTAAGCAATGACACCGACAACCATGACTTTTTTTGAACGCTTTGAGGCCGATATTCTATCTGGCAAGAAGACCATTACTTTACGCGATGAAGCGGAAAAGCACTATGTTCCCGGTTCGGTTGTAACCGTATCTACCTTCGAAGAGGGTCGTGAGTTTTGTCGTTTAAAAATAGTGTCTGTTGAGCCTGTCTTGTTTGACGCTTTAATAGATTATCATGCCGAGCAAGAAAACATGACGCTGGCTGAATTAAGGGGCGTGATTCAAGCCATTTACCCAGGGATTCAACAGCTGTTTTTGATCTCTTATCAGCTGGTTGATGCATGACAGACAAGCAGATACTGCTCATCTATGACAAAGAATGTCCTGCTTGCCATTTTTATTGCCAGGTCGTTCGCATACGTCAGAATGTCGGTGAGTTAGTACTGATTGATGCGAGAGAACATCCTGAAGTGTTGAAAGAAATCACCGCACAGGGCTTGGACATAGATCAAGGCATGGTGTTGAAAATGGCTGGACAGCTCTACTATGGTACGGATGCCATTCACCTTTTAGCCTTGCTTAGCGGTCGGTCTGGGGTGTTTAACCGCTTGAATTATTGGTTGTTTAGCTCCAAAAAAGTCGCTGCTCTTTTGTATCCAATATTAAGATCCTGCCGTAATGTGTTATTAAAAATCTTGGGCAAGACGAAGATTAATAACCTAAAGCAAGATGGTAACGATAGGTTCTAACGAGTATGTCGTTATATTTAAATAGAAGGTTATCTTGAAATAAATCAGCAATTTTTTACAAGAATTTTTTTACCCGAACGGCTAGCGTTAGGCTGAACTGATGTTTACTTGGAGGCTGGATGCACGCCAACGAATTCTGCAACGTTTTTACCTGCCAAACCTTAGGTGGGCTGGAAATGATAGAAGCGCATTTTACCGAGACGGTATTTGGTAAGCATGCTCACGCAAGCTTTGTTATTTCTGTAGTGGATGCTGGCGTGATGTATTTTAGTCATCGTGGTGAGAGTCATAATACCTTGCCAGGACAGCTTTCAATTGTGGCGCCAGATGAATTGCACACAGGCTCTAAAGGCAAAGGTGAGGGCTGGCGTTATCGTGCATTATATCCGTCTGAAGAGCGTATGAAAGAGCTTAATCACTCATTGTTTGGCACGGCACAAACGCCTTACTTTCGTCAAAGTGTGATCAACGATGCTCGCCTCAGCCTGCAGATGCGAAGTTTGTTAGATAAGCTTACCTGCGGCTCTGAAGCCTTGGACCTGGAAGAGCATTGGGAGAGGCTGCTGGTGAACCTGTTACTGCAGCAAAGCCAATGCCCTAGCAAGCTAACTTTTAGTAAGGCACAGTCCAATATTGAATCGGTACGTGATTTATTGGCGGATTGTTACCAACAAAAGCTGTCGCTTGATGAGATCGCACAGCAGGCTGGCATCAGTAAATTTCATTTAATCAAAGAATTTAAGCGCTACTTTCAGCTGACGCCGCATCAATACCAAATCCAACAACGTTTGAATCACGCTCGAGCTCAACTAAAGCGTGGTTTTAGTGCTGTCGATATCGCGCTCAACTGTGGCTTTCATGATCAAAGTCATTTCACTAAGGCTTTTGTGAGTGCTATGGGGATTACGCCATCGGCGTACCGACAGCAATTTTTTACAAGATAAAAGCTAACTAGCTGATTAAAGTGATGCTCTCAATCGTGAGTGAGTAAAATCATGGAAAATCAACTAGCGTTTTTGGCTATTTGCCTTGCATCGGCATTATCACCTGGACCAGGCGGTCTAGCGGTTGTGAGTAGCAGTATTAATCAGAGCTTGCGTGGGACTTTGCCGATGATTTTTGGCATTGCCGTAGGCTTAATGTTTGCTTCTTTACTGGCCAATACATGGCTGTTAGCCGTGATTCATTCGAGTAAGCAAGCGTTTCAAATTATGACGTGGCTTTGCTGTGCTTATATCGCCTATTTAGGGTGTAAGGCACTGTATTATGCCAATAGCGAAATGACCATAGCTGCAAAGGGTTACAGCTTTAAAAATGGGGTGTTGATCTCGTTATTGAATCCCAAAACATTGGTATTCTTTGGAGCATTGTTCCCGATGTTTGTACCATCTAATGAGCGTTTTTTGACCTATGCTATATTGCTTACGACTGAGCTGGTGGTGATTACCTTGATCATCCATGTACTCATTTCTTCAGCTATAGATAAAGTGTCTCATTTATTAAAGCACCACATAGTGCTGATCAATCGTATTACAGGCTTGTTATTTATTGGTTTGGGTATAGCTGGCTTTATTGTTTAGTGGCCTGTATTTTTTCTAAAATCGCCAATACACCATTGGTTCTGGAGCTGGTGAGGTAACTTGATAAGTTAAGTTCTCCCAGCTCTGACTTTAGGTCCATTTTCTGAATAGCCGCGAGTGTTTTTCCTTCTACCAAGCTCAATATGGCTATTAGCAAACCGCGCATAAGTTTGGCGTCGCTGTCGGCTTTGAAATGACGCTGGCCATCTTTTTCTTCAATGATTAGCCAAACCGCGCTTTCGCAGCCTTTCACTTTGTTCTCTTCGGCTTTCTCTTCTGGCGTTAAACGCGTTAATGTTTTGCTTAACGTCACGAGCGTTTTAAAGGTTTCTTCTTTGCTTCGGCATGCTTGTAGTTGTTGTTTTATGTCTTTGGAGTTTACTAAATCAGTCATCGCTTGTTACTCATCATTTAATAAGTCTATGGCGTCGAGTAGAACGTCGCAGAAGCGGTTAGCTTCTTCCATGGTGTTATAGCAGGCGAAGGAGGCACGCAAGGTTCCGGCAACACCAAGTTGTGCCATTAACGGATGGGCACAGTGACTGCCAGCTCTAACAGCCACACCTTGGCTATCTAGATAAGCATTCAAATCTAAGATATGAATATTGGGTACACTTAGCGAAACCAAAGTTGTGTTTTTCTCGGGCGAATAAATCTCGATACTGCCTTCTTTATGTAGACGCGCATAAGCGTGAGCGGCGAGGGATTGTTCCCAAGCTAACAAGGCGAGACGATCCTGCGCATTAAGAAAGTCACAGGCAGCTGCTAAGCCAATAACCCCTTCAATGTGTGGTGTTCCTGCTTCTAAACGATAAGGTAAAACATTGAATTCAGTCGCTTGGTAGGAAACATGGCGCACCATTTCTCCACCCGTTTGGTAGGGCATCAAGACTTCCAATGCATGACTTTTACCATATAAAACCCCAATACCTGTTGGACCGTACATCTTGTGGCCAGAAAAAACATAGAAGTCGCAATCCAGTGTTTGTACATCAACAGGATAGTGCGCCACGGCTTGAGCACCGTCGACAAGGGTAAATGCGCCTTGTTGCTTGGCGTGATCCAGCATAGTTTGTAGCGGTGTGCTGGCGCCAATGGCATTGGAAATTTGCGTCGCGGCAAAAATACGCGTGCGATCGGTGAAGTAATGGCTGAATTCAGGTTCCCATTCGCCATTGGACGTTAATGGCAGAATACGTAATCGAGCGCCCGTACGAAAGGCCAATTGCTGCCAAGGCACCAAATTAGCGTGATGTTCTAAACTGGTGATGAGGATTTCATCTCCGCTTTCGAGTATATGTTCTAAGCCAAATGCGACAGTGTTGATGGCTTCTGTCGCGCCTTTTGTCCAGATCACGTGGCTTTGTTCGGGGGCATTAATAAAGCTGGCGACAATTTCTCTGGCCTGCTCAAAACGGTTTGTAGCTCGGTCGCTCAGGAAGTGCGCACCTCGATGAACATTGGCGTTGAAATTTCGATAATAGTCCTGAATCGCATCCAATACAGGCAAAGGTTTTTGAGTAGTCGCTGCATTATCCAAATAGGTTAATGGATGATCATAGGCCGATTGCGCCAGAATAGGGAAAAGGTGACGAAGCGAGGAAGGGTCAAAAGCCATGGATACTCTACTTTATGTTTGAACAATGAGCTGATTTTAACCGATGATAGATTGATTAAAAGCGATGTAATCAGCCTTAAATTGATGAAATTGTACCTTAACCCCCATCAAAATCGTGAATTATTGGGCTTTTACTTGCGTTTTTTAAAGACAGCTATAATGATTGAGAACAGATACTAGATGACAAACTAGAAAAGGTACAAAACGGTGGCGGATTTTTTATATAAAGGTGTGGTGGATTGGTTTTTGGATCAGATGTCGCAAGAGGCCATAGTGCCCGGTGATAAAATGCCATCCTTGCGAGCTTTATCGAAACAGTTGAGCCTTAGTTTAAATACGGTCATTCATGGCTATGAGTTATTAAGCGAAGATGGTTGGATCGAATCTCGTCCTAAATCGGGCTATTTTGTTTGTCACCGCAGTGAGACAAAACCAGCTTTGTTACTGGCAGGTGATTCGCTACGAGAGTTAACCAATGATGGTACCAAACCTGCTTGGTCGTGTCTTGCGCATCGTGGTGCTTTGGTGGATCAAAGCGAAGCGTTCTTAAACTCTGTATCACGCCAAGAAGAAGATCATCTCCCAGTACTAGGAAAAGGCCATTTAGCGGCTCGTGAAGCCGTTAGTGAGCATTTAAAAGGGCTGGGTATCAAAGCGCATGCTTCTCACCTTTGGCTAGGGTATTCGCCTTTAGCTATGTTTACTCAAACCGTGCAAACACTGACTCAACGTGGTGATAACGTGTTGGTGTTAACACCTTGCGACCCTAGAATTACCACCACCTTGCAGAGCTTAGGGCGACAAGTAATAACCCTGACAGCAGGTGAGCGTGGCGTTGATTTAGACTTAGCTATCCGTTGTTTGCGCGATAAATCCATTCGTCTGATTGTATTACCTGGGCAGTTCTCATTCCCTACGGGTCAGTTGGTGAGTAATTTAAGTTTACGTCGTTGGTTGGCAATTATCGAAGAAACCAAGTTACCAGTGATTGAGTGGGACTTATGTTCTCATTTGGCGTATCGCGCTGGCTCCATGATGACCTATAAATCATTGGACTCGTCTGATCATATTGTTTACATCGGCGGTGTGGAATCAAAAGGCGTAGACCGTTCGGCAAGCTGGTGTTTGCCAGGTAAGCATCAAGCTTTGTTGGAAGGGGCCTTTTTAGGCGCAGACATGGCGTTGAGCAATGCCCAGCAAGCGGCACTAAGTGATGCATTACAGCCAAATAGCAAACGTTCATTAACCAGACGTGCTCGAGATGTTTGGGCTAATTCGGAACGTGTTAAAGCGCATTTGGAAGCGCGACTTGGCGAGAAAGTCAGCTTTGCTGCCAGCAAAGGTGGTATGTCACTTTGGATGCGTTTGTCGAAACCATTAGAGGTTTCCAGTATGACGGCATTATTAGCCAGCTTTCGACATGCTATTGTGCCTGGTGCTTTAGTGAGCCATGAAGCGGATGCGAGTAACTGGTTGGCGGTCAATGTCACCTTGGATGATGTGGAGCCATTAGCAAAAGCCTTGGCGGATCATTTGACGGATGATGAAGTTGAGTCTGAGGCTGAGCCAGTTAAAGAGGCAATGAGTGAAGAGTCCCCTGAGGACTATGAACAAACAGAGACTGAATCTGTTGCCGAAAACCAAAAAACGGAAGAACTTGTCGACGTAATAGAAAGCGACTTAGCACAGCCTGAGAAAGAAGAGAAAAAGTCTCGTCATACAACAAGCGAGCCACTTTATAACCCAATGTTGGATTTGATTAACCATGATTTTGGTTAATCGTTGTTAAGAGAGACAATTTAAAAAGGCGCTTTTAAAGCGCCTTTTTTATGCTTTTTAGCATATTGTTGTGATCTTTGTAGTCTAGCGGAATTTGTGTCAGCTTATCGCCTATCAATAAAGCTAAAGAAGGAAAGGAGTTCAAGCCAAGGTGTCTTGCTTGTTCTATTTCTTCTTCTAACAAGCGTTCATTCTTAATGTGTTGCATGTTTTTTTGGAAGCCTTCTGGGTTCATGCCTATGTGCTCAGCGCACTTAATAAGCGTGTCCAGGTCCGACGGGTTTTTAGCATTCAGATAATACGCTTCTTGGATAGCGTGATACATCTCTTCTTCTAATCCAGTATCTCGTGCCGCATAACACGCTCGGCAGGCTGGATAAGTTGAACGGCGAGGCGTTGTGGTTCGCCAAAAATCAAAATTAAAGTCGCTGCCGAGAGTGGCTTGAATGTTTTTCCACGTAGCTTCTAGCTTGAGCTTCATGTCATCTGACATGGCAATATCTGAATCAACAGCAAGACCGCCAAGCATAGGTTGAATGGTTAATTGATCTTGATCGATTAACGGTTGCAAGGCTTTTTGTAGCTTGGTCCAGGTAGGTCGAAAACCCCAACACCAACTGCACATAGGGTCATAGCAATAAATAAGTGTGGCAGTCATTGAAAAATCTCTATCGAAAAAAACGAGGCGTCTAAAGTAGCAGGCTTTTCGGCTATTACACAACTAGTAGACATTGGAGGCATAAAAAAACGGCCACAAGGTGAATTGAAGCCGTTTTTAATGAGCACATGTTTCATGTGTAGTAATAAGAAATTAGCCTTTTAAAATAGCCGCAATCGCATTACATAAAGGTTCCATGTTGTCGTGAGTCATACCTGCAACACTGATGCGTCCTGATCCAACAATATAAATACCGAACTCTTTACGCAGCTGAGCCACTTGATCAGGGGTAAGGCCAGAAAAAGAGAACATGCCTTGTTGCTGCGAAATGAACGAGAAATCTTGGCTAACGCCTTTGATTCTTAAGGTATTTACAAACAAGCTGCGCATTTCGTGAATACGAGTACGCATGGCTTTGACTTCGCTCTCCCACAATGCGAACAGTTCTGCATCATTAAGGATTTCAGCAACGACAGCAGAGCCATGGGATGGTGGGTTGGAGTAGTTGGTACGAATACAGCGTTTTACTTGTGTAAAGGTAGCTTCTGCTTGCTCTGTGGTTTCACACAGAATAGTAAGAGCGCCAACACGTTCGTTGTACAAACCGAAGTTTTTAGAAAATGAGCTTGCAATTAGCATCTCAGGAACGTGCTCTAAGAAAGTACGCAGGCCTTGAGCGTCTTCTTGCAAGCCTTGACCAAAACCTTGGTATGCGAAATCAAACAATGGCAAGAAGCCTTGCTTGCTACAAAGCTTAGCAAGCTGGTACCACTGTTCTGGTGTTGGATCTATGCCAGTTGGGTTGTGACAGCAACCATGAAACAGAACTACATCGCCTTCAGGTACTTGAGACAGGCTGGCAAGCATGGCTTCAAAGTCTAAGGATTTGCTGTCGGCATCATAATACGCGTAGCTGCCGACTTCTAAGCCGACTGATTGGAAAACAGACTGGTGGTTTGCCCAAGTTGGGTTACTGACCCAAATTGTGGCTTCTGGTAAATGTTTCTTAATAAATTCTGCTGCAACGCGTAATGCGCCTGTGCCGCCAGGAGTGTGGGCTGTTTGAGCAAGTTGCTTGGTAATAATAGGGTGATCTTTACCAAATAAAAGCGCTTGCACGGCAGATCGATAAGCGGGTGCGCCTTCGATACTGAGGTAACTTTTGGTTGTTTCTCGAGCCAACAAGCGTTCCTCGGCTTGTTTGACGGCCTTCAAAATTGGTGTATTGCCTTGTTCGTCTTTGTATACGCCAACGCCCAAGTTGATCTTATCGGGATTGGAATCATTTTTGTAAGCGTCATTTAGACCAAGAATTGGGTCTGCAGGAGCAGCTTGGATATGTTCAAACATGGTAACTCCCCAAAAGGGTTATTGTCTTTTTTTATTATGGATTAGAAGATATAAAAATCAGACTGTATGGTACTCCAAGACGTGGCTGACCGCCATAAGTTGGAGTAAAAGGGGAAGGAATTAGCGTACGAATTGGTCGCAAAAAAGACGATTGGTTTTTTTGAGAGAATAAACCGTCTAGACCTAACCTGATGTTAGGTCTGATTTGTTTGCCTAGTACCTCAGATCAGTAGGGTGAAATTAATCGTCCCAACCGTTTGAGATATCCTGATGCAGACGTTTTTCTTCTAAATGCTGTTCAATTGCACGTCTGGCTTTTAACATACGCGCTGCGTCTTCCTTTTGATTCCGTTCTTTTGTTTCGTTCTCCAAACTAATGGAAGCATGCATTATGTCGGTTTTTACTTCAGTTAATGTTTCAGCAAAATCGCTCATCGTTATACCCTTTTGGACGTTCGACGACATTGAAATACACAGATCACTGTCATCGACTGTTAAAAAAAGTCAAAATAGACAGACAACATATTTTTCAAGTTAATAAAAAACTCAAATCGATCAAAAATCAACCTATTTTTACGTGTTTTTTATGACAAATTTATTAATTAATCATGGCGGAATGCAATGGACGTTTCTTTTATCCTCGATTCACTGAATGACAAGCAGCGTGAAGCCGTTGCCGCACCTTTACAGAATAGCCTTGTTCTGGCGGGGGCGGGATCAGGTAAAACCCGAGTCTTAGTGCACCGTATTGCATGGTTAATGCATGCTTATGAACTGTCGCCTTACAGCCTGATGGCAGTGACTTTTACCAACAAAGCGGCTCGTGAGATGCAAGGTCGTATAGAACAACTGGTGGGAGTGCCTCCTCAAGGTATGTGGGTTGGTACTTTTCACGGTTTAGCGCATCGTTTATTGCGCGCCCATTGGCGCGATGCGGGACTAAAAGAAAACTTCCAGATAATGGACAGTGACGACCAATTACGATTAATCAAACGCATTATGCGTGAACTCAATATCGACGACACGCGCTGGCCGCCTAAGCAAGTGTCTTGGTTTATTAACGCGCAAAAAGACGAAGGCCGCCGAGCAGCCCATGTGCCAGACAGTCATGATCCTTTTTCCAAAGGCATGCGTGAGCTGTATTACCATTATGAAGAAGCTTGTGAACGTGGTGGATTATTGGACTTCGGCGAATTGCTGCTTCGTGCTCATGAGCTGATGCTCAGCACGCCAGCGTTATTGCGTCATTATCAAGATCGTTTTCGTCATGTGCTGGTGGACGAGTTTCAAGATACCAACACCATTCAATACGCGTGGTTACGTATCATGGTCGGCAGTGAAGGCACGATTACCGCCGTGGGCGATGATGACCAGTCAATTTACGGCTGGCGTGGCGCGAAAATTGAAAATATTCAAAACTTCACCAAAGATTTTAAAGACGTTGGCACCATCCGATTGGAGCAAAACTATCGCTCAACTGGTCATATTTTGAACGCCGCCAACGGCTTGATCAAACACAATGATGATCGCCTAGGGAAAGAGCTTTGGACCGACAGCGGTGAAGGCGATCCAATTTCTCTCTATGCGGGATTTAACGAACAAGACGAAGCGCGCTTTATTCTTGGCATTATCAAACAATGGCGTGACAAGGGAACGTCTCTGACGGACATGGCGATTTTGTATCGCTCTAATGCTCAGTCTCGAGTTATTGAGGAATGCCTTGTTAGGGAACAGATTGCTTATCGAATTTATGGTGGACACAGGTTCTACGATCGTCTTGAGATCAAAAATGCTTTGGCTTATGCCCGTTTGGCATTGGATCCGAATGACGATGGCGCGATGGAACGAGTTATCAACGTACCGCCTCGTGGTATTGGTGAACGCAGTATTGGTACCTTGCGTGAAATTGCACGAGATAATGGCTGTTCTATGTGGCAAGCCGCGCAGGAAGTGGTACGTCAGTCCTTAATGACAGCGCGAGCAACGAATGCCATTAAAGCATTTTTACATCTAATCGAAGGCTTGAGCACGACCGTTCAGCAACCCGATTTGAACTTGAACGATATTTTTGAACAAATTATTGAAGAAGCAGGCTTGATTCCTTTCCATGAAAAAGAAAAAGGCGAGAAAGGCGAAGCGCGAATCGAAAACTTAAAGGAGTTGGTTGGTGCGGCTGGCGGATTCAGCTGGAGCGACGAGGACGAAGAGTTTAGTTCTCCGTTGATGGCGTTCTTGGACAAAGCGGTATTGGACGCGGGCGATGCGCAAGCGGACGAGTACCAAGATGCAGTGCAGTTGATGACATTACATTCGGCGAAAGGACTGGAGTTTCCACTGGTATTCTTAACGGGCGTGGAAGAAAACGTTTTTCCAAGCAAGATGTCTTTTGAAGAGCCGGGTCGTCTCGAAGAAGAACGTCGACTTTGCTATGTGGGTATTACTCGGGCGATGGAAAAGCTTTACATCACCTACGCGGAATCGCGTCGTTTGTTTGGTAGTGAATCGTTTAACAGCCCTTCGCGCTTTATCAAAGAGTTACCGCAGGAATGCTTGGAAGAAGTACGTCTTCGCTCACAAGTCAGCCGTCCTGTGTCTTTGCAACGTCCTGATTACAACTTTGAAAAGAACAAACTACAAAACAGCCGCACCTTGAACAATTACAAAGAGCCAGAAGTCACGGTAAACATGGGCGATCGAGTGAATCATCCGGTGTTTGGTGAAGGCTTAGTGATCAACTATGAAGGCCAAGGCCCGCAAGCCCGCGTTCAGGTTAACTTCGACGATGAAGGCACCAAATGGCTCGTGTTGTCGTTTGCTAAATTGGAAGTTTTGTAGCTTTGGTTTAACTTAGTTAGTCCTTGGTTAAAGTGATAATGAGTAAGAGAATATTTGTATCGGCTTTGGATGTTGGTATAAGTCTCTAACTCATTTTTTGAGTTATGTTAATCAGGAGGCGATTCCATTCTTATCTCTTTAGCTTGTTCAAGTGCAGGATTAAAAGAGTGGTGAGGCTGTTGATCGATTATTATCAAATCAAAATCTGAAATTTGGGCAAAGCATTCTCTAGATGTTTTCCCAAATTTAGTGCTGTCAACCAGTAGAATCTTCCGTTTTGCTCTCTTCATGGCAAGTTTTTTCATGGCTATTTTATTAGCGTCAAAATCCAGAATAGACCCATCAGTTTCGATTGCTGAGCACCCTATTAAGGCGTAATCAAAACGCATTTTGTCTAGTTGTTCAGTAGTTTGAGACCCTGTTAATGAACCATCTTTACCACTTATTTTTCCGCCAATGACATAAATATTTTCATTGCCTGACTTCTGAAAGCTCATTGCGGTAGCGCATGACGAAGTGTGTATGTTGAGAGTTTTACCTTTTACTGCGATTAAAGATGCTGTTTCTACTGTTGTGCCAAAATCAAGATAGATGTCTGCTTTCAATGGTATAACTAATGAAAGAGTATGACCTATTGCTATTTTTCCAGAGGTGTTAACTATTTGTTTCTGTATATAGCCTGACCTCTTAGAAGATGATAGCGTTCCTGCTCCCCCATGGAATCTCTCTACTAAGTGCAGATTATCCATCAGAATGATGTCTCTTCTGACTGTTTGTTGAGATACCTCAAACATGGATGCGAGAGCTTCAATCGTAACGAAACCACTTTCTTCTATAACTGAAAGTGCCTCTTTCTGTCTTTTATTTAGTTGCTCTGTTGTCATTTTTAAACTTCCGCTCATTACTTTTCGAGTCAAAAAATATTTTCTTGGTGACTTGGTGATTTACAAAATACAAAATGTAATCATTCTTACATTTTTAGAATTAATAAGTCTGGACGGAGTAATTGTAAAACTCTTACCGAATGTCCGTATACTGTTAATTTAAACGCGTCGTTTTCTAACTATGTCAAAAAGTTTGATGGCTTAAGGTAATCGTAGTGGAATTAATATATGCACTGTATAGAGTAAATGAACATACTACTGATATGGCTGTAGAGATAGCCTTTAACAAGGCTACCATGAGTTTTACCTTACTTGGATAGCACTTATAAAAATTTATTAATTATAGTGATAATATTCTATAAATGTAATTAAAGTGACATTTTTAAAGTCTATATTTGTAATCTAATTTACAAAAATGGTTCGATCTAAGAATGTCTTCTATTATGGAATTACGTGATGTTACACGTTGTTTTGACTCCAATACCGTACTTGATCATGTGTCAATAAAGGTTGAGCAAGGGAGCTTTACTGCGTTACTTGGAGCATCAGGCTGCGGTAAATCCACCAGCTTACGGATCATGGCTGGTCTTGACCGGCCTACTTCAGGTGAAGTGCTGCTTAATGGTCGTGATGTGAGGGGCCAAAATGCCTATGAGCGTAATGTTGCGATGGTGTTCCAGTCGTATGCCCTCTATCCGCATTTGACCGTTGCTCAGAATATTGCGCTACCTCTTACCATGCGCCATTTATCCAATTTGGGTCGTATGCCGCTCCTTGGCTCCTTTGTACCCGGTGCGACGGAGGCTCGTCGTACGATCATGAACAAAGTCGTAGATGCAGCGAAGTCGTTGGGATTAGAGGAGTTATTAGATCGAAAACCTGGCTCACTTTCAGGCGGACAAAAACAACGTGTTGCTCTTGGGCGAGCATTGGTACGTGACCCTGCACTGTTTCTGTTAGATGAACCGCTTTCCAATCTTGATGCACGGCTTCGAATTCGCATGCGAAGTGAAATTAGCTCGCTGCATCGTCTTACTGGTAAAGCCTTTGTGTATGTCACGCATGATCAGACTGAAGCAATGGCAATGGCTGATCAGATTGTAGTGATGATAGGGGGTCAGGTTGCTCAGGCTGGTTCACCGCGTGACCTGTATGAGCGTCCTGTACACCGTGATGTTGCGGCATTTATTGGTCATAACGCGATTAATTTTCTTGAACCAGGTGATGGTATTAATGCCGGAGACTCAATTGTCGGCCTTCGTCCAGAAGATCTTACTCCTAACACAGCAGGTTCATTGTCTGCCAAGTTAGAAGCTTCTGAGTATCTGGGTTCCGAGATCATGCTGAGTTTACGTAGCAGACGAGGCACCGAATTCCGTGCGATAGCGCCGGGCGACTATATTGTACCGACGATTGGCAGTGATATACGCCTTGCTTACGAGCCCCAGCGTGTGCATTTATTCGATGCAGTAACGGGAAAGCGTAAGTCGGGGGTCAAACATGAAGCTGTCACTTGAAAAACGTCAGACCCTGACGAATCTCTGGCTGGTTGGCCCCGCCACGCTTGCTATGGTTCTTTTTATTTTTCTGCCCGTTGCGATTGTTGCCGTTTTGTCTTTCACGGATTACCAATTTGGTGCTAAGACGTTCAATTGGAGTTGGTTAGATAATTATATAAAACTGTTTTCTTCGAGTATTGGGCGTCGTGCGATTACCAATACACTCATCTATGTTGCCGTTGTTATTCCGTTTTCGGTTGGCTTTGGGCTACTTGTAGCGATGGGCTTATTTCGCATGGGAAGCTGGGCGCCAAGGTTTTCCAATGTGTTGAAAACGGTCTACTTTTTGCCAATAGCATCCACACTAGTGGCTATGTCAGTCGCATGGCAAATGCTGTTGCATCCGTCACTTGGTCTTATTAATCAGGTATTAGTTGCTTTTGGTGCTGAGCCTCATAATTGGCTGAGTGATCGTGGTTTGGTGCTTTATACCTTGTCTATGATAGGTGTCTGGAGCAGCGTTGGTTACAACATGATCCTGTTTTTGGCTGGTCTCGCTGCTATCCCATCTGAGCTGTATGACGCTGCCGAAGTAGATGGAGCTGGCAGTAGCTGGTCGCGCTTTTGGACTGTTACTTGGCCAATGTTGGGGCCCACAACCTTGTTCGTTATGGTAATTACGGCAACCAATGCATTTCGTGTATTTGAAACAGTTGCTACCATGACTCGAGGCGGCCCTGCTTTTGCCTCCGATACACTTGTTTATGCGTTATATCGCGAGGGTTTTGTCTATTTCAAGGCTGGTTATGCCAGTGCGATTACCATGGTGTTTTTCGCTTTTTTGTTGATGTTAACCTTGTTGCAGTTTTGGGTCATTGAAAAGCGAGTGCACTACAAATGAAACCAACTTTTATTAACCGCATTATTTCGTCAAGCTTTTTGGTGGCCGGTGCCGCCGTGATTCTATTACCTTTTGTGTGGATGTTGTCTCTGGCTTTTAAGCCACGTGACGAGATTTTTTCGACCTCAATACAGCTTTTGCCTTCACGTCTAGAATGGAGCAACTTTATCTTTGCTCTGACGGAAACCAATATCCCGTTATTTCTGTGGAATGGTACGGTGGTCGTACTTGGCATATTAGTGTTTCAGGTGATGTTTGCTGTACCGTGTGCCTACGCTTTGACGCAACGACGCTTTCTTGCGCGTAAGCTGATTTTTGGTTTGGTTATGATTGCGCTGATGGTGCCTTTTCATGTGACGGCGATTCCAATCTTTCTTGGATTTGCTCAAGTTGGCATCCTCAACACCTATTGGGCTCTGATTTTGCCTTTCATCCCTACAGCGTTTGGCATTTTTCTTTTCCGGCAGTTCTTTGCGCAGCTGCCGTCTGATTTGTTTGATGCTGCGCGGGTTGATGGGCTTAGTGAAACAGCCATTGTTTGGCGTATTGCTTTTCCTTTGGCGCTTCCAGCCGCAACCGCTTTCGCTATCTTTTCGGTGACAACTCATTGGAATGATTTGTTCTGGCCAATGATTGCCACAACGGATCCCAATCTAGCGACCCCTCCACGGGGTATTTTGTACTTTCGTGATGAGGAGTCTGGTGACAACGTTGGTCCGCTCATGGCCGCTGCATTTATCGTCACAGCACCACTAGTCATTCTTTTCCTTATGGCGCAACGCAAATTCATTCAAGGTCTCGCTTCTGGGGGGATAAAAGGGTGAAGTTCGTAAGTCTAATTGGCCCAGAAACGACTGTGCCTTGTCTTTCTTAAAATACTGGAGTTACACACGTGAAAAAAATTCTGTTATCGACTGTAATTGCTTTATCTAATGTTATATCAGTACAAGCGGCTGAGACTGAAATTCGTGTTCATTACGCGATCCCTACCATTTGGTCGGACACGCAACAGATATTGTCCAAGGCATTCATGGATAAGAATCCAGATATAAATGTCATTATTGATGGTCCAGCAGAGAGTTATGGTGATGGCTCTCAGCGACTACTTCGTGAGTCCATTGCTGGAACAGCACCAGATGTTGCATATGTGGGGCTTAATTTATGGCGAGTGCTAGAAGACCGCGGACTGGCTCAGCCAATTGATAGCTTCATTGGAGATGACCCTTTGTTATTGGGCTACACGCCTGCGCTTTTATCTCTGGGACGCTATAAAGATACACAATATGCTTTAGCCACTTCAGCATCTACGATGGTGATGTATGTTAATCCTGAGTTGGTTAAAAAGGCGGGTGGCTCAATGGATAATTTCCCCACGACCTTTGATGGTGTTATCGACTTAGCGGCTAAGATAAATGCGCTTGGGAGCAATATTGATGGGATTTGGGTTTCCCCTCATGACTGGCGATTCCAATCGTTACTTGGCTCATATGGTGGTCGACCTATGAATAAAGATGAAACGGATATTACGTTTGATAACGTGCAAGGTATTACTGCGGCTGGTCTTTATCAGCGTTTCTCTAAAGAAGCTGGTATGAAGACTTATTCGGAAAATGACGCCCGTCAAGCTTTTCCTGCTGGAGCTCTCGGCATAATGTTCGAGAGTTCATCGTTACAGGCTCGCTTTACAGAAGGAGCAGGTGACAAGTTTAATCTTACAGTTAAGCCTACTCCTATCGCCTCAGATGATAAATCAAAGGTTTATTTCCCTACCGGAGGCTCTGCTATCGTCATGTTGGCAAAAGACAAAGTTAAGCAACAAGCTGTATGGAAATACATGGCTTTTGTGACCAGCCCAGAAGGGCAAAAAATCATTGTTGAAAATACAGGTTACGCGCCAGCCAATTCGATATTGATTGAAGATAAAGTATATCTTGGTGATTTCTATAAAAAGAACCCTAACGCGCTTGTTGCACATACCCAGATTGCAAACTATGCCGGCCCTTGGTTTGCCTACCCTGGTGCTGAAGGGGTTGCTGCTACTGAATTAGTCAGCGCTTCTCTGGTTGAAGTAACTGAGGGTGCTGATCCATCCAAGGAAATGAAAGGATTGGCTGAAACCATGCGAGATCTTCTTGGTATGAAGTAATAAAATGGTGAGTCCGGTAGGCGTTAATTTTACAACCCCTATAGGTTCTCACCTTTCTTAAGCTACAAATAGTCTTCGGCTATAAAAAGTAATCGTCAAAAATGTAAGTGCTCTTACGTATATTAAATTAATAAATTTGGAAGTAAATATCCTTACAATCTCAAGGACTGTTCATGCTCGACCAATTTAAATACGACTCTGTCAACAATAAAATTTATTACTCTGGCCAATGTTGGCAGCCGAAATCCAGAACATGGATCCGTGATGAAGATATCCCTAACAATGCTGAATACGTAGAAGATCACAAGGCTATTCTTCTCGCACTGGAAATGGGGACGGTCTCATTACCGATTGGAGTCATTGGACCAAAGGTAAATGCTACAGATGAACAACTATTCTTTGCCGAGGAGGTGGGTCGTGCTGTCGCAGAAATGGGGCTTCCGCTCCTAACTGGTGGTAAAACTGGCGTAATGGAAGCCAGTAGTAGAGGAGCTTTCAATGCTAACGGATTAACAATCGGTATATTGCCAGATGAGTGCTGGTCAGCTGCGAATGCTTATATCACTATCCCTATCGTGACAGGATTAGGTCCTGCTCGTAATGCTATTATTGGTCGTACTTGTCCGGTGCTGATAGCAATCGGTGGAAGTTATGGCACATTAACTGAAATGGCATTTGGAATGCACTTTGATCGTTGCGTTCTAGCTTTGTCGGATGCTCCGGAGGTTGAAGGAGTGGTAAAATTCAATACGGTTAACGATGCATTATATGCTGCCGTTCGTGCTTGGTTTGGGTTGCATCTGTAACTTATGAGGATTTGTATTTTCCAACATTCCTATTCAGTATAGATTAATAGTTTTTTTCATGTAAACCTGTCGATTATATAAGCAGCTAGACAGGGAGAAGTCTAAGTAGCAGCAATCTCAACTGTTGTAGGGGCTTCACTAAAATCCCCGCAGAGCTTGCTGCGGGGATTTTTATTTACGGCAATTTTTTTCAATTGGATGTAGACTATTTAGAGTTGTAAGTATTTGGCTGATGAGGAGTGTGGCATGTCTATTCGTGTTGGTTTGATTGGTTTTGGTTTATCTGGGCGGGTGTTTCATGCGCCTTTTGTGATGAATGATTCTGACATGACGATGGCGTATGTTTGCAGCTCTAAGGTAGATGAGGTTAGGGCTGTGTTGCCAGACGTGTCGGTGGTATCGTCTGCAGAATCTGTGTTTGCTGCATCGGATGTAGATTTGGTGGTGATCACTACACCGAATTCGTTGCATTTTGATCAAGCAAAAAAGGCATTGGAAAACGGCAAACATGTTTTGTTAGAGAAGCCGTCTGTGACCAGTCTAAGTCAGATAGAAGCATTGTGTGTTCTTGCTAAACAAAAAAGTTTGGTCTTTTGCGTGTATCAAAATCGTCGTTTTGATGGTGATTTTTTGCGTCTTAAAGCGTTGATCAAAAGTGGTGAATTAGGTGAGTTGAAGCATTTGGATTCGCGCTTTGATCGCTTTCGTCCTGCCGCTCAAGCTCGCTGGCGTGAGGAGCCGGGTGTTGGTACTGGGATTTTCTGGGATCTAGGCCCGCATATTTTAGATCAGGCGTTATGTTTATTTGGTCCACCGAAGTGGTTACACGCGAGTATCGATAAGCTACGTGAAGGTAGCCAAGCCCATGACTGGTTTGAGGTGGAGTTGGGTTATGACGATAAGCGTGTGCGTTTAGCATCAACGCCGTTTGAGGCAGGTGAAATGCGCCGTTTCAATGCAAGATTTACCAAGGGCAGTTGGCAATGTGTGGGGTTGGATCCACAAGAAGAGGCCTTACGAGCAGGTCAAATGCCTTGGGACGCAGACTTTCCATCCAAAGCGATACAGCAGCGCAATACTCGTTTTGTGGCGCATTCCCAAGATGATATAGAGAGGATTAACGAAGCGTCAACACAAGGTGATTATGTGGCGTTTTATGCCCAGTTACGTGATGCCATTCTGGGTAAAGGCGAGGCTCCTGTTGCTATGGAACAAGCCTGCCAGTTGATTTATTTGATTTGTTTGGCGGAGCAATCTGCAGAAAGCGGTCAGCGCATGTCTTGGGGTTATACGCCGAATTTCTAACTTTCGTCAATTTAGTCGAAAGAAATCGCAAAAAAGGGTTGAGCAAGGTTCTTACAATTCTTATCATCTTTTGCCTTTTTGATGTTTTATGCATCAAAAGGGCATTTTTCTGTCTGATTTTATAATAAAAATACAATAATGAGCGGTGTTTTAGCATTCGTGGATTATTGATCCTGTCTCTAAGATTGATTGATGTAGGGCATCTCTTTCTTGTGTCACAGACAGAGTTATTGTTATCAAGTATCTAGCTCCTGAGGGAAAATAATGCGTAATTTAATGGGATTGGGCAGATTGGCGTTCGCTGGTTTGCTAGCTGTGTCTTTGGTTGCTTGTGGTGGATCAGAGAAAGCTGAAGAAACGGCAAAAGTTGAAAAGAAAGTAGAAACCATTCATTGGAAAATGGTCACAGCCTGGCCTAAAAACTTTCCAGGTTTGGGAACGGGTGCTGAAGCATTCGCAAAAAATATTACAAAAATGTCTGATGGTCGTTTGGACATTAAGGTCTACTCAGCAGGAGAGTTAGTTCCAGCACTGGAAGTATTTGATGCTGTTTCCCGTGGTACTGCGCAAATAGGTCATAGTTCTGCATATTACTGGAAAGGTAAGGCGCCTGCTGTACAGTTTTTTTCGTCTGTACCATTTGGTATGACAGCACAAGAGTTTAACGCTTGGCTTGAATTTGGCGGTGGATTAGAGCTGTGGGAAGAAGTTTATGCTCCATTCAACATTATCCCTATGGCGGCAGGTAACACAGGTGCGCAAATGGGCGGTTGGTTTAATAAAGAAATCAATTCTTTAGCGGATTTTCAAGGTTTGAAAATGCGTATGCCTGGCCTAGGTGGCGAAGTGCTTAAAAAGGTTGGTGCTGTGACGGTTAACCTTCCTGGTAGCGAGATGTTTACCGCTCTTCAAACTGGTGCTCTTGATGCGACAGAGTGGGTTGGCCCTTACAACGATTTAGCCTTTGGTTTGTATAAAGCGGCGAAATACTACTATTACCCAGGTTGGCAAGAGCCAGGTTCTGCAGTTGAAGCGCTGATCAACAAAGACGCCTTTAATGCCTTGCCTGTAGATTTGCAAGAGATTGTTCGCTCTGCAGCTGCGCAAGCTAACTTGAATATGCTGAACGAGCTAACAGCACGTAACAATGCGGCTTTGCAGACGTTGGTTGATGAGCATAATGTTACTTTGAAAAAGTTCCCGAAAGATCTTTTGGAAGCTTTGCGTGTTGCATCAGACGAAACACTTAAAGAAGTGGCGGCTAACGATGCAATGAGCCAAAAAGTGTATGACTCTTTTACCGGCTTCTTACACTCTGTGAGCGAATGGCATGATATTTCTGAGCGTGCCTTTATTAATGCTCGCGCAACCGACTAATGCTTTTCTTATTCATAGAATAGAGAACAAGTGATCTTGATAAGCCCTGCTATCCATTGATGGTAGGGCTTATTTTATATTGCTAGCCTAATGCAGCTCATTAGGCTAAGTCATTAATATTGAGTGTGATTCACTCATTAATGGATAAGCGCATGAATAAAATTAAAAAGTGGAATCAAGCCTTACTTGTCGGCTTGATGGCAGCAACATTGGCTGCTTGTGGCGGGACAGAAGAAAAAGGGACCGCAAAGGCAGAGCAAAAAGTGGATGTTATTCATTGGAAAATGGTGACAACTTGGCCGAAGAACCTCCCAGGAATGGGGACGGGTGCAGAGGCGCTGGCGAAGAATATTAAAGAAATGTCTAACGGGCGTTTGGATATTAAAGTCTATGCTGCTGGCGAGCTTGTACCTGCATTAGAAGTGTTTGATGCCGTTTCTCGTGGCACGGCACAAATGGGCCACGGCTCGGCGTATTACTGGAAAGGGAAGGTGGCTGCGGCGCAGTTTTTCTCAACTGTCCCTTTTGGTTTTAATGCACAAGAGTTTAATGCGTGGATTGCCTATGGCGGCGGTTTAGAGCTGTGGGAGGATATCTACGCTCCCTTTAACCTGATCCCTATGGTTGCTGGTAATGCTGGCGTGCAAATGGGTGGTTGGTTCAATAAAGAAATCAATTCCCTAGAGGATTTCAAAGGTTTGAAAATGCGTATGCCTGGGTTAGGTGGCGAAGTACTGAAAAAAGTCGGTGCATCACCCATCAACTTACCGGGTAGTGAAGTATTTACGGCGCTTCAAACGGGTACGATTGACGCAACCGAATGGGTTGGCCCTTATAATGATTTAGCATTTGGCTTGTATAAAGCGGCGAAATACTACTATTACCCGGGATGGCATGAACCAGGTTCTGCTGTTGAAGTTATCTTTAACAAAGACGCGTTTGCGGCTTTGCCTAAGGATCTACAAGCTATTGCTCGTGCAGCGGTTAAACAGGCTAACTTAGACATGATTAACGAGTTTACCGCGCGCAATAATGATGCACTGCAAACCTTGGTCAATGAACATAATGTGATTCTTAAGCCGTTCCCACGAGATCTGTTGGAAGCACTTAAGAAAGCGTCGGCTGAAACATTAGAAGAAGTCGCGGCTAATGACCCTAATAGCCAAAAAGTTTATGAGTCTTTCAAAAACTTTATGGCTCCAGTAAGTGAATGGCATGATGTGTCCGAGCGAGCTTATATTAATGCGCGTGCGGACGATTAAGACGCTAAGCTTTATATTTTAAAAGCACTAATGTTGATAAAGCCTCGTTATCTTTGATAACGGGGCTTTTTTGTTTTACAGAGGGGATGAATCGAGCGATGAAAGAAAGAAATATCAAAAAAGACTTGAGCGCTGACAGCGCAATTCATACTATTCAAAATACTTAGTGCAGAAAATATGTATAAAAGTTCGAATTTCTTCCTCAATACAAAAGGAAGAAATGAAAAGTAATTAGTGTTGCTTTGGTTTGAAAGCTAAGTCTTATAACAATAAATGTAATCAGTCTCCTGAGGGATAAAAAATGATAATAAAAGCGTGGGGTAAACTGGCAATAGTCGGTTTGGCTGCAGCAACGTTGGTTGCCTGTGGTGGATCTGAAGAAAAAGAAACTGCTCAAGTCGAGAAAAAAGCCGATGTCGTTAATTGGAAAATGGTCACAACTTGGCCTAAAAACCTGCCTGGTTTAGGGACTGGCGCAGAAAGCCTAGCAAAAAGTATCAACGAGATGTCTAACGGACGTATCAATGTAAAAGTGTATGCGGCAGGTGAATTGGTTCCCGCATTGGAAGTGTTTGATGCGGTTTCTCGTGGCACAGCACAAATGGGTCACGGTGCAGCGTATTACTGGAAAGGCAAAGCCCCTGCAGCGCAATTCTTTACTGCGGTTCCTTATGGTTTCACTGCACAAGAAATCAATTCTTGGATTCATCACGGTGGCGGTTTGAAACTGTGGGAAGAAATTTACGCGCCATTTAACTTGATCCCAATGGCAGCGGGTAATACCGGTGTACAAATGGGTGGCTGGTTTAACAAAGAAGTAAATTCTTTGGCAGACTTTCAAGGTTTAAAAATGCGTATTCCAGGCCTTGGTGGTGAAGTTATTAAAAAAATTGGTGGCATCCCGGTGAACTTGCCTGGCGGAGAGATTTTCACCTCTTTGCAAACGGGCGCGATTGACGCAACCGAGTGGGTTGGCCCATATAACGACCTTGCATTCGGTCTTTATAAAGCAGCTAAATACTATTACTACCCAGGTTGGCATGAGCCAGGTTCTACAATGGAAGCGCTTTACAATAAAGAAGCGTTTGAAGCCTTACCAAAAGATCTTCAGCTAATCGTACGTGCTGCGACTCGCCAAGCAAACGCAGAAATGTTGGATGAATTCACCGCATTGAATAACGCGGCACTCCAGACGTTAATCAATGAACATAACGTGATGTTGAAATCTTTCCCTGATGATGTATTGATAGCGCTGAAAAAAGCTTCTACTGAAACATTAGAAGAAGTAGCAGCTGCAGATCCATTAAGTCAGAAAGTCTATGACTCATTTAAAGAGTTTGGCGCGAAAGTAAGAGCGTGGCACGAAGTATCTGAGCGCGCTTATATCAATGCTCGTGAGCTTGAATAGTTACTTGTTATAGGATATTGCAGGCATACCTAGGTCATTGATATAAAAAGCTTCGTTAGCAAATATAACGGAGCTTTTTTTATGGGTATTATTAATTTAGATGAACAATACCCATAAAAAAGCCTTGAGCCTTTATATTGCAATTAATACTATTAAAACCACTTAGCGCATAAGGTATGGCTATAGAGTTAGTTTTAACTCGTTGTTGCTTGCTTGTAGTGTCGAGCCAAGTTTCTTATAAAAATAAAGGTAAATTAGTCTCCTAGGGATAATAAATGAGAACAATAAAATCGTGGGGCAAGTTAGCATTAGTTGGCTTGACAGCAGCAACCTTGGTTGCTTGTGGTGGATCTGAAGAAGAAAAAACAACAGCAAAGGCAGAAACAACGGCCGATGTTATTAATTGGAAAATGGTCACTACATGGCCAAAGAACTTTCCCGGTTTAGGCACCGCAGCAGAAGATCTAGCGAAAAATATTACTGCCATGTCCAATGGTCGCTTAACGGTTAAAGTGTATGCAGCAGGCGAATTGGTTCCCGCATTGGAAGTGTTCGATGCGGTTTCTCGTGGCACAGCACAAATGGGTCATGGCGGTGCTTTTTACTGGAAAGGCAAAGCACCAGCGGCACAGTTTTTCTCTGCGGTTCCTTTTGGCTTTACCGCACAAGAAATGAACTCTTGGCTTCACTACGGTGGTGGCTTAAAACTATGGGAAGAAACATACGCGCCTTTTAATCTTATCCCGATGGCAGCAGGTAATACTGGGGTACAAATGGGAGGTTGGTTCAATAAAGAGATTAACTCTCTTGCTGATTTCCAAGGCTTGAAAATGCGTCTGCCAGGTTTAGGTGGTGAAGTGCTGAAAAAAGTCGGTGGAACACCCGTTAACTTGCCTGGTAGTGAGATATTTACAGCACTGCAAACTGGGACTATTGATGCGACAGAATGGGTAGGTCCATACAATGATCTAGCGTTTGGCTTGTACAAAGCGGCTAAATTCTACTATTACCCTGGCTGGCATGAGCCGGGCTCCACTATGGAAGCGCTTTATAATAAAGACGCGTTTGAAGCCTTACCTGAAGATCTGCAATTGATTGTACGAGCGGCAACTCGCCAAGTGAATGCTGACATGCTGGATGAATTTACGGCACGTAATAATACAGCACTAGAAACACTGGTGAATGAGCACAACGTTGTTTTTAAAGCCTTCCCAAGAGAAGTCTTAGTTGCTTTGAAAAATGCGTCTGCACAAACCTTAGAGGAAGTGGCGGCAGCTGACCCAATGAGTCAAAAAGTGTATGACTCTTTCAAAGCATTTAATAGTAAAGTCAGAGCGTGGCACGAAGTGTCTGAGCGTGCTTACATCAATGCTCGTGAGCTTGAGTAAGACTTGTTAAGTACTGATCAATAGATAAAAAAATAGCCCTTCTTGTAGAAGGGCTATTTCGTTCTATAGCATATCGATTTATCGAACGAGGAATTAGTCGTTCATGCTACCCAATTCAAGCAGTGTCGCGTTGCCACCGATTGCGGTTGTGTTGTTAGACACGGTGCGTTCGGTAACGAAGCGCAACAAGTAATGAGGCTTGGCAATGCTGCTCAGGTTCTCTGCATCGGTTTCTTCAACCAATTGACAGATTAGGCCGCTTTTTGCTGCAAGGCGCTGGCTAAACTGCTGTGCTTGCGCAGGGTCGCAAAGTGTTGCAATACCTGCAAGATGATCTGCTTCTATCAACGAATCTTGCGCAGATTCGGCAATATTTTGTACCACACCTTCCGCTACGAATGGCGCAATCATATCCATGACTTCTTGACCCGTTGGGCCGACTGTAATGACAGGGTTACCTGCAATAAGCGCAGTAAACACTTGACCAACTAAGCCAACTTTTGCGTTATCGCCTTCGATAAAAGACGAGCAAAGAAATACGCCACGGCCTTGATTTGAAAGTTCGTTACGCTCACCAGTTGGCCCAGGCATTACGCGGGTTTCTGCGATGGATTTTTCGGCATTGTCTATTTGCCATGCAGCCATTTTTCTTTGTGCATCTGGGAAGGTATTAAGGGCTTTTTTTAGTGCTTCTGCACGTCCATTCACACCAAGCTTATCCCATGCTTCGAAGACTTTTTGAGCGACCTGAATTTGGATAGGTTGTACGATTGTCATAGTAATGTCTCCCCTTAAAGGTCTTGCTCAATAGCGAAGCGTTGAAGGTAATGTGGGCCACCGGCTTTTGGTCCTGTGCCAGATAAGCCTTGTCCGCCAAATGGCTGAACGCCAACCACAGCACCGACTTGGTCACGGTTGATATAAAGGTTACCAACACGAGCGCGACTCGCGATGCGAGCACATGTGGTTTCGTTACGGCTGTGCACACCCATGGTTAAACCAAAGCCTGAGTTATTGATGGTGTCAATGATCTTATCCAAATCGCGAGCTTTGTAGCGTACAACATGAAGGATAGGTCCAAATTTCTCATCCGTTAGCTGGTCAATGCTGCTGATTTCAAATGCCGTTGGTGCAACGAAAGTACCGTTTTTTGCGAAGTCTGGAAGCTCTGCTTGGGCAATCAGCTTGCTTTCTTTGGTCATGTGTTTGATGTGCTCAAGCAACATGTCTTGGGCTTTCTTGTCGATAACCGGACCCACGTCTGTGCTGTGCAGGTAAGGTAGACCAACAGTTTGCTCTTGCATGGCACCTTTGATCATTGGAATGACACGGTCTGCAATGTCCGCTTGTACGAACATGACTCGCAATGCAGAACAACGCTGCCCTGCAGAAGCAAACGCTGAACGAACCGCGTCACGAACCACTTGCTCAGGCAATGACGTGGAGTCGATTAACATAGCGTTTTGGCCACCTGTTTCGGCAATTACTGGCACTGGTGCAACGCCACGAGCTGCTAGAGTACGGTTGATCAATTGTGCTGTGCCAGTAGAACCTGTGAAGGCAAGGCCGGCAATGCGTTTGTCGCTCGTCAACGGAGCACCAACAGTCGCGCCATCGCCTGGTAATAGGTGAAGTACGTCAGTTGGAACGCCTGCTTGGTGTAGCATTTCGATGGCGCGGAAAGCGATTAAGCTGGTCTGCTCAGCCGGTTTCGCAACCACAGTGTTACCGACTACAAGGGCGGCAACTACTTGGCCTGTAAAGATGGCCAATGGGAAGTTCCATGGGCTGATACAAGTAAATACGCCACGGCCGTTTAGCTTGGTTTGTTTTTCATTGCCTAAGAAATCTGTGTAGCTTGTTGGGTCGGCAAAATGGCTACGAGCTTGTTGCGCGTAGTAGCGACAGAAATCCACCGCTTCACGAACTTCGTCGATGCTGTCCTGAATGGTTTTACCTGCTTCACGGTGGCAAAGAGCCATTAGTTCCGCGTAGTTTTCTTCCATCAAATCTGCCATTTTATCTAGGCAATCAGCACGCTCTGTTGCTGGACGTGCAGACCAAGCAGGGAATGCCGCTTCAGCAAGGTTAATTGCCTTAGTAACTGTCGCTGCGTCTGCCCAGTCAATTTGACCAGCCGTTTGGCTATGGTCGTAAGGACTTTCAATCGAATGCGACTGTCCAGTGGCTACTTTTTCACCTCCAACGATAGGGAAAGCGCGCCATTGAGTGTCTTGTCCCATGAAAACGTCGATTTTGGCTTTGAAAGGGGTCCAATCAGAATCAATTTCGATGTTTGGGCCAAACGAATTTTTGCGGTCGTCAAACAAGTTAGCTGGCAAGTTGATATGCGGATTAGCTAATGATTTACGGCTTTCAAGCGTTGTCACTGGGTGGTCGATCAAATCTGCAATTGGGTAGCTGGCGTCAATCAGGCGGTGAACGAATGAGCTGTTAGCGCCGTTTTCAAGCAGACGACGAACCAAGTAAGGTAGTAAGTCTTTATGGCTGCCCACTGGCGCGTAAATACGTACGCAGATGTCGCTGTCTTTGATCAATCGGTTGTATAGGGCATCCCCCATACCGTGCAAACGCTGGAATTCGTATTCGTCAGCGCTGGCGCCTAATTGTTTGGCGATGCAGCTAATGGTCGCAATGGTGTGTGCGTTATGGCTAGCAAACTGGGGAAATATGTTTGCACGAGCGTGTTCGCTTAATAGAAAGTTCGCACACGCCAAGTAAGACACGTCTGTAGATTCTTTGCGAGTGTACACTGGGTAACCATTGATGCCGCGTTGTTGGCAAAGCTTGATCTCAGAATCCCAGTAAGCGCCTTTCACCAGGCGCACAGGAATGCGATCGCCTTGTTCTTTAGACAGTGCTGCCAACCAAACTAAAACCGGTAGCGCACGCTTTGAATAGGCTTGCACAACAAGGCCAAATAAGCCCCAGCCTTTAGTGCATTCGTCACGATAAAGTTTTTCGAACAAATGCAAAGACAACTCTAGACGGTCTGCTTCTTCTGCATCGATTGTGATGCCAACATTCAACGAGCGAGCTTTGGTGATTAAGCCTTTAACACTGTCGAACAATTCTGTCATTACACGTTCTTCACAGCCCACTTCATAACGCGGGTGAAGGGCTGATAACTTGATAGAAATAGTTGGGCGGTGCTTTTGACTGTAGGTGTCTTTGCCAACAGATTCGACCGCTTTCATATAAGACGTTAGGTATTTGTCAGCGTCAGCAGAGGTCAGTGCGGCTTCACCAAGCATGTCGAACGAGTATGTGTAACCTTTGTCACGGTAGCTTTTACCACGGGACAAGGCTTCTTCAATGCTGCGACCTAGTACAAACTGATGCCCCATGATTTTCATTGCTTGGTTCATCGCTTTACGAATCACCGGCTCAGAAACACGGTTTACCATGCGGTTCACTAAATTAGCTGGTGTTCCATCTTTTTTCTCGTCCATAGTGACGATTTTGCCCGTTAACAATAAGCCCCAAGTGGAGGCATTAACGAAGAAGGAATCTGAATTTTTTGCGTGAGATGCCCAATCGGCAACGCTCAAACGGTCTTTGATAAAAGCGTCGGCCGTTTCTTTGTCTGGTACACGCATGAGTGCTTCAGCTAAACACATCAACAAAATGCCTTCTTTGGTGTCTAGGCTGTACTCTAGCAACAAGGCGTCAATCATCGACATGCTGTCGTCGTCTTGGCGCACGTCGGCAATTAAATTTGCGGCTGCATTGGTTTGGTTTTCTAGCTCACCTTCAGATGGTTTTGCTAAAGGTAGCAATTCCTTTAACCACTTCTCTTCATCCATATTGTAAAGAGGGGAAATAAGCTGCCACAATTCATTGAGTGGACGCTGAATGAAGTTAGGTTGTAACACCTCAATCGCTTTAAACATGGTTGGATTCTCCCGCGTTAATATAAAAAACCGCTTGGTGTTTTATTAAGGCCGCATATTGTTATAGAGCATTAAGCGTTTTTTTGACTGCTTTTCACTCTGCTGAATCAAAAAAATGCATGTCTGGATAATGCTGACACTTTAGTGACAGAAGGGATAAATTGTCTTTCGAAAAAGTCGTTTTTTTTTATAAGAAAGTCCGACTGGACAAGAATAAGCATAGCAGTAATTTATTATCATGCAGAAGTTGTGAGGAGGTGATGGTAATACTTACAAATGAGGCAGGGTTGTTGTGCTTAATGAATTAAGACCAAAAATCAGCGGTTACTGAATTGTTTTTGGTATTTTAATGGCGTAATGCCAAGGGTTTGAGAAAACACGTTGGTCATGGCGCTTTGGCTTGAAAAGCCACACATTTCTGCCACTTGAATAGGTGGAAAACCTTCGGCCAGTAAACTTTGTGCTCGCTCTAGGCGTTTGCGCATTAGGTACTGGTGCGGCGTCATGCCGGTGCGATCTTTGAAACGTTCGTGAAACTGACTGACACTCAAAAAGCAAAAGTTAGCCAGTTGGTCTATATGCACACGGCGAGACAGGTTTAATTCGATAAATTGGTCTAATTTGTCGATATCCAGTTGGTTACCACGGGTGCGGACATCTTTGTTATTGATTTGATGGCGTATGGCGCTTAGCAGAGTGTTACCGCAGGCGCGGGCTAACATCAGGTCATTCGGATATTGCTGCAATTCACCGGATAGGGCGGATGCTAGAATCTGCAAACGGGGGTTAAGTTGAAAATAAGCCGCTTGATCAAATAATCGAGAAACTACTTCGTATTCTTCGTCAGTAATGCTTTTTTGCGGCGGAATGGGCAGATTGACCACCATGATGCGGTTTTCACCTAACCCTGCAAAGGCGTGGCTATTCGCAGACGGAAGGATACAACCTTCGCCTGTATGTAGCTGTTTGCCTTTACCTTGGATGTCGAAATCGGTGTTGCCATCCAGTACTACCACTAGTTGGTGATAGTCGTGATCGTGTGTGTCCGCTTCGGCAGGTAGGCTGAAAACATCGGAATCAGACTGAGTCAAAGTGCGCCTTTGGAATAAACATAAGTGAGAAAGTATAGCGGCCTTAAGGGCTCTTTAGTAGCGGATTTTTGTGAAGATATCGGATTTTACCGCATGAATTGCGTTTTAACGCAGTATAAATGAATACGTGAAGAAAATAGTAAACACAGCACTTTATCCCATAGAGAACGAATAAAGCGCTGTGCTTGAGTCATATTCGCTAATGTTAGCTGATACGAATAACCAAGTTGCCTAGGGCACCAGGTTTCAATACATCTTCATGGGCTTGAGCTAACTCTGTTAGCGCATAGCTGTGACGAATAACAGGCTTTAGAACGCCTTTTTCAAACAAAGGACGTAAGGCTTTCGCAATCAAGGAAAGCTCGGCAGGTTTAGTGTTTGCCAAGGCTACACCAACGACAGACGCATCACGAGCCATTAAATCTCTAGGGTTGATCTCAACCGTGCCACGGTTCCCTACGACAGCGACGCAACCGCCAAAGGCCAAGGCTTTTAAGTCTTGATCTAAGTTGTGGTTTGCTAGCATCTCGATAACGATATCGAAGCCTGCTTCTAGTGATTGAAAAGGCGCAAGGTGATCCGCTTCATTGTGCATAATAACGGTTTTCACACCTTGCTGGCGCAGCAACTCTGCGCCTTCTGTCGTGCCTGAACTGGCAACCACATCCATTCCCGCAGCTAGAGCTAATTGCACAGTGGCAATGCCTACCGCGCCTGTTGCGCCATGTACTAATACTTTATCGCCTGCTTTGCCATTGGCACGGCCAAACAAGGCACGGTGTGCTGTAGTATAAGGAATGCCAAGGCAAGCCCCTTCTTCAAAAGACAAAGCTTCGGCTAACGGGTAAGTGTGAGTGGCTGCACATGCTGTAAATTCGGCAGAAGATCCTGTTAGATTACGGCTGAAGTAAACACGTTGACCAATCTCTAAGCCAGTGACGTTAGCACCTAACTCAACAATCGTACCGGCACCATCTGACCCCGGAGTATGAGGGAAAGTAGCAGAATAATTGTTGGTACCAGAGCGGATATAAGTATCCACTGGATTAACACCTGCTGCGCCTACCTTCACAAGAATTTGATCTTCGGTAATGCTTGGTTTATTGGCCTCTGCCAGCGATAAATCGCTGGCAGGACCGTAGTCTTTCATTTGCATTGCTTTCATGTTTTTGTCCTAACTTAATGAGCATTTTTGTTTTTCATAAGTTGTTCAAATGTATTCGTATTAATCCGCGTAAACCTGTTCTGGTAACCAAGTCGCTAACTCTGGCCACACTGACAACATTATTAATACAAATACTTGGATTAGGATAAAAGGTAACACCCCTTTGTAGATAGACTGAGTTTTAACCTCTGGGGGCGCTACGCCACGTAAATAAAACAGCGCGAAGCCAAACGGTGGCGTTAGGAATGACGTTTGTAAGTTGATCGCCATCATTATGCCCAACCAAACCGGATCCAGACCCATGGCCAATAGCACAGGCGCCACGATGGGTACCACCACAAAGGTGATCTCAATAAAGTCTAGAATGAAGCCAAGAAAGAACATTAGCAACATCACAACAATCATGGCACCCACCACACCGCCAGGTAGCTGAGAGAAGAAGTCTTGAATTAACTCTTCGCCACCAAAGCCGCGGAACACCAATGAAAATAAAGAGGCACCAATTAGAATCATGAACACCATACAGGTGACTTTTGTGGTTGAATAAACGGCATCTTTTAGCGTTGGAAAGCTTAGTTTACCGCTGCCCCAAGCCAATAGTGCTGCACCAAGAGCACCAACACCAGCAGCTTCTGTCGGTGTTGCAATCCCGCTTAGGATTGAACCAAGAACCGCAAAAATTAATATTAAAGGCGGCAGTAGACCTTTGATCAGCTGGATGGCTAACGGCTCAGTAGAACCATTGCGCAACTCTTCGCGAGGAACCGCAGGGGCTTTGTGAGGCTGTAACCAAGCAACCATAATGACATAAAGAATATACAGGCCGACAAGTATCAAGCCTGGAATCAAAGCACCGACAAACAAGTCGCCAACAGAGATGGTTTTCGGTGAGAAAATACCCATTTCTAGCTGCGCTTTTTGAAACGCATTTGACATGACATCGCCCAATAAAACTAAGGCGATCGAAGGTGGAATGATTTGCCCTAATGTTCCCGTCGCACAAATTGTGCCTGTGGCGAGCGCAGGGTCATAACCACGACGTAGCATAGTAGGTAGCGAGATCATCCCCATTGTTACTACAGTTGCACCAACAATACCGGTACTCGCAGCCAGTAACATGCCAACCAAAATAACCGAAATACCCAAACCGCCGCGCATAGAGCCAAACAGCATGGCCATAGAATCCAGCAGTTTTTCCGCCAATTTGGACTTTTCTAATAACACGCCCATTAATACAAAAAGCGGGACAGCAATCAGCGTCTCGTTACCAATAATACCGAATAAACGGTTTGGTAGGGCTTCCAGGAAAACGCCATCAAACGTACCAAAGGCAGAGCCAACAGCCGCGAAAATTAAGGCCGTACCGCCAAGGGAGAATGCCACTGGGTAACCAAATAACAAGCAGACACAAACGCCAGCAAAGAGCCATAAGGGGATAAATTCAACCATTAGTTTTGTCCTTTCGCGTTTTTAGCCGTTATAACACCAATGTTTTTGAGAATATCAGCAACACCTTGAATGATAAGAGTTACCATCATAATAGGGATGAGAGTTTTCAGCAGATAAACGAAAGGCAAACCACCTGGTTCTGGAGAGGTTTCTAATACCCGCCAAGCTGCACTAACATAATCCAAGCTTAAATAGGCGGTATAAAGAGTAAAAGGCAGCAAAAAGAAGATGCCGCCAATGATATTGACCCAAGCTTTTTTAGTGGCAGAGAACTCGCGGTAAAAGACATCCACACGTACGTGTTCATCGTCCTTAAAGGTGTAGGCCGCGCCCAACATAAAAACCATAGCATGCAGATATAGAACAGACTCTTGCAATGCGATCGAACCAATATCAAAGCCATAACGCAACAATACGATGAGACAGGTAAGTAGCATCATCGCCAATGTTAACCAAGCAACACATTTCCCCAGATAATGGGAGATGGTCTCAGCGGAACTGACCAATTTATTTAACATTAAAGTACCCACAGTTTTTTAATCATTTTTATCGGATATCTACTCAGGCAATTTTACCCAAAAAATCCGGATGGTTAGTCTATTGGATAACGTCATGCTTGGGAATATGACTGGAGTCTTGAAAGGCAAGTTAGAGGCTGTTTATAAGGAATTAGATGGTTTTCACTGGCAAACATCGATGTAATAGGATGAAACTGATGTTTGAACGAGAAAAATTGACGATCTGAAAGTTGTCGCTTTGTGAGGTCATTAAATTAATTTTGAAATATTTCATTGTTTAACATTTCTGTCACATAACTTTCCTATAGTACAAAACATCGAACGAGCTATGGGCAGTTGCTCATAAATATTTGACTACAACCACTGAGGTTTATGTGATGAAAAAACTAGTTGCAAGTTTAGCAATGACAGCAGCGGTAGGCGTTTCTGTTAACGCTTTTGCTGATGTTGATTCAAATTTGATGTCTTACAGCAAAGCAAGTGGCGTATCTGGCAATATTTCAAGTGTTGGCTCTGACACCCTAGCAAACTTGATGACATTGTGGGCGGAAGACTTTAAACGCCTGTATCCAAATGTGAACATCCAAATTCAAGCGGCTGGCTCTTCTACTGCGCCACCAGCACTAACTGAAGGTACGTCAAACTTCGGCCCTATGTCTCGTCAAATGAAAGACAAAGAGATCGCAGCGTTTGAGAAAAAATACGGCTACAAGCCAACAGCGGTTCCAGTGGCAATCGATGCTCTAGCAGTTTTCGTACACAAAGATAACCCAATCAAAGGTTTGTCTCTTCCAGAAGTAGATGCCATTTTTTCTTCTACTCGTAAGGGTGGACACAGTGAAGACATCACTAACTGGGGTAAAGCTGGTTTAACTGGCGCTTGGGCAAATCGTGATGTTCAGCTATTTGGTCGTAACTCTGTATCTGGTACTTATGGTTACTTTAAAGAGCATGCTCTTTTCAAAGGTGACTTCAAAAACTCTGTAAACGAGCAACCAGGTTCTGCGTCTGTTGTTCAGTCTGTTTCTACGTCTCTTAACGGTATTGGTTACTCTGGTATCGGTTACAAAACTTCTTCTGTACGCGCTGTTCCTTTGACGAAGAAAGAAGGTGGTAAGTTCATCGATGCAACGATTGAAAACGCAGCAACTGGCGCATACCCATTGTCTCGTTTCCTTTACGTTTATGTAAACAAAGCGCCTAATAAGCCGCTTGAACCACTACAACGTGAATTCGTTAAAATGGTACTTTCTAAAATGGGTCAAGAGGTTGTTGTAAAAGACGGTTATGTTCCTCTTCCAGCGAAAGTAGCTAGTAAGTACTTGAAAGATCTAGGTATTAACTAAGTAACGCTGTAGCGAGCTACGGATGAAATGCTTAAAGTAGGAGGGCCGAAACGCTCTCCTACTTTTCTTTCTTCGTAGGCTGTCATACTACTGTCACATAAAAACGTCACACAACAAAGATGAATGCGGATGACTAAATCAACTGACCATCAGATGCCTGAACTGGATTTCAATACGCCAGTTTTAAAGCGTCATCGTAAAATTCGCGCCCTAAAAGACCGGATGGCCGGAATGGGGATTGCCGTAGGGGGCAGCAGTGTTATTTTAGCTGTGCTGCTGATTTGCTTCTATTTACTTTATGAAGTGGCGCCTTTGTTCTCTAGCGCCAGTGTTGATCTTGAGGCGAGTTATTCTTTGCCTGCAGAAGATCAAGGTAAAAGTCTTTATTTAACCACTGAAGAGCAATCTGAAGTCGGGATGCGAGTGACGAGTAATGGTAGCATTGTCTTCTTCTCTGTTGCTGATGGCAGTGTAATCGACAACATCAAGAACATTCGTTCTGAAAAAGTCACCGCCTTTGCAGTTGAATCGGATACCAGTCGTTTAATAGCGTTTGGTTATGAAGATGGCAAAGCGTTAATCGTAAAGCATAATTACAAAATTTCTTATCCTGATGGCACACGTAAGATCACTCCTATAGTTGAATACCCTTACGGTGAAGATCCCATTGATGTTGCGGATTTTACTATCAACAAATTAACAGTGCGCGACGGCAGTGACAGCTTAACTATCGCTGCGATTGGCGACTCAAGCAGCTCGATTACTAAGGTAACGAAAGACGTTAACTTCATTACCGAAGAAGTGGAATTGAGTGAGCAAAGCGAGCCGTTACCATTTGTTCCTGATGTAGCTAGTATGCTGCTGAGTGGTGATCAACGTTATCTCTATGTTGCGACGCGATCTGGCGCGATGAGCGAGTTTGACCTGCGTGACTTTGATAATATTGAATTAAAAGACGAGATCGCTTTAATCAAAGAGGCCGATACCAAGCTGGTATCGATGACGTATCTGCTAGGCAAATCATCCATCATGGTGGCGGATTCTTCTGGCCGAGTGAGCCAGTGGTTCAATGTTCGTAATGACGAAACCAACGAAGAGAAACTCACTTTTATCCGTGATGTTAAACAGCCCATTGCCATTGTTGATTTGGCAATGGAGCAACGTCGTAAAGGCTTTGCAACGCTAGATGAGCGCGGCTTGGTTGCTATTTATAATGCCACTTCGACTCGCCAAGTACTAAACGAAAAATTGAGTAATGATAATGCTCGTCTAATCAGTTTTGCACCGCGAGCAAACGGCTTACTTCTAGAAGATGACAAGGGATTGCACTTCTTCTACGTAGATAACGAGCACCCTGAAGTGTCTTGGTCTTCTTTGTGGGGGCAGGTTTGGTACGAAGGGTATCAAGAGCCGACTTATACTTGGCAGTCTTCTGCAGCGAACAATGATTTTGAGCCTAAATACAGTTTGATGCCATTGGCGTTTGGTACTTTAAAAGCGGCTTTTTACGCTATGTTAATGGCGGTACCGTTGGCTATTTGCGGTGCAATCTATACGGCTTACTTCATGGCTCCAGCTCTGCGTCGTAAGATCAAACCTGTCATCGAATTAATGGAAGCCTTGCCGACAGTAATCTTAGGTTTCTTAGCCGGTTTGTTCTTCGCGCCTTTTTTAGAAGAAAATCTAGCGGCGACCTTCAGTATTTTCGTTGTACTTCCGGTTGGCATTCTATTGTTTGCTTATCTTTGGTCGCGTCTGCCTCAGCAAATTCGCTGGATGGTGCCTGAAGGTTGGCAACCATTGTTGTTGATTCCTGTCATCGTTTTCTTGGCTTGGTTTTGTTTGGCAATGAGTCCAATCATCGAGCTGAGCTTCTTTGACGGCAATATTCGTGGCTGGATTACCAATGATCTTGGTATCACATTTGACCAACGCAACGCGCTGGTGGTGGGGTTTGCCATGGGCTTTGCGGTTATCCCGACTATCTTCTCTATTACCGAAGACGCCATCTTTAGTGTGCCAAAAGCCTTAACTCAAGGTTCATTGGCATTGGGGGCAACGTATTGGCAGACCATGACGCGTGTCGTATTACCGACTGCAAGCCCAGGTATTTTCTCGGCTGTCATGATTGGTATGGGTCGTGCGGTTGGTGAAACCATGATCGTATTGATGGCAACAGGTAATACACCAATTATGGACTTCAACATCTTTGAAGGTATGCGAACGCTTGCTGCCAACTTGGCGGTGGAAGTGCCTGAGTCAGAAGTGGGAAGTTCTCACTATCGTATCTTGTTCTTGGCGGCATTTGTGCTCTTTATCTTCACCTTTGTGGTGAACACAATCGCTGAAACCGTGCGTCAGCACCTACGCAAAAAATACGGGTCGCTATAATGAGTACTGAAATGAAAATGAAGAAAAAGTCCGTATCCGAATGGGTGAAATCTGGTGATCCATGGGTGTGGCTGAACGCTGGTGCTGTGGCGATTTCTGTCATCATGGTGGTGGGGTTGTTACTTTTAATTGCAGTGCGTGGTCTAGGGCATTTTTGGCCAGCAGACGTGGTGGAATCTCATTACGCTTTGCCTGGTGAGCCTGAGTACAACCTGGTTGCAGAACGTGTTGAAAGCGTTGAAGTACCTGCGGCTCAGTTGCGTGAAGCAGGGATCGCTATTCCTGACAATCACCAACTAATGCAACGTACTCTGATGAAAACCGGTAACCGTGATGTGTACGGTTCGGATTTTCGTTGGGTGATCGATGAGTATTTAACTGAAACTAAGCGCCCAGAAATGATGTTTACGGCAGAACGTCGTGAATGGGGCAACTTATATGGTTACCTAAAAGCCGTTAAAGAAGATGGCACAATCGTTTCTGAAACCGCTGATCTAGAGCCTACAGATTCTGCCTTGGCGACATGGAATGCGTTCGAAAAAAGCATTGAACGTGCGGCGAGAATTTTCGATGAAATTCATGTCATTGAGAAAAAAGATATTGGCAAAATCAACTACGCACTTGAACGAATTCGCCTTGAGCAACGTCGTTTAGAGCTAGAAGGTAAGCTAACACCCGCCGCGGAAGCTGACTTGGCAGCAGAGCGTAGCCAATACGATGAAGAGTATAAAGGCTTACAGCAAAGCCTGATCGACCTTTATGCTCAGATAAATCGTGATACCTTCATTGTTCAAGTGATGGACGGCACAGAGCATGAAATGCCAGTGGCAAAAATTGTTCATGCCTTCCGCCCTAATGCGATGAGCGTCGGGCAGAAGATGGGGTTCTACTTCACAAAAGTGTGGGAATTCCTATCTGACGAACCACGTGAAGCCAATACCGAAGGCGGTGTGTTTCCAGCTATCTTCGGTACAGTCATGATGGTGTTGCTGATGACGGTTCTGGTAACGCCATTTGGTGTCGTTGCTGCTGTTTATCTGCGTGAATACGCGGCGCAAGGTTGGGTTACTCGTACTATTCGTATCGCAGTGAACAACTTAGCAGGCGTACCTTCCATCGTTTACGGTGTATTTGGTTTAGGCTTCTTTATTTACTTCCTAGGGTCTGGCATTGACCAAGCTTTCTTCCCAGAAGCCTTGCCATCTCCGACCTTTGGTACCGGTGGTTTGATGTGGGCGTCTATCACGCTAGCCTTATTGACTGTGCCTGTGGTGATCGTGGCAACCGAAGAAGGTTTGTCACGTATTCCTCGCAATGTACGTGAAGGCAGCTTGGCATTGGGTGCAACGAAATTTGAAACCTTATGGCGTGTTGTTCTGCCAATGGCCAGTCCAGCTATTATGACTGGTGTTATCTTGGCGGTAGCGCGAGCGGCGGGTGAAGTAGCACCGTTGATGTTGGTGGGCGTGGTTAAATTGGCGCCATCGTTACCATTGGATGGTAATTACCCTTATATCCATTTGGATCAGAAATTTATGCACTTAGGCTTCCATATTTACGATGTAGGCTTTCAAAGTCCAAACGTAGAAGCCGCGCGACCATTGGTGTATGCAACAGCCTTATTGCTTGTGATTGTGATTGCGCTATTAAACTTGTCTGCAGTGACGATCCGAAATCATTTACGTGAAAAATACAAATCGCTGGAAATGTAAGCGGCGGAGAAGAGATTATTATGAGCGACGTTAAAACACACTCAATTGATATTTCAGCAATGCAGCGTAGCCAACAGGCTTTGCGTATTGAAGATGAAACCGTTTGCCTATCTGTAAACGATTTGCACCTGTATTACGGTGAAAAAGAAGCGCTGAAAGGCGTGAACATGATCATTCCAGAGAAAAAGGTGACTGCGTTTATCGGGCCTTCTGGTTGTGGTAAATCGACGCTATTGCGTTGTTTTAACCGCATGAATGATTTAGTTGATGGGTGCCGTATTACGGGTGAGATCAACTTGCGTGATCAGAATATCTACGCGAAAGGCACTGACGTGGCAGAGCTACGTCGTCGCGTTGGTATGGTGTTCCAGAAGCCGAACCCGTTCCCGAAAAGTATTTATGAAAACGTGGCTTACGGCCTTCGTATTCAAGGGATTAATAAAAAGCGTTTGCTTGATGAAACCGTTGAGTGGGCATTGCGTTCAGCGGCTTTATGGGACGAAGTAAAAGACCGTCTTCACGAAAGTGCCTTGGGCATGTCAGGTGGTCAGCAACAGCGTTTGGTTATCGCTCGTACGGTGGCGGTAAAACCTGAAGTGCTGCTGTTGGATGAGCCTGCTTCTGCATTGGATCCTATTTCAACGTTGAAAATTGAAGAACTGATCCATGAGTTGAAAAACGAGTTCACTATCGCGATTGTGACACACAACATGCAGCAAGCTGCGCGTGTTTCTGACTATACTGCGTTTATGTATATGGGCGATTTGGTTGAGTTTGGCGATACGAACACCTTGTTCACGAACCCAAGTAAACAACAAACAGAAGACTACATCACGGGCCGCTACGGCTAGGCGGAGGACGCATTATGAAAGAATTAACAACGGATCATATTTCTCAGCAGTTTAACAACGAGCTGGAACTGCTTCGCCAACACTTTTTGACCATGGGTGGTGTCGTAGAGAACCAAGTTCAAGACGCGGTACAAGCGTTATTAGACGCGAATGGCTCTTTGGCAGAAGACGTCAAAAATCAAGACGCGACGGTGAATCAGCTAGATGGATTGATCGACGAAGAATGTCGTCGTATTTTGGCGAAACGCCAACCTGCGGCGTCTGACTTACGCATGATTTTGTCGATCAGTAAAGCGGTCAGTGAGCTTGAGCGTATCGGTGACGAAGCAAAGAAAATTGCCAACCTGACCTTGAATCTGATCAATGAAGGTGAGTCTCCGCGTGGTTATGTGGAGATTAACCGTATTGGCCAAATGGTTGCACGCATGATTCACGATTCACTAGACGCGTACGCGCGTTTAGACATTGAGGCCGCGATTAAAGTGGCTAAACAAGACCGTGCCGTTGACCAAGAGTACAATACAGCGATGCGCTCTTTGGTGACTTATATGATGGAAGATCCGCGTAGCATTTCGCGCGTTATTAATGTTATTTGGGTTTTACGTTCTCTAGAACGTATTGGTGATCATGCTCGTCATACTTGTCAGCATTTGATCTTCATGGTGAAAGGCGTGGACGTTCGTCACGTGAATGTGAATGATCTTGCTGCCCAAGTAACTGATAAATAAACAGTACTATTGATCTCTTGGTTAATTTGATTGGCTAGCCAAGAGATCAATTGTTTTCTTTTCCTCCTTCTATATTTTCCTGCTGTTGTCATCGTCTTTTCTTTGTTTATTAGTGGGCTATTGAGCCGATTTTGCTATCATCAGCTTTTCGTTTTAATTGGTGTTAAATACAATGTTTACCATAGAAACCCATCCGACGGCTTCTGTTGAAGAATCTTATCGTGAGTTAAATACTCAATTAGCGGCTTTGTTAAGCGGTGAGCGCGACTTAATTTGTAATGCGGCTCAGTTTTCGGCATTCGTGATGCAAACTGTGGCGGATTTGAATTGGTCTGGTTTTTATTTTGCCCGTGGTGAAGAGTTGGTGCTTGGGCCTTATGTTGGCAAGGTTGCGTGTACGCGTATTCCGTTTGGCCGAGGCGTCTGCGGCAAAGCCGCCACAGCCTTACAAACACAGCGTATCGAAGACGTACATGCATTTGAAGGTCATATTGCCTGTGATGCAGCGTCTGCTAGTGAAGTGGTTATCCCGGTTGTTGTTGATGGCAAGTTAATCGGCGTGTTTGATATGGACAGTCCCAAAGTAGGCCGCTTTTCTGAAGCTGATCAAGTAGGGCTAGAGTCGTTTGTGTCGACCTTTATTGCTGCAACGGATATGAACTGGTCAATCTAAGCCGTTTATAAAGAGGTTATCCAGCTCTTTCAAAGACGCTTCATGAAGGGCTGGCAACTGATCTATAATTGCTTGCATGTCATGATTATTATGTTGCGCCGCTAGCCTTTCTATTTGCTGGTATTGCTCGGCAAGCATCCGTAAGGCCATATTCAAACTGGCGGACTTGAGCGAATGACCAATATTTTTTAGAGTGTCATAATCTTTGTCGTGCCATGCTTGAAACAACAGGGCCATTTTTTCTTGGCTGTCGGCTATAAACTCCAAACGTATGTCGTTCATAGTGTCTTTTCCAATGAGTTGGATAAGTGAATTCAGATGTGCGTGATCAATCATTTTTTGTCGACCCTTGGAGAGGCTTTTTGTTGGCGAATAGTGTGATTATGTGTGCTTCAAGTTGGCTTTGCGTGATCGGAAAATGTAAGGGTTTGACCTGAAAGTCTGAGTAGTTAATTGCAAGAGGGTGGTAACTCATCACAGGACAAGATCGATTTTTCCACTGCTGAAGGGCATCGTGACCATCTCGTTCAAAGCTTGCTGTATTGCCTAAAATGACTAGGTTACAGTGTCTATTGTCTTGCATACTGCCTTCTTTGGAGACAGTTACACTGATGTTCATGGTTGCGAGCTGTAAGCTGATGACTTTGGCTAGTTGAGCGTCCGTCTCGATTAATAGTGCCTGCGTATTGTCTGGGCACTGTGGCGGTTTGTGTTGTTCTATTATCGGGCCTGTATCTGAAACGTAAAACGGGATATCGACCCAAAACTCACAGCCTTTTTGTGGAGCACATGAGAAATGCATTTCCCCTTTCATTAAATACACCAGCTTATGACACAGCGCCAAACTCAAGCCGACTTTGCTTGGCAGAGGTCCTTCTTGTTGCATCGGCAAAGACGGGTTAATTCTAAGGTTTTGCTGTAACTCATCCGTCATGCCTTGTCCTGTATCTCTTAGGGCGATTTGCATGACGCTTACTTCTTTGGTGCCCGCTGGTAAAGGTATTACCGGAGCACCAGACGCCGAAGGGCGAACTTGCAAACTGATACTGCCTGTCGGGGTATGGTTAATGGCGTTTTGCAAAAGCGCGACTATAATCTCTTTGGTTCGGATTAGGTCTAAGCAAACAAAGGCCGGTAAGTTTGGATCGATATAGACAATGCTTTGTAGGTTTTTACGCGCCATTTGAGATTCAAATAGAATGAGACAGTCTTCGATACTGCTTTTCAGTGGCTCGATCGTTGGGGTCAGCGCCAGCTTTTTAGCGTCAATTAACGCTAAGTCTGAGAGCATTTCGATAATCTGCAGTAGTTGGTTACCAGACTCTTCAATATGTTTAGCAAGAGCTTTGGTGTTCTTAGGCGTCTCGGGACTGTTAAGAGTGCTGGCTATACCCAAAATCGCGTTAATAGGAGGTCGTGTTTCTTGATTGATAAAGGTCAACATCTGCGCTTTATCTTCGTGAACAGCTTGAATATTGTCGTTGAGGTTGCTGTTTAGTTTAAAAACACGCTTAAGCTGAACTAATCCCTTAATAGTAAAAAAGCCCAGACCCAGTAAACACGCGAGAAGTATTATCGACAGTAACTGAATAGTATCTAGGTTTTTTTGTAACGTTTTATGTTGATCGGATATGTAGTCGTTGCTGCCTTTGTTGACCAGTGTGACGAACTCGTTGATCTGTGTGTCGACACTTTTTACCCGCTCAACTAATGCAGGCAGATAGCTGTAGTCGCCAGCCTCTATTTTCGATAACTGAAAACTCAGTAACTCCATTTCGCCATTAATAATGTTTAGCAATCTTGTCGTACGACCACCTTCAAAATTACGAATTAATTCACCGATTTCACCTTTTCTGAGCAGATCTACTCGGCTCATTAATACGTCGTACCTGAAAAAAGCCTCACCATTTAATGAAGGGGCTTGTTGGTCTAATTCAATAAGATAGTTCAGAAAACGATATGATTGCAGTTGCAATTGCAGGGCGTTCCACAAGGAGCTTTCAAAAACACGTCGGCTGTTGTTTTTGGAGCCATCACTGGTGTAAGTGATGATGCTAAAAATAGCTAAAGCCACCGTGATGATGAAAAGTATAAAGCCATACATAACCCATTGTTTGAAAATGGATAGCCACATTTTTCTCTGAAACAGGCGCATTATTTAGTCTACCAACAAGATGGATTTGATATGGGTAACTTGCCAAATAGAGCGGCCATAAATTTTTTCCGACTTGAGTTCTTCTTGCTGGTCAAATGGGTAGATCACCATAATTGGTCCTAGACTGCGCACGTTAATCAATCTTTCATCTTGGCGCGTAGCAAAAATCGCACCTTTTTCGATAAAATCGCTGATTGGGATTTCGGTCATATATTGGTTAAGTGCAGTGACCTGCAGTAGGTTTCCATCACTGCCTAGGTAGCTTAATAAATCCACAGCGGAAAAGCCTCGATAAGTATGTGGCCCTTGCGTCCAAGGCGTGTGTGTTGTGATCTTGTGTTGAGGTAAGGCGTCTAACATAGCCATATCAAAGCCTACTTGGCCTGCATCAATGGCTGTTCCTGATACAGTCAAAACGATTCTGCCTGTTGGGGAATTAGGGACATTGTCAGCAAGGGCGTAGCTGGTAAGGCAAAAACCACTAACAAGGAATATAAAAGACAATAAACGCATACTGGAACTCTAAGTCATTCTGTAAAAGAATCCATGATAGACAAAAACCGTCGGTCTGTGGGCAAAAATCAGTCCGTGATAACAGAATATTACAGTTCAGGACCCTCTAACCCTTTTTGATTAAAGTCAAAAGGGGTTAGAGGGTGAACTTAAACGACTGTGATTTGGTTTAAGGCAGTTCAGCTAAACGTGAACAGCCAACCTGATGTTCTGAAGAGATGGCTTTCAGAATGGGTTTTTGCTGAGCACAGCCTTCGTTAGCATGAGGGCAACGGGTACGAAAAACACAGCCAGAAGGCGGGCTGATAGGAGAGGGTAAGTCACCTGTTAATAACTGGATCTTCTTACCCCGTTCTGCTTTTGGATCTGGCACAGGCACAGCAGACAGCAAGGCTTTGGTGTATGGGTGCTGAGGGTTTTCGTATAGCGCGCGTTTGCTAGCGAGTTCAACCGCGTTACCCAAGTACATCACCAAAACTCGGTCTGAAATGTGTTTTACCACGCTTAAATCGTGTGCGATAAACACTAAAGACAAGCCCATTTCCGCTTGTAGTTCTTTCAACAAATTCACTACTTGTGCTTGAATCGAAACATCCAATGCCGATACGGGTTCATCACAGACAACTAACTTAGGTTTTAGAATCAAGGCGCGCGCAATGCCAATACGCTGACACTGACCACCAGAGAATTCATGTGGGTAGCGGTTAATCACGTTTGGTAATAACCCCACGCGATCCATCATAGCGCGCACTTCGGCCTTCACTTCGGCTTTTGATAGCTCTGGGCGAAAGGTTTTTAGTGGCTCAGCGATGATATCACCCACTGTCATGCGTGGATCAAGGGACGCCAAAGGATCTTGAAAGATCATCTGTAGCTCTTGGCGTTTACTGCGCATTTGCTTCTTGTCCAAGTCTGTTAGATCTTGTCCAAGCCACACCACATTGCCTTCGGTTATGGGCACAAGGCGCAGTAAAGCACGGGCTAGGGTGGATTTTCCACAGCCAGATTCACCCACCACACCGAGGGTTTCACCTGCATAAATGGTTAAATCAACGCCATCCACGGCTTTTAGTGCTTGGCCTTTTTCCCATGGCCAGGCATTGTCTGATTTGATGTTGAAGTGGACTTTTAAGTTGTTCACTTCCATTAATACATTATTTGACATGTTCATTAGGCGACCCATCCGTCAACGGATTTATGACAAGCTCGTAACTGACCCGGTGCATATTCTTCTAGCGGTGGCATGCTTTCCCCGCAGCGTTCTCTGGCAAACTCACAACGGGCTTGGAATGGGCAGCCTGATGGCATATGCAGCAAGTTTGGTGGGTTGCCTGGAATCGTTGATAGCTTTTCGTCATCACCATCTAGGCGCGGAATCGCTTTTAACAAACCTTGTGTATATGGATGCGTTGGACGATAAAATACGTCTTCGGCGGTACCGTATTCCATGGTTTGTCCTGCGTACATCACCAGTACCTTGTCACATAAACCAGCGACCACGCCCAAATCATGAGTAATCATAATGATGGAAGTGTTGAAGTCATCTTTTAACTCGTTCAGTAAGGTCAGAATCTGAGCCTGTACAGTTACGTCTAGAGCCGTGGTTGGCTCATCGGCGATCAACAACTTGGGTTGGCACAATAGTGCCATAGCGATCATCACACGCTGTCTCATGCCGCCAGAAAACTCATGCGGATACATATTCATGCGCTTGCGCGCTTCTGGCATTTTCACGGCATCAAGCATTTTGACGGAGGCTTCAAAGGCTTCGGCTTTACTCATGCCTTTGTGCAGCATCAAGACTTCCATCAGCTGCTTGCCGACTTTCATATATGGATTCAATGATGTCATTGGATCTTGGAAAATCATCGCAATTTCTTTGGAACGGATGCGGTTCATGGCTTTTTCATTCAGGGTCAGAATGTTTTGCTCGTTAAAGCGTGCCTCTCCCTTAATGACACCATTGCCGGCCAACAAGCCCATGAGAGCAAATGCGGTTTGGCTTTTACCTGAGCCAGACTCGCCAACGATGCCAAGTGTCTCGCCTTGAGCCAAAGTGAAGTTCAGGTTATTCACGGCCGTGACAAAACCATCTGGCGTTCTGAAATTCACTTGTAGGTTATTAACTTCTAGTAAATTCTGTGTTTTGGATACGTTCATCATGTCTTCTCCTTAGCGGTCTTTTGGATCAAGCGCATCGCGTAAGCCATCGCCGAGGAAGTTAAAACAAAATAGCGTTACTACTAAGAAGCTCAGTGGCCAAGCCAATTGCCAGATGGCAATTTCCATGTTCTGCGCGCCTTCAGAAATCAATGCGCCCCAGCTGGTCATTGGCTCTTGAACACCCAGTCCCAAGAAGCTGATGAAAGACTCTAACAAGATCATATTTGGTACCAACAAGGTCGCATAAACGACCACAATACCCAGCACGTTTGGCACTATGTGGCGCAAGATGATTTTCGGAGTCGACACACCGCAAGCGTAAGCCGCTTCGATGTACTCTTTGTTTTTTAGGCTCAAGGTTTGGCCGCGAACTATCCGCGCCATGTCGAGCCACGAAATCGCGCCAATGGCAACAAATATCAAGAAGATATGACGACCAAATAAAGTCATCAAAATAATCACAAAAAACATGAAAGGAAAGGAGTTAAGAATTTCCAAGAAACGCATCATCACACTGTCAACGCGTCCACCGATGTAACCAGATGTCGCACCGTAAAGCGTACCAATGATAATGGCAACCGCGCTTCCCATGATGCCAACTAATAACGAGATTTGACCACCTTGCATGGTGCGAACAAAAATATCGCGGCCAAGGGTATCTGTGCCAAAATAATGACCGTTTTCAATATTAGGGCGGCCCAATACGGAAATATCAGATAACGCTTCCCAGTCGATATCATCGTAATTCCATTGACTTAGAAAGGGGCCAAGTAAGGCGATGGCGGTAATCAGTGCCAGAATAACCAAGCTAGTTACGGCGGCATGGTTCGAAAAAAAGCGACGACGTGCGTCTTGCCATAAACTGCGACCTTCGACTTCCACCACTTTTTCGGCGAACTGTTCGACGGCCTGAATTTTGTCTTTTGTAGTAATCATAGTACGAGGCCTTAGTAGCGAATTTTCGGGTCAATAACAGCGTACAAAATATCGACGATGGCATTGAATAGAATCGTTAATGTGCCGACCAAAATAGTCACACCCATGACCATGGAATAGTCACGATTTAATGCGCCATTGATAAAGTGCTGACCAATACCGCCGGTACCAAAGTACACATCGACAATTACAGAGCCTGTCACAATGCCGACGAATGCAGGCCCAAGGTAAGAAATTACGGGCAACATAGCAGGACGTAAGGCATGTTGAAAAATGATGCGATATTTCGGTAAACCCTTTGCTCGCGCGGTGCGGATAAAGTTGGAGTGCATGGTTTCTATCATGCTGCCGCGGGTAATACGGGCGATTTGTGCAATGTAGCTGGTGGACATAGCAATCACTGGCATAACCAAGTAAGGCCAAGCACCACCATTCCAGCCGCCGGGTGGTAGCCAATGGTTATAAATAGAAAAAAACAGGATACACAAAGGTGCTAGAACGAAATTGGGTAACACAATGCCTAGGTTAGCAAAGCCCATGACGCTGTAATCTAGCCATGAATTTTGTCTTAAGGCCGCGACAATGCCGCAACCCACGCCAATCAATAAGGCAACCAGAAATGACCAAATACCAATTTCAGCCGAGACAGGAAAACTCTGCGCTATCAGCTCGTTTATAGTGAAATCTTTATAGCGAAAAGAAGGCCCTAAATCGCCTTGAAGTAGGCCGCCAAGATAATAAAAATATTGATTAATTACCGGCTCATCTAGATGGTATTTTGCGTTAATGTTTGCCAACACTTCAGGTGGTAACGTACGTTCGCTTGAAAATGGACTGCCAGGAGCAGAGTGCATTAGAAAAAACGAGACTGTAATTAAGATTAACAATGTCGGAATGGCTTCTAAAATGCGTTTTGAAATAAATGTCAGCATAAAAATTACCGGACTAGGCGCTATAAACAACGGCTAATGCTAGGAACCTATAGGAAATTCAAGAAATGCCCAGCGCTTTTACGCTGGGCATGGTGTTTACATCGGTTTTACATGTTGGAAAAACTCAATGTGATAAAACAACGTCTTAGTGTTTGATAATGTACATATCGCGCGCATAAACGTTGTCTTCTGGGTTAGGCATGTAGCCGCCTAGGTAGCTTTTTACTAAACGCTTTTCGGTATATTGGTAGATAGGAGCAACGGCCATATCTTGTTCAATGGCGATTTCTTCTGCTTTGTTATAGTTCGCGGCTGGATGCTGCATGGTTCGAGCATCGTGCAACAGCTTGTCGTATTCTGTGTTGCTGTATTTACCGTCGTTATTACCGTGAGTAGTGGTTAGTAGGTCTAACATGGTAGAGGCTTCGTTGTAGTCGCCAATCCAACCTGCACGCGCCACATCAAATTGCTGATGTTTCTTCGTTTCTAGGTAAGTTTTCCACTCTTGGTTTTCCAATGTGACGTTCACCCCCAAGGTTTTTTTCCACATTGACGCAATCGCAATGGCGATTTTTTTGTGGTTTTCATTGGTGTTGTAAAGCAAGCTGAAAGACAAAGGGTTACTTTTGCTGTAGCCCGCTTTTTCTAATAATTCTACGGCTTTCTCGTTACGCTCTTTTTGTGTCCATGTCGCATATTCAGGCGTGGCTGGTGAGAAATCATTCACAACTTCTGGTGTGAAAGAGTAGGCAGGTAGCTCACCTGTGCCTGTTACATATTTTGCAATCACGTTACGGTCGATGGCATAAGACAAGGCTTTACGAACGCGTACGTCGTTGTATGGTGCTTTAGTGGTATTGAACTGGTAGTAATAAGTTCCCAGCTTTGGTGTGACCACAACTTGGTCTGGAATATCGCGGATTAGCTGTTTGTAGTGGTCGTTTGGTATCTCATAGCTAAGATCCATTTGGCCTGCTTGGAAACGTTTTAGCTCGGCGTTGGGCGATTCTATTGGCAAGTAAGTCACCTTGTTGATGATGGTTTTGGCATCGTTCCAATAGTTTGTGTTACGAGTGAAGACCATTTTTTCGTTGACGATCCACTCGTCCATTTTGTACGCGCCGTTGGATACCATGTGTTCTGGTTTTGTCCAGTCATCGCCCCATTTTTCGACGACTTTTTTCGGCACAGGAAACATGTTTTGGTGAGACGTCATTTTTACGAAGTAAGGCACTGGACGCTCAAGTGTCACTTGGAATGTATGGGCATCTAGTGCTTTTACGCCAAGAGTTGAAGGGTCTGCTTCACCAGCAATGATTTTACTCGCATTCACAATGGATGGGATTTCCATGAACCATGCGTACGGAGATGCCAGTGCCGGATCAACTGAGCGAGTAAACGCGTAAACAAAGTCTTCGGCTGTCACAGGATCGCCGTTAGACCATTTTGCGTCTTTACGAAGGTGGAAAGTGTATTGCGTATTGTCATCGCTTACATCATAGCTGGTGGCAACACCAGGAACTTGGTTGCCATCACCATCTTGGTTATATAGACCTTCAAACAAGTCTTTTGAACGAATCGAGCCAGGTGTGCCTTCCATTTTTTGTGGATCAAGCGTCGCAGGTTCTGCACCGCCACCACGAACAAGTTCTTGTTTATCGGCTAATTCAACGCCTGCAGGTACGTCTGCAGCTTGAGCTTGCAGAGCGAAAAAAGAAGTAGCCATGATGGCACTGGCGAGTAAGGTTCTTTTCATTTTGATTGTGTCCCTTGTGAGTTAACTTTTGTGTGTGCCGTTTTTTATATTCAGACGTTTACCAGCACTGGTTCGTATTCGTCTTACGGTTTCATAGTTCACCAATTCACAAAAGGTCACAATCGAAATTGCGTATCAGCCCATGCGTCTAATAAATGTCAGTTTTGAATAGTAGTTGTGGAAACGAGGTACAAAACGCGAAAGGTGCTTGAATGACATAAGGGTTGAGCTTATTGCTAATAGCGTTGTGGAGCCGTGAAAGCCCTCGTGGTACTCTGTGGTTCTTGAAATAAACTAGATGAAAAGGTTAATTCGCCATCGTGATTACTCACCCATTTAAAGCCGCAGGGGCATTTTTCAAAGCATTCCCTTTGGTTCTGTCGAAAGAGTTAAGAGTGTTTATATTGGTTCCACTACTGGCAAACTTTGTGCTAATGGGACTACTTTATATGGTGGCGTTTAGTTATTTTCAGTCCTTAATGGACTCCGCTATGGGGTATTTACCAGAGTGGGTTTCGTTTCTGAATTGGCTGTTTTATCTTATTTTCGGTGCCATTATTAGTGTGCTGCTGTTTTACAGCTTTTCGGTTGGGGTTAATATTTTAGCGGCGCCATTTATGGCGTTTCTAGCAGAAAAAGTGGAAGAAAAAGAAACGGGTAAAGTCTTTGATGAGGTGCTAACCACGAGTGTCATTATGGCCATTGTTGGTCGTAGTTTGCAGCGTGAGTGTCAGAAAATCCTGTACTTTTTACCACGCTTTATTCTGTTGCTTTTATTGTCTTTTATTCCTCTTGTTAATGTTATAGCGCCTGTATTACTGTTGTTATTTTCTGCTTGGATGCTGTCTTTGCAATATATGGATTATGCGTTTGATAATAATAAGGTCAAATTCCATGATATGAGAATGGCATTGCGCGCTAAGCCTTTATTATGTTGGACGTTTGGCGGGATTGTTATGGTGTCTTTGACCATTCCGTTTTTAAATTTATTTATGATGCCGATTGCTGTTGTAGCGGCCACGCTGTTGTGGATTTCGGTTTTCAGATCACAGCATGGTGATTATTCTGCCTTGTTAGATCGCACTAATGGAACCTTGTGATGTCTTTAAAAATATTGGTTGTTGATGATGCCTCTTTTACTCGTGATTTGATTCGGCGGACATTGCGTAAGCAGTTTCCTGCAGTCGAGATTGAAGAAGCGGTAAATGGCCGTAAAGCCCAGCAAATGCTGACCAAAACGCAGTTCGATATTGTTTTGTGTGATTGGGAAATGCCTGAAATGACAGGGGTTGAACTGCTTAAATGGTGTCGAGAGCAGCCTAAATACAAAAAAGAAGATGTGCCCTTTGTGATGATTACGAGTCGTGGTGATAAAAGCCATGTGGTGGAAGCTGTTCAGTCTGGCGTAACGGATTATCTTGGAAAGCCGTTTTCTAGTGAGCAATTAGCAAACAAAGTCATATCCGCAGCTAAGAAGCATGGGCTTGATAAGAAACTGACGTCACAGAAATCTCGTGAATCTGCCTCTCCTGGTGGTGTAAGCACGGCATCACTCGATGTACTCATGGGAGCGGGTAAATCTGCTCCTGTAAAAGCCACCAAGTTTACCAACCCCGATGCGCCCGTTGTGTCAGTAAAGGATGTCAAAATCCCGACCATAGTGCGCTTCGAAGGCAAACAGTTTCGTTGTATGGTTATCCAGTTTAGTAAGACCGAAGCGACCATGTTCATTAAGAGTGACGATGTCGTGCCGCAAGTATTGGGGCAGGCTGTATTGGATTTGGAGCATAAAGGCGTAACGAATCGCTTAAATTATTATGTACAATCCGTAGCAACGACTGAGAAGAAACATGACTCGACTTTTTTGACGGTAATTTTAAGTTTGATCGACCAAGACAGCGAAAAAGAGGCCTTTATTAGTCAGTTGTTTGAAAGCTTATAAACTTTCATTATCAAAACCCTCCTCACAGCCTCCCCTTGTAAAGGGGGAAGCTGTGAGGAGGGTTTAATTAATCACTTGGCGACTCGTTGCTTTCGTCTGTTGTAATTGCAATAGCAGCTGTTACAGCATCATTCCTAATTCTGTTAGCCGGGAAATGACACGAGAAAGTACTACCAAAACCTGGCTGGCTGCGAATCTGTAACTTAGCTTCATGATGCAATAATACATGCTTCACAATCGCCAGACCTAAGCCAGTGCCGCCTGTTTTGGAGCCTCGACCTTTGTCCACTCTGAAAAAACGCTCTGTGAGTCTAGGTATATATCGAGGGTCAATCCCGATTCCACTATCTTGTACCGAGAACACGCCGTTAAATTCGCTTGATTCCCACTTTACTGTAATGGCGCCACCATCTGGTGAATACTTGATGGCGTTGACGATTAGGTTCGAAAACGCACTGTAAAGCTCTTTATAGGAGCCATATAAATGCGCCTCTTCTGGAATATGCAAAGACAGTGAGTGTGAATCTTTGAGGATTGGTCCCATCGCATTAGTGATGGAGTTTATGATGTTGGATATTTTATGCCACTGATTTTCTTCACGTTTGTCGTTGCTTTCTAAACGCGAAAGCAACAAGAGATCTTCGATAAGCTGTTCCATTCGTTCAGACTGCTCAGACATATTGACGATGCCTTTTTGCATACTGCTAGGTAAGCTGTCTCGAAACATGTCGAGAGTTTCTAAATACCCTTTAATTACGGTAAGTGGGGTTTTTAATTCATGAGATGCATTGGCGACAAAGTCTTTGCGCATCTGCTCTAATAAGTGCAAACGTGTGACATCACGAACAAAAATCAAGTGGTCATTTTTGTCATATAAAGTGGTTTGAATTTCTAAATAGACACCGTCTTTGGCGGGAGACTTAATGATTAAAGGTTCCCCAAAACGCTTTTGACTAAAGTAACGGAAGAAGTCTGGGTTGCGGACGATGTTGGTTATGATTTGGCCACGGTCTGTGTGACGAATTAAGCCAAGGAAATGCCCTGCGGAATTGTTCCACCACTCTAAATTACCTTGATTGTCCGCCATGATCACGCCTTCTTTCAAGGCGGTGGTCGAGCTTTCAATACGTGTTAAGGCTTGGCGCATTCGGCGCTTAGACTTGCGCTGCTTTTTCTGTAGGCGATAGACAGCGTCAAAGACGTCACCCCAAATACCACTGGCTTCTGGGGGTGCTGCGCGTCCCGAATAGCGTAACCAATTATGAAACTGATAAAGCTGATAAAGTTGCCAATACAAAGAGCCCAAAACATACAGCAGCAAAACACCTAATAATTGCCCAACGATTAGGCCGATGACAACACAGGCAACTAACCCTGCTAGCCAACTCAGAATGGTGTTTCGCCAAATGGTTTTCATACGGACCTTTTTGCTGAAAAGCGGTAACCTGTTCCTCGTACAGTTTGTATCAAGAAATCATGAGTACTGCCAATGGCTTTGCGTAAGCGACGAATGTGAACGTCTACTGTACGCTCTTCAACGTAAACGTTACCGCCCCATACTTGATCTAATAATTGTGCTCTAGAGTATGCGCGCTCTTGGTGGGTCATTAAGAACTTGAGCAAACGGTATTCTGTTGGCCCCATTTCCAAAGGACGGCTACCAATGGTGACGCGTTGGCTGATTGGGTCAAGCGTTAGGCCTTCGATTTCAATAGGCTCATCAACACCTTGTGGTGTTGCGCGACGCAATACGGCTTTTAGGCGTGCAACTAACTCTCTTGGTGAAAAAGGTTTCGTAATATAATCATCAGCACCGACTTCTAGGCCCTGTATTTTATTATCTTCTTCACTTTTCGCTGTCAAAATAATGACGGGAATTTCCGCCGTCGTCGTGTCTTTTTTCAAGCGACGTGTCAGCTCAATGCCACTGCCCCCTGGCATCATCCAATCGACAAGCACTAGGTCTGGTCGATGATCTACAATGATTTCATGGGCTTGCTGGATATTTTCTGCTTCCAAATACTCGTAACCCGCCATTTCAAGGGCTATGGCTATCATTTCGCGTATGGAAGATTCGTCATCAATAATTAATACTTTTTTACCGGTCACAGGATTCATCCTCATCTCAGGAACGGTTTCATTAAAGCGACCAATTGTGACAATTCGATTACATTGTCACAACTTTGCCACATATTACACAAAATAGCTTAGTACTAGGCCAATAAAGACACAGTACCCAATGCGGTTGTTGTCTAAAAAAGAACGAAAGCAAGCTTGTCTATCGCGCTCTTTTGCTTGTTTAAATTGTTGATAAAACAAACCAACACAGACAACAAGTGACACAAAGTATAACCAATGTAGTCCAGCGAGTAGGCCAATCCAAGTCAATAAAGATAAGGTTAGCCCCTGTAGGCAAACAATAACAAATAAATCATAGCGACCAAATAAGATTGCTGTCGATTTAATACCGACTTTTAGGTCGTCGGGACGGTCTGTCATCGCATAATAGGTGTCGTAGGCTATTGTCCAAAAACAGTTGGCGACAAACAACATCCATAGCTCAGGGTCTGCCAAATCTCCTCCCTGTGCGCTGTAAGCCATAGGAATCGCCCAAGAAAAGGCCAAACCAAGAAACAACTGCGGCAGATGCGTGTATCGCTTCATAAACGGATACAGAGCTGCAAGGCCCAAGCCAGCAAACGACAATAGAATCGTTCTTAGGTCTGTAAAGAGTACCAAGATGAAACTCAAAATAGACAAAGCGCAAAAGAGGAGAAGTGCTTCTTTTTCAGACACTCGACCCGACGGTAGAGGGCGGTTCTTAGTTCGTTCAACATGGCCGTCGACTTTTCTATCAGCGTAGTCATTAATGACGCAACCCGCTGAACGCATACTAAAAACACCTAGGACAAAAATAATCACTAGATGCCATTGCGGCATGCCGTCGGCCGCCAGCCATAAAGCCCATAATGTTGGCCACATTAGTAAAAAAGAGCCAATAGGGCGGTTGAATCGTGTTAATTCTGCGTAGTCTTTAAGCTTGTTCATACTATTCCAAACGGTGATTTTAGCTGGTGTATTTCATCAAAAAAAGCTTCATTAACCAATATCCCCGGGCCAAATTGGTGGAATACAGAACGCCGTGCCCACACTGAATTAGGTCGGTTTGGGAACATGTGCTTTGGTAATTGTGTGACTTCGATACCGCTTCGCTTGAGAGCTCTGTGCTGGAACAAATAGCCGCCTAATGGCTTGTTTTGTAATTGTTTTACTTGGCGCCAATGTCCCTTCAAGGACTTCGCAGGAATAACCGAGCGAGCATAAATAACGGCTTGTCCATCGACCTTGAGTAGCACAGTACGAATGCGTGCTGCGTCTCTTGGTCCTAGCTTCAGGCGCTTTCGTTCCCTTGCTGTTGGAATTCCCCAGGCGTCTTCGAGGACTTCTACAATTAATGTTCCCACGCAGTGTAACTTCGCAGTGAGAGAATCTTTAGTGGTCAACCAAGGCCAAAGCTTTTGCGGTACTTTCATTTTATTAATTTGATGTACTGGAGACCAGCGGTAGTCAAATTGTTGTGCGGCAGATGGATTCATTATTGCCTGATGCATCTTTGTCATTTGAAGTTAGGTGTTCATTTTATTGATTAAGGCGACCATCTTATGCAGTTCAGCGGATTTTTGATAAATCGCATTACGGCAGTCTTCTGCTTCTTCCAGTGTTAATCCAATTTCTAGTAACACAGAAGGCTCTATTGGATTGTTATGGCGTAGCTGATTAGAGACAAACAGTAATTTCGCTAACATCGCGTGTTCCCCATAGTAGTGAGGTTTTTTGCTGTATCGAATCGCCATCCAAATGTTATCCGGTAGGCTCCAGTAACGTAGTAGCCAAGAACCTAACTGTTCTTTGGTGAAATGCAATATTTGCATCTCAACCAGTTCTGAGGGCAAGTGCGCGTTTGCTTCTTGGTAACGTGAAAGAATGGAGAAATGTGGTGGTAAAATCGTACTGATGCCCAAGTAACCAAAGTTATGTAATAAGCCAGCAAGGTAAGCATGACCAAGTTTTGGGCGATTTTGCAGAGGCATGGCTTTTACCAAAGACTCCATTAATACGGCATTTGATACGGAATCGAGCCAAAAATCTTCATAGTGACGTGGACCATCTTCTGGTGCTTGAAAGCCATTTCCCATTGATAAACCAAGCGCTAAGTTCATCACCATGTCATAGCCTAAAACGCGTATGATCGCATCCTCTACAGACTCTATAGAGCCTGGTGCGCCATAGTAAGGAGAGGATGCCCAGCTAATGACTTGAGCAGCCAAACTTGGGTCGAGAGCGATGACATCACATAACTCATCGGTGCCCGCGGATTTGTCCGTAGAAAGGCGAATAATACGATGAGATGATGCCGGCAAAGGCGGAATTTCTAATGTTTCTTCAATTCGCTGTTTAAGGCGAATGGACTGGAATCGACCAAGGGCCTGAAGAATTTGCTCTTCATCGTGTTCGTGATTATCAACAGGACGATTGATGAGTGATGTATCAATGGAAATGGCTTCAAAGCGATTCAGAGGACCTGAAAACATCGCCTCTAACTCTGCTGAGGTAATGTCATGATAGGCACCATCGACTTTAGTTCGAATCGAAAACACAGCTTCTTTTAGCATGCTTGCTTCTAAAATTGTGGTCACACTATTTGGTTTAATTAGTGGGTCGCCAGAGCTGTGATAATGATTAACAGGCTCAAAACGGCGCTTCGTCAGTCGTGATACTGCGGAAATATCAAGCATATTGTTTTCAGGGAAAATAACCTGCAAACGACCAGTGTGATCGGCTAGATGTACCACGCGTAATCTAGGAGTTGTTTGAAGGTCGATGGAAGCGTCCATGTGTTTTCCTGTTGTGAATGACGTATATAAAAAAAGCCCCTATAAAAGGGGCTTTGTGAATATAACAGATTTTAAGTTCTAGTTCTGAATAGTAACTGATTAGTGATTCAGAATTTGACTCAAGAACATCTGAGTACGGTCGTGTTGAGGATTGTCGAAGAATTCGTGAGGCTCATTCGCTTCAACGATTTCACCAGCATCCATGAAGACAACACGGTCAGCGACGGTCTTAGCAAAGCCCATTTCGTGTGTTACACACACCATGGTCATGCCTTCTTCGGCTAGCTGAACCATTACGTCCAATACTTCTTTGATCATTTCAGGGTCAAGTGCAGACGTTGGTTCATCAAATAACATGATGCGAGGCTGCATACACAAACCACGAGCGATAGCCACACGTTGCTGCTGACCACCAGACAACTGACCTGGAAATTTCAAAGCTTGGTTAGCAATTTTGACACGCTCCAAGTAATGCATCGCCATTTCTTCGGCTTCTTTCTTAGGTGTTTTGCGTACCCAGATTGGTGCCAACGTCAGGTTTTCTAAAATAGTGAGATGTGGGAACAAATTAAAGTGCTGAAACACCATGCCCACGTCTTTACGGATCGCTTCGATGTTTTTCAGGTTGTTGTTCATCTCAACACCATCAACCAAAATTGAGCCTTTCTGATGCTCTTCTAGGCGGTTGATACAACGTATCATCGTTGATTTACCTGAGCCAGAAGGGCCACAAACGACAATACGTTCGCCTTTCTTTATGCTGAAATTGATGTTTTTAAGTACATGAAAATCGCCGTACCACTTGTTTACATCGTTAAATTCGATGATTGCTTCTTCGCCCTGCGCAAGCTGGGCACGAGCCATGTTTGTATCTGTCATAATAAAGACCTCAAATTCTTAACTAATTTCGCTTGTGCCCAGTTTCTAATTTACGCTCGAGAGCCATACTATAACGAGACATACCAAAGCAGATAGCCCAATAGACAAAACCTGCAAAGGCATAACCTTCGACTGTCGTTCCTAACCAGTTAGCGTCATGGTTAGCGGCTTGAATTCGACCTAAGAAGTCAAACATACCAACGATATAAACCAAGGTCGTGTCTTTAAACAAAGCAATGAAAGAGTTCACTATTCCAGGGATTACCAGTTTTAGTGCCTGAGGCAAAATAACTAGAACCATAGACTGCCAGTAGGTTAAGCCCATCGCATCAGCGGCTTCATATTGGCCTTTAGGAATCGCTTGTAGACCACCTCGGACCACCTCAGCCATATAAGCTGCAGAGAACAAGGTGATACCAATCAAAACACGCAATAATTTATTGAAGTTCAAACCTTCAGGCAGGAACAACGGGATCATTACAGATGCCATAAACAAAATAGTGATCAATGGTACAGCACGAATAGTTTCGATGAATACCACACACACAGATCTTGCGATTGGCATGTCTGAGCGTCGACCAAGAGCCAATACTACCCCTAATGGGAAGGAGGCAACGATACCAATGACACCAAGCAGCACAGTAAGAAACAAACCGCCCCATAAAGAGGTCTCTACAACTTCTAGGCCAAATATCCCACCAGCGAACAAGCAGTAAGCTACAACGGGGTAAGCAAAGATAATCGCAAGAGAAAGGTGCAATTTATTAATCGTTTTAATGGCAAAAGCACCCACCATAACGATTAATAAAATAACGGCTAAATTAATGCGCCACGTTTCTGCCTCAGGGTATAACCCGTACATAAACTGGTCAAAATAGACAACTATGAACGCCCAACAAGCACCGCCACCTGTACAAGCGGCTTTTGAAGTACCTTCCCATGTTGCATTGATGAACCCCCATTCTATGATAGGTGGAATGAGCAAATACATCAGGTACAAGCTGAAAAGAGTTAGGAATATATTCAGAGGGGACGAAAATAAATTCTGACGTACCCATGCCACAGCACCAACCGATGCAACCGGTGGTGGGAGGCTTGGTGATGGTTTAAAGATAATAGCCATGATCTGCCTCCTAGCGCTCAATTAATGACATTTTGCTGTTGTACCAGTTCATGAATACCGAAATCGATAGACTCAATGAACCGTAAACCAACATACAAAGACCTATGGTTTCAATCGCCTGACCTGTTTGGTTGAGCGTCGTACCCATTACCACTGCAACCAATTCAGGGTAAGCAATCGCAGCCCCTAGAGAGGAGTTTTTCGCCAAGTTGAGATATTGGCTAGTGAGCGGTGGGATAATTACGCGCAATGCTTGAGGCAATACGATAAGTCGTTGAGTGAGGTTATCACGTAGCCCCAAAGATCGAGCCGCTTCGGTTTGTCCCCAGTTCACAGACAATATGCCAGCTCGAACGATCTCGGCAATGAATGCTCCGGTATAAGTTGATAAGGCCACTAAAACGGCAACAAACTCAGGAGGGAGCACCATGCCGCCTGTTACGTTAAAGCGGCTTTTCTGAGGTAAGTCGAACTCTATCGGAAACCCAGAGACAGCTAAAAACAGGAGTGTCACACCAACAATAACGCCAAGAGATGACCAGTAAGCAGGGAACCATAAGCCAGTTTTAGTCTGACGTTTTTTCGCCCAAATGACCAAGCCAATAGACGCTACAATCGACAAAATAAAGCCGAAAATAACCAATCCAAATCCATCTTGGGCTATTGGGTTAGGTGAGTAAATGCCGCGCTTGTTTAATAGGAAGTCGGCAAATTCATAGCTATCTCGTGGTGCTGGTAATGCTGCAAGTACAGCAAAATACCAAAAGAACATTTGCAGTAGTAATGGAATATTACGCAATGTTTCGATGTAGACAGTAGCTAAACGTGCCACTAACCAGTTTTTAGATAGTCGAGCTAGCCCCATTATTACGCCAATAATGGTGGCTAATACAATCCCTAATAAGGAAATAACGAAGGTATTGATTAAGGCAACAAAAAACGCTCGCCCGTATGTATTTGCCTCAGTGTATTCAATTAGGTGAATAAGAATTGGAAAGCCAGCTGGTTCATTGAAAAATGAGAAACCAGTGGAAATTCCTCGGTTGTCGAGGTTGGACTGAAGGTTACTAAATAAGTAATAACCCGCAAAGACCACCATCGCTAGCAGCACAATTTGAAAAATTAGGGCGCGATTACCTGCGTCATTCAAAAAGCTGTTATTGCTTGGAGTTGTTTTATCGCTCATCTTAGTTCAGGCAATGGAATGCTCGTCAGATGTGTAAGGAAGGGGGGAGAAACCCAGCGGCATTCGCCGCTGGGTAAATACCCAAGCAGGTTGCTTTAGGTATTAACGAACTGGTGGCGCGTACATGATGCCGCCAGCTTCAGTCCATAGAGCGTTAAGACCACGTGGTAGATCTACTGGAGTAGATGGACCTACGTTGCGCTCAAACACTTCACCGTAGTTACCTACGTTAGCGATAATGTTGTAAGCCCAGTCAGCAGGAAGACCAAGTTGTGACCCCATATCACCTTCAACACCTAGTAGACGTTTGATGCCTGGGTCATTAGTTTCGCTTTTGACCTTGGCAACGTTTTTAGATGAGATGTCCATTTCTTCAGCGTTAACTTGAACAAACATTGACCAAGTTACGATGTCTTTCCATTGGTTGTCGCCGTGACGAACAACAGGGCCAAGTGGTTCTTTAGAAATAGTTTCTGGAAGAATTACGTGAGCAGCTGGATCTGCAAGCTTGGTACGGTGAGCCGCTAGACCAGATTTATCTGTAGTGTAAACGTCACAACGGCCTTGGTCGTATGCAGATAGTGCTTCGTCTGCTTTTTGTACGACAACTGGTACATAAGACAATTTGTTTTTACGGAAGAAATCCGCCATGTTCAATTCTGTGGTTGTACCTTGCTCAGTACAAACGGTTGCACCATCAAGATCCAACGCAGAAGTAACACCTAGATCTTTACGAACCATGAAGCCCTGACCGTCATAGAAGTTGACTGCGGTGAAGTCTAAGCCCAAAGAGGAATCACGTGTGTAAGTCCAAGTAGTGTTACGAGCAAGAATATCAATTTCGCCAGACTGTAGCGCTGTGAAACGCTCTTTAGCAGAAAGTGGAGTGAATTTTACTTTTTGACCATCGCCAAAGATTGCAGAAGCAACAGCGCGACAAGCATCCACATCAATACCTGACCAGTTGCCTTTATCATCGGCATTGGAGAATCCTGGAACACCATTACTTACACCACATTGAATAAAGCCTTTTGACTTAACATCATCAAGTGTTGCGGCAGCAGCACCGGTGCTTATGGTTGCTGCGATTGCAGCAGTCGAAAGTAGTTTACAAACATTCGATTTCATTATATTGAGCCTCCCAGGCGTTTTTATATATGTTGTTATCTTGCTGAAATTTATAGTTCAGAGTTTTACGTCTGTGGTTAATAACGAAGCAAAGTTGATGCCAACATGTAATTATTCTTGTTGTTAGGTATATGCAGATGATTCTTCTAAAAGATCATCACATGCCCCTATAGAATTACTCTTTTGAGGCGTAGTCAAGGATAAACTGTAAGAAAACAGTTAGGAGATACTCATTTTTTACACCTTTTGCAGTGCCAAATGATGGCACTGATAAAAATGTAAACAGCAGGTTTTTCTGATCGATGCTAGAGAATTCAGGGCTTCCCATCGCTATCGTTTTATTTTTATGCTCGTTTATGGGGCGTCGGTAGGAATTTTGTAAAGAATTATTGCGCTAAATGATTTTTTCGCATCATTTTAGTGCCTGAATGAAATCTACTGTGCTTAATTTGAATACCCACATGCAATATAATGAATAAAGCACTTTCCATAATTTGTAATCTGCATGGTAGACTTAGTCATAAATTGAAGTCATGTAAGGAGATCCATATCAGATGGATAACTCAGCAAAACCACTCGATCGCTTAGATAAAAAAATTCTTCGAGAATTACAAATTAATGGCCGTCTATCAAATGTAGAACTGGCAAGTCGCGTAGGGCTTAGTGCGACACCTTGTTTGGAGCGAGTGCGTCGGCTTGAGCGTAATGGCTACATCACAGGTTACTGTGCTTTGGTTAATCCTAAAAAAGTAGACGCGGGACTGCTCGTGTTTGTAGAGATTCGACTTAAGACAACGTCTCCAGAAGGGTTTAACGAATTTAAAGCCGCCGTGACGGAAATTCCAGAAATATTGGAATGTCACTTAATTGCAGGGGATTTTGAATACCTTCTTAAAGCGCGAGTATCCAATATGGATTCGTATCGTCTTTTGCTCGGTGAAACATTATTGACGCTACCGCACGTTCGTGAATCTCGTACCTACGTTGCGATGGAAGAAGTCAAAAATACTACGGTTGTAAATATTCCCTAATTTTATCCTCATCGGCAATGCGGATAATATCAGTACATTTTAGACGTTCAAATACTGGTCATGGTTAGGCAACCAGCGTGATAACAGTGGGGAAACACACTCAGGATGGTGGCGGTACAGTAACGCCGCGGCTTTTTGAACGTCATCAAGTAAGCCCTTATCTCGTTGTAAATCCGCTACTTTAAACTCCCAAAGTCCTGTTTGTCTTGTGCCAAGTAACTCTCCTGGGCCACGTAACTCAAGGTCTTTTTCCGCAATTTTAAAACCATCACTGGTTTCTCGCATGGTGGAAAGACGTTCTTTGCCCTGTTGCCCTAATGGCGCTTTATAAAGTAACACGCAATGACTGGCGGTTTGACCTCGACCCACACGACCACGTAATTGGTGAAGCTGTGCAAGCCCTAGGCGCTCAGGGTTTTCAATCACCATTAAACTTGAGTTAGGCACATCTACTCCCACTTCAATCACTGTGGTGGCAACCAATAGCTGAATCTCACCGGCCTTAAATCGGGCCATAATGTCGGCTTTATCTTGCGCTTTAAGCCGTCCATGCACCAAGCCAATGGATAAACCGCCAAGTTGCTCCTGTAGCAAAATCGCTGTGTCTTCCGCCGCTTGGCATTGCAGAGCTTCGGACTCTTCGATCAAGGTACAAACCCAATAAGCTTGTTTGCCTTCTTCGCAGGCGCTTTTCACTCGATCAATCACTTCTTGTCGACGCTGATCCGACACAACAATAGTATTCACTGGTGTTCGCCCAGGCGGTAGCTCGTCGATGATGGAGCAATCTAAATCCGCATAAGCTGACATGGCTAAGGTTCGAGGAATTGGAGTGGCTGTCATGATGAGCTGATGAGGTTGGAAGCCGTGTTTCATGCCCTTTTCGCGCAATGCCATACGTTGGTGCACGCCGAAGCGGTGCTGCTCATCAATAATGGCGAGAGCCAAGCGATCGAATTCGACGGTATCTTGAAATAACGCATGGGTGCCGACAATGATTTGTGCTGCACCAGAGGCGATATCAGCGAGTTCTTTTTCTCGCGTTTTACCTTTCAGCTTACCTATCATCCAAGCGACTCTTAAGCCGAGTGGCTCAAACCACTGGGTAAAATTTATATAGTGCTGCTCGGCAAGAATTTCGGTGGGCGCCATGATGGCAACTTGATAGCCCGCCTGTACGACAGAGGCGGCAGCTAACGCGGCGACCAAGGTTTTCCCTGATCCTACGTCGCCTTGTACCAAGCGAAGCATAGGATGCCCTGAACCGAGATCCTTAAGGATTTCCTGGAAAACGCGATTCTGAGCATTCGTTGGTGAAAAGGGAAGTTGCTGTAAAAGGCGCTGGCTGAGCTCTCCTGCAGTTTGCACTTGGATTGCAGCGTCTTGCTTGGCTTTCACTCGCTTGCCAATCAGAGAAAGCTGATGCGCCATAAGCTCTTCAAAAGATAGGCGATATTGCGCGGGATGGCTTCCTGATCGCAACAATTCTAGATTGGCTTCTTTGGATGGATGATGGAGAAAGTGAATAGCATCGCTCAATGGTGGCAAGCTGAATTGGGTGCGGATTTCGTCTGGCAGCCATTCTTGTAGATTGTATGGCGTTAAACGTTCTAAGGCTTGCTCACAGAGTTGGCGGATTTTAGTTTGGGTTAAACCGTCGGTGAGCGGATAGATGGGCGTAAGTTGAGCCGTTTCTACTTGTGTCTCGTCGTCACCAATCACCTTGTATTCTGGGTGATAAATTTCAAAGCCAGTACTGCCTCGACGGATTTCACCAAAACAACGAACTCGCTTGCCGGATTCTAGCTGCTTCTTTTGTGCGGCGGAAAAGTGAAAGAAGCGCAAACACAGGGTGCCTGTATGATCTTTGATGCGGCACAATAAACTGCGTCGTTTGCCCATTTTGACTTCACAGCCGGTGACTTGGCCTTCGACTACAGCTTCGTCACCAAAGCGTAGCTGTCCTATTGGCACAACACGGGTTCTGTCTTGGTAGCGAATGGGTAAATGAAACAGCAAATCCTGAACTGTATTCAAATGCAGTTTTGCCAGCTTTTCAGCCATGGCATCGCCAACGCCTTTAAGCTCCCTAACGTCCTGAGTGTCTAATCCATCCATCATGCCGGAACCCTATAACTTAAGGTGCTTGCTGGCATCGCGAATGGATTGGCTCAAGGCTTCAATGGCTTTCGGTCGAGGGAAGCTAGCGCGCCATGCTAAAGCGACGGTACGCTTCGGCGCTGGCTCCGTGAAAGGGCGAACTTCTAGCATATCATGATTAATATTGGTCACGGCGGATTTTGGCAATACAGTCACCCCTAATCCTGATGCCACCATGTAACGGATGGTTTCTAACGAGCTGCCATTAACGATAGTACGACCATCACCATATTCCCCTTCGTTTACTAGTGGGCAGGCTTCTAGTACCTGCTCGCTAAAACAATGGCCTTTACCAAGTAGTAGTAAGTTATCGGTAGAAAGCTGATCGGTTTCTATGTGCGATAACTTTGTCCATGGGTGGTTTTTGGGCATCAGCACAACAAATTCTTCTTCGTAAATCGGCTGAGTGACCACATCTGGCTCGCGGAAGGGCAGAGCGACAATAATGGCGTCTAACTCGCCGTTACGTAGTTTCGGACGTAAATTTTCGGTGAGGTCCTCTTCAATGGACAATGGCATATCAGAGGCGGCAGTGTGCAAAGCTGGAATCATAAAGGGAAACAAATAGGGGGCGATAGTATAAATAGCGCCGACTCTTAGAGGTCCTTTCAACTGGTTTTTACCAGATGTTGCTAACTCTTTAATCATGTTGGCTTGATCTAGCACTCGCTTAGCTTGAGTGATGATCTGTTCGCCTAAAGGTGTGATATAAACGGAGCTTTTGCTGCGTTCAAAAATCGCCGTACCGAGCTCTTCTTCGAGCTTTTTCACAGCAACACTTAATGTTGGTTGCGATACATAACAGCGATCGGCAGCACGGCCAAAATGTTTTTCATCCGCTAGCATTACAATGTATTTCAATTCCGTTAATGTCATAGCACACCTTTCACCTTGGCTGATTCATTGTTAATAACTATGATAATACATAATTTGATAAAGTATACTCGTAAGCGAAAAATTCTGTCTAAGCACCCAGGAGAAAAGATATGGCAAAAATTTTGATCGCTGGCTGCGGGGATTTAGGTTTTGGTGTAGCCACTGAGTTGGTGGCACAAGGTCATCGTGTTACTGGTATTCGTCGGACTAAGTCAGACTTTCCTGCTGGCGTTGAAGGTATTACGGGCGACTTAGTCGATATGTCTGATGACATGCTGCCTGATGTGGATGTGGTGTTTTTAATCATGACACCTAATGGCCGCACAGAAAGTGCCTATCGCACGGCCTACTTCGACACGGCCCAAACATTGATCCGCCGTTACCAATCTGTTGCTACGCCACCGAAGGTGTTTTTCATCTCAAGTACCAGCGTCTATGGGCAAAGCCAAGGCGAGTGGATTGACGAAGCTACACTAGCACAGCCAACATCGGCTACTGCTAAGGTGTTACTCGAAACTGAGCAATCTTTAGCGGCTGCATTTTCTAGCGTATCAGTGCGTTGCTCTGGCATTTATGGTTCAGGGCGTTATCGGTTACTAGAAACCGTTTTAAGCGAAAGTGACTGGGGAGCGAACAGCTGGACCAATCGCATTCACCGCGACGATGTGGTTGCAGCACTAGTGTTGCTGGCGAACTGTGCTTTAAGCGAAAAGCAATTGCCTGCGCACGTTATTGTGACGGATCAAACGCCTGTTTCCATGTGGGAAGTAAAGTTGTGGCTGGCGACGAGTCTTGGCGTCAAAGTAGCGGTGAATGGCGGTGAAGGTTTTGCTCCCACTTCAGGTAAGCGTCTTCAAGGCCAGTATCTTTTATCACAAGGTTGGCTATTGCAGTATCCAAGCTATGTGACAGGCTATAGTGAATTGTTGCGAGAATTTAAAACTTTTCGATAAATACCACTCAAAAAAATAGACATAAAAAAAGAGGCCGTAGCCTCTTTTTTTATCAGTATCAAAGCGAAGAAATTAGTCTTCCAACACCATAATACCTTCAATTTCTACTTGAACGCCTTTTGGTAAAGCACGAACGCCCATTGCGGCGCGAGCTGGGTAAGGCTCTTTTACGAACTGAGTCATCACTTCGTTAACTGTGGCGAAGTTGCCTAAGTCAGTCATGAAAATGTTAAATTTCACAACGTTTTCTAAAGAACCGCCAGCGGCTTCGCATACTGCTTGTAGGTTTTTGAAAACTTGCGTTGTTTGTTCAACGATGTCTTCGCTGATGATTTCCATAGTTTCTGGAACCAAAGGAATTTGGCCAGACAAATACACTGTATTGCCAGCACGTACGGCTTGAGAATATGGGCCGATAGCGGCTGGTGCGTTTTCAGTGTGAATCACTTGCTTTGACATAAATACGTATCCTATTTTCTAGACGGTGATAAACAAAAGATAAATCAAGGTCGACTAACGTCCTACAATGGTTTCGCGAGTGACTTTTTCGACACAACGAACCGCTTTAATACGACGCATCACATCCGCTAAGCCTACGCGACTAGAAATGGTGATGCTTAACCGTAAGCGACTGACTCGGCCTCGTTCAATAATATCAAGGTTCGATACTTGGAAATCAGTGTCGCTGATTGAGCTGGCGATTTTAGCCACTGCACCACGTTCATTGATGTAGGTAACAATGAGGCTAATGTGTAGCTCTTCTTCGATCTCTTTACCCCACGCCATATGAATAAAGCGTTCAGGATTAGATAAATGGTCTTGAACATTCGGGCAATTAAGGTGGTGAATGATGATGCCTTTATCCACTTGTACATAACCCACAATTGGGTCACCAGGAATAGGAGCGCAGCATTTGGCATAAGAAATAAGCATGCCTTCAGAGCCATTCACCTTAAAGGACTTCGGCGTGACTAGCGTGTCTTCATCAATGTTCGGGAAGAGCTCGCGAGCCACCAAATAGCCAACATGGCGGCCTTTGCCGATAGACTCTAATAAGTCATCTAGTGACGCCAGTTGGTGAGTTTCTAATACTTGCGCAATTTGCTCTATCGTGAGTTCTTCGACATTGGTTTTGAACGCATTTAAAGATCGAGTTAACAGACGATGTCCAATAGATATGGCATTTTCGCGTTGTTTGTCTTTTAAATAGTGACGAATGTTCGTTCGCGCTTTACCTGTAATCGCAAAACTTAACCAAGCGACGTTTGGTTGAGCATTTTTTGCCGTGATGATTTCAACTGTTTGTCCGCTTTCTAATTGCGTACTTAATGGCGCAAGGCGACGATTTATTCGGCAAGAGATGCAGGTGTTACCGATTTCTGTGTGGACGCCATAAGCAAAGTCGACAGGTGTTGCGCCGGAAGGTAATTCAATAATCTGACCGTTAGGTGTAAAGACATACACTTCGTCTGGAAATAAGTCACTTTTCACGTTATCGACAAATTCGACGGGATTACGCGCTTTTTGCTGAATCTCTAATAGGCTTTTCACCCATTTCGTTGCCCGATCATGGTTACTCGGCATGTTAGACGTGCCGCTGACCTTGTAAGCCCAATGGGCTGCAATGCCATTATTCGCAACCAAATCCATTTCTTCTGTGCGTATTTGAACTTCCATCGGTATGCCGTTGGTGCCTAATACTGTGGTATGAAGAGATTGGTAACCATTGGATTTTGGGACAGCAATATAGTCTTTGAAACGACCTTCAATTGGTTTGAAGATGGCGTGAATAACGCCAAGAATTCGATAACAACTATCATGACGATCTGTCACGATACGTACGCCCATCACGTCCATGATCTCATCTAAGGAGCGACGCTTTTTGTCCATCTTTTGATAGATGCTGTAAATATGTTTTTCTCGAACGCTGATGCTAGCTTCTATATAATCTGCAGCCAGTTCCGAGCGGATAGTGTCTTCAAGCTTTTGGGTGTCTTTAATGCGCTGTTGGCCATACTTTTTATGGATAGCTTTTTGCAGCATGCGGGCACGCATAGGGTAGTAAGCTTGGAAGGCAAGGGATTCTAAAGCAACCCGAACGTTGTACATGCCTAGACGATTCGCAATCGGTGCATAAATGTCTAATGTTTCGCGGGCAATACGGCGTTTTTTGTGGGCTGGCATGGCGTCGAGTGTGCGCATGTTATGTAAACGGTCAGCCAACTTAACCAAAATGACGCGAATATCATCAGCCATGGCCATGGCCATTTTTTGGAAGTTATGGGCTTGCTTTTCGACTTGGCTATTGAATTCCAAATGCGTAAGCTTACTTACGCCATCGACTAATCCTGCAACGCCTTCACCAAATTGCTCGGTAAGCGCTTCACGACTGATGCCTGTGTCTTCAATAACATCATGTAGTAGTGCCGCTGTCAGTCCATCACAATCCATTCGAAGTTCCGACAGAATTTCGGCGACAGCGAGAGGATGGGTGACATAGGGTTCGCCACTTTTGCGCTTTTGCCCATCGTGGGCTTGTTCAGCGTAATAGTAAGCGCGTTTAACCTTGGCTATTTGCTCGTATGGCAAATACTGACTGAGAGTCAGTGCTAAATCTTCAATGGTATACATCGCTCACCTCTCTAGGCAGAAAAAGAAGTGCGATAGATGTGATATGAGCGACACCATAGAGATTAAAACTCGTGTAATGGACGCTTTTGTTGATCAATATTATGCGCATTGATCAAGTTTTCAGCAATTTCACGAAGTGCAACTACAGTCACTTTATCGCCTTCTAAAGGCACTTTTGCGTCTTCGCCGCCAGTGGCAAGTTGACGAGCGCGTTTTGAAGCGACCATCACTAGTTCAAAGCGGTTATCAACGTTTTCTAAACAATCTTCTACGGTAACTCGAGCCATTTTGACCTCTGTGTTCGGTTATCTATTTTTCCAAGGGTAATTCTACTTAACGGCTTCTTATAATGACAAGAGATCATTTATAAGATTGCCATGTTTTTCACGCATTACTGTGGTTTTTGAGCGCATTGCGGTGAAAATCGACTGTAATTGAGAAAGCGCTGTATCAAAGTCATCGTTAACGATAGCAAAATCGTACTCATCGTAGTGTGACATTTCGTTTACTGCTTTGCTCATACGTCTTTGAATGACGTCGTCAGAGTCGGTGCCTCTTCCTCGTAAACGTTCTTCTAGCGCATTCAACGAAGGAGGGAGAATAAAGATTCCAAGTGCTTCTGGGTAAAGTTGGCGAACTTGACGAGCGCCTTGCCAGTCAATTTCTAAGATGACATCTAAACCTTGCTCTAGCATGCTGAAAACAGAGGTTTTTGACGTGCCGTAATAGTTATCAAATACCTGAGCATGTTCGAAGAACGCGTCATCGGCAATCATATCTAAAAAGTCTTCGACGTCAGTGAAATAGTACTCTCTACCATGCTCTTCGCCTTTTCTGGCCTCGCGCGTGGTATGAGAAATAGAAATTCGCACATTCTTGTCTTGACTTAGTAGCGCCTTATACAAGGTCGATTTACCCGCACCAGATGGCGCCGATAAGATGAATAAATTGCCTTTATGTTTGTCCATAGGGTTCTTTTAATCCGCCTGTCGATGTCTTTTCAACGTTTTACTATACCACAAACATTTACTTTAAATGTCCGTTATCGGCTTATCAGTTTTTATTGAAAAAATTACGTTTTTTCATGCCGCTTATGGACATTATCGAGTTACAAAAAAACTTTCTAATTTAGAGGTTATTTTCCTAAATACAGCTAGGCTGTTAGTAGGTAAACAGTATATTTGTATAAACGTAACATATTCGGAATAACAAGGATGGGAAGTAAGATGGATTTATCCTTTAATGACAATTTGCCTCCAATGAAACTTAAGCCAAGGACAAGAAATTATTGCAAAGTATTGTCTGTCGAGGACGATAAAGATTACCAAGATGCCTTGCTGAATGGACTGAATGCATTAAATTACGATAACAAAAAGGTCGACTTTTTAACTGCGTCTTCTGCTCTTGAAGCGGCGACTGTGATTGCTGAGAATCCTGATATATCGGTTATTTTCCTCGATGTTGTTATGGAAACAGACCACGCTGGCTTACGTCTAATTCGAACTATACGTGAAGACATCGGTAATGATTTAGTGCGTATCGTGCTGCTGACGGGGCAAGCTGGCATGACATCCGCAGATGATTTAATTAGCCAATATGATATTGATGATTATTGGTGTAAGTCGGATCTTACGCAGGTGCACCTGCAAACGATTGTACTGAGCAATTTGCGCACATGGGAGCACCTTTCTGATATGAAAGAAGCTCGTCATAGCATGCAGTTACTGCTTGCTGCCAGTCAGCGCATCGCTTCTAAAAGTGATATTTCAGATTATACCCATTCCATCTTGGAAGAGCTTGGACAGCTATTGAAGGTGAAGAATGGCGGCATTGTGTGCTTCTTTCATCCAGAGAAAGAGGATCTAGCAAACGCGTCTATTGTTGCGACCAGTGGTGAATTTTCTGTACACAAAAATAGATATTTTTTACCGGCCATTGAAGACGATGTTCTGAAAGACACTGTTTTGAACGCTTATGAGCAAAAAAAGCATGTGTTTATTGATGGCTTCTCTGTGCTGTATTTCTCCAACAAAGAGCTAGACGGTCGAGTCTACATGGTTGTGGTTAAGATAAACCGCACACTAGCAGCAAATGAGATCAATTTACTTCAGGTGTTCTGCGAAAATATCGGCGCTGGTTTTCGCAATGTGGCTTTGAATAACAAGCTAACCGAACTGGCGTACATAGAACCCACTCTAGGCATTCATAATAAAAACTGGCTCATTCGCGATATTCGCGACATGTTTTCTTGGGAGCGGGAGAAAGCCACGCTGTTAATGGTTTGCGTCGATGACTTGGCTTACACGGAATCGGTTTTGGGCGCGAGCTATTGTGACCAGCTGATCTTATCTTTGTATGACTACCTTAATGACTTTTTTGGACAGTCTGTTGATATTGCTATGCTCGAACGCGATACCCTGATGTTGGTGGTGTATGACGATAAGGAATACACTGAATTGTCATTGGAGCGGATTATCCATACCAACATTAAAGTCGAAAAAGCCACTCATTCGCTCGATTTAACCATCAGTTCAGTGACCTTGTCAGACTTCCCTTCATACAGTGCTGAGCAATTGATTAGTGTCGGGAAAAGTACGCTGGCAAGAGCGAAATACGAAGATGTCGCGTTTTTGGCATTTAGTAATGAATTGGCTTCTGCCATGTTTGGCCGCTTTGAATTACTGCAGGATTTGCGCGAAGCCATTTTAAATGATGACATCATGGCGTATTTCCAGCCTAAAGTGAGTTTAAAAGATAGCACCTTAATCGGCTTTGAAGCGTTAGCTCGATGGGAGCATAAAAATGGAAGCTTCATCCCCCCTGATGTATTTATATCATTGGCTGAGAGCAGTGGTTTGATTGCTAAATTAGATCGACAAATTTTACGGCAGTCGTGTCGGGCAATTCATACGCTCAAAGGCATCGGAATCAATGTGCCTATTTCTGTTAATGTGGCGGGCAATGAGATTATTCGCCCAGATTTCATCTCGACTTTTAAGGCAATACTTGAAGAAGAGCAGGCGCCAACAGAGCTGATCGAGTTAGAGATTACAGAATCACAATTGATTAACGAGAAAGCCACGATAAACAGACACTTATCAGCACTGAAAGCACTAGGCGTTAATACGAATATTGATGATTTCGGTACGGGGTATTCGTCTTTGGCGTATTTATCTACTTTGGCGGTCTCCACGCTAAAAATTGACCATAGTTTTGTGTGGCAAATGGAGGAATCGGAAAAGGATTGGGAGATCCTGAAAATGATCATCGAGTTGGGGAACTTGCTCGGATTGAGCGTGGTGGCGGAAGGTATTGAGACTGAGCAACAAAAAACGCATTTGCTGGCGTTGGGGTGTGAAAATGGTCAGGGCTATTTATTTGCGAAGCCCATGTCGATAGACGACACCATTTATTGGGTGCAAAAAGGCCGATAACACGATGCAAATAAAGACGTATTTATCACAGAAAAAACCATTGTTTTTTATGTATTTAGTCGGCATTTTTTTGTTTATCACCTTGCTGAGCTTTGGTACCTATCGTTATTTTTTAGATGGTAAAGTGAGTCAGTTAGCTTGGACTGAATCGGAAATGCTGTCACGCAGCGCGAGTGTTGTAAACCGAGAAATGGGCTATATCAAACGTGTGACCATGTTATTGCGTAATAGTGTTACGGCACGTCTTGCGCCACAACAATCGACCCAGTCGCAGAATGCGCCATTTCCTGATGACTGGAAAGCACAAGTGGCCGAAGAGTTTCGTTATTTTGCCCAAACGTCGGATCTTATTTCCCAAGTTAGGTGGATCTCGTTAGATGGTCGTGAATTGGTGCGAGTTAATGCTCAAGCGGGTCTTGTATCTAGAGTACCAGAAGAGCACTTGCAGAATAAATCTAATCGAGACTATGTGAAAAATGCGCCTAAAGAAGCAAATCAAGAGGTGTATATTTCACCTCTTGATTTGAATATAGAAAACCAAGAAATTGTTCGACCTTTTCAACCAACGGTACGCGGTGCGATACGTATGGCTGGTGAGATATCAGGTATTTTGGTGGTTAATTATGATCTGACTCAGCTGTTTGAATTAATGAGTTCATTGAGCAGTGATGATGTTTCATTAGAAATATTGGATGCCAATGGTTATTGGGTTCTAGCGGCTGACAAAAGGCTTGAATGGGGTGCGATACTTCATCCAAACGATGCAAGGTTTAATATCAAGTCGTACTTTCCTGCTATCTGGCAAGAAATGAATAACATCCAAGGACTGGAACGTTTTTTTCAAGATAATCGATTGTGGAGTTTATTCGAGCTTCATATCGATGGAGACGATAGCGAAAGCCAAGGCGTACCTCACGCGTCGTCTTTGTATCTGGTTGCACAATCTAATGCGAATGCGCTGACGGTCTGGCAGAGAACGCTAATTATGCGCATTATAGGTATCGCGAGCCTGTGCTTTTTGGTGATCGCATGGTTAGTATGGCGACAGGTGGCCGCTCAGTTCGAGACCTATCGCTTACTGAAGCTGGTAAAGCAAGAAAAAGACCAAGCAGAGCAAATGAATCAAAGTCTGAACGTGGCTAACCAGAAGTTAATTGATCTACAAGATGAACTGGTAGAAACCAGCAAGCTGTCTTCCTTAGGTCTGATGGTTGCAGGGCTAGCGCATGAAATGCATACGCCATTAGGTGGTGTCAGAATGGCCTTGTCTTCTTGTAAAGTCTGGCTGGATAAAGAAGCCAGCTCGCTTTCTCAGAAAACGAATGAGGGAGTGTTTAATTCATTAGCGATTGCAGAAAAGAACCTTTCTCGCGCATTGGATGTTGTATCTAGTTTTAAACGTATTGTGTCGGATCGTACCGCTCAAGAAATGCAGACTTTCTATCTTCATGACGTCGCCAACGACATTGCTTTTACCTATAAGCCGACTTTAAAAAAACGCTCTGATATTATGTTAAAGCTAGAGGTTCCGGATAATATCCAGATGTTAGGCTACCCAGGCATACTCTCACAAATCTTTCAAAACCTGATAGATAATGCCTTGGAGCATGGCTTTCAACGTCTTGATAAGGGTGAAATAAAGCTGGAGGCGACAGAGAAAAATGGCAACTTAGAGTTGGTGCTTAGTGATAATGGTAGAGGAATTGCTCCTGAAATGCAGAAACGCATCTTTGAACCTTTTGCCACGACAGGAAGATCAAAAAAACATACAGGGCTGGGGCTTCATTTAGTTAGCCAATGGGTAAATAAACTTATGCAAGGAAGGGTTGAAGTGAAGTCAGAAGTAGGTGTAGGAACGACTTTCACGTTAACGATTCCCTTGCAGCAAAAGATCGTAGAAGAAGAGTCTTAGTCTACGATCTCGCGAGCAATCTAATGGTTAGGCTTAGGGCTTGCCATCCAGCCTAATGTCATCCAAATTACGCCGATGCTCAGCATGACATAAAGCGGCGCAGTCCACGATTGGTGCCAATCATAAAGCGCACCAATTAACACAGGGCCAATGGCTGCAAGGGTATAACCAATTAACTGTGCCATGCCAGACAGGGCGGCCGCTTGTTTTGGGCTGTTGGTCCGTAAACTGACAAAAGACAAGCCTAAAATAAAGCCCATACTGACGCCAAAACCAAAAGACACCGACCAAACACCAGACCAACTTGGAATGAATAAAAAGCCAACTAGACTCAAAGTAGTGAGTCCTGTGGCAAACAAGCACAAACGTCTATGGCTGCCTAAGCGATTAATAAACGGCGCTAAAATCAACGAAGGAACTGCGCCAGCCAATTGCAAATAACCTTGATACAAGCCGGCCGTTGAATCGGTGTAACCGTTGCTCATTAAAATAGCCGGAACCCAAGCGACGACCACATAATTCACTAGCGAGTTTACTGCTAGAAATCCTGCTACTTGCCATGCGGTTACGGATCGCCAAACGGAAGTAGATATTTCAACGTTACCGGTTTGCGGCGGTTGATGCTGGGTTATTTTGCAACTGAACCACACCACCAAAGGCAACAGAATCAACACACTTTGACACGCCAGAGCAAACGACCAACCACTCATTGGCAGGTCAAAGCTTGGCTGTTCGGCATATAAACTCAATGGCACCGCAAGACTAGACATCAAAAAGCCGCCGATGCTCATCATCAGCACATAAATTGCCGTGAGCTGAACCACATAATTTGGGAACTCACGCTTTAGCAAACTTGGCAGCAAGACATTACCAATGGCAATTCCGGCGCCAATAAATATTGCACCGATATACAAGGTGCTGATCGAGCCAAAAGCGCGAATCACCATACCAATGGCAATCAAGCCAACGCCCGACGCCAAAATGCGCTCAATACGAAAGTGGCGAGTTAACCAAGATGCCACAGGTGCGAAAAAGCCAAAGGCCAATAGTGGCAAACTAGTAAGCAAACCGGATTGGGAGCTGCTTAAATGCAGATCCGTACTGATTCTATCCAATAACGGCGGCAAACCAGTTACGGGACCACGCAAACTCAGCGCCACCAAAAAAATAAACAAGAGTAAAAATGCCGCGTCGTGTTGCGCTAATTTATGTAATCGTTTCATGGCGTCCATTTCGAAAAAGAGGTTTTCGGGAAATATTGTCGATTCACTATTATATGGGTTACTCTGCTTACTGAATTAAGCGACTTGGACAATAAATTGCGAAATACAGACAAAAGCATTTTTGAGACACTGACCGACCTTTGTTTTGCGGATCATTATCCACATCGCGTTCTCGTATTGCGCTCGCAATCCGTTCCACATAGTGAAGAAACGCCTTGGCACAAACATCAAAAAGGCCAGCTGGTTTTACCGCTTACGGGGGTTGTCACCAGCTTTATCGACGACAAAATGTGGCTTGTGCCGCCACGCTGCGCGGTATGGATTCCCAGTAATGAGATGCATCGCAACCAGATATCGCCCAATGCCGATGTGTGTATGTTGTTTGTTGATGGTCGTGATTTACCGCTGCCAGAGGTAGCTTGTACCTTGACGGTCACACCCTTTGTACGCGAGCTGATATTGCATCTGCATTCGCAACAGCGCTATGAAGAAACCGACCTTGCAACAGACCGGTTGGTTGATGTCCTGATCGACCAGCTTATTCAGTTGGAGCGGGAAGAGTTTGATTTCCCTATTCCAGACGAACCAACACTCAACCGTCTCGCTCTTGAGCTGATTGCCAGACCGAATGAAAAGCGCACTCTAGGTGAATGGGCCAGCGACTTTGCTATGAGCGAACGCACTTTGGCACGAATGATCAAACGCCATGTAGAGCTCACTTTCGGTCAGTGGCGAAGTCAGCTTCACATTGTTCTTGCCTTGCAAAAGCTGGCGATCAACATGCCGATCCAAACCATCTCCGAAGAGTTAGGTTACGACTCCGTCAGCGCTTTCATCACCTTCTTTAAAAAAGCGCTGGGGAAATCGCCAAGGCAATATCGGATTGAACGTTGGGGCAAGGAATGACAGAGCGCCCGTTACGGTTCGCTTAGATTGTCGTGAGAATATACAGCGCCAAGAAAATTAACGCTAAGCCAGATAAGCGATCAATCCACATGGCTTGGCTGCGCAACCTTTCCAAGAAGCGCGCATTCGATAGCAGGCACGCAATCAAGGTGTACCAAAGACCATCCACCAGCCAAGGCGTTGCTACCATGAGCATTTTTCCACTTATCTGATGAACTTCTACAACGAAAGGGCTGAATAGCGCAGCAAAAAACAAAGCAATTTTGGGGCTTAAGATCGATACCAGAAATCCTTCTTTAGCGGATTGAAATAGACTAACGCGAGTGCCTGATTCTAACTTAGCCGCAATGCCGCCTTTGGAACGTAGGGCATTAAAACCAAGATAAGCCAAATACGCAGCTCCCGCGTAACTGATGATCTGAAACAGCAAAGGCAATTGATGAAAAATTACCGCCAAACCAAGCATGGAAAGCAGCGCGTATAAGCCAATGCCCGTTGCGTGCGCCCAAGACATGGCCAAACCGTTTGCTCGACCACCCGCCAAACTGTGCTTTATGACCATCGCGAGACTGGGGCCTGGTGAAATGGCACCAAGCAAACAAATCGTAAATAGGGAAAACCAAATAGACAGTGACATACGCTTGCTCCTTAATGATCGGAGCAGATTAGCAAGCCCTCAGTATTATATGAAATCATATTTTCTCATTATGGTTATGATTTTTTATCATAGCCAATGGAATAAGTCGCTTTTGACATCGTCTGCAAAACCAGGTTTCTTACCCATAGGTGAGAAGGATCGTTGTCGTATTTTGCATGCCAAATGAGCCAGTACTTATGACGAGGTGTGGTGATGGGAAGGGGCTTATAGGTCAGCGAGAAGTGTTTTTTTAAATTTCGGGCAATGTGTTCTGGAATGATCAAAAGGTGCTGGCTCTGACACAGAGATTGCGCTGCCGCATAGAAAAATGGCACCTTCAGCGCAAAGCGGCGTTGCTTTTCTAGTTTGGCTAACGCCTCATCTACGTAACTGTCTTTATCGCCACCGCCTATCACTTTAATATGAGCGTAGGCGAGAAGATCGTCAATGCTCAGAGTGTCTTGTTTTGCCAAAGGGTGAGCATGGCTCATCACGCAAACAGGGGAGTCTTCACCTATTTGAACAGAAGACACGCCTTCTGGTTGAGTCGGAGACATGCTGGATGCCAGCTGAATATCGGAGGTGGCAAGCTGAGGCAATAAATCTGGCTGCCATAAACGATACTGCATTGATACATTGGGCGCGTGTGCTGCCAAGGCCTCAACAATATCAGGCAAAATATACTGCGCCACATAATCGCTGGATGAGAGCACAAACTCGCCATGCCATTTTGCTGGTTCGAATGCCTCTTCTACCAATAAATCATCCAACTCCAGAAACCAATGAGTCAGTTTCGTTTGCAGCAGTAGCGCTTTAGGTGTGGGGATTAGAGTATTGCCTTCGCGAATAAGCAATGGATCCGCAAATAAATGCCTGAGTTGACTTAGCTGACGGCTAACAGCGGATTGTGTCAGATTCAATTTATTGGCCGCGTGGCTCACATGGCGCTCTTCCAGTAGAACTTTTAATGAACGCAACAAATTTAGGTTAACACGGTGGATCATCTCGATATGCTCACAGGCTGACAGAGTGGTCGGCTTATTTTTCGGCTTTACCCATTATAACGCAAGGTGAATTGCCCAACTTAATGGGCAAACTTTAACACCACTACACCAAGAATAATCAGCAATACACCCATGTAGCGCAACAAAGAGGTCGGATCGCCATAAAACCAAATGCCTAACAAAAACGTACCAGATGCACCGATTCCTGTCCAAACGGCATAGGCGGTACCCATCGGAATTTCTTTCTGTGCCAACCAAAGTAAGGTACCACTTATCGTCATAAACAAAATGGCAATAGAAATCCCCAACAGTTTTGACCCGCCTGATTGCGCCATCTTTAGCCCAACAGGCCAGCCGATTTCAGTTAATCCTGCCAGTAGCAAATACAACCAACTCATTCTCATTACTCCATACTAAAAATATTCGCACTCATGTGAGCGAAGTTGCTTTTTATAGTATCGATATTTATGATGATAGAAAGTTATTAACTATCGATATTTTTCATATGTTGAGTTTAGAGCAAATCAATATGCTGGTGTTGTCCGCTGAACTGGGATCCTTTTCAGCGTGTGCAAGAAGACTGGGTAAAGTGCAGTCTGCCGTGAGTCACGGCATCAGCAGCCTAGAAATAGACTTGGGGGTTGAACTGTTTGATCGCACCTCTCGCAGCCCAAGACTAACAACAGAAGGGGAACGCCTAATTCGCAGCGCGAAAGCGCTTTTAGCTCAGTCCCATGAGTTTGAAAAAATTGCCGAATCCATTCATCGGCGCGAAGAAAGTGCGCTCACCATTGCCATTGATGATGCGTTAATCGCCCCTCATGTGTCGTCGATATTTGCGCTATTTGCTCAGCAATTTCCTTATGTCCAGCTAGACATCGTATCCCTTGCTTCTCCCGATATTGCCGAAGCCGTGGCGAATGGCAATATTGATATGGGGGTTATGTTTTCAGAGGTGGAAGCGAACAAACAAGTCGATTTCTGCTACGTGGGCGGTGTGGACTTTATGGCCGTATGCCACCGCGACTTTCCTTTGGCAGAGCTGAGCTTATTGACGGAATCTGACCTTGCGCCCTATAGGCAAATAGCCGTTCGTGGTTTTTTCAAAAAAGAGTCGCAAGCCTTAATCAGCATGACGCCAAACGCATGGTGGTGTACAAGTAACTACGCGGTTTTAGAGTTGATACAACAAAAAATAGGTTGGGCGTATTTGCCCTTATCCTTGGTTCAACCATTCATCGAAACCGGTGATATTCATAAAATCGACGTGACTTTTGACCACAAGCCTTGGTCCGTTCCTGTGGATTTGGTCTCCAAAAAAGGCGCGAACCGCGGCCCCGCTTACCAATGGTTATTTGATGCTTGTAAAAATGCGTTTTCTGCGGACCTTTGTATGTGAAAAAGCCCACTTTTACATAGCGTAAAAGTGGGCTTTAAAATACTGTCATGACCTATAAAGTCGACTTATTCAGTCGCTTCGTGAATCGTTTCTTTCGTGCTGTTGTAGGCTTTTGAGGAGTCTTCTTTCACGCCTTCCCAAGTATTTGCACAGCCAGCTAATGCAAGTGTTACCGCAATGACTAATAATGGAAACTTCATGTTCACACCTTTTTTCGTTTGGAGTCTTTACAGGGTAACAAAAAGCTTCGTAAAGGGTAATCCACTATTTTGATTTAACTTAGGACAAGGCCTTGGCAGTACAGCCAATCGTTGAGCGACTTCGGCAGACGCAACTTAGAGCCTAGTAAAACATGTTTTTTGATCATATATCATTCAGGTATTTCTGTTACTAGTTACTGTTATTTTTTGCGTGTTTCATATTAAAAGGTCAAGCAAACAGTGTGTTTTTATAATCCTTTAATAGGTCAATTTTTTTACATCAAAATAGATTGATCTTATTTGGTCTTGCCATAGAATGGCTTTCATTTAATCTCTACTTGGGATTGTTTACATTGAGGTGATACATGTCCAGTACACTGGTTGTGCCTGAGAATTCCATTCGTCAGCGCTTAAAGGTGTTTATTGAAAACATCACTGTACAGCGCATTTTGCTGGCATTTATTTTAATTAATGCGGTTATTCTAGGGTTAGAAACCTCGTCAGATATAATGGCCGCCGTTGGTCCGTTTTTAATTGCCTTGGACAAAGCCATATTGGCGGTGTTTGTGGTTGAGCTCACTATCCGTTTGTTTGTGCATCGCTTAGCGTTTTTCAAAGACGGCTGGAATGTGTTCGATTTTATTGTCGTAGGGATTGCCTTAGTACCAGCCAGCGGGCCTTTCGCTGTACTGCGTGCTCTCAGAGTCTTGCGGGTATTGCGCGTGCTAACTTTCGTGCCATCGATGAAGAAAATAGTCGGTGCTTTGATCAAATCCCTGAATGGCATGTTGTCCATCGCTATGGTGCTGGGTCTGGTGTATTACGTGGCTGCGGTCATGGTGACCAAATTATTTGGCGAGGCGTTTCCTGAATGGTTTGGCAGCCTAGGCGCTTCTTTGTATACCCTGTTCCAAGTGATGACCTTAGAAAGCTGGTCCATGGGCATCGCACGTCCTGTTATGGAAGCCTTCCCTTACGCTTGGGCGTTTTTTGTTCCATTCATTCTGATTGCTACCTTCACCATGCTTAACCTCTTCATCGCCGTCATCGTCAACGCCGTACAAACCATGCATGACGATGAACACAAAGACGAGCTAGACGCTGAAAAAGCCACCCAGCAGCAGTTAATGGAGCAAATGCAGCAATTACAGCTCGAACTACAGGCACTGCGCCGGGATATGAATAAACCGTAGCAACAAGAAGGAACCCAGTTGCACCATTAGGCAGTGAGGTCTAATGGTGCTTTTGGTTTAGATCAGCAGGCTACGTACTTTTGCCGAGAAGTATTCCGATACGACCACGGTGGCAAGGATCACAAGGATGATCAAAGTGACTTGTGGCCACGCCAAGGTATTCAGCGATGAGGACAAGAACAAGCCGATGCCGCCCGCGCCAACTAATCCTAAAATTGTTGATTCACGAATATTGATATCCCAACGGAAGATAGCGATGCTCAAGAAGGCTGGCAATATCTGAGGGATGATCGCGTAATTGATCACCTGAAAGCGTGATGCGCCGGTGGATTCGATAGCCTCCACACTGGTGCCATTGGTTTCTTCTATGCTTTCATAAAGCAGTTTGGCGACAAAACCTATAGAGCGTAAGCCGATGGCGATGATGCCAGCCAAGATCCCAGGTCCTAAGATAGACACCAGTAACAATGCCCAAATCAAGGAGTTGATAGAACGCGATGCCGCGATGATAAACAGCGCAACAGGGCGAACAAACTTGGTTGATGGCGTGGTGTTTCTGGCCGCTAAAAACGCAACGGGAAACGCCAATATCACTCCAAGCAAAGTACCTAACGTAGCGATGTTGAGAGTGTCCCACAAGGCTTCGTACAGCTGGTTTATATAAAGCCAGTTTGGCGGAAACATCCTGCTTAGAAGATCTGCGCCTTGCTCTGGAGCATCGTAGACAAACACCCACATGGTTTCTTCGTTCATCACCTGCCAACAGTAGACCGTTAGCAGCACAGTGATAAACCAGAACCCCCAGACGATCCGCGCGTGGCGACGATTATTGCTATGCCAAAGCGTCGATTGATCTAACTGACCCATTTTCTAATCCATCCTGATAAGTATTCGCACGCCATAACAATGACAATAATGATAAGAAGAATGGCGCCAGCTGAATCGTATTCGTAGCGATCGATGGCTGTATTTAAGGTCGCGCCAATACCGCCAGCGCCAACAATGCCGATCACCGCGGATTCGCGAAAGTTGATATCAAAACGATAAAAAGACAAACCAATCATACGCGGCATGACTTGCGGCCAAATGGCCATGTGAACGCGCTGCAACCAAGAGGCGCCAGTGGCGCTGATTGCTTCTAACTGCTTGCGGTCAATGCCTTCGATTTCTTCGGCCAGCAACTTGCCAAGAAAGCCAATAGTCGCATAAGTCAGCGTTAGGAAGCCGGCAAATGCACCAAATCCAAACAAGGCGACAAGGAATATCGCCACAATGATCTCTTGCATCGAGCGCGATAAAGCAATGAAAGAGCGACAGAACAAGTACACAGGTTTAGGAGAAATATTACGCGCTGCACCCACCCCAAAAGGCAATGACAGCAGAATACCCACTACGGTCGAGGTGACCGTCATCGTCAGACTTTCTAAAATCCCTGCGTAGATGTCTTTCGCTCGACTGGTAAAGTCTGGCTGTAAAAAGCCAGCAAGGAATTTTGCACCGCGATCTAAACCTTCATAAGCACGCATCCAGTTTACCTCGACGCTGCCAATGCCAACCACTAAATAGGCAATAAACATAACCCACAGCGCTAAGCGCCAGCGTTTATTGGGGACTAGGTAATGCGGCCTTTGCCAAGTACGCATTAAGCCACCTCCGCCTGTTCAAGTTCATCCGCATCATCCTGAGGTTCTGGATGCCAGTCTTCGTCACCATAAATACGCGTCAGAACGTCTTCGGTCAGTTCATCCGGCTTACCATCAAAGACGACTTCGCCACCTTGAAGACCGATAATACGATCCACAAATTGCTGGGCTAATGGCACATCGTGGATGTTGATGATGGCCGGCAAGCCGTTTTCACGACAGATAGACTGGATCAGACGCATTATTTGGCGTGAGGTTTTTGGGTCTAAACTAGCCGTTGGTTCGTCTACCAGTAGAAGGCGTGGATCCTGCGCCAGAGCACGAGCAATGCCGACACGTTGGCGTTGGCCGCCAGATAGCTCATCTGCACGCTTGTTGGCGTGATTGATTAAGCCAACACGGTCCAAATATTCAAAGGCGTTGTCTATGTCGTTGCTCGGGAACTTACGCAAGAAGCTGCGCCAAAACGGCAAGTAACCCAATCGGCCAGATAGAACGTTTTCCATCACGCTTAGTCGTTCGACCAGCGCATATTCTTGGAAGATCATACCGATTTTGCGACGTTGGGTACGCATTTGGCTGGTGGACAGCTTGCTAAGGCAAGCGTCTGCCAAGTAAATGTTACCTTCGGACGGTTCAATCAAACGATTGATACAGCGGATCAAGGTAGATTTACCGGCCCCACTGGGGCCGATTAATCCAACGATTTCTCCTTCAGGTACTTCAAAGCTAATGTCTTTAAGTACCCAAGGGCCAGTTTTGTAGCGTTTCTTTAAATGTTCAAGTTTTAACACGTTATCGCCTATTTGCAGCTGTAAGAAACGCCATTGGCGGTATCAATTTTACGAATGACGTTCCAATGTTCTTTGAACGTAATAGGTAAGAACTGATCTTCACTTTTGAATTCTTGCTTCAGTTTGCTGCCTTTCCAATTAAACGTGAAAAACGCTTCTTTGATCTTCTCTTGTAGCTCTGGCTTTAGGTTATATGCCACACCGTAGCCCGTAGTTGGGAAGGTTTGAGACTTATAAATGGACTTAATTTGGTCGGCTTTCACGACATCACGCTCGACCATACGGTGCAAAACAGAGTTAGCAACGGCTGCGGCTGGGTAGTCTTTATTCGCAACGCCTAGAATAGAGTTGTCATGCTTACCAGAAAAAACAGGTTCAAAATCACGCTCAGGAAGCATGTCGAAGTCTGCTTTCAAAATTGCTGATGGCGCTTTAAAACCAGAGTTCGAGGTTTGAGAAGTAAAGGCTAGCTTCTTACCCTTGATGTCTGCTGGCTTATTAATGCCAGAACCTGGGTAAGTGATGATTTCCATTTCGTAACCAAATGAACCATCTGCTGCCGCCATCATTGCGAAGGGACGAAAGCCCGCACACGCAACCGCTAATGGATTTGAGCCAGTATTGAAACCCGCTACATGAAGACGACCTGCACGCATGGCTTCAATTTGCGCCGCGTTGGATTGAACTGGATAGAATTTTACTTTTTTACCTGTTACGTCTTCCATGTGTTCTAAAAAATCAGACCAAACATCTTCGTATACTGCTGGGTCTTCCACTGGTGTGTAGGCAAAAATCAACGTGCTAGGGTCTGTTAGCTTAGATTTATCCGTAGGAATATCAGCTACCAGATCGTTATCGTTATCTACGTAGCGGCTATCTAGAGAAAAATCCGCGTACGCAGCGTTAGCGGCGATGACAGAGGTAAAAGCGAGTGTGCAAAGGCGTTTCATAAAGTCTTCCTTACCCATGAGATAATGGTTGATTTGATTTAATTCATTGGGAGCGTGACAGTCACTCTAGCGTGAAAACATGACACTTTAGTGACGATATGCCGACAGAGGAGAGGGGGAGATCTTTCGAAAGATTAAGAAGATAGGGGAATTGTAAAAATATTTCTCCTTTTATTCAGATGGCGACCTGAACCATGCTTAACCTCTTCAATGCTGTGCAAATCAGCCCTGCATCCGCCTCAGCGAATAACTTGTTAAACAAGAAACGTTTAATGCTTGAAAGCGGTTTATAGGAGGCATAGGAAAACAGATGTCTGTTGGGTTATGTATAAAAAACACGAAAAAATAGACAGGTCATCAGGATTTTTATTTTCATGTCGAAAAAGTGAGAGAATTTCGACATGAAAGCTTGTTATGTCGATGGTATCGACATAACAAAGCTCAATCCATACGACTCATCAAAATCGGGTTTTGAGTAGGAAGCTTCAAAGTAGCACGCCATCCCTTGGGCTTTTAGGGCTATTTGGATAAATCCTTAGTTAACACTACTTAGCCAAACACACTAACCCTGCTCAACCTCTTCATCGCCGTCATCGTTAATGCCGTACAAACCATGCACGACGACGAACACAAAGAAGAGATCGACACAGAAAAAGCGACCCAGCAACAACTACAGCTGGAGTTGAAGCAACTGAGTCGGGAGATGAAGAAAGGGAAGGAGTGAGAATAGATCCACTTTTTTGTGGTATCTGTTTATGCCTGCAATGTCGTTTTGCTAATGAGTAATTATTTTTTCCTTGATCTGTAAATAGGGCCTGGTATTTAAGAAGGAATCATTTATGCTGTTTTTTTAAACAGTATGGAGGCTGATAATGGAAAAGTTAAAACTTGGCTTTAACTCAAGCGATTTGCCTATCGCACTTAATTACAATACGTCCGCAAATGATGTATGTGACTCGTTTTATTTCAAGAAAAACGATGTCTACTTTCTTCTCTGGGTAGAGCATCAGAACCCAAAGTATAGAGAAGATGAAGACTCCCCGAGATACACAATTAGCCCTGCTGTTAATGAAGGGGATGATGAATCGCCAGAAATTTACAGTGATTCATCGAAAGAAGACCTTTTTCGGTCCGAGAATGCCAGTGATTTGGTTAGGTATTTTAATTCCTAATTTAGCGTCTAGGGCTGCTGCTTTAAGTAAAGCAGATACGTATATAAATAAATTCTCTATATCAGGTAGCTGCTAGTATGTAATCTTGTCTCGTTAATTTTTGCGAGTATGATGGGGCGATTTTAAATTTAAGCTGTTGGCCGAATGAAGCATAAAGAAGTACTAGTAATTGATCTATTTTCTGGACCTGGTGGGCTGGGAGAAGGTTTCTCGTCAGTGAAAGATGAAACAGGTAATGCTGTCTTTAAGATAGGTATTTCCGTTGAGAAAGAAGCGTCAGCCCATAAAACGCTTACAACACGTGCCTTCTATCGCAAAATAAAGGATCTAAGTGGCGGGTTAGATAGCTACAACGAATATCTATCCGGCGGTATTACCCGGCAGCAATTGTTTAGTCGATATCCAAAACAAGCGGAAGCGGCTGAAACTGAAACACTTTATGGCCCTAAAGCGCTAGGTGATGATAATGAAATCATCCATGAACGAATTACTGAACTCGTAAAGCGACATAGAGATTGTCCAAAAGTCGTTATAGGAGGGCCGCCATGCCAAGCTTATTCACTAGCTGGCCGTTCTCGTAATGCAGGAATTAAAGAGTATAAAGCAGAAGACGACCATCGCAATTTTTTATATAGAGAATATCTGAAAGTACTTTCTATTGCTCAGCCCGATGTATTTGTGATGGAAAATGTAAGAGGCATACTGTCGGCCAAAATTGCTGGAAAAGTCATGTTTCCAAGTATCCTCAATGATCTACGTAATCCAGAGCAAGCGACAGGTATAGCGAGTCCTAGATACAAAATTTACTCCTTAGTTGTTGAAGCCTCAGATAAAGATAATCCAGTTTATAAGAATTCAAGTGATTACCTTATAAGAGCCGAAAACTATGGCATTCCTCAAGCGCGTCACCGAGTCATTTTATTGGGCGTACGTAGTGATATAGAAAAAGTCCCCAAAACGTTGACCCCTTCTGATGATCAAGTATCTGTTAAACAGGCGATTGATGATTTGCCTAAACTTCGAAGTGGGTTTTCCAAACGTAAAGACGAACCGCAAGCATGGGAGCAGGCTGTCTCACAAAACTCAGCAAGCATAGAAGCCTTGCTGAAAAAGCAATTCGATGGAGTAGAAAGTCTAGACTTGCAACCATTCAAGAACTTGTCTCGTTCTGCCTCTCATCCTATTACTTCACTCAATTTGGTTCCTAAGAGTCTTGCTGATTGGTATCGTAAAAACCAACCATGCCAAGTACTTAACCATGAAACACGTGGTCATATGGATAGCGATTTACTCCGATACGCATACAGTGCAGCCTTCACACAACTTAGTGGTGGTATATCGCCAAAATCTCGCGATTTTCCAGACGAGTTAGCACCAAAACACGAAAACTGGAAATCAGGGAGCCACGCAGATCGCTTTAGAACCCAAGCAGCTAATAAATGTGCCACGACAGTAACTAGCCATATATCAAAAGATGGTCACTACTTTATCCACTATGATCCAAAACAGTGTCGTAGCTTAACGGTTAGAGAAGCCGCACGTTTGCAGACATTTCCTGACAATTACTTATTTGAAGGCAATAGAACTCAGCAATATGTGCAGGTAGGAAATGCTGTGCCACCGTTTTTGGCACAGCAGATTGGTAAGGTTGTAATGAGGCTGCTTGAAGCTTAATCTTTCGCATAAATAGACTGTAGTCGCAGTTATAATATATGGATGTAAAATATGTCTGATTCACTTATTCTAAAATTTGATCCAAATACAATTGAGCACCTAGGTGTTTCGCTTTACTCAAAACTCCCTAGCGTGCTTTCTGAGCTGCTCAGTAATTCATGGGATGCGGATGCAAATATTGTAACTATTTCTTTTGCTGAGCTAGAAGATGAGAAAGAGATTGTTTATGAAGATGATGGCGAGGGGATGACGTTTGAAGAGCTTAATAATAAATATCTAGTCATAGGCCGAAATCGTCGTAGTGATACACAGCGTCAGTATAGCGCTCTTGGCCGCCCGGTCATTGGAAAAAAAGGCCTTGGCAAACTATCTGTTTTTGGTATCTGCGATGAGATTGAAGTGATTTCTATCAAAGAAGGAAAGAGAAACCATTTCACTATGAACCTTCAAGAGATTAAGGAAAGTCGTGGGAACGAGTATTCTCCCGAACTCCTTGCTTTTGATGAGCCAACATCGGCCAAATCAGGAACCAAGATTATATTAAAAAAAATCCGCCGGAAGAGTGGTTTTAATTTAGATGAGATTGCTCTTAGCCTTTCTAAAAAGTTCATTATCTTCAGTGAAATGAATACAAAAATTATTAAAAATGGGGATATTGACTCAGAAATTCATGTAACCAATGATTTAAAGTATCAGACTTTAAATAAAGAGTTTAGTTGGGAGTTTCCCGATGAAAAGTTTGACCCAGAGTATTCTCACTGGAATCAAATGAAAGGCTCCGTTATTTCCTTAAAAACTCCTGTTAAAGATACAGAGATGAGGGGGATATACCTTACATCTCGCGGTAAAATTGTTAATGTCGCAAGCTTCTATGGCGCGCGTGATAATGATCAATTCCATAACTATGTGACAGGTTATTTAGAAGTTGATTTTATTGATGATTTTGAAGATGACGTGATTTCCACGGATCGACATTCATTGAACTGGGAGCATGAGGAAACACGTGCTCTACAAACTTACCTACAGAAAATTATTAAAGTCATCGGTAAAGAGTGGAGAGAACGACGAGCTAAGGTGAAGTTAGAGGCTGTAGAAAAAGAACATAAAGTTGGGCTTGAGAAATGGAAATCGGAGTTGCCAACTTTTGAAAGAAACTTGGGCGAGAGAATCATAAATCCTATTCTAGAAAACTCGAACATTGATGTGGGTGAATCTGCAGAGTTAATTGGAAGTGTGATGGATAAGTTTGATAATCAAGCTTATAAAGAGTATGCGTCTTCTATAGCTGATTTATCTGAATCAGCGGAGGATATTCCAAAGCTCCTTCGCTTAATGGATGAGTGGAAATCTATAGAGTCAAAACAGTACCGTGATTTAGCTATATCACGTGTTGAAGTAATTAAGCAGTTTGAAAATTATGTAAATACAAATACTAAAGAGGTTCCCACTCTACATAACTTTCTGAAGAAATTTTCATGGCTTTTAGACCCTCGAATTTTAGAGTTTCGTGATGAAGTAACGTATTCAAAATTGCTCGAAGAATCATATCCAGAATCTAACCTAGAAGAGAAGGATCGCCGTATTGATTTTTTATGTAGTAATGCTTTAGGTGAAATTCTTTATGTTATCGAAATTAAACGCAGTAATTATCGGGTAGATGAAAAAGCTTTAGAGCAAGCATATGACTATGCCTCTTTCTTAAAAGATCGATATGCATCTCATACAGGATTCTCAAAAGTAGTTTGTTATGTAGTTGGCGGTAGCAAATCAGATGAGAGACGATTTAGAGATAAAGAGAAAACATATGCAGGGTCAGGTGAAGTTTTTGTTAAAACATACCGTGAACTTCTTGAGCAATCAAAAGAGTATCATAAGGAATTTATAGAAGCATATGACCAGCATAATGGCTGACTTTAAAGTTCATAGATAAGGGTTAATTTAACTGCTTCAGAAAACTCTTCAAAGCCTCCTAAGGGAGGCTCAACCAATAAGCATTTGGTAATTATGTACTGTAACATTGCGGAGGCCGACAATACTCTGAAGGTTTAGGGTCACTGAAGTAGAGATTAGATTTGCTTTTTAAGTAGTATAAAGTTGTCGCGGTTACTCTGAGTGATGCTTGTTTTGGTGTTGATTGTTGAGTATTGGCAGCATAAATGCTCGCTTCGCAGGCGTGCTGCTGATTGAATAAGATGGGTCTTGCGTATTTAAAATCAGAAGGACATTCATAAATTTTCTATCTGCTTTTGCAGAGGGAGTAAAGGACCGCACTATATTTGGCTACCAATAATCAGGTTTAAATACTGGTTTCTTCTTGGTCGGAACTTTATCAGGTAGCTGATGTGCAGCGAGTTCTTCATTCTTAACAATTGTTCGCATCCAATTCGCTTGGTTGCGAAGTGTGCCAGGTGCTCCACGCTTAATACCTTCTCTATGGGGGAGAATGACACCAATCGTTATATGAGGGAAGTCTTCTTTGATTGCTCGAAGAGCTGGTCCAATATCCGTATCGGCAGAAACTAATACAACCTGTTGGATTTGATCTTCTGTGTTTAGAGCTTGTTGCTTAGATAAGAGGCGGTACATGCTAACCGCTAAATTAACATCTGTTTCCTTTTCTTCTAATTTCCAGATAGCAACCTTATCTTGTCGGGAAGGTCGAGTCGATTTATCAACAAACCTTGGGGCTTGTGCTGGCTCGAGAGTATGCCTTCCCATTGTGACAGAAACACCACAAGCTTTTAGAGCTCGGATATAAGCGTCCTGCGCTTCTTTTGATTGAGTTCCCCGACTAGCCAAATCTGGCTTTACTGGAGAGCTAAAATAGTAGATTGCTACCGTTTTGGAATTGGGATTTTCGATTGCTGTGATGTGAGTAAGTAGAGCTGGTAGGTCGAGCCACTTGTAAGGTGTATTAGCGAGCAAGCCGTAAAAGAGGTTATATCCATCAATAAAAAAAGCGGTTCTCATTTTATCTATCCTTAGATGTGAAAAAACCGGCCAAAGCCGGTTTTTTCGCCCTAACTGCCAGCGTAACTGAATCGCTGCGTACAAGGCTGAGTTGTGGAATAAATATTAGCATTAATATTTATTGATGCAAGAAAAAGATCTATACCGGTGCTGGTCTACATCACTCAATATTCTGTATCTGCTCTCTCATTTGTTCAATCAACACCTTCAATTCCACGGCGCTTTGGGTGGTTTCCACGACGATGGATTTTGACGAAAGGGTGTTGGCTTCGCGGTTGAGTTCTTGCATTAGGAAGTCGAGTCGGCGGCCGATGGGGCCTTTTTGTTGTAGCTGACGGCGGACTTCTTTGGTGTGGGTCGCTAGGCGATCCAGTTCTTCGGCCACGTCGGCTTTTTGGGCCAGTAGGACGATTTCCGCTTCGACGCGCATTGGGTCTAGGTCGACTTTGGCGGCTTCGAGTTTATCCAGTAAGTTTTGCTTTTGCGCCGCGATGATCTCCGGCAGTTTGGCTTGCACTTCTACAACGATGGCGTCTATGGCATCAAGACGTTGTTCGATAATGTCTTTGAGTTGCGCGCCTTCACGTAGGCGAACTTGGATCAGTTCATCGACGGATTGGTTAAAGAGTTCCACGACCGCTTTTTTGATGATCTCAAAGTCGCTGCCTTCTTCGCTCAGGATGCCAGGCCATTTCAGAATGTCGAGAGGATTGGCAGGATCCAGATCTTTGAACCACGTGCCAAGCGTTTCTATGGCGTTTGCTAAGGCTTGGGCGTTATTTGGATTGATTGTCAGATTGGTAGCGGCTTTGTCTACGCCTTGGAAGCGCAGTTGGCATTCTAGTTTGCCGCGGTTGATTTTTTTACGCAGCACGTCACGAAAAGCAAACTCAAGCTCGCGGAAGTTTTCTGGTAGACGAAAACTAGGCTCTAGGTAGCGCTGATTCACCGAGCGAACTTCCCAGCTGATGGTTCCCCAATCGTATACGGCTTCTTGGCGTGAGAAGGCGGTCATGCTTGCTGTCATGTTGAGTACCTAAGTAAAAAATAAATAGAGAGACCTTTGCACGATTACTGTGCTTGCCAATACTTTGTTAAAAATAGAGGCGACATTGTAGCCTAACCAGACTGTGTTCGACAGGTGTGCTCAATGTCATGTTTTCCTGTCGCTGGGGGCGCAATTTTATGTGGGTTCGTTATAATTGCGCCTTTATGATGTTTATCGATAGAGAGAGCAAGTATGCGTCCAAGCGGAAGAGAAGCAGATCAATTACGTCCCCTGAAAATCACGCGTAATTTTACCAAACATGCCGAAGGCTCGGTGCTGATCGAATGTGGCGACACGAAAGTTATTTGTACTGCGACTGTGGTTCATGGCGTGCCGCGTTTTTTGAAAGGCAAGGGCCAAGGTTGGATCACAGCGGAATACGGTATGTTGCCCCGTTCTACACACAGTCGAGTGGATCGCGAAGCCGCCCGTGGTAAGCAGACTGGCCGTACGGTTGAAATTCAGCGTTTGATTGGCCGTTCTTTGCGTGCGGCGGTGGATCTTAAAAAATTGGGCGAGAACACGATTACGATTGACTGTGATGTGATTCAAGCCGACGGCGGCACTCGTACCGCGTCTATCACTGGTGGTTTTGTTGCGTTAGCGGACGCGATGCGTGTCTTGGTTGAGAACAAAAAAATCAAAGCGAATCCAATCGTATCGCAAATTGCAGCGATTTCTGTGGGCGTTTATAAAGGCGTGCCTGTGTTGGATTTGGACTACCCAGAAGATTCAAACGCTGAAACAGACATGAACGTTATCATGAACGACAAAGGCGGTTTCATTGAGATCCAAGGCACTGCCGAAGGTGAAGCCTTTAGTGATGAGCAGATGATGGGCATGTTGGCTGTGGCGCGCAAAGGAATTAATGAAATCATGGAAGCGCAGCGCGCGGCCTTGTTCGACAAATAAAAGTTATCTGAATGATTAATAGGAGGCGATAGATGGTTTCGTCTTCTAATTGAGAATTTTTAAAATCTAGCTTCGGCTAGATTTTTTTTGCCTGTTATATCGCAATATGGTGAGTTTTTTGGTTTGTAACGATTTGCAAAGCAGCCGTCATAAGGGCGTTTAAAGCTTGAGTCACTCTGAATTCTGCTGCATATTTGTACAATGGTAAATAGGTGATGTTTTAGTCTAATTCCCCTGAATAGAGCGGAGAATAGCGTTATATGAAAGGAGCCAATCATTTTTTTATTTCTTGTCTTCTAGGCTACCTATTAATGTCTACTGCGCCTATTTATGGCGAAGAAATTGTTTTACACACAATTCACTTACCGCCTCATATTATTGACCCTACCATTATTCCTCCACCGGAAGGGTTGGATGAAGACGCTGTATACGGGTTTGATGTGGATATATTACGTGCGGCTTATGCAACACAAGGTGTGCTAGTACGAGTCGAACTAACGCCTTGGAAGCGTATTATGCGTGACGTTGAAGAGGGGCTGATACTGGGTGCAGTGTCTTGTCGACGGCTTCCAGTACGTGAAACCTTTGCGTTGTTTTCAGCACCGCTGAGTGATTCTGCTAATGCGTTTGTTACTCGTCGCGCGTTTCTAGATGATGAAGTACCAACTTTGTCTTTGCTAAATCAATACAGCGTGGCTGCAGTAAATGGTTGGTCTCAGACTGATATTTTGAAAGGGGCCAATATTCCGTACTACTCGGTTTCTGGGTTAGACCAAGGCATTAACCTTGTGTTACGCCGCAACCACGATATTTTTATGACGGAGCGCGATAGCGCTATTTTTGCAGCAAGGCGTATGGGAGTCATTGACCAGCTCAGTTTTTATGACGTTTCAGGGTTAGGCCTTGACCATTATGCCGGTTGTTTTAGTAAGAAGTACCCGAACGCTGAACAATGGCGCGACCTTTTGAATAAAGGGTTAAAAGAATTGAATAAAAGTGGAGAGAGGGACGCGATATTCGAAAGATATGGTCTTCCGTTTCTATCACATTAGCGCACAGCATGAGGAATTATGTTACCACTTCGCAAGCGTCTTTCTTATAAACAAGCCAAATGGGCATTGATGCTGATTTTATTGCTCAGCTTGTCGATGAGCTCTCTGCAAATTTTTGTGGATTGGCAAGACGAGAAAGCCACCATTCAATCCCAAGTTATGTCGACATTGTACATCGCCGAGAATGCGGCGACGGAAGCGGCGTATTCATTGGATGAGGACTTGGCCAAAAAAGTACTTACTGGGTTGATGCGTTCGGACAGTTTTTATAAAGCGCGTTTGGAAGATGATTTGGGCTACGAGCTGGCAAGTGCATATCGTCCCTTACAACCTATGTTTTTACGGGGCTTATCTGGAAAAGTTTTTAGTGGTCTACCACAGGACTTCCGGCTGACGTTAATGCGCCATGCTCATTTGTCTGTGGGGGCTGTTATTGTCTCGATCGATAGCGGTGCCGTAACGAATGGCTTCTTGCGCCGTAACTTTCGTTTACTTGCGACGTCACTAATCTCGGCATTGCTGCTTGGTGCGGCTATGTTTATGTTGTTCTACGTGCAGATCTCTCATCCACTTTCTCGACTTATTGAGCAGTTAGGCATGCTAGAGAAAGAGGATAACGGCCCTGCACAGCTGCGTTTTACTCAGACGGCTCGTGAAGATGAATTGGGTATTTTAGCGCGAACGATCACGGCGCTCTGGCATAAACGCAAGAAGGTCGAAACAGAGTTGGCCAAAAGTGAAGCCTACTTCAGGGCGGTACTGCATCAGTCCAGTGAGTGTATGCTACTGACCAACTTAAAAGGGCAAATTCTCGATTGCAACGGTGAAGCCTGTCGATTATTGGCGTATGACAAAGCCACATTATTGACGTTAAAAATTCAACATATCGATTTTGACCATACTCCAGAGCGATTGAAAGAGTGGGCCGAAAGGCCTCATGGAGAGGCTCAAGTTTATGAGACTAATTACCGTCGTAGTAATGGTGTCGATTTCCCTGTCGAAGTGTGTGGAAATATTATCGTTTTGGATCACGATGCGCATTTTCTGGCGTCTTTTCGTGATATCACACAGCGTAGATTAGACCAAGAGCAAGTTCAGTTTTTAGCGTATTACGATGCATTAACCAACTTACCTAATCGACGTTTTTTAAATCAAAATATCGAGAAAGTAATCGCCATGGCACAGAGCGAGGGTCACATTGGTGGTCTGTTGTTTATTGATTTAGACCGCTTTAAAAACGTCAATGATTCCATGGGCCACCATATTGGCGATGCGCTTTTGATTGAAGCGTCGAAGCGTATTTTATCTTGCTTATCCGACGCAGATATTGCCGTTCGAATGGGCGGTGATGAGTTCGTTGTGATGGTTCCAGTGCTCGCTGATGATTTTGAAAGAGCACAAAATAGAGTGACTGTGCTGGCAGAGACATTATTGCTGCAGTTGTCTCAATCATTTTGTTTGGAGCAGACGGATTTATTTATCTCTGCGAGTATTGGTATTAGCTTGTTTCCACAGGATGATGCAAATGGCGCACAAATCTTGCGTTATGCCGATACCGCTATGTATGAAGCAAAAGAGAGTGGTCGCAATGCCTTCCGTTTTTATCGGCAAGGTATGCAGCAGCAAGTCACCGAGCGCGCGTTACTTGAAAAGGCGCTACACAGTGCGATTAGCAATGATGAATTTTACTTGGTGTACCAACCTCAGGTGAATGAATACGGCCAATTGATCGGCTTTGAGGCGCTGTTACGTTGGTTTAACAAGGAATTGGGTTTGGTTCCGCCAAATCGCTTTATTCCTGTCGCTGAGGAAATCGGCCTAATATACGATATTGGTAATTGGGTCCTTGAAACCGTTTGCCAACAATTGAAAATATGGCAAACCATGGGCTTACCGGCAGAATTTAAGGGCGTAGCGGTTAATATCAGCCCTCATCAATTTTCCAAAGAGAACTTTGTAGAGACAGTTCAAGGCGTCATAGAGAATGCTGACATTGACTCTGGTTTGCTGGATCTAGAAATTACCGAAGGTATGTTGGTCGAAAATATCTCCTCTGTTGCAGAGAAAATGTGGCGCCTTAAAGAGCAGGGAGTGCGTTTTTCTATTGATGATTTTGGTACTGGTTATTCATCGTTACGTTATCTTCAGCATTTCCCGATTAACCAGTTAAAGGTGGATCAATCTTTTGTTCGAGACCTTTCCTGTGATCCTAAGAGTCATGTGATTATTAATACTATCGTTTCAATGGCGGCGCATATGAACTTGTCTGTTTTAGCAGAAGGGGTGGAGAGAGTTATTGAAAAAGAAATCTTGAGCGACATCGGCTGCACAACTTACCAAGGTTACTATTTTTCGATGCCAGTAAAAGAGGACCTCGCCACTGAATATCTTCGTAGTGCGGTGGTTTTTCCGTTACAAGCAGAAAATGTTTAGCACATAGCGTTGAGTCTTCTTATGTTTTTGGCGCTAAATGTCAGTCATTGTGCGCGTTTTTGCGCCTTACAATAGCTGAGTTCTTTGCCATTATCTGTTCACAATAAAAATAAGGAGAAGCAAGGTGAACAAACTGATTGGTGGTGTTTGTACTGGTATCGTCGCGGTTATGGCGCTAAGCACAGGAGCGCAAGCGTCAAATGACGACTTAGCAGGCAAGTGGCTTTTGCAAGATGCGGGAAGCACGCAAGATAAGCTAGACGAAGCGGTTGAAAACGTGGCGCAGGAGATGAATTTCTTTATTCGTGCGTTGGCGCGACCGGTATTGAAAAAACAAACACAGATTTGCCAGCAGTGGACGCTAGGCTGGCAAACCGAGCAGTTCCAATGGCAATGTGACAGTGCCGAGGTGGATTCAATGCCTCTTGCGGCTCAAGGCGATGTGTTTAAGCAAGACGAAGAAGGGATTGATATATCGGGTACTTATCAGCGTACAACTGATGCCGTTGTGTTGGTATTGGAATCAGAACGCGGTAAACGCACCAATACTTGGAAGCAAGTAGGCGATAATGAATTGCTGTTTACGGTTAAGCTAGAATCCGAAAAGCTACCAACACCTTTAACTTGGTCCTTGTCCTATAAAAAAGAGTAATCCTGTTGCTAAGCTGCTTTTTAAGGCTGTTAATAATAAAGCCCCAATAGACGCATATACATCTATTGGGGCTTTTTTGTAGCTATTATGCTGTTTTTTGATTAACGCTTCACCGCACTTGTTGGCGCAAACTTCGCGCCATCAAGCGGGTAGTTATTACTAATATATTCCACCAAAACATCGGCATCTACATAACCTGAGTTAACGTAGTTTGGGTGATCAACGATTTTAGGGTAGCCATCACCGCCAGATGCAGAATAGTTATTCATCGCAATACGGTAGGTTTTCCCAGCTTCTAATGCTTTACCGTTGACCATGATGTTGGTCGCTTTGTCATCTTTTAATGTCAAAGACACACCGCTGAACTGAGCAAACGCCCCTGTGCCTGCCTGCTTCGCAGCCAAAGCAGAAAGGTAATCGGTTAGCTCGTCCGCTGTGAAATCAACATAAGACACCATGTTGCCGAAAGGCTGAACTTTCAACACGCTCTTATAGGTGACTATCCCTTTTTCTAGGTTGTCACGAATGCCGCCAGAGTTCATTACGCCAATGTCTGCGTTTACTTTTTGCTTCATCGCGAAGGCAATTAGGTTGCCTAAATTGGTTTCTTGGCTGCGGACAATGCTGCGCTCGCCAACAAAGTCAGCATTTGAGAAGCCAATTTCGACATTCAACTCTTTCTGACCTTTTTCTTGGAAAGGCGTTAGCATTTCCAGCATGGTTGGGTCTTGGGCGATTTCTTCTTGGATGAAAACTCGCTCAGATTTACCATCGGCATTGGTGACTTTTTTCTTCAGGTTAACCGGAATGAGTTCGTATTCAGACCAAACAATGGCGCCATTTTTGTAGACAAAGTCGAGGCGGCCAACGTATTTACCCCATTCGTGGGCTTGTAGAATTAGTGTGCCGTTCTGCTCGTCAGGTTGAGTCAGAGGGTTTTGAGAATGACCACCAACGATAACATCAATACCAGGAACGGTGCGCGCTAGCGTTACATCACCTGGCGCATTGCCACCGTAGTTGCCATCTTTGTAGTGGCCCATGTGAGTTACAGCAACCACTAGATCAGCTTTCTTGCGTAGCTCAGGAATCAGTTTTTTCGCAACCGTGATAGGCGATTCAATCTTGATGCCACCTAGGAATTCAGGGTTACCCAGTTTAGCGGTATCGTCTGTGGTGAAGCCGACAACCGCGATTTTAAGATCATCTACTTGGAATATTTTGTAAGCGTCAAACAAAGGCTTGCCCGTTTGCGCGTCTAAAATGTTCGCAGAAAGGAAAGGGAAACCTGCCCATTCTTGTTGTTTCTTCAGTACAGAAAGCGGGTTGTCGAATTCGTGGTTACCCAGTGCCATTGCATCGTATTTTAGCATCTTCATGCCACGAAAATCTGGCTCTGCGTCTTGTAGATCAGACTCTGGAACGCCTGTGTTGATGTCACCACCCGATAGCAAAAGGGAATTGCCATCGTCTAATGATACTTCTTCACGAATGTTGTCGATCAAGGTCTTGCGAGCGGCCATACCGTATTCGCCCTTACTGTTTTGCCAGAAACGACCGTGATGGTCATTGGTGTGCAAAATGGTGACCCGATATTCTTTGTCCGCTTGCCAATCTGGCTTTTGAGGTCCCATCATTGAACAGGCCGTTACAGAGAGAGCAACGCCTGTAATGGCAAGATTCGTGATCAAACGCTTGGTAAATTTCATGGATTCGTTCCTTACATGATATTAGTCGGCCGTTCTTCGATTCTGAGTAATCAAATGTCGCTTTGGAGTGACTTCTTTGATTGCAGTTCTGAAAATGTATCTCATATTTGTGACAAGTTCGAGAGACTGTGCAGTAATTTTGACCATTTGTGCAATATCTTACGCTTTTCAGGTAAAAAAAAGCCTGTGATAGAGGTTCACTCTTTCACAGGCTCGCTTATAAAAGCTAAAACGTTATAAATAACTACTATCAGACATCAAGACGTTTGCCAGACTCTTGATCAAAAACAACCGCTTTAGAGGTATCAAACATCATTTTGATAACTGAACCTGCAGCGGCTGGGTACATAGGGTTAGAACGACAGTTGATTTCAGCATCGTTAACACGAGTCAAAATCATCGTATCGGCACCCATAGGTTCTGTTACTTCCACTTCTATGTCTGTGGTCGTGACAAATGGCTGGCCTTCTTTGTGTGGCTGCGGTTCAGTGATCATTTCTGGGCGCAAGCCAAGCAACACGGTTTTACCAACGTAATCTTTTAGTGATTCTGGTTTCGGGAATGGCAGCGCTACGGTTGTGCTGGTGGCCAGTTCCAACATTGGTGTGCCATCTTGTTCAACGACATTCGCAGGAATGAAGTTCATTGCAGGAGAACCCATGAAGCCCGCAACAAACAAGTTCGCTGGGTTGTCATAGATTTCTTGTGGCGTACCAAGCTGTTGAACTTGTCCGTCCTTCATTACTGCGATGCGATCGGCCAATGTCATGGCTTCTATCTGATCGTGTGTTACATAAACGATGGTTGTGCCTAGCTTTTTATGTAGCTTCTTGATCTCTGTGCGCATCTCTACGCGCAGTTTGGCGTCAAGGTTAGACAATGGCTCATCAAACAAGTAAAGCTGAGGACGACGCGCTAAGGCACGACCCATAGCAACACGCTGACGCTGACCACCAGATAATTGTGCTGGTTTACGGTCAAGTAGGTGACTGATTTGCAGCAATTCCGCAACGCGTTGTACTTCCACATCACGCTCTTCTTTTGGTACTTTGCGCATTTCCAAACCGAAAGAGATGTTTTGCTCTACCGTCATGTTTGGGTACAGGGCGTAAGACTGGAACACCATCGCGATATCACGATCTTTTGGGCTGGTATAAGTCACGTCTTTATCAGCGATCAGAATACGACCTTCGCTAACGTCTTCAAGGCCTGCAATCGAGTTCATCAGGGTGGATTTACCACAACCAGATGGCCCAACCAAAATCAGGAATTCACCCGTTTTGATGGAAATATTGATGCCTTTTAAGATTTCAGTCTCGCCGTAGCGTTTTTTTACATTATCAATGACTAGGTTTGCCATGTTATTACTCCGAATTTTTTAGGTCACTCGTGCTGTGTTAGATAGAAGGCACGAGTGCATTTTGTCTTTATCGTTGTTCGCTAGGTTGCTAAACCACTGTTAGCCTTTTACAGCACCAGCCGTTAAGCCACGGACGAAGTATTTTCCTGCGAACACGTAAACAGCCAGTGTTGGTAGGGCTGCGATAATAGCGGCGGCCATATCGACGTTGTATTCCTTACCGCCGAAGCTGGTGTTTACCAAATTGTTCAAGGCCACTGTTACTGGCTGAGTATCAAAACCAGAAAAAGCCACACCAAATAAGAAGTCATTCCAAATTTGCGTAAACTGCCAAATGACGGTTACGACGATAATCGGCGTAGAGACTGGCAAAATAATGCGATAGAAAATAGTAAAAAAGCCAGCACCATCAAGGCGAGCCGCTTTTACCAATTCACCTGGAATTGACTGATAAAAGTTACGGAAGAACAAGGTTGTAAAAGCGATACCGTAAACCACATGTACGAAGACTAACCCCGATGTGGTATTAGCAATTCCCAACCAGCCTAGCGTTTGTGCCATTGGCAACAAAATAACTTGGAATGGAATGAAACAACCAACCAACATGGCGGCAAAGAAGAAATCGCTACCACGGAATTTCCATAGGGAAATAACGTAACCGTTTAGTGCACCAACCAAAGTTGAGATAGCTACGGCTGGCAAGACGATTTGAAACGAGTTCATGAAGTAAGGCGAGATACCGCCACAGCTACCGCCAGTACAGGCACTTGACCAAGCTTTTGACCAAGAATCGAAATTCAAGGAAGCAGGCAAAGACAGCAGTGTTCCAGTTCGAATCTCTTCAACGTCTTTAAGTGAGGTTAATAACATGACGATAAAAGGCATCAAGTAAAACGCAGCTACGACGATTAATACCGTGTACAAGGCAACGCGTAATGCTTTGTCTAGGCCAGATGTTTTACGGCCAACAGCTTTATTACTCATGGCGTTTACCTCGCAACTCAGAATACAAATAAGGAACCAAAATCGCCAAGACACAACCTAGCATCACCATAGCAGACGCCGAACCTAAGCCGATTTGGCTACGGGTAAAGGTGTAGGTGTACATGAAGTTAGCAGGCAGATCGGATGCGTAACCTGGTCCACCATTGGTTAACGCCGCCACCAAGTCGAAACTCTTAATCGCAATGTGCGATAGAACGACCAAGGCACTGAAGAAGACAGGTTTAAGTGATGGCAAAATAATACGACGGTAAGTCGTAAATGTGCTTGCGCCATCAAGGTGTGCGGCTTTAATAAGATCACCATCTACGCCACGAAGTCCGGCTAGGAACAACGCCATGACGAAGCCAGAGGCTTGCCAAACGGCCGCGATAACCAAACAGTAAATAACCATGTCTGGATTAATCAACCAATCGAATTTGAAGTTTTCAAAACCAAAGTCGATCATCATTTTTTCTAGACCGTTGGTTGGGTTAAGTAACCATTTCCAAGCGGTACCTGTGACGATGAAAGAAATCGCCATCGGATAAAGATAAATAGTACGGATCGCGCCTTCGGCACGAATCTTTTGATCCAAGAAAATGGCTAAAGTCACGCCAAGGAACAAACAGATAGCAATAAACAAACCACCGAAGATCCCAAGGTTGGATAGGGCTACCATCCAGCGGTCGTTGTTGAATAGGCGCTCGTATTGGTCAAAGCCGACAAAATTGTACGACGGCAACATACGAGAACCAGTGAAAGAGAGAACGGCTGTCCAAATCATGTAGCCGTAAATGCACACCAAGGTAACAATTACCGTTGGCGCCATGACGATTTTAGGCATCCAATCTGCCAGGCTGAGGCGCGCAGGACGTCCTGACTGAGTCGGCCCTGACCCAGTATTGGCGGCTTTAGTGTTCATATTTGATGCTTCACTATAGAAGAGAGTGCGATAAAACGACTGCGCTTGATGGAGTGGTATTAAACCTAATTCATCTTTACTCGTGTTGTTTCTGGCATTCTCTAAGAAATATTAAGAAGAGGCTGGTCAGAGGACCAGCCTCGTATGCTTATCTACAAACGATGTTTGCAAACGTGATCTTACATACTTGCTTTTACTGCACGTGCTAGCTTGTCTACAGCTTCTTTAGATGTCATAGACTCATCGTTGAAGAAGTTAGTCACAACGTCAAAGATAGCGCCTTGAACCATAGAGTTTGCAGCCATACCGTGAGCCATACTTGGCACTAGGTTGCCAGTAGTAGAGCTTGCTAGGAAAGCATCCATAGATGCGTGTGCACAGGTATCAAATTTTTCACGTGGCATGTTCAAACGAACAGGGATAGAACCCTTATTCAAGTTGAATGTTTCTTGGAATTTAGGCTCAAGAATCAAACGAGCAAGGTCTTTTTGAGCTGCTTGTTTTTCTTTGCCGTCTACTTTAAACATAGCAAGAGAGTCTATGTTGAAAGTAAAAGAGCCGCTTGTGCCTGGTGCTGGGTAACAAACGTAATCGATACCCGCTTTTTTGCCCGCTGCAGTGAACTCGCCTTTCGCCCAGTCACCCATGATTTGCATTGCTGCATCGCCATTGATAACCATAGAAGTAGCAACGTTCCAATCGCGACCAGAAAAACCTGGGTCAACGAACTCACGCATTTGCTTGAAAGTATCAAACACGTCGATCATGTCTTGGCTACGTAGCGTTTTGTCAGACAAACCGATGAAGGCGCTGTTGTAGAATTTCGCGCCTTTTGCCAAAGCAATTGCTTCGAACAAAGTCGCGTCTTGCCAGTTCTGACCACCATGTGCAAGTGGCGTGAAACCCGCTGCTTTGATTTTTTTCGCTTCTACGATGAACTGTTCCCATGTTGTAGGGATAGATGCGCCAGATTTACGGAATACTTCTGGGTTTGCCCACATCCAGTTTACGCGGTGAACGTTTACTGGTGCTGCAACGTAATTACCGTCGTATTTCATTGTATCGCTAACGACTTGAGGAAGGATAACGTCCCATTCGCCTGCTTCTGCCACATCGTCAAGGTTTGTTAGGAAACCAAGATCACCCCATTCTTGAATGGTTGGGCCTTTAATTTGAGCAGCGGAAGGTGGGTTGCCAGAAATGGCACGAGATTTTAGAACGGTCATAGCAGATTCACCACCGCCACCTGCGACTGCGAAGTCTTTCCAAGTGTGGCCAGCGTCTACCATTTCTTCTTTAAGTACATTGATCGCAGCGGCTTCGCCACCTGATGTCCACCAATGTAGAACTTCTACCTCACCAGCCTGAGCAGTAGCCGCGGCTAGAGAAAGTGCAACTGTGGTTAAACCGAAAGCAATTTTTTTCATGATAGTAACCTTTGTTATTGTTATTGCGTCTAATCAAAATCATCTAGTGTTTTGATATTGCGTTATTTTTGTATCGACCTCGCTGTCTGAAGACCAGCTTAAGCGAGTGTTCGAGTTAAAGAATTTAGCAAAGGATCTGACAAGGGGGGGTAAAGTAGAGCAACCTATTGTAACAAAGTCTTGCAAGGTTGCTTTTTATTGCCGACTTTATTGCTATTTTTTTGCACAAAAGTCCGTGAAATCAGTGTCTTGGTAGCCAAAGCTTGGCTTCAAGTCCTTGTTGTATATTATTGTTCAATGTTACTTCACCGCCATGAGCGCGGGCAATATTTCGTGCAATACTCAGCCCCAATCCCATTCCACCTGGGTGACCGGAGTGATCTGGAGTAAGACGAGTATAGGGTTGAAAGACTTTGTCAATTTTATCTATTGGAATGCCTGGACCTTGGTCACAAATACGAATACAGACTTCGTCTTCATCATCTTCAATGTACACAATGGCGGTTTTTCCGTAATACAGTGCGTTATCAACTAGGTTCCCCAAACAGCGTTTGATTGCGAGAGGTTTACCTATAAATGGGTGCTCCAGTTCACCAACAACGGTGAGTTTCACATCGTGTAAATTGGCTGCGGTTTGCATGTCTCGTAACATGCGGGAGATATTTACCTCGATACGATTTTCATGGATATCGGTTTCTTTCACACTTTGTAGTGCGCCTTTCACCAACATGTCTAGGTCTTCTAAATCGCGAATCATAGCGTCGCGCGTATCGTCTTCGTCGAGCATTTCTGCACGCAATCGTAGGCGAGTGATTGGGGTTTTTAAATCATGCGATATAGACGCAAATAACCTTTCTCGGTCATTTAAATAACGCTGGATACGACGCTGCATATCATTAAAGGCTTTGGCAGTGTTACGAACTTCGACACTGCCCACTTCCTTTATCGGTTTCCAGTCGCCTTGTCCAAAGCGTTCTGCTGCTCGTGCCAAGGTCGCCAGCGGACGAGTGACACGGCGCAGAATAACAATGCTCAGCAAGAGTACGGTGATGACCGACATCGCCATGGAAAATAAGCGGTCGCCAGTGAGTGCCGAGTTGCCCTCTAGAAAATACGGGTCTGGCATAAGACTCGCTAAATACAGCCAGTCTTTGTCGTTGATAGGGATTTGAATGACAATAATCGGTGGAGTAAGAGGTTTTACTAATAAACTATGGTGTCCCCATCGCTCTGGTAAATCCACGAGGCGAGTGTGGTTGTTGATGACATGTAAATCGCTCGGGCTGGAAAAGGCAATATGAGCATTACGGATACCTAATTGCTTCACCAGTGTCGATTGCACCTCGTTTTTCACAATATTTTTGAGAGGTGAGTCGGGAATGTTGTTGATGAGGATTTCTTCTTTGTTGAGGGTAACAAAGAAACGTGTGCCCCCCATGTCTTGTAACTGGTCAATGACAATGTGGCGATAATTGGTTGGTAAGGATTTGAAGTAACTGACAGTCGCGGCAATACGAAAGGCCATGTGCTTAGATACTTCACGGACGTTTTGTTCGGTATCAGATTCGAGTTGGCGTAGCCATATTGTTGAGCTGATGAACTGAGCGCTAGCAACTCCTAGCGCCATAATAATCAAGATTTGTCCTGTTAGTGATTGTGACCAGCGCTTAATGCGTGAGCTTGTGCTTTCAGCGTTGTTATTGGACATCACTGAGAACTTCGACGTTGGCGGTTAGGATGTAGCCTTGACCACGGATAGTTTTTATTAGTTGGGGCTGACGCGCGTCTTCATGCAAGCGTTGGCGTAAGCGGCTGACATGGACATCAATAAAGCGATCCAATGGCGCGCTGTCGCGTCCGCGGGTATTTTCAGCAATCAGCTCGCGAGTGAGTACCGCTCCCGGGTGAGTCAAAAACAACATGAGCAAATTATAATCGGCGCCAGATAAGGATTCTTTCTTATCATCAAAGTGCAGTTCCCGTGACAAGGTATCCAAGGTGAACTGAGCGAACCGATAAAAACGGTGGCTTACGGGCGTTATTTCAACGACTTCGGTGTGTTCCATACGACGCAAAATCGCTTTAATGCGCGCCAGTAATTCGCGGGGATTAAAAGGTTTTGCTAAGTAATCATCGGCGCCAATTTCTAGGCCAATAATACGATCCATTTCATCAGAGTTGGCGGTCAGCATGATCACAGGAACTTGTGAAAGAGCGCGCAAAGAACGACATACAGCAAAGCCATCTTGCCCTGGAAGCATGATGTCTAATATGACAAGGTCTATGTCTTGCTCTGCGCGAAAATTAGCCAAGAACGCTTCGCCGGAGTCGGCGGTAAGTACGTTAAATTGGTGCTTTTCTAAATATGTTTTGAGCAGGGTGCGGATCTCGTCGTCATCGTCTACAACATAGATACATTTTGCGTTGGTCATTCTTTTGCTCGGTGGAAGTGTTTATAGAGACCTGCGAACAGGTTTCATTTTGTGTAAAACCGTCTGTAAGTTTCGAGTCTAGCAAGAAAGTGAGAGTGAACCAATTGTTCAAATGACGTGGCGACGTTTCGTCAATTAAATAAATTAAATTGATTTAAGACTTTTCCACCTGCATAATTTTTCAACTATCCTTATTTTTACCCACGTATTTAAAAGAGAACACAATAATGACAACAAAAGTGATGGCATTCGGTGAAGCCTTAATCGACTTTCTTTCAAATGGAGCAACCAAAGCCGGAGAGCTTGAATCTTTTACGAAGTTTCCTGGCGGTGCTCCAGCGAACGTTGCTGTTGCTGTGGCTCGCTTAGGTGGCAATAGTCACTTTGTAGGTCAAGTTGGTGATGATGCGTTTGGTCATTTCTTGAAAGCATCCCTTGATGATTATGGGGTAAATACCAGCAATATGCTGATGACCAAAGAAGCCAAAACAGCGCTGGCCTTTGTGAGTCTGGACCAAACAGGTGAGCGTAGCTTTGAATTCTACCGAAGCCCTTCCGCTGATATTTTGTTTCGCGAGAAGGATTTTGATGCGGCTTGGTTTGCGGGGGGCAAAGGCGTTTTTCATACTTGTTCCAATACATTAACCGATGCAGATATTACTAAAGCCACCTTGGTGGGTGTCGGCATGGCGCGTTCTGCCAATTGGATTGTCAGCATTGATGTTAATTTACGTGTGAACCTTTGGCCCAATGGGCAAGTCGATACCAAGCGCGTGATTGATTGGATGCAAAGTGGCGATGTGGTGAAAGCTAGCCTTGAAGAACTGGCCGTGCTTGCGGAAGACCCGTTTGCTTTGATCGAGCAATCACTGGCAGCGGGTGTTACCTTGTTTGTGTTAACCGATGGCGGCAATCCAATCCGCTTCTACACACAGGCACATGGTGTTAGTGAAGTGATTACGCCGAAAGTCGAGGTAAAAGACACCACTGCTGCGGGAGATGCCTTTGTTGGAGGTTTACTTTATAAGCTGGCTGAGCAAGGTGGAGATCGTGCGGCATTGGCAGAGCTATCGCAGCAGCAGCTTATCGCCATTGTCCGCTTTGCTGCGGCTTGCGGTGCGGACTCTGTGACCAAATTAGGCGCGTATCCTTCTTTACCCACTGTGGCAGAAGCTGAAACGCAATTGGCGAAGTTCTAGTTTAACCGACATTGATCTAGGTCATTGGCTCATCGTTTAGTTAAACGGTTAAGAAGACGATAAAATTGTTTTGTTACCTATGAAGCGCAGTTTGTCTGCGCTTTTTTATGCCTAAATCCTGATCTCCAATTTAGCAAGAATTGAGAATGAAACACGTATGAAATGTTCGATAAATGAGCAATAACTTGCTGAATTCAGAGAGAAAACCCTATATTGTTTGTTTTTCATACAGGTTGGTGCGAATAGATTAGATTCGCATTTTCATAATATCCAACTAAATTTAGTAATTAATTAAGTCAATATTAAGGATGCTAAGTGCTTGAAGCGCGGGTTTTGTTTGTTAATAATCAAATTCCTTCTTAATCCTTATAGAAGACATGTTTAGTGTGTTTCGACCTACGATAATAAAAACAAAGGCGTACTAGGGGAGGATTCCCAGTGTGCCGTAAGGAGCTATGATGAAAAAGTCTCTATTGTCTGCGGCGGTAGCCCTGACGCTTTCCGCAAATGCTGTGCATGCAGCTGATCTTATGTTTACACCTGGTGAGGACTCTCGCTTTAGCTGGAGCAGCTATGATGCGTTGAAGTCTACCAAGTTGTCTGGTGAAACCATTTCTGTATTTGGCCCTTGGATGGGTGACGAGAAAGGTAACTTTGAACGTGTTGTTGCGTATTTTGAACAAGCCACTGGCGCTAAAGTAAATTACGCGGGCTCAGATTCCTTTGAGCAACAAATTGTGATTGATGCCCAAGCGGGCAGTGCACCTAATATTTCTGTTTTCCCTCAGCCAGGCCTAGCGGCAGATTTAGCTGCGAAAGGCTTTATAGCGCCACTTAGCGATACCGTAAAAAATGCTGTAGTGAACGATTATGCTGCGGGGCAGTCTTGGGTGGACTTAGCGAGCTTTAAAAATCAAAAGGGTAATAAAGAGTTCTTCGGTGTTTTTTACCGTGCTGATTTGAAGTCTTTGGTTTGGTACTCGCCAGATAACTTCCAAGATGCTGGCTATGATGTGCCTGAAACTATGGAAGACCTAAAGTCACTTACTGAACAGATTGTTGCTGATGGCGGCACTCCTTGGTGTATCGGACTGGGTTCTGGTGCTGCAACAGGTTGGCCTGCAACAGACTGGGTAGAAGACTTAATGTTGCGTACACAACCTGCCTCTGTTTATGACAAATGGGTAACCAACGAAATTAAGTTTGATGACCCTCGTGTTGTTGGTGCGATTGAGGAGTTTGGTTGGTTCGCTCGTAATGATGACTTTGTGGATGGCGGAGCAGGCGCGGTGTCTTCTACTGACTTCCGTGACAGCCCTAAAGGCTTATTCCAATCGCCTCCTAAATGTTACTTGCATCGTCAAGCGTCTTTCATTCCGGCGTTTTTCCCAGAAGGTACTGAGCTTGGTTTAGACGCTGACTTCTTCTATTTCCCATCGTATGAGTCTAAAGACCTAGGTAATCCAGTTTTGGGTGCGGGTACTTTGGTAAGTATTACGAATGATTCAAAAGGCGCGCGAGCTTTTATTGACTTCATTCGTTCTCCAATCGCTCATGAATTGTGGATGGCGCAAACAGGTTTTATTTCGGCTCATTTGAAAGCCAATCCTGAAACCTATGCGAGTGAAACAGCGAAGAAGCAAGGTGAGATCCTGCGTTATGCAACCACGTTCCGCTTTGATGCGTCTGACTTGATGCCGGGTAAAATCGGTGCAGGCTCTTTCTGGACTGGAATGGTGGATTACACTGGCGGTAAAGACGCAAAAGAAGTTGCTAATGATATTCAAAAAACATGGGATGCGTTGAAATAAGCTAACTAAAAGCCTCTAAACGAGTGATCGTTTAGAGGCTTTATTATTTGTTGTTCACATTACCAGATGGCCCTTGGGTGATCTGTTTGTTCTAAGTATTTTGGAGTTTATATGGCTCAGCTCGCTTCCGCGTTAGTGACCATGCTTTTGGGTGTACTGGGATGTGCTGTGTATTTTTACGGTTCTAATATCCTATTGGATAAAGTGTTTCCGACAAAAAGTGGACCTGCTCAAAAAGTCGCTCGAAATCTGCGTATTTCCAATACCATTCGTCCTTGGCTGTTTTTAGGCCCAGCGGTATTGTTGCTGACGTTTTACCTATTTTATCCCGTTATCGACTCCATTCGCTTGTCTTTCTTTGACCGTAGCGGCGACGAGTTTGTTGGTATTTCAAACTACGTGTGGCTATTTGGCAGTGATGAGTTTTTTGAATCCTTCCGTAACAACATGTTGTGGCTAATTGTTGTGCCCACAGCAGCGACGTTTTTTGGTTTGGTTATCGCCACCATGACAGACCGTATCTGGTGGGGAAATATTGCGAAAAGTCTGATTTTTATGCCGATGGCTATTTCGTTTATCGGTGCATCGGTTATTTGGAAATTCATCTACGATTTTCGCAGTGGCGGTGATGCTCAAATTGGTTTGCTCAATGCCGTTGTGGTGTTCTTTGGTGGTGAGCCACAAAATTGGATCACGATTCCTTTCTGGAACAACTTCTTTTTGATGATCATCCTAATTTGGATTCAAACCGGTTTTGCGATGGTTATTTTGTCTGCTGCGCTACGCGGAATCCCCGATGAGACCATTGAGGCAGCGGTATTAGATGGTGCTAACGGCGTACAGATTTTCTTTAAAATTATGGTGCCGCAAATTTGGGGAACCATTGCTGTTGTTTGGACGACGATCACCATTTTGGTTCTTAAGGTGTTTGATATCGTGCTGGCGATGACAAATGGTCAATGGGATACGCAAGTCTTAGCGAATCAAATGTTTGATTGGATGTTCCGTGGTGGTGGCGATTTTGGTCGTGGCGCTGTGGTTGCCATTGTGATTATGGTGTTGGTTATCCCTATTATGATTTGGAATATTAAGCGTGCGAACGCAGAAATGGAGGAGCGTTAATATGATTGCATCATCGAAACGTTCCCCGTTGACTTACTTGGTACACGCCACTGTGTTGTTTTTGGTGGTGATTTGGACTATCCCAACAGCAGGGTTATTTGTTTCCTCTATCCGTGACAAAGACCAGTTGTCTGTGTCTGGCTGGTGGACGGCACTATCGACTTCTGAACAGCGTATTGTTGACCGTGCGAATGGTCCGAAAACTCAAACCCAAGAGGGTGATCAGTTCGTTATTCGCGGTAATTTGTTGACGAACTCATCTGCAGTTATCACGCAGTTTGGTTTTAGCTCATTAGATCCTGAAGCATTTGCCGCGGGAACCTTGGCTGAAATGAGGAATGGTCAGACATTACAAGTGATGGCGAATGGTGACTACGCTCTTGCTTCCCCTGCGCAATGGAAGGGATCTCGAGGACAACGAATTTTTTATACGGCAGAAGTGCCTCCGCGTTTTACCTTGGACAACTATCGTGAGGTGTTGAGTGCTGAAGGTTTAGGCCAATCGTTCCTAAACTCCTTAACGGTGACGATTCCTGCGACGATTATTCCTATTTTAGTGGCGGCGTTTGCTGCGTATGCATTGGCTTGGATGCGTTTTCCAGGCCGAGCGTTATTGGTCGCTGCAGTAGTGGGCTTGTTGGTAGTGCCACTGCAAATGTCGTTGATTCCTTTGTTAAAAAGCTACAATTTGATTGGTGAATTCTTTGGTGTTGGTTCAAAAACCTATGTAGGGATTTGGCTGGCGCATACGGGATTTGGTCTGCCTTTAGCGATTTATTTATTACGTAACTATATCGCCGGACTGCCGAGTGAAATCATCGAGTCAGCTCGTGTGGATGGGGCGTCAGACTTCGATATTTTCCGCAAAATTATTTTGCCCTTGTCATTTCCTGCGTTGGCCTCGTTTGCCATTTTCCAATTTCTTTGGGTATGGAACGACTTGCTAATCGCCATGGTTTTCTTGGGAAATAATGAAGAGCATTTGGTATTAACCGGTCAGCTGCGAGAGCTACTAGGGTCTCGAGGTGGTAATTGGGAGATTCTGACGGCGTCGGCGTTTATTACCATTATTGTTCCTTTGTGTGTCTTCTTCAGCTTACAGCGCTATTTAGTGCGCGGTTTGTTGGCAGGTTCTGTGAAATAACACCCGTTGCGCGAGTGAGTTGAGCTTGGCTCCTCACTCAAAGTACGTATTTAGATTGAGGCGATTGAATCATGGCAGATGTAAAGTTAACCCATGTTAAAAAGATTTATTCCAATAAAGTGGAAGTGTTAAAAGACATCAATTTAGACATTAAAAAAGGCGAGTTTATCGTTTTTGTTGGGCCTTCAGGCTGCGGCAAGTCAACCTTGTTGCGCATGATCTCTGGTTTGGAAGAAATTTCAGCAGGTACTTTAGAGATAGATGGTCAGGTGGTGAATGATATACCGCCGGCACTGCGCGGCATTGCGATGGTTTTTCAAAGTTATGCGTTGTATCCGCATATGTCGGTGTACGACAACATGGCGTTCAGTCTACAGATCGCTAAGGTCGGTAAAGAGAGCATTGACCAGCAGGTGCGTAAAGCGGCTGATATGTTGCAACTCACTCCTTACTTGGATCGATTGCCAAAAGCACTATCCGGTGGACAGCGTCAGCGTGTGGCGATTGGGCGTGCGATTGTTCGTCGACCTAAAGTATTTTTGTTTGATGAGCCTTTGTCGAACTTGGATGCAGCATTGCGTGTCGCGACTCGTATGGAAATTGCTAACTTAAAAGACAGCATGCCGGACTCAACCATGATTTATGTGACCCATGATCAGGTGGAAGCTATGACCTTGGCGGATCGTATCGTGTTGTTGTCTGCGGGTAACATTGAACAGGTGGGGTCGCCATTAGACTTGTATGAGCATCCAGCTAATGTCTTTGTTGCTAAGTTTATTGGTTCGCCAGCAATGAATGTGGTGCCTTGTCGTATCGAGAAAACCGGCGAGCAAACCCAGGTGTCTTTATCTTCTACCGTTATGGTTGAAACTCCCATTATTACTGGCAGCAGCGAGCAAGCTAAAGCGGCATTCTTTGGCATTCGCCCAGAAGATTTATTGGTTGTAGCGACTGAGGCTGAAGGCTTCTTATCAGGTCAGGTAACGTTTGTTGAGTCCTTAGGTGAAGCAACTTTACTGTACGTCACTGTTCCAGGCTGTGAAGAAATGGTGATTGCGAAGCAAGCAGGTACCTTGAAAACTCAACGTGGAGACACTGTCCATCTGTCTGCTTTGCCTGAAAAAATGCATTTATTTGATGATAAAGAAGTGTCTTATCGTCGTTAATCATTTGAATTCTTTTTATTGGAGCACTGTGTTGCTCCCTGTTTTAGTTGTTTATGGAGAGCCGTTATGACGACCAGTTTGAATTGGTGGAAAGGTGGAGTGATTTACCAGATTTACCCACGTAGCTTTATGGATGCGAATGGCGATGGTATTGGTGATTTAGCGGGTATTACGAGTAAGCTTGATTACGTAGCGTCATTGGGTGTGGATGCAATTTGGTTGTCGCCTATTTTTACATCGCCAATGAAAGATTTTGGTTACGATGTGTCAGACTATTGTGATATCGATCCTATGTTTGGCACGTTAGCGGATTTTAAAGCCTTAATTGACCGTTCTCATGAGTTAGGACTCAAGGTTATGATCGATCAGGTTATTAGTCATTCTGCAGATGCCCACCCTTGGTTTGAAGAAAGTCGACAAGATAAAACCAATCCTAAAGCCGATTGGTATGTATGGTCGGACCCAAAACCAGATGGCTCACCACCAAATAACTGGTTATCTATTTTTGGTGGTAGTGCATGGAAGTGGGACAGTCGTCGTTTGCAGTATTATCTGCATAATTTCTTGGAGTCTCAGCCTGATTTTAATTTCCATAACCCTGATGTACGTAAAGCACATTTAGATAATATGCGTTTTTGGTTAGATATGGGGGTTGATGGTTTCCGTTTGGATACGGTGAATTTCTATTTCCACAGTGAAGGTTTGGAAGATAATCCTCCTGTACCCGCTGGTGAGCCAAAAACTATGGGGGCGCCACACGATAATCCTTATACTTACCAACGTCATGTATACGATTTGAGCCGCCCAGAAAATCTCGATTTTCTAAAAGACATGCGTGCCATGATGGACGAATATCCGGGTACGACAACAGTGGGCGAAATTGGTGACGATTTTCCACTCAAGCGCATGGCGGAATACACTTCTGGTGGCGACAAGCTACATATGGCGTACACCTTTGATTTTTTGAATAAACCACATACGCCAGACTATATTCGTGATGTGTTGAAAAACATGCAGGAAATTGTGGGCGATGGCTGGCCATGTTGGGCGTTGTCAAACCACGATGTAGAGCGTTCTCGTACTCGCTGGGGGGCTAATGAAGATGGTGAAGCCTACCCTTTGGTTGCTTTAGCGCTTATTTTATCTCTACGTGGTAGTGTGTGTTTGTATCAAGGTGAAGAGTTAGGTTTACCTGAAGCGGATGTGCCGTTTGAACGAATTCAAGATCCTTATGGCATTCCATTGTGGCCTGTATTTAAAGGCCGTGACGGTTGTCGTACGCCAATGGTGTGGGATAAGTCACTATTAGGTGGTTTTTCTACGGTAGAACCTTGGTTACCTGTATCTAAAGAGCAGTTACCTTTGAGCGTGGCTGAGCAGGAAGCGAATCCAGATGCACTATTGCATAAGGTGCGTCAGCTGATTCATTGGCGCCAACAGCAACCAGCACTGGTTAATGGTGAGTTATCACAGCGTGACGTGAACAATGCTCAATTAGTTGCTTTGGTTCGTGAATATCAAGGTGAGCGTTTGCTTGTGGTGTTGAATATGACAGGAGAGTCGCAACAAGCGACTGTAGGGGCTGATATCATGACTGAACTACAAGGACATGGCTTTGTGTCAACGTTGAATGGCCAAGCCTTGACGTTACCAGCGTATCAAGCGTTTTTCGCTAAGCTTTCTTAAACCTCTCTGCTATACGACATTCTGTTTTAGTAACAAACAAGCCGATTTTTGGGAGACCTAAATCGGCTTGTTTGTCGTTGTTATTTTGCAATTATGGACAGTGAGCATGACAAAAAATATAAAAAAGCTGACTTTAAAAGATGTCGCAGAGCGCCTGAAGGTGTCTACGGCAACTATTTCAAATGCGTTCAATCGCCCAGATCAATTATCGGCTCATTTGCGTGAAAACATTCTGAGTGAATGTGAAAAAATGGGCTACTTTGGCCCTAATGCCGCTGCTCGAAGCTTGCGAACAGGTCGAACAGGCATCGTTGGTATAGTGCTCTCGGATGACTTGAGTTATAGCCTAACTGACCCCGTTGCGAATCAGTTTCTGAAGGGCATGGCGGAAGTCTTTGAAGCCAATGAATACAATATGTTACTGCTGTCGTCTGACCATGTGGAACAAGATGCACAAAGTCGGATGCAGTCTTCTATGGTGGATGGTTTTATCGTTTACGGCCACAAACCTCAGCAATGTATTAACGCTCCTTGGTTAATGCCGAATAAAAACATCATTACAGTAGACAGTTTTATTCCAGGTACTACGTCGGTCAACATTGAAAACCACAGTGGTGCTTATCGTGTGGCAAGCCATGCGTTGCAGCACAAACCTGAGGCCGTCGCCATTTTAGGATTGAGCTTGTTGGATACAGATCGCGTTTGTCGTATCCGAGAAGATGAGCTATTTGATCGTGCAGCGTCGATTTCTATTCAACGCTTGCATGGTTACTTCGAAGCCTTGGAAGAGCATCAATTATCGGTGGCCTCTGAGTATATATGGAATATCCCAGAGAATAATCATAAGCAGGCGTATCAAGCCGCCCGCGAAGCATTAACCATGGCGAAACGTCCACAGTTGTTACTGTGCATGAGCGACTGTATTGCTATTGCTGCAGTGCAAGCCGCTTTGCATTTAGGTTTGCGAGTGCCTGAAGATTTACAGGTCGTGGGCTTTGATGGGATTGCGGAAAGTGCCAATATTCACCCTTCGATCACCACAATCCACCAGCATACAGTGGAAAAAGGTCGCGTGGCAGCCGAAGTGTTCTTAGGACTTAGAGAGGCCAGGGACGTGGTGTTAGAAACCGAATTGGTCGTCCGTGAGAGCTGCCCCTCGATTATATAGAGCCTTACATCCAATAATTTGAAATGTCAGCTTCGGGGTCCATGTGATAAGAAATCTGTGCTTGCAGTAGTTCCGCCGATGACAAGGCATCTGTGAGTGCGTGATGAGCCTTGTAGCGAGGCAGTTTATAACGTTGTCGACACGCGTCTAAACGCAGCGATGGTCGTCTGCCAAAGCGCTGCCACCAAGGTTTGAAGGTCGCTTGGCGCTCAATATCCATGGTATCAAGTACCGGAAAGTACAGCGGATAACCGTAGGCTTTCATTGAGGCTTCGAGTAGAAACTGTCGCTCTATAGAGACGCAATGCACAACAACCACTTGATTTGTTAACGCGATGAGTATCTCGTCTAAAATAGCATTCAAAGAGGGCGCTCCGGCCAACTCAGCATGGGTTATTTCATGAATCGTTACGGATTCAGCGTTCAATGAATGCTCTGGTTTTGCCATCCAGTATTTCGCACCTTGGCAGCGAATGATCTTGCTGCTTAGTGGGATCAAACCAAGGCTGATAATCTCGTCTTGGTGTGGGTCAAGCCCTGTTGTTTCCAAGTCCAACGCCAGTAAAGGCGCGTCTTTCAGAGAAGTGTTGGCAGCAATCATACCAGCTTGGTAATAGCGTTTTAATGGGCCTTCAGGTGCTTCTTCAGCCCATTGCGCAAACATTTCCTGCCAGTCTTGAATCTCTTCTTCTTTTTTATTTTTCAATACGTGTTTTGACATTTAACTACGCTTCCCTGCATATCGGAATTTGATGAACTCCTGTTGGCGAGAAACGATGTGGAATGCATCGCGCAAATGACGCTTTTCAAATGAAGAAAGATGTTCTGGGTTAACGTGATTATTTGGCTCTTCGCCTGCTTCAATCTGCTCTTTTTGGTTGCGAATTCGTACCATGCCGATCATCTCTAGTGCCAAAGCAAGATCTTTGGCTCGACCACCTGGTAACAAGCCTGCCGCTTCGATGTCTTCTATTCGCTCCAAGGTGTTGAGTTTGTCGCTCCCGCAGGCAAGGGCGTGTACTCGGACAATGTCGATAATCGGAGCAATGCCTCGTTCTTTTAAGTTGAAGGTACGTGACTGCTTACCTTCACCGTCTAAGACAAATTGTCTAAAGAAGCCAAGCGGTGGTTTGCGCTGGTTGGCGTTTCTTGCCATAAAGGTTAAGAAGCCAGAGTGCTGTTGAGCTTGTTGACGTATGTGTTGGTTCAGCTGTTTGGCGAGAGTTTTGTCTCCATAGATACCGCGTAAATCAAAGAAAATAGACATACGCAACAAGGCTTCCGCTTTGGGTTTTTGTATCCAATCGCTAAAGTATTCTTGCCACACTTTTAACGGCTGACGCCAGCGTGGGTTAGACGCCATGATGTCGCCAGTACAAAGTGTGTAACCACATTCGTCAAGGTTCCGACATACCCAGTCACTTAATGCTTCAAAGTACTCACCATGTAGTGTCTTGTCGTATTTATCGCTTAAAATAAGAGCGTTGTCTTGGTCTGTTTTAATGGTTTGTTCTTCGCGTGCTTGTGAGCCAAGTGCAATAAAGCAATAAGGTACTGGTGGCGGTCCGTATATTTCTTCTGCCAATTGCAAAAGCCGTTTCACAAACGCGGTGCCAATGTGCGACATCGCATTACCAATCATTTGCGTATTGGCATCTGCGACCACAAGTTGCGTGAAAGTATGGGTCATTTTTTGACTGATGCTTTTTAAGCCTTCAATGCTGGTTTGCTTATAAATATCACTGATCAGATAGACACTGCCATGGCTTTCTTTTTGAATGATGTCGCCTGTGCTGACAACGCCAATAGGTCGACCGTTTTTGACGATTGGGATATGGTGAACGTTGCGCTCCATCATTTTTAGCACAGCTTCTGATGCATAGTCACCGCTGTCCATGACGATAGGGTCGCGCGTCATTATTTCTGATACCGGAGTGTCGTAAGCCAGACCTTGAGCCACTGCTCGTGTGCGCAAATCTCGATCTGTAAGTATGCCTATAAGTTCGTCGTTGTCAGTAATTAATAAACTAGAAACACGGTGCTCTGCCATGATTTGAGCGGCGACACGAATGTTTGAGTCTATGTGTGTGCTGATCGGAGGTCGTCTTAATAAGCTGACGACAGGGCACGTCATTAAGGAGACATCCGAATTTTGCGCATCCATGGCAGCACGTAATCTTGCTTCGCGAGCCAGCTGGAAAAAATCAGAAAAATTATCATTTTCTTGATGCAGTTTGAGGAACCAGCGAGCAGGAATACGATACAAAAGGCTATCTTCAATGGTTCGCATCGCCTGAGAGGATTTACCGCCACGTAAAATAGAGGCGTAACCAAACAGCTCACCTTCGTTCATACGTCGAATTAACTTTTTCTCTTTGCTGAGAATCTCTATTGCACCGCTACGAATAAAGAACAAGGTGTTGTTCAGTGCACTTTGAGCGATAACCATTTCCCCAGCGCGAACATACTGGATCTCTATTTCTTTCGCCATATCATTAAGTTGCGGGTCGTCTGCAATTTCATTGAATGGGGCATGTTGGCAAAGCGCTTCAAGTATTTCTGTTAATTCGACGTCCATAATACATTCCTGTTTATTAGAGCCTTTTTATTGAAGTAATGGCGAAGCAATGGTCACTGCGCCTAAGATAAGAAACAACAAACAAGCAAGCTGACGAGTTCGGTCAGCATTTATTCTATCCATGATCCAGTTGCCAGCAAAGACAACAGGCACATTGGCTAACATCATGCCAATAGTGGACCCGAGCAATACCATCCAGACACTGCCGTAGTGTGCGCCTAGCAAAACAGTGGCAATTTGAGTTTTGTCACCAATCTCTGCAAGAAAAAATAATACAAAGGTGGCGCCAAATGCACCGAATTTCAGCATGCTATTATCATCACTGTCGTCTTTGTCTGGAATCAATAGCCATAGACCCACCGCTATAAAGCTTAGACCAACTACCCAGCTAATGGCACTTTCTGGAATCCATTGTGCGACCTCAACACCAATCCAAGCCGATAATGCATGGTTGAGTAATGTGGCGGCAAGAATACCAAGGACAATAGAGGATTTAGACGCGAAGCGCGTAGCAAGGAATAGAGCGAGAAGTTGGGTTTTATCTCCCATTTCCGCGAGAGCGACAGTGGAGACTGATGTGAGTAGTGCTTCCATTTGATAGGTCCTAGGTGGGCAATAAAACGAAAGACAACAAACCTGAGCCCACCTGAGCCAAGTCATTGTCTTAAGTCTCACCAATCCCAACGATTTATTATCGAGTCAGGACTTCTTTGCCATGAGCTTGAGGCTCAATTATGTTGACAAAGAATCTTTGCAGTTTGTATGTGCAAAGAAGATTACTCCCCTAAGAGGACGCAGAGAATATAGCATTTATATTAAAAATACAACGCGGTCAGACACTGCTGTCCGCGTTGCTCTGCAATATAAATTATTTGTACAAGTGCATATCGCTATGTAGACCTTTCCATAGACTTACACACATGACCAACATGAGCAAAGTAAACGGTAGGCCAATGGTAATGGCTGCAGCTTGGATAGCACCAAGTGCTTCAGAACCACCACCAACAAGCAATGCAATCGCAATGATACCTTCTAGGACCGCCCAGAAAACACGTTGGATCATTGGTGCGTCAGTTTTACCACCAGCGGTAATACCATCGATAACCAAAGAACCAGAGTCTGAAGAGGTTACGAAGAATACCAACACAAGAATGATACCAACGAAGGAAATCACAGACGTCATTGGTAGGCTGGCAAACATTTGGAACATAGCTAGAGAAGAATCAGAAATTCCGTTTGCTAATGCACCAATGCCATTTGCAGATTGATCTAGAGCTGATCCGCCAAAAATAGACATCCAGACAAGAGAAACAACTGTTGGAACCAATAGAACAGCTACAAGGAACTCACGAACAGTACGACCACGAGAAACGCGCGCGATAAACATACCGACAAATGGTGACCAGGAAATCCACCAAGCCCAGTAGAATACAGTCCAACCGTGGTAGAAAGTAGTATCGTCACGGCCAATCCAGTTACTTAATGGAATGATGTTTTCAACGTAGTTTAAGAAGTAAGAGCCCATTGCTGCAAAGATAGCGCCAGTGTTACCAACGATCACGATGAAGATTGCTAATACGGCCGCAATGATCATGTTCACGTTAGACAGTAGTTTTACACCGCCTTCAAGACCACGAGCTACTGAAATAATGGCAACCGCAGTGACACCTAAGATGACAATAATTTGTGTCGTTAGCGTATTTGGAATATCAAAAAGGAAGTGAAGGCCACTTGTTGCTTGTAGCGCGCCAAAACCTAGCGAAGTTGCTAGACCAAAGATAGTCGCAATAACCGAAATAACATCGATTACGTGACCGATGCCGCCCCAAACTTTCTCACCGAATAATGGGTAAAAAGCAGAACGAATCGTAAGAGGAAGACCTTTGTTATATGCAAAGAAAGCCAAAGACAAACCAACAACAGCGTAAATAGCCCATGGGTGAAGACCCCAGTGGAACATAGTTGCGCCCATTGCTAAATCTCTTGCTTCCGGTGTGTTGGCTGTGACATCAAAAGGTGTGCCGTACCAACCGGTGTAATAGCCAACAGGCTCAGCCACACTCCAGAACATCAGACCGATACCCATACCTGCTGCGAACAGCATAGAGAACCATGTGATCGTTGAATGTTCTGCACTTGCTTCGGTGCCACCAAGACGGATTTTACCGAGAGGAAGAAGGATTAGTAGCAAACAAAAGAGAACGAAAATATTACCTGCAACCATAAAGAACCAATCAAAATTATTGATCGACCAATTCTTTGCACCGGATAAAATGACACTTGCATCAGCAGGGAACAAGATACTGCCGATGATAAATGCGAAAATGATTACAGCGCTAGTACTAAAGACTGGGTTCAATACATCGAGGCCAAGAAACTGAACGTTATCTTGTCCCACCTTATACGATGTATTGTATTCTGCCCGACCATTGTCAGGTACTTTGTTAGTCATAAATCTTCTCCCGAATTAGTGAAAACTTTTCCCGAATTTTTTGCTTATATAGCCATGCCATGTGTCAGGGACTCTTGGTACGTTATTTAAACGAAAACCCACATGAATATTTTTTGCACAATACTGCTAATCAACATTAAGAGAATTCATAACATCAAATTGTTCTGAACGCGACGTTTTTGGAACCATTTCAACAGTTTCCGTCAGTCTTAGTATCATTTGAGTTTTCGTTTAAATTTTTGTCTGTTTAAGCCTTTTTCCTGTCAATAAGGACTGACTATTTAAGCTAGCGTAACTCGACGTTAAAGCTTTGAAAGAGAACAAAAAAGGCCATCGATGATGGCCTTTTTTGTTCTTAACTGGTTAAGAGTTACATCAATATGTTTAGATGTCAAATTATAGTAAACAAATTGACCGGCTAAGGAAGGAATAATTCAAGCAACTCGTTGAGGAATAATTTGCCTTTTTCGGTGGTTTTTATGCTCTGTTTTTTCCACTCATCAGTGTCTAAAAAACCTTGTTTTATTGCTATCTCACAGGCTTTGATTAGAGCGTCAGGCACATTTTGATAAGTGAATCGTTCATAATCCTTTAAATCAAAGGTTTCAAACAAGCGCAGACGATTCATCATGAACTCAAGAGGAAGGTCTTCTTGTTCTATGGCTTCTTTAATGACCAAGGCTTCAGGTAGATTATTTAAGTAATGATTTGGGTGACGGGTCTTTCGTGTACGAAATATTTGACCATTAACCAATGTGATCTTTCCATGAGCGCCCGCGCCAATTCCGATGTAATCACCGAAGCGCCAATAATTCAGGTTGTGCGCTGCACGATGATGTTCTTTTGAGTTTGCTGATACCTCGTATTGAGCATAACCATGCTTATTAAGCAACTCTTGTCCTGCATCTTGAATGCCCCACAAAGTATTGTCTTCAGGCAGCTTTGGAGGGCGGCGGTAGAACTCGGTGTTTGGTTCAATTGTTAACTGATACCAAGACAAGTGCTCAGGATTCAGTTCGATAGCAAGCGACAGGTCTTCTAATGCCATTTCAAGGCTTTGATCGGGTAAACCATGCATCAAATCTAGGTTGATATTATCGAAGCCGGCGGCTCTAGACTTATCCACAGCGTGTATCGCTTCCTCACGGTTGTGGATTCTTCCTAGGGTTTTCAACAGGTTTGGTTGAAAACTTTGAATACCAATTGATAAGCGATTGATGCCGGCTTGGCGAAAATGACGAAATTTTTCTTGCTCAAAGGTGCCTGGGTTGGCTTCCATGGTGATTTCAGCATTGTCTGCCCATGTCAGCTTGCCGCGTAGCGCATCCATGAGTCGATAATAAAAATCTTCGCTCATTAAGCTTGGCGTACCACCACCAATAAAAGCCGTTTGGATTGGTCGTCCAGCGACATAAGGCAAATCGGCGTCTAGATCGGCTAGAAGCTGCGCCAAATAAGCGTCTTCTGGAAGATTGCCATTGGCTTCAAAGCGATCCGCTTGATGGGAGTTGAAGTCACAATATGGGCACTTACGCACGCACCAAGGTAAATGTATGTATAAACTTAGCGGTGGTAACTGGGTGCTCAAAATGGCGTACCTTGCTGTACAGATGATTGTTTTTGGAAAGCACTAAAAAGCTGCTTTAAGGCCTTGGCACGATGGCTAATTTGGTTTTTTACTTCTTTTGGCAAGCTGGCGGCACTGCAAGCGCATTCTGGTACGTAAAACAAAGGGTCATAACCAAAGCCTTCCTGACCTTCCGTAGAAGTCATAATGCGGCCTTCCCAAACACCATGAAACACCAGCGGAGTAGGGTCGTCTTTGTGACGCATATAAGCTAGAACACAATGAAAGCGAGCAGTGCGTTCAAGTTCTGCTACACCCTCTAGTTTTTCTAATAACAATGCGTTATTCGCTTCATTATCGCCATGTTCACCGGCAAAACGAGCGGAGTAAATTCCCGGTGCACCATCAAGATAGTCGACTTCGATGCCAGAATCATCTGCTAAGGCTGGCAAGCCAGTATGAGCGCAAGCATTGCGGGCTTTTAAAATAGCATTCTCGATAAAACTTAAGCCCGTTTCTTCGGCTTCTTCGACGTTAAACTCGCTTTGCGGTTTTACATCAATGCCCATGTCACCCAGTAACGCATTAAATTCTTTGATTTTACCGGCATTGTTGCTGGCGAGTACGATGGTTTTATTCACGGATTTTTCCTCGATGTCGTAAAACAAAGACGGCTCTTTCGCCGCCTTGTTGCCATATTTAGTTGCTCGATTTCAATGGCTTATCATGAGCGGCTGATGTGAAATATCGCTGTTTCGCTGAATAAGTTCGGCATAGATCGAATCCACCAGTGGTCTTTTAGCTGACCATCGACTGCGGCCCAACGTAGCACTTTTATATTTTTCTCTTCACACAGGCGTTCAAAATCTTGGAAGGTAAAAAAGTGAATGTTTGGCGTGTCGTACCAGTTGTATGGCAAAAAGTCCGATACAGGCATGCGGCCTTTTAATGCCAAATGCATACGGCTACGCCAATGGCCAAAGTTCGGGAAGGTAATTATGCATTCTTTACCAATACGCAGCATTTCGTCGATCAATAAATCGGGACGACGGAACTGTTGCAAAGCATGGGTCATTAGAACGAGATCAAAACTTTGATCGTCGAAGTTTTGCAAACCTTCGTCGATATTTTGCTCTAAAACCGGAATGCCTTTTTCAATACAGGTATTCAAATCGTCATGGCCGATTTCCAAGCCATAGCCGTTTACCTGTTTATTTTGAATCAGGTGATGAAGTAATTCTCCGGGGCCACAAGCCAAATCGAGTACGCGAATATTAGGCAGTACCCATTCGTCGATTATTTCTAAATCAGAACGCATTATTTGACCTCCGTGGTTAAGCGATTGGCAACACGGGTTAAAAAGGTATTCAACACGGACATATAGCGCGGAATCGGGAATAAAAAGGCATCGTGACCTTCTGCCGCTTCTATCTTAGCGTAAGACACCTGCTTGCCAGCTTTGACGAGTGCGTTGACGATTTCTTCACTGCGCTCTGGTGAGAAACGCCAATCGGTAGTGAAGGAGACTAATAAAAATTCGCATTGCGCTCGACTTAATACTGTCGCGAGGTCGCCATTGGTTTGTGCTGCAGGGTCAAAATAATCCAACGCTTTGGTCATTAACATGTAGGTGTTGGCGTCAAAGCGTTTGGTGAAGGCTTCGCCTTGATAGCGTAAGTAGCTTTCTACTTCGAATTCAACACCGTAGTTGTATTGGTAGCTGTCATGACGCATTTGACGGCCAAATTTAGCCCCCATGGCATCGTCAGATAAATAGGTGATGTGGCCGAGCATGCGTGCCAAGCCAAGGCCATTGGTTGGCACTGAACTGTTGTCTAGGTAATTTCCATCAAAAAAGTCTGGATCACGGCGAATAGATTGACGTGCCACTTCGTTGAAGGCGATATTTTGTGTCGATAACTTTGGTGCTGAAGCCACTATCACTGCGGACTGCAAACGCGTTGGAAAGCGAATACTCCATTCAAGTACCTGCATGCCTCCTAAGCTACCACCAACGATGGCAGCAAAGGTTTGGATACCTAATAAGTTCGCTAAACGAGCTTGGCTTTCGACCCAATCTTCTACAGTGACAATTGGAAAGCTAGCTTCCCAACGTTGCCCTGTTTCTGGGTTGATGCTGGTTGGGCCTGTTGAGCCACAGCAACCGCCCAGGTTGTTAAGTGCAATAACAAAAAATTTATTGGTATCAATGGCTTTGCCAGGTCCAATCGCCGAGTCCCACCAGCCTGGTTTTTTGTCAGACATAGCATGGTAGCCCGCTGCGTGGTGATCGCCGCTGAGTGCGTGGCAAATCAAAATGGCATTGGAGGCGGCTTTATTCAGCGTTCCATATGTCTCATAGACGAGTTCGTATGATGACAGTGTTTGCCCACAAGAAAGCGTTAATGGCGTGTCGAATTGCGCAATCTGCGGCGTGACAATACCAATAGAGTCGGCTGGAATGACGTCCGGCATAGGTTTGTTTGTATCCTAATGAAAGTGCTCGAATTCCCGTGAAGAGACGTGGGAAAGTCCATCAATGAATGATGCCGTACAGTCTAGCGTTTGCGCCTAGTGTCATCAAGAGGCGGGAGGAGGAAAACATGCGCAGCAAAAAACGCTTCTATTGCCTTTTTTTGGAGTATATAGAAGCGTCTTTAAATATGTGATTGACAGGTTAAGGGAGGGTGAACACTTGTGTCTTGCTGGCCAGCTGCTCGGAGAGCTGCTGAATCTGTTTGGTTTTGTCCGCCATAATATCGATAGAGTTTGTATCTTGGTTCAGTTGTTGAGCGATTTGCTCCATTTCAGAACTCATTTGCACCGCAGTGCTGGCAACGCCTTGGATAGCGTTCGCCATTGAGTCTGTGGATTTAGACCCAGTCATGGCATTACTCTCGATATCACGCATGGCGTCTTCTGCTTTGCTGCCATTTTCACCGATGACCTTTAAGTTGTTTTGTCCGCTTTCCATGGTGGTGATTGCTGTTTGGGTTGAATGTTGGATAGTGCTAACAATACCTGTAATTTTTGAGGTGGCATCAACTGTTTTTTCTGCTAATGCTCGCACTTCGTCGGCCACGACAGAAAAACCTCGGCCGGCTTCCCCAGCGCGAGCTGCTTCAATGGCTGCGTTTAATGCAAGAAGGTTTGTTTGGCTGGCAAGGTCATTGATCATGGCGATAACGCTATCAATATCCTTGGACAAACGGCCTAGCTCGTTCAGCTGTTGGCTGGTTGTATTAACGATCTCTACAGTATCGCTAATACTGTTCAATACCATTTTTATGGTGTCCGCACCGGATTTTGCTGACTGATAGGTCTCGCTGGAGTGGTTTTTTAGCGCGTGGGTGGTGTTCGACAATTCTGCTAAGCGATTTGATATATCGTCTGTGGCCGTTGCTAAAGAGTGGGTGCGCTGGTTTACCAAGTGGTTGCTGCCAGAGATGCTGCTTATGGTGTTATTTAAATCCGTCGACATGGAGCTGACATTATCTGTAGTCGACACTACGTCCTTTAGAACATTGCTTAATCCACTGGTCATTTCATTCAGTGACTGGCTTAGTTGGTCAAATTCGTCATTGCGCTTTGTGTTGACGATTGCTTTGGAGGACATGTCACCTTTTTTAACTTTATTAAGGTCGGAGATAATACCTTGTAGCGTGGTGTTTACACTGCGTCCAATTGCGATCATCAACAATGCTGCTACCAGAATAATGGCAATACTTACCGTTAGTAAGGTCGCGTTTGCTTGAGAGGAACTTTTTTGCGCCTCTTCTTCGGCTTCAACTAGTTTGGCTTCAATAAGTTTGTTGGTGGCTAGCTGGCCTTCTGTAAAGCTATTTTTTTGTTGCGTAAATATGTTTTCTGTCTCTTGAAGAGAGACGTATGCTTGGCCATACTGCAAAATTGCTTCACGATAGGCGTTAGCCTTTACGCCATGAGTATCTTGAAAACCAAAGTTTTCGATTCGGTTGTCTAATCGAGTGAAGCTGGTGCTAAATTCTTCTAAATTATCCTCTGTAGGATCAGATAAATAATTGGCTTCCGCTTTTCGAACGTTGGTGAACTCGCGTTTTAATAAACTGAGCTTTTGAATGTCTTCACTGATTTCTGTCCCCATACTATCAATGCTGCCACGTAAGCCAGAAGAAGAGTTAAAACCAATGATGTTACGCTCGTTGATAAGGGCTACGAGCGATTGGCTGTAGAGATTGATGTGCTCTAAGCTCTCCTCAAGCGCGTTTTTTAGATCTTGGCCATTGGCTTTCTCGATGCTGGCGGTAATGGTGTTTGCATTTTGCTCTATCTGTTGGTGTGTTGTTGCCAGATATTCTTGAACGGTTTCAACCGAAACCGATCTTAATCGGTCCGCGATGTCTAGCATTTGAATGCTGAGGTTGTCGTTAGACGCTTGTATCTTGGAAAGGGATCTCAGCTCATTATTGGCTTTTTGTTGAGAAGACAGTCCGCCAATAGCCACAAAAGTGACAATGACGAGACCTAAAATTGCAGTGATCAATAGTATTAACAACTTCGTTTTAAAGGATAGGTTTAACAGCATAATTAATGACCTTCCAGCTCGTCAGTTTATAGAAATAACATGCATATAATAAATGCATAGGCTGTTTGGCTATGCAATCATCGTGCTAAAAAGTTTAAGAGGTGAGTGCGCTTAGGTTAGGGTCAAATAATTAGTCGATTTTGTTTAAAAAATGCTTTTAATTGGTGCAGGATCTAGGGAGATGAAAATATAAAAAGCCCTGTTTTGAGCAGGGCTAATAATAGTTAGGTCAATTATTTAGTAATGCTAAACAATCGGTAGACAAGTTGTCCGGCGGTTTTCTCTTTTATCAAAGACCAATGCGCTGGTAATTCCGGTAGCAGTGCTTCTTTTTCCATTTCTATGTACACCAACGCACGGTCCGCCAGCCAGCCTTTTTCAAGTAAGGGGATAATTTGCGCTAGCCAGCCTTTACGAAATGGCGGGTCTAAAAATACTATGTCCATAGGCTGTGGGGTTGCCGTGTCGAGAAATACGGCGGTGTTTTGTGCTGTCACGCTCGCATTGGTGGCTCCTAAGGTGGCTAGATTTTGCGTCATTTGTTGGGTGACAACTCGGGAGTTATCGACGAAAGTTAGGTGTTTCGCTCCCCGTGATAAGGCTTCTAGCCCAAGCGCACCTGAACCACAAAAAAAATCGGCACAAACAGCGCCCGGAATCTCATGGTTGATCCAGTTGAAGAGAGTTTCTCGGACTCTGTCGGGAGTGGGGCGCAGCCCTTCGATGTTTGGAATTGGCAGTTGGCGTGAGCGCCATTCACCAGCAATAATTCGCAACTTGGCGGCTTTCGCTTGGCTTTTACTTGACGCGTTATTTAGTGGTTTTTTTTTCATTGGTAAACCTGAATCTCTTGGTAAGAGGATGATATTAATAGCTGAGTGAGAGCCACTTGATAATCTTCTGCGCTGAAGCTATCGACCGCCTCTTGGTAGTTATTGGCGAATTGCTCTAGAGTCAGTTGGCTGTCTACGTGGGTGATTTGTGTAGCGATGTAGCTCCACCATGTGGGTGATAACGCTTGTGTTTCGAGTTGCGTTTTAAAGGTATCTAGTAAGGTCTGAAACCTTTTCTCACTTTTGATGGAGGGCACTTGTTCGGTAAACACGAGGCTTTTTGCATCAATTAATTGGTCCATTTCTTCGTTCGATACTGTAGGTGCAATGATAGGGTTATTACTGTATTGAATGCTCCACCATGCCCAAGGATTGGTTGGGGAAAGGGTGAGGGCAAGTTGAACAAAGTCTATATGTTGTTGCTGATTTAGTGTGGCAACTAGGTCTGCTCCCCAAATCTGTAAGCTAATCCATTCCTTTATCGTGGCTACTGGCTTTAATGCAATGGCACTGCGAGTCTGCCAAAGCTCACCTTGGTTCTGTTGAATGATGGTGCTGAGTGGTTCGTGTTGGATTTGCTCTGCTGGATTCTTGGCTATTTGAAAGTCTCGGCTGATCTCGTTCAGTGCTGTTTGAAGGCTTTTCTGTGCTTCAAGCGTTAGATCTCCGACTATATAAATGGCAACGGCCGCGTTTTTTAAACTCTGGTAGTAATCGATAATGCGTTCTAGCGATGCTGGTGTACGGTTTCTACTGATTTGTTCTGCCGCACTGTCAAAGAATAAGGCACCTTCAAGCTCGTGCTGTGCATCTGGTGACAAAGGCCTCTGAGCTTGCCAATTGTCAAAAGTACGACGTTTGAAATCTGGGCTCTTTAGCCATTTGGTGACTAATGATAATGAGGGCAGTAAATAATCGGTTTCATTGTTTAAAGTTAAGCCAATGACTTGGTTTTCATGGTCATAATAGCTGTTTGCACTGGCTGCCAATGGTGCAAGTCTTTGGTTAATTGAGGCGGTACTTAATGGAAGAGAATCGCTCATCAACATGGCCAGTGTTGTTTCTATCAATACGGTATTGGTGGTGACGGAACGAAAAGCAAAGCGAAGCTCTACTTTATTGCTGTTTTCCCACGTCTCTTGCTTGAGCCACACCACAGGAACGCCTGATGAGGTTGTCCAGGTTTCTACCTTAGGTGTAGGAAGTGTGCTACTGGTCGCGGTTAAATTGAGCAACCAAATTGCCAGTGTGCAGAACAGCATAATGGCCGCTAAAACAGGTCGACTAAAGAGAGGTTTGTTACTGTCAGACATAATTAACCTTGAATCGGTATGTGTTAGTGTGAAACTAGGCCTGTTTGCACACTAAAATGATGTTAAAATAGTCGTTTTAGTGCTTATCTGCGTGGCACAATGTCCAATCATAGCATTTCACTGATGTTAACTGCATCAGTCAAAATAAAGAGACCGATTTAATGGAAGTTGTTAATCAAATCATTGTTTTTTTTACACCGTATTTTGGTGAATATGCGCGTTATGTTCCTATTGCGATTGGAACGCTATTAGCCATTATAGCCTTTATTATTCGCCGCCGGTTTGTGAATAAAATGAATGCAGATATTAAAGCGGCTAAGAAAAAGGATATAGATGCATCTGAAGCTAAAGATGGCACTACAAGCACGCCGGAAACAATTGATGTGGATTCCTCTTCAATTGAAGAAGTAAGTGATCATAGCCCTATTGAAAGTCTGCCTGTTGAAGAGCCGGCGCCAGCGTTATCTTGGTCTCAGCGTATTAAGTCTGGATTATCTCGTACACGAAGCGGTTTAGGTAATGGTTTGTCTTCGGTTGTCCGTGGACATAAAAAAGTAGATGCAGACGTTTTAGAGGAATTAGAAACTCAGCTATTAATGGCGGATGTTGGTATTGATGCAACACAGGCCTTAATGACTGGTTTAACAGAGAAGCTGAACCGTAAAGAGTTAAAAGATTCTGATGCCTTGTTGAATCAATTGAAAGCCGATATGCAGGGTATTCTTGCTGTCTCTGAACAAGAGCTAGAGCCAGCTAACCAAGAAGGCCCTTTTGTTATCTTGATGGTTGGCGTAAATGGCGTAGGCAAAACGACGACTATTGGCAAACTAGCGAAAAAATATCAGGCAGAAGGTAAAAGTGTTATGTTGGCGGCGGGCGATACTTTTCGTGCAGCCGCAGTTGAACAGTTGCAAGTGTGGGGCGAGCGCAATAATGTACCTGTTGTGGCGCAACATAGTGGCGCGGATTCCGCTTCAGTCATTTACGATGCTATTGAGTCTGCTAAAGCCAAAGGTATTGATGTTGTGATTGCTGATACGGCGGGTCGTTTGCAAAACAAAGCAAACCTAATGAACGAGCTGTCTAAAGTCGTTCGTGTCATGAAAAAACTAGATGTACATGCGCCTCATGAGGTGATGCTTGTACTTGACGCGGGGACAGGTCAAAACGCAATTAGTCAGGCGAAGTTGTTCTCTGAAGCGGTTGGTGTGAGCGGTATCACATTAACTAAGCTAGACGGTACGGCAAAAGGCGGAATTATTTTTGCGATCTCTAAACAGTTTGCTCTGCCAATACGCTACATTGGCGTGGGCGAGCAAGCGGATGACTTGCGTCCTTTTGTTGCGCAAGAATTCATTGATGCCTTGTTTGATGGCGAATAGAAAAACATTCAACCTTTTTAGTTAAGGATAGTGGATAAACGTGGAAATTGAATTTCAACGGGTGGGTAAAAAGTACGAGAGTGGTCAAGAAGCATTGTCACAAGTGAGTTTTCATTTGCGACAGGGCGAAATGGCTTTTCTTACTGGGCATTCTGGTGCAGGTAAAAGTACCTTAATGAAACTCATGATGATGATTGAACGTCAAACCTCTGGCCAAATTTTGGTTGATGGGGTTGATCTGCGTACCTTAAGCCGACGAGCCGTGCCTCACCATAGACGTCGTGTCGGTGTGGTTTTTCAAAATCACCAGTTGTTATTAGATCGAAGCGTATTCCATAACGTAGCCCTGCCCCTACAAGTGAGCGGTGCTGACCCGGCGCAGATTGCTAAACGTGTTAGAGCAGCGTTGGACAAAGTCGGCTTATTAGACAAAGAAAAATATAACCCTATGGCATTGTCTGGTGGTGAACAGCAACGTGTTGGTATTGCCAGAGCGGTAGTGAACAAACCTCAATTACTGTTAGCGGATGAGCCAACGGGTAACTTAGACCCTAAGTTGTCCGCTGAAATTATGAATCTATTCCAAGAGTTTAATCGTGTTGGCGTGACAGTCCTTGTGGCAAGTCACGATCTTGCGTTGGTGGCACGTATGCGACATCGAGTCTTGACGTTAAATCAAGGTCGAATGGTTAACGATGGAGGGTTTGGCTAAATGGCACAAAAGCCGAATCAGCGAGGCGCCACTCGAGAGTCCATTAAAGCGACGAAACATAATTGGCCGACACGGACTACGTTTAGTCCCAATAAGTACTTTCGTCAGCACCAAGCAACGCTAGCAGAAAGCTTCATGCGTTTGATCAGCTATCCTTTGGCGAGCGTCATGACAGTGATGGTGATTGCTATCGCATTGTCATTACCCGGTGGTTTGTATGTTTTATTGAAAAACGTGCAGTCGGTGACTGATCAATGGGAACAGCAGTCTGTTATTACTCTGTATCTTTTCCCTAATATGGAAGACACTCAGGCTTTGGCATTATCCCATCGTTTATCTGCACAAGATGACATCGCATCGGTGGAATATATTTCTAAGGAAGAAGGGCTAAGGTATTTTGAGCAATCCAGTGGTTATGAGCAGATTATGTCTGCACTTCCAGAGAACCCGTTGCCGATCGTTTTACGAGTGATTCCTAAGCAAGCAGTGGACATTACGACTTTGTCGAGCTTGCAAGCCCTACGCGATACATTGGCCGCTGAAAAAGAAGTGGATCATGCAGAATTAGATGCACAATGGTTACAGCGTCTTGCGAATATACTGAGTTTTGGCCAGCGTTTTGTGTATGCCTTATCAGTATTGTTGGTAGTTGCTGTATTACTTATCGTGGGAAATACCATTCGCATGGCGGTAGAAAGTCGTCGAGACGAAGTGTTGGTGATGAAGTTGGTAGGCGCTACAGATGCGTACATTCGTAGGCCCTTTTTATACATGGGGTTTTGGTTCGGTGTATTAGGCGGTTTTTTTGCAAGCCTATGTATTCTCTTGCTTAGCTGGTGGGTAAGTGCGCCAGCGGAGCGATTGATTGATCTTTATCAGAGTGGTTTTGATCTTCAGTCTTTTAATGCAGATGAGATTGTTTTATGTTTAACTATCAGCGCGTTTGTTGGAGTATTCGGCGCGTGGATTGCCGTTAACCGACATATCGCAAATATTGAACTGCAGTGACGATGAAAGGCTAGAATCAGTCTAAAGATAATAGCCATGGTTTATTCACATTTATGTCACACACAGGCAGAATTTACTTGTTAGTATTTTGTCATACACAGTATGAACAACTAGAAGGTGGAAACAGAGATGGGTAAAGCTCTCCAACCTACAGACATGATGATTCCAGGTCAAAACCTTGAATCTTATATGCAAGCAGTCGGACGAATTCCGATTCTTACGGCAGACGAAGAAAAAGCGTTAGCCGAGCGTCTTTATTATAAAGAAGATCTTGAAGCGGCACGTACATTGGTTATGTCGCACTTGAGATTTGTTGTGCATATTGCAAAAAGTTACTCAGGATACGGTTTAGCCCAAGGCGACCTTATTCAAGAAGGCAATGTTGGCCTGATGAAAGCAGTAAAACGATTTAACCCTGAAGTGGGTGTGCGTCTTGTGTCTTTTGCTGTGCACTGGATCAAAGCTGAAATTCATGAGTTTATTCTGAAAAACTGGCGTATTGTGAAAGTCGCTACAACGAAAGCGCAACGTAAGATGTTTTTTAATCTGCGCAGTGCGAAAAAGAGCCTGTCTTGGTTCAGTAACTCCGAAGTTGAGTCAGTTGCTAGTGATCTTGGCGTCACGCCGGAAGTGGTTCGCCAAATGGAAGGGCGTTTAAGCGCGTCTGATATGGCATTTGATGCTTCTGCTGATGACGATGATGACAGTGCTTTCCAAGCGCCTTCTCAGTATTTAGAGGATCATCGATCCGACCCTGCAACCTTGCTTGAAAACGGTAACTGGGAAGAAGACTCTAACCAGCGTTTAGAAGTTGCAATGTCAGACCTTGATGAGCGTAGCCGAAATATTCTAGTACAGCGTTGGTTATCTGATGCGAAATCGACATTGCATGAACTGGCAGATGAATACGGTGTGTCTGCAGAGCGTATTCGACAGCTCGAAAAAAATGCGATGAAGAAAATACGTCTTGCTATGGGTGATGGTCAATTTGACTGATCGTTAACTTTAGTAAACGGTAAGAAGAAGCCCTCTAGATGAGGGCTTTTTTTGTGCCTAATGTTTTTAATATATTGGTTTATGTTTATCGGCTTTGCAGTTGGTTGCCAGGTACAAATCGCCAAGTGCGGATGATTTCTAGCTTATCTACTTCTTTTTTTAATTCGCTTGGGAAGGCTTGAAAGGGTTCGGCAAGGCGAACAATACGCATTGCAGCGTCGTCTAAGACTCTAATTCCAGAGGACTGTAGCACTTCTATATCATCGACGTAACCACTGGGCTGGATGATCACAGCAAGGCGTAGTTCGCCATATAGGTGATTACGCTTGGCTTCTTCAGGGTAGTGAATATTTCCTATCCGCTCTATTTTACGGCGCCAGTCATCCAAATATTGGGCATCAACTGCTGCTTTTGCTGACACTGAAGTCAGTCGTCGAATCCTTGGGCGTTTCGCATAGGATTGCCTTTGTTGATCGAGCAGTGCTTCTAGAGTCGCAATATCGTTGGATATGTGGCTGGGTATTTGCGTTTCACCACGAAACTGCTCTTCGAGTGTTTTAGCTGCCTCATCTGGCTCGTTGATGATCTCAAAAACGGCTTCTTGATTTTGTGTCGCCAGCAAGCTGGGTTCATCTATGGGTCTTTGGGAAGCGAGTTGAGGTTGAACCGGAGGCGAAATTTCTTGGATAGTATCAGATAAAAATTGTGCGTTTTCTGTGGTGGTTAGCTTCTGTTTGCGAAGCTCCGTTCCGCTTGCTTGTTGATTGGCTTGTGCGATGAAGTCCGCTTCATTGGGCGCTTTTGTAGTGTGTTGAACAAGCGTTACCTCCAGTGTTTTGGGTTTTGGTGAAGGCAGCTCGAAATCGAAACCAATAATCATCACCATTAGCACATGAAGGCTAATGGCAATGAAGAGCGCGATAGAAAATTTATCAATTACTCGCATCGGCTATTACGGGAGACGTTTCTCAATGGCTTCGATTAATGTCATTGCGATATTGAGATCGAATTGTGAGTCTAATTCACGCACGCAAGTTGGACTGGTGACATTGATTTCAGTGAGATAATCGCCGATAACATCTAAGCCAACAAACATTAAATTCTTTTCTTTTAAAGAAGGAATCACTTGTTCACAAATCCAGCGATCTCTGTCACTGAGTGGGCGGCCTTCACCACGACCACCTGCGGCTAAATTACCACGTGTCTCACCGGATGCAGGGATACGGGCCAGAGTGTAAGGTACTGGTACGCCATCAACGACTAAAATGCGTTTATCCCCCTGTTTGATTTCTGGGATAAATTTTTGCGCCATGATTTGTTCTGTACCCATGTTAGTCAATGTTTCGATAATGACGCTGACGTTGGAGTCGTCTGGTTTTAGGCGGAAGATAGAGGTGCCTCCCATACCATCTAAAGGCTTGAAAATGACGTCGCCATGTTCTTTATGGAAGTCTTTCAGTAAATCTGTGCGACGTGTTACAAGCACCGTTGGACAGCATTGCGGAAATTGTGTCGCGAACAGTTTTTCATTGCAGTCGCGTAGGCTTTTTGGATCGTTTACCACCATAGCGCCATCACGTTCTGCTTGTTCTAAAATCATGGTGCTGTAAACAAATTCACTGTCAAACGGTGGGTCTTTACGCATCAAGATAACGTCTAATTCACCAAGTGCCATTTTGCTTTCATTGCCTAGGTCATAAAAATGCTCAGGGTCTTTGTATACATTGAGCGGACGAGTCATGGCATAGGCTTTACCATTGTCTAGAAATAAGTCCTTTTGCTCCATGTATATAAGCTGCCAACCTTTGTCTGCAGCGGCCCATAGCATGGCGAGTGAGGTGTCTTTTTTGTAGTTGATGGATGCGATTGGATCCATAACAATGCCGAGCTTAATAGTCATAGGGGTAGTTCCTAAAGCGAAAGCGACGTTTTAGCGCTTTGATAAAACGATTAATAGGTGTTGATGCTATAGAAATATGGGGACGCTGAGAAGAAAAAACACCCATGATTTTCATATAGTTGATTTGAGAAATAAAAATCGGGCGTATTACGAATGATTAAGGTCTGAATTAATCGTCATCTAGGACTTGAAGCCATATAGCAACAGAGTCTTTGAACGCAAAGACTCTGTATTAACTGGCCTGTTGTTACCAACTACTGCCTTTTTCACCTGCATCAAGGAAAAGCTCACTCTCTGTTGGCACTTCTTCGTTGTTGGTGGGTGGTGTACGTTGAGAGTTGACTGACGCTTTTTCTGTCAGTGCGTTCTCCGCAGCTTGCAATTCTTCAGTAGCTGTTGGTGGAATCTTTGCTGGCACTTTGGCTGATTCAAAAGAGTCATTAAATCCAAGTACCTGCGGGCGATAAATACGGAACGCGCGCATTAGCTCGCCTTTTGCATTAAACAGCCTGAATTCAGAGAAAAGCTGATCGTAGTCTGCATTCACGTAATCTTGACGAGCTTGAAACAGTTCATTTTCGCTATCCAACACATCCAGCAATGTACGTCGGCCTAAACGGAATTGCTTTTCATAGGCAATTTGAGACTCTTTCGTGGCAATAACATATTGACGAATATGTTCTTTTTGCCCTGTTGTTGCTTCAAAAGCAGCCCATGCTAAGCGTACCGTTAATTCAGTATCTCTGATTGTTTTTCGTCGTATTTCAGTGGCTTGTATATTTTGTTGAGATGCCACTTCGGCTTGGCGTTTTTGTGTGCTGCCACTGTAAAGGTTGTAATTTAGACGAACCATTGCAAGTAGGTCTTCGCTTGGGCCTTCATCACCATCAATATTGTTATTCCATGTTCGCTCTAGAACAAAGCTAACAGTCGGGTATTTTCCTGCATCGGTGACTTTCTGTGCACTCTCTGTTGCGGCTACGTCCCAACGAGCCCCTTCAATTGCAGGGTTTCTCTTAAGGGAGTCGTTAAGTGCTGAGTCAAGATCTTTTGGCAGTAGGTCCTGGTCTGGAACTGGGTAAATAAGTTCTTTAGGTGGCATTTCGCCCACGATGTTGTTGTAGTTACTTTCTGCGTCTTTTAAGTTGTTAACCGCGGCGAAATAATTTGCATGCGCTTTCGATAGTCGTGCGGTGATTTGACTGAGATCAGATTGCCGCCCTATGCCCGAATCACTTTTAAGCTTGATCTGGCCATAAATGCGTTGGTGGGTCTCAAGATTCAGTTCTGCCAAATTCACCAGCTCTCGATAACGTAAAATGTTGGCATAAACTTGAGCAACTTCAAGTGCAGTATTTTCGACAGAAATGAGAGCGCTCCAGCGATCCGCTTCGGCTTCGCTGCTTAAACGCTCTATTTCATTTACGGTAGAAAAACCATTAAAAAGAGGCTGATTCAAAGACAGTGTTAACTCTCGACGGGCTAGATCAATGTCAGCAGAGTTGGGGTTGTCGTCGGCGTAGGTCGTTTCATGTCCTATGCCTGCTGAAAGGTCGACACTTGGGTAATAGCCCGAACGTCTAGCAATGTCTGCACTTTCTTGCGATTCTCTATATTTTGCTACAGCTTGTCGTACTGATGGGCTATTTTCTATTGCTGTGTAAGTGGCTTCTTCAAGGGATATAGCGTGCGATATTGCAGGTACAAAAGCAGCTCCAATATAAACCGTGCAAGTTAACACTATTCGGTAAAACATGTGATTCTCTGTCCTTTATAATTCCTATTGGGATGATAAATCCATTTATTTTATGAATATGTTGCTATTCTGTTATGACGAGTAGATTAGATATCTCCCCATAGCGTGTTGATTACACTGAGCGCAACAATTGGCGCAGTTTCAGTTCTTAGTACTCTAGGTCCCAGCGAAATAGCATTAAACCCAGCATTTTCAGACAGTTGCACTTCTTTTTCACTAAGGCCACCTTCTGGCCCAATCAATAACGCGATACGATTATTGATTGGCTTTTCGAATTGTCGAATGGGTTTAGCGCTATGGTGATGCAATGTTAGCTTTAACATTTCATTACAATTTAAAATCCACTCAGTTAATTCTATTGGTGGATACACAACAGGTACAATACCACGACCGCATTGTTCAGCTGCACTTGTTGCGACTTGCTGCCAATGTTGTTGGCGCTTTTCTGCACGGTTGTCTTGTAGTTTCACTTCGCAACGTTGACTAAAAAGTGGTTGGATAGCAAATACGCCAGCTTCGACGGCTTTTTGAATAGCGTAATCCATACGTTCGCCTCTAGACAATGTTTGTCCAACGGTGACTTGGATTGGCGATTCGTTTTCAAGCATTTCAAAATCGGCTACCTGAATACTGGCTGAGCGTTTTTCGACATCACTTAACATCGCATTATATTGACCACCTTTACCATTAAACACGCGAATAGGGTGGCCTGATTTGAGGCGCAGAACCTTGCAGAGGTGCTGGAAGGATGAGTCAGGTAAGACAAGGCTAGTATTCTCGCTGAGTTCTGTATCGATAAAAATTCGTGGAATACGCATACGTGTCTTATGTTCCCTAATGCTTGAGGACGTAGAAATAAAAAAGCCTTCGTCTGTTTTCTAAAAGAAAGGCAGAAGAAGGCTTTATAACGGAAATTGAGAAAATTATAAACCAGCAGCTTTGCGTAATGCGTCTGCTTTGTCCGTTTTTTCCCAAGTGAAATTTTCACCTTCACGACCAAAGTGACCGTAAGCCGCTGTTGGCAGGTAGATCGGGCGTTTCAAATCGAGCATTTTGATAAGGCCTGCTGGACGTAATTCGAAGTGCTCACGAACCAATTGTGAAATCACCGCATCACTTACTTTGCCAGTACCAAACGTATTGATACTAATGGATGTTGGCTCAGCCACGCCGATGGCGTAAGAAATTTGAATCTCACATTTATCTGCAAGTCCTGCTGCAACGATGTTTTTTGCTACATAGCGACCAGCGTAAGCAGCAGAACGGTCAACTTTAGACGGATCCTTACCAGAGAAAGCGCCACCACCGTGACGAGCCATACCGCCGTAAGTATCAACGATGATTTTACGACCTGTTAGACCGCAATCGCCAACTGGACCGCCAATGATGAACTGACCTGTTGGGTTGATGAAGTATTTGGTGTCTTTGGATAGCCATTCAGCAGGAAGAACAGGTTTGATGATTTCTTCCATGACGGCTTCACGAAGATCCGCTTGCTTAACAGATGCGCTGTGTTGTGTCGAAAGAACAACCGCATCGATTGCGCAGGGCTTGCCATTTTCATCGTAACGGAAAGTGACTTGGCTTTTCGCATCTGGGCGAAGGAAGTCTAGGGTGCCGTTTTTACGAACCTCAGCTTGGCGTTGAACCAAACGATGTGCGTAGGTGATTGGGGCAGGCATTAGCACGTCAGTTTCGTTCGTTGCAAAACCAAACATCAAACCTTGGTCGCCAGCCCCCAGCTCTTTTTCACTGGCTTCATCAACACCTACCGCGATATCAGCAGATTGTTTACCAATGGCATTCATTACGGCACAAGATTCCCAGTCGAAACCCATGTCTGAGCTGTTGTAGCCAATTTCACGGATAACACCGCGAGCGATTTCTTCGATGTCGACCCATGCGTTGGTACGAACTTCACCTGCAACCAAGACCATGCCGGTTTTAACGAGAGTTTCGCAGGCAACACGTGCTTCAGGGTCTTCTGCCAAAATGGCATCAAGGATGGCGTCGGAGACTTGGTCGGCGATTTTATCTGGATGGCCTTCAGAAACGGATTCTGAGGTAAATAAAGAATATTCTGACATATTGAGTTTTCCTCTTTAGCTGAGTTAGTCGCTAAACAGGCATAAAAAAAACCTGTTCGGCATCAAAAGTGCTAAACAGGTTCTTGCGTATCTGTTTAGCTGAGTTTATATAGCGCCCGCAAGCCGAGACAAATCGACGCTGTATTAGTAGGGCGAATCATGAACTAGCATTGTTTAAATATCAACCCAGTATGTGGATTTTAATGAGGCAAAAGGTGGTTTTTTTGTTACGATGGTGCAGATTTCTAAGTGATTTCATTTTCTTTGCCCAGTGTTTGGGCGTTACGATGGTGCCAACCTTGTATCGTGGTTCTATCCCGTAGAGAATGTTACTTCTATTGTTCGTTAAGCTATCAGGAGTGGAATAACCATGCCGTCTCGTAAACAACTTGCTAACGCCATACGTGCATTGAGTATGGATGCCGTACAAAAAGCTAACTCTGGTCACCCCGGTGCACCAATGGGTATGGCGGATATCGCTGAAGTGCTATGGAATGATTTTTTAAAGCACAACCCAAACAATTCAAAATGGGTTGATCGCGACCGCTTTGTGTTGTCAAACGGCCATGGCTCTATGCTGATTTATTCTTTATTGCACCTATCTGGTTATAAATTGGCAATTGAAGACTTAAAACAGTTTCGTCAACTTCACTCTAAAACACCTGGGCACCCAGAATATGGATATACCGATGGCGTAGAAACCACAACGGGACCATTGGGCGCGGGTATTAGTAACGCCGTCGGTATGGCGCTTGCTGAGAAAACCTTAGCTGCGCAGTTTAACCGCGAAGGGCATACTGTCGTCGACCACAACACCTATTGCTTCCTTGGTGACGGTTGTTTGATGGAAGGTATTTCTCACGAGTCGGCTTCTCTTGCTGGAACGCTAGGTTTGGGTAAATTGGTTGCGTTTTGGGATGACAACGGTATTTCTATCGATGGTCATGTTGAAGGTTGGTTTACTGATAATACACCGCAGCGTTTCGAAGCGTACGGCTGGCATGTTATTGCTGATGTAGATGGACATGATCCAGAAGCGATCAAAGCGGCGATTGAAGCGGCAAAAGCTGAAACAACTAAGCCAACGTTGATTTGCTGCAAAACCATTATTGGTTTTGGTTCGCCAAATAAATCTGGTAGTCATGATTGCCACGGCGCGCCACTAGGCGATGCAGAAATTGCGGCTGCACGTGAATTCCTTGGTTGGCCGCATGCTCCGTTCGAGGTTCCTGCTGATGTTTACTCTGGTTGGGATGCGAAAGAAGCCGGTTCTGCTCGTGAAGCGCAGTGGAATGCACAATTTGAAGCGTACAAAGCAGCTTACCCAGAATTGGCGGCTGAATTTGAACGTCGTGTGATTAAGGGTGAATTGCCTGCGGATTTCGAAGCGAAAGCACAAGCTTTCATTCAAGAAAGCCAAGACAAAGGTGAAAGCATCGCGAGCCGTAAAGCATCTCAGAATTCGATTGGTTTCTTTGGTGCTATGTTGCCAGAGTTGCTAGGTGGCTCTGCGGATCTTGCTGGTTCTAACTTGACGTTATGGTCTGGTTCAAAAGGTATTCAAGACGATCCAGCAGGCAACTATGTTTTCTATGGTGTTCGTGAGTTTGGTATGAGCGGTATCATGAATGGTGCTTCTTTGCATGGTGGTTTTATTAACTACGGTGCGACCTTTATGATGTTTATGGAATATGCCCGTAACGCGGTTCGTATGTCTGCTTTGATGGGCATTCAAAACGTATTTGTTTACACGCACGATTCTATTGGTCAAGGCGAAGACGGTCCAACGCATCAACCTATTGAGCAGTTAGCGAATTTGCGTATGACGCCAAATATGTCTGTATGGCGTCCATGTGATGCCGCGGAAACAGCGATTGCTTGGAAAGCGGGTATTGAACGTCGTACTGGCCCAACGTCTTTGGTATTCTCTCGCCAAGGTTTGCCTGCGCAAGCACGTGATGCACAGCAATTAGCTAACGCAGCGAAAGGTGGCTATGTGCTGAAAGATTGCACTGGTACACCTGATCTTATCTTGATCGCTACAGGTTCTGAAGTAGGCCTAGCAATGGACTCTGCTGAAGCACTTACAGCGAAAGGCAAGAATGTGCGTGTGGTTTCTATGCCATCCACTGATGTCTTTGATGTTCAAGACGCTGCTTACAAAGAATCTGTATTGCCAAGTAGCGTGACTAAGCGCGTTTCTATCGAAGCGGCCCATACTGATTACTGGTACAAATACGTTGGTTTCGACGGCGCTATGGTGGGGATGACGACGTTTGGTGAGTCGGCTCCTGGTGGTGATCTTATGAAACACTTCGGCTTTACAGTAGACAATGTGGTTGCGACTGCTGAGAAAATTCTAGCTGCGTAATCTGGTGCTTGATAAGAAAAGAGGTATACGTTTGTATGCCTCTTTTTCCTTTTATTAAGGCGGAAGGTGATGGTTTTTGATCACTTTCTTTGCGATGAAGTAGTAGGAATATGTTGCGAGTCGCTATAAATGGTTATGGTCGTATCGGACGTTCGATATTGCGAGCGTTGTATGAAAACGGCTACCGCGATCACATTCAAGTGGTTGCTATTAATGAATTGTCCGATATTGAGACAATCAGTTATCTTACTCGCTATGACACCACTCATGGACGTTTCCCTAAGCCTGTTTCGACCCAAGGCAATGCCTTGTTGATCGGTGACGATAGTATTTTATGTTTTTCTTGTGCTACTCCTGATGAGTTGGATTGGTCGTCTCTTGAACTGGATATGGTGCTGGAGTGTTCGGGCAGTTTTTCTAGTCGAGAAGGTGCGCAAGCCTATCTGAATGCCGGTGTTCCCAGAATGTTGCTATCCCAGCCTGCTGCGGCTGATGTAGATGCGACTATTGTGTATGGTTTTAATCATCAGGACATTCAGGCAAATCAAAACATTGTGTCAGCGGCATCTTGTACGACGAATTGTTTGATTCCGGTTTTGGATGTGGTGAAGCAGTTTGCGGGTGTGGCGCATGGCATGACGCAAACAATCCACTCGGCGATGAATGATCAGCCTGTGATTGATGGCTATCACACCAAGGATTTACGTCTTACCCGTGCAGCGTTGAGCTCTATTATTCCAGTTGATACCGGTTTAGCGAAAGGTATTACACGGATGATGCCAGAACTTGACGGAAAGTTGGGTTGTAATGCAGTGCGTGTGCCAACATTAAATGTCTCTGTAATTGATTTGGTATTGCGTACAGAGCGGGATGTAACAGTAGAACAAATAAATACCCAGTTAGAGCAAGCAGCAAGCTCAAAATACGCTGGATTAATGGGGTTTACCAAAGAAGCGCATGCGTCTGTGGATTTTAATCATGATCCACGTTCTGTAATTATCGATAGTACACAAACCCAAGTAATTGATCAGAGAATGGTGAAGTTGCTGTGTTGGTTTGATAATGAATGGGGCTACGCTAACCGTATGTTGGACGTGGCTAAGCATTGGGCAGGTGTGATTGAACAATCAAATTTGGATTGAGACATCAGAAGTTTAAACGACGAGGACATCGTACATGACTGTAATTAATATGAAAGACGTGGATCTGACGAACAAAAGAGTATTGATCCGTGAAGATCTTAACGTACCTGTTAAAGATGGCAAAGTGACGAGTGATGCACGTATTCGCGCAGCCTTGCCAACTATTAAGTTGGCGTTAGCCGCTGGCGCTAAAGTGATGGTGATGTCACACCTTGGTCGTCCAACAGAAGGGCAGTACGAAGAAGAATTTTCTCTTCAACCTGTAGCGACACATCTTGCTAGTTTGCTAGGGCAAGATGTGCCATTAGCCAAAGACTGGTTGGATGGCGTTGAGGTTGAATCTGGTCAACTTGTTTTGGTTGAAAACGTGCGTTTTAACCTTGGCGAGAAAAAAGATGACGAAACCTTGTCTAAAAAAATGGCGGCTTTGTGTGATGTGTTCGTAATGGACGCATTTGGAACGGCTCACCGAGCTCACGCATCAACTCACGGCGTTGCCAAATACGCGCCTGTGGCTTGTGCTGGCCCATTATTAGCTGCAGAGTTAGAGGCATTAGGTAAAGCGCTTGATAATCCAGCACGTCCTTTGGTTGCTGTGGTTGGTGGTTCAAAAGTATCGACTAAATTAACGGTATTAGAGTCCTTATCTAAAGTCTGCGATCAGCTGATCGTGGGTGGTGGTATTTCCAATACATTTGTTGCTGCTCGAGGCTACAATGTAGGTAAGTCATTGCATGAAAAAGATTTAATTCCTCAAGCTCAAAAGCTAATGGCTGACTTAGATATTCCTGAGTTGACAGATGTTCGTGTGGGCACAGAGTTTTCAGAAACGGCGGTTGCAACGATTAAGCCTGTTGACCAGGTAGCTGATAACGAGGAAATCATGGACTTAGGTCCGGATTCCGCTCAAGTGCTTGCTGATATTCTAAAAAATGCTAAAACCATTCTATGGAATGGCCCGTGTGGTGTGTTTGAGTTTGATAATTTTTCTAAGGGCACAGAGGTTGTTGCTCAAGCCATTGCTGATAGCGATGCCTTCTCTGTTGCTGGTGGCGGAGATACATTAGCGGCGATTGATAAGTACGGTCTGGCAGACAAGATTTCTTATATTTCAACCGGTGGTGGGGCGTTTTTAGAATTTGTTGAAGGAAAAGTGCTTCCAGCGGTTGCGATGTTGGAATCACGCGCGCAAAATTAGTATCAAAGAATGACAAAGATTGTTCTAAAACACTTTATAAGAAATAAAAAGGCGTAAAGCCTGTTTCGTTAACACCGGTGTAAGCTTAATGTGAGTTGTGCTGAAAGCGGTGTTGATGAAAAACAAAACTAGAGAGTGACCTACTCAGCGAAAGCCGAGTATGACAATAACGATAAGGCGTAAGCCACATAGCTTGTGATGAACAATGCTATGACTACAAATAATGTGAGTTAACTAACACCGTAACTCCAAACGTTATAAATACAATATAAGACAAATTGTCAGAGGAAAGCTTTTATGCCTTTAATTAGTATGCGTCAACTGCTCGATCATGCAGCGGAACACAGCTATGGTTTGCCAGCGTTCAATGTGAATAACATGGAACAAGTTAAGGCGATCATGGAAGCGGCTCACGAAGTGAACTCGCCAGTTATCATGCAAGCATCAGCTGGTGCTCGTAAGTACGCTGGCTCACACTTTTTACGTCACTTGATTGCGGCTGCCATTGAAGATTATCCACATATCCCTGTTGTTATGCATCAGGACCATGGTACGTCTCCTGCTATTTGCCAACGTTCTATACAGCTTGGCTTTTCGTCTGTGATGATGGACGGCTCTTTGATGGCTGATGGTAAAACGCCAGCAAGTTATGATTACAACGTAGACGTAACCCGTCGTACGGTTGAGTTCGCTCATGCTTGTGGCGTATCTGTGGAAGGCGAGCTTGGTGTATTGGGCTCTCTAGAGACAGGCCAAGCGGGTGAAGAAGATGGCGTAGGCGCAGAAGGTATTCTTTCTCACGATCAAATGCTGACGGATCCACAAGAAGCTGTAGATTTTGTTAATGCTACAGGTATTGATGCATTGGCAGTAGCGATTGGTACAAGCCATGGTGCTTACAAATTTACGCGTCCGCCTACTGGCGATATTCTTGACATCGAACGTATTGCGAAAATCGTAGAACTACTACCAAACACGCATATCGTATTGCACGGCTCGTCTTCTGTTCCTCAGGATTGGTTGTCTATCATCAACGAGTTCGGTGGTGAAATTCCAGAAACTTACGGTGTGCCAGTAGATGAAATCGTTAAGGCGATTCGTTACGGAGTTCGTAAAGTGAATATCGATACGGATTTACGTTTGGCTGCAACAGGCGCGATTCGTCGTAGTTTGGCTGAACACAAAGGTAACTTTGATCCACGTAAATACTTAACAGAAAGTATTAAAGCGATGAAGGCAGTTTGTATCGACCGCTATGAAGCGTTTGGTTGTGCTGGTCAGGCTTCTCGTATCCACACGATGGATCTTGAAGAAATGGCTGTGCGTTACGAGCGTGGCGAATACGCTAACGGTCGTGTTTTTTAAACGCTGTAGCGCATAAAAATGGCGAGCAAGTGGGGCTAGGGAAATATTTTTTAAGTTTTTTACTAAAAATATAAAAAAACTATTGACCGAAAAACTCAATTACCTATAATGCTCGCCATTCCTTGCGGGAGTGGTGGAATTGGTAGACACGCTGGATTTAGGTTCCAGTGCTTCACGGCGTGAGAGTTCGAGTCTCTCCTTCCGCACCAAATTTAAAAAAAGCTGACTTTATGTCGGCTTTTTTTATGTCTGAAATTTGTACTAGCCTGTCATGTTCCTACTTTTGGTTACTCTTTCTGCCATTTTTGGGCGTCTGTCGGTATTTTCTTGTTCCTGTTGTCACGAAAGTTCGTTAATTTAGTTAGAATAAATCTTTCTGCGGATGGTATATCAGGTTTGATAATGCATAGGCTTCGTATTTTTGTCGTATTCCTTTTTCTTGGATGTGCTTGCCTGACAGCGCAAGCTGCAAATATGGCGTTAAATATTATGGACAGCCATGATTATTATCAGATGAGCCCGAGGCAAGGCCCTTTAGCCGAACAGTTTACAACCATTATTAATTCTCCCCCTAGTCCAGTCCGAATAACGCAAAAAAGTGCGGTACGTATTGCGTTGTTTCTATTTGGGGATGAAGACTCTATTGAAAATAGAGCGCTTCAGGTTGCGCTCAGAAAACGTATGCGAGAATTGGGCATTGATTATCGGTTGGATGTTTATCTAGATCGTACGGAAAGTGAAACAGATTTTTCGGCGTACCTTAAAATAGCTGCGACGCCTCCCGATTATATTGTGATGACGAAGCTTGGTTTTGTTCAGCGACGTTTTTTAGAGCGTTTTCTACGAACGGGGAAGAGCAAAGTTATTTTGTATGATTTTGCCTCGCCGCTAACCCATTGGATGAATAATCCCCCACTAATGTATATCGGTTTTGATCAGAAAAGAGCAACAACTAGATTAGCAAGCTATCTTGATCGCCAATTGCCTCCAGAAACCACCATTTCAGCTTTGGTATTACCAGCCAGTTACCTTGGTCATTCACGTTGTGATTTATTTTTAGATGAAATGCTGAAGTACAACCGACAAGTTAGCCGTATCCGTGTCGTTGCAGATGATAAGGTGCAAGCGTTTAAGGCAGCGAAAGTATTCTTAAAAGAAACACCGACAGATTTTATTTTTAGTTGCTCTCAACATATATCTGAGGGCGTTGTTGCGGCTTTGGAAGAAGACTCTCCTGGCTTGAAGACGCAAACCAATGCGTGGGGATTATCCCCTAATGGGATTGCGGATTTAGTCAACCGGAACGTCAAAGTGAGTGTTCTGTTTATGAAGGATGATTTATCCATTGCTGTTGCTGAGGCCATTAAGCTTGATCTCGAAGGAAAGAACATGCCAGCTCTCTATGTTGGGAATTCAACCCTAATGCCTGCTGAATTAGACTCAGAGAGTTTACGTTTGATGGTTCAGCAAGCTTATCAATATTCGGTGGAATTATGGCAGCAGTAACGGAGAGTTTACAGCGTCGATTACAGCAAAAATCGCTCTTGTTGATGGGCGCGATTTTTTTGGTCGTCGCATTATTAAGTGTCTTTTTTATTGAAACATTGACTCAAGCTGCGAAAGACAAAAACTTGGTGCTAAAGCACCAAGTGGCTGAGCAAGCTTTTAATGCGTATTTAGCACGCGCTGAAGATGAGATGAAGTTTATTGGGCAAGACCTTTCTTCGAGTGACTATATTGCTGGGCGTGAGTTGGACTTATTATTCAGTCATCATGAAGTGTTGTTTTTCGGAGGTTTAGACTTTTTCTATATCGAATGGGCCAATGGTAACTCTTCCATGGATCCAAGAGCTCGTCTGTTTACTAAGACGGACTTTAAAGCAGTCATTGGGGCAGGGCTGTTAAATCGGTGGGCATCTGTTAAGACAGACGATGGTGCATCCTTGCTGATGCTGAAAACGAAATTGTTATCGGCTGAGAAGGACAGTACTGGCTTTCTGTATGGCTTTATTTCATTAAATGACAATTTGACCTTAGCAAATGAGCTGTTGGAAAGCGCAGGTGTGAGTGCCGTTCGTATTTACGATGTGTCACATAACCGTGTTTTATTGGAAGAGCGTAAAGCGGGAGTGAATTTATCCAATAATACATTGCGTGCGAGTTTGCCTTTAGTTTCACCTATTCAGGCAAATCTACAGTTGGATGTGATAGAAGCGCATTCCATTTCCTCTGCCATTTTTACGAATGCTTTGCCGCTAATCCTATCTGTGGGTGTTGTTTTGTTGGTGTTTTATTTTTTGCTTGCTCGACAGATGAAAATATTAATCTTTCAGCCTATCGAAACGGTAGTATATAAACATCAAGAAGAGCTTATTCCCTACATTGAGTTGCAGCCTATCCAACGTCAAAATCGTCAGCTTATGGCTGAGATTCAAGCGAAAAATAAGCGTTTTCTTTTGCTATCAGACTCGATAAACAGTGCTGTTATCTTCTGCAATGAGGTTGCAGAAGTTGAGTTGATTAATAGCGAAGCCCGTCATGTTTTTCCTGATTCAGTCAAAGCCCGAACGCTTTTTGACTTTATGCCTATTGCCAGCCATCGATCTATTCAAGATGCATTGAAGGGTAATATCGGTATTACCTTTGATTTGACTATGAATGATTTAGGTCGGATATATCAATGGCAGGCTTATACATTTAGAAATGAAAATGACTACCGTGGTTTGCTATTGGTAGGGAAAAATATTACTCGAGAAACTAGCCTTACTTGGCAGTTAGAACAATTACATCCATTGTCATCTCTGGTAGAGAAAAAAGTAGATACGGATGCCATATTGAATGAATTAAACTACCTTTCTACATTACCAGATCATATTGAATCAAGCCATTTACAAGGATGGATGACCTTGCTGTTGTCTGTTTTAGATGACATTAGTCAGCAAGAAACGGATGTCTCCTACCTTCCTCTTGGGGATATCTTTCGACAGGAAAGCGATAGAGTGATGGCAGCCATGGGCATGGAAGCTACGCGGGCGGTGGTTGACTGTTCTGTTGAGTCTGGTAGCAAAGTCGTGGCGATAGGAAAGCATTTTCGTGGGTTGGTTCGTACGTTACTCATGATGGTTATGTCGAATGATATGGCCGAACGACGTTTAAGTATTCGATTTATCAGCGATATGGAGCTAGAGATCATCGCAATGAACGATATGGCTTTTCGGCCATTGTTTTTTTGGATGATTAAAATGTTGTCTGAAAGTCTTGGTGGACAGAAACAAACACTTCAAAATAACGCTTTGCAGCTAAATTTAATGATGGAGGTTAACCACTCAGCAGAGGAAACTTTATCGTTAAAACCAAACCAAGTTATCGCTTGGGTCGCCAATGATTATCCTTACGCTTCTAATATCACTGAGGCGTTACAAAGGTTTGGCTTGGAGGTGGAGGTGTATGCTTCTTCAGATAGTTTTTTTACTCAGTCCAGTGTTTTAACGAAGTTTGATGCGGTATTGATAGGTTGTGATAAAGACGTCCAATCTCAAATTGATATGACATTGGCTCTCAAGCTGAAACATAAACGAGACCATCTTCCCGTTATTTGGCTGAATAGCCGATTCCCTTTACATATTGATGATAGTGTTTATACCTTGCAAGGTTGTTTCTTCGATTACAATTTGTATCAAGTGCTGCTTAAGGCATGCGAAGAAGACGGGATCTCCATTGCACATTATAACGAAGAAGAAGTGTGTTGGGTGATGGTCGGTGGCAGCCGAGTCACCAAGGCTATTTGGTACAATGAACTGGATCAATGCACTATTGCCACGCAATGGCTGGCAGATTTGGTTGATTATGATGTGGTGTTATCGTATCAGCCTAATGCCATTATCGTGTTGTTGGAGCCCCAGCCACCGGCTGTCATTTTAGCTGCACAGGCTGCTTTTCCTAATGTGCGCTTCTATGCTGTACAAAAGTGGCTGGAAATGCCGGATAATGTGGTTGTGTTTGATTTGGTTTCACCTAACTCTGGTGAGAAAATACGGTTTTTTGCAAAAGATGTTATGCAACACAATACAAATTCTAGGAGTAATGAATGAGCGTAATTGGATTAATCGGCGCCATGGATGAAGAAGTCGCAGTCATCAAAGCTTGGATGACAGACCTTCGAGAGCAGTCTATTGCTGGGTGTGATTTTTTTATCGGCCACTTTGAAGGTAAAGACGTTGTTTTGCTTAAATCTGGTATTGGTAAAGTAAACGCCGCTGTGTCTACTACATTGCTATTGTCTGAGTTTAAACCTGAATATGTGATTAATATTGGTTCTGCAGGAGGCTTCGATCCTGAACTACAGGTTGGCGATGTGGTGATTTCAGATCAGGTTGTCCACCATGATGTGGATGTGACCGCCTTTGGTTATGTTATGGGGCAAGTTCCCAATATGCCAGCGACTTACCCAGCCGATGTGGCTTTAATTAACAAAGCTAATAGCGCCTTGCAAACAGTGACTCAGGTTCAAGCTAAAGTGGGTTTGATCGGCACTGGGGATAGCTTCATGAATGATCCGGTTCGTGTTGAAGCTGTGCGTGCAACATTTCCAGCCCTTGTTGCTGTTGAGATGGAAGCTGCGGCTGTTGCTCAAGTGTGTTTCAAATTTGGAACGCCGTTCGTGGTAGTTCGTTCTTTATCTGATATCGCAGGAAAAGAATCACCTAAGAGTTTTGAGGAGTATCTAAAAGTAGCTGCTGAGAATTCTTCTTTGATGATTCAACAAATGCTTAAAGGCGATTAGTACAATGAGATCGAAGGGTCGCATTGCGGCTTATTTAGTTGCATGCTGTCCCTTCTATTTACTGGCTACAGATGAAGTGGCTAAAGCTGCGGAGACTCAGCCTGTAGATCAGCAGACGTCCGACGAAACTGAAATACCATGGTGGTTTAGTTCACATGAAACAGTGTCAAATACGATCGGTAATTGGTCGACTAATATAGATTCTTTTTTGTCTGGTGAACCAAGCCTGCAGCATAATGATAGTTATGTGGAGATTCGATTTGGTTCAGTCTTAGAAAAGGATGAAAGCTCAGGTTTTTTTGATTTTAGTGCCAAATTAAGATTACCAAATACCCAAGATAGATTGCGTCTTGTCGTCGAGTCTGAGAGTGACTCTTTAGCTCCGGAAAGCCTACGAGGCGAATCTTCTCAGCAAGACAGTGTAGTCAGTTCAGCCTTAAAAACCAGTATTTCTGCCGCTGTACGTTACATAAAAGAAGATATCGGCTTAGATGTTGACGCAGGGATAAAGGTGGATTTCCCTCTAGACCCTTTTTTGCGTTTTCGTTTAACGCAGGGAGAAGCAATTGGTTCGTTTGAATGGTGGCAGAAGCAAGAGGCGTTTGCCTATTATTCTAAAGGCGTGGGTGCGCGTTATGGTATTGGTGTTGGCTACGCTACTAGTCCGACACTGAACTTCGGAATGGATTTTGGTACTACTTGGTTAGATAAAGAAGGGCTTTTTTATGTACGAGAAAACTTTTCGATACAACATCGCGTGAATGACAAAAATCGCTTGGGTTACCAATTGAGCTTCTTGCAATCTGGCGAACATAGTATTGAGCCGGATAGCTATTTATATAATGTTCAATACGAAAGGTTGCTTTATAAAGATTGGTTAATTGGACAAATCAAACCGCAAATGACTTATGAGGCCGAAGACGATTATGATGGCGTTTTTTCATTAACCTTGTCGCTGGCTATTCTACTAGGGCCTGAGTATTTGCATTAGTTGCTGAGTCAAATGTCGAATTTTCTTGCGTGCTATTAGATTTGCATTCCTGTAACTCGTATAATGCCGCGCTCTACGATAATTAGTACTTACCGCTTCCAAGAGAGTCAGCTATGAGACCGGATCAAATTCAACCAGAAATGTACCAAGAACAGCTGCAAAAAAAGCAGTCTGATCTCGCTTCTTTAATGGCAGCCTTGTCATTGCCCGAGCTGGAGGTCTATGAAAGTGCATCTTCTCATTATCGTATGAGAGCTGAATTTCGTATTTGGCACGATGGCGATGACCTGTTTTATGCCATGTTTGACTCAGCTGACCCAAGAACTCCTATTCGTACCGATCAATTTTTGGCGGCATCGAGCCTTATTAATGAACTTATGCCAAAGCTTCTGGATGCGGTTCGCGATATTCCAGTTTTGCGATACAAATTATTCCAAGTGGATTTTTTAACCACGACAACGGGCGAAGCGCTAATTAGTTTGCTTTACCATAAGCCAATTGATGACGAGTGGAATCTTGCCGCTCAGCAGCTCAATAAATTATTTCCTGCGTGTCACTTTATTGGTCGTAGTCGTAAGAAAAAGCAAATTTTGACTCGTGACTTTGTAATGGAAACACTCACAGTTGGCGGGCAAAAGTTTCACTATCAACAAGTGGAAAATAGCTTTACACAGCCGAATGCTGGTATTAATGAAAAAATGTTAGAGTGGGCTTTGGATGTGACCAAAGATGCATCGGGTGACTTGCTAGAGATGTATTGTGGTAATGGCAATTTTTCTATTCCTCTGGCACGCCAGTTTACGCGAGTGGTCGCGACAGAAATATCTAAGGTCTCGGTAAACTCTGCGCAGCTGAATATCGCAATTAACGGTATGGATAATGTTCAAGTGGTTAAAATGGCTAGTGAAGATGTTTCTGCAGCCTTGAATGGTGACGCCGAATTGCCTAAAAGCTTACTTCAGGCTGGCGTGAGTGAGTTATCACCCTCTGTTGTGTTAGTTGACCCACCTCGTGCAGGTCTAGATGATGCGACGGTAGAGCTCATACGTAAAATAGATTCTATTCTGTATATCTCCTGTAACCCTGAGACGCTCAAAGCAAATTTAGAAGCATTATCAAGTACTCATGATGTGGTTCGATATGCGATGTTTGATCAGTTTCCTTATACGCATCATGTGGAAACTGGCATTTACTTGGAGCGTAAGACTAATTCCTAAAATAAAAAAAAGAGGCAGTGAGGCCTCTTTTTTTTATATTGAGACAGTGTGACTCACATTTTTTGAAGACGTTTAGATTGTATTAGTATCAATATTTTGTATGAGTTTCACTCTTATCATAATGAAAGACATTCTTGTATCTTGAATACGACAAAGAATGTTCTGTGGTAACATATGCGCATACATTTCCCCCACCATAATAGAGAAGTCGAACGAGCCATGAGCAACAACTCACTAGACAAAGGCAAAATCAAAATTTTGTTATTAGAAGGCGTTCATCAATCTGCATTGGACGCATTGCATGACGCTGGTTACACCAACATTGAATATCATAAGACAGCATTAGCGGAAGATGAGCTGATCGAAAAGATCTCAGAAGCGCACTTCATTGGTATTCGCTCTCGCACTCAGTTGACTGAAAAAGTTTTAGCGCATGCTAATAAGCTGGTTGCTATTGGTTGTTTCTGCATCGGTACAAATCAAGTTGATTTAGATGCGGCAAGCGAAAAAGGCATTGTGGTATTTAATGCGCCTTACTCTAATACTCGTAGTGTTGCTGAGTTGGTGTTGGGTCAATTAATTCTATTACTTCGCGGCATTCCTGCGAAAAACGCAGCATGTCATCGCGGCGGTTGGATTAAGTCTGCTGTAGGGTCTTTCGAAACTCGTGGTAAGCGTTTAGGCATTATTGGTTACGGAAGTATCGGTACTCAATTGAGTGTTTTGGCGGAATCTTTAGGCATGGAAGTATGCTTTTACGATATCGTTACCAAGCTACCTTTGGGTAATGCACGTCAAATTAAAAGTCTGAAAGAATTGCTTTCAACAAGTGACATTATCAGCTTGCATGTGCCAGAAACGAGTTCCACTAAGATGATGATTGGTGCGAAAGAAGTGTCACAGATGAAGCAAGGCTCTATCTTTGTTAATGCTTCTCGCGGCACAGTAGCTGATCTAGACGCAGTGGCAGAAGCGATTAAAACGGGTGCTTTGGGTGGTGCGGCAGTCGATGTGTTCCCTGTTGAGCCCAAAGGCAATGACGAAGAATTTGTTTCTCCGCTTCGGGGTTTGGACAATGTGATACTAACGCCTCATATCGGCGGTAGCACAATGGAAGCGCAAGAGAACATTGGTATTGAAGTAGCTGATAAGCTGGTTAAATACTCTGACGTTGGTACGACAACCGCAGCGGTTAACTTCCCTGAAGTGGCGCTACCAGCTCAAGCTAATAATCATCGTATTCTTCATATTCATGAAAACCGCCCAGGTGTGCTTTCTAAGATCAATGCGATCTTCTCTGAGAACAACATCAATATCACAGGTCAGTACCTTCGTACCACGGAGAAACTTGGCTACATGGTAATGGACGTAGATGCAGAAGAAGGCGAATTAGCGCTTGAGAAAGTGAAAGAAGTCGAAGGAACCGTTAAAGCACGCGTTTTGTTTTAAGCTTTTACTTTGTATTCTTAATAAAAAATCCAGCTACGGCTGGATTTTTTGTTTCTGTGACTTTTCATTTTGGATGAGAATTCAGCCTTGGGAGTTAGCTAATTCCTAAGGTTGTCGTGATGTCTTGAATCTTCTGTTTGATGTTGTTTGTCACGCCTGTCATAAATTCTTCCGATTCGTTTGCTTGCTCTCTGACTTTTACCACAGCACTATTTAGCTTATTCATGCCCAATTTTTGCTCCGCAGCATAGCCTGTTGCCTTTTTCGCCAAGTGACTCGATTGTTTAGACTTTTCGAGAATATCTTGAGCGGACTGTCCAAGCGCGTGGGTTAAGTCTATTTGCTCGATCGAAGCCGTTTCAATCAGTTCGATATTCTGGGTAAGTTTATCTGTCGCCGATGTAAGAAGAGAGAAAATCTTAGTGATCTCTTCTAGGGATTGTTGGGTTCGGGTTGAAAGGGTTCTTACCTCAGAGGCGACGACAGCAAAACCACGGCCATGTTCACCTGCTCGTGCGGCTTCAATGGCAGCGTTTAGTGCGAGTAAATTGGTTTGCTCCGAAATGTCTTTGATACCACCGACAATAGACGATGCGCTAGACACGGATGAGTTTAAACTGGTTAATGCCTTTTTACTGCTACTGAGTCGATCCACCGTTGTTTGATTGGCGGCGGCTAACGAAGCGGCTTGTTTCACGCTATGCGTCATCGCGGTATTGGTATCGGTAGCATAACTTGCTACTTCTTGAGCACGCACTTCTGCTTTACCTGCAAGGGTCTCTACTTGATTCGACATGTTAAGCGTATCATCCAGTTCTTGCCGCGATGCTGAGCTCAGTTCGTGTACTTGCCCAAAAGCATTGAGCATGTCATTGAGTGATGTCGAAATGTTACTGAGCTCGGTATCCCGTTGCTGGCGTTGCACTGCTATTTGTTCTAGGTAGCGATTTAAATAGTGTGCTACGTCCGATAGTTCATTTTTATTCTTTCCGACTTTAAGGGAGTTGATGTTTTGATGTTCAACCAAGTCTTTTACCGCTGTGTATAAGTCTCTAGCACTTTTTACAACGACTCTATTTTGAAATATATGCACTGAAATAGTGGTTAATATCATCAGGATGACAAAGATAGAAAATGCGATCAAGGTTTGTTGTTGAGTCTCTTGAGCACTTTTCTGAATGTCTTCAGTGCCTGCTTTTAAAATGTCTTCAAGTTGGCTGATTAATGACCGAATTTTGTTTTGTGCGGTTAGGGCTTGTTGGATATTGATAAGGCTAGAGTCAACGTCTTTTAGATAGCGGCTTGACCAAGTATGAAGCTCGCTTTTGGTTTCTTCGAGAGGATCGTCTACTTCGGTTGCGTCTTCTGCGTCGCTTGCCCACCCCATTAATGAGGACAAGTCATCAGCAGTCTCGGTATCTTGTTCTTCATTCAGCTCTAGAATGGGGAGTGTATTAAAGTCAGCGATATGAGATTGAAATGTTGTAATAGATTGAACTAAGCGCTGCTTATTGTCCGCTGTATTTTTGGCAAGGTAGTTACCCTTTGCGTCACTCATATTAGCAAGGTCTGCGTATAGTAAAGCTTGGCTTGCTAAGTAAACTGCGGCGGATTGCATATCATGCAGTGATTGAAATTGTGCAATCTTATCCGACAGGGTATTTAGTGATAATAAGGTTTGCCTTTCATTGTTTTCGATTAAAGCATAGGGATTTCCAGATAGCTTTCCTGCCGCTCTAACGTCAGATTGAAGGCTTTTTTCTATTTCAATTAATTGGGTGTTAATTGGGTCCTTGATCGTGTCGGGAAGTGAGCTAAGTGCGGGGCGAATCTGTTTCGCGATGAATTCCTGTGATGATTGTAGCGCGGATGCTTCCCCTGACGATAAATAGCCTTCAATTTTCTGCTTTAAATTAATAGAAGAATATTCCCAAACTTGTGTGTAGGCGTCACTTTGCTCAAAGGCGCTGCGAAATTTCATTAAACTCCAAAGGAGCAGGGCGACAAGCATGACCGCAATAACAAGATAGCTCACAGTTGTAGTGCGTGTGACATGGGATATTTTCAATTCAGAACCTACTTTAATCTACATAAATCGATGAATACGACTACCTTAATAGGTGTATGTGACAAAAATGTGACGGTCGTTGTGTGAGGTATATGGGGCAAAAGATTTACATCTACAACGATTTGACTTAAAACGGCATAATTTTGTTTTTTTACGACATAAATGGTGCCGATCCTGACTGATTAGCAAAAAAACCTTCCATGGTCACTTTTTCGTCATTATTTTGTATTAGCTTTATAAGATTATTGAATAAGCATTTAATTAAAGTGAGTTTTTAGCTGAAGAGATGCTTTCTGACTGAAATATCCATTAATTATATAAATCAAAGGAGCTCAAGAATGACCCTTTCTCGTCGCCAATTCGTGAAAGGCGCCTCTATTGCAGGTGCTGTTGCCGCTACCCCTTTTTCGATAAACAAGGCTATTGCTGCTAACAAAGAGCTGCGCATTTATGCGTGGGCAGGTTATATAACCGATGAAATGTTAGCGGACTTTAAAGCCAAAACAGGTATTAATGCGACGTTTACGCCGTACGGAACGAACGACGAGTTAATGAACTCACTGCGTGCTACAGATGGAACTGGCTTTGATATTATTATGCCGACAGTAGACCGTGTCCCAGGTTATGTAGATTACGATTTAATTCAGCCTCTTGATGTGAAAAGAGTTAACTGGGATGGTTGTTTGGAAAGCGCTTTATCCGGGTCGGATGTTGGCGGAATCGTAAATGGTAAGCGCTACTTCGCTCCATCTGATTGGGGAACCGAGGCGATTGCTTACAATAAGGACTATGCAAAAACCAGTAAAGAGCTTAGTTATGGTGATCTTTGGTTACCAGAAAATGCGGGTGGCGTAACGGTTCGTGGTCACTCGGCTCTTGTCGGTATTGGTTTGTGGCTTGAAAAAGCGGGCAAACTTCCTTTCCCTCTTTTAGATTCTTACAAAACTGAAAAAGCCATGCGCGCAAACTTCGAAGTCATCTTAAAGGTTGCGGTCGAACATAAGGGCGCACTTGCTCAGTTCTGGTCTACAGAAAATGAAGCGCAGGGGGCATTTCGCACCAACGGTGCGGTTATTGGCCAAACTTGGGATAGTACTGCCTTCAAGTTGCAATCAGAAGGCGAACCTATTGCCTACGGCGCGCCAAAAGAGGGCGCTCTGGCATGGATGGAAGGCTTTGTTATTCCTAAAAATGCTAATAATGTGGATTCAGTTTATGAATTTATTAACTGGTATTACACGCCTGAAGCGGGCGCGATGTTCGTTAAGTCCACTGGTTATAACTCTACATCAAAAGGTGCGGATGCTTTATTGCCAGCTGAAACTAAGCAGTTCTTCCAAGACTCTTACAGCGAACAAGATTTAGCCAACCTATGGTGGTGGCCAATACAAGAAGCTTGGTATTTATCGTTACGCAATGAATACCAAGACCGTTACTTGTCTGCATAACCTCGAAGGCCTCTTGTGACTGTATGTCACAAGGGGCTTTTTTGTATCGAGAAAAAATAACCAGCGAGAGAAATATGGATAGCAGTGTTCACCTAGATAATACCGTCATGCAATTTGGTGACTTTACCGCCATACAGAAAACCGATCTAACGATACAATCCGGAGAGTTTTTTAGTTTCTTAGGCCCTTCAGGTTGTGGTAAGACCACGATTTTAAACATGATTAGTGGTTTTATAGATCCAACTCAGGGTGATATTAAAATTGGTGGTAAGAGCATGCGTGGCGTGCCGGCCAATAAACGTCCAACCTCGATGATTTTTCAAAACCTCGCACTTTTTCCTCTTATGACTGTGGCCGAAAATATTGAGTTCGGTCTAGAGGTTCGCGGTGTTTCGAAAAGTGAGCGCAAAAAAGCCTCTGACAGCTTACTCGAATTGGTGGCTCTGGAGGGCAGTGGAACAAAAAAAGTCTCTGAATTATCTGGTGGTCAAAGACAGCGAATCGCCATTGCTCGTGCATTGGCGGTTGAGCCGCAAGTCTTGCTATTGGATGAGCCTTTATCCGCATTAGATTTAAAATTACGCCAACATATGCGCACCGAGTTGAAAGCCATTCAACGTAAAACAGGCATTACTTTTATCTATATTACTCATGACCAAGGCGAGGCACTGACTATGTCAGACCGAGTGGCTGTTATGTCTGCAGGTCGCATTCAACAAGTTGCTGATCCTATTACTTTATATAGAGATCCCCATACAGCATTTGTTGCCTCTTTTGTGGGCGAAAATAATGGCATTTCTGGCAAAGTCATTGAGGCTAACTCGGGTCTTGTTGTGTTGGATTGTGGTGCGCTTGGTAAGTTAGCTGGGCGTTCACAAGGCAACATTGCTATTGGAACGGATGCCACGCTTTTTATTCGACCTGAGCACTTTAGGTTACAAGCAGAAAACGGAATGCA